>CAVPIB010000020.1:0-7386 GCA_963704885.1 uncultured Actinomycetes bacterium | reverse complement strand
GTAGACACGGCTCGCATCCAGAGCGTTCTCGCCGTACGGCATGGACCCTTCGCTGTTCACGCGCCGATGATCGCATCACCTTTGTCGTCACCAGACTGCAACGCGGTCACTGATCGGTCAATCGTGCTTCGAAAGCTCGCGCAAGAGGCGATGCGAACCGAGGCCGACGCACATCGCCGAGCGAGTCCTGCAGCCTGTCGCGCTCCGCGTCGATCAGCCGGTGGGCGGCGGAGGCTACCCACGCCTGAGCACCGCTGAAGAGGCGCGCTCGTGTTGCGAGAGGCCTCAGGCGGCGGCGACTTCGCGTTGCGGGGCTGCGACCCAACGGCCGGTGTCGTCGTCCCAGGCGAGCGGCAGGCGTCGGCCGTCCAGGAACTCGACGTAGAGCTCGCCACGCCGCTCCTGCTCGCGGAGCTCCGCGAGCTGGGCGTCGTCCACATCGACCTCACGTCGCGCCATCTTCCAATAGACGATGTGATGCTGCATGTCTCGGCCTCCCATGAGGCCATCGTGAGGGACGCGAGGGCGGGCGTCGGGGGTCGAGGGTCCCGCGCCGGACGGGCCCCACGGCAACATGGCGCGGAGGGGAGCCCTTGGCGCGCCGACGACCCGTTGGCTCTAGGCGTCGGCCAGACGGCCTTCCACGGTGATCCGACCAGGCTCCCCCGCCACGACCTGACCGATCTCCGCGAACCCGGCGCCGCGCGCTTCCAGGGCCGTTCGCAACGCGTCCGCGTGTCGGGTGGCGATCAGCATGCCGCCCGAGGTCTGCGCGTCGGCCAGGACCAGCTGCTCGGGTTGGGTAAGCGCACCCCAGTCGGTGGTCGGGCCGAGCCACGAGTGGTTACGACGTGTGCCGCCCGACACCACGCCCTGTCGGGCCAGATCGAGCACTCCCGGAAGCAAGGGGACGAGCGCAGCCTCCACCCTGGCGGCCACGCCGCTCGCCTCGAGGAGCTTCCGCAGGTGACCAAGCAGGCCGAACCCCGTGACGTCGGTGGCCGCGGCGGCGCCGGCCTCGACCATCGCTCCGGCCGCGGCGGCGTTCAACGTGGTCATGGTCCGCACCGCGGCCTCCGCCTGCTCCGACGTCGCGCTCCCCCGCTTGATGGCCGTGGCGATCAGCCCCGTTCCGATCGGCTTCGTCAGGAACAGACGCTCGCCGGGCGCCGCGGTCGAGTTGCGCATCAGCCGATCGGCATCGGCGAACCCCAACGCGACCATCCCGTAGATCGGCTCGGTCGCGGTGATCGTGTGTCCGCCCACCACGACCGCGCCCGCATCGCCCGCGACGTCCTGACCACCCTGCAGGACCCGGGCGAGCAGCTCGAGCGGAAGGTCGTCCACGGGCCACCCGGCGACGTTGAGGGCCATGGCCGGCGTCGCGCCCATCGCGTAGACGTCGCTGAACGCGTTCGCGGCCGCGATCCTGCCCCAGTCGTAGGGATCGTCGACGATCGGAGTGAACACGTCGACGGTGGCGATCAGCGCTCGCCCGTCGGGGAGGCGCCAGGCCGCCGCGTCGTCGCCGGTGTCCGCGGAGACCAGGACCTCTTCGGGCATGGTCGCCGATCCGAGCATCCCCATCACGGTGCCCAGATCGCCCGGCCCGAGCTTGCACGCGCAGCCAGCGCCGTGGCTGAAGGCGGTGAGCCGCACCTCCGTCGACATGTCCATGAGGATACGCACGCAGCTCCCCTGAACCGTCGCTCGACCTGGCACACTGTGCCGCATGCGTGTGGCGGTGGTGGGTCATGTGGAGTGGGTTTCGTTCGGGGTGGTCGACCGCGTTCCTCGCGCGGGCGAGATCGTGAACGCGACCGAGAACTGGGATGAACCGGCTGGCGGCGGGGCCGTCGCCGCCGTCCAGCTGGCCAAGCTGGCCGGCGCATGCGACCTGTTCACGGCGTTCGGCGACGACGAGATCGGTGAGCGGTCCAAGCGCGAGCTCTCGGCACTCGGACCCTCCGTCCACGCCGCTACGCGCGACGCTCCCACGCGCCGAGCCATGGCTTTGATCGACGCCGGCAGGGAGCGCACGATCGTCACGCTCGGCCAGCGGCTCGAACCCCACGGCGCGGATCCGCTCCCTTGGGAGCTCCTGGAGGGCGCAGACGTCGCCTACGTGACCGCGGGAGATGCAGCGGCGTTCGAGGCGGCGCGCCGGGCTCGATTGCTGGTCGTGACCAGCCGCGGACTCCCGTCGCTCGAGGCCTCGGGTGTTTCCGCCGACGTGCTCGTCGGGAGCGGTCGGGACAGGGATGAGGTGTTCGACGCAGACTCGCTCGCACACCGACCCGAGCTGATCGTTCACACGGAAGGCCTCGCCGGAGGCTCGTGGGAGGCGGGCGGTGAGCATCACCGATGGAAGAGCCCGATCGCCGACCCAGACGGGGAGGACCCCTTGCCTCCGTCGGACGCTTACGGTGCGGGTGACTCGTTCGCCACCGGCCTGGCGTATGGCTTGGCCGCGGGGATGGAGGTTCCCGATGCGATCCGGCTTGCGGCCCGATGTGGCGCTGCCTGCGCGTCCGGCCGTGGCCCCTACACCGCGCAGCTCACGCAGGCCGACCTCACCTCCGACGACTAGCTGCGTCGCGCTTCCGCTCGCCTGAGGGCATACTCGCGAACGTGGACGTGACGATGTTCCTCTCGCGGCACCCGCCGTTCGATGCGCTGGCGCCCGACGATCTGGCTTCCGTCGTGAAAGCCGCCCAGATCGAGCACTTCCCTGCCGGCACCGTGATCCTGCAGGAACAGGGCGAGCCCGCGCGGTTCCTCTACGTGGTGCGCAAGGGGGCGGTGGAGCTGCTGTCCGAAGGCCACCTGTACGACCTGCTGGAAGAGGGCGAGGTCTTCGGCCAGTTCTCCCTGCTGAACGGCGAGAGCCCGACGGCGACCGTCAGGGCCCACGAGGACACGCTCTGCTACCTGATCGACGGCGAGGTGGCCGACCGTGTGCTCGGTACCGCCACGGGGCAGACGTTCGTCATCGGGACCATGCGCGAGCGTCTGGCCGCCGGCTACGACGTCGCCACCGAGCCTCTGGGCGCCCCCTATAGACCGATCGGCGGGCTCCTGCGTCGCGGCGTGATCTCTGCTGAACCTTCGATGTCCGTGGCCGAGGCGGCCGAGCGCATGGCCAGCGAACGCGTTTCCAGTCTGCTGGTGCCGATGCGGGACGGATGGGGCATCGTCACGGACCGCGACCTGCGCACGCGGGTCCTGGCGGCGCACCGCAGCGCGGACACGCCCCTCGAGGAGATCGCCTCGTTCCCCGTGAAGACGCTCGCCGAGGACGCCCTGGCGGGAGAGGCGTTGCTGGCGATGTTCGCCGAAGGCGTGCATCACTTCCCGGTTACGCGGGCGGACGGTCGGGTGATCGGTGTGGTCACGGACACGGATCTGATGGACGTCGGTCGGCACACGCCGTTCTCGATACGAAGCGCCATCGAGCGTTCGCACACGCGTGAAGCCGTGATCACGGCGGGTCGGGAGCTGCCGGACCTGGTCTGCGCGCTGGTGGCCGCGAGCTCCGAGCCGGTGGGCGTGGGTCGGGTGGTCGCCCTGGTCGTCGACGCCCTGACCAAGCAGCTGCTGACCCTCGGTATCGAACGGTTCGGCGAGCCGCCGGTGCCGTGGGCGTGGCTGGCGCTCGGGAGCGCCGCCCGGCACGAGCAGGCGTTGCGAACGGATCAAGATCACTCGCTCGCCTACGATCCGCAGGGCCTCTCCCTCGAGGACATCGACCGATACTTCTCCGAGCTCACCGCGTTCGTCGTGGACGGCTTGGATCAGGCGGGGATCCCCCGCTGCGAGGGAGACGTGATGGCATCCAACCCCGCCCTGCGTCGTCCCATCGATAAGTGGGTGGAGGCGCTCCGCGGGTGGATCGCCGAGCCGGGGCGCGCGGGAAGCGTCCAGTCCTCGATCCTGTACGACTTCCGGCGGGTGGCGGGACCGCTGGACGCCGAGCCCGAGCTCCAACGCGTGATCGGGGAAGCCCGGCACAACGACGCGTTCTTGCGTCACTTGGCTCGCCGGGCGCTCGACGATCGTCCCCCGACCGGGTTCCTCCGCGACCTGGTGGTGGAGCGCAGGGGAGAACACGTCGGGCGACTGGACATCAAACACGGCGGGATCGTGATCGTCGGCAACCTCGCCCGGATGCAGGCGGTGCGGGCCGGAGTGACCGCGAAGGGAACGCTCGACCGGCTCGAAGGAGCGGCAGCCGCGGGGGTGATCGAGCGCGATGCCGCCCGGGGGCTGGCGGAGACGTTCCGGTTCCTGTGGGACGTGCGCCTGCGACACCAGGCCGCACAGGTGCGAGCGGCGCAGCCTCCTGACGACTTCGTCGATCCCTCAACGCTCGGATCGGTCACGCGCCGCGGATTGAAAGAGGCGTTCAACGTGATCGCTCGCGCCCAGCGCGGCCTTGCCTTGGAGCTCGGGGTGCGCCGGCCCTAGATGCGATCGGTCGTGTCGCTGCCAATTTCTCGATGCCGAGGACGCTGAACGTGTCCATGTGATTGACCCCGGGGATAGCCCTGATCTCGTCGAGGACCCTCACGAGATCGTCCCGGTCTCGACAGACGACCTCGGCGATGAGGTCGTAGCCGCCGGTCGTGCGACCGAGGAACACGATCTCCGGCAGCCGCGACATGCGCTCGATCGCTCTGTCGAGGGTCGGGCCTTGCACCCGGACCGCGAGGTAGGGGAAGAGGAGACCGAGATCTGCAGGTCAAGGTCGACGACGAAGCGCATGCCAAGCTGCCTCACGAGTCGCTCGATCCTCGTGCGCACCGTCGTGTCGAAGCCCCAGCTCCTCCACCAGCTTCACGTACGGCATCCGTGCGTCCGCTGGAGCAGGTCCAACAGCCTTATGTCGACTCGTCCACGCCCGCCTTCCCTGGTCAGGATGCGAAGGGTTGCCTATACTTCGATATTCCCCGGCCCAGAGGAGTCCTTCCGAAGATGCCAACCCGGAACGCCGACGACGCAGTGATCGTCGGTGGGGGTCACAACGGCCTAGTTGCCGCGGCCTATTTCGGCAGGATGGGTGCACGCGTGGTGGTGCTCGAAGCCCGTCGCAAGACCGGCGGAGCCGCCGACACGTCGGAGCCCTTCCCCGATCTTCCGGACGTCCACGTCACCACGCTCAGTTACGTGATGAGCTTGATGCCTCCGTCGATCGTCCACGACCTTCGGCTGGAGCGGTTCGGGTATCAGGTGGTACCGATGGCCGGCTCGTACGCTCCGCAGTCGGGCGGCGGAGGCATCCGCGACGATGAAGACCCGGCCAGCAACCGGTTCCGAGACACACTCTCTGAGTTCTCGACGAAGGATGCCGACGCGTACGGGGACTGGTCGGCATGGATCACTCGCAGCGCCGGCCACCACGTCGTCCGCGAGATCGTGAAGGACCGCAGACGCCGCCGGGCCCCATGGGCGAGATCGCGGTGAGTGGACCGGGCGGCGCACGGAGCGGGCGGACGAGCGGCACTCCCGATCCCGGGCGCGGGAAGTCCGACGCGGATCTCGGCATGGAGCGTGAGATCACCCGCCGTGACTTCCTCGACGGTGCTGATCATCGCACCGGCGCGGTGCTCGCCGGCGGGTGGCTGACGGCGTGCGAACCCTCGAGCCCACGAGCGCCGCGACCTCGACCGCACCGAGCGCGACGGCCCCGCGGACACCGGCTCGGCCTCGTACCCGCCCGCGCAGACCGCTTCGCCGGCCAGTCGGAGACGGCCTCGGTCATCCCCCATCAACTGCGCGACGGGTACGTTCTGGGCGTCGACGGGTCGCCGGAAGCGACCGGCGAGACCTACGACCTCGTCGTGGTCGGCGCCGGCATCAGCGGCCTCGCAGCGCCTACTTCTTCGCGCGGAGCATCCGAGCGCCACGATCCTGATCCTCGACCTGGACCGCGACATCGGCGGTCAGCGAGACGGCAACGAGGTCGCCGACGTTGCAGGCCGGCCAGGGGGGTTGCTGGTCGGCTACGGCGGGTCGGAGTCGATGCAATCCCCGGCGCTCTACAGCCCCGCGGCCAAGGAGCTGATCGAGGATCTCGGTATCGACGTCGAGAAGTTCCGCAGGTATACCGCGAGGTCTGGCCGTCGGACCGGCTGTACATGTTCGACGAGGAGCTCTGGGGTCGCGACCACGTGAGCCGCCGGCGTGCCGGGAGCCACCCGCCCGATGGGTCGAGCAGCTCCCGATCGCGAGCAAGCCAAACGCGATCTCGTGATGCTGTTCGAGGACCTTCTACTGGATGCCGGACTCGGCGACGCCGAGAAGAAACGACTGCTCAGCACGATGAGCTACCAGGGTTCCTCCGCGAGGTCGCCAACGTCCACGAGGACGCCGTGCGGTTCCTCTACAACCACGGTATCCGACGCTTGGGACTCGGAATCGACGGGATCGGCGCGGTCGACGTGTGGCCGTACTTCCCCGGTTCTCGGCATGGGCATGGACGACTGCGAGCCCTCGAAGTGGACCTGCGCATCGACACCAGGGCCTGGTTCGACGAACTGGTCGCCCGCTACCAGGAGGACCTCGACGATACACTGGCTGGTGCTGCAACATGAACCCCGGCCGTTCCCGGTCGCTCGATCAAGAACAAGGTGCTGGCGCACATCGACTACAGCCTGTTCGACGATGCTGGTCGCGGTTACCAGGTCCATCTCGAAGAGTCCATCGTGAAGGTCGAGACCCTCGCCGGCGGCATCGGCCCGGCGGCATCACCTGCACGGCAGACCTTCCGCACGGTGCAGATCGTCTCCGCGGGTCATGGCCTGCTCGTACACGATGCTGCCGTACGTCGTCGAGGGCCTCCCCGTCGAGCAACGCACGGCCGCCCAGGCGATGGATCGCGTGCCGCTCCTGTACACGAGCGTTCAACTCCGCAGCAGGAAGGCGTTGAGGAGTTGGACGTGTGGGGGCACGTCGCGGGGCCGGGGACGGACTGGACCGAACTTCCACCTCGACTACCCGGTCAGCATCGGGCGCTACGAGTACCCGCTGGATCTCTCGCGCGAGACCCGGGCATCGTGGTCGTGCACGGGGCGCCCACGGTGCCCGGCCTGCCCCCACGCGAGGGGGCCGTCGCGGGTCGCCGCGCGCTCGCCCAGACCCCGCTACGCCGACCTCGAGCGGAGCCTGAGGAGCCTGTTGGACCGTGCGCTCGGTCCCGGCGGCTTCGACGCCGCCGAAGACATCCAGGCCATCACCATCAACCGGTGGGCGCACGGCTACACGTGGAGTACAGCCTCCCCTGGGACGCCGAGTTCTACCCCCAGGGACCGCTGCCGGGGCAGACGTCGAGGAGGTTCGGGCAGATCGCGTTCGCGAACACTGATCGCTACGGCGCCGCCTACGCCG
>CAVPIB010000019.1:0-79587 GCA_963704885.1 uncultured Actinomycetes bacterium | reverse complement strand
GACTTCCGTAAGGAGCTCACGCAGTACCCGGATGGCGCGACGTCAGACCTCGTCATGGCCGACTGGTTCGGCGAGTGGAACATCGCGCGGATCCTCGCGCACGGGCGTCCTCCGATGGACGACAGCCTCGAAGACCTGAAGCTCCCCCCCTACCTCCTCCGCCAGCGCCGAGAGGTCCCGGTATGAGTCCCGTCGACGTCGCGAGTGATCGATTGCCTGTCTACCGCTTCTGTCTCCCGACGAGCAGCGGAGGCGCTTGCCCACCTCGGAACGGATAGCCGGAGCTCGGTTACCTCATCGCCCGACGGCATCCGGCGCTCGACCGGCTCGGCCGCCACGGTACCCGCGAGGACCACGACGTTACCTCTACCGCTACGGATCGAATCCAGCCCGCCTATCACGGCGGTCCCGATGTTGGCACAACTGGAGCGTCAGCGCGGACGCCAAGTCTCCTGAGACCCCCCTACGTTCCTCCTGTTGCATCACACCGCCCACGTGCGCGGGTTCAGAACCGAAACCGGCGGCGAGGCCGACTAACGAGTCTCGCGGTGCGTCGTGTGGGTACGACACCACCGGTCGTGTCCCGCTTGTGCCCTCAGCCCCCACTGCAGCACAATGCGACATGATGACGTTCCAAGCAGAACGTGTTGTGAGCCGGAAGGAAGGCATTCGCTGGAGACGTTGGGTGTCCGTCTCGGTTCTTGTTCTCCTCCCCGCGTGCTCCCGAACTGCTCCCTCGGACACAGCAGTCGATCTCGACGTCTATGTAGCTGACGTGTGCAGCAGTCTCTTGGCCTTCAATATGGAGGTCGATAGGCTCGGGTCGGCCTACGTTTCGGACGTCGCCTCGATAGTCAGTGTTCCGCCGTGGAGAAGAAGGTTGGTTCAGTTCCTTGATGACTTTGTCCTCGCAGGCAATCAGCTGACCAAAGACCTCGAGGCCGCAGGGGTGCCCGACACGGAGTCGGGCCGGCAGTTTAGCGAGGACTTCCGTTTCGGCTTGGACCGGGCGAGAATTGCGCTCGAGGACGCACGTGATCGCGTGAAGGCGAGCTCGATCAGGGACCCGGTCGAGTTTCAGACCCTAGTGGAGAGTGTCCGCGACGAGGCACGTGGGTCCCTTGACGCCATCGAACTGGCGTTAGGCGAGGCACCGCCTCAGATCGATGAGGCTTGGTCGAACAGTGATTGTAGAGACCTTTGATACAAGGCGTATGTGCCGGACTCCGTTCCCCCGCGTTCGCTCGGGCGTGCGCGCGAAAGTGCGACGGGCTGGGTCTGTGATTATCTTTGGATGGGGCGGCGGACGGCCGAAGGATCAAGGCGCCGTCGTGCCAATGAGTTGCCCGAACTGCAATAACGACACGGTGTTCAGGTACGTAATCGCCAGGAAGTGGTTCACGTTGTTCTTCATTCCGGTCATCCCCTACGAGACGAAGCACTTCTTGATCTGTCCGGTGTGCACGGGTGGGAAGCAACTCGGCGCTGACGACGCTCGGCGAGCTAAGCAGATGATTCGCCTGACCTACCTCTGGACGTCCGACCTAATGAGCGACGAGCCTTACTTGGAGGCGGTTGCTGCATTTCGGTCTGGAGAGGAGCCTCCCGCAGCCTCACTTGCTCTCGCACCCGGATCTTCGTCAATCCAGGCCGCAAGCACTCCGCATCCCCTCTCGATTCGCGCAAACCCCGCGCCCTCGTCAGGATTCACCGTGAGCCAGGAGTGTCCGGGCTGGGCGCTTGGGTCCTTGGCAGATGGGGGCTACGGAATCCTCAACACTCGGACTGGCGTTCTGGAGAAGTGGCCATCCGAACAGGATGCGACAAGGGCGTTCGCCGCTCGCTGCGACAAGCCCGTAGAGCCGCTGGTCAGCGCCCCACCTGGACTCGTCTGGACCCACACTGGGGTTCACTACATCCTTGGCTACTCAACAAGCCCGGCGGCGTACTGTATCTGGAATCGAGATCGACCAGGCCGTCCGAGTTTCTCCTTCCCGTACACCGAGCGAGGCAAGAAGCAGGCAGCGACCAAGTTCCGAAAGCTTGAACCTGCCGGGAAAGCGATCGCCGATTCTCCCGCGTCGTTACCTCCCCGAGCAGACGTAGCGACTCGCGATTCTAGCCAAGGGCACGAGAACCCCCAGGGTCCAACCCCTCGCTGAACCGAGCTGGCCCGTTCCAGGGCTTGAGCAGGCCAAGACGGCATATGCTCTGACCGATCCGCACAAGGAGGACAGTCTGATGGAGAATCCACCTCCCCCCTATTTGCCGCCCGCACAGCCGCCCACAGCCCCTCCTCAGAGTCAGTCTTCCTCCCTTGGAGTATTCGTCGTCGCCGGGATAGCTGTCGCAATCATGATTGTCGGAACTCTCTTGTACGTGTCCGCTCGGGGCGACCTTGCCACAGCCAAGGACGAGATTCGCGTACTTCGGAGCCAGCTCGAAACGTCGCAAGCTGAAGTGGCCTCGACCAAGGAGAAGCTCGGCACGATCCAACAGCAGTTGGCGCGGGCGAAGACCGACCTGAAGGACAGCGAATCCAACTTCAACGTGGTCTTCGAAGTGCATTGTTCGAATGTTCAACGCTTGGTACAACACCACCTTGTTCAGCTATGACGCCACAGGACGAGCTTTGCAGAACGCGGTCAACTCGAATGTGTGTGACGTGCCCAGGGCCGTGTATGGAAGGTAGGTCGCAACCACCGATCACAATCGCCTTGCCTGCTGCCACTCCTCGATGTCCTCGCCGATCCGGCGAGCACGGTCGAAGTCGGGAGGCATGAGGACGTCGAGCAGTCCTAACGCATAGCGAAGCCCCAGGGATTCTTCCGCGCCCAACGCACGTCTAGCCTGAATCGGCGAACCCGTCGAGACAGCCTTCGAAGGCGGCCTGAACGGATGTGCCCTCGTAATCCGATGCGTACCCTCTCGCAGCCGAAACAGGGTCCTTAGCGGTCTTCCATTCCTTGGCAATTGCTTTCACGGAGAGTGATCCGCACACCCACCGAGCATTGTCGTAGGCCGAGGCCGTATCGAAGCCGCTATACCCTTCGTCGCAGAACCTGTTCCCAGACAGCGCCGTGACGCAGCGGCCGGCCACGCTTGAACCGACGTCGCTGGTCTTGGAAGGATCAGTGTCTGCTTGGCTGCAGCCGACAGCCAGAGTCCCGACGAGCAATAGACCGATCGTCGCAGGTCGCATTTCAGGGTCAACCCCTCCCGGGAGCCTCACTCATGTAGCCATAGTGGTCCGAGCGACGATGAGCCCGTCAAGCGTTCCCATCGGGACGCCTAGCAAGCGGGCAACATCATCGAGATCGCTCCGCTCGGCCGACGTGATGACGTCGTCGTCCAACGCGACAGCGACGAGCGCCTCCATGTAGCTCAGGTGCGACCCCACTACCTGTTCCCTGGTCAGGCCCCAGGCGGAAGCCGTGATCTCAAGGGCATGAGCTTCCTCAAGCGTCACACGACGGTCTTCGAGCGCCCGATCCAGCAGATCGAGGTACGGGGCGACGGTTAGGTCAGATTCGATCGGCGGGAGGGCGGCGACGAGTCGCGCGACATACGGTGGGTCTAGGCGGGCGGTGCTGCGCGACGACCTCGCCACGGTCCGTCCGGTGAGCGGGAACTCCGGCCACGTGCTCGGGAACGTAAGGCTTCCTCCTTCGAGCAGATCGTTGACGCCCATCCCACCGCTCCCCGCCTCGGCCACGTAAGCCATGAGGAGGCGAGATGTGACTCGCGCATCCTCGAGAGCGGAATGGAACGGGGCTTCGGCGATCCCCGCACACTCGCAACACGTCGCGAGCTTGTGGCTGCCGAGGTCCGGGTGAAGCCGATAGGAGAGCCGCAGCGTGCAGATGGCCGGGAAGGGCCGGCAGGAAGATGCCCTCGGCGGACAGTTCGGTGGCCAGGAAGTCGCGGTCGTACTTCGCGTTGTGCGCTACGAGGACCACATCACGGAGCCGAGCCAGCACGTCTCCCACGATCTCGTGGAAGGTCGGAGCCGCCGCGACGTCGTCCTGGCTGATCCCGTGGATGTGCGTGGGGCCGACGTCGCGCCGCGGGTTCACGAGGGTCGTGAACTCGTCGACAACCGTCCCATCCGCTGCCAGGCGGAGGATCGCGATCTCGACTATCTGGTCTCCAACCAAGGGCGAGAAGCCCGTCGTCTCGACATCGACAACCGCGAACAAGGCATCGTCGTTCAGGACGGCGGTGTCAGGTGTCACGCCGCGAGGATGGTTCGCGTTGTTGGGATCCCGTGCACGATCGCGAGCAGCGGCGCGGCGCGGCGCATGGTGGCCCCTCCCTGGAGTGCGTGCGGTGAGCATGGACCGCCACGAATATGTAGGTCAACCGCGACCACCGCTGCCACCAGGTGCCCTTGCCCGACGATGATGAAGGCCCGATTGCGACCGAGCCTTCGCTAGCGCGGAGAGGGGCGGTGAAGGCTAGAAGAAGAAGCAGCCAACGACCGGGAACCCCGTTTCTATGGCCGTCTCGAGGTCCCGGATGCAGCTTTCCAGATCGGCAACATCCCCCTCCACCAGGTTCAGGCGCTGTTCGATTGATGAAGCTCGGCGTCCGAGATGGACGATTGACGAGAAACCTAAGGGCATGAAACCTGTCTCTGTCCCGACGATCTGCCGGAGCTGCGACCGGATACTCTCCAAGCCTGTCACCAGCTGATCCTGTCGCTCGCTCACATCCCCTGTCACCGACTCGACCAGGGATACACGCGCCTCCAGCGCCTCATCACCCCGCGCGTCATCCAGTTCCTTCCGGAGTGTCACGACTTGGCCACGCAGGTCCTGAAACTGGAGGAATCCGGCAACGAGCGAACCCGTCACCGCTACGACAACAAGTCCAGCGACGATTCTCGTCGTCCGTTCCACTCTGCCCCCTCGCGCAATGAATCGCCCAACGCTAAGCCTCTTGCGGTTGGTTGTGAACAGGCTGGGCTAAGGAGGAGGGAGTCCCGGATGGAAAGACGAGTACGGGCAAGCGCACCGCACACTTTCGCGTTGAAGATTCCGATTGGGGTGCCACCCGGGATGGCGACCGTCGAAAAGAGGGCGGGTCTCCCGCTCGCGGCGTGCAACCCCGATGCGGCCGTGGTCGCGAAGGGCGATCGCGCGCTCGCCGGCTATCTGGCCTTGTACTTCCACGAGTGGCCGGAGCCGGACGGGTGACGGCGCCGACCCGCGTGCGGGTGAGCCCTAGTAACCTCGCACGACCCGGAACGGACGATCCCCCAGGTGTTGACCGTCCACCTGAAGGCTGAACTCGTAGTTGCCGAAGTGCGGTAGCGGCATGCCGTTGAGCCCAAGGATGATGTGGACGCCTTGATCCCAACCGGGGAGTAGCTTGTCGTTTCGCTCGACCGGCAATGACCCCCGAAACGTCTGTAGCTCGTGGCCGTCCTCGTCGATAACGGTGACCTGGAAGGTGTGCTCCCGACCAGTCTCGGTGGGGTGGAAGAGCAACCTAATCACGAGGTAACCCTGGAACAGGGCGACAATGTCTGGGAGCTCTGCCGGCGTCGGCGCCCCGACGGTCACTGTGTCCCAGGTGGCTCCCGACAGGTAGAGCAGCCCCCCCTGGTCCTCGGCATGGTTGGCGAGGAGCATCCACTCAAGGTTCATCGATCCCCTCCCTTTCGAGGTGTTCGTCGAGCCACGCGGTCAGCATGCGCTGGTCATGCACCCGCCTAGACGGATCGGCTGCGGCCACCCTCCTGATGATCTCCTCCGCCTCGGCGTTGGTTGCCACGAGCTTGTGGCCGTTCATCCTGGCGAACACCGTCAGCAGGATCAGCGCGATGCGTTTGTTCCCGTCGATACACGCCTGGCTTCGGGCCAAGGCGTAGGTCAGCGCGGCAGCCTTGGCGGGGAGAGTCTCGTGGAGGTCCAGACCACCGGCGGTGTGCCTGGGAGCTGCGAGGGCGGATTCGATGGTCGAGCGTTCGCAGTCTTCTAGAGGGACCGGCGGCGCACGTCGCGGCTGACCAATCCGCTCAGCCTCCAGACGTGCTTCGCCGATCTCAAGCGCGGCCCGTTGGAAGTCGAGGTAGTTGGTCGCGCTACTCGGCGAGCCTATCGAGGGCCTCGCCGAAGTCGTGGATCGCCTCGCGACCCGCACGGCCAGGCTCCAATGGCGTGCCAGTTGCCTCCGCGCTCTGGACGATTTCGATCCGCGAGGCGAGTTCCCAACCGAAGTGCCGCGAGGCGCCACTCGTCACGCGGGGGCCTTCCCAACGCACGCTGCCGCTCGGCTCGATGACGCCGTCACGGTTCCGCTCGTACGTATGGGTTCGCATTCCTGTCCTCCTCGTTGCCCGGGGCCCCGCCTAGTTAGGCACGGCGCCAAACCCCGTGTCAACCAGCGTAAGGCACCCACTCCTATATGCCTATTCGGATACTGACCTGCGCAAACAGTATCGGGCGAACGACGGGGGGAGTTGAATCCGGCCTGATGGATCGGCGGAGCGCCCTGAGAATGGGCTGAGGCTCCACGCGACGAGGTTGCGCGTTCCGGGGCGCTGAGAGGGCTCAGGAGCCGTTCTCAGGGTTGAGCTTGCCTGGGGGGCGTCGGAGAGCTCTGCGGCTCTCTCTTGCCCGTTTCGTGCCCTTCTTCGCGGACCGTCGCGCGTGCTCGGTGCCTGTACCGCCTCTGACCTGCGGTGTTGCGGTGGACCCACGGGGATTCGAACCCCGGACCTCTTGGCTGCCAGCCAAGCGCTCTACCAGCTGAGCTATGGGCCCTCAGGGTGACCGAGTCTACCCGGAGGACACTGTCTCGGCGTCTTGCCACTCAACCCTCGGAGCGTCCTTCCATAGGCGCTCCAGGTCGTAGTACTCACGCTCTTCTTGGCCGAAGACGTGCACCACCAGATCGATGTAGTCCAAGAGCCACCAGCCACCCTCGGGCTCGCCCTCACGACGGACCGGTTTCTCTCCCAACGCGCGGAGCGCGTCCTCTACAGCCTCGATAACCGTCTTCACCTGCCGATGCGTCGACGTCGAGCAGATCAAGAAGACGTCCGTGATCACGATGACCTCGTGCACATCCAGGACGACGATGTCGGTGGCCTGCTTGGCGGCTGCGGCTCGGGCGGCCGTGATGGCCATCTCGCGGCCCGTGGGCACGCCTCGGTGCGCGCGTCCGGTCGCCGCCCTCTCGCTTCCCGTCAACCCGTGAAGTCCTTCCCCACCACTATCTGTACGTCTCCGATGCCCGATGCTACCTGGGACACCGCGATGCGGCCCACACCCAACGCCGCGCGCACCCGGCGCGCCTCGTTCAGGTGATCCTCGCCCAGCGCGATGATCTGCGTGAGCTTGTCCCCGAACTCCACAGCGTTTTGCGATAGCGTCACGCGGAACCCGCGAGGGATCAACAGGCGCCCGACCTCCTCGCCGATCCCCGCGGCGCCCACCGCGTTCTGAACGATCACGGGCACAGGCGTCCGCTTGACGCCGAAACGATCCGCCATCAGTACGTCCAGCTCCTCGTAATCGGGGACGCGGATCGTGGCCGCGGCCACCTTCACCGGGAGCGTCTCCAGTCGGCCCCCTTGAGCTCCGTCGAACGTCGCCTGCACCCCCGCCAGATCGTCGGTATCGGTCAGGTCGCCCGCCTCGAACGTCGGCGGCGTCCGCAGCAGCGCGGTCAGCACGATCTCCCAGCGCGTGTAGGTGTTCTGGCCCTCTGCACCCAAGAAGGCGGCCACCTGCGCGCCCGTCATGGTGACCGCGCCCGGCCCCAACACCGCGTCGTCGATCGTGACCGGATCTGGCAGTTGCACACGCAAACCCCCGGCGCGATCGATCAGCGGTGCCAGGTGTTCCAGGTCAATGAGCGCGTAGTGCTCGGCCCAAGCCCCCACCACGTTGGAGAGCGCGACCTGCAGACCGGGACCCGGCAACGCGGCTACCTGTCGTGTCGACAACTCGCCGGCACCGGGAACCTCCAGGGTCAATCCTTGGGGGAACCCCATCGCCGCGGGAGGGCTCCCGGCCGTTCCTATGACGGCCAGGAGTGGCTTGGGCGCCCCCGTGACCCCGATCGCGAGCAACGACGGAGCCTTCTGCGTCGGGGATGGGGAGCCGTCGTCGGCGGCACCTGCTCGATCCTCATCGCTGATCTGCGTGTATGCGTACCCGACGCCGAGCATCACGACGATGACGGCGACCAGGAGCTCGATCGAGCGGCGGCGACGGACATGCCTGTGACGTCGCAGGCGCGACGCGCGCGGCCGCGGCGCCTGCGGATCCTCGGAGCTCACCGGTAGATCCCCGCCTTCTCCACGTAGCTCTTCACGCCCTCGGGGACCAGGTAGCGGATCGGGCGTCCGGCGGCTACGCGCGCGCGGATGTCGGTGGAGCTGATCGCGAGCGCCGGGATGTTCATGACGGTGATCTCCGGACGGCTATCCGGCTCCTGTCCCTCGAACGCAACGATGTCGTATCCCGGCCGCGTGGCCGCGATGAAATGCGCCAGACCGAACAGCTCCTGGTGGTCCTTCCAGGCCAGCAGCTCCACGATCGCATCCGCACCGGTGATGAAGAAGAGGTCGGTCTGGGCGCCGTGGATCTCCTTCAAACCTCGGAGCGTGTCCACCGTGTACGTCGGGCCATCGCGGTCTATCTCCATCCGTGATACCTCGAACAGCGGGTTGCTGGCCGTGGCGATCACGGTCATGAGGTAGCGATCCTCGGCCGGCGAGACGACCTCGTGCTCTTTCATCCACGGCACGCCGGTAGGCACGAACAACACCGAGTCCAGCTCGAACTGCACGAGAGCCTCCTCGGCGGTGACCAGGTGACCGTAGTGGATGGGGTCGAAGGTGCCGCCCATGACCCCAAGGCGTGTTCCCACGCCGCCTATCCTACGGCCCACCCTGCCCGATCCATGCACGCAGGTCCTTCACGTGCTCGGCATAGTGTCGCGGCCCGGACTCGTCGAACCACGTCCACGCATCCGGGGTCTTCTCGGTTAGCTCGGACCACGCGTGCAGCATGCGGGCGCGCGCGGACTCGATCGCCTCACGCACGTCGGTGCCATCCATCCGGCGCGACGACTCGAACCACACGCGGTTGATCGCCTCGATGGCGTCGCGATCAGGATCGGAATCCGGATCGAACGTGCCGGCGCGCATCTGCTCCAGGCGGAGTCCGGCCTCGGAAAGCCACCCGCTCACGTGGAACATCGCGTCCTTGGCAGACCAACCCTCCTCGGTCAAGGTCGGCTCTTCGAAGCGCTCGGGCGACACAGACCCGAAGACGTCGTGGAGCTCACTCCACCCCGCTTCTTCTTCGGCCACCAGTCGTTCAGCGTCCATGGTCACCCTCCTGGATCTGGTCACCAGGCAGGAACTCGAAGACCTTGTCCCGGATCGTGACCTCCTCGCCCCGCCGGGCGCCGAGCTCGATGAGCCGACGCTCGATGCCCTCCTTCACCAGGCGCTTCTGGAGTTTGACCAACTGGCTTTCATCATCCATGTCGGTCTCAAGGATCCAGCGCTCAACCGCCTGCCCCTTCACACGCCAACGTCTGCCATCACGCTCGACCGTGAATCGGGGGCGGCCGGGCCGAAGGACAACGAACGGCGTCCGCTCCGGCTCCGCCTCCTCGGCCTCCTTGGTGAGAACTGCGAGCCGACCCAGAAGATCGTCCAAACCCTGTCCGGTCTCGCCGGATACGACCAGGGCGCCGGGCTCGAGGGTTGACGCATCATCCACCAGGTCCGCCTTGGTCCCGACCACGATCGAGGGCCGAACGACAAGATCGGGGTCGTAGGCGGCCAGCTCATCGCGAAGCGTGGACAGATCGCCGATCGGATCTTCAGCGGCCAGGTCAACGACGAGCACCAACGCGCGGCAGCGCAATATGTGTCGCAGGAACCGGTGCCCGAGTCCGCGACCCTCGCTCGCCCCCTCCACCAGACCGGGGATGTCCGCAACCACGAACCGATCGGAGTCCGAGCCGGCCACGCCGAGGTTGGGAGTGAGGGTGGTGAACGGGTAGTTCGCGATCTTAGGCTTGGCGGCCGATAGGCGGGAGAGCAGGGTGGACTTACCTGCGTTCGGCAGGCCAACGAGGCCCACGTCGGCCACCGTGCGAAGCTCGACCGCGAGGCGCCTCTCCTCGCCGTCCTCGCCGGGCTCCGCGACTCGGGGCACGCGGTTGCGTGTGCTCGCGAGTGACGCGTTGCCCCGTCCTCCCCGGCCGCCAAGGGCCACCACGGCACGGGCGCCCTCGCCGACGAGGTCCGCCAAGGGCCCGTCGTCATCTGAGACCACCGTCCCGTCGGGGACCGGAACGACCAGGTCCTTGCCGGTGGCTCCGCCGCGGTTCGCGCTCCGCCCAGATCCGCCGGCATCGGCTCGCTGATGAGGGTGGTCCGCCAGCCACGAGAGGTCGTGTGTCCCGCGCGACACCTCGAAGACGACCGACCCGCCGGGGCCGCCGTTCCCGCCATCGGGCCCTCCGTGCGGCTTGTAGGGCTCACTGTGAAGCGACGCCGCGCCGTCTCCTCCCCGGCCCGCCCGCACGTACACCGTCGTTTCATCCACGAACGCCATCGCGCCTCAGCTTAGGTGGTCGTTCGGGAGCCGTCGGGGCAAGATGTGCGCATGCCGGATGAGGTGACCGTATGGATGGTTCGCCTGGACCGCGGACAGGGCAGCACAGAGATCCCCGGAACGCTGATGCTTGGTGACGAGGCCGTCGTGTTCACCGACTCCCGTTCGAGCGCCCAGACCAGCTTCCCGCTCGCCGAACTGCGTAAGCCCAAGCGGGTCCGCGGGTCGCCGATCCTGATGCTGGTCGATCGGACGGATTCGGGCCCTCGGCGCACGGCGTTCTACTTCTCCCAACCGCCACCGCTGCGTACGCCCGAACCCGGGACCGCATCGCTTCCCGGCTCCGGACTCGGCTCGCGGCCGATGGGAACGTTGGGGGCCCTCCGCCGGACGTCAAAGCGGCGGCACATGCGAACGAACATCGGCTACCTGACCACGATGAACGCGAGTCAGAAGACGGTGATCGACTCGTGGGTGGCGGAGATCGGCGCCCGGCTCGACACCGGGTAGTGGGCTACTCAGCCGCCAGAACTCGAGCGAACTTGCGGCCGCGCGAATCGTGGAACTCCACGACGCCGGGCCGCAGGGCGAAGAGCGTGTCGTCGCTCCCCTTGCCGACGCCGTCGCCCGGGTGGATCCGAGTTCCGCGCTGACGGACGATGATGGAGCCGGCGGGCACGTTCTGCCCGCCGTACACCTTCACGCCGAGGCGATGGGAGTTGGAGTCGCGGCCGTTTCGGGACGAGCCGCCGCCCTTCTTGTGTGCCATAGGTACTCAAGGCTACCAGCCGCTACTCGGCAGGCGTCTCGGCTTCCGCCGCGACCTCGACGGACGCTTCGGGAGCCTCGGCGGGGGCCTCCACTTCGGCCTTCGCCTTCGTCGTCCGCTTGGGTGCAGCGCCCAGCTTCACATCTGAGATCTCCAGCATGGTCAGCAGTTGACGGTGTCCGCTGCGCCTGGCGTACCCGCTCTTGGGTCGGTACTTGAAGATCTTGATCTTCTCGCCCTTCTTCTCGCCGAGGGGCTTCGCGGTCACGACCGCCTTGGCGGCCTCGGCGCCCACATGGGTCTTGCCGTCGTCATCCACCACAAGGATGGGATGGAAGGTCACGGTCTCACCGTCGTGGACGATCTTCTCGACCTCGATGACGTCGCCTGTCTTAACCTTCTGCTGCTTGCCACCCGTCTTGATCACCGCATACATGGTCCTGCCTCCAAGCTCATGCGTCGTAGTTGACGAGGATGCCCCGGCCTTCGCACGTGGGGCAAGTCTCCGAGAAGGACTCAACAAGACCGCCCGACACTCGCTTACGTGTTACCTGCATCAGCCCGAGCGGTCCGATCTCGAAGACCTGGGACCTGGTCTTGTCTATGGCCAGGGCCTCCTTCATGGTGTCCTCGACCTGCTTCTTGTTCTTCTCGAGCAGCATATCGATGAAGTCGATCACGATGATGCCGCCGATGTCGCGCAGGCGCAGCTGGCGCGCGGTTTCCTTGGCGGCCTCGAGGTTGGTGTTGGCGACGGTCGCCTCCAGGTTGGTCTTGCCGACGCTCTTGCCGGTGTTGACGTCGACGATCGTCATGGCCTCCGTGCGTTCGATGAACAGGTAGCCACCCGAGGGCAGCCAGACCTTCTTGTCGAGCGCCTTGTGGATCTGCTCGACCACGCGGTACTCCTCGAAGACCGGCAGCTTCCCCTGGTGCAGGTGGACCTTGGGCTCCAGGTCGGGCGCGATGTCGCGCACGTATGCCATGACTTTCTCGTGGACTCGCGGCGAGTCGGTCACGAGCTCCTTGAACTCTTCGTCGGTGAACAGGTCTCGCACCACGCGAACCGTGAGCTCGGGCTCCTCGTACAGGCCCGCGGGCGCCTTCACCTTCTTCGAACGCTTCTGGATGTCGTCCCACTCGTGCACCAGACGTTGCAGGTCGGCTGTGAGGTTCTCCTCGCTCGCGCCCTCCGCCGCCGTGCGAACGATCACGCCGTGGCCGTCGGGACGGACCTTCTTCATGATGGCCTTCAGACGTTTGCGCTCTTCGTCGGGGAGGCGACGGCTGATGCCCGACACGTTGGCGTTAGGCACGAATACCAGGTAGCGCCCGGGCATGGAGATCTGCGCCGTCAGGCGCGCGCCCTTGCCCCCCATGGGGTCTTTGGTGACCTGAACCATGACCGCCTGACCGTTCTTGAGCACGTGCTCGATGCGAGGCGCCGGACCCTCCAGGTCCTCGGGCGAGTAGTTCACCTCGCCGGCGTAAAGGACCCCGTTGCGACCTCGGCCGATGTCTAGGAACGCCGCCTCCATACCGGGCAGGACGTTCTGCACACGGGCCATGTACACGTTGCCCACCATCGACGTGGCGCCGGTTCGGGTCACGTAGTGCTGGACCAGGGCATCCTCCTCGAGCACCGCGATCTGATCGCGATCGCCGTGCTCGGTGATGACCATGATCTTGTCGGTGATGCGCGGCGGGAGGACGGTGTCTTCACGACGCCGGCGACCGCCTACGCGCCCGGTCCGGGAACGGCTGGACCGCAGGCCGCGGGTGGGCCCGCCTGCGGCGACCCGCTCCTCAGCCGTGCGGGACCGACCGCGAGACTTCTCAGCGGGCGCCTCGACGGTTGCGGTTGCGGTGTCGGTGTCGGCCGCGGCCTTCTTCGTGGCGCCGGATCCCCGGCGGCCACGACGACTGCGCGGACGCGTACCGGTGCTACCGGTCTCGGCCTGTCCGACATCGGGCAGGGCGTCTTCACGCTGGGTGTCGGGGGTCGAGTCTCGCGGAGCTTCGTCGGCGGCGGCCTGAGAACCAGGGTCGCTCGCCGCCTTGGTGCCCGTGGGCTTGGATCCCGACCCGGCTCGCGAGCGTCCGCGGCCTCCTCGGCTGCGTCGGCGCTTGGCGGGCGCGGCGGTGACGGCTTCGCCGTCGGTCGCCGTGGTGGCGAGCGGTCCCTCTTGCTCCTCGGCCCTGGGTCGCGACCGAGCTGGAGCCTTGGCGGCGGCGCTCTTCGCCGTTGCGGTGGACTTCTTGGTGGGCGCCGTGGACTTAGGGGTCGACGACCTGGACCTGGTTCTGGCGGCGGTGGACTTCGCTGCTGAGGATCCTTGGTCCCCGGACGTCTCGCCCGCGGGCCGCCGACCGGAGGACTTCTGGGAAGGCGTTTCGGAGGGTGCAGCGTCGGTATCGGTCGTCGAAGCGGCCTTCGTCGACGAGGACGCTGCGCCGCCGCCGCCGCGGCCGCCGCGGCCACGTCCTCCGCGGCTGCGGCGGCGCTTCGGGGCGCCGGTTCCCGTGGCCCCGGTAGCCGAGGCCGGAGTGGAAGAGCCGGATCCGGGGTCCGACCCGGAGTCGCCCGTCGTTGACGGACGGGCGGTGGTTCGGGTCACGGCGGCATCCGTCGTAACCGGTGGTTCATGGTTCATGCGGTGAGCTCCCTTCGCTCGACGCGAGGAGGCTCCGCGAACGCGAACGTGGGGTCGGACGGTGGGCGCAGCCCCGATAGGCGGAGCCGCTGCGGTGCAGGTTCTGCGAACCTAAGCGCGCGCGGCCTTCGCCGCTGCACACTGGGCCGCGCGCGTCATCGCGCACCCGTAACGTCCTTCTCCGGCGCTCGCGTTCCGCCTCGGGGCTCTCCGGCGATTCCGGGGCCCGGCGGGGGCGGTTCGCGCGCTCCTCGACGATGTGGATCTCGCTGGGGCGCGGTGTTTATGGCCGCGCCCGGCGAGCAGGTCTATCGCGCAGCATAGCAGCGAGGCCGCCTGTGGCCGGGATGCCTGGGATCTGGCCGAGGGCAGATCACGTACGTTGTCCCCCATCCGGGGGCCAGGAAACCCTACGTCCGCCGGATGGGGCCGCATGTCCCAGACCCCGACACTTGATACATGTTGGTGGAAAGGGCGGCCTCGTCCGCGCGTCAGCGTGTTCGCGTACTGGTCGTGGACGATAATGCGGGGTTCCGCGACTCGCTTGTCTCGTTGCTGGACACGGACGAGCTCATGGTGGTCGGGCAGGCGGGCAACGGGGCCGACGCGCTGCTGCTCATCGCCTCCGCCGAGCCTGACGTGGTCCTGATGGACGTCAGGATGCCCACCATGGACGGGATCGAGACGACCCGACGCCTGAAGGCTATGGCTCCGAACATCGGGATCGTGGCCCTGACCGGGCTGGAAGACCAGAGGGCCGTCCGAGACATGCTGGTCGCCGGCGCCTCCGGCTACGTGCTTAAAGACTCCGACGGCGACGAGATCCTTCACGCAGTGCGCGAGGCCGCCAGCGGCGGCGGCATCATCTCCCCGCAGCTCACGCCAACCGTGATCGAGGAGCTCACCGAGGCGCTCGAGCGCGAGCGCCGCCGCACGCGGCAGCTGGAGGTGGCCCAGGAGGCCCTGCTGGAGCGTTCGGCCCGTCGCCACGAGCTGGTCTCGCGTCTGGGCCACGAGCTCAGGACCCCTGTGACCGTGATCCTGGGGATGGCGCAAACCCTTTCCGAAGGAACCGCTCCCGAGGAAGATCGTCCCGAGCTCCTGGAGCGACTCGTCGTTCGCGCCAACGGCCTGGCCCGATTGGTGCAGCGGTTCGAGGCGGCCGTCGAGGCAGGGCTCACGGAATGGGCGGACGTGAACGAGGTGGCCAGGGAGGTGGCCAGCACTAGCGTCCGGCTGAACGTCGAGGCCGCCGGCGCGCCGGCCATGGCCAGCTTGAACCGCCTGGCGGCCTGCCGGATCTTGGAGGAATTGGTGGAGAACGCACTGGCTTTCTCCGGAGAGGACGAAGTACAGATCCACGTGACCACCGAGGACGGAGCGCCCGTCGTTCGCGTCATCGACCTCGGGCCGGGGATCGACGCCGGCTCGCTCCCGCGGATCTTCGCGCCACTCGAGCAGGGTGAGTCGCTGAACGCGCGGACTCATCAGGGCATGGGATTGGGCCTGGCGATCGCGCGCATGTCGGCGCGAGCGATGGGCGGCGACGTGGTACTGGAGGCGACAGGGCCCGGGGGGTCCACGTTCACATGGTTCGTCAGCGGGGATCGTCCGGACGAGTCGCTCACTTGAAGCGACGCATGTGCACGTTCAACAACAGCCCGGCCGCGATGAAGTTCGCGAGCATGGCCGTTCCCCCGTAGCTAACGAAAGGCAGCGGGATACCGGTGATGGGCATGATCCCCAGCACCATCCCAACGTTCACGAACATCTGGATCGCGAACATCGAGGCGATACCGGCCGCAACGTACGTGCCGAACGGGTCCTTGGATAAGTAGCTGATCCGGATCGCGCGCCAGATCAAGATTGCGAACAGGGCCAGGACGAAGATCGCACCGAAGAACCCGAACTCCTCCCCCACCACAGTGAAGATGAAGTCCGTGTGCTGCTCGGGCACGAAGTCCAGGTTGGTCTGCGTGCCGGCCAGGTAGCCGCGCCCGAACAATCCGCCCGCCCCGACCGCGATCTCCGCCTGCTCCCGGTTGTACTGCGTGGTGTCGGCGGAGCCCTGCGGGTCCAGGAACCCTGTCAGTCGCGCCAGCTGGTAGTCGCGGATGACGTTCAGCTGGAACGCAAGCGCGACCAGCACTATCGACGCGAGCGCCAGCGCAAGTAGATGTCGTGGACGCGTTCCCGCGACCACCAAGATCCCCACCACGATCGCCACCAGCACGATCGTGGTGCCTATGTCGGGCTGGATGAAGACGAGGAACATCGGCACGATCGCAACGATGCAGGCGCGCAACACGTCGGGCAACACCGGCTCGGGGGTCCGAAGCTCCGACAGCATGGCCGCCAACATGAGAGCGAGGGAGATCTTCGCGATCTCGGACGGCGTGAACTGGAACCCCGCGAACTGGAACCATCGCTGCGCGCCGTTCGCCGAGGAGCCGATGCCCGGCAGGCGCACCAGCACGAGCATCGTGACCGTCCCGGCGTACATGAACCCGGCATAGACCTTGAAGAACCGGTAGTCGAACGTGGCGATGATGAGCAGGAGCAGGATGCCCAGGACCAATGCGGCGACCTGCTTCTTCACGAAGACCATCGGGTCCTCGTCCAAGACCTCCAACGAACGGTGCGTGGACGAGTAGATCGACAACAATCCGATGATCGACAGGAGCCCCGTGACCAGGAGCAGGGCCGGGTCCAGGTGGCGGATCGGTCGTCGCTCGTTCGCGAAGGTCCTGCCGGCGACCAGGTCCATCAGTCGGTGGACCCTCCGTCGACCGCCCCGGTCTCCTCGAGTCCGAACAGCCCTTCGATGATCTGCCGAACGATTGGTGCCGCCGACGTCGACCCGTGCCCGCCCTGTTCCACCATGGCGATCACCACGTACTGCGGATCACCGGCGGGAACCATGGCGGCGAACCACGCCGTGTCCTGGAACGGCGGCCGCTGCGCGGTGCCGGTCTTGCCGGCGACCGGGATCTCGGAGAGCGGGAAGCCCGCGAAGGCCTGATCGGCTGTGCCGGATACCGTGACGCTTGCGAGCGCAGTGTTGATGTAGTCGAGCTGCGCCTGGCTGAACGGGAGCGTACGGCGCCCGCAATGGCCGGTGACGCGCTTCACCAGACCGCCCTCTGGATCCTCGATCCGATCCACGAGATGCGGGGTGCAGACCTTCCCGCCGTTCGAGATAGCCGCGTATGCCGTGGCGAGCTGCATCGGAGTGACGGTCACGTACCCCTGTCCGATCGACATCAGGATGTTGTCTCCCGGGAGCCAGACCTCCTCACCGGGGTTGAACAGCTCCGGGTTGTCCGCTGAGAAGCCCTCTTTCCAATCGGGGGTTGGGATCAGGCCGTCCGCCTCCGTCGGTAGATCGATCCCCGTCACACTGCCGAACCCGAACTGCCGGAGGTCCTTCTGCAGGGGTGTGGGGTCGACACCGAGCTGGTTGGACGTGTAACGACCGTAGAAGTCGCCGCCGAACTGATAGAACACGGTGTCGCACGACACCTCCAATGCCCGAGCGAGCGAGATCGAGCCCAAGTTCGCTGAGGTCCAGTTGTGGAAGATCGTGCCAGATGTGTCGCCCGGGTACTCGTACTCGGGCGGGCAGGGGTAGTAGCCGCCCAGGCTGGCGAGACCGCTCTGCACCGCCGACAGCGCGACGAACGGTTTGAACGTCGAACCCGGGGCGTACGTGAGCTGGGTCGCCCGGTTCAGGGTCGGCGCCTCGGGGCTGTCGAACAGGTACGAAACCCTGCCCCTGGTCAGCCCTCCGACGAACCAAGCGGGATCGTAGGTTGGCCATGAGGCTAGAGCCTTGACGGCGCCGGTCGATGGATCCATCACTAGCACCGTCCCGGAGTTGGCCTTCAGGTAGCCGGGCGGATCCTGCGAGTCATCGAAGATCGTCCGGGTCCGCTCGATGCCTTGTACCAGCGCGCGCTCCGCGATCCGCTGGGTGTCGACGTCGATCGACAGCACCAGGTTGTTCCCCGGCACCGGCTCCTGCACGCCCAGCGCGCGGATCACCTGTTGGTTCGAGTTGACCAGGAACTTCTGCAGGCCCTTCTTCCCGTGCAAGTAGCGCTCGTATTCCTGCTCCAGCCCGGACCGCCCCACCAGGTCGTTCGGTCCGTAACCCTTGAACGAAACATCCGCGATCTCCTCGGCGTTGATCTGCCCGACGTAGCCAAGGATGTGCGCCGCCATCGAGCCCTCGGGGTAGTTCCGGACGGACGCCTCGACCACCTCTACCCCCGGGAAGTCAAGGCTGTGCTCCTTCAGGTAGAACGCCACCTCCTTGCTCACCTCGATCGCGACCGGCTTGGGCTGATAGTCGAAGTAGGCCTTGTCGTCCAAGGCGAGGCGGATGTCGCTGACGGGGATGTCCAGGACGTTGGACAAACGGAGCAGCTCGCTTTCGGCGTCTTCGCCCAGTTCCTGCTCGTTGACCCGGACCTCCAGCGAGATGCGGTTGTCCACGATCTTGCGACCTTGGAAGTCGAAGATGTCACCGCGCACCGCGTCGACCTTCACGATCCGGGTGCTCTGCTGCTCGATGGCGTCGTCGGCGCTGGCGGACGACAAGACCTGCAGGAACCACAGGCGCGTGCTGAGAGCCGCGAACATGAAGGCAACCAGGATCGCCAGGATCTTCAGGCGCGAGGTCGACTTGTCCATGGCTAGAAGCGCACCACCCTGCGGGGTCGAGATCCCTCGAAGATCCTGCGCAGGATCGGATAGATGAGCGGCGTCAAGACGGCGCTGTACACGGCCGTCAGGAACGCCACCCGGAGTAGGTACATCAACGAGTCGTCCAACTGCCCGAGCAGGAACGAAACGGTCTCGTAGAAGATCACGCCTGCGAAGGTACCAACGCCCACGAGCGCGGTCGGCAGGATCGGCGAAGGCGACACGATGTACTGGCGCGCCAACCCAACCGTGTAGCCGAGCAACGTGAGCGTGAGCGCCGTGATCCCTTTCGGTTGGTCGAGCAGGAAGTCTTGCGCCATGCCACCCGCGAACCCGACCACCGCTCCCTCGCCGGGACCCTCCAGGATGGCCAGGCAGATCGTGACGATGTAAAGGAGTTCCGGCCGGACCCCCAGGAACTTGATCTGCGAGAACACGGTCGATTGCAGCAACAAGCATGTAACGATCACGCCGGTGAGGGCCAAGGTCCGCCTGAGCACGCGCTAACCGCCGGTCCGTTTGGTCTGAAGGACCAGCACGAACTCGAGCGACGCGAAGTCGACGGCCGGACGCACGGTCACGAACTCCTGCAGATCGCTCGCTCCCGGGATCACCTGTGAAACCTGCCCGATCACCAGTCCCGGCGGGTAGAGGCCGCGCTGACCGTTCACCTCGTATCCCTGGGTCACGACGGTCTCGTTGCCCTCGATGGTCGTGCCCGGGACCACCAAGCTCATCCGAAGATCGCCTCTACCCTGACCCTCGACCAGGCCGCTCTCGTGCGAGACGCTCAAGCGGCCCGCCACCGCCGAGTTCCGATCGATGATCAGCTGCACCTCCGCCGAGACCAAGCTGACGGCGACTACCCTGCCGACCAGGATCGGCGCCTCGGGCGAGCCGGTGACCACCGGTTGATCGATCTCGATACCGGCCGCCGAACCCTGATCGATCGTGATCGTGTAGCGGAAGTTCGACAGGCCGTTCGCGATCACGATCGCCGGGACGGAGGTTGGGGTAAGGCTCTCCTTCAGGCCGAGCAGGTCCGCCAGTGCCTGGGCCTGATTCGCCAGGTCGGGCTGTCGCGCGATGACGCCCCTGAGCGCGGCGTTCTCGTCCTGGAGCAGTCGGTTCTCGTTCTCGAGCGAAGGTAGATGCACGAGGCCGCTGAAGAATTCACCGATCGGGCGCGTGACGGTTGTGACCGCCTTCTGCAGCGGCGCCATAGCGGCGAGCGCCGTGCGCCCGAGCCCGGCGAGCGGGCCGTCCTGTCCCTGACGGTAGTCGAGGGTGATAACCGCGAGCGAAACAGACACCAAGAGAACCACCAAGAGCCGCGTGCTGCGGGGGCGTTGCCGGGTGACCACGGCGGTTACCGCCGCGACGGGCTCACCAGGACACGCTGCAAGACCTCGAACTCCTCCAGGCACTTGCCCGAACCGAGCACGACGGCCTGCAACGGCGCGTCGGCGATCCGGACCGGCATGCCGGTCTCGTGTCGCAACCGCTTGTCCAGACCGCGAAGGAGCGCGCCGCCGCCCGTGAGGACGATGCCGCTATCCATGATGTCGGCGGACAGCTCAGGTGGTGTTCGATCGAGCGTGGTCTTGATGGCGTCGATGATGGCGTTCACCGGTTCCTCGATCGCGCGGCGGATCTCCTCGGCACTGATCGTGATGGTCTTGGGCAGACCGCTCACCAGGTCCCGCCCCTTGATCTCAGCGACGAGTTCCTCCGGCATGGGGAACACCGACGCGATCGCGAGCTTGATGGCCTCGGACGTCCGCTCGCCCAGCAGCAGCGAGTACTCCTTCTTGACGTGCTGGATGATCGCTTCGTCTAGTTCGTCGCCGCCGATCCGGATACTGGTCGACGTCACGATGCCGCCGAGCGAGATCACCGCGACCTCGGTGGTGCCACCGCCGATGTCGACGATCATGTTTCCGGTCGGCTCGTGGATCGGCAGTCCGGCGCCGATCGCGGCCGCCATGGGCTCCTCGATGATGTAGGCGCGCCGCGAGCCCGCCGCGATGGTGGCTTCCTCGACCGCGCGCTGCTCCACCCCGGTGATGCCCGAGGGGACGCATACGACCACCCGGGGCTTAGCGAGCAGGCGACGCTTGTGCACCCGCTGTATGAAGTACCGCAGCATCTTCTCCGTGACGTCGAAGTCGGCGATGACGCCGTCCTTGAGAGGGCGGACCGCCTGGATATGGCTGGGCGTGCGGCCGATCATGCGCTTGGCCTCGGAGCCGACGGCGAGTATGGCTCCGCTAAGGGTGTTGATCGCCACCACGGACGGTTCGTTCAGAACGACGCCACGACCTCGCACGTACACGAGCGTGTTCGCCGTTCCGAGGTCAACCGCCATGTCGCGACCAAGGAACCCGAGCACCCCCTCCGTCCCTTGATGCCGGGACGTGGAGGAAGAGGATCGTTGGAGACCATCGGCCATGGGCTCCCCGTCATTCAACAGGACCGCCCCCGTCGTGGCAACCTGTGTGGATGGACAACACCTCAAAGGCATACGCGGTCGTCTTCCCGGGGCAGGGTTCACAGTTCGCAGGCATGGCCGATCCTTGGATGCTGCATCCAGTCGGGCGAGCGGTGCTGGATGAGGCCTCTGACGCGATGGGACGAGACGTCGTGGCGGGTTGTCACGACGAGGAGCTCCTGGCGACGACGGAGTTCGTCCAGCCGGCGCTGCTCGCCTGCGGGGTGGCCGCGTTCCGCGTCCTGAGGGCCGAGGGCGCCACGTTCATGGGCGCCGCGGGGCATTCGCTAGGCGAGTTCGCCGCGCTGGTGGCGGCGGACGTCCTGGAACTGGCCGACGCGCTCAGGGTGGTGGTGGTCCGCGGTCGCGCGATGCAGCGCGCCGGGCAGGAGCGCCCCGGGACGATGGCGGCGCTGCTCGGTGTGGGCGTGGAGCAAGCGATCGCCTTGTGCGATGACGCGCGCGAGGACGACGTCTTGGTCGTGGCCAACGAGAACTCGCCGGCTCAGGTAGTGATATCTGGATCGATTGCCGCGGTCGAACGGGCCTCGTCTCTGGCAGCCGAGCGGAAGATCCGCGCTGTTCGACTGAAGGTCGCCGGCGCGTTCCACTCACCGCTGATGGAGCCGGCCGTCGCGCCGATCGTGGAGGGGTTGTCCAAGATCGGGTTCCGCGGCCCGACGTTCCCGATCGCCGAGAACGTCGTGGGGTTGCTGGTAGCGGATCCCGCAGAGCTGCGCGACCTGCTCGGCCGACAGGTGGTTTCGCCGGTGCGATGGATGGGGTGCGCGCGTACGTTGGCCGCCGCCGGCGCAGCCACTTTCGTCGAGGCCGGTCCGGGAGACGTGCTGACGAAGCTCGCCAAGCGGGTGGTGCCCCAAGCGCGCGCGGTGGCGATCGGCTCGCCAGAGGCGGTCGGAGCCCTCTTCTCGGAGCGATGAGGAGCCGGTCGCCTGTACGCGGCGGGGGCGATATCCTCGGGCGTGACCCGATACGCGACGATCGCTGGCGTGGGCTCTTTCCTGCCACCACGCCTGGTCTCCAACGAGTGGTTCGAATCGCGCATCGAGACCACCGACGAGTGGATCCGCGAAAGGACCGGGATCGAGGCGCGTCATTTCGTGGACGATGGTGTGCTGACGTCGGACCTGGCGGTCAAGGCGACCGAGATGGCCCTGCGGACCGCAGGCATCCCGGCGGAACAGATCGACCTGATCGTGTGCGCCAGCGTCACGGGGGACACCCCGTTCCCCGCCACAGCCGTATGGGTGCAGCAGAAGCTCGGCCTGTCGTGTCCGGCCTTCGACGTGAATGCAGCGTGCGCTGGGTTCTCGTATGCGCTCGCAACGGGGACCTCCATGATCGTGGCGGGCATGGCCGATACGATCCTGCTGCTCGGGGCAGAGGCCTTCAGCAAGATCCTGGACTTCACGGATCGCAGCACGTGCGTGCTCTTCGGGGACGGCGCCGGCGCGGCCATCCTGCGGGCCTGTGACGAGCCCGGGATCGAAGAGACGATCCTGGGAGCCGACGGGAGCGCAGCAGAGATCTTGATCATGCCGGGCGGGGGATCCCGCGAGCCTGCCTCCGCCGAGACCCTCGCCGCCAGCCGTCATCGCATCTTCATGCCCAACGGCCGTGAGGTGTTCAAGCGGGCCGTCACCGAGATGGCGGCGGCGTGCCAGGAGGTCCTTGAGAAGAACGGCCACACCCCCGAGGACGTGGACGTGCTGATCCCCCACCAGGCGAACGCTCGCATCATGACCGCCGTGGCATCCCGCCTCCAGATCCCCGAGGAGAAGGCCGTGATCGACGTGGCCGAGGTCGGGAACACCAGCGCGGCATCGATCCCGATCGCCTTGGACCGCGCCTGGCGCGCCGGACGGATCCAAGAGGGGGACCTGGTGCTCTTCACATCGTTCGGCGCGGGGCTCACGTGGGGAGCCACCGTCATGCGGTGGACCATGAGAGGGCCGGCATGACGCGCCACGTGGCGGTCGTGACCGGAGCCTCGCGCGGATTAGGTCGGGCGTGCGCCATCGCTCTGGCTGAGGGCGGCTGGACCGTCGCGGTGGGCTACAGATCGAACGAGGCTGACGCCAAGGAGACCGTCGAGGCGCTCGAAGCCGCGGGGAGACCAGGGCTCGCCGTCTTCCTGGACACCACCGACGGATCGAGCGTACAAGAGGCGTTCCGCCGGGTATCGGAGGAGCTCGGCGCCGTCACCGGGCTGGTCAACAACGCGGGGTTCTCCCAGGACGGTCTGCTCATCAAGTACTCCATGGAGACCTACGACCGCGTCATGGATACCAACGTCCGGGGATCCTTCCTGTGCACCCAGGCGGCGCTCCGCGGCATGCTCCGAGCTAGGTTCGGCCGCATCGTGAACATGTCGTCGGCCGTGGCGCTCCGCGGCAACGCCGGCCAGACCGTGTACGCCGCCTCCAAGACGGCGCTGGTCGGCCTCACCAAGTCGCTCGCCCGCGAGGTGGGTGCGCGGGGGATCACGGTGAACGCGGTGTGCCCGGGGCTCGTAGACACCGAGATGACCTCACACCTCAACGACGACGCCGTTGCGTACTACGTGGATCGCACCCCCGTCGGCCGCACCGCCACGCACCAGGAGGTGTCGTCGGTCGTGCGCTTCCTGCTGTCGGACGAGGCTTCTTACGTGAACGGCGCGGTGATCCCTGTGGACGGCGGCCTATCGGCGTAGTCGGGGCGGGGGTCGGCAGACTAGTCTCCTGCGACGACAACGGGAACCAAGGAGGGCTTGGATGGATCGTTCGGAGATCGAGGCGCGGGTCAAGAAGGTGCTCGCTGAGCAGCTGGCGGTCGACGAGGCACAGGTGGTCCCTGATGCCCGGTTCGCCGAGGACCTGAACGCCGACTCGCTCGACCTGGTGGAGGCCGTGCTCGCGCTCGAGGAAGAGTGGAGCATCGAGATCCCCGAAGACGAGATGGAGAGCGTTAAGACCGTCGGCCAAGCCGTCGACATGGTGGCGTCCAAGCTGGGGATGTCCTAGGAGTCCCGTGACCGAACCCCGCAGCAAGATCGTCATCACCGGGATCGGCCCCGTCACACCGGTCGGCATCGGTCTGGACGACTTCTGGACGGGGATGACCTCTGGTCGCAACGGGGTCCGCACGATAACGCGCTTCCCGATCGACGATCTGTCCGTCACCGTAGCCGGCGAGGTCGATGGCTTCGACCCCCTCGACTTCCTGGATCTGAAGCAAGCCCGCCGCACGGATCGGTTCACGCAGTTCGGCGTGGCCGCGGCCAAACTAGCCTGGGAGGACGCCGGCGATCCCGATGTCGTCTCCGAGCGCGGTGGGGTGATCTTCGGGACCGGTATCGGGGGCATCGAGACCCTGCTCACCCAGTACGACGTGTTGTTGAACAGAGGTCCCGGCCGCGTCTCGCCGTTCATGGTTCCCATGCTCATGGCGAACGCTCCTGCGGGACATATCGCCATGGTGTTCGGCCTGACCGGCGCGAACTTCGCCACGATCTCGGCTTGCTCGTCCAGCAACCACGCCATCTTCGAGGCGATGAGACTGTTGCGGGACGGCGTGCTGGACCTGTGCATCGCCGGCGGTTCTGAGTCGGCCACCATGCCGCTCACCGTGGCGGCGTTCGCGCAGATGACTGCGCTCACGAAGAATCCGGATCCCGAGTCGGCCTCCCGGCCGTTCGATGCCAAGCGCGACGGCTTCGTCCTGTCGGAGGGCGCGTGCGCGTTGATCATGGAGACCGAGGAGCATGCCTTGGCGCGTGGCGCGCGGATCTACTGCGAGGTCGCCGGAGCCGGCGCCAGCGACGACGCCTTCCACATCACGGCTCCGGACCCCAAGGGCTCGGGCGCGGCGCTCGCGATGAAGTGGGCGTTGGCAGACGCGGGCGCCGAGCCCGGCGAGGTCACCTACATCAACGCGCACGGGACGTCGACGCCGTTGAACGACGCGTCCGAATCCGCCGCGATCTCGGCCGTTCTCGGCGAACATGCCCGGACCGTGGCTGTCTCATCCACCAAGTCGATGACCGGACATCAGATGGGGGCGGCCGGGGCGGTCGAGGGCGCGGTGTGCGCCCTAGCTATCGCGCACGGGGTCATCCCGCCGACGATCCACCACACGGAACCCGACCCCGAGATCGAGCTCGACGTCACGCCGAACCATGCGCGCGAGCTGGACGTGACGCTCGCACTATCCAACTCGTTCGGCTTCGGTGGACACAACACCTGCGTCGCGTTCCGCAAGACCGCCTGAGGGGCGGGGAACCACCAGGAGGTAGCGATCAAGACTGGCTGCATGATCGTCGCGTTGCTGACGGCCTTGGCTATCGCCGATACGCCGGCTCGCGCCCGAGGCATCGAGCCCTGCCTCGGCTACGGCGCGGTCGATTCCGTCGGGAGCGTGGCGATAGACGGCATCAACGAGGTTTCCGGCGTCGTGGCCAGTCGAAGGGATCCCGTGCTGTGGATCGAGGAGGATTCGGGCAATCCCGAGACCATCTACGCGATCGACAGCTCAGGGGCGATGCGTGCGCAGGTGCACATCGCGAACGCAGACAACCGCGACTGGGAGGACATCGCACTCACCCGGCGCCGGCTGTGGCTCGCCGACATAGGTGACAACGCTGCGGTGCGCTCGTCGATCCGCGTCTACTGGTTCAAGGAGCCCAAGCTCTCAGCTACGTCCGCCAGGGCTCGCCTACTGACGCTCACCTACCACGACGGCGTCTCGCGAAACGCTGAGGCCATGGTCGTCGACGGATCCCGGAAGAAGCTGTTCGTCTTCACCAAGGCCCAGGGGATCTCGCTGGTCTTCAAGGCCCCCGTCGACCATCTGCGCGATGGCGATACCGCGGTCCTCCGCCGCATCGCACAGCTCCCGTTGAACAGGGTCACGGCCGCCGATCTGGGCCCGGAAGGCATCGTCGTCAAGTCTGGCGGCGGCTACATCTACCCGTGGAGCTCCGATCATCGGGTGGCGACCACGTTGTCCCGATCACCATGTCGCGCCCCCGCCGGACCCGGTGAGTCGCTCGCTTTCTCGAGCGACGATCGTGGGTTGTTCGCGATCCCCGAAGGGGGAACACCAACCGTCTACTTCACGCCACCCGCTCGAATCTAGTCTGACTCAGACTAGTCTTCGAACGAGCGATACCAGCGGCCGCCGTTGAACTCGGCTATCACGGCCCTGCCTTCCACGATCCGGTCGAAGCGGACCCGGCGCGGCTGCCACGCCTCGCCGACCGCGAACCACCCGTCTCCGAGCGGCAGGAGCTCCACTTCGCCCCCTTCATCCGAGAGTTCCACCGGCCACTGCAGCGCCAGGCGGCCCTTGCGAAGGACGACCCGAAGCGTCGGGCACCATGGATCGTCGTTCCGGTACAGGCCGCTGTAGGCCTGCCACGCCTCCGGCGGAGGCGCCGGCTCGTCGCCTGTGTACCGATCACCCCTGAACCACGTGTTCCCGTGGAAGGCCTCCATCACTCGGCCCTCCGCGTCCCGACCGAACCGCAGCGCGAACAGCTCGAGCTCCGCGTGCACCACCACGAACGTGTCACCAGGTTCCTGTAGCGGATCGCGTTCTAGACGGGCGCGGGCCTCCGCCAACATCACGCTGAGCCCGTCACCCTCCTCGCGAACGCTGAGCGAATCGCCCTTCTCCGATCGGTAGTCGCCGGTGAACGCAGATGCGTCGGGGATCGACGTCGCCGGCGGCGGAGACCAGGACGAGATCGGCGCCTCACCGCGGAGGCACGCGCGGACGGCGTCCAGCGCTGTCCTGACGATCCCGACTTTGGAACCTCCACCGTTCTGAAGGATCACGATGCCGACTCCTGTGCTGGGTTCGACGGCGAGGTATCCCGTGTAGCCGACCATGCCGCCGCCGTGACCTATCCAGGGACCATGTTCGTCCTCGCCGATGTCCAGGCCGTACGCGTAGAACGTCCCCGGATCCTCCGGTTGCTCGACCACAGGTGATGTCAGCCGTGTGAACATCGCCTCGGAGAGGATCTCACCCTGCGGACCTCGACCCCTGTTCAGCAACACACGCGCGTAGGCCGCCATGTCCACGACGTTCGAGACGATGCTGCCATCGGCAGTGTTGGAGACGGTGAAGATCGCCGGGACGAGGGGGTGGCGCAGCTGCGCGGGACGGTCGGTAAACATCGGCTCGTAGCCGGTCGCCAGGTCGGTCCGGATGCCATCGACGATCGCCGCCACCGTCCCTGTCATCTCGAGCGGGCCCAAGATCCGTTCACGCAGCAATCTATGGATACGGGTCTCTGTGACCGTCTCCAGCACCAGCCCGACCAGCTTGTATCCGTCGTTCGAATACCAGAAGCGCTCCCCCGGAGGGAACGTCGGAGGGACATCGCGCAAGCGCACGGCGGCTCCCAGGCCGGTGGGCGCGTCCTCCGTCCCGGTCGCCAGGCCGCCGGTATGCGTCAGCAGGTGGTGCATGGTGATCGGGCCGAACGGCTCCGGCAGCTCCAACCAAGGGAGCAGCTCGTTCACCGAGACGTGGAGGTCGAGGTTGCCCGCCTCCACCTCCTGCATGGCGATCATGGCCGCGAATCCCTTCGAGATCGAGCCGATCATGAACCGGGTCTCGGGCCGAACGGGTGCTCCGCTCGCGACGTCGGCGAACCCGCGCACCACCACGCCGAGCGTCTCATGACGGTCGGTGACGGCGATCGCGGCACCGGCCGCGTGCGACACGGGGAGGTGCTGCTCGAGCGCTGCGCCGATCCGATCGAACGCCTCGGCGAGGCCGGGCACGGTGCTCGTCAACCCTCAGGGAAGAACAAGCCCAGCTCGCGCTCGGCCGAGGCCGGCGAGTCGCTGCCGTGCGCGATGTTCTCGCCGATCACGGTCGCGAAGTCCCCGCGGATGGACCCCGGGGCCGCCTCGATCGGGTCGGTCGGCCCCATCAGCGTTCGCCACGCGGTGATCGCTTGCTCGCCGGTGATCTTGGCGACGACCACCGGACCGCTCGTGATGAAGTCGACCAGCTCGCCGAAGAACGGCTTGTCGACGTGCTCGCCGTAGTGCCGCTCCGCCGTCCCACGGTCGATCGTCATCAGCCGCATCGACTCGATGGAGAGGCCCTTGGCTTCGACGCGGCGGAGCACCTCACCCACCAAGCCGCGGCGAACGCCGTCGGGCTTCACGATCAAGAGCGTCGATTCGGTGACCATCGTCAGGTGTTCTCCCCCAGCGCCCGGCGCGCGTCCGCGACAGTATAGAGAGAGCCCGTCACCAGGATGAGGTCGTCGGCAGCGGCGGCAGCGCGCGCGGCTTCGAGCGCTTCTGCCACCGAGCCGAACGCCTCTACAGGTTTGCCTTCGGCGCTCAACCGGCCGGCGATCTGGATCGCTTCGCCGCTCCGATCGCTCGCGTTCCTTGCCGCATAGGCGATATCGGCTAGCGGTGCCAGCGGTCGAACGATGCCGTCCAGGTCCTTGCCGCCCGACACCGCGATCACCATGTGGAGCCGCTCCCAGGTGAAGGACTCCCGGAGGGCTATCGCGAGCGCCTCGGCGGCGGCGGGGTTGTGTGCCCCGTCGAGGAGGATCGCAGGGTGCCGTCCGACGAGCTCCATCCGTCCCGGCCACCGAACGTTGGCGAGCGCCTGGCGGGTGGCGGCCTCGTCGAGCGGCTGATCCAACAGCGACTCGACCGCTGCTATGGCCGCCGCTGCGTTCTGCGCGGCGTGCTCGCCGAACATGGGCAGGAAGATGTCGTCGTAGGTCGCGCGCAGCCCGCGAACCCGAAGCGATTGGCCGCCGAGCGCTTGAAGGCGCTCCTCGATCTCGAAGTCGCGATACTCGAGCATGAGCTTCGCGCCGACCTCGTCGCACCTCGCCTCGATAACCAGCAACGCCTCGTCGTCCTGTTCGCGCGAAACGGCGACGTTGCCCTCCTTGATGATGCCAGCCTTCTCGGTGGCGACCTCCGTGACGGTCGAGCCGAGCTCCGGATGATCGAGCGCGATCGGCGTGAGGACGGCCACGTTGCCGGAAACCAGGTTGGTCGCGTCCCAGGTCCCACCCATACCGACCTCGAAGACGCCCAGGGCGACCGGCTTGTCGGCGAACCACAGGTACGCCAACGCGGTGAGAGCCTCGAAGTACGTGACCTGTTCGTCGCTCTGAGCGTCGACCATCAGTAGGAACGGCAGCAGGTGCTCGTATTCATCGGCGAACTCCGCCTCGGTGATGTCGACGCCGCACACGGAGAGGCGCTCGCACACGCTCAGCAGATGAGGCGAGGTGTAGAGGCCGGTCGTGAGACCGTGCGCGCAGGCCAACTCGGTCGCGATCCGCGCCGCGGTTCCCTTCCCGTTCGTGCCCGAGACATGGATCGTGGGGTAGGTCAGTTGCGGGTCGGAGAGCAACGTGGCGAGCGCGAGGATCCGTGAGAGGTCGGGCACCATGCGGCTTTCACGCCGGCCGTCCAGCTCGGCCAGGGCCTCCCCGAAGTTCACGGCCTAAACCTCCAGCTCGGAGAGCGCCGCCTCGAGCTCGCCGAGCTGCGCGGTGAGCCTCGCTCGCTTCTCGTGCTCCTGAGCCACGACCTCCGGAGCCGCCTTGGCCAGGAAACCCGCGTTTCCCAACTTGGAGGTCGTTCGGGCGAGCTGGGTGCTGATCTCGGCGAGCTGTTTCGACAATCGCGATACCTCCGCCTGCGCGTCGAACAACCCCGGCGGCAGGTTGACGAACCCCTCACCGATAGGCAGGGAGATCCACCCCGCGCGCTTACCCTCGGCCACGTCCACGACGTGCAGGGGCGAGGTGCCGGCGAGTCTCTCGATACGCTCCGACAGCCCCTCGACTGCGCCGCGGACGCCGGGCAGAACGCCCACCCTCGCCTCGAACCGCTCCTTCGGCGATATCCCGTGAATCGACCGGAACTGCCGCACCGCGCTGATGATCCCCTGCACCACCCCGAACGAGGTCTCGGCCTCGACGTCGGCGTTCTCGGGGCTGGGCGCCGGCCACGAGGAGATGGCGATCGACTCCCCCAGACCGAAGCGTTGCCAGATCTCTTCGGTGATGAACGGCATGGTGGGATGCAGGATCCTGAGCGTCCGCTCCAGCACCCAGGCCAAGACCTGGGCCGCGTCGTCCCGGTCCTGATCCGAGCCGTCCAGCCGGCCCTTCTGCATCTCCAATCCCCAGTCACAGAACTCAGACCACAAGAATCGATAGATCGTTTGAGCCGCATCCGCGAACTGGTACCGGTCCAGAAGGGCATCTACCTCGACCAGGCAGGCCTGGTGCCTTGAGAGCAACCAGCGATCGGTGAGCGTGAAGCGATCCTTCGGCGGAAGCGCCGGCTCGCCACCGGAGAAAGCGCCGAGCACCAGCCGCGAGGCGTTCCAGATCTTGTTCGCGAAGTTGCGCCCACCCTCGATCGCCTCGACCGAAAGCGGGATGTCCTGCTGGCCGCCCGTGGCCGACCGGGCGAGCGAGAACCTCAGGGCATCGGCACCGTAGAGATCGATCATCTCGATCGGGTCGATCACGTTGCCTAACGACTTGGACATCTTGCGCCCGTGTCCGTCGCGCACCAGTCCGTGGATCACGGTGTCGCGGAACGGGACGTCTCCCATCAGCGAGAGTCCCGACATGATCATCCGCGCCACCCAGAGGTAGAGGATCTCGTAGCCTGTGACCAGCACGCTATTGGGGTAGAAGAACCGGACGTCCTCCGTGTCGTCGGGCCATCCGAGCGTTGAGAACGGCCATAGCTGCGACGAGAACCATGTGTCCAACACGTCGGGGTCCTGCTCGATCTGCGCGGAACCGCATGTGGAGCACGCGTCGGGGTCTTCCCTCGCCACCGTGACGTGGCCGTCCGTGCAATACCAAGCCGGGATGCGATGCCCCCACCACAGCTGGCGAGAGACGTTCCAGTCTCGGAGGTTGTCCAACCACGAGACGAACGCCTTCTGCCAACGCTCGGGCGCGAACCGCACCCGGCCGTCGAGGGCCGCCTGCTTGGCCGGCTCCTTCAGGCGGTCGACCGCCACGAACCACTGCAAGCCGGAGATCCACGGCTCGATCTCACTGTGACACCGGTAGCAGTGCCCGACCGAGTGAACGTAGGGCCGTTCCTCTTTCACCAGGAGATCGAGCTTCTCCAACGCCTCGCGGACCGCCAGGCGCGCGTCGTATCGGCCGAGCCCGTAGAACTCCTCGGCGGCGTTCTCGTTCACGGTCGCATCCGCGCGGAAGATGTTGATCAACGGGAGCCCGGCGCGTTGTGCGATCTCGAAGTCGTTCGGGTCGTGCGCCGGCGTCACCTTGACGGCCCCGGTTCCGAACGACGGATCGACGGTCTCATCGGCGACGATCGGGATGTCTCGCCCGTCGAAGGGATGGCGCACCGTCGACCCGACCAACGTGCGGTACCGCTCGTCCCCCGGGTGCACCGCGATCCCCGTGTCTCCGAGCATGGTCTCGACCCGTGTCGTGGCGACGTCGACATGCCCCGAGCCATCGGTGAGCGGATAGCTGAACGTGACCAGCTCGCCCTCGACGTCCTGGTGCTCGACCTCGGAGTCCGACAGGCCGGTCTGGTCGGTGGGGCACCAGTTGACCAGCCGCTCGCCTCGGTAGATCAGATCGTCCTCGTACCACCGCACGAACGCCTCGCGCACCGCGCGCGACAACCCCTCGTCCATGGTGAACCGCTCGCGGGACCAATCACACGAAGCACCCATCCGCTTGATCTGGCCGACGATCTCGCCTCCGTACTGCTCCTTCCACTCCCAGACCCGTTCGATGAATGCCTCTCGGCCCAGATCGCGGCGATCGATCCCTTCCTTGCGAAGAGCCCGCTCCACGACCACCTGGGTGGCGATGCCGGCGTGGTCCATGCCGAAGAGCCAGAGCACCGCCTTGCCTTGCATGCGGGCCCGGCGGATCAGCGTGTCCTCGATCGTGCGTCCGAGCGCGTGTCCCACGTGGAGTCGCCCCGTGACGTTGGGCGGCGGGATCACGATGCAGTACGGCTCGCGGGTGGCATCCACCTCAGCGCGGAAGTACCCGCGCTCCACCCAGGCCTCGGCCCAGCGCGGTTCGACCTCGGCGTGGTCGTACTGGGTCGACATCTCTGGCGCGGCCTGGTCCGGCATGGCGCGAGTCTACGAAACGAAGGTCGGAACCCTAGCCTCGATCACACCTGGCCATCGAATGCGAGTAAGAGGGCGCCGGCGCTGTCGAACAACGACAACTGGGTCCCCTCGATCGCGGATGCGGCAACCTGCTCCATGGACGCCAGGAATCCAGACTCCTGCGCCATCACATCCTCGGCGCACATCATCTTGGTGATCGCGAGAGCTGAGAAAGCCAGTGTCCCTCCCCCGTTGGCATAAGTGCCCGCGTAACGATTGCACCCTGCTGAACCTGAGACCGACGATTCGGTATCGTCGAACACCGCGGTGACCTCGGTGCCTGCGATCGTGCTCGAGACCGCGTCGCCCGAGGCGATCGTGGTGAGCGTCCAGGTCGTGCCCACGAGCGGAAGAGGCTCGGGCGGCACCACCACGCCGAACTTCAGCGCGACGTCCCCGCCGGTGAGCGCCAGGTTTCCCTCCACGCCGAACCCGGTCACCTGTCCGAGCGCCGCCAGGTAGGCGCTCTCCAACGCCATCAGCGGCTCGTCGCACGCCATCTCGGTCACGGCGAACATCTCGAAGGAGAGCGATCCATCGTCCCCCGCCTGGTAAGCGCCCCCATAGCTGTTGCAGGCGGCCCTTCCTCCAGCCTGTCCATCCGCGAACTCGAGCGTGACCACCGCCTGGGGTGGGTCGCTCACCAGCGACGCGATCGACGACCCATCGAGCTGCCACGTGACGCCGGTCAGGTCGGCCGGGTCGTGACTCTCGCCGCCGGATGCCCCGCCATCGTTGGCGCACGCGACAAGTACGAGCTGCAGCAGCGTCAGGAGGCCAAGCGAACGGCGGAGGGTCACGCGGTGCGTTCGCGCGGCTCGTCGCCGCGAGAGCGCTTCTTCGAACCCGTTCGCGGGACCAGCGTCGGGTTCACCCCAGTGAGCACGACGTCGCGGTCCACCAGGCACTTCGTTACGTCCTCGCGCGAGGGCAACTCGTACATCACGTTCAGCAGGACCTCTTCCATGATCGCGCGCAGGCCGCGCGCGCCCGTCCCGCGCAGGATCGCCTGCTCGGCGATCGCCTGCAGGGACTCCTCGGTGAACTCGAGCTCCACGCCATCGAATTCGAAGAACCGCTGGTACTGCTTCACGAGTGCGTTCTTCGGCTTGGTGAGGATGTCGACCAGGGAGCTCTCGTCCAGGTTGTTGACGCTGGTGATCACCGGCAGGCGCCCCACGAACTCGGGGATCAACCCGTACTTGAGGAGGTCCTCGGGGAGCACCTTGCCCAAGATCTCGCCCATGTCCTTCTCGGCCGCCCGGCGGATGTCGGCGCCGAAGCCAACGCCCTTCTTGCCGATCCGGCTCTCGATGATCTTGTCCAGGCCCGCGAACGCCCCGCCGCAGATGAACAGCATGTTGGTGGTGTCGACCTGGATGAACTCCTGGTGCGGATGCTTGCGACCACCCTGGGGTGGCACGGAGGCCGTGGTGCCCTCCAGGATCTTCAGCAGCGCCTGCTGCACACCTTCGCCGCTGACGTCGCGGGTGATCGACGGGTTCTCGGACTTGCGGGCGATCTTGTCGATCTCGTCGATGTAGATGATGCCGGTCTCTGCTTTCTTCACGTCGTAATCGGCCGCCTGGATCAGCTTCAGCAAGATGTTCTCGACGTCCTCGCCCACGTATCCGGCCTCGGTCAACGCGGTGGCGTCGGCGATCGCGAAAGGCACGTTCAGCATGCGGGCGAGAGTCTGCGCCAGGTAGGTCTTCCCGCAGCCGGTTGGACCCAAGATCATGATGTTCGACTTCTGGAGCTCAACCTCGGAGTCCTTCTGTCCGACCTGGATCCGCTTGTAGTGGTTGTAGACCGCGACGGACAGCACTTTCTTCGAGGTGTCTTGGCCGACCACGTACTCGTCCAGGAACGCGTAGATCTCCTGGGGCTTGGGGAGGTCGTCGAGCTTGAGCTCGGAGGTCTCGGATAGCTCCTCTTCGATGATCTCGTTGCAGAGGTCGATGCACTCGTCGCAGATGTACACGCCGGGACCGGCGATCAACTTCTTCACCTGCTTCTGGCTCTTCCCGCAGAAGGAGCACTTCAGCAGGTCCGAGTCTCCGAACTTCGCCATCAGCCCCTGTCCTCCTGTATCGGAACGACCGAGCTCATCCGAGCCCGGCCGACCGAGGAATCTTACGCCCCGCCGGCCGCCGCGGCCGCCAGCTCAACCGAGATACCTCTGCTGGTGATGATCTCGTCGATGACGCCGTAGTCCTTCGCCTCATCGGCCGTGAGGATGTAATCGCGGTCCGTGTCCTTGCTGACCTTCTCGAGTGGCTGCCCGGTGTGCTCGGAGATCAACTGCTCGAGCAGCTTGCGGTACCGGGTGATCTCCTTCGCCTGGATCTCGATGTCGACGGCCTGACCCTGCGCGCCACCGTGTGGCTGGTGAAGCAGCACGCGCGCGTGCGGCAGGGCGAACCGCTTGCCATGGGCGCCGGCGAGAAGAAGCACGGCGGCGGCAGAGGCCGCCTGTCCCATCACGATCGTCGACACGTCGGGCTTGATGTACTGCATGGTGTCGTAGATCGCGAACAACGTCGTGATGTCTCCACCCGGCGAGTTGATGTACAGGTGGATGTCCTTGTCCGGGTCGTCGGACTCCAGATGCAGCAGCTGCGCCATGATCAGGTTGCCGACCTGGTCGTCGATCGGCGTCCCCAAGAACACGATCCGCTCCTTCAGCAGGCGCGAGTAGATGTCGAACGAACGCTCCCCGCGGCTGGTCTGCTCGACCACCACGGGCACGAGGTAGTTCTTCATGTCGCTCATGTGCTCTCCTCCGACGTTGTCTCGGTGTCCGGCTCGTCGACCGGATCGGTCGACTCCTCGGTCGGGCTCTCGTCTGTGATATCGGCATGCTCGACCAGGAGGTCGAGTGCTTTCCCCCTGATGATATCCCCGGCGAGGGTCACCATCTGTCCACTTCGCTCCAGGGCTTTCGCAACCTCCTTCGGTTCGCGCCCGTAGGTCTGCGCCAGAACAGATATCTCTGTGCCGATCTCCTCGGCGGTCACCTCCAGGTGCTCGGCGCGGGCGATGCCTTCAAGTACCAGGTCAGACTTGATGGCGCGGATCGCGTGGTCACGCGAATCCTCGCGCAGTCGAGCCTCGTCCCAGCCTTGTGCCTCCAAGACCTGCTCCAAGCTCACACCAGCGCTTTCGGCTCGTTCCTTCGCGTGCGCCACACGGTGCTCGGTCTCTTCTTCGATCAGGGAGTCCGGCAGCTCGACCTCGACCGTGTCGATCATGGCCTGCAGGGCCCGATCGCGGAGCACGCCGTGGGCTTCCTTCTCCTTCAGCTCACCCAGGCGCTCCCGCAGGTCGTCTCGCAGCTGATCGAGCGTGTCGAACTCTGAGGCGGTCTTGGCGAAGTCGTCGTCGGCATCGGGCAGCCTGCGGGCCTTCACGTCCTTCACCAGGACCTGGAAGCTCACCTCGGCGCCGCTCAGCTCCTCACCGAACCGCTCCGGGAGCGCATCATTGAACTTCACGATGTCTCCCGAGCGCTTGCCAGCCAGCTCCCCATCAAGCTTCGGTCCGAACTCGGCGGAGCTCACGAAGTAGAGGTAGTCGGTGCGCGTGACCTCGGCGACCTCCTCCTCGTGAACGGTGGCGCGGATATCGATGGTGACGAAGTCACCGTCTTGTGCAGGCCGCTCCACGGGCTCGAGCTCCGCGAAGCGCTCGCGTAGTCGCTCGATCCAATCGTCGATCTCCCGTTCGGTCACGGACGTGTCCGGTCGCTCGACCTTCAAGCCACGGTAGTCATCGGGCGCCAGCTCCAGGCGAGGTCGGACCTCGACGGTCGCCGTGAAGATCAACGGCTTGTCGTCCTCCACCTGCTCGAGCGCGATGTCGGGGTCGCTGATGGGGGCAAGGTCCTCTCCACGGACCGCGTCGCGGAAGTACACGGGTACGGAGTTGGACAGGAACTCCTCGCGCACCACGTCGCGCCCGATCTGGGCGTCGATGATCTTCTTCGGGGCCTTTCCCTTGCGGAACCCGGGGATCTTCACCTGGTTGGCGATGCTCCGGTACGCACGATCGAGGTCCTTCGTGAACTCGTCCACAGGAACCTCGATCGTGAGCTTCACCGTATGCTTCGCGGTGCTCTCAACGGTCGTCTCCATGTCGGTCCAGCCTAGCCGACCACGGCCGTTGCGCCCCGGACCGTTCGGTATGGTTGCGCCGCATGTACGAGGAGGAACTCGCGTTCGCCAACGATCTGGCCGACCGCGCCGGCGAGATGGCGCTCTCGTACTTCCGCAACGACCCCAAGGTCACCTGGAAGCCCGACTCCTCCCCCGTGACCGAGGCGGATATCGCCGTGGAAGCCATGATCCGCGGGGAGATCGGTGCCCGGTTCCCCGACGATGCGGTCCGGGGCGAGGAGGGCGGCGTAGAGGGCGCGTCCGACAGGATGTGGATCGTCGATCCGATCGACGGCACGCGCAACTACGCGGCCGGGATCCAGATCTGGGCGAACCTGTTAGCGCTGAAGGTGGAAGGCGAGTACGTCCTGGGTCTGGTCAACGCTCCCGCGATCGGCGAGCGCTACGCGGCGGTCCGGGGCATGGGAGCCACATGGAACGGCGAGCCGATGCGTGTCTCGCCCGCGGACCGGATCGCGGACGGCATGGTCGTGTTCGGCGACGTGGAGGCGTGGATCGGGACGCCGCAGCACGACCGGTTCATGCGGCTGGTGGCCGGCGCCCAGCGCAACCGGGGGTTCGGCGACTTCTGGGGCCACATGTTGGTGGCGCGGGGAGCCGCCGTCGCCATGATCGAGCCCCAGCTATCGGAGTGGGATCTCGCGCCGCTCATCGTGATCGTGGAGGAGGCCGGCGGCCGCCTGACCCAGGTCGACGGCTCGTCACCCCGTCACGGTGGGAGCCTGGTCACGTCCAACGGGCTCGTTCACGACGAGGTGCTGGCGGCGCTGACAGGCGCGTCCGTCTAGTTCGACCTCACAGCTCGATCAGGTCACCGCGATCGCCGGCGTTCGCCATCACGACGTTGGCGGCAGCCACGTCCAGCACGCCCACACCGGTCAGGTCACAGACCGTGAGCTGGCTGGGCGACGTTCGGCCGGGATGCGTGAGCGCGCAGACCTCGCCCAGCTCCACTGCCTTCTGCTCATCGATCAGGCCGGAGGCCAGGGCGTGATGAAGCTCGCCGATCTGGGCGCACTGCTCGCGGCTGTCCACGACCAGCAGGTCGGCACGGGCGGGTAACGACGGATCCAGCTCCTGCTTGTCGGCTGCGTCCGAACCGACGGCGGTTACGTGGGCGCCGAGCTTCAGCCACTCCCCCCTGACCAGTGCGGTCTGACTCGCCGTACATGTGATCACGACGTCCGCGTCGTGAACCGCCGCGTCGACCGACGCGGCCACCTCGAACCCGCACCCTTCGGGGAGGCCGGGGCGTTGTTGAAGCTCCGTCACCAGCAGAGTGGCCTTCCGCTTCATCGCGACCCCAGACCCGCACCTGCGTGAACCCCGGCCTAACCAGCGAAAGCGCGTCGAGCTGGTAGCGGGCCTGCACACCTGTTCCGATCACCGCCACCGTCCATACCTTCTCGGGTGCAAGGTGCTTGGCGGCCACGCCTCCCGCCGCGCCCGTTCTCAGGTCGGTGATGTAGCCGTTATCCAGCAGGAACGCCGCAGGTTGGCCATTCTCCGCATCGAAAACGATCAGCATCCCGTCGCTCGCGGGCAAACCCAGCTCGACGTTGCGCGGGAACCCAGATGCCACCTTCACCGCGTAGAACGGCTCGCCGTGCAGGTGACCGGCCTTCACGTGGACCTCGCCTTGGCGCTCGGGGACGTTCAGTTGGATAACGCTGGGCTTCGCGGCTCCGCCCAAGGAGTACGCGGCGAACGCTCGATCGCACGCCTCGATGCAAGCTGCCATGTCGAGGGACGCGCGCACATCTGCCTCGCGCAGGATCCGCACGGTCCGTTGGAATCGCATGCCGGCGAGCCTACCCCGAGGCGGACGGTTCGTCGCCGGGTGTCTGGACGAGGTGCTAGGTTCGCGAGACGCGAGCTAGGAGGTTCCCATGGATATCGATCTCTTCGAGATGGAGCGGATGCAGTCCCAGTACTGGCACCTGGTCGATCACGACCTTTCGGAGTCGGGCGTCACCCCCATGACCATCCGAGACCTGCTGGGGCCGGTCGCCGACGCCGAGGAGTTCCTGGCAACCGCGCTCGGCTATCCCCTCTCGGAGGGCTCGTACGAGTCCAGGGCCAACATCGCGGCCTGGTACCCGGGCGCGACCATCGAGAACGTCTCGCTCACGACCGGTGGCTCCGAGGCGAACCACCTGACGCTCTGGACGCTGCTCGATCGCGACGATCGCCTGGCGTTCATGGTCCCGAACTACATGCAGGGCTGGGGCTTGGGCCGCCACTACGGGAAGGCGTCGGACAGGTTCCGGCTGAAGCTCCGAGACGGACGGTGGCAGCTCGACCTGGACGAGCTGGATCGCGCCGTCACGAAGAAGACCAAGGCCGTGATGATCTGCAACCCGAACAATCCGACGGGACATGTCCTGACCGACGACGAGATGGACGCCGTGATCGCGGCGGCCGACCGCGCTGGGGCATGGATCGTCTCCGACGAGATCTACCGCGGCGCCGAGGTCGACGCCGACCAGGCGTCGCCCACGTTCTGGGGTCGCTACGACAAGGTCGTCGTCACGAGCGGCCTGTCGAAGGCGTTCGGGATGCCCGGACTTCGGATCGGATGGACGCTCGGCCCGCCGGAACTGATCGCCGAGACGTGGGTCAGGCACGACTACACCACGCTCGCCCCGGTGCGATCTCGGACCGGCTGTGCGCGTTCGCCATGCAGCCGGAGGTCCGCGAGAACATCTTCGCGCGCACCCGCGCGATCATCCGCGCGAACCTGCCGCACATCGAGACGTGGATAGGCGCACACGACGACGTGTTCACGTACGTGAGGCCCGTCGCCGGCGCGATCGCCTACGTGAAGTACGACCTGCCGATCCGCTCGACGGCCCTGGTGATCGGATACGCGAGGAGCGATCGGTGCTGCTCGTGCCCGGCGACATGTTCGGGCTGGGCAAGGGCATCCGGTACGGGTTCGGGTTCGACATCGAGCACACCATGAAGGGGATCGAGCGGGCCGAAGACCTGCTCACCGGCACGGGCCTGTGAACCCCGTGCGGTGCGAGTGGGCGCCTGAGGGCGACCCGCCTACCTCGCGTATCACGACGAGGAATGGGGCGTGCCGTCGCACGACGATCGCCACCTGTTCGAGATGCTCACGCTCGAAGGGGCGCAGGCGGGGCTGTCGTGGTCCACGATCCTGCACAAGCGCGAGGGCTACCGGAAGGCGTTCGCCGGCTTCGACCCCGCGAAGGTGGCACGGTTCGACCGGCGCAAGATCGAGCGGTTGTTGCAGGATCCGTCGATCGTCCGCAACCGGCTGAAGGTCGAGTCGACCGTGGCGAACGCCCGTGCGACGCTCGCGGTGCAGAAGGAGCTGGGTTCACTCGACGCGTACCTGTGGTCGTTCGTCGACGGCAAGCCTCTCGTCAACCGATGGCGCCGACTCTCAGAGATCCCCGCGGAGACCGATAGATCCCGCGCGATGAGCAAGGACCTCAAGAAGCGCGGCTTCCGCTTCGTCGGTCCCACGGTCTGCTACGCGTTCATGCAGGCCACCGGCATGGTGAACGATCACGTAGCGTCGTGCTTCAGATACGCGAAGCTTGCGGAGGTGTCGTAGTACCGCTCCTAGGTCACGGCACAGGAAGGTCCGCTCACCCGGTCAGGGCAAGTCCTCGATGATCCAGGGACCTTCATCGCACCCCGTGGATACCCGCCTTGCGACTTCTACTCCGCCCTCAGTCCTTGCCACGAGCTCGGGATGCCCACAGACCATGTCCGTCACCACAAGGGTGCCGGGTGGGACGTCGGCTCGGAGCACCTCGTCCGTCACCTCGGAACTGGTTCCCCCCTCGCGAACGACTCCGTATACAAGCAGCTCTTGATCCGTTCGGTTGTCGATAGACAGTCCGTCGGGGTCCGCCGGATCGCCTAGTCGCGCGAGCTGCAGCACGACGAGACGACCCCAAACAGGATCACACAAACCAGTCCTACTACAACGGCACGCCAGACCGTCAGAAGTCTCCTGGTCGACCCATCCGTTACTGGGGCGGATTCCGAGTTCTTTCCGTTAGCTCGCCTACCCATCGACTACTCGAATCGCGCACATCTCGACTCAGTATCGGCCTCCGGGTCTCTACAGACGACGGGCGATGGTTCAAGATCACAAGTTCTCGTGCTTGCGATACGAGGGACTCTCGCAGCCGTCTGGACGGACAGCCCTGTCCCTTTCAGAGGATCCGGAGGGGCGCGCCTCGCGCTTCGGCTCGCGTGATCGGTAGCGCCGACAACAGCCGAGCGCCGGCTTGACCGGAGAGGCCCGGGACGCGGATAGTCCCCGGGGGGAGGGTCGTCATGAAACGGTTCGTCGTCGCGATGATCGGGCTCGGGATGATCGCCGTCCCCGTAGACGCGGGGGCCGCGACCCTGTTCGCGGACGGGTTCGAGTCCGGGAGCTTCGCGGCATGGTCGGCGAGCGCGGGCCTCGTGATCGAGACAGGCGACGCCAGGTCGGGCATCCGGGCGGCCGGGAACAACGGCACCTCGAACGCATGGGCCCGAGCCGTTTGGCCGACCGCAGAGACCGATCTGTACGCGAGAGCGTTCGTCAAGTTGTACTCGAGCTCCACCGCTGTCCGCCTCCTCCGGTTCCGGACCTCGACGGGGGGACCGATCGCCCGCCTCTACCTCACGTCAGTCCGCCGGCTGGCCATCCGCAACGACGTGGCGGGCATCAACCGCGTGTCCACGATCACGGTGACGACCGGCGAGTGGCACGAGGTCGAGCTCCGCGCCGGAGTCAACGGGGTGAGTGGGGCGATCGAGGTTTGGTACGACGGCGTGCGGGTCGCCGGGTTGTCGGGCACGCAGAACCTCGGGACGGCGCCGATCCGGCAACTCGAGCTCGGCAACCCGGTGGCCGGCTCGAGCTATGACCTCGAGTTCGACGATGTAGCGGTTGCGGAGGAGCGCGTGGGGGGTGGGCAAGTCGGACCCCCATCGATCACGACATTCGCGCCCACGAGCGGCGCGCCCGGCACGGTCGCGACGGTCACGGGGACGGACTTCACGGGGGCGAGCGCCGTGACGTTCAACGGGACGCCGTCGGTCTTCGCCGTGGATTCCGACTCGAGCCTCTCGGCCACCGTGCCGGCGGGAGCCTCGACCGGGCCGATCAGGGTGACGACCCCTGCCGGCTCAGCCGTCGGGCCAACGAACTTCACGGTGACGGGGACCGCGGAAACGCTCCGGGTTGTGGTCGCCGGAGACATCTGTCAGAACTCCACCTCGTCTCTGACGAAGTGCACCCAGACCGGGGATCGGGTCTCGGCAGAGGCTCCGGACTGGGTCCTTGTCGCGGGCGACATCGCATACCCCGCCGGGACCGCGAACGACTTCGCGACTCGGTACCACACGCGGTGGGGAGGCGGGAACGACCCGTCATTCCTCTCGATCACGCGACCGGTTCCCGGGAACCACGAGTACGACGATCCGGCGAACGGCAACGGCGCCGAGGGTTACCGCTCGTACTTCCCTGACGACGTCGCGCCAGCGAGCGGTCCCCTCTACTACTCCTGGGGTGACGGGGACTGGCACTTCGTAGCTCTTGACACCGATGCGTGCTCGCCATCCGAGGGCTGTCCCGGGATCGGCGCCGGCTCAGTCCAGCTCGCCTTCCTTCAGGCGGATCTCGCTGCCGACCCGCACACCTGCGAGATCGCGTACGGGCACCATCCTCGTTGGTCGTCCCCGAGTGGGACGGGTGCGACCAGTCGCCACGGATCACAGGGGAACATGCAGGCGGCATGGCAGATCCTGGTCGACCAAGGGGTGGATCTCTACATCTCCGGACATGACCACGACTACGAGCGGTTCGCGCCGATGGACGGCGGCGGCGCCGGGGATCCGGTCGGGACCCGGCAGTTCGTCGTCGGGACCGGCGGAGCGGGGCTCTATCCCTTCGCGACGATCTTACCGACCAGCGAAGCACACATCCTGGATCACGGGATCCTGATCTTGACTCTGGACTCCCACGTCGTACTCCTGGAGGTTCACCGACGAGTTCGGGACCATGCTCGATTCCGGGGGACCGGTTCCCTGCCACTGACCACGACGCTCAGCCCTAGGCGAGCATCTCGGCGATGTAGCGGCGGATGTCCAGGCTCTGATCCTCCATGGGGGCGTAGTAGCCGGACTCGAACACCCGAGACGACATGCCCTTCTGCACCGACTCGCAGATCTGCCAGTCCTGACGGTTGACCAGATCCCAGAACTCGACCGCGTCGGACGGATCGAATCCGGCCTTCGTGACCTCATCGGGGTGGAACAGGAAGTCGCATACGACCCGCGTGTGTCCTGCGTCGAGCGGCCAGAGCGTGAATGCCGCCACGTGGTCGGGCGAGAGACTGAGCATCAGGTTCGGGTAGAGCAACTCGCCCTTGTGCCTGATGCGCTCGTCCTCGGACAACCCCGGGAACGGCGCACGATCGGTGGTGCCGGTGAACGTGAACGTCGTTGCTCCGTCGCGATGCGGGATCCCCGCCTCCCAGTCCAGCTCGCCGCCACCGGCCTGCTTGAACGCCGGCACCACCTCGCAGAGCTCAGGATGGACAGGCCCGCAGTGGTAGCACTCGTTGTAGTTCTCCACGATCGTCTTCCAGTTCGCGGCCACCTCGTAGGTGATGCGGCGCCCGGTCCGCAGCTCCGCCAGCGGGTAGCGAGCGGTTCGCTCTACCGCCGATCCCAGCCGAGCCCGGAGCGAGCGGTCGGGCGTGATCGCCGAGGGGGTCAGGTTCACGAACACGAAGCCGCCCCACGTGTCGACGCCCACGGGATGAAGGCTCAGCTGTTCGCGACGAAGACCGTCGCTCTCGCTCAGGAACGGGGCGTTCCGCAGCTCCCCGTCGAGGCCGTAGGTCCAGGCGTGGTACGGGCACCGGATGGAGCCCTTGAAGCGTCCGGACGCCGCCGGCAGGTCGCCGCCGTTCAGCGCGTCCTTCGTCACCAGCTGCGACCCGCGATGGCGACACACGTTGTAGAAGCCGCGCAGCTCGCCGTCTCGCGAGCGGACCAAGATCACGCTCTCCCCCGCCACCTCCACGTGCAGGTAGTCGCCGGTGGCAGGGATCGACTCCTCTCTACCTACCTGGAACCACTCGCGGTGGAAGATGGCTTCGGCCTCGCGCGCGAAGTGGTCATGACTCAGGTACGCCGAGCCCGGGAGGGTCCGCAGCATCTCCGTCGCCGCTTCGGTACCGCGGGTTGTCTCGATGGCCATCGAGTCCTATCCTGACCCAGGTCAGTCTCACGGGCTCGACCGCTCCGCCGCTGTGTACCACACCATCGAACCCACGGAGACCAAGCTTGAGTGACCTGAAGTCACCGCGGAATCGCCGGAGCGCGGAGAAGCGTTCGCTCATCGTGGAGACCGCGATGCATCACTTCGCTCAGCACGGCTATCAGGGGGCGAGGGTCGAGGACATCGCGAAGGAACTCTCGATAGCCAAGGGCTCGATCTTCCAGCACTTCGGATCGAAGGCGACCCTGTTCCTGGAGGCCTACAAGCGGGCGGTGTCGTCGCTCCCAGCATGGCTGGACGCGCCCAAGGACGTGCTGGATCAAGGGTTCTTCACAACCGTCGTGTACTGGCTGGAGCGCACCGAGCACCTGGTCCATGAAGACCTGGTTCCCTATCGAGTCACGTTGATCGGCAACTTCGGCACCGACCTGTCGCTGAAGCGTGATATCAACCGGTTCCTGGTCTCGGAGGACCCGTACGGCACGCTCGAGTTCGTGGAGTACGGCATCGCACGCGGGGACGTCCGCACCGACATCGACCTAGAGATGATCGTCTCCATGCTGGATTGGTTGGCCGGCTCGCTGCAGGACGCCTTGGTCACCGAGGAGCTCGATCCAGGTCTGTTTCACAGATGGCAGCAGCAGCCCGAACGCCAGAAGGCCCGGGTGGAGCAGTTCGTCGAGGTGCTGAGGAGCGCCATCGGATCACCGGCCGTGACGGGGTAGGGCGGGCGGCTACGATGCAGGAGTGACCACCACGCGTTCGGGCAAACCAGCGGCTCTCCAGGGAGCGCTCCGACCCGAGACCGTGAAGCACTACGTTGAGACGATCTTCTACATCCAGCACGAAGAGGATCGCGTGCGCCCCGGACGCATAGCCGAATGGCTTGGCGTTCGCCCCCCGACGGTCAGCGTGACCCTTCAGCGGTTGGAGCGTGACGGTTGGATCGAAGTTGGATCCGACCGGACCGTGTCGCTCACCGCAGAGGGAACCCGACTGGCGAACACCGTGGTTCGCGTCCACCGGCTGCTCGAGCGATGGCTCACCGACGTGCTCGGTTTCGATTGGGCAGCGGCAGACACGTTCGCTCAGGAGATCGCGCCGGGCGTATCCGATGAGGTCGCGGACCACCTGGATGAACACCTAGGGATGCCGGTCACCTGCCCTCACGGCAACGTCATCCCCGGACGAGCGGCGCCGTACGGGCGGCTCGTCGCGCTCGCCGATCTGCCGCGCGGAGAACCCGCGCGCGTCAGGCGGATATCTGAGGTCGCGGAGCACGACGCGCCCGACCTGCTGGAGCTCTTGGATCGCAACGGCCTGGTGACCGGAGCCGCGGTCACGATCGCCGACGACGGTTCGAGCGACGACGCCGTCACGGTGGAGGTCGAGGACCACGCGATGGCGCTTGGCACGGCGACCGCACGGCTCATCTGGGTCGAGCGCGTTCCCTAAGGTTCGCGCCGGAGCGAGGCATCCGCGTCTTGGGTCGTGACGAGACGCCTGCGGTAGTTGCGCAACGCGAACCGATCGCACGTGGTCTCGGCCGAGGACTTCTTGCCCAGTCGCTCTCTCAGGTACCAGTGCATCCACTCATGGCAGTACAGGAAGCGCAGCACCTCGCGACGGGTCCGGAACGTGACGCCCTCGGTGAGCCAGATGAACCGCAGCCGTGGTCCCGGCCGCCGCTTGGCGCCGTAGGGCACGACCTCACCGAACGGGAAGAACGGCTCGGGTACCTGAAGCGTGATCGTCCGTGCGGCGAAGTCGGTCCACGCCGAGAGATGGGGCCGCTCCCGGTATCGGAGAGGCTTCACGTGGACGACATAGCCCCGAGCCTCGGGCAGCCCAGCCAGGATCCGGCGGACGCGTTCGGCCGGAAGGTCGTCGAGCGCAGACGTTATCCGCATGTCGCCAAGAGGGTACGGGCGGCCGCTCGATAGAGTGCCGGGCCATGGCTGACGGGGCGCAGGAGCGCGGACATCGGGACGGCGTGCGCGCCACCCTTCCACTCTCGATCGCGGTACTGGGTTTCGGGGTGTCGTTCGGCGTCCTCGCGCGCGCCGCCGGAATGGGGACCCTGGCACCGATCGTGATGTCCGGGACCACGTTCGCCGGATCGGCGCAGTTCGCCGCCACGTCCGTGCTCTCCACCGGCGGGAGCGTGGCGACCGCCGTCGTGGCCGCGATCCTGCTGAACGCCCGGTACGCCCCGATCGGTGTGAGCGTGGCGCCCTATCTCAAGGGACCGTGGTGGTCCCGGTTCCTTCACGCACAGCTCGTCGTGGACGAATCATGGGCTATCGCGGCGGAGGGCGATGGACGCTACAACCCTCGCGTCCTGGTCGGCGCGGGCTTGATGCTGTACGTGGCGTGGGTGAGCGGGACGACGCTCGGCGTGCTCTTCGGCGATGTGATCGGCGATCCCGGCAAGCTGGGCCTGGATGCCGCGTTCCCGGCGCTTTTCCTCGGTTTGCTCGTCCCGCAGCTAGCGAGCAAGAAAGCCAAACAGGCGGCAGTGCTCGGGGCCGTGATCGCGCTCGCCCTGACGCCTATCGCGCCGCCCGGCGTGCCCATCATCGCGGCGAGCGCCGCCTGCTTGCTCGGGTGGCGCCGGTGACCGACGCGTGGCTGGTGGTTGGGTTGGTGGGCGGAGCGACCATGGTCATCAAGGCGATCGGGCCGATCCTGCTCGGCGGGCGGGCGCTCCCTCCACGGGTTGCGAGCCTCATCGGTCTGCTCGCACCAGCGCTACTGGCCGCGCTGGTGGCGATCAACACGTTCGGCTCCGGTCAGTCCCTGGTCCTGGACGAGCGCGTTCTGGGCGTGGCCGCGGCGGGTGTCGCCATCTGGCGCAAGGCGCCGATACTGCTGGTCGTGGTGATCGCCGCGGGCGTGACCGCCACCGCAAGAGCGCTGCTCTAGACTGTCGCGCCGTGACGACCCGCTATCGAGACCTGGGGCTCACCGTCGGCCTTCTGCCTACCGGGCCGCTCAACGCCATCACGGACGTCGAGGGCGTACGCGTCGGCTTCACGACACTGATCCAAGGCGACGGTTCCCTCGAGGTCGGAAGCGGGCCGGTGCGCACGGGGGTCACGATGATCGTCCCGCACGACGGCATCGGGTCTCAGCCCTTGTTCGCAGGGTGTCACCGTCTGAACGGCAACGGCGAGCTGACCGGGCTGGAGTGGGTGCGCGAGTCCGGTCAGCTGACTACACCGATCGCCATCACGAACACGCACAGCGTCGGTGTGGTCCGCGACGCCCTGGTCGCGGCCGACGTCCGTCAGAAGAACCTGCGGAGCGAGGTCTTCTGGAGTCTTCCGGTCGTTGGTGAGACCTACGACGGCGCGCTTAACGACATCAACGGTTTCCACGTCACGTCCGATCACGTCCGTTCGGCGTTGGATGGCGCCACGAGCGGTCAGGTCGCCGAAGGCAACGTTGGCGGCGGCACCGGCATGATCTGCCACGACTTCAAGGGCGGGACGGGTACCGCCTCGCGCCGGCTGACCGATGAGGACGGCGGGTGGACCGTCGGCGCGCTAGTGCAGGCCAACTACGGTTCCCGCGAACGCCTCATGGTGGACGGGGTTCCGGTCGGACGTGAGATCCCGGTCGCCAGCGTGCCTTCCGCGTGGGACCAGGCACATGCGCTGGCCGAAGCGGGCTCCGGGTCGATCATCGTGGTGCTCGCCACCGACGCCCCGCTCCTGCCCCACCAGTGCGAGCGGCTGGCCCAGCGAGCCGGCCTGGGTGTCGCGCGCGTGGGAGGCGGTGGAGAGAACTCCAGCGGAGACCTGTTCATCGCGTTCTCCACCGGCAACCGCGGCCGGATATCGTCCTACAAGTCGGCCGGCGTTCCCGAGCCGTTCGACGTGGCCATGCTGCCCGACACCGCGATCTCGGCGCTGTTCTGGGCCGCGATCGAGGCGACCGAGGAGGCCATCCTCAACGCCCTCGTCGGAGCGGAGACCATGGTCGGTCGCGACGGCATCACCGCCCATGCGCTCGATCACGCGCTGCTGGTGGAGACGATGTCCCGCTACGGGCGCGGCCCGAACACCTAGCTGGGGCACTCCGTACCGATCTGGCGCACCTCTCGTCCTCGCACACGGATGAGCAAGGATCGGTCGTTGTCGCCGTCGACGGTCTCGTCGATACGCCCCGATGGATCGGCGATCGACGTCAGGCAGTAACGTCCGTCGGGGACGCCTCTCAGCGCTATCGATTGCCCGTACAGGTCCGCGCTGTAGACGTCCGCCCAGCCGACCGACATCCCCGTCGTGCCGTCCTGCGTGCACTCCCCGTAGTAGGGCGCCCTCGGAGCGCCGGGCAGCCTGCGCCAACGGGCGATGCTGTCGCGCATACAGAACGACACCTTGTCCGAAAGCGCCACCACGCGGCCGTTCTTCGGTTTGCTGAGGACGTAGCGTGCGAAGTCTTCAAGATGCCAGTGGTCGTGTTGTGGGTGGAAGAACACGCAGCCCGCGAAGCCCTCGGCGGCCGCCTCGTCCACACCGCGGTCGAAGACGCCGTTGCCGTTCGTGTCGGCGTACAGCCGCTGGAAGACGGAGCGATCATCCTGCGGGTCGCCGTTCCCGTCGCAGTCGTCTGCGACGGGGAACAGCTCAAGCACGCCGGGCCCACGATTACCGACGGCATTCGCGAAGCGAAGGAGTCTCGCGCCTCCCTTTCGCACGATGGACAGATCTCCGATCGGGAGCGTAACCAGGTTCGGGCGCAAGACCTGAGCCGTCGGACCGAGCGGCGCCGCGGTCACGTGAGCTGCCTGCGCAGCGAAGAACAACATCAACGCCAGCGAGAAGAACAGCGATCTCTTCACCTGTCGGGACGGGCGGATTCGAACCGCCGACCTCCTGGTCCCAAACCAGGTGCGCTAACCAGGCTGCGCTACGTCCCGCAGCGTCGATGCTACGACACCGGGCCCGAGCCGTTCGGCCGGGAGCCGTTCGGCCGTTGCTGGCGGTCGAAGGAGGGGGGTAGGGTCGCGGCATGGAGACCGCTTCCCCCGCTCACCGGACACTGAACGCCACGAACGTGTTCGTGATGCTCCTGATCGTGGCCCTCGGGCTGTTCGCGCTACTGCTGTTCCGAGCGGTCGCGCCCCCCGGTTCGGGACCGGCCTTCACCATCGCCGAGGTCGCCGCCACGACGTGTCCCGCGGATCAGGGCGCGCCTGCGTGCTTCCGCGTCAGCGTGGATAACTCGGGCACCGAGGCGGGCAACGTCCGCTGCGAGCTGTTGCCAGCGGAGGGCACGATCGCAGAGTTCCTGTCGGGGGGGCCGACGTATGTTAGCGGCGGGGTCGTGGAAGTGGGGCAGACCCTTCCTCTAATGGTGCAGGTTAACGTCACAGGCACCAACGACACCGTGGTCTCCCCCAGCGTGTCGTGCGCTCCGCTCTAGGCCGGATCGATCAGGAACGAACCTCCGCCCACGATCCGCACTCCGCCGCCAACCCTGATCACGAACGTGTCGCCGTCGGATCGCACGTCGACGTGCAGGAAGCTCGGTCGGCCGACCAGCTCGCCCTGCGCGACCACCACTCGTCCGGGCATACCCGCCAGCCCGTGGACGGCGAGATACGCACCTAGCGGGCCCGCAGCAGAGCCCGTGCCGGGGTCCTCTCCGATCGCTAGCCACCGGTCGAACATCCGGGCCATCACATCGCCCGCGGCGCGGACCGCGAAGAGATAGAGCGATTCCGTGCTGGTTGCGACACATACGGCCGAGCAGCCCGCCTCGTCCCGGGCCGCGCGCCGGAGCGCCGCCTCGTCCCGCACGGGCACCATCAGATGCGGGATACCCACCGATACGGAGAGGATCGGCGATCCATCGATCAGGTCGCTGGGTTCCAGGCCGGCGGCGTGCGCCACGGCGTCGCGGTCGGCCACCGGCTCCCCGAAGACGGGTGGAAGCTGCCGCATCCACGCGGTGCCCTCCTCAAGATCCACGTCGACCGGCACGTCTCCGGCCGCCGTCGTCTGCACGGCCCTGGCCTCCAGCCGCCTCTCGGATACGAGCGTGTATGCGGTTCCGAGCGTGGGATGGCCCGCGAACGGGAGCTCGTCGTTCGGCGTGAAGATACGGACGTCGTATCCGCGGGGGCGGATCCCTGTGACGAAAGCCGTCTCCGAGAACCCGATCTCCTGAGCGATCATCGCCATGATGGCGGTGTCCAGTTCGGCGCGCGGCTCGGGCACCACGCAGAGCTGGTTCCCCGCGAACGGCACCTCGGTGAACACATCGACCAGCCGGAACCCGATCTCCACGGCGGCGAGTATCGCAGTTGCTAGGCTGGTGGCGTTCCGCGGGTGTAGCTCAATGGCAGAGTTCCAGCCTTCCAAGCTGGCTATGCGGGTTCGATTCCCGTCACCCGCTCCCCAAGCTCGGGCCCGCGCTAGCCGGCTTGATCCAAGATGAACACGCAGAACTCGTTGCCCTCGGGATCGGCCATGATGGTCCAGTCGTTGCCGCCCGTGTGGCTCCACGCTCGTGGCGCCGTTCTCGATGAGCCGCTCCAGGCCTGAGGCATCCGCCACGTTGACGTCCAGGTGGATCCGGACCTTACCGATCTTCGGCTCGGGGACCTCGTTGAACCAGAGCGTTGGGAAGGCGGCATCCGGGGGATCTGACGCAGACGCTGGTGTCGGTCTCGGGAGTGAGACCTTGGGAGGCCAGCCATTCCAGGTCGTCGGTGTCGTACGGACGGAGGGTCCAACCCAGAGCGTCGGCCCAGAAGCGTGCCAACGGAGCAGGGTGCGCGCAGTCCACGCACACGGAGCGAAGTCCAGGTCGATCGCGCATCCCGCCCGAGTGTGCGGACTTCGATGACGGCGCGTCAAGGCGTACGCTGGGGGTGGAAGATCATGCACGGAAGGAGGACACGATGACCGTCACGATGCACACGACACGCCACGACATCCCCGCCGAGCAGCGGGAAGCGTTGGTGGCGTTGCTCAACGGGCAGCTGGCCGACACGCTCGACCTGTACTCGCAGGCGAAGTTCGCGCACTGGAACGTGAAGGGGAGCGACTTCATCCAGCTGCACCTTTTGTTCGATCAGCTGGCGGGTCACCTGATCGGGTTCGTCGACCTGATCGCGGAGCGCGCGACCACGCTCGGAGGTACGGCGCTCGGCACGGCGCGCATGGCGGCGGCGGCATCCGCTTTGAGCGAGTACCCGGCTGAGGCACTGAACGGCATGGACGCCGTGACGGCGCTCGCCGACCGGTTCGCCGCTTACGCGGAGAGCTCGAGGAGCGCGATCGACTCGTCGGAGAAGCTGGGTGACACCGACACGAGTGACCTGTTCACGGAGGTCTCCCGCCAGGTCGACACCGACCTCTGGTTCCTGGAGGCGCACCTTCAGAAGGGGTAGCGTCCGGACACTTGTCTCGGAAGAGCACGTCGCAGGCGCCTGAGCTGAGATGTCGCCTGGCGCGAACGGAGCGGCCGGGTAGCCTTGCCTACGACCTCACACCCCCCTCAGTTCACCATGCTGGCGGCCTCGTTCGGAACGACGTCGCCTCCCACGCCGCCATCGTTCTCCAGTGGCGGCACATCGTGGGTGAGCAAGTAGGTCCCCAAGATGGCCAAGGAACCGCCAAGTAAGACCGAGCCGCCCTGCTGATTCACCGCGAAGAACGAGATCGTCCCGATGACCAGCAACCATGCGGACCATGTGGGAACGAACGACACTCGGGTCAGAGCCAGCGCGAAGGGGATCACGAAGAACGCCAGCAGCATCCCCAAGACGTAGGGCGAGGGTTCTGCGAAACCGGTGAAAAGCGGAAAGGGGAAGGTGATCGTACCGACGAAACAGTGCTCCAGGACGTTGACGATCCCGGCCATCGCAAACCCGACCGCGGCGATGATGGCTGTCACCCCTAACCAACCCCGACCAGATCTTCTGTACCACACGAACAACCCGATCAGGGCAGGGACCATCGCCAGGAATGCGACGGTCTCGATGGCGCTCACGGTATAGCCGTAGAGCGAACCGCATGCCATGTAGTCCTGGGACGACATCCGGTCAGCGACATTCCTCATCACCCAGGCGAGTCCGGCTATGAGGGACGCCACACCTGTGCCGATCCGAAGAACGGTTTCGTATCTGGAGGCACTCATCAACTGTCCCTTCGTTGCGTTACTTATCTGGATGTCCGGATCCCTCCGACTGCCCACACCCCATCCTCGGCAGAGGATGATGAACGGGGTTGACATGAGCCCTGCACTCTGACGCACCGCGCGCGAAAGGAGCCAACCCCGGGGCTGTGGAGGCCTGGAGCAGGATACAGTCGTTCGTTCGAGGGGAGAAGCAGGAATCAGCCATCGTCCCGAACTCATCGTCGCCGCATTGCTCGTGCTTTCAGCCTGTGTACAGGAGGCGCAGCCTGACCTGACTGTCGGACAGCCAGTCGCCACGACGACTCCGGTGGCGCTCCCGGCCGACCCCGCACTCAGGACCGGGCTGATCCAGTACTTGGGGGGTCGCGCTGGCGGGGTGAGCGCGGTCCTCGAACGAGACGGGGTCGTGGAAGCGGTGACCATCGGCGTCGCCAACTCGGATGAAGACCCGATCACCGTCGACACCGCGTTCTATGTGGGCAGCATCTCGAAGGTGTTCACAGCGACCCTGGTGATGAGGCTGGCAGATGAGGGCCGCATCGATCTCGATCAGCCACTGTCCGCCTACCTGCCAGACATCAAGGTGGGGGCCAACGCGACGATCCGCTCGCTGCTCAGCCATCGCAGCGGCCTCCCGAACTACACCGATCACGAAAGCTTCGTGCCCGACGTACTCGCCGACCGGACGCGGTCGTGGACCCCTGCCGAGATCCTCCTGTACGTCGACGCAAGCAGCGACGCGAGTAGCGGGGGTGTCAACGAACCGTTCAGCTACTCCAACACCAACTATCTGCTTCTGGGCATGCTCATCGAACAGACCCACGGCACGGATCTCGATACCGTTCTCCAAACTGAGATCTCAGGTCCGCTGGGACTCGACCACACGGTGTTCGCCGGCCACGGTGTGGCGACACCGCCCGCCCTCGCTGCCCCGTACATCGGGGATCCAGCCGAACCGGGGATCGCGGGCACGATATTCGAGTCGATCGTCGCCGATTCGGGCATCGCAGGCATGCAGTATGAGTCGACCGTCTCCAGCGGATTCGCAGCCGGTGCCCTCGTCTCCACACCGACCGACCTGAGCATGTTCCTCGGAGCGTTGCTCGGTGGCGAGTTGGTCTCGCCAGAGAGCCTCGACGAGATGATCGCGCCACAACGCGGTGACTACGGGCTTGGGATCGAGACCCTGGACATAGGTGGGGCGACAACCTGGCTTGGCCACGGCGGATCCATCATCGGCTACCACTCGATCATGGCAGTGGATCCTGAGACCGGCGACGTGCTCGTCATCGTCACGAACAACGAAACGTTGGATCCCGCCGGGTTTGCCCGGCGGTTCCTGGGCTCCTAGCTGCGCTGGATCCGCAAGACCCGAAACGAGTGTCGATCTCCAACGGAAGTCGTTGTCACACCGCTGTCAGCTCAAACGGGATAGCAGGACCGGTGAAGTCGGGCACTCATCTACAGGTGCGGGGTAGCACGCAGGTAGCATGAACGGGCCGCGGAGGTTGACGACATCGGAATGAAAGCCGTCTACCAGCGGAGATGCATAAGAGCGCCGGTAGCTCAGGGGACAGAGCGGCGGACTTCTAATCCGCGGGTCGGAGGTTCGAATCCTCCCCGGCGCGCTGATGAGGCGCGAGCCAGAGCACACCGGCTAGGCTCTTGTCCTTCGCGCCGGTAGCTCAGGGGACAGAGCGGCGGACTTCTAATCCGCGGGTCGGAGGTTCGAATCCTCCCCGGCGCGCGTTCTCTGCGTGCGTTCTCGATGTGCTCGTTTCGAGCTGTCGGATCCTTCAACAGGTGACCGACACCGGCCGGGAGTAGTCGGGGTTCGGCGTGTTCGTGTAGAAGGTGTGACCTCCGCTTACGCGCGCTACCGACATGGTCCGGTACCTCGACCCTTGCCCAGGCCGACAGTCGACGCCGATGGCTACGTTCATCCGCTTCCCGGCCTCCAGCCTCCGTAACATCGACCTCGGCCCGCCGATCGTGGTCCAGACCCCGTCGAGTTGGACCTGCGCCCACACGATCGCCCGTATCCGTACGTCGCAGTTCCGACCGCCTCCGGCGGCAGGAACACAGGCGTCCAACCGCACGCTCGTTCGGAACCTGATCGATGCGGCATCCGAGCATGTGGGTCGGCAGGTGGCCTCCCGGGCGAAGATCGACGCGGTCACGACATGGGCGTTGGCCGACGAGACCAGGGCGAGGACCGAGGCGGCTCCGAGCAGAGCCGCCACGGTCGCCCGCCCGTAACGCCGTGACCCCATCCGAGCAGGGACGCTAAGGAACGGCCGGCCCCGTCGGCCGGACGATCCAGAGCCCCGATGAAAGGTCGCTCGCGAAGATCAAGCCATCCGACTCTCGGTAGTACACCCCCCAAACAGCCGGAACCCCGCCGGGGAACGAGGAAGTCTGCGACGGCAGGCCCGTCGGGATGAATTGGCCGACCATCACGGGGTCAGCCGGCACCGCCCCGTTCAACGGCGACAGGTCGATAGCCACGATCCCGTTCGAATACCACGCGATGTAACTGCGATCGCCAGCGACCTCGTTGTTGTGGATGGTCCACACGCCCGGAGGGGGCGCGAGCCGATGGACGTTCGGCAGATCGTCGAAGACCGCCACTTGCTGTCCGGTCGCAGCGTCGAAGACGCGAAGGAACCCCTGGGACGGCCGTCCTGCCTGAAGCGTCGCCTCGCCCGCTTCCACCATCCCTAGGGCTGTGTCGTGGTCGGTGAACACGGCGGGGATCCGGAGTCCGAACGAGACGGTCCACCATTGTGGGCTTGTGTAGTCGGATACCCAGTCGTGCACCACCGCGACGGCGCCCGACTTGACGGCCGCTTCCTCCTGCTTGGCCTGGCGACACTGGCGCCGCGACTCCGGCGCCGGATCGAACAGGGTTAGCACGGTCTTCACAACCACGATGGCGCCGCTCGCGGCAGCCGGATAGTTACCGGGCTCGCAGCCTTGCTTACGAGCCCGAACGACAGGTGCCGTGATCTGATGCTCTGGTGACCTCCAAAGGGCACGGGCTCCAGGGGATTCGCTGGCGATCCCCTCGCTCCCTGCGCCGTAGAGGATCGAAAGAGGCGACCGGGGGTCGGTGTCCTCGTCGTTCTGCAGCAAGAAGTCGCGGCTGCCGGCGTACTCGGCCACGGAGTGGGCCTCGCCGTCTGAGCCTGCCGGGTACTGGGTGCGACCCACCAAGACCGGATCCGTGGGGTCGCTGATGTCGAAAACGAGCACCCCCGCGTCCCAGTACGAGACGTAAGCCTTCGTTCCGTCCGAGCTCGCTCGAGCGCCGTGATCGAACATCGATCCCCAGCTACCCAACCCGTCGTACGGGCTCGCAGTCTCTCCGTTCGCGATCGCCCCCCACTCCCCAACCTGGACAGGGTCGCGAGGATCGGTGGCGTCCACGATCCGGAAGTCGCCGCCATGATCCGGGTCGAAGTACTCGCTGAACGGCGTGGCCTCCAGCGCGTACACGTGGGTTCCGCGCTGGAAGAGATCCAGCTCGTGGGTCCCACCACCACCCGTATTGCCGCCGTGGAATCCGAGCTTCACGGGATCGGTTGGATCGGTGACGTCCCAGAACTGAGTCCCGAACTTGGCGTCGTCCAGCGCAGCGCCACCCCCACAGCGCTGCAGCCCCACGGCGAGTAGGTCGCCCGTGAAGGACGCTGTCGAGACGCTGCGCACGACCATGTCCTCGGCGCTCGTTCCGTGGCGGGCGCCCAGGCGGCCGATCATCACCGGGGCGGACAGATCCGAGACGTCGATGATCTTCACGCCAAGGCCGTTGCACGGATCGCCCCACGTTCCGACGTAGGCATAGTCGCCGTGCACCCACACGTCCCCGTTCGTATCGGTTGCCCCGAGATCCGTGTGCCCCACGAGTTGGAAGTTGTCCAGAACAGGCTGCGACGGCGTCCCGGCCCGGGCCAAAGGTCGAGCCGCCACTGTCGCCTTGAGCGGGGCCGCAGAGGATCCGCCCTTCTTCGGCAACCGATCCCAGCCAGACCCGGCCGGCGAGCCCGCGCTCGGCGTGGTCGAGAGCAAAGCTACGGATGACGCCAACGAGATCAGCATGAGCGTGGATCGACGCACCTGAACCCCTCCCCCCTCGCGGTCCTATCGCCTGTTCGAACCCCTCGGCGAAGGAAACACCCATGTCCCACAGAGGTCAACCCAAGGGCTACCACTCAAGTGGATCCCGGTTGCTTCCGACAGCATCAGGGAACACACATCTCTGATCGCTTGGGGGGTTAACCGCTCGTGAGGATCATCCGGAAGCACTGCGATGACGGATGGACGCTCGTCGAGACCATGATCGTGGTGCTCGTGATAGGCCTGTTAGTAGCCATCGCGCTACCTACGTATCTGGGATCTAGGAACCGGTCACACAACCGGGCTGCACAGGCCAACCTACGCGCCGCACTCGTCGCGGCCAAAGCTAGCTACACCACCAGCGCGACCTACGCTTGCGCCCGCGCGGCGGCCACGGTCGCGTGTCCTACCGCCCTGCCCCAACTTGAGCCGGCGCTCGTCTACACGACCGCCGCCTCCACCGCCGCCAACCCTCGCGTGAGCGTGTGGTCGGCCCCTACTGCGCTCACGTGGTCGGCTGCCCGGATGTCGCTCTCCGGCGTGTGCTACGGGATCCGCGACGTGGCCAACGGGGCGCCCCCCACGCTGGTGGGGACTTGGTACGGCCAGAGCCTGGTGACCTGCACCGGAACGTACGCTTCGGCCGCGGTCCGCACGCCGAACAAGCTGTGGACTTGATCCCGGGCTCGGGCTAAGTCCGAGGGAAGGTGTAGCCGAAGCCCTCGACCTGCTTCGCCCTGGTCGATGTCGCGAAGAAGCGCTCACGCGGGATCTCGACCCTTCCTCCGCAGGCGCCACAGGTGAAGGCACGCTGCCACCGGGTCGGGATGGCCTGCATGAAGGTGCATGCGGGGCACGCCTCGAAGATGATCTCCGCGAAGCAAGTGAAACAGGCGTACTTCACTGCATCGTCACCAACGGGGTTGGGCATCCGGCAGTCGGGACAAGTGAGGTACGCCATGTCCCCCATATGGTCGTCACCGAAGCGCCCGACCTTGATACCCGGCTCTAGGGAACTTCCACGCCCGCGGCCACGAGAGCCCCAAGGTCCGGGGTGTCGCCCAGCACCGACGTGAGCGTCACATGACCGACCTTGCGGCCCGGCCGCGGCTCCTTCCCGTACAGGTGCAGGTGCGAACCCGGAACCCGCATGACCTTTGCCGCATCGGGAAGCGAGCCGATCAAGTTGACCATCACGCTGCCTCCGCGCGGCGAGCAGGATCCGAGGGGCATCCCGCACACGGCTCGGAGGTGGTTCTCGAACTGACTGGTCTCCGCCCCCTCGATCGTCCAGTGGCCTGAGTTGTGCACGCGAGGGGCTATCTCGTTCCCGAGGAGCGACTCGCCGACCTGGAAGAGCTCCATCGCCATGACGCCCACGTAGGCGAGCCGATCCATCACAGCGCGGATGTAGGTCTCCGCTTCAGTCTGGAGTTCCGCGCTGACGTCGGGTGCAGGCGCGATCGACACTCGGAGGATCCCGTCCCGATGGTGGTTCTCCACCAGCGGATAGCAGCCGATGGAGCCGTCACGGCCGCGGACGGCGATGATCGATAGCTCGCGTTCGAACTCCACAAGCCGCTCGACTATCGCGGGCATCTCTCCGATCGAGCGCCAAGCGTCCTCCGCCAACAGCGGATCCTGGATCACCGCCTGTCCCTTGCCGTCGTACCCCAGCCGCCGGGTCTTCAACAGAGCCGGCGTGCCGATCGTCTCCAGCGCTGAATGGATCTCTTCGAGGGTCTCGGCCGCTCGATGTTCGGCCGTGAGTAGTCCGATCTTGTTGAAGAGCGCCTTCTCCGCCAGCCTGTCCTGCGCCACCTCCAGGGCCTCCGGCGGCGGTAGGACGGGAACGAGCTCCGCCAGGGATCGCGCAGACGCGACCGGGACGTTCTCGAACTCGTAGGTGACAACGTCGGCCCCATCTGCCAGCCGCGCCAGCGCCTGTCGGTCATCGAATCCGCCGACGATCGACGCACCGACCTGGGACGCGGACGAATCGCTAGCGGGGTCTAGCGTGGTGCACTCGATCCCGAGCGAGGAGCCCGCCAGCGAGAGCATGCGACCGAGCTGGCCACCGCCCACGATCCCGACGTGCACGAGCGGCTAACCCTGGTCGGGGTCGGGGTGCGAGAGCACGATCTCGGTCTGCGTTGCCCTGAAGTGGCGGAGACGTTCGCGGATGCCCTCGTCCTCGAGCGCGACTATCGCCGCCGCCATCAGCCCGGCGTTGACGGCGCCGGCCTTGCCGATCGCGAGCGTTCCCACGGGCACACCCGCCGGCATCTGCACCATCGAGAGCAGCGAGTCCATGCCCTTCAGAGCTTTCGACTCGATGGGAACACCGAGCACCGGGAGATGCGTCTTGGCCGCCGTCATACCGGGTAGGTGCGCGGCGCCACCGGCCCCCGCCACGATCACCTTGAGCCCACGCTCGGCGGCCGTCGCGGCGTACTCGAACAACAGGTCGGGGGTGCGATGGGCCGAGACCACACGCGTCTCGTAGCGTACGCCCAGATCTTCGAGCGTCTCGGCCGTGACCCTCATGGTCTCCCAGTCCGACCGCGACCCCATGATCACGCCAACCTGCGGCTCCCCCACGCCCTGAGTCTAGTCGCGCGGGCCACGGCGTCGGGAGGCCCGACAACGCGTTGGTTCAGCGAAGCCTGCCGCCCTTCGGATCGTATGGAGGTTCGGGGAGGATCCGCGCGGTTCGCTCCTCACCGACGACGTGGACCGTGAGCTCGGGCTTCGCCTGCGCGATCTCGCGATCGACGTAGGCGAACGCAAGGCTCTTGCGAACGTGATGGCCGTAGGAACCGGAGGTCACGAGACCGACCCTGCGACTCCCGAGCCAGACCCCCTCATCGCCCGATGCGTCCGCATCCTCGGCATCGACCTCCAGGAGCACGAGCAACCGCGGGGGGCCCGTGTCGCGCTCGCGTAGCGCCGCCTCACGGCCGATGAAGGCACCCTTCTCGTACGCGACGAAGCGGTCGAGGCCGGACATGCCCGGCGTGTACGCCTGGGTGAACTCCGTGGACCAGATGCCGTATCCCTTCTCCAGTCGGAGGCTGTCTATCGCCCGGTCACCGATGAGCCTCAGGCCGCTCGTGAAGCCCGCCTCGAGCAACTCATAGAGCAGCGTGCGGTGTTGTTCGGCCGCGACCGTGATCTCGTAACCCAGCTCACCGGTCAACGAGATCCGGCCGACGACGGCCCTCGCCGTTCCGACGTCCATCGGGCGGCAGGTCAAGAACCCGAACCCCTCGTTCGACACGTCCTCCAGGGTGAGCCGTTCGAGGATGCGGCGGGACTCCGGACCGGAGAGCGAGAAGCCCATCCAGCCGTCCGTGATGTTCCTGAGATCCACCCCGGCCGCGGGGAGGTGCTGATGGAACCAGCGCTGGTGCCAGTCCTGCAGGTAGTACGAGCCCGTCAGCCAGAAGCGATCCTCGTCGAGCCTTGTGACGGAAAGGTCACCCATCAGCCGTCCGGCCTCGTTCAGCATCGGGGCGAGCCGGATGCTGCCAACGGCGGGGATGCGGGATGAGAGGAGGCGGTCGAGCCATGCCTCGGCCTCGGCTCCGGTTACCTCGTAGCGCGCGTACTGGGCGATCTCGTAAGCGCCGGCGGCGGTACGGACGGCCTCGACCTCTTCGGCGACGATGAGCTCGGCGTTGGATCGTCCGAGCGTGAAATCCTCCTCGAAGTCGGGCGAGGGCGCGAAGTACATCGGGACCTCGAGGCCCCAGTTCACGGTGAAGCGCGCGCCCTGCGCCACGAAGGTGTCGTAGCAAGGCGTTGTCTTGAGCGGCCTCGCCGCTGGGAGCTCCTCGTTCGGGAACGCCATGACGAAGCGACGCGCGTAGAACTGCGCCGTCGTCTCGCGCAGGTAGCGCTCGTTCGAGGCATAGGGACCGAAGCGGGCGACGTCCATCCCGAACATGTCGAAGCCCGGGTCGCCGTCGACGATCCAGTTGGCCAAAGCGAGCCCGATCCCTCCGCACTGGGAGAAGCCGGCCATGCATCCGCAGGCCGCCCAGTAGTTCGGGATGCCCGACACAGGTCCGACCAACGGGTTGCCGTCGGGAGTGAACGTGAAAGCTCCGTTCACCCACCGCTTGATCCCGACCTGTTGCAGGATGGGGAAGCGTTCGAAACCGATCGAGAGCTCGGGCATGATGCGATCCAGCTCTTCGGGGAAGAGCTCCCGGCCGAATTCCCAGTCGGCCCCCTCGACCTTCCAATGGCGCGGGTTCTGCTCGTAGACCCCCAAGAGCACACCGTTGCCCTCCCGCTGGAGGTACGTGAAGCCTTCCAGGTCGGTGACCGCTGGCATGTCGCCCGCGATCGCAGCGACCTGCGGCACGTCCTCGGTGACGAGGTAGTGGTGAAGCATCGGCACGAGCGGATGGTCGACGCCCACCATGTTGCCGACCTTGCGCGCCCACAGTCCGGCCGCGTTCACGATGTGTTCGGCGGTGATCACACCCTGCTCGGTCTCGACCCTCCAGCCACCGCCGGGAAGCGTCGCGAGTGAGAGCACCCGGTTGTGCAGGATCACCTCGGCACCCCGCTTGCGCGCGGCCCCGGCATATGCCTGCGTGGCACCGTTCGGATCGAGGGTCCCTTCGAGCGGGTCGAAGAGCCCGCCGTAGAGACCCTTCGGATCGATGAGGGGGACCATCTCGGCCGCCTCGGCGGGCGTCAGCAGGTAGGCGTCTGTGTCCTGGGTGCGGAGCCAGTCGAGCTCCGACTTCAACCACTGCCACCGCTCCGGCGTGCCGGCGAGCTCCATCCCGCCACTCATATGCAGCCCGATGTTCTGACCGCTCTCCCGCTCGACCTGAGGGTAGAGGCCGATCGTGTACTTCTGGAGCTCGGCGATCCGGGTGTCGCTGTTCATCGCGTGGAACCCGCCGGCGGCGTGCCAGGTCGAGCCGGCGGTGAGCTCCTCGCGCTCGATCAACGCTAGTTCCGTCACGCCGCGAAGCGCGAGGTGATACAGGACGCTGCAACCCACGATCCCGCCACCGATGACGACGACGTGATACCGATCCTTCACGCGGAGCTCCTTCTGGACGACCTGAGGGTGAAAGGCTTCCTGCCGAATCAGACCTCGGTCTCGGCGTGCTCGCGATACTCGTACGCCGACATCGCCTTGCCGCTCGTGGACTTCCACTCCCGCTCTTCGGTCGGAAGCTTGCCGAGCACCTTGGCCATCGCGCGCACGTGCCCCTGGACCGAACCGCAGCATGACCCGATGTAGTTGATGCCGGCCTGGTCGGCCGCGCGAGCGTACTCGGCCATCTCGTGGCGCGAGAGCTGCAGCGGATCCAACGTGTAAGGGAAATGATCCGTGGCGGTGAAGTCCGGCTTCTCAGCGGAGGTGCGGAACCCAACGGGTTGCGCCGCAACGTATCCAGGAACCGCGCCGCGCATCTCGATCGCGATCGGCAACTGCTGCTCGGGGGCGTTCAGGCAGTTGACGCCCACGATGTCGGCTCCGGCGTCGGCCAGCTTGCGCGCGCACTCCGCCGGCGTGTCGCCCTCGTAGGAGCGCGGGATCGATTGTTCGAAGGACATGGTGGCCATGACAGGAAGCCCGGTCAGCTTCGCGCGTTCGATGTAGAGCAAAGCCTCGCCTATATAGGAGAAGGTCTCTCCGATCCAGAAGTCGACGCCACCCGCATCGATCTGATCCTGCAACTGCCGGTCGAACAACTCGCGGACACGACCGGCGGAGGCGGGATCATCCGGGTCGTAGGCCCAAGTGAGACTGAGGTTGCCGGCGACCAGGGCATCTCCCTCACTCGCTACTTGGCGGGCGATCTGCACAGCGTTGCGGTTGATGTCGTCGACCTTGCCCGCCAATCCGACGGTGGCCAGCTTGTCGTCGCTCGCATAGAACGTCATGGTCTGCAGCACGTCCACCCCCGCGCGCAGGAACTCGCGGTGCAGCTGAGCGAGCGCGTCCGGATGTTCGATCACCACCTCGGGTGTGAACGGCCCCGCCTGTACGTATCCACGCTTCTCGAGTTCCAGGAGGTAGCCCCCGTCGCCCAGGACGGGGCCCTCCGCCAGCCGTTCCAGGATGCCTTTCGACATGTTGGTGCACCGTCCCTTCCGCATGTGAGCAGTGGTCACCGAGTGTAGTAACGGCGCACGTAGAGAGCCTTGGAGATCACAGTGACCTGAGGTCAGGTGCGAAGGGCCATCGGTTCACGCGTCGGTACCGACGTCCTTGTCGTGACGGTTGAGACTGTCGCGTACCCTTGCTGCCCGGCCCTGCTTTTCTTCCCTGGGCGGAGGGGTCATCGCTGGTCAGTTCGGATTGCACGACCGCGTAGCTCTTGCCCCACTCCTGCACGGCTGCCTGGATCACCGCCGCCACAGGCAGGGCCAGGAACGCCGCCAACAGTCCGCCGACCGCGCCGCCGATCAACGCCGCCGCGAAGGCCACGGCCGGGTGCAGCGACATGGTCTTGGCCGTCAGGCGCGGACTGAGGAAGTAGTTCTCGAGCTGCTGGTAGATGACGACGTAAGCGATCGACGCGATACCCGCGGGCCACGAGGTCAACACGGCGACCAGGGTCGGGACGGCGCCGGCTATGTACGTGCCCACGATCGGGACGAACGCCGCTACCACACCTTCGAAGATGGCGAGAGGCGCCGCGAACGGAACCTGGAACGCCCGAAGGGTGATGTACATCCCCGCGCCGTTGATGACCGAAAGGAGGAGCCGGGAGTAGAAGTACCCCCCGGTCTTCTCGATGGCCTGGTCCCACACGAACAGCACGTGCTGCTGGCGCTTGGGAGGCAGAGCGCCGCAGACGATCCGCCGAAGCTTGGGACCCTCGGCCACGATGTAGAAAGTGAACAGGGCGACGGTGGCCCACCGGAAGATGCCTCCCAGGATCGACGCGGCGATCCCGAACATGTTGCCGGCCAGATCCGTCGCGGATGACACCAGGTCGTTGGCGTTCCGCTGGATCTGCTCCGTGAGGTTCTCGGCGGAGATGTGCCATCCCAGGTCGTTGGCCCACTTCACGAGTTTGCTGACCAGCTCGGGAGCCGCCGTGATCAGCTGTTTCGCTCCGCTCACCACCGCGGGGATGATCAGGGCGACAAGCCCGATCCCTGCTAAGAACACGATCAAGAAGATCACGCCGGTCGCCGAGCCTCGTCTCCAGCCTCTCGACGCGAACCAATTGACGCCGGGCTCCAGCGCGAACGACAGGAAGAACGCCGTGAGCACGATCGCGAAGAAGTCGGTCAGCTGGCCGAGCAGCGCCGAGATGAGGAGCACACCCAAGGAGCCGACGACGATCACCAAGATCCCACGGACCGTCAGCTGCCGCAGGAGCGGCTTCATCCAGGTCGGGAGCTCCGCGTTCGGCGCGTCGCCCGGCGTGGGCTCGGGATGGTCGGGCACCTGTCTCCTTCCGCGCCTCGGGACGTCAGGCGGACATGCTGACGCATGGGATGCCCGTTTGCACGCGGCCCGCTACCTCAGGTTTGTCGTTATCGCTTCGGCGAAGCTCGCGAAGTTCTCCACGTAGCGCCGAGCGTCTTCTTCGGTGTGCGCCACGGATGTCGTCCAACTCTCCCACTTGGCCCACGGCGACTTGAACACCCCGCGGTTCAGCTGCCAGAGGTACGAGAGGTAGCTGGGCTGGTCGGCTACCTCGAGTCCGTCGCGGTAGTCATGCAGCGGCTCGCTCCGCCAGGTGATCGATCCCTTGGCGCCCAACGTCTCCAGATCGGCGGGCAACCGGTACTCGGTGATCACGCCGTTCACGCCCTCCGTAAACACCGCGTTGAGTGCATCGAAGTGCGCGTAAGCGTCCTTGGTCAGCACCTCGGTGAGCGCCGCACGGCTGGCAGCCATGGTGAGCGGGTTGCCGTTGAACGTTCCGACCTGATCGACCCTGCCGCGTTCGACGAGATCCATGATCTCGGGGACGCCGCCGATCGCACCGCAAGGCAGACCGCCACCTATCGACTTCGCGAAGCACGCGATATCAGGCGTCACGCCGAACGCCTCGATCGCCCCGCCCCAGGCCAGAGTGCAGCCGGTCTTCACCTCATCGAACGCGAAGATCGCACCGTTGCGATGACAGATGTCCTTGATCGCGGCCAGGTAGCCGGGCTCGGGAAGCAGCAGGCCGACGTTGGTCATGCAGGGCTCGACGATCATGCCCGCGATCGCGTCGGGATGCTCCGCGAAGACCCGCTCCACGGCAGCGACGTCGTTGAACGGAACGACCAAGGTCAGGTCGACGTAGGACTGCGGAAGGCCGGGGGTCTGCGCGACGGAGTTCGGATGCTCCCGCGGCCCCATGTTCGAGGGGTCGGGGAAGACCGAGACCATGAGCGAGTCGTGGTGTCCGTGGTACGTGCCCTCGATCTTCAGCAGGAGATCTCGGCCCGTCGCGGCACGCATCAGCCGCGTTGCGTCGAGCGTGGCCTCGGTCCCGGAGTTGCCGAACCGCCACAGGGGCAACCCGGTGCGCGCGGCCAAGTCTTCGGCCACGATCAGCGCGTCCTCGGTGGGTTGCGCGAAGTGTGAGCCCAACTCGATCCGGCGCTGCACGGCCTCCACGACCTTCGGGTGGGCGTGACCCACCGCCATGGCGCCGTAGCCGTTGTGGAAGTCGACGAACTCGTTGCCGTCGATGTCCCAGACCCGCGAACCCTTGCCACGATCGATGTAGATGGGGTGTGGCGGCGCCGTCTGCCACGACGAGGAGACGCCGCCGGGAAGACGATGCTTCGCCTCCTGCTGATACGCGACCGAACGCGGCTGCTTCTCCGCGAGCGCGGCCTCCTCGCGACCTATCAGCTCGTCGATCAACGCCAGATCCAGTTCCGCCGCGGTCCTGCTGGTGTCGGTGTCCACGTTCCTCCTCAGTGCTCCGCTATCGCGATCAGGTCGTTCAGCAGCTCTCCGAACGAGGCTAGCGCGAGCGACAGGTGGCCGTGAGAAGCCTACGACGCGAGCGCGGAGGCCAGTTCCTCGAAGTTGTCCACGTAGCGCTTCGCGTCCTCGTCGGTGTGGAAGACCGATGTGGTCCAGGTCTCCTGCTTGGACCACGGGGACTTGAACACACCGCGGTTCTGCTGGAAGAGCCACGCGATGTAGGTGATGCGCTCGTCGATCCCGACCGCATCTCGGTACTCGTGGACGGGGGTCGAGCTGTAGATCACGGAGCCCTTCGCACCGATGCCCGAGACGTGGGCGGGCAACGCGTACTTCTCGATCACGGACGAGCAGCCATCGTCCAGCACCTTGTGGATCGCGTTGAAGTGGTCGTAGGCATCACGGGTCAGCACCTCTGTGAGCGCGGCCCGAGACGCGGCCATGGTTAGCGGGTTGCCGTTGAACGTTCCGGCCATGTCGTACTCGTCCTCGAGCACCGGACGGTATAGCTCGCGCGTGGCGCCGATGGCGCCGCAGGGCGTCCCTCCACCGATCGCCTTCGCCAGGCACACGATGTCGGGCGTCACACCGAATGCCTCAACGGCACCGCCGTAGGCGATGGTGGCGCCGGTCTTGACCTCGTCGAACGCCAGGTACGCGCCGTGGGCGTGCACCAGATCTTTGAGTCCCTGCAGGTAGCCGGGTTCGGGCAGTATCACGCCGCAGTTCATCATGGCCGGCTCGATGATCATGCCGGCCACCTTGCCCTCGTTCTCCTGAAGAGCGACACGAACGGCGTCGAGGTCGTTGAACGGCACAACGCGCACCAGATCCTTCAGCGCCTTCGGGATGCCGAGCGCCTGCGGCACGGTGTTCGGATGCTCGCGCGGACCGATCTTCTCCGGGTCGGGCACCACGGAGAACATCAGCGAGTCGTGGTGACCGTGGTAGCTGCCCTCGATCTTGATGATCATCTCGCGCCCGGTGTTCGCGCGCATCAGACGCGCCGCCTCGAGCGTGGCCTCGGTGCCTGAGTTGCAGAACCGCCAAAGAGGCACGCCGAACCTGTCGACCAGGTTCTCCCCCACTGCGCCCAGATCCTTGGTCGGCTGCGCGAAGTGCGTACCACGCGCGGCCTGACGCTGGATGGCCTCGACGATCTTGGGGTGGGCGTGGCCGGCAACCATGGCGCCGTATCCCAGGTGGAAGTCGAGGTACTCGTTGCCGTCGATGTCCCAGAGGCGGTTGCCCACCCCGTGGTCGACGTAGATCGCGTGCGGCGGCGCGGCCTGCCAGCTGGATGCCACGCCGCCTGCGACCGTTCGCTTGGCGACCGCGCCGTACGCGATCGATGCCCGATGTTTCGGTTCGAGCTTCGCTTCCTCCTGCTCGATCAGCCGATCTATCAGATCGAGGTCGATGTCGATCGTCTGTCTGACGACCATGGGGTTCCGCCTCCTCGCGACGAACGCCGCTCCCCGCGAGCCCACTCGCAAGACGTGATTGAACGGCGATTCAAATCTATCGGGATGATACCGCAGGTCCACGGGGGCTGGGAAGCGCATGACCTGAACGCCATTCAGTAGCGCTGCTTCGGCACACGGGGCGCGCGCGTACGCTTCGGGCCGGTATCGCGATATCGGAGGTTGACCTGACAGCCCCGTTCGGCCACATCGAGCACGATCCCCAGGCGTTCCACACGGTCGACTGGCGGGCGCCGGGCATCTCCCGCGTCGTGGGGATGCTCTTCGGCGACGCTTTCGGCTTCTTCGGCTGGACCGGCGAGACGACACACGTCCGGACCGTCGATGGACGACCCTGTTTGGTCGGGGGATTCATGGCCTTGGACGTCGACTTGGTCTTCGACGCCGATGCCGAGATCGAGCTGGAGCTGGTGGTCGACCGGAAGGCCACGCCCTCGCTCTTGGTCGGCTACGACGCCAACCTCACACCGGAGAACAAGAGGAGGATCGACGTTCCCGCCGGAGAGGACCGATGGGCGCCGGTGACGATCAAGATGGAGCGAGCGCGGTTCGCCGGCCGGGGACCTCGCGGGTGCGACGTCTTGTTGGGAGCCCCCGCCGCGGACTTCAGCGGAACCCCTGACGATCCTGCATCTCTGGTGATCGCCTCCGCGGGAGTACGCGTGCTGAGCGCAACCGCCGGAGCCTACGCCAGCGCTGCGATCGAGTTCTCGGTCCGAGACGAGAAGGGCGCTCCGACCGCCGCGCGCGCCGGCCTGTACGAGGCCGGCGGCCGCGAGGTGCTGCCGAGCGAGGATGCCATAGAGGTCCTGCGCTACGGCGACCGGATCCGCCACCTGCCTCTGCGTTCCATCTCGGCGGAGGAATCCGGAAGCGAAGGTCTGCGCGAGATCTGGCCCCACGACAACCGGTGGGCCATGGTGGTCGACGGCTCCTATCGCGTCGATGTGCCGCCCGGCACGTACGACCTGGTCCTGACGAAAGGCCCTGAATACCGATGGGTGCAGCGGAGCCTCACGGTGGAGCCGGGCGAAACCTGTCGTGAAGAGCTCGACCTGGAGCGCTGGACCGACCTCCCGACGAACGGCTGGTACTCGGGCGATGCACACATCCATATGGCGCGGGATCCGGACGCGGACGACTCGATCCTCGTGGTGGCCAACGCGGAGGACATCCACGTGGCGAACATGCTGCAGATGGGAAACATCGGTTCGCCGTACTTCGAGCAAGCAGCGTTCGGGCCCGAGGGTCGTGCCAGCAGCGGGGACTTCCACCTGGTGAGCGGTCAGGAGGATCCGCGGACAGGTCGCCGAGGACACACGCTGCACCTGAACGTGGCCAAGCCCATCAGGGATCCGGAACGCTACTTCCTCTACCACGAGACGTTCGAACGGCTGCGGAAAGGTGGGGCGCTGACCGGTTACGCGCACGTGGACAGCGGATGGTTCTCCGACGACGCGGGGCTGGCGCTGGACGTTCCGTTCGGACTGGTCGACCTGGTCGAGGTGTTGCAGGCGGGAACCCTGCACACCGACCAGTGGTACGACTTCCTGAACCTTGGATACCGGCTGGTACCGGTCGCCGGCTCGGACTGGCCCTACATAGACATGGTCGGCTCCGTGCGGAACATGGTCCACGTCCCCGGAGGGCTGACGGCGGATCGATGGTTCGAGGGCCTGCGCGCTGGCCGGACCTTCGTCACGAACGGTCCGATGCTCACGCTTCAGGTCAAAGAGGCGGGGATCGGCGACGAGGTTCCGGTGACACCCGGCAGCATCGCGACGGTGCGCGCGACCGCCGCCCAGAGCCCGGATCTAGGCCCCATCGATCGACTGGAGCTGATCGTCCACGGAGAGGTCGTAGCGACAGGGAGCGTGGGATCCGACGGGACGGCCGAGCTAGAGCACCCGCTGGTGGTCGAGGAAGGGTGCTGGGTGGCCGCGCGTGCGACCGGCCGGCCGGGCACGTTCGCCCATACGGCCGCGGTGTACCTGCCGGTGGATGGGGGCACTTGGCACGCCGTGTCGGCCGAGGCCATCGTCGAGCGGCTCAGGCTGCGGATGGCGGAGCTGCTGGCTTCCGATCCGGACCCTTCAGAGGACCTGGAGCCGTGGGATTCACAAGCGACGTATGTCCAGCGGTGGCACGCTCTGCTCCCGGAGTTGACCGAGCGGGTCGCCCAAGCGAACGGCCTCTACGACGACCGTCTCGACCGGATCGCTCGTCACAGCGAGTGACGATCCGGGACCCCTGCCTACGCCCATTGGTATCGTGGAACCGACACGTGGTGGCCGTAGCTCAAGTGGTTAGAGCGCCAGGTTGTGGTCCTGGAGGCTGGGGGTTCAAGTCCCCTCGGTCACCCCAACGAACGGTTCGCCGTTGCTAGACTGCGGCGGGCCTCTAGCTCAATCTGGCAGAGCAACGGACTCTTAATCCGCAGGTTCGGGGTTCAAGTCCCCGGGGGCCCACGACGCACAGGCCCACGACGCAGCGCCGAACCGCGCCGGTCGTGGTCACGACCACGGTCCATCCCCGCCCTCGGACCCAGGATCAAGCGAGGACTCACCGAGAGTTTCGAGCCTGGTCAGCATTCCACAAGCGTTCCGCAACTCGCTCCCTCCTACGGTGCTCGAACCGGGCGGTAACACCCCGTCGCCGCCCCCGAGCAAGGGAGGACGCACATGCGTAGAAGGCGAAGCCTCTTGGCTGTCGCGATGGTTTCCACGGCCGTCTTGGGTATCGGTCTGCTCGCAGGAACCGCACAAGCTGGGGGTACACCTCGGTACAAGGTGACCATCGTCAACCTCACTCATGGTCAGCCGTTCACACCTCCGGTGATCGCTACGCACAGCTGGAACTTCAACCTATTCCGCGCGGGCGACCTGGCGAGCGTGGGGATCATGCAGGTGGCCGAGAACGGCAACGTACCCAGCCTCGTCTCGTCCCTGCAGCAGGCGACGTCGGTCGCCGACGTGGTCGCTGGGGATGCGCCGCTCGTGCCGAGTGGACTCCCCGGTTCCGCGGCGGGAGACTATCGCGCCACGTTCGAGTTCGACGTCACCGATGGAGCGCGATTCATCTCACTCGCGTCGATGCTGATCTGCACGAACGACGGGTTCACGGGGATCAACCACGTGAGGCTGCCGCAGGGCCTCGGTAGCACCGTCCGCCGGAGCGCCGTCGCATACGACGCCGGCACCGAGGTCAACACGGAAGACTTCGGTGACATCGTGCCGCCGTGCCAGGGGCTCGTCGGCGTGACCGGCGTGGATCCGGGCACGGGTGTCAGCGATCCCCTGCTTCTGGAGGGAGGCGTCATCCAGCAGCACCCCGGCATCTCGGGAGGCATCGATCTGGTTCCGTCCGTGCACGGCTGGAACGAGCCCGTCCTGCGGGTGTTCATCACACGGATCGCGTAGAGAACCGCCCACCTCGAGGAGCCGGCCGGCATACGCTCGGCCGGCTCCTCGCAGGCCGGAAGAAGCTGCGCCGCTAGGTCCTGATGATCACCGGGGTGCCGAGCGGAACCCGTTTGAGATCGAGCATGTCGTCGTTGAACACGCGGACGCACCCGTGCGAGACCATCTGCCCGCGATCACCGGCGTTCGCGGTCCCGTGGATCGCCATCCGCCCGCCACCCGGCCAGTCCTTCAGCACCGGGGAGAACCCCGACAGGCCCAAGGCGAAGACGCCGTACGGACCCGAAGCGCTCGCTTGGGGCACCTGCGCCCAGATGTAGAACGTGCCGGTGGCGGTAGGCGTCTCCGCCCTGCCGATCCCTACCGCGAACCGGTCAACTAGTGCACCCTCGCGATAGTAGCGAAGGCTCCGATCCGACAGGTCCACCACGATCCGCTGATCGACACGGCGCACGGTGACTTCGTCCATGCGCACCCAACCCGCTGCTTCGTTAGGTCGGATCGGCAGCAACACCCGAAGCCAAGCGTCGCCGGTCCCGTCCCGGGCTGCCGTCGTTATCAGGAACGACAGTGGTTGGCCGACGGCGTTCCTGGAAGGGAAGGTCCATCGACGACCCGACGACGTGGCGGGTCCGCGCCAGATCGTCAGGTCCGGGGTCCTCGACTTGGCTACGAACGTCCCGCGGGGAAGCACAGGACCAAGCGCGACGGGGTCCGGTTCGACCACCGGCGAAGGTGACGCAGCGACAACCGGAGCGTGCTGAACGTCGGTGGCCACGGCCCGGCTGCAGGCCACGGCCGCGAGGGCAGCAACAAGCAACAGGGCGAAGGGTCGTCGAGCGGTCACAGCCTTCGATTATCCGACGGGAGGCGGGCCCGAGTCACTGGGACGAACGACCTAGGTAGTGGGTCAGTTTGACCGACTGGGTTCGCGTCGCTTCCCAAAACCATCGCGGATGGCGTCGGCGTCATCCAGGTGGGGTTTGGCAGTCTCATCGTCCATGTCGTAGCAGCATCTATCTCCGAAGGATCGACGACGGGTTCGATCGGAGCGGGCACCCCGCCGACGGGTGCTGGGACAGGAGGAGCATCCGGAACATCTAGACTCGGCTCCTCAGGAAGAAGGTCGATCTTGCCTTCGAAGAACTCGCGACCTAGGGGAACAATGTCGTCCGCCTCCATAGCAAGGGTTGGAGACAGGTTCGGCCTTGTGAGGGGAATCGAGAGCAGCACCACCCGTACACCCCGCTCCTGAGCCTCGCTCACACCCTCCCGAAGATCCTCATCCCCACCCAAGAGGTATGCCACGGAAAGTGCACGCTCCTGGGACAGGATGATGAGGTCTCGGACAATCCGCGAGTCCACCCCTTTCTGACGCCCTCTTGTTAGGCGTCCCAAGCGGATCTTCACGCCTGGCAGTTTGCCAATGGCCTGTTGCTGTGCGGTGGGATGCGCCTCCCTAGCTCCGTCGTACCAGTAGGTTCTGAGATGACCAAGCCCACAGTGCCCCTCGGCAAGGGCAGCGAGTCCTTGAGTCGTCGCTACGTGTGGAGATCTTGTCCTCGTCGGGGTCGCCCTTGACGACGTGGCGCTCGATCCCGATGCAGTTCGGCGGGCTGTAGCGGCCGGACGGGCGCTCGTTCTCGAACTGCTTGACGATGGTGCCGTAGTCGATGTCGGCCCCGAAGGCGCGCTCGATGGCTCCGAAGTAGGTACGGAAGCCGTCGGTCGAGAGCTGCACGCGATCCCGCAGTCGTCCCGCCAGGTCGCTGATGAACCGATAGGCAGCGTCGGCGGAACGGTCCCCCACGAGGTAGGACGCCACGAGCTTCGTGTCGGCGTCCAGGGCAACCCAGGTCCACACGTCCCCGACGCCGTACTCGCCCTTACGGTCCTCGGGGATATGTCCCTGCTTCGAGTAGACGAACGACCAGATCTCATCGGCCTGGATCGTCGTGCAGGGCAGGTCCACCAGCGCCTCGTTCATGTAGGCGGAGCAGGCGTCCCCGAGGTCCAGGAGCAGCTTGCTGATCGTGTTCTTAGCCGCGCCGTACGTACGCTCTCTCGGGACTAAGCTCTGTGCCGCGCCGCTGTGGTGGAACTGGTAGACACGCGTGGTTTAGGACCACGTGGGCTAGCGCCCGTCCGCGTTCGAGTCGCGGCAGCGGCACAAGGGTGCGTACGCGCCTTCAGACGGCGCGCAGCCGCGCGTCGCTCGCCGACTCTAGGGGCCTCACTTCGCATGGAAGCACGATCACGAACCGCGCCCCGCCGCCTTCGCGATCCTCGATCTCGGCGGTCCCGCCGTGAAGTTCGGCGAACCGCCGCACGAGCGACAGGCCGATGCCCACTCCGCGACCGGCCGCGGTGGGTCCCTGACGGAACGGATCGAACAGCGTCGACTTGAGCTCCTCTGGAACACCGGGACCTTCGTCCTCGATGACCAAGACGATCCCGCCCTGCCCCTCGCGCACGGTTACATGAACCGGCGTCCCGCCCGGCGTGTGACGAGCCGCGTTCACCAGCAGGTTCTCCACGATCCGCTCCACCTTGGCAGGGTCGATGTTCGCCAGGAGCGGGTCCGCATCGATGCGGACCGGGTGGGTGTCCATGCCGGGCGCCTCGCGCGCGACCCGCCGCACCATGTCGCCGATGTCCGTGGGCTCCCGCTCGGGCTGTATCTGACCGCGATCCAGTCGCTCCAGATCCAGCATGTCGTCCACCAGCCGGTTCATCTTGCGCCCGCTCTGCTCGATCATCTGATACAGGCTCTCAACCTCGTCGGCCGTGAGCTGGAGCTCCTCGCCGCGGCGAAGCGTGGACATGGCGCCGATGATCCCGGCGAGCGGCCCTTTGAGGTCGTGCGACACGGCGTGTAGCAGGGTGTCCTTGACGTCGTTCAGCTCTCGCAGCCCGCTCGAGACTCGATGCTCCTTCTCAGCCCGTTGCGTCTGCTCATCGACAGACTCCTTCAGCGTCGCGAGGAGCTGAACGACCACAACGAAGAACGCGAATTGCACGAGGGAGTTCCAGTACGGGGCGACGCCGCCCTGGGAGCCGGGACCGAAGAGATCCGCCACGAGCCCGGCGGCAGCGGCCACGGCGGCCGCGGCGACACCGGCGCGACGACCCAGGTTCCAAGCCACCAGTCCGATCGGCATCAGATAGAAGAGCGACAGGGAGAACCTGAGGTCGGTCTTGACGTCGAGAACGGCGACGGTGGCCATGAACGTGATCCCGATCGTGAACACCAGCCGGGGGGATCTCCCATCGAAGAACCCCTGGGTCCGATGCAGCTCACGGCGCGGCGGTTGCGCCGTGGCTTCAGCCTCTCCGGTTGCGCCCATCAATGATGCGTCGGCGGGTCGCGGCGCTACCTTGAGTCGGGTAGACATCCGATGTGATGGGCTCCAGGATGGCCTACTTGCCTGCTCAGGGGGCCTGCCCGGCCTCCGCGAGAAGGTCGTGGAGCGCGCGGAACGCCCTTCCGCGATGGCTGATCCGGTCCTTCTGCTCGTCGGAGATCTCCGCCATGGTGTCCTCCCACCCCACGGGCACGAAGATCGGGTCATAGCCGAACCCCCGTTGACCACGGCGCTTGCCCACGAGCGCGCCCTCGCACACCCCTTCGGAGTGCAACACCTCACCACCCGGCCACGCGATGGCGGCGACGCAGCGGTACCGGGCGCTCCGGCCGCCTGCGGGCACTCCGGCGAGCGCCTGCATCAGGGCCTTGAGGTTCCCTTCGTCGGTGGCATCGGGACCGGAGAATCGGGCCGATCGGGGGCCCGGCCTGCCGCCCAGCGCATCCACCTCTATGCCGGAGTCGTCGGCGAGCGCCGGCACGCCGAGCGAATCGGCCACGGCGCGGGCCTTCAGGAGCGCGTTCTCTAGGTAGGTTTCGCCCGTTTCATCAACGTCGGGCCAGGGTCCTTCATGGTTCTGGATGGTCAACCATTCCACGGGCCAGTCGGCGCAGATCCGGCCGATCTCCCGGAGCTTGTGCGCGTTCTGCGAGGCGATCGCGATCCGCGACGGGAACGACATGGGGCCGGTCAGGCGCCCAGCACCTGCTGCTGGATCTCGGTGAGCTCGGAGATGCCGGCCGAGGCCAGATCCAGGAGCGCGTCCAGGTCGGCGCGGGAGAACGGCGTGCCCTCGGCCGTTCCCTGCACCTCGACGTAGGACCCGCCGCCGGTCATCACGACGTTGAAGTCGACATCGGCACCGGCATCCTCGTCGTAGCAGAGGTCCAGCCGGGCCTGTCCGTCCACGATGCCGACCGAGACCGCGGCGATGCTATCCGTCAGCACGTCGTCGGGGATCAGCCCACGGTCGGAGAGTCCGCGGAGCGCGAGCGCCAGCGCCACGTAGCCTCCCGTGATCGACGCTGTCCGCGTGCCGGCGTCGGCCTGCAGGACGTCGCAGTCGATCGTGATCGTGCGTTCTCCCAATCGCCCGAGATCGGTGACCGAGCGCAGCGAACGCCCGATCAACCGCTGGATCTCCTGGGTTCGACCTCCGGGCCGACCTTTGTTCACCTCGCGCGGTGATCTTTCGGTGGTGGCCCGGGGAAGCATCGAGTACTCGCCGGTGACCCAGCCCTTCCCGGTTCCCTTCAGCCAGCGGGGAACGTCCTCGGAGACGGACGCGGCGATCAACACGCGCGTCTTGCCCATGGACAGCAACACCGAGCCGTCTGCCCACTCCTGGTATCCGAGCTCCCAAGCCACGGGACGGAGCTCGTCGGTCTGGCGCCCATCGGGGCGTGTCACCCGCCCACCTGCCAGCGACGCCCGCCCCTCGCCACTTCGATCGGGCCATCGAACGCGCCCGAAGCCTCGGCCTTGGAGTCCTCCGGATCGAGCGTCGGCCATATGTGGGTGAGTACCAGGCTCCCGGCTCCCGCTCGCGCCGCGTGCTCCCCCGCCTGTCGGGCCGACATGTGGAACGGGAGCAGGCCGTCGTCGTGCTTCCAGGTGGCCTCGCACAAGAACAGATCGGCGTCCTCCGCCAACTTCACGACCTCGTCGCAGGGCCCGCTGTCGCCCGTATAGGCGAGCGTCTTGCCGCCGGCCTCGATCCGATAGCCCAACGACTGGACGCCGATATGGGTCATCTCGAACGAACGGATCCGGAAGGGCCCGATCTCGAAGTCAGCGCCGGGCGGCGTCGCCCGTAGATCGAAGCTGGTGGCTGCGACGTCGCGGCCGTCCTCAGACACCAGGCCCGCCATATGGCCCCAGAAGTCTTCGGGCGCGACGAGCGGGATCCCCGGGTCCCCCAGCTCTCCGTAGTGCCGAGCGTAGAAGCACGGGTACACGTCCACGAAGTGGTCGGGATGCGCATGCGTGATCAGCAGCCCGTGGATGTCGGCGATCCCGATGTGCTCCTGGAGGCGGGCGAACGTGCCAGTCCCGGCATCCATCCACAGGTTGAACCCCTCGTGTCGCACCAGGTACCCGCTGGTGGCGCCGGCCGGGCGAGGCCAGGTGCCGCCTGAGCCGAGGACGGTCAGCTCCACGAACCGCCCCCAACGGGCGCGGCCTGCGCCGCACGGACCTCGGAGAGCTCGGGGCCTAGGAAGACCTCTGCCACCTGCTGGAACTGCGCCGGATCCCCGGTGGCCAGGAACTCGTGGATGGGCGGACCGGCATCGTCGCGCTGCAGCCCTCGGCCCACGAGCGTGGCGTACACGTCCTTCGCCGTTTCCTCGGCCGAGGAGACCAGCACGACGTCGGGTCCGAGCTCCAGCTGGAGCAGACCCGAGAGCAACGGGTAGTGCGTGCAACCCAGGATCAAGGTGTCTATACCCCTCTCGACCAACGGCACAAGATACCCTCGCGCAGCCTCTCGTAAAGCATCGCTCGTTGTGTCGCCCTGCTCGACACGTTCAACGAAGAGCGGGCACGCCTGTTGATGAAGCTCCACATCGGCGCCCGTTGCGGCCACCGCGCGGTCGTAGGCCCCGCTCTTGACGGTGGCCTCGGTGCCGATCATGCCGAGGACCCCGTTGCGGGTGGCGTGCACCGCGGCGCGCGTGCCGGGGTCGACCACGCCGACCACCGGGATAACGGCCCGACCCAGGATGTCTTCGAGCCCGGACACCTCCACCGAGTTGCACGCGACCACGAGCATCTTCACGTCGCGATGGACCAGGTAGTCCACGATCTCCGACGCGAACCGACGGATCTCTTCGACCGGCCGCGGACCGTACGGGGAACGTGCTGTGTCGCCGATGTAGAGCAGCGGCTCATGGGGCAGGAGGTCGAGGATGGCACGGGCGACGGTGAGACCGCCGACCCCAGAGTCGAACACACCGATCGGACGCGGGTCGCTCACCGGCGAACTACCACCAGAGCGACTCCGCGACGCCCTTCTCGGCCGTCTCGATGTCTTCGGCCCAGGCCTCGGTGGAGAGGTACTTCCAGCCTCCATCGGCCAGCAGGCAGACCACGTCTCCTTGGTCCAGCTCGGCTGCGATCCGCTGCGCGACGTGAACGACCGCGCCGGAGGAGATCCCCGCGAAGATCCCCTCTCGTGACGTCAGTTCCCGGTTGGTTCGAAGCGCATCGGAGGAGTTGACCAGGAACTTCCGGTCGACCTCGGTCGGATCGAAGATCGGCGGAACGAACCCCTCATCGAGCGAGCGGAGCCCATACACCAGGTCGCCGAGTTCGGGCTCCGCGGCGATCACCTGGATGCTCGCGTCGTGGGCGTGAAGACGACGGCCGTTGCCGGTGAGCGTGCCGCCGGTGCCCATCCCCGCCACGAAGTGCGTGATGGTCGGCAGGTCGGCCAGGATCTCCTCGGCCGTGCCCTCTTCGTGCGCGAGCGGATTGGCGGCGTTGCCGTACTGGAATGGCATGAAGTACTTCGGATCTTGCGCCAACCGCCGCGCGACCTCGATCGAACCGTTCGTGCCTTTCTCACCGTCGCTGAACACGATCTCGGCGCCGAACAACCGGAGGAGTCCGATGCGCTCCTGGCTGGCGTTGTCGGGGATCACGACGGTGAGTTTGTATCCCTTGCGGGCGGCGACCATGGCGAGCGAGATCCCCGTATTCCCCGAGGTCGGCTCCAGGATCGTCTTGTCGGGCGTGAGATCGCCCGACGCCTCAGCGACCTCGATCATCTTCTTGGCGATGCGATCCTTGGTGGATCCGGTGGGGTTGCTGCCCTCGAGCTTGGCCCACAGGCGCACCCCGGGCCTCGGGGACATGTGGGGCATGCCCACGAGCGGCGTGTTGCCGATCGCGTCCAATATGTCGTCGTAGCGCACGGGTCCGATTATCCCAGCGACTATCGGAACACCCGGTAGACGATCCCTCGACCCAGGATCGCTAGCCGCCCGCGACGGCGGGGAGGATCGAGACGGTGTCGCCTTCCTTGACCTCGGTCTCCAACGACCCGAGATACCGCACGTCCTCGTCGTTCACATACACGTTGATGAAACGGTGGAGACCGCCGTCCTCCGCGAGCACGTTCTTCGTGATGCCCGGGTACTTGGTTTCGAGGTCGCCGAGCACGTCACGGAGCGTGGCGCCGTCGGCGCCCACCTTCGCCTCGCCGGCGGCGTGCTTGCGCAAGATCGTGGGGAGCTTCACGGTTACGGACATTCGGTCGGTCTCCTTCGTGGTCACTCGGGACGGGCGGACACACCGCAGAACGCTTCGTAGTCGATCAGCTCGGTGATCGTCGGCTCCTTGCCGCACACCGGACAGTCGGCATCCCAGCGGATCTTCACTTCCTGGAAGTCCATGTGGAGGGCGTCGTAGAGCAGCAAGCGGCCGACCAGCGTGTCCCCCTCGCCGGTGATCAGCTTGATCGCCTCGGTGGCCTGGACCGCACCGATCACGCCCGGCAGCACGCCGAACACTCCGCCCTCCGCACAGCTGGGCACGGTTCCAGGCGGCGGAGGCGAGGGGAACAAACAGCGGTAGCAGGGCGCTTCCTGGCCCGGCAAGAACACCGTTGCCTGACCCTCGAACTGGTAGATCGAGCCGTATACCAACGGCTTGCCCATGAACTGCGTCGCGTCGTTCACCAGGTAACGAACCGGGAAGTTGTCGGTCCCGTCGATAACCACGTCGTAGGGCTCCATCACTTCGAACACGTTGGTGCTGAACAGGAGCGTGTCGTGTCCGACGATGTCGATGGTTGGGTTGATCGCCCGCAGGTGCTCGACGGCCGATTCGACCTTCGAGCGTCCGATATCGGGCGTCGTGTGCAGGATCTGACGCTGCAGGTTGGTCACGTCCACGTGGTCGAAGTCCACGATCCCGAGCTTGCCGATCCCTGCGGCCGCCAGGTACATCGAGACCGGCGAGCCCAAGCCGCCGGCGCCGATAACGAGGACGCTCGCATCCAACAGCTTCCGCTGTCCGGCCCCGCCGACGTTGGGCAGGATGATGTGGCGCGAGTAGCGCTGCACCTGATCCTCGTTGAACATCGGCTTCTGCTCGGTCATATGATCGTCAGCTCCTCTTCTTCCACCTCGCCGTCGCGGATGAAGAACGAGCGGAGTTCGGGCTTATCGCGATCGGCGAGCGACAGGATCATGTAGCGAGCGTCCGGATAGAAGGCCAATCGGCGGTCGGTTTCGGACGGATAGGCCTCGGAGTGCGTGTGCGAGTGGTAGATCGCCCACAGCTCCCACCCGCGCTCGTCCAGCTCGTCGAAGACGTGGAGCTGCTCCTTGCCGTCCAGCCGGTAGGTGGCAGGACTGGCGTCCGCGTTCTTCATGGAGAAGACCTTCACCGGATGGCCGTCGCCGTTGCCCGCGATCACTCCGCAGCATTCGTTGGGGAACTCGCGGAGCCCTTGCTCCACGATCTCCTTGAAGTAGACGCCGTCGAGGTCGGACATGGCCCTTCGTCCTGTGATCGGGGGCGTGCGGAAGGCCCGCCCGTTGCAGGTGCAAATCCTACCAAGGGCGTCGCTTATTCCTGGGCGTCGAGAGTCGGTTGGGAGCTCACCCAGCTCGGGCCGCGCAGCGTTCGCAGAACGGCGGGCAGGATCGTGTCGACCGGCGCGGTGTCGACGCCGAGGTGGTCCGTTCCGCCTATCGCTACGAACTCCGCGTTCGGGATCTCCTCGGCCGCGCGGCGCGCTTGATCGAAGAAGTCGACGTCGTCGGCCGCGACGCAGATCAGGCAACGGACTCCCCAGGCACCGAGATCCACTGAGACCGGTCCCTCTGCCATCGCGGCGCGCCAAGCGGCCTGCATCGCCGCGGCGTCACTTGCCAGGTACACGGCGCGAACGGGCTCCGGATAGCGGCCTGCGATGGCCTCGAACGCCTTGACGAGGGCCTCGATGCCCTGCTCTCGGGACGCGGCCATGGCCTCCCCCACCACGCGGGCGAGCGGGCCATCCGGATCGATCGTGTACGGATGCTGGCCGATGGTGACGAGCGACCGGACACGGCCGGGCGCATGTTCGCCGATCCCGAAGCAGAGCCTCCCGCCCCAGGAGATACCGATGAAGTGCGCGCGCACGATGTCTAGCTCGTCGAGGACCGCCACGACATCGGCGACCCGCAACGGCATCGCGTACGCCTGCGGGTCGTGCGGCTTGTCGCTCCGTCCGTGACCCCGGTGATCCACGTAGACGAGCCGGAACTCCT
>CAVPIB010000018.1:0-12314 GCA_963704885.1 uncultured Actinomycetes bacterium | reverse complement strand
CGGCGGGCGGACGACCGTCGCGATGCCCCGGCGTCCACGGATGTCCACCTCGACCTTCGCGCCGAGATCCACGACATCGCCAGGCCACAGGTACGCGAGCGCTATCCCTTTCTGGAGCAGAGGGGAGAACGTCCCACTCGTGACCTCGCCGATCAGTAGATCCCCCGCGAACACGGGGTAGTGCGCGCGGGGGATGTGCCGACGATCCTCCATGAGCAACCCCAGGAGGCGGCTCGGCAACCCCTCCGCCTTCTGGTGGACCAGCGCCTCCCGACCCCGGAAACGCCCCTTGTCGAGCGCCACCGCCCAACCAAGTCCGGCCTCCAGAGCGGTCGATGCTTCGAACAGGTCCTGGCCGTAGAGGGGGTACCCCATCTCGAGCCTGAGGACATCGCGAGCGGCGAGCCCGCAGGGAGCTCCCCCGAAGGGCTGCATCGCCTCGGTGAGCTCGTGCCAGAGGTCGAGTGCGATGTCCTGGTAGGTGAAGAGCTCGAAACCGATCTCACCCGTATAGCCCGATCTGGTCAAGATGACCGGTCGCCGGTGGTACTCCGATCCCGCGCACTGCATGAAGGCCAGATCGCCGGCCTCCGGGAAGAGATGGGTCATCACGTGCACCGCCTCCGGGCCCTGGACCGCCAGGAAACACCAGTCCTGGTGATACATCAGGTGCAACCGATCGTGCGCCTGCTCCTCCTCCAACATGCGCAGTACCCGCGGTGCGTTCGAGGCGTTCGGGACCACGAAGAACCGCTCTTCCTCCATGCGGTAGACGATCAGGTCCTCGATAACCCCTCCCCCATCGTTCAGGACCAGGTTGTAGAGCGCCTCACCTACCGCCGCCTTCGACAGATCGTTCGAGACCACCCCTGCAGCATGCCGAGGGCCCCCGGACCGGTGACGTCCACCTTCCCCAGATGCGTCAGATCGAACAGGCCGACCCGCTCCCGGACGGCCTTGTGCTCGGCCAACGCCCCCTCGTACTCGATAGGCATCAACCAGCCTGCGAACGGAGCGAGCTTGGCTCCCAGTCGTCGATGCTCGTCCTCGAGCGGTGTGTGTTTCAGGTCCTCGGGTGCATCGCCAACATCCACGGGTGGGATGGTACGGCGCGCGCGAGGCATCGAGGACGTCGTAGCGCAGACGGTCGCTCGTGATGAGGACGGTAGACTTGCCCTTCGGATGGCTGACGGCTACGACGTAGTGGTGATCGGCGCCGGGACGGGCGGGTACTCCGCCGCGCTCCGAGCGGCGCAGCTCGGTAAACGCGTGGCCATCGTCGAGCGCGACGATCGGTTGGGCGGCACCTGCCTCCTGCGGGGTTGCATCCCTACGAAGGCTCTCCTTCAGTCTGCCTCGGTGATGGACACGGTGAACCGCGCGGCCGATTGGGGCATCAAGGCCTCGGGCGAACCCGATTGGTCGGCCGTGAAGGCCTTCGAGGACGCCACCGTCGACAAGTTGGTGACCGGTCTCAAAGGCCTGATCCGGCACCGAGGGATCGACGTGATCACGGGCACGGCTCGCTTGCTGGCAGGACCCGCGGTCGAGGTCGACGGGAGGAGGATCGACGCCGCCGACGTGGTATTGGCGACGGGCTCCAGCCCCAAGCTCTTGCCGGGCGTCGACCTGACAGACCGGATCATCACGAGCGACCAGGCGCTCTGGTACGACACCATCCCTGCGTCGGCGATCGTGATCGGTGCCGGCGCCGTGGGGCTCGAGTTCGCCTCGGTCTACCGCTCGTTCGGCGCGGAGGTGACCCTGATCGAGGCGCTTCCCCGCCTGGCTCCGCTGGAAGACGAGGATGTCTCTAAGGAGATCGCGAAGGCGTTCCGCAAGCGGGCGATCTCCACACAGGCCGGGGCCTCGGTCCAGGAGGTCAAGGACACCGGCGATCATGTCGAGGTCACGTATGACGCGGGCGGGGCGAAGACCGTCACCGCGGATGTCTGTCTGATCGCGGTTGGCCGCGGCCCCGTGACCGACGAGCTGGGTCTGGAGGAGGTGGGGGTCACGTTGCACGAGAAGGGGTTCGTGAACGTAGACGACCGTCTCATGACCAGTTCCGACCACGTGTGGGCACTGGGCGACGTCGCGGCCACACCCCTGCAACTGGCCCACGTGGCCTTCACCGAGGGGTACGCGGTCGCCGAACGGATCGCCGGCCTGGACGTGCCGCCCATCGACTACCTGAACATCCCCAGGGTCACGTACTGCACCCCCGAGATCGCCTCGGTGGGGCTCACCGAAACTCAGGCCGCCGAACGCGGAGCCGAGGTCACGACCCATAAGCTCGACTTCCGGTCGATCGGGAAGGCCAACATCGTCGGTGAGGGCGGCTTCGTGAAGGTGATCGCCGAGGCAGACGATGGGCCCGTTCTCGGGATCCACATGATCGGTCCACACGTCACAGACCTGATCTCCGAGGCCATGCTCATAACGAACTGGGAGGCCGTGCCCTCGGAGGTCGCCGCCCTGATCCACCCGCACCCGACGCTTTCCGAAGCGATCGGCGAGGCGCACCTGGCGCTCGCCGGCAAGCCGCTTCACTCCGCGTAGAGGAGGATCGTGGCCACGGACATCCAGACGCCCGTCGAGCACGGCGATCGTCCCCTGTCAGACGATCGCCTGAAGGCGATGCTCCACACGCTCAAGCTGTGTCGGTACTTCGATGAGCGGATGGAGGCCCTGTACCGGCAGGGGCGGCTCCCAGGGGCGATCTACTCCGGTCGTGGCCAGGAGGGAACGCACGTGGGCGTCGCGTTCGCCCTTGAGGACGACGATTCGCTGTTCCCCACCCACCGCGATCTCTCGGCACAGATCGCTAAGGGGCTGGATCTCAAACGCGTGATGGCGCAGTACTGGGGACGGATCGACGGGTACACGCGGGGGCGAGATGGCAACAGCCACATCGGTGATTGGGCCGGCAACCGAACGTTCACGGTGATCTCGCACCTCCCGATCGCCTACCCCGTGGCGTGTGGCGCCGCGCTGGCGTACAAGCGGGCGGGTGACCGTCGTGTTGCCATGGCGATCTGCGGCGACGGCTCAACCTCCAACGGTCGGTGGCACGAAGCGTTGAACTGGTCGTCGATCCAGCAGCTCCCGGTGGTGTGGATCGTCAACAACAACCAGTTCGCGTACTCCACCCCCAACACCTTGGAGTTCAACGTGGCGACGATCGCCGAGCGCGCGGTGGCCTACGGCATGCCCGGCGTCCGCGTCGACGGCGGTGACGTCCTGGAGGTCTATGGGGCCGCCCTCGAGGCGGTCGATAGGGCCAGGGACGGCGGCGGACCCACGCTCATCGAATCCGTGTCGCTCAGGTGGAGGGGGCACGCCGGGCACGACCCGGCGAAGTATATGCCGAACGAGCTGCTAGAGCGGTACATGGCCGAGAAGGACCCAGTGAAGAACTTCGAGGAGTACCTGCTCGCGGAGGGAGTGCTCACCAAGGAGGACATCGCCGACGTCCAGGAGCTGGTCGAGCGAGAGTTCGACGAGGGCTACGCATTCGCGCAGGCCTCGCCGTTCCCCGAGCCCGGCGACGTGACCAAGGGCCTGTGGGTCGAGGACGGCTACTGGAGCGGCGACGCCGGTCGCGGCGGCGGGACGGGAGCCCGACTGATGCCGACCCAACAGATGGAGGCCGGTGCGGCAGGACACGGCGCGGAGCCGCGCGGCAAGCGGAGCGAAGACGGGCAGGCGACCTACCTCGTCGCGATCGCCGAGGCGCTATGGGAGGAGATGGAGCGCGACGACCGCGTCTACCTGCTGGGTGAAGACATAGGCGCGTACGGAGGTGCGTTCAAGGTCACGGAAGGCTTCATCGAGCACTTCGGAGCGGATCGGGTCATGGACACGCCGATCGCCGAGGAGACCATCGTGGGAGCTGCGATCGGGTCGGCGATGGAGGGACTGCGGCCTATCGCGGAGTTCCAGTACGCCGATTTCATGACCTCGGGGTTCGACGAGATCACCACCACGCTCGCCCGCTATCACTACCGCAGCGGCGTACCGCTCCCGGTGGTGCTGCGGGCCCCATCGGGCGGAGGTGTTCGGGCTTCGAACTTCCACTCCACCAACCCCGAGCCGTGGTTCGCGCATCAGCCCGGACTGAAAGTGGTGTGCCCCGCGTTCCCTTCGGATGCCAAGGGTCTGCTGAAGTCTGCTATCCGCGACGACAATCCCGTGGTCTACCTGGAGCACAAGTGGATCTACCGACGGATCAAGGAGCAGGTCCCGGAGGATCCGGACTTCCTGGTGCCCCTGGGCAGCGCCGAGGTCAAACGACGGGGGTCCGACGTGACGATCGTGTCCTACGGGGCCATGGTTCATCGGGCGTTGGAGGCGGCGGAGAACCTGGCCGGCCGGGGCGTCGACGTCGAGGTGGTCGATCTCCGGTCGATCGTGCCGCTGGATGAGGAGACCGTTCTCCGATCCATAGAGAAGACCGCGCGAGCGCTGGTGCTTCACGAGTCGTACCGTTTCCTCGGTGTCGGCGCCGAGGTCGCGGCCGTGATCGCGGAGCGCGCGTTCGAGCATCTGGACGCGCCGGTGATGCGTTTGGCGCCTCCTAGCGTTCCGGTGCCGTTCTCTCCCCCGCTGGAGGACGCGTTCCTTCCCCAGGTGGCCGATATCGAGGCAGCCGTCGACCGGCTGTCCGCGTGGTGAAGGGCGAGGGGGAGGGAACGTGACATCCATCCAGATGCCGCAGCTCGGCGAGACGATCATCGAGGGCACCATCTTGAAATGGCTGAAGAAGGAGGGCGAATCGATCGAAACCGACGAACCGCTCTTCGAGATCTCCACGGACAAGGTCGACACCGAGGTGCCGTCGCCGGTCACTGGTGTGGTTACGAAGATCCTGGTGGCCGAAGGCGAGACCGTACCCGTCGGAACGCATCTGGCTGAGATCGACTCGGGTGAGGCCTCGGGGACGGGGGCGGCGGCATCGTCGGGCCATCCCTCCGCGGCGACATCCTCGGGTTCGTCTGACCCGGCCGGAGCCAAGGTTCCTCCAGGGTCCTCCTCCGCCCCAACGCCCTCTGCCCCGATAGCGGCGACCGCCGCGTCGCTTCCCGATCGCGGACCTCGCTCGCAGATCCTCTCTCCGTTGGTACGGAAGCTGGCCGAGGAGCACGACCTCGACCTGGCCGGTATCGCCGGCACAGGGACCGGGGGGCGGATCACCAAGAAGGACGTGATGGCCGCAGTCGAAGGCGGCGCCACCTCGGCCGCACCCGCCCTGCGGGCGGTCCCTTCGCCCGCCGCCACCGGAGCGGGCGACGAGATCGTACCGATGTCCCACATCCGCAAGGCGATCGCTTCCCACATGTTGGGCTCGCTCCAGACGACGGCACGCGCTTGGAACATGGTCGAGGTCAACATGGAGGCCGTGGTCCGCCTCCGGGAGCGCAGCAAGGAGGCGTTCGCCGCACGCGAGGGCTTCAACCTCACCTACACGCCGTTCGTCGCCCGCGCCGTGACCGAGGCCCTCTTGACCTTCCCGATGGTGAACGCCGAGCTCCGCGGCGAGGAACTGCTCGTCCGCCATACCGTGAACATGGGGATCGCCGTCTCATTCGAGGACGGACTGATCGTCCCCGTGGTTAAGGGCGCCGACACCATGAACCTGGCCGGGATCGCGCGCGCAGTGAACGACCTGGCCACACGGGCGCGCGCGAAGAAGCTGCTCCCAGATGAGGTGCAGGGATCAACGTTCTCGATCACGAACCCCGGCCCGTTCGGATCGATCATGTCGGTGCCGATCATCAACACACCGAACACCGCGATCCTGGCGTTCGACGCGATCGAGAAACGGCCGGTGGTGATAGACGACGCGATCGCGATCCGACACATGGTCTACATCTCGATGTCATGGGACCACCGCGTGATCGACGGTGTCCTCGCGTCGCAGTTCCTGGGCCGGGTGAAGGAGAACCTGGAGACCTGGGACTTCGCCGAAGACCTAGGCGTCTAGCTCGTGCGACCTGGTCGGCTGATCCGCTGGGGAGGCGCGGTCCCCTACGGCCCCGCCAACGACGCGATGCACCGGCTGGCCGAGCAACGGCTCGAAGGCGCGATCCCCGACACCGTGATCCTGCTCGAACACGCGCCGGTGTTCACGGGAGGCAGACGGGCGAAGCCAGAGGAGTTGCTCTGGTCGCCCGAGGAGATGTTGAGGCGCGGCGTCGAGACCTACCGGATCGACCGAGGCGGCGCGTTCACCTTCCACGGGCCGGGACAGCTCGTGGGCTATCCCATCATCGACCTCGGCTCAACGCCCGACGCGGCCGAGCATCTGCGACGGATGGAGGAGGTGGTGATCCGTGCTGCCGCTGACATCGGCGTCGAACTACACCGTCGCCCGGACGTGCAGACCGGTGTGTGGTCGGGAGACCGTAAGGTATGCGCGATCGGTGTTCGCCTCATGCGAGCCCGCATCACGCTTCACGGGTTCGCTCTCAACTGCGACACGGATCTGTCCTGGTTCGAGGGCATCGTGGCGTGTGGCTTGCCCGACCACGGCGTCACGTCCTTGAGCGAGCTCGCCGCGCGACGCGTGACGGTCCGGGAGGTCCGGCCGCTCGTTGAGAAGCACCTGGCGGTCGTCTTCGATCTCGATCCTGATGCGGCGCCAGAGGGCCTCCCGCAGGCCCTCCCTCAAGCGTCGGCGATCAACGCGTAGCGAGGACGTCTCCTTAGCCACCCCAGCGGCCACGGATCGCGCTGCTCCACGGCCCACTCCACGTCGCGCAGACGCGCGATGCGGACGCGGGTCCATCCAGCCTCCTGGATGGCGGCGATGAACGGCGCCGGGGAGCTGGTGCTCCGGAGCGGTAGATGCTCCAACACCTCGGGCGGATAAGGCCCGTGGTGGTCGTTTTCGGACCCCAGCACCTTCCGCAGGAGCTCCGAGGCCGCGTCCCTGAGCTCAACGAACGGGCCCTCACCGCCCCACGAACCCTCGAAGACCGCCAGCCTGCCACCGGGGACGACCCGCCGCCTCCAGCCTTCTAGGGCGACCACGGGCTCCGACAGCGTCCAGAGGACATGACGCTCCATCACGGCATCGAACGGACCTTCGGGTGGCTCTGCCGCCGCACCCTCCACGAAGGACATCTCCAGACCGGCGGTCGCGGCCTTCTCACGGGCCTTCGCCAGCATGCCTGCCGACAGGTCCACCCCTGTGACCTGGTGGCCGAGCTCGGCCGCCAGGAGCGCGAGCGCGCCGGTCCCGGTCCCGACGTCCAAGACACGAGACGGTGGAGCGGGCAGCGCCCGTTCGAGTACGGCTCGCCACGCGGCCCGCTCGACGGCGTCGGACAGCGCGTGACCCGCGGAGGAATCGTAGGTGGCAGCGTCTGCATCCCACCAATCTCGGATCTGCTCGTGGACACCCACAGCTGGCCTCGTCTCCGGTCCTTCAGAACAGGGCGTTCGTCAGCTTCCGTCGGAACTCGATGACGAGTAGGTCGTCGTCGCCGCGGACCGAGAACACGTCGACCATGGCGGCCCGCGCCGCGTCGCGGTCGTCGTCGAGCAGCACCAGCATCGCCTCTAGGGCCTCCCTGATGCTGCCTCGTGCGGCCAGCAGCTTCGCGGCATCCAGGGGTCCAGCCCCGTCCAGCGCGCCCCACTCACCCACTCGGATCGCCGATGCCACACCTTCCGCCTCGGCGTCTGGGAGATGCGGAGCGATCAACTCACGCGCCTCGTCCAGGTCGCCCCGCTCGGCTAACAGTCGAGCCAGTCCGACGGCGGCCTCTCGGTTGGCGGGTTCCTTCACTAGCGCCTCTCTGTACCCGGCCTCCGCGCTTTCCAGATCACCGGATGCTTCCTCGATCCGCGCTTCGTCGGCGACCAACTCCGCCTCCGAAGGCAGGATCGCGTCGATGAACGCGTTCACCTCCTGTTCGGGGTACGCGCCGATGAACATGCTGACCGGCTCGCCGCCGCTGAACGCCACGACCGTCGGGATGCCTTGGCTCTTTACGGCCTGCAGCAAGGCGTTGCCTACCTGGTTGGCATCGATATCCAGCTTCGCCAGAAGGAAAGCACCCTCGCGCTCGCCCGCCACCTTCTCCAAGATCGGGCCTAGGGTCCGGCACGGACCACACCAGGCGGCCCACAGGTCCACGACCACCGGCCGCGCTTTCGAACCCTCCACGACGATCTGTTCGAAGTCCTGGTCGGTGACTTCGACGACGTGCTGCTCCGTGAGGCTCATGGTTCAAGCGTACGAGACGATCGCCGGAATCGCCTGAGCTCGAGGGCGTTCAGGACGACGCTAAACGCTCGAGGCGGCCATCGCCGCCGCCGCCCACGCCAGCGTGAGCTACCCCCCAGGGTATCGCCCCCCGGGCCTTCGACGACTCGAGCTCTTCGCGGTGGAGGCCGATGCTAGACTCGACGCACGGTGCGAGGAGGCTCGACGTGTCGACGCGGGTGACGCAGACCCCACACGAGGCTCTCGGGCTCTCCACTCAAGACGTCCTCGCCATGTATCGCACGGCCGTCGCCGCCCGCCTGCTCGACGAAGCAGCTTTCCGTCAGAACCGCATGGGTCGGGCACCGTTCGTGGTACCGGTATCAGGACACGAGGGATGCCAGATCGGAACGGCCTGGCCGATGCGTCGCGGAACCGACATCTGGCTCCCCTACTACCGCGATCTAGCGGTTGTTCTGGTGGCAGGCATGACCCCCTACGAGGTCTTCCTCGGGATCTTCTCCAAGGCCGACGACCCATCGTCCGGCGGCCGCCAGATGCCGGCGCACTGGGGCTCTCGACGCCTAGGGATCATCAGTGGCTCATCCCCTATCGCTACGCAGGTGCCGCACGCGGCCGGCGTCGCCTACGCCGTGAAGTACCGGAACGAGGACACGGTGGTGGGCTGCTGGTTCGGGGATGGAGCCACCAGCGAAGGCGATTGGCATGAGGGGTTGAACTTCGCGGGCGTCCACAAGCTACCGGTGATCTTCGTCTGCGAGAACAACCACTACGCGATCAGCGTCCCGCAGTCGAAGCAGATGGCCATCAAGGACGTGGCCGAACGAGCCCAGGGCTACGGGTTCCCCGGCGTCGTGGTGGACGGGAACGACGTGCTCGCGTGCTACGCCGCGATGAAGCAGGCTCACGAGCGCGCCCGCTCGGGTGAAGGCCCAACCCTGATCGAGTGCAAGACCTACCGCTTCCAGCCGCATACGAGCGACGACGACGATCGGAGCTACCGGAGTCGCGAGGAGGTCGAGGAGGCTCGTCACCATGATCCGATCGTCCGGTTCGGCGCCTACCTGGCCGAACACGGCGTGTTGGACCAGCCGGGGCAGGACGAGTTGCGCGCGGAGATCAAGAGCGGCATCGACGCGGATATCGCCGCCGCGTGGGAGGCGGCGGACCCCGATCCTGCCACGGCCCTGCGCCACGTATTCGCCGAGGACTCATGATCGGCTGGACGTCGTGACCGAGAAGAACGTCGTCGCGGCGATCCGCGACGCGCTGCATGACGAGCTGGCGAGCGACGAGCGCGTGATCCTGCTGGGAGAAGATGTGGGGGCGCGCGGTGGGGTGTTCCGGATCTCCGACGGGTGGATGGCCGAGTTCGGCGAGCACCGGATCATCGACACCCCGCTCGCGGAGTCCGGGATCGTGGGCGTGGCGATCGGGATGGCGATACACGGACTCCTCCCGGTCGCCGAGATCCAGTTCGCGGACTTCATCCACCCTGCGTTCGATCAGATCGTTTCCGAGGCAGCACGTATGCGGTACCGGTCGAACGGGGACTTCGGGGTCCCGCTCGTGATCCGAACGCCGTACGGAGGAGGGATCCATGGGGCGCTGTACCACTCGCAATCGATCGAGGCGTTCTACGCCCACGTCCCCGGCCTGAAGGTCGTCATGCCCTCCACACCGGCAGACGCCGCCGGGCTTCTCCGAAGCGCCATCCGCGACCCCGATCCGGTGCTCTTCCTCGAGCACAAGAAGACCTATCGAGCCGTCAAGGGCGACGTTCCCGACGAGCCTACCGAGATACCCATCGGGGTCGCCGACGTGAAGCGTGAGGGAACGGACCTGTCGGTGATCACGTACGGTTACGAGCTCCACCGCTGTCTCGAGGCCGCCCAGCGGCTCGAGGAGGACGAGCACGTTTCCGTGGAGGTCCTCGACGTGCGGACGATCGCACCGCTCGACATCGAGAGCATCCTGAGCTCGGTACGCAAGACGTCCAGGGCCATGGTCGTCTACGAAGACAACCGTTCGTTCGGCGCCGGCGCGGAGATCGCGGCGACGATCGCCGAGCAGGTTATGTTCGACCTCGATGCACCCATCGTGCGGATAGGTGGGCCCGACATCCCCGCCATGCCGTTCGCAGCTCCGCTCGAGCACTTCTACATCGAGCCGGAGCCGGATCACATCTACCGGCAGATGCTGGCGCTGGCGCGCTTCTGACCGCCCCCGCGCCAGGTCGAAACGACGCCCAGCACCACCCGGCTAGCGTTCGTTTGCCCTATCCGCCCTGGTTCAGGGCGCCTGTTGCTACGTCGATAACTCCCGAAGACGGCTGTGGACAAGCGGAAGAACTCGTCGAGTCGATCGAAGGGGTCTGCGGGCGCGCGTCGGGATCTGCTCGTGATCCTCGATCTGTGCCCTGGCCGCCTTCTCCATCGGCGTGGGCTTCGACCTCTTCGGTCGCGCTCACGCCTGGTTGATCTCGAGCGGGCCGGTCGCGGCTGGAAACATCCTCGCGGTGATCGTTGTCCTGGTGTTCGCCTTCGGGCTCTTCTCGATCCGCACCCTCCGCCGAGCGGAGCGGGAGGGTGAGCTCCGCGAAGAGAGCGAGAACCGCTACCAGGCCATGGTGGAGCGCGTCCCGGCGGTGGCGTACACGTGGGACTCGAGCGAAACGGTCGACGTGGATCCCGCCCTCTACATCAGCCCCCAGATCGAGGTGCTGCTCGGCTACACGGCGGAGGATTGGACCCGCGATCCCACCATGTGGAAGCAGAGCACACATCCGCTCGATCTCGAACACGTGCTCCAGGCGTGGAAGGACGCCTCGACCCGTGGGGTGACCTTCGCAGCCGAGTATCGGCTTCGAGCCGCCGACGGACACTGGGTCTGGATCCGCGACGAGGCGGTCCCGATCTCGGCCGGTGCTCGGGGTCGCCCGATCTATCAAGGCGTCATGGTCGACATCACCGAGCAGAAGCGGAGCGAGCAGCGGCTCCGCCAGCTGGTCGAGGAGCTGCCGGTCGTCACGTATCTGGCCGAAGGGCTTGACGAGGGCGAGGCTCACCCCCTTCCCTACATGGCTCCCGGGATCCTCGAGTTGACGGGTCACTCCGCGGAGGAGTGGATGAGCCGGCCCGATCTCTGGCGGTCGATGGTCCACCCCGACGATCGTGAGCGGGTCTTCGAGGAGGATCGAGCGACGGAGCGTACCGGGGATCGATTCGAGATCGAGTACCGATTCGTTCGCGACGACGGCCGAGTGGTGTGGGTCCACGACAAGGCGGTGCTCGTCGATCGCGACGGTGGCTGGCCCATCTGGCAGGGCATCATCGAAGACATCACCGCTCGACGAGAGGCTGGGGAACGACTGCGGGAAGCGGAGGAGCGGTACCGCTACCTGGTGGAGCGACTGCCCACAGCCGTCTACATCGACGCCAACGATGCGGTCGCCAGCGCCATCTACATCAGCCCTCAATACGAGCGGTTGACCGGCTACTCGCCGCAGGAGCGGCTGGCGGATCCGGATCTCTGGACCCGCATGCTCCACCCTGACGATCGCGACCGAGTGTTGGCCGAGTCAGATCGTGTGAACGACACGGGCGAACCCTTCGACGTGGAGTACCGACTGAGGACCAAGGACGAGCGCATCGTCTGGGTCCACGACCTCGCGTACCAGTTGGAGGGTCAAGACGGGAGCCCCTGCTGGCAGGGAGTCCTGACGGATATCACCCAGCGGAAGCTGACCGAGGCCGCACTCGCGCGACGCGACAACATCCTCGAGGCGATGGGTCATGCCGCCGAGCGCTTCCTCGGTGTGTCGTCGTGGACCGAAGCGATCACCGACGTCTTGGCGGCCCTCGGGCGAGCAGGCGGCGCCAGCCGAGCGGCCGTCTACCGACGGGTGGATGACGATGAAGGAAGGCCGGGGATCGAACTGGTGGCGGAATGGACGGCAGAGGGTGTCGCACCGCTCGCGGACATCGTGAGGGATCAGCGGTTCGGGTTCGAGGAGGTGGGACTGGCGCGATGGGCCGACGTCTTCGAGGCCGGCGATCCCATCAACACGCTGGTGGAC
>CAVPIB010000017.1:0-24021 GCA_963704885.1 uncultured Actinomycetes bacterium | reverse complement strand
TGACGCACACCGCTATAGCCGACGCGGCACGAGCCGTAACGATCCAGGCCGGCGCCGTCGTCTCGAAGGTGATCTATCGCGACGAGTTGCTCGACGTGACGGTGTTCGGGTTCGATGCCGGCGAAGGACTCACGGAGCATCAGGCGTCACGCGGCGCGATCGTGCAGGTGCTCGAGGGAAAGATGCGGTTCACGGTCGACGGACAGGAGCAGGAAATGAGACCCGGCTCCTGGGTCCACATGGTGACGGGGGCTCCACATTCCCTCGTGGCCGAAGAGCCCACCGTGATGTTGCTCACCCTGCTCCGAGGCGAGGGCTAGCGACGGACGTTCGGATCCCGAAACACCCTGAGCAGCCGACTCACGAAGACGCGATCAGGGCAACGGCTGCCAGCGCGAACATGAGACCCAAGAGCTGGGCCCGAGCGATCCGCTCCTTCAAGATCAGCCGGGCAAGAAGAACGGTGACGACCGGGAAGAGGCCAGCCAACACCCCCACCAGCACCAGCGACCCTCGCTGGAGGGCGAGGAGCAGCGAGATCGTTGCCCCGGCGTCTGCGACCCCCACCGCGAGCGGCAGGCGGAGATCCCGCCGCGGCCCCCGCTCCCGAACCGTCCCCGCTGCGAGCACCGTCGCCCCGAGGAGGACGGCCGCGATCAGCTTGGCCATCCCGAAGGGCCAGACCCCGGACGAGATAGAGGTCTGAGCGAAGCAGGCGGTCCCGACCCCGATCGACACTCCAGCCCCCGCCGCGACCAGGAGCACGTGACGCGTTCCACGCAGGGTCGTGCCCTCCTGCGGAGAGCCGACGAGGGCGACCGAGACCAACGCCAGCACGACCCCTAAGAGAGCGGCGGCAGTGGGACGTTCGCCGGCGAGCAATCCGAGCATCACGGGGATGCTCGTGCCGATGACGGCTGCGGTGGGGGCAGCCACGTTCATAGGACCGATCGCCAAGCTCCGGTAGAGCAGGACGGTGCCGGTCGCGGTCGCCACGCCGGCGACACCGCCCCACACGAGATCGGTCGTGGTGGGATCGGCCGGGAAGAACACTATCGCGATGGTCACGACCCCCAGGCCGATCAGCTGCGTCAACGTTCCGAACCTGGGCGCGTTCCACTCCTTGACCGCGACGCCTCCGAGGAAGTCCGCGGTTCCCCAGAGCAGCGACGCCAGACCAGCGAGGATGTTGGGCATCGGTCAGCAGTATGGATCCAGATCTCCGGCCCTCTAGCGGGAACGACCGTCTGGGCATAAGGTCTCTCTCGCACAAGGCGTGGCGGGGGGCACCGTGTCCGAACAGCGACGATCTGGGGGAGTGCTGGCCTCCTCTATCACCGCCGGCTTGATCATCGGCGCCGTCGAGGCGGTCCTGGTCATCTCGTTCGCAGCCCTTGTGTTCGGCGGCTACCTCGCGTATTTCCTGGCCGACGGGATCGGCCTGTACCTGTTAGCGGGCGCGCTGACGCTCGCGATCCTCGCCTGGAGGGCCGGCAACCGCGGCGTGGTCGGCAGCGTGCAGGACGCGACGGCGGCCGTGCTCGCGGTCGTCGCCACGAGCACGGCCTTGGACGCCTACGGAAGCCTCCAAAGGGCGTTCCTCACCGTCATCGCCGCGACCCTGGTCGTGGCGCTCCTGACGGGCATCACGTTCTTGCTGCTGGGGACGCTCCGGCTGGGCAATCTTGTCCGGTACGTGCCATACCCGGTCGTGGGCGGATTCCTGGCGGGAACAGGGTGGCTGCTCCTGAAGGGTGGCATCGGAGTCGCGGCGGATATGCAGGTCTCCCTGCGCGCGGTCGGCGACCTAAGGCCCGCCGCCGTGCTGTCTCACTGGGTTCCGGCGGTCGTCTTCGGCGTGATCCTGCTGGTCCTGACCCGGGTGTTGAGGCGGCCGCTCGTGATCCCGGTGGTCATCGGGGCAGGGCTCGCGCTGTTCGCGATCGGCATGCTCGTCACGGGCTCGACCACCGACAGCGCGCTCGGGGGAGGTTGGATGCTCGGACCGTTCGACTCGACTCGGCTGTGGCAGCCGTGGACCTTCCGCGCCATCACCGGCGCCGACTGGTCGGCGGTGCTTGGACAAGTCCCCGGCATCGTCACCGTTGTGTTCGTAGCCGTGATCGGGGTCCTGTTCAACGTGAGCGGCACCGAGCTGACCTTGAACCGGGACCTCGACACGAACCAGGAGCTCCGCGACGCCGGTGTCCTCAACGTCATCTCCGGTGCGCTCGGTGGGATCCCCGGGTACCACGCGCTCAGCCTGACGGCGCTCGCGGAGCGGATGAGCGTCAACACGCGGACCGCCGGGCTCGTCGCCTCGCTCGTCCCCCTCGCCGCCGTCGTGTTCGGCGCGGCGGTCATCGAGCTGATCCCGCGCATGATCGTCGGCGGCGTGCTCGTGTTCTTAGGCCTGGCCTTCATCGTCGAGTGGGTCTGGGACAAGCGGCGGAGCTTGCCCAGGGTCGAGTACGCCGTCGTCCTGGTCATCCTCGCAGGGATCATCACCAAGGGGTTCCTGCCAGGCGTGGTGATCGGCCTGGTGATGGCCGTCGTCTTGTTCGCGGTCAGCTACGGCCGGATAGAACTGGTGCACGAGGTCGCGTTCGGGGACACCTACCGCAGCAACGTCGACCGGCCGCCCGCGGAGCGAGCATCGCTGCGCGAGATGGGCGAGCAGGTTCAGATCCTGCGCGTGCACGGGTTCGTGTTCTTCGGTTCGGCGAGCGGCCTGCTGGAGCGCATCCGCAAACGGGTGGAGACGGCGGCGCCGCGGTTCCTGCTGATGGACCTGCGGCAGGTGACGGGGGTGGACGCCTCGGCGGTTATGTCCTTCGTCAAGGTGACCCATCTCGCCCAGGCGAGCGGGTTCGAGCTGGTGTTAGCGGGGACCTCGGATCGGGTGCGCGAGCAGCTGGCCCGCGGCGGCGTGGTGGCCTCTGATGGGGTCGTCTCGTTCGAGCCGGATCTCGATCGCGGCCTGCAGCGGTGCGAGGACGTTCTACTCCAGGGCGCCGCCGATGCGGTCGGGGAAAAGGACGGGTCGAGCGAGGCGCTCGCCGGCATGCCGCCGGGTCTTTCGACATACCTCGAGCGCATGCCCCTGGAGGAGGGCACGGTGTTGATCCGCCAGGACGAGCCGCCCGACGACGTGTTCGTGCTGGAGTCGGGCCGGCTCAGCGTCGAGATGGTGACGCCCGAGGGGACGCCGATGCGCCTGCGTGTGGTGCGCCCGGGCGTTGTGGTCGGAGAGATCGCCCTCTACACGGGTATCCCGCGCACGGCCGATGTGGTGGCCGAGACGCCGAGCGTGGTCCTAAGGCTCCGCCGAGCCTCCATCGAGCGGATGGAGGCCGAAGAGCCGGAGCTGGCAGCGGCGCTTCACCGATGGCTCGCCGGGACGCTGGCGGAACGGCTGACCGACACTCAGAGGGCCGTCGTGGCCCTCTTCGACTAGACCTGCTGGGGGGAGGGACCGTTGTCCGAGGAACGACGATCCGTGGGGATGCTCGCCTCGCTCGCCGCGGGCGTGATCATCGGCGTCGTCGAGGCGGTCCTGGCGATCGCGTTCGCCGCCTTCGTGTTCGGCGGCCTCCTCGTCGGTCGCCTGGCCGATGGCATCGGCCTGTACCTCGTGGCGGCCGCACTGACGCTCGGGATCTTGGCCTGGAGGGCGGGTCGCCGGGGAGTGGTGGGAAGCGTGCAGGACGCGGCGGCGGCCGTTCTCGCGGTCGTGGCAGCGACCACGGCGGCGAAAGCCGCTTCGATCGCGAGGGATGCCACGGCAGGGTCCCTGGGCAACTACGAGGCCCCCGACGTGTTCCTCACCGTCATAGCCGCGACCCTGGTCGTGACGATCCTCTGCGGTGTCGTCTTCTCGGCGCTCGGGACCTTCCGGCTGGGCGACCTGGTCCGGTTCGTGCCGTACCCGGTCGTGGGCGGATTCCTCGCCGGCACAGGGTGGCTGCTCCTGAAAGGCGGCATCTACGTCGCCTCGGGTGTGGAGGTGCACCTGCGCACGGTCGGACTCATGCTCAACCCGGTGACGCTCAGGCAGTGGCTTCCAGCCTTCGTGTTCGGTGTGATCTTGCTCCTCGCCGTCCGGCTGGTGAGGAAGCCTCTGGTCATCCCGATCGTGCTCGGCATCGGGCTCGCGCTGTTCGTGATCGGGATGCTCGTCACGGGCTCCTCGATCGATGCCGCCAAGGAGGGGAGGTGGCTCCTCGGCCCGTTCGAGTCGGTAAGGCTGTGGCAGCCGTGGAGCCTGCGCGCGCTCAGTGGCGCAGATTGGTCGGCGGTACTCGGACAGTGGACGGGGATCGTCACCGCGGTGCTCGTCGCCTCCATCGCGATCTTGTTCAACATCAGCGGGACCGAGATCGTGCTTCACCGGGACCTCGACACGAACCAGGAGCTCCGCGACGCCGGTGTCCTCAACGTCATCTCCGGCGCGCTCGGTGGGATCCCCGGGTACCACGCACTCAGCTTGACGGCACTCGCGGAGCGGATGAGCGTCAACACGCGGACCGCCGGGCTCGTCGCCTCGCTCGTCCCCCTCGCCGCCGTCGTGTTCGGCGCGGCGGTCATCGAGCTGATCCCGCGCATGATCGTCGGCGGCGTGCTCGTGTTCTTAGGCCTGGCCTTCATCGTCGAGTGGGTCTGGGACAAGCGGCGGAGCTTGCCGAGGGTCGAGTACGCCGTCGTCCTGGTCATCCTCGCAGGGATCATCACCAAGGGGTTCCTGCCAGGCGTGGTGATCGGCCTGGTGATGGCCGTCGTCTTGTTCGCGGTCAGCTACGGCCGGATAGAACTGGTGCACGAGGTCGCGTTCGGGGACACCTACCGCAGCAACGTCGACCGGCCGCCCGCGGAGCGAGCATCGCTGCGCGAGATGGGCGAGCAGGTTCAGATCCTGCGCGTGCACGGGTTCGTGTTCTTCGGTTCGGCGAGCGGCCTGCTGGAGCGCATCCGCAAACGGGTGGAGACGGCGGCGCCGCGGTTCCTGCTGATGGACCTGCGGCAGGTGACGGGGGTGGACGCCTCGGCGGTGATGTCCTTCGTCAAGGTGACCCATCTCGCCCAGGCGAGCGGGTTCGAGCTGGTGTTAGCGGGGACCTCGGATCGGGTGCGCGAGCAGCTGGCCCGCGGCGGCGTGGTGGCCTCTGATGGGGTCGTCTCGTTCGAGCCGGATCTCGATCGCGGCCTGCAGCGGTGCGAGGACGTTCTACTCCAGGGCGCCGCCGATGCGGTCGGGGAAAAGGACGGGTCGAGCGAGGCGCTCGCCGGCATGCCGCCGGGTCTTTCGACATACCTCGAGCGCATGCCCCTGGAGGAGGGCACGGTGTTGATCCGCCAGGACGAGCCGCCCGACGACGTGTTCGTGCTGGAGTCGGGCCGGCTCAGCGTCGAGATGGTGACGCCCGAGGGGACGCCGATGCGCCTGCGTGTGGTGCGCCCGGGCGTTGTGGTCGGAGAGATCGCCCTCTACACGGGTATCCCGCGCACGGCCGATGTGGTGGCCGAGACGCCGAGCGTGGTCCTAAGGCTCCGCCGAGCCTCCATCGAGCGGATGGAGGCCGAAGAGCCGGAGCTGGCAGCGGCGCTTCACCGATGGCTCGCCGGGACGCTGGCGGAGCGGCTGACCGACACGTTGGGGGCCTTCGACGCCCTGCTCGACTAGAGGTCCCCCGAGTCGCCCACGTCGCCGAAAGACGGACCTTCGATCTAGAAGGCCTGCGACGTTGGGCGTAGCCAAGAATGACCGAGAGCCTCTATGGCGACGGAGTCCGACCCGCTACCGTGGTCGAGTTGTCGCCAGGCGGGGGGACTCAGGGCAAGGAGGACCGCATGGCTGGATCCACCGCCAGGAACCCGCTCGATGGACTCACCGATGGGCTCCGCGGCCGACTGGCGGAGGCCCCGGTACCCGCGGCGGCCGACGTGGAATCAGAGCTGCGGCGACTGGCGCTCCAGCGGCTGGGTCGCCCGGCCGGCGCCGACGTCGCTCCCCCTTCGAGACCCGATGCACGAACGCTCCGCGTGGAACTCCCCCAACTCGTGGGCGCCTACGATTCGCCAGCGGGCTTCGCGTTCGCATCGAACGGTGCCCACCGCAAGAGGTGATCAGCGCCTAGGCGCCGAACCAGCGAGCGTGCCGGCTGGATCCGAACTCGGCCTTCTCGGCGGTCATCTCCGCGGACGGCGCCACGAACGATCCGGTCGGGTGGCCCGGGGTCGAGAAGAAGTCCACGTCTACGCGCGCGACCTCTTGGCCTCCGAACTCGATGTAACAGGAGCCCGTGCCGTCGTAGCCGGGAGGCTCGCCGGCCCCGCGGATCCGAGCGATCAGTCGATCGGCCACGACTCGCGCTGCGCCCTCGGCGAACACCCCGGCCTTGGGGGTGCCCACGCTCGTGACGTCGCCAACGGCGTAGACGTCCGGGAACCGGGTGGCGAGGGTCGACGGGTCCACGGGGATCCAGCCGTCCTGAGTGAGACGCGAGTCCACGACCACCGCCGGCGCCCGGTGCACCGGGATGCCTAAGAACAGGTCGTAGGGCAGCCGTCCGCCGTCGTCCAGCACGGCCTCCTTCGTGTTCGGGTCGAGCGCGGTGACCCGACGATCGGGCACGAACTCGATATCTCGTTCTGCGAACGCAGCCACGATCGCCTCGGAGGTGGCAGGCGACGGCGGGATCGGCGAGCCGAACGGGATCACGACCTGGATCCTGACAGCGTCGCGCACCCCGCGTTCCCGCAGGGATCCGTCCAGGAGGAGCGCCGTCTCGCTCGGCGCCGGCGGGCATTTGAACGTCGATCCGCACACGCCCACGATCGCCGTGCCCGATCGGAAGGACGGGAGCACATCGCGCAGGACCTCGGCGCCCGGCACCGAGTAGAACTCGTTGCCGGCTTCGGCCAGCCCGGGCGTGGCCTCGAGGTCGTAGTCGGCGCCGAGAGCCACCACCAAGATGTCGGCCTCGTAGGTGTCGAGGTCTGTCGTCACCCGCCGGGTATCCGGTTCGATCGCGGTGATGGACTCCTGGCGGAACCGGAGGTGGGGTGTCGTGATCTCGCTATAGCTCAGCCGGACCGCATCGAGCGCCTTCCGGCCGAACATCACGTCCAGCTTCGAGAAGCCGAATACGAAGGCGTCCGAACGATCGATCAGCGTCACTTCGACCTGATCGCCGAGCTCCTCGCACAGGCGGGTTGAGAGCTCCAGCCCCCCGAAACCGGCACCGAGGACGAGCACGGAAATCGACACGGCCAAAGGATAGTCTGCGGTCGTGGAGCTCGGACCGGATTTCGACGACGCGCTGGTCTACGCGTCCGAGATCCATCGAACGCAGGAGCGGAAGGCGAGTGAGGTTCCCTACGTCTCGCACCTGCTGGGTGTCGCGTCGCTCGTGATCGAGGAGGGCGGAACCCAGATTCAGGCCATCGCCGCGCTCCTGCACGACGCCGTCGAGGACCAGGGCGGCCTTCCGCGGCTCGAGGAGATCCGCGCGCGGTTCGGGCGAGGCGTCGCCGACATCGTAGAGGCATGCACCGACACGACGCAGGAGCCCAAGCCGCCGTGGCGACGGCGAAAGGAGGAGTACCTGGCCCGCCTGCCGAGCGCGCCGCCCGACGCGCTCCTGGTCTCGGTGGCGGACAAGGTCCACAACGCTCGTTCGATCCTGACGGATCTGCGCACAGGAGGCGTCGGGGTGTTCGAGCGGTTCACCGGCGGCAGGGACGGCACGCTCTGGTACTACCGGACCCTCGTCGGCATCTATCGTTCGCTCGAGGGTTTCGACTCCCGCCTGATCGACGAGCTAGACCGCACGGTCACCCAGATCGAGGCCCTGGCCACGGTGGAGCGATCCCCGGCCAGAGCTGAGCGCTTCACGCTCCCCTCCCCCGGTCGCTAGGCTCCCGAAACGTGACGGATCGACCACCTTCGGCCGACGACTGCCCCTCGTGCGGCGCACCTAACCCCGACGGGAACCGTTTCTGCGGCAGCTGTGGCTCGAGGCTGGCCGATACGGAGCCGGTGACGCGTGGTGACGAGCGCAAGGTCGTCACGATCTTGTTCTGCGATCTGGTCGGGTTCACCGCATCGAGCGAGGGGGCCGATCCTGAGGATGTCCGATCGCTGCTGAAGCCCTACCACGAGCTCCTGCGCCGAGAGATCGAGCGGCTGGGGGGCACAGTCGAGAAGTTCGTGGGGGACGCCGTCATGGCCGTGTTCGGTGCGCCGATCGCGCACGAGGATGATCCGCAGCGAGCGATCCGAGCGGGCCTGTGCGATATCGCGTTCGCTCGAGACGGGCGGCGACGGCCTGCGGGTGCGGATCGGCATCAACACCGGCGAGGTTCTGGTGGCCATGGACGCGCGGCCCGAGGCCGGCGAGGGCTACGTCACCGGCGACGCGGTGAACACCGCCTCGCGGCTTCAGGGTGTCGCGCCCGAGATGGGGATCGTCGTCGGGGAGGCCACGTTCGGGGCCGCGCGCGGCGACTTCGAGCTTGAGGCACTGGAACCCGTGGCGGTCAAGGGAAAGGCCGCCCCGGTGCCGATCTGGCGGGTGATCGGGGAGCGAGCGTCCCCACTTGGCGGGGACGTCTCGGACGCCGGTCCGCTGGTCGGACGGGACCTGGAGCTCGGCCTGTTGAACCAGCTCTACCGACGGGCGGCGGAGGATCCGTCCACCAGCTTCGTCACGATCGTGGCGGACGCGGGGATGGGCAAGTCGCGGTTGGTCCGCGAGCTTGCTCGTGCCACCGCCGAGGGTGCGTCGGGCCCCGTCTGGCGTCAGGGTCGCTGCCTCCCGTTCGGCGACGGGGGAAGTTTCGCGGCTCTCGCCCAGATCGTGAAGGCGCACGGAGGGATCTTGGACACCGACGCGCCGGAAGCGGTGGAGGCCAAGTTGCGGGAGGCGTTGACCGGCGTGGAGCCCGGCCGGCGTCCGTGGGTCCAGGAGCGGTTGGCGACGCTCGTCGGTCTGGACGCGGAGGCGGCCATGGATCGCGCGGAGACGTTCTCCGCATGGCGGACCTTCCTGGAGTCGCTGGCCGCGGACGGTCCCGCGGTCGTGGTGATCGAGGACCTGCACTGGGCCGACGACGCTCTCGTTGGGTTCCTGGCCGACGTCGCCGATCGAACCGCGGGGCTCCCACTCCTGGTGGTCGTCACGGCCAGACCCGCGGTCGAGGACCGACACCCGTCGTGGTTCACGCGCGCGCGCCGCTCCACGGTCCTGTCCCTGCCGCCGCTGGCCGACCGGGATGTCGCCGCGCTCGTCTCGACCGTGCTGCCGGATGCCTCTCCCGAGATGACCGCGGCCGTCCTCGAACGGGCAGGAGGCAGCCCGCTCTACGCCGAGCAGCTGGCCGCGTCGGTCCGCGAGGGCGAGAGCGCCGCGGACCCTACAGCGGTGCCCGCGACCGTTCAGGCGTTGGTCGCCGCGCGGCTCGACACCCTGTCACCGGATGTGAAGTCGCTCGTCCAGGACGCCGCAGTGGTCGGTCGTGCGTTCTGGCCGGGGGTACTCGCGGCGCTCGGGGATCGAGATGCCACGCAGGTCGGTTCGATGATCGACGACCTGATCCGCAGGGAGCTGGTGCGACCCTCGACACCCTCGACGATGGCGAACGAGAGGGAGCTTGCGTTCTGGCACGTCATGGTGCGGGACGTCGCCTACGCCAGCATCCCGCGAGCCGTCCGGATGTCCAAGCATCGAGCTGTGGCCGAGTGGCTGAACGAGCACGCGGGCGGCGAGGATCTGGCCGACGCTACCGCCCAGCACCTGGTGCTCGCGGCCGACCTGGCCGTGGAGCTCGGGCGGACCGACGATGAAGCGTCGCTCCGGGAGCCGCTGCTGGCGGCGCTCATGCGCGCCGGCGACCGAGCGCGCAAGACGTTCGCCGCAGAGCTGGCGATCGACCGTTACGACCGAGCGGTCCCGCTCGCATCGCAGGTCGCAGCCGACGACGTGCTTGCGTGCCTGCTGCTGTCCCGGGGCGAGGTTCGCGAACAACTGGGTCGGTTCGAGGAAGCTCAGGCCGACTACGAGGCCGCGCGCGATGCAGCCGGTCGCGCCGGGCTGCCGGCCGACGAGGCGCGGGCGCTCGCGGCGCTCTCGCACGTGCTGTGGTTGGAGGATCGCTACGACGAAGGCGAGGGCGTGCTGGCTCACGCCCTCGAGCACGCACGCGCGGCCGGCGCCAACGATCTGGTCGCGCACCTGCTCTACACGGCGGGGACGCTCGCGTTCGGTCGCGCTCACTTCGACGAGGCGCTCGCCCACCATCAGGAAGCGATCCGCGTCGCGCGCGAGCACGGGGACGCGCTCGGCGAGGCCATGTCGCTGCACGGGTTGTGCGAGACGCGGTTCTTCCTGGGGCCGTTCTCTCGCTCGCTCGCCGACGGACTGGAGGCCGACCGCGCGTTCCGGACGTTGGGCCAGCGGCCGATGGTGTTCCACAACCTCTACATGGTGGCTTGGGCCCACTGGCTCCGCGGGGAGCTGCACGCGGCCCTGGCCGCCTTCGACGAGTCGATCGAGGGATGTCGCGAGCTGGGCAACCGACGCGACGAGGGGTTCGCCATGTCCCGAGGGATGGCGCAGCTGGTCCTCGGCGATCTGGGGGCGGCGGCGGCCGACCCCACCCACGCGATCGAGCTGGCCGCCGACATGCGCACACCGCGGATGGACCTGGCCCAGCGGTCCGTCCGGATGCATGCGTGGGCGGAGCTGGGAGCTGTCGACCGGCTGCGTGCGGACCTGGATAGGTGCGAGGAGATCTCCGCATCACTCGGCGGATCGTTCTACAGGCCGCGCTCGTTCGCCTGGGAGGGCTGGTTCGCGTTGATGGACGGCGACCCAGCGAAGGCCGCCGATCTCTTCGCGGAGGGCCTGCGAGAAGCGGGCGGGGTCGAGCTCGACGTCGTTTGGAACTCCTGGATCGAGCTGCTGGCAGCTGAGGAGCACGGCGACTCGAACTCGATCCGGACGGCAGCCGCGCACCTGGCGGAGGGAGCCGGCGACGACGCGCTCGGTCTGGCCGATTGGGCCGTCTACGGCCGGGCTCTGGCCGATGCCCGCGAGGGCGGGGATGTCGAGGAGGTGGCCCGGGGGGTGGTCGCCGCGGCGGAACGCCGCGGCGACCAGATGTTGCAGTGGCGCGCGTCCGCACTCCAGGCGGACGCGCTCTCCACCCGCGGTCACATGATCGCCGCCGCCGCGGCCCGCGCCCGTTCCGCCGGGATCGTTCGCGCGATCGCCACGACGGCGCCCGAAGATGAAACTCGAGCGACGTACGTCGCTCGTAGCCCGGTCGCGTCGCTCCTGTCGTCGCCGATGGACGCGTGGTTCGCCGATCTGGACGCCGCCGTGCTCACCGCCGTCTCCGACCAGGGCGACGCGAGAGACCTGGTCGACGGTGGGCCGGTCGATACCGGCCAGGTCGTCATCGGTGTGGACGCCGGCCTCGTTCGGCTGCTCGAAGGCGAGGCGGTGATCGCCCGCGTCGGGCCGGGTGAGGTGTTCGGCGTCGAGACGCTCGCCGGCGTAGATCCCCCCTGGCGGGCTGAGGCCGACCCGGAGACCCGGGTCGTGCTCTTTGGCGCGGAAGCGTTCGCGTCTTTCCTGGCCGGGAGTTCACGAACGACGGACCGGGTGATCGCCGGTATGGCCACACGTCTGGAGACGATGCCGCCCGGCGCCGCCTCAGCGCAGGCCAGCATCCGCACGATCGAGCATCTGGCCCAACGCGGCCGAGGGGACGGCATCGTCGAGGTCTTCCCCGTCCTGCTCCGCGGATCCGCGCTCCTTTGGTTGCGAGCGGCCGGCCAGGATCACCCGCTTCGCGTGGCGAGCACCACGGACGGGCACCCGGGCGACGTAGTGCTGGCGCAACTCGCGTCCGGCGGGCTCGAACCGATCGCCGTCCACTCAACATCGTGGCGAACCGAGGGCGACCGGGTCGTGCTCACATACCTGGCGGTAGTGCCCCACGGCGCCGACGGTTGGGGCGAGGACGACGTGCAGCGCACGGACCTGGCTCGCGGAAGCTCCCACGGCGCGCCCACGCGGATCGACGTGACCCAGGTGATCGAGCATGGCCTGCGACACCTTTCTTGGCTATCGAAGGACGATCCGGTGATCCGGGACCTGCTTAGCCTCGAGTGGATGCGCGTACTCGGCGAGTACACACCAGAGCCGTTCAGGATGCTGGGCGGTTAGGGGCCGGTCGCCCCTGGGCACGGGTTCGCTGACTGTCCTAGGATGGGTTCGACCCCGAGGAATGGGAGGTCGGTATGTCGAAGTACGTCAGCCTGCTGAACTGGACCGACGAGGGGGCGAAGAGCGCCGCCCAATCCGTGGATCGTGCGGAGGCCGCGCAGAAGCTCGCCGCCGATATGGGGGGCTCGCTCCAGGTCTACTGGACGATGGGCCAGTGCGATCTGGTGGCGATCACCGAGTTCGCCGACGATGAGACCGCCGTCGCGTTCCTGGCCAAGGTCTCGTCCCTGGGGAACGTGCGCTCGCAGACGATGCGCGCCTTCGAAGCGGACGAGGTCCGGGGGATCATGTCGAAGATGTGAGTTGGGCCGCGGCCGAGGGCCGCGAGCCGCATATGTTGTGAACCGGTGTCCGGCGTGTTGATGTACGCGCCGGGCACCGACTCGGAGGGGATCGGCAGTGCTTTCGATCAGCTGGTACATGGTCGCGTTCCGGATAGTGCACATCCTGGCCGGTGTGCTCTGGGTCGGATCGGTGTTCCTGTTCGTCGTCTACGTGCAGCCGAGCGCAGCGGCGATCGCTCCGGCCGGAGCACCGTTCATGGCGGAACTACTGGGCAAGCGGCGCCTGGTCGACCGCATCCTCGTGCTCGCGATGATCTCGGTGACGGGCGGACTCTTCCTCTACTGGCGCGACTGGCACCTGCATAGCAGCTTCGGCGACTGGATCGGCTCGTCGTTCGGAGCGACGATCACCGTCGGCATGGTTGCCTCGCTGATCGCCCTGGGGATCGCGATCACCGGCACCCGCCCCAAGGTGCAACGGCTCCTGGCCTTGGGACGTCAAGTGGCGGAGTCGGGAGGTCCTCCCTCGCCCGAGGTCGCCGCCGAGATCGGAGCCACCCAGGACCGACTGAAGGTGCTTGCGCGGGTGAGCCTGGCTCTGCTCTTGATCGCCGTGATCACCATGGCTATAGCGCGCCGCCTCTGATGAGCCATCGCCTTACCTAGCCGAGCGCGGGTACAGTTCGATCGGAGCATCCATCAGGGATGCCGGACGAGCGTGCGAAGGAGGACGCGATGGGACTCCTGGACAAGGCGAAGGCGGCAGCGGGCAAGGTCGCCGAAGAGGCGAAGAAGGGGACCGCACAGGTCCAGGGCAAGGTCGAGCACTCGCAGACTCGGAAGAAGGCGGACGGCCTCGCGGAGCAACTCGGCTACCTGATCGTCAAGGAACGGAGCGGGGGCGAACCCGCCGGTGCTGAGGCGGACCGGCTGGTCGAGGAGATCCAAGCCCTCGAAGCCAAGCTCGCCGGCGGGTCTGATCAAGAAGCGGAGGAAGAGGCGCCGCCGGAGTGACTCGCTCGTCGCTCCACGCGTAGAGGGGCGATCGGATCCACCTTCATCAACGCGACACCGAGCACGACGCTCGCGACGCCGATCGATGGCATCAACACGACCTCGCCGGGCACCGGGAAGGCCTGGGTCGTCAAGATCGTGAACCCGGCGGCAGCCGCCGCCGTTCCCGCCAAGGCGAGCACGATACCCGCGCCACCACTCGGATATCGCCCCGTAGCCCCAACCGGTCGCTCAGCCCACCGGAACACCAGCAGGAACGGCACCAGGCATATCGCGCAGGCGAGGATCCACGCCGGCCGTAGCCACCACCAGGACGTGCTGAGTGGGTTAGGCTGCGGTGCCAGCCCCGTTGGGAACAAGATGACCGCCGCCCAGGACGACCGCCGTCATGTTCCAGAGGTAGAAGGTCATCACCATCGAGTTCGCGACGATCACCGCAGCCCACGGCCGAGTCTTCGCGAGCCATCGGTTGGCCGCGCGCTCGAAGAGCAACATCGCACCGCACTGCCACACACCGAGCGCGAGCAAGGCCGACGACGGTGGAAGCGTGTTCGACCGGATGCCGTGGGTGAGCCCGATCATCGACACCGGGTAGTCGAAGAAGCCGACCAGCAACCCGAGCGTCGCGAGCCCGCCCCCGGCCATGGCCCATGGCAGCCATGGGGGTCGGCGCAGGGCCCCGTCCCTCCAGAGGAACCCGAGCTCGAGCATCGCGAGCCACACGAACGCGAAGTTCGCCACCCCCAGAGCGGTCACGTCCAGCCCGAAACGAAGTGAATCGACCAGGAGCGCACCCCCGGCGAGCGGGATCAGGACGCGAGCCCCGAACCTGCGATGCGCAGCGAGCAGTGGGGGCACCGCGGGGATCGCGAGCAGGTACACGCCCAGGAACCACATGGGAAGAGCCACCTCGCCCCCTCCGACCCTGGCGACACCCGACGAAAGTAGCCCCGACGCGACGGCGGCCACAGGGAACAACGTCCAGAAGCCGACGAACCAGAGCGAAGGCCGGATCAACCGGGTCGACCTGGCCCGAAGCCAGTCACCGTACGACTCGCCGCGGGACGAGGACGATAACCACGAAGCCGCGTTCGAGAATCCTCCCACGATGAAGAAGAGCGGCATCACCTGGAAGATCCAGGTGAGTATCTGCAACCCGGGAGCGATCTCGAGCAGGTTCTTCCCGGTGAACGATCCGTCGGAGTAGCCCAGGACCGCCATCATCCAATGGCCAAGAACGACGACCCCGATCGAGACAACACGGATCAGGTCGACGTAGCGGTTCCGCGTGGCGGGCGTTGCGGAGGCCAGGTCGAGGGCACTCGACCGAGCGGGCGCACCAGGCGCCGGCCCCTCCATTTGTCGGGATTCTGACAGGTCGAGCCGACGAAAGCATCAGGGATCGGACACCTGAGCGTTGGAGCGTGGCAGGCGCTAACGGCAGACGATGCGGGCCTCCGACGCGACGGCCTGCCGGATTACACTCGGTCGGCAATGGCAGCCTGCCCCGCGTGCGGCGTCGAGAACCCCGAAGGATCCCGCTTCTGCAACGCGTGCGGTGAGCGGTTCGCAGAGAGCTCGCCGGCGGCCGAGGTCCGCAAGACCGTCACCGTCGTCTTCTGCGACGTCACGGGCTCGACGGCGCTGGGCGAGCGCCTGGACGCCGAGGCGCTCCGGCGCGTGATGATGCGCTACTTCGCCTCCATGACCGAGGCGATCGAGCGGCACGGGGGCACGGTCGAGAAGTTCATCGGCGACGCCGTGATGGCGGTGTTCGGCATCCCGACCACCCACGAGGACGACGCGATCCGGGCCGTACGCGCCGCCGACGACATGCGGGAGGGTCTCCACATGCTCAACAAGGAGCTCGAACGCGACCATGGTGCAACGCTGGAGTGTCGGATCGGCGTGAACACCGGCGAGGTCGTGGCTGGCGACGCGTCCACGCGGCAGGCGCTGATCACCGGCGACACCGTGAACGTGGCCGCCCGCCTGGAGCAAGGCGCCGCGCCGGGCGATGTTCTGATCGCGGAGTCGACCGCCCGGCTGGTCCGCGACGCCGCCGTGCTCGAGCTGGTCGAGCCGCTCGAGCTGAAGGGCAAGGCCGAGCCGGTCCCAGCGAGCCGCTTGATCGCCGTTCACGCCGGCGCAGCAGGAACGGCTCGTCGGATGAACTCGCCGCTGGTCGGACGCAGCCGCCAGCTCGGCCAGCTGCGGCAGGCGTTCGACGAGGTGACCGCCGATCTCGTCTGCCATCTCTTCACCGTCCTGGGTTCGGCGGGGGTCGGGAAGTCGCGTCTGGTCCAAGAAGCACTCGCCCAGCTCAGTGAGGACGCGATGGTCCTGCGGGGACGATGCCTCTCCTACGGGGAGGGGATCACGTACTGGCCGCTCATCGAGGTTGTGCGGGACGCGCTGGGCGACGGGAGCGTGGATGAGGCCGACCTGGGCGCCGCGCTGGCCGCGCTGATCCCGGCTGACCCATCGGCCGACGAGGTTGCTTCGCGCGTAGCTGCGTTGGTCGGGGGTGACAGTCTCTCCGCGACGGCCGAGGAGATCGGATGGGCCGTTCGACGCCTCCTGGAGGGTCTGGCGCGCGAGCGCCCGCTGATCGTGGTGCTCGACGACATCCACTGGGCGGAGCCGAGCTTCCTGGATCTGGTGGACCAGCTCACGGACTGGAGCCGCGAGGCGCCGATCCTGGTGATCTGCATGGCGCGGCCCGAGTTGCTCGAGACCACTCCCGGGTGGGGCGGCGGAAAGCTGCACGCGACCACGGTGGCGCTGGAGCCGCTCTCCTCCGAGGAGGTCGGGCACCTCGTAGAGAACTTCCTGGCCGGCGGCGAGCTCGACGACGCGCTCCGCGGCCGGATCGATGACGCGGCCGGCGGGAATCCGCTCTTCGTCGAGGAGACGCTCGCGATGCTCGTGGATGACGGCGCCTTGCGGCCGGAGAACGGACGCTGGGTAGCGACCCGGGATCTCGACGACGTCGCCGTCCCGCCCACGATCCAGGCGCTCCTGGCCTCGCGGCTCGATCGACTGGACGACGCCGATCGCATGCTGCTCGGACGCGCGGCCATCGTGGGTCTGTCCTTCTATCTGGGTGCTCTTCGCGAGCTAACCCCCGAGGCCGAGCGCGGCGAGGTCGCCCGCCGGGTGCAGCAGCTGCTCCGTCGCGACCTGATCCGCGCCGACGCGTCCGACGTCGCCGGCGAGGAGGCGTTCCGCTTCCATCACGTCCTGCTTCGCGACGCGGCGTATCAGATGTTGCCTAAGGAGACGCGTGCCGACCTCCACGAACGGTTCGCGGGGTGGCTGGACGCCCACGCAGGACTCGCCGACCTCGACGAGTTCGTCGGATACCACCTGGAGCAAGCACACGCGTACCGTCTTGAGCTAGGCCCCGAGGGGGATGACACGCGGTCGATAGCCGGTCGCGCTGCCGGCCGGTTATCGGCGGCGGGCAAGCGCGCAAGGGATCGCGGCGACTTCCGCGCGTCCGAGAACCTCCACCGCCGTGCCGCCGAGCTCCGCGGGCCCGACGACGCAGCCCGTGCCCGCGACCTGCTGGCCGCCGCGTGGTCGCTCGTAGGCCGAGACCACGAGGCAGAGGCCGTCCCGCTGTTCGAGGAAGCACTCCCCGTGGCGACCGCCGCAGGCGACCGAAGTGCCGAGATCCAGGCGTCGCTCGGGGCGGCGTACTCGCGAACGGTTGCCGAGCCTGAAGGGGGAGTGCCCCGGCTCGAGGCGATGCTCGACCGGATGGTGCCGGAGCTCGAGGCGCTCGGAGATGACTCCGGCCTCGCAGTCGCATTCCTATTGCGCGCGAACGTCGGGTGGATGGGCTGTCGGTTCTCGGCCGCGAAGCTGGAGTGCGATCGCGCGCTCGAGCATGCGCGCGCGGCAGGTGACGGGCACTGGGTGAGCGTCGCGGTCACGATGGCGGTCTCGGCCGGACTCCTTGGTTCAACTCCCGCGCCCGACGTGGGGGCCGCCATCGACGTGGTCGACGCCGAGGTCGTTGCGTTCCCCTCGCTCAGGCCGTTCGCGCTGGGGGCACGAGGGGCCGTGGAAGCGATGCTCGGGCGATCCGACGAGGCGCGCCGCTTGAGCGACGAGGGCATGCGCCTGATCACCGAGCTCCGAGGCTCGGTGGGAGCAGGCGCCTACGAAGCGCGTTCTCGCATCGAGTGGCTCGCCGGCGACCACGCAGCGGCGGAGCGGTTCGCGGGGATGGGGTACGACCTCCTGGTGAGCCTCGACAACGTGGCGAACTCCTCCACATCAGCGGGGATGCGTGGTCTCGCGTTCCTCCGCCTGGGACGGCTCGACGATGCGCGACGCTGGGCGGATGTCTGCCGAGAGACGTCGTCGAGCGATGACGTGATCAATCAGCATCTGTGGCGGACCGTCGACGCCGTGATCGCAGCGCGGGAGGGCCGTGAGGAGGATGCGTACCGGTTGATCGGCCAGGCGTTCGAGTGGGCGGATCGGAGCGATGCATTGATCGATCGCGCGGAGATCTGTCTGGACGAAGCCGAGGTCCATCACCTGGCCGGTCGGGACGACGAGGCGCGCGCCGCGCTCGATCGCGCGCGCGAACTGTACCGGCGCAAGAACGCCACCGTGGGTGAGGACATCGTCGCCCGGCAGACCGCCGCCCTTGGCCTGGGATGATGACGGAGAACAGATGGACTGCGAACGCATCGTATCGGGCTTCCTCAACCAGCCCACGAACGCCATATCTAGCCTGGCGTTCCTGGTCGGCGCCGGCTGGATCCTGATCCGCGCGTTCCGGCGCGAAGGCACGACGCGCGCCGGCCTGCTGGTCCTCGCGCTCGCGGTGGCCGCGAACGGCGTGGGGAGCTTCGCGCTTCACGGTCCCCATCCCTCTTGGGCGCAGTGGGCGCACGACGTCGCGATCATGGCGGTCCTGTTCTTCATCGTGGTCCGCGCGTTCGGACACATACTTGGGTGGCGTCAAGGCTTACAGGCGGGTGCCTACGCGATCGGTCTGATCGCCATAGGAATGGGCCTTGCCGCCATCGATGGCGCGTCGGATCCGTTCGCCGGCACCCTGGCCGCGGGCGCGGTTCTCGGCGAGGTCACGACGTTCTCCGGCGATCACCGAACCCGACGGTCCGTGGGTCCCCGGCGTGGAAACCTCGCCCGCAAGATAGGTCTCGCCGCGATCGCGCTGGGTGGAGTCGCTTATCTGTTGGGCCAGACGGACTCGCCGCTCTGCCGGCCCGCGAGCTCTGTTCCAGTGGCACGCGATCTGGCACATCCTGGTGGCCTTGGCGCTCGTGGCGTACGCATACACGCTCTCCACCCGGTCGAAGGTCCCAGCCGCGCACCCTTGACCTGACGCGCCGAGGCGCGTGAACTTCACCCATGACGGCGAGCCTTGGAGAGCTGGCCGACCGGACCCCTGCGACCCGGGACCGGTACGTCGACTTCCTGCGCGCCGCGAGCATCCTGTGCGTCGTGATCGGCCACTGGACGATCGCGATGATCGCGTGGGATCACGGGTTCATCCGATCGACCAGTGCGATCGGCCTCACGTCGTGGCTCTGGCTGGCGACCTGGTTCCTCCAGGTGATGCCGATCTTCTTCTTCGTGGGCGGGTTCGCTAACCTGGTCGCCTTCGACGCGTATCTGGAGCGGGGCCGGACCACCCGGGAGTTCGTCTGGAGCAGGCTCGTGCGGCTGCTGCGCCCGTCGCTCGTGTTCCTGGGTGTATGGGCCGTCGTGCAGATCGCGCTGCACCTGGCCGACATCGGCGCCACCGCGGGACCGCCTCTTTGGGGAGACACCAGACTGCTGCGCGGCATGCTCCCGCCGGGCGCGACGATCCCGTTCGGCCCCCTCTGGTTCCTGGCGGTCTATGTCGTGGTCGTCTGCATCTCGCCGTGGACGATCGCCCTGCATCGACGGTTCGGACTCTGGGTCCCGGCAGCGATGGTCGCAGGAGCGTTCCTCGCGGATGCGATCGGGTTCATGGGCGGACATCCCCTCGCTCGGTGGGCCAACGTGGCGTTCGTCCTGCTGTTCCCACATCAGCTTGGCCACGCCTACGGGGATGGGAGCATGACGCGATGGCCTCGCAGGGCGTTCTGGGCGATGGTCGTCGCGGGCCTCTCGGGCTTGATCCTTCTGACTAACCCGCCCCTGTGGAAGTTGTTCGGCGATACCCGCTACTCCTGGTTCCCAGGGATAGGCACCTACCCGAAGAGCCTGCTCGGCACAGACATCGAGGCCGTGTCGAACGCCTACCCACCCACCGTCTGCTTCCTGCTCGGCGGCGTGTGGTCGATCGGCGCGGCGATGTTGCTGCGACCCCGGCTGTCGCGTTGGCTTCAGCGTCGACGTCCGTGGGTGTTCACGATCGCGGTGAACGGCGTGATCATGACCCTGTTCCTTTGGCACATGACGGCCTACCTGCTTGCCGTGCTCCTGTTGTGGCCGCTCGGATTCGGCCACGAGACCGATAGCACGGCGCGATGGTGGGCGGAGCGCGCGCCCTGGCTCGCGATCCCAGGGTTGATCCTGTTCGGACTGATCGCGGTCTTCGGGCGCTTCGAGCGCCCACGGCGTAAGGCCACCGGCACGGTTCAAGCGGCTGCCGTTGGGGAATGAAAGGCGGGATGGATCCGGTTCAACCCGCGATACCTTCGAGGAGGAGCCGGATGAGCGACTGGAACGCGAACGTCATCGAGGAGTTCCGAGCGAACGAGGGTCGGGTCGGCGGCATGTTCGAAGGAGCGCCGCTCCTTCTATTGCACTCGACAGGACGTCGCACCGGCCAAGAGCGTGTGTGCCCGTTGATGTACCTGCCCGATGGCGACCAGTGGGTCGTCTTCGCGTCGAAGGGCGGCCACGTCGCGCACCCGCACTGGTTCCTCAACCTGGAGGCCGATGCGCACGCCACGATCGAGCTGGGAACCGAGAGCGTCCCCGTGAAGGCGAAGATCCTCCGCGAGGGGTCCGAACGCGACGAACTGTTCGCTCGGCAGGTGGCGAAGTTCCCACAGTTCGGCGAGTACGAGGAGAAGACCGCCGGGCATCGAACGATCCCGGTGATCGTCTTAGACCGCACTTAGATACGCGAGCGCGGCGGCGAGGACGCCGCCGCGCTCACGTACCGGTGGAGGTTCCCTACATCACCTCGAAGGTCTCGAAGACCGTGATGTCCGCACCGCCCTGAAGCACCGGGCAACCGGCGGCGAGCTTGGCCGCGATGTCGAGCGAATCCGCCTCGATGATCGAGTAGCCACTGGCTGTGGGGTGGGTGTCGCCCACGGCGCCGTCGCTCGTGATCTTCTTCGCGGCCGGCGTGAACGGGTTACCCGGGTCGGCGACCGCCGGGCCTAGCTCGGTGAACCACGCCTCCCAGGCACCCATGACCTCGGCCTGAGCTGCTTCACCCTCGGGCATCTGGCCGCCTCCGTAGAGCAACAGGTACTTCGCCATGCCATCCCCTCCTTGCGGTTCGCGGGTCCCGGAGCGGGACCGTCACCCTCTACGACGAAGGGCCCCGGCGGATATCGACAAGGTTCGCGCTCGCCGCTACCAGGGGAACGGTTCGCCGTCCTGGAAGTAGCCTCCGGACGGACCGTCGTCGGGGAGCGTCACACCCCAGACGATGCTCGCGGCACCCTCCTCGGCCGATCGCGGTGCACTCGACCCGCCCATGTCCGATCGGCACCACCCCGGACTGATCGCGTTCACCAGGATCCCGGTCCCTTCCAGGTCTTCGGCGAGAGCGCGAGTCATGGCGTTCAGAGCGATCTTCGTCGAGGCGTAGATGCCCCCACCTCGCTGTTCATGCGCGTTCGCGGCCACCTCGGAAGAGACGTTCACGATCCGGCCCCAGCTGCGCTCACGCATCGGCGTCAGGAACGCTTGTGTCACGCGCCAACACCCCAGCGTGTTCACCTGCCAGGCGCGGTCGGCCTCCTCCGGCGTCACCCGACCGCGAGGGTTGACCGCGGCGTTGTTCACCAGCACGTCGATACCGGCCGGCGCCAGCGAGTCGCGTGCGGCCATCACGCTCGCGCGGTCAGCTACGTCGATGCGAACGGGTTTCACACCGGGCGATCCGAGCGCCGAGGCGGCGGCAGCTCCCGCGTCCGGATCGCGCGAGCCCAAGAACACCTCCAAGCCCATGCGGTCCAGCAGTCGCACGACCTCCAGGCCGATGCCGCGGTTGCCGCCCGTGACCAGGGCACGCCCAGTCCGCGACGTTCCATCGGCGCTCATCACCAGCAGCCTACGTTCGGAGGCGCCTTCCTTCGGGGTCGTAGAACGGCAGGTCGGTGGTCACGCCCTCGCCCCGCACGCCGTCGGCTGAGGTCACCGTGACGGTGGAACCTGTTGCGAGATCGACCGGCAGGTAGCCCATGGCCAGCGCCTTGCCCAGGAACCAGCCACGGTCCGTGGACGTGAGCGTGCCGAACGGCTCGCCGTCGGCGGTCGCTACGGCGTCCCCGGCGGACGGGACGAACGACAGGTCGGGGAGCTCGATCCCCGTGAGGAGCCGCGCGATCCCCTCGTCGCGCTGACGCATCAGCGCGTCGCGCCCCATGAAGTCCGACCCATCCAGGTCGACCGCCCATCCCAGGCCCGCCTCCAGCGGCGACGTGGTCTCGCTAACGTCCAGGCCGTAGAGCGGGTACTTCTTCTCCATGCGAACGCTGCGCAGCGCCCCCAGCCCGCAGGGCGTGGCGCCGGCGTTCGTGAGCGTGTCCCACATGTGGAGCGCGTAGTCGCGCGGGTAGTAGAGCTCGTACCCCAGCTCGCCCGAGTAGCCCGTGCGCGACACGAGGGTGGGCACGTCGGCGACCACGGTTCGAACACACCTGAAGTACGGGAGCCGGTCGGTCGACAGATCCGCCTCGGTGAGCGGCGCGAGCAGCTCGCGCGAACCCGGCCCCTGCACGGACAGATACGCGGTGCCCGAGATGCAGTTGGTCACGAAGGCGCGGCGATCGCGTGCGTGCTCGGTTACGTGTCGTTCGACGATCTCGGCGCGGGCCGGCGTGGCGATCAGCCAGTATTGCTCAGGTCCCAGTCGGTAAGCGGTGAGGTCGTCGATCATCCCGCCCTCCGCGCTACAGACCGAGGAGTAGAGCACCTGACCGTCGGTGGCCAACCGCCGCGGCACGTCACGCGCCAGCACATGGTCCAGGAGCGCCTGCGCGTCCGGCCCTTTGATGTCGATGGGCCCCTGGTAGTAGACGTCGTACAGCCCCACGCCTTCGCGCGTGGCCAGGTGCTCCTTCTCGGTCGATGAGAACACGACCGCCGCGTCGAACCCGATCCGGTCCCCCATCTCAGCCCCGAGCTCCATGAACCGCTGGTGGTAGGGCGTGTGGCGTGTCGGCATGTCTCGGCTCCCTCCGGCGAAGGCAAAGAGCCTAGCGTGAGGCGACACCCGGTCGGAAGCAGCGTCGCCGACGTTGGAGCGACGATCGCTCAACGGCGCGTGTCGGTGAGCCTCTTGATGCGCGCGATGGAACCATCTGCGTCGATCGCCCTCAGCGCTTCCTCGAAACCCACCTGCGGACCGGTCCACTCGAGCTCGTCGACCGAGCCGATCGTCTGCGCGTTCGTGTCGATCGTCGCCAGACGCCGGTAGAGGAGCGCGTCTTCGAACCGATCGGTGAGCGTTCGCAGCAGGTTCGCCCTCCCCCGCACCGAGATGTCCCACAGCCCGGGCTGTAGCGGGATGTCTTCCAGATGCCGGTAGCGAGCCAGCACCGTGGCCGAGGTCTTCGCACCCCAGCCCGGAACGCCGGGGATGCCATCGGCCGTGTCCCCTACCAGCGCCAGATAGTCGGGGATGCTCTCAGGCTCCACTCCGAACTTCGCGACCACGCCTGCGAAGTCGGTGAGCGACTCCTTCCTCCTGTCGAACTGCACGACGCGGCCGTCGGCGCTGATGCATTGGCCCAGATCCTTGTCGGGCGTGCAGATGATCACGCGTTCCACCCTTGTGTCTGCAGCCGCCACTGCCGCGGCCGAACCGAGTGCGTCGTCGGCCTCGTAGTCCTCCATCGGCCACACGCTGAACCCGACCGCCCTCAGCGTGTCTTCGAGCAGCTCGAACTGCGAGCGGAGCACGGGATCAACGCCCTCGCCCGTCTTGTAGCTCTCGAGCAGCGCGTTGCGGAACGACTCGATGACGTGATCGGTGGCGATGCCCACGTGGGTAGCACCGCCCTCGAGCATGGAGAGCATGGAGCCGAGCACCCCTCGCGTGGCCGCGACCTCGCGGCCGTCGTCTGTCACGTGCGACGGCACCCCGAAGTGATAGCGGAAGAGCTCGTACGTCCCATCCACAAGGTGCACGATCACGGGCCAAGCCTACGAGGGTGTCATGCGATCCGAACGACCTCGTGGGAGGCGACGTCCTTCACCCATGG
>CAVPIB010000016.1:0-44171 GCA_963704885.1 uncultured Actinomycetes bacterium | reverse complement strand
TCCACCAGCGTGTTGATGGGATCGCCGGCCTCGAAGACGTCGGCCCATCGCGCCAGTCCCACCTCCTCGAACCCGAACCGCTGATCCCTCACGATGTCCGCGAGCGGTGCGACACCCTCTGCCGTCCATTCCGCCACCAGTTCGATCCCCGGCCTTCCTTCATCGTCATCCACCCGTCGGTAGACGGCCGCTCGGCTGGCGCCGCCTGCTCGCCCGAGGGCCGCCAAGACGTCGGTGATCGCTTCGGTCCACGACGACACACCGAGGAAGCGCTCGGCGGCATGACCCATCGCCTCGAGGATGTTGTCGCGTCGCGCGAGTGCGGCCTCGGTCAGCTTCCGCTGGGTGATATCCGTCAGGACTCCCTGCCAGCAGGGGCTCCCGTCTTGACCCTCCAACTGGTACGCGAGGTCGTGGACCCAGACGATGCGCTCGTCCTTGGTCCTCAGTCGGTACTCCACGTCGAAGGGTTCGCCCGTGTCGTTCACACGATCTGACTCGGCCAACACTCGGTCGCGATCGTCAGGGTGGAGCATGCGGGTCCAGAGATCCGGATCCGCCAGCCGCTCCTGCGGCGAGTAGCCGGTCAACCGCTCGTATTGAGGGCTGATGTAGATGGCGCTGGCGACCGCATCGTTGGCGTCGATGTAGACGGCTGTGGGCAGTCGCTCCACCAGGTAGCGGTACCGCTCCTCCGCTTCCCGCAGTCGTTCCCCAGCCTCTCGTCGAGCGGTGATGTCTTCGATGATGCCCTGCCAGATGGGCCAGCCACCGTCGCGATCGACGAGCACCGCCTTGTCGTGGACCCACACCACTCGGCCGTCGTCGCGAACGAATCGGTACTCGATCTCGAATCGATCCCCGGTACGCTCCGTCGCTCGATCCTCCTCGAAGACCCGCTCACGATCGTCGGGGTGGACCATCGACCGCCAGAGATCGGGCCGGCTCATCCACTCCTCCGCGGAGTGACCCGTCAACTCGAGGATCCCGGGAGCCATGTAGGGAAGGGGGTGAGCCTCGCCCTCGTCAAGCCCTTCGGCCAGATACGTGACGACCGGCAGCTCCTCGACCAGCTGGCGGAGCCGCTGCTCGCTCCGCTTCTGCTCGGTGATGTCGACCATGACGCCTTGATAGATCGGGCGACCCCGAGCACCGGCCGAGATCGGGACCGCCTCGTCGCGGATCCAGACCCAGTGTCCGTCGGCGGCTCGAAGCCGATACTCGGCTGCGAAGGTCACCCCACGGGTCGAGGCGTCCTTCCACGCCTGGAGCACGTGTTCGAGATCGAGCGGATGTGTGCTCTGCTTCCACATGGTGGGATCGCGGGTCCAATCCTCCGCCGTGTAGCCGAGCAGCACCTCGATCTGGGGGCTGATGTAGAGGGCGGGATCCACGTCGACCGTTTCGCTCGAGTCCCACGTGTACGCCACCGCCGGGACGCGCTCCACCATGGCCTGGTAGCGGTTCTCGCTCTCTTCGCGGAGCTCACCCTCCCGCTCCGCTCGGCGGAGGGTGCGGATCGAGAAGAGCCCGAAGGCGAACACCAGGACAACGATCACCGCGAGGATGTTTCCAGCCGCGACCGGCCCGCTCGAGATCAACCAGGCGTGAGCGCGACCGAAGAGGTCGAAGCCCACGCCGATGGAGAAGGCGGCCAGGGCACAGATCGAGATCACGAGCAGATCCCGACGCGCGCCCGCAGACCCCTTCGATCGACTCGACGAGTTCTTCCGCTTGTCCACAGCCGTCTTCGGGAGTTATCGACGTAGCAACAGGCGCCCTGAACCAGGGCGGATAGGGCAAACGAACGCTAGCCGGGTGGTGCTGGGCGTCGTTTCGACCTGGCGCGGGGGCGGTCAGAAGCGCGCCAGCGCCAGCATCTGCCGGTAGATGTGATCCGGCTCCGGCTCGATGTAGAAGTGCTCGAGCGGAGCTGCGAACGGCATGGCGGGGATGTCGGGCCCACCTATCCGCACGATGGGTGCATCGAGGTCGAACATAACCTGCTCGGCGATCGTCGCCGCGATCTCCGCGCCGGCGCCGAACGAACGGTTGTCTTCGTAGACGACCATGGCCCTGGACGTCTTGCGTACAGAGCTCAGGATGCTCTCGATGTCGAGCGGTGCGATCGTCCGCACGTCGAGGACCTCCACGGAAACGTGCTCGTCCTCCTCGAGCCGCTGGGCGGCCTCGAGACAGCGGTGGAGCTCGTAACCGTACGTGATCACCGACAGGTCCGTTCCCTCACGCTTCACGTCGGCGACCCCGATGGGTATCTCGGTAGGCTCGTCGGGAACGTCGCCCTTGACGGCTCGATAGGTCTTCTTGTGCTCGAGGAAGAGCACCGGATCGGGGTCGCGGATGGCGCTTCGGAGAAGCCCGGCGGCGTCTGCCGGTGTGGAGGGCATGACGACCTTCAGGCCGGGGACGTGGGCGTAGAACGCCTCGATCGATTGCGAGTGGTACAGCGCCCCATGGATCCCTCCTCCGTACGGCGTTCGGATCACGAGCGGGACCCCGAAGTCCCCGTTCGACCGGTACCGCATACGTGCTGCCTCGGAAACGATCTGATCGAACGCAGGGTGGATGAAGTCCGCGAACTGGATCTCGGCGACCGGGAGGAGTCCGTGTATCGCCATCCCGATCGCCACGCCCACGATCCCGGACTCCGCGAGCGGGGTGTCGATGATCCGGTGCTCGCCGAACTCGGCCATCCACCCGTCGGAGATCCGGAACACCCCACCGCGCGCCCCCACATCTTCTCCCAGCAGGATCACGCGCTCGTCGCTCGCCAGCTCGTCATGCAGCGCGTCGCGGATCGCCGCGACGACGTTCTTCTCGGTCACGACGTCCAGCCGATCATGAGTCCTCGGCGAATACGTGGCGCAGGGCCGTGGCAGGATCGGGGTCCGCCGCCTCCCACGCGGCGGCGATATCCGCGTCGATGCCGCTCTTGATCTCCGCGCGCAACTCGTCCTGCCCCGGCTGGTCCAACACGCCGTGTTCGGCCAGGTAGGCGCCGAACCGGACGATCGGATCATGGTGACGAGCCTCCTCGACCTCCTCGCGACTCCGGTAGCTCCGATCGTCGTCGTCGCTCGTATGCGGCTGGAAGCGGTAGGTCTTGCACTCGATCAGGGTTGGGCCTTCACCCGAGCGGGCGCGCTCGTGAGCCTGCTTCATCGCGGCGTAGCACGCGAGCACGTCGTTCCCGTCCACCACGACGCCGGGGAACCCGTAGCCCTGGGCTCGTTCGGCCACGTCCTTGATGGCCATCTGCTTCGACTGCGGGACGCTGATCGCGTAGTGGTTGTTCTCGCAGACGAAGATCACCGGTAGCTTGTGGACGCCCGCGAAGTTCAACCCCTCATGCCAATCGCCTTCGCTGGTGGCTCCATCCCCGAACCAGCAGCCCACCACCGTGTCCTCGTTCCGGTACTTCACGGCGTAGGCGACGCCGGCCGCGTGCGGCACCTGCGTAGCGATAGGGGATGAGCCACTGATGATCCCTAGGCGTCGAGAGCCCCAGTGCGCCGGCATCTGGCGGCCGCCGGACGATGGGTCGTCGGCCTTGGAGAAGATCCCGAGGAAGACCTCGTAGGGGGTCATGCCTGCCACCAGAACAACCGCCAGATCGCGGTAGTAGGGGAGCCAGATGTCGGTTCCGCGACGCATCGGCCAGGCCGTTCCGATCTGGCATCCCTCGTGTCCCGATACCGGTACCACGAACGGTGCCCGACCCATGCGGTTCTGACGGAAAGCTGCTTCGTCGAGCAGGCGGGCGGCGACGGCCGTGCGATACATGGCGAGGACGTCTTGAGTGGAGAGCCCGAGAGCCTCGTGTGGGGTCTGCGTCACCCGCGTCGACACGTCGAGCCTCCTCGCACCGTGCGTCGAGTCTAGCATCGGCCTCCACCGCGAAGAGCTCGGGTCGCCGATGACCATAGGCCGGTACCCTGGGGGGGTATGCTATCGTGAGGGCACAGAGACGATCGAGGAGGACGAGATGGTGGACCCGGTATGCGGCATGGCGGTGGAGCAGTCTGAGGCGGCAGCAGCCTGGGATCACGAGGGAACGACCTACTACTTCTGTTCGGTCGGGTGTTTCGACCGATTCAGGAGCGATCCGCAGGGATACCTGGACGGGGGCTCGGCCTCTCGGGGGATGTGAGATACCTCGGGGGGGTACCGTTCGTCCCCACGCTCGCGATAGACGAAAGAGGTGAGTGATGGTCGGCTACTCGATGAACAGGAAGGACCTCCAGGACCGTCTGCGACGGATCGAGGGACAGGTCCGCGGGCTCCAGCGGATGGTCGACGATGACACTTACTGCATCGACATCCTGACGCAGATGAGCTCGGTCACCGCAGCGTTGAAGGCCGTGGGTATGGGGCTGCTGGACGGGCATGTGCGCCATTGCGTGACGGAGAGCATCGAGCAGGGCGAAGGAGACGAGAAGGTCGAAGAGCTTATGGCAGCGGTTGCACGTCTGGCCGGGAGGTAGAGCGATGGCGGTGACCACCGATCATGAGGTGATCCTCGTCCTGAACGCCCTCCGGCTCAGGCGATTCCGGCGATCGTCTCGTACGCTTGAACCATGAGCATCACCGAGCAGCACGTCGTCGAAGTCACCGACCAGGACTTCGAACAGATCGTCGTGGAGGGTTCGAAGGCGCGGCCGGTGGTCGTGGACCTGTGGGCCGCCTGGTGTGGTCCGTGCCGGACCCTCGGCCCGATCCTGGAGAAGGTGGCGAGCGAGCGCGAGGGCGCGTTCCTTCTGGCGAAGCTGGATATCGATGCCAACCAGGTAGGCAACGCCTTGCTTCAGGCCGTCAAGAGCCAAGGCATCCCCACGGTCGTGGCGTTCAGCGGCGGCGAGCCCGTCAGCATGTTCATCGGCGCGTACCCCGAACAGGAGGTGAACGCGTTCATCGATGCGATCCTGCCTTCGGAGGCGGAGTTGGTCGCCGACGAAGCGCGGATCGAGGAAGCATCCGGTGATCTGGAAAGCGCGGAGGCCGGGTACAGAGAGGCGCTAGTGAAGGAACCCGCCAACCGAGAGGCCGCCGTCGGACTGGCTCGACTGTTAGCCGAGCGGGGCGACCTGGACGAGGCGCGTGAGTTGATCGCTCCGCATCTCCCAGACGCCGAGGCGGAAGGTGTGGCATCGGCGATCCGAGTGGGTGAGTGGGGCGCGCTGGACGGGGCTGGACCCCTGGATGCCGCGAAGCTGCTGGCCGCACGAGGCAGCATCAGGGAGGCCCTAGAGGCGATGCTGGTGCTGCTCGACGACGACCGCGACGCGGCGCGGGCCGCCATGGTCGACGTGTTCTCGGTCCGCGGCGACGACGACCTACTCGTCATCGAGTTCCGACGGAAGCTGACGAACGCCCTGTTCTGAAGGACCGGAGACGAGGCCAGCTGTGGGTGTCCACGAGCAGATCCGAGATTGGTGGGATGCAGACGCTGCCACCTACGATTCCTCCGCGGGTCACGCGCTGTCGGACGCCGTCGAGCGGGCCGCGTGGCGAGCCGTACTCGAACGGGCGCTGCCCGCTCCTCCGTCTCGTGTCTTGGACGTCGGGACCGGGACCGGCGCGCTCGCGCTCCTGGCGGCCGAGCTCGGCCACCAGGTCACAGGGGTGGACCTGTCGGCAGGCATGCTGGCGAAGGCCCGTGAGAAGGCCGCGACCGCCGGTCTGGAGATGTCCTTCGTGGAGGGTGCGGCGGCAGAGCCACCCGAAGGTCCGTTCGATGCCGTGATGGAGCGTCATGTCCTCTGGACGCTGTCGGAGCCCGTGGTCGCCCTAGAAGGCTGGAGGCGGCGGGTCGTCCCCGGTGGCAGGCTGGCGGTCTTCGAGGGTTCGTGGGGCGGTGAGGGCCCGTTCGTTGAGCTCAGGGACGCGGCCTCGGAGCTCCTGCGGAAGGTGCTGGGGTCCGAAAACGACCACCACGGGCCTTATCCGCCCGAGGTGTTGGAGCATCTACCGCTCCGGAGCACCAGCTCCCCGGCGCCGTTCGTCGCCGCCATCCAGGAGGCCGGATGGACCCGCGTCCGCATCGCGCGGCTGCGGGACGTGGAGTGGGCCGTGGAGCAGCGCGATCCGTGGCCGCTGGGGTGGCTAAGGAGACGTCCTCGCTACGCGTTGATCGCCGACGCTTGAATCTCGCCGTTCACGGCGGTTGAAGTTGCTGGCAACTTCAACCGGGGAACTGGTCTACCTGGATGTCGTCGAAGTTGGCCGTCCAAGTGCCCGCGTTGGAGTTCCCGAGCTCGAACATGCCGATGGGAATCGTTCCCGTGTTCGCCGTCCAGGTGTTCACGATCCGGATCCCGTCACGGTAGAGGTCCCAGGTGCCGGCGGTGCCCACGGTCCCGCACATCTCGAGCGTGTGCCAACCGGTCCCCAGGGCCACGCCCGAGGTCAGAGTTACGCCCGACACGTCCGAGCGGATCGTAAGGATGCCAGAGGAGTTGACCAACGTCCGCGCGATCGGGCCGTCGGCTGCCGTTCTGAGTCGCCAAAGGGCTATCGAGCCCGTCCGCGCTGAGACGTTCACACGGGCGCTGACGCAGACGCTCGGATAGCTCCCACCTAGATCGCGAGCCATCGTTGCCGACTGCGCCGAGACCGATACCCGCGCACTCGGCGGTGAGGGGCTCCCCGCGGTCCCGTCGATCGCGAACCGAGTGATCGCTGTCCAGTTCGCGAGTGTGCCTGTCGAGAAGTCGTCGAAGAAGATCACGGATGGCCCGCTCGCCACAGTGATCGGATCGGACGGCGAGCTGGCGGGACCCTCATTCATTGCCGCATCCAAAGCCGTAACGGTGTATACGTGCGAGTCGCCCCCTTGTAGACCGACGTCCGTGAAGCTGACGATGGGCGAAGAGCTCATGGTCGTACCTGCCAGAGAAGCATCACGGAACACCCGATAGGTGAGCGCCGTGCTCACGTCATCGGCAGCGGCTAGCCAACTCAGGTCGATCGCGCCGGGCGTGATGCTCTGTCCGTTCGGCTGGCCTGGCGCCGTCGGAGGCGCTACGTCGGGGTCAGCGTCGACGACCATCGCGATCGAGTAGTCGCGTCCCCCGTGCACCTCCACCGCCCCCGACAGTCCCGAAACGACGACCGGCTGGGTCCGATTCGTGGTGGTGCCATCCCCCAGCTGTCCGAAGTCGTTCAATCCCCAGGCACGAGCCGTTCCATCCTCGAGGACGGTCAGGGTGTGGTCCCGGCCTGCTCCGATGGCCACGACGTCGCTGAGGCCCAAGACGGGAGCGGGTGTCCGCCGAGCTATGGTTGACCCGTCGCCCAGCTGGCCAAGGTTGTTCCTGCCCCACGCCAGGACGCTGCCGTCTGAGAGCAGCGCTGTCGAATGATGCGCCCCGGCTATGACCGCTACGGCTTCGTCGATCCCGCCGACCTGGACCGGCGAGATCCTGTCGGTCAAGGTCCCGTCCCCGATCTGACCGTAGGCGTTGTCGCCCCAAGCCCAGACCGAGCCGTCCCCAAGCACCGCTAAGCCGTGATCGCGTCCTCCTGCGAACGAGACCACGTTCGCCAGAATCCCTACGCGGACCGGAGTCGTCCGCGTGGTACGGGTCCCGTCGCCAAGTTGGCCGTCGGCGTTCGATCCGCAGGCCCATAGGGTGCCGTCGTCGAGAAGCGCGTAGCTCATGCTGCGGCCGCCAGCGATGTCTGCTACGCCGGTCAGCGTGCCCATCCGCACAGGGCTCCGGCGGTTCGTCGTGGTTCCATCACCCAGTTGACCGAGGGCGTTGTATCCCCACCCCCAGGCCGTTCCGTCGGAGCGGAGCGCCAGCGTGTGGTAGTGGCCCGTGGCGACGTCGATGGCACCAGTGATACCCGGCACGAGTGTCGGCGACGAACGAGCCTGGGTGGTTCCATCGCCGATCTGGCCGAAGTTGTTGCGTCCCCAAGTCCAGACGCGCCCGTTTGGACGAAGGGCGACCGCGTGCTCCCGGCCGCCGCCGATGTCGATGGCGTCAGCAAGGGACAGGATGGGCGCTGGGAAGGCATGACCCGTGGTGGTCCCGTCACCGAGTTGGCCGTATGTGTTGCCGCCCCAAGTGAAGGGCGTGCCTGGACCGACGGCTTGGGCCGGCGCCGGGGCTAGCCCTGCGACCACGATAGCGACCACTGCCACGGCGATCGGGTGGCGCGATGATCCGCCCCTCATGATGCCGTCCCTCCTCCGGTTGACCGGCCGAGTGTCTACGGTCGGCCTCAGCCCGACGCCTGGTCAACCACCACGTCGTCCCAATTCGCTGTCCATGTCTTGGCTGCTGTATCGCCTATCTGGATGCGCCCAACGGCTTCCGTGCCCGTATCCGCAGCCCAACCGCTCACGATCGTAGAGCCGTTCAGATACAGGTCCCAGAGTCCCGAGCTGGCCACGTCACTCCCACAGAGCTCTATCCGGTTCCAGTCCGTCGACAGCGTCACGCTGGACGACTGCTGCGTGCCGGCGAAGTCGGATCGAACGACCAGTTGGCCCTGAGAGTTCAGGTATACCTTCGCCACGGCCCCATTCGCCGCCGTTCGGAGCCGGATCAGGTCCAGAGAGGTTGTCCTGTTCGTGACGTTCACGTTGGCGCTCACGCAGATCGTCGTGAGTGTTGTTGGCAGGTCGGCGTAAGCGTAGGCGCTCTGAGCCGTGGGCGTTCCCTGGGCGCTCGGCGCTGAGAACGACCCGTTCGCGACGTCCAGCGAGATCCTGGTTACGGTCGACCACCCTGCGAGGCCGCCCGTGAAGTTGTCCGCGAAGACCGCCGCCATCACGGATATGGAGTCCGATGTCACCTTGTTGCTTTCGTTCCCAGCTTCGTCGAGCGCCTGAACGGAGTAGGTGTGAGCGGTGCCCGGCCAGAGACCGGTGTCGACGAATGACACGGTTCCATCTGACGAGCTCTGGAACTGGGCTATGAAGTTCCCGGGGTCGACGCCATCTCGGTAGATGCGGTACGTGAGGTTGGTGCTCTCGTTGTCTACCGAGATGGCCCAGGTCAGACTGATCGTCGAGGTCGACGTGCTCACGCCAGCCGGTAAGCCGGGATCACTCGGCGGCGTGGTGTCTGGCGCAAGTACCGTGATCGGGCTGGATACGTTGCTGAGCGGACTCGAATTGTTCGCCCCGTCGACGGCGTCCACCCTGTAAGTGTGGGTGCTGCCAGCCGGCAGCCCTGCGTCCGTGTAGGTTACGGCGCCCTTCGAGGCGCTGATCACCTGACCGATCTGAATCCCATCCCTGTACACCTGGTAGGTCAGGGTCGGGGAGATGTTGTCGACCGAAGCCTGCCAGGTGAGGTCGATCGAGTCGAACGTCGAACTTGACCCGCTCGGTGCGCCCGGTGTAGTTGGCGCGAACGTGTCAACCGTTTGGTTGAAGACGAACAGACCGCGCGAGGCCCAGTTCGCCGCATCGATGCCGGGGCCACCGATCTGGGTCGGAGTCCCAGTGGGGGCGGTTCCCGACCAGTCCACGCGCCACAGGCGGTTATCTGTGGTCGCGTAGATCAACTTGCCGTTCGCCATCGTCATCCCGGCGACGTTAGCCCACTGGATCGTCGTGTCGGCCGGATAGCTGCTGGCGACGAAGAGGTTCGCCCCTACGACCTGGCTCTCCGGCGTGAAGTACCTGTAATAGAGCTTGTTGTTGTTGGCGATGTTCGTCGTGGTGGTCCCGGGGCGACTCACCGTGTAGTAGATCCGGCCGTTCGAATAGAACATCCCTGTCATGCTCTGAAGGTCGGTTGTGAACGCCGGGACGCGAGTGGTCGTGCCCGGGATGTTGAAGCCGCTGGGCGGCTGTACCTCCAGCCCGTTCAGACCGATCGTGGCCGGCGCGCCCATCGTCGTGCCGTCGAAGTCCTGGACCCTGAACGTGGCATCGCTCCACCCTGTGTAGAGCCTGCCGCTCACCATGAATGCGCCCCGCGCATTCCGCCAGTCCACGCCGGTCGGCACGGAGGAAGTGGTGCCGAACGTGGTCAGATCGTAGGAGCGGCGATCGAGCGACCCCGTTGCCAGGTTCATGTTGTAGAGATCGTTCGGTAGCGAGTAGGTGACGACGGGCGGTGGTGTGACACCGCCAGCGGTCGGGAAGAAGGCGATCTTCTGGTGGTACTCGCCGCCGGCATGGTCGGTGTCACTGCCCGCCCACAATCCCTCCTCCGTGGCCGGCATCGTGAAGATCCCCACGCCGCGTTCGTGGCTCGGGTTCCAGCTGAACGGGAGCCCGTTGATCGGGTCCAGGGCGACGATGCCCTCCCGGGCGACAGCACCCGGTCCGGCGGTGTCCCCTCGGTAGGGGTTGTTCCACCAGCGGAAGTGGCCGCCGACGTAGATCGCGGTGCCGGTGGCGCTGATGCTCCAGGAGGTATCGCCGCCGCTCCAGTCCGCCCACGTCGGATGTTGGTTGGGACCGCGTGGTTCCGAGCTCCCAGCGGGTCGCCGTGTCACATAGTCGGTTCGCCCTGAACGCGCCGGTGGTCGCGACGACGAAGTACGAACCGTCTGGCGCGATGTCCACGTCGCGCATATACGTTCGGAAGCTCCCGGAGCACCATGTGGTCGTCGAGTTCTGTACGAACACCGGGAAGTCCGAGGTCTGCCAGGAAGAGACCACGGCGGGAGTCACTCCCACGTCCAGCATCGCGATCTGTACCCGGTCCAGCCCCGCCACCTTGCTGAAGCTGCCGATCGCAACCAGGTTCGATCCGTCGGGAGACACGTCGATCTCGGGGACTCCGAGGGTCCCGCGAAGGGGGTTCGTGAAAGGAAGGTCGAAATCCGCGTCCACGTTGCCGGTGTTCGGGTCAAGCCGGGCGACGCCGGAACGTGCCGTGCTCTTGATCGTGGTGAACTTGCCCGATACGTACAGCCAATCCCCCCTGGCCACGAGGTCTTGAACCAGCGCGCTCGCATTGGCTTTGAACGCCGTCACGATGCTGCCGTCAGCGATGTTAAGCCGCACTACCTTCTTGTAACTCAGACCGTTGACCGTACTGAAATCCCCTCCGACGAACACCGACGAGCCATCCGGGCCCAGGGCCAAGGCCTCGACCGATCGATTAAGGATCGGCACGAAGTTGGGGTCGATGACTCCTGTATTCATGTCGAAGGCGAAGAGGTAGTTCCTGGTTAGGAAGGCCGACGTGTTCGCACGACGCACCTGCGTGAACGTCCCTCCGACGATCACCTTGGTGCCGACCTGCAGGATCGCGTTGACCTGCCCGTCCTCGATCATCGGGGTCCAGTCGGCAGGGTTGGGGTTGACGACGACTGACTGAGAGACCTGTACGGCTACTGCCGGAGTTGGAACGAAGACGAGGACCGACAGCACGATGAGTAGTGCGGTGGACAGCGACGCGAGCCGTCGGACGGAGGGAAGCTTCGCCATCGGTTCCTCCTGCTGGGTCGGTGACGTCAGCCGTCCGTCGAGATGGCTCGCCATGTCCGTTCGGGGTCCCCAAGACGATACCGCCGCCGCGGGGGACTGGCTACGGCCGGAGGTCTAGCTCGGGCGGTCCAGGGGGAGGACTTCCGTGAGCCGGCTTGGGTCCAAAGACCTAAGGCTTATGGCGGCCAAGGCTCATCGCCCGATCAATCAGGCAAGTCGTCCAGCACGACGTCGTCGAAGTTAGCGGTCCAGGACTTGGCGGCGTTGTCGCCGATCTGGATTCGCCCGATCGGCGTCGCCCCTGAGTTCACGCCGCCGGTATCCACGATGAGTGCCCCGTCACGGTAGAGCGACCACGAGGTCGCCGTTCCAACGGTGCCGCACAGCTCGATGAGATGCCAACCGTTTCCGAGGGCTACGCCTGATGGGAAGGACGTGCCGGATACGTCGGAGCGAACGTTGAGCGCTCCGTCGCCACCTAAGAAGACCCGCACGATCGGCCCGTTGGTGGTGGTTCGCAATCGGAGGAGGATGAAGCTGCCGCTCTGGCCGGTGACGTCGACCCGCAGGCTCGCACACATGGTGGCGTAACTGGTTTCCAGCGTGCGGAACGCGAATGCGGCTTGGTTGGAGGGGGCTCCGAGAGCGCTCGGCGGCGACGGAGCGCCGGTGCCGCCGTCGATGCTCATGTTGGTGACACCGGTCCAGTTGGCGAACGATGCTCCGGTGAAGTCATCCGCGAAGATCGCGGACATCACGGTGATCGGGACAGACGCGTCGCTTGGTGGGCCGACGTTTGAAAGGGCATCGACCGGTTCGACGACGTAGGTGTGGGTGCTGCCCGCGGCCAACCCGGAGTCCACGAAGGATGTGGAAGTCGTCGAGCCAACGGACAGTGGGTCGCCATCGCGATACACGCGGTACGTGATCGGGAGTGAGGCGTCGGTGGACGGGGTCCAGTTGAGTGAGATCGTGGAACTGGTCGAGCTAGAACCTGTCGGCGTCCCCGGCTGGGTGGGCGGGTCCGACTCGGCCATCAGGACGGTGATCGGACCGGAGGGATTGCTCATCGCCGACATGTTGCCGACCGGATCCATGGCGTCGACCGTGTAGGTGTGGGTGCTGCCCGCGATCAGGCCGGTATCGGTGAAGGCGACGGTCGTCGTGGATGAGCTCTGGATCGAGCCGACCGGCGTCGGATCTCCGTCGCGGTAGATCTGATAGGTGATGGGTTGGCTCGGGTCCGACGAGGCGGTCCAGGTGAGGTCGATGGAGTCGAACCCGCTGCTTGACCCGCTCGGCGTGCCCGGTGTGGAGGGACCGGTGGTGTCGGTGGATCCAGCGAAAGCGAATAGTCCCCGAGATGCCCAGTCGACGCCGTCCACGCCCGGGCCGCCGATCTGCACGGGGGTTCCCGACGGTGCTCCACCCACCCACCCGACTCGGAAGAGGTTCCCGTTCGCCAGGGAGTAGTACAAACCGCCACTCGCCATCGTCAACCCGCGGACGTTGGCCCAGTCGATCGTGGGCGTGTTGCTGCCGACGAACAGGTTCGCACCCACGACGAGGCTCTCCGGCGTGAAGTAGCGGTAATAGAGGCGCGGATTCCCGGAGACCGTGTAGTAGATCCGCCCGTTCTCGAAGAACATGCCGGTCATCGAGGCGAGGTGGGCGTTGAATCCCGGGACCTGCGTATTCGTCCCCGGTATCAGGAAGTTGTTCCCGCCCGGCGCGACCTCGAGTCCGTACAGGTTGATGGTGTTGGAACCGCCCACCGTCGTGCCGTTGAAGGTGCGGAACGTCATCGTTCCGTTGCTCTGCCCCGTGTAAATCCTTCCGTTCAGGGCGAAGGCTCCGCGGGTCGTCGCCCAGTTCACGCCCGTGCTCAGGGTGGTGGTCGGGCCGAAGGACGTCCCGTCGAAGCTCCGGCGCGTCAACGACGAGGTGGCTTCATCGATCCTGTAGAGGTTGTTCGGTAGGCCGTAGGGGATGTTGGGCGGGACCAGGGTTCCGCCCGTCAAGGGAAGGAAGGCGATCTTCCGACGGGTCTCGCCTCCGAACCGGTCCGTGTCGCTCCCTACGAAAAGGCCGTCAGGCGTTCCGACGATGTCGAACGTCCCGACCCCTCGTGCGCGACCGGGATTCCATGTGAACGGCAGGCCGTTGATCGGGTCGAGGCTGGCGATCCCCTCACGGGGGACCGCGCCCGGCCCGGCGACGTTGCTGCGATATGGGTTGTTCATCCACCGAGGGTGTCCGCCCGCATAGACGGCCGCACCGGTGGTTGCGACGCCCCAGAACGTGTCTCCTCCCGCCCAGTCGACCCAGGTCGGAAGCTGTCCGGGCCCGGTGGCCGATAGCTCCCATCGAGTCACGGTGTCGCAGAGCCGGTTCGCCCGGTACGCGCCGGTCGTGACGATCACGAAGTACGTTCCGTCCGGGGAGATGTCGACGTCGTGCATATACGTCCAGAAGGCGGCAGAGCACCACGTGATCGTCGTGTTGGGGATGAAGAAGGCGAACTGATCGGTCTGCCAGGACGAGACCGACGGGGGGTTTGCCGTCAGGTCGACGATCGCCGCCTGGTTGCGCGGCAGTCCGCCCACCCGGCTGAAGTTGCCGATCGCAACCAGCTGCGAGCCATCAGGGGTCACGTCGATCTTGCGGACGTTCAGGTCGCCACCGTTCTGTGGCTCCGTGAACGGAACGTCGAACGCCGCGTCGATGGCACCAGTGACCGGATCCACTCGGGCGAGTCCCGACCGGCTCACGCCTCCGATCTGCTGGAACGTGCCGGATACGTAGAGCCACGTCCCTCGCAGAACAAGAGCGCGCACCGTCGTTGCGGGGTTCGGCCGGAAGCCCGTCACGAGCTGCCCGTCTGCGAGCGTGAGACGCACCAGACGCCTGTAGTTGGTGTTCCCGTTGACAGAGCTGAAGGAACCACCGACGAAGATGGACTGGCCGTCGGGCCCGGGGGCGAGCGCCTCCACTTGGTTGTTGAGCTGCGGAACGAAATTCTGATCGATCGTACCGGTGTTCATGTCGAACGCGAACAGGTAGTTGCGCGTCAACGTTTGACTCGAGCCAGATGCCTGAACCTGGGTGAACGATCCGCCGACGATGACCTTGGTGCCCATCTGGAGTATCGCGAAAACCCTGCCGTTCATGACGTTCGGCGTCCAGTTGGCGGGGTTCTCTGACACGGCGGCGGCGTGGGTCGTCTGCACGGCCGACGCTGCCGGCGCGAGCGCCTGGACAACCGATGTCGCTAGCGCGGCGGCGAGCATCAGCGCCCCGACGATCCGCCGACGATGTCGCAGAGGTCCCCCTTCCCGGTCGGGGTCGAGGAGCCTGATCCCTCTCGTACTCCGAACGGCCTAGCCTGATCGGGGGACACGGTAACAGGCTGTGCTCGATCGCGCTAGAGACGATCAGGTCGATCCCGGGAGGTTCTCAGGAGTAGCCGTACCGCTTGAGCAGGGGGCGGGTCAGCGCGACGACGACCCGCTGGTCCCGATGAGTCATGCTCGCCCGCCACTCCTCATCGGCCTTGATCCTGAGCTTTCCCTGGGTGAACCGCATAGGGTTCCCGTCCACGGTGTGACTGACACCTATGTTGGCCGTGTCGTCGTCCAGGAATCCGACATCCCCCGGGAGGTCCGCGAACCCGGCGACTTCTTGCAGTGTGGGCCCGGGTTTCGCGACCAGGTCTTCGTATCGAACGAAGAGATAAGGCAGGTCCGAGTGTCTAACCAGGTCGGCCGTCGCGTTGTACATGAGGTACCGGCCGCTGGCCGAGGCCACTCCGTACTTCAGCATCCGGTCGGGGTGCCCGATCGCGTCTCTTCGTTCGACGGACTTCTTCCACGAGTGAACGACCCCGCGGCTGTCTCTCACCAGGTGGACGAACCTGAGATCGATGGCCGGTACCCGCCTGAGTAGGAAGGCGTACGAGGGGATCTTCGTGGAGTCGACGATCACGGAAGCCCCCGATACACGGGCGATGGCGCGATAGAGGGTCGCCGTTGCATCGGCGTATCGATCGAGTCCCAGAGGTGACGGTGCCGCCAACGCGAGGACCGGCAGCATCCACGGCCGGTCGTACCTCGTGCGGAGTCGATGCAGGTCGGCGGCCTGCGATCGGCTCCAGCCGCCGAACGCTTCCGCCCCGACCTCCGTCCAGAAGGAGCATTCGAGGAAAGGCGACCCACACCCGCACCGGCGGTTCTCTAGGACTCCTCGGAGCCACAGATCCCGCATCTCACCGACAGAGAATGAGCCCTCCATCTGTCCGAGCAGACGATCGAGCAGAGTGCTACCGCTGCGTCCCCAACCTCCGATGTAGAGGACCCGGACCCGGTCTTGGTTGTTGGGGAGCAGCGGGTCGGCGATCTCGGCGAACCTCTCGACGGTAGCCTTCACCGAGTCGTCGGTCTTGCTGGCGACGAAGTCCGGTGAACCCTCCAGCGCCTCTCGGAGCAGTGCTCCCAGTTGCCGTTCGTCGGCAGCTACCTTGATGTAGCCCGCTTCCTCGAGCCGGCGCGTGAACCGAACCTGGTGATCGTCCACGTGCTCCCCCATGGCGTGACGTCTGGGGACCACGATCGGCTTGGTGCCCGAGCGCATGCAGTCGATGATGGTGCCCGGACCGCCGTGGCAGACGATCGCCCTCGCCGATGCGATCTTGCGAGCCATCTCGTCGTGCGGCAGGTACGCCTCTCCGGCGGCGACGTGAGGGCGCTGCGAGGTGCCGTACTGAACGAACGCCCCAGTGCCGCCGGATCCGTTCGCGAGCCATGAATCGACCCAGTCGATCAACCGATCGAACGGGTGATGGTCGGTTCCGACCGTGACGAATACCGCTTCGCCGATCCCCTCACCGCCGCCCCGGGCTCCACTCACAACAGCGGTCCCACGACCTCGCCCTTCGGATACATCGTCTTCTGCTCTTCCCATTGGAGGAGGAATCTGTCACTGATCGGGTAGCAGAGCCGGCCGGTCATGGTCGAGGAGTCGATCCTGTCGAAGACCTCAACGTACACGGTGCGAGCTCCGCGAAGCTTGGCGATCAGGAAGAACGGGAATGCGACGGCGGCACCCGTGGAAACGACCATGTCGGGGCGCAGCCGGCCGACAGTACGCCACGCCAAGCCGAAGTTCCGGACCAGGTTCAGCAGGTTCCTGGTGGTTGGGTGGTAAGCCCATATGATGCTCTCACCCGCGAGCAGGGATGTGGCGTCGGGCTTGTTGAATGTCACCCATACCCGGTCCATCCGATCCCACCACCCCCTGAGGTTGTACAGCTGGGTGAGATGACCGCCCGACGAGCAAACCAGCAGCACGCGGGGAGTCGGCGGAACGCGGTCGCTCACGGGTCCTGACGGCCGGTGCCCCCCGGCTCGGCGTGTGCCGGCTCATCGCTGCGGGAGGCTCCGTTGGCGGGCGGGTGATCAGGCAAACGCATCGGATCCTGCTCCGCGACCTCGGTGCCCATCTCACGACCTCGCGCGAGCGTGAGTCCGAACGCGGAGTTCGCCTCCTTCGGCTCCTCGAGTTCGTCATCGCTCGTGTAGCCGTAGCCGTAGCCGTAGCCGTAGGCGTCCGAACCACGCTTCGACAATGAAGCGTCGTTGAGGATCCCGCCCATCACGGTTGCGCCGACCTGATCGATGAGCTCGCGCGTGTGCGCGATCGCGCCGCTCTTCGACGTCTCGTCGCGTGCGACGATCAGGAGCGTATCTGCGTTCGGCGCCAGCGCGAGAGTGTCCGCCAACCCCAGGATGGGCGGGCAGTCGATGATGACGAAGTCGAAGCGGTCGCGTTGCTCTCGAACGAGCTCAACCATCTTGCGCGACTGGAGCAGCTCTGCCGGGTGCGGCGTCGAGCGCCCGCTGGTCAACAACCACAAGCCGGGTCCCATGTGACGCACTGCCTCATTCACCGGGAGATCGCCAAGGAGGACGTCGCTCAGACCGAGTGAGTTCGGCTCTTGGTAGTAGTGGTGGATGCTTGGTCGCCGAAGGTCTGCCGAGATCAAGAGCACTCGCTTCTCGGCGTGCGCAAGTGCGGCGGCGAGGTTCGCGCTAGTCGCGCTCTTGCCCTCGCCGAGGACGGCGCTCGTCACCGCGATCACCTTGATCTCGCGAGCACGGCTCGCGGCGAGCACGGCGGTGCGCAGTGTGCGGTAAGCCTCAGCTGCGGGGCTTCGAGGTTGCTGCTCGGTGACCAGCCATACCGGACCCCGCTTGTTCCACCCGGCGACGGCGGGTATGACGGCGAGGACCGGTGCGCCTAGCGACCGCTCGAGGTCGGTCCGTCCGGTGATACGTTCGTCGGTTCGATCCCGGACGAACGCGGCGATCAGCCCGAGGAACATGCCGACGAAGAGGCCGATCGCAAGGTCGACGGGGTGCTTGGGGCTCGACGGCGTGGTGGGACGGGTCGCCGAAAGGAGGATCCGCCCAGGGTCGGTGTAGATCGCGGTGGCGCCTAGCTGGCTCGTGGCCACCGCGATCTGGCTATTGATCGTGTCCCTCGCCTGCTGCGCATCTTCGTATTCGAGGCTCCCCGGCGCCGCCCGCGACAGGATCCGCTCCTGCTGACGACGCTGGTCGTTGAGGTCGCTGATCTCCTCCTCAATCGCAGTCCGCTGCGCGACGATGCGATCAAGGGCGCTCTGGCGCTTGTAGTCGAGGTACGCCTGGGCGAAGGCGTTCGCGCCGTCCGCCGCGTCCTGTCGGTCGCCATCCGTGAACAGGATGTCGAGGACCAGCGTATCCGGTGCGGTCTTGACCGAGAGCTTCTTCAACAGCGCCGTAACGTCTGCCGTCACGTTCAGTGTCTCTTTGGCGAGTAACGCGATCGGCTCCGACGCGACGATCCGCGCCTCCGTGTCAAGGCTCACGAGCTGATCCGGCCGGAACGACTGGCTGTCGGGTGGCTGCACGAGGACGACAGCGCGGGCTGCGTACAGGGGTTTGAGCGAGAATGAATACGCTGCGGCCAGCGCTGTGAAGAAGATGGTGAAGGCGATGATGAGCCATTTGCGGCGGCGGACGACGCCCACGTACTCACGAAGATCCACGACGTCATCGCTGGAGCCGTGGCTGGGCTGGGTTCGACTTGGCACTGGACGCTTCCCGTTCGTTCCTAAGGAGGGATGTTGGAGAGCCATCATACGATGCACCGTGTAGCCATCCCATCGTCTGATGGGGACGAGGGCTTGAGCAGGGGAACTACGCCGATGGTCGGCGGCCGGTCGGTGTAGAAGATCGTAGGCCGACAGGGGATGAAGCCATCGTTCGCATGATTCCCACCGGAACCGAAGAACGTAGACTGGCTGGCGAGAAGGTCGCATGGGTGGATCAGGGCGCCCGGTCGATCCCGTCTACGGCCTGAACGAAAAAGGACTAGCGTGAACCGAACACTCCCCGCTGTCTCCACCGTCTACATCGGCGGCTGCCAGCGGAGTGGAAGCACCCTGTTGGATCGGATACTCAGCCAGGTTCCGGGGCACGTCTCGGCCGGTGAGGTCGTCCACCTCTGGAGCCGTGGCCTCCGTGACAACGAGCTCTGTGGGTGCGGTCGGGCTTTCCACGACTGTCCGTTCTGGGCCGCGGTTGGGAAGCGTGCCTTCGGGGGGTGGAAGTCTCTCGACGCTCAAGCGATCGTCCGCCTGCAGCGCACGGTCGATCGGAACCGCTACATCCCTCTGATGATCGCACCTTGGTTGTCCCCACGCTTCCGAAGGAGGCTCCACACGTACACGGGGATGCTCGAACGTCTCTATCGGGCGATCGGTGAGGTCGCGGAAGGCGCCACGGTCGTGGATTCATCCAAGCACCCCTCCACGGCGTTCCTCCTTCGGCAGGTACCCTCCGTCGAGCTGCGTATCGTGCATCTCGTGCGCGACGCCCGGGGCGTCGCTTACTCACTCCTCAAGAGGATCCGGCGCCCTGAAGCCGCGGACGCACCCTCACTGATGTATCGGTCAACTCCGGCGCGGTCAGGTCTCGAGTGGCTCGCCTTCAATCTCGCGTTCCACGTCCTGAGATCCACGGGAGTGCCGAGCGTCCTGGTTCGCTACGAGAACCTCGTCAGCGACCCCCGCCCGGAGCTGGAGCGGATCGTGAAGCTCGAAGGACTGAGGATGCAGCGGGGTGACCTCGGGTTCCTCTCCGGGGACACCGTGACGCTGGCGGTCGATCACACCGTGTCGGGGAACCCGATGCGGTTCACGCACGGTTCGTTCGCGCTGAAGGTTGACGACGCATGGCGAGGCGAACTCGCTGCGGGCGGCCGACGCTTGACGACCGCCCTCACGTGGCCGCTCCTCATCAGATACGGCTACCTGGTCAGGAGGACCGTGTGACGTCGGCAGAGACGCGGTACCGATCCGAGGTCGAACGAACAGACACGTGGCCTTCCGTGTCCGTTATCGTGCCGACCCGTCAGCGACCTGAGCTACTCCGACGCGCGCTTCGGGCGATCCTGGATCAGCGGTACGGGGGGTCGGTGGAGTGCAAAGTGGTCTTCGACCAGGAGGTACCGGTCGACCCTGGATTAGAGATCGCTCCCGGTCGTAGCGTCACGCTGCTCTCGAACGACAGGTCGCCGGGTCTCGCCGGGGCGCGCAATACGGGGATCCTGGCCTCTTCGTCCGATCTGATCGCGTTCTGCGACGACGATGACGAGTGGCTGCCCGACAAGCTCCGACTACAGGTCGAACTCTTGCGGCGGGAGCCGGCCGCCCTACTAGTAGCTACGGGGATCGACGTGATCTACGACGGGAGGGTGACGTCGCGGATCCCCGCTACGGAGCGCCTGACGTTCCGCCAGGTCCTGCGCTCGAGGAACCAGGAGATCCATCCGTCGTCGCTCCTCGCACGACGGGATGTCGTTATCAACTCGATCGGCCTGGTCGACGAGGACATCCCCGGTAGCTATGGCGAGGACTACGAATGGCTGCTTCGTGCGACGAAGCTTGGCGCGCTCGTTGCCGTGCGTCAGCCGTTGGTTCGCGTGTACTGGCATCGGTCGTCGTTCTTCGCCGATCGGTGGACTACGATCGTTCAGTCCATCACCTACCTCCTCGATCGTTTTCCGGAGTTCTGCGAGGAGCCGCGTGGGCTCGCCAGGCTCAAGGGGAGGCGGGCCTTCGCACTCGCGGCGGCGGGAAATCGACGGTCGGCCCGCGCGGAGGCGTGGGCGGCCATGCGGCTCAACTGGCGTGAGCGGCGAGCCTATGTCGCCCTCGTCGTGAGCCTGCGGCTGATCTCGGCCGAACGTGCGCAGCGCGTCGTCCACCGGTTCGGACGGGGGATCTGATGCCACCTGCCGAGGCACGGGGCTGGGTCCGCGGGTCCGGAGCCGCCCGGCCGGATCTCGACACTTCAGTTGGGTGCTGGGTGCGGGGACCGGTGACGGAATGATCTCGATCACCTCCGTCCAGCTCTTGGTCCGCGACCTGCTGCCGATCCGGCTGCACAGCGTCATGGCGCGAATCGGTGGCGCTCCCGTTCCGGTCATGCCGGAGATGGCTGATTGAGCGCGCCGATCGCATCTAACGGGCGACTCGTAGATGTCTCCCCGACGATGGTTTGGCTCAGCGACATGTTGTGGCCCGAGATCTCTGGGTTCCAGGTCACGTTCTCTCGCGGGGGGGCCGACCGGGAGGCGACGACCGAGTGTGGGCTCTCGTGCCTTCCGCAGCCAACCCGACGCTTCTCGCCCCGGCGTCGGGTCGACCAGGTTCCTCGGCGCTTCGTCAGTTCAATGACTCCATGTCACAGGTGGCACGTCTCAGGAAGGCACTCGTCGGGGTGGGGATCCGAAGCGGCGGAGGTGGGCTCATCGCCAGAGATAGGTTGACGGTCTCTCGATCGGGACCGAGCACCGAGATGCTAGACCTGGTCGGTTCCGTCCTGCCGAAGATCCTCGGTCAGTCCCGGATCGAGGTTGCCATATCCATCGGACGGCAACTCCGACCGAATCTCAAGCCCGTCCTCCAGGTCATGGATCAGAAGGGCCGTGTCCTCGCGTACGCGAAGATCGGGTGGAACGATCTGACGAGGGGGCTGGTCCAGAATGAAGCACGCGCGCTGTGCGAGTGGGGATCGATGCCCCCGCGACATTTCAAGGTTCCTGAGCTGATACATGAGGGCGAATGGAACGGGTGCGCGATCACGGTGCTCTCCCCGAATCCACATCGCGTCCTCCGACGCGGTAGAAGGAACGAGCTCCCCCCGGCGGAGATCATCCGCGAAGTGGCGAGTCTCGGTGGGCTCGTGCACGCGCCTCTGTGTCCGAGTCGTTACTGGTCACGCCAGAAAGAACGGATCGACAGGATCGACATGCCGGACGTGACGGGTCGACCCCTTCGAGCGGTGCTGACGCAACTCGAGGAGTCGCACGGACATGAAGAGCTTACGTTCGGTTGCTGTCACGGTGACTGGACGCCCTGGAACATGAGCTACTCGGACGGGAGGCTTTTCGTATGGGATTGGGAGCGGAGCGAACACTTCGTTCCGATGGGCTTCGATGCGCTCCACTTCTGGTTCGAGGTTGGGTTCCACAAGGAGGGCCTCGACGTCCCCGCAGCGAGCCGCGCGGCGTTGACCCGGTCGCTGGATACGCTTGATCAGCTCGGTGTCGCCACGAGGTCGCGACGAACCCTTCTGCATCTGTTCCTGATCGAGCGGCTGCTACGCATCGAAGAGGGTCGGGCCTCGGGAGTGCCTGTCCACAGCGACCTGTCGGCGGGGATCCTCCGCGAGCTGGAGCAGAGGTCTTCGTGAGTGACGGAACCGCGCGGGCGTATGCCCGACGAGCAGTCAAGAACGCCTCACGGCTCTACACGGTGCCCACCTCCTCGCTGCGAGCGTTGCCGGACTTCCTGATCATCGGCACCCAAAGAGGAGGGACGACGTCTCTGTATCGGTACTTGCAGCAGCACCCTTCCGTCTTGCCGGCGGTGCTGAACAAGGGGATCCACTACTTCGACACGAACTATCAGAGGGGTCCGAGGTGGTACAGGTCCCACTTCCCGACGTCGGCGGCGAAGTCGCTTCGCCGCCGACGTCAAGGTGGTGGGCGGGTCGTCACCGGAGAGGGCAGCCCCTACTACGTCTTCCACCCGCTGGCTCCGGCACGGATAGCCGAGCTGCTACCGAACGGGCGGTTCATCCTTATGCTCCGGGACCCAGCCTCGCGCGCTTACTCGCATTACCAGCACGAAGTCGCACGAGGTTTCGAGGGGCTCTCCTTCGAGGATGCGCTGGAGCAGGAGGAAGAACGTCTGGCCGGGCAGGAGGAGCGGATGATCGCCGACCCCTCCTATTACAGCTACGAGCATCAGCACTATTCATACGTGTCGAGGGGTTTGTACCTCGCGCAGATCCGGCGGTGGCGCGGCCTGTTCCCACGCGAGCAGCTGATGATCCTGGACAGTAGCGATTTCTTCTCCAACGCTGATGCTTCCTACCGTGAAGTGCTCCGATTCCTTGGACTCGCCGAGCGATCGCTCCCTGTGTACCAGAAGATGAACGCGCACTCCTACGAGAGCATGTCGTCGCGAGCGATCGGCTTCCTCCGAGCCCGGTTCCGGGAGCCGAACCGCGCGCTGTTCGACTATCTCGGGCGAGAACTGCCGTGGGACGTGGCTGCCCCATGACGCCCGATCCGTCGGCGACCCGTGCCGGATCTATGGACATCGCTGACGCCGCGGGTCGCGATCGCATCGCCCAGGCCGATCTCGCTTCGGTCGCTCGGGGTGGCATGCTCAACCTCCTCGGCGTGATGGTTAACACCGTCTTCAACTTCGTGATGGTCGTGATCGTCACGCGGGGACTCGGTGGAACGGCCACGGGGCTCTTCTTCGAGGCCATCGCAGTGTTCAACATCCTCGCGACTGCCTCTCAATGGGGGGCAGACGTAGGCGTTGTGAGATCGATCCCCAGGTACCGAGCGCTCGGACGCGGCGCCGACGTGCGTCACAGCATCAGCGCCGCGCTCGCCCCGGTCGTGGTCGCTGGGATCTTGTTCGGAGCCGCGTTGTTCCTCCTGGCCGGCCCTCTCGGGCGATTGTTCACGAACGGCACGAACGGGGACGAACTCACGCAGTTGATCCGAGTCTTGGCGCCGTTCCTGCCGGTCTCTGCGGCGTATACGGTTGCCCTCGCCGTCACTCGTGGGTTCGGCACCATGCTGCCGTCAACCGCGATCGACAAGTTGGGCAGGGCGGCCGCGCAACCGCTCCTCGCCTTCATCGTCATCGCGGCGGGTGCTTCCAGCACCGCCTTGGCGATCGCATGGGCAAGCCCACTCGCCTTCGGGCTGGTGGCCGCACTCATCTGGATCGCATACCTCGCGAAGGCTGTGGCTCGGTCGAGGGGCGATAGCGAGTCGGCGGTCAGCCGAAGCGCGATCTTCCGGGAGTTCTGGCGCTTCACGGCACCGCGTGGGTTGGCCAGCATGTTCGCGGTCGTGATCCTCTGGCTCGACACGCTGCTGATCGGCGCACTCCGTTCTCCGGCTGAAGCAGGTGTGTATGCGGCCGCGACCCGCTATCTGGCGTTCGGCCAGTTCATCGGGGTCGCGATCATCCAAGTCGTCGGTCCCAAGCTGAGCGAGGTCCTTGCTGTGGACGACCGGGAACGGGCGCGATCTGTCTTCGCCACGGCGACCTGGTGGCTGATGGCGCTGGCTTGGCCCCTGTACCTGACCATGATCGTCCTGGCCCCAGCGCTCCTGTCCGTCTTCGGACCCGGGTATCAGCAGGCGGCGACGGTTCTGGTCATCCTCGGGTGCGCCATGCTGATCGCGACGGGCGTAGGTCCCGTCGACGTGGTCCTCTTGATGGCCGGCAAGAGCTCATGGAACCTGTTCAACACCATCGTGGCCGTCGTCACGAACGTGGTTCTCAATCTGATGCTGATCCCGCCTCTTGGGATCGAAGGTGCCGCGATTGCTTGGGGGGCAAGCATCCTGGTGAACAACCTTCTCCCGCTGGTCCAGGTAGGCCGCGTCCTTCATCTGCACCCGTTCGGCCTAGCGTGGCTCATCCCCGCGACGTGCGCCATCGCGTGCTACGGGGTCCTCGGGCTGATCATCCGCTGGGTCCTCGGGCCACGCCTCGTGGCTCTAGTACCGCTAGCCGTGCTGGTCACACCTCTGTATCTTGCGCTGCTCTGGCGTTTCCGAGGGGCGCTTCACCTGTCGGCGTTCGAGTGGCCATTCCGGGGTAGGCGTCGCGAGGCTACTCCGCGGTCGATCTCCCCCGACAGCAGGTAGCCAGCGGAGGCCGTCCGTGACATGGTTAGGTGTTTCGGCCTTTGGGGGAGGGGCTTTGGGTTCGAAGACGCGACCCGGTCCGACGACGGCTGTCCCGTTGGCGTTGCTGCGTTGTCTCAGGGGCCCGATGAAGATGACGCGACGACGATCGAGGATCGTGTTGCTGATCGTGAGTCTCCTCGTCGCATCGACGGCCGTCGCGGCAGGTTCGCACACGGCCACCGCCGATACGACCTCACCGAGGATCCTCTTCGGCGCGTACCCAGACGGAGCCAGTCAGGATCGGCAAGCGGCCGTTCTGGCGCTCGAGTCGCAGTTGGGACGCCCGCTGGCAGGGGTTCGCGTGTTCGATGTTTGGGATGAGCCGTTCCCGAGCTCCTACGACATCTGGCTACGCGATACCGGACACGCCGAGTTCCTGTCGGTAAGGGCAAAGCGTGCGAACGGCAGCGTCATCCTCTGGCGGAGCATCGCCAACGCCCAGCCCGGTTCGACGATCCACAACGAGATCGTGGGTTGGGCCGACAGCCTCAAGGCCTACGGCGCGCCACTGTACTTCACCTTCAACCACGAGCCCGAGGCTGCGGCCAGCGATGCTAACGGCACCGCGACGGACTTCATCGATGCGTGGAGGAAGGTGATCTCGGTCTTCCGAGATCAAGGCGTGACGAACGCCACCTACGTCTTTGTGATGACCTCGTACGCGTTCTGGGTGACCGACGGCCGGGCGGCGGACCTCTGGTACCCAGGCGATGCCTATGTCGACGCGGTCGGGGAGGATGCCTACAACTGGTACAACTGCCGGCCCGGCGTCAACAACCCGTGGCGTACGCTCGAGTGGATCGCCGCTCATCTGAGGGATTGGGGCCCTCGCCCATCCTGACAAGTCGCTCATCATCATGGAGTGGGCGTCCCATGAGGATCCCCTCATCCCGGGCCGGAAGGCCAACTGGATCAACGAAGCTCAAGCCGTCTTCCAGCAGCCTGGATGGGAACAGTTCACGACCTTGCTCTACTACGACAGAAGCCAGAAGCCCACCTGCAACTTCTGGATCAACTCGAGCGTCAGCTCGGCAGGTGCACTCGCGGCGATGGGAAGCGATCCCTTCTACGGACGGTTCGACGGCGGCCCGACCGACACGACCCCGCCGTCGATCCCCGGCCAGCCGACCGGACTGAGCGACGCACCTGGGACGGTCAGTCTGACCTGGTCGGCCTCGACCGATGACCTCGCGACGACGCTCACATACCGGATCTACCGAGACGGAGGGCTGACTCCGGTGGGGAGCGTGGCGAGCGCTTCAACGGGCACCGTCTCGTTCACCGACTCTGGCCTCGCGGGCGGGACGGGCCACGTGTACGAGGTGGCCGCGAGCGACGGGCCGAACACGAGCGCCCGCAGTCAGGCATCCGATCCCGTCATCGTGGAAGCACAGACGTCGATCTTCGCCGACGGCTTCGACGATGGATTCTCGAACTGGACGAGCGTTTCGGGTCTCACGATCGACCCGGCATCCGGGTCTCCTGCCGTTCCCTCGGTGCGGGCCGAGACGAGCGCCTCCCGGGCGTGGGCATCGAAACTCCTGGGAAACGACTATGCGTCGATCTGTGCGTCTCAGCGAGTCAACCTCACGTCGACGATCGGCGGCGCCAGCCTACTGCGTCTTCGAACGGCGGCCGACGCTCCGATCATCCGGACGCTCATCACATCTGGTCGTGTCCTGTCCGTCCGATCAGACGTCGCCGGCGTTCAGGTCTCGACGGGCGTCACCCTGCAAACGGGAACGTGGACGACGATCGAGCTCTGTGGAACGGTCGGCGAGAGCGGCTCATGGACGCTCTATCGGGACGGCGGCTTGATCCTAGGACCGTGGACGGCGAACACGGGCACGGTCCCGGTGGGTCGTGTGACGATCGGCACGCCTGATGCTCGAACCATCGCGGTCAACTTCGACGACATGATCCTAGATCTGACCCCTGGTTAGGTCGACCGTCACCGTCGACAGCCCGGCCTGAGGCGGTCGACGGTGCGGTGACGCTCACAAAGCCGGGTAGCCAGAGGAGGAGAGGGCCGGACTATCGGTCCAGAACGTGACGGCGAACGACTGGCTGCCGGACCTGCCGAACTGGAACTCGTTCGCGCTGGTCCCGATGGAGCTTCCGGACCCCGAGGTGCCGACCTCGGAGGCCGACGTGCCGGTCGATGAGTTGAAGAGCCGGACCTCAACCACACCGCGCGTATGGTCGACCTTCCACTCGATGCGGATCCACCGGCCGGTCTCGATACGGACCGAGGTCCGGAGGATCGTACGGTTCGACTGATCCACCACCCGGAAGGTGCCGGTCGACAGGAGGTCTATCGCGCACCGAAGCGACCCGTTCGAGGTTCCACGGACTAGCCGAAGATCGCCGGACGGCAGGGACCCCATCCAAAGATAGACATGGCCATACCACACGTTCCTTGTACCGGTCCATGCGTAGTACGAGTCGCTCTTCGGTAACAGCACGTGTTTCGCGGAGTACGTGCCGAGCCGATGCGTGGCGTCGTAGGTCACGGAGGCGCCGTTGGTCACACCGACGTCATTGAATGCGGTTCCGGCGGAGACGCTCTGTCCCGCGACGATGTCGGCGCGTGCCGGCCCTACGTCGAGGCTATTCGTCAGCGTGGCGCCGCCGCCGCCGCCGCCGCCGCCACCGCCGCCACCGCCGCCACCCCCGCCACCGCCGCCACCGCCGCCACCTGTGCCGGCGGATCCGGGATTCGCGTAGACGTCGTTGGCGATCGACCGGTACGCGGTCATCGAAGACGAAGAGGTATCCGTGTCCCACTCATAAACCTTGAACATGTCGAAGTACAGCATCGCCTTCAGGGACGGCCAGAGCTTCGCCGTGGCGAGCGCGTCTCGGAGCCAGGAACCTTTCCTGCCCGTCACTTGCGGATCTTCCAGCACCCCATACTCGACCGCCATCCAAGGTTTGCCGTGGGCCACGGCGAATGAATTCGTTGGGTCGAAGATGGTCTGGAAGGAGTTCCACTTGTCGCCGGGGCGGTCTGGGTACCAGTTATATCCATCGCTGCCGATGAAGTCGACGTAAGCGTCACCAGGGTAGTAGGCCAAAGCATCTCTGCCGGAGCGCGGATTGAACGTCCAACCCATCATGGTCCACACGAAGGCGACGTTGGTTACGCCTCGGTCGCGGAACACCGTCACGATGCGACGGGACGCCGCCGCATAGTCGGCCGGTGTGCCGAAGCTCGAGAGGTCGTTCTCGGGTTCATGGTGGAAGGCGAGGTAGATCGGTGCGCCGAAGTCGATGAATGCATCTGCCCGTTCGCGGATCCACGCGTCTTGCGAACCGTTCGCGATCGCGCTCCATCTGGTTCGTGACCCGCCCGTGTTCCCCGCGTTCCAGTTGATGAAGGGGATACGCCCGGTGTCTACATCCCAACTCTGATGTGCAGTCGGGATCTTCGCGTTCCACTTGTAGTACTGGTGGTCGATGGCGAACTTCCGACCGATCTGGGACTCAACGCGTTGGAGCGCCTCCTTCGTCGTCTCATTGCCCCGCGGGCCCACCCTCGATCCGAAGTAGAGGCCCGAAGAGGGAAGCAGTTTCGACGGGTAGGCGGCTGCGGCTGACTCTGCGAGCGGGCCTGCGAGGAGCGATGAGAAGAGAGCGACGGCCAACGTTATGGTCACCCATCGGCCTCGTCTAAGTCCCGAAACGTGTGGAAGATTCCGGTCGCGTGTCAGCATGAACCTCCATCCCTGCTCGGGTCGGGCGGTTTGGACGGCCGCGATCCGACGCCGATCACGGGTTCGCCATCGAACGGACGACGACCGTTCGGAGCGCTCCCTACCGTTCGATCATTCGAACAAAACGGGACGGGCCGTCGACACGCGGGCGCCGAGCGGGGGAAGTTGCCAGACCCTGAACGCACACATCCCTGAATCCCTTCGATCAGCGGAGAAGGGTGTGTGTCGAAGCGCTCATGATAACGAGGCGGGTGGAGGGTGGCAACCTCTCACATGAGAGAGCCCCGACATGGTCGGGGCTCTCTCCGCGTCGGTCGAGTGCTGCGCTGCCTTAGGCGACCGGTCCAACGTAGCCCGAAGTGCTGAGGGCGGGGTCGTCCGTCCAGAAGACCTCCGAGAAGGCCTGCGAACCCGAGCGGCCGATCTGCACCTCGTCGGCGCTCGCGCCGATGGCTTGCCCTGCTGCGGTCAACAGCGTCTCGGTGGGCGTCGTGAGGTTCGGGCTGTTGAACAAGCGGACCGCCACCCTCCCGGTCGCATGGTCGACCATCCATTCGATCCGAACCCATGCGCCGATGACGACCGGTTGGGTGGACGACGCGATGATCTTGTTCGCCCCATCTCTGACCCTCACGGTGCCTCGTCGGGTGACTTCGATCACCGCAGAGAGATTCCCGTTGCGTTCCACTCTGATGAGCCGGATGTCGCCCGAAGGGGCACGGTCGAGATGGAGATACACGCGGCCGTACCATGTCGAGGGCGATCCCAGCGAATTGTTCCACTCGTAGTAGGAGTTGCCTCGTGAGCCGACGGTGTGCCGAGCTGAAAGGCCGACGCCGCGGGTATGGGTGTTGTCATACGTGAGCTGGGCGTTACCGCTAGCCACGACCGTGTCGAACGGAACGCCATTTCCCCCACCTGTGCTGGCTCCGACCAAAGTCGAGCCGAGGACGCCACCGTTGAGCGTGTTCGCCAGGGTGCCAGGTGCCATCGGAGACGGAGACGGAGACGGGGACGGGGACGGGGACGGCGATGGTGCCGGAGACGGCGATGGTGCCGGAGACGGCGATGGTGCCGGAGACGGGGACGGAGACGGCGATGGTGCCGGAGACGGAGATGGAGCGGGGACGGCGCCCCCACCCGGGTTCAGATAGGGATCCCTGCTGATCTGCCGGTATGCGCTCATGGACGAGGCGGAGCTATCCGTATCCCATGGATAGAGCTTGGTCATGTCGAAGTACACCAACGCCTTCAGGTTGGGCCAGCCCTTGGCTGCGGGGAGCGCGTCGAGGAACCACTGGGCCTTTCGCCCTGACACCTCTGGATCCTCCATCACTCCGTATTCGACCGCCATCCACGGCTTGTTGTGCGCAACCGCGAAGTCGTTGGTTGGCTGGTAGATCTCCTGGAAGGATCTCCACTTGTCGCCGGCGCGACCCGGGTACCAGTTGTAACCGTCGCTTCCGACGGCGTCCACATATCCGTCTCCTGGGTAGTACGCCGAAGGGTCTCGGCCGGACCGTGAGTTGAACGTCCAGGACATCATCGTCCACACGAACGCGACGTTCGATACGCCGCGAGCGCGGAAAACTTCGACGATACGACGAGATGCGGCGGCGTAGTCCGTTGGGGATCCGAACGAAGCGAGATCGTCCTCTGGTTCGTGGTGGAAGGCCAGGTACATGGGGTAACCGAAGCTCTTTATCGCCTCGGCTCGGGCGATGATAGTGGCGTCTTGGGAGCCATTCGCGATCGCGCTCCAGCTGCTCCCGGCCTTCCAGTTGAGGAACGGGATCCTGCCCTGACTCACTGTCCACGTCTGTTCCTGAGTCGGGAACGAGCTATTCCAGTCGTAGTACTCATGGTCGATCGCGAACCGACGTCCGATCTGGCTTTCGATACGGAGGATCGCGTCGGCCTGTGACTCACCCGCTCTGGGGGCTACCCGAGATCCGAAGTAGGCTCCGTTCGCGGGGAATAGCACAGCAGGTGGACCGCTTGCGGCAGCCGAAGCCGTCCCCCGAGGCAGCAACGTCGCGAGAAGCATGAGGATGGCAGCCAAACCCACGAGCGAGACACTGACTCGGTGCTCGCGGACGGTGTAGGTCCAAGAACGACCTCCGTCACCATATGCCATCGTGTTCCCCCCTTCCGGGCATCCGCGGAACGGGGGTGCGATGACCCGCTCTCTGTTCGGCAGCTCAGCCACCCGGTCTGGGTCTGGAGCTTTGCGCCCCCGCCTCCCGACGGGTTCGCCCGTTCGCAGATTGCCTATCGGTATCCCTGTCTGGGTATCCTTGTCTCGGTGGTTATCGACCCTGGCGTATCGGCTCTTTAGTCCCCCGGTCGGGGGGTTCGGGGGACACCACCTGGCCTGCTGTGGTGAGCCGGAGGTCGCCGGGAGGGCCACGAGTTCCTCACCGAGGGCCTCGGAGCGGGTGACACCATCCACGAACGGGTGCTGAGCTGGTTGAATGAAGGCCTCGAACGCAGACCTTGAGAAGGACTATCTGTGAGGCGTGATCCACGCTCCTCCCGCCGCCGCCTCGTCCCAATCCTCGCATCAGGCGCGTTGTTGGCGCCGGCCTTGGGCCACGTGTTCGCGACTGGCGACGCCCCACCCTCCGCTCCTTCTGGGCCGAACATCCTTCTGATCGTCACCGACGATCAGCGGGCGGCTGCCGACACCCTCACGGTCATGCCGAAGACGCGCGAGCTGTTCGAAGACCAAGGAACGAACTACCCGAACTTCATGGTGACAACGCCGCTCTGCTGCCCGTCGCGGTCTTCGATCTTCAGCGGGCGTTACGCACACAACACGGGTGTTCACACGAATACGGACCACGACGCCGTGCAGGCGTTCGACCAGCGGGCGACGATCCAGGCGTACCTGCACGAGGCCGGATACCAGACCGGGATCGCCGGGAAGTTCTTCACCACTTGGCCGGTTGGCCAGGACCCGCCGAACTTCGACCGATGGGCGATCTTCGGCGGAGGGTATGTGGATCCGGTGTTCAACGTCGATGGCTCTGTCACGCGGATCACGGGGTACTCCTCGAACATCCTGGCCGACCGTTCCGTGGACATGTTGCACACGTTCGAATCGTCCGACGAGACGCCGTGGTTCCTCTACGTGGCCCCGCAGGCGCCGCACTCTCCCTTCACATCGGACGCGCCATATCTCGACACCTCCGTGCCTCCTTGGAGGCCGGGACCTGGCTTCAAGGAGCGAAACGTCCGCGACAAGCCGCCTTGGGTGCAGTGGCGGACGTTCTCGCGAGGTCAGGCGAACCGACTTCGGGCCGAACAGCTTAGGACCCTGATGTCGGTCGACGACATGGTGCAGCGGATTTTCGACGAGCTCGACGCGACGGGAGAGACATCCGACACGCTGGCGATCTTCACGTCAGACAACGGCTACCTGTGGGGTGAGCATCGCATCGGAGACCAGAAGCGGTTCCCCTACGTCGAGTCAGTCGGTGTGCCGTTCCTCATGAGATGGCCCGAACACGTCGATGAAGGAGTGACCGAAGATAGGCTGGCTGCGAACGTCGACATCCTCCCGACGATCCTCGATGCGGCCGCCCTGGTCCCCCCGCTTCGCTACCCGCTTGATGGCCGGTCGCTGCTAACAACGACCTCCAGGCATCGGCAGCTCTTGGAGTATTGGAGGAGCGCCGATTCGCCCACGATCCCGGGTTGGGGCTCTGTCCGCCGAACGCGCTTTCAATACATCGAGTGGTACGGCGACGACGGGTCAGTGACGTTCCGTGAGTATTACAACCTCGTGAGGGACCCGGCCGAGCTCCGGAACCTCCTGCACGACGGGAGGCCGGGCAACGACCCCGACGTGGCTCGCCTCTCGGGTCGACTCGCCATGGACCGGGCTTGCGTCGGCAGCGGGTGCCCCTGAGTGCCGAAGGGGACGGAGCGGACCGACACCTCCTCCGGGCAACCTTTAGTCGGAAAGGGGTGGTGGATCCCCTAGGCGGTTGCTGTAGAGGACTCAACCGCGTCGGGCCACGCGTGTCGCTCGTCGTCGGGGATCGGTGTGAAGGAGAGTCGGAACACGCTCGCCGTGTGATATCTCACCAGCGGTCGTAGCTCGGCAACGGTCACGACTCGCCCGGCGAGCTCGCTGAGCGACGCGACACCGTGATCCGGGAGACCGCACGCGACGATCCCTCGGAACCATGACAGATCCGTGTTGCAGTTCACAGCGAATCCGTGGAGCGTTACGCGGGCGCGCATCAGCCGCAGACCGATCGCGCAGACCTTTCGATCGCCGGACCACACCCCCGTCTGGATGTCCTCGCGGCGATGTAGACGCACTCCGATGTCGGCCGCCGCTCGGATCACGACCTCTTCCATGCGACGCAGGTGCGTGGCTGCGTCGGGCGTGGGCCCGAGATCCAAGATGGGATAGCCCACCAACTGCCCCGGTCCGTGGAATGTGAACGAGCCGCCGCGGTCGATGCGGTGGACCTCCGCGCCGCGCGAGGTGACCTCCGCCGACGACCACAACAGTTCATCGGGTCTCGAGCGTCGCCCTGCGGTGAAGACGGGAGGGTGCTCGAGGAGGATCACGGTGTCGGGAATCTCGCCGACGAGCCGTCGCTCAGCGAGCGAGTGCATCGCATCGTTGGAAGGACCGTACGGGATCTGACCCCATGGCTCGATCAGCCACGTTTCCCGAGGCACGAGCTACACGCCCAGGTCTTCGGTGAAGTCCCAGGTTTCGAGGTTCTCCTTCACCCGGCCCAGGAACTGCGACGCGAGGACACCGTCGATCACGCGGTGGTCCCATGACATCGAGATGTAGACCATGTGTCGGATCGCGATGGCGTCGTCGATCACCACCGGCCGTTTCTCGATCGCGTCGAACGCCAGGATCGCGGTGTTCGGCGTGTTGATGATCGGCACCGACATGATCGATCCGAACGGGCCGGGGTTCGTGATCGAGAACGTTGATCCCTGCACCTCATCTGGGAGCAGTTTCTTCGCGCGCGCCCGCGTGGCCAGGTCGTTCACTGCGCGCGCGATCCCGGCCAGGTTCATGGTGTCGGCGCCCTTCACCACGGGGACGATCAGTCCGTCCTCGTATGAGACGGCGATCCCCATGTTCACGGTATGGCGGACGATCAGCTCCTCGCCGCGGAGCTCGGCATTGACCATCGGGAAGGTCAAGAGGGCCTCGGTCACGGCGCGGGCGACGAACGGCGTGTAGGTGAGATTGAAACCCTCGCGCGCGGCGAACGCCTCCTTGCTGCGCTCCCGGAGGCGGACCACGGCCTCCATGTTGACCTCGACCATGTTCCAAGCGCGTGCCGTCGTCTGGAGCGAGCCCAACATGTGGGAAGCGATCGCCTTGCGGATGTGGGACATCGGTACGATCTCGTCGCCCGCTCCGGTGGCGGCGGGCGAAGGGACCGCCCGCAGGGCGGGTGCGGCCGAGGTGGCGCCGCCTTCGACTGCGGCCATCACGTCCTTCTTGGTGATCCGCCCTCCCGTCCCTGTGCCGGCGATACCGGCCAGGTCTAGGTCGTGCTCCTCGGCCAGCTTCCGTACCAGCGGAGAGAGGATCTGCGAGCGAGGTCCGCGATCGGGAAGCGATGCGGCGGTCGCCGCTATCGGGGCAGAGGGCGTTGGGGCGGAGGAGGACCCTGGAGGAACCTTGGCGCCGGCCGGGTCAGACGAACCCGAGGATGGCGCCGCGGAGGGATGACCCGACGATGTTGCCGCCCCCGTGCCCGAGGTCTCACCCGAGTCGATCTCAGCCAGATGCGTTCCGACGGGTACGGTCTCGCCTTCGGCCACCAGGATCTTCGTAACCACACCAGTGACCGGCGACGGCACCTCGGTGTCGACCTTGTCCGTGGAGATCTCGAACAGCGGCTCGTCGGTTTCGATCGATTCGCCCTCCTTCTTCAGCCACTTCAAGATGGTGCCCTCGATGATCGTCTCGCCCAGCTGCGGCATCTGGATGGATGTCACGTTTCCTCCCCCTCGCCCCTCACCACGCGGACAGCCGGTCGACGGCTGCCTCGATATCGGCCACCTGGGGAAGGAACGCGTCCTCCAGCGGGGGAGAGAACGGCACCGGAACGCTAGGAGGCGCCAAACGCATCACCGGCGCGTCCAGATGCTCGAACGCGCGCTCCGCGATCACGGCCGCGACCTCGGCGCCGACACCGAGGAAACGGTACGACTCGTGAAGCACCAGCGCTCGCGCGGTCTTCTCTATGGATCGGAGAACGGTCTCCTCATCCAGCGGCACGATCGACCGGAGATCGACCACCTCGACGTCGACGCCCCGGCCGGCCAGGTTCTCCGCCGCCTCCAACGCCCGATGAACCATGGCCCCGTAGGACACGATCGTCACGTCGGACCCTCGTCGTTTGACCTCGGCGCTGCCCAGGGGCACCAGGAAGTCCGGATCCTCCGGGACCTGCTCCTTGATCCGTCGGTAGATCCACTTGTGCTCCAGGTAGACCACGGGATTGTCGTCGCGGACAGCAGACTTCAGCAGACCCTTGGCATCCGAAGGGAACGCGGGGCACACCACTTTCAGTCCGGGCTGATGCGCGAACCACGGCTCGGGGTTGGTGGAGTGGAAGTTCGAAGCCCGAACACCTCCGCCCGATGGGGCCCGCAGCACCACCGGGAGCGGTACGCCGCTGCGGTAGTGATAGCGGGCGAGCGTGGTGGTGATCTCGTCGAACCCCGAGGTCATGAAATCGGCGTACTGGAACTCTGCGATGGGCCGCAATCCCTCCATCGCCGACCCGATCGCAGCTCCCACGATGGTCTCCTCGGCGATCGGCGTGTCCATGACCCGATCCGCTCCGAAGTGCTCGATGAAGCCTTCCGTGACCTTGAACGCACCTCCGTACGCGCCTATGTCTTCACCCAGGAGGTAGACGCGATCGTCTCGCTCCATCTCCTCCCACAGCGCCTCGGCGATCGCGACGAGATAGGTCGCCTGGCCGTCTTCGCTCCGCTTGCCGCGCGGCTCTGCGCCGTGCCCTGCCGCACCGGCCTCCACCTGTTGGGTCGGCATCAGTCGGGCCCCGTCCCGCCGCCGCGACCGGCGTCGCCGCTCCAGTACCCGTCCTCGACCCACAGGCCCTTCGTCACGTCGCCGGGCTCGGGGAACGGCGAGGCCTGCGCGAATTCGTAGCCCTCGTCGAACTCTCGCTCGACCAGCTCCTGGACGTCGCCGATGTCTTCCTTCGTGACCACGCCCTCGGCGAGCAGGTACTCCTCGAAGTTCTTCACGGGGTCCTTCTCGGCCATGTACCGCTCGAGCAGCTCGTTCGGCATGTACTTCGCCGGGTCGTGCCCGGCGTGCCCCCTCCACCTGAGCGACACGGATTCGATGAGCGTGGGTCCGCCGCCGTCCCTGGCCCTATCGACCGCCTCGAGGGCGGCTCCATAGACCTCCAAGACGTCACCGCCGTCGACGCGGACGCCGGGCATGCCGTAGGCCACCGCGCGCTCGGCGATCGTCGCCACGTTGAACTCCAAGGTGTTGGGGGTGGAGTACGCGAACTGGTTGTTGTTGACGATCCACACCACCGGGAGCTGCTGGATCGACGACCAGTTCAACGCTTCGTGCCACCGACCGTTGGAGGTTGAGCCGTCGCCGCAGATCGCCATGGCAACACGACGGTCACCCGCCCGCTTGTACGCCAGCGCGGCGCCACACGCCACGGGGTAGGCGATCGGGAGGTGCGAGATCACCGTGAACGTTCGGTTGCCGGCCCAATCACCGATGTGGCTGTTGCCATCTCGCCCCCGCGTGTACCCGTCGATCCGTCCCCAGTACTGCGCCATCACGCGTTTGAGATCCAGCCCCTTAGCGATCTGTGCCGAGAGATCGCGGTGGGTGGGGAACAGCGAATCGTCGTCCTCAAGGGCGAACGCGACGCCCACGTGCGTTCCCTCCTGGCCACGACCGGAGTAGATCGCCCCTGGGAGCCGCCCCTGCCGGTACAGGGCCTCCATCCGCTCATCGAAGTACCGACACAGCTTGAGCGTGTGGAGCATCGCCTTCAGGCGATCGTCTGACAGGGGACGATCGCCGTGCTCGACGGGCGTCTGGATGTCCGTGGCCACGATCCTCCTCTACGCGGAGTGAAGCGGCTTGCCGGCGAGCGCCAGGTGCGCCTCGCCGATCGCTTCGGAAAGCGTCGGGTGCGGGTGGATCAGGGCGGCGACCTCCGAGGGCACGGCCTCCCAGTTCGTTATGAGCATGGCCTCGGAGATCAGGTCTGTGACGTGTGGACCGATCATGTGGATCCCGAGAACGGGCCCATCGTCTGCCTCGGCGATCACCTTCACGAAGCCGCCCTCACCGACGATGTTGGCCTTCCCGATCGACCGGAAGTCGAGCTTATGGGTCGTGACCTCGGCTCCGCGTTCGGCGGCCTGAGTTTCGGTGAGCCCCACCGAGGCGATCTCGGGGGTGCAGTACGTGACCCTGGGGATGTTCAGGTAGTCGATGGGCGGCACGTCCAGGCCGGCGATCCGTTCGGCGACCGCGTACCCCTCGGTGAAGGCCACGTGGGCCAGTTGCAGGGGTGTGGCCGCGACGTCGCCCAGTGCCCACACGTGGTCGGAACTGGTCATGAGACGGTCGTCTACGTTCACGAACCCCTTCTCGTGCAACGTGACCCCCACCTCCTCCAGACCCAGCTCGTCGGTCACGGGGCCGCGGCCAACCGCGATCAGACAGACATCCGCGGTGACGGTCTTCGCCCCGCCCGCGTCATACGTGACCTCGACATGATCGCCGGTGTCCTTGACCTCCTGGACCGAGGCCCCGGCCTGTGTGGAGATCGCCCGCTTGCGGAACGCCTTCGCGATCTCCTTAGAGACATCCTCGTCTTCCAGCGGAGCCAGGCGGGGAAGCGCCTCGATCAGGGTCACCTCCGCGCCGAACGAGCGGTAGACCGAGGCGAACTCGAGCCCCACGGCGCCGGCACCGATCACGATCGCCGACGCAGGGATGGTGTCGTACCAGAGCGCCTGGTCGCTCGTGATGATCCGGTCTGTCAGGTCGACGCCCGGCAAGAGCTTGGGGCTGGAGCCCGTCGCCAATACCACGTCGGCGGCGTCGATCCTCCTCCCGTCGACCTCGACCGCGGGTCCTGCCAGCAAGCGAGCCGTGCCCGTGATCACGTCGATCCCTCGGTGCCGGATCAGGCCTTTGAGACCGGTCACCAACTTGTCGACGGTGGCGTCCTCGAAGGCCTTCACGGCCGACCAATCGGGTTCGCCCGAGGCCTTGATGCCCCAATCGGCCGCGCGGTTCACCGTGTCCATCACCGAGGCAGACTGAAGGAGAGCCTTCGTAGGGATGCAACCCCGCAGGAGGCAGGTGCCGCCCAACCGATCGTCGCGCTCGACGATGGCCACGCGTTTACCGAGCTGCGCCGCTCGGAGCGCGGCGGAGTACCCGCCCGTCCCGGCGCCGATCACCACTACGTCGTAGCCGTCAGCCATCCGAAGGGCAAGTCTACCGTCCTCATCACGAGCGACCGTCTGCGCTACGACGTCCTCGATGCCTCGCGCGCGCCGTACCATCCCACCCGTGGATGTTGGCGATGCACCCGAGGACCTGAAACACACACCGCTCGAGGACGAGCATCGACGACTGGGAGCCAAGCTCGCTCCGTTCGCAGGCTGGTTGATGCCTATCGAGTACGAGGGGGCGTTGGCCGAGCACAAGGCCGTCCGGGAGCGGGTCGGCCTGTTCGATCTGACGCATCTGGGGAAGGTGGACGTCACCGGTCCGGGGGCCCTCGGCATGCTGCAAGGGGTGGTCTCGAACGATCTGTCGAAGGCGGCGGTAGGTGAGGCGCTCTACAACCTGGTCCTGAACGATGGGGGAGGGGTTATCGAGGACCTGATCGTCTACCGCATGGAGGAAGAGCGGTTCTTCGTGGTCCCGAACGCCTCGAACGCACCGCGGGTACTGCGCATGTTGGAGGAGGAGCAGGCGCACGATCGGTTGCACCTGATGTATCACCAGGACTGGTGTTTCCTGGCGGTCCAGGGCCCGGAGGCGGTGCACGTGATGACCCATCTCTTCCCGGAGGCCGGCGATCTGGCCTTCATGCAGTGCGCGGGATCGGAGTACCACCGGCGACCGGTCATCTTGACCAGATCGGGCTATACGGGTGAGATCGGTTTCGAGCTCTTCACCTACCAGGACATCGCACTCGACCTCTGGCACGAGCTCACCGAGGCGATGCAGCCCTTCGGGGGAGCTCCCTGCGGGCTCGCCGCTCGCGATGTCCTCAGGCTCGAGATGGGGTACCCCCTCTACGGCCAGGACCTGTTCGAAGCATCGACCGCTCTGGAGGCCGGACTTGGTTGGGCGGTGGCGCTCGACAAGGGGCGTTTCCGGGGTCGGGAGGCGCTGGTCCACCAGAAGGCGGAGGGGTTGCCGAGCCGCCTCCTGGGGTTGCTCATGGAGGATCGTCGGCACATCCCCCGCGCGCACTACCCCGTGTTCGCGGGGGATCTACTGATCGGCGAGGTCACGAGTGGGACGTTCTCCCCTCTGCTCCAGAAAGGGATAGCGCTCGCGTACCTGTGGCCTGGCGATGTCGTGGATCTCGGCGCGAAGGTCGAGGTGGACATCCGTGGACGCCGGGGCATCGCGACGGTCGTCCGCCCGCCGTTCGTCGACCGGAGCCCGAGGTAGATCCTCAGACCGTGGTCGCCGCGGTCGCGGGGGCGACCGAGATCCGCCCGCGAGCCAGGCGGACGAAATCCCTGATCGCGGCATCGCCGAAACGCGTTCGGGCGATCAACCGTTGGAGCACCTGTCCCGCTCTTTGACCGTCATGCAGGACCGCCACCACCACGTAGAGCCCCGACTTGGGGATCCCCAGCTGTCTCACCGGACCGAACCCGGGTGCTGCTACGAAGTACGCCCATCGGGTTCGGTGTCCCCGCGCATGACACGTGCCCTCGCCGCGCGCCATGTAGTCGCCGGGTGAGTCCTGGGACCCGGTGGCGAAGGCCGGTTCGTTGTCAAGGAAGACCTCCTGCGACTCGGCCCGACAGTCGGGGGAGTGGATCAGTCGAGAGAAGAGTGGTCCGGTGGCCGCCAGGTAGTAGAAGTCTGAGGGAACGCCGACCGCCGTCGCGTCGACCCACGTGGCCGCGATCCCTTCAGTCGCACCGTCCATACGCGACCAGGCCTGGGGCTTGGGGGAAGCGAAGAACCCCTGGCGGCCCCCGCTCGAGGCATCGATGGCGTTCCAGCCGTCCGGGACGAGAGCCCGGATAGATCCGGCGGTCACCTGCGAATAGGGAGAAGGCGACTTCTGGATGCGGATGGCTTCGATCGCGCCGGGTGGATCCGTGTCGGAAATAGACGGGGTGCAGCCCGCACCCGTCACGACCACCACTATCCCCAGGATGGCTCTCCGCAACCGCCGATCCCCCGCGCGGAGGATAGTCGCGGACCTCGAAGATTGCCAGCCGGGGTTGGCGGGCCTCCTGGGTCAGGCGGCGCCCGGAGGTGCGGCGAACCGCGCGCCGGCGCGCGAAGGGAGACAGAACGACACACGCGTGCCTCCTGCCGGCACGGGGTCGGTCCACAAGATCCCGCCGTGCCGTACGACCAACTGCCGCGAGAGGTGCAGCCCGACGCCGGCGCCTGCCTTCTCCTTGCGCAGGGTGGCCTCGCCGGTCGAGAACGGCTGCTCGAACGACCGCCAGGCGATCTCACGGTCCATCCCCACCCCTTGATCGGTCACCGAGATCACGATGCCCTCGTCCATCACGCGGGCGCGGATCTCCACAGCGACGTTTTCTGGCGAGTACCGACACGCGTTCTCCAGCAGCTCCTGGATGACGCCGTAGATCCGCGATCCGTCCGCCAAGGCGAACAGCGCCAGCGGGAGATGCGGGAGCACAGGCACCGCAGGGTAGTGAGCGCCTACCTCCCTGACGGCCTGTTCGATCAACGGAGCCAGGTCTATGTAGTCGATCTCGAGCTTGAACGTCCCCTGCTCGAGCTCCGAGATCGCGATGATCTCGTCCACGAGCCCTGCCAGCTTGTCGAGTGAGCTCTGGAGTTGTTCTATGAACTCGGCGCGCTCCTCGTCGCCGACGCTCGGATTGCGAAGCACGTACGCGATCCCCTTCGCCACCGTGACCGGCGTCCGGAGCTCGTGGGACACGTTCGCCAGGAACTCGGATTTGGCATTAGTGCCATCCTGCATCTGCTGGTGGATCTCGCGGGCTTCGACCTCGAGCTCGGCGACCCGTGTGAGTGCGTCGCTCAGCTCGCCCCCGAGGAGGGCCGCGGCACTGCGGGACAGGACGATCGCTCCGCCCACGGCCGACTCGATCGCCTGCGCGGCCTCCTCGACCCCGTCCTCCTTGAGCAGGTATCCGGAAGCCCCTTCGGCCAGGACCCGTGAGAGGCGACCGGGATCACGTAGGCGCGTCCAGCCGATGATCGCCGACAGTGGAGCCGCGTCACGCAGCCGGCGCACCAGTTCGGCGTCTTTGGGGCCCTCCAGGCCCAACTCGGTCACCACCGCGTCGGGCTGGAACCCGGCCGCGAGCTCGATCACGCGTTCGGCGTCGGTGGTCACTTGGACCTCTGCCAGTGGATCACGCGCGAGCAACGCGAACTGGAGGCGCGTGACCTCATCGGCGGAATCGCACAGCAAGACCTTCATCCGTGTCTGTATCGGTACCCCGGTGGGCGGGTTGAGCTGACCGTTAGTGAACTATGCCCTGCCGGATGGCGATCGCGACCGCCTGTGCCCGGTCGTTCGCGCCCAGCTTCTCGAAGATCCGTTCCAGGTGGGTCTTGACCGTGTGGGGCGAGATGCCCAGATCGGCGGCCACCTGCTTCGTGGTGGCGCCGTCGGCCACGCGCTGGAGGATCTCTCGCTCGCGCTTCGAGAGCGGTGTGGTACCAGAGGTGGCGTCGCCCAGCCGGGCCTCTTCGATGAACGTCTTCGTGATCTGGGGGTGGATCATGGCGTTGCCCTCGATCGCGCTGCGAGCCGCGTCGACCAATGTATCGGCGGAGGCGTCCTTCAATAGGTATCCGGAGACCCCCGCCTGGATCGCCTGAGACACCGCGTTGCGGGAGTCGTCGATCGTGATGAGGATCACCTTGGTCTCGGGCGCGGCTTGAAGGATCTGGCGGGTCGCCTCGATGCCGTCGATGCCCGGCATGCGGACATCCATGAACACCACGTCAGGCGTTAGTTCACGGGCCTGTTCTACCGCTTCCTCTCCGCTGGCGGCCTCTCCGATGACGACGACGTCCTCGGAGAGCTCGAGCGCCGTCCGAAGGCCCTCCCGGGTGACGGGATGGTCATCGACGATCAATGCGCGGATCGTGAGCACGAGCTTCGGGCCCCTTTCGCGTCCGAGGAAGTACGCTTCGTACAGGATAGAGCCATAGAGCCACCGACCCCGGAAGGTTCCCTATGAACGAGCAGGAAACCGTAGCTGCGGATACAGACGTCCAGACGAGTATCGGCCGACCGCCGACCTTGGATGAGCAGGTGCTGGAAACTCTCAAGAACGTATTCGATCCCGAGCTGGGGATAAACATCGTGGACCTGGGTTTGGTCTACGAGGTCCGCGTCGATGACAGCGGAGGGGTCGACATCGAATACTCGCTCACGACGATGGGCTGCCCGATCGGGCCGATGATCGAGGACCAGATGAGAGCCCTGCTCGCGAACATCGACGGCGTGGGCGAGGTTCGGCCCGAGATGGTTCTCCGCCCCGCATGGAACCCCGAGATGATGTCCGAGGAAGCCAAGGCTGCGCTCGGCATCTTCTGAGCTGGCGCGAGCTTCCCCTTGACACTCCACGAGGGTCACCGGGATACTTGCACCTGCAATTCCCGACCGTGGAGGTAGGAATCTGATCCGCACTCGCTGCCGTGGGCTCGTTGGGGCGATGATCCCATCCCGCCTGTGCTGTATGCCCACGCGCGTCCTCCGGGAGACGCCGACGCTCTCGCGGCCCTAGCTCCGCCATCCCGGAACCGAACCGTCCGAGGCCGCCTACGCGGCCTCTTCTCGTTCCCGGGACCGGTTGGAACCGGGTGGAAGGAGCGATCGGATGACCGACTACGCCAAGCCGGACGTGCTCGTCGACGTCGACTGGCTGCAAGACCGGATCGGTGATGACGCGATCCGCCTGATCGAGGTGGATGAGGACAGCGCCGCCTACGACAAGGGTCACATCGAAGGGGCGGTGGGTTGGAACTGGAGCACCGACCTGCATACGAAGGTCGGGCGGGACTACGTGTCGCAAGACGAGCTGGCCAAGCTGCTGTCGGCCGCCGGCGTCGGGATCGACACCACGGTCGTCCTGTACGGAGGGAACAACAACTGGTTCGCGGCATACGCGTACTGGATCTTGAAGCTCCGCGGGTTCGACGACGTGAAGCTCCTGGACGGTGGACGGAAGCGATGGGAGCTCGAGTCCCGGCCTCTGACGCAGGAGGTTCCGACCTACGCGGCGACCGGGCTCACCATCCAGGGCGCTGAACGGCCTGCGATCCGCGCTTGGCGCGATGAGGTCATCGCCAAGATAGGTCAGGTAGGGCTGGTGGACGTTCGCTCTCCGGAGGAGTATCGGGGCGAGAAGCTGGCGCCCGACCATCTGCCTCAGGAGCAGTCGCAGGTTCCCGGCCACGTGCCTGGGGCCGCGAACATCCCTTGGGCGAAGGCGGCGAACGAAGACGGAACCTTCAAGAGCGCCGACGAGCTTAAGGCGCTCTACGAGGCGGAGGGCATCACCTCCGATCGCGAGGTGATCGCATACTGCCGGATCGGGGAGCGCTCGTCTCACACGTGGTTCGCCCTGCAGGAGCTGCTCGGCTACACGAACGTCAAGAACTACGACGGGTCGTGGACCGAGTACGGCTCGCTCGTGGGCGCACCGGTGGAGGTGGGTTGATGATGGGCGAGCTCGAGAAGATGCTTCAGGCCAACGAGGCGTTCGTCGCAGACTTCGACGGCGGCGACCTCCAGATCCCTCCTGCCCGTGGGGTCGCGATCCTCACGTGCATCGACGCGAGGATCGACCCGGCCAAGGCGCTCGGCCTCGACATCGGAGACGCCCACGTGATCAGGAACGCTGGAGGGCGAGCGTCCGGCGACGCGATCCGATCGCTCACGGTCTCGAGCTGGTTGCTCGGGACCCGGGAGTTCGCGGTCATCCACCACACGGACTGCGGGATGGCCACGTTCACGGACGATGTGTTGCGCGACAAGATCCGGAACGAGAAGGGCGTTGACGTCGGGGAGGCCGACTTCCTGACCTTCTCCGACCTTGACCAAAGCGTTCGCGACGATGTCGAGGCGCTTCGTTCGCTCGACTCGCTGCCCGACGACGTTTCGGTCTCCGGCCACGTCTACGACGTGGGCACCGGAGAGATCCGCGAGGTCGTGCCTGTGAGCTGATCGCACGTCGCTATCCCCGCTCGGGAGCCGCCCTTCTGGGCGGCTCCCTACGGCGTTCGGGCGGATCCCTCCAAGCCGTCTGAGCCGCGCTTGGCCCGCACCTGCCGATGGCCGGTCGGTCCCTAGATCTTGAATCCGACCTATCTGGTGGACTTTCCGTCCGAAGCGCGGGTAGGCTGTATCGGTCGGTCCGGATCACCTGTTAGGAGCGCGAGATGGCAGTCA
>CAVPIB010000015.1:0-33455 GCA_963704885.1 uncultured Actinomycetes bacterium | reverse complement strand
CACCCGTCTCACGAAGATGCGATGAGGGCAACAGCTGCGAGTGCCAGCATGAGACCCAAGAGCTGCGCCCGACCGATCCGCTCCTTCAGGATGAACCGGGCGAGAAGAACGGTGACGACCGGGAGAGGTGAGCCAACACCCCCACCAGCACCAGCGACCCTCGCTGGAGTGCGAGGAGCAGCGAGATCGTCGCCCCGGCGTCTGCGACCCCCACCGCGAGCGGCAGGCGGAGATCCCGCCGCTGCCCCCGCTCCCGAACCCCGCCAGATGCGAGCACCGTCGCCCCGAGCAGGACGGCCGCGATCAGCTTGGCCATCCCGAAGGGCCAGACCCCAGACGAGATGGAGGTCTAAGCGAAACAGGCGGTCCCGACCCCGATCGACACTCCAGCCCCCGCGGCGACCAGGAGCACGTGACGCGTTCCACGCAGGGTCGTGCCCTCTTGCGGAGAGCCGACGAGGGCGACCGAGACCAACGCCAGCACGACCCCCAAGAGCGCGGCCGCACTGGGACGTTCGCCGGCCAGCAATCCAAGCATCACGGGGATGCTCGTGCCGACGACGGCTGCGGTGGGGGCAGCCACGTTCATCGGACCGATCGCCAGGCTCCGGTAGAGCAAGACGATGCCGGTCGCGGTCGCCACGCCGGCGACACCGCCCCACACGAGATCGGTCGTGGTGGGATCGGCCGGGAAGAACGCGATGGCGATGGTCACGACCCCCAGGCCGATCAGCTGCGTCAACGCTCCGAACCTGGGCGCGCTCCAGTCCTTGACCGCGACACCTCCGAGGAAGTCGGCGGTCCCCCAGAGCAGCGACGCCAGGCCAGCGAGGAGGTTGGGGCATTGGTCAGCAGTATGGATCCAGATCTACAGCCACTAGCGGGAACGACCGCCTGGGCATAAGGTCTCTCTCGCACAGGGCGTGGGGGGGGACGTGTCCGAGCAACGACGCTCGCGGAGCCTGCTGGCCTCGGTCGCCGCCGGGATCATCGGCGCCGCCGAGGCGGTGCTGGCGGTCTCGTTCGCCGCCCTGGTGTTCGGCGGGCTGCTGGTCGGGAACCTGACCGCCGGGATCGGCCTGTTCCTGGGGGCGGCCGTGGTGGCGCTCGCGATCATGGCCTGGCGGGCGGGCGACCGGGGCGTGGTCGGAGGCCTGCAGGACGCGACCGCGGCCGTGCTGGCGATCGTGGCCGCGAGCACCGCCCTCGACACCTTCGGGGGTACCGACCGGGCCTTCCTCACCGTCATCGGCGCGACGCTGGTCGTGACCGTGTCGTGCGGTGGTCGTCTTCCTGGTGCTTGGGACCGCCCGGCTCGGCAACCTCGTCCGGTTCGTGCCGTACCCGGTCGTGGGCGGGTTCCTGGCCGGAACCGGCTGGTTGCTGTTCAAGGGCGGCATCTACGTCGCATCGGGCGTGGAGGTGCACCTGCGCACGATCGAGGGGCTGATCGGCCCCGATGCTCGCAGCACTGGCTGCCCGCCCTGGCCTTCGGCGTGGTCTTGCTCCTCGCCGTCCGGCGGGTGCCAAAGCCCCTCGTCATCCCGATCGTGCTCGGTGCGGGCGTGGTTGCCTTCGTCCTTGGCATGGTGCTCACGGGCTCTTCGCTCGGCGATGCCCGAGCCGGCCGCTGGCTGCTCGGGCCGTTCGAGTCGGTACGGCTGTGGCAGCCATGGACGCTGCGCGCGCTCTCCGACGCCGACTGGTCGGCGGTGCTCGGGCAGTGGGCCGGGATCGCCACCGCGGTGTTCGTGGCCACGATCGCGATCTTGTTCAACATCAGCGGATCCGAGGTGGTCTTGCATCGGGACCTGGACACGAACCGGGAGCTGCGCGACGCCGGGTTGTGAACGTGCTCTCCGGCGCGCTCGGCGGCATCCCGGGCTACCACGCGCTCAGCCTGACGGCGCTCGCGGAACGGATGAGCGTGAACGCGCGGGCCGCGGGCTCGTCGCCGCCCTGGTCCCACTGGCCGCCGTCGTGTTCGGCGCCTCCGTCGTCGAGTTGATCCCGCGGATGATCGTCGGCGGGGTGCTCGTCTTCCTCGGCCTTGCCTTCATGGTCGAGTGGGTGTGGGACAAGCGTCGGTCGCTGCCCAGGATCGAGTACGTCGTCGTCCTCGTGATCTTGGCCGCGATCATCGCTCGAGGGTTCCTGCCCGGCGTCGTGCTCGGCCTCGTGCTCGCGGTCGTGCTGTTCGCGGTCAACTACGGCCGGATCGAGCTGGTGCGCGAGGTGGCCTTCGGCGACACGTACCAGAGCAACGTCGACCGCCCGCCGGCAGCGCGCGCGCTGCTGCGCGAGTGGGCGACCGCGTCCAGATCCTGCGCGTGAACGGGTTCGTGTTCTTCGGCTCGGCGAGCGGCCTGCTCGAGCGGATCCGAAAACGGGTGGAGGCCGGGCCGCTGCGGTTCCTGCTGATCGACCTGCGCCGCGTGACGCGGCGTCGACGCCTCGGCGGTGGTCTCTTCGTCAAGGTGGTGCACCTCGCCGCAGGCGGGCGGCTTCGAGCTCGTGTTCACCGGGGCCTCCGATCGGGCGCGCGAGCAGCTCGCACGCGGAGGGGTCCAGGCGGCTCGAGGGGTCGTCGCCTTCGAGCCCGATCTGGACCGTGGCCTGCAGCGGTGCGAGGACCTCCTGCTCGCGGGCGCCAGGCCGAGCCGGTCCGCGGGCGACGATCCGGCCCGCGTGCTCGTCGGGATGCCCGAGGGGCTGCGCCCCCACCTCGGCGCGAGTCGATCGCGGAGGGAACCGTGCTGATCCGCCAGGGCGAGCCGCCCGACGACCTGTTCGTCCTGGAGTCCGGCGCTGCAGATCGAGACGCAGACACCGCAGGGCACGCGGATGCGTCTGCGGACGATGCGCCCCGGCGTCGTGGTCGGCGAGATCGCGATGTACACGGAGGTGCCGCGCACGGCCGACGTCGTGGCCGAGGACCCGAGCGTCGTGCTGCGGCTCAGCAAGGCCTCGATCGAGCGCATGGAGACCGAGGAGCCCGAGCTCGCGGCGGCGCTGCACCGGTGGCTCGCGACGACGCTGGCCGACCGGTTCAGCTACACGCAGAGGGCCGTCGACGCGCTCATGGACTCGGCCTAGAGCCGTTCGCGGACGAGCGATGGGGGAGCATCCGTCGTGTCCGAGGAGCGACGATCCCAGGGTGTGCTCCCCGCGATCGCGGCGGGCGTGATCATCGGCGCCGTCGAGGTGGTGCTCGCGGTCGCGTTCGCGGCCTTCGTGTTCGGCGGCCTCCTCGTGCGCCGCCTGCCCGACGGCATCGGCCTGTACCTCGTGGCCGCCGTCCTGATGCTGTCGATCATGGCGTGGCGGGCGGGCGCCGGGGAGTGGTCGGCAGCGTGCAGGACGCCGCGGCGGCCGTGCTCGCGGTCGTGGCTGCGACCACGGCGGCGAAGGCCGCGCGATCGCGAGGGTTCCGAGGCCGGGTCCGGGCAACTACGAAGCCCCCGACGTCTTCCTCACCGTCATCGCCGCGACCCTGGTCGTGACGGTCCTGTGCGGTGTCGTCTTCCTGGCGCTCGGGACCGTCCGGCTCGGCAACCTGGTCCGGTTCGTGCCGTACCCGGTCGTCGGCGGGTTCCTGGCCGGCACCGGATGGCTGCTCTTGAAGGGCGGCATCTACGTCGCCTCCGGCGTGTAGGTGCACCTGCGCACGATCGGACTGATGCCGGCTCGGAGACGCTCAAGCACTGGCTGCCGGCCCTCGCGTTCGGCGTGGTCCTGCTCCTCGCCGTCCGGCTGGTGAAAAAGCCGCTGGTCATCCCGATCGTGCTCGGTGCGGGCTGGCTGCCGTTCGTGCTTGGCATGCTCGCTCACGGGCTCCTCGATCGACGACGCGCGGGAGGGCCGCTGGCTGCTCGGGCCGTTCGAGTCGGTACGGCTGTGGCAGCCGTGGACGCTGCGCGCGCTCACCGGCGCCGACTGGTCGGCGGTGCTCGGGCAGTGGGCCGGGATCGTCACCGCGGTGTTCGTGGCCACGATCGCGATCTTGTTCAACATCAGCGGAACCGAGGTCGTGCTGGATCGGGACCTGGACACGAACCAGGAGCTGCGCGACGCCGGGGTCCTGAACGTGCTCTCCGGCGCGCTCGGCGGCATCCCCGGCTACCACGCGCTCAGCCTGACGGCGCTCGCCGAGCGCATGAGCGTGAACGCGCGGACCGCGGGCCTGGTCGCCGCGCTGGTCCCGCTGGCCGCGGTGGTGTTCGGCGCCGCGGTCGTCGAGCTGATCCCGCGGATGATCGTCGGCGGCGTGCTGGTGTTCCTCGGCCTTGCCTTCATCGTCGAGTGGGTGTGGGACAAGCGTCGGTTGCTGCCCCGGCTCGAGTACGTCGTCGTCCTGGTGATCCTCGTGGCGATCATCGCCGAGCGGGTTCCTGCCCGGCGTCGTGCTCGGCCTGGTGCTCGCGGTCGTGCTGTTCGCGGTCAGCTACGGCCGGACCGAGCTGGTGCGCGAGGTCGCGTTCGGGGACACCTACCGCAGCAACGTCGACCGCCCGCCCGCGGAGCGGGCATCCCTGCGCGAGATGGGCGACCGGGTCCAGATCCTGCGCGTGCACGGGTTCGTGTTCTTCGGCTCGGCGAGCGGCCTGCTCGAGCGGATCCGCAAACGGGTGGAGGCGGCGGCGCTGCGGTTCCTGGTGATCGACCTGCGGCGGGTGACCGGCGTGGACGCCTCGGCGGTTATGTCCTTCGTCAAGGTGACGCACCTGGCCCAGGCCAGCGGGTTCGAGCTGGTGTTCGCCGGCGCCTGCGAGATCGGTGCGCGCGCAGCTGGCCGCGCGGGCGGCGTGGTGGCCTCGAAGGGGTCGTCGCGTTCGAGCCCGATCTGGACCGCGGCCTGCAGCGGTGCGAGGACGCTCTGCTCAGGGCGCCGGCGAGCGACTCGAGGAACGGACGGCGTCGAGCGGGCGGTCGCCGACTGCTGCCGGGTCTTTCGACGTACCTCGAGCGCGTGCCCCTGGCCGAGGGCACCGTGCTGATCCGCCAGGACGAGCCGCCCGACGACGTGTTCGTGCTGGAGTCGGGCCGGCTCAGCGTCGAGACGGTGACCCCCGAGGGCACGCGGATGCGCCTGCGCGCCGTCCGCCCAGGCGTGGTGGTCGGTGAGGTCGCGCTCTACACGGGGGTCCCGCGCACGGCCGACGTCGTGGCCGAGACGCCGAGCGTGGTCCTGCGGCTCAGCCGGGCCTCGATCGAGCGCATGGAGGCCGACGAGCCCGAGCTCGCAGCGGCGCTGCACCGGTGGCTCGCGACGACGCTCGCCGAGCGGCTGACCGACACGTCTGAGGCCTTCGACGCCCTGCTCGACTAGAGGTCCCCGAGTCGCCCACGTCGCCGAAAGACGGACCTTCGATCTAGAAGGCCTGCGACGTTGGGCGTAGCCAAGAATGACCGAGAGCCTCTATGGCGACGGAGTCCGACCCGCTACCGTGGTCGAGTTGTCGCCAGGCGGGGGGCTCAAGCAAGGAGGACCGCATGGCTGGATCCACCGCCAGGAACCCGCTCGATGGTCTCACCCATGGACTCCGCGGCCGCCTGGCGGAGGCCCCGGTACCCGCGGCGGCCGACGTGGAATCAGAGCTGCGGCGACTGGCGCTCCAGCGGCTGGGTCGCCCGGCCGGCGCCGACGTCGTTCCCCCTTCGCGACCCGATGCACGAACGCTCCGCGTGGAACTCCCCCAGCTCGTGGGCGCCTACGATTCGCCGGCGGGCTTCGCGTTCGCGTCGAACGGAGCCCACCGCAAGAGGTGATCAGCGCCTAGGCGCCGAACCAGCGTGCGTGCCGGCTGGACGCCCAGTCGGCCTTCTCGGCGGTCGTCTCCGCGCGACGGCGGCACGAACGTGCCGGTCGGGTGGCCGGGGGTCGAGAAGAAGTCCACGTCGACGCGCGCGACCTCGGCCGCCGAACTCGATGTAGCACGAGCCCGTGCCGTCGTAGCCGGGCGGCTGGGCTCGCCCCGCGGATCCGCGCGATCAGCTGATCGGCGACCACGCGCGCCGCGCCCTCGGCGAAGACCCCGGCCTTCGGGGTGCCCACGCTCGTGACGTCGCCGACCGCGTACACGCCCTGGGAAGCGCGTGGCGAGCGTCGCCGGGTCGACCGGGATCCAGCCGTCCTCCGTGAGACCGGAGCTCGACGACGACCTGCGGCGCCCGATGCACCGGGATGCCGAGGAACAGGTCGAAGGGCAGCCGCCTGCCGTCGTCGAGGACGGCCTCCTTCGCGACCGCGGTCGAGCGCGGCGACCCGCCGGTCGGGGACGAACTCGATCCCCCGCTCGGCGAACGGCGCCAGGACCGCCGCCGACGTCTCGGGCGACGGCGGGATCGGCGTGCCGAACGGCATCACGACCTGGATCCGCACGTCGTCGCGAACGCCGCGCTCGCGCAGGAACTCGTCCAGCAGGAGCGCCGCCTCGCTCGGTGCGGGCGGGCACTTGAACGGCGCGCCGCACACGCCGACGATCGCCGTACCCGTCCGGAACCCGGGGAGCACGTCGCGCACGCCCTCGGCGCCGGCACCGAGTAGAACTCGTTGCCGGCCTCGGCCAGTCCGGGCGTCGCGGCGAGGTCGTAGTCGGCGCCGAGCGCCACCACCAGGACGTCGGCCTCGTACGTCTCGAGGTCGGTCACGACGCGCCGTGCGTCGGGGTCGATCGAGGTGATGGTCTCCTGGCGGAACCGGACCTGCGGCGTCGTGATGTCGCTCGTAGCGGAGCCGGACCGCGTCGGGCGTCCGCCGGCCGAACATCACGTCGAGCTTCGAGAAACCGAACACGAACGCGTCGGCCCGGTCGATCAGCGTGACGTCGACCTCGTCACCGAGCTCCTCCGAGAGCCGGGTCGACAGCTCGAGTCCGCCGAAGCCGGCACCGAGGACGAGCACCGACGTCGACATGGCGAAAGGATAGTCTGCGGCCGTGGAGCTTGGACCGGACTTCGACGATGCGCTGGCCTACGCATCCGACATCCACCGAGCACAGCGGCGGAAGGCGAGCGAAGTTCCCTACGTCTCGCACCTGCTGGGTGTCGCGTCGCTGGTGATCGAGGAGGGCGGAACCCAGACTCAGGCCATCGCCGCGCTCCTGCACGACGCGGTCGAGGACCAGGGCGGCCTTCCGCGGCTCGAGGAGATCCGCGCGCGCTTCGGGCAAGAAGTCGCCGACATCGTAGAGGCATGCACCGACACGACTCAGGAGCCCAAGCCGCCGTGGCGACAACGCAAGGAGTCCTACCTGGCGCACCTGCCGAGCGCGCCGCCCGACGCGCTCCTGGTCTCGGTGGCGGACAAGGTCCACAACGCTCGTTCGATCCCGACGGATCTCCGCACAGGAGGCGTCGGGGTGTTCGAGCGGTTCACCGGCGGCAGGGACGGCACGCTCTGGTACTACCGGACCCTCGTCGGCATCTATCGTTCGCTTGACGGTTTCGGATCCCGCCTGGTCGACGAGCTGGACCGCACGGTCGCCCAGATCGAGGCCCTTGCCACGGTGGAGTGATCCCCGGCCAGAGCTGAGCCCTTCACGCTCCACTCCCCCGGTCGCTAGGCTCCCGAACGTGACGGATCGACCACATTCGGCCGACGAATGCCCTTCGTGCGGCGCACCCAACCCTGACGGGAACCGTTTCTGCGGCAGCTGCGGCTCGAGGCTGGCCGATACGGAGCCGGTGACGCGTGGTGACGAGCGCAAGGTCGTCACGATCTTGTTCTGCGATCTGGTCGGGTTCACCGCATCGAGCGAGGGGGCCGATCCTGAGGATGTCCGATCGCTGCTGAAGCCCTATCACGGGCTACTGCGCCGAGAGATCGAGCGGCTGGGCGGCACCGTCGAGAAGTTCGTGGGGGACGCCGTGATGGCCGTGTTCGGTGCGCCGATCGCGCACGAGGATGATCCGCAGCGAGCGATCCGAGCGGGCCTGTCGATAATGCGTTCTCTCGGGACGGCCGGCGACGGCCTGCGGGTGCGGATCGGCATCAACACCGGCGAGGTTCTGGTGGCCATGGACGCGCGGCCCGAGGCCGGCGAGGGCTACGTCACCGGCGACGCGGTGAACACCGCCTCGCGGCTGCAGGGTGTTGCGCCCGAGATGGGGATCGATCGTCGGGGAGGCCACGTTCGGGGCCGCGCGCGGCGACTTCGAGCTTGAGGCCTTGGAACCCGTGGCGGTCAAGGGAAAGGCCGCCCCGGTGCCGATCTGGCGGGTGATCGGAGAGCGAGCGTCCCCACTTGGCGGGGACGTATCGGACGCCGGTCCGCTGGTCGGACGGGACCTTGAGCTCGGCTTGTTGAACCAGCTCTACCGACGGGCGGCGGAGGTACCCGTCCACCAGCTTCGTCACGATCGTGGCCGACGCGGGGACGGGCAAGTCGCGGTTGGTCCGCGAGCTTGGTCGTGCCACCGCCGAGGGTGCGTCGGGCCCCGTCTGGCGTCAGGGTCGCTGCCTCCCGTTCGGCGACGGCGGCAGTTTCGCGGCCCTCGCCCAGATCGTGAAGGCGCATGGAGGGATCTTGGACACCGATGCGCCGGAAGTGGTGGAGGCCAAGTTGCGGGAGGCGTTGATCGGCGTGGAGCCCGGCAGGCGTCCGTGGGTGCAGGAGCGGTTGGCGACGCTGGTCGGTCTGGACGCGGAGGCGGCCATGGATGCGCGCGGAGACGTTCTCCGCATGGCGGACCTTCCTGGAGTCGCTCGCCGCGGACGGTCCAGCGGTCGTGGTGATCGAGGACCTGCACTGGGCCGACGACGCTCTCGTTGGGTTCCTGGCCGACGTCGCCGATCGGACCGCGGGGCTCCCGCTCCTGGTGATCGTGACGGCCAGACCCACGGTCGAGGACCGACACCCATCGTGGTTCGCGCGCGGGCGCCGCTCCACGGTCCTGTCCCTGCCGCCGCTGGCCGACCGGGATGTCGCCGCGCTCGTCTCGACCGTGCTGCCGGATGCCTCTCCCGAGATGACCGCGGCCGTCCTCGAACGGGCGGGAGGCAGCCCGCTCTACGCCGAGCAACTGGCCGCGTCGGTTCGCGAGGGCGAGAGCGCCGCGAATCCTACAGCGGTGCCGGCGACCGTTCAGGCGTTGGTCGCCGCGCGACTCGACACCCTGTCACCGGATGTGAAGTCGCTCGTCCAGGACGCCGCGGTGGTCGGTCGTGCGTTCTGGCCGGGGGTACTCGCGGCGCTCACGGATCGAGATGCAACGCAGGTCGGTTCGATCGTCGACGACCTGATCCGCAGGGAGCTGGTGCGACCCTCGACGCCCTCGACGATGGCGAACGAGAGGGAGCTTGCGTTCTGGCACGTCATGGTGCGGGACGTCGCCTACACGAGCATCCCGCGAGCCGTCCGGATGTCCAAGCATCGAGCTGTGGCCGAGTGGCTGAACGAACACGCGGGCGGCGAGCTTCTGGCCGACGCGACCGCCCAGCACCTGGTGCTCGCGGCCGACCTGGCCGTGGAGCTCGGGCGGACCGACGATGAAGCGTCGCTGCGGGAGCCGCTGCTGGCGGCGCTCACGCGCGCCGGCGACCGAGCGCGCAAGACGTTCGCCGCAGAGCTGGCGATCGACCGATACGACCGAGCGGTCCCGCTCGCATCGCAGGTCGGAGCCGACGATTCGCTGGCGCGCCTGCTGCTGTCCCGGGGCGAGGTTCGGGAACAACTGGGTCGGTTGAGGAGGCGCAGGCCGACTACGAGGCCGCGCGCGATGCAGCCGGTCGCGCCCTGGTCGCCGGCCGACGAGGCGCGGGCGCTCGCGGCGCTCTCGCACGTGCTGTGGCTGGAACTGACCGCTACGACGAAGGCGAGGGCGTGTGGCTCACGCCCTCGAGCACGCGCGCGCCGCCGGCGCCAACGATCTGGTCGCGCACCTTCTCTACACGGCGGGGACGCTCGCGTTCGGTCGCGCGCACTTCGACGAGGCGCTCGCCCATCATCAGGAGGCGATCCGCGTCGCGCGCGAGCACGGACGCGCTCGGCGAGGCCATGTCGCTGCACGGGTTGTGCGAGACGCGGTTCTTCCTGGGGCCGTTCTCTCTCGCTCTTGCTCGCCGACGGGCTGGAGGCCGACCGCGCGTTCCGGACGCTGGGCCAGCGGCCGATGGTGTTCCACAACCTCTACATGGTGGCTTGGGCCCACTGGCTCCGCGGGGAGCTGCACGCGGCCCTGGCCGCCTTCGACGAGTCCATCGGGGGTTGTCGCGAGCTGGGCAACCGACGCGACGAGGGGTTCGCCATGTCCGCGCACTGCGTCCACTGGTCGCGAGCGGCCCGCCAGGATCACCCGCTTCGCGTGGCGAGCACCGCGGACGGGCAGCCGGGCGATGTGGTCTGGCGCAGCTCGCGTCCCGCGGGCTCGAGCCGATCGCCGTTCACTCAACATCGTGGCGAACCGAGGGCGACCGCGTCGTGCTCACCTATCTGGCGGTCGTGCCGGAGACCGCGGTCGGTTGGACCGAGGACGACGTCGAGCGTGCAGAGCTGGCACGTGGAAGCGCGCACGGCGCGCCCGCGCGGATAGACGTGATCCAGGTGATCGAGCATGGCCTGCGACACCTGTCCTGGCTATCGAAGGACGATCCGGTGATCCGGGACCTGCTCAGCCAGGAGTGGGTCCGCGTACTCGGCGAGTACACACCAGAGCCGTTCAGGATGCTGGGCGGTTAGGGGCCGGTCGCCCCTGGGCACGCGTTCGCCGACTGTCCTAGGATGGGTTCGACCGAGGAAGGGAGGTCGGCATGTCGAAGTACGTCAGCCTGCTGAACTGGACCGACGAGGGGGCCAAGAGCGCCGCCCAGTCCGTTGATCGTGCGGAGGCCGCGCAGAAGCTCGCCGCCGATATGGGGCGCCGCTCCAGGTCTACTGGACGATGGGTCAGTGCGATCTGGTGGCGATCACCGAGTTCGCCAACGACGAGACCGCCGTCGAGTTCCTGGCCAAGGTCTCGTCCCTGGGGAACGTACGCTCGCAGACGATGCGCGCCTTCGAAGGGGACGAGGTCCGCAAGATCATGGCGAAGTAGCACGCGCCATCGACGGATAGCGCCGAAGTGAGAAGGATTCCGGCCGGAGTGAGTACGTGACGCTCGCGATCGCCCCGTACATGGTCGTGTTCAGGATCGTGCACATCCTGGCCGGAGTCCTTTGGGTCGGATCGGTCTTCCTGTTAGTGGTCTACGTTCAGCCCAGCGTGGCCGCCATAGCGCCCGCCGGGGCTCCCTTCATGGCGGAGCTGCTGGGCAAACGGCGCCTGGTCGACCGGATCATCGCCCTCGGACTCACCTCAGTGGTGGGCGGCCTGTTCCTCTACTGGCGCGACTGGCACCTGAACGGGACCTTGGTCGACTGGGTCACCTCGTCGTTCGGAGCGACCATGACGGTGGGCATGATCGCCTCGATCACAGCACTTGCGATCGGCGCCTTCGGCACCCGCCCGAACGTGATGCGGCTCCTGGGCCTCGGACGTCAGGTCGCGGAGTCGGGCGGCCCGCCGTCGCCCGAGGTTGCCGCCGAGATCGGAGCGATCCAGGACCGTCTCGAGAAGTTCGGCCCGGCTGAGCCTTGGTCTGCTCCTCCTCGCCGTCCTGGCGATGTCGACCGCTCGATACCTCTAGAAGACCGGAGCACGTAGGGTTTCGACCGAAGGGAGATGGATCTATGGGCCTGCTCGACAAGGCGAAGGCAGCGGCCGGCAAGGTCGCTGAGGAAGCTAAGAAGGGAACGGCACAGGTTCAAGGCAAGGTCGAGCACTCGCAGACCCGCAAGAAGGCGGACGGCCTCGCCGAGAAGCTCGGATATCTGATCGTCAGAGAGCGGAGCGGAGGCGATCCCGCGGGCGCCGAAGCGGACCAACTCGTCGAGGAGATCCAGGCCCTAGAGGCCAAGCTCGCCGGCGCCCCTGATCAAGAGACGGAGGAAGAGGCGCCGCCGGAGTGACTCGCTCGTCGCTCCGCGCGTAGAGGGGCGATCGGATCCACCTTCAGCAGCACGGCGCCCAGCACGACGCAGGCGACGCCGATCGATGGCATCAACACGACCTCGCCGGGTACCGGGAAGGCCTGGGTCGTCAGGATCGTGAACCCTGCGGCGGCCGCCGCCGTTCCCACCAGGGCGAGCGCCACACCCGCGGCACCACTGGGATATCGCCCCTTGCCGCAACCGGTCGCTCAGCCCACCGGAACGCCAGCAGGAACGGCACCAGGCAGATCGCGCAGGCGACGATCCATGCCGGACGCAGCCACCACCATGGCGTGCTGAGTTGGTTCGGCTGCGGTGCCAGCCCCGTCGGGAACAAGATGACCGCAGCCAGGACGACCGCGGTCATGTTCCACAGGTAGAAGGTCATCACCATGGAGTTCGCGACGATCACCGCCGCCCACGGGACGTGCTTCGCTAGCCATCGGTTGGCCGCGTGCTCGAAGAGCAACATCGCGCCGCACTGCCACACGCCGAGCGCGAGCAGGGCCGAAGACGGTGGAAGCGTGTTCGACCGGATGCCGTGTGTGAGCCCGATGATCGCACCGGGTAATCGAAGAAACCGACCAGCAACCCGAGCGAAGCGAGCCCGCCCCCGGCCATGGCCCACGGGAGCCATGGGGGTCGACGCAGGACCCCGTCCTTCCACAGGAACCCGAGCTCGAGCATCGCGAGCCATACGAACGCGAAGTTCGCCACCCCCAGAGCGGTCACGTCGAGCCCGAACCGAAGCGAGTCGACCAGGAGCGCTCCCCCTGCGAGCGGGATCAGGACGCGAGCCCCGAACCTGCGGTGCGCAGCCAGCAGCGGGGGCACCGCGGGGATCGCGAGCAGGTACACGCCGAGGAACCACGTCGGGAGAGCCACCTCGCCCCCTCCGACCCTGGCGACGCCTGACGACAGCAGCCCTGACGCGACGGCGGCCACCGGGAACAACGTCCAGAAGCCAACGAACCAGAGCGAAGGCCTGAGCAACCGGGTCGACCGGGCGCGAAGCCAGTCACCGTACGACTCGCCGCGAGATGATGCCGATACCCACGAGGCCGCGTTCGAGAAGCCTCCCACTATGAAGAAGAGCGGCATCACCTGGAAGATCCAGGTGAGGATCTGCAACCCGGGTGCGATCTCCAGGAGGTTCTTACCTGTAAACGAGCCGTCGGAGTAACCCAGGACGGCCATCGTCCAATGACCCAGAACGACGACCCCGATCGAGACGACACGGATCAGGTCGACGTAGCGGTTCCGCGTAGCGGGCGTTGCGGAGGCTAGATCGAGGGCACTCGACCGAGCGGGCGCGCTTGGCGCCGGCCCCTCCATCGGTCGGGAGTCTGACAGGTCGGGTCGACCAAAGCATCAGGGAAACCAGCCATCCTTGGCGAGGGATCGAGTGATAGCCACGGCGCTCGGGGTGCGATGATGACTGAACGGCCATGGACTGCGAACTCATCGTCTCGGGCTTCCTCCACCAACCCACGAACGCCCTATCTAGCATGGCGTTCCTGGTCGCCGCCGGCTGCATCCTGATCTTCGCGTTCCGGCGCGAAGGCACGACGCGCACCGCCCTGCTGGTGCTCGCGCTCGCGGTGGCCGCGAACGGCGTTGGGAGCTTCGCGCTTCACGGTCCCGATCCCTCTTGGGCGCAGTGGGCGCACGACGCCGCGATCATGGCCGTCCTGCTCTTCATCGCGGTCCGCGCGTTCGGACACATCCTTGGGGTGGCGTCCAGGCATACAGGCGGGTGGCTACGCGATCGGTCTCGTCGCCATCGGACTGGGCCTTGCCGCCATCAACGGCGCGTCGGATCCGTTCGCAGGCACCTTGGCCGCGCGGTCCTAGGCGAGGTCACGACGCTCTCCGGCGATCGCCGAACCCGCCGGTCCGAGGGTCTCCGGCGTGGAGCCCTCGCCCGCAAGGTTGGTCTGGCCGCGATCGCGCTGGGTGGAGTCGCATATCTGTTGGGCCAGACGGGCTCGCCGCTCTGCCGGCCCGAGAGCTTGTTCCAGTGGCATGCGATCTGGCACATCCTGGTGGCCGTCGCGCTCGTCGCATACGCACACACGCTCTCCCACGGTCGATGGCCCTCGCCCCTTGACCTGACGCGCCGAGACGCGTGAACTTGACCCATGACGGCGAGCATCGGCGAGCTGGCCGATCGGACCCCCGCAACGCGGGATCGCTATGTCGACTTCCTGCGTGCAGTGAGCATCCTGTGTGTCGTGGTCGGCCACTGGACGATCGCGATGATCGCTTGGGATCATGGGTTCATCCGATCGACCAGTGCGATCGGCCTCACGTCGTGGCTCTGGCTGGCGACCTGGTTCCTCCAGGTGATGCCGATCTTCTTCTTCGTGGGTGGCTTCTCTAACCTCGTAGCGTTCGATTCCTATCAGGAGCGAGGCAAGTCGACCGGCGCGTTCGTCCGTGACCGTCTCGCACGGCTCCTGCGCCCGTCGCTCGTGTTCCTGGGTGTATGGGCCGTCGTACAGATCGCGCTGCACCTAGCCGACATAGGCGCCACCGCGGGACCGCCTCTTTGGGGAGACACCAGACCGCTGCGGCGGAATGCTCCCGCCGGGCGCGACGATCCCGTTCGGCCCCCTTGGTTCCTGGCCGTCTACGTCGTGGTCGTCTGCATCTCGCCGTGGACGATCGCCCTGCACCGACGTTTCGGGCTCTGGGTCCCGGCGGCGATGGTCGCAGGAGCGTTCCTCACGGATGCGATCGGGTTCATGGGCGGACATCCCCTCGCTCGCTGGGCAAACGTGGCGTTCGTCCTGCTGTTCCCACATCAGCTAGGACACGCTTACGGCGATGAGAGCATGACGCGATGGCCCCGCAGGGCGTTCTGGGCGATGGTCGTCGCGGGCCTCTCGGGCTTGATCCTTCTGACGAACCCTCCCCTGTGGAAGCTGTTCGGCGACATCCGTTACTCCTGGTTCCCAGGGATCGGCACCTACCCGAAGAGCCTGCTCGGCACGGACATCGAGGCCGTGTCGAACGCCTACCCACCCACGGTCTGCTTCATGCTCGGCGGCGTGTGGTCGATCGGCGCGGTGATGCTGCTTCGGCCCCGGCTCTCTAGATGGCTCCAACGCCGGTGGCCGTGGCGATAGATCGCCGTGAACGGCGTGATCATGACACTGTTCCTTTGGCACATGACCGCCTACCTGCTTGCCGTGCTCCTGCTCTGGCCGCTCGGATTCGGCCACGAGACGGACAGCACGGCACGATGGCGGGCGGAACGCGCACGATGGTCGTTCGTCCCGGGAATGATCCTCCTCGGCATGATCGCCATCTTCGGACGCTTCGAGCGACCTCGTGCCAAGGTCACGGGAAGCAGCTGAAGAGGGCCGGTCGTTCGGGAATGCTTCTCGGCTCCGTCAGGTTCCACCCGCGACACCTTGAAAAGGAGTACGCGTGAGCGACTGGAACACGAACGTCATCGAGGAGTTCCGATCGAACGAGGGTCGCGTCGGCGGCACGTTCGAAGGGGCGCCTCTCCTTCTGTTGCACTCAACAGGACGCCGCACCGGAGGCGAGCACGTGTGTCCATTGATGTACCTGCCCGATGGCGAACAGTGGGTCATCTTCGCGTCGAAGGGCGGCCACGTCGCGCACCCGCACTGGTTCCTCAACCTGGAGGCCGATGCACACGCCACGATCGAGCTGGGAATCGAAAGCGTCCCCGTGAACGCGAAGATCCTCCGCGAGGGGCCAGAACGCGACGAACTCTACGCTCGGCAGGTGGCGAAGTTCCCACAGTTCGGCGAGTACGAGGAGAAGACCGCCGGGCATCGAACGATCCCGGTGATCGTCCTCGACCGCGCCTAGATACGCGAACGCGGCGGCGAGGACGCCGCCGCGCTCACATACCCGTGGAGGTTCCTACATCACGTTGAAGGTCTCGAAGACGGTGATGTCGGCACCGCCCTGCAGGACCGGGCATCCGGCGGCGAGCTTGGCCGCGATGTCGAGCGAGTCCGCCTCGACGATCGAGTAGCCACTTGCTGTGGGGTGGGTGTCACCCACGGCGCCGTCGCTCGCGATCTTCTTCGCGGCGGGCGTGAACGGGTTACCGGGGTCGGCGACCGCCGGGCCGAGCTCCGTGAACCACGCCTCCCAAGCCGCCATGACCTGGGCCTGAGCTGCCTCACCTTCGGGCATCTGGCCGCCTCCGTAGAGCAGCAGGTACTTCGCCATGCCATCCCCTCCTTGCGGTTCGCGGGTCCCGGCGCGGGACCATCACCCTTTACGACGAAGGGCCCCGGCTGATATCGACAAGGTTCGCGCTCGCCGCTACCAGGCCAGCGGTTCGCCGTCCTGGAAGTAGCCTCCGGATGGACCGTCATCGAGGGCGTCACTCCCCAGACGATGCTCGCAGCACCCTGCTCGACCGATCGCGGTGCGCTCGCACCACCCATGTCCGATCGGCACCACCCCGGACTGATCGCGTTCACCAAGATCCCGGTCCCTTCTAGATCTTCTGCGAGCGCGCGGGTCATGACGTTGAGAGCGATCTTGGTCGCGGCGTAGATCCCTCCGCCCCGCTGCTCATGCGCGTTCGCGGCCACCTCGGAAGAGACGTTCACGATCCGGCCCCAGCCGTGCTCACGCATCGGCGGCAGGAACGCCTGTGTCACGCGCCAACACCCCAGCGCGTTCACCTGCCAAGCCCGGTCGGCCTCCTCCGGCGTGATCGAGCTGTGGTTGATCGCGGCGTTGTTGACCAGCACGTCGATGCCGGCCGGCGCCAGAGAATCATGAGCAGCCTTCACGCTCGAGGGATCGGATACGTCGATGCGCACCGGCGTGATGCGCGGCGATCCGAGCGCTGCTGCTGCCCTCGCCCCCGCCTCCGGATCGCGCGAGCCTAGGAAGACCTCCAGGCCAAGCTCACCCAAGAGCCGTACAACCTCGAGGCCTGATGCCACGGTTGGCGCCCGTCACCAGGGCGCGCCTGCCGAGCAACAACTCCATGCGTTCCACCGCCAGGCACCCTAAGCGCGGACGCGCGTTCCGTCCGGGTCGTAGAACGGTCGATCCGAAGTGAGGCCTTCGCACTGGGTCCGCGAGCCGAGGCCACGGGGAGCGGGATACCGGTGGGCAGGTGGTCGGGAGGGGAGATAGCCCATCGCCAGCGCCTTGCCAAGGAACCAGCCGCGGTCCGCGGACGTGAGAGTGCCGAGCGGCTCTCCGCCGGCGGTCGCCACGGCGTCCCCAGCGGACGGGACGAACGACAGGTCGGGGAACTCGATCCCCGTGAGGAGCCGTGCGATCCCCTCATCGCGCTGACGCAGCAGCGCGTCGCGTCCCGGATGCTCTGACCCATCCAGGTCGACCGCCCATCCCAGACCCGCCTCCAGCGGCGACGTGGTCTCGCTAACGTCCAGGCCGTAGAGCGGGTACTTCTTCTCCATGCGAACGCTCCGTAGCGCCCCCAACCCGCACGGCGTGGCCCCGGCGTTCGTGAGCGTGTCCCACATGTGGAGCGCGTAGTCGCGCGGGTAGTAGAGCTCGTACCCCAGCTCGCCCGAGTAGCCGGTGCGCGATACGAGGGTGGGCACGTCGGCGACCACGGTTCGAACACACTTGAAGTAGAGGAGCCGGTCGGTCGACAGATCCGCCTCCGCGAGCGGCGCGAGCAGCTCGCGCGAACCCGGGCCCTGTACGGACAGATACGCAGTGCCCGAGATGCAGTTGGTCACATAGGCGCGGCGATCGCGCGCGTGCTCGGTCACGTGAGTCCCAACGATCTCGGCGCGGGCCGGCGTGGCGATCAGCCAGTAGTGCTCCGGGCCCAGCCGGTAAGCGGTGAGATCGTCGATCATGCCGCCGTCCGCGTTGCAGACCGAGGAGTAGAGCACCTGACCGTCGGTGGCCAACCGCCGCGGCACGTCACGCGCCAGGACATGGTCCAGGAGCGCCTGCGCATCGGGACCCTTGATGTCGAGGCGCCCTGGTAGTAGATGTTGTACAGCCCCACACCTTCGGCGTGTGGCCAGGTGCTCCTTCTCGGTCGATGAGAATACGACCGCCGCGTCGAACCCGATCCTATCCCCCCATCTCAGCCCCGAGCTCCATGAACCGCTGGTGGTATGGCGTGTGGCGTGTCGGCATGTCTCGGCTCCCTCCGGCGAAGGCAGAGAGCCTAGCGTGACGTGGCCCACGGTCGGAAACAGCCGTCACCCACCCGGGAGGACCTTCGCTCAACCGCGCGTGTCGGTGAGCCTCATGATGCGCGCGATGGACCCGTCGGCGTCGATCGCCCTCAGCGACTCCTCGAAGCCCTCGGCCGGACCCGTCCACTCGAGCTCCTCGACCCACTGATCGTCGGCGCGTTCGTGTCGATCGTCGCCAGCCGCCTGTAGAGGAACGCCTCCTCCAACCGCTCGGCCAGGGTTCGCAGCAGGTTCGCCCTCCCCCGCACGGAGATGTCCCAGAGGCCCGCCTGTAGCGGGATGTCTTCCAGATGCCGGTAGCGGGCAAGCACGGTCGCTGAGGTCTTCGCCCCCCAGCCGGGCACGCCTGGGATCCCGTCGGCCGTGTCGCCGACCAGAGCCAGGTAGTCCGGGATGCTCTCCGCCACGCCGAACTTGGCCACGACGCCGGCGAAGTCGGTCAGGGCCTCTCGCCGGTCGAACTGCACCACCCGCCCATCGGCACTCACGCACTGGCCCAGATCCTTGTCGGGTGTGCAGATGATCACCCGCTCGACGCGTAGGTCGGAGGCGGCCACGCTGGCGGCCGAGCCGAGAGCGTCATCGGCCTCGTAGTCCTCCATCGGCCAGACGCAGAACCCGACTGCCCTTAGCGTGTCTTCGAAGAGCTCGAACTGCGAGCGGAGCACGGGATCGACGCCCTCGCCCGTCTTGTAGCTCTCGAGCAACGCGTTGCGGAACGACTCGATGACGTGATCGGTGGCGATACCCACGTGGGTAGCACCGCCCTCGAGCATGGAGAGCATGGAGCCGAGGACCCCTCGCGTCGCTCGGCGACTTCGCGGCCGTCGTCGGTCACGTGTGAGGGCACCCCGAAGTGGTAACGGAACAGCTCGTACGTCCCGTCCACCAGGTGCACGATCACGGGCTAAGCCTACGGCCGGGCGTCCCGGCCCGGTCGACCCCGGATCTCCAGCCATCGTATACTGAGAGTCAGCAGGTTATCTGCTCACCTTCTGACTAGGAGGGCATCTGCAACCGAAGCGGAGTTCAACTGGCGCGTCCATAGACGAGCTCCGAACCCGAGCAAAGCAGATACGCAAGAACGTCGTGCGGATGTGCGCCGGCAAAGGTGAGGAATACGTGGGTCAGGGACTGGACGTGGCCGACATCCTCGCCGTCCTACTCCTATCTGAGATGCGCTACGACCCGGTCGACCGCTCTCCCGATATCGATCGCCTGATCTACTCGGCGGGCCACTACTCCATCGGACTGTGGGCCGCACTCGCGGAGGCAGGCCACTTGGGCGAAGGATCTTGACACCTACGGTGCCGACGGCACCACGCTCATCATGTCCACGTACGAGGGGCACCCTCCGTTGATCGAAATGACGGGCGGCTCACTCGCGCACGGCCTTGGTGTGGCGGCGGGCCTGGCGATCGGGCTCCGCCTGAAGGGCCACCCGGCGCGCGTCTTCAACTTCATGTCCGACGGAGAGGTCCAGGAGGGCTCCACCTGGGAGTCGGCGATGTTCGCCGCGGCGCAAGGCCTTGACAACCTGGTGAACGTGATCGACGTCAATCGCGTTCAGGCCGATGGCGACCTGGTCCTGGAGATCGAGCCGCACGCTGAGAAGTGGCGCGCGTTCGGCTGGTGGGTGGACGAGGTCGACGGCAACGACATCGCGGCGCTGCTGGGCGCGTTCGATCGGGCGCGTGAGGTGACCGGTCGACCGAAGGCCGTGGTCTGTCGCACCACGCTCGGATGTGGCGTTCCGCTGATCATGGAGCGCGAACGCAATCACTTCGTCCGTGTGGACGACGACGAGTGGGACGCGGTCACGCGCCAGCTGGAAGGATCCACGTGAGCGACACGCTGCCGGCACGGGCCATCCACCGGTCGACCCGGTCGTCTTGGCGAAGTCCGGCCCGTTCGGTCACGCGATCCTGGAGATCGGCGAACGCCGGCCAGACGTGGTCACGCTCTCCGCCGACGTCGCCGGCGTCACGGGACTACACCCGTTCGCCCAGGCGTTCCCGGATCGGTTCATCAACGTCGGCATGGCCGAGGAGAACCTGATCAAGCGCGGCGGTGGGTCTGTGGAAGGCAGGGTTCACACCGGTCGCCACCACGTTCGCCGTGTTCGCCACGCGCCGAGCTCTCGACTTCATAGCCATCCAATGTGCGCTGAACCGTGCGAACGTGAAGATAGTGGCCGCGCTTCCGGGGATCTACTCGACGTTCGGCCCGACGCACCAAGGGATCGACGACCTGGCGCACATGCGAGCGCTGCCGAACATGACCGTGATCGACCCGTGCGACAACGCCGAGATGGCTGAGGCAACGCACGCGGTCGTTGACTTCGAGGGTCCGGTGTACCTGCGCGAGCTGCTCGGCCGTGAGACGCCAGATGTGGAGAGGGGAAGCCACACGTTCAGGATCGGTGAGGGGCAGATCCTGCACGAGGGGACCGACGTGGGTATCGTCACCAGCGGCGTGATGGTGCGGCGCTCGCTCGATGCCGCGACGGCGCTTGCAGACCAGGGCGTATCGGCCGCCGTGTTGAAGATGTCCACGATCAAGCCGTTCGACGGCGCAGCGGTGCTCGCGCTCGCGCACGAGACGGGCGCGCTGGTGACGGCCGAGAACCACTCGATCATCGGCGGATTGTTCTCCTGCGTGTCGGAGGTGCTCGCGCGCGAAGGGGTCGGGGTGCCCGTGCGGCCCGTGGGCGTGCGAGATGAGTTCTGCTCGTTCGGCACCAACGACTACGTCGCCCGAACGCACGGCCTGACGGCCGGTGCCGTGTTGGCGGCCGCCGAAGAGGCGATCGCGGCTCGCCGCTGACCGGTCAGGCGTGGCTCAGGACCGATCCGACGATCGCGTCAACCCGCGGTAGGAAGTCGTCCTCCAACGGCGCGCTGAATGGGGTCGGAAGGTCAGGCGACGTCAGGCGCCAGAGGTCCTCCAGCTCACCCCAGGCGGTCTCGGCGATCGAAGCCACGACCTCACCCGCCCATCCTCCGGTCTTCGGCCCCTCCTCCACGACCATCGCGCGGTTGGTGATCGACAGCGAGGACATGATCGTCGCCATGTCGAGAGGACGGAGGGATCGGAGATCGATCACGGCTGCCTCGATCCCGTTCTCAGCGCTCAGCCGCCCGGCCGCCTCCACGGCATCAAGTGTCGATCGCATGGCTGTGACGATGGTGACGTCCGTCCCGTCGCGCACGATCGCGGCGCGCCCGATCGGCATCGGCTCGTCGCTCCAACTCGGACCCTTCTCCGAATAGAGCATCTTGTGCTCCATGAAGATCACCGGGTTGTCATCGCGGATCGACGCCCGCAACAGACCGTAGGCAGACGCCGGATCGCTCGGAGCCACGATCTTCAGGCCCGGAACGCCCATGAACCACGACGCAGGGACCTGCGAGTGCATCGCCCCCATGCGCGCCCCGCCTCCGACGGCGCATCGGACAACTATCGGGACGCCGCCCTGCCCGTTCGAGACGAACGCATACTTCGCGGCCTGGTTCAGGAGTGGATCCATCGCCAGCGCCATGAAGTCGCCGAACATGATCTCCACCACCGGACGCGATCCGGTCACGGCGGCGCCGAACCCTGCCCCGGTCAGAGCCAGCTCGGAGATCGGCGTATCGATCACCCGCTCCGGGCCGAACCGCTCTATGAGACCGCTCGTGACGGCGAAGACGCCGCCGGCCATGCCGATGTCTTCGCCCAACAAGATCACGGACGCGTCCGCGGACAACTCGTCCGCGAGGGCGGCGTGAAGGGCATCCCTGATCGACACCGATCCGGCGCTCAGAGGAACTCTCCGTCCAGGAGTGACCCGATCTCAGGGAACGGATCCTCGAACGCGGCCGCGATCGCGGCCTTGACCTGCTCATCGATCGATCGCGTGAGCGAATCCAGCTCGCCTGCATCCGCGCCCTCGGCGAGCAGGCGGACGCGCTCCTGATCGATCGGATCGCGCGCCTTCCATCGCTCCACCTCGTCGGGAGGCTGGTAGGCAACGGGATCGGCTCGGCTGTGCGGCACGAACCGATAGGTCTCGGCCTCCACGAACCGGGGCCCGGTACCCCGCCGAACCTCCTCGAGCGCGGAGCCCGCGACCCGGCTGACCTCTCGCACGTCCATGCCGTCCACCACCTCGGCGACGACTCCCATGGCCCTGGCGCGATCGGCGATGGAGCCTCCGGTGACGACATCGGTGCGGGTGTACTCGCTGTACAGGTTGTTCTCGCACACGAACAGAACCGGGAGGGACAGCACCGCGGCGAGATTGAGGCATTCAAGGAAGTACGCCTGATTCACCGCCCCGTCACCGAAGAACGCGATCGCGGCTGCGCCCGTGCCGCGAAGTGACAGTCCGGCCCCCGTAGCGGCAGCGATGCTTCCGCCGATGATCCCGAACGAACCGAGCAATCGGTGCTCGCGAGCCACGATGTTCATCGATCCCGCACGGCCACCGCAGATGCCGGTCTCGCGACCCAGTAGCTCCGCCATGAGGGCGCGCGGAGTCACCCCGGCTGTCAGAGCGTGTCCGTGACCCCGATAGGTACAAGCTACCCAGTCCGTAGGTTCGATCGCCGAGCCGACCCCAACGCTCACCGCCTCATGCCCCGTCGCGAGATGCACAGCCCCCGGAAGCGAAGCGGAAAGAGAAAGGCGTCTCGCCTCCTCTTCGAAGCGGCGGATGAGCACCAGAAGCTCGAAGGCGGCCGTGCGTGACGGCGCCTCGGTCTGACCCATGTGGCGCATGGTAGCATCGTTCACAGGTCAGCAGGTTATCTGCTCTCTTGAAGACGTCACCGGCGTCACGGGTTAGGAGGCAGGTCGATGGCGGGTGGGGTCACGGGCGTCGATCACTTCGGCGCCACGGTGAGCGACATCGAGCGTTCGCTCACCTTCTGGAGGAAACTCCCTGGGCCTGGAAGTGGTTGGGCGCGGTGTCATCGAGTGGGACCACATCGACAGGTTGGTTGCTCTGGACCGAACGAGAATCGAATGGGCTGAGCTGAAGATCCCTGGGGGCACTTCGGTCGACTGTATGCAGTACCGGTGTCCCGTCGGGACTCCCCTTCCGACGGGTGCAGAGAACGAGCCGGGACGGTCACACCTCTCGCTCCTGGTGGACGATCTGACGAGCACCCTGGCCAAGCTGCGGGCTGCCGGCGTGCGTTCGCGTACCGCGGAGCCTATCGACATGGAACTGGGCGCCTACGCGGGAGGGAAGGGCGCCTACGCGTCCGATCCCGATGGCGTCCAGATCGAGTTGATCGAGCGGGCGCGTCCTGGAACTGAGCAGGGAACGGGCTAGACCGACTGCCGTGGACGATGAGAATCCCCGCCTGACACGTTACCAGGCTCCACGCAAGAAGCTGGCCGAGACGGTCGCGCAGCAGATCCTGATAAATGCTGTCGAAGACCTCCCTCCCGGCACTCGCCTGCCGGCCGAACGCGAGCTGACGCAACGACTCGGGTGCGGTCGATCGACGGTCCGCGAAGCGTTGAACGGACTGGCCATGATCGGCGTCATCGAGATCCGGCACGGCCAGGGTGTGTTCGTGGCGGAAACATCCGCCTATCTCGAAAGACGAGACGAACGCCGAGCCGAAGGTGATCACACCGGAACTCCTCGAGGCCCGGCGACTCATCGAGGTCGAGTTGGCACGCCTGGCTGCGGAGCGCCGGACGGATGAGGATCTGACCGCCATGCAGGACGTGCTGGACCGACACCGTGCTCGCTTGGATGAGTTGAAGCGGCCCATAGTCGAGGCCTCGCAGTTCCACCTGCTGGTTGCCGATGCCGCGAAGAACCGGGTCCTATCGAGCATCGTCCGCCCGTTCTTCAGGTTGGCCTTCGAGCTTGGCCCGCAGCTCTATCAGACCGCCGAGGGATACGCACACTGGGAACTGGACCAGCACACACGCATCCGCGACGCGATCGCCTCCGGGGACGGCGAGCTTGCCCGCCTGCGGATGCTCGAGCGGGACGTCGGGATGTCGATGGATCCCCCACTATCACGGGGACAGGTCGAGCGCCGCCACCTCGTAGGGCGCGAGGTCCGCTCCCCCGACACGACGCCTCGGGAGCCTGACCTCGCACGACTCCTGGTGTCAGGTTCGACGAGCAATTACAGGTGCGCCGGTTGCGGCGATCGCCAGGGCCCGTCGTGGCTCGGACGATGAGACCTCGTGCAGCGTGGAACCGCGCCTCGCTGCGAGCTCGCTGAAGACGCGGCTGAGTTGAGCAGAGCCCAAGATCGTGCGATCGACGGCCTCGCGCAGCGTCACGGACGAGATGTGCAGCCTGGCCGCGAGGTTCGCCACCGAGCCCGCCGGTCCAAGCAGCGCCGAACGAGGAGCCCACGCGGTGGTCGATCGGAACCTGCTCATGGGGAGGTTCACGGGCGGCCAGGGTCACCGGCGAGACTGCAACGGGCAGGCCACGGGAGAAACCGCTCACCTGCCTCACGATCTGCCTCTTTCCTACTCGATGTTTCCACCATCGATCGCTCGATCTATCGTGTGCGCCTGTGGAGACATCGCCAGCGCGACCCCGTCCATCCCATCGGGCGAAGGCCTCAAGCGATTCAGCTCCGAGAAGTGCGAGGCTGTGCCACCGAAGAACCCCGCTCCGTTCGAGGAAATCGGGGCGCGCCCTAGCAACGAAACGCCCGTCGGTTGTGACGCCGTCTCGGCGTAGAGCGAGGACCCGGGCGAGGGGCGTCCTCGAGGGCCTTGCCGAACAGGTCCGCCCCTTCGGGTTCGTCATCGAACAGGAGAACGAGCTCCAGCGGAACGCCGATCTCCCTCGCGAGGGAAGTGGCTCGCCGCACGACCCGATCACGATCAGGTGGTTCTACCGTTACGCGCAGATGAGCGGGCTGCAGCCTGCGGAGCGCGCCCGAATCCACAGGTCCGGCGGGTGCCGTTACGCCGATCGACGACGTGGCCGCCCGTTGGGGAGCCGATCTCGACCGTTACCGGCCCATCGGTGGCCGCCGACCCCGGAGCGGGTCCTCTGACGGTGAGCCGTAACCTCTGGGTCCACCGATCGCCGGCCGCACCCGCCTCGGGAGCGACCGTTTCAGCGGCGTCGGATAGGTCTTGAACGAGGCGTCGGTCCAGTTGCGTTGGCTCCTTCGAGCTCGAACCCATCGTCCTCACCTTCGAAGACGTAGCCCGCGTCAACACCCGTGGGGAACCGGATCGAGAGTTCCTTGAACGCGGGTACGAAGGGAGCGAGGTGTCCGTCGACCAAAGGTTGGGGCGCGATATCCGAGGGGAAGGTGCCGGTCGCGGCAGTGCCGACGCCTGGGAGGTCGGACCGCGCGCCAACATGCGACGCCCAGGGATGCTGGACGACACTCCGATCCGGCGGTACACGAACTCACGCTTGGCGATCGCGTTCACGTCGAATCCAAGTGTTCCGTCGGCGGAGGCGTGGATGGTTCCGGTCCACGCCAAGACGTCGTCGCCGTGTGTCGCCTCGAGACTCACCGAGAACCGATCGGCGTCCTCGCTCTACCTCGGCGGTCACTAACGCCGGCCGGAGCGTGCCCCACCGCTCATCTCTCACGGTCACCTGGCTCGCCACCAGCGTACTCCAGTCCACCCCATCGTCGGAGCTGCGTCAGGTCGGCGCCCTCGAGCTCGGCGGAGAACCACCCCGCCTTCACGGAGCCCCGTGTCGCGCTAGCACCGGCCATACGTCTACGACGTAGCCGTCCTCGACGACGTGGTAGGCACCGAACAGGTTGACCGTCGTGGGAGCGTATCCCGGTACGAAGCTCACGCTCGACTACTCACGGACCCCGGAGCCGGTCCCTCGTAGCGGATTCCCACGTGTTCCTCATGGATGAATGCGAGCGTGGCACGCGGATCCGAGGGTTGGAGCGGACGCAGGCTGACATCGATCGACTTGCGGCCGGCGTCGAGCACGAGCAGATCGTCGTGACGCCCGGTCACGGTGGCCATGACGGTCAGGGCGGTCTCGAACCCAGAGACGAGCGCCTCATGGAAAAGTTGGTAATCCATCACGACGTAGGAACCAGCTTGCACCTCGGTGACGGCGCGGGCGTTGGCCGTGACTCGAACGTCCCCGTGGCTCCTGCTGAAACGGTTGAAACCACGAGCCCAGCGTCACGACAGCGATCGGCCGCGGACGCCAGCAGCTCCATGCTTCGCGTGGCCGCCTCGGTCCGGATCTTCGGATCGGGTTCGCTGGCACAATGGCCTTCGTACCCCATGAGTCCGTCGAAGATCACGCCTGGCGTCTCGGTCGCGAGCCCGGCAAGACGCACGACTTCATCCACCGACCGAACGCCCCCGCGTCCGAGTCCGACGTCGAGCTCGATCAGCACTCCCAGCTCGACCCCCGCCCCGATCGCGGCGAGGCCAAGCATCTCCAGGTTGCGCCGGTCGTCGATCGCCACCAGCACGCGGGCTCGGCCCGCCGCGTCCAGCAGCCGGGCGACCGATACTGGAGATACGACCTGGTTCGCGACCAGCACGTCGGTGACGCCAGCATCCACCATCGCCACGGCCTCCGACACGGTCGCGGCGGTGACGCCGAGAGCCCCCGCTGCGATCTGCATCCGCGCCAGCTCCGCGCATTTGTGCACCTTGATGTGAGGTCGCAGGCCGGCCGGGAGCGCCGCCATCCGTTCGGCCATGGCGGCGATGTTGCGACGGGCGGCGGCTAGGTCCAGTACGAGCGCCGGGGCGTCGCCACCTCCTCGATCGGTCTCCCAACGACTCCAGCCAGCTCCACCTTCGGACCCACAGGTCGAGTGTCATTCCCGGCGCGGGTCATCGGGCTGGCTCGTCAGAGCTCGGGACCGACGGGCGTGATCATCAGTTCGCTCACCGCGACTCCCTCAGGCTGGGAAAGCGCGAAGACCACGGCGCGAGCGACATCCTTCACGTCGAGCGCCGCGAAACGCTCGAGCTCGCTCATCCCCTCCTCGGTCTCGTGCAGGAGCGGTGTGTCGACCATGCCGGGCTCGATCATCGTCACGCGCACCTTGCGGCCGGGCAGGGCTTCCTTCCGCAGGGCCCACCCGAGCCCCACGACACCCCACTTCGTGGCGATGTAGACGGGCTCACCCACCCATGTCTGGCGCCCGGCGATGGAAGCCATCAGGACGAACGGTGTCCGCTTCGTCGCTCCTTCATCTGCGGGTAGACGGCACGGACCGTGTGCAGCACGCCGAGCAGGTTGGTCTCGACGACACGGCGCCAAAGCTCTGGATTCGCCGTGTTGAGCGATGAGTAGCTGCCCACCCCCGCGTTGGCTATCGCGAAGTCGATGCCGCCGAACGCTTCGATGCAGCTGTCGGCCATGGCTTGCACGCTCGCCCACTGTCGAACGTCGGTCACGCAGGTCGTCGCGCGGCCGCCGTCGGACTCGATCTTGGCCACCTCAACCAGGCGTTTCTCGTCCAGATCGGCCAGCAGCACCTGAGCACCGTGGCCGGCCAGAGCGATCGCGCAGGCCTCCCCTCGACCCCTCGCCCTGCACCCGTGACCAACCCCGTGAGGCCATCGAGGCGGGCGAAGACCTCGTTCCCCTGCATCCTCACCGCTCCTCGCCTAGATGTATGGTGAGCAGACCAGATGATATCAGGGGTCGCCAGGACGGTTCTTCTGCAACGTTGCAGGGTGCTATCCTCCGGCCACCGTCCAGGGAGGAGCCTCAGCAAGCGCGAATCTGGCGGAGACCGAACGCTTCCTTTCGACGATAGATACTGTCGAATGCTGCTTCCCTGACACGTGGGGCGTCTTGGTCGGGCGTCGGATGCCGACGGCCGCGTTCCTGAATGTCGCCGAAAGCGGGATGAGCATGCCCAACGCTGCGTTCACATGGAGCATCCTCGGCGACATCACTCCGACCCCTTACGCCAACGCTGAGCACCGGCTTCCCGAACATGCACGTGTTCCCGGACCTGTCCACCCTCCGTCCGGCACCCTGGGCCGCGGGCACCGCCTTCTGTCTCATGGACGCAGTCCTTGCGCGAGGCGGCGCGGAGCACCCCTTGGACTCCAGGAGCATCCTTCGACGATCGGTCATGTCGCTCGAGGACCTGGGCTACGAGGCGTGGGTCGCTCCCGAGCTCGAGTTCTACCTCTGCGATCGAGATTGGCGTCCCGCCTTCGACGATCACCGCTGTTGGTCGATGACGCGCGGGGCGGAATACGAGCCCGTCATCGGTGAGATCCGGGCGATGCTGCTCGCGGCCGGAGTCCCCATCGAGTCCAGCCAGACGGAGGGCGGGCCCGCGCAGTTCGAGATCAACGTGGGGCCCGCGTCGCCGATCGAGACGGCGGACAACGCCGCCGTCCTCAAGTACGTCGTCAAGCTCATCACAGAACGACATGATCTGCGCGCCACGTTCATGCCGATGCCCTTCACGGGGATGGAAGGCAGTGGCCACCACATCCATAACAGCCTGCGTCGCAAGGGCTCCACGGAACGTGTTCGCGACCGACGAGTCGGTCACGCACGCGTACCTCGCCGGCGTTCTGATGCACACGGTCGATACGACCGCCATCAACCTCCCAACGGTCAACGCCTACAAGCGACTGAAGGACTACACGTTCGCGCCGAATCGCGTGTCGTGGGCCCTCGACAACCGGACCGCGGCTGTGCGGATCCCGCCCGGCGAGCCAGAGGCGCGACGGCTCGAGAACCGAACGCCCTCGGCCGATGCCAACCCTTACCTCATCCTCGCGGGCGCCATCGCCTCCGGAGCCGATGGCATCGCCCGAGGCTCCAGCCGCCGCCGGAGATCGAGGGCGACGCATACAAGGACGACTCGCTCGAGCGGATCCCCGGCACCTTGGCAGCGGCGATCGACATCTTCGAGCAGAGCGCCTTCTGCAAGGACGTGTTCGGCGAGCTGTTCGTGGAAACCTATTCGATCCTGGGTCGCCGCGAAGAGGCGGCCTTCCGTGAGCACGTGACGGACTGGGAGCGAGACCGCTACCTGGAGCCTTCTTAGGAGGTCGCCTGGCCCGAACGGCGTTGACTTGACAGCGGGTATGCAGGTTATCATGCCACCTGACCACCGAGGGTGGCCGTGATGAGTTCGTGGAGAGGGGAGAGTGGGCGAGGCACAAGACCGTGAGCTGAGATTCTTGATGGACCGCAGGCGGTTCCTGAGGGTCACCGGAACGGCGGCCGCCGCCGCCTTCCTCGCCTCCTGCGGCTTGTCCGGCGACTCGGAGTCGAGCCCCACCTCCGGCACGGCGGGAAGTCCGTCGCCGAGCCCGCTCCCACCGGTGGGAGGACCGCTCAACCTCTACACGTGGGAGGGATACGACACGGCGGGCGACCTGACCCCGTGGCTCAAGCAGAACGACATCGAGGTGAACGTCAAGTACATCGCGGGTCCCGAGGAGGTGGCCACGGTCCTCAAGGGTCCAGGCGGTGATCAGTGGGACATCTCGTATGGCGACAACGTGGTGCTCCTGGACTACGTGGACTGGCCTGACCAGCCCGACCACCCTCGATCAGGTTCCGGGTCTGGCCGGACTGATGCCCGCCTTCCAGGTCGCGCCGTTCAAGAACGACGATGGCACCTATAACGCGTCCCCATGGACCTGGGGTTTCTCGGGCGTGACGTATCGGACCGATCGGGTGCCCGAGCCGAAGAGCTGGCACGACCTCCTCGACCCCGCGAACAAGGGACGCGTCTCCACCATCGACAGCGCCCTGAACAACGTCGCGCTCGGGGCCATCGCGGTGGGCATCGATCCGGACGAGCTGACCACGGATCAGCTGAACGGCGAAGTCAAGGACTACCTGACGAGCCTAGTCGGGCAGATCAAGGCGTCGACACCGACCATCGGCGACTCCATCGCCCTGCTGATCGCCGGCGATGTGGACTACATGGTGGTCGGGTTGGCCTTCATGGATTCGGTCACCGCCGACGAGGGCATCCCCACGAAGACGGTGATCCCGTCGGAAGGAGCCATCGGTTGGGCGGACTCGGCGTTCATCACTCCGACGGCACCCAATCCTCAGAACGCCTACGCCTTCGTCAATCACCTGCTGGATCCGGAGGTGAACGCTGACGCGAACAGCAGCCTCCTGCAAGGGCCGGGGGTTTCCGCGGCGATCCCGCTCTTGACTCCGGAAGCCGCTGCTCTCTATCCGTACGATGACATCGACAACTACCTGTCGAACACTCTGACGTTCAACCAAGGATTCCCGCACGAGCCCGACGGAGACCGCGCCACGTACGACGACGTCATCGGGTTGTGGGAGGAGGTCAAGGGCTCCTGAACCGGCCCTCGTCCTAGGTCTTGCCGCTCTCCCGTCGCCGGCTGCGCTCCTGTCGACCCCTTTGGGGGCGCTTCTCTTGTTCGGCGTGCTGGTGCCGGTCACGATGCTGTTCGCGTTCTCGTTCTTCCACGTTCATCTGCTCGAGATCGTGCCCGGCGCGACGGTCGACAACTACCGAAGGGTCCTCGACCACGCAGCTATACCGACGGTATGCGCTCAACACGCTGTTGATCGCCGGCCCAACGGCCCTCATCTCCGTGGTATTCGGTTACCAACTCGCGTACTTCCTGGCGTTCCGCGCCCGTCGATCCAGGGGCTCCTCCTCATCGCGATCGTGATCGCGCTGATGGGGGAAGCGATCCCGGGCATTGATCTACTCCTGGCGCACGCTCTCGGGCGAGAGCGGCATATTCAACTCCCTTGCTGCAGGCGTTGAACGTCACCGATAAGCCCCTCCATATACTGCTCTTCTCCCGGGTCGCGGTCGTCGTAGCCGAGAGGGCGAACTTCTTCCTCCCGTTCACCGCGCTGGTCCTTTACTCCAGCCTGTCTTCTATCTCGTCTGAGCGTGGAGCCCGCGGCGCGAGACCTAGGTGCGTCACGGTGGATGACCCTCCGCCGGATCGTTCTGCCCCTCTCCGGAAACGCCATGTTCGGCGCCACCCTGTTCGTGTTCTTCCTCTCGGCCGGTGATTACATAACGCCTGTCTTCCTCGGGGGCATCGGCTCGAGCGCTATGTTCGGCACGTTGATCGCCGATCAACTGACCACGGCCCTCAACTACCCCCTCGGAGCCGCTATGGCGTTCGTCATGCTCGTCCTGTTCCTTGGGCTGGTTGTCCTGCTTCGGCTCGCGATGCGCGGTGCGGGTCTCCTGCCCAGGCACGTCGGATGAAGCGCCATCCGGGTCTACTCACGGTGGTCGTCGTGATCCTCGTCGTCTTCATCTATCTCCCGCTGATCGTGGTGGTGCTCTACGGGCTGAACTCCGGGTCGAATCTGAGTTGGCCGCCCCAGGGGATCTCGCTCAGATGGTTCCGCGTGATCTTCAGCGAACAGCAGTTCCGCACTGGCATGAAGACAAGCTTGACCGCGGCCAGCGCGACGGCGGTCGTTGCGGGGGTGGTAGGTACCGCAGCCGCGTTCGCGATAACCCGGCGGATCAATCGGGCCACCAGATGGTTGGAGAGCGGGTCGCGACTGCCCATCATGCTGCCACCTCTGTTCATCGGCATCTCACTCGTCGCCGCACTGAAGACCTTCGCGATCGACCCGTCCATGACACATCGTGGCGGGGCACGTGATCGTCACGACGCCGTTCGTGATCCCCATCGTGGGAGCCCGACTGAGGAACTACGACCTGGCCGTCGAGCAGGCGGCCCGCGATCTGGGCGCCCGTCCAGCGATGGTCCTTCGCCGCATCACGCTCCCTCTGATAGGCCCTTCGATACTGGGCGCCATGATGATCGCGTTCGCGATCTCCTTCGACGAGGTGCTGATCACCAACTTCACATCCGGGACGCGGGTGACGCTGCCGCTCTTCGTTCTGTCCCGCCTGCGACGCACGATCGACCCGTCCATCAACGCGGTCGCGACGATCCTATTAGTGGTGCCATGGGTGGCGGTTGCGTTGTCGTTCGCCATTCAGCGGCGACGGTCGTCCCGATCCGCTTTGCGCTCCCAAGCCGAGGCGCTCGCGAGGGTGGCATGACGGGCGCCGGCCCTAAGGGCGCTATCTCGATCGAAGGGGTGTCGAAGCGGTTCGGCGATGTGGTGGCGCTGCACGCGCTCGATCTGGATATCCCGGCCGGCTCGTTCTTCAGCCTGCTCGGGCCGAGCGGGTGTGGGAAGACGACGCTTCTGCGGATCGTCGCTGGGCTGGAGTCGCCGGATAGTGGGCTGGTCCTCACCGACGGGACCGACATCACACGGAGGCCGCCCGAGCGCCGTCCCTTCAACATGGTGTTCCAGCACTACGCACTCTTCCCCCACATGACGATCACCGAGAACGTCGGGTTCGGTTTGACCACTCAGTCGAAGAACTCGCGACCATCTGCGGCGGAGCGTTCGCAGCGCGTGGCCGACATGCTTCAGCTAGTAGGACTGGAGGGATTGGGCGCACGCTACCCGTCGGAGCTCTCGGGCGGGCAGGCGCAGCGGGTGGCGGTCGCGCGTGCGTTGATCAACCGTCCTCGCGTGTTGCTCTTGGACGAGCCGCTCAGCGCGCTCGACCGCAACGTTCGGTTCGCGCTCCGAGAGGAGCTGCTCCGGATCCATCAGGAGCTCGGGACTACCTTCGTGTTCGTGACGCATGACCAGGACGAGGCCCTAAGCATCTCTCAGCTTGTCGGCGTGATGAACCAGGGCCGCTTGGAACAGATGGCCGACCCGCAAACCATCTACCGTTCGCCCGCGACGTTGTTCACCGCGCGATTCATCGGTGCCGGCTCGTTCTTCCCGGCGACCGTCATATCCGCCGGTGAGGGCAACGTGGAGGTGGAAGTGGCAGGACGACGGTTCAGAGCGCTCGACGCCGGAGCACGACCCGGAGCCGGAGCGCAAGTGCTTCTACGCCCCGAGGAATTGGAGATCCGAGCCGATGGCGAAGGAGCGCTCACGGGCTCCGTGGAGACCTGTTCGTTCTTCGGCTCGCACTTCGACGTGTTGACCTCAACCACTATCGGATCCTGCCGACTGCGACTGCGGGAGCCACGGGCTCCAGGCGAGCGGCTGTCGATCGGCTGGCCCGAGCGGGCCGGCATCGCCTACCCGGCGGACGTAGCGGCGCCGGCGCCGGCAGGTCCTTCCGCCTAAAGGGAACCGAGGCTCGGGTTCTTCCGTCCAACCGCGATCTCGCGAAGGAGGAGCCCCATGGCCCACCGCAAGGCTCATCGCCGCCTCGCCCGCAGGACGATCTTCGCCGCAACCGTCTCGCTCGCCGTGTTCGTTCCCGCGGCGAGCGCGCTCGCGTGTGGAGGCCTGGTGACTCCGAACG
>CAVPIB010000014.1:0-31620 GCA_963704885.1 uncultured Actinomycetes bacterium | reverse complement strand
GGGATGAACCGGTACGCGACGATCGCGGCGATCACGAGCACCATCCCTCCGATGAACAGAGCCACGTGGAACCCGTCCATGAACGCCTGATCGAACGCCGCCGTGACCTGACCGATCTGCGCGGTAGTCAGGCCTTGCAGGACGGATGGGTCGAGCGTGCCGTGGCTGCCCGCGGCCGCGATAGCGCTCTGCTGGGCGTTGGACAGCCCGAGGCCCGCGAGCGTGGGCGTCAGCGACGCCTTGAGCCTGGTCGTGAGCACGGTGCCGAGCAGCGCGATACCGAAGACGCCGCCCACCTCCCGGCTGGTGTTCGTCATGGCCGAGCCCAAGCCGGCGCGTTGCGGCCCGACCGAGTTCATCACGGCGGCCGTCATCGGCGCCATCACCGAAGCCATGCCGTGTCCCATGATGATGAAGACCGGCATCATCATCCAGTACGGGGTGTCGACCTGGAGCTGGGTCCCGAAGAACAGCAGTCCACCGCCCCCGAGGAGCAAGCCGTAGGTCATCGGTGCCCGCGAGCCGTGCTTCGATGCGTACTTCCCCGCCAGGGGAGCCGTCACGATGATCATTAGCGTCATCGGCAGGAACCTCGCGCCCGCCTGGAACGGCGTGTAGCCGCGGATCAGCTGCATGTATAGGGACAGGAAGAAGAACGTCGCGAACATGCCGAGCGAGACTGCGAAGGCCACCGTGTTGCCGGCCGAGAAGGCCGGGATCTTGAAGAAGCGGAGCGGCATCATGGCATGTGGGCTGCGGAACTCCCAGAAGAGGAGCGCCGCGACCAGCAACGCGCCGCCCACGAGCGTCGAGACGATCAGCGGATCGGTCCACCCCTTCTGGTTCGCCTCGATCAAGGCATAGGTGAGGCTGAACAGCGCGGACGTTCCCAGGACCAACCCAGGGATGTCGAGCTGCCGTTCCTCTTCGGAGACCGACTCGCGCACGGTCCGGGTGGCGACCAGGAACGCCGTGATCCCGATCGGCACGTTCAGGAAGAAGATCGACTGCCAACCCAGGCGCTCGACCATCAGCCCCCCGACGGTCGGTCCGAGCGCCAGCGCCAGCCCGGACATCCCGGCCCACAACCCGATCGCCTTCGCGCGCTCGTGAGGTGGGAACGTCACCGTGATGATCGAGAGCGTTCCGGGCATCAGGAGCGCCGCACCCACACCCTGGAGCGCGCGGAACGCGATCAACATGCCGGTGCTCGAGGAGAGGCCGCAACCAAGGGATGCCAGGGTGAAGATGGACAGTCCCGTCAGGAACATCTTCTTGCGCCCGTAGCGGTCGCCCAGGATGCCGCCCGTCAGCAGCAGGGATGCGAACGCCAGCACGTAACCGTCCACGATCCATTGCAGGCCTGAGACTCCGGTGCCTAGCGTCTCGCTGATGTTCGGCAGGGCCACGTTCACGACCGTGTTGTCGAGCATGGCCATGGCCAACGCGAAGCACATGGTCAGCAGCACGATGACCTTCTCGCGTGCGTTGTCTCCCTCGAAACCGAACAGACCCAACCTGGTTCCCTTCTCGATCCCGGACGCGCTGCACCGCTGCGGGCGCAGTCAGATGCAACCCAGCGTACGAGACATCTCTTCCCGAAAAGGTCTATCCGGTGAGGGGTTCCGGCACGGGTTGAGGCTCGGGCTGGGTCTCGTGCAGACCCTCCAGGCAGCGCCAGCAGGACTCGGCGCTCGCCTGGTTGATCGCGCCGCATCCCGAGCAGACCCGCTCCTGCATGGCCATACAGGAGGTGTCGGCACGTCGGGCGGCCGGACTGAGGCCTGGTTCGCCTTACGTGAGCTTGCGGTAAAGGCGGATCGCCAGCGGAACGAAGATCGCGAGCAGCACCACGATCCACACCACCGATCTGATCAGGAGGCCCTCGAACGTGTCGACCGGCAGGCGGGTCTCGAAGTCGACGATGCCGATGGGCCCGTTCGACAGGTAGCGCGCCAGGTTGCACCAGATCGTGACTGGGTTGTGCCGGGCGATCGTCTGCAGCAAGGGGGACATCCCCGTGACGGGCACGAAGGCGGAGCTGACGAACACCACCGGGAAGATCCACGTGAACGACGCGGCCTGGACGGCCTCCACCTTCTTCAGCGAGAGGGCGATGCACGCGGAGATCCAGGAGAACGTGAACCCGACGGTCAGCACCAAGACGACGACACCGAGCGCGTTGATCAGCCCGTTCTCGAACTGGAAGCCCACGAGGTACCCGATCGCGATCACGATCACGAGCAGGACGAAGTTCTTCATCAGGTCGGAGGTGGTCCTTCCCGCCAGGACCGCAGAGCGCGCCATGGGCAGTGACCGGAACCGGTCGATGATGCCCGCCTTCATGTCGTCGGCGAGCCCGATGGCTGTCGAGGTCGACCCGAAGAGCGCGTTCTGGATGAAGATCCCCGGCATCAGGAATTGGACGTACTTCACGCCGGGGGGCAGCTGTGAGAACTGGTTCGCGTAGATGAACCGGAACAGCAGCACGAACATGATCGGCTGGACCAGTTCGAAGATGAACACCGTCGGCACCCGGGTCAGGGTGAGAAGGTTCCGCCGGGCGACCAACAGCCCGTCGACCACCGCGAGCGAGACCCGGGCCGACAACCCGGACGGTGCGCGTCGCTCGGTGCCGCGTTGGGCGGTGGCGCTCATGCGGCGTCCTCTCCCCGTCGGCCGCGCCGGCCCTTCGACTTCCCGGCCGGCGTGAGTTCGGGGTCGGGCTCATGCTCGGCGCCTCTTCCGGTCAGCGAGAGGAACACGTCGTCGAGCGTCGGGCGGTGCAGCGCGATGTCGGCGAGCGGGACCTGGGCTTCGTCCAGGCGGCGCACGCTGTCGAGCAGGACCGATGCGCCGTCCCGATGGACCGGGATGCGGATCTGCCCTTGGTCTTCATCGACGACGGGATCCCCCGCGCCGATGTTCCGCAGCGCCTCGACGACCCTAGCGGTGTCGGCCCGGTTCTCGACGTGCAGTTCCAGGACCTCGCCGCCGATCCGATCCTTCAGCTCCTTGGACGTTCCCTCGGCGATGATCGTGCCGACGTCCATCACCGCGATCCGATCGGCCAGCTGGTCGGCCTCCTCGAGGTACTGGGTCGTCAGCAGCAGCGTCGTCCCCTCGCTCTGAAGCTCGCGGATGAACGCCCACACGTCGAGCCGGCTCCGAGGGTCGAGCCCGGTGGTCGGCTCGTCCAAGAACAACACGTCTGGGCGGCCGACCAGGCTCGCGGCGAGGTCGAGCCGACGCCGCATCCCACCCGAGTAGGTCTTGGCGGGACGATCGGCGGCGTCCGCCAGGTCGAACCGGTCGAGGACCTCGACGGAGCGGCGCCTCGCCTCCGCCTTGGGCAGGTGATACAGCCGACCCACGAGCTGCAGGTTCTCCAAGCCCGTGAGGTTCTCGTCCACGGCTGCGCTCTGGCCTGCGAGGCCGATGCGGAACCGCAACTCCTCGGCGTCGCGCACCGAGTCGAGGCCGTCGACCTCGGCGCGACCGCTGGTCGGTTGCAGCAGGGTGGTAAGGATGCGAACGGCAGTGGTCTTACCCGCCCCGTTGGGACCGAGAAGACCGAACACCGCCCCCTTGTCGACCTCGAGGTCGACACCCTTCAGCGCTTCGACGGTCCCGAAGGTCTTGAAGAGTCCCTCCGTACGGATGATCGCGTCGTTCATAAGCGAGGAATCCTAGCGGGCTCCGCCGACGACGACCGGTCCGGCATGCTAGGGCTCCGTTGCCCGGGGCGGCTGCCGGCGGATGGCCGACATCAGCGAGCGGTGATCGCCGTCCAGCCGTCGGAGCGCCGAGCGATCGAGGTTCAAGCGCCCGTATCGCACGTCCTCGTACGCGCGCGTGAGCGCACGGAAGGAGGTGGCCGAATCCGGGTAGGCCGAGATCACCTCGGGCACGAACTCCGCCGGCGTGAGCGACGGTTCCTTGGGCAGGCCGCGCCGCTCCAACGCCCCCAGGGTCTCCGCGTACCAGCGGCGCACGCGGTCGGCCGGCGGCTCCCGGCTAGACCGCCGTGTCGGTGGAGCCGCCGGTTCGACGAGGGGGGCGGATGCGACCTCAGCCGTCGATCGCGCCTGGCCCAGCGCGGGGGAGGCCGTCGATCGCGAACGCAGCCCGCGCATCACCCGGATCGCGGCCCAAACGATCGCCACGAACAGCGCCAGCCCGATCAGCCGCCCCACTAGCGACGGCTGGCCGATCCGTTGCTGCGCCTCCTCGCCGGCGCGGTTGGCTCCGGTTTGCAGGCGTGCGAACAGGCGGCGAACGCCCTCCGGGTCGATGCCGAGCTGGTCGACCAGCCAGAAGACCGGTCGGGCGAGCTGGGAGAAGGCGAACACCAGCGCGGAGGCGAGCGCGTTGCCGATGGGGGCCAGGAGGGACCCCACCAGGTCGAGTGCGCCATCGCGAACGCCCAGGCCGACAGCCGCGACCATGGCGACCGGGATCCAGCCGGTGGCTACGAGCGCGCCTCTGAGCGATGCGGTCCGCTCCTCGGTGGGGGTTTCGCCGGCATCTCCTGTCGTCCACACCGTGACCGCCCGGCTCCCGAGCGACGCCATGAAGAAGATCGGGACCAGCGCGACGAGCGGCGGGCCCCACGTCCACGACGGTGACGAGCCGATCATGGTCTCCGCCCCCATCGCGAGGCCGCCAACAAGGAACGCCGTTCCGATCGGTTCGCTCCAGTCGCGATATGCGAGCGACATCGCGCGCATCCCGAGCAAGAGGAGGGTCACGACCGAGAAGGCGTCGATCCGCATCCCGTTCCCCTCCAACAGTGCGCCGGCGCCGATCGCGATCCCCGCGATCAACACGCCGTTGAGCGGAGCGTCGCGGTGTCTGCGCATCAACGCGACCGCGGTCGCGTACACCATCAGGAACACCGGCACGAACACCACGAAGGATGCCGCGTGGCTGCCTCCCCCCGTGATCGCCGTGTGCACGGGCAGACACAGGACCGCGCCCTCGCCCACACCGGCGAGCGCCGCGGCCGCTACGTCGTTCCTCGACCCCGTCCCCGGCATACGGATCACAGGGCCTGCCCGGCCTCGTAGGGCTGTTCCGGGTAGCCCGCGAGCTCGATCACGTCGGAGCCCTTGCGGCGCAGTCGCTCCATCTCATGACGGAGTCCGGGTCCGGGACGGGGCGACAGCACCACGATCGTGGTTCGTCGCGTCAGCCGCCGACCCACCTCGCGGAGCACCGGAGCCAGGTCGTTCGTGGGTTGGTTCGGCATCCGCGCGAGAGCCGTGAACAGAACGGACTCCTGCCCGGCCGACGAGGCGGCCGGGACGCGGAGCGGTCCGCGCCCGCGCCGCAGGTGCGTGTTCGCGACCAGGCCCGCGCGCCAGCCGGCGTGGATCGCCTGGCGCGCCAGATAGCTCGCCAGGCCGATCGTCTCCTCGGCGAGCTCGGCGTCCGCCGCCTCCCAGAACGGTTCCCCGTCGGACAGATCGAGCGCGAAGAGGACCTCGGCGGAGCGAGTGGGCTCGTAGGTCTTGGTCTGCAATCGGCCTGCGTGGGCGGACAGGCGCCAGTGAACGTGGTGCATGGGGTCGCCCGGCTCGTAGTCGCGCACGCCGGCGAAATGCTCGCGGTCCTCGTATAGCCGTGCGGCCGGCACCGGCGATCCGAACGGCAGCCACCGCCGCATCCGGAGCGGAACGCCTCCGCGCGGACCCGGCATCACCAGCAGCGGGCGTTCGACGTCGACCTGGCGACGAACCGGTGCCAGCTCGAACGCGTCTGCGAGCTCCACGGTCACCTGATCCAGCCAGAACTCCCCGCGACGTGTGGGGTAGACCGGGAAACGCAGCACGCTCTCGGCTTCGCCGTCGACGCGCACGCGCCGGCGGTGTCCGTAGAACTCGGTCGGCGATGGGTCCGGCTCGGGATCCAATCCCTCGGGCAAGCGGATCGTCACGCGGACGATCGGGAGTCCACGTCGCTTCGCGTTGGCGATCCGGATCACCAAGAAGGTGGGCTCGTCGATGAACGCACGTGGCGGTTCGAACCGAGCTTCCACGCTCACCTGATGCCAGGCCGAGGAGGCCCACCACGCCGCCCCACCGGCGATCGCGACCACCGCCGCTGCCCAGAGCAGCACGGCGGTGCGCCCCCAGGCGGTGGCCAGCAGCGCCGCCAACGCTGCGACGCCGAGCGCGGCTCGACGGCGTTCCGGCGTGTCCGTCCTAGTCTCCTCGGAACTCCGTGGGAACGGCGACCGAGCGCAGGACCTCGCGGAGGATCTCGTCGGATGTGCGATCGCGGATCCGCGCGTCGGTCGTCGGCACCATCCTGTGTCCGAAGACCGGTTCGGCGAGTGCCTTCACGTCGTCGGGCAGGACGTAGTCCCGGCCGTCCAACAGGGCCCACGCGCGCGCGGCGTCGCCCATCTGCTCCACCGCGCGAGGGCTCGCGCCCACGGCCAGCTCGGGATGGTCGCGGGTCGCTCGGGCCAGCGAGACGATGTACCGGCGGACCGGGTGCTCGAGCGCGACGCCCCCGACCAGCTCCTGCAGTTCCCGGACCGCGGGGACACCCGCCAGCGGCTCGGTCGGCAAGACGCGATCCGCCCGCGAGGCGGTGAGGATCCGCTCCTCCTGCTCCTCGTTCGGGTATCCGATCCGCACCCGCAGGAGGAACCGGTCCAGCTGCGCCTCGGGGAGCGGGAACGTGCCCTCCAGCTCCACCGGGTTCTGCGTCGCGAGCACGAAGAACGGTTCGGGGAGCGGGTGGCTCACGCCGTCCACCGTCACCTGATGCTCCTGCATGGCCTCGAGCAGCGCCGCCTGGGTCTTCGGCGTTGCGCGGTTGATCTCATCCGCCAGCAGGACCTGGGTGAAGATCGGACCTGCGCGGAACGCGAACTCGTTCGATCGAAGATCGAGCACCGACGTGCCGGTGATGTCCGTGGGCATGAGATCCGGCGTGAACTGCACCCGCTGGAAAGACAGCCCAAGGAGGTTGGCCAGCAGGCGCACCAACGTGGTCTTGCCCACGCCGGGAACGTCGTCGATCAGCACGTGCGACCCGGTGACGATGCCGATCATCACCTGTCGGAGCGCCGTCTGCATGCCGAAGAGCCGCTCGTCGACGCGTTCGCCGAGCTGCGTCGCCAACGTGCGCGCCGCCTGCGGGTCCGTCATGCGCAGAAGGATAGGCCGGGGAGATCCCTGCGGGGTTTCGGTTCCCTGCTCCTCGGTGGCTCATCGAGGCGTTGAGGTGCGGCGGCGGAGGGGCTGTACGCTCGCGACCGTGCGGATAGTCGTGTTCGGCGCGAGCGGCAGGACGGGCCGCCAAGTCGTTGCGCAGGCCGTGAGACGGGGCCTCGAGGTGATCGCGTTCGTGCGCGACGCGTCGGAACAGTGGTTCCCGGACGCGGTCGCGGTCCATCAAGGCGATCCCTCCGATGCGGAGGCTATCGGGGCAGCGCTCACGGGCGCGGATGCCGTGATCTCCGCGCTCGGGCCGATCGCCGGCGTGACCACCGCCGAGATATCCGACGCTACCCGGACGATCGTCGAGGTCATGGAGCGCACCGGTCCGCATCGGCTGGCGATCGCCGCCAACTCCATGGTGTTCTCCGAGCGGGAGGTCACGGGCGACTACGCGAACGTAGCCGCGGAGCACCGGCGCGACATGGCGATCCTGCGGGGCAGCGCGCTCGCGTGGACGGTGTTGGCGGCGCCGATCCTCAACGACGATCCGGGGTCCGGTTCCTACGACGCCGTCATCGACGGGGGCGGGCCGGGTCAGGCCATCTCCCGGGCCGACTACGCGGCCGCGCTCCTGGACGCGCTCGCGCGCGATGGATGGATCGGCCATGCGGTCGGGGTCGCGAACCCTCCATCGGATGACTCCAAGTAGGGCTCGCCCTCATGGGGAAGCTCGGCGTCGCCGCGGTGAGGTGCAGCCGCCGGCGATAGGCTGCATCCTATGGACGCGCTTGACCTGAACGACCCGGGACACGCGGAGGTCGACAGACGGCTCCGGTCTGGCCTCGTGGTCTGGTTGACGACGGTGAGCCCGTCGGGGCAACCGCAGACGACACCTATCTGGTACCAGTGGGACGGCGACACGTTCCTGTTCTTCAGCCAACCGGGCCGACCGAAGCTCGCGAACATAGCCACCCATAGCCTCGTCTCGCTGCACCCCGTCGGTGCCGAAGACGCCGAAGACGCCATGACCATCGAAGGGACGGCATCGCTCGATCCCTCGGCGCACGCCGCCGATCGGATCCCCGCCTACATAACCAAGTACCTCCGCTTGATCGACGGGTTCGGGTGGACGCCGGCGAGCTTCGCTGCGGACTACTCGGTGGCCGTGCGCGTGACGCCGACCAGGTTCCGCATCCTGTAGCCCGTGCTCGAGCTGCTCGACCTCTCGCGGCGGTTCGGCGACGTCCTGGCCCTTGACTGTGTTTCGTTCACGGTGCCGCAGGGCGAGATCGTCGGCTTCGTCGGACCGAACGGCGCTGGGAAGACCACCGCCATGCGTATCGCCCTCGGCGTGTTGGAGGCCGACGCCGGCGAGGTGCGGTGGCAGGGGCGACGGGTCGATGCCGAAGCCCGACGGCGATTCGGATACATGCCGGAGGAGCGCGGCCTGTATCCGAAGATGCGCGTGCTCGAACAGCTCGTCTATCTGGCCCGGCTCCACGGGCTGTCTCGGCCCGACGCTTCGCGTCGGGCCGCCGAGACCATCGAGGTCCTAGGCGTCGCGGAGCGGGCGGACGATCGCGTCGAGAGCCTGTCGCTCGGCAACCAGCAACGCGTCCAGCTGGCGGCCGCGTTGGTTCATCGACCGGACGCCCTCGTCCTGGATGAGCCCTTCTCCGGTCTCGATCCCGTCGGGGTCGACGCGCTGACCGGCGTGTTGCGCGCGGAGACGGCGACGCGCGGCGTGCCGGTCGTGTTCTCCAGTCATCAGCTCGAACTGGTCGAACGTCTCTGCGACCGCGTGGTGCTCATCGACCACGGCCGGATCGTGGCCGCCGGCACGATCGAGGAGCTCCGCTCACCACGCGAACGCAGGCGTCTCCGGGTCGGGGTCACGGCAGCCGAGCCCGACTGGTTCGATGCGATCCCCGGCGTGCGGTTGGTGGACGACTCTGCCGGGGAGGGCGTGGTGCTGGAGTTGGACGAAGGGGTGGACGAACAACGGGTCCTGGACCTGGCCCGCGCGGCCGGCGACGTCATCCATTTCAGCCGGGATAAGGCGACCCTTGCCGAGCTATTCCGCGAGGCGGTGATGGGGTGAGCACGCGGGAGACCGACCGAGGGACCTGGTGGCTGGTCGCCCAACGTGACTTCCGGTATCGCCTGCGGGACAAGGGCTTCCTGATCTCCACCGGGATCACGTTCGCCGTTCTCGCCGTCTTCATCCTGGTCAGGGCGTACGGGGGTGGCGGTACGCCGACGTTCGATCTGGGGTTGATCGGCCCGGCGTCGGTGCGACTGGGCCCTCTGGTCGAGCAGGCGGCTGACTCGCGGAGCGTCACCGTCAGGACACGAGCTGTCGAGGATCGGGCTTCCGCCGAGGCGGCGCTCGGCGACGGCTCGCTCGATGCGGTCCTGATCGACGGCGAAAGCCTGTTGGTGCAGAGTGAAGCGCCAGGCGAGCTGGCGTCGGCTGTTCAGACCGCGGTGGTCGCCGACGCCATACAGACGACGCTCCAAGACAGCGGTATCGCGGAGGATCAGATCCTAGACATCCTGAACCCCGCGCCGATCCGGCTCGCACCGCTCGAGCCGAGGGATCCGAACCGCGATACCAACGCTTCCGTGGCGTTCATCGCCGTGCTGCTGCTCTACGGACAGCTCTTCGGATACGGCGTGTGGGTGGCGACCGGCGTCATCGAGGAGAAGGCCTCGCGTGTGGTCGAGATCTTGCTGTCAACGATCCGCGCGCGGCAGCTCCTGGCGGGCAAGATCCTGGGGATCGGCGCCCTCGGCCTGCTCCAGCTCGCGGGTATCGCCACGTTCGGCATCGTCCTCGCATCGGTGACCGGTGCGCTCAGTTTGCCCTTGCATGCGATCGGCACCGCTGCGCTCGCGATCGGGTGGTTCGTCTTGGGGTTCGCGTTCTATGCGTCGCTCTTCGCCGTCGCCGGTGCCCTGGTGTCGCGCATGGAGGAGCTGCAGAACGTCCTCGTGCCGCTGAATCTGGTGATCCTGGTGTCGTTCTTCATCGCGATCGGTTCGACGAACGACCCGGACTCCACACTCGCCGTCATCGCCTCGATCGTCCCGTTCTCGGCTCCGTTCGCCATGCCGGCGCGGATCTCGCTGGGGTCAGCCACCCCGCTCGAGATCGTGGCTGCGTTGTTGCTCCTGATCGGGTCGACGGCACTGCTGATCCCGCTCGCGGGACGGCTGTACTCGGGCGCCGTACTGAGGATCGGCAGCCGCGTCAAGTTGCGTGACGCCTGGCGCGCCTCCGCCTAGCTCGCCACAGCCGGCTCGCTCGGCGGGCGTGGGAAGGTTGATGCCATGGAGAAGACCACCTGGACGCGCGAGAACGTTCGCCACGTGGTCTCGATGGCCCGCTTCGGGCGCCACCCGGCGGCCACCGTCTACGACAGCATCGGCGATCACTTCTTCCTCGCGCTCGCGCCAGGGTGGTTGAACCTAGGGCTATGGGACGGGGATGGGAGCGATCCCGCCGAAGCATCGATAGCCGTGCGTCGGCTGGTCGAGCGCCTCGCCGGCTGGCTCCCGCAGGGTGGACGCGTGTTGGACGTAGGCAATGGTCTGGCGGTCCAGGATCCGGTGATAGCCGACGTGGCGAGGACGAGCGGGCTGGTGGCGGTGAACATCACCCTGTCCCAGTTGGTGGCCGGCCGAGACCAGCTCCGCCAGGCCGGTGGGGTGGGCGTGAACGCGGACGCCACGCGTCTGCCGCTCGTCGACTCCTCGTTCGACGGCGTGATCAGCGTTGAGGCGGCGTTCCACTTCCCGTCCCGCGCTCGCTTCTTCTCAGAGGCGTTCCGCGTGCTGCGTCCCGGCGGCATGCTCTCGATGTCCGACATCCCCATGATCCGATACCCGCGAGGACCGCGCGAGCTGTTGGCCGCCTTCGTGCAGCTACGGCTCTGGGGTCTGGGCACCCACGTGGCGGCGACCCCGGTCCAGATCGCGGGAGCCGCCGAGGCTGCGGGTTTCGAAGAAGTACGCGTCGAGCTGGTGGGGGAGCGCGTGATCGAGCCCGCGCTGCGGTTCGCTCGGGAACGACTCGCACGCTCCCCGGACGACGCCACTCGATCCCATCGCCTTGCCGCCGGGATCTTGCTCAGGCAGGTCGACATGCTCTGGAACCGGGGCGTGATCGACTACCTGCTGCTCCGCGCGAAGAAGCCTGACGTCTAGTCTGTATCAGACTAGCTGCGACTGAATGGGAGCCGGGGCGTGAGCCAGCCGATCAGGTCCTGCGGGCTCCGGCTCTGCTGCCACACCCTACCGGGGCCGGTGAACGTGGCGACCAGTCCCTCGCCCGACAGGATCGTGGACTTCCAGCCACCGACCTTGTTCACCTGGTAGCCGACGCCCTCTTCGAACGCCACTATGTGCCCGGTGTCGACCTTGTAGGACTCCCCGGCGCCGAGGTCCTTCTCGAAGATGGCTCCGTAGCTGGCGATCAGCATGTCGCCTTGGCCGCTGCAATGCAGAAGGAACAGCCCTTCTCCGCTGAAGAACGTCTTCGCCCCGCCCCACTTGGTGTCGACGACCACCGTCTCCTCGCTCGCGAGCCAGGAACCGGACTGGACCAAGATCGCCTTCGAGCTGTCGACGGGCAGATGGATGATGTCGCCCGGGAGTGCGGGAGCGACGATCACCTCACCGGGGCCGGCGCTGGCTGAGAACGTGTTGATGAAGAAGCTCTCGCCGCCCAGTACCGATCGCTTCAGGCCGCCGAGGAGGCCGCCCTGAGCCTTGGTTTCGATCTCTATGCCGCCACTCATGCCTGACATGGCCCCGGCCTCGGCCCGTACGGTCTCGCCCTGGTTCATCTTGACCGTGGCCATGGCGAACGACGGACTGAACTGGATGTCGACGTTGAGCAAGATGGACCTCCTTAGAAGCGAGGGACGGTGACCTCGCGAGTGTATGTCCGCGGCCCGAGCGACAGTGGGAGGACGTTCAGGACAGCTCGCGGCGGAGCGAGGGGAGCGGGAGCTGTCCGAGCCCGAGCAGTCGGTCGTGGAAGTCACGCAGCGAGAACTCCGCTCCGTCACGATCGGCGGCGGTCGCTCGGGCACGCTCGATCTCGATCATGCCGACCATGTACGACAGCGCCTGAGCTGGCATGGCGATGTAGCGGTCGATCTCGATAACCGCGTCGACGTTGGGCACGCCGATCTCCTCAAGGGTGTCGATCGCCCGCTCACGTGTCCAACCGAGCGCGTGGATCCCCGTGTCCGTAACCAACCGGCCGGCTCGCATCCCCTGCGCCTCGAGCATGCCCAGGCGCTCCCAGTCATCGACGTACAGACCCATCTCGTCGGCCAGCCGTTCGCTGTACAGGCCCCACCCCTCGCAGAAGGCGCTCCCCGCCAAGATCCCGCCGAACCGCCGCAGCGCGGGGCGATCGGTCATCTGCTGTTCGAGGGAGATCTGGAAGTGATGGCCCGGGTTGGCCTCGTGGTACGTGAGGCTGGCCACGTGATGCAGCGGGCGCTCTTCCAGGTCAGAGGTGTTGATGTAGTACGCGCCCCTGCGTGCCCCATCCTCGGTGGGGGGGTTGTAGAACCCGAGAGGCGTGTCCCGCTCCCGGAATTCCTCCACGGGGCGAACGTCGCAGTTGGCGTCCGGAACCCGGCCGAAGAACGCGGGGGCGGCCTGCCAGCTGCGCTCGACCTGATCACGGGCGAGAGAGAGCATGGCCTCTCGCGATGCGGCGGTGTTCTTCCCGCTGGCCTGGTGCGCGGCGATCGCGTCGGCAGGACTGCGGTACCCGAGGCGGGCAGAGATCTCCTTCCGCTCCTCCTGGATGCGGGCGTAGCGCTCCAGGCCGAGCTGGTGCACCTCGTCCGCTTCGAGCGGCAACGTGGTCCAGCCCAGGATCGCGGCCCGGTACATCCCGTCGCCGCCCGGAAGGGCTGACAGGCCGATCGTCTCGGTCGCGTGCGGCAGGGCATCGACCAGCGTGTCTCGGTAGCGGGCGAGCGACGGGTTCACCGCGTCGCCGATGGCGGAGGCGATCCGTTCCCTGGCGGCGGCGTCCTCGCCCACGGGGGTCATCGCCGGCGAGGACTCGGCGGGGAGGGCCAGCAGCCGGTCGAGCTGGGCCACTCCGCGTTCGGCGACCACGCGGGGGGACGTGACGCCGCTGGCGACAGCGTCGTGAAGCACTTGGGTCCACGCCTCGAAGTACTCGGGGAACGCTCGGAGTCGGGCCTCGTATCGATCCAAGCGTTCCGGCGTGTCGGCGACCTGGATCGCCGCGATCTGCGCGAGCGTTTCACCGGGTCCGATCATGTGGGCCGCGGCCCGGAGGCGATCGGTGCGGTGCTCGAGCTCGGCAATAGTTCGGAGGGCGCATGCTTCCAACACGTCGAGCGTTCCTCGCATGGTGTCATCCAGCGCCGATCGGTCGATCGAGCCGAGCTCCATGAGCGCATCGCGGTTCACCGACGCGACGGCGTCTCGTCCGGCCTCGCTCGGATCGGACAGCCGGTCGTCGTAGCGTTCGTCGCCTACGAATGTCCCTATCAGCGGCTCGAGCTCTAGGAGCTGTTCCCAGTAGCGATCGGCGAGCGCCTGCGCGCGCTCCATGTCGTTCATGGGTGGTGCCACTCTTGGTTGGTCATCAAAGGAGGCCCAGGATGCCGGCGCCGTCTACCTGCAGCGCGGCGCCGCTGACGAACCCCGCGGGCTGCGAGCAAAGGAACGCCACGACCGAGCCGAAGTCCTCCGGATCGCCCATCCTCCCCTCGAACCCGAGCTCCTTCACCCGGTCGGTGCTGTGCAGACCCGGACATGCCAGATTCAGCGTGATGCCGTCGCCGATCAGATCCTGCGCGGCGGTCTTCGCCCATGCCCAGAGGCCGGTCCGCGCGGTGTTGGAGTAGGCGAGCGAGGGGATCGGCTGCTTCACGGAGCTGGAAGCGATCAGGCAGATCCGTCCCCACCCCGCCGCGCGCATGTGCGGGACGGCGGCCTGCACCAGTCGGATCGAGGTCAGCAGGTTGGCGTTCAGGGCCGCGAGCATCTGGGCTTCGTCGACCTCCAGCGCCCGGGCCTGCGGCGGGCCTCCTGCGTTGGCTACCAGGACGTGAAGCGCGCCGAACCGCTCCATAGCGGCGTCGACCAGGCGCTGCGGCTCGGCCGGATCCGTCACGTCGGCCGAGATCGCCAGGACATCGCCGGGTAGCTCGGCGGCGGTCGCCTCCAGCCGCTCCCGGTCGCGCGCGCATATGACCACGCTGACTCCTTCGCGAGCGAGCGCGAGCGCCGCACCCCGCCCCAGCCCTTTCGACGCGGCAGTGACCAACGCCACCTTGCCTTCCAGTCCCAGGTCCATCGCGCTGCATGCTAGCCTCATGCGACCCGAAGGGAGGAGGATCCGGCCCATGCGTTCACGCCTCGTTCGCGTCCTAGCGGTGGTCTGTATCGCAGCTGTGGCGGCTGGGTGCAGCAAGACCCTACAGATCGACGACCTCGAGACCGAGATCGCGAGCCAGCTCGATACCCAGCTGGCGACCGCCGGCAACACGGTTTCCTGTCCTGACGACGTGAAGGCCGAGGCAGGCGCCACGTTCGAGTGCACGGCCACCCTTTCCACAGGCGACATCGTGTCGATCGAGGTCAAACAGACCGATGGGGACGGCAACGTCACCTGGACGCTGGTCGACCCCGCCGCCTGAGAAGGGGCGACACATGTTGCTGGAGAACAAGCGCCTGCTGATCACCGGCGTGCTCACGCCTCAGTCGATCGCGTTCGCGGCAGCTCAGGCATGTCAGGAACAGGGCGCGCAGATCATCCTGTCCAACTTCGGGCGGACCGTGAGCCTGACCGAGAAGGTCGCCAAGCGGCTCCCCGATCCCCCCGACGTGCTCGAGCTGGACGCGAACGACCCTGAGCAGATAGAGGCCGTTCGCGCAGAGTTGGAAGACCGGTGGGGCTCGCTCGATGGCTTCCTGCACGCCATCGCGTTCGCCCCTCAAGACGCACTCGGTGGCAACTTCCTGAACACGCCGTGGGAGAGCGTGTCCACGGCCTTCCAGACGAGCGCGTTCTCGCTGAAGGCGATCGCCGCGGGCCTGGCGCCTCTGATGGAGGGGAGCGGTGGCTCGATCGTCACGCTGGGGTTCGACGCCCGCGTGGCCTGGCCGATCTATGACTGGATGGGCGTGGCCAAGGCTGGACTCGAGTCGGTCACTCGCTACCTGGCCCGCGATCTCGGTCCCAAGGGGATCCGGGTGAACACCGTGTCCGCCGGACCGCTGAAGACGATGGCGGGGAAAGGCATCCCGGGGTTCGAGCAGATCGCCGACGCCTGGGCTCGCAGGGCGCCGCTCGGATGGGACACCACGGACCCCACCCCGGTGGGCCGCGCGATCGCGTTCCTCTTCTCGGATCTGTCGGCCGGCATCACCGGTGAGCTGATCCACGTGGACGGCGGTTTCCACGCCATGGGCACCGACATCTCGCTGTAGTCCAGCGACGGCTAGGACGTGTCTCTAAGTCGGTGAGCCAGAGCAGCACGACTGCGAGGACGTTGCGTCCGCGGTAGGCGGTGCGGTCGTAGGTCACCGGTCGGCCGCCGGATGAGCCGATGCGCTTGCGATGGGCCTTCTGGTCGCCGGGCTCGGGATCACGCTGCCGATCCCACCTGCCCGGAGACAGTAGCCTCCCAGGCGAGGAGCGGGGTGGGTAGACGCCCCTCGGCGAACTGAGAGGTAGTAAGAGCATGGAGGCATACGAGGTCCTGGATCTCGAGGGCGAAGCGTGGACGGAGCTGATGGCGGCGGTGGAGGCTGTTCCGGCCGAGCGACGGGCGGTGGACGGCGTCGTGCCCGGCTGGTCTACGCACGATGTCCTCTGGCACGTGGCGTACTGGGTGGGTCGGGCGGCCGACGTGCTCGATCGAGCTCTTCACGGCCCGCCGTACCCGGAGGAACCGGAGGACGATGCGTACTACGACGAGCAGAACGCCGCGGCCGTCTCGACGGGTCGCGCGATGACATGGGATGAGATCGCGGCGCACCTCGCACGGAGTCGGGAACGCTTCCGGTCGGCCCTGGAGACGTGCGACTCGGTGACATGTGGATGGATCTCAGAGCGCTCCATGGAAGAGATCGAGCACTACCGTGTGCACGCTGCGCAGATACGCGCCTTCAGCGACCGGGCGTGAGGGCCGATCCCTGCGGAAGGCGATCGCAGGTCCCAGATCGTCACGAAGCCACCGCTCCTGCAGAGCCCTTGAGGTCGTCGATCGCATCGTGGGCCGCGTCGATCGCCAGGTCGGCGTAGGCGGCGCCGTAGCGATCAGTGTTCGCGAACGCGATCTGCCCGAACCTCCTCGACGCGATCTGCCCCGGCAGCGGTCCCTGGGGGTAGAACTCGGCGTCCCAGGGGAGGCTGTACTCCCACGTGTAGCCGTGCGCCCACCGGTTGATGGTGATGGCCTGGATGTCTTCGGCGGCGTCGAAGCCGCCGGGACCGAGCGCACGGTCCAACAGGCTCCTCAGGCTCCGCTCGAGGTCGGCGAACGAGGTCTGCGCGAGCGCTCGTCGACCCGCGACCGCCCCCTCGCGTGGGGGCAGGCCGGGCATCGTGGGCGCCCCGTGCACGAGCACGATGCCGGGTTCGGCGAGGTCCAGTGGGTACTCGTATCGTCCGATGCTGACCGGGTAGTCGAGGTAGAAGTCGGTCCAGTCCGTCCCCGGCCCCGCGACGTGCCCGCCCCACACGTCCAACTCCTCGAACGCCTTCCTGCTGCGGAGTTGAACGCTCGTGTACAGGAGCGGCACGCGATCCATCGCCTGGGCGGCCGTGCGTTGCTCGACGGGGAGGCCCTCGACGACGTACGGCAGCATCGTGTACCAGCAGGCCATGACCGCGGAGGACGACCGCACCGTGCGGAGGCTCCCCCCGTGGGCGTAGGTGATCTCTACGCCGGGGCCCGACACGCCGCTCGCGATGTTCTCGACCTTCACGACGGGACTTTCCAGACGGACCCGTACCCGCTGACCAGCATCGTCGAGCAGGCCGTAGTCCACGCGCGCCAGCACCTCGTCCTCAATCGAGCGACCGGGAACGGCCTGGGGGTTCATGTTCCGGAGCACGAGCCGAGCGATCGTCGAGTTCCCTCCCGGGAAGTGGTAGATGTACGGCTCCTCGTCGAACCAGAGCCTCTGTGTCGACGGTGAGTTCCACTTCGAGGGCTCCGAGTCGTCCATGCCCATGCCCGAGAACCCGGGGAAGTACGGCCACACGTCGACCGCGCCGATCCCGTCGATCCCGAGTCCCCAAGCGTCGGATCCGTGGTTGTAGAGGAACCGCACGGCGTCCTCGTGGACGTGGGCGACCTCGCGGAGGAACCCTGAGTAGCTCATCGTGCTGAGCCGTCGCTTCTTCTCGGCGTCGCCGAGTCCCGGCATCCAGTCGGGAGGATCCTCGAACAGCATCACGAGATCGCGTTTGGCTTGCTCCGCGATCGGGAGCTGCTCGACCCATCGGGCGGGTGGCTCCCCGGCACGCCGGCGGCTCACGTGGTCGCGACCCCAGAGCTCCTCGTCGAACACGTACAGCCGGTCCGACGGCCAGAACTCGCCGTGGTAGTACCTGCGGAACTTCTCGACGTCGATACCGAGGTCCTCGATCAGCTCCTTGGCCGCGGGGCTGTAGAGCGCCGGGGATTGCATCGACTCCGACCCGCCGTAGCCGACCAGCAACCCCCCTGGCCGGCCTGCAACGTCGGCGAACTCGTTGCGTCTCGCGTGACCGCCGATGTCGCGGTCCGCGTCGAGGATCAGGATCGTGGCGCTCGGATGCTCCCGCGCGAAGAAGTAGGCGCTCGCGAGGCCGCTGATGCCGGCCCCGACCACGACGAGGTCGTAGGTCTCGCCGGTCGCTTCCGGCGACCCCGTCGACGCCCAGAACGTCCCGTCGCGCAGTTGATGGGGGATGACCGAGGCCGTCTCCGACTGGCCGGCGAAGCCGGTCTGCGCGGGCGGGTACGAGGCCGAGCCGGTGTCCGCGGGGCCCGTCGCGCTCGGTGCGGTCGAGGTCGCGGGCGCTCGTTCGGGGCTCGAGGGTTCGCACGCCGTCAGCCACCCGCCGGCGAGCACCGCGCCGGTGCCGATCATCACACCGTCGAGGAAGTCACGGCGGGTGATCTCACGCCCCATGCCGAGATCCGCGTCGGACTTCCCGCGCCCGGGATCGGGAGTGCCGCTCGTCCGCCCGCTCCGTGCGCCGCCCGGTCCACTCACCGCGATCTCGCCCATGGGGCCCGGCGGCGTCTGCGGTCCTTCACGATCTCGCGGACGACGTGGTGGCCGGCGCTGCGAGTGATCCATGCCGACCAGTCCCCGTACGCGTCGGCATCCTTCGTCGAGAACTCAGAGAGTGTGTCTCGGAACCGGTTGCTGGCCGGGTCTTCATCGTCGCGGATGCCTCCGCCGCCCGACTGCGGAGCGTACGAGCCGGCCATCGGTACCACCTGATACCCGAACCGCTCCAGCCGAAGGTCGTGGACGATCGACGGAGGCATCAAGCTCATCACGTAACTGAGCGTGGTGACGTGGACGTCCGGAAGATCGGGGAAGGGCTCCGACGTGTCGGCGGCTCCGCCGGTCTTGCGACGGGCTTCGAGCACCACCACGCGTGCACCCATCCTGCCGAAATAGGCCGCGGCAACTAGGCCGTTGTGACCCCCCACCGACGATCACTGCGTCGTCGGCGTTCCGGGTTGGCATCTTCGGAAGGACTCCTCTGGGCCGGGGAATATCGAAGTATAGGCAACCCTTCGCATCCTGACCAGGGAAGGCGGGCGTGGACGAGCTCGACATAAGGCTGTTGGACCTGCTCCAGGCGGATGCACGGATGCCGTACGTGAAGCTGGCGGAGGAGCTCGGGGTTTCCGACACGACGGTGCGCACGAGGATCGAGCGACTCGTGAGGCAGCTCGGCATGCGCTTCGTCGTCGACCTCGACCCTGCAGATCTCGGTCTCCTCTTCCCCTACCTCGCGGTCCGGGTGCAAGGCCCGACCCTCGACAGAGCGATCGAGCGCATGTCGCGGCTGCCGGAGATCGTGTTCCTCGGTCGCACGACCGGCGGCTACGACCTCATCGCCGAGGTCGTCTGTCGAGACCGGGACGATCTCGTGAGGGTCCTCGACGAGATCAGGGCTATCCCCGGGGTCAATCACATGGACACGTTCAGCGTCCTCGGCATCGAGAAATTGGCAGCGACACGACCGATCGCATCTAGGGCCGGCGCACCCCGAGCTCCAAGGCAAGGCCGCGCTGGGCGCGAGCGATCACGTTGAACGCCTCTTTCAATCCGCGGCGCGTGACCGATCCGAGCGTTGAGGGATCCACGAAGTCGTCAGGAGGCTGCGCCGCTCGCACCTGTGCGGCCTGGTGTCGCAGGCGCACGTCCCACAGGAACCGGAACGTCTCCGCCAGCCCCCGGGCGGCATCGCGCTCGATCACCCCCGCGGCTGCCGCTCCTTCGAGCCGGTCGAGCGTTCCCTTCGCGGTCACTCCGGCCCGCACCGCCTGCATCCGGGCGAGGTTGCCGACGATCACGATCCCGCCGTGTTTGATGTCCAGTCGCCCGACGTGTTCTCCCCTGCGCTCCACCACCAGGTCGCGGAGGAACCCGGTCGGGGGACGATCGTCGAGCGCCCGGCGAGCCAAGTGACGCAAGAACGCGTCGTTGTGCCGGGCTTCCCCGATCACGCGTTGGAGCTCGGGCTCGGCGTCCAGCGGTCCCGCCACCCGCCGGAAGTCGTACAGGATCGAGGACTGGACGCTTCCCGCGCGCCCCGGCTCGGCGATCCACCCGCGGAGCGCCTCCACCCACTTATCGATGGGACGACGCAGGGCGGGGTTGGATGCCATCACGTCTCCCTCGCAGCGGGGGATCCCCGCCTGATCCAAGCCGTCCACGACGAACGCGGTGAGCTCGGAGAAGTATCGGTCGATGTCCTCGAGGGAGAGGCCCTGCGGATCGTAGGCGAGCGAGTGATCTTGATCCGTTCGCAACGCCTGCTCGTGCCGGGCGGCGCTCCCGAGCGCCAGCCACGCCCACGGCACCGGCGGCTCGCCGAACCGTTCGATACCGAGGGTCAGCAGCTGCTTGGTCAGGGCGTCGACGACCAGGGCGACCACCCGACCCACGCCCACCGGCTCGGAGCTCGCGGCCACCAGCGCGCAGACCAGGTCCGGCAGCTCCCGACCCGCCGTGATCACGGCTTCACGCGTGTGCGAACGCTCGATGGCGCTTCGTATCGAGAACGGCGTGTGCCGACCGACGTCCATCAGATCCGTGTCCGTGACCACACCGATCACCCGACCGTCCGCCCGCGTAACCGGGAAGTGATGCACGCCTTCGGCGAACATCGCCAGCAACGCCTCTCCCGCCAGGGCGTCCTCGGCGAGCGTCTTCACGGGGAACGAGGCGATCTCCTCGAGGGGCGTGTCCGCGCTGCGGTGCGCCGCCAGGACCCGCGTGCGCAGGTCGCGGTCCGTGACGATGCCCCATCCGTCCCGCATCGGCACCAGCAGACTGGAAACGCGTTCGCTGGCCATGCGCTCGGCCGCCTCGGCCACGGACATCGAAGGTTCAGCAGAGATCACGCCGCGACGCAGGAGCCCGCCGATCGGTCTATAGGGGGCGCCCAGAGGCTCGGTGGCGACGTCGTAGCCGGCGGCCAGACGCTCGCGCATGGTCCCGATGACGAACGTCTGCCCCGTGGCGGTACCGAGCACACGGTCGGCCACCTCGCCGTCGATCAGGTAGCAGAGCGTGTCCTCGTGGGCCCTGACGGTCGCCGTCGGGCTCTCGCCGTTCAGCAGGGAGAACTGGCCGAAGACCTCGCCCTCTTCCAGCAGGTCGTACAGGTGGCCTTCGGACAGCAGCTCCACCGCCCCCTTGCGCACCACGTAGAGGAACCGCGCGGGCTCGCCCTGTTCCTGCAGGATCACGGTGCCGGCAGGGAAGTGCTCGATCTGGGCGGCTTTCACGACGGAAGCCAGATCGTCGGGCGCCAGCGCATCGAACGGCGGGTGCCGAGAGAGGAACATCGTCACGTCCACGTTCGCGAGTATGCCCTCAGGCGAGCGGAAGCGCGACGCAGCTAGTCGTCGGAGGTGAGGTCGGCCTGCGTGAGCTGCGCGGTGTAGGGGCCACGGCCGGACGCGCAGGCAGCGCCACATCGGGCCGCAAGCCGGATCGCATCGGGAACCTCCATCCCCGCGGCCAAGCCATACGCCAGGCCGGTGGCGAACGAGTCACCCGCACCGTAAGCGTCCGACGGAGGCAAGGGGTCCTCCCCGTCTGGGTCGGCGATCGGGCTCTTCCATCGGTGATGCTCACCGCCCGCCTCCCACGAGCCTCCGGCGAGGCCTTCCGTGTGAACGATCAGCTCGGGTCGGTGTGCGAGCGAGTCTGCGTCGAACACCTCATCCCTGTCCCGACCGCTCCCGACGAGCACGTCGGCGGAAACACCCGAGGCCTCGAGCGACGGGAGTCCGCGGCTGGTCACGACCAGCAATCGAGCCCGGCGCGCCGCCTCGAACGCCGCTGCATCTCCCGCGGTCACGTAGGCGACGTCTGCGCCCTCCAGGAGCTCCCAAGGGAGCGGATCCGCGCCGTGGGGTTCGAGCCGCTGGCCGAGCGTGACGATCGTGCGCTCCCTGCCGGCGTCGATCAAAGCCATGGCTCGGCGCGTGGGAGCGTCGCGCGTAGCGGCGTGGACGGAGGGTCCGAGTGCCGAGAGCTCGCGCTTGGACCGCTCACCGATCTCGTCGTCGCCGAACGCCGTGAACAGGTCGCATGCGCCGGCCAGCTTGGCGAGCTGGACGGCGGCGACGGCCCCGCCGCCAGCCGGTTCATCCCAGTTCTCGGTCGCGTTCACGATCTCGCCCGCGCGAGGAACGCGGTCGACCACCCCGAACGAAACCCACTCCACATGACCCACCACCGCCACACGCATGCGGCACAGTGTGCCAGGTCGAGCGACGGTTCAGGGGAGCTGCGTGCGTATCCTCATGGACATGTCGACGGAGGTGCGGCTCACCGCCTTCAGCCACGGCGCTGGCTGCGCGTGCAAGCTCGGGCCGGGCGATCTGGGCACCGTGATGGGGATGCTCGGATCGGCGACCATGCCCGAAGAGGTCCTGGTCTCCGCGGACACAGGCGACGACGCGGCGGCCTGGCGCCTCCCCGACGGGCGAGCGCTGATCGCCACCGTCGACGTGTTCACTCCGATCGTCGACGATCCCTACGACTGGGGCAGGATCGCGGCCGCGAACGCGTTCAGCGACGTCTACGCGATGGGCGCGACGCCGGCCATGGCCCTCAACGTCGCCGGGTGGCCCGTTGACGACCTTCCGCTCGAGCTCCTCGCCCGGGTCCTGCAGGGTGGTCAGGACGTCGCGGGCGATGCGGGCGCGGTCGTGGTGGGCGGACACACGATCACCGCGACCGAGCCGATCTACGGGATGGTCGCGTTGGGGTTCGCCGATGCCGATCGGCTGATGCGCAACTCGACAGCGGCGCCCGGTGAGCGCTTGTTCCTCACCAAGCCGATCGGGACGGGCCTGATCGCGACGGCGATCAAGCGGGGGAGCGCCACGCCCGAGCAGGCGGAGGCCGCGGTGCGGACCATGACCACGCTGAACGCCGCCGCGGCCGGAGCGATGGTCGAGGCCGGAGCCGCCGCGGCCACCGACGTCACGGGGTTCGGCCTGCTGGGTCACCTGCGGAAGCTCCTCGAGGCGAGCGGCGTGGCCGCCACGGTGGAGGCTGCGCTCGTCCCCTTGCTTCCGGGCGTGCTCGATCTGGCCCGGCAGGGCGTGGTGTCGGGCGGCACACGTCGTAACCACTCGTGGCTCGGACCGACCACCGACTGGGGTGCGCTCACCCAACCCGAGCAGCTGGTCTTGGCCGACGCCCAGACCTCCGGCGGCATGCTGATCGCCACCCGACACGCGGACGCGTTGCGGATGGCCTTGGAAGCGCGAGGCGCCGGGTTCGCGGAGATCGGTCAGGTCGTGGCCGGGGAGCCCGGTCGGATCACCGTGGAAGGCCGTCTGGCCGACGCCTAGAGCCAACGGGTCGTCGGCGCGCCAAGGGCTCCCCTCCGCGCCATGTTGCCGTGGGGCCCGTCCGGCGCGGGACCCTCGACCCCCGACGCCCGCCCTCGCGTCCCTCACGATGGCCTCATGGGAGGCCGAGACATGCAGCATCACATCGTCTATTGGAAGATGGCGCGACGTGAGGTCGATGTGGACGACGCCCAGCTCGCGGAGCTCCGCGAGCAGGAGCGGCGTGGCGAGCTCTACGTCGAGTTCCTGGACGGCCGACGCCTGCCGCTCGCCTGGGACCACGACACCGGCCGTTGGGTCGCAGCCCCGCAGCGCGAAGTCGCCGCCGCCTGAGGCCTCTCGCCACAAGGAGCGCGCCTCTTCAGCGGTGCTCAGGCGTGGGTAGCCTCCGCCGCCCACCGGCTGATCGACGCGGAGCGCGACAGGCTGCAGGACTGGCTCGGCGATGTGCGGATACGGCCTCGGTTCGCATCGCCTCTTGCGCGAGCTTTCGAAGCACGATTGACCGATCAGTGACCGCGTTGCAGTCTGGTAACGACAAAGGTGATGCGATCATCGGCGCGTGAACAGCGAAGGGTCCATGCCGTACGGCGAGAACGCTCTGGATGCGAGCCGTGTCTACTTCGAGGACGACGGCGGCGGAGGTACCTTGGTCGTGCTACTTGGGGGATTCCTGGATCCGGTGGAGTTCGTACGGAGCTCGCCGATCGCCCGAGCGCTGCAGGGGCTCCCCGAGGAGTTCCGGCTCGTCTACGTGGATCACCGGGGTCACGGACGGAGCGACAAGCCGCACGACCCGCAGGCGTACGCGATGCCGTTGCGGGTCGCCGATGTCGTGGCGGTCCTCGACGAGCTAGACATCGTGCGCGCGCACTTCATCGGTATCTCCTGGGGCGGGAGGCTCTGCTTCGGGATCGGCGAACATGCGCCCGGCCGTGTCCGGTCGCTCGTCACCATCGGCCAGCATCCGTACACGATCGATCCGGATGGCCCGCTCGCCCGCGTGGTGGGGGAGGCCATGGCCGCGTCCCGAGAGCAGGGCATCGAGGCCCTCGTCAAGGCGTTCGAGGCCATCGCAGGCCGCTATCCGGAGCCCGTTCGCGCCGTGTACCTGGCAAGTGACGCCGCGGCGATGCAGGCCGCTTGGCGCGCCGCGATGGCAGAGGGACCGGTCTCAGTGGATCTCGGTGCCTGGGGAGTCCGTTGCCTGATCTGCGTCGCGGCCGACGACGTCGACTTCTTCGATCAAGCGCGCCGCGCGGCCGAGGAGATCCCGAACGCGGAGTTCGTAGCGATAGGCGGAACGGACCACCTCGGCGTCGACACCGCGCCGGTCGACACGATCCTGCCCGCCGTTCTGCGAACGCTGCGCGGCCCGAGCTGGGTGAGCTCCCAACCGACTCTCGACGCCCAGGAATAAGCGACGCCCTTGGTAGGATTTGCACCTGCAACGGGCGGGCCTTCCGCACGCCCCCGATCACAGGACGAAGGGCCATGTCCGACCTCGACGGCGTCTACTTCAAGGAGATCGTGGAGCAAGGGCTCCGCGAGTTCCCCAACGAATGCTGCGGAGTGATCGCGGGCAACGGCGACGGCCATCCGGTGAAGGTCTTCCCCATGAAGAACGCGGACGCCAGTCCTGCCACCTACCGGCTGGACGGCAAGGAGCAGCTCCACGTCTTCGACGAGCTGGACGAGCGCGGGTGGGAGCTGTGGGCGATCTACCACTCGCACACGCACTCCGAGGCCTATCCGTCCGAAACCGACCGCCGATTGGCCTTCTATCCGGACGCTCGCTACATGATCCTGTCGCTCGCCGATCGCGATAAGCCCGAACTCCGCTCGTTCTTCATCCGCGACGGCGAGGTGGAAGAAGAGGAGCTGACGATCATATGACCGAGCAGAAGCCGATGTTCAACGAGGATCAGGTGCAGCGCTACTCGCGCCACATCATCCTGCCCAACGTCGGCGGGGCCGGACAGCGGAAGCTGTTGGATGCGAGCGTCCTCGTTATCGGCGCCGGCGGCTTGGGCTCGCCGGTCTCGATGTACCTGGCGGCCGCAGGGATCGGCAAGCTCGGGATCGTGGACTTCGACCACGTGGACGTGACCAACCTGCAGCGTCAGATCCTGCACACGACGCCCGATATCGGACGCTCGAAGGTCGAATCGGCCGTCGAGCACCTGCGGGCGATCAACCCAACGATCGACATCGTCGGACACGACACGCTCCTGTTCAGCACCAACGTGTTCGAAGTGATGGAGCCCTACGACGTGGTTATCGACGGGACCGACAACTTCCCGGTTCGTTACCTGGTGAACGACGCGACGCAGTTCATGGGCAAGCCGTTGGTATACGGCTCGATCTACCAGTTCGAGGGTCAGGCAACGGTGTTCTTGCCGGGCCAGGAAGCGCCCTGCTACCGCTGTTTGTTCCCCTCGCCTCCGCCGCCTGGAACCGTGCCCAGCTGTGCGGAGGGCGGAGTGTTCGGCGTGCTGCCGGGCGTGATCGGTGCGGTCCAGGCCACCGAGGCGATCAAGCTGATCACCGGCGAGGGGGACACGCTGGTCGGCCGCTTGCTGCTCTACGACGCCCTCCACATGGACTTCCAGGAAGTGAAGATCCGCTGGGACGCCGACTGTCCGGTGTGCGGCAAGGAGCCGACGATCACCGAGCTGATCGACTACGAAGCGTTCTGCGGTGTGTCCGCCCGTCCCGAGTGACCACGAAGGAGACCGACCGAATGTCCGTAACCGTGAAGCTCCCCACGATCTTGCGCAAGCACGCCGCCGGCGAGGCGAAGGTGGGCGCCGACGGCGCCACGCTCCGTGACGTGCTCGGCGACCTCGAAACCAAGTACCCGGGCATCACGAAGAACGTGCTCGCGGAGGACGGCGGTCTCCACCGTTTCATCAACGTGTATGTGAACGACGAGGACGTGCGGTATCTCGGGTCGTTGGAGACCGAGGTCAAGGAAGGCGACACCGTCTCGATCCTCCCCGCCGTCGCGGGCGGCTAGCGATCCTGGGTCGAGGGATCGTCTACCGGGTGTTCCGATAGTCGCTGGGATAATCGGACCCGTGCGCTACGACGACATATTGGACGCGATCGGCAACACGCCGCTCGTGGGCATGCCCCACATGTCCCCGAGGCCCGGGGTGCGCCTGTGGGCCAAGCTCGAGGGCAGCAACCCCACCGGATCCACCAAGGATCGCATCGCCAAGAAGATGATCGAGGTCGCTGAGGCGTCGGGCGATCTCACGCCCGACAAGACGATCCTGGAGCCGACCTCGGGCAATACCGGGATCTCGCTCGCCATGGTCGCCGCCCGCAAGGGATACAGGCTCACCGTCGTGATCCCCGACAACGCCAGCCAGGAGCGCATCGGACTCCTCCGGTTGTTCGGCGCCGAGATCGTGTTCAGCGACGGTGAGAAAGGCACGAACGGTTCGATCGAGGTCGCGCGGCGGTTGGCGCAAGATCCGAAGTACTTCATGCCATTCCAGTACGGCAACGCCGCCAATCCGCTCGCGCACGAAGAGGGCACGGCCGAGGAGATCCTGGCCGACCTGCCGACCATCACGCACTTCGTGGCGGGGATGGGCACCGGCGGCACGCTCACCGGCAACGGCCGTCGTCTTCACGCCCACGACGCGAGCATCCAGGTGATCGCCGCGGAGCCCGAACTCGGCGACCTGGTGTATGGGCTCCGCTCGCTCGATGAGGGGTTCGTTCCGCCGATCTTCGATCCGACCGAGGTCGACCGGAAGTTCCTGGTCAACTCCTCCGATGCGCTTCGAACCAACCGGGAACTGACGTCACGAGAGGGGATCTTCGCGGGGATCTCCTCCGGCGCGGTCGTTCACGTCGCGCAGCGGATCGCAGCCGAGCTGGACCAAGGAGACGTGGTCTGCCTGCTGGCCGATGGAGGCTGGAAGTACCTCTCCACCGAGGCCTGGGCCGAAGACATCGAGACGGCCGAGAAGGGCGTCGCGGAGTCGCTCTGGTGGTAGTTCGCCGGTGAGCGACCCGCGTCCGATCGGTGTGTTCGACTCTGGGGTCGGCGGTCTCACCGTCGCCCGTGCCATCCTCGACCTCCTGCCCCATGAGCCGCTGCTCTACATCGGCGACACAGCACGTTCCCCGTACGGTCCGCGGCCGGTCGAAGAGATCCGTCGGTTCGCGTCGGAGATCGTGGACTACCTGGTCCATCGCGACGTGAAGATGCTCGTGGTCGCGTGCAACTCGGTGGAGGTGTCCGGGCTCGAAGACATCCTGGGTCGGGCCGTTATCCCGGTGGTCGGCGTGGTCGACCCCGGCACGCGCGCCGCGGTGCACGCCACCCGCAACGGGGTCCTCGGCATGATCGGCACCGAGGCCACCGTCAAGAGCGGGGCCTACGACCGCGCGGTGGCCGCAACGGGCGCCGATGTGGAGCTTCATCAACAGGCGTGCCCGCTCTTCGTTGAACGTGTCGAGCAGGGCGACACAACGAGCGATGCTTTACGAGAGGCTGCGCGAGGGTATCTTGTGCCGTTGGTCGAGAGGGGTATAGACACCTTGATCCTGGGTTGCACGCACTACCCGTTGCTCTCGGGTCTGCTCCAGCTGGAGCTCGGACCCGACGTCGTGCTGGTCTCCTCGGCCGAGGAAACGGCGAAGGACGTGTACGCCACGCTCGTGGGCCGAGGGCTGCAGCGCGACGATGCCGGTCCGCCCATCCACGAGTTCCTGGCCACCGGGGATCCGGCGCAGTTCCAGCAGGTGGCAGAGGTCTTCCTGGGCCCCGAGCTCTCCGAGGTCCGTGCGGCGCAGGCCGCGCCCGTTGGGGGCGGTTCGTGGAGCTGACCGTCCTCGGCTCAGGCGGCACCTGGCCTCGTCCGGCCGGCGCCACCAGCGGGTACCTGGTGCGACACGAGGGGTTCAACCTGTGGATGGATGCCGGGACTGGCACGTTCGCCCGCCTCCAGGAGCACATCGGGATCGCCGACATCCACGGGCTGCTGATCACGCATGCGCATCCCGACCACTTCGTGGACGTGTACCCGTGCTTCTACGCTCGGCACTACGGAGAGCTGGGGGACCCGGGGATCCCGCTCGTCGCGCCCGAAGACTTCTGGGGCCATATGGCGGGCCTGGTGTCTGAGGACGGCCGCGACGTCGCAGCCACCAGCTTCGATCTACGGGCGACGCCGCCCGGCGCGGACTTCGAGATCGGGCCCTTCCGGATCCGCTCGTTCGAGATGACCCATATCGGCGTCCAGTCGTTGGGCTATCGCATCGAGGCCGGCGGCAAGACGCTCGCCTATACGGGCGACAGCGGGCCCTGCGACGAGGTCGTGAAGTTGGCGGAGGACGCCGATCTGTTCTTGTGCGAGGCCACCTGGAAGCACGACGACGGCCTGCTCCCGTTCCACATGTCGGCCCGACAGGCGGGGGAGCACGCGGCGCGAGCGGGAGCCGGGAGCCTGGTACTCACCCACATATGGCCGACGCTCGATCCGGAGGACTCCAAGGCCGAGGCTTCGGGCGCGTTCGATGGCCCGATCGAAGTGGCGAGGGGCGGGCGTCGCTGGCAGGTGGGCGGGTGACACGCCCCGATGGGCGCGCAGACCGACGAGCTCCGTCCCGTGGCTTGGGAGCTCGGATACCAGGAGTGGGCAGACGGCTCGGTGTTGCTGTCCATGGGCAAGACGCGCGTGTTGATCGCCGCGTCCGTCTCCGAGGACGTTCCCCGCTGGCTGAAGGGAACCGGGAAGGGCTGGGTCACCGGCGAGTACTCGATGCTTCCCCGGGCCACGACCGAAAGATCGCCGCGCGAGGTGAACAAAGGTCGGCCCGGAGGTCGCACCCAGGAGATCCAGCGGTTGATCGGGCGTTCGCTGCGCTCGGTCACCGATCTCGGGCGATTGGGAGAACGCACGATCACGATCGACTGCGACGTCCTGCAGGCCGACGCCGGCACGCGGACAGCGTCGATCACGGGAGGCTACGTGGCGCTGGCGCTCGCGCTCCGCGGACTCTCCGACCGTGGGCTGATCCCCGACGACGTGCTGACGGATAGCATCGCCGCGGTCTCGGTCGGCATCGTGGACGGACAGGCCCGGCTGGACCTCTGCTACGACGAGGACGCCGGTGCCGATGTCGACTTCAACGTCGTGATGACCGGCGGCGGGTCGTACGTCGAGGTGCAGGGAACGGCCGAGGGCACGCCGTTCTCCCGCGCCGACCTGGACGCGCTCCTGGATCTGGCCTCGGCCGGCATCTCCGAGCTCACCGAGATCCAGCAGCAGGTGCTCGGCGCCTGACCGGCCCCATGTCGTTCCCGTCGCGGATCGCGATCGCCTCGCAGAACGCGCACAAGCTCCGGGAGATCGGCCGGATCTGCGCCGACTGGCCCGTGGAATGGTTGACCATCCAGAACCATGAAGGACCCTGGCCCGACGTTGAGGAAACGGGCGAAACCTACCTAGAGAACGCGCTCCTGAAGGCCCGCGCCGTGGCCGATTCGCTCGGCGTGCCGGCGCTCGCCGACGACTCCGGCATAGAGGTGGATGCGCTGGGCGGCAGGCCGGGCCCCCGATCGGCCCGATTCTCCGGTCCCGATGCCACCGACGAAGGGAACCTCAAGGCCCTGATGCAGGCGCTCGCCGGAGTGCCCGCAGGCGGCCGGAGCGCCCGGTACCGCTGCGTCGCCGCCATCGCGTGGCCGGGTGGTGAGGTGTTGCACTCCGAAGGGGTGTGCGAGGGCGCGCTCGTGGGCAAGCGCCGTGGTCAACGGGGGTTCGGCTATGACCCGATCTTCGTGCCCGTGGGGTGGGAGGACACCATGGCGGAGATCTCCGACGAGCAGAAGGACCGGATCAGCCATCGCGGAAGGGCGTTCCGCGCGCTCCACGACCTTCTCGCGGAGGCCGGGCAGGCCCCCTGAGCAGGCAAGTAGGCCATCCTGGAGCCCATCACATCGGATGTCTACCCGACTCAAGGTAGCGGCGCGACCCGCCGACGCATCATTGATGGGCGCAACCGGAGAGGCTGAAGCCACGGCGCAACCGCCGCGCCGTGAGCTGCATCGGACCCAGGGGTTCTTCGATGGGAGATCCCCCCGGCTGGTGTTCACGATCGGGATCACGTTCATGGCCACCGTCGCCGTTCTCGACGTCAAGACCGACCTCAGGTTCTCCCTGTCGCTCTTCTATCTGATGCCGATCGGACTGGTGGCTTGGAACCTGGGTCGTCGCGCCGGTGTCGCCGCGGCCGCCGTGGCCGCTGCCGCCGGGCTCGTGGCGGATCTCTTCGGTCCCGGCTCCCAGGGCGGCGTCGCCCCGTACTGGAACTCCCTCGTGCAATTCGCGTTCTTCGTTGTGGTCGTTCAGCTCCTCGCGACGCTGAAGGAGTCTGTCGATGAGCAGACGCAACGGGCTGAGAAGGAGCATCGAGTCTCGAGCGGGCTGCGCGAGCTGAACGACGTCAAGGACACCCTGCTACACGCGGTGTCGCACGACCTCAAAGGGCCGCTCGCCGGGATCATCGGCGCCATGTCCACGCTTCGCCGCGGCGAGGAGCTTCAGCTCACGGCCGACGAGGTTGAGAGCCTGTATCAGATGATCGAGCAGAGCGGGCGCAAGATGAACCGCCTGGTGGACGACATGCTGGATCTGGAGCGACTGGATCGCGGTCAGATACAGCCCGAGCGGGAGCCCACGGACATCGGCGACATGGTGCGGCGGATCGCGCGCGAGGCGCCCGGCATGGACACCCACCCGGTCCGCATCGAGGCGGACCCGCTCTTGGCGAACGTCGACCCTGCCAAGGTGGAGCGGATCGTGGAGAACCTGTTGGTGAACGCGGCTCGTCACACGCCGGGCGGGACGCCGGTGCATGTAACCGTGCGCGAGGGGCAGGGCGGGATCGTCCTCGTCATCGAGGACGAAGGTCCCGGCGTTCCAGAGGAGCTCAAGTCGACGCTGTTCGATCCGTTCCGTCAGGGACCCACCGCGGCCGGTCGCGGCGTGGGCATCGGTCTGTCGCTCGTGCGGCGGTTCGCCGAACTGCATGGCGGGACCGCCGAGATCGAGGATCGCGAAGGCGGCGGGGCGCGGTTCGTGATCGTGCTTCCATGCGAAGTGAGGCCCCTAGAGTCGGCGACCGACGCGCGGCTGCGCGCCGTCTGAAGGCGCGTACGCGCCCTTGTGCCGCTGCCGCGACTCGAACGCGGACGGGCGCTAGCCCACGTGGTCCTAAACCACGCGTGTCTACCAGTTCCACCACAGCGGCGCGGCACAGAGCTTAGTCCCGAGAGAGCGTACGTAGGTCGT
>CAVPIB010000013.1:0-12469 GCA_963704885.1 uncultured Actinomycetes bacterium | reverse complement strand
GCGCCAGAGCCGCGAGGTAGAGGCCGGTGAGGAACACCGCCACGATCGTGAACACGACCGTCTTCTTCACGACCAGGTCGAGGTCGTAGAGGTGGTACCGCAGGATCGCCACGGCTGTCGCGGCGGGGAGCCCGATCGTTGCGGCGACCAACATGGCATACCCCGCTATGGCGCTCAGGATCGCGCTCACATCGGTGGGGAGCGGCAGGAAGCCGATCGCGAACGCGACGACACCCGCGACGCCGATGACAAGCACGGCGGCTGCCAGCCACCGGAGCTGCTGGCGTTGTTCTTCCTCGGACCTGCGGTATCGGATCACCACCGACGAGAGCGATCCCATGATCCCCACGAGGAGCAGGCTGGCCAGGAAGGGCCACAGACGGTCGGTACCTCCCGATCCGATGCTGAACGGGTTCTTCACGTACGCGACGCCGCCGACCGGAAACACCTCGTCGAGGAACGCCGACGCGAACGACCCCACCACGGCGGCGGCCAGCAGCGCCCAGAGGATGGGACGCCAGCGTCGAGAGAGGAGGTGGCCGTCGGGGAAGAGCACGAGCGCGATGGGGATGAGCGAGATCGCTATGGGAGTGACCGCCGCGTTCAGCCAATAGGCGTAGGGAACGGCCGGCAGCGAGGTCAGGTCCTCGAGCCCTCGGATCGCGTACTGCTCCGTCGCCACGGCGAGGACGACCCCGAACGCGGCGAGCTCATACAGCCATCCGATCGGGTTGCTCGGTGCCTGGGTCGCGAGGATCGCACCGATCGTGCCGAACGCCAGCATGCCGACCCCCAGGCCGAGGGCGAACGGCAGGTCGACCCCTTCGTTCACCGGGTTGCCGATCCACAGGACGAACGCGAGCGCCATCAGCACCAGCGTCGCGAGCAAGATCCCGAGCGCCAGCCAACGGGTCCAGCGGCTCGCCCTCATCGTTCCGCTACCGCCGGAATGGAGCCGGTGATCGTCGTTCCAGCCCCAATTCGACTGACGACCGACAGCGTTCCACCGATCGCATCGAGCCGGTCCGCGATCCCCTGCAGCCCCGTTCCGTAGCCGGTGGCATGCGGATCGAACCCCCGCCCGTCGTCCGCCACGACGAAGGTGAGGTGACCGTCTGCCTGCGTGAGGCCAACGGAGGCTTCGGTTGCCTCCGCGTACTTCGCCACGTTGCTCATCGCCTCCAGGCAGGAGAAGTAGACCGCGGCCTCGACGTCTTGCGCGTATCGCGCCGATCCCATCCGCGCTCACCGTGGTGGGCACCGCGGCCTTCCTCGCCTGGGCCTCGAGCGCGGTGGGCAATCCCTTGTCCGCGAGCAGCGGCGGATAGATCCCACGCGCCAGGTCGCGGAGATCTTCGAGGGCCCCGTGCGTCTCTCCTTGGAGCTGCGTCATCAGCGCATGCGCCTTCGTCGGGTCGCGTTCCATCAACGTGTCCGCCAGTCGGAGCTTCACGGCCAGCGCCACGAGTTGTTGCTGCGCTCCATCATGGATGTTGCGTTCGAGCTTGCGCCGCTCCTCGTCCTGAGCGGCAACCAGCCGTTGTCTCGACGCGCGGAGCTCCTCGATCAACCGCACGTTGCGAAGCACCAGGCCGGCCTGCGACGCGAGGTCGCGGACGAGTCGTTCCCTCCCCGGCGTCATGGGATCCGAGGCCGGCATGACCACTGAGAGCGCACCCAAGAGCTCGCCCTGATCGCGAACCTCGGCCGCGTGCTGATCGGGGATCGCGGGAAACGTGTCGCCTAACAGGCTCACCGACGCCGGTCTCGCTACGTCGTCAGGCCATGTCATCGTGGGGCGCAGCTGGTTCCCGACCCGGAGCCACACCGTGGCGCCTTCTGCGCCGACCCCCCTCGCCAGCACCTGCACCATCCGAGGCAGGATGTCGTCCGTCGAATAGGTCTCGCCGACGCGCCCCGCGAACGAGGTCAACACTTCGTACGGGGTCGCTCGCCCTCCGTAGACGAACCGATCTGCGATCTTGACCGCGATCTTCCGGAGCGGCCAGAACAAGAGACCGATCACCACACCGGACAGCAGATCGACCTTCCCGTTCGGCGCCGCAGCCGAGGCGAACAGTCCGGTCACGAACCACACGAACGCGAACCCCGTAACGAGCAGCAGGATGGCCAGCACCACGTACACGACCGTCTTACGCACCACGACGTCCAGATCCCACAGCCCGTATCGGAAGATCGCGACCAGATAGGCGCCGGGGACACCGAACGCGATCACGACGGCCAGGAGGAGCAAGAGGATCGCGAAGATCGGGAAGCTTCCGAATGCCCAGCCGATGGCATCGCCGGGGAGGGTGATCCCGAAGAGGAACGTGAACAAGATCGCGGCGGTCGTCGCGACGAACACGAGCCAGCGGAGTTGTTGGCGTTCCTCACCCGTCGAGCGCTTGAAGCGACCTCGGACCGCGAAGACCGTGGAGAAGCCGGCGATGAGGCACAGCACGACGCCGATCGTCGTCATCGCGTCGGACACGCCGGCGAACGCGGGGATCCCGATCGGGTTCTCGTACAGGATGCCGGAGTCGACGAGGTTGTTCAGTGGCCCCGGGGACAGCGTGAACCCCACGATCGCGATCGCGAGCCCCGCGAACAACGCACGCTCGGCCCAACGCCAGCGAGGCGTGGGCGGCCGCCCATCGGGGAAGAGCAGGAAGAGCAGGGGGAGCAGGACGACCGGAAGGAAGCTGTATTCGTTGACGACCGCCCAGAGACCGACCAGCGGCACCGAGGCGGGAACGGTCTTCACACCCGTCACGGCGAGCGTGGAGGCCATACCGCTGAGAGGGAGGGCAACACCGATCGCGAGGAAGATCCAGCCCGCGGTGTTGCGCGGCTGGCGGGACACGATCAGCGACCCGGTGATCATCCAGAGCAGACCGACGATCAACCCGAGCACGATCTGCGGGTTGACCGCCGCGATAGCGAACGTCTCGCCCTCCGTCTGACGATCGATGAGCGCTTCGTGGACCAGCGGGCCATCACCGACGGACGCATCACCGACTATGAAGATCCGCCCCGGCTCTTGGTGCCTGGATGACGTGGCGCCGACGATGAGCGAGATCGCGATCATCGCTAGTGCGACCGCGATGATCGCGCGCGAAAGGTGTTTCGCGGTCGTAGGACTCACGATGCGCGCTCCATTTCCACAGGAAGATGACGGATCCCGAGACGCAGCTCGCTCCGATCGATGAGCCTTCCGATGACCGAGGCGGTGACGCCGAGCGCCCAAGTCGGCCGCCGCCGTCCCTCTGTGGTCGTTGTCATAGCTGAGATTGTCGCCTCTCCGCAGCCGCAGCCGGAAGGGCGGTACCCGCCTTCGCTCGCGAGTGGAGACCACCGCCGGTGGGTGGTGCTACCCCCTGGGAACGGTGGTGGCGGCCGGGCTGTCCCCGCCCTCCCCCGAGCGTACTTTCGGGGCGACGAGTAAGGAGGCCCCAGATGAGCACCGTCTTGGTAGGAACGGATACATCCGCAGCGGCCGATCTGGCCGTAGAGAGCGCCGCCCGGCTAGCACGCGACCGTGGGGCCGAGCTATTGGTTCTGTACGTCCAGCCCGAGTCCGATCTGCGTGCGGTCATCGACCCCGATCGGGCGGCGGACCCCTCCGCGTACCTGGCTCGGATCCCGACACGGTTCCCCGACGTCGCGGCCCGCACCCGGGTGGAGCAGGGAGAGCCCGCCGAGCGCCTCTGCGAGGTGGCGGCCGAGGAGCTTGTCGACACCATCGTGGTGGGCAACCGAGGGGCGCAGGGCGGACGGTGGCACGTTCGCGACAGCGTCCCGAACATGCTCCTGCGGCACGCGCCTTGCTCGGTGTTCATCGTGGATACGCGCCGAGCGCAGTGATGTCAGGCGTCGCCGGTCTCGCGGAGGAACGCGAGCACCGCCATCACCCGGCGGTGCACGTCGGGCTCCTCCGTGAGACCCAGCTTGTGGAAGAGGGAGTTGATGTGCTTCTCGACGGCGCGTTCGGTGAGGAAGAGCGACTTGGCGATGGCCGCATTGTTCTCTCCTTGCGCCATGTGCGAGAGCACCTCGCGTTCGCGGTCCGTCAGTTGCGCGAGCGGCGAGTGCGCCATCCGCTCCTTCGCCGAGACCAGCGCCTCGACGACCTTGGGATCGAGCACGCTTCCGCCCCGCGCGACCTCTCCCAGCGCCCGTACGAGCTCGTCGACGTCGGCCACCCGCTCCTTCAGGAGGTAGCCGAGCCCGGCGGCGCCGTCCTTCAGCAGGTCGAACGCGTAGTCCTCCTCGACGAACTGCGAAAGCACGACCACGCCGATCGTGGGATGCGCGGCGCGGATCGTCTTCGCGGCTTCGATGCCCTCGTTCGTTCCCGTCGGGGGCATGCGGATGTCCGTCAGGACGGCGTCGGGGGAGTGTTCCTCCACGGCCGACAGCAGCTCGTCGCGCGTGGTCGCTGTCCCCACCAGCTCGACCTGGTCAGACGTCGCCAGCAGCGCCGCCGTCCCCTCCCTGACCAGGTAGTTATCCTCGGCGAACACAACGCGGATCATGCGCGGATGGTACACGCGGGCATCGAGCGGTCGGAGGAAGCAGGATGAGCATCCGGGTCGTGCTGGGGGAGGACAATGTCCTAGTACGCGAGGGCGTCCGAGCGCTGCTGGACTCATACGACGACATCGAGGTGGTCGGGGTCGCGGTAGACGCGCCCTCGCTGCTGGAGACCGCAGCGGAGCACACACCCGACGTCGTCGTCACCGATATCAAGATGCCGCCGTCTTTCCAGCTTGAGGGGATCGATTGCGCGCACGCGATCCGCTCCTCGCACCCCGATACCGGCGTGGTCGTTCTATCCGCCCACGACGACGAGGCGTACGCCCTCGCTTTGCTCGGGGGCGGTCACAGCGGCCTGGCGTACCTCTTGAAGGACCGCATCTCGCAGGGCGACGAGCTGGCGCGTGCGATCCGTGAGGTTCACGCGGGAGGCAGCACCGTGGATCCGACGATCGCCGAGCGCCTGTCGGGCCGCGGCGACACGGTCGAGCGTGAGCGCGAGTTGCTCGACATGATGGCCAAGGGCCTCGGGTACGCCGAGATCGCAGAGACGCTAGAGACCACCCAGGAGGCCGTCGATTCACAGGTCACCGCGCTGTTCAAGCGGATGGCCGGCGACGGTGCAGGCTCGGGACTCGTCGACGAGTTCAAGCGCCTGCACGCCGCGGTAGTGGAACAGACGACCTCCCGCAAGACGCTTGCGTCGTTCGTCCCACAACAGCTGGCAGATCGGCTCGCGGCGCATCCCGAGATGGCGATCGAGCCGCAGGAGGTCGAGGTGAGCGTCCTGTTCTCGGACATCCGAGGGTTCTCGACGCTCGCCGAACGCCTCCCCGCGCGAGTCGTCGCGACGGTCGTCGGCAAACACCTCACCGCGATGGCGGAGGTGGTCCTGTCGATGGGCGGCATGATCGACAAGTTCCAGGGGGATGCTGTGATGGTCGTCTTCGGAGCTCCTGAGCCCACATCCGATCACGCGGAGCGGGCGCTGTGCTGCGCGATCGCCATGCAAGAGCGCCAAGCGGAGCTGAACGCGCAGGGCTGGGACGCAGACGTTCCGGAGCTCGAGGTCGGGATCGGCGTGAACACCGGTCTGGTGATCGCCGGGACGGTCGGAGGGGGCGGCCGCCTCGAGTACACGGTGGTGGGCGACGCCGTGAACATCGCCCAGCGGTTGCAGTCCGAGGCAAAGGGCGGCGAGATCGTCGCGGCCGCGTCGACGGTCGCGGCGGCGCCGAAGGTCGAATGCGAGCCGGTCGGGTCGCGGTACGTGAAGGGCCGGGAGGAACCCGTGGAGGTCTTCCTTGTCGTCATCTCCTGAGTTGTCGTTGCGCCCCGCGCGGTGGCCCTGGGTGGCTTTCGCCGGTTTCCTTGTGGTGGCGACGGCCAGCATGGTCCTCGTCGAGCTCAACGGCGAGTCCCTTGCCGAGCAGATCCCGTACGTGATCGCTTTCTCGATGTTCGGCGCTGTGGGCGCGCTCATCGTGAGCCGCGACCGGCGGAACACCATCGGGCTTCTGCTCATGTGGTCGTCGTTCTTCACCGCTCTGTCCTTCCTCAGCGGAGAGTGGTTCACCTACGCGGTGACGCACGGCACCGAGGGATGGTTGGTCGTAGTGTGCGGCTTCCTGAACAGCGCCGGGTGGATGTTCGGGATCCTGCTGATGGTGTTCCTCCTGCCGCTGCTGTTCCCGGACGGCCGCCTTCCATCGAGGAGATGGCGCCCGTTGCTGTGGTTCATCGCCGCGTTCATCGTGATCTTGGCGATGAATCTCGCCTTCGGCCAAGAGGTCCTGACGGGTTCGGCCGACGTCGGGGTAAAGAACCCCTTCTACGTCGACGCTATCGGAGGTTTCCCCAACCTGGATCCGGTGATCGGCATCCTGTTCCCCGCCATCTTCGGGGCCTCGATCGTCTCGTTGGTCCTCCGTTTCCGGAGGTCGTCAGGCCTCGAACGCCAACAGATCAAGTGGGTCGTGTTCGGTCTCGTGGCTGCGCTCCTGGCGATCACCAGCACCAGCTTCTCCAGCCAGGACACGCTGTTGAGTTCGGTGATCGGCGGTGTTGCGTTCCTGATGTTCCCGCTGTCCATCGGCATCGCTGTCCTTCGGTTCCACCTGTACGACCTTGACGTCGTGATCAAGAAGACCGTGATCTTCGCTACGGTGGTCGTGGCGGTGACGGCCTTCTACCTGATGGTGGCGATCGCTCTGCCGACCATCGTGCTCGGACGCGGCTCAGGGTCGGGCGTAGATGCCTGGCAAGTGCTGATCGGCCTGGCGATCGGGTTACTGATCTTCCCGATACGCAGCCGCGCCGGTCGCTTCGCGAACCGTTTGGTGTACGGCAAGCGCGCGACACCGTACGAGGTCCTCTCCGAGTTCTCCGAGCGAGTGGGGGAGGCATACGCCGACGAAGACGTCCTGCCTCGTATGGCCCGCATCCTGGGCGAAGGGGTCGGCGCCGATCGGGCCGACGTCTGGCTCGCGGTCGACCGGGAGCTGCGCGATGTGGCGGCCTGGCCACCCGACGCGGGCGGCGCATCGGCGATACCTCTGGCGAACGGCGCGATGCCATCGATCGAGGGCGCCGACCGCGTCTATCCGGTCGAACAGGGCGGTGAGCTGCTGGGTGCGCTCGCCGTCCGCAAGCCGGCGAGCGATCCGGTCTCCGCGGCGGATGAGAAGCTGATCGCCGGCCTGGCGTCCCAGGCCGGGCTGGTGCTGAGGAACGTTCGCTTGACCGAAGAGCTCAAGGCCCGGCTCGAAGACCTGAAGGCGGCGCAGCGCCGGCTGGTCTCGGCCCAGGACGAGGAGCGTCGCAAGCTCGAGCGCAACATCCATGACGGCGCGCAGCAACAGTTGGTGGCCCTGTCGGTGAAGCTGCGGCTGGCGGATGGCCTGGTCGAACGCGATGCGACACAAGCTCACGAGTTGCTCGCTCAGCTCCAGGGTGAGACGAACTCCGCATTGGAGGACCTGCGGGACCTAGCGAGAGGCATCTACCCACCGCTCCTGGCCGACAAGGGTCTCGCCGCCGCACTCGCGGCGCAGGGCCGCAAGAGTGGGTTGCCGGTGCAGATCGAGGCCGACGGGATAGGTCGCTACCCGCAGGAGGTCGAGGCCGCCGTGTACTTCTCCTGCCTGGAGGCGCTTCAGAACGTGGCCAAGTACGCGGACGCGTCGTCGGTGACCGTGTCGCTCGCCGAACGCGATCGCGTGCTCACGTTCATCGTTGCGGACGATGGTCGCGGTTTCGATCCGGTATCCAGCGTCGGCGGTTCCGGGTTGCAGGGGATGGCCGACCGACTGGGCGCCCAGGACGGCGAGCTCGTGGTCACATCGTCGCCGGGACGCGGCACCACGATCGAGGGGCGACTCCGTCTGTCGGATGCCGAGGTGCCCGCGTGACCGGGCGCGTGACGACAAAGAAGCCGAAAGGGATCCGCCGGTTCGAACGCTGGGCCGTTGGCGTGATCATGGCGGTGATCGCCTTCGTGCTCGAGAAGGTCGTCATGCGCTCGGTGAGGAAGAAGGGCGGCGCCACGACGCCAGAACCCACGACGATCACCACGAAAGGGACGGAGGCGAAGCTCGACGAGCCGTGATCTTCGGCCGGCTGACTAGTCTGAGCTGGACTAGTCGCGCCGCCGGACCAGGTCGACGACCAGCGCCAGCGTGAGCAGGCCTGCCACGACCCCGAACGCCGCGGGTACCCAGCCGGCGACACGCGCGGACAAAGCCGAGAGCGACGTCGCCAGGATCGCGGCACCTGCAGTCAGGCCCAGGGCGAGGCGTCTTCCCGCGCGCCGGATCGTCGTCTCAAGCGTGGAAGCACGGAAGTTGACCTCGAGTTTCTGGCCCGGTCTGGCGCCGATAAGGCGCTCCACGGCCTCGACCACCCGCATCGCGCGCACCTTGAACTTCTGGGTCTGGTAGAAGATCGCCTTCAGGTCGAACTTGGTGCCCATGTCCCTCATCACGCTGCGCATCAGGAAGCTCCCTGCCACGTCGAACGGATCCAGCTCGGGATCCAGCTCGGCCGCGGCCAGCTGCATCTGGGCGAGCGCCTTGCCGGTCAACGTGAGCGATGCAGGCAGCGGCACCCCGTGTCGGAGCGAGATCTCGGTCATCTCTTGCAGCACGGGTCCCAGCTGGATGTCCTTGAGCGAGGCCGTGCGGTTCTTGGCCATCAGCTCGCCGATCTCCTCGCTGAACGCGTCGACGTCCAGATCACTGCGATCGATCGCGCCCGCGAGCATCAGAGATACGTCGGTCAGGAAACCCACGTCCTCCTGCCAGAAGGCCATGAGCAGCAGCATCATCTGCTCGCGCATCTCGGGGCCCACCTCGCCGACCATGCCCAGGTCCAAGAAGTAGAGGAGCTCTTCCTCGGGCTGCCACATGAGGTTCCCCGGATGCGGATCCGCGTGGAAGAAGCCGTCGACCAGGATCTGCTTGTAGAACGACTCCAGCAGCTGCCGCGCCGCCTCTCTGCGCGGGCCACCCTCAGGGGCCGACGAGAGGGGACCGCCGGCGACGTCGCGCATCACCAACAAGCGCGACGTGGAGTAATCACCGTGCACCTCGGGAACCCGCAGCCGGCTGAACGGCTCGATCACAGCCGCCAGGCGACGCATGTTCCCGGCCTCCTGGCGGAAGTCCAGCTCTCGGTGCAGCGATTCGGACAGATGGATGAACACCGCCTCCATGTCGATCACCTGCTTGAGCCCGGGGCGGTGGCTCACCTTCTCCGCGAAGACCTCGAGCAGTGCCAGGTCCTGCTCGATCTGCTCCTTGGCGTCGGGGCGCTGGACCTTGATCACGACTCGCTCGGCGTTGGCCAGCACCGCCCGGTGCACCTGCGCGATGGTTCCCGCGGCCAACGGCTGGGGTTCGATGTGATCGAAAACGTCCTCCCACGGCACTCCCAGCTCCTGCTCCATGACCCGGACCACCTGTTCCTCGGGGAGCGGTGGCACGTCGTCCTGCAGGGTGGCCAGCTCCTGGATGAACTCCGGGGGCAGCAGGTCTGGCCGCGTGGACAGGATCTGCCCGATCTTGGCGAACGTCGGCCCCAGCTCCTCCAGGGCAGAGCGCAGGCGCTTAGCCTGACGGACCTTGCCGACCGATCCCTCCTCGTCGGGCCGGCCGAACAGCTCCTTCAGTCCGTGCTTGGCGAAGACGCTCGCGATCTTGGTGCCGCGCGCGACCAGGTGCGGCTCGGTCTCGACCTCGACGGCGCTTGAGCGGATCGACGCAGGTGCGCGCGAAACGCCGGTCGCGGCCGCCTGTCCGTCAGCCGCCGTGTTCACGATGATCACCGTGCAGCGCGCATTGTGGCTGATCCGGTTGGGGACGTTCCCCAGCAAGAACTCCTTGCGGCCCGCCATCCCCGCGTTGCCCACCACCAGGACGTCGATCGAGTGCTCCTCGGTGGCGTGCACGATGGCCATCGCGGGGTCGTCGTCGATCACCACGTGGGCCTTGCCGCGTTCGCCGGCGATCTGGGTGGCGTAGGTCTGAAGTTCGTCGGCAGCACCGCGAGCGCGTGTTGCCTCGGCGGCTCCGAACTCGGTGTCAGACGGGTGGCTCGGCAGGATCACCTGAACGATGTGGAGGTCCGCGGCGTACAGCTCCGCGAACGAGGCGGCCCACCGGACGGCGCGCTCGGCGGTCTCCGATCGGTCGGTTCCCACCATCACACGGCCGACCTGCCCCTGGGTGTTGACGCTTACGCCGGAGCTCATGGAGGGCATCATCGCTGATGGAGGCTCAACTCGACGACCGTGCAGACCGCCGCTCCTCCCGTGGTGCCAGCACCCGTTCGGTAGACTCGGCAGCCGCCGCCGGAGTAGCTCAGTGGTAGAGCAACCGCCTCGTAAGTGGTAGGTCCGGGGTTCGAATCCCCGCTCCGGCTCTGCGACGCTTCCGTATCGAGGTCCGGCTACGGGTTCGCGCTAGGAGGCGAGGGCCCCGTCGGCCGATCGGACGTCGATCGCGGTGACGGTCGTGTCCCAGTCCCACGGTTCGCACAAGGCTGCGCTCACATGGCTGTGGACGATGTCCCACGTGAGCGCGTCGGCTTCGTGCGGCGACTCGGCGGTTACCGGGATCCCCTGGATCAACGCCGTGCAGTCGCTCACCCGGCTGACCAGCAGGAAAGGGTTGCTCTGCGAGGCGAGCTCGCCGCCGATGCGTTCGAGCTGCTCGTCCGAGAGCTGGGGCACGATAGTTACAGCGGCCTCTCGAAGGAACGGGATCGGTTCTCTCATAGTGCAATGGTCGGCACGCAGGCCGCTCTTCATGAGTCGGGACTCTGGAGGTTTCGTTGTCCCAAAGGACATCGGCTCGTCAAGCTCATGGATGGCTCTATCTGACCATCCGAACGTAGCCCGTCGGAACGGTGGGATGCCCTGATCACTCGGGAGTCTGAGAAGCCGATCCTGCTCGCGCTACCCTCGCCACGTGGAACGGGCTGCTGGGGTCTCGCGTGGCGGGGATCCTGATGTGGGCCGGCGGCCCCTGGGGATGATCGTGCTCTACATCGCGGCGAGCCTGGACGGTTTCATCGCCGATGCAAAGGGCGGCGTCGCGTGGCTCGAGCGCTTCAACGTCGAGGGCGAGGATCACGGCTTCGGACGGTTCATGTCGGAGGTCGACGCCGTGGTCATGGGGGCCACCACGTACCAACAGGACGTGGCGCGCGGCGAGTGGCCGTACGGGACGCGGTCGACCTGGGTCTTCACCCATCGGGAACTCCCGACTCCTGAGGGAGCGACCGTGCGCTTCGTCAGCGGCCCGGTGGCCGACGTGGTGGCGTCGATCAGGGAGTCGGAGCGCGAGATCTTCCTGGTCGGGGGTGCGCGGCTAGTGGCCCAGTTCCTAAGCGCCCAGGCGATCGACGAGCTGATCCTGTTCGTGGTGCCGGTCTTGCTGGGCGCCGGCGTCCGGCTCTTCAGCGACACGGGGCCGGCCGCGGCCGATCTGATCCACGCCAAGTCCTACTCAACGGGGCTCGTGGAGCTTCGGTACCGGCTGTCCCCGACCCTCTGATGATGTATCGGTGACGTCGAGATGCCCCTGCAGAACCGGGTCACGCCGCTCGGCAAGTTCATCGCCGATCCGGCGCGCGGACTCGTCTACGGGAACCGCGGTTGTCTGCACGACGAGGTCGCGCGCATACGACGCCGGTACAACGGCAAGCGCTGGATCACGTGCCGGCTGCGATTCCGAGGCTGGCATCGCCACCCCTTGATGCAGCCGGGTCGCTTCACCGAGCTGTTCTTCTTAGATGAGGCGACCGCGTTCGCTGCCGGGCATCGCCCCTGCGCCCAGTGCCGCAATGAGGACTACAAGAGGTTCGCCGAGATCTGGCGCCCTCTCCACGCCGGCCAGGTCGGCGCCGATGCGATCGACGCGCAGCTGCACGCCGAGCGGGTGGATCAGATGACGCGCGGACAGCCCCACCACGAGGCGCCTCTCGACGATCTGCCCGACGGGGTGTTCCTTCTTCGGGAGGGCGCGCCCTGGCTGGTGCTCGGTGAAGAGATGCTGAGGTGGACCGTCGCCGGCTATGTCGAGCGATCGCCACGGCCCAAGGGCCGACCGGTCGTCGTGGTCACGCCCCCTCTCTCGTCGACGTCCTACGAACCAGCTGGGAACCGTCCGTGGAGTTCATGCATCCATCGGCGACCTCCCGGCGGACTCAGCACCCCGGCCCCATCGGCCGGCTCAGAAGCGCCGCTTTGACCGCGCGGCCGGACGATGCGGTTGCCGCCCGGGCCTGGGGTTGCGAGAATCCGCCCGATGACGATCTTCCGCAGGCTTCCCGCCACGCTCGCAGGTTCGCTCGTCCTGACCATCGGCTCGGCACAGATGGCTGCCGCCCAGGTCAAAGACTCGACCTTTCGGCCACGCCGGTCGAAAACAAC
>CAVPIB010000012.1:0-13895 GCA_963704885.1 uncultured Actinomycetes bacterium | reverse complement strand
ACGCCAGAGCCGCTATGTAGAGGCCAGTGAGGAATACCGCCACGATCGTGAACACGACCGTCTTCTTCACGACCAGGTCGAGGTCGTAGAGGTGGTACCGCAGGATCGCGACCGCGGTCGCGGCGGGGAGTCCGATCGTTGCGGCGGCCAACATGACATAGCCTGCGACGGCGCTCAGGATCCCGGTCACATCGGTTGGCGGCAGGAAGCCGATCGCGAGCGCAACGACACCCGCGACGCCGATGACCAGCACGGCGGCGGCCAGCCAACGGAGCTGCTGGCGCTGCTCTGCCTCGGACCTGCGGTATCGGATCATCACCGACGAGAGCGATCCCACGATCCCCACCAGCAGCAGGCCGATCAGCAGTGGCCAGAGACGATCGCCAGCTCCGGATCCGATGCTGAACGGGTTCCTCACGTACGCGGACTCGCCGACCTGAAACATGTCTTCGAAGAACGCCGACGCGAACGATCCCAGCACCGCCGCGGCGAACAGGGACCACAGGATCGGACGCCAGCGCCGAGAGAGGAGGTGGCCGTCGGGGAAGAGAACGAGCGCGATCGGGATGAGCGACATCGCGATCGGGGTGATGACCTGGTGCAACCAGTAGATGTACGGAACGGCCGGCAGGTTGGTCAGGTCCTCGAGCCCTCGGATGGCGTACTGCTCCGCGCTCACGCTGAGGACCACGCCGAACGCGGCGAGCCCGTAGAGCCATCCGATCGGGTTCCTCGGTGCCTGGGTCGCGAGGACCGCGCCGATCGTGCCGAAGGCCAGCATGCCGACCCCCAAGCCGAGGGCGAACGGCAGGTCCTTCACCTCGTTCGCCGGGTCGCCGATCGACAGGATGACGGCGAGCAACAACAGGAGGAGCGTGACGAGCCAGATCCCAAGCGCCAGCCAACGGGTCCAGCGACTCCCTTTCATCGTTCCACCGCCTCCGGCACCGTGCCGGTGATCGTCGTCCCAGCTCCCGTTCGGCTGGCTACCGACAGCGTTCCGCCGATCGCATCGAGCCGATCCGCGATCCCCTGCAGCCCCGTTCCGTAGCCGTTGGCCTGCGTATCGAACCCCCGCCCGTCGTCCTTGACCACGAATGTGAGGTGGCCGTTGGCTTGGGTCAGTTCGATGGATGCGCTGGCCGCGTAGGCGTACTTCGCGACGTTGCTCATCGCCTCCAGACAGGAGAAGTAGACCGCGGCCTCCACGTCCTGCGAGTGCCGAGTCACGCCGTCGGCGACCACCGTTGTCGGCACGGCCGCCTTCCTGGCCTGGGCCTCGAGTGCGGCAGGCAATCCCTTGTCCGCGAGCAGCGGCGGATAGATCCCACGTGCGAGGTCGCGCAGATCCTCCAACGCATCGTGGGTCTCTGCTTGCAGCTGCGTCATCAGCTCGTGGGCCTTCGTGGGGTCGCGTTCCATCAACGTGTCCGCTAACCGGAGCTTGACCGCGAGGGCGACCAGCTGCTGCTGCGCTCCGTCGTGGATGTTGCGCTCGAGCTTGCGCCGCTCCTCGTCCTGCGCGGTGACCAGTCGTTGTCGCGACGCCCGGAGCTCCTCTATCAGGCGTACGTTTCGGAGGACCAGTCCGGCTTGTGACGCTAGGTCGCGGACCAGCCTTTCCTTCCCGGGCGTCATCGGATCCGAGGCGGACATCGCCACGGAGAGCGCGCCCAAGAGCTCGCCCTGATCTCTCACCTCGGACGCGTGCTGATCGGAGATCACTGGCAAAGCGTCTGCGGTCAGCCTCACCGGAGCCGGATCCGGCGCGCCGACCGGCCAGGTCATGGCGGGGCGGAGCTCGTTCCCGACCCGGAGCCACACCGTCGCCCCTTGTGCCCCGACTCCCTTCGCCAGCACCTGCGCCATCCGGGGCAAGATGTCGTCGGTCGAATATGTCTCCCCAACCCGTCCTGCGAACGAGGTCAGAACCTCGTAGGGCGTGGCTCGCCCCCCGTAGACGAGACGATCGGCGACCCTGACCGCGAGCTTGCGAAGCGGCCAGAACAACAGACCGATCGCCACACCCGCCAGCAGGTCCACCCTTCCGTTCGACGCAGCCGTCGAGGCGAACAGTCCGGTTATGAACCAGACGAACGCGATCCCGGTCCCGAGCAGCAGGAAGGCCAGTACCACATACACGATCGTCTTGCGCACCACGACGTCCAGCTCCCACAGCCCGTATCGGAAGATCGCGACCAGGTAGGCGCCGGGAACGCCGAACGCGATCACGACGGCCAGGAGGAGGAAGAGGACGGCGAAGATCGGCAAGCTTCCGAACACCGGGCCGATGACATCGCCGGGGACGGTGATCCCGAAGAGGATCGTGAACAAGATCCCGGCGGTCGTCGCTACGAACACGAGCCAGCGGAGCTGTTGGCGTTCCTCGCCCGTCGAGCGCTTGAAGCGACCTCGGACCGCGAAGACCGTGGAGAAGCCGGCGATGAGGCACAACACGACGCCGATCGTCGTCATCGCGTCGGACACGCCGGCGAACGCGGGGATCCCGATCGGGTTCTCGTACAGGATGCCGGGGTCGACGAGGTTGTTCAGTGGCCCCGGGGACAGCGTGAACCCCACGATGGCGATCGCGAGCCCCGCGAACAAAGCACGCTCGGCCCATCGCCAGCGAGGCGTGGGCGGCCGTCCGTCGGGGAAGAGCAGGAAGAGCAGGGGGAGCAGGACGACCGGAAGGGAGCTGTATTCGTTGACGACCGCCCAGAGACCGACCAGCGGCACCGAGGCGGCAACGGTCTTCACACCCGTCACGGCGAGCGTGGTGGCCATGCCACTGAGAGGGAGGGCAACACCGATCGCGAGGAAGATCCAGCCCGCGGCGTTCCGCGGCTGGCGCGACACGATCAGCGATCCGGTGATCATCCAGAGCAGACCGACGACCAACGCGATCACGATCTGCGGGTTGACCGCTCCGACCGTGAACGTCTCGCCCTCCGTCTGGCGTTCGATGAGCGCCTTATGAACCAGCGGCCCGTCACCGACGGTCGCATCACCGACGATGAAGATGCGCCCCGGCTGTTGGTGCTTGGAGGACGCGATGCCGACGAAGAGCGAGATCGCGATCATCACGAGCGCGACCCCGATGATCCCGCGCGAAAGGCGTTTCGCTGTCGCGGGACTCACGATGCGTCCTCCGCGCCTACCATCGGATGACGCATCGTGAGACGCTGCTGGCTCCCGGCGATGAGCGTTCCGATGACCGAGCCTGTGATGGCCAGGGTCAAGGCCAGCTGAGGCCGTCCCTCCATGGTCGTCGTCATGCCCCGGATTGTCGCCCCCTCGCAGCCCCGGCCGGAAGGGCGGTACCCGCCTTCGTTCGCGAGTGGAGACCACCGCCGGTGGGTGGTGCTACCCACTGGAAACGGTGGTGGCGGCCGGGCTGTCCCCGCCTTCCCCCGAGCGTACGTTCGGGGCGACGAGTGAGGAGGCCCCAGATGAGCACCGTCTTGGTAGGAACGGATACATCCGCAGCGGCCGATCTGGCCGTAGAGAGCGCCGCCCGGCTAGCACGCGACCGTGGGGCCGAGCTATTGGTCCTGTACGTGCAGCCCGAGTCCGAACTGCGTGCGGTGGTCGACCCCGATCGGGCGGCGGACCCCTCCGCGTACCTGGCTCGGATAGCGACGCGGTTCCCCGACGTCGCGGCCCGCACTCGCGTTGAGCGAGGAGAGCCGGCCGAGCGCATCTGTGAGGTGGCGGCCGAGGAGCTGGCGGAAACGATCGTGGTGGGCAACCGAGGGGCGCAGGGCGGACGGTGGCACGTTCGCGACAGCGTCCCGAACATGATCCTGCGCCACGCGCCTTGCTCGGTGTTCATCGTGGATACGCGCCGAGCGCAGTGATGTCAGGCGTCGCCGGTCTCGCGGAGGAACGCGAGCACTGCCATCACCCGGCGGTGCACGTCGGGCTCCTCCGTGAGACCCAGCTTGTGGAAAAGGGAGTTGATGTGCTTCTCGACGGCGCGTTCGGTGAGGAAGAGCGACTTGGCGATCGCCGCGTTGTTCTCTCCTTGCGCCATGTGCGAGAGCACCTCGCGTTCGCGATCGGTCAGCTGCGCGAGGGGCGAGTGCGCCATGCGCTCCTTGGCCGAGACGAGCGCCTCGACGACCTTGGGGTCGAGCACGCTGCCTCCACGGGCGACCTCTCCCAGCGCCCTAACCAGCTCGTCCACGTCGGCGACCCGCTCCTTGAGCAGATAGCCGAGGCCGGCGGCGCCGTCCTTCAGCAGGTCGAACGCGTAGTCCTCCTCGACGAACTGCGACAACACGACCACACCGATCGCCGGGTGGGTGGAGCGGATCGTCTTCGCGGCCTCGATGCCCTCGTTGGTCCCGGTCGGGGGCATGCGGATGTCCGTGAGGACCGCGTCGGGGGAGTGCTCCTCGACGGCCGAGAGCAGCTCGTCGCGCGTGGTCGCGGTTCCGACCAGCTCGATCTGATCCGAGGTGGCCAGGAGGGCTGCCGTCCCCTCCCTGACCAGGTAGTTATCCTCGGCGAACACAACGCGGATCATGCGCGGATGGTACACGCGGGCATCGAGCGGTCGGAGGCAGCGGGATGAGCATCCGGGTCGTGCTTGGGGAGGACAACGTCCTCGTACGCGAAGGCGTCCGGGCGCTGCTGGATTCCTACGAAGACATCGAGGTGGTCGGGGTCGCGGTCGACGCGCCCTCGCTGCTGGAGACCGCCGCCGAGCATACGCCCGACGTCGTCGTGACCGACATCAAGATGCCGCCGTCGTTCCAGCTGGAGGGGATCGATTGCGCGCACGCGATCCGCTCTTCGCACCCCGATACCGGCGTCGTCGTCCTGTCTGCCCACGACGACGAGGCCTACGCGCTCGCCTTGCTCGGCGGCGGTCATAGCGGCCTGGCCTACCTCTTGAAGGACCGCATCTCCCAGGGCGACGAGCTCGCTCGTGCGATCCGAGAGGTACACGCGGGAGGCAGCACCGTGGATCCGACGATCGCCGAGCGCCTGTCGGGCCGCGGCGACACGGTAGAGCGTGAGCGCGAGTTGCTCGACATGATGGCCAAGGGTCTTGGCTACGCGGAGATCGCAGAGGCGCTGGGGACCACCCAAGAGGCCGTCGATTCGCAGGTCACCGCGTTGTTCAAGCGGATGGCCGGCGACGGTGCCGGTGCCGGGCTCGTGGACGAGTTCAAGCGCCTCCACGCAGCCGTCGTCGAGCAGACGACCTCCCGCAAGACGCTCGCGTCGTTCGTCCCACAACAGCTGGCCGATCGGTTGGCCGCGCACCCCGACATCGCCATCGAGCCGCAGGAGGTAGAGGTTAGCGTCCTGTTCTCGGACATCCGAGGGTTCTCGACGCTCGCCGAACGCCTCCCCGCGCGAATCGTCGCGACGGTCGTCGGCAAGCACCTCACCGCGATGGCGGAGGTGGTCCTGTCGATGGGCGGCATGATCGACAAGTTCCAGGGGGATGCTGTGATGGTCGTCTTCGGAGCTCCTGAGCCCACATCCGATCACGCCGAACGAGCGCTGCGCTGCGCGATCGCCATGCAACAGCGCCAAGCGGAGCTGAACACGCAGGGCTGGGACGCAGACGTTCCGGAGCTCAGGGTCGGGATCGGCGTGAACACCGGTCTGGTGATCGCCGGGACGGTCGGAGGAGGTGGCCGCCTCGAGTACACGGTTGTGGGCGACGCCGTGAACATCGCCCAGCGGTTGCAGTCCGAGGCCGAGGGCGGCGAGATCGTGGCCGCAGCGTCGACCGTCGCCGCGGCGCCGAGTGTCGCGAGCGAACCCATCGGAACGCGTCACGTGAAGGGGCGTGAGGAACCAGTGGAGGTGTTCCGTGTCGTCCTCGGCTGAGGTGGAGATCGCGCGTCCGGCGCGGTGGCCCTGGGTGGTTTTCGCCGGCTTCCTTGTGGTGGCGACGGCCAGCATGGTCCTCGTCGAGCTCAACGGCGAGTCCCTTGCCGAGCAGATCCCGTACGTGATCGCGTTCTCGATGTTCGGCGTGGTCGGCGCGCTCATCCTCAGCCGCGACAGACGGAACACTATCGGGTTCCTCCTCATGTGGGCGTCGTTCATGACGGCCGCGTCCTTCCTCTCCGGAGAGATCCTCACGTACGCGGTGCCTCGTGGATACGACGATTGGTGGGTCACATCGAGTGGCCTCATCAACGGCGCGGGGTGGCTCTTCGGGATCCTGCTGACCGTGTTCCTCCTGCCGCTGTTGTTCCCGGACGGCCATCTCCCATCAAGGAGATGGCGACCGTTGCTGTGGGTGATCGCGGCGTTAGTCGCCCTTATCGCGGTCGGCCTCGTGTTCGGGCAACCAACCCTGACCGGTTCGGGGGACGTCGAGACGGTGAACCCCCTTTACGTCGACGCGGTTGGGAGCCTGCCTGACCTAGACCCGATCATCGGGATCATGTACCCCGCGATCTTCGCGGCCTCGGTCGTCTCGTTGATCCTCCGCTTCCGCAGGTCGGCGGGCGTGGAGCGCCAGCAGATCAAGTGGGTGGTGTTCGGCTTCGGGGCCGCCCTCGCGGCGATCGTCATCAGCAGCTTCTTCAGCCAGACAGGGGTGCTGAGTGCCGTGATCGGTGGGCTGGCCTTCCTCATGTTCCCGCTCTCGATCGGCATCGCCGTTCTTCGTTTCCACCTCTACGACCTGGACGTCGTGATCAAGAAGACCGTGATCTTCGCTACGGTGGTCGTGGCGGTGACGGCCTTCTACCTGATGGTGGCGATCGCCCTGCCGACCATCGTGCTCGGACGCGGCTCAGGGTCGGGCGTAGATGCTTGGCAGGTGCTGATCGGCCTGGCGATCGGGTTGCTGATCTTCCCGATACGCAACCGGGCCGGTCGGTTCGCGAACCGATTGGTGTACGGCAAGCGCGCGACACCTTACGAGGTCCTCTCCGAGTTCTCCGAGCGAGTGGGGGAGGCCTACGCCGACGAAGACGTCTTGCGGCGTATGGCCCGCATCCTGGGCGAAGGGGTCGGCGCCGATCGGGCCGACGTCTGGCTGGCGGTCGACCGGGAGCTCCGCGATGTCGCGGCCTGGCCTCCAGACGCGAGCGGCACAGCGGCGATCCCCTTGGCGAACGGCGCGATGCCACTGATCGAGGGTGCCGACCGCGTCTATCCGGTCGAACAGGGCGGTGAGTTGCTGGGCGCGCTCGCGGTGCGCAAACCGGTGAGCGATCCGGTCTCCGCAGCGGATGAGAAGCTGATCGCCGGCCTGGCGTCCCAGGCAGGGTTGGTGCTTCGGAACGTCCGCTTGACCGAGGAGCTCAAGGCCCGGCTCGAGGACCTGAAGGCGGCGCAGCGCCGGTTGGTCTCGGCCCAGGATGAGGAGCGTCGCAAGCTGGAGCGCAACATCCACGACGGCGCGCAGCAACAGTTGGTGGCGCTGTCGGTGAAACTGCGGCTGGCGGATGGCGTGGTCGAGCGCGACGCGACGCAAGCCCATGAGTTGCTCGCTCAGCTCCAAGGCGAGACGAACTCCGCACTCGAGGACCTGCGAGACCTGGCGAGGGGCATATACCCACCGCTCCTGGCCGATAAGGGTCTCGCCGCCGCTCTCGCGGCACAGGGCCGCAAGAGTGGCCTGCCGGTGCAGATCGAGGCCGACGGGCTAGGTCGCTACCCACAGGAGGTCGAGGCCGCCGTCTACTTCTCGTGCCTGGAGGCGCTACAGAACGTGGCCAAGTACGCGGACGCGTCCTCGGTGACCGTGTCGCTCGCCGAACGCGATCGCGAGCTCACGTTCATCGTTGCGGACGATGGTCACGGCTTCGATCCGGCATCAACCGTCGGCGGTTCCGGTCTGCAGGGGATGGCCGACCGACTGGGCGCTCAGGACGGCGGGCTCGTGGTCACATCGGCGCCGGGGCGCGGCACGACGATCGAGGGGCGCCTCCGCCTGCCGGATGCCGAGGTGCCCGCGTGACCGGGCACGTCACGATCAAGAAGCCGAAAGGGATCCGCCGTTTCGAACGCTGGGCCGTCGGCGTGATCATGGCGGTGATCGCCTTCGTGCTGGAGAAGGTCGTCATGCGCTCGGTGAGGAGGAAGGGCGGCGCCACACCGCTGGAACCCACGACCATCACCACGAAAGGGACGGAGGCGAAGCTCGACGAGCAGTGATCTTCGGCCGACCGACTAGTCTGAGCTGGACTAGTCGCGCCGCCGGATCAGGTCGACGACCAGCGCCAGCGTGAGCAGTCCGGCCACGACGCCGAACGCTGCAGGCACCCAGCCGGCGACACGCGCGGACAAAGCCGAGAGCGACGTCGCCAGGATGGCCGCGCCCGCGGTCAAACCCAACGCGAGGCGCCTGCCCGCTCGCCGGATCGTCGTCTCCAGCGTTGAGGCCCGGAAGTTGACCTCCAGCTTCTGTCCCGGCCTCGCGCCGATCAGACGCTCCACCGCCTCGACCACCCGCATGGCCCGCACCCTGAACTTCTGGGTCTGATAGAAGACCGCCTTCAGATCGAACTTCGAACCTATGTCCTTCGTCACGGCGCGCATCAGGAAGCTGCCCGCAACGTCGAACGGATCCAGCTCGGGGTCGAGCTCCGCTGCGGCCAGCTGCATCTGAGCGAGCGCCTTTCCGGTGAGCGTGAGCGACGCCGGCAGCGGCACGCCGTGGCGGATCGAGATCTCAGTCATCTCCTGAAGCACGGGGCCCAACTGGATGTCTTTCAGCGAAGCGGTGCGGTTCTTGGCCATCAGCTCGCCGATCTCCTCGCTGAACGCGTCGACGTCCAGATCGCTGCGATCGATCGCGCCCGCGAGCATGAGCGATACGTCGGTCAGGAAACCCACATCCTCCTGCCAGAAGGCCATGAGCAGCAGCATCATCTGCTCGCGCATCTCGGCGCCGACCTCGCCGACCATGCCCAGGTCTAAGAAGTAGAGGAGCTCTTCCTCGGGCTGCCACATGAGGTTCCCGGGATGCGGATCCGCGTGGAAGAAGCCGTCGACCAGGATCTGCTTGTAGAAGGACTCCAGCAGTTGCCGAGCCGCCTCCCTGCGCGGACCACCCTCGGGGGCCGAAGAGAGGGGACCGCCGGCCACGTCGCGCATCACCAGCAGGCGCGACGTCGAGTAGTCGCCGTGCACATCGGGTACCCGCAGTCGGCTGAACGGCTCGATCACGGCCGCCAGGCGACGCATGTTCCCGGCCTCCTGCCGGAAATCCAGCTCGCGATGGAGCGACTCCGACAGATGCATGAACACCGCCTCCATGTCGATCACCTGCTTGAGTCCGGGGCGGTGGCTCACCTTCTCGGCGAAGACCTCCAACAGGGCCAGATCCTGCTCGATCTGCTCTTTGGCGTCGGGCCGCTGGACCTTGATCACGACCCGCTCGGCGTTCGCCAACACGGCCCGATGCACCTGTGCGATCGTGCCTGCGGCCAGCGGCTGAGTCTCGATGTGGTCGAACACGTCTTCCCACGGCACTCCCAGCTCCTGCTCCATGACCCGGACCACCTGTTCCTCGGAGAGCGGTGGCACGTCGTCCTGCAGGGTGGCCAGCTCCTGGATGAACTCCGGGGGCAGCAGGTCGGGCCGCGTGGACAGGATCTGCCCGATCTTGGCGAACGTCGGCCCCAGCTCCTCCAGGGCCGAGCGCAGGCGCTTAGCCTGACGGACCTTGCCGACCGATCCCTCCTCGTCGGGCCGGCCGAACAGCTCCTTCAGTCCGTGCTTGGCGAAGACGCTCGCGATCTTGGTGCCGCGCGCGACCAGGTGCGGCTCGGTCTCGACCTCGACGGCGCTTGAGCGGATCGATGCAGGTGCGCGCGGAACGCCGGTCGCGGCCGCCTGTCCGTCTCCGGCCGTGTTCACGATGATCACGGTGCAACGCGCGTTGTGGCTGATCCGGTTAGGGACGTTGCCCAGTAGGAACTCCTTGCGGCCGGCCATCCCCGCGTTGCCAACGACCAAGACGTCGATAGCGTGCTCCTCGGTGGCGTGCACGATCGCCATGGCGGGGTCGTCGTCGATCACCACGTGGCCGCGGCCGCGCTCGCCCGCGATCTGGGTGGCGTAGGTCTGGAGCTCGTCGGCGGCGCCGCGGGCCCGGGTGGCCTCGGCGGCTCCGAACTCGGTGTCGGCCGGGTTGCGCGGCACGATCACCTGAACGATATGGAGGTCGGCGGCGTACAGCTCCGCGAAAGAGGCGGCCCACCGAACGGCGCGCTCGGCGGTCTCCGAGCGGTCGGTCCCCACCATCACACGGCCGACCTGCCCCTGGATGTTGACGCTTCCGCCGGAGCTCATAGAGGGCATCATCGCTGATGGAGGCTCAACTCGACGACCGTGCAGACCGCCGCTCCTCCCGTGGTGCCAGCACCCGTTCGGTAGACTCGGCAGCCGCCGCCGGAGTAGCTCAGTGGTAGAGCAACCGCCTCGTAAGTGGTAGGTCCGGGGTTCGAATCCCCGCTCCGGCTCTGCGACGCTTCCGTATCGAGGTCCGGCTACGGGTTCGCGCTAGGAGGCGAGGGCCCCGTCGGCCGATCGGACGTCGATCGCGGTGACGGTCGTGTCCCAGTCCCACGGTTCACACAAGGCTGCGCTCACATGGCTGTGGACGATGTCCCACGTGAGCGCGTCGGCTTCGTGCGGCGACTCGGCGGTTACCGGGATCCCCTGGATCAACGCCGTGCAGTCGCTCACCCGGCTGACCAGCAGGAAGGGGTTGCTCTGCGAGGCGAGCTCGGCGCCGATGCGTTCGAGCTGCTCGTCCGAGAGCTGGGGCACGATAGTTACAGCGGCCTCTCGAAGGAACGGGATCGGTTCTCTCATAGTGCAATGGTCGGCACGCAGGCCGCTCTTCATGAGTCGGGACTCTGGAGGGTTCGTTGCCCCGAAGGACATCGGTAGTCTGCTCCGGTGGATGGCTCTATCTGACCATCCGCGGGTAGCCCGTCGGGGCTGTGGTTCAGGAGCGGGGCGCCGCCTTCGGACCTCTGAGACTATGCCTCAGGTGGGTAGCCAGAAGGAGCGGAAGCTGTGGATCTTGCGGGAAAGACCGTCGGGCGGTGAGGTCGAAGCGGGAAGGACCCACAAGAGGTTCGCGCTGGACGAGGAAGATCAGATGCGCATGTATCTGGACTGGCAGTGGCTCACCGGAGACAGGTCCAGCGGGCGCTCCGAGTGGATCCTGACGTAGGGCTAGGTTCGTGGGCAAGATCGTGCTCTTCATCGCGGCGAGCCTGGACGGCTTCATCGCCGATGCCGACGGCGGTGTCGCTTGGCTGGAGCGTTTCAACGTCGAAGGCGAGGATCACGGCTACCGACGGTTCCTCTCCGGGGTCGACGCCGTGATCATGGGTGCCACCACCTATGAACAGGAGGTCGCGCGCGGCGAGTGGCCGTACGGGAACCGACCGACCTGGGTCTTCACCCACCGGGAGCTCCCGGCTCCGGAAGTAGCGACCGTCCGCTTCGTCAGCGGCGCGGTGGCCGACGTGGCGCCGTCGATCCGGGAGACGACGGATCGCGACGTGTTCCTGGTCGGAGGCGCGCAGCTCGCGTCCCAGTTCCTCGGCGCGCAGGCGATCGACGAGCTGATCCTGTTCATGGTGCCCGTCGTGCTGGGTGCTGGTGTGCATCTCTTCGATGGCACGGGGCCGGCGGCGGCCGACCTGATCCACGCGAAGCCCTACTCCACGGGCCTCGTGGAACTGCGCTACCGGCTATCACGGGCCCAATGAACCGAAGATGATCCGCTGATGCCCCTGCAGAACCGGGTCACACCGTTCAGTGAGGTGATCGCCGACCCGGCTCGCGGGCTCGTCTACGGCAACCGCGGCTGTCTTCACGACGAAGCCGGGCGGATCCGCCGCCGGTACAACGGCAGGCGCTGGATCGCGTGTCGGCTTGAGTTCCGCGGGTGGCACCGGCACCCGCTCATGCAGCCGGGTCGGTTCACCGAGCTCTTCTTCCTGGACGAGGCGACCGCGTTCGCCGCCGGACATCGTCCATGCGCGCTCTGCCGCCGCGAGGACTACGTGCGCTTCGCTGATATCTGGCGCGAACAACATCCGCACCAGGTCGGCGCCGATGTGATCGACGTGCAACTGCACACCGAGCGAGTCGACCCGGTGACGCGTGGGCAGCGACACCACGGAGCGCCGATCGACGACCTCCCCGACGGGACCTTCGTCCTGCGGCAGGGCGCACCATGGGTCGTGGTCGGCGCCCGCCTCGCGAGGTGGTCGCCGGCCGGCTACGTCGAGCGCGTGCCGCGACCCGAGGGTGGTCGAGCGATCGTGGTCACGCTGCCTTCGATGGTCGAGGTTCTCCGCGCCGACTGGAAGCCGGCCGTCCCGCTGTTCCACCCCTCCGCGGCGGCGACGTAGGGAGGCGAGGCGAACCGGTGCTCGAAGCCTGGCGGATGGTGGTGCCGAAACGCGTGGCCGCCGAGTACGACCGCCTGAACGAGGACCCATAGATCGACTCACCCGGAACGACCTGCTTCATCGGACGCTCTCGAGCTCGGATGCCTCCTCCGCCTCCGCCAGCCTTACCCGGAGGCACCGGTCGATGGCGAACCGGCGAAGGTCCCGTTGCTCCTTGACCGGCATGTACGGTGCGGCCACGGCTGTGGGAACGAGCTCCGGCTGGTCGACCCGGTACGTATTCCCTTCATGGACGATGGTGGCTGACCCGCTCGCGAGCACATTCTTGAGCCAATCCGCACGCGACCCGTAGGGCAACGCGATCACGAACCCGTCATCGGTCGCGTAGGGCACCACCGGCGTTGCGTAGGATCGGGCCGTCTTGCGGCCGACGTGTCGGATCACCGAGGCGTACGCGCCCGGCGTCCCTGCCCTCTTCATCTGATACGGATTCCCGACGGCTCGGTTGAAACGGCGAACGACATCGAGGACGAGGGGGAACTTCGTCCGCATACCGACGAAGAAGACGGTCCCGATCGTCGCGAGCACCAGCACCAAGCCGGCGACGAAAATTGCGATCGGCCTCCACATGGCGACCTCCTTGATGGGCGGATCCTCAGATCACGCTCCTGCATCTGGCGGTCGTCAGCCAGAGGCGAACGACCGGGATCTAGCTGACCGGAGGACCCGTTGAAGCCGCACGCGCTCATGCTGGAGCGCGTGTGATGCACCCCTTTCAGCTCCAACTGATCCGCACCGTCTCGCGCCAGAGATCGAGCAGGTCCGGCCGCCGGCCAGCTTCAACCGGACCGGGTCTCGCCGGTTCCACAGCGCCTCGCCGGAGCAATAGGCTGCGCTGAGGGTACACGGATAGTGTGGTCCCGTGCTATGGTTCGTCCATGGCTCGCGGCAGCGAACGTCTGAACGTCACGCTCGACGACGAGTACGCGGCCAAACTCGCCCGCCTGGCCGAGAGGACGCACGTGCAGGAGGGAACGCTGGCGCGGTCGCTCCTATCCCAGGCGATCGACGAGGCCGACGTCGACGCGGACAACGTCGTGCAGGTCTTGGACGGTATCTCCGGTGCGTTCGAGCGAGCACAGCTCGGGCTCAGACAGGCTCGTAGGAAGCGGACGATCTCGATCGACGAGCTCTGAGCGGTGGCTCGTGTCGAGCTCGCCGAGGCTGCGGTCGGAGATCTCGACAGACTGATCCGCTCGCACAGCCTCCCTCTGGACACTCGGAAGCGGATCAACCGATCGATCGCCCCGTTGACCCGGTTCCCGCGGCTCGGCGCGGAGCTCACCGGTCGATGGACGGGTCTCCGTTTCCTCCTCGGCCCTTGGCGTTGGATGATCATCGTGTACGTCCATCTGGAAGAGGATGACCGCGTCGTTATCGTCACGATCCAGGATGGTCGTTCCTCTTCCTTCGCTTCCTGAATCAGGTGCCGTCTATCAGCCGGCATCGGCCATGCGGTTGCCGCTC
>CAVPIB010000011.1:0-35575 GCA_963704885.1 uncultured Actinomycetes bacterium | reverse complement strand
GGGTGGGGATGGACCGCGAGATCGCCTGGCGGTCGTTCGAGCAGCCGTTCTCGACCGGCGAGGCCACCCTGCGCAAGGAGAAGGCAGGCGCCGGCGTCGGGCTGCACCTCTCGCGGCAGTTGGTCGTACGGCACGGCGGGATCTTGTGGACCGACCCCGTGCCGGCAGGAGGCACGCGCGTGTCGTTCTGTCTCCCTTCGCGCGCCGGCGCGCGGTTCGCCGCACCTCCAGGCGCCGCCTGACCCAGGGAGGCCCGCCAACCCGACTGGCAATCTTCGGGGTCCGCGACTATCCTCCGCGCGGGGGATCGGCGGTTGCGGAGAGCCATCCTGGGGATAGTGGTGGTCGTGACGGGTGCGGGCTGCACCCCGTCTGTTTCCGACGCTGATCCACCCGGCGCCATCGAAGCCATCCGCATCCAGGAGTCGCCTTCTCCCTATTCGCAGGTGACCGCCGGATCTATCCGGGCTCTCGTCCCGGACGGCTGGAACCCCATCGATGCCTCGAGCGGGGGCCGCCAGGGGTTCTTCGCTTCCCCCAAGCCCCAGGCCTGGTCGCGTATGGACGGTGCGACTGAAGGGATCGCGGCTACGTGGGTCGACGCGACGGCGGTCGGTGTTCCCTCAGACTTCTACTACCTGGCGGCCACCGGACCACTCTTCTCTCGACTGATCCACTCCCCCGACTGTCGGGCCGAGTCGCAGGAGGTCTTCCTTGACAACGAACCGGCCTTCGCCACCGGGTCCCAGGACTCACCCGGCGACTACATGGCGCGCGGCGAGGGCACGTGTCATGCGCGGGGACAGCGAACCCGATGGGCGTACTTCGTAGCAGCACCCGGGTTCGGTCCGGTGAGACAGTTGGGGATCCCCAAGTCGGGGCTCTACGTGGTGGTGGCGGTCCTGCATGACGGTCAAAGAGCGGGACAGGTGCTCCAACGGTTGATCGCCCGAACGCGTTTCGGCGATGCCGCGATCAGGGATTTCGTCCGCCTGGCTCGCGGGCGGATCTCGGTCGCCCCCGCGACCTCCGCGACCACGGTCTGAGGATCTACTTAGGGCTCCGGTCGACGAACGGCGGGCGGACGACCGTCGCGATGCCCCGGCGTCCACGGATGTCCACCTCGACCTTCGCGCCGAGATCCACGATGTCGCCAGGCCACAGGTACGCGAGCGCTATCCCCTTCTGGAGCAGAGGGGAGAACGTCCCACTCGTGACCTCGCCGATCAATAGATCGCCCGCGAGCACGGGGTAGTGCGCGCGGGGGATGTGCCGACGATCCTCCATGAGCAACCCCAGGAGGCGGCTCGGCAACCCCTCCGCCTTCTGGCGGACCAGCGCCTCCCGACCCCGGAATTCCCCCTTGTCGAGCGCCACCGCCCACCCAAGTCCGGCCTCCAGGGCGGTCGATGCTTCGAACAGGTCCTGCCCGTAGAGGGGGTACCCCATCTCGAGCCTGAGGACATCTCGAGCGGCGAGCCCGCAGGGAGCTCCCCCGAAGGGCTGCATCGCCTCTGTGAGCTCCTGCCAGAGTTCTAGCGCTATGTCCTGGTACGTGAAGAGCTCGAAACCGATCTCACCCGTATACCCCGATCTGGTCAAGATGACCGGTCGCCGGTGGTACTCAGATCCCGCACACTGCATGAAGGCCAGATCGCCGGCATCCGGGAAGAGCCGGGCCATCACGTGCACGGCCTCCGGACCCTGGACCGCCAGGAAACACCAGTCCTGGTGATACATCAGGTGCAACCGATCGTGCGCCTGCTCCTCCTCCAGCATGCGCAAGACGCGGGGCGCGTTCGAGGCGTTCGGGACCACGAAGAATCGCTCTTCCTCAATGCGGTAAACGATCAGGTCCTCGATCACCCCTCCCCCATCGTTCAGGACCAGGTTGTAGAGCGCCTCACCCACCGCAGCCTTCGACAGATCGTTCGAGACAACGCCCTGCAGCATGCCGAGGGCCCCCGGGCCGGTGACGTCCACCTTCCCCAGATGGGTCAGATCGAATAGGCCGACCCGCTCACGGACGGCCTTGTGCTCGGCCAGCGCGCCCTCGTACTCGATCGGCATCAACCAGCCGGCGAACGGAGCGAGCTTCGCCCCCAGACGTCGATGCTCGTCCTCGAGCGGTGTGTGTTTCAGGTCCTCGGGTGCATCGCCAACATCCACGGGTGGGATGGTACGGCGCGCGCGAGGCATCGAGGGACCTCGTAGCGGAGACGGTCGCTCGTGATGAGGACGGTAGACTTGCCCCTCGGATGGCTGACGGCTACGACGTAGTGGTGATCGGCGCCGGGACGGGCGGGTACTCCGCCGCGCTCCGAGCGGCGCAGCTCGGTAAACGCGTGGCCATCGTCGAGCGCGACGATCGGCTGGGCGGCACCTGCCTCCTGCGGGGTTGCATCCCTACGAAGGCTCTCCTGCAGTCGGCGTCGGTTATGGACACGGTGAACCGCGCGGCAGATTGGGGCATCAAGGCCTCGGGCGAACCCGATTGGTCGGCCGTGAAGGCCTTCGAAGACGCCACCGTCGACAAGCTGGTGACCGGTCTCACAGGCCTGATCCGGCACCGAGGGATCGACGTGATCACAGGCACGGCTCGCTTGCTGGCAGGACCCGCGGTCGAGGTCGACGGGAGGAGGATCGACGCCGCCGACGTGATCCTGGCGACGGGCTCCAGCCCCAAGGTCTTGCCGGGCGTGGACCTGACAGACCGGATCATCACGAGCGACCAGGCGCTCTGGTACGACACCATCCCTGCGTCGGCGATCGTGATCGGTGCCGGCGCCGTGGGGCTCGAGTTCGCCTCGGTCTACCGCTCGTTCGGCGCGGAGGTGACCCTGATCGAGGCGCTTCCCCGCCTGGCTCCGCTGGAAGACGAGGATGTCTCTAAGGAGATCGCGAAGGCGTTCCGCAAGCGGGCGATCTCCACACAGGCCGGGGCCTCGGTCCAGGAGGTCAAGGACACCGGCGATCATGTCGAGGTCACGTATGACGCGGGCGGGGCGAAGACCGTCACCGCGGATGTCTGTCTGATCGCGGTTGGCCGCGGCCCCGTGACCGACGAGCTGGGTCTGGAGGAGGTGGGGGTCACGTTGCACGAGAAGGGGTTCGTGAACGTAGACGACCGTCTCATGACCAGTTCCGACCACGTGTGGGCACTGGGCGACGTCGCGGCCACACCCCTGCAACTGGCCCACGTGGCCTTCACCGAGGGGTACGCGGTCGCCGAGCGGATCGCCGGCCTGGACGTGCCGCCCATCGACTACCTGAACATCCCCAGGGTCACGTACTGCACCCCCGAGATCGCCTCGGTGGGTCTCACCGAAACTCAGGCCGCCGAACGCGGAGCCGAGGTCACGACCGAGAAGCTTGACTTCCGGTCTATCGGGAAGGCCAACATCGTCGGTGAGGGCGGCTTCGTGAAGGTGATCGCCGAGGCAGCCGATGGGCCCGTTCTCGGGATCCACATGATCGGTCCACACGTCACAGACCTGATCTCCGAGGCCATGCTCATAACGAACTGGGAGGCCGTGCCCTCGGAGGTCGCCGCCCTGATCCATCCGCACCCAACGCTTTCCGAAGCGATCGGCGAGGCGCACCTGGCGCTCGCCGGCAAGCCGCTTCACTCCGCGTAGAGGAGGATCGTGGCCACGGACATCCAGACGCCCGTCGAGCACGGCGATCGTCCCCTGTCAGACGATCGCCTGAAGGCGATGCTCCACACGCTCAAGCTGTGTCGATACTTCGATGAGCGGATGGAGGCCCTGTACCGGCAGGGGCGGCTCCCCGGGGCTATCTACTCCGGTCGTGGCCAGGAGGGAACGCACGTGGGTGTCGCGTTCGCCCTTGAGGACGACGATTCGCTGTTCCCCACCCACCGCGATCTCTCGGCACAGATCGCTAAGGGGCTGGATCTCAAACGCGTGATGGCGCAGTACTGGGGACGGATCGACGGGTACACGCGGGGGCGAGATGGCAACAGCCACATCGGTGATTGGGCCGGCAACCGAACGTTCACGGTGATCTCGCACCTCCCGATCGCCTACCCCGTGGCGTGTGGCGCCGCGCTGGCGTACAAGCGGGCGGGTGACCGTCGGGTTGCCATGGCTATCTGCGGCGACGGCTCAACCTCCAACGGTCGGTGGCACGAAGCGTTGAACTGGTCGTCGATCCAGCAGCTCCCGGTGGTGTGGATCGTCAACAACAACCAGTTCGCGTACTCCACGCCCAACACCTTGGAGTTCAACGTGGCGACGATCGCCGAGCGCGCGGTGGCCTACGGCATGCCCGGCGTCCGCGTCGACGGCGGTGACGTCCTGGAGGTCTATGGGGCCGCCCTCGAGGCGGTCGAGAGGGCTAGGGACGGCGGCGGACCCACGCTCATCGAATCCGTGTCGCTCAGGTGGCGAGGACACGCCGGGCACGACCCGGCGAAGTACATGCCGAACGAGCTGCTCGAGCGGTACATGGCCGAGAAGGACCCCGTGAAGAACTTCGAGGAGTACCTGCTCGCCGAGGGCGTGGTCACGAAGGAAGACATCGGCGACGTCCAGGAGCTGGTCGAGCGAGAGTTCGACGAGGGCTACGCATTCGCGCAGGCCTCGCCGTTCCCCGAGCCCGGCGACGTGACCAAGGGTCTGTGGGTCGAGGACGGCTACTGGAGCAGCGACGCCGGCCGCGGCGGCGGGACGGGAGCCGACTGATGCCGACCCAGCAGATGGAGGCCGGTGCGGCAGGACACGGCGCGGAGCCGCGCGGCAAGCGGAGCGAAGACGGCCAGGCGACCTATCTCGTCGCGATCGCCGAGGCGCTCTGGGAGGAGATGGAGCGAGACGATCGCGTCTACCTCCTGGGTGAAGACATAGGCGCGTACGGAGGTGCGTTCAAGGTCACGGAGGGCTTCATCGAGCACTTCGGAGCGGATCGGGTCATGGACACGCCGATCGCCGAGGAGACCATCGTGGGCGCTGCGATCGGGTCGGCGATGGAGGGACTGCGGCCCATCGCGGAGTTCCAGTACGCCGATTTCATGACCTCGGGGTTCGACGAGATCACCACCACGCTCGCCCGCTATCACTACCGCAGCGGCGTACCGCTCCCGGTGGTGCTGCGGGCCCCATCGGGCGGAGGCGTTCGGGCTTCGAACTTCCACTCCACCAACCCCGAGCCGTGGTTCGCGCATCAGCCCGGACTGAAAGTGGTGTGCCCCGCGTTCCCTTCGGATGCCAAGGGTCTGCTGAAGTCTGCTATCCGCGACGACAATCCCGTGGTCTACCTGGAGCACAAGTGGATCTACCGACGGATCAAAGAGCAGGTCCCGGAGGATCCGGACTTCCTGGTGCCCCTGGGCAGCGCCGATGTCAAACGACGAGGGTCCGACGTGACGATCGTGTCCTACGGGGCCATGGTTCATCGGGCGTTGGAGGCGGCGGAGAACCTGGCCGGCCGGGGCGTCGACGTCGAGGTGGTCGATCTCCGGTCGATCGTGCCGCTGGATGAGGAGACCGTTCTCCGATCCATAGAGAAGACCACGCGAGCGCTGGTGCTTCACGAGTCGTACCGGTTCCTCGGTGTCGGCGCCGAGGTCGCGGCCGTGATCGCGGAGCGCGCGTTCGAGCATCTGGACGCGCCGGTGATGCGTTTGGCGCCTCCTAGCGTTCCGGTGCCGTTCTCTCCCCCGCTGGAGGACGCCTTCCTTCCCCAGGTGGCCGATATCGAGGCAGCCGTCGACCGGCTGTCCGCGTGGTGAGGGGCGAGGGGGAGGAAACGTGACATCCATCCAGATGCCGCAGCTCGGCGAGACGATCATCGAGGGCACCATCTTGAAGTGGCTGAAGAAGGAGGGCGAATCGATCGAAACCGACGAGCCGCTGTTCGAGATCTCCACGGACAAGGTCGACACCGAGGTGCCGTCGCCGGTCACTGGTGTGGTTACGAAGATCCTGGTGGCCGAAGGCGAGACCGTACCCGTCGGAACGCATCTGGCTGAGATCGACTCGGGTGAGGCCTCGGGGACGGGAGCGGCGGCATCGTCTGGCCATCCCTCCGCGGCGACATCCTCGGGTTCGTCTGACCCGGCCGGCGCCAAGGTTCCTCCAGGGTCCTCCTCCGCCCCAACGCCCTCTGCCCCGATAGCGGCGACCGCCGCGTCGCTGCCTGATCGCGGACCTCGCTCGCAGATCCTCTCTCCGTTGGTACGGAAGCTGGCCGAGGAGCACGACCTCGACCTGGCCGGTATCACCGGCACAGGGACGGGAGGGCGGATCACCAAGAAGGATGTGATGGCCGCAGTCGAAGGCGCCGCCACCTCGGCCGCGCCCGCCTTGCGGGCGGTCCCTTCGCCCGCCGCCACCGGAGCTGGCGACGAGGTCGTGCCGATGTCACACATCCGCAAGGCGATCGCTTCCCACATGTTGGGCTCACTCCAGACGACGGCACGCGCTTGGAACATGGTCGAGGTCAACATGGAGGCCGTGGTCCGCCTCCGGGAGCGCAGCAAGGAGGTGTTCGCCGCGCGGGAGGGCTTCAACCTCACGTACACACCGTTCGTGGCCCGTGCCGTAACCGATGCCCTCTTGGCCTTCCCGATGGTCAATGCCGAGCTCCGCGGCGAGGAGCTGATCGTCCGCCATACCGTGAACATGGGGATCGCCGTCTCCTACGAGGACGGACTGATCGTCCCCGTGGTGAAGGGCGCCGACACCATGAACCTGGCCGGGATCGCGCGCGCCGTGAACGATCTGGCCACGCGGGCGCGCGCGAAGAAGCTGCTCCCAGATGAGGTGCAGGGATCGACGTTCTCGATCACGAACCCCGGCCCGTTCGGATCGATCATGTCGGTACCGATCATCAACACGCCGAACACCGCGATCCTGGCGTTCGACGCGATCGAGAAGCGGCCTGTGGTGATCGACGACGCGATCGCGATCCGACACATGGTCTACATCTCGATGTCTTGGGACCACCGCGTGATCGACGGCGCGCTCGCATCGCAGTTCCTGGGCCGGGTGAAAGAGAACCTGGAGACCTGGGACTTCGCCGAAGACCTTGGTGTGCTAGCTCGTGCGTCCTGGTCGGCTGATCCACTGGGAAGACGCGGTCCCTACGGCCCCGCCAACGATGCGATGCACCGGCTGGCCGAGCAACGGCTCGAAGGTGCGATCCCCGACACCGTGATCCTGCTCGAACATGCTCCGGTGTTCACGGGTGGCAGACGGGCGAAGCCGGAGGAGTTGCTCTGGTCGCACGAGGAGATGTTGAAGCGTGGCGTCGAGACGCATCGGATCGACCGCGGCGGCGCGTTCACGTTCCACGGACCGGGACAGCTCGTGGGCTATCCCATCATGGACCTCGGCTCGACTCCCGACGCGGCCGAGCATCTGCGACGGATGGAGGAAGTGGTGATCCGTGCTGCCGCCGACATCGGCGTCCAGATACACCGTCGCCCGGACGTGCAGACGGGCGTGTGGTCGGGAGACCGCAAGGTATGCGCGATCGGTGTTCGTCTCATGCGAGCCCGCATCACGCTTCACGGCTTCGCTCTGAACTGCGACACGGATCTGTCCTGGTTCGAAGGCATCGTGGCGTGTGGCTTACCCGACCACGGCGTCACGTCCTTGAGCGAGCTCGCCGGCGCGACGCGTGACGGTTCGGGAGGTCCGGCCGCTCGTTGAGAAGCATCTGGCGGACGTCTTCGACCTCGCTCTCGAACGCACGCCCTCAGATCGATGGGCGCCGGTGGTCGGACCAGGCGGAAGAGTTCCGCGAACGCGTCGGAGGCGGCGGGGTCGGTCCGGCGATCGAGTAGGACGCATACGTCTAAAGTCCCGCCCAGATTCGGCCATTTGGGGGAGGACGCTGTAGGCTCTCACCCCTCACAATGGACCCGTTGGGGGACTCCTCGCGTAGGGGAGACGACCACCCCCAATGTGACGAGGCTTCGCCCAACGGTGTACGAGATGCCCTTGGGGTCGTTGCGCCGATCACGGCATCGCTGCCGTGGGCGGTCGGAACGACATACTCATCGAAACAGAGACCGGGGAGATCGGATATGAGGGCACGACGGCCGCACAACGCACGAAGGGCGATCTCGATGCTGGGGCTCACGGCCCTGATCGCGGGGACGTTGCAGCTGATGGCCGTGCCGGCGGCGATACGCGGCCCCTCCGATCTTCTCCGACGACTTCACTAGCGGGGACTTCTCGAACTGGACCGCGAACACGCGGCTCACGATCGACAACGCTACCGGGTTGCCAGCTGCACCTAGTGCCCGTGCCCAAGTCACGAGCCAGTCCGCGTTCGCGTACCTGACGTTAGGCTCGACCCTCGATCAAGTTTGCATGAGTGCTGAACGTCAACCTGTCCTCGGGCTCCGGGATCGATCTGTTCCGTCTGCGGACGGCGGCCAACGGCGGCATCATGAAGGCGTTCGTGGCTTCCAACGGAACACTGCGTCTGCGTTCGGACTTCGCGCCCGCCACGTTCAACTCATCCGTGACGCTGGGCTCGGGTTGGCACAACGTGGAGCTGTGCGGCACGGTCGGAGCGAGCACGACCTGGGACCTCTATCGAGACGGCGTCCGCATCGTGGACGCCTGGCAGGCCAACACGGGCACCACGCCCGTGGGCAGGATCCAGCTCGGTGTCGCGTCCGCCAAGACGTTCACAGCCAACTTCGACCACGTGGTGCTGGACCAAGCGATGGGAGATGAGGGCCAACCGGCCGACACCACAGCCCCGACCATTCCGGGCCGACCCTCCGGCACAAGTCCGTCCCCCGGCTCGATCCAGATCGGGTGGTTAGCTTCGACCGACCCGTCCCCACCATCGCTCCCGATCACCTACCGCATCTTCGAAGTCGGTACCGCGACCTCAATCGGATCGACCACCGACACCTCGTTCACCGACACGGGCCTGGCCTCGGGCTCGAGCCACACCTACACGGTCGAGGCACTGGACGCTGCGAGCCCGACTAACGTCAGTGCGAGGAGCCAGGCCTCGCTCCCGATCACGGTGTCCTCTCCCCCTCCTCTCGGCCAGCAGCCGGTGCCAGGGCACACCAGGCTTGCCTACGACATCCCGCGGACCGATGTCCCGAGGATCACCACTGGCGAGATCTGGCGACCTCGAGTACATCGGGAACCGGGTGTTCATCGCCGGGACGTTCACCTCGATCCAGAACAACACTTCCAACAACACGACGACGGTCAACCAGCCCTCCCTCGCGTCGTACAACATCGACACTGGCCTGATCGACACGAACTTCCGGCCCACTTTCGACAGCGGCGGAGTCACCGAGATCGAAGCCTCCCCGGACGGGACCAAGCTCTTCGTCGTCGGCCGGTTCAACACCGTCAACGGGGTCACCAAGCGCAAGATCGTCTCGATCAACCCGACCACGGGCGCCACGATCACGGGCTTCACCGCGAACGCGAACTCGGCGGCGACATCGGTCGAGGCGACGAACACCACTGTCTACGTCGGCGGCCTGTTCTGCACGATCAACGACACCGCCCGCGTCAGCCTCGCCGCGCTTGAACGCCACCACCGGTCGGTCGTCACAGGTTTCGTCAACGACCTCTCCGGGGGCATCGGCGTCTGAACGGCGAGCGTCAGTGCAGGCTCTCGTGCTTTCCCACGACGGCAGGAAGCTGCTCGTCGTTCACACCGGGCGCCAGATCGCCGGCCAGGACCGCTACGGCGTTGGTCTGATCGACACCCAGACCAACCAACTGCTCCCGTGGCGCACCAGGCTGTGGGATGACAACCTGCCGTTCGTCGGTGGCATCAGCGGATCTACACGGGTGACATCGCACCGAACGACCAGTACTTCGTGGTGAGCAGCGGCTCGGGCGGCGACCGCCCGCCGATCAGCGACACCGCGGTCGCGTACCCGATGGACGGCAACGACAACGTCCAGCCGCTGTGGATCTCGCGATGCTTCGACAGCGTCTACTCGATCGCGATCAGTGAGGTCGCCGTGTACCTCGGCGGCCACATGAACTACATGGAGTCGCCGACCGCGCCGGACCCGTGGCCTGGGCTGACAACGTCGGCTACGGCCGTGGCCAGGGCCTGGCGGGCTACGGCCTCGGCGACGACATCGTGATCCGCGACCACATCGGTGCCGTCGACCCAGCCACGGCAAGGCCATGGAATGGCTTCAACCCCGGCTCCAACTCTTTCGAGGGCAACAAGGCGATGCTGGTTACCCCGCGTGGCCTCTTCACTGGCGGTGACGCCAGCACGCAGGGCGGCAGCACGGTCGGGCGCGTCGCGTTCTACGACTTCAACAGCATCCCGGCGCCCGGCGCCGAACGAGACGACCATCGTCAACCCGATCGAGGGTCGGGTGGAGGAGGCCGATGTCGAGTTCGTGGTCGATGGCACCGCCACCGCTGCGAGCGGCGTCCAGCGCGTCCAGCTCGAGGTGCGCGACCGCGACACGAACCAGTACCTTCAGGACGACCTGACCACCTGGGGTGCAGGGAACACGATCGTCGTGAACCTCGCCTCGCCCGAACGCGACGTCGACGCACCTGGTCGCTTCCCCTGACGATCTCGGGCAACCGTCGGATCCAGCTTCTGCGCCAGGACTTTCGCGATCAACGGAAGCAGCGACCCCAGCGAAGGCCACCAAGAAGATCGAGACGTTCGGCCTCGCCGACGAGACGCCGAACACGTCCATCAACGGGCCTTCCGGAAGCGTGATCCCGACCACGACCTTCACCGTCACCGGCACCGCTCACGGACGACGTCGGCATCAACTCGATCACGTACGATTCCGTGACGCGCAGAATCGCTACCTCCAGGACGACGGCAGCGCCGCCACCGACCTACAACACGTTCCGCGTGCCTGCCCGACGTCGTCGGCGCCACGAACGCGACGTGGTCGTACGAGGTGACCGTTCCGTACGAGGGCGAGTGGACGATGCAGGCGACCGCGGTCGACACCTCCGGCCAGTCCGACCTGCGCGAGGCGGACCGAACGTGGCTCGTGAGCGCCACCGCCGCTCGCGCCGACGGTGACGATCACCACGCCGGTCGGTGATGAGCCCCCGACCGCCGTGGCCCCGCTGACGATGTCGCCGGGTAGTCCGTTGACGTTCTCGGGCACCGCCACGGACGACGAGGGCCTCAACTTCGTGGAGATCTGCCTGCGCAACAGCACGACCCAGGAGAACCTCGCGTCCGACTGCACGTGGGGCGTCGGCCTGAATCGCCGGCGCCTGCCGCATCTCGCCACGAGCAACCTCAGCCGGAAGCAGCTACAACTGGTCCTACACCACTCCGTTCAACCTGCGGCCGGGCACGTACACCTTCACGGTGTCGGCGACCGACGACCTCGACTGACGACGTCGAACGGCCAACCGTGGCGACCTGACGATCAACGTCCAGGTCCCGGGCGACGCCTTCCCGATGGCACTGCTCAACGTCACCGGCACCCAGCCCAACGTGTCGGTCCTGCATCTGGACCTGGCCGGGTCCGCGACGGACGACATCGGCGTCTCGGCTGTCCGGTTGACGATCCGGGACCGGGACAGCAGCCGCTACATCCAGCCCAACGGCACCCTGGCCGCGGCGTACGCGCTCCTCGACGCGACCCTGGCCAACCCGGGCGCCACCAGCACGACGTGGACCCTGTCCATCGATCTGCCGTCAGCAGGGCGACTACGAGGTGACCGCGTTCGCCTACGACACGTCGGACCAGCAGGACCCCTCGACCACGGGGGCGACGGCCCGCTACCCCGTGTACCCCGGTGACCTGCCGCCGACCGTCACCGAGAACCTGCTGGCGCCGACCGAAGGCACCGCCTTCACGGATCGCCAGATCCTCGTCAGCGGACGGGTCGAGGACGACCAGCAGATCGCCCAGGCCGGAGGTGGCGATCAGGAACGCCCTCGGCCAGTACATGAGCTCGACGGGAGCCTTCACCAGCACCACCGTGAGCTATCGGACGGCGTTCTTGAACAGCCCCGGCTCGCCGGGGTCGAACTTCTCCTACACGACCCCGGTGATCCCGCCGGGGAGCTACACGGTCCTCGCTCGTGGGGTCGACCAACACGGCTTCGCTACCCCCGTGCCGAGCCAGCGCAACGTGACCGTGTCGGGCACGACGACGCAGCTTGCCGCCCGTGGCCAACTTCACGTACAGCTGCGTGCAGAACGTCTGCACGTTCGACGGCCGCTCGTCGACCGACGAGAACGCCCCGACGCTGACCTACTCGTGGAACTTCGGCAACGGCAACGGCTCGGCCCGGTCCCGATCCGGACGTACACCAGTCCGAACGCCTACACGGTGACGCTGACGGTGCGCGACGAGAACGGACTCACGTCGGCACCGTCTCGCAGACGGTCACGATCGTCGAGCCGGCTGGCAACCTGCCGCCGGTCCCGGTGATCAACCCGCCGTCGTGCGCGGCGCGGGTGTGCAACATCTCCGGCGTCGGCTCGGCCGATCCGAACGTCGGCGACACGTTCACCTACCTGTGGAACTTCGGTGACGGCACACCGACCAGCACGTCGTCATCCTCGTCGCACACGTTCCCGGCCGACGGCACCTACACGGTCACGCTCATCGTCACCGACGGGTGGGGCGATCCCGCCAGCACGACGCGGCTCATCACGATCGCCGAGCCGGCTACCAACCTGCCGCCGGTCCCGGTGATCGGCGCGCCGGTGTGCGTCGCACGGACGTGCACCTCTTCGGTGACGGCCTCGTCCGACCCGAACGGCGACGCATTCACCTACCTGTGGACGTTCGGATCCGGGACGACGACCAGCACGTCGTCTGCCCCGACCTTCACGTATCCGGCCGACGGTGCCTACACCGTCACGCTGACCGTCACCGACGTGTGGGGTGACTTCGCCAGCACGACACGGCTCGTCACGATCGCCGAGCCGGCGACCAACGTGGCGCCGGTTCCGGTCATCGGCACGCCGTCGTGCGTCGCGCGCGTGTGCAGCATGTCGAGTGCGGGCTCGGCCGACCCGAACGGTGACCCGTTCACCTACCTGTGGAACTTCGGTGACGGCACGCCGACCAGCACTGCGCCGGCCCCGTCACACACGTTCCCGGCGGCGGTCCGCTACAACGTGACGCTCACGCTCACCGACGCGTGGGGCAGGTTCAAGCTCACGACTAGAGTCGTCACAGTGCCGTGACCTAGGTGGATCGAAGGCTGATGGGACCGCGGCCCACATTAAGCTGCAGGAGCCGAGGTAGCCGTCTTCCGGTCATCTTTGACCGTGAGATGAGATCGCTCGGCGCCGTGACAGTTCCTGGCTGGCGACGAGGGAAACCGGAGGGCTTGGGCGGCGAACCTCGACAACGTCACGGTGGACCAGGTTGCCAAGCTAGTCCTCTCCAACGAGGTAACTCCGGGCGATGCAGACTCAGGCGTCGGCGATCAACGCGTAGCGAGGACGTCTCCGCAGCCACCCCAACGGCCACAGATCGCGCTGCTCCGCGGCCCACTCCACGTCGCGCAGCCGCGCGATGCAGACGCGGGTCCATCCCGCCTCCTGGATGGCGGCGATGAACGGCGCCGGCGAACTGGTTCTTCGAAGCGGTAGATGCTCCAACACCTCGGGCGGATAAGGCCTGTGGTGGTCGTCTTCGGACCCAAGCGCCTTCCGCAGGAACTCAGAGGCCGCGTCCTTGAGTTCGACGAACGGGCCCTCACCGCCCCAGGAACCCTCGAAGACCGCCAACCGGCCACCGGGGACGACCTGCAACCTCCAGCCTTCCAGTGCGGCCACGGGGTCCGGTAGCGTCCAGAGGACGTGACGCTCCATCACGGCATCGAACGGACCCTCAGGTGGCGATGCTGCGGCACCCTCCACGAAGGAGATCTCCAGACCGGCGGTCGCGGCCTTCTCGCGGGCCTTCGCCAGCATGCCTGCCGACAGGTCCACCCCTGTGACCCGGTGGCCGAGCTCGGCCGCCAAGAGCGCGAGCGCGCCGGTCCCGGTCCCGACGTCCAAGACACGAGAGGGCGGAGCGGGCAGCGCCCGTTCGAGTACGGCTCGCCAGGCGGCGCGCTCGACGGCGTCGGACAGCGCGTGACCCGCCGAGGCGTCGTAGGTGGCCGCGTCTGCATCCCACCAATCTCGGATCCGCTCGTGGACACCCACAGCTGGCCTCGTCTCAGATCTTCAGAACAAGGCGTTCGTCAGCTTGCGTCGGAACTCGATGACGACTGGGTCGTCGTCGCCGAGAACCGAGAACAGGTCGACCATCGCGGCCCGCGCCCCGTCACGGTCGTCGCCGAGCAGCACCAGCATCGCCTCGAGGGCTTCTCTGATGCTGCCTCGTGCGGCCAGCCTCTTGGCGGAATCCAGCTGTCCATCTCCCTCTAACGCACCCCACTCGCCCACCCGGATCGCCGATGCCACGCTTTCGGCCTCGGCGTCTGGGAGATGCGGGGCGATCAACTCACGTGCCTCGTCCAGCTCGCCGCGCTCGGCCAGCAGTCGAGCCAGTCCGACGGCGGCTTCCCGGTTGGCGGGTTCCTTCACGAGCGCCTCTCGGTACCCGGCCTCGGCGCTTTCAAGATCACCAGATGCTTCCTCGACCCGCGCTTCATCGGCCACGATCTCCGCCTCCGAAGGCAGGATCGCGTCGATGAACGCGTTCACCTCCTGTTCGGGGTACGCACCGATGAACATGCTGACCGGCTCGCCGCCGCTGAACGCCACGACCGTCGGGATGCCCTGGCTCTTGACGGCCTGCAGCAAGGCGTTGCCTACCTGGTTGGCATCGATATCCAGCTTCGCCAGAAGGAAGGCGCCCTCGCGCTCGCTCGCCACCTTCTCCAAGATCGGGCCGAGGGTCCGGCACGGACCACACCAGGCGGCCCAAAGGTCCACGACCACCGGGCGCGCCTTGGAACCCTCGACCACGACCTGTTCGAAGTCTTGGTCGGTGACTTCGACGACGTGCTGCTCGGTGATGCTCATGGTTCAAGCGTACGGGACGATCGCCCGAATCGCCTGAGCCGGAGGGCGTTCAGGACGACGCTCACGCTGGAGGCGGCCATCGCCGCCGCCGCCCACGCGGGCGTGAGCAGCCCCAGGACCGCGAGCGGGATCATCACGACGTTGTAGGAGAACGCCCAGAAGAGGTTCTGTTCGATGACCCGATAGGTACGCCGAGCCATCTCGAGGGCGTCGGCAGCACCCTCGATGCTGCTGCCCAGGAGGGTGACGTCGGCGGCCTGTATGGCCACGTCGGTGCCTGTCCCGACGGCGATCCCCAGATCGGCCTGGACCAGTGCCGGCGCGTCGTTGATGCCGTCTCCAACGAAAACGACCCGGTGACCCTCAGCCTGGAGGCGCGCGACCTCGGCGACCTTCGCGTCGGGGTAGACCTCGGCCAGGACCCGCTCGATCCCTGCGGCCGCGGCTATAGCCGATCCCGTCGTCTGCCGATCGCCGGTCACCATGGCCACGTCCAGATCCATGGCTCGCAGATGGGCGACCGCCCGCGGCGCCTCGGGCTTCACGCGGTCGGACACGCTGATGAGTCCGATCACCCGACCATCCGCCTTCACCGCGAACGGTGTCGAACCCGAGCCAGCCAGCCGTTCGGCCTCCGCGGCCATACCGGCAGACAGTCTTTCCGGCCGACCCACCTGCACGGCATCGCCGTCGACCGATGCCGACGCCCCAGCGCCGGGCCGGGTCTGATGATCGACCGCCACCGGAACAACGAGGTCTCGGTCCCGCGCGCCGGCAACCACCGCAGTCGCGATCGGGTGCTCTGAGCCTGACTCCACAGCAGCGGCCAGCCTGAGCACCTGCTCGGACGTCGCTCCCTCGGCGGGAACGACCTCGGCCAGACGCATGGCGCCCTCCGTGACCGTCCCGGTCTTGTCAAGCAGCACGGTGTCAACATGCCGCGCCGACTCGAACACCTCACCACCCTTGAACAAGATCCCGAGCTCGGCGGCCCGGCCGGTCCCGGCCATGATCGCGGCCGGGGTAGCCAGGCCCAGAGCGCAAGGACAGGCGATCAGGATCACCGCGACGGCGTTCAGGAGCGCCTGACCCGGCGTGGCATCTCCCACCAGATACCAGCCGGCGAAGGTGGCGAACGCCACCACGATCACCGTGGGCACGAACACCGACGAGACCCGATCTACGAGGCGTTGCACCGGCGCCTTCGAGCCCTGCGCGGCTTCCAGCAACCGAACGATCTCCGCTAGCTTCGTGTTGGCGCCGACCTTCGTCACGAAGACGATCAGTCTCCCGTGACCGTTGATCGACGCGCCCACTACCTCGCTTCCCGGGTGGACGTCCACGGGCACCGACTCGCCGGTGAGCATGGAGAGATCGACCCACGACGTTCCCTCTTTGACGACACCGTCGGCGGGGATCTTCTCACCCGGCCGGACGACCAAGAGCATCCCCGGGTACACATCCTCGATCGCCACGCGGCGCTCCGCCCCGTCGACCAAGACGGTCGCCTCCTTGGCACCCCGCTCCAGCAGGGTCCGCGACGCGTCTCCGGCGCTCGCCCGTGCACGCGCCTCAAGGGTCTTCCCGACCAGGATCAGCGTGACGATGACGGCGGCGGTGTCGAAGTAGTGACCTTCCCCGCCGGTAGCCAACAGGTAGGCGCTGTAGCCGAACGCTGCCGCCGAGCCCAGGGCAACCAGGGTGTCCATGGTGGTCGTCCCGTGTCTAGCTGCCCGCAGTGCGGAACGGAAGAACGGCCAGCCCGCGTAGAAAACCACAGGGATGGTAAGCAGACCCGCCAGGCGCATGCTCCACGTCGCATCGGGATAAGCGAAGCTCAAGACCACCACGGGCACCGTGAAGATCGTCGCTACGATCAGTCGCCGGACGTAGGCCTTCGTCTCATCGTTCGAGGACGCGGCGGCTCCATGCGGCGACGCACCGTACCCGACGTCATTCACGGCGCGTACCAACCTGTCGACGCTGGGGGCCGTCCCCGAGCGCACGATCGCGGTCCGGTTGGTGAGGTTCACCGCAGCCGCCTCGACGTGATCGACGCTGGCGAGTGCCTTCTCCACCTTGTTGACGCACGAGGCACAGGTCATGCCCTCGATATCGAGGATCACCTCATGATCGGTGGTCACCTCCATCGCTCTACCTCCCGGCCAGACGTGCAACCGCTGCCATGAGCTCCTCGACCTTCTCGTCTCCTCTGCCCTGCTCGATGCTCTCCGTCACGCAGTGGCGCACATGCCCGTCCAGCAGTCCCATACCCACGGCCTTCAACGCTGCGGTGATCGAGCTCATCTGCGTCAGGATGTCGATGCAGTAAGTGTCATCGTCGACCATCCTCTGGAGCCCGCGGACCTGTCCCTCGATCCGTCGCAGACGGTCCTGGAGGTCTTTCTTGTTCATCGAGTAGCCGACCATGACTCACCTCTTTCGTCTATCGCGAGCGTGGGGACAAGCGGTACCCCCCTGAGGTATCTCACATCCCCCGGGAGACCGAGTCCCCGTCCAGGAAGCCCAGCGGATCGCTCCTGAATCGATCGAAACACCCGACCGAACAGAAGTAGTAGGTCCTTCCCTCGTGATCCCAGGCTGCTGCAGCCTCAGCCGGCTCCACCGCCATGCCACACACCGGGTCCACCATCTCGTCCTCCTCGACCGTCCTTGTGCGCCCTCATGATAGCATACCCCCCTAGGGTATTACCTCCGGGCATCGGCGACTCGAGCTCTTCGCCGTGGAGGCCGATGCTAGACTCGACACACGGTGCGAGGAGGCTCGACGTGTCGACGCGGGTGACGCAGACCCCACACGAGGCTCTCGGGCTCCCCGCTCAAGACGTCCTGGCTATGTATCGCACGGCCGTCACCGCCCGCCTGCTCGACGAAGCAGCTTTCCGTCAGAACCGTATGGGCCGGGCACCGTTCGTGGTACCGGTATCGGGACACGAGGGATGCCAGATCGGAACAGCTTGGCCGATGCGTCGCGGTACCGACATCTGGCTCCCCTACTACCGCGATCTAGCGGTTGTGCTGGTGGCAGGTATGACTCCCTACGAGGTCTTCCTCGGCATCTTCTCGAAGGCCGATGACCCGTCGTCCGGCGGCCGCCAGATGCCGGCGCACTGGGGCTCGCGACGCCTCGGGATCATCAGCGGCTCCTCCCCTATCGCCACACAGGTTCCGCACGCGGCCGGAGTTGCCTACGCCGTCAAGTATCGGAACGAGGACGCGGTGGTGAGTTGCTGGTTCGGGGATGGAGCCACCAGTGAAGGCGATTGGCATGAGGGGTTGAACTTCGCGGGCGTTCACAAGCTTCCGGTGATCTTCGTCTGCGAGAACAACCACTACGCGATCAGCGTCCCGCAGTCGAAGCAGATGGCGGTCAAGGACGTGGCCGAGCGAGCCCAGGGCTACGGGTTCCCCGGCGTCGTAGTGGACGGGAACGACGTGCTCGCCTGCTACGCCGCGATGAAGCAGGCTCACGAGCGCGCCCGCTCGGGTGAAGGCCCAACCCTGATCGAGTGCAAGACCTACCGCTTCCAGCCGCATACGAGCGACGACGACGATCGGGGCTACCGAAGTCGCGAGGAGGTAGAGGAGGCTCGTCACCACGATCCGATCGTCCGGTTCGGTGCCTATCTCGCCGAGCACGGCGTCTTGGACGGATCGGGGCAGGACGAGTTGCGCGCGGAGATCAAGGTCGGGCTCGACGCCGATATCGCGGCCGCGTGGGAGGCGGCGGACCCCGATCCGGCCACGGCCCGCCGCCACGTATTCGCCGATGAGCCATGATCGGCTGGATGTCGTGACCGAGAAGAACGTCGTCACGGCGATCCGCGACGCGCTGCATGAAGAACTGGCGAGCGACGAGCGCGTGATCCTGCTCGGAGAAGATGTGGGCGCCCGCGGGGGGTGTTCCGGATCTCCGACGGGTGGATGGCCGAGTTCGGTGAGCACCGGATCATCGACACCCCGCTCGCCGAGTCCGGGATCGTGGGCGTGGCGATCGGGATGGCGATACACGGACTCCTACCCGTCGCCGAGATCCAGTTCGCGGACTTCATCCACCCTGCGTTCGACCAGATCGTCTCCGAGGCAGCACGTATACGCTATCGATCGAACGGGGACTTCGGGGTCCCACTCGTGATCCGAGCGCCGTACGGGGGAGGGATCCATGGGGCGCTCTACCACTCGCAATCGATCGAGGCGTTCTACGCCCACGTGCCCGGCCTGAAGGTCGTCATGCCCGCCACACCGGCAGACGCCGCCGGGCTTCTCCGAAGCGCCATCCACGACCCCGATCCAGTGCTCTTCCTCGAGCACAAGAAGACCTATCGAGCCGTGAAGGGCGAAGTTCCCGACGGACGTGGCGGGACACCCATCGGGGTTGGCGACGTGAAGCGTGAGGGAACAGATCTTTCGGTGATCACGTACGGCTACGAGCTCCACCGCTGTCTCGAGGCCGCCCAGCGGCTCGAGGAGGACGAGCATGTTTCCGTAGAGGTGCTCGACGTACGGACGATCTCACCGCTCGACGTCGAGAGCATCCTGAGCTCGGTACGCAAGACGTCCAGAGCGATGGTGGTCTATGAAGACAACCGCTCGTTCGGCGCCGGCGCCGAGATCGCGGCAACGATCGCCGAGGAGGTCATGTTCGACCTCGACGCACCTATCGTGCGGATCGGTGGACCCGACATCCCCGCCATGCCGTTCGCAGCTCCGCTCGAGCACTTCTACATCGAACCCGAGCCGGATCACATCTACCGGCAGATGTTGGCGCTGGCGCGCTTCTGACATCCGTCTGCCCCATCCAACCCTGGTTCAGGGCGCCCGTTGCTCCGTCGATAACCCCGAAGACGGCTGTGGACAAGCGGAAGAACTCGTCGAGTCGATCGAAGGGGTCTGCGGGCGCGCGTCGGGACCTGCTCGTTGTCTCGATCTGCGCCCTGGCCGCCTTCTGCATCGGCGTGGGCTTCGACCTCTTCGGTCGCGCCCACGCGTGGCTCGTTTCGAGCCGGCCCGTCGCGGCTGGAAACATCCTCGCCGTGGTCGTTGTCCTGGTGTCCGCCTTCGGGCTCTTCTCGATCCGCGCCCTTCGCCGAGCGGAGCGGGAGGGTGAGCTACGCGAAGAGAGCGAGAACCGCTACCAGGCCATGGTGGAGCGCGTACCGGCGGTGGCGTACACGTGGGACTCGAGCGAAGCGGTTGGCGTGGATCCTGCCATCTACATCAGCCCTCAGATCGAGGCGCTGCTGGGCTACACGGTGGAGGATTGGACCCGCGAGCCCACCATGTGGGAACAGAGCACACATCCGCTTGATCTTGATCACGTGATTCAAGCGTGGACTGACGCCGCGACCCGGGGGGCTAGCTTCGCGGCCGAGTATCGGCTCCGTGCCGCCGACGGGCGGTGGGTCTGGGTCCGCGACGAGGCGGTCCCGATCTCGGCCGGTCCTCGGGGTCGCCCGATCTATCAAGGCGTGATGGTCGACATCACCGAGCAGAAGCGGAGCGAGCAGCGGCTCCGCCAGCTGGTCGAGGAGCTGCCGGTCGTCACGTACCTGGCCGAGGGGCTGGACGAGGGCGAAGCCCACCCCCTTCCCTACATGGCTCCCGGGATCCTCGAGTTGACGGGTCACTCCGCGGAAGAGTGGATGAGTCGGCCCGATCTGTGGCGGTCGATGGTCCACCCCGACGATCGTGAGCGGGTCTTCGAGGAGGATCGAGCGACGGAGCGCACCGGGGATCGATTCGAGATCGAGTACCGATTCGTTCGCGACGACGGCCGTGTGGTGTGGGTCCACGACAAGGCGGTGCTCGTCGATCGAGACGGTGGCTGGCCCATCTGGCAGGGCATCATCGAAGACATCACCGCTCGACGAGAGGCTGAGGAGCGACTTCGCGAAGCGGAGGAGCGGTACCGCTACCTGGTGGAGCGACTTCCCACCGCCGTCTACATCGACGCCAACGATGCGGTCGCCAGCGCCATCTACATCAGCCCCCAGTACGAGCGGTTGACCGGCTACTCGCCACAGGAGCGACTGGCGGATCCGGAGCTCTGGACCCGCATGCTCCACCCGGACGATCGCGACCGCGTATTGGCTGAGTCCGATCGTGTGAACGACACGGGCGATCCCTTCGACGTGGAATACCGACTGAGGACCAAGGACGAACGCATCGTCTGGGTCCACGACCTGGCGTACCAGTTGGAGGGTCAAGACGGGAGCCCCTACTGGCAGGGAGTCTTGACGGATATCACTCACCGCAAACTCACCGAGGCCGCGTTGGCGCGACGCGACAACATCCTCGAGGCGATGGGTCATGCCGCCGAGCGCTTCCTCGGTGTGTCGTCGTGGACCGAAGCGATCACCGACGTACTAGCTGCACTCGGGCGAGCAGGTGGTGCCAGCCGGGCGGCCGTCTACCGCCGGGTAGACGACGAGGAAGGAAGACCGGGGATCGAACTGGTGGCGGAATGGACGGCAGATGGAGTCGCGCCGCTGGCGGACATCGTGAAGGATCAGCGGTTCGGCTTCGAGGAGGTGGGACTGGCGCGATGGGCCGACGTCTTCGAGGCCGGTGATCCCATCAACACGCGCGTAGAAGACCTTCCGGATCAGGAGCGAGCCACCCTCGAAAGTGTCGAGATCAAGGCGATCGTCGCAGTGCCGATCAGCGTAGGTGGAGAATGGTGGGGTCATCTCCTGTTCGACCAGACCGAAGAACATGACGTCTGGCAACAGGCCGAAGTGGATGCGCTGCGGGTGGTAGCCAACACGTTGGGAGCTGCTATCGGTCGGGAACGTTCCGCCCTGGCCCTATCGGAGACGGAGGCTCGGTACCGGAGCCTGATCGAAACGATCCCGGCGGCCACCTACATCGACACAGTCGACGCCGTTTCCGAAGCCGTGTACATGAGTCCTCAGGTGGAGCACATATTCGGATATCGGCCCGATGAGTGGATGAAGAACCCGGAGCTCTGGGAGCAGGGCGTCGATCCTGAAGATCTGCCGGCCGTCACGGCGAGGATCCGCCGTTTGAACGACGAGGGCGTCCCTTATGAGGCGGAGTATCGCTTCCGAAGGCCTGACGGGCGCGTCGTGTGGGTCCACGACCAGGCCGTCGTGATCCGAGACGAGGGTGGCGCACCGCGGTTCTCACAAGGGGTCATGTTCGACATAACGGAACGACGCGAGGCCGAGGAGCAGCTGCGGGAAGCGGAGGAGCGGTTCCGAGCGATCGTCGAACACGTGCCGGCGGGCATCTACCTGGATGCCGCGGACAACAGCCTGAAGACGACCTACGCCAGCCCTCAGGTCGAAGCCATAACCGGCATCCCCGCCGAGGAATGGATCCGCGACGCCGACGCCTGGGGCGATGCGCTCCACCCCGACGATAGGGAGGGCGTGCTGGGCGGGTACCTCGCGGCGCTCGCGGCCGGTCGGCCGTGGGTCGCCGAGTACCGAATGAACACGCGAGATGGGCGGACGATCTGGGTCCACGACGAGACCACGTTGATCCACGATGAGACGGACCGCCACGCGATGCTGCTCGGGGTGATCTACGACATCACGGAGCGCAAGCTCGCCGAGCAAGCTCTACGGGGATCCGAGCAACGTGAGCGGGAAGCGGCCGATCGCCTGCGAGCCCTCGATGAGATGAAGAACACGTTCTTGGCCGCCGTGTCGCACGAGCTCCGTAGCCCACTGACGTCGATCCTTGGGCTTTCCCTCACTCTCGAACGTTCTGAGATGGCTGAGATCGATCGCAACGACCTGCTCAGCCGCTTGGCGGCGAACGCCCGCAAGCTTGATCGCCTGCTGAAGGACCTCCTCGACATCGATCGCCTCAACCGAGGCATCGTGGAACCCCAATACCTGGTGACCGACGTCGGAGCGCTGGCCAGGCGCACGATCGAGAGCCTGGATCCGCTGGACGACCGATCGGTCAGGGTTCAAGCGGACCCGGTCGTGATCTCGGTCGATCCGGCCAAGGTGGAGCGGATAGTAGAGAACCTGTTGATGAACGCCTCCCGTCACACGACCCCGGACAAGACGATCTGGCTGAAGGTGCGGTCGCAAGACGGAGGGGCGTTGATAACGGTCGAGGACGATGGAGCGGGAGTCCCGGAGGACCTCCGCGAGGCGGTCTTCGAGCCCTTCCGCCAGGGTCCTACCGCATCGGCGCATGCACCCGGCACCGGGATCGGACTCTCTCTGGTCGGCCGTTTCGCAGCCCTCCACGGCGGCCGAGCATGGATAGAGGAGCGAGACGGTGGGGGCGCGTCCTTCAGGGTGTTCCTTCCCTCAGGCCCATCGATCTCAGCGGCCCTTCCTCCGAACGAGGAAGCAAACGGAGCCGGCCACGATCCCGATGCCGTCGGCCGTTCCAAGGCTGGATAGACTCGGACCCGATGCCCGTTCAGGATCACAACCCGAGCAAGCGTCGGCTCTACTTGCCGATCGTAGCCACCACCAACCCGCGCGCAGGGAGCGACGCACGCAAGCCACCATGGCTCAAGGTTCGCCTGGCGTCTGGACCCAACCACGCCGAGCTCAAGGGCCTCATGCGCGGCCTGGACCTCCACACTGTCTGCGAAGAAGCCAGCTGTCCGAACATCGGAGAGTGCTGGGAGGCCCGCGAGGCCACCTTCTTGATATTGGGCGACCGATGCACTCGCCGGTGTGGGTTCTGTGACGTGATGACGGCGCGCCCTGATCCTGTCGACAACGAGGAACCCGCGCGGATCGCCTCCGCTGTACTCTCGATGGGTCTGCGATTCGTGGTCATCACAGGAGTGGCGCGCGATGACCTGCCCGACGGCGGCGCCGCGATCTGGGCGGAGACGATACGGGCGGTCCGTGCAGCCGTGCCCGGGTGCGGCGTCGAGGTACTACCTAGCGACCTCAAGGGCGGCGAGCGCGATATCGCTACGGTGATGCAGGCCGAGCCCGACGTGTTCGCACACAACCTCGAGACGGTTCGCCGGCTCCACGGTCGGATCCGCCCTGCGTTCGGCTACGACCGCTCACTCGAAGTGCTCCGCATCGCCAAGCGACTTCGGCCGGGACAGGTCACGAAGTCCAACGTCATCCTGGGCATGGGTGAGCGCCCGGACGAGGTGGCGGGCGTCCTCGCCGACCTCCGGGACGCGGGCTGCGACCTCGTCACCATGGGCCAGTATCTGCAGCCCACCAAGCTCCACCTGCCCGTAGATAGGTGGGTCACGCCTGAGGAGTTCTCGGAGCACAAGCGAGTCGGCGAGGCGATCGGGATCGCACACGTGGAGGCCGGGCCGCTCGTACGCTCGAGCTACCACGCCGGCGCGCAGTTCCAACAGGCCCAGGCCGCGCTGGCGAGCACCCACTAGTCTGTTCCAGACTAGTGGGTACGCGTGTGGAGGAGTCGGCCTGTAAGCCGGATCCTGTGCGGCGCGCGCGAAGCGCGCGCCGCGGCGACCATCTCTCTCGGCGCTCACGCGCCGCGTCGCTGTTCGCCAGCGCCGTGCGGCCTACCCGGGAGCATCGGGCGGGCCACCCTCGAACGCTCCCTGCTTGGCCTTGCTCCGGGTGGGGCTAGCCGAGCCGGCGCGGTCGCCCGCGCCGCTGGTGAGCTCTTACCTCACCGTTTCACCCTTACCGCGCGCGCGATCGGCGCGCTGCGGCGGTTTCCTTTCTGTTGCGCCTTCGCGAGGTCACCCCCGCCTGGGTCTCCCCAGCACCCTGCCCTGCGGAGTCCGGACTTTCCTCGAGCGCCCGAGGGCACCCGCGGCCGCCCGGCCGGCTCCTCCGACCCGAGGATACCCCTCAGCGTCCGCGAGCCCGCAGCCAATCGTCGACCCCTTGGTTCGCCAGCCGGTCGGCGTCGACGTTCAGCTCCCTGGGCACATGCTCCAAACGAACGTGAGCGAATCGCGCCATCTCCGCGAGAACCGCGGCGTAGAGTGGTCGGAGATGAGCGGCCCTCACCTTGTAGCGACCCTCCAGCTGCTCGATCAGCAGTTGGCTGTCTGATCGCAGATGCACCCTCGTGGCGCCCAGCTCCGCGGCCCTACGCAGCCCGTCGCGCGCAGCCGTGTACTCGGCGACATTGTTCGTGGTCTCACCGAGTCCTTCGGCGATCGTCGCCAGGACGTCACCGTCGCGGGTAGCTATCATCACGCCGATCCCCGCAGGGCCGGGATTCCCACGTGCCGCCCCGTCGCAGCTGATGATCAGAAGACCAGGATCCGCCGGCAGTATTCACACCTCTTCATGTCCTCGGATCGCTTGAGCTTGTCGAGCTCCATGGCCGAGAGCTGCTCGTGGCATCCCTGGCAGACACCATCGATGAGCGCGGCGGCGCCGACACCCTTCTTCTGCCGACGGAGGTCTTCGTAGAGCTCCAGGACCTCAGGGTCGATGTCGGCCACGATCGCCTTGCGCTCCCCTGCGCGGGACGCCAGCTCCGCCTCGACGGTGGCCAGCTCCTGGAGCGCCGCGAGGCCCACATCGTCGACACGTGCGCGAAGCGCGTCCGAACCCGTCCGGGCTTCCGCCGCGCGCGACTCCAGCCCTTCCCGAACTTCCATCAATGCAAGCAGCTCGTCCTCGCGATCGCTGCGGCGCCGCGTGAGGTTCTCGACCTCGTGCTGAAGCGAGCTCAACTCCTTGATGTTCGCGATGCTGCCGTCGTACAGGCGCTTCTGCTCGGCCGCTGCCTTCTGCGTCAGGGAATCGATCTCGTGCTCCAGCTTGGCCTGGTCACGTCCGACCACATCCAGTTGTAGGCCCAGCTCTCCCAGGTCTCGCTCGGCAGCATCGGCTTCCTGTCGAGCCGCGGCCAACTCACCACCCGCCTCGAGCATCAGCTTGCGCGATGAGAGCCGGTCGATCGCGGTGTCCAACTCTTGCAGCGTGAGCAGCCGAGCCATCTCCATGGTGGCCGAAGCCTAGCCGATGACGGCTGAGGCGCAGGCGCGGGGCGGCGCGGGCTTCGCTACCCCGTGGGCATCGGAGGAGGAGGTGCCATCCCCCCGGCAACGCCCGCCGGCCCTCGGTACGTCGAGCTCCCGAAAGCCAGGACGTAGAAGAAGATGAGCGAGAGGAAGACCAGACCCAGCGTGAACCCGGCACCGTGGCCGAAGCTCTTCGATAGGTCGTTCATGATGATGACGTAGATCACGAACCCGAGGAGAGGGATCAGCAGCAGCAAGAGCCACCACCCGGGTCGACCGACGACCTTCAGGAGCACGTAGAAGCTGTAGATAGGGATGAGCGCTGGCCAGCCCGGCCGGCCCGCCTTCGTAAAGATGACCCAGTAAGGGATCACCGCAATCGCATAGAACACCAGGAACCAGAGGAACAACATCCCCCACGCGGCACCCGAGCCCTCGAAGGTCACCGTGGTCTGTGCCAGTCCCATGCTCCGCCCCTTCCGTCCGGCGACTCATGGTGGCACCCACGGATGAACCGCTCAAGCACATCGGAACCAGGGCAAGGGAACGACCGGGGCCCGACGTGCCCCGGTCGCGGTCGGTCAACGTCCGTGAGCCTGTCGGCTCACGGGGGGAACGTGACCTTCTTCAGTCCGCTGTCCGTCCCCTGACCCAGCAGGGTGACCCCGGCAACGATGACCGCCGCGATAAATGCAAGCATCAGCGCGTATTCGACGGCCGTCGCACCACGGTCCTCCTCCACCCGTAGGCGGAGCAGTCCCCAGCAGGTCTGCGCTCTCGACACGAGTCGCAGGACCATCCACACACCCCCTCCGATAGGTAGGGAATCCGGCACGTCGGGCCGCCCGGGGGTTGGGCGGCCCTGTGCGCCGTCTTAGCGTGAACATCGGCATCCGGCGCTCGGAACTGGAGCGATGGGTTCTGGTAGAGATAGCCTGTGAACGATCGGGTGGCGCTCGTTACGGGTGCGGGGAGCGCGTCGGGCATCGGGTTCGCGGCGGCACAGGCCCTCGCGGAAGAAGGCGCCAGCCTCGCTATCGCTTCAACCACCGACAGGATCCACGAACGAGCCGCCGAGCTTGCCCAACTGGGAGCGGCCAGCCAGGGGTTCGTCGCCGATCTCACGGACCCGCAACAGGTAGCCGACCTGCTGGCGGCCGTACTCGACCGGTTCAAAAGGATCGATGTACTGGTCAACAACGCCGGCATGGTGACGGTGGACATGCCTGGTTGGGAGACAACCAGCTTCCTCGACCTCCCCGACGAAGCCTGGGAGGCCGATCTCGCGATGAATCTCGGGACGGCCTATCAGGTTACGCGGGGTACGGTTCCAGGGATGGTCGCCCGAGGTTGGGGTCGCGTGGTGATGGTCTCCTCCGTGACCGGACCGTACGCCACCATGCCGGGCGCCGCCGGCTACGCCGCGGCCAAGGCGGGGATGGACGGGCTCATGAGGGCCGTGGCGATAGACGTGGCGGCATACGGAGTAACGGTGAACTCGGTGGCGCCCGGGTGGATCGCGACGGGGTCCCAGACAGCGAACGAGGCGGAGGCGGGGCGACACACCCCTATCGGCCGATCGGGCACGCCCGACGAGGTTGCCGCGGTCATCGCGTTCTTGGCTTCGGAGCGTGCCAGTTACGTCACCGGTCAGTCGATCGTGGTCGACGGAGGCAACATCATCCAGGAGATCAAGGGCGCCTAGCCGCATGGCTCGGATCGCGTGGTCGAGGCGCCTCGGCGTCTTGTTCGCGTTCGCGATCGCCGTAGCGATAGCGTGCGTTGCACTCGGCTTCTGGCAGATCGCCCGCCTCCATCAGAAGCAGCAGTTCAACGCGGCCGTGAGCTCCGGTCTGGCTGAAGGCACCCGACCCTTGACGGACCTCGTGACCGCCGACGTCGATCCCGACTCGGTGCGGTTCAGGCGCGTGACGGCGACCGGGAGTTACGACGCGGAGAATCAGATCGAGCTCTACGGTCGCACCCAGGATGGACGTCCGGGGAGTCACCTGTTGACGCCCCTCGTCATCGATGACGATCTCGCCCTGATCGTCGACCGTGGATGGATCCCGTTCGGTGCCGACCCATCTGAAGCGCCACCGCCGAGCGGACGGGTCGAGATCGAGGGTGTGCTCTTCGCGTCCGAAGGTGGTCCGCCCGGTCAGGTCGGCGCGGCGAACGAGCGCTTGGACACGCTGGCCCGGGTGGACCTGGCCCGGATCCAGGCGCAGCTCCCCTACCGCGTCGCGCCCGTCTACCTGCTGCGCCAAGGTGGATCGACCGGCCAGCCAGGGACGCTCCCCGTCCCTGCCCCACTACCGGAACTCGGCCAAGGGCCCCATCTCAGCTACGCGGTGCAGTGGTTCATCTTCGCCGCGATCGCCCTGGTCGGATTCGCGATCATCGCCCTCCGGGAGGGTCGCGAGTCGATCGCAGCGAGCGCGGGCGACCTCGGGTAGGCTCCCGCGAGCCGGTCCCCTCTGCCGCGGTGGGCGGGCGATCGGTCGACGGGCGGAGAGCTGACGCTTTGGCGGTTCCTTGCCACTGATATGGGCAGACCCTCCGCTTCGGCAAGGAACCGCTAGCGCGCAGCCTTAGCCTGAGGCACCCTGCGCACGTGGGCAGGTATCTGGTGCGCCGGACCCTCTTCATGATCCTCGTGCTTCTCGTCGTATCGCTGCTCACGTTCCTGATCTTCGTGAAGCTGCCCGCGGGCGACCCCGCCCGCCGGGCGGCCGGCAAGACCTCGACGCCCGAGCAGATCGCCAACGCCCGCAGCGCATTCGGACTGGACAAACCGGTGTGGGTCCAATACGCACGCTTCGCGAAAGGGCTGATCCCGTGGCCCGGGTTCTTCCTGTCCGAGGGCGTCTACTACTCATACGGCAACTTCATCCCGGTGAAGGAGGAGATCGCACGGCGCTTGCCGGTCTCCGTGACGCTCGGCCTAGGAGCGGCCGCGATCTGGCTGATGATGGGCATCCCTATCGGGATCCTCTCCGCGATCCGCCGTCGATCGTTCTCAAGCCGGGCGGCCATGCTCTTCGCCATCGCCGGCGTGTCCATGCCGGTCTTCTGGCTTGGACAACTTCTCCTCTACGTGTTCTGGTTCAAGCTGCAGATCGCGCCTTCGAGCGGACTCGAAGTGGGCGCCAGCATCTGGGAATCGATCCTCCAAGGGAAGTTCATCCTGCCGTGGATCACGGTCGCGGTCGGGTACGCCGCGTTCTACGCCCGCATGGTGCGCGGGAACATGATCGAGACCATGAGCGACGACTACATCCGAACGGCTCGATCCAAGGGCTTGTCGGAGAGGCGGGTCATCTTCAAACACAGCCTACGAGGGGCACTCACGCCGGTCGTGACCATGCTCGGGCTCGACCTCGCCACCGTGATCGGGGGACTCTTCATCACCGAGACGCTGTTCGGCCTGCCGGGCATCGGACAACTCGCCGTCAAGTCCATCGGAACGAACGATTTCCCGATGGTCATGGGGGTCACTGTGCTCGGGGCTCTCTTCATCGCCGTGGCGAACCTGGTGGTCGACGTGACCTATGCGTTCCTGGACCCGCGCGTTCGGTACCAGTAGCGCATCACGGCCCGTCGTCCACGTTCCTCAAAGAGTCGGCGGCCACCTGCAGATAGCCGCGGAGCGCCTGGGCGATGTCTGCCTGAGGTCCCATCTCGTCGACCGCCGCGAGCATGTGAGAGAGCCAGCGATCCCTCTCGTCGGTGCCGATAGGAAACGGCGCGTGGCGCATCCGAAGCGCAGGGTGCCCCCGCTCCTGAGAGTAGGCAGGTGGACCGCCCCAGTATTGCCCGAGGAAGAGCGCCAGCTTGCGTCGGGCCTCGGACAGATCCTCGGGCTCGGGGTAGAGCCGCAACAGCTCAGGGTCTTTCGCGACCCCGTCGTAGAACCGATCCACCAGAGCCTCGAAGAAAGGCATCCCGCCCACGGCCTCGTAGAGCGTGGCGTCTCCTTGCACGGGTCGAGTCTACGAGCGACCTCCGTATCCTGGCGCCATGATCACGGTCCGCCGGCCCGCCGACCTCCGGTCGTTCCTCGCGATCGGCGGCGGGTTCCTGGCCGAGCGAGAGGCAGAACACAACCTGATCCTGGGGCTGTGCTCGCGGCTCGCCGCCGATCCTCACGCGTACGCGGAGCCCCCTTACCTGGCCGTCGCCGTGGAGGGTGATGGCGTCGTGGCGATCGGATTCCGGACACCTCCCCACAACCTGATCCTGTCCGAGATCGTCGCTCCCGCTGCGATCGACGCACTCGCCAGGGACGCTCACGACGCCTTGGTCTCACTGCCGGGCGTGTTAGGCCCGAAGGAGGTCGCCCGGGCGTTCACGGAGTCATGGCGCCAGCTCACAGGGGTTGGCTCGCATCGCACCATGACGAATCGGATCTATCGCGCCTCCGCCGCGCACCCGCCTAGCGGGGTATCGGGTCTCATGCGCCCTTACCGGAGCGGCGATCGCAGCATGGTCATCGAGTGGCTGGACGCGTTCATCGCCGAGGCTCTGCCACGCGAGACCGTGCACGAACCGCCCGCCGTGCTCTTGGATCGACGGATCGAGGACCCGGACGGCGGCCTCGTGCTCTGGGAAGACCGTGGTTCGCCCGTGTCGCTCGCGGGGTTCGGCGACCCGACGCCCAACGGGATCAGGGTGGGCCCCGTGTACACCCCGCCGGCGCTCCGAGGCCTGGGGTATGCCAGCGCGCTCGTCGGGCAGATGACGGCGATGCTACTCGACCGCGACATCCGCTTCTGTTTCCTGTTCACGGACCTGGACAACCCGACATCCAACAGCATCTATCAGCGCGTGGGATACGAGCCCGTGTCGGACGTTGATCAGTACGCGTTCGACTGATCCGGGATCAGCGGACCGCGAGCACCAGCAGGAGAACCGCCGCGTAGTGACACGCCCCGGCTCCGGCCGTGAACGCGTGCCAGATCTCGTGATAGCCGAAGACGGAGGGGTTGGGATCAGGACGCTTGGTGGCGAACACGATCGCGCCCAGCGTATAGAGGAGCCCCCCGGCGACGACCAAGACGAAACCCCCGGTGCTCAAGCTGTCGAAGAACTTGGGCAGGGCCACGATCACGGCCCATCCGAGCGCGATGTAGAGGAACCCACTGGTACGCGACAACCCATCGACGTCCACCTGCTTGAGGACGATCCCCAAGATCGCGCCGGCCCAGACCGTCGCGAGAAGTGCCACGCTCCACGCTCCACTCATGGCGAGTAGGCAGAACGGCGTGTATGTCCCGGCGATCAGGATGAAGATCATCGAGTGGTCCAGGCGCTTCATTCGCCTTCGAGCTGGATCGGTCCATGCGACCCGATGGTATGCGGCGCTGGCCCCGAAGACACCCGCCAACCCGACGGCGAAGATCGCGGCGGCCAGGCGAGCCCTCCCCGTGTGGCTGAGCGCCACGAGGGCTATGCCGGCTGGCACCGAGACGAAGAAAGCAACCTGATGCAACCGCCCGCGCATCTGTGGTTTGGACGACTCTTCGACAGGGGCTTCCACGCGGGACAGAGTACCCCCAAGAAGACCCCATCCTCGCGAGCTTGACTGGGCCGCTTCTGTTAGCGTTACCGGCGAGGGTTTTGGTCGCGGTTCGCTACGAGCAGTTCCCTCACACCGGCGGATGTCACGCCGGCGCCTGATGGGCAGCTACAAGGCTCGGACGGCGAAGGAAGGAGGGATCGCCAGTGGCAACCGGAACAGTGAAGTGGTTCAGCTCCGAGAAGGGGTTCGGCTTCATCACACCCGAGGATGGCAGCGCAGATGTGTTCGTACACTTCAGCGCGATCGCCGGCGAGGGTTACCGCAACCTCGATGAGGGGCAGCGCGTCGAGTACGACGTGACGCAGGGCCAGAAAGGCCCGCAGGCCGCGAACGTCAAGGCCGTTTAAGCGGCCCGACGCAGAACTGAAGAGGGAGCCCGGCGCTACGCGCCGGGCTCCTTGCTGTCCACCCGTGGTTGAATCTCCTGCATGCGTCTGTGGCTTCTCCGTCACGCGAAGTCTGCCTGGGATCGACCCGACCTGGACGATCACGATCGAGCGTTGTCCCCTCGCGGCGAGAAGGACGCAGAACGCATGCGTCGACACCTCCAGGGCGAGGGTCTGGCACCGGCGCTGGTCCTATGCTCGACGGCCCTGCGCGCACGCAGGACGCTGGACCTCGTAGCGCCCGCCTTCAACGGTGCGCCCGACATCCGGCTCGAGCCGGAGCTTTATACCTTCGACCAGACCGTGCTGTTGGCGCGGGTCCGTGAGATCGGCGGGATCTCGGAGCCAGTGATGATCGTCGGGCACAACCCAGCGATCCACGGGTTGGCGCTCGGCGTGGCGGGATCGGGTGAGGCGCTCGCCGTGATGGCCGAGAAGTACCCCACGGGTGCCCTTGCCGAGATCGAAGTAGGCGGGAGCACCTGGGGAGACCTGGAGGAAGGATCGGGCCGCTTGATCCGGTTCGTGCGGCCCCGCGACCTGGCCTGAACGATCAGTCTCGGAGTCTGATCTCTACGATCCCCTCGTTCAGACGCGTCTCGAAGGCTGGCACCGGCTGTGACGCCGGACCCCGGCGAACACCGCCGTCGATGAGGGAGAACACGCTGCCGTGCGCGGGGCAGGTCACCGTAGGAACCGAGTCGGACGCCTTGATGACTCCGCGGTCGAGTGGCGCTCCCTGGTGCGTGCATCGGTTGCCGACCGCGAAGACCAACTCGCCAACCTTCATCACCAAGACATCGGCGCCCGCTACTTGCACGCGGCTCGCCTTGGCCTCGGTCAGCTGATCCACAGCGACCGCGGGCTCCCACCCACCGCTCTGCGGTTCCGTCACGCGCCCCCCTTCTCGGTGACTACGATACCGGGCACCACCTAGGACTAGAGTGAGGAGTGATACAGATGAGCGAGCCCACCGCCCAGATGCAGGCCTTGCGGAGCGCGCCCTTCTTCGCGGATCTGCCGCCCGAGGATCTGGACGGGATCCTGCGGGTAGGACAACCAGGTATCGTTCGCCTCGGGCGAGACGCTCGTCGAGCAAGGCGCGGTGGGCGATGCGATGTATCTCATCACCGCGGGCGTGGCCGAGGTCGACGTGGGCGGGCGATTCCACCGCCTGGGGCCGGGTGAGTTCTTCGGGGAGATGGCGCTGATAAGCCAGGGCAAGCGCATGGCTACGGTGAAGGCCACCGAAGCGGTCGAGGCGCTTAGGATCCCGGTCGATGCGTTCCAGTCGTTCCTGCTAGATCATCCGAGCGTGGCGATCTCCATGATGAAGGCCTTGGTGGCCCGCCTGCGTGAGGTCGAACAGCGGATCGACGCCTGGATGGCCACCTGAGCGTGCTGCCGCGAAGGCAAATGACGTATCCTGGGTCGGTGACCAAGGACGGTGTCTACAAGACCGAGCATGGAACCATAATCCGTGTCTCGGAGGACGGTGAGGGACGCCTTTCGGTCGAATTGCTGAAGCGCCCGGATTGGGTCGCGGCCCCGATCGGGATGGCAGGTCTGCGCGTTGCGCCCACCACCACCCGGCTTACGGCGCGCCAGGTTCAGTCGCTCCCGCAATAACCGATCGAAACCCTACGGAGTGCCGGCATCGGGCGGTGCGTCGGTCTTCGCGCCGTCGCCGCCCGACTGGTCCTCGGGCGAGTTCATCGGAAGATCCGCGTCGCCTCCCGATCCGGCGTCTTCGTTCAAGCGGTAGGTCTGCTCGTAAACAGATGCGTACGAGGGGTCCTCGCTGCGCATCTGACGGGCGCTGCGACGCTCATCCTTGGCCGAGCGCTTCCTGGCCTTGACCTCGCGACGCTGACGCTTCCCAGGTGTGTCAGGCATGCAGGCATCCTACGGCAACGGCGACGGCAGCGACCGCCGACCGTTCTCCGTATCGATCAGCCAGCGCGTTCGGGAGGGCTACCGTCTACGAGCGGATCACGCAGGATCCACACGGGATTCGACCCTGCGATCAAGAGGACCCCCCTAGCGGGCAAGATCATCCCGTGGGACCTCGAGCAGGAGGAAGCGATTCGGTCCCGTCTGGTCATGGAACACCCTGGCCTTCTCGACATTCGGGAAGCATGATCCATAGAACGATCCCACGGTCCGCCAGCCGGTCGTCGAATTTCGCCGACGATAGTTCGATGTCAATCGCGTTAACGCTGGAAGAGCCTCGTGCGAACTCATGCCGTCACCTCGAAGTTGTCGTATGCAGAACCGCCATCGTCCTCGTCAGGAGCGAGGTGCGAACGAAACCCAACCATCGTTGTGGAGCCGAACGAAGCCAGATCCGCTGGGGAGAGTGAGTAGGAAATCTCGCGAGCACCGACCATCATGGTCACAACGTTGGCCGACCTAGCGCACACGACATGGTAGGTGCGACCCGCCACGAATCCAACGTTCTCCCTTGCAGCCAGCTGCGAAGTAATCATGCCATCCACCCTCCTGCCGATGGACATCAGTCCGTTCGGATTGCCCTGCGTGAACCTCGATCTTGCAATACAAGTTATTGAGGTAGTCAACGAACCCCGGAGTGAGACCCGCGTTGGACCGTTGGCGCGTAGCCGAAAGGGTGATGTCCGCGGAGACGGTCACATCCGCCTGGCCGACGTCGATGGTCGCCGTCCCCGAGGTGCTCGTGTAGGCACCGGACAGCAACTTGGCCTTGTTCGATCTGATGCCCCATGCCGAAGACGTGGTGACCCAGGGCGATCCGAGCGGGCCGTCGACGCGATCGAAGGAGTCCGCGAAGAGTACCCCGCTTCGGGGAAGACTCGGTGAGGGTGACGGACTCACAAAGGATGACGGGCGGAGACTGGGTGATGCATGTCCGGCGCAGCCAGATAGACCGCTGAGCGGCAGTATCACGATGAGACTGGCTCCCCACATGAACAGGCCCTCACGCAGCCGCTGCAAGGAGGATGTCGGCGGGAAAGTTCGCGTCTGGGAGCCTCCTGCCGTGTCACGTGGCCTTTCCCTGGTCGCTGTCGAGCTGGACGCTGCCGCTGATTGGGCCCTCGCCATCGCTGCGCGTCCGGCGACGCCCGCAACGTCTGCCATCCAGCTCTCGGCGATCATAGCCGCCCGAGTGTACGAGGCGACCATTCGGGAGTGCGACCTAGCGGTGACCCAACGCCCAAGGTCGATCATCGAACGGGCGCACGGGTCTTCGGACCGGCACCGCGGCATCGATACTGACCTGGGGTCTGCGGTCAAGTGCAAGTTCCTCGTGAGACGCCAGAATCATGATGGCGGTGACCAGCCCGCTGGACACGAAGACTGGGCGTGGTCCTGCTGGGGGATACGTGCAACAAGGTAGCCTAGACGGGTCAGGGGATCGGGACTAGAATCGCTTCTCTCAGATGTTGATCAACTTCCCCTCCCACCTTCGCCAACGCATCCGAGCGTGGCGGTACCGCGAACGCTACCGCTGGCATCTTTCGTCCTTCCCTTCCCGCCGCCTTCGCCAACGCATCCGAGCGTGGCGGTACCGCGGAGCCGTTGTCTCCAAGGAACCTCGCGCGAACGACGACAGGCTTCCCCAACTGGGCCCCGATCGCTGACTAGACACAGAAAACGGAGCTTGGGTGGACCTGTAGGGAGCCAGACGGTCGGATGATGAGCGGCGGCAGCCCCTT
>CAVPIB010000010.1:0-8285 GCA_963704885.1 uncultured Actinomycetes bacterium | reverse complement strand
GGAAGGGGCTCCCGCCGCTCATCATCCGACCGTCTAGTTCCGAACGCGACCGCCCAAGCCCGGTCTGTTTGTGTGTATCAGCGATCGGGGCCCAGTTGGGGGAGCCGTTCGTCGTTGGCGCTAGGTTCTTGGGAGAGAAAGGCTCGGCGGTACCGCCACGCTCGGATGCGTTGGCGAAGGCGGCGGGAAGGAAAGGACGAAAGATGCCAGCGGTAGCGTTCGCGGTACCGCCACGCTCGGATGCGTTGGCGAAGGCGGCGGGAGGGGAAGTTGATCAACATCAGAGAGAAAGGATTGTAGTCCCGATCCCTTGACCCGTCTAGGCTACCTTGTTGCACGTATCCCCCAGCAGGACCACGCCGTCTCCGTGTCCAGCGGGCTAGTCACCGCCATCATGATTCTGACGTCTCACGAGGAACTTGCACTTGACCGCAGGCCCCAGGTCAGTATCGACTCCGCGGTGCCGGTCCGAAGACCCGTGCGCCCGTTCGATGATCGACCTTGGAGCGTTGGGTCACCGCTGGGTCGCATTCCCGAATGGTCGCCTCGTACACTCGGGCGGCTATGATCGCCGAGAGCTGGATGGCAGACGTTGCGGGCGTCGCCGGACGCGCAGCGATGGCGAGGGCCCAATCAGCGGCAGCGTCCAGCTCGACAGCGACCAGGGAAAGGCCACGTGACTCGGCAGGAGGCTCCCAGACGCCACCTTTCCCGCCGACATCCTCCTGGCAGCGGCTGCGTGAGGGCCTGTTCATATGGGGAGCCAGTCTCATCGTGATACTGGCGCTCAGCGGTCTAGCTGGCTGCGCCGGACATGCATCACCCAGCCTCCGCCCGTCATCCTTTGTGAGTCCGTCACCCTCACCGAGTCTTCCCCGAAGCGGGGTACTCTTCGCGGACTCCTTCGATCGTTTCGATGGCCCGCTCGGATCGCCCTGGGTCAGCACGTCTTCAACATGGGGCATCAGATCGAACAAGGCCAAGTTGCTGTCCGGTGCCTACACGAGCACCTCGGGGACGGCGACCATCGACGTCGGCCAGACAGATGTGACCGTCTCCGCGGACATCACGCTCTCGGCTACGCCCCGACGGTCTAACGCGGGTCTTACTCCGGGGTTCGTCGACTACCTCAACAACCTGTACTGCAAGATCGAGGTTACGGAGGGGAATCCGAACGGACTGATGTCCATCGGCCGGAGAGTGGATGGCATGACTACTTCACAGCTGGCTGCAAGGAAGAACGCCGGATTCATGGCGGCTCGCACGTACCATGTCGTGTGCGCTAGGTCGGGCAACATAGTGACGATGATGGTCGGTCCTCGCGAGATCACTTACTCGCTCTCCCCAGCGGATTTGGCTGCCTTCGGTTCCACTACGACGGTCGGGTTTCGTTTGCACCTCGCTCCTGACGAGGACGATGGCGGCTCTGTCTATGACAACTTCGAGGTGACGGCATGAGCCCGCACGGGCTTCTCCAGCGTTAACGCGATCGACATCGAATCACGTATGGCGATACTCGACAGCCGGCTGGCGGACCGTGGGATCGTTCTACGGATCGTCGTCCTAGAATGTCTGAGGGATTCGGGGCGTTCCACAATCAGATCGAACCGAATCGCTTCGCCTGCCCGGAAACCCTCGGAGTGATCGTGCATGGCAACCTACCCACCGAGGTGCGCACCGTCCTGGCGGCAGCGCCACGTTCATGAATGGTCCGCCGGCTCGACTCCGTCTGCCTAGTTCACCAGCCTGGTTGTCGGAGACCCACGGCCTCCCTGCGTTGGACCTCTCCGGAGGGAGCGGGCGCGACCCGTAGGTTAGGTTGGCAGTCCTTGAGGGTCGGCGTAGGGTGACTAGGCGGCAAGTTCGTTTGACCCACGTGAAGGAAAGCCGCCGATGTCTGATATCTCGCGCAGGACGTTCCTCAAGAGTGCTGCGGGGCTCGGCGCGGCCACACTCCTCGTGGGGCTCGAGTCCCCTGATGCCTTGGCCGCATTGCAGCCGTACTCCATGGCTACGCACATCCATGCCTCGTTCAGTGAAGGTTACGGGACGATGCTGGCGCAGCTACAGCAGGCGAAGGCCACTGGGGTCGATGTGATCTGGTGGACCGAGCATGACTGGCGGATGTCGGCCCATGGCTTCTGGGAGGAGGTGCACTTCTCGGAGCAGGAGTCAGTGGAAGCGGTGACGTTGCAGTGGGAGGACGGCTCGACCGGGAGGTTCATCTCTCGGACGGCGACGTTGGTGACCTGGCCGGTGTCGCCGAAGGATCCGCTGAGCTCCAAGGCCTATCGATTGTCGGCGGTGGGATCTAACGCCACCGCCTTCGCGTACCAACGGCGATGGGCGGACACGCGGAACAGTCGCCTCAATCTTCGTGGGACGCTTGCGGGGCTCACCGCGTCGATCGAGGTCCTGCCGGAGGAGATCGGCACCGACGCGTTCCTGGAGATCCGGTTCTTGGTGGGGTATAGGCCGGCAACCGCCGGGCGAGCGGCCGGGATGTACTCGATCTCGTATCGGATCGGCGGCCCCGACCGACCCGGCACCAGGCGGGTCACTGGTCTCAACGGCATCGTGACGCTGGGAGCCTCAACCGGATCATGGAGAACCATCACTGTGACGCCGTGTGACGATATCGCGGCCTTCTGGCCGGATCTCGTCGAGACGGACGCGGGGATGTGCGAGTTCTCGATCGCCGCAGCTAGCCGTGCAGGTGTGACCGCGAGGGGGGTCTTCGACTACATGCGGTTCACGCGGGCGCACTCAGTCGATGCCGTACAAGTCCAGCGGCAGATTATGGACATCTATGCGGGCGTTTTTCCACAGGTCAGACAGCACCAGGGCCTCGAGGTTTCGCTCTTTCAGAACCATCTGAACTGGTACGGCGGCGCGGTGGCGCTCCCCGACTACACCGGGGTACCTATCGTTCCCGTGGTGGACGATCCGGCGACCACGCGGCGGCTCATGGCGGCGGTTCGGGCGGCCGGCGGCGTCGCCAGCTACAACCATATCTTCGGGACTGGATCGAGTATCGACTCTACTGCTGTCCAGGAACAAAGACGCCGGACGGAGACGACGACGCTTGTGACCGAACGGCTGTATGGCGCAGATCTACTGGAGGTCGCCTACCGTCGGCTCGGCAAGGTGGCGCTCGGTCGGCACCTAGCAGTGTGGGACGCGTGTTCGCGCAACAGCATCTTCTCAACAGGGATCGGCTCCACCGACAACCACGGGGGAACGTCCTGGCTGACGCAGCGGAACAACTTCGTAACATGCGCGTGGGCGGAGGACGTGTCGGAGTTCAGCCTGCAGGCCGCGATGCGTGCAGGCCGCTGCTACTTCGCCGACCTCCAGCGGTTCGGCGGTCAGCTCGACCTGTCCGTCGATGGGGTCTATCCGATGGGATCCGTGACCGTTTCCACCGAGGCCGCCAGGGAGCTCAAGGTTTCGGCGCCCGGCGCGCCTATGAGCGGCGCGCTTCGGATCGTGACGGGGCCGGTCGACAACGTCGGACCGGGGACTCCCGAGCCAGGGACCACCACGCGGACGATCCCTATGAGCTCGGTCGTGACGGGTCAGTACTCGATGTCGGTCGACACTTCCACCTCGCGGTTCGTGCGCGCGGAGGTCCGGGATTCTTCCAACCGTTTGATCGCAGGGTCGAATCCCGTGTGGCTCCTGCGTGATCCGCCCGCAGACGGTATCCCTCCCGCGCGCGCGGGCTGATCGGTGCGGCGAACGGCCGGCGGTCGCTGGCGCTTCGGTTCCCGTAGGATGCCTGCATGCCTGACACACCTGGGAAGCGTCAGCGTCGCGAGGTCAAGGCCAGGAAGCGCTCGGCCAAGGATGAGCGTCGCAGCGCCCGTCAGATGCGTAGCGAAGACCCCTCATATGCATCCGTCTACGAGCAGACCTACCGGTTGAACGAAGACGCGGAATCAGGAGGCGACGCGGACCTGCCGCTGAACGCCCCCGAGGACCAGTCAGGCGGCGACGTGGCGAAGAGCGACGCACCGCCCGATGCCGGCACTCCGTAGGGTTTTCGATCGGTTACTGCGGGAGCGACTGGACCTGGCGCGCCGTCAGCCGGGTGGTGGTGGGCGCAACGCGCAGACCTGCCATCCCGATGGGGGCCGCGACCCAATCCGGGCGCTTGAGCAACTCGACCGAAAGGCGTCCCTCACCGTCCTCCGAGACACGGATTATGGTTCCATGCTCGGTCTTGTAGACACCATCCTTGGTCACCAACCCAGGATACGTCATTTGCCTTCGCGCCAGCACGCTCAGGTGGCCATCCAGGCGTCGATCCGCTGTTCGACCTCACGCAGGCGGGCCACCAAGGCCTTCATCATGGAGATGGCTACGCTCGGATGATCGAGCAGGAACGACTGGAACGCATCGACCGGGATCCTGAGTGCCTCGACCGTCTCGGTGGCCTTCACAGTAGCCATACGCTTGCCCTGGCTTATCAGCGCCATCTCCCCGAAGAACTCACCCGGCCCCAGGCGGTGGAATCGCCCGCCCACGTCGACCTCGGCCACGCCCGCGGTGATGAGGTACATCGCATCGCCCACCGCGCCCTGCTCGACGAGCGTCTCGCCCGCGGCGAACGATACCGGTTGTCCTACCCGCAGGATCCCGTCCAGATCCTCGGGCGGCAGATCCGCGAAGAAGGGCGCGCTCTGCAGGGCTTTCATCTGGGCGGTGGGTTCGCTCATAGGTTCCCTTCCTCGCTCTCGTCCTTGGTGGTGCCCGGGTATCGTAGCCACCGGGAGGGAGAGCGCGTATGGATCCGGAGACCGGAGGGTGGGAGGCCGCGGTCGGTGTGGACCAGCTGACCGAGGCCAAGGCGAGCCGGTTGCAAGTAGCGGGCGCCGATGTCTTGGTGCTGAAGGTTGGCGAGTCGGTCTTCGCGGTCGGCAACCGATGCACGCACCAGGGAGCGTCACTCGATCGCGGAGTCGTCAGGGCGTCTGAGTCGGTTCCTACGGTGACCTGCCCCGCGCACGGCAGCGTGTTCTCCTTCATCGACGGCCGCGTTCGCCGGGGTCCGGCGTCACAGCCGGTGCCAGCCTTCGAGGCGCGTGTGAAAGAGGGGATCGTCGAGATCAAGCTGCGGGGCTGATCGCTCAAACTAGGTCGCGGGGCCGCACGAACCGGATCAACCGGCCCGATCCTTCTTCCAGGTCTCCCCAGGTGCTTCCGACTGCCTCGATCTCGGCCAGGGCCCCCGTGGGGTATTTCTCGGCTACCAGGGTGAGCGCCTCACCCCATCCCGCCAGGCCGAGCGCCAACTCGCGGATCGCCGGATTGTGGCCGACGATCATCACGGGCTCCGCGGTTCCGCCGATCGCGCGGAGCAGCGCCATCAGCACGGTCTGGTCGAAGGTATACAGCTCCGGCTCGATCCGGATATCGGGCGCACCGCGAAGCGCGGGTGTAACGAGTTCCAGCGTCCTGGATGCGCGTAGGGCCGTGGAGCATAGGATCAGCGCGGGTGCCAGATCCGCGCCCTCGAGGTGTCGACGCATCCTTTCTGCGTCCCTCTCGCCGCGAGGGGACAGCGGTCGATCGTGGTCGTCGATGTCGGGTCGATCCCAGGCAGACTTGGCGTGACGGAGAAGCCAAAGACGCATGCGGGAGATTCAACCACGGGCGGACAGCAAGGAGCCCGGCGCGTAGCGCCGGGCTCCTTGTCCGTTCTGCGTCGGGCCGCTTAGACGGCCTTGACGTTCGCGGCTTGCGGGCCCTTCTGGCCCTGCGTCACGTCGTACTCGACGCGCTGCCCCTCATCGAGGTTGCGGTAACCCTCGCCGGCGATCGCGCTGAAGTGTACGAACACATCTGCGCTGCCATCCTCGGGTGTGATGAAGCCGAACCCCTTCTCGGAGCTGAACCACTTCACTGTTCCGGTTGCCACTGGCGATCCCTCCTTCCTTCGCCGTCCGGGCCTTGTAGCTGCCCGTCGGGCGCCGGCGTGACATCCGCCGGTGTGAGGGAACTGCTCGTAGCGAACCGCGACCAAAACCCTCACCGGTAACGCTAACAGAAGCTGCCTCGTCAAGCTCGCAGGAGGGAGTCTCTCGGAGGGTAGGCTGTCGGGCATGGGATCGCCCGTCGGCTGTCAGCCGAAGCCACGGATGCGCGGACGGCTCCACCAGATCGCGTTCTTCGTTTCCATCCCCGCAGGCATCGCTCTGGTCGCGTTGGCCGATACGGGAAGGGCGCGCCTTGCCGCCGCGATCTTCGCCGTCGGGCTGGCGGGGGTCTTCGGAGCGAGCGCGGCGTATCACCGCGTCGCGTGGACAGACCCAGCCCGCAGGCGCATGAAGCGCCTGGACCACTCGATGATCTTCATCCTGATCGCGGGGACCTACACGCCGTTCTGCCTGCTCGCCCTGAGCGGGGTGTGGAGCGTGGCCCTGCTGGCGACGGTCTGGGCGGGCGCGATCGTGGGGATCGTTCTCAAGCAGGTGAACGTCGACGGGCTGTCCAGATCAAGCGGCTTCCTCTACATCGCCCTCGGGTGGGCCGTGATCGTGGCGCTGCCGAGGTTCTTCGACAGCTTGAGCACCGCGACCTTCGTCTTGGTTGTCGCGGGCGGACTCCTCTACACGCTCGGCGCGATCGTGTTCGCCACGAAGCGTCCGGACCCCAACCCCTCCGTCTTCGGCTATCACGAGATCTGGCACGCGTTCACGGCTGGAGCCGGGGCGTGTCACTACGCGGCGGTCCTCCTGCTGGTGCTCGCGGTCCACTGAGCCGGATCAGTCGAACGCGTACTGATCCACGTCCGACACCGGCTCGTATCCCAAACGCTGATAGATGCTGTTAGATGTCGGGTTGTCCAGGTCCGTGAACAGGAAGCAGAAGTGGATGTCGCGGTCGAGCAGCATCGCGGTCATCTGCCCGACCAGCGCGCTGGCGTAACCCCGGCCCCGGAGCGCCGGCGGGGTGTACACGGGGCCCACCCTGATCCCGTTGGGTGTCGGGTTGCCGAACCCCGCGAGCGACACGGGCGAACCACCGTCTTCCCAAAGCACGAGGCCGCCGTCCGGGTCCCCGATCCGTCGATCCAAGAGCACGGCGGGCGGTTCGTGCACGGTCTCGCGCGGCAGAGCCTCGGCGGTGAACGCGTCCAGCCACTCGATGACCAAGCCGCGATCGTCGCTTCGGTAGGGGCGCATGAGACCCGACACCCCCTGAGGCGGGCGCGCGGCGGAGGCGCGATAGATCCGATTCGCCATGGTCCGATGCGACCCGACCCCCGTGAGCTCGCGCCACGACTCCGTGAACGCTCGCGCGACCTCCTTGGGGCCGAGCACGCCCGGCAATGACACGAAGGCGTCGTGAGCGTCCCGGGCGAGTGCGTCTATCGCAGCGGGAGCGACGATCTCCGACAGGATCAGGTTGTGGGGAGGTGTCCGGAATCCGATCGCCACGACGCCATCACCCTCCACCGCGATGGCCAGGTAAGGGGGCTCCGCGTATGCGTGAGGATCGGCGGCGAGCCGCGAGCACAACCCCAGGATCAGGTTGTTTTCTGCCTCTCGCTCCGCCAGGAACCCGCCGCCGGTCGCGAGGAACGACTCTAGGTCTGCGGGCCGGCGGACGGTGATCATCGCGCCAGGATACGGAGGTCGCCCGTAGACTCGGACCCGTGCAGGGAGACGTCACGCTCTACGAGGCTGTGGGCGGGATGCCGTTCTTCGAGGCGCTGGTCGATCGGTTCTACGACGGGGTGGCGAAAGACCCCGAGCTGTTGCGGCTCTACCCCGAGCCTGAGGACCTGTCCGAGGCCCGGCGCAAACTGACGCTCTTCCTCGGGCAATACTGGGGCGGTCCGGCCACCTACTCCCAGGAGAGGGGGCACCCGGCGCTTCGGATGCGCCACGCGCCCTTCGCGATCGGCACCGACGAGAGGGACCGCTGGCTCGCTCACATGCTCGCGGCCGTCGACGACATGGGGCCTCAGGCAGACATCGCCCAGGCGCTCCGCGGCTACCTCGAGGTGGCCGCCGACTCCCTGAGGAACGTGGACGTAGGTTCGTGATGCGCTACAGGTAGCGAACGCGCCGGTCGAAGAAGGCGCTAGCTGTTCCTTGCCGAAGCGGAGCGTCCGCCGATATCAGGGGCAAGGAACCGCCGAAGTGTCAGCTCTCCCCCGTCGACCGATCGCTCGCCCACCTCCCCGAGGAGACCGAAGTCCGCCATGACGCCGGCGATCAACACCACCAGTCCCCATCCGCATGTCTGCCTCCAGCGCGGGAGCCTACCCGAGG
>CAVPIB010000009.1:0-15375 GCA_963704885.1 uncultured Actinomycetes bacterium | reverse complement strand
GAGCTCTTCGCGGTGGAGGCCGATGCTAGACTCGACGCACGGTGCGAGGAGGCTCGACGTGTCGACGCGGGTGACGCAGACCCCACACGAGGCTCTCGGGCTCTCCACTCAAGACGTCCTCGCCATGTATCGCACGGCCGTCGCCGCCCGCCTGCTCGACGAAGCAGCTTTCCGTCAGAACCGCATGGGTCGGGCACCGTTCGTGGTACCGGTATCGGGACACGAGGGATGCCAGATCGGAACGGCCTGGCCGATGCGTCGCGGAACCGACATCTGGCTCCCCTACTACCGCGATCTGGCGGTTGTTCTGGTGGCAGGCATGACCCCCTACGAGGTCTTCCTCGGGATCTTCTCCAAGGCCGACGACCCATCGTCCGGCGGCCGCCAGATGCCGGCGCACTGGGGCTCTCGACGCCTAGGGATCATCAGTGGCTCATCCCCTATCGCTACGCAGGTGCCGCACGCGGCCGGCGTCGCCTACGCCGTGAAGTACCGGAACGAGGACACGGTGGTGGGCTGCTGGTTCGGGGATGGAGCCACCAGCGAAGGCGATTGGCATGAGGGGTTGAACTTCGCGGGCGTCCACAAGCTACCGGTGATCTTCGTCTGCGAGAACAACCACTACGCGATCAGCGTCCCGCAGTCGAAGCAGATGGCCATCAAGGACGTGGCCGAACGAGCCCAGGGCTACGGGTTCCCCGGCGTCGTGGTGGACGGGAACGACGTGCTCGCGTGCTACGCCGCGATGAAGCAGGCTCACGAGCGCGCCCGCTCGGGTGAAGGCCCAACCCTGATCGAGTGCAAGACCTACCGCTTCCAGCCGCATACGAGCGACGACGACGATCGGAGCTACCGGAGTCGCGAGGAGGTCGAGGAGGCTCGTCACCATGATCCGATCGTCCGGTTCGGCGCCTACCTGGCCGAACACGGCGTGTTGGACCAGCCGGGGCAGGACGAGTTGCGCGCGGAGATCAAGAGCGGCATCGACGCGGATATCGCCGCCGCGTGGGAGGCGGCGGACCCCGATCCTGCCACGGCCCTGCGCCACGTATTCGCCGAGGACTCATGATCGGCTGGACGTCGTGACCGAGAAGAACGTCGTCGCGGCGATCCGCGACGCGCTGCATGACGAGCTGGCGAGCGACGAGCGCGTGATCCTGCTGGGAGAAGATGTGGGGGCGCGCGGTGGGGTGTTCCGGATCTCCGACGGGTGGATGGCCGAGTTCGGCGAGCACCGGATCATCGACACCCCGCTCGCGGAGTCCGGGATCGTGGGCGTGGCGATCGGGATGGCGATACACGGACTCCTCCCGGTCGCCGAGATCCAGTTCGCGGACTTCATCCACCCTGCGTTCGATCAGATCGTTTCCGAGGCAGCACGTATGCGGTACCGGTCGAACGGGGACTTCGGGGTCCCGCTCGTGATCCGAACGCCGTACGGAGGAGGGATCCATGGGGCGCTGTACCACTCGCAATCGATCGAGGCGTTCTACGCCCACGTCCCCGGCCTGAAGGTCGTCATGCCCTCCACACCGGCAGACGCCGCCGGGCTTCTCCGAAGCGCCATCCGCGACCCCGATCCGGTGCTCTTCCTCGAGCACAAGAAGACCTATCGAGCCGTCAAGGGCGACGTTCCCGACGAGCCTACCGAGATACCCATCGGGGTCGCCGACGTGAAGCGTGAGGGAACGGACCTGTCGGTGATCACGTACGGTTACGAGCTCCACCGCTGTCTCGAGGCCGCCCAGCGGCTCGAGGAGGACGAGCACGTTTCCGTGGAGGTCCTCGACGTGCGGACGATCGCACCGCTCGACATCGAGAGCATCCTGAGCTCGGTACGCAAGACGTCCAGGGCCATGGTCGTCTACGAAGACAACCGTTCGTTCGGCGCCGGCGCGGAGATCGCGGCGACGATCGCCGAGCAGGTTATGTTCGACCTCGATGCACCCATCGTGCGGATAGGTGGGCCCGACATCCCCGCCATGCCGTTCGCAGCTCCGCTCGAGCACTTCTACATCGAGCCGGAGCCGGATCACATCTACCGGCAGATGCTGGCGCTGGCGCGCTTCTGACCGCCCCCGCGCCAGGTCGAAACGACGCCCAGCACCACCCGGCTAGCGTTCGTTTGCCCTATCCGCCCTGGTTCAGGGCGCCTGTTGCTACGTCGATAACTCCCGAAGACGGCTGTGGACAAGCGGAAGAACTCGTCGAGTCGATCGAAGGGGTCTGCGGGCGCGCGTCGGGATCTGCTCGTGATCTCGATCTGTGCCCTGGCCGCCTTCTCCATCGGCGTGGGCTTCGACCTCTTCGGTCGCGCTCACGCCTGGTTGATCTCGAGCGGGCCGGTCGCGGCTGGAAACATCCTCGCGGTGATCGTTGTCCTGGTGTTCGCCTTCGGGCTCTTCTCGATCCGCACCCTCCGCCGAGCGGAGCGGGAGGGTGAGCTCCGCGAAGAGAGCGAGAACCGCTACCAGGCCATGGTGGAGCGCGTCCCGGCGGTGGCGTACACGTGGGACTCGAGCGAAACGGTCGACGTGGATCCCGCCCTCTACATCAGCCCCCAGATCGAGGTGCTGCTCGGCTACACGGCGGAGGATTGGACCCGCGATCCCACCATGTGGAAGCAGAGCACACATCCGCTCGATCTCGAACACGTGCTCCAGGCGTGGAAGGACGCCTCGACCCGTGGGGTGACCTTCGCAGCCGAGTATCGGCTTCGAGCCGCCGACGGACACTGGGTCTGGATCCGCGACGAGGCGGTCCCGATCTCGGCCGGTGCTCGGGGTCGCCCGATCTATCAAGGCGTCATGGTCGACATCACCGAGCAGAAGCGGAGCGAGCAGCGGCTCCGCCAGCTGGTCGAGGAGCTGCCGGTCGTCACGTATCTGGCCGAAGGGCTTGACGAGGGCGAGGCTCACCCCCTTCCCTACATGGCTCCCGGGATCCTCGAGTTGACGGGTCACTCCGCGGAGGAGTGGATGAGCCGGCCCGATCTCTGGCGGTCGATGGTCCACCCCGACGATCGTGAGCGGGTCTTCGAGGAGGATCGAGCGACGGAGCGTACCGGGGATCGATTCGAGATCGAGTACCGATTCGTTCGCGACGACGGCCGAGTGGTGTGGGTCCACGACAAGGCGGTGCTCGTCGATCGCGACGGTGGCTGGCCCATCTGGCAGGGCATCATCGAAGACATCACCGCTCGACGAGAGGCTGGGGAACGACTGCGGGAAGCGGAGGAGCGGTACCGCTACCTGGTGGAGCGACTGCCCACAGCCGTCTACATCGACGCCAACGATGCGGTCGCCAGCGCCATCTACATCAGCCCTCAATACGAGCGGTTGACCGGCTACTCGCCGCAGGAGCGGCTGGCGGATCCGGATCTCTGGACCCGCATGCTCCACCCTGACGATCGCGACCGAGTGTTGGCCGAGTCAGATCGTGTGAACGACACGGGCGAACCCTTCGACGTGGAGTACCGACTGAGGACCAAGGACGAGCGCATCGTCTGGGTCCACGACCTCGCGTACCAGTTGGAGGGTCAAGACGGGAGCCCCTGCTGGCAGGGAGTCCTGACGGATATCACCCAGCGGAAGCTGACCGAGGCCGCACTCGCGCGACGCGACAACATCCTCGAGGCGATGGGTCATGCCGCCGAGCGCTTCCTCGGTGTGTCGTCGTGGACCGAAGCGATCACCGACGTCTTGGCGGCCCTCGGGCGAGCAGGCGGCGCCAGCCGAGCGGCCGTCTACCGACGGGTGGATGACGATGAAGGAAGGCCGGGGATCGAACTGGTGGCGGAATGGACGGCAGAGGGTGTCGCACCGCTCGCGGACATCGTGAGGGATCAGCGGTTCGGGTTCGAGGAGGTGGGACTGGCGCGATGGGCCGACGTCTTCGAGGCCGGCGATCCCATCAACACGCTGGTGGACGACCTTCCGGATCAGGAGCGATCCACACTCGAACGCGTGGGGATCAAGGCGATCGTCGCTGTGCCGATCAGCATGGGTGGCGAATGGTGGGGCCATCTCCTACTCGACCAGACCGAGGAGCATGACGTCTGGCAACAGGCCGAGGTGGATGCGCTGCGGGTGGTAGCCAACACGTTGGGAGCTGCTATCGGCCGGGAACGCTCCGCCTTGGCCCTGTCGGAGACGGAGGCCCGATACCGGAGCCTGATCGAAACGATCCCGGCGGCCACCTATATCGACACCGTCGACGCCGTTTCCGAAGCCGTGTACATGAGTCCTCAGGTGGAACACATCTTCGGGTATGGGCCCGATGAGTGGATGAGACACCCGGAGCTCTGGGAACAAGGCGTCGATCCTGAACATCTGCCGGCTGTCACGGCGAACATCCGCCGTCTGAACGACGAAGGCGTCCCCTACGAGGCGGAGTATCGCTTCCGAAGGCCCGACGGACGCGTCGTGTGGGTCCACGACCAAGCCGTCGTGATCCGAGACGAGGGCGGAGCACCGCGATTCTCGCAAGGGGTCATGTTCGACATAACGGAACGGCGCGAGGCTGAGGAGCAGCTCCGGGAGGCTGAGGAGCGGTTCCGGGCGATCGTCGAGCACGTGCCGGCGGGCATCTACTTGGATGCCGCTGATAACAGCCTGAAGACGACCTACGCCAGCCCTCAGGTCGAGGCCATAACCGGCATCCCCGCGGAGGAATGGATCCGTGACGCCGACGCCTGGGGAGATGCGCTCCATCCCGACGATAGGGAGGGCGTGCTTGGCGGCTATCTGACGGCGCTCGCGGCCGAGCAACCGTGGGTCGCCGAGTACCGCATGAACACGCGGGACGGGCGGACGATCTGGGTCCACGATGAGACAACGTTGATCCACCATGAGGCGGACCACCACGCGATGCTGCTCGGGGTGATCTACGACATCACGGAACGCAAGCTCGCCGAGCAAGCTCTACGGGGGTCCGAGCAGCGTGAGCGGGAGGCGGCCGAGCGCCTGCGAGCCCTCGATGAGATGAAGAACACGTTCCTGGCCGCCGTATCGCACGAGCTTCGGAGCCCACTGACGTCGATCCTTGGGCTCTCCCTCACCCTTGAACGTTCTGAGATGGCAGAGGTCGATCGCAACGACCTCCTTAGCCGCTTGGCGGCCAACGCCCGCAAGCTGGATCGCCTGCTGAAGGACCTCCTCGACATCGATCGCCTCAACCGAGGCATCGTGGAACCCCAGTACCAGGTGACCGACGTCGGCGCGCTGGCCAGGCGCACGATCGAGAGCCTGGATCCGCTGGACGACCGGTCGGTCACGGTCTTGGCGGACCCGGTCGTGATCTCGGTCGATCCGGCCAAGGTGGAGCGGATAGTGGAGAACCTGTTGATGAACGCCGCCCGTCACACGACCCCAGACAAGACGATCTGGCTGAAGGTGCGGTCGCAGGACGGAGGAGCGTTGATAGCGGTCGAGGACGACGGAGTCGGCGTCCCGGAGGAACTTCGCGAGGCGATCTTCGAGCCCTTCCGCCAGGGTCCTACCGCATCGGCGCATGCACCCGGCACTGGGATCGGACTTTCTCTGGTCGGCCGTTTCGCAGCCCTCCACGGCGGCCGAGCCTGGATAGAGGAGCGAGAGGGTGGTGGCGCGTCCTTCAGGGTGTTCCTTCCTTCAGGCCCATCGATCTCAGCGGGCCTTCCTCCGAACAACGGCGCCGACGGAGCCGGTCACGCTCCCGATGCCGTCGGCGTTTCCGAGGCTGGATAGACTCGGGCTCGATGCCCGTCCAGGATCACAACCCGAGCAAGCGTCGGCTCTACTTGCCGATCGTCGCCACCACCAACCCGCACGCAGGAACCGACGCGCGCAAGCCACCATGGCTCAAGGTTCGCCTGGCGTCCGGACCCAACCACGCCGAGCTCAAGGGCCTCATGCGCGACCTGGACCTCCACACGGTCTGCGAAGAGGCCACCTGTCCGAACATCGGAGAGTGCTGGGAGGCCCGCGAGGCCACCTTCCTGATCCTGGGCGACCGATGCACTCGCCGCTGTGGGTTCTGCGACGTGATGACGGCGCGCCCCGATCCTATCGACAACGAGGAACCCGCGCGGATCGCCTCCGCCGTGCTCTCGATGGGCCTGCGATTCGTGGTCATCACCGGTGTGGCGCGCGACGACCTGCCCGACGGCGGCGCCGCGATATGGGCAGAGACGATACGGGCGGTCCGCGCAGCCGTTCCCGGTTGCGGCGTCGAGGTACTTCCGAGCGACCTCAAGGGCGGCGAGCGCGATATCGCTACGGTGATCCAGGCTGAGCCCGACGTGTTCGCACACAACCTCGAGACCGTTCGCCGGCTCCACGGTCGGATCCGCCCTGCGTTCGGCTACGACCGCTCGCTCGAAGTGCTCCGCATCGCCAAGCGACTGCGGCCAGGCCAGGTCACGAAGTCCAACGTCATCCTGGGCATGGGTGAGCGCTCGGACGAGGTTGCGGGCGTCCTGGCCGACCTCCGGGACGCGGGCTGCGACCTCGTCACGATGGGCCAGTACCTGCAGCCCACCAAGCTCCATCTGCCCGTGGATCGGTGGGTCACGCCCGAGGAGTTCGCGGAGCACAAGCGCGCCGGTGAGGCGATGGGGATCGCACACGTGGAGTCAGGGCCGCTCGTACGCTCGAGCTACCACGCCGGCGCGCAGTTCCAGCGGGCTCAGGCCGCGCTGGCGAGTACCCACTAGTCTGTCCCAGACTAGTGGGTGCGGGTGTGGAGGAGTCGGCCTGTAAGCCGGATCCTGTGCGGCGCGCGCTTCGCGCGCGCCGCGGCGACCATCTCTCTCGGCGCTCACGCGCCGCGTCGCTGTTCGCCAGCGCCGTGCGGCCTACCCGGGAGCATCGGGCGGGCCACCCTCGAACGCTCCCTGCTTGGCCTTGCTCCGGGTGGGGCTTGCCGAGCCGACACGGTCGCCCGCGCCGCTGGTGAGCTCTTACCTCACCGTTTCACCCTTACCGCGCGCACGATGAGCGCGCTGCGGCGGTTTCCTTTCTGTTGCGCCTTCGCGAGGTCACCCCCGCCTGGGTCTCCCCAGCACCCTGCCCTGTGGAGTCCGGACTTTCCTCGAGCACCCGAAGGCACCCGCGGCCGCCCGGCCGGCTCCTCCGACCCGAGGATACCCCTCAGCGTCCGCGAGCCCGCAGCCAATCGTCGACCCCTTGGTTCGCCAGCCGGTCGGCGTCGACGTTGAGCTCCCTGGGCACGTGCTCCAAACGAACGTGAGCGAATCGCGCCATCTCGGCGAGAACCGCGGCGTAGAGCGGTCGGAGATGAGCGGCCCTCACCTTGTAGCGACCCTCGAGCTGCTCGATCAGCAGTTGGCTGTCTGATCGCAGATGCACCCTCGTGGCGCCCAGCTCCGCGGCCCTCCGCAGGCCGTCGCGCGCAGCCGTGTACTCGGCGACATTGTTCGTGGTCTCACCGAGCCCTTCGGCGATCGTCGCCAGGACGTCACCGTCGCGGGTAGCTATCATCACGCCGATCCCCGCGGGGCCGGGATTCCCACGTGCCGCCCCGTCGCAGCTGACGATCAGAAGACCAGGATCCGCCGGCAGTATTCACACCTCTTCATGTCCTCGGATCGCTTGAGCTTGTCGAGCTCCATGGCCGAGAGCTGCTCGTGGCATCCCTGGCAGACGCCATCGATGAGCGCGGCGGCGCCGACACCCTTCTTCTGCCGACGGAGGTCTTCGTAGAGCTCCAGGACCTCAGGGTCGATGTCGGCCACGATCGCCTCGCGCTCCCCTGCGCGGGACACCAGCTCCGTCTCGACGGTGGCCAGCTCCTGGAGCGCCGCGCCGCCCACCTCGTCGACGCGCGCGCGAAGCGCGTCCGAACCCGTGCGCGCTTCCGCCGCGCGCGACTCCAGCCCTTCCCGAACTTCCATCAACGCGAGCAGCTCGTCCTCGCGATCGCTGCGGCGGCGTGTGAGGTTCTCGATCTCATGCTGAAGCGAGCTCAACTCCTTGATGTTCGCGATGCTGCCGTCGTACAGGCGCTTCTGCTCGGCCGCGGCCTTCTGCGTCAGGGAATCGATCTCGTGCTCCAGCTTGCCCTGGTCACGTCCGACCACATCCAGCTGCAGGCCCAGCTCTCCCAGGTCTCGCTCAGCCGCATCGGCTTCCTCTCGGGCCGCCGCCAACTCACCGCCCGCCTCGAGCATCAGCTTGCGCGATGAGAGCCGGTCGATCGCGGTGTCCACCTCTTGCAGCGCGAGCAGCCGAGCCATCTCCATGGTGGCCGAAGCCTAGCCGATGACGGCTGAGGCGCAGACGCGGGGCGACGCGGGCTTCGCTACCCCGTGGGCATCGGAGGAGGAGGAGGCGGCGCTGCCATCCCCCCGGCAACGCCCGCCGGCCCTCGGTACGTCGAGCTCCCGAAAGCCAGGACGTAGAAGAAGATGAGCGAGAGGAAGACCAGACCCAGCGTGAACCCGGCACCGTGGCCGAAACTCTTCGATAGGTCGTTCATGATGATGACGTAGATCACGAACCCGAGGAGAGGGATCAGCAGCAGCAAGAGCCACCATCCCGGTCGACCGACGACCTTCAGGAGCACGTAGAAGCTGTAGATAGGGATGAGCGCTGGCCAGCCCGGTCCACCGGCCTTCGTGAAGATGACCCAGTAAGGGATCACCGCGATCGCGTAGAACACCAGGAACCAGAGGAACAACATCCCCCACGCAGCACCCGAGCCTTCGAAAGTCACCGTGGTCTGTGCCAGTCCCATGCTCCGCCCCTTCCGTCCGGCGACTCATGGTGGCACCCACGGATGAACTGCTCAAGCACATCGGAACCAGGGAAAGGGAACGACCGGGGCCCGACGTGCCCCGGTCGCGGTCGGTCAACGTCCGTGAGCCTGTCGGCTCACGGGGGGAACGTGACCTTCTTCAGTCCGCTATCCGTCCCCTGACCCAGCAGGGTGACCCCGGCAACGATGACCGCCGCGATAAATGCAAGCATCAGCGCGTATTCGACGGCCGTCGCACCACGGTCCTCCTCCACCCGTAGGCGGAGCAGTCCCCAACAGGTCTGCGCTCTCGACACGAGTCGCAGGACCATCCACACACCCCCTCCGATAGGTAGGGAATCCGGCACGTCGGGCCGCCCGGGGGTTGGGCGGCCCTGTGCGCCGTCTTAGCGTGAACATCGGCATCTGGCGCTCGGAACTGGAGCGAGGGGTTCTGGTAGAGATAGCCTGTGAACGGTCGGGTGGCGCTCGTTACGGGTGCGGGGAGTGCGTCGGGCATCGGGTTCGCGGCGGCACGGGCCCTCGCGGAAGAAGGCGCGAGCCTCGCTATCGCTTCAACCACCGACAGGATCCACGAACGAGCCGCCGAGCTTGCCCAACTGGGAGCGGCCAGCCAGGGGTTCGTCGCCGATCTCACGGACCCGCGACAGGTAGCCGACCTGCTGGCGGCCGTACTCGACCGGTTCGAAAGGATCGATGTACTGGTCAACAACGCCGGCATGGTGACGGTGGACATGCCTGGTTGGGAGACCACCAGCTTCCTCGACCTCCCCGATGAAGCCTGGGAGGCCGATCTCGCGATGAATCTCGGGACGGCCTACCAGGTGACGCGGGGTACGGTTCCAGGGATGGTCGCCCGAGGTTGGGGTCGTGTGGTGATGGTCTCCTCCGTGACCGGACCGTACGCCACCATGCCGGGCGCCGCCGGCTACGCCGCGGCCAAGGCGGGGATGGACGGGCTCATGAGGGCCGTGGCGATTGACGTGGCGGCATCCGGCGTAACGGTGAACTCGGTCGCGCCCGGGTGGATCGCGACGGGGTCTCAGACGCCCGACGAGGCGGAGGCGGGACGACACACCCCCATCGGCCGATCGGGCACACCCGACGAGGTTGCCGCGGTCATCGCGTTCTTGGCTTCGGAGCGTGCGAGCTACGTCACCGGCCAGTCGATCGTGGTCGACGGAGGCAACATCATCCAGGAGATCAAGGGCGCCTAGCCGCATGGCTCGGATCTCGTGGTCGAGGCGCCTCGGCGTCTTGTTCGTGTTCGCGGTGACCGTGGCGATAGCGTGCGTTGCACTCGGTTTCTGGCAGATCGCCCGCCTCCATCAGAAGCAGCAGTTCAACGCGGCGGTGAGGTCCGGTCTGGCTGAAGGCACCCGACCCTTGACGGACCTCGTAACCGCCGACGTCGATCCCGACTCGGTGCGGTTCAGGCGAGTGACGGCGACCGGGAGTTACGACGCGGAGAATCAGATCGAGCTGTACGGTCGCACCCAGGGTGGACGTCCGGGGAGTCACCTGTTGACGCCCCTCGTCATCGATGACGAGCTCGCCCTGATCGTCGACCGTGGATGGATCCCGTTCGGTTCCGACCCATCTGAAGCGCCACCACCGAGCGGACGGGTCGAGATCGAGGGCGTGCTCTTCGCGTCCGAAGGTGGTCCGCCCGGTCAGGTCGGCGCGGCGATCGAGCGCTTGGACACGCTGGTCCGGGTGGACCTGGCCCGGATCCAGGCGCAACTCCCCTACCGCGTCGCGCCCGTCTACCTGCTGCGCCAAGGTGGATCGAACGGCCAGCCGGGGACACCCCCCGTCCCTGCCCCACTACCCCAACTCGGCCAAGGGCCCCATCTCAGCTACGCGGTGCAGTGGTTCATCTTCGCTGCGATCGCTCTGGTCGGGTTCGCGGTCATCGCCCTCCGGGAGGGTCGCGAGTCGATAGCAGCGAGCGCGGATGACCTCGGATAGGCTCCCGCGCCGGAGGCAGACATGCGGATGGGGACTGGTGGTGTTGATCGCCGGCGTCATGGCGGACTTCGGTCTCCTCGGGGGAGGTGGGCGGGCGATCGGTCGACGGGGGAGAGCTGACACTTTGGCGGTTCCTTGCCCCTGATATGGGCGGACCCTCCGCTTCGGCAAGGAACAGCTAGCGCCTTCCTCGACCCGCGCGTTCGCTACCGGTAGCGCATCACGAACCTTCGTCGACGTTCCTCAGGGAGTCGGCGGCCACCTCGAGGTAGCCGCGGAGCGCCTGGGCGATGTCTGCCTGAGCCCCCATGTCGTCGACGGCCGCGAGCATGTGAGTGAGCCAGCGGTCCCTCTCGTCGGTGCCGATCGCGAAGGGGGCGTGGCGCATCCGAAGCGCCGGGTGCCCCCTCTCCTGGGAGTAGGTGGCCGGACCGCCCCAGTATTGCCCGAGGAAGAGCGCCAGTTTGCGCCGGGCCTCGGACAGGTCCTCAGGCTCGGGGTAGAGCCGCAACAGCTCGGGGTCTTTCGCCACCCCGTCGTAGAACCGATCTACCAGCGCCTCGAAGAACGGCATCCCGCCCACGGCCTCGTAGAGCGTGATGTCTCCCTGCACGGGTCCGAGTCTACGGGCGACCTCCGTATCCTGGCGCGATGATCACCGTCCGCCGGCCCGCAGACCTAGAGTCGTTCCTCGCGATCGGCGGCGGGTTCCTGGCGGAGCGAGAGGCAGAACACAACCTGATCCTGGGGTTGTGCTCGCGGCTCGCCGCCGATCCTCACGCATACGCGGAGCCCCCTTACCTGGCCGTCGCCGTGGAGGGTGACCGCGTAGTGGCGGTCGGATTCCGGACACCTCCCCACAACCTGATCCTGTCGGAGATCGTCGCTCCCGCTGCGATCGACGCACTCGCCGGGGACGCTCACGACGCCTTCGTGTCATTGCCGGGCGTGCTCGGCCCCAAGGAGGTCGCGCGAGCGTTCACGGAGTCGTGGCGCGAGCTCACGGGGGTCGGCTCGCATCGGACCATGGCGAATCGGATCTACCGCGCCTCCGCCGCGCGCCCGCCTCAGGGGGTGTCGGGTCTCATGCGCCCCTACCGAAGCGACGATCGCGGCCTGGTCGTCGAGTGGCTGGACGCGTTCACCGCCGAGGCTCTGCCGCGCGAGACCGTGCACGAACCGCCCGCCGTGCTCTTGGATCGACGGATCGGGGACCCGGACGGCGGCCTCGTGCTTTGGGAAGACGGTGGTTCGCCCGTGTCGCTCGCGGGGTTCGGCAACCCGACACCCAACGGGATCAGGGTGGGCCCCGTGTACACCCCGCCGGCGCTCCGGGGCCGGGGTTACGCCAGCGCGCTGGTCGGGCAGATGACCGCGATGCTGCTCGACCGCGACATCCACTTCTGCTTCCTGTTCACGGACCTGGACAACCCGACATCTAACAGCATCTATCAGCGTTTGGGATACGAGCCGGTGTCGGACGTGGATCAGTACGCGTTCGACTGATCCGGCTCAGTGGACCGCGAGCACCAGCAGGAGGACTGCCGCGTAGTGACACGCCCCGGCTCCGGCCGTGAACGCGTGCCAGATCTCGTGATAGCCGAAGACGGAGGGGTTGGGGTCCGGACGCTTCGTGGCGAACACGATCGCGCCGAGCGTGTAGAGGAGTCCGCCGGCGACAACCAAGACGAAGGTCGCGGTGCTCAAGCTGTCGAAGAACCTCGGCAGCGCCACGATCACGGCCCACCCGAGGGCGATGTATAGGAAACCGCTCGATCGGGACAACCCGTCGACGTTCACCTGCTTGAGAACGATCCCCACGATCGCGCCCGCCCAGACCGTCGCCAGCAGGGCCACGCTCCACACCCCGCTCAGGGCGAGCAGGCAGAACGGCGTGTAGGTCCCCGCGATCAGGATGAAGATCATCGAGTGGTCCAGGCGCTTCATGCGCCTGCGGGCTGGGTCCGTCCACGCGACGCGGTGATACGCCGCGCTCGCTCCGAAGACCCCCGCCAGCCCGACGGCGAAGATCGCGGCGGCAAGGCGCGCCCTTCCCGTATCGGCCAACGCGACCAGAGCGATGCCTGCGGGGATGGAAACGAAGAACGCGATCTGGTGGAGCCGTCCGCGCATCCGTGGCTTCGGCTGACAGCCGACGGGCGATCCCATGCCCGACAGCCTACCCTCCGAGAGACTCCCTCCTGCGAGCTTGACGAGGCAGCTTCTGTTAGCGTTACCGGCGAGGGTTTTGGTCGCGGTTCGCTACGAGCAGTTCCCTCACACCGGCGGATGTCACGCCGGCGCCCGACGGGCAGCTACAAGGCCCGGACGGCGAAGGAAGGAGGGATCGCCAGTGGCAACCGGAACAGTGAAGTGGTTCAGCTCCGAGAAGGGGTTCGGCTTCATCACACCCGAGGATGGCAGCGCAGATGTGTTCGTACACTTCAGCGCGATCGCCGGCGAGGGTTACCGCAACCTCGATGAGGGGCAGCGCGTCGAGTACGACGTGACGCAGGGCCAGAAGGGCCCGCAAGCCGCGAACGTCAAGGCCGTCTAAGCGGCCCGACGCAGAACGGACAAGGAGCCCGGCGCGTACGCGCCGGGCTCCTTGCTGTCCACCCGTGGTTGAATCTTCCGCATGCGTCTGTGGCTTCTCCGTCACGCCAAGTCTGCCTGGGATCGACCCGACATCGACGACCACGATCGACCGCTGTCCCCTCGCGGCGAGAAGGACGCAGAACGCATGCGTCGACACCTCGAGGGCGAGGATCTGGCACCCGCGCTGATCCTATGCTCGACGGCCCTGCGCGCACGCAGGACGCTGGAGCTCGTGACGCCCGCGCTTCGCGGTGCGCCCGATATCCGGATCGAGCCGGAGCTGTATACCTTCGACCAGACCGTGCTGATGGCGCTGCTCCGCGCGATCGGCGGAACCGCGGAGCCCGTGATGATCGTCGGCCACAATCCAGCGATCCACGAGTTGGCGCTCGGCCTGGCGGGATCGGGTGAGGCGCTCGCCGTGGTGGCCGAGAAGTACCCCACGGGGGCCCTGGCCGAGATCGAGGTAGTCGGAAGCACCTGGGGAGACCTGGAAGAAGGATCGGGCCGGTTGATCCGGTTCGTGCGGCCCCGCGACCTAGCCTGAGCGATCAGCCCCGCAGCTTGATCTCGACGATCCCCTCGTTCACACGCGCCTCGAAGGCTGGCACCGGCTGTGACGCCGGACCCCGGCGAACACGGCCGTCGATGAAGGAGAACACGCTGCCGTGCGCGGGGCAGGTCACCGTAGGAACCGACTCAGACGCCTTGACGACTCCGCGATCGAGTGGCGCTCCCTGGTGCGTGCATCGGTTGCCGACCGCGAAGACCGACTCGCCGACCTTCAGCACCAAGACATCGACGCCCGCTACCTGTACACGGCTCGCCTTGGCCTCGGTCAGCTGGTCCACGCCGACGGCGGCCTCCCACCCTCCGGTCTCCGGATCCATAACGCGCTCCCCCTCCCGGTGGCTACGATACCCGGGCACCACCAAGGACGAGAGCGAGCGAGAGCGAGGAAGGCAACTATGAGCGAACCCACCGCCCAGATGAAAGCCCTGCAGTCCGCGCCCTTCTTCGCGGATCTGCCGCCCGAGGATCTGGATGGGATCCTGAAGGTAGGACAACCCGTATCGTTCATCTCGGGCGAGACGCTCGTCGAGCAGGGCGCCGTGGGTGATGCGATGTACCTCATCACCGCGGGCGTGGCCGAGGTCGACGTTGGTGGGCGGTTCCACCGCCTGGGACCGGGTGAGTTCTTCGGGGAGATGGCGCTGATAAGCCAGGGCAAGCGTATGGCTACGGTGAAGGCCACCGAGGCGGTCGAGGCGCTAAGGATCCCGGTCGATGCGTTCCAGTCGTTCCTGCTCGATCATCCAAGCGTGGCGATCTCCATGATGAAGGCCTTGGTGGCCCGCCTGCGTGAGGTCGAACAGCGGATCGACGCCTGGATGGCCACCTGAGCGTGCTGGCGAGAAGGCAAATGACGTATCCTGGGTTGGTGACCAAGGATGGTGTCTACAAGACCGAGCATGGAACCATAATCCGTGTCTCGGAGGACGGTGAGGGACGCCTTTCGGTCGAGTTGCTCAAGCGCCCGGATTGGGTCGCGGCCCCCATCGGGATGGCAGGTCTGCGCGTTGCGCCCACCACCACCCGGCTGACGGCGCGCCAGGTTCAGTCGCTCCCGCAGTAACCGATCGAAACCCTACGGAGTGCCGGCATCGGGCGGTGCGTCGCTCTTCGCCACGTCGCCGCCTGACTGGTCCTCGGGGGCGTTCAGCGGCAGATCCGCGTCGCCTCCGGATTCCGCGTCTTCGTTCAACCGGTAGGTCTGCTCGTAGACGGATGCATACGAGGGGTCTTCGCTACGCATCTGACGGGCGCTGCGACGCTCATCCTTGGCCGAGCGCTTCCTGGCCTTGACCTCGCGACGCTGACGCTTCCCAGGTGTGTCAGGCATGCAGGCATCCTACGGGAACGGCAGCGCCAGCGACCGTCGTTCGCGCCGCGACGACGATCTCGATTCCGGCGAACCCGTGAACGAGGGGCCTCGGCCTGCATACCGAACTTGCTGGACGCCTGCGATCGGCGCTGTGCACCGCGAGC
>CAVPIB010000008.1:0-111653 GCA_963704885.1 uncultured Actinomycetes bacterium | reverse complement strand
GCTCCCGCGCCGGAGGCAGACATGCGGATGGGGACTGGTGGTGTTGATCGCCGGCGTCATGGCGGACTTCGGTCTCCTCGGGGGAGGTGGGCGGGCGATCGGTCGACGGGGGAGAGCTGACACTTTGGCGGTTCCTTGCCCCTGATATGGGCGGACCCTCCGCTTCGGCAAGGAACAGCTAGCGCCTTCCTCGACCCGCGCGTTCGCTACCGGTAGCGCATCACGAACCTTCGTCGACGTTCCTCAGGGAGTCGGCGGCCACCTCGAGGTAGCCGCGGAGCGCCTGGGCGATGTCTGCCTGAGCCCCCATGTCGTCGACGGCCGCGAGCATGTGAGTGAGCCAGCGGTCCCTCTCGTCGGTGCCGATCGCGAAGGGGGCGTGGCGCATCCGAAGCGCCGGGTGCCCCCTCTCCTGGGAGTAGGTGGCCGGACCGCCCCAGTATTGCCCGAGGAAGAGCGCCAGTTTGCGCCGGGCCTCGGACAGGTCCTCAGGCTCGGGGTAGAGCCGCAACAGCTCGGGGTCTTTCGCCACCCCGTCGTAGAACCGATCTACCAGCGCCTCGAAGAACGGCATCCCGCCCACGGCCTCGTAGAGCGTGATGTCTCCCTGCACGGGTCCGAGTCTACGGGCGACCTCCGTATCCTGGCGCGATGATCACCGTCCGCCGGCCCGCAGACCTAGAGTCGTTCCTCGCGATCGGCGGCGGGTTCCTGGCGGAGCGAGAGGCAGAACACAACCTGATCCTGGGGTTGTGCTCGCGGCTCGCCGCCGATCCTCACGCATACGCGGAGCCCCCTTACCTGGCCGTCGCCGTGGAGGGTGACCGCGTAGTGGCGGTCGGATTCCGGACACCTCCCCACAACCTGATCCTGTCGGAGATCGTCGCTCCCGCTGCGATCGACGCACTCGCCGGGGACGCTCACGACGCCTTCGTGTCATTGCCGGGCGTGCTCGGCCCCAAGGAGGTCGCGCGAGCGTTCACGGAGTCGTGGCGCGAGCTCACGGGGGTCGGCTCGCATCGGACCATGGCGAATCGGATCTACCGCGCCTCCGCCGCGCGCCCGCCTCAGGGGGTGTCGGGTCTCATGCGCCCCTACCGAAGCGACGATCGCGGCCTGGTCGTCGAGTGGCTGGACGCGTTCACCGCCGAGGCTCTGCCGCGCGAGACCGTGCAGGAACCGCCCGCCGTGCTCTTGGATCGACGGATCGGGGACCCGGACGGCGGCCTCGTGCTTTGGGAAGACGGTGGTTCGCCCGTGTCGCTCGCGGGGTTCGGCAACCCGACACCCAACGGGATCAGGGTGGGCCCCGTGTACACCCCGCCGGCGCTCCGGGGCCGGGGTTACGCCAGCGCGCTGGTCGGGCAGATGACCGCGATGCTGCTCGACCGCGACATCCACTTCTGCTTCCTGTTCACGGACCTGGACAACCCGACATCTAACAGCATCTATCAGCGTTTGGGATACGAGCCGGTGTCGGACGTGGATCAGTACGCGTTCGACTGATCCGGCTCAGTGGACCGCGAGCACCAGCAGGAGGACTGCCGCGTAGTGACACGCCCCGGCTCCAGCCGTGAACGCGTGCCAGATCTCGTGATAGCCGAAGACGGAGGGGTTGGGATCAGGACGCTTCGTGGCGAACACGATCGCGCCCAGCGTGTAGAGGAGTCCGCCGGCGACAACCAAGACGAAGGCCGCGGTGCTCAAGCTGTCGAAGAACCTCGGCAGCGCCACGATCACGGCCCACCCGAGGGCGATGTATAGGAAACCGCTCGATCGGGACAACCCGTCGACGTTCACCTGCTTGAGAACGATCCCCACGATCGCGCCCGCCCAGACCGTCGCCAGCAGGGCCACGCTCCACACCCCGCTCAGGGCGAGCAGGCAGAACGGCGTGTAGGTCCCCGCGATCAGGATGAAGATCATCGAGTGGTCCAGGCGCTTCATGCGCCTGCGGGCTGGGTCCGTCCACGCGACGCGGTGATACGCCGCGCTCGCTCCGAAGACCCCCGCCAGCCCGACGGCGAAGATCGCGGCGGCAAGGCGCGCCCTTCCCGTATCGGCCAACGCGACCAGAGCGATGCCTGCGGGGATGGAAACGAAGAACGCGATCTGGTGGAGCCGTCCGCGCATCCGTGGCTTCGGCTGACAGCCGACGGGCGATCCCATGCCCGACAGCCTACCCTCCGAGAGACTCCCTCCTGCGAGCTTGACTAGGCAGCTTCTGTTAGCGTTACCGGCGAGGGTTTTGGTCGCGGTTCGCTACGAGCAGTTCCCTCACACCGGCGGATGTCACGCCGGCGCCCGACGGGCAGCTACAAGGCCCGGACGGCGAAGGAAGGAGGGATCGCCAGTGGCAACCGGAACAGTGAAGTGGTTCAGCTCCGAGAAGGGGTTCGGCTTCATCACACCCGAGGATGGCAGCGCAGATGTGTTCGTACACTTCAGCGCGATCGCCGGCGAGGGTTACCGCAACCTCGATGAGGGGCAGCGCGTCGAGTACGACGTGACGCAGGGCCAGAAGGGCCCGCAGGCCGCGAACGTCAAGGCCGTCTAGGCGGCCCGACGCAGAACGGACAAGGAGCCCGGCGCTACGCGCCGGGCTCCTTGCTGTCCGCCCGTGGTTGAATCTCCCGCATGCGTCTTTGGCTTCTCCGTCACGCCAAGTCTGCCTGGGATCGACCCGACATCGACGACCACGATCGACCGCTGTCCCCTCGCGGCGAGAAGGACGCAGAAAGGATGCGTCGACACCTCGAGGGCGCGGATCTGGCACCCGCGCTGATCCTATGCTCCACGGCCCTACGCGCATCCAGGACGCTGGAACTCGTTACACCCGCGCTTCGCGGTGCGCCCGATATCCGGATCGAGCCGGAGCTGTATACCTTCGACCAGACCGTGCTCATGGCGCTGCTCGGCGCGATCGGCGGAACCGCGACGCCCGTGATGATCGTCGGCCACAACCCAGCGATCCACGAGTTGGCGCTCCGCCTGGCGGGATCTGGTGAGGCGCTCGCCGTGATGGCCGAGAAGTTCCCCACGGGGGCCCTTGCCGGGATCGAGGTAGCCGGAAGCACCTGGGGAGGCCTTGAAGATGGATCGGGCCGGTTGATCCGGTTCGTGCGGCCCCGTGACCTGGCCTGAGCGATCAGCCTCGGAGCCTGATCTCCACGATCCCCTCGTTCACACGTACCTCGAAGGCTGGCACCGGCTGTGACGCCGGACCCCGGCGAGCACGGCCGTCGATGAGGGAGAACACGCTGCCGTGCGCGGGGCACGTCACGGAAGGAGCCGACTCAGACGGATTCACCACCCCACGATCGAGCGGGGCTCCCTGATGCGTGCATCGGTTGCCGACCGCGAAGACCGATTTGCCGACCTTCAGCACCAAGACATCGACGCCCGCTACCTGTACACGGCTCGCCTTGGCCTCGGTCAGCTGGTCCACGCCGGCGGCGGCCTCCCACCCTCCGGTCTCCGGATCCATAACGCGCTCCCCCTCCCGGTGGCTACGATACCCGGGCACCACCAAGGACGAGAGCGAGCGAGAGCGAGGAAGGGAACTATGAGCGAACCCACCGCCCAGATGAAAGCCCTGCAGTCCGCGCCCTTCTTCGCGGATCTGCCGCCCGAGGATCTGGATGGGATCCTGAAGGTAGGACAACCCGTATCGTTCATCTCGGGCGAGACACTCGTCGAGCAGGGCGCCGTGGGTGATGCGATGTACCTCATCACCGCGGGCGTGGCCGAGGTCGACGTTGGTGGGCGGTTCCACCGCCTGGGACCGGGTGAGTTCTTCGGGGAGATGGCGCTGATAAGCCAGGGCAAGCGCATGGCTACGGTGAAGGCCACCGAGGCGGTCGAGGCGCTAAGGATCCCGGTCGATGCGTTCCAGTCGTTCCTGCTTGATCATCCAAGCGTGGCGATCTCCATGATGAAGGCCTTGGTGGCGCGCCTGCGTGAGGTCGAACAGCGGATCGACGCCTGGATGGCCACCTGAGCGTGCTGGCGAGAAGGCAAATGACGTATCCTGGGTTGGTGACCAAGGATGGTGTCTACAAGACCGAGCATGGAACCATAATCCGTGTCTCGGAGGACGGTGAGGGACGCCTTTCGGTCGAGTTGCTCAAGCGCCCGGATTGGGTCGCGGCCCCCATCGGGATGGCAGGTCTGCGCGTTGCGCCCACCACCACCCGGCTGACGGCGCGCCAGGTTCAGTCGCTCCCGCAGTAACCGATCGAAACCCTACGGAGTGCCGGCATCGGGCGGTACGTCGCTCTTCGCCACGTCGCCGCCTGACTGGTCCTCGGGGGCGTTCAGCGGCAGATCCGCGTCGCCTCCGGATTCCGCGTCTTCGTTCAACCGGTAGGTCTGCTCGTAGACGGATGCATACGAGGGGTCTTCGCTACGCATCTGACGGGCGCTGCGACGCTCATCCTTGGCCGAGCGCTTCCTGGCCTTGACCTCGCGACGCTGACGCTTCCCAGGTGTGTCAGGCATGCAGGCATCCTACGGGAACGGCAGCGCCAGCGACCGGGGGTTCCCTTGCGACGATCAACGGGCTCCGGGACCCAGGAACCGCCGGGTCGAGAGCCCGGGCGAATCGGTCCAGAAGGTGATCGGGAAGTCGTTGGCCCCCGAACGCCCGAACTGGAAGTAGTCGGCCCTGGCGCCGATGGCAAGCCGCGGTCCGGCCTTCACCACCTCCGTCGGATGGATCGAGTTCGCCAGAACGAAGATCTTGATCTTGACCCGTCCCCGACGCTGGTCGACCTTCCACTCGAGTCGCACCCACCGGCCAATCGGGATGGCGATATCGCTCTGCGCTACCCACCCGTTCTTGCGGTCCGCGAACGCGATCTTTCCCGATGAACGGATGTTGATCGAACATCTCAGTGAGCCCGCGACGGAGGCGCGGATCAGCCGGAGGTCGCCGGTCGGTCGCTCGTCCAGCCACACGAAGATCCGCCCGTACCAAACCGACCTGGCCCCGTTCCATTGGTAGTAGGCATCGCTCCCGGCGTTCAGCACGTGCCTTGCGGAGAACGCCTCGCGCGAGTGGGTGTTGTCGTAGGTGAGCGTGGCGCCCCGCGTTGTCGACACGAAGTCGAAGGGCGCCACCGCGCCACGGCGAGCCTGGACGCTCGCGCCCTGAGGTCCTGAGTTCAACCCGTTCTTCACTACCGAGGGGGTACCTCCGGGCGGTGGTGGAGGCGGTGGTGATGGAGATGGCGACGGGGAGGGTGATGGCGACGGCTCACCTCCTGCCAGTTGCATCAGGTAAGGGTCGTTCGCGATCTCGGCGTAGGCCTGCATGGACGACTCCGAGCTGTCTGTGTCCCAAGGGTAGGCCTTGGTCAGATCGAAGTAGATCAGAGCCTTCAGTCCGGGCCATGCCTTGGCGGTCACAAGCGCGTCGCGGAACCACTGTGCCTTTCGACCGGGCACCTGTGGATCCTCCTGCACCCCGTACTCAACAGCTATCCATGGCTTGTCGTGTGCATCCGCGAAGTCGTTGGTGAGTTGATAGATGGCCTGGAAGGAGTTCCATCTGGAACCCGGGCGACCTGGATACCAGTTGTAGCCGTCGCTTCCCACGAAGTCGACGTAGCCGTCCCCGGGATAGAAGGCGTTCACGTCCCGCCCCGAATCGGGATCGAAGGTCCAGGACATCAGCGTCCAGACGAATCCCACGTTGTTGGCTCCGTGATCGCGGAAGATCTCGACTATGTGACGAAACGCGGCCGCGAAATCCTCAGGACTCCCCCATCGCCCGGTGTCATCCTCGGGCTCGTGATGGAACGTTAGATAGATCGGCGCACCGAAATCGCGGAAGGCGCCCGCGCGCCGGCCGATCCATCCATCCTGGTCGCCGTCGGCGATCGAACGCCAGGGCACCACGCTGCCGTTCGTGCGACCGGCGAACCAGTTCACGAACGGGATCCGACCCGTGTCAACGTCCCACTGCTGAGCGGCCGTCGGGAGCGCAGCATCCCATTTGTAGAACCGGTGATCGATGTCGAACTGGCGCCCGATCTGCGACTCGACCCTATGGATGGCGTCCTGTTCACTCTCGCCCCCTCGCGGGGCGACCCGCGAGCCAAGGAAAGCACCTGCCACGGGAAGCAGCGACCCGGGGAACGCGCGAGCCGGGAGCACATACAACACTGAGACGATGAACGCGGCGGCGAGAGAGAAGGCGACGGTGCCCGCGATCAGCGCCCGCCGGAGCCGATATGTGTATGAAGGCGTGATCTTCTGGTGAGATCGCAACGCCAACCCCCTCACCTCCCCGCGCTTCGTTGAGGAGTGGCTGCGACGCCTACACCGTAGAGGGCTGAGACCACCGCGGCAACAATGAGAGTGAGCACGGCGAAAGGAAGCACCCGAGATGTGGCGGGCGGATGACGGATGTGGCTGCGTGCCTCGATCGCGACTCGGTTCAGATCGGTCGGATCAGATCGGTCGGACCAAGAAGTTGTCCCAGGATGACCGGCCGTCGTCTTCGTCGTCGAAGATCTTGATGCGGAGACCCTGCCCTGTGCCCTCGCCGTAGGCGGCCAGCCTCGCAGCCGTGAGTCGCAGCGAGAGCGCGACCGGCTCGATCCCGCCGCCCGACACATCGCAGCGGACCGGCTTGCCGATCGGAAACCTCGGGATGGTGAGCGTCAGGTGATAGGTCCTCCCGTTCTTCAGCCCGACTCCGTCTCGTTCGGCGAGGAGCGACGTCGTCTCGCCGTTGCGCTCCTCCCCGATCGCGAGAAGTCCCTCGGGATGTCCCTCACTCACCTCGAGTTTGCAGGTGAGATGGTTCATCCGATCTTCGAACAATCCGATGAGCCCCACGTTCGCCCGGAATGGCGTCGGCGACAGCGTGATGTCCGCCGAGATCGCGATCCCCCAAGCGCGATCCGTGTCGACCGCGGCCAGCCAGATGAAGTTGTTGTCCGACCCGGGGGCCATGGTCGCCCGCGAACCGTCGGTGCTGAATACCGGCTGGCAGCCGGGACAGGACAACCCGAAGGTGTTCCATGGCCGGCCGGACGGGTCGACCGAGATCGACCCAACTGCTCGATCGAAGTCATCCCATTCGAGGCAAGCACCGATGGCGGGCGGACATCGGAGTTCATGGGCGGATGACGCGTCGTTCCCGGCTCCGGAAACGGTCGACGGATCGTTTGGATGCGATGCGGATGAGCAGGCAACCGCCAGGAGGGCGAGGAGTAAGGAACTGAGCGAGGAGGCCACGACCCGCGCAGCCTACGGTCGACCCTGGAACGTGCGGATCAGCACGCCCCGGACGCTTGATCGACGACCGCCCCACTCGTCCGAAGGAAGCGTTCGGACCACCCGGTCGCAGAAAGCGTGAACTCCACGACACCCAACCCGTTCAGTCGGACCTGGGAGTCCGGCTTGTTGCCCGCGCCGAACGGATACGAGCAGTTTCATCCCGTGAACCTACACCTGGCCGGTCCGACCCCAGAAGGGCAGTGCCGTGATCCAGCCACACACTGCCCTAGACGCAGATCAGCGATCTGCGTCTAGATGAGGACGGCGTGCCTCATCGTTGACGCGAAGGTCGTTGGAGAGCAACGCCCGGTGGGAGCGCCACGCGCGGATGCGTTGGCGAAGGCGGCGGGAAGGGAAGGTCGAAAGATGCCAGCGGTAGCGTTCTCGATAGCGCAACGCGCGGATGCGTTGGCGAAGGCGCCGGAGGGGGAAGTTCCGCGGCATTTGACAGGTATCTTAGCCTCCGATCGGCCGATCAGTCCAGAGCGGCCGTCGTGGCGGGTTGAGGGTCGCCCTGGATGACCCAACGGTCGGACGTCGAGCAGCGGACGCGCCGTTCCCGCTAGCATCTGTCGTCGTGGCGGACCCACGCGACCTCGGAGACGGTTCCTCGGCTGAAGCCGTAGGTCCGCTCGACCCTCGGATCGTTCCGCGCTTCGCGGGCCCACCCACGTTCGCTCGTCTTCCTCGGCGCGATGAGGTCGATCGGTGCGACGTCGCGATCGTGGGGGTGCCCTTCGACAGCGGTGTGACATATCGACCCGGCGCGCGCTTCGGCCCCCACGCCGTACGGAACGCGACCCGGCTCCTCCGCGGCTACCACTCAGCTCTGGACGTGATGCCGTTCGCCGACCAGCAGGTCGCCGACGCCGGCGACATCGCCTGCAACCCGTTCGACATCGCCGAGGCGATCACCCAGATCCAGGAGGCCGCGGACGAAGCGCTTTCGGGTGCACGTCATCTGCTCTCGATCGGAGGCGACCACACGATCGCTCTTCCGCTGCTGCGCGCCGTCCATCGGGTGCACGGCCCGGTGGCCCTGCTCCACTTCGACGCCCACCTGGACACCTGGGACACATACTTCGGTGCCGCCTACACGCACGGAACGCCCTTCCGCCGGGCGTGGGAGGAGAGACCTGCTGCTCCCCGATCGAGCTCTTCACGTTGGGACGCGCGGCCCGCTGTTCACGCGGGACGACCTCGTTGACGACGAAGGGTTCGGCTTCGCGATCATCGGAGCGATGGACCTGGAGGAGCTGGGCGTCCGCGGAGGCGTCGACCGGATCCGCGAGCGGCTCGGCGACGCGCCGGTCTACGTCTCGATCGACATCGACGTCCTCGACCCTTCCCACGCGCCGGGCACTGGCACCCCCGAAGCAGGGGGTCTCACGAGCCGCGAGCTGCTGGGGCTGCTCCGCGGTCTGGCCGGAGCGAACATCGTTGGGGCCGACATCGTGGAGGTCGCACCCGCCTACGACCATGCCGAGATCACATCGATGGCCGCCTCCCATGTGGCGTTCGAACTCCTAGGGCTCTTCGCGCGACGTCCGGAGGCGTAGGTGATGGGACCCGATCAGCGCTACAGCATCGCCGTCGTGCAGACCTCTCCGGCCTTCCTCGATCTGGATGCCTCGGTCACCCTGGCCGCGAACGCGATCCGCGAGGCCGCGGGTGCGGGCGCCCGGCTCGTGGTCTTCCCCGAGACATGGCTGCCCGGGTATCCCTCGTGGATCGACGCGGGAGTCGCATGGGAGGACGCGGCGGCCAAGCGCGCGTTCGCTCGGCTCCACGCGAACGCGGTCGAGGTTCCAGGATCTGCCACCGCCGCCCTCGCCACCGCCGCCCGCAAGCACCGGACCCACGTCGTCATGGGGATGACCGAGCGCGACACGGAGTTCTCCAAGGGCACGTTGTTCAACTCGTTGCTGTTCCTCGACGATGCCGGCGACATCCTGGGCGTCCACCGCAAGTTGGTCCCCACCCACTCCGAGCGCGTGATCTGGGGTCGGGGCGACGGCAGCAACCTGCACGTGTTCGAATCGTCGATCGGCCGGATCGGCGGGCTGATCTGCTGGGAGCACTGGATGCCACTCGCCCGATTCGCTATGCACGCCAAGGGCGAGCAGGTTCACGCTGCCGTCTGGCCCGATCTTCCCGAGATGCATCATGTCGCGAGCCGCGCGTACGCGTTCGAAGGTCGCTGCTACGTGGCTTGCGCCGGCCTCTACCTCCCCTTGGAGGCGATCCCCGATGACCTGGAGGTCAAGGACGCGCTAGTCGAAGTCGCGAAGACCAATGCCGACCCCTCGCTCGTGCTCGAGGGAGGGTCAGGCGTGGTCGGCCCCGATGGCGCTTGGGTCGCCGAGCCGGTCGCGGGGCGCGAGACGATCGTCTACGCCGAGATCGATCTGGCCAGGATCGCCGAGGAGCAACAGGCTTTGGACTCGGCGGGTCACTACAACCGTCCCGATATCTTCCGCCTCACGGTGGACGAGCGTCCGCAACGTCAGGTCGAGTGGATCGAATCCCAGGGTGCCGCGGACAACTAGCTATCGCGGTCCAAGATGGCGGGATCCGCGCCCAGGAACCGCAGCAAGCTTCCGAAGATCGCGAAGAGCGTGAAGACGGTCGCCGCGATGAGGATGAACACGACAGCGACCGAGGCTATCGTCGGAGTGAACCCGTACCGAAGGCTGTTGAAGATCTTGATCGGCAGCGTCTCGACGGAGAACCCCGCGACCAGGAACGCCACGATGTACTCGTTCAGACTGAGAACGAACACCGCCCCGTACCCCATGACGATCGACGGCACGAGCAGTGGCAGAACGATCGTACGGAAGGTCACGCGGGGGTTGGCGCCGAGCGTCTGCGCCGCCTCCGAGAGAGACGCGTCGATCTGCTCCATCGCGACGGAGATCGTGACCAGCGGCAGGGTCGAGAAGAAGATCCCGTGGGCGATGACCACGTTCTCTATCCGTGAGAAATGCCCGGTGGATAGCCAGAACACCTGGGCGCCGATCGCGATGATCACGGGCGGCAACATGAACGGCAGGATCCCAAGCGAGTAGAGGAGCGGCGACAACCGGATCTTGTAGGCGCGGAGCACGTATGCCAGCGGAGTGGCCACGGCGACCGCGAGTGCGGCGCTCAACGAGGCGATGAACAGGCTCCGGACGATCGCGTTGCGCCACCCCACGTTGTTCAACAACTCCGCGTACCAATCCAGCGACAAGCCCTCCGGTGGGAAGTCCATGTAGCGGTTCTGGTTGAAGGAGACCATGGCCACCACCAGTAGCGGACCGACCAGGAACACCACGACGCCGAAAGTGAGGATCCATCGAGCGGCACGCATCAGGCCGCCCTCCGCGTCCTGCCCTCGATCAGCACGACGATCCCGACCACGACCAAAGAGAGCACCGTGAGGAACAGCGCCATCGCCGCAGCGAAGGGGACGTTGGCGTTGAACGACGCCTGATCCGAGATGAACACCGACAGCGTCCAATGCTGTGGCCGCCCCAGGATCGAGGCGATCAGATAGCTCCCGAGCGTGAAGACGAACACGAGCAGGAAGCCCGCAAGGATGACCGGACGAGAGATCGGCACCACGACGGTCCAGAACGTTCGCCACGGAGAGGCCCCCAGCGTCTGCGCGGCCTCGGTGACCTCGCGATCGAGTCGAGACAGGCTCGGGTAGATCGTCAGGACGCAGTAGGGGAACGCGATGTAGCACAGACCGAGTAGCACGGCGAGGAATCCCGGTTGGTAGGCCCGCGGCTCGTCCATCAGTCCCAGCCAAACCAGGATGTTCGACACGCCGGAAGCTCGACCGAGCATCACGCTCCAGGTGAACCCCACGATAACCTCGGAGAGGCTGAGCGCCGAGAGCACCAGCACCAGTAACGCTACGTGGGGACGTCGACGCATGCGGGTGAGGAAGAAAGTGAAGGGGAACGCGACCGCGATGCAGACGGCTCCGGCGAGCATCGAGATCCCTATCGAGAAGGCCGCACGCTCCAGGAACACCGGCTGGAGCAGCCGCCTCCAGCTCGAGAACTCGAACGCGGGTTCGTAGAAGCCGCCGCCGATCCGACGATAGAAGGAATAGGCGATCATGATCGCGAACGGAGCGAGGAAGAACACGACGAGCATGAAGACTGGGAACGCCAACACCAGGTAGGTGCCCTTGGTCGGGGTCCGCCGCTCGCTCATCCAGACACCTATGGCGCAACCACGACGCAGGACTCCGGCGGGAACGACACGGCGACACGTTGTCCCTGCTCCACCTCGATGCGATCTCGAGGCGACCCCGCCACGATCACGTTCTCGCCGACCCCGCAGTCGATGTAGCACTCGAAGAGCTCGCCCAGGTCTCGGACGAACACCACCGTTCCCGCCAGAGCGTTGCGATCCGGCAACTCGCCAACCTCGATGTGTGCATGCTCCGGTCTGACCGAAACCACCGCACCTTCCGGAGGAACCTCACCCGTGACCCGGAACTCCCGCCCCGCCACGACGACCGAGCCGTCGGCTCCGCGCTCGCCTCGCAGCAGGTTGGTCGATCCGATGAAGCTGGCCACGAAGGCGCTCGCGGGCTTGCGATATACGTCGAGCGGCGGGCCTACCTGCTCGATCCGCCCGGCGTTCATGACGACGACGAGGTCGGACATCGTCATAGCCTCACGCTGGTCGTGGGTCACCATGATCGTCGTGATCCCCAGCTTCTGCTGGAGCAGCCGCAACTCCACTTGGAGCTGCTCCCGCAGGTTCGCATCCAACGCCGAGAGAGGTTCGTCGAGCAGGAATATGCGCGGCTCGAGCGCCAGCGCACGCGCGGTTGCCACTCGCTGGCGCTGACCTCCCGAGAGCTGAGAGATGCGCCGGTCGCCGATACCCTCCAGCGCCACGAGCGCCAACAGCTCGGCGGTGCGGCTATGGATCTTCTCTTTGTCGACGCCGCGGATCCGCATCCCGTACCCGACGTTGCCCGCCACCGAAAGGTGCGGGAAGAGCGCGAGCGTCTGGAACACCATCCCGATGTCCCGCGTGTGTGGGGGCCGATCGGTGATGTCCTCGTCATCGACGAGGACCCGTCCTTCGGTCGGCTGCTCCAGCCCGGCGATCATCCGGAGCAAGGTCGTCTTGCCGCAGCCCGAGGGGCCCAGGAACGAGATCAGTCGGCCGGCAGGCAACTCGAGATCGACCCCTGCAACGGCGACGAGGTCGCCGAAGCGCTTGACGAGTCCTTCGAGCCTCAGCCCACCCCTGCTCTGCATGGATCGCAGGCTAGGACAGGATCATCTCGGTCCACTGCTGGTCGATCCAGTCCTCCCAAACGTCGTACATCTCGTACTTCGGACGGAGCGCCGCCTCAGGCCCGGGTCCCCCGACCCCCTCGTACTCCTCGTCGGTGAGGTCCATGTGCTCCTTGGAGACGGTGGGCGTCGTGCCAAGCGTACGCGCGAGTGTGGCCTGGATGTCGGGCCTACACATGTAGTCGATGAATGCCTGACACGCGGCTGCGTTCTCGGCGTTCTTGGCTATGGACCAGAACCCGGAATCGAGGATCGCGCCCTCGGTAGGGAAGACGCTCCTCAGCGGCTCACCCTGCGACGCAGCGTACGCGGTGATGTCGTGGTAGAACTGGCCGAGCGATACCTCGCCCGTATTGAAGGCCTGCTGCGCGGTCGCTTCGTCTCGGTACCAGAGCTTCACGTTCGGCTTGACCTCTTGCAGCTTCGTGAGGACCTCGATCACCCCGTCCTGTGTCTCGAGGATGTCGTAGCCGCCGAAGTACGTGGCGGCTGTGATCTCGATCAGGTACGAGTTCGCAGCGTTCTTCAGCAGAGCCAACTCGTCTTTCCACGCCGGATCCCAGAACGCGGTCCAGGAGTCCGGGCTCTCGGGCACCCGATCCGTGTTCGAAACCAAGGTGATGTACCAGGACACCGCGCCCACTCCGGCCACCCCGCCGGACTCCGTGTTGCGGATGTATCCCTCGGCCAGGTACTGCTGGTTGGGGATGGCCGAGAGGTCGTACGTGGCCAAGATGTCGCCGTTGATCGCGCGCTGGACCCCTACGCCGGAGAGCATCGACACGTCCGCAGGAGGAGGCGTGCCGGCCTCCACGGAGTTCTGCAGCTGTATGACCCAGGCCTCGGAGGTCGGCTCGGCGACGGACTCCACCTCGACACCGCTCTCCTCGGTGAAGGCCGGGTACATGGTCGCGAAGTTCTCCTCGAAGAAGCCGCCGTAGGTCGCGACCTTGATGCTGGCGCCCTCGATGCTCTGGGTCGGGGTGGCCGTCGCCCCGGTCGGCTCCGCCGCCGGCTCGGTCGGCTCTGGAGCGCAGGCCGCCAGGATCGCCGGGAGAGCGAGGCCCGTACCAGCGAGGACACCACCACGCTTGATCAACTCGCGCCGACTGATCGCACGATCGATGTCCATCGGACCCCCTCTGCTTGAGGCGAGTAGGCTACGCCTTCGTTCGACCCCCGGGCAAGACGGACGCGGTGGGCGCTGAGGGGCTCGAACAACTTGCGGGTGATAACGCCGATGGGAGCGATTCACGCATCCTGTTGGAAGGCAACGATGTGATGCCGCTCCACATCCTCCACCTCGTGTGGTCTCCTGACGGGAGACGCCTCGCGCTCGATTCCGGTCGTACGGAGAGCACCTACGTCGTCAACGCCGATGGCTCGGGCTCACGGTCGTCGGCGCTGCCATGAATCCCCACTGGTCACCGAACGATGGCGTCGCTCGCGGCCCTTCGCCCCACCTCTCGCTCTCGCGCCCACAGTTGGTCGAGGGCAGAGCCACGGTCATGGAAGAGGTCTGCGTTTCCACTCGGCCCGACATAGGTCCCTACCCACGCGGGTCCGGCGGCTCCAGTCTCACGTCTGCTCCAGCACTAGCGTGAGGGTGTGAGTGAGGAGGGGTGGTCGTCGTGAGCGCAATGTCCAGAGGTGTGGTTCGTTGGTTGGCCCTCGTCTCGGTGTGCAGTCTGTTCGTCACGATCGGTGGTCCAGTTCAAGCGGGTTCCCGAACGTCCCCGGCCATGCGGGATCTGGGGACCCTCGGAGGTGCCTACTCCGAGGCCAAGGACATCAACAACAAGGGGCAGGTGGTGGGTTACTCGTGGACGTCCGGCGGCGAGGCCCATGCGTTCCTGTGGAGCCCCTGCACCCGTGAGATGACCGACCTCGGCACCCTCGGTGGTAGCGAGTCGGTCGCGTGGGGGATCAATGATAGGGGGCAGGTCGTCGGCACTTCCTCGGTCGGGTTCGAGTGGCACGCGTTCCTGTGGGATCCCCACACTCGCGCGATGACCGACCTCGGGACGTTGGAGGGCGGATCGTCAACGGCGAGCCGCATCAACAGGCGTGGATACATCGTGGGAGGGGCGAGCGACGCAGCGGGGCAGGGTCACGCGATCCTCTGGAGCCCCGGGGGTGGCGCGGTGACGGACCTGGGAAACCTCGGCCAGGGTGACTCGTTCGCCTATGACATCAACAACAGAGGCCAGATCGTGGGCTCCTCGTTCACGACCGCCGGCGAGCAGCACGCCTTCCTGTGGGACCCGCGAACCACCAGCATGACCGACCTCGGGACCCTGGGCGGTGCCTACTCAGTGCCCTTCGGGATGAACGACCGGGGACAGGTAGTGGGAAACTCGTCTACGCCCACCGAGGGCGCGCGCGGGTTCCTGTGGGATCCGAAGACCGGCATGCATGACCTCGGGTTCATCGGAGACGGGGCCTTCACCGCGGCGGATATCAACAACAGGGGGCAGGTCGTCGGTAGGGGTCCAACGGCCACTTGGGAGTTCCACGCGTTCCTCTGGGATCGGTGGACGGGGAAGATGACCGACCTAGGTACCCTCGGGGGAACCTACTCCGAGGGGGTCGCCATGAACGAGCGAGGGTTGGTCGTCGGCAAGTCCGTGACCGCGGCGGACGAGACTCACGCGTTCCTTTGGACTCCAAGGATCCGATGAACGAACCCGCCTCGTTCATGTCGGTGGGCAGTTGTCTGTGGGCGCTGAGGGGCTCGAACCCCCGACCTTCGCCTTGTAAGGGCGACGCTCTTCCAGCTGAGCTAAGCGCCCGCGTTCGCGGGTTGCGTGTGACCGCACGCCCGGCACACCACCTCGCCGAGCATGACCGACAGGCGCGTCTCGCCGCACGATCCGCACCGATCCAGGCCTGCGGCCCAACCCGGGCGGTCGCCCTGACACACGGGGCAGATCAACACCTGACGTCCGTCCACCACCGCTCGCACCCACGGCGTCCCCTTCTTCGGGGGATCGAAGGTGGGGCGGGCACAGAAGACGCACCTAGGCGTGCTCGGCCCGTCCATCGGCCTCACGGCCAGTAAGGATACGCCCCGCCCGCTCCGCGAAGCGTGTTCCGATCCGCCATGCCCTTCGACTACGGGTCTTCCGGCCCTCTCGCTCGGAGCCTGCTCCGCGCTACCACAGACCCGAAGGAGGCGACGACCGTGCCGCGATGGGAAGGCTTCAGTCAATGTCCGGGGTGCAGCCTCGATCTGGGCACGGGCGAGGGACAGCGATCGTGCGCCTGGGGTGACTGCCCGTACCTGCCGGACGAGCTTGATGTCTACTGCCCGGACTGCCGTTTCAACTTCTTCACGATGGAGGGCAACCCTCCTTGCGAGGAGCCGCTCACGTGTCCTCACGGCGTCGAAGCACGGCAGCACATCGAGAACCTCCGGACGTGGCTGGCACAGCAGACGCCCCGCCGCTGACCGTCATCGCTCGGGCCTGCGCACACATATGGTTCGGCACGTCGCCTCATCGTCTGACGCATCGCCCCGCTAGGGGGTCGGTGGTGAGCTGGTCGGACTAGGGCCGAGGTCGGTCTTCTAGAAGGTTGCGCCACAGCACTCCAGAAACGTCTCCTCTCCGACCGATATCTGCCGTGAGGGGGAACGGAGGGAGTTGAAGGACTTGTCATCCGCTGCCGGCCGTCCCGCCGTCGGACGTGCGCTCCCGCGCTCACGCGCGTGGAGCGCCGTGCTCTGTCTGACGCTCGTCTCGGGGTTGCTCTTGCTCCCTGCGACATCCGCGAGCGCGGCGAGCTTCGTGGTCACCGACCCCGGTGACGCGGGACCAGGCACGTTCCGCCAGGCGATCCTCGACGCTAATGCCAACCCCGGCGCCGATCTCATCTCATTCTCGAACGGGTTCGGGGGCATGACGATCACCCCGCTCACGCCGCTGCCGGCGATCACCGAACAGGTAACGGTTGACGCGTTGACGCAGCCGGGCTCCGTGGACTGCGCCAGCTGGCCGCCCACCCTCATGGTCCGTCTGGAGGGCTCCAGCGCGGGCCCCGGAGCGGCAGGCCTATCGGTCACCGATGGCGTGGGAACCACGATCAGCGGCCTCGTGATCCGCCGGTTCGAAGGCGACGGCGTGTCGGTGTCGGGTGTGGCATCTGGGACCGGTATCACGTGCAACGCGATCGGGACCAACGCCGTGGGGACCGCGGTTCAAGGCAACGGCGGGGCGGGGATCGCGATCGCATCGACAGGCTCATCGGCTTCCACCATCTCGGACAACATCGTGATGAACAACATGGGCGCTGGCGTCCTTGTGGGCTCCGCGGCGCGACAGGTCGCGATCCGCGGGAACCGCCTGTCGGCGAACGGCGGCCTCGGCATCGACCTGGTGGCGACCGGGGGCTCCCCCGGCGGAGACGGCGTAACGCCGAACGGCGCCAGCGGGCCGGGCCTAGGAGGCAACGACCTCCAGCACATGCCCGATCTCACGGACGCCTCGACCGACGCCGCCGGGACAAGCGTCACCGGGTCGCTCACCGTCCCAACCGGTCCCACTCCGGCCGGTGCGTTCGTGGTCGAGTTCTTCACGAGTCCCTCCTGCGACGACATGCCTTCGCCCGGTGGGTTCGGCGAAGGCGCCGCCCCCATCGGTTCGATCTCCGTCCCCGCAGTCGATCAAAGCTCGCCTGGGACGTTCGCGTTCACGGCGAACGGGCTCGACGCCACGAACGACGGCGACGCCATCACGGCCACGGCAACGGATGCGTCGGGAGCGGGGAACACGTCGGAGTTCTCCGGCTGCGTGCCGGTGGTCGCCTCGTCGGGCGGTAACTCCGCCGATCTGTCGGTGTGGGGCAGCGTCGCGCCCGATCCCGTCGCGGGCAACGGTTCGATCACCTACAGCTTGACCGTCCACAACGACGGCCCGGATCCCGCCACCGACGTCACATTCACGAATGACCTCCCGCTGGGCGTCAACCTGGCCTCGGCCACGGCGAGCGCCGGCTCGTGCGCGGGCGTGATGCAGACCGTCTCGTGCAACCTGGGCATCGTGGATCCCGGCGATGCCAACGACGTCACGGTGACGATCGTCGGCACGGTGAACGACGTGAACGGCGTCTTGATCATGACGGATCAGGCCTCCGTGAGCTCGCCGACCGACGACCCCGATCCGTTCGACAACTCGACCGGCATCGGCAGCACCGCGCGACCTCGCCGGGTCGACCTGTCGGTGACGAAGGATGGACCCGGTTCGGTCACCGAGGGAGACGTGTTCTCCTACGTGATCGGCGTGTCGAACTCCGGTCCCGACCAAGCCCTCGGCGTCGTGCTGACCGACAACCTTCCCTCGGGACTGACGTACCTGGGCGCCACGCCGAGCGCCGGGACCTGTGCCCAGTCGGCAGGTGTGTTGACCTGCGACATGGGCGCGCTGGACGCCGGCGCGAGCGCCTCTGTGGACCTGCAGGTGCAGGCCGACCCGCTCGCTTCACCCGAACCCCTGACGGTAGAGAACACCGCGTCGGCGACCTCCGATCGGACCGACCAGAACCCGGACGACGACACGTCACCGGCGGTGTCGACCACGGTGATGCCCGCCGCGGCGCCCCCCGGCGACGAGGTCGACCTGGCACTGACGGCGGTCGCCAACACACCGAACCCGGTGACCGGCGGATACGACGTCGGCTACACGGCCACCGTCACTAACCTGGGCCCCGACACGGTGTCGGGCGCGGTGCTCACCGATGCCCTCGCCCTGGGCGAGACGTTCGTAGCTACAGGCTCCGATCCGTCGTGCGGCGCGACGCTCGGAGTCGTGTCGTGCGCCCTCGGTGACTTGGCGAGCGGAGACGAGGCCAGCGTCCTCATCGTCACGCAGACGCCGAAGGTCGATGTCGAAACGACGATCCACGACGGGTTCGCGGTCGCGGCGACCGGAGACGGTATGCCCGGCAACGACTCGCTCGACGTAGCCACCACGGTGCTCCCCCGCCGGCCCGACTTCGCGGCCGGATACGTTCCCGCCTCTGCCGCGACGACCTGGATCACCGATGCCACCCAGTGGGTGCGGGGCAAGCCGGTCGCCACGAAGGCGGACCCCACCGTGGCGCTGGTGGGCCTCCCCGGCGGCGGCTCCGGCGGGCCGGTGACGATCACGGAACGACCGTGCGGCGGCGCGTTCGCGTGCATGCGTGTGGGAGTGAACGGCGTGAGCTACCCGGCGCCCAAGGGGATCTTCGGCAGCCTGGTCTCGATCACGATCCCTCCGGGGTACGGTCCCTCGAACCCGGTCACGGCTGTATTCCTGGACAACTGGTCGGTCGTGGGTTGGGGGCGAGACCCCCTCAAGGTCTCGTACGTGGACGACACGACCGGATCGTTCACGGACCGCCTGTCCTGGTGCGGTGGGTGGAAGCACACGGGACCGCCGTGCGTCTCGTTGATGAGCCGGCTCTTCTCGTGGTGGAACGCCTACGTCAACGGCGATCTGCTGACGGTGGCGCGGTTCACGAAGGACTCGACGTTCGGGCGCGGCCGGTAGGCCGCGCCCGGTGACGTCCCGCACTTTCCGGCGCACGGGCCCGCCAGATCGCGACAGAGGCCTCGCCCAGCCCGAACACCGCCGCCAGGCCGAACACCACGCCGCTCACGAAGGGGATCACCCCGACGACGGTCGCGATCCCCCATCCGGCCAGGAAAGCGGTGGCTGTCGCTCGCTCGTCGCCGAGTAGCAGGCGTCCCGCCAGGTGAGCCGTGATGACCACGCCGATGAGCATCAGCAGTCCGATCGCCAGCAGCGCGGCCAGCCCGAGCGGCAATCCCAAGACCAACGCCACCAGCCCCGTCGAGAGGACCGGCACGCCGACGGCGATCGCCACGCCCCACCCGGCACTCGCCCATGGGGCAGTTCGCCCGGCCGCCGTGGTTCGCTCCAGCGCCTGTGGTGCCAGGAACGAGAACAGCAGGCCGAGGATCAGCGTGGACGCCGCCACGGCCAACCAGGAGAGGAACACGCCCACGGCACGGAGCGGTCCGCTCAGGTTGAAGGCGACGTCCTCGCGGATGGAGCCGGCCACCTGCACGTCGTCCCCCACCTGGACCGTGTCCTGCGCCAACACGTCGCCGCCGACCTGGGCGCCCTCCAGCAATCGGATCGAGCCACCGAGCGCGATCACGCTCCCGCTAACCTGACCGCTCACCGTGATCGGCCCTTCAAGCACGACCACGTCTCCTCGGACGACGCCCTCCACGATCGCCCGGCCGGAGAAGACCACCACCTCCCCCACCGACTGACCCCTCGGAACCACCACACGGCCGAGGAGCACCACCTGATCCCCCGCCCCGCCGAAAGCGGGACCCGGTGAGGCTGGAGAAGGGCTCGCGGACACCGATCCCGAGGCCGCGAACGCCGGCGGCGCGGACGCCAGCACGACCGCCGCTATCAGCACGGCCCACGCGAGACGCGTGATCCGACGCGATCGTTCGGAACGGAGCATGAGCGGCATCCTAGCCGGGCCTCCACGCGCGTCGGCCCCTCCGGGTACGGTGTCGGCGTGACGCTCGACGTCTTCTCCCCCGCGGCCAGGACGTGGTTCGGAGCCACGTTCGACGAACCCACTCCGGCCCAGAGCCAGGGATGGGCCGCGATAGCACGCGGTGAGCACACGTTGATCCTCGCGCCTACCGGCTCCGGGAAGACCCTCGCCGCCTTCCTGTGGGCGATCGACCGCCTGACCACGGAGCCACCGCCTCCGCCCGATCTGCGCACCCGGGTGTTGTACATCTCACCGCTCCGCGCGCTCGCCGTCGACGTCGAGAAGAACCTCCGCGCGCCGCTGGCGGGGATCGAGCACGCGGCCGAACGCGACGGGGCGCCGCTCGCCCACCATCCCGTGGTCGGGATCCGCACAGGCGACACGCCCGCGAACGAGCGCCGGACCATGCTCAAGCGGCCGCCGGACATCTTGATCACCACGCCGGAGTCGCTGTACCTGATGCTGACGTCCGCCGCCAGGGAGACACTTCGGGGCGTTCGCTGTGTGATCGTCGATGAGATCCACGCCGTGGCGGCCACGAAACGAGGGGCGCACCTTGCGCTCTCGCTCGAACGCCTGGAACGGTTGACCGAGACGCCGCCGCAGCGCATCGGCCTATCCGCCACCCAGCGGCCGCTGGAGGAGATCGCGCGCTTCCTGGGAGGACAGACGAAAGCGGGGCCCCGTCCCGTGACGATCGTCGACACCGGACATCGAAAGGCCATGGAGATCGAGGTGGTGGTCCCGGTAGAGGACATGTCCGAGCTCGGAGCCATCGCCGAACAGACCGGGCCCGCTCCCAAACTGCTGGGGCCCTCGACCGACGGTCGTTCTCCCGCGGTGGCGTCAATCTGGCCGGCCATCCACCCACAGCTCCTGGACCTGATCCGTACGCATCGCTCCACGATCGTCTTCGTGAACGCGCGGCGGATGGCCGAGCGGCTGGCGGCCCGGCTGAACGAGCTCGCGGGAGAGGACCTGGTCCGTGCCCATCACGGTTCGCTCGCCCGCGAACAGCGCACGGAGGTCGAGGACGCGCTGAAGGAAGGCCGGTTGCGCGGCATCGTCGCCACCTCGTCGCTGGAACTCGGGATCGACATGGGCGCGGTCGATCTGGTGATCCAGGTGGAGTCGCCGGGATCGGTCGCGAGTGGCCTTCAGCGGATCGGCCGGGCCGGCCACCAGGTCGGCGAACCCAGCCGAGGGAAGATCTTCCCCAAGTTCCGCGGCGATCTGCTCGAAGCTGCGGTCGTCACACAGCGCATGCGCGAAGGCCTGATCGAGGAGACGCGCTACCCGCGCGACCCGCTCGACGTCTTGGCGCAGCAGCTGGTGGCGATGTGCGCGGTCGAAGAGTGGGCCGTGGACGACCTTGCAGCGGTCGTCAGGCAGACCGCGAACTTCTCGGACCTGTCCGACGCGGTCTTCACCGCCGTCCTGGACATGTTGGCCGGCCGCTACCCGAGCGACGACTTCGCCGGGCTGCGCCCGCGCCTGGTCTGGGACCGTGCGGCCGGCACGGTCCGCGCTCGCGACGGCGCCGGGAGCCTGGCCATCACGAGCGGCGGCACCATCCCCGACCGTGGGTTGTTCGGCGTCTTCCTGCCCGACGGGACACGCGTGGGCGAGCTGGACGAGGAGATGGTCTACGAGAGCCGTCGAGGCGAGGTGTTCGTTCTTGGTGCCAGCTCATGGCGGATCGAGGACATCACCCGTGAGCGGGTGGTCGTGACTTCCGCCCCGGGCGAGCCCGGCAAGATGCCGTTCTGGAAGGGCGACAAGCCGGGACGCCCCCTCGAGCTGGGGCGCGCGCTGGGCACGTTCACGCGCGAGGTCGCGGCCGCTGGGCGCGAAGAGGCGCTTAGCCGGCTCCGCGACGACGTGGGCCTAGATACCCTCGCGTCGGAGAACCTGGTCAGGTATCTCGACGATCAACGCGAAGTGACCGGGGCCATCCCGGACGACCGCACGATCGTGGTCGAGCGGTTCCGCGACGAGCTCGGCGACTGGCGCCTGTGCGTGCTCTCGCCGTTCGGCAAACGGGTCCACGCTCCCTGGGGCCTGGCGATCGAGGCGCGACTGGCCGAACGGATCGGCCCCGGCGCGCAGGTGCTCTGGAGCGACGACGGCATCGTGATCCGCCTCCCCGAGGCCGAGGACCACCTCCCGCTCGACGACCTGCTATTCGATCCAGACGACGTGGAGGACGAGGTGATGCGCCTGCTGCCCGGCACGGCGATGTTCGCGAGCGTGTTCCGCGAAGCGTCGGCGCGAGCGCTCCTGCTCCCCCGCCGCCGGCCGGGTCAACGCACGCCGCTCTGGCAGCAGCGTCAACGGTCGGCGGACCTCCTGACGGCCGCGGCCAAGCACCCAACGTTCCCGATGCTGCTGGAGGCCACCCGTGAGTGCCTGCGCGACGTGTTCGATGTGCCTGCGCTCCGCGAGGTGATGGCCGACCTTCGCTCGCGCAGGACGCGGCTGGTGGCGGTCGACACCGAACACGCGTCGCCGTTCGCCCAGTCGCTCCTGTTCGGCTGGGTCGCGGTCTACATGTACGAAGGCGACGCCCCGCTCGCGGAGCGACGAGCCGCAGCACTGGCTCTCGACCCCGACCTGCTGCGCGAGCTGCTGGGCGAGGAGGAGCTGCGCGAGCTGTTAGACCCCGCCGCGCTGGATGAGCTTGAGTTGGAGCTTCAGGGCCTGATCGAGGGCCGCCGGGCGCGCAACGTTGACGACCTTCACGATCTCCTGCGGACGGTCGGCGATCTGACCGAGCGCGAGATCGCGGTGCGCGCAGACCAGGAGCCGTCGGCATGGATCGAACGACTGCTCGGCGACGGGCGGGCGATCCGCGTTCGCGTGGCGGGTGAGGCACGCTTGGCGGCGATCGAGGACGCGGCCCGGCTGCGTGACGCGCTGGGCGTCGCGCTGCGGATCGGACTCCCGGCGGTGTTCACCGAGCCCACCGACCGACCGCTCGAAGGGCTGGTGGCCCGTTACGCCCGGACCCACGCGCCCTTCCTGGCCACCCAGGTGGCAGCGCGCATGGGCGCCTCCCCGGAACGCATGCGGGGGGCACTCGAGGCGCTCGAGTCGGAGGGCCGCGTGGTGCACGGAGAGTTCCGCCCGGGCGGGGTGGAGCGGGAGTGGTGCGACCCCGGCATCTTGCGGCGGCTTCGGCGCAGGTCGCTCGCCGCGCTCCGCAAGGAGGTGGAACCGGTCGACGCGGCCACCCTGGGAAGGTTCCTGCCCGCATGGCAGGGCGCCGTGACCCCCTCAGGTGGACCGAACGCGCTGATCGACGCGATCGGCCGGCTGCAGGGCGCGGCCATCCCGGCATCCATCCTGGAGCACGACGTCCTGCCAGCACGCGTCCGTGGCTTCCGCCCAGCGGACCTGGATGCACTGTGCGCGGCCGGCGACCTGGTGTGGGTAGGAGCGGGGGCGCTCGGCGCCGACGACGGACGCGTCTCGCTCTTCTTCCGCGATCAGATCCGGCCGCTGGCGCCGATGCCGCTCGACGACGCGCCGGACGGCGACGCCCACCGGGCGATCCGCGGGCACCTGCAAGATCGCGGCGCCTCATTCTGGCCCGAGCTGGTGCAGGCCGCGGGCACGGCCGATGAGCACCTGGTGCTCGGCGCGCTCTGGGACTTGGTCTGGGCCGGAGAGGTCACCAACGACACGCTGGCACCGCTGCGGGCCCTGGTCGCCAGGCGCTCGCGCTCCCCACGCGGCGGCGCCAAAGCCCGGCCGGGAGCGCTTCGCCGCGCGGGGCCACCCGCGGGCGCCGGCCGATGGTCCCTGGTGGCCCCGCTCCTACAACCGGCGGCGACCCCCACGGAGATCGCCCACGCCCGAGCGCTGCAGCTGCTGGATCGACACGGCGTACTCACCCGCGAGGCCGTGCTGGCCGAAGGGGTACCGGGCGGGTTCGCCGGCGTCTATGGCGTGCTGAAGGCGCTGGAGGATTCGGGGAAGGTCCGGCGCGGCTACTTCGTGGCCGGGTTGGGCGCCGCGCAGTTCGCCGTCCCGGGGGCGGTGGATCGGCTCCGGGCGATGCGTGACCCCAGCGACGAGCGCGGATCGGCCGCGATCGTTCTCGCAGCCACCGATCCAGCGCAGCCGTTCGGCGCCGGACTGCCCTGGCCCGAGGGAGCTGGACGTCCGTCGCGCCAGGCCGGGTCCTTCGTGGTGCTGCTGGACGGTGCCCTGGCCGCGTTCCTAGAGCGAGGGGCTCGCAGCCTGCTCACCTTCGGGATGAGCCCCGGCGGCTGGACGGACGCGCTCGCCTCACTCACAAAGGACGGCCGACTGAAGAAGATCGAGCTCACCAGGATCGACGGATCGCCAGCCACCGAGTCGCCGCTCGCCGAGCCCCTACGCGAGGCCGGTTTCACCGACGGCTACCGAGGTCTCACCAGCCGCGCCTGACCGCTCGTTTCCAGCTCGCCCGACGCCGACCTGCCACACTCGAACGCATGGAGCGGAGGGCGAGCGGGACGTCCTGGGCTATCGCAGCGCCCCACACGACCGCGACCGAGGCCGGGGCTGTGGCGTTCGAACGTGGAGGGAACGCCCTCGACGCGGCGCTCGCAGCCGCGGTCACGCTCGCGGTCGGCTACCCGCACAACTGTGGCGTGGGCGGCGACCTGTTCGCACTGGTGCAACGGCCCGACGGGCAGACGGTGGCGATCAACGCGAGCGGGCGAGCTCCGGCCGGTCTCGACGTACGAGCGCTGCGTGCTGCGCACGGCGCGAGAATGCCTGACTTCGGGCCCGACACCGTCACCGTTCCGGGCGCGGTCAGCGGCTGGTCGGCCTTGCACGACGAAGGAGCGCGGTTGCCTTGGGGCGAGGCTTTCGGCGCGGCGATCGCACTCGCGTATGGCGGCGTGGCGGTACCGCGGTCGCTCTCCAAGGCGCTGGAACGCGACGCCTCACGGTTGCAGGAAGACGCCGGCGTTCGCGACGTGTTCTTCGCCGAGGGCGAGCCTCTCGCCCGATGCGCGCTCTTGCGGCAACCGGCGCTCGGTGCTTCGCTGGAGCTGCTCGCATCCGAAGGACCCGGGACCCTCTACGGGGGAACGCTGGGCGAGCGTTACGCGGCCGGCCTGCGCGCGGCCGGCTCCCCGATGACGACCCAAGACCTGGCGTCGCACACCGCCGAGCTGGTACCGCCGCTGATCGGTCGCTACCGAGACCTGGACGTGCGGGTCGTGCCGCCCAACAGCCAAGGCTTCGCGCTGCTCCAGATGCTCGCGCTCATCGAGCGCCTGGGGATCGACCCCGATCCGATGGGGTCCGACGTAGGGACGCTGGCCCACGTGTTCGCCGCCGCCTCCCGTGATCGCGACCGGCATCTCGCCGATCCGTCGACCATGACCGTGCGCGCTTCTACGTTGCTCGACGATGGGCACCTGGCCGGACTGGCCGACGAGATCCGCGACGGCGCCGCGCAGAGGACGGCGACGCGCCCGCGTGGCACCGGCGACACGATCGCGCTCGTGACTGCCGACGATGAGGGTTGGGCCGTGTCACTGATCCAGAGCCTGTGGGACAGCTTCGGCTCGGGCATCCTGGAGCCCGAGACCGGGATCATCGCCCACGATCGCGGAGGCTGTTTCACCCTCGTACGAGGACACCCGAACGAGATCGCTCCCGGGAAGCGCCCCTTCCACACCTTGATGCCGGTCCTGGTCCACCGCGAGGGGCGGCTCGCCGCTGTGGCGGGGACCATGGGAGGCGCTGCGCAGCCCCAGATCAACGCCCAGAACCTGATCCGCACGTTCGACCTGGGCATGCGGCCGGATGAGGCCGTGGCCGCGCCGAGGTTCACGGTCCAGGCGGACGACCCGCCGGTGGCCACCGCGGAGGGTCGGATGGCTCCGGCTGCGACGCAACGGCTTCAGCAGGCCGGGTTCCACGTCGAGAACCTTAGGGATGTCGACGAAGCCGTCGGCCACGCACACATGATCGTGAGGAGGCCTGACGGGACGTTCCAGGTCGGCAGCGACCCGCGCGCCGACGGAGGCGCATTGGCAACCTGAGGACGGAACCGCCACACTCGCCGTGGACATGGCTCAACACCCCCCGATGTCGAGCCCCGGCAGCGAACTGCGCCGGGTGCGAAGCCTGATATCCGACCTGGACGGGATCGTCTGGGAGGCCGACGCACGCACCATGCTGTTCACGTTCGTCAGCGGTGGATCCACCCAGATACTGGGATTCACGCCGCAGGAGTGGCTGGCAGAACCCGCGTTCTGGGCCGATCACATCCACGATGAAGACCGCGAGCGCGTGATAGCGCAGTTCGTGCGCGCCGCCACGGCCGGGTGGAGCTTCGACACCGAGTATCGGTTCCAAGCCAAAGACGGCTCGGACGTGTGGCTGCGGGACCTCGGCCACGTGGTCCGCGACGTGGAGGGCCGGCCCACCCTCGTTCGCGGACTGATGGTCGACATCACGAAGCAGAAACTGCTGGAAGCCGAACGGTGGACGGCTGAGGATCGCTTCCGGACCGTGGTCGAGCGTCTGCCGGCGATCGTCTATCTGGAGGCGGTCGAGGACGAACAGACCGGGACCCGCCCACTGCTGTACGTGAGCCCTCAGCTCGAGACGATCCTGGGCTTCACCCCGGGCGCGTGGATGGCCGATCCCGCCGCACGCTGGCAGCGGTTCGATCCCGAGGACCTCGAACGCGTCCGCACTGAGTACCTGCAGGCGGAGCAGGCGGAACGGCCCTTCAGCGCCGAGTACCGGATGATCGGCGAGGACGACGCCACGACCTGGTTCCGTGACGAGGCCGTCCTGGTCCGCGACGAACGGGGACGGCCGATCTATTGGCAGGGGATCATGTACGACGTCACCAAGCAGCGCGAGAGCGAGCTGCGCGCGCGGGAGACGGAGATGCGCTACCGCGCGTTGGTTGAGCAACTGCCAACCATCGTCTACTCCGAATCCATCAGCGAGGGAGACCTGGATCTCACCTACATCAACGCCCGCGTCACCGACATCCTTGGGGTATCGCCGGAGGAGTGGCTGGCCGACCCGGACACTCATTGGTTGGGTCGCATCCACCCAGATGACCGCGGGACCGTGCGCGCTCTGAACGAGCGGGTCGATGAGACCGGGGAGCCTTTCTCCGTGGAGTATCGGATGTTCGCGGAGGACGGGCATCTGGTCTGGATCCGCGACGAAGCCGTGCTGGTTCGCGACGACGAGGGCAACCCCCAGTACTGGCAGGGCGTCATGAGCGATATCACCGCGCGCAAGGAGGCCGAGGCTCAGCTCTCGGAGGCCGAGGCTCGATACAGAGCCCTCGTGGAGCAGACGCCAGCCATCACCTATCTCGACTCGGTCGAGAGGCCATACACCTTGTACATGAGTCCGCAGTCCACGACGATCCTCGGCTACACGCCGCAGGATTGGTACGACGACGACGACCTGTTCGACAGACTCGTCCATCCCGAGGACGTCGAACGTGCGGCCCACGCTCCAGAGTCTGTGGGCGTGCACGACGCCACGTATCGCATGATCGCCAAGGACGGCCGGGTCGTGTGGGTGCACGACCAGGCTCGTTTGATCACGGACGAGAACGGCGAACCCAAGTACTGGCAGGGCGTTCTGATCGACATCACCGAGAACCGACGGGCGCAGGAGTTGGAGGGCGACCTGGAGCTGGAGCGAGAGACGGCCCAGCGCCTGCGGGTCGTTGACGAGATGAAGAACACGTTCCTGCAGGCGGTGTCGCACGACCTGAGGACACCGCTCGCGGCGATCTTGGGCCTGGCGATCACCATGGCCCGCGAAGACGTGGACGTGTCGCAGGCCGAGTCGCGAGACCTGGCCATGCGCATCGCCCGCAACGCCCGGAAGCTCGATCGCCTGGTGACGGATCTGTTGGATCTGGATCGTCTTTCACGAGGGATCGTGGAGCCGCTCTTCCGGCCGACGGACGTTGGCGAACTCGTCCGAGAGCTGGTCGTCAACTCCGACCTGGTAGCGGACAGGGCGGTCGACCTGAAAGCTGACTCCGTGGTGATCGCGGTCGACGCCGCCAAGGTCGAGCGCATCGTCGAGAACCTGCTAGGCAACACCGTGAAGCACACGCCGGTCACCGCGCGCATCTGGGTGCGGGTGCTCCCCTGGGAGGGCGGCGCCCTCATCGTGGTCGAGGACGACGGCCCAGGCGTTCCGCCGGATCAGCGCGAACGGATCTTCGAGGCGTTCCTGCGGGGTGACACATCACGTCACGCGCCCGGTGTGGGCGTGGGGCTGGCCCTCGTGGCGCGCTTCGCGGAGTTGCACGACGGGAGCGCTTGGGTCGAGGAGCGCGTTGGGGGCGGCGCCTCGTTCCGCGTGTTCCTCCCCAACCGACCTGCCGGCTACCTACCAGAGCCGATCGACGCCGTAGACGGCGGCGGCGGTGAGGGGATCCGGTCTCAGAGCGACGCCGCGACCGGAGAGTCTTCGTCGGAGGCGAGCCAGGCGTAAGCCTCTTCCTCCTGCGCGAAATGCAACCGCAGGATGGCGTACAGCCCGTAGAGAAGGCGGCGAAGATCCATCAGATCGTCGGGTGAGGGACCGTCCTGGGGCAGTTCGCCGATCAGCTGCTGATAGATCCGCCCCAGGTGCGAGATCTCCAGGTGCGCTCTGTGCATGCTCGAGAGCGGGTCCTCGCCGCCCATGGCCTCGGCCACCACGGGGTAGACGACAGCCTCCTCCTCCTCTTCGTGCTCGGGCAGACGGTCCAAGATGAAGTGGCGGACCGCCTCCAGCTCACGCCGCGTCTCCTCGGGGGTCATCTCGCCCAGCCGGTCGGCCGTGGTCCGGATGCGCTGGATCTCGGGGTAGAACTCCTTGTGTTCGGCCAGGAACCTCTCCCCCACGTTGGTTCCGGGTGCGGGCCGCCGCTGGGCCGCATCGCCGCGGAGCGCCCGCAGCGCGTTCAAGATGGCGAACACGTCGATCAGCTCCTGGACCACCGCGCCCCCGATGGGCTTGAGCAGTCCGAACGCGCCCAGGAACATCGCGCCGAACGCCAGGCTCATGCCGATGAACACGCTCTGGTCGGCGATCCGGCGCGAACGGCGCGCGATCGCGATCGCCTCGGCGATCCGATCGAGGCGGTCCACGACCAGCACCACGTCGGCGGCCTCCGACGATGCGGTCGCGCCTCGCGCCCCCATGGCCACGCCGACATCCGCGGCGGCGAGCGCGGGCGCATCGTTCAACCCGTCGCCCACGAAGATCGTGACGCCCTCTTCGCGTTCGATCTGCACGGAGTCGACCTTCTCCGCCGGATCACGCTCCGAGAGCACGCGGTCGACCCCGAGGGCGGCGCCAACGGACTCCGCGACGTCTGGGTGGTCGCCGGTCACCATGACGACGCGCTTGATGCCGGCGCGACGCAGGGTGCGGATCACGCGCGGCGAATCAGGGCGGATCGGATCATCGATCACGAGCGCGGCGGCCACCACCCCGTCCACTGCTACGAACACGCACGACGAACCGTCGAGCGAGGTCCTGCGGCGGACGTCGCGGGCCCGTGCAGGGAGCGGAGCGCCTCCGGCCACGAATGCGGCCTTCCCCATCGCCACGTGGTGTCCGTCTACCTTCCCCTCTATGCCCGAGCCGTGCAGTTCGACGACGTCGGTCGGGAACGACAGCTCCAGATGCCGCTCCCGCGAGGCTCGGACGATCGCTGCGGCGAGCACGTGCGGCGACACCTGGTCCAGCGACGCCGCCAGGCGAAGAACCTCGTCGCCTTCGAGCGCCTCGAAGACATCGACGTCGCTCACATGGGGTATCCCCGACGTCAGCGTGCCCGTCTTGTCGAATAGGAGCACACTTCCTCGCGAGAGGGTCTCCAGCGCACCGCCACCCTTCACGATGATCCCTCGGCGGGCCGCGCGGGAGATGCCGGCGACCACCGCGATCGGAACGGCGAGTATCAGCGGGCAAGGTGTGGCCACGACCAGCACCGACAGAGCGCGGACCGGATCGCCAGAGAAGAGCCACGCCGCACCGGCGATCACGAGCGTCACGGGGATGAAGATGACCGCGTAGCGGTCGGCCAGCCGCACCGATGGCGCCTTCTGCTCCTCGGCCTCACGCACCAGCCGCACGATCCCGGCGTACGTGCTCTCAGCTGCGATCGCCGTGGCCCGAAGATCCAATGCGGACGCGGCGTTCACGGCGCCAGACCGGACCATGTCGCCTTGCAGGCGCTCGACCGGGCGGGACTCGCCGGTGAGCGCCGACTCGTCGAAGACCGCGTCGGACAAGAGCACGCCGTCGACAGGCACGACCTCACCTGACTTCACGAACAATCGATCGCCGGGACGAACGTCGTCGATCGAACGCTCCACCAGCACTTCGTCCTCGTAGCGCGTGACCCGCTGCGGCGCTCGGTCCAACAGCGCGGACAGCTCCCGGTGGGCGCGACGATCCGCGTAGGTCTCCAGCGCCTGCCCACTGGACAGCATGAGCGCGATGACCGCGCCCGCCAGGTACTCACCCAGCGCGAGCGACCCAGCCATGGCGAGGAGCGCGATGAGGTCGACGCCTGCCTGGCGGCGCCACAGCCTCACGAGCGTCTCCCATGTGAGCGGCAGCAGCCCCACCGCGGTAGTGACGGCCCAGGCGACGTTCGCGGCATCGTGCTCGTCCGCGAACCACAGGGCGGCGCCGGCGGCGATCCCCACGATCGACGCCGCCAGCCACAGGTACGTCACGGCCCGAGAGCCGTGCGGCACGTCGGTCACTCGCCCACCCGCCGCAACGACGCTTCGAGGTGCATGGCCATCGGCGTGCGTTCGGTCGCCATGTCGGTTACGTACGTCAGTTGGCCGCCGTCGACGCGGTAGCGCCGGGCCACTTCGATAACGTCCATCCCTGTCGTGGTTCGACCGACATCCTTGGAAGTCAGCTCGAACGAGGTCCCGTCCAGCTCGCCCTCCGAGACCTCGGTCAGTCCAAGCGGATGAGCGATCGTGAGCTCGACACGGCCATCCTCGCCCGGCCGCAGGAACCCACGCTCGAGATGGATGGGCGCGCCGTCCGTGGGTGACCAGCTCGATTGCTGGTAGATGAGGAACGTGTCGCCCACGTGCTCGAACGTGAGCTCCTCCTCGTAGTCGAAAGGCTCGATGGTTGGGTACTCGCCCCTTCCGGCACCGCGCCACGTCCCCACCAGGAACGCGAGCGGCTCCAGATCGGCGTGCAGCGGGCCGCGTGCCAGCTCGCTCACTCGGGCACCCTCTGGAGCTCCGCGTGAAGGTGGTGGGCAACCGGTTCCCCTAGAGCCGCCATCCGCAGGTCGTACCCGAGCACATCCCCGGCCACGTGGAAGCTGCGCTCCACGCGGGTGACCTCCTTGGCCGTAGGCGAGCCCTCTATCGAATGCGTGATCAGCTCCACCCGGTGGCCGCTGACGGCGCCGATCTCGATCTCCGTTATGCCGAACGGGTGAGCCAAGATCACCTCGAGCGCGCCACCGGGCTGCGGGCGCCAGTAGCCCATCTCGGAGTGGAGGGGTCGGTCGTCGTCCAGCGCCCAGGTGCGTTGCGTATACGCGAGGAACGGCTTCCCCACGTGCCAGAACCGCACCTCTTCGCCGTAGGCGAACGGCTGGATCGTGGGGTACTCACCCTTGCCCTCGCCGCGCCACGTGCCCAGCAGGAACGACAGCGGCTCTATGTCCGGATGCGGCTGCGGTCCCATGCGACCGACGCTACCACGCGCCTCCCGCGAGACCGGAGCCGGCGCGAGAGGTCAGTTCTCGCGGTCCAGGCGTTCTGCGATCGTCCCCTGCAGCAAGGCGATCTGGTCGTCCAGCGTCAGCTGGAAGATCTGCGGGCAGAAGTTGAACTCGGGCAGCTGCTGCCAATCCATCACGCGGTGCCGTTCGGGCGCCACCTGATCGATCTGCGCGCTTACCCGGGCTAGATCGTGTTCCAGACGGGTGACCCGCTCCGCGATCCCGGCCACGCGCAGCGACACGTCGCCCTCGATCACCGTGACGGCGTCCACGGCCATCTGGGCCTGCATGGGTTCCTCGCTACGGAGCAGGGCCTGCATCTGGTTCAGGTCGCCGACGATCTGGTCGTGGGCTCGCTCTTCGTTCATCCTGATGATCCCCCTCGGATGTCCTGGCGACGGCCCCGGTCCCGCCGGCGCGGATGGTATGCGCACCCGGCACCCGTCGGCAAATCCGCAGCGAGCGGTGGTCGGCGCGGCGTCCGTTAGGCTCTTGCGATCATGCCGCAGGTCGCCCGCATATCGATCACACCGGTGAAGTCCATGGCCCTCCTTCACCCCGAAGAAGTCATGCTCACGGACGTCGGCGTCCCTGGTGATCGCCTCTTCTACCTGGTGGACGAGCACGGGCGTATGTTCCCCGCCGGGCGTCTGGGCAACCCGACGCAGCCGGTCGTACCGGCGTATGACCCAGAGCGCGACCACCTGTCGCTCTCGTTCCCGGACGGGTCTGTGGCCGAGGGTCCGGCGAGCGAGCTGGCAGCCCCGCTGGTGACCGACTTCTACGGCAGGCCCGTGCGAGCGCATGTGGTGGACGGCCCCTGGGAAGAGGCGCTCTCCGCCTACCTGGAAACCCCTGCCCGCCTCGCCCGGTGCGACCGTCCCGGCGACGGGACCGACGTGTATCACGCGACCCTGGTATCGAGCGCGTCGGTGACCGAGGCGGGGAAGCGCGGGGAATACGACGGCGAGCTCGACGGCCGCAGGTTCCGCATGACGTTCGAGTTGGGCGGATGCACGCCACACGAGGAGGACTCGTGGGCAGGGCGCCCGATCCGCATGGGTAAGGCGAGGCTGCGCGTGTACGGCCAGGTGCCCCGATGCGTGGTCACCACGCAGCACCCCGACACCGGGCTGAAGGACTTCGACACCCTGAAGGTCATAACCGCGTACCGCGGGTTGATGCCCAACCGCACGGGGATCCCGTTCGGCATGTACGCCGAGATCGAGAAGCCCGGGCTAGTGCGGGCGGGTGACGAAGTGCAGGTCCTGGGCTAGCCGAACTCCGCGCGTGCCGCCGCGTATCCCGGCTTGATCACGCCGTGGATCAAGGCGACCCGTTCATCGAAAGGCAAGAACGCCGACTTCATAGCGTTCACCGTCAGCCACTCCAGACGGTCCCAGCCGAAGTCGAACGCCTCGACCAGGTTGGCCATCTCCTGGCTCAAGGTGATCGCGGACATCAACCGGTTGTCGGTGTTCAGCGTGACGCGGAAGCGCAGGTCGGACAGGAGGCCGATCGGGTGCTCGGCGATCGAGCGCGCGGCTCCCGAGTGGATGTTGGAGGTGGGGCAGAGCTCGAGCGGGACGCGCCGGTCACGCACCAGCGAGGCGATCGGTCCGAGCGTCGCGTGAGAGCCCGGGTCTACCTTGACGTCGTCCACGATGCGCACCCCGTGGCCCAGGCGCTCGGCGCCGCAGAGCTGGAGCGCCTCCCAGATCGAGGGCAGGCCGAACGCCTCCCCCGCGTGGATGGTCAAGTGGAAGTTCTCTCGGCGCACGTACTCGAACGCGTCCAGATGTCGCGTCGGTGGGTAGCCTGCCTCCGCCCCGGCGATATCGAACCCGCAGACCCCGCGGTCGCGCCATCGAACCGCGAGCTGGGCTATCTCCAAGCTGTGGGCGGCGGTGCGCATGCCGGTCAGCAGCGTGCGAACCACGATCGCCCGATCGGCGCAGCCCTGCCGGAAGCCCTCCTGAACCGCCTCGACCACCTCATCGAGTTGCAGGCCGCTTGCGAGATGGAGCTCCGGCGCGAACCGAACCTCGGCGTAGACGATCCCGTCGGCGGCCAGGTCTTCGGCGCACTCGCGAGCAACGCGCGTCAACGCCTCGCCGGTCTGCATCACCCCAACCGTGTGGGCGAAGGTCTCGAGGTACAGGACCAAGTCCTTGCGGCTGGCCCCGCGCGTCATCCAGGTCGACAGCTCCCCCGGATCGGTGGTGGGGAGGTCCCGGTATCCGGTCTGATCGGCAAGCTCGACGATGGTCGCGGCGCGGAGTCCGCCGTCCAGGTGGTCGTGAAGCAGCACCTTAGGCGCGTGGACGATCTGGTCCAGCGTGGGTCGTAAGGTCACCTGGACAGCCTACGGCGGCGAGCGGCGCTACGATGCGGGGGCACGCCCCCACTCCACCCTGAAGGGAGCGCCCAGATATGCGGCTGTTCGACGCGGTCAACGGGTTCTTCGAGCAGGCGGCCGACCGGATCGGGCTCGAGGACGGAGCGCGGCGGGTGCTTCAGACGCCACGGCGCGAGGTCGCGGTGCAGGTCCGCGTCCCTATGGACGATGACTCACTCCAGATCTTCGAAGGGTGGCGCGTGCAGTACAACGCCGCGCGCGGTCCGTTCAAGGGCGGCCTGCGGTTCCACCCCAACGCGTCGCTCGACGAGTTCCGGTGTTTCGCCGCATTGATGACATGGAAGACCGCGCTGCTGGATGTTCCGTTCGGAGGCGGCAAGGGAGGTATCAGGGTCGACCCCAAGCAGCTCACGGAAGCCGAGCTCCAACGCCTGTGCCGTTCGTTCTTCGCCGCGATCGACATGGTCGTGGGGCCGCGTCGTGACATCCCGGCGCCCGACGTCAACACCGGCCCTCGCGAGATGGCCTGGATGTACGACGAGTACTCGAGGATCCACGGTGACTCGCCAGCCGTCATCACTGGCAAGCCCGTTGCACTGGGGGGTTCGCTCGGTCGCGACGCGGCCACCGGGCGCGGGGCGCTGATCTGCCTCGACCGGGTCGCCCACCATCGCGGCTGGACCCGCGAGAAGATCCGCGTGGCAGTCGAGGGCTACGGTAACGCCGGCTCCTGGTTCGTGGTGTTGGCGCATCAACTCGGATACCAGGTCGTAGCCGTGTCGGACACGAAAGGCACGATCCACAACGCGGACGGGATGCACCCCGGCGACGTCTTGGCGCACAAGCAGGAGACGGGGAGCGTCGTCGGGTTCAAGCAAGCGGAAACGATCGATGGGGCGGACATCATCGGTATCGACTGCGACGTGCTGGTCCCCGCGGCGCTCGAGGAGTCGATCCGATCGGACAACGAGGGTCTCATCCAAGCGACCCTGGTGCTCGAGGTCGCGAACTACCCGACCACGCCGGAGGCCGACGCCACGCTCGCATCGCGAGGCATCACCGTCATTCCGGACATCCTCGGCAGCGGTGGTGGGGTGACGGTCTCCTACCTGGAATGGGCACAGAACATCCAGAGCGAGCGGTGGAGCGAGGATCGAGTGAACGGCCGATTGCAGGAGCTGATGGAGGCCGCAACGGACGAGGTCATGGAACGCGCCAACCAGAACGCGATCACGCACCGCGCCGCCGCCTACGAGATAGCCATCGAGCGAGTGGCGGAGGCGGGCCGCATCCGTGGTTGGCACTAGTCCGTAACGGACTAGTTAGCTCCCGTGGGGCGGGCAGGGCTCGAACCTGCGACCGACGGATTATGAGTCCGCTGCTCTAACCAACTGAGCTACCGCCCCAGACACCTTCATGCTACCGGGCGGCCGCCCCGCGGCGGAAGCAAGCCATTCACGGCCCTGGGTGGCACTAGCATGGCCCCGGGGGTTCGAAAGGAAGGAGCTCGAGATGCCGAAGGACGTGGGGGTTGACGAAGAAGGCGGCGGGTTACGGGCCGGCGCCCCAGGCTACGGTGCGGTGCGATATCTGCGAGTTCATGTTCCCGCGGACCTCGTTCGGCACCTGCAAGTACGTGCGAGGCATCATCCGAGCCGAGGACACCTGCGACGAGTTCGCTCCTCGCATGCACGGGAAGTCGCCCGGCGCGAGCTAAGGCGGCTCAGCCCAGGATGCGCGCGTCCTGGTAGCCGGCCGCGAGGGAACTCCCTCGTTCGAACCGGAACGGATCGAACTCGGCCAGAGCCGGATCGGTGTCCGGCGAGCCCATGACCATGTCGGCGATGTGCTTGCCGAGCGCCGGCGCCAGCTTGAACCCATGCCCGCTGGTCCCGGCGTCCACGAACACGTTGGGCGCCACCTGCCCGATCATCGGCTGCCAATCGGGGCTCACGTCGTACAGGCTCGCCCACCCCCCGTGGAATTCCGAAGCCGCCAGGTGCGGCACGCGGCGGACCGCGGCCTCGGCCAGGGCCCGCACCTCGTCCTCGCGGATCTCCTGATCGAAATCGTCCGGATCGGCGGCGGGTGCGGGATGGAGCGGGCCCATCAGGAAGAGATCTTCGCCTTCCGGACGGAAGTAGTAGCCGCCGATCAGGTCGCCGTGCGCCGCGACGGGCTGGGCACCGGCCCATCGGAACGTGGCGACGACATGTCGCTCCACCGTGAGCGGGAGCGCGGTTCCGAGCTGGGCGGCGAGTGGACCCGTCCAGGGCCCGGCCGCGATCAGCACCTTTCCGCACGACGTGCGGAGTCCGTCGTCCGTGGTGACGACCGCGCCCCCTTCTGAGGCTTCCAGCCCCACGACGGTCCGGCCGAGCCTTGCCACGGCCCCCAACTCTGTGGCCTTGTGGAACAGGCCCTCCGTGACCGCGTGCGGATCCGAGTAGCCGGCGCCACGTTCGAGGGCGCCCACACCAACCCCGTCGAGCGAGAACGCCGGGTAGGCATCCGCCAGACCAGCGGGGTCGAACAGATCGGTGGCGATCCCCAGTTCGTTCAGGCGTGCCACCGACGCCTCGACCGACCCGGCGTCCTCCGGCGGGTGCAGATACAGCAGACCCGTCGGCTTGAATCCGGACTCGACCCCCGTGAGCGGAACGAAGTCCCGCATCATGGCGATGCTGTCGCGGGCCGCACGCGCCAAGAACTGGTTCGTGTAGTAGGCGCGACACACGGCGCTCGATCGCCCGGTGGGACCTCCCGCCGGCGTCGAGCGCTCGAAGATCACGCAGCTCACTCCGCGCGACGCCAGATGGAAGGCCGCCGATGCGCCGTGCACACCTGCGCCCACGATCGCGACGTCGAAGGTCTCCATCACGGCGGGAAGCCTACCGCCGCGCGATCACCCTTCACCGACAGGCGGCGACGCCTGGAACGTCAGTCGAAGTCCAGCGATCAGTTCCTCTTGCTCGTTCGGCGAGAGCTTGGCCGCCCAGTGGACCGCGTAGTAGTACCAGGGCGGCATCGACCCCTCGCTTATGGACTCGGCCACCTCGTCGATCCTCTGTGGCCGATCCCACTCGCTGAAGTTCAGGACCGCGCGGCCCTCCTCGACGTCGCGTTGCACGAGCCACGAGAACGGCGCGACGTTGGTGTACCAGTACCACTGCGTCTGATTGCTGTGACAGTCGAAGCACGACGTCCCCACCAGCGCGCGTGTCGTGGCGCTGTCCCACGCCGGCTCCCCTGTGATCGGGGGGTTCGAGTGATCGTGACCGTACGGGATCACTTGGATCAGGGCGAAGGCGGCCATCAAGATCCACAGCGCGCGACGGATCTGACGCGGCAGCTTCGAACTCACCTTCGATCAGGCCTCGAGCTCGGCGATGCGACTAGCCAGCACCGGCAGCATCGCGACGGCGATCGCTGGTTGTTCCGCCAACACCCGGGCGAACTCGGGTCGCGAGATCGCCAGGCATCGAACGGGCGAAGACGCGCGGACTCGAGCGGTCCGCGAGACGCCCGGAGCTAGGATCGCCAGCTCGCCGAAGAACTCCCCCGGCTCGAGAGTGATGGTCGTGCCGTTGTGCAGTTCGACGACGACCGAGCCCTCCTGCAGGATGAACATCCCCGAACCCTGCTGGCCCGGTTGAACCAGCACGTGCCCGGCGGCCGCCTCGAACTCAGTGACGACCTCGGCGATCCGTTCCAGCGCATCGTCATCCAGGCCGGCGAAGATAGGGATCGCGCGCAGCTTCGGGATATTGCCGCTATCCATGTCGCCGCAGCCTATCGCAGGGCCGGACGCGCATCCGAACCCTTGACGGCCCCGTATGTCGCTGTGTGAGGACCCGATCGCTGGCAGCGACCCTGGCGGTCGTGTTGCTCGTCCCGGCGTGCGTCGACGGGTCCTTCTGGACGGCCGCATTCGACGACGGCGCTCTGCTTCGGCTCGACCTCGGCCTGTCAGAATGAGGATGTGACCAGCACCCGCACCGAGTCCGACAGCATCGGTGAGATCCAGGTCGAGACCTCCCGCTACTGGGGGGCGCAGACCGAGCGTTCGCTGCACCACTTCGCGATCGGCGACGCGGACTCCGAGCGCATGCCGCTCGAGGTGGTCCGCGCCATGGGCATCCTCAAGAAGGCCGCGGCACAGGCCAACATGGCGGGCGGGCACCTGGATCCGGAGATCGGCGCCCTCATCGTTGCCGCGGCCGACGAGGTGATCGAAGGTTCCCTCGACGAGCACTTCCCGTTGTACGTGTGGCAGACGGGCTCCGGCACGCAGAGCAACATGAACGCCAATGAGGTCATCTCCAATCGCGCGATAGAGATGGCCGGAGGCGTGCTCGGGTCGAAGCAACCCGTCCACCCGAACGACCACGTCAACATGTCTCAGTCGTCGAACGACACCTTCCCCACCGCCATGCACATCGCTGGAGCGGAGACGTTGGTGCACCGGCTGATGCCATCGGTCCGAGCCTTGCGGGATGCCCTAGCGGCCCGCGCCGACGAGTTCGCGGACATCGTGAAGATCGGCCGCACGCACCTGCAGGACGCCGTGCCGCTGACGCTCGGGCAGGAGTTCGGCGGGTACGCAGCACAGCTTGACGCCGACCTCGATCGCATCGAACAGGTCCTCCCAGGCCTCTACGAGCTGGCGATCGGCGGCACGGCGGTGGGGACCGGGCTGAACGCGCCCCCAGGGTTCGCCGAGGCGTGCGCAGCGAACATCGCGGAGTTGACCGGGCTGCCGTTCGTGTCTGCGCCCAACAAGTTCGCCGCGCTCGCGGCACACGACGCCGTGGTGTTCGCATCCGGGGCACTCGCCACGCTCGCCGCGTCGCTCATGAAGATCGCCAACGACATCCGGTGGCTTGGCTCTGGCCCTCGCAGCGGTTTGGGTGAGTTAGTCCTGCCAGAGAACGAGCCCGGTTCGTCGATCATGCCCGGGAAGGTCAACCCCACTCAGTCCGAGGCCATGACGATGGTCGCGGTCCAGGTGTTCGGCAACGACACCGCTGTCAAGCTCGCCGGCTCGCAGGGGAACTTCGAGCTGAATGTGTTCAAGCCGGTGATGATCCGCAACCTGCTGCATTCGGCCAAGCTCATGGCCGACGCATCCAGGACGTTCCGCGAGTTCTGCGTGGAGGGCCTGGCACCCGATCGCCAACGCATCGACGAGTTGGTGCACCGATCGTTGATGCTGGTGACGGCGCTCACACCGAAGATCGGTTACGACAAGGCCGCCCAGATCGCCAAGAAGGCCCACCACGACGCGAGCACCCTCAGGGAGGCCGCGCTCGAACTCGGTTTCCTCAGCGAGGCGGAGTTCGACGAGGCCGTCAAGCCAAAGAACATGGTGTAGCCGTAACTCCCAGCTACGGGGATTGAACACCCATTCAACGAAAGGGCTAACCCGGCAGGATTCCGAAAGCCATTCCTGCGTTCCCGCACGTACCCTTTGCATGGAGAGAGGGGGTTACGTGTCCCTGTCCGAAGACTTAGCGCCGAGCCCGCACCTTCAGCGGAGGATCCGCGAAGTGCAGGCCTTCCTCGAAGAGAACCTCGATCGAGACGTCGATCTTCGCACCATCGCTCGAGAGGCGGCGCTCAGCCCTTACTACTTCACCCGCCAGTTCACTGCCTACGTTGGCGTCCCCCCGTACCGCTACCTGATCGGTCTTCGGATCGAACGTGCCAAGTCGCTCCTGCGCGAATCGGAGTTCACGGTCACGCAGATCTGCCACCGCGTGGGATTCAACTCGCTCAGCCACTTCACCACCACGTTCCGCCAACACATCGGCGTGAGCCCGTCCGCGTACCGCCGCCGCCGCGATTGGGAGCAGGAGGCGTACCGCTTCGGTCCCATCACCGATCGCTTGGTGCATCAGCCGACCAAGCGGATGAACCTCTAGCGTCGGCCCCGGGCTCGTCGCCGGTCGCGACCGGTCTCGTCGGATCCTCGATCCACCCGGACCACGAGCCGCCGTAGAGCTTACCGTTGCGCGGGAATCCGGCCACTCTCATCGCGAGGAGGTCGTGCGCCGCAGTGAGCCCGGAACCGCAGTAGACGATCGCGTCGTCCCCGGTGCGGATGCCCTTGGCTTCGTACAGTTCCCTTAAGCGATCGCTCGGATGGAAGAGGCCTGTTTCGGGGTCCACGTTATCGGTCCACGGCGCGGAACGTGCGCCGGGGATGTGACCCGCGACCGGGTCGATCGGCTCGACCTCACCTCGGTACCGCTCCCCGATCCGCGCGTCAAGGGCCACTGAGGCGTTCGCGGCGAGCGAGGTGAGAACGTCATCCGCATCCATCACTCGCTCGGGCGGCCAGGGACGAGGGGTGAAGGTCATCCCGGCATCCTCGACCGGTGCCGGCCCAGCGGCGCGCCGCCCGGTCCACGCCACCAGCCCACCGTCCAGGAGTGCAGCCGTATGCCCGATCACATCGAGCATCCACCACAGACGCGCCGCGATCGAGCCCGAGGCGTCGTCGTAGGCCACCACCGCTGTGTCGTCGCCGATCCCGACGTGCGACATCGTGTGCGCGAACACGTCCGGCGAGGGAAGCGGATGCCGTCCGGGACCCTGACCTATCGCCGACAGATCGTCGTCGGCATCCAGGAACACGGCGCCGTCGATGTGCCCGGCTTCGAACGCGTCGCGAGCCGAACCCTCACGGACCCACCGCACATCGACCAAAGCCAGACCGGGCTCTCCGAGATGCTCGGCGAGCCAACCGGGCGAGACCAGAGGGCCGGGTAGCTCCATCCCGGGAGCCTACCCAGAGCTAGCGCACCTTCTCCACCTGCACGAGCGCGCTGTGGAAGTCCCCGCCGCCGCCTAGGTCGGAGAGGCCGTCCGGGGTGAGCGCGTTCGCCGACGATCCCGACGGGGAGCGTGAGGCCCACCAACCGGATGGCATGGCCGCCACGCCAGACCGCACCTTGTCGCCGACCCGGGCCGGTAGCTCAACGGACCCGCGGTCGTTGAACACACGGACGCTGTCGCCGTCGGCGATGCCGCGCGGCGCCGCGTCGTCGGGATGCAGGTCGAGAAAGGGGGTCTTCTCGGCCTTGAGAGCCCGCTCCACGTTGCCGTAGCTGGAGTTCAGGAAGTGGTGCGCGCCCTTGGAGGTGAGCAGCGCCAGGGGGTAACGCGCGGCCAGGTCGGGATCTCCTGCAGGGCTCTCAACGGCAGCCTCGAACCCGGGGAGCGGGTCCATGCCAGCTGCGGCGAGGCGCTCCGAGTAGAGCTCGCACTTGCCTGACGGCGTGCCGAACCCGCCTTCTGCGTGCGGGAGCACGTGCTCCTCCGTATCCAGGCGGAGCCAACCTAGTTCGCGGAGTTGGTCCGTGCGCTCGGGACCCAGGGGTGCCAGCGCTTTCTCCACCAGCTGCTCGTCGCTCACGCTGAACGCCGGATCGGCGAACCCCATTCGGGCAGCCAGCCTTCGGAAGATCTCGGTGTTGGGCAGGGCCTCGCCCACAGGGTCGATCGCTCGATCGTTGTATGTGAGGTACGTCTGGCCCCACGACCACAGCACGTCCAGATGCTCCACCTCGGTGGTGGCCGGAAGCACGTAGTCCGCGTGAAGGGCCGTGTCCGTCATGACGTGCTCCAGCACCACGGTGAACAGATCCTCGCGGCGAAGACCCTCCAGCACCGCGTTCTGGTTCGGCGCGATCGCCGCCGGATTGGAGTTGTAGACGACCAGCGCCCGTACCGGCGGGTCCATGGCGGCGTCGGTGAGCGCGCGGCCGATCTGGATCATGTTCACCGCCCGGACGTGAGGATCGCGCGGAACGTCGATGCCGCACGACCAGTCGATGTCTTCGAAAACCTGGAACGTCATGTGGGACAGACCGCCGCCGCGCTCGCGCCAGGCGCCGATCACCGCCGGCAGACAGCTGATGGCGCGATAGGCGGCGGCGCCGTTAGCGTGATGTTCCATGCCCACCAGCATCCGGATCGCGGACGGGCGCGCGGTCGCATACGCGCGCGCGAGATCGCGGATCTCGTCGGGGTCGACGCGCGTGATGAGCGAGACGCGTTCGGGCGTGTACTCGGGCAACCGCTCGATCAGCCGGTCGAACCCGACCGTGTACCGATCCAGGTAGTCCTCGTCGTGCAGACCCTCGTCCACGATCACATTCATCATTCCCATGGCCAACGCCGCGTCGGTCCCCGGCATCGGGCGGATGTGGCGGTCCGCGGCGGCGGCCGTGCGGGTCTTCGACGGATCGATCACGACGACCGTAGCGCCCTGCGCTTTGGCCTCGCGGATGAACGGCCACAGGTGGAGGTTGGTGGAGATGGTGTTCGTGCCCCACAAGATGATGTGGCGGCTGAGGGCGAGCTCTTCGGGCAGCAACCAGGGCCCCCCGCCCATCGTCACGTTCAAGCCGGCCAAGCCAGCGCTTCCGCAGACCGACCGCACCAGATGGGTGGCGCCCATCCGCGCGAAGAAGGGATCGCTCATCGCACTCCCCTGGAGCAGACCCTGTGTGCCCATGTAGCTGTAGGGCATCACGGCCTCTCCGCCGCTCTCCGCGACGATCGCCTTCAATCGCGAGGCGATCTCTTCCAGCGCCTGATCCCAGGTCACGGACTCGAACGATCCCGAGCCCTTCGGTCCGCTTCGCCGGAGCGGTTGCAGCAGCCGGTCAGGGTTGTAGGTCCTGTCCTCCAGGAAGTGATTGACCTTGGTGCAGAGCCCGCCGCGAGTGAACGGATGGTCGGGGTCGCCCTTCAATTCGACGGCACGCCCGTCTTGCACCGTGACGGTCCATGCGCAGGTGTCCGGGCAATCGTGGGGGCAGGCCCCGCGTACGGTTCGGACGGGCAGCTCGGCGATGGCCACCGGTGAAGCCTAATACCTACTGATCGGATCGGGTGACCGGTCAGAGGCTCAGCACGGCACTCCTAGCGAGCTCGCCGGAACAGACCTCGACGAGGCGGGATCGACGTAGGCTCGGCTTCGCCCTCGAGCCGTTCCAGGACCAAGGCCCTCAGTTGAGATTCCAGCTCGAACGGATGCAGCGGCTCGGAGTCGGAGAGCCGGTCTCGAAGACCGGATGCGATGTCGTAAGTGCTGGTGCCAGATCCCACAGGCGCGTCCTCCTCGTCGGTCTGCGAACGGTAGCGAACCAGCGGGAGGAATCCCAGCGGTCTGTCGGCCATTCCGGTGCGCGAAGGGAGTAACTCCTCCTAGGCCGAAGGTCGACCTCAAGCTCTGCCCGCGATCCGATGGCCGACCGCCACCGCAGCATCTATCAGCAGCCTCGCCAGCCTTGAGACATCACGGGCCGGGATCCGGAACGACGGGCCGGATAGGCTGACGGCCGCCACCGCCAACCCGTGTACGACCACCGGCGCCGCGATGGTGACGAGTCCCTCCTCCAGCTCCCCGGTGCTCACCGCGTAGCCGCGCCGACGTGTCTGTTCGAGGATCGCCCGGAGCTCCCCAGGATCCGTCACGGTCTTCGGCGTGACGGCCTCGAGCCTTGCACGCAACACGAACTCGAGGACTTCGGGATCTCCGAATGCGAGCATCACCTTGCCGCTGGAGCTCGCGTGAGCAGGGCTCCGGCGGCCGACCCAGCTCGCCATCACCACCGTCTGGGCTGGCGTGATCTGATCCACATAGACCACGTGGGCACCGTCGAGGATCGAGAGGTTGGCCGTCTCCGACGAAGCGACTGAGAGCTGTTCGAGCTCAGGCCGGGCCTGGCTCACGACAGGGAGCCGTGCAACGGCACTCGCTGCGAGCCCCACGATCCGCGCTCCAAGCCGATAGCGGGTCGACGGTTCATCCCGCTCGACGATCCGGCTGGCTGCGAGCGTCCCGAGGAGCCGCGAAGCTGTCGACCGGTGTACGCCCAGCTCGTGTGCGACCTCGGATACCCTGAGCCCCTCCGGCGCGGCGCCGATCATGTCGAGTACCTCTACCACCCGTTCGGCCGAGTCCGTCACCCGCACCGAACGAGCCTACCCTTGACCGTGGTGTTGCCGCCAGGGCACGCGTTACCTTGTGGCACAGAACCTCGCATCGCTAGCGTCCGCCGCGCCGGCCACCGAACGACCCGGAAGGGAGGTACCGGCATGACGGAGGGATTCCCGTTCGACGCGGACGGGGTATGGATGAAGGCCGCCCTGCACACACACTCGCGCCGCTCGGACGGGGAGCTCGAGCCCGATGCGCACGTCCGCCACCACGAATGGGCGGGCTTCGATGTCGTAGCGATCACGGATCACTGGACGCTCACGCACGTGCCCTCCTCGGAGCACATCCTCGTCATCGTCGGCGCCGAGCTAGCGGCCGACCCTGGAACGGGGATGAACAACGACGTCGAGATCCTCGCGATCGGGATCTCGGACATACCCGAGGATCCAGGCGGCGACAGGAAGAACTGGGGGCCGGTCGACGCCTATCACTACAAGACCTTCCCGGACCTCTCAGCAGCTGCCGCGAACATAAGGGGACAGGGCGGGGTCCCATTCATCGCGCACCCGTATTGGAGCGGTATGCCACATGAGGTGATCCTCGAGACCGAGGGCGCCGTCGGACTCGAGGTTTGGAACGCGAGCTCGGAGCGCGAGAACGGCCGCGGCGACTCGAGCTACGTCTGGGACCTGGCGCTCGAGCGCGGGAGACAGCTGTGGGGATTCGGCACCGACGACTGTCACTACCCCGGGTTCGACATCAACGACGGCTGGACCATGGTTCGCGCGAGCGAGCGATCAGAGGAGGCCTTCCTCGAGGCGCTCCGGCGAGGGCACACGTACGCGTCGAATGGGCCGCAGATCCTGGATGTGCAGCGCGACGGCGAGACCCTCGAGCTCCGGTGCAGCCCCGCCCGGATGATCAACCTGGTGTCCCACCGCGAACACGGCTGGTCGGTGCGCGCCGACCACCGCGGGTTGCAGCTTGAGTCCAGGATCTTGGAGCGCGACGACCGTGGCCTGATCGTGCGGGCGCGGTTCACTCCGCCGGCGGGGCTCCCCTACCGACGACTCGTGGTCGAGGACCAGACGGGACGCAAGGCATGGTCGAACGCGATCTGAGCGCCGACCAGGCATCCGCACACGAGCTTCAGACGGATGTTGCCGCCACGGCACGCATGGAGTATGTCGCCGGCGAGGCGCAGGCTAGATTCCGGCCGTGGCGCGTACTGGGTCGTAGGGGTGCGTCGACGCGGCGACGGTACGGGAGGGTGGCATGACGGCAGCGAGACGTCGGAGCAGGATCCGGGTGCTGGGGGCGACCTCCGCCGTGACGATCGCGATCCTCTCCGCAGCCGCGCCGCTCGCGCAGGGGCAAGCGTCGGATGCTGCGGATGCTCCGGTCGTTCTGCGTGTCGGCACCACGGTCGATCTGATCACCGACAACCCATTCGCGGTGAGTGCCGGCAGCGACTGGACCGTCGTGACCGCCCAGTACGACATGCTGCTGAAGTTCGACAGCGAGACGCTCTCCCCCGCGCCCAGCCTCGCCGAGGGATGCGAGGCGAACACCGACTCCACCGTGTGGACCTGCACCCTGCGCGAGGGACTGAAGTGGAGCGACGGGTCGGCCCTCACCTCTCGCGACGTCGCCTTCTCCTACCGCATCATCATCGACAACAAGATCCCGCAGTACAGGAGCTACTTCAAGTTCAACCCCACCTTCGAAACCCCCGATGACCGGACCCTGATCTGGCGCTCGGAGGAACCGACCTTCGCGCCCGACATGCCGCCTTGGGCGTACGTCGTGCCGGAGAAGGTGTGGAAAGACGTGGCCGACGAAGGCTTGGCCGAGATCAAGACGCAGCCCAATACCCCTTCCATCGCGAGCGGGCCGTTCATCCTCACAGGATGGAGTCAGGGGCAGGGCTGGACCATGGAGAAGAACCCCTACTTCTGGGGCGAGGAGCCGGCTGTCGACAAGATCGAGTACCGCGTGTACTCGAACGAAGAAGCGATGACGCAGGCACTGCGCAACGGCGAGATAGACGTTGCCGACGGTGTCCAGCCTTCGCTCGTGAAGTCGCTCGAAAGCATGGACGGCGTGACCGTGCAGAAGGTCGTTTCGGACTGGTGGCTCAACCTCGCGTTCAACTTCGGCGGACAGGGGCCCGACGCGGACCCGCTTCCGGCGCTGCAGGACCTCGACGTGCGTCGGGCGATCGCGATGGCGATCGACAAGCAGGCGATCGCGGACAAGGTCTATCAGGGGACCGCGACGACCGGAGATACGATCATCCGGCCGGCTTCCGCCTTCTGGCATCTGGACATCCCCGCCGACGAGGAGATCCCCTACGACCCCGAGGGCGCCGCCACGATGCTCGAAGAGGCTGGGTACACCGATAGCGACGGCGATGGCGTACGCGAAGACCCATCGACCGGCGAACCGCTCCAGATGCTGGTCCCCGCCTCGCAGGACACCACCGGTGCCGTCGAGGCCGGTCAGCTGATCGTTGGCTACCTGAACGCGATCGGGATCGAGGTCAACCTGAAACCCGTCACCGACGCGAAGATGAACGACTACTGGGGCGCCGGGAGCTTCGATGCCTACATCTGGTACTGGAGCGGAGACCCAGACCCTAACTACCAGCTGTTCGTCTTCACTTCGGATCAGTGCGGCTCCTGGAGCGACGGTTGCTGGAAGGACCCGACGTTCGACGCGCTCTACGAACAACAGGGCACGATCTTCGATCGCGAGGAACGGCAGCAGATCGTGTTCGATGCGCAGCGCCGCGTGTACGAGCAGGTCCCGGGCGTGGTCCTCGCATACCCCGGCTGGGTCCAGGCCTACCGGAGCGATCGGTTCGAGGGATGGGTGCCTGCGCCGGGCGCGAACGGCTACCTGTTGCCGGGCTACAACTACGATTCGCTGGTCGCCGTCCACCCGGTCGTGACGTCGACGGGCGGCTCGCCCGCGCCGTCCGGCTCTTCAAGCGTTCCGGGATGGCTGTGGCTCGTGGCGATCGTCGCGATCGCGGGCGGCACGGCTCTGATCGTACGCCGGGGTCGTCGTCGCGACCTAGACGAGGCCTGACGCAGGGTCTCGGGTAGCGACGCCCGTGGGGTCGCGGCGGTACCTGTTGAGCAAGGTCCTTCAGGCGCTCGTCACGCTCCTGTTCGTGCTGACCTTCAACTTCTTCCTCTTCCGAGTGCTGCCCGGTGACCCGATCGGGCTGCTGGCTCGCAGCCAGCGGCTGACGGAGGCCGACATCGCCGAGCAGCGAGCCACGCTCGGGCTGGACCAACCGCTGCCGCAGCAGTACGTGACGTACGTGGGGCAGACCTTGTCTGGGAACCTCGGGGTCTCTCTGCGAACCGCGAGGCCTGTGACCGAGATCATCGGATCGCGGTTGTGGCCAACCGTGCTCTTGGTGGGCCTCGGGACCTTGTTCGCGACCGTGCTCGGGGTCTTGATCGGTATCAAGGGCGGGTGGTCACGGGGGAGCCGGTTCGACACCTCGACTCTCTACGGGTCGATGGTCCTGTACTCGATGCCCGAGGGCTGGCTCGGGATGCTGCTCCTGATCACGTTCTCGGGGATCCTGGGGTGGTTCCCGGCGGGGGGGTTCGAGTCGGGCGGACTCACCGGCATGGCCCGGGTCGTCGACATCGCCGATCACCTGTTCCTGCCCGTGCTCACGCTCACGCTCGGCTACATCGGCTCGTACTCCATCATCATGCGCTCCTCGATGGTCGACACGGTGAACGAGGACTTCGTCATGGTCGCGCGTGCCAAAGGTGTGCCCGAGTCGATGATCCGGCGCAGGCACGTCGTACCCAACGCCTTCCTCCCGACCTTCACGCTGATCTTCCTGAGCATCGGCTTCGTGCTGGGCGGGGCGGTAGTGATCGAGGCTGTCTTCTCATGGCCCGGGATCGGGCTGCTCACGTACAACGCGATCCAGACGCTCGACTATCCAGTGATCCAGGGTGTGTTCCTGCTGTCGAGTGCGGCCGTGATCGCGTTCAACCTAGTCGCCGACGTGGCCTACGGCTACGTCGATCCACGCGTGCGGGAGGCCTGAGATGTCGGCCGAGCCTAAGCTCGAGCACCCGTCGGCGCGGTCTCTCATCTGGGGACGGCGCCGTGCGGCGATCGCCGCGCACTGGCGGACCTTCATGCAGAACCGCCAGGGGCGCATCGGCCTGATGGTTCTCACGTTCTTCGTGGTGCTCGCCATCGTTGGACCCTTCTTCGTACCGGCCTCGGCGATCGACCCGGCCACCGCACCCGGTGTACCCCTGTCACCGCCCTCGCTCGCCTTCCCCCTGGGTACCGATAACTTCGGTCGATCCGTGCTCTTGCTGATGATCGTGGGTACACGGATCTCGCTCCTTGTCGGCTTCACGGCCGCCTTGGGCGCGATCCTGATCGGTGCCGCGGTAGGTATCACCGCGGGCTACTTCGGAGGCACGAAGGTCGACACCGCGCTCAACGCATTCACGAACTGGTTCCTGGTACTGCCGTGGATAGCGCTCGCGATCGCGCTGGCGTCGATACTGGGACCGACGCTCTTCAACGTGATCCTCGTCATCGCGATCACTTCTTGGGCGAGCACCGCGCGGCTGGTTCGATCACAGGCCCTCAGCGTGAAAGAGCGACCGTTCATCGAACGGTCGCGCGCTCTGGGTGCCGGGCATTGGCATCTCCTGACACGACACGTGCTCCCGAACGTCTTCCCGGTTCTGTTCGCGAACGCCGTCCTGATGGTGGCTCTCGCGATCCTGTCGGAGACGACGCTCGCGATCCTGGGTCTGGGCGACCCGAACACGATCTCGTGGGGCCGAATCATCGAGGAGTCCTTCACGGCCGGGGCGCTCTCCGCCGGCTGGTGGTGGTGGCTGATACCTCCAGGGCTCGCGATCTTGATCGTGACCCTCTCGTTCACGATGGTGGGCTACGCCCTCGACGAGGTTCTCAGTCCGCGACTGCGGGACCGCTGAGCCGGGAGATCGTGAGGCCGCGGGACCTTGACAACCACATCGGTCCCGACGAAGCATCTGTCGATTCCAGAACAACGAGGGGGAGATCGTCATGGTTGATGTGGATTCCCAGCGCGACGAGCTGGTTGGGAGGTTGTTCTCGGCGGGTCTCGGGATGGCCGAGATCCTGACCGTCTACCTCGGAGACAAACTCGGGCTCTATCGGGCTCTCGAGCGGGCGGGCTCTCTGACTGCCCCCGAACTCGCCGCGACCGCTGGGATCTTCGAGCGATACTCGCGGGAATGGCTGGAACAGCAGGCGGCAGCCGGCATCTTGGCTGTAGACGACGTATCGGCCCAGGAGCACGAGCGCCGATACAGCCTGCCGCCGGGGCACATCGAGCCTTTGCTGGATCCCGAGAGTCCGTACTCCATCGCGCCGTTCTGCAAGTCGTTCGTCGCGGTGTCGGGCGCCATGCCGGACCTCGTCGCCGCGTTCCGCAGCGGAGGCCCGGTCCCCTGGAGCGCGTACGGCCAAGACATGACCGAAGCGCAGGGTGACTTCAACCGGCCCTGGCTCGTGGGTTCGCTCGGCACCGAATACATCCCTTCCATCTCCGACATCCACGACCGGCTCCTGAGCGAGTCGGGTGCGCGGGTCGCCGACATCGCGTGCGGGGTCGGCTGGGCCGCCATCTCGCTCGCGCGGGCCTACCCCAACATCACGGTCGACGGCATCGATCCCGACGACCTTTCCATCGAGCTCGCCTCGCGCAACGCCGAGGAGGCCGGCGTCGCCGACCGCGTGAACTTCCACGCTAAGGACGCGGCCGATCCCACACTAGAGGGCAGCTACGACCTGGCGGTCGTGGTCGAGTCGATCCACGACATGTCGCAGCCCGTGGCGGTCTTGAGCTCGATCAGAGGGATGCTGAAGCCCGGCGGCACGCTGATAGTCGCCGACGAGCGGACCGAGGACTCGTTCACGGCGCCCGCCAGTGAAACCGAACGGATCTTCTACGCCTACAGCGTCCTGTGCTGCCTGCCCTCGGCCATGGACGACCACACCTCAGCGGCGACAGGCACCGTGATGAGGAGAGCGACGTTCGAGAACTACGCGAAGGGCGCCGGGTTCGAGAACGTCTCGATCCTGCCGATCGAGCACGACTTCCTTCGCTTCTACCGGCTGGATCGCTAGCTTGACCGAGCTCATGTCACGTCGACCCTTGGACTGAGCCAGGCTCGTGGCGGCGCGTCCCCGCTCTCCTCACCTGTCACGCATACGGCCGCGATCATCCCGGCGGGGATCTCGACCGGAGTCAGCCCGAGGATCCACGCGAACGGCTCGGTCTTCATGATCGCGGGGTCCTCCGTGTTGACCTCCGAGCCGGGAGGCCCGAGTGCATCCCGCAGCTTCTCGTAGGACGAACCAGCTCGGAACCGAACGAGGATCGCGGCGGATCCGGACTCGGTCGGGGCGATATAGGCGACGTCGTGAGAACCAGAGGGGATCGACGTCGGAGACACCGTGCATCGCCGGCCGTCGAAGGCCACCGTCAGGGTGGGCTCAGGCCGCAGGGCGCCGACCGGACCTCCCGTGAGCGTCGAGAGGTACTCCCGCTCGAACTCGAGGGGATCGGGCACTGCGTCTGCGAAGCGAACGGGCGAGCCTTTGTCGAGGCGAGCGATCCAGCCGGCCGCGGACGCCGACGGGGTGACGGAAACGGAAGCCTCATCCCACGTTGCGATATCGGGCTCGAAGACCAGGGCCGTCGCCAACGTGTCCCAGAACGAGTACCCGTCACTGAAGAACTGGTCCTCGTTCGCGCCGATGAGCGTGAACACAGCCTCAGCCTCCGGTGTCCGCAGGTTCTGCTCGAGCACGTCCGCGAAGTACCGGGTGAAAGGGACGTCGTTGGTGGCGTCGAGCGGGACGAGCGCCACACCCATGCCCTCGATAACCTCCTTCGCAGCTAGAGGATCCGCCCACACGTTGTACTCCGCAACCTCTCCCGGGGCATTACCCGCGACATCGATCGCACCGGCCATGGCGACGAAGGTCGGCACCCGCTCGGCGAGCGTCGGATCGACCCGGAGCGCCTCGGCGACGTTCGTGAGCGGCCCCAGGGTGATCAGGGTAGTCTCGCCGTCGAGCGAATCGAGCAGCAGCCCGGCCGCACCTCTCGGGTCCGCCTCGCCGCTCACCTGCGGCAGATCGAGCATCGACAGATCGTCGACCGCGACACGCCACTCGTCGGGGAAGGCGTTCGAGCCGTCGAGCGGCGTCTCGCGACCACAGGCGACGGGGGTATCTGGGGAGCCGCCCAGAGCCAAGAGCGCCTGGGCGTTGCGGACCCCGGGGTCACAGTGAGCCTCCCCCGTCCCTGCCACGGTCACCGCATCCACCGATACGTCGTCGCGGCGCAGGAGGTAGAGGAGCGCCATGATGTCGTCGAAGGCTAGGTCCGTGTCTAGGACCACATGGTGGAGACCATCGCTCCGGCCGGCCGAGGTGGGCGTCGCAGGAGCAGGCGATGCCGCGTCACAGCTCGCCGCTGCGAGGGTCAAGATCAACAGTGCAACGACGGATCGTTTCATACCAAGACGGTACGGCCGGGAGGGCACAGACGCTCACGGTGCTCACACCACACTTGAAGAGGGAGTTAACACCACGGATCGGCGGGACCGCACCGGGCGCGGTGTCGAGACACTAGAGGATCAACTCAGCACCCTCGGTCGCCAGCAGGCATCGCTCCGGGTCCGCGCGCCACCGATCGACGACGTCGTCGCGCATCGCGTCTAGTTGCACGTCGGTGTGCATCGGGTCGTGGTGGAAGAGCACCAGACGATCGACATCGGCCTTCTCGGCGAACACGGCCACGTGCTCGGTGCTCGAGTGACCGTAGCCGAAACGCCTTTCGTACTCCTCCGGCGTGTACTGGCAATCGTGGACCAGTACGTCCGCGCGAGACGCCAGCGCGAACCCCGAGATCCAGTCCGGAGGCATGGTTCGAAGGTCCACGCCGAGAGCCGGCTCGTGGTCGGTGAGATACGTCAGCACCTTCCCATCGGCCTCGATCCGATAGCCGACGGTCGCACCCGGATGCTGGATCGGAGCCGACCACAGCGTCGCGCCGCCGATCTGCCATCGGTTCTCGGGAGAGTCATGGAACGTGCACCGGGCTGGCACTTCCGACATGTGGATCGGGAACAACGGAGGCGAGAAGTACGTGGCGATCCGCTCGTCGAGCGAGGCTATAGGCGACGCCGGTCCCCAGATGTGCAGGTCGGTATCGGCACGCCAGATCGGCTCGAAGGCCCCGAGACCCTCCAAGTGGTCGACGTGGAGATGCGTGAGGAGCAGGTGGATCCTCTCAGGCGGATCCTCGAGAAGGGCGAGACCGAGCCCTCGCGCTCCCGTTCCCGCGTCAAGGATGAGCAAGGTTCCGTCATCGAGCCGCACCTCGATGCACGAGGTGTTCCCTCCGTATCGCGCCGTCTCCGAAACCGGCGTGGCGATGGAGCCGCGACATCCCCAGATCCGCGCCCGCATCTACCTCCCGTCCGGGAGCTCCCAGAAGATAGTGATCGCCCCGACGAGCTCGTCCGTGTGGGCGAGGAGCGGGAAAGCAGTGGCCTCGATCGACCGCGTGATGCCATCGGCGCCACGGATCTTGAGTCGTCCGTGACCCGGCTCGCCCCGCGCGAACGCGACACCGAGGGGCGTCTCCAATATCGGGATCGGGTTCCCCTCGTCGTCAGATGGCTGGAAGAGCTTGGCGTACTCGGCGGGTGTCATGCCGTGGCCCTCGACGAATCGCTGGCCCAGCAGACGTTCGGCCGCTTCGTTGAAGAAGATGACGCGCCCCTCGGCATCCACGAGGAAGACGGCGGTGGCCAGGCGCGAGGCGAAGTTCCTCGCCAGGATGAGTATCAGGTTGCGTTGGGGTAACGGGTCGGGCATGAACGAACCCTAATCCGAACGGACGGGTCGTGGGGCAGCATGCAGGCGAATGGCACCGGTCCCTTTGAGTTGAGCGCCTACGGCTGCGAGGTGACCAGGTCCGACGTTAGGAACGGTGGCTCCGGGGGTGGGACTCGAACCCACAACCTACGGATTAACAGTCCGCCGCTCTGCCGATTGAGCTACCCCGGAAGGAACGGAGGGCAGTCTAGCAGCGGGCCTCTCGAGGCCATCTCAACGACCGACCGACCGACCGGTCATCCGGAACCCGCCGGTCCGGGACCGCGAGGGACGCACGCGAGGGTGTCGAGCAGTTGAGACGGGTAAGCCGCCACGAACGCCTTCTGGTCCAAACTCCCCTCGGGAACGGGCCACGTTGGCGAACCGACGTCGCGGAACGTCAGCCCCATCAGGAACGCCGACACGTCGTTCAGGGTGGATCCGTGCTCGGCCAGCTCGCCCTGATTGATGAACACCTGCGTCGGCTGGGTGTACTCGACGACCTTCACCTCGTCGTCGTCCAGGTCGAACGCAGCGTTCGTCACGTCGGCCACCGCCGTGGGCGAGATCACGTACGCCCCGCTCACGTCCGGGTCGGGCGTGTGGCCGTGGTCGGCCGTGACCGCCATCGCCCACTCCCCCTCGCCCACGACCGAGTCGAGGATCCCGACCAGTTCTCGCAGTCCCTCGTCCGTGGCACGCACGGCGTCAGACATCTCGACGCTGTTCATCGAGTCCGTGTGCCCGATCTCGTCGGTCAGCTTGTAGTTGATGTACAGCAGGTCGGGCACGTCGTCTGCACCGAAGCCCTCGCGTCGCACGACCTCCTCGATCAGGTCGTTCTGGTACGGGATCCGCGCCGGAGTCATGAAGCCACCGAGCGTCTCGGGCCCCGCCAGATCGTGGCCGTGCCACGCGCCGTCGAGCTGGCCGTCGCTTCGATCCACATCGCCGAAGTAGTTCGAGATCCTCGGGAGTCTGTTCACGTAGGCGGGGAAGTCGTAGTACGGCTTGACGTTGCCTGTGAGGCGCCAGCGGACGCCCTCGGCGCCGAGCGTCGCCGCGCCCTCGATCTCGCGCGTGACGGCCAGGTCCCGGTCGCCCCCCGTCATGTAGGAGCCGTGCCCCAGCATCCCCAGGTGGATCGCGACGGTCGCGATGGCGCCGATCAACGGCTCGTTGCCGCGCGCCTGGTCGTATAGATCGCCGATCGTCGGCAGGATCAGCGAGCCCGGCCCGCGGGTCCAGGGATCCGTCAGGGTTGCGCCGATCCGGAAATGGTGCGCCACGATGCCGTGGTTCCGGCTGAACGCGCCGGTCCCCATCGTCGCGTGGATCTGCGCGGTGCTCGGTGGCGACGACCCCACCTCCGCGCGCTCGTACCACACACCCCTCGGGATCAGCGACCGGAGGTACGGCCAGTCGTCGGGCCATGCACTCAGTACTTCGCTCCCGGCGCCGTCCCACACGACCGTCACGACCAGCTTCGCCGGCGTGGCTCCCGGCTCCAGTGCGTCCTGCAGCACTTGGCCGTCCGGCGCGTCGAACGGGAATCCGATCAGCTCGCCCGTGGTCGGCGCCAGGTCGGCTAGCGTTACACGTCGACCGATCTCGCCTGCCTCGCGGATGTGGCCGGGCCCGTACCAGAGCAACGGCACGGCCGAGATGTAGTCCCACGGTCCTGAATGCGGCAGGCCGCCGTGTCCGACGAAGTTCGGTTCCTTCGGGAGCAGTTGGATGTCGCCGGATCGGTCGCGCCGGTCCCCGCGCCACGTCCTGGACAGCAGCAGATCGGGTATCGCGCATACCGCGCGCTCGATCGCACCGTCCGGCACGGACCCAGGCGACGTCGGCTCGACCGACGGGCCGGTCGTCCCGGCTCCGCTGGGGCCATCGCCGGGGTCGGACCCCGTGGAGGTACAAGCCGCCAGCAAGGTCAGCGCGGCCAGGAGCGAGGCGAGGAGGTTTCGACGGATCCCCATCGAGAGTCGCGGAGCCTACCAGCCGGTCATCGCTCTCCCCGCGAGCCTCCCAGCTTGCCGAGCATCGCGATAGGCTGTCAGCCCACGACGCCTGGGGGCTCCACCATGAGACTTCGCAACCTGATCCTGATCGGACTCGGGATCTTCATCGGCTACAAGTTGGCGGCCAAGATGCGCGAGGACGACCCGAACGTCGTCAGCGGCCCACGTCGCGAATCCGGGAGCCGCACAGCTCGTACGGTGTCCGCGCAGGGGAAGCGGTTGGCCGATCAAGCCACGATGAAGAGCCTCGACATGATCAAGCGTGCACGCGGCTCGCTACGCGATCGCATGAGCGACTACGAGAGCGACGAGGCGGTCTGGAACTAGTCTGAGGCGGACTACTCTAGGTAGTCGCGGAGCTTCTGGCTCCGCGAGGGGTGCCGCAGCTTCGACAGCGTCTTGGATTCGATCTGGCGGATCCGCTCGCGTGTTACGCCGAACTCGCGGCCCACCTCTTCGAGCGTTCGCGGATGGCCGTCGACAAGGCCGAACCGCAGCTGGATCACCTTCTTCTCGCGTTCGCTCAGGGTGTGAAGCACACTCTCCAGCTGCTCCTGAAGCAGGATGAACGATGCGGCGTCCACCGGAACCACGGCCTCCGAGTCCTCGATGAAGTCGCCGAGGTGGGAGTCCTCCTCCTCGCCGATCGGGGTCTCGAGTGAAACCGGTTCCTGCGACACCTTCTGGATCTCGCGAACCTTGTCGGCGCCGATCCCCATGACCTTGCCGATCTCGTCCGGCGTGGGCTCACGGCCGAGGTCTTGGAGCAGCTGCCGCTGCACGCGAACCAGCTTGTTGATGGTCTCGACCATGTGCACTGGGATCCTGATGGTCCGTGCCTGATCGGCGATCGCACGCGTGATGGCCTGACGGATCCACCACGTGGCGTACGTTGAGAACTTGAACCCCTTGGAGTGGTCGAACTTCTCGACCGCACGGATCAGGCCCAGGTTGCCTTCCTGGATCAGATCCAGGAACAGCATCCCTCGCCCCACGTAGCGTTTGGCGATCGAGACCACCAGCCTCAGGTTGGCCTCGATCAGCTTCTTCTTGGCGAGCTGACCGTCGCGCTCCACGCGCTTCAGCCACGCTTCCATCTCCTCATCGGTCTTGGGCCGGTAGGACTTGGCGATCTTCTCGCGGCCGATGCCCTCCACCTTGCCGAACGCGGTCAGCTGATGGTCACGGATCTCCCAGACCTTCTCGACCACGTGCTTCAGGCGCTTGGGATCGGGCTTCTCCTCATCCTCGATCGTCTGCTGGAGCGCCGTGGAGAACTCGCCGGCCTCGATCCGACGGGCCAGGTCAACCTCCTGCGCAGCGTTCAGCAGCGGGACCTTGCCGATCTCCTTCAGGTACATCCGGACCGGGTCGTTGGTCGGCGCCTTCAGCAGGTCGACCTCGATGCGGACGTTGGTGGCTGGGTCGGAATCCTCGCCTGGAACCTCGATGACCTCGATGGACTCGGCCGTCAGGTGCTCCTGGATCTGGGTCAGGAACTCCTCGACCTGTTCGGGGGTGAGGTCATCTACCGGGACGGTTTCCAGAAGGTCTTCCGATGTGACGAAGCCACGCTCACGCCCTTTGGCGGTGATGGCTTCCTTGACTTCGTCCAGACTCATCGGCGCTTCATCGCGGACCGCTTCAGCCAATGGGTCTCCTCAGCGAACGATGCACGGTTTCACGAGTGTACGAAACCAGATAGGCCTGTGACCCGATCGGCCGTTGCGTTCCTAGTCCACATCGGGATCCGAGTGACGCAGCCTTCGCAGGTCGCCGTCCACCGCCACCAGCTCCCTGAAGAGATCGTCGTACTCGGGACTGGTCGTGGGGTTCAGCTTCTGCAGCGTCATGCGCATGGCATCACTCCTGCTCTTCAACAGGAACTCCTGCAGACGCATCCACACGCTGCGCGCGTACTCGGGGTCGGGCTCACCGTCGAGCTCCTCGACCGCGAGCGACGACACGGCCGCGGCGAGCTTCGCATCCTCTCCGCCCCCGATGGCGCCGATATCGCCGTTGGCTTCGACGATCGCCTGGAACGTGCGCTTGTGGCCCGCGTTGCGGAAGTGATCGGGCTCCAGCTGGCCGATGTAGGCCTGGTAGATCTGGTCGTCGCGCGCGAGGAGCTTCAGCATCTCGCGCTCCACTTTGTCCTGGGCGGAGACGCGCTTCATGGTCTTGGCGATCTCCTGAGGACGACCACCCAGCCGGCGCTCCAGCGCCTGCATCACCGAGGAGTCCGAGACTCCCGCGATGTCGGCCAGCAGGTGGCCGTATTCGCTGCGGCGCACCGGATCCGACAGACCCTCCAGGATGGGCAGCGCGTCGGCGACGGCGGCCGACTGCCCTTCGACCGTGGACAGATCGTGTCGCGCCACCGTTCGGCGCACCATGTACTCCACCAGCGGCCGAGATGTCTTCGCGGCCTCGCGAACGGCGTCCGCGCCGTGCTTGGCCACGAAGTCGGCGGGGTCCAAACCCTGCGGCATGATCATGACGACCGCCTGCACGGGGAACGTCTCTTGGAACTGGTACGCACGTTCCGCCGCGCGTGCTCCCGCCTCGTCCGAGTCGAACGCCAGGACCGCGCGCTGCGCGAACCGGCTCAGCAGACGGAAGTGCCCCTCCCCCAACGCCGTGCCACAGGTGGCTACAGCGTTCTCGATCCCCGCCTGCACCAGGCCGATCACGTCGGTGTATCCCTCGACCACGTAGACCTCGCCCGCGCGGGCGATCGCACCGCGCGCCGCCGCCAGATGGAACAGGACCTCGTTCTTCTTGTAGATGGGCGTCTCGGCGGTGTTGAGGTACTTGGCTTGCTCGGAGGCGCGAGGATCCGTCGGCAAGATCCGCGCTCCGAAGCCGATGCCGCGCCCCTGCAGATCGTGGATGGGGAACGTGATGCGGCCGCGGAACCGATCGCGGACGGCACTGCCGTCGTCGCCGCGGGTGGCCAGACCCGCCTCCAACAAGATCTCGGGGGAGAACTCGCGACTCATACGCCGAAGCAGGAAGTCCGGGTAGGTGGGCGCGTAGCCGATCGCGAACCGTTCGACGGACTCGGGGGTTATGCCGCGGCCAGCGACGTAGGCGCGGGCCTCATCGGCCTCTCGGCCGTCCGCGAGCATCTTCGCGAAGAGCCGCGCCGCCTCTTCGTTCGCCTTGATCAGCGCGATACGGCGTGCGGCGGCTCGGCGCTCGGCGGGCGAATCGCCCTCGTAGCGCAGGGTGATGCCGGCCTGCTGCGCCAGCCGTTCGACGGCCTCGGTGAAGCCGAGGTGCTCGAGCTCGCGCAGGAACCCGATGGCATCGCCTCCCTTGCCGCAGCCGTGGCAGTAGAAGAGCTGCTTGGCCGGAGAGATGCTGAAGGAAGGCGTCTTCTCCTGGTGGAACGGGCACAGGCCGGTCATGTTGTCGCCGCCTGCCTTCTTGAGCGTCAGGTACTGGCCGACGAGCTTGACCATGTCGGTCCGCTCCCTGACCGCCTCGACGTCTTCCTGCCTGATCCTGCCCGCCACTCCGCCCCGTTCCGTACAGATGTGCCGCCGGGATACCGCTCTACCTCTCGATGAGCCACCCCTGGGGAAGGACGAGCCGCTCGTATGTCCGAAGGGCGTACCGATCCGTCATGCCGGCGATGAAGTCGGCCACGCGGGTCGGGAGGTCCCCCGGCGCCTGATGGTACTCGGACGGCATCTCGTCGGGGTGTTCGAGGTAGTGCGCGAACAGATCCCGGATCAGCTTCACAGCCTTCTCGTTCTCCTCCCTGGCCCCCTCGCGCATGTAGACCTGGTCGAACATGAAGTCACGCAGCGCGTCCAGCGCCGCGAATACCTGCGGCGAGAGCTGGATCTCGGGCTGATCCTCGCTCTGGGTCACCAGGTCGGTGACCAGCGTGTTGATCCGCCGGCCGTGGGTGTCGCCCAAGACGTCGAGCGCCGCGCGAGGCAGCTCGTCCTCACGGAGGACGCCGGCACGGACCGCGTCGTCCACGTCGTGGTTGATGTAGGCGATCCGGTCGGCGAACCTCACGATCTGGGCCTCCAGCGTGGACGGCGACGGCATGGACCATGGGTGATGCAGGATGCCGTCGCGGACCTCCCAAGTCAGGTTCAGCCCCTGCCCATCGTTCTCCAGGTGATCCACGACGCGCAGGCTCTGCTCGGAGTGGCGGAAGGGACGACCCAGGAACGGCGTCAGCGCCTGTTCGCCCAGGTGGCCGAAGGGGGTATGGCCCAGGTCGTGGCCGAGCGCTATGGCCTCGGTGAGGTCCTCGTTCAGACCGAGTGCCCTGGCAACGGTGCGGGCGATCTGGCTGACATCGAGGGTGTGGGTCAGGCGGACCCGGTAGTGATCACCCTCGGGCGCGAGGAACACCTGCGTCTTGTGCTTGAGACGGCGGAAAGCCTTGGCGTGGACTATCCGGTCGCGATCGCGCTGGAAGACGGTGCGGATGGCGTCCTGCGGCTCGTCGCGTTCGCGCCCCTTGGACGCCGACGCCAGCGTGGCGCGCGGAGAAAGGGTGTCACGCTCGATCTGCTCGCTGCGCTCACGGGGGGTCGTCACGACCCCATGCTAGCGTCGAGCGACGACAGGCCGGAGGGCGAGCCCGCCCGTATACCCGCAAGACGTGGGAGGTGTTCCATGGATCGGCGCTTCACTTGTGTCGCCGCGGGGGCGCTCGCGCTCCTGTTCATGACGACGGCTTGCGGAGATGGCTCGGGCACCGGTGGCGGGGGCGGCGCGTACGGAGGCACAGCTGCCTCGTCCACCGATGCGAGCGTGAGCGACGGGGGCGCTCCCCCGGCCTCGGGCGGCAAGACCCTGACACAGGTGAACTACCAGTTCGCGCCTGCGAAGCTCGCCGTGCAGCAAGGCGACACCATCACGGTGAGCGATACGAACCCCACCACTCCTCACACCTTCACGGTCGAGGAGACCGATATCGACCTGGCGAACGACGCCCAAAGCTCGCAGGAAGTGACGATCGACCTTGAACCGGGCACCTACACGTTCTTCTGCCGATTCCACCGCAGGCAGGGGATGGAGGGCACGCTCACCGTCACTTGAGCGGGAGCCGTCTCAGCGTCCGAAAACCCGGTAATAGAGATAGGCGAAGGTCTCGCGGGCGTAACCCGTGAACCTCGTGTCCTCGCTGGTGGCCGCCGACGTCCAGGTTGCCGATGCGTATCCCTGGATCCCCAGGTCCGCGGCCATCCGGGTGATCCGTGCGTTGTGCCAGGGATCGGAGACCAGGAACGCGCTCTCCATGTCGTGCTTGCGCATGTAGCGCGCGGCTCCCACCAAGCTGTCGTATGTGGTCCGCCCGACGGGCTCGACCACCACCGAGCCGGCCGGAACCCCCTGAGAGACCAGGTAGTCCCCGCCGGCCTCGGCCTCGGTCGTACTGTCTCCGGGAGACTTGGATCCCACGACCATCACGCGCTCCGCACGCCCCTGCTGGTACAGCAGTACCGCGTGATCTAGGCGACCCCGGAAGACCGGCGAGGGCTCCCCGTCGTACTGGGCGGCACCCAGCACGATGATGACATCGGCCCGCTCAGCGTGACTGGCGTCGTCGGTGTGGGCGGCGCGCCACACGGTGATCGCGCTCGCCCCGACCACGGTCAACGCGACCAGGAGGACGAGCGCGACCCCGGACAGGACGGGATGGCGACGGACGAGGCTCACCGGTTAAGGCTAACAACGGCCTAGTCGACGCACGTGTTCGTGACTTGCACCACGAAGATCGGCTCACGCCCGACGCGATCCACGGCCACCTCGAGCTCCTCGCGGGAAGGCGCCACCAGGCCCAGCACGTACGCGTCCGGTGCCGGCACGAACTCCGCCGGCACGCTGTCGAAGCACGAGACCGGCCCCGTGAAGATGGCGGTCCCAGCCGCCTCCAGGATCTTCTGGGTGTCGGCGTTGAGGTCCTCAGAGTCGGCTTCCACTCGGAGACCGGCAAGCCAGACGGCCGATGGTCCGCTCTGGGTCGGGCTGGTCTGCGTTTCCGTGGGGTCCGGTCCGGAGGTTGGCCCCTCCGAGGCCGGAGAGGAACCGCACGCGGTCAGGATCACCGTGAAGGTCAGTGCCGCCGCCGCTCGCACCAACGCCCTCGCCGCGTTCATCAGATCGCCACCACCCAGCTCCAGCCTCCGAACTCGGGGAAGTTAGACCTGAACTGCCCCAGCTCCGCCTGGATGTCGTGACTCGGGTCCACGGGCAGCACGACCGCCCATACTCCTGGCGCCACCGCCAGCGGCGCCTGCTGGCTGTCAACGACCGCAACGCCCGCCGAGTCACCGTACGCCAAGCGGATACGCTGCGCTACCTCGGCCGCCGCCGCAGCCGAGCTGAAGTCGCCGACCAGGATCGCCACCGAGTGGGGCGTGTCGGGCACCGGAGTCGGCGTGGCCTGGGACTGGGTCGTAGGAGGATCGGTCGGGGTAGGCGAGGGTTCTGGCTCAGACGGTCTCGACTCGAAGAACCCGAGGTCGGGATCGGCCTGCCCTCGAGGATCCACCTGGACGCGGCCGCAGCCCAGATCCAGCAGGGTGCCGCCGATGGTCTCCAGGAGGAGGCGCCACTCGTTCACCGCCGGATCGAACCGGTTCCACACCCGGCGGCCGTCAACGACCATGGCGAGGTACATCTCTTCGGGGATATCACGGACCTTCACGATCCGGGACCCATCGACCACCCACAGCTCGTACGACACCTGGTCCGTGGCTGCCGCCCGTCCCCTTATCACTACGAACTCCACCCGTCCCGGGCCAGCGACGACCGGCGTGCGGATCGCCGTCCACGCAAGGGAACCGGCCGTGAACGTCGAGACCCGGTACCACCGTCCGCGCCGAAGGTCGTAGCTCCACAGGTTGTCGAGCGCGGTGTCGCCGTGAGGTCCGGCCGCACTTTCGGAGACCACGGCCATCAAGGTGGACCTCGCGGCGAAGATCGGTGAGAACACGCCGGTCGCCCCCCGAGGAGCGCGGATAGAGCGGATCCGCCGACCGTCGGCCGAGCGGATCCTGAGCTCGGCGCCCAAGGACCAGACGATCCTTCCGTCCGTAGACCAGGAGGGATGCATGACCTCACCCGGCTCGGAGACCACGCCCATGCCCGACGCCGTGGTCACAACCAGCCGATCGTTCCCGGGTCGATCGCTCACGTATACGGTTCCGAGCCCGGGCCGGGACGAAACGTGCCGCGCGAGACCGCCCGGGAGCGCCACCGCCGACACCGCGCCATCCGAGCCCCCTCGGATCGTCACGAGGGTGTTCCCGACCGCGGCCACCACGGCATCACCGCTGGCCAGTCTCGATCGCCCTACCGCGAGGCTCCGCTCGCCGAAGCAAGCGGCGTCCCTGGTCTGGCGTCCGGTTGCGGCCTCGGATCGCGCTTGCGCGACGGTGCCCGCGACCGCGATCGAGAGGATCACGACTGCAGCGAGCGTGCGGGGGCCGGAGATGGCTCTGATGGACATCCGTAGAACCTCCTTGCGGGGGAGATCAGTACCCGGTTACGAACTGGAAGTGCATGGGGTCCTGTCGCCCGGGGCTGAAGTTCAGACCCCAGTAGAAGCGGTGGCTCTGCCAAACGCCAGGGATGTAGGTGCCGTGGTTGATCCCGTCGGCCCCGACGCCGCTCCAGAACGTCTGGAACTGTGGGTTACGGAACGAGTTCGTGTCGATCGCCGCTCCGAACGCGTGCGTCGACCACGATGTGGTGCCGCCGATGTACCGGCAGACGTAGCCGTATACGCCGTAGTCGGTCGCACCGTCCTTGTGAGACGCGTTGATGTGGTTCCGAACGTTGTACCCGACGTTCTCGCCTATGTACGCGTTGTACTTGATGTACCCGCCGACGTTGCGGGCTGCTTGATGGGGCCAGTAGGACCGTGCGTCGTCCGCCGCGTTGCTGCAGGCCTGCCCGAACCGCTGAACCATCGCGCTGTACGAAGACGGACGCGTCGCGATCAACGAGTGGTTGTGGGTCCAGTCCTGCATATGACCCGCCCGGACGGGAGTCGTGAGCGCTAGTAGCACGACGGCCACGGCGACAACCGCGAACCTGACGAACGTGGACACGGTGTCGAGGATCGGTGGACGATCCGGTGACATATCAACCTCCTTGACCGTGGGGGAGGTTGAGGAACGCGACTCTAACCCGACACCGGCCGCCGGCGCATCGGCGGTCGAGGGGACGAACGGCGATCAAGTGGCCGATTCCGGGTGACCCCCGTCACCAGGCTAGAGCTCGTATCGGGTACCCACGCTGTTGGCCACGAAGGCTTCGGGCATCTCCGCCGCCAGCGCGTGCACGGCCTTCCAGCCGGTGCAGTGAGCCGGGATCACCACGGCAGGTGCCTCGGCGGCCAGCTCTGCCACGGTCTTCGGGATGATCGGCTCGAACAAGCCACCCGTCAGATGGAATCCGCCGATCACGGCGTACACCCGCTCGATCCCGGTCAGCTTCTTCGCGTAACGCACGATGTTCACGATGCCGGCATGACCGCACCCGGTGAGCACGACCAACCCCTTGTCCGCCACGTGGAGCACCGCGGCCTGATCGTCCAGGATCAAGGGATCCGGTTCCCAGTCGCCACCGCGGAGCGCCTGATGGATCGGCATCCCTTTCTCGAACTCTGTGGTCCGGTCGACCTCGCCCGTTATCAGTAGCGACCCGGCCAGCAGGAACGACGGTTTCACGTCCTCGACGATGTCGAACCCCACATCCTCGAGGGCGGATCTGCTGACGAGCGGGAGCTCGAAGGCTCCACCCCCCGGCATCACGATCCGCCGACGGGTCCAGAACTCGGGATGGATCAGGACCGGCAGGTTCGAACGACCCAGACGCCTGATCAGCCCATCCATCCCCATGGTGTGGTCGTAGTGACCGTGCGACAGCACGATCGCTTCGAACGTCTCGGGCGAAACGCCCAGGCGATCGAGGTTGCCGATCAGCCCGTCGGGCGTGACCCCGGCGTCGAACAGGATCCGATGCGTGCGGCCGGCCTTCTCGATCTCTATGAGGGCTGAGTAGCCGTGCTCGGCGCGGAGCGAGTCAACGGACTTCCCCCCGTCGGCGGCGTCGGCCGCGATCAGAGGAAGCGGCGCGGACGTTCCGACCGGACCCCAGCGCTTGATGAACCCCTGGTCCGGCATCAAGACGTCGATCGCGTTGTCGATCAGGGTGGTGATCCGGACGCCTTCGACGGTCTCGAGCGCGATCGTCTCCATCGCGCGAGCCTAGTCCAGGAGCGGCGGTTGGGCGAAGCTCCGGAAGCGGTGAGCAGCGTCCCATGCGACGGACGCAGCGCGGAAGACGAACTGGTCCCGATCGAGCTCCGCCCCCTCCGGCTGCCAGTCCACCGTGACGGCAGCGAGCGCATCGGGCTCGTCGATCGACTCGACGGCGGGCTCGGCCACGTGGGCCCCGCTCTCGTCCAAGACGTCAACCGCTCTGACGGCCGACCGCGGGAACCGGCCGAGCTCCGGCATCTCGGCATCGGCGGCGCCGCCCTCGTCGAAGAACACGAAGTCCTCGGGGGTCACTGCGACCAGTACGGACCGCAGGTCCTTGGCCTCCTCGCCGACCGCCACGATCCCGCCGACGAAGGAGGCCTCCGCCCTGATCTGTTCGAGCCACCTGTCGAACGCCAGCCGATGGTCGGTGTCGTAGTCGTCCACCCCGATCATGCTGAATGCCGCCACTCCATCGGCCGTATACGTGCCGAGCGGGTCATCGATCGCCGCCAACTGGCGCCGTCCGAGGCGATCGACCGCTAATGCCATCAACAAGATGAGACTGCGGTCGTCGAAGAGACCCACGACGCCCTACTTCGAGGCGGACTCGGCCCGGCCGATCGCCGCCTGTGCCGCCGCCAGCCGGGCCGTCTCCACGCGGAAAGGCGAGCAGCTCACGTAGTCCAAGCCGATCTGATGACAGAAGACGACGCTGGCGGGATCGCCGCCGTGCTCGCCGCATATACCCAGGTGCAACGAGGGGTTGGCCGCCTTGCCCTCCTCGCACGCTATCCGCATCAGCCTCCCGACACCGGGGATGTCCACCGTGACGAACGGGTTCGCGGGGACCAGCTTGCGCTCCTCGTACATCCCCACGAACTTGCCGATGTCGTCGCGGCTGAACCCGAACGCGGTCTGTGTCAGGTCGTTGGTGCCGAAAGAGAAGAAGTCGGCGCTCTCGGCGATCTCCGCTGCGGTGACCGCAGCGCGCGGGAGCTCGATCATGGTCCCGAACTCCAGGTGGCCCAGATCCACGCCCTCACGCGCGAGCACCTCGTGTGCGACCGGTTCTAGCTCGTCGCGCATCTGCTTGAGCTCGGGGGCGGTGGCCACCAGCGGGATCATGATCTCGACCCTGGGGTCGCCGCCCTCCTTCTTGACGCGTGCAGCGGCCTCGCAGATGGCGCGGACCTGCATAGCGTAGAGACCAGGCTTCACGATCCCCAAACGCACACCGCGTAAGCCGAGCATCGGGTTCATCTCGTGGAGCTCGTTCACCTTCTGCAGGATCGCCTTGTGCTCGGAAACGTCCTCGCCGCGTGACTCGCCGAGCGCCACCTCGACCGCCAGCTCCACCTGGTTCGGCAGGAACTCGTGCAGCGGCGGGTCGAGAAGGCGAACCGTGACTGGGAGTCCGCTCATGGCCGTGAAGATGCCGACGAAGTCCTCCCGCTGAAGCGGGAGCAGAACGTCGTAGGCGGCCTGCTCCTCGGCGTCGGTCTCCGCGAAGATCATCTGGCGGACGGCCTCGACACGCTTCTCCCCCAGGAACATATGCTCCGTGCGGCACAGGCCGATGCCCTCGGCGCCGCGTTCGCGGGCGTTCGTGGACTGGTCGGGCGTGTCAGCGTTAGCGCGGACGCGGAGGCGCCGGCGCACATCCGCGTGGGCCATCAACGTCTCGAACGCCTGCCAGATCTTCTGCTCACGCGCGGCGTCATCGCCCGAACGCGCCTTCTCCAGGACCGACTCTTCCATGGGCAGCTCCCCCACGAACACGTTGCCCGTGAAGCCGTCGATCGTTATGACGTCTCCCTCGGCGACCTTGGTCCCGTTCGCGGAGAAGGTCTTGGACTCGGGGTCGAGCCTTATGGCGTCGGCTCCGCAGACCGCCGGGATGCCCTCGCCGCGGGCGACGACCGCAGCGTGGGAGTTGGTACCGCCTGCGCTCGTCAAGATCCCCTGTGAGGCGATCATGCCGTGGTAGTCGTCCGGCGTCGTCTCGCGGCGGACGAGCACCACTCGCTCCCCCCGCTTGGCCCACTCTTGAGCCTCGTCGGCCGTGAAGACCACTCGTCCCGTCGCAGCACCCGGCGACGCGTTCAGCCCCGTTGCGATCGGCGTGGCATCCTCGGCGTCCACGCGCCGCTTGAACAGCTCCTCCAGCCTGTCCGCGTCGACGCGGAGCAAAGCCTCGTCGGCGCCGATCAGGTTCTCGCGCAGCATGTCGTGGGCCATCACCCATTCGCCGAACGCGGTGCGCTTGCCGATCCGGGTCTGAAGGATCCAGAGCTTGCCTTTCTCGATCGTGAACTCGATGTCGCACATGTCGCGGTAGTGCATCTCGAGCGTGTGCATCACCTGGAGCAGCTCGCCGTAGGAAACAGGGTCGATCGTGGCGAGCTCCGCGAGCGGCAGAGTGTTCCGGATCCCGGCGACGACGTCCTCGCCCTGCGCGTTGGCCAGGTAGTCGCCGTAGGGCACCTTCTCGCCGGTAGCGGGGTCGCGTGTGAACGCCACGCCGGTGCCCGAGTCTTCGCCTCGGTTGCCGAACACCATGGCCACGACGTTCACCGCGGTGCCCAGGTCGTCGCTGATCTTGTTCTGACGCCGGTAGTCGATCGCGCGCTTGCCGTTCCAGGACTTGAAGACCGCCTCGGTCGCCAGTCGCATCTGCGCGCGCGGGTCGGTCGGGAACGTCTCGCCGGTGTGCTCCCTGTAGATCTCCAGGAACCGGTCGATCAGGGCGCGGAGGTCGTCCTCGTTCAGGTCGGTGTCCTGCGCGTTGGGGCCCTTGCGCTCTTTCGCCTCGTCCAACGCGTCCTCGAACGCGTCGGCTGGGACGTCCGTCACGATCTTGCCGAACATCTGGATGAACCTGCGGTACGAGTCGTTCGCGAAGCGAACGTCGCCGCCCATCTGGTGCGCGAGGCCCTTGAGGGAATCCTCGTTCAGCCCGAGGTTCAGGACCGTGTCCATCATGCCCGGCATAGAGAACTTGGCGCCCGAGCGGATCGAGACCAAGAGCGGGTCGGTCGGATCGCCCAAGCGCTTGTCCATGGTGTGCTCGAGACGAGCGAGATGCTCCTCGGCCTCGTCGATCACCCCGACGGGCCAGTCGCCTACAGCCAGATAGCCCAGACACGCCTCGGTCGTCAGCGTGAACCCGTGCGGGACCGGGAGTCCCATGTTGGTCATCTCGGCGAGGTTGGCCCCCTTCCCGCCGAGGAGGTCCTTCATGTCCCTGTTGCCTTCGGAGAAGTCGTAGACGTACTTGGTCACCCCATGCCTCCGGACTGCTTGTTCGGCTACGGAACCGCCAGTCTACGAGGGCCCTGCTTGATGAGGTCGGAGGCGTGCAGTAGCCTCCCGGCGCAACAGGTCGCCGTGGGTCCACGTCACGCCGATCCGAAGGGGGCGCCTGATGCAGGGCATCATGTTCACCGAGCTCTCTCGGTACGTCGATGTGGAGCTCGGCCGAGGCTCGTGGCTGCAGGTCCTCGACGAAGCCGGTCTGGCCGACCGGACCTACTCGCCGCGATCTCCGAGCCCTGACCCCGAATTCGTTCGGCTGGTCGCGGCCGCCGCGAAGCTGGCGGATCGAAGCGATCAAACGCTGCTCGAGGGGTTCGGCGTCTACGTATCCGCCGACCTGCTCGGAGGGCTATACGGACTGCTGGTCGATCCGACCTGGGAGTTGATGGATTTCCTCGAACACACCGAGGCCTCCATCCACACCGTGGTCCGCACGCGGGACCCCTCCGCGACGCCGCCGCAACTCCGTATCGACCGGCCAGATGCGAACGAGGTCCGCATCGTCTATGACTCAACCCGGCGCATGTGCTCGCTCGCTAAAGGGATCATCCACGGGGCCTCGGATCACTACGGCGAACCCGTCGAGATCTTGGAATCCGACTGCATGCTGAAGGGCGCCGACAGATGCGAGATCGTGGTGCGGAAGCTCCCCTCATCGCTTAGCCCTTCTCCCGACCCTCCACGTTGACCTCTGCGGTCTCAGGAAGTCGCCAGTGCCGTATGGAGGGGAAGCATGACCGATGCATCACTGCCGAAGGTCACGTCCACCTGGGCGCCGATGGGCTTCCCGACCTCCACCAGCCCTCTTCGCGAGCCGTCCGCCCACTCGGTCATGGCGGTCGCGAACTCGCGAGCCTCTTCCTGGGAGTCCCACTCGGTTCGAAGCACGACCGCCGTGTGAGAGCCATCGGACCAAGCTCGGTAGAGACCGCCGTCCCAGCCGGCGGCCGCCGTGCCAGCGTCCTCGCTCGCGAGTCGCAGGTCTAGCATCAGCCGCAACCAGAGCTCCCCCACCGTCATCACATCGAGGTCTGTCCACCCCTCGCCAAGATCCAGGCCCAGGTCGGGCACGTCCACCGGTTGCGGCACGTCGTTCGGCCACCGTTCGGGATGGATGATCTGCTCCGTCGAGACCGGGAAGGTCCGCAACGCCTGGTTGACGCGTCTCGCGCCGCCCTCCTCATGGAGCCGCTGGATGAACGCCAGGCCGGCTGAGTAAGGCCACAGCTCGAGGTTGACGATGAACTCCGGCATACCGTCGAGCGAACCGACGTCGCCTCCGCCTTCTTCGGCGGTCGCCTCCTGCGGGAACCGCGTGATCACCTGCGTGGCGAAGAACTGCGCGCTCCCCTCGACCGCTCCGAGTGCGGCCGCGAACGCCTCGTCGTCGCAGCGGGCGGCGATCGGATCGATCCGCCCCAACCCGAAATGCTGATCGTCGAGCGCGTGCGTCAGCTCGTGGGCCAGGATGAACCGCTCGGTCAGGCTGAGGTCGGTGTCGCCGATGTAGACCAGCTTGCCGTTGGCCGGGTTGTAGTAGCCCACGACCTGCCCGGTCTGGAACGCGAGCAGCGCGTCCCGGATGCTGGTGCCGGCGGGGATCACGCCGATCGTCCCCCAGGCCTGCGACCTCCGCTCGTAGTACTCGATCGGGTACGTCTTCTCGAAGTACCTCGTGAGGCGCAGGTCGATCTGCTGCTGCGTGAGCGGTGTCGCGGCGACGTGCGAGGTGTAGGCGAGCTCGCGGACGGACTCCACCTGATCCTCGACGGCAGCGATCGCCGGAGGCGTGGGACCTTCCGGCGTGACGCCCGAGCCTCCCCCGCCGCTCTTAGGCGCTTCGCACAACCTCTCCATGGCCTCCGCGGCGGAGCCTGGACCGGTCGGGACGGACGAGGGCGACGGATCCGGCGGAAGGCTCGGCGTCGAACCGGGCGCCGTGCCGAACGTGATCGTGCAGGCCGAAGTCGTGAACGCGAGCACCAGGATGGCCGCGGCGAACCGCGCGCGCGCGTTCACCGGCGACGCGGGATGAACAGTCCCACGACGGCCGCCGCGATCGCGCCGACCGAAAGCCCTGTCGACACCCACAGGAGACGGGTCGACTCCAACAGCCCCTTCGCCGACGCGACCAGCGCCACGCCAGCGGCAACCATCAGCACGAAGGCGACCACGTAGAGCACGATCGATCCACGCGGGCGGCGTGGTTCGACCTGCATCACAGGCGATCCCGGAGGTAGGCCACCAGCCCATCGATCGCCAGCCGTTCCTGGGCCATGGAATCCCGCTCCCGGACCGTGACCTGTCTGTCCTCCAGCGAGTCGAAGTCCACCGTCACGCAGAAGGGCGTCCCCACCTCGTCCTGTCGGCGGTAACGGCGCCCGATCGCGCCCGCGTCGTCGTACTGACACATCCACTCGGTCTTCACCAGATCGAACACGCGACGCGCCTCAGGCACCAGCTTCTCGTTGCGTGAGAGCGGCAGGACCGCCGCTTTGATCGGGGCCAGGTCGCGATGCAGCTTCAGGACGGTCCGCTTCTCCTTGTCCCCCTTGGAGGTCGGCGCCTCGTCCACCGTGTAGGCGTCGACCAGGAACGCGAGCACCGTACGATCCACGCCCGCCGCCGGCTCCACCACGTAAGGCAGGTACCGCTCCTCCTTCTCCTGATCGAAGTACGTGAGGTCTTCGCCGCTCGCCTCCATGTGCGCCTTCAGGTCGAAGTCCGTCCTGTTGGCGATCCCCTCCAGCTCGGACCAGCCGAACGGGAACTCGTACTCCACATCGGTCGCGGCTTTCGCGTAGTGCGCCAATTCGTCGGGATCGTGAGGGCGCAGGCGGAGTTTGTCCTTCGTCATGCCCAGGTCCAGGTACCACTGGAGCCGTTGCTCGACCCAGTAGCCGAACCACTCGTCATCGGTGCCGGGCTCCACGAAGTACTCCATCTCCATCTGCTCGAACTCGCGGGTGCGGAAGATGAAATTGCCGGGAGTGATCTCGTTGCGGAAGGACTTGCCGATCTGCGCGATGCCGAACGGCAGCTTCTTGCGCGCCACGGTCTGCACCTGCGGGAAGTCCACGAACATGCCCTGCGCCGTCTCTGGCCGCAGGTAGGTCACGGCGCCGTCGTCGTCCACCGGACCCATGTGCGTCTTGAACATAAGGTTGAAGTGCTTGGGCTCCGTGAACGCCGAGCCGCCGCAGTTGGGACAGACCGGCGGCGTCTCCAGATGATCCTCACGGAACCGCTTGTGGCAACTGGCGCACTCGACCAGCGGATCGTGGAAGCCCTCTACGTGACCGGAGGCCTCCCAAACCTTCGGCGACATGATGATCGCGGCTTCCAAGCCGACGATCTCGTCCCGCAGCTGGACCATCGAACGCCACCACGCGTCGCGGACGTTCCGCCGGAGCTCCACCCCGAGCGGACCGTAGTCCCACGACGAGCGCAACCCGCCGTAGATCTCGGATGACTGGAACGCGATCCCTCGGCGTTTGGCGAGGGAGGTGACGGCCTCCATGAGGTCGGTCATGACGGGTGACTCCTCTCCCGGTCGCTGGCAGCGGCCGCTGGCGTAACGCCCATCGTAGCGGCGTCGGGTCGAGAAGAAGCGCAGGTCACACAACCTTCACAGGCGTCAAGGCGGTATCGGACAAGTCCGATACCTCCAGGGAAGGAGTGGCCATGCCAACCTGTCCAAGCTGCCGCGCGAACGGAGTGAACCACTTGAAGCGCGACCGGATCGCGTGAGATGCCAGCCCCACGCGAATGCCGTAGCTGCGGCTCGGACCTCTCTCCCGAGGTCCGCTGGTGCATCCATTGCTATGCCCCGGTGACGGAGTTCGCGGCACGGCCCGCGTCGGCTCCGGGGAACTTCGTGGACGTGCCACGCCACGACATGGCGTATTCACGGTGGACGAAGAGCGCTACTTCCTTCGGACCGCGAGGTCGAGTCATCGCGACACTGTTGGTGATCGCCTGTGGGCCGTGGACGTTGTATGGCGGGTTCCAGATCGCGAACCCGTTCTTCCTCTGGTACCTGTTGGGTTACATGATCGCCGCCGTTCTGGTGCTCAAGCACATCTGGGTCCGTGTGCCGATCTCGGAGGGGACCGACGGATCGGCGCCGAAAGGCAGATACGCCTTCCACGGGCGGCTGGCGTGGCTCTCTCGCCGTGTCGCTATCCCACCGAGACTCGTGCTGATCTTCCTCGGGCTGATTCTGATCGGCGCAGTGGTCGCCCTCGGCCTCCAGGGAGGCAGTGAGTCCCGCTACGCGTTGGTCGTCCTTGGCACCATGACGGGCGTCGGCGTGGTGCTCGCCTGGTTGTCCGGCATCTAGGGCTGCAGGATCGGGTCAGTCGTCTTCGATGTTGCCGAAGCGGCGGGAGCGCTTCTGGAAGTCGCGGATCGCCTCGTACAGATGCTCGCGGTCGAAGTCGGGCCAGAGCACCGGAGTGAACCAGAGCTCCGCGTAGGCCGCCTGCCAGAGCAGGAAGTTCGAGATCCGCTGCTCGCCGCTGGTGCGGATCAGCAGGTCCGGGTCCGGCATGTCCGCGTAGTAGAGGCGGTCGTGGATCGCGTCGACCGTGATCTTCTCCGTTCGGAGCTTGCCGGCATCGTGGTCGCGAACGATCTGCTTCACGGCGTCCACGATCTCGACGCGGCCGCCGTAGTTGAACGCGATCGTGAGCGTCATGCCCGTGTTGTCGCGCGTCAGCTCCTCGGCCGCCAAGATCTCCTTCAGCACCGATCGCGGCACGCGCCAATCGCGCCGCCCCGTGAACCGGATGCGAACGTTCAACTCGTGGAACCGGTCGCGCCGGCGACGCAGGAGCGTGCGGTTGAAGTTCATGAGGTAAAGGACCTCGCCCGCGGGACGGCGCCAGTTCTCGGTGGAGAACGCGAAGACCGTGAGCCACTTGAGCCCGACCTCGACGCCGCCTTCGACGGTGTCCGCCAATGCCTCCTCCCCCGCCGCGTGGCCGTCGGTGCGTTGCAGGCCACGCTGGGTCGCCCAGCGGCCGTTGCCGTCCATCACGATCGCCACGTGCGCCGGCACGCGTTCGGGATCGATGTCGGGCAGGAAGCTGCTCACGGCGCCGTCCTGGCGAGCATGGAGAGCGACTTCATCCGCCGCTCCAGGTGGTACTCCGCGAAACCGTAGAGCAGCCCTCGTGATTCCTTGCGAACGCGGACGTCGGGCGCGGGGATGGTGTCGGTCTGCGCCATGTCGGCGACCGCCAGCGTCTGGAGATAGGTCAGAGCCTCGCGTGAGACAGGAGCCACGCCTCCTTCGGCGCAGTTCGCGCAGACGGCCCCGCCCATGCCGGCTGAGAACAGCTGCGGATCGGAAGCACCACACGCGGCGCAGCCCGTCAGGCTGGGATGGAACCCTGAGAGCGACAGCAGCTTCAGCATGAACGACTCCGCGACGGCGGCCGGGTCGGCCGGGTGTGTCTCCAGCGCACGCAATCCGGTCAGGAGCAGCAGCACCAGCCGGACGTTCCTCTCATGGTCCTCGGCCACTTTGTCCACGGCCTCAAGCATGGTCTCGCCGGCCGCGAAGAGTCCCAGATCCTCACTTATGGCTGTGTGCGGGGTGATGATCTCGGCCTGGGTGATCGTGTCCAGCTGTCCGCGGCCGTGGTAGAGCATCAGTGAGACATGGGTGAACGGCTCCAGGCGCGCGCCGAACCGGCTGGTGGTCTTGCGTATCCCCTTCGCTACCGCTCGGACCTTGCCGGACCCTTGGGTCATGACCGTCACGATCTTGTCGGCTTCGCCTAGCTTCATCGACCGCAGGACGACGCCCTGCTCCTTGTATGCGGGCATATGGCGCATCGTACTTCTCGGCCTGCGACGGAACCCCGGTTGGACTTGTGACGATTCCGTTGCGGAAGGTGGATGCCCGGTCGCGCAAACGCGCAAACGCGCGACCGGGCATCGGGCCATGTCCGGAGCCCCGGTGGCATCGGCCCAGGCTCAGCTGCCAGCGGCCTCCATGTTCTTCGCCACCACTTCCATCGTTTCGCTGAACTCGTCGGTCCGGCTGAACTCGATGACCTCGGTCCCGGGGAAGATCTTGGGGGTGTGTCCGCGCTTCGTGACATAGGCCTCCCCGGCGGTGATCACGTCCTGCGTGCCGTCCGTGTACGAGAACACGAGCCTGCCCGACAGCACAACGCCCATGTGGTTGCACTGGCAGGCGTCGTCCGGGAGTCCCTTGAACAGGTCGGACAGATCCGCTTCGGCCGTGTAGTGCTCGAAGCCGATCGTGTAGCCCTCTAGCTCCTGATAGTGCCCCTCGAACCCTTCAGCGGCGAACGACTCGGCCGCCTGCTCCTTCGACGTCTTGGGCATCTCTTCCTCCTTCTGCGGGGATCTCCCGCTCCAAGCCCCGGATCGACCGATGTCAGACTTGAGATGAGCGCTGCTCCGCGAGCTTCGCGAGGTTGCGGACGCCCCGCCTGGCCACGGCCGTCGCTGCCCTCAGGCCGATCCAACGCAGGACGGGGATCCGGAACATCCCGAGCATCCCCGGGAGCGCGCTGATCCTCTTGACCCTGTCCGTTCCTACGATCCGGCAACCGGCGCCGTCCGATGAGAGCTCGTATCGGTGGACCACGGTCCAATCGACGGACCCGCCCTTCTTCGTCTGGAGCCTCGCCTCGGTGACGAACTCGAACACCTCACCCGGCGCTGCCTCCGTCACCACCGAGCGATCGCCGAACCGCCCCATGGGATCGGCTCCGGCGGTCTCGAACTCCGTCCCGACCCTCGCCGGACCCTCGGGCGCATCCAGGGAGACGAGCCGTGTCTTCTTTCCCTGCATCGCACCCCCCCACTCCAGGTGGCTCTGAAGATCCGCGAGCAGGTCGAACACGACCTCCGCCCGGGCCCCCGAGCGCTCCTCGGTCCGGATGACCAACTCCTTGCCTTCGCCGAGCGCGTTGACGCGCTGGGCCCCCACGTGTTGCTCCTTCATGGCGCCTCCCTTCGTCGCTGACGCGACCATGGTGCGCCGGGTGGGTGCTGTGAAGGATGGGGAGGATTCCCTATCTCTGGGTGGATCCTTCGCCCAGGTACCTGATCGCATAGGCCGCGGCCTCCGTGCGGCTCCGAAGATTCAGCTTCGAGAGCACGCTGCTCACGTGGTTGCCCGCCGTCTTAGTGCTGATATACAGACGCGCCGCGATCTCGGCGTTCGTCAGACCCTCACCGAGGAGCGCGAGCACCTCCTTCTCTCGCCGACTCAGCAGACCGAGGCCCTTGGGCCCCGTTCGTCCGGCGACCCCTTGCTGGCGGAGGAAGGCCGCAGCTGCGTCGGCATCTCGCGGCGCGCCGAGTCTCTCGAACTCCGCCAGGGCGGTGCGAGCTTCGCCGATCGCGACCTCCGGCTCGGATCCCCGGAGCGTTCCAGCCAACTCGAACCGGGCTCGGGCAGCGTCGAGAGGGAGCTTCTGTGCTGCGAACAGCGAGACCGCCGACCCGAGGAGCTGAGGTGCCCCCGGATCCTTCTGGCCCGCTGCGACGCGACCCCTTGCGAACGTAGCCATGGCCGTGATCCTGGGGAGCGATGAGCGCTGGGCGACGACTTCCAGCCGGGCGGTCGTCGCTGCGGCGCCATCGAGATCACCCTGCACGAGTTGTACATTCACCAGGAGATCCAGGAAGGGCGCGGCGAGGACGCTGTCGACCCCGACGGAGTTGAGACGTCTATGCAGGACGGCCGCAGCCATCGCCGTCTCGCCGTTCGCCAGATGCAGCGACGCCAACGCGTGGGTCGACTCCGGAAGCTCCTCGAACCCGGCGAGCAGCTGGGCGGCTTCCTCGTAGCGGCCTTGCACCACACGGAGCTCTGCCAGCTTGGCCGCGGGGTGAACGCACCGGGCTCGCAGGTTCGCGGCCTGCATGGCCCGCAGGCCTTCGGCGAGCATCCCGTCGGCCATCTCCCACTCGCCGGATGCGATGAACATCTCCGCGCAGCATGCGTAGCAGAATCCGAGCACCGCCACGTGATCGTTCGAGTTGATCCACCCCTCGACGGCTTGTCCCCACTGCTCGATACGCTGCCAGTCGGCCGCGAGCTCACACGCCGCGATCCCCACACAGATCACGTCCCCGATCGTCTCCAGACTGCTCACTTCCCCACCGGTCGCCGCGGCGAGCCCCTCGTCGACCTTGGCCGTGCCCGGCACCACATCTCCCGCCGCGACCTCCGCGTACCCGGCCCTCACCAGGGCGGCCGCCTCGAGGTCGCTATCGCCGAGGCGCCGCGCCGTTTCGAGCGCCTTCTTCGCGTGCTGCAGCATCTCCTGGGGGATCTCCGAGCGCTCGGCCCTGGCGAGCGCCAACCACCCTCGCTCCGGAACATCGCCCGCGTCCTCCAGCAGGCCCTCCGCGCGTGCGTACCAGCCCGCGCTCACGGCTGCGTTGCCGTACGCGGCCGCGAACTCGCGCGAGAGCCAGAGGGCGTTCGCTGCCGCTCGGCTAACCTCCCCGGCCAGTCGATGGGCGGCGTAGGCTCGCTCGACATGCGAGATCGCGGCCTCGGTGTCCCGGAGCCACCAGAGAGCGCGACCGAGTCCCTCCTCTGCGGTCGCGGAAGGGTCCTCGGCGAGACTCGCCTCGAACGCCCCTCGAGCGCCTTCCCAGTCACCGCTCAGGAGCGCTTCGCTGCCGCGCGCGAGCGGACCGGATCCGGCCTCGCTGACCATAGCGTGGATGATGCCTCAGCCGCGCTTGAGTGGCTACCCCCGTCTACGCCCCGATAGGGTGCCAGACGGTCTTGAACTCCATCAGCGCCGTGATCTCGTACGGGCTCTGCGCATCTGCGCTGAACGGGTCACCTGTGGGCGCTCGGTGGATCCGCTTCACGTTCTCGGCGGCAAGGCGCTCGATCTCAGGGAGCAGCTCGACGGGCACTCCCGTGACGTCGATCGCGTTCACGTCCATGTGCCCGGCGAGCCACGGGACCAGCTCGGCGGTGGAGCCGGTCAGGATGTTCACCACGCCGCCCGGGACGTCGGATGTGGCAAGCACCTCACCTAGCGAGACGGCCGGAAGCGGGCCGCTCTCCGACGCCAGCACCACGACGGCGTTCCCCGAGACGATCGCCGGCGCGATCCGGGACACCAGGCCGAGCAACGGCTGCTCCGCTGGGGGCACGACGCCGACCACACCCGTCGGCTCCGGGAGGGTGAAGTTGAAGTACGGCCCGGCCACAGGGTTCGTGGAGCCGAGCGCCTGGTGGATCTTGTCGCACCATCCCGCGTACCAGACCCATCGGTCGATCGCGGAATCGATCCCGCGCTCGGGGTCGGAGGCACCGGTGTCCGTAAGCTCCTGGACGAACTGCGCGCGGCGGCCCTCCATCAGCTCGGCCACGCGGTAGAGGATCTGACCCCTGTTGTAGGCGGTGAGCGCCGCCCAGCCTGGCTGGGCGGCGCGGGCAGCAACCACGGCGTCGCGTAGGTCCTTGCGCGACGCCTTCGCCACCCATCCGAGCGGTCGCCCGTCGTGCGCTTGAACCTCGTAGGCGTGTCCCGATTCGCTGCGCGGGAACTTGCCGCCGATGAAGAGCTTCGCCGTGCGCTTGACCGGTATGCGCTCAACGTTTTCTTTCACGACGAACCTCCGTCCAGGCGCAGGTACGGCTCGAGCCCTTGAAGACCGCCCTCGCGACCGAAGCCGCTCTCCTTGTAGCCGCCGAACGGCGACGCCGGATCGAACCGGTTGAACGTGTTCGCCCAGACCACGCCGGCGCGCAGGCGTTCGGCCATCCACAGGATGCGCGACCCCTTCTCGGTCCACACGCCGGCGGATAGGCCGTACGGCGAGTTGTTCGCCTTCTCCACGGCCTCCTCGGGCGTTCGGAACGTCAGGATCGAAAGAACGGGTCCGAAGATCTCCTCGCGCGCGATCCGGTGCGACTGCGAGACACCCGTGAACAACGTTGGCCGGAACCAGAACCCGCGTTCGGGAAGCACACACTCGGGCTGGTACATCTCGGCGCCTTCCTCCACGCCGGACGCGACCAACTCCTCGATCTTGAGCAGCTGCGCTCGTGAGTTGATCGCGCCGACGTCCGTGTTCTTGTCGAGCGGATCGCCCACGCGCAACGTCTGCAGACGCTCCTTGAGCTTGTCCATCAGCACATCGAAGACCGGTTCCTGCACCAACAGGCGCGAGCCCGCGCAGCACACGTGGCCCTGGTTGAAGAAGATCCCGTTCACCACGCCCTCGATCGCCTGGTCGAGAGGGGCGTCTTCGAACACGATGTTCGCGGCCTTGCCTCCGAGCTCCAGCGTCAGGCGCTTGCCGCTTCCGGCGATCGTCCGGCGGATGATCTTGCCGACCTCGGTCGAGCCGGTGAAAGCCACCTTGTCGACGGAGGACTCCACCAGCGCTGCGCCGGTCTCCCCTGCTCCGGTCACGATGTTCACCACGCCCGGGGGCAGCTCGGCTTCCTGGATCACCTGCGCGAGCAGCAGGGCCGTGAGCGGCGTGGTCTCGGCGGGCTTCAGCACCGCGGTGTTCCCGGTCGCGAGCGCTGGCGCCAGCTTCCACGCAGCCATGAGCATGGGGAAGTTCCACGGGATGATCTGCCCCGCAACCCCGATAGGCGAAGGCGTCCGGCCGGGGAACGCGTACTCGAGCTTGTCGGCCCAGCCCGCGTAGTAGAAGAAGTGCGCCGCCGCGAGCGGCAAGTCTATGTCGCGCGACTCCTTGATGGGCTTGCCGCCGTTCATCGATTCCAGGACCGCGAACTCCCGCGCGCGCTCCTGCAGCTGACGCGCGATCCGGTAGAGGTACTTCGCGCGCTCGGAGCCGGGGAGCGAGCGCCAACGCAGTTCGTACGCGTCGCGCGCGGCGTCGACGGCCAGGCCCACGTCTTCGGCACCTGCTTCCGCGACCTCGGCGAGCGGTTCCTCGGTGGCAGGGTTGATCGTGGTGAACCACTTCCCGGATTTCGGCTCCACGAACTCGCCGTTCACGAACAGGCCGTAGCGGTCCTCCAGCCGGACGATCCCGGTGGACTCCGGCGCGGGCGCGTACTCCCAAGTAGCCGATGGGCGTTCGATCGCGTCGCTCATGTCAGCTCACGCCTCAGTCGATCGTGAAGTAGTCGCGGCCCTGGTAACGGCCCGTCCGCTGCGCGTCGATCTGCATGATCACGTCGTTCAGGAGTGTGGACGCTCCGATGCGGAACCGCTCGGGCGTCATCCACTCGGGACCGAGGGTCTCGTACAGCAGCGTCAGGTACTGGATGGCGTTCTTCGATGTCCGAACTCCACCGGCGACCTTCACGCCGACCTCCACGCCTGTCTGACGGTGGAAGTCGCGCGCGGCCTCCATCATGCAGAGCGCGGCCGGGAGCGTGGCGCCCGTGCCGATCTTCCCGGTCGAGGTCTTGATGAAGTCGGCGCCGGCGGCCATGGCGAGCACGGAGGCCTGTCGGATCCGGTCATAGCTCCCAAGCTCCCCTATCTCCAGGATGACCTTCAGGTGGGCCGATCCCGCGGCGTCCCGGGCCGCGACCAGCTCCTCGTACGCCTGGGCGTAGCGGCCGCCGAGGAACAGCGAACGGTTCAACACGATGTCCACCTCGTCGGCGCCCAGCTCCACGACCTCCGCGATCTCGCGCAGGCGGGTGTCCAAGGGACCGAGCCCCGCGGGGAAAGCGCCCGCGACACTCGCCACGTGCACGCCCGTCCCGGCGAGCTGCGCGGCGGCCACCGGAACGAGCTGCGGGTAAAGACACACGGCTGCTACCGAAGGGATCGTCGTATCGACGGGATCCGGCCTGACCGCCTTGGAGCACATGGCCACGATCTTGCCGACCGTGTCGGTCCCTTCCAGGGTCGTTAGGTCGATGCACCGGATCGCCAGGTCGAGCGCCCAGAGTTTCGACGACTTCTTGATGGAACGTTTGGCGAGCGAGGCAGCCCGCTCCTCCAGCCCCACGGCGTCGACCGCGACCGTACGGGCGACCAGTCGTTGCGCCTCGACGCCGCCCGAGAGCACGGGTCGGCGTTCACTCGGCTGGATCTGCGCGGCGTGAACCATCAGGCGTTCATCGTACCCACCGGGGCCCCCTTGCAGCGCCCCGGGCACGGCCCTGAGGACCTACAAACCCAGCTTGTCCATCGCTCTCGGATCGCGCTGCCATTCCTTCACGACCTTCACGCGGAGGTCCAGGAACACGCGCGTGCCGAGCAGCGGCTCCATCTCCAAGCGCGCGGCGGTCCCGATCGCCTTCAACGTCTCACCGCCCTTGCCTATGACTATCCCCTTCTGCGAATCGCGCTCGACCACCAAGGTCGCGTGCACACGGGTGAGATCACCTTCGCGCTCCATCTCCTCCACGACGACCATGATCGAATGCGGGACCTCCTGGCGCGTCACGCGCAGCGCCTGCTCGCGAACCATCTCCGCGAGGCTGATCTCGATCGGCTGATCGGTGTCCTCGTCCACCGGGTAGAGTGCGGGCCCCTCGGGGACGTGCTCCAGGATCAGGTCGCGGAGCACCCCCACGCCCTTCCCGTCTCGGGCAGACATCGGCACGATCTCGTCGAACGCCCCGAGGGCTTGGACCGCCGCGAGCTGCGGCACGACCAGGTGATGGCGGATCGCGTCGACCTTGTTCACCGCACAGACCTTGAGGCCTCCGACCGTCGCGACCTGTCGTTCGTAGACGTAGGCATCTCCGCGGCCCACGCCCGCCTGGGCGTCCACCACCAGCACCACCGCGTCCACGCCCTCGACCGCGTTCCGGACCAGGTTGTTGAGCCGTGTGCCCAAGAGCGTCTTCGGTTTGTGGAAGCCGGGCGTATCGGTGAAGACCACCTGGGCATCCTCGATGTTCAAGATCGCCCGGATGTGGCGGCGCGTGGTCTGGGGCTTGTCGGACACGATCGCCACCTTGCGGCCCACGAGCGCGTTGACCAAGGTGGACTTGCCGACGTTCGGCCGGCCTACGACGGCCACGATCCCGGACCGGAACGCGCTCATCGCTTCGGGTCGAGCGAGAACGCCGCCGGCAACAGCTCTCCAATCGTCCACTCGGTCCGGCGTCCGTCGACGTGCTGGCCAACCACAGGGACGTCGACGTCCGCGAACTCCGACAAGACCTGTCGGCAGGCGCCGCACGGCGACGCCGGTGGACCCTCGCCCGCCGCGCTCACCGCCACCGCATCGATCCGGCGCTCCCCCGCGGCCACCATGGCGGCGACGGCGCTCCGTTCGGCACAGATCGACACCCCATAGGACGCGTTCTCGAAGTTCGCGCCGATGAAGGTACGCCCTCCGGCCGAGAGGGCGGCGCCCACCTGGAAGTGGCTATACGGGGCATAGGCGTGCTCGCGTACGCGGAGCGCGGCCTCCACCAGCGCCTCCAGATCAGGCGCGTCAGCCACGTACGGTCTCCTCCTGCCCCGGTTCCTGTCCAGTCACCGATGCGGGCGCCCTCGTGATGAGTACCTTCGCGATGCGACGGCCCTGGACCTCCTCGGCCCGGAAGCTCAGTCCCTGGAAGGTCACCTCTTCCCCTTGCCGCGGGATCTTGCCGAACAGATCCAGCACGAGGCCGGCCACCGTGTCCCACTCCTCGTCAGGTAGCTCCGCCTCCAACAACTCGTTGACGTCGTCGACCGAAACCTTGCCCGAGACCCTGTAGACGCCCTCTCCGACGCGCTCCACCTCCAGCTCTTCCTGGTCGTACTCGTCGGTGATCTCGCCTACCAACTCCTCCAGCAGATCCTCGAGCGACACGAGCCCCGACACGGAGCCGTACTCGTCGGTGACGAGCGCCAGGTGGAACTTCTCGCGCTGCATCTCGCGGAGCAGATCCGCCACCTTCTTGGACTCCGGCACGTAGCGCGCCTCGCGGACGATGTCGGCGAGCTTCATATCGTGCTTGCCCTGGTGAAGCGCCTTCAGCACGTCCTTGGCGAACACGATCCCGATCACGTCGTCCAGGTCGTCGTCGGCGTCGTAGACGGGGATCCGCGACGTGCCGTGCTCCACCACCAAGACCTGAACATCACGGAGCGTCTTGTCGTCCTCGATCGCGATGATGTCGGGTCGCGGGACCATCACCTCGCGCACGATCGTGTCACCGAACTCGAAGATCGAATGGATCAGCTCCTTCTCGTCCTCCTCGATCGAGCCCTCCTCGTGTCCCACGACGGCCATGGAGCGGATCTCCTCCTCGGAAACGAACGGCCCCTGCTTCAGTCCCTTGCCGGGAAGCAGGACGTTCGCCAGGCCGATCAACATGCGGGTGGGCAAAGCGAGGATCCGCCCGAGCAAGTACACGAGCGGCGCCAGCGCCAGGGCCACGCGGTCCGAGTGCAGGACCCCGAACGTCTTCGCCATCGCCTCGACCAGCACGAAGTAAAGGAGCGTGAAGGCCAGCGAGACGAGAGTGACGCCGAGGCTCTCGTAGGTCTGCGCGGCGAGGATCGCGACCAGGATCGCCGACCCGTTCTGGACGATGACCACCGACAGGTACACCGAGTTCAAGTACCGGGGCGGGTCGGATTCGAGCTTCACGAGCACCGCAGCGTTCCGGCGACCCTCTTCCTGGAACGCGAGGGCCCGTACCCGACTCATGCGCGTCAGGGCCGATTCGGCCAGCGCCATCAGCGAACCCAGCAGCACGAACACGACGACGAGGACCCACAACCACGTCATGGGATCCGCACCCCGCTGTAGCGCTCCTGGCGCGCCCACATCTCGGCACGCTCGGCGTCTTCCTCGTGGTCGTAGCCCAACACGTGCAGTATCCCGTGGACCAGCAACAGCCTGACCTCGCCCGCCAGATCGGCCGGGTTGTTGCGGGCGGCCATGGATGGCGCGATGACCACGTCTCCTAGCAGGCGCACGCCACGCTCATCGACGTCGTCGAGCGGGAAGGACAACACGTCCGTCGGACCGGCCTCATCCATGTAGCGGACGTGCAGGTCGGCGATCTCCGACTCGTCCACGAACGACACGGAGAGTTCGACTTCGCGGTGGCCCTCGGCCGATAGCGTCTCTGTGGCGAGCGTGCGGAGGCCGTCCTCGTCTACCGGGATCGTCTGCCGGTTCGAGAACAGGACCGCCGGATGGCTGCCGTCGTCGTCGCCCATGGTGTTCATGTGCGGTCGGTCGCCGCCGCGTCGCGCTGTTCGCCGAACACCCGGTAGGCCTCGACGATGTCCTGAACGATCTTGTGCCGCACCACGTCGCGGGCACCCAGGTGGCAGAACTCGATCCCCTCGATGCCCTCCAGGATCTCCTGCACGACCGCCAGGCCCGATGCCTGCCCCGACTGCAGATCGGTCTGCGTGGCGTCGCCGTTGATGACCGCCTTCGAACCGAACCCGATCCGCGTCAGGAACATCTTCATCTGCTCAGGGGTGGTGTTCTGAGCCTCGTCCAAGATGATGAACGCATCGTTAAGGGTGTTGTGCGTGACGAGGAAGTCGTCCGTGACGTAAAGCGAGTCCGCCGCCGCCACTTGGATACAGATCGTCTCCTGATCGCCCGCCGGCTCGATGCTGTCCACGAATCGCATCGGGCGTCCGCCACCACCGAACGCACGATAGGTCGATCGCTTCCGCTTCAGACGGAACGGCTCGATGTCTGCAGGCAACCGGATGTCCAGTACGTACGCATCGGACCGATGGGGCACTGGCCGTCCGTTCGCACGACCGGGTCTACGTCCGAAGGCGCGCCGCGTCCGCCCGTACGCCACGCCGCCCAGCGAACGGACCAGGAAGACGACGCCGTCGCGGAGTCGAGGAGAGGTGGTGCAGTACTGGATCCGGCAGCTGCGTGCCCGCTGCGTCACGGGGCCACCATCCGTGTCGAGTAGCCCCTGGAGCACCGCCAGGCGGACCTCGGCGGAGTTATGAAGGTATCGCTCGGGGACGAACTTGGTAGCGGATCGAGTCCCGGCCAGTCCGAGGTCTCGCAGCCTGCTTGTGACCGGGTTCGCGACTCTCGTTCCGCCGCGACCGCCGGCCAGATTCCGGAGTACGTAGTCGATCCCGCCCTTGTGCGCCAGCTCGATCCCTTCGAGGTTCATCTCCAGCGCCAGAGCCAGCTCGGGATCGCTCGTGGAGAAGGAGGGCGTCGTCTTCGTCGTGATACAGCCATCCCCGAGGAGAAGCCCGAGGGCGTAGGGATCGGTCGGAACGTCCTGTGACTCGAACTCGGCGGGTCGGGAGATGAGCGGTAGTTCGAATCTGTGCATGTGCGCACCCCGAAGCTCCCCGATCATCTCTTGCGTCTCGAGCACGCGTACCGGCTTGCCGCGCCTCTTGTCGGCAGGCGTTAGGACCGACCACAAGTGCTCCCCACAGCACAAGGTTGACGCCCCGTCCTGAGCGCGGACCCGGAAGACCTCCTTGCGGCCCTGGGGATACACGCCTAGAACCGGCGTGGGCAGCCCATCGGATCCGGTCACAAGATCGCCCACGGCAAGCTCTCCGATGGGCCTGAATCCCGCAGGGGTGAGGACGTTGCTCGAGTACGGTTGGGCCCGGCCACGCATGAATGCCAGCGGCGCCACCTCCACCGTTCCGCGCTCCATCAGACGGCTCAGCGTGTCCGCACCCGTCATCTCGAACAGCGCGTCGTAGAGCGGGCGCATGTACGGATCGATCTTCTCGTAGAGAGTGCCGGGCAAGAAGCCCAACCGCTCTCCTGCCTCGACGGCGGGGCGGGTGAGGATCAGGCGGGACACCTGGCGCTCCTGCAGGGCGCGCACCGCCGTCGCGACCGCCAGGTAGGTCTTGCCGGTGCCGGCCGGTCCGATCGCGAACGTCACCGTGGACGAGCGGATGGCATCCACGTATCGCTTCTGCCCGATCGTCTTGGGGGTGATGCCCTTGCCTCGCGCGGTCAGCAGGCGATCGCCCAGGACCTCGCTCGCACGGATCGGTTCTCCGCCGTCGTCTCCGGCGCCCTTGACCAGCTGGATCGCCTCGCCCACCGACGAATCGGATAGGTCGTGACCACGTTCCAGCAGGGTCAGCAGTTCCTCGAAGATCCGGCCGGCCCGCTCGGCTTCCTCCGGCGGACCGGAGATGGTGATCTCGTTGCCTCGGACCAGGATCTCGGCACCGAACGCGGACTCGATGAGCTTGAGGAACGCGTCGCGCTGGCCGAGGAGCGCCACCATCGACTGATGACCCGGGACGAGGATCTTCACTTGGTTGGTGGCGTTCGCCACGTAGTCGTCTCTCGGGGCCGAGCCCCGTTCCCTCCTGTGTAGAGCAAGGGCCGTCCTAGGACGGCCTCACGAATCATACCGGCTCTATCCGGGGGGCCAGGTCATTGGCCGGCCTCCGAGTAGGTGGAAGTGCAGGTGGAAGACGGTCTGGCCACCGTCCACGCCGACGTTCGAAACCAGTCGCCAGCCTCCGTCGGAGATACCCTCGGCGTTCGCGAGGTGGGCGGCCGCTTGAGCGAGGTGGGCGAGCACGTCGCCGTGGCGGTCTTCGACGTCGGCGATAGACGTGATGTGCTCCTTGGGGATCAGCAGGATGTGCACCGGCGCCTGGGGGTTAAGGTCGCGGAACGCCACCACGGTGTCGGACACGTGCAGGATCTCGGCGGGGATCTCCCGAGCCGCGATCTTGCAGAAGACGCACTCGGCGTCGAACGCGAGATCGGACATGAGGGAAGCCTAGCGATTCACGCGTCGGGCCGTCGGAGCTTGCCGTGCCCCGGCTCGCGCTTCGACGTCTCCTCGCCGCGGAGCCCTGCGAGTTGTTCGAAGAGCTTGCGCTCTTCTCGCGAGATCCCGGCGGGCGTGACGACGTGCACCGTGACATACAGGTCACCACGACCGCGCCGGTTGAGGTTGGGCACGCCCTTACCGCGCAGCCGGACGACCGTGCCGGACTCCGTGCCCGGATCGATCCGTATGTGCTCGACCCCGTCCAGCGTCTCGATCTCGACATCGGCCCCGAGCGTAACCTGCGTCATGGACAGATCCAGGATCGCCAGCAGATCCTGGCCTCGTCGTTCGAACGCGAGCGACGGCTCCACGCGGATCCCCACGAAGAGGTCGCCCGCCGGACCGTCGGCCCGCCCGGCGTTCCCCGCGCCGCCCACGCGCAGCTCCATGCCGTCGGCCACACCACCGGGGACGTCGACGGCCACGGTCGCAGGTTCCCGTAGCCGGCCGTCGCCGTAGCACTGCTCGCACTTGTCGGGCACCTCCTGACCGGTACCCTCACACGTCTGGCATGGCGCGGCCGTCATCACGGTTCCGAAGATGCTGCGGCGCATCTGTTGGAGCTGACCCGACCCGCCGCAGGTGCGGCAAGCGATGGGCGCCGTGCCCGGTTCTGCGCCGTTACCCAGACAGCGATCGCAGGCCGCCATCCGTTCGAGCTGTAGCTCCTTGCGCGCCCCGAACGCGGCTTCGGTGAACGAGAGCGTGACGACGGTCTGCAGATCCTCGCCGCGACGCGTCCGCGAGGCACGCCTGGTCCTGCCTCCGCCGGAGGTGAACCCACCGCCGAAGAACATATCGAAGATGTCCTGGATGTCGGTGAACTGCTGCCCGGCCGGACCACCCGACTGCCCGAACGCGTCGTAGCGCTGTCGCTTCTCGGGATCCGACAGGATCTCGTAGGCACCGGCGACCTCCTTGAAGCGATCCTCGGCCTCCGGTGCGCCGCTCACATCGGGGTGGTGCTCACGAGCCAGTTTGCGGTAGGCGCGCTTGATGTCGTCCTGGCTGGCGTCATGCGACACGCCCAAGATGTCGTAGAGATCGCGTACGGCGGCCATGGGCTACTGATCCATCTCGGTGGCAAGCTCGGAGAGCCGGCGCGCGACCGCGCGGACGCTCGCCATGGCCGACAGGTAGTCCATGCGGGTGGGCCCAACCACGCCGATCGTGCCGATCGTCGCGTCCCCGGCCTTGAACGGCGCCGTGATCAACGTGGCGTCCCATTCGCCGGTGCTGGGGTGCTCGGTGCCGATCGTGACCGCCAGCGCGTCGCCCGCCGCGCTCACGTCTCGAAGGACGTGAAGCATCTCCTGTTCGCGTTCGAGGGTCTCGAACAGACGGCGGAGGGTCTCGCGGCGCCAGGCCTGCGCCTCGTCGGCAAGGTTGGAGACACCGCCGACCACCATGTGGGCGCCGCCCTCGCCGTGGTCCGCGCTCCTGAGCGTCTCAGCCACGTGGAGGATCAGGTCGTGCCGCTCGTGCGCCCCCTCCGCGGCCATCTGCAGCAGCTGTACCTGCGCCTCGGTGTAGGTCAGGCCGCGGAGGGAAGCCAGACGTTGTTCGATCTCGGCGAGCGCGCGTTGGTCCATCGCGTCCGGCCGGTCGAACACCCGCTTGTCCACCCGTCCGTGCTGGCCGACGGCGAGCACCATCATCGTGGGACCCATGTCGATCAGCTCGAGGCGGATGATCGGCTCATCGGCGGCTGATGGCGGAACGGCCAGGCCCGCGTACTGCGTCATGCGCGAGAGGAGCTGGACGCTCCCTTTCAAGACCTCCTCCAGATCCAGGATCGTCTCGGCGAAGTACCCCGCTATCGCGCGGCGCTGCGCCTCGCGGAGGCGGCCGCCGGCGGGGAGCGAGTCCACGTAGTGCCGGTACCCGATGTCGGTTGGGATGCGGCCGGCGGACGTGTGCGGATGCTTGAGGTAGCCGAGCTCCTCCAGGGCGGCCATCTCGTTGCGGATCGTGGCGCTGGACACCCCGATCCCGGCGCTCTCGGCGATCGTCTCGCTGCCCACGGGCTCGCCGCTGCGGACGTACTCCTCGACGATGGCATGCAGGACCGCGGACTTGCGGGGCCCCAGCTCGGCGCGTTCGACCATAGGCCCATGATACGTAGCACTCCAGGTGGCCGAGTGCTAACACGTCGCGTGTCAACCTCTGGGAGGGTTGAAGCGTCGATCCGGTGAGAGAGAGGCACACGACCTGCTGGACGAGCCCACGATCCGGGAGTTCCTGGTGACGACGTACCCGCGGCTGGTGGCGGGGGTAGCGTTGATCGCCGGCAGCCGGGCCGCCGCGGAAGACGCGGTGCAAGAGGCCCTGGCGCGCGCATGGGAGCGCTCGGGCCGCGGCGAGCAGATCGAGTCCCTCCCGGCCTGGGTTACGAGGGTGGCCATGAACCTGTCGAAGAGCAAGCTGCGCCGGATGCGGGTGGAGGCGAGGCATCGGGATGCGGTCGTCTTGTCGCCGGTCGGCGACGGTGGAGCGGAAACTGCCGATTCGAGGATCGACATCGGACGAGCGCTGGCAGATCTTCCCCGCCGTCAACGTGAGGTGACGGTCCTCCGCTACTACCTAGGACTGAACGTCGCGGAGATCGCTGCGACGCTGGAGCTGAACGCGGGCACCGTGAAGACGTCGCTGTTCCGAGCGCGGAAGGCGCTGGCCTCCGCGCTCGGCGAGCCACTCGAGGAGGCGAACGATCATGTCGCGCTTGGATGATCGCCTGACCCGCGAGCTGGAACAGGCTGCGCGTCCGGCGAGCCCGGCCGGCGCCTTCGAGCACGTCGACCGCCGCCGGGCTCGCCGGGCTCGCCTCCGCAAGGTCCAGTCGGGCGCACTGATCGTCGTGGTGCTGGCGGGAACGGTCGGAGGCATCGCGGTGCTGAGGAACGCGTTCCGTGAACCGGAGGAGGGGATCGGTGACACGCCGTCGGTCGCGAACGGGCTGATCGTCTACTCGGAGGTGCGGAACGCGGGCCAGCGCCTGTGGGCCGTGCAGCCCGATGGCACCGGAGCGCGCCAGCTCACGACCGGAGATGGGGGGAGCGACACCGGGCCGGCGGTCTCGCCCGACGGGCGACTGATCGCGTTCACCCGAACGAACGAACAGGGCTCGGCGGTATTCGTCGTGGGGATCGATGGAGCCGGGCTCCGCCGGGTCACGGGGCAGTCGTGGGGAGGGCGCGACCCTGCTTGGTCGCCCGACGGGATGGAACTGGTGTTCGCCGGTGACGCCGGTGACGGCGAGGGCCTGTACGTGATGGCGCCGCTGCTCGAAGGCGCGGCCCCGCATCGCATCACCGACTCGAGTCTCTCGGGTCTGTCGGCCGAGACCGGGCCTTCATGGTCGCCCGACGGTTCGACGATCGTCTTCGCGGCCGGCTCGCCCCTGCCCGGTGTCGCCGAGCCGATCAACTTCGACCTCTTCGCGGCCCCGGCCGACGGCTCCGGTCCTGTGATCAACATGACCGACACACCGGACGCGGCTGAGACCGCGCCGGCCTGGTCGCCCGACGGCAGCTTCATCGCGTTCGTCCGCGTGCCGAACACACTGGACGACACCCCGGCGGGAGGGATCGCCACTATCCGGCCCGAAGGCTCCGATCTCCGGATCTTGACGGACCAGCACGCGTTCGAGCAGGGCCCAACGTGGGCGCCCGATGGGACCGTGATCGCGTTCCAGCGTGACGACCCCGAAGGCACGAGCATCTACACGATCCGGCCGGACGGGACCGAGCTGAGGAAGGTGACGGTCGGCTCGGATCCGGCCTGGCAGCCGCTCATCGAGAGCTCGTCCGCTCCTAGCCCGACGTCGAACCCATCGCCCGGCAACGGACAGGATCTCGGGCTGGGGTTCCCGGTCTGCAACGTTTCGAGCGTGACCGGACACTTCTGGGACACGAAGACCGAAGGTACCGCTTACGTCGCAACGAAGATGAGCGACGTGGGCGGCTGTCCGCAAGTGGAGGATGCCCCCAATATCGTGCTGATCGATCTCGACGGCGACGGCCAGATCGACAAGGACTACGGGCCCATCGTGTGTGAGGTGGAGTGCCGCGTGTTCTCCGCTCCCGACCTGAACCGAGACGGCATCAGTGAGGTGCTGGTCGTGCAACGGGGCGGGACCGAACTCGCGCTCGGCGTGTTCGCCCTCACCGGAGCGATGGCAACCGATGCCCTCGAGATCTTCCAGATCGAGGTGGCGCAGCCGGGTGATCCCGAGTACGGGTTCCAGCCGGGCCAGCCGGCGCTCTTGCTAGTCGGCGGCGACGCTGGCAACGCCCAGCGATTGAGCTGCAACGGAGCGGCCGGCCAAGTCCTCCTGGTGCAGTCGATCGGCTCGACGGTTCCGTTCGACTCTCCTGACGCCGTTCTGAAGATCCACGAGATCACGTTCGCGTTGGACCCCGACGGCACGCTCCACGTCCTCGACTCGAGGGACTTCGAAGCGCCCGTTGGATCACCACCGTTCGATGAGCCACTGCCGACCGACGTTCAGCGGACGTTCCCATGTGCGTAGGGATCATCTAGTCTGAGACGGACTAGTTGCCAGCGAGCGCCAGGACGAGCTCGTTGAGCAGGAGCATCCCGCGCTCCGTGGGCACGAGCGATCCTTCGTCCTCCTGCAACAGGCCGCTCTCCAGGAACGGAAGCGCACGTTCGGGCTCGACCCACGAAGACGGGATGCCCTCCAGGATCCGCAAGCGCAGGAACACCTCTTCCAGGTAGGCGTCCGACGGCTGCAGCCGCTCGTCGCCGCCGGTCGGCAGCTCCCCCGCCTCCACGCGATCCATGTACTCCTCGGGCGGGCGGACGTTCCACCAGCGCCTGTCGTCGCGGAACGAGTGCGCGCCGGCGCCCGAGCCCGACGTACGCGCGACGTTCCCAGTACCCGAGGTTGTGCCGACACTCGAACCCTGGCTTCGCCCAGTTCGACACCTCGTAGTGGCGGTAGCCGGCCGACCCAAGCAGATCGCACGCCGCCGAGAACATGTCGGCCTGAAGGTCGGGATCGGGTGCCGGCCCCTCGCCGGCCTGCACCTTGCGGCCGAGCGCCGTCGCCGGCTCGATCGTCAACGCGTACGCGCTGACGTGTTCGGGCGCGAGGTCGACGGTCTCCTGCAACGTCCGCTCCCATGAGTCGAGCCCTTCGGCGTCCGCGCCGTAGATGAGGTCGAGGTTCACGTTTTCGTAGCCGGCGGCGCGGGCGGCGCGGAAGGCGGTCCGCACGCCGTCAGGTGAGTGCACCCGCTCGAGCGCCGCGAGCACGCCGCGATCGAACGACTGCGCGCCCATCGACAGCCGCGTGAACCCGGCGGCCAACAACCCGGAGAGCTTGGCTTCATCCACCGTGTCGGGGTTCGCCTCGATCGTGACCTCGGCGTCGGGAGTGACGTTGAACCGATCGCGCAGGTGCGCTACCACGCCCTTCAGGTCCGCGACGTCGAGCGTGGTCGGCGTCCCACCGCCCAGGAAGATCGACACGACCTCGTCGTCGGTCCAGGCGGGGGCGGCCAGCTCGGCCTCGGCCAGTAACGCCCGCACGTAACGCGGTGCCAGGTGATCCACACCCGCGTACGCGTTGAAGTCGCAGTACCCGCATCGCGTAAGGCAGAACGGGACGTGGACGTACACGCCGACGGTGTCCACTACTTCTTCTTCTCCTTCGCGCCGCCGTCGTCCACGCGGAGCGCGGCGATGAACGCCTCCTGCGGCACATCCACCCGGCCGACGCGCCGCATCCGCGCCTTCCCGCGCTTCTGCTCCTCGAGCAGCTTGCGCTTGCGCGTGATGTCTCCTCCATAACACTTGGCCAGCACATCCTTGCGCTTGGCCTTCACGGTCTCGCGCGCGATGATCTTGGCACCGATCGCCGCCTGGATCGCCACGTCGAACAGCTGCCGTGGGATCAGCTCCTTCAGCCGCTCGGTCATCTGCTTGCCGTAGACGTACGCCTTGTCTCGATGGATCACCGAGCTGAACGCGTCCACGGGCTCACTGTGCAGCAGCACGTCGACGCGGACCAGCTTCGCCTCCTGGTAGCCGTACGGCTCATAGTCGAGCGACGCGAACCCGCGCGTCCGCGACTTCAACTGATCGAAGAAGTCGAACACGATCTCGGCGAGCGGCAGGATGTAGTGGACCTCAACGCGCTCGGGCGTGATGTAGCTCATGTCGACCTGCTCGCCGCGACGCGACTGGCATAGATCCAGCACGGGCCCCAGATAGTCGGCAGGCGTGATGATCGTGGCGTACACGATCGGCTCCTCGACACGGTCGTGGTCCCCCCCGGACGGCATCTCGGACGGGTTGTGAACCACGATCTCTTCGTCGCCCCTGAACACATGGAACTCCACGTTCGGCGCGGTCGAGATCAGCTGCAGCCCGAACTCCCGCTCCAGACGTTCGCGCACGATGTCCATGTGGAGCAGTCCCAGGAACCCCACGCGGAACCCGAAGCCGAGCGCCATGGAGGTCTCAGGCTCGTACACGAGCGCCGAGTCCGAGAGCTTCAGCTTGTCGAGAGCCTCGCGTAGCTCGGAGTAGTCACCGCCCTCCGCTGGGAAGAGCCCGGACCACACCATCGGCTTCGGCTCGCGATAGCCGGGCAGCGGCTCGGACGCGCCGGCCTTGCCCGCGAGCGTGATCGTGTCCCCAACCTTCGCCTGATGGACGTCCTTCAGCCCCGTCACCAGGTAGCCGACCTCGCCGGGCCCCAGCTGCGGCACCGGTGTGGGCTCGGGCGCGTTCACGCCGGTCTCCTCGGCCTCGGATTCCACACGCGTCGCGAACATCTTGATCCGCGCGTTCGAAGGCAGGACGCCCTCCTGCACGCGGACGTACGTGATCACCCCGCGATACGCATCGAACATGGAGTCGAAGATCAGGGCGCGAACCGGCTTAGTGGGATCGCCGACCGGAGGCGGCACTTGAGCGATCACCGCAGCGAGCAGCTCCGGAACGCCCTCGCCGGTCTTCGCCGAGATCCGAAGGATCTCGTCCTCGTCTCGGCCCAGGAGCGTGGCCAGCTCCTTGGCCCGTTGGTCCGGCTCAGCCGCCGGTAGGTCGATCTTGTTGATCGCCGGCACGATCACCAGGCCGGCGTCGCGCGCCAGGTGGTAGTTGGCCAGGGTCTGCGCCTCCAACCCCTGGGCCGCGTCGACCAGCAGGATCGCGCCCTCACAGGCGGCGAGCGATCGCGACACTTCGTACGTGAAGTCCACGTGCCCGGGCGTGTCGATCAGGTTCAGCTCGAACCCGTCGTGCGCCAATCGGACCGACTGGGCCTTGATCGTGATGCCGCGCTCTCGCTCCAGGTCCATCTTGTCCAGGTACTGGGCCCGCATGTTGCGGCCTTCGACGGTGTGGGTGATCTCCAGCAGCCGATCGGCCAGCGTGGACTTGCCGTGGTCGATGTGCGCCACGATGCAGAAGTTCCGGATGTGGGAGGTGTCGGTCACAGCGCCACCCATGGTACGGGGGCCGGGCGGCCGAGCATCGGGTCGCTGGTAGACTCGGGCACTCTCATGGCGAACATCAAGTCCCAGATCAAGCGGAACCGCTCGAACGCCAAGCGCGCCGAGCGCAACAAGGCCGTCCGCACCGCGCTGAAGACCTCGACCAAGAAGGTCCACAGCGCCGTGGCGGAGGGCGACGCCGAGGCCGCCGCGGCCCGTCAGCGCGAGGCCGCCAAGGCGCTGGACAAGGCCACCTCCCGCGGGATCGTCCACAAGCGGACCGCCGCTCGTCGCAAGTCACGGCTGGCCAAGGCCGCCAACAAGGTCGGCGCTTCGGCCGAGTAGCCGAGTAACCCCGCTCCTACTCTGCGGCGATCGCCGCGACCAGTACAGGCATCACCACGTCGCTGCTCGCACCCGACTTCATGGCCCGGTCCGCCTCTACCAATCTCTCGTGGAGCACGATCAGCTGAGCCATCGAGTAGTTCCGCGCCTGCTGCTGGTAGCGCCGAGCCTGCCAATCGAACCGGAGTCCGGCCGCGCGCGCCATCTCGGCAGGCGGCATCCTGTCGGGCAGCGCCCGCACCTTCATCAGGTCGCGCAGCCGAGCGGCGATCCCGCCCAGCACCATCAGCGCGTCGTCGCGCCCCTCCTCGATCGACCGTAGGGATCGGATGGCACCGGGCAGGTCCTTCGCGAACGCCCGGTCGCACAGATCCCACACCTTCTGCTCTCCGAGCCCTCGGAACTGCTGGGCCACTATCTGCGGCGTGATCTTCGTGTCGGCGAAAGCCGAGCCGAGCTGACGGAGTGCGGCCACGAGCGCGCCCGGCTCCTCGCCGAGCGTCTCGACCAAGGCGTGCACGGCGGGCGGAACGATGTCCAGCCCTTCCCGCTTGGCCCGCTGGATCAGCCAGGGCTCCAGATCCTTCTTGGCGATCTTCACCTCGGTCACGGTGCCGACCGGCTTGACCAGCTTGTCCAGCGCGGCGGGAACCTTGGCTCTGTCCCCTACCACCGCACAGATGACCAGCGGCGCCTCCGGGTCGGGCGCCGACAGGTAGGCGGCCAGTTCCGTGAGAGCCTCTCTAGGCAGGCTCTTGGCGTCGGAGATCAGGAGAGCGCGGGGCTCACCGAAGAGCGACGGCGTGGCCAGGTCCTGGAGTTCGCTCCCCTGCCACTCGGCGGCATCCACGTCGGTCGGCCGCACTTCCCCGAACAGCTCGAACGCCCGCTCGCGCAGCAAGAAGTCGTCCTCGCCCCAAAGGAGATGTATAGGGGGTCGCGAGGCGGCGGTCATCGATCGGATCGTACAGAGATCCCCTGACTCCCGAAGGTCACGATGATGTCGCCGTGCTGGTCGGTTCTCCAGACCTGCGCGCCCGCGGCCCGGATCGCCTCCAGGGTCCCGGGGACCGGATGACCGTAGGTGTTCTCGCCGACGCTCACGACCGCCACTTCGGCGCCCACCGTCTGGAAGAACTCGGGGATCGATGTCGCGGCTCCGTGATGGGGCACCTTCAAGAGCTCGGCATCCAACGACGCACCGGACTCCAGGAGCCACTCCTGGGCGGGCTCTTCGGGCTCGGTCGCGAACAGGACGGCGTCCTTCCGGTAGGAGACGAGGAGCACGATCGCATCGTTGTTCGTGTCGGACTCCGTCCCGCTCCAGCAACGGTCGGGAGACAAGACTTCGAGGCGGAGTTCGCCCACGGTGAACATGTCGCCGGCCACCGGGTGTCGCTCGGGGATCCTCTCGTCCCGGATGGCTCGATCCAGGTCGGCCTGGATCGACGAGGTCTCCCCGCAGTCCGGCTGCAGGAGCATCCCCACGGGGATGCGCGCGAGAACGGCCGGCAGACCCACGATGTGGTCGGCGTGCGGGTGGCTGGCAACGACCAGGTCGAGCCGCTTGACGCCAAGCGCCGCGAGCTCGGTCGCGACCTGCTCCTCGTCGGGGCCGCCGTCGACCAGCACGTTGGCGCCTTCCGGAGTGCTGATCAGCGCCGAATCACCCTGTCCAACGTCGAAGAAGCGCACGACCAGCCCGGTGGGCGGACCTACGCTCAGAGCCGTGGACCAGACCAGGAAGGGCAGGGCCGCGACGATCGCCGTGAGGACGGGCCGGGGAAGCCGACGGCCTGTTCGCATCCACCAGGCCACGCCGATCACGACCGCGAAGCCGACCACCAACACCGGGATCCCGGCCCAGGAGGTGACCGACGCGATGGGGGCTTTCGCCAACCGGTCGGCGACCATCTCCAGATAGCGCATCGGCACGAGTGCCAAGAACGCCACGAGCCGACCCACCGGCATCAGGACCAGCCCGAACCCGGCCGCCGCGATCCCCAACAGGAGCGCGGGTGAGACGGCGGGGAACGCCAAGAGGTTGGCCGGAACCGAGACGCCAGGAACGGCATGGAAGTGGAACAACAGGATCGGTGTGACGGCCAGCTGCGCCGCGAGCGTGGCCCCGGCGGCCAGCCCCACGGGCCGGGGCACGAACCGCAGATGCTGGGCGATCGGCGTCGCGAGCGCCACCATCCCCGCGGTCGCGACGACCGAGAGCTGGAACCCGATCTCCCAGACGAGCCCGGGATCCAGGACGATCAGCGCGAGGACCGCCGCCGCAAGAACCGAACCCGCATCCCGCGGGCGCCCCATCAGCGTGCCGATCAGCGCGATCGTCGCCATCACGCCGGCGCGCATGACCGAGGGCTCGCCGCCCGTCAGCACCACGAAGAACACCACCACTCCGAGGCACAGGAGGAACCGCGGCCATCGGGTGAGGCCCAGGAGCGCGGCCAGCGCCAGGATCGGCGCCATCACCATGGCGACGTTCTCACCGGACACCACCAATAGGTGCCCCAGGCCCGAGGCATGGAAATCGCGCGCGAGCCCGGGGTCCAGCTGCGAGTCGTCGCCCAGGACCAGTCCGAGCAGCAGCCCTGCCTCCTTCGGGGGGAACAGCCTTGAGATGGAACGGCCGACGAAACCCCGGACCACCTGCGTCATGCGGACGAACGCGCTCGGCGACGGACCGAGCCGGGCCACCTCCGACGCCGAGAGCGAGACCGCGATCCCTCGCCGGCGAAGCGACTCGGCAAACCCCGGATCGTCGGGCACCCGGAGCCCACCCTCGATCCGGATCAGGTCGCCCCTGACGGCGGAAGGTGGATCGCCGTCGCCGTTCACCCACAGCGGCTCATGGATCGAGGCCGCTCCCCCGGTCCACCGCACCTCGACCACGTCCATGACAGCCGACCAGCCGAACGACGACGTGCCGGGGTCCGCTCGGAGCGTTCCGGTCGCCGTCACCCCACCCGGCGGGAGACGGGCGAGCATCGACGCGTCGATCCGCGCATCTCGGACCCCACCCCACCCAACGCCGAGCGCGATGAGCCCGGGAACGGCGAGTGCAACAGCCGGCCACTTCGCTCGGCGAGGGTCGGCGGTAGGTGCGGCGAGCGCCGCCGCGGCAGCAGGCTGCGGCGCCACGAGCCCGCTCCGCTCTAAAGGGCCGGCGGCTCCCGGCTGCACCTGCGGCGGCGTTGCCAACCAGGCGCCGACAAGAGCCGCTGCGCCGACAGCGAGCGCCATCCATGGCGAGGCCCACGACCGGATCGACGCCCACTGCAACAGACCCGCCCAGAAGGCCGCCGCCGCAACAGGCGCGATCCAGCCGTTCAACGGATCACCGCCGGTTCACACCGTGACGAGGTCGCGGATGTCTTCCAGCGTCGCCGGCCCTATGCCGCTCACGTCCTCCAGCTGATCCACGGAGGCGAACGGCCCGTTCTCGGTCCGGTACTGCACGATGGTGGCGGCAAGGACCTCACCGATCCCGGGGAGCGCCTCCAGCTCGGTGGCGCTGGCCGTGTTGACGTTGATCAGAGCGGTCCCACCGGGCGCCGTTCCCGACCCGGGCGCTCCGGGGGCCGCGCCGGCCTTCGGCACCAGGATCTGGCTCCCGTCGATGAGCGGCGCCGCCAGGTTGAGCGCGGACAGCTCCGCGCCCTTGCGGGCGCCGCCCGCCCGTTGGATGGCGTCGATCACGCGGTCGCCGGCCGACAGCTCGTAGACGCCCGGTTGCTTCACCCACCCGGCCACGTCGACGATCACGGACGCTGCGGAGGGCGAGGCGCCGGGCGACTCAACCCCGACCTCTTCCGCCGTGCCCCCGCCCGGGGACTCCGCGAGCTGGATGGGTTTGGGCAGGGAGCGCATGTACCACAGCCCAGCTCCGCCCAGCGTGATCACCAGGACCACGATCAGCCCGGTGAGCTCACCTCGTGAGAGACCATCCAGCCGCTCGCGAACCGACATGGGCGCGACCGTATGCGCCTGCGTGCTTCGTTACCGTGACCGAGGTCACGCCCACGGCGAACTTCAGCCGGTGACGAAGTTGACGAGCTTCGGCGCGCGAACGATCTCCTTCGCGACCTGGCGGCCGGCGATCGCTCGCATCGCGCTCTCGGATCCGCGCGCGAGCTCCAGGCACGTCTCCTCCGAAGCGTCGGCCGGCACCTCGACCTTGTCGCGCAGCTTGCCGTCGACCTGGACGATCAGAGTCATGGTGTCCTCGGCCGCCAGATCGGCGTCGAATCCCGGCCACGACGAGACGTGGACCGATGAAGAGTTGCCCAGGACCTCCCGCCAGAGCTCCTCGGCCGCGTACGGCGCGAACGGCGCCAGGAGCTGCGGGAGCACGCTCGCCGCCCCCATCGCACCGCCCCCCGCGTCGAGCGACGCCCGCATCTCGTTCGTCAGGACCTGCAGTTTGGAGATGGCGGTGTTGAAGCGGTACCGCTCAAGATCCTCCGTCACCCCTTTGATGGTGCGATGGGTCAGCCGTCGTAGCGACGACGACTCCTCGACATCGGTGCCCCGCGCGACCAACTCGTCCATCACCGCGAACACCCTCCCCAGCCACGCCGTCACGCCCGGCCGCTTGTCGGGATCGCCGGCGATCAGCTTCCAGTCGATGTCGTCCTCGAACGGCCCCGCGAACAGCATGATCAGGCGCACTGTGTCGGCGCCCCATCGCTCGACCATGGGCATGGGCTCCACGATGTTCCCCAACGTCTTGGACATGGAGGCTCCGCCGAAGATCACCTGACCCTGGTTCATCATGCGGGGGAAGGGTTCCGTGAATCCCACCAGGCCCATGTCGAACAGCACCTTGGTGAAGAAGCGCGTGTAGAGCAGGTGCAGGATCGCGTGCTCCACCCCGCCGGTGTACTGGCTGACCGGCATCCACCGATCGACGTCCTCGCGCCGGAACGGCCCTTCCTCGTACCCGGGCGAGCAGTACCGGAAGAGGTACCAAGACGAGTCGACGAACGTGTCCATGGTGTCGGTGTCGCGCCGCGCGTCGCGACCGCAGTTCGGACACGACGACCTTGGACCAAGACGGATGTCGCGCCAGCGGCGACTCTCCCCCGGGCTGGAAGTCGACGTCGTCCGGCAGCAGCACAGGCAGGTCGGCGTCGGGCACCGCGACCTCGCCGCATACCTCGCAATGGACGATGGGGATCGGCGCGCCCCAGTAGCGCTGACGGCTGAGGAGCCAGTCGCGCAGCCGGAACGTCACCGCCGCCTCGCCCCGGTCCTCGTCGGCCAGCCACGCAGCCACCTTCGCGATCGAGTCGGGCGTGCGTTCACCGTCGAAGGGTCCGGAGTTGACCATGGAGCCCTCGCCCGGGTAGGCGTCGGGCATGGTGTCGCCATCGAGGGCCTCGACGCCGTCGGGCTGGATCACCACTCGGACCGGCAAGCCGTGCTCGCGCGCGAACGCGAAGTCGCGCTCGTCGTGACCGGGCACGGCCATGATCGCGCCCGTTCCATACTCCATCAGAACGTAGGGCGCCACATAGCACGGCACCCTCTCGCCGTTCACCGGGTTCACCGCGTGAACGCCGAGCGCCACGCCCTCCTTGGTGTCGGCCTGCTCGCGGTGGGTAAGCGGCGTGGCGCGAACCTCGTCGATCAGCGGCCGAACCTCCTCCCAGGTGCCGCCCAGCTCTGCCAACTTCTGCACCAGCGGGTGCTCCACTGCGAACACGAAGAAGGTGACGCCCCAGAGCGTGTCCGGTCGGGTGGTGAAGATCCTGACCTCGTCGCCGGTCTCCTCGATCTTGAACGTGACGTATGCACCCTCGCTGCGGCCGATCCAGTTCCGCTGCATGGTCAGGACGCGCTCGGGCCACTCGACCAGCGTGTCGATGTCGTCCAGCAGCCGCTGCGCGTAGTCGGTGATCTTGTAGAACCACTGCGTCAGATCGCGGCGCTCGACCGGCGTCCCGCAGCGTTCACACGCACCCTGGATCACCTGCTCGTTCGCCAGGACCGTCTGGTCCTTCGGGCACCAGTTGACGGGAGCGTTCTTCCTGTACGTCAGGCCGCGCTCGAAGAACCTCAGGAACAGCCACTGGGTCCACCGGTAGTACTCGGGGTCGCTCGTCCGCAGCATCCGGGACCAGTCGAACGACATCCCCATCCGCTTGAACGACGCCGCCTGCTGATCGATGTTGGCGTAGGTCCATTCCTTGGGATGGATCTGACGTTTGATCGCCGCGTTCTCAGCGTTCAGACCGAACGAGTCCCACCCGATCGGGTGCATGACGTTGTAGCCCTGCAACGCGCGGAAACGAGCCACGGCGTCCCCGCCACTGAACGCCTCCGCATGGCCCATGTGCAGGTCGCCGGAGGGGTAGGGGAACATGTCGAGCGCGTAGAAGCGCGGGCGCGGGTCGTCCGGATCGTCGGAGGCTCGGTAGAGGCCCTCCTCCTCCCACACCCGCTGCCACTTCGGCTCGATCTCGGAAGCGTCGTACCTGCGCATGGTCCGTGCATGGTAACGAACGCGACCGCGCGCTCAGCCCGGGCAGGGGCTTGGCCGCGTGGATCGCTGACCTTAGCTCGCAGGGATGCCCGTTCGGGCATCTCACCCCAGGTCGTGGGGGTGCCCTCCGCTGCCTGGACCGTGGCGCGGAAACGCTCCAGCGTGATGATCTGCCCTCGCTGTTGTCTCGAAGAGGCATCGATCTGGCGCAGGGACACCTGAGCGCCGGCGTGCTACGAAGTGCTACGCTCGTAGCATGTCTGAGCCTGATCGTACGATCCCCCAGCGTGAGCTGCGCAACCACATCGGGAGGGTTCTGCGCGAGGTGGAGGAAGAGGGCAAGACCATCCGCGTGACCGTCGACGGCCGCCCGGTCGCCGATCTTGTTCCGGTCGGCCGCCGCCGGACCTGGGTCCCTGGTTCCGAGCTGTTGAGGATCATCGCGGAGACCCCGGTCGACGCCGGGTATGCCGAGGATGCGCGGATCGAAGGCCTGATAGAAGACGATGACCCTTGGGAGCCGAAGCGCTGACCGTTGACGCCATCCTCGACACGTCGGTGCTGATCGCCGAGACCGAAGAAGGCCTGAGGCTGCCCGGCATCTATGGCGTATCGGTGATGAGCATCGCCGAGCTCCATCGAGGCGCGGTCACCGCTCGAACCGCCGCCATCCGGTCGCGTCGCGTAGCCCGACTGGCGCTGGTGGAAGAGCTCTACATGGCGCTCCCGATCGATCGCAGGACAGCGGTGAAGTACGGCGAGATCGCGGCCATCACCCAGCGGCTCGCGAGCCGGCCACACGTGGTGGACGGGTTGATCGCGGCGACCGCCATCGTTCACGACATCCCGGTCTACACGCGCGACCACGACTTCGATCGCATCCCGGGCCTGGAGGTCGTGATCGTCTAGGGCGGTCAGCCCGCGGGTGTTCGCTCCTGCATGCCCCACGGCGATCCGTACTCCGTCAGCAGATCCAGGAACGGCTGCGGTTCGAACGCCTCTGGGGCCAGGACCCCGGCGCCAGACCAGGTGCCGTTAGCGATCAGCTCCAGGGCGATCACCGGGTTGATCGCCGTCTGCCAGACCACGGCCTGCGCGCCGTCGCGCGCCCATGTCTCCTCGGTGTCGACCACGTGATACAGGTAGACCTCACGCGGACTCCCATCCTTGCCCGTACCCGTGACCCACGTGCCGGCACACGTCTTGCCGGTCATGACATCGCCCAGCTTCGCGGGGTCCGGAAGGCATGCGGCCACGACGTCACGAGGAGAAACCTCGCCTCCTCGCACGCGAACGGGCGACGTTTTGTCCAGACCCAGCTTCTGCAGGGTCTTGAGCACGCCGATCACCTCGTCGCCCAGGCCGTACTTGAACGTCACGCGCTTGCAGTCGATCCAACGCGGCACGAGCAGGACCTCCTCGTGCTCGACGTTCACGCACTCGACAGGCCCGATCCCTTCCGGGAAGTCGAACACCTCGGGCTGGCTGAACGGCTCCGTCGTGAACCAGCCTCGCTCCTTCTCCCAGATGACCGGTGGGTTAAGGCACTCCTCGATCGTCGTCCAGATCGAGAACGTCGGCGCGAACACGTGACCCTCGATCTGGATGTCGGCCCCGTCGCGGACACCGATCTCGTCGATCGAGGTGAACAGCTGGTCCGAAGCGTAACGCGCGAACACATCCGCGGCGCCCGGCTCCACGCCAACGCCGACCAGCGCGAGCTGTCCCCGGTTCTCCCAGACATCGGCGATCGCGAACTGATCATCGCCGAGCTTCTTGCCCGTCTGCTGGTGAGGCTCCTCAGGGTGGGGCTCCGAAAGTGACATCGCCATGTCCAGGTAAGTTGCACCCACCTCCAGAGCTCCGCTGAAGATCGGCATCACGAAGCGCGGGTCGGCCGCGTTGAGGATGGCGTCGCAACCGTTGGACCTCGCGCAGTCCGCGATCTGCGTGGCGTCGGTCGCGTCGATCCGGGCAGCCGAGAACCTGCCCCCTTGGTCGTACCGATCCACGACTGAGCGCGCCTTCGACTCGTCGATGTCGGCGAACACGATGTGCTCGTAGAAGTCACGCCGGGCCGCGATCGGCGCGAAAGCGGAGCCGACACCGCCTGCGCCGACGACCAGGATCCTCATGGAGCGGAGTCTACCGACGCTCAGCAGCGGAACGTCTTGCTGGCCGTACTGGGCAGACGGCCGTCGGAGCCGCGGAACTTCGCGACGATCATGCACCAGGTGTCGTCCTGCACGCGATCGAGCCTCGCCCTGTACCTTCCCGCGTCGTTCAGCCGAGGTCGCACGCGATCGACCTTCACGAAACCGCCACCCGTGTCGACCAGCAGGCGCACGTTCATCAAGACGGGCGCGTAGGGTGACGGGCTCACCGCGCCTCTGACCTTCAGCTTCCGTGCACCCTTCCTCACGACAAGCGTCGTCGCGGTCGGGACGGACCAGCCCTCGAACTCCTCGAAGTAGATGTTCGGGTCCACGCCGTTGTTGCCGAGCGGACCAGGGTCGCGCATATCCGTCCACGCCACTGAGAACCCGGAGCCGGGCGCCGCGAAATCGAACTCCTCCACACCGAAGCAATCGCTGTAGGCGGAGTCGAACTGAGGGTTCATCTGGGAGAGCGCGAAGGGCTCCTCGCTCAGGATCGAGGTTCCTCTCAGCTCCGCGGTGAATCGGTCTTCCCAGAACACATCGTGGACGGACATGGCGGCGTTCAACTGCGACGTCCCTTCGACCTGCTGGTAGAACCCGATCCCGATCCGGCCGTCCGGAGTGATCGCAGCCGTCGGATAGAACTGGCCCCCCGCAGACGGGTACAAAGTCTCGGTGGCCGACCAGGTCTTCCCTCCGTCGGTGGTGCTGGAGACGACGATGTCCGCCTCGTCGGGGCCCGCGCCGTGGACGGTAGCGACGATCACGCCGCGATCCGGGGAATGGGGATCGAAGACCATGCTGGGGGCCTCCGCGGCGTGCATCTGCCCCAGGTAGACGCGGCGCGGCGAGCCGCCACAGCTCCCGAACGTTCCGCTCCTCGGCAGGTTCGAGGCTACGGAGACAGGCGGCGAGAACGTCTCGCCGCCGTCGACGGACCGACTGAACTCGATGTCGAAGACGTCGACCGATGAGTAGTCACCCCACCTCGAGTTCACGTACCCAGAGCGATCGACCGTCGAGCCGAAGAAGTCGAAGTTGCCCGGCCCTGTGACCGAGAGCGGAACCGACCAGGTCTGTCCGCCGTCCGTCGAGCGCGTGATCATGCCTTCGCTCCCGCCCGAGCCGTTCGAGAGCGTGAACGACAGGTACAGATTGTTACGGTGCGGGCTCCCCGGGAAGTCATCCCGGGCGAAGGATGGGGTGTGCGCATTTGCCGGGTATAGCGGGATCCCGGGGAAGGTGTTGATCGGCTCCTCGAACCCCGACTTCAGAGGGTCGAACGGCAACACGAGGATCGGAGCGGTCACGTCCTGCCCGTCCAGCACGAACGAATCGGCAGCGAGGAGGAATGCCCCGTTGGATCGGTCGTAGATGGCCGTCGGCTCACTGAGCAGGTAGTTCGAAGCCGCCCCGGTCGGGACCTCTCCCAGATCGACGAAGTCGCGGCCACCGTTGCTGGAGAGGGCGGCTCCGATCCCGGAGATTCCGTCCGCTTGATCGAACCCCGTCGAGTCGTTGAAGACGATAAGGACGTGGTTCTTCCCGATCTCGACGTAGGGAGCGAACTGCGAGATGTTGGTCCCATCCCCAACCGCGGTGTCGCCCGTCGGGTCGTTCACGCGGCTGCTCGACCCCTGCTTGATGTTCTGGAGAGTGACCTCACGGTTCTTCTTCTTGACCTTGAGCTGGCTGTCCGCGGCCGGGTCGTACCCGGATGGGGTGGTGGTCTCCGAGACCCAGTAGTCGCCGGCCGAGACGTTCGTGATGTCGCACTGTCCGTTCGCGCCCGTCGTGCACGTGCCGATCACGACGGTGTCCTCGGCGCCCTTCGGCGGCCCGCCGCCAACGGGCGGGTCGTCCCGGTAGAGCGTGATGGTGGCGCCCGGCAGGGCGTTGAAGCCCTCGTCGATCTTGTTGATGTGGACGGTGACCCCGGCGGCCTGCCCCTCCGCGGGCGCGAGCGACATCAGCGCCAGGGTGGCGACCAATGCCGGAACTCCGAGCCGCATGGAGCGAGACACGTCCGTCCGACCCTAGACCCGGTGCGGCCTGGGATGCAAGCCGTACGGTCAGCTCGCGGTCAGATCCGGTAGCACGCCCGTGGAAGAAACGTCGGCCGCTGGGTCCGGCGCGTCCACCAAGATGTCCGCCACGGTTCCGCCGCCCAGCCGAGGGCGAAGCTCGATCGAGCCACCTAGGATCTCGGCCAACCTGGCGGCCGCGAACAGGCCGAGCCCCAAGCCCGAGCTGGTTCGCGTCATCGATTGGTCGCCCTGCGTGAAGGGATCCCATCGCTCGAGGAGGTCGCCCTCGATCCCGGCGCCTCGGTCAGCCACCCGGATCAGCAGCCGCGCCGCGTCGCGCTCCAAGCTGACCTCGACCTGTTCGTTCGGTGGCGAGAACTTGACTGCGTTCTCGATGATGTGACGAAGGAGCTGTCCGAGCATCCGCCGATCGGAAACGGCGAGCTCGGCATGTCGGTCGATAAGCACGATGACCCGGCTGTGGGGATCGCGCAATCCCAGATCGCCGATGATCTGGTCGAGCAACTCTCTGGTGACGATCGGCTCGAGCCGCAGGAACGTATCGTCGTGTTCCATGACCGCCCCGACCGTCGTCACCAGGTCCGTAAGGCGGCGAGCGGCATCGGACAGTCCACCCAGCAACGGCTCACCCTCGGAAGAGACCATCCCGTGGTACTCCAGGGTTCGGGCGACCCCCGATATGACGGTGAGCGGAGTCCGGAACTCGTGCGACACCGTGGCGATCACCGCTGCCTTCCTGGTGGCAAGGTCGCGCTGCTCGCGAGCCAGCTCGAGCTCGCGGCGGGCGAGTTCGAGTTGCCGCCGTCGGGCCGCCTGTACTCGCTCGACCAGGGCTGCAGTAACGATCCCGATCACGACGAACGTGAGACCTCGGCCCAGCCAGACGCTCTCAGGCTGCGGCGTGCCGGTGCTCACGTCGAGAGGCATCAGCGGGCCGGCCAGGATCGCCGCGCCGATGGCGGTGAGCAGCGCCCCTTTGTACCGGAACCGCGCCGCCGCCGGGAGCACCATCAGAGAGAACCATCCGGGCGCCACCGAGGAGGCACCCCCGAGTCGATAGGTGAAGACGTAACAGAAGAGGAGCCCGAGCCCGATCAGGATCGCGGCCAGGTACGACGGGACCCGCGGACCGAGCAGGAGGAACGTATCCGTCCAACGGTCCGCGCGATCCTCGACGGGAGGGGCGCCGGTTCCTGGAGCCATCCCTCTCCCATCGGAGGGACGGCGCAGGCCCTTGAACACCCCGCCTGGGTGGCGGTGTTCCCGTCAAGGTGTTTCACTGACCAAACATGACGAACGAGTACTGGGTCGTCCCTATCGATGGTTCGTGGGTCGTGCGTTTCGACGGGCAGGAGGTCGAGCGGTTCGACGAGAAGATGCGGGCCGTCGTACGAGCCGCGGCCCTAGCGAAGGCGAACCCACCGGGCGACGTGGTCGTCCTCGACGGAGCGGGCGGCGTCGAGGACCGGCGGTCATTCCAGGGTCCGTAGGCCGATCCAGCCTTCGGCCGACTGCGGCACTCCCACGGGAGATAGGCGGGAGGGATACATGGGCTGTCGTCCGAACGGGTGACTAGAGGTTGCCCCGAGCGAACCATATGGAAGTCCATGTCGCCGTGCCGAGACTAATCCTATGCCCCACCCGGGAGGACCCCGCCGATGCGGATCCTAGTGATCGATGACGACCCCGGCGTCCGCCTGCTCTGCCGGATCGCATTCAGAGTAGATGGCGATCAGGTCCTTGCGGTGGCGAGCGGACGGGAAGGCCTCGAGATCCTCGCCGCGGACGGCGCCGACGCAGTTGTTCTCGATGTGATGCTCCCGAGCATCAGCGGGTTCGAGGTCTTGCGCAGGATCCGTGAGGATGAGCGGATGCGCGAACTCCCCGTCGTGCTCTTGAGCGTACGGGTCGGTGTGCAAGACCGCGTCGAAGGGTGGAAGGCAGGCGCGGATGACTACATCACGAAACCGTTCTCGCCGTCTGAGATGGCAGCAAAGGTCTACGAGATCTGTCGCCTCGATCCCCTCGATCGAGCGCATAAGAGAGAGGAGCGTCTCCGGGAACGCGTCGCTCCCGGATGGAGCCCTTCTGTGGTCGACGCCTTGGGTGCTCGGTAGCGCGGCGCGCCCGTACACCCTCGGGGCCTGATCCCTCTCCGACCTACGAACAGAACGCTCTGACGAGCATCCTCTCGCTGACCTCTCGTAACCTCTGGCAGAGCGCCTAGTGGTGTGGGGAGTGTGGCGTGTTGCTTGGGATCCGGAGCCTTCGGCTGATGAGTGCCTTGCTCGCCATACTCCTCTGCGCGTGCGACCGATCGGATCCCACACCGTCACCGTCGCCCGCGGCGCCAGAACCTTCGGCCAGCATGGCTCCCGAGAGGATCGAGGGTCAGATCGTGCCTATCGCGACGATGTCGTCGCCTAGGGCCGTGCAGTCAAGCACGCGACTCGATGACGGGACGGTCCTCGTCGCGGGCGGGTGTTCGGACCCCGGATGCGAACTGGGGAGTACAGGAGGCAGTACGGCGGAGCTGTTCTATCCCGAGACCGGTGTGTTTCGTACGACGGGAGACCTGGCCGGTTTCCGGGACGATCACATCGCGGTTCTGCTAGACGATGGCCGCGTGCTGCTGGCCGGAGGATGGGGAGCCGACGGTGTGCTCGAGACGACGGAGTTGTACGAGCCCAAGAGCGGTCGGTTCTCCGCCGGCCCCGGGATGACGTCCCCTCGAGCCGGGTTCACAGCGGTGTCGTTAGATGACGGCCGAGTTCTCCTGGCCGGCGGCTTCCTCGATAACGAGCCCACGACCGCCTCGGCCGACCTGTTCGACCCCGATGGTGACCTGGTCACGAGAACCGGTTCCTTGAGCGAACCACGAGGCGCATACGCCGCCGCCCGCCTGAAGGACGGTCGCGTCCTGATCGCGGGTGGCCTGTCGGGCGGGAGAGTCGTCGCGTCCGCCGAGATCTACGATCCCGAGACTGGACGGTTCGAGCGGACGGGCTCGATGAACATCCCGCGGTACAAGTCCGCGGCAGTAGCTCTGCGTGACGGCACGGTGATGGTGATCGGTGGTGCTGCTGACGTGGAGGGGGATCGGTTGTACGCCAGCACGGAGATCTACGACCCCGAGCGCGGGATGTTCGCTCCCGGTCCGAGGATGCACTGGGCGCGGTACAAGCTCGCCGGTTCGGTCGTGTCCCTGAGGGACGGTTCCGTCTTCGTAGCCGGAGGTGCTCCGCAGGCTGAGCGCTTCGACCCGGTCACGAGGCGTTTCGAAGATGTGCCGGGCGACCTGGAGGGCGACAGGCTCTTCCTCACCGCAACGCTGGTCGGAGATGACGGCGTCCTCCTCACGGGCGGCTACGACGGATCGATCATCCCTACCGACCAGGCCTGGATGTACCTTCCCGCTCGCCAGCCGTGAGCGGTCCCCGGGGTCACGCACCGATCGACGCTGTTGTGGGCTAGAGGCCGTGCGGGACTCCGGCATCGCTGGGCTTGAGGTCGCGGCCCGAGCGACACCGGCGCCATCGAGTGCGGTGCTTGTGAGGTCGTGGGACAGACGTGCCGAACCCTCACAATCGAGTGCGGTGCTTCCTGGTGGACCCACGGGGATTCGAACCCCGGACCTCTTGGCTGCCAGGCACATCCTGCCGTTTGTGACTCACCCCGCCTGACCTGCGGTTCTTCCAAACGCCCTGCTCAGAGGCTGAAACGGGGTAGAAGGCGTTGAGCGTCAGCGACGCATGAGACGAGTGGCACTTGCCCTACTCGTGCCCAACTCGCCCGTGCTACGCCGTGAGCTCGTCGTGAATCGCTTGCTGAACCAGACCGACGGAGAGGTTGAGCCGCTTCCCAGCCTCAAGAGCCTTTGCTCCGATGGAGTCCAGCTTGTCGCGTGGCGCAGCGAGGTACTGCTCGAGGAGCCGCTCGTACTGCCGTCTGTTCTCCTCCCATGAGCCGTGCGCCGCTATCACCTCCGGGCTCCCACAGCCGACAAGCTTGGCCTGCATGTTGCGAACCGTCGAGCCGTCGGGGATTGCCAGTGGCGGCTCATCCGAATCCGGTTCCCAGGCCGGGTCCATCTGGGCGAGGATCTCCCTCCATACCTCGATCAGCTCCAAGGCTTCGAAGTAGACGCTAACCCTGAGGTCGTGTAGTCGGGCACGCCTCGCGAGCTCGAGTTGATGTGCTCGATCCTCAGCGGCATCCACGCGATGCTGACGCCCTGTCAACCGAGCTATCGCGTAGGACGACACCGCGACGATCAGCCCACCAACGGCGCCGCTAGCCAAACTGGTGAGGAATACCTGCCCATAGGTGAGATCAGCCACACCGTCACCCTTCCCTAGTGGCTCGGGCCTGGTTCAGTGAGACAGCGACTGCCGCCGGCCGTGCTGCAGCCTCGCGGAACGTTTCATCGAGCCGATCAGCCAGCGCGTCGCCCAAGCCGGGCAGCAGGTGTCCGTAAGTGTCGAGTGTCGTCGTGATCTTCGAATGACCGAGCATCTCTTGGATCGCTTTGGGATGCGCCCCCGCCTCGATCGCGAGCGCCGCCGCGCTGTGCCGGAGATCGTGGACGCGGATCGGTTTGGATGCACCCTCCGCCTTAGCCTCATCGGATCCGGGCTCGGGCACGATGCCTGCAGCCACCTGCGCGGGTCCGAACACTCGCCGGCGCCAGGCGTTGAGACGGAACGGCGTACCCGTGGCGCTCGTGAAGACGAGCGAGGATCGCTCCTTCGGGTGTCCGAACACTTCGAGATGCGCCTCGAGCTCGGCGACCAAGAACCGCGGCAGCGTCACGGTGCGCACCCGGTCAGTCTTCGGACTCCCGACGATGAGCCTGCCACCCACCTCTGCCATCGAACGCGCGATCGTCACCTTGCCGCGCATCAGGTCGAGGTCCGACACACGGAGCGCCGCCGCCTCACCGACGCGAAGGCCGCCGTAGCCCAACAGCAACACGAGTGCGCGGTCGCGCGGAGGGATGGCATCTGCAAGTGCCGCGAGTTGGGAGGCATCGAGCACCCGCATCTCTCGGGGCTCAGGCTTCGGGACCTCGACCTTCGCCGCTGGGTTGGAGCCGATTTTGCCGTCGATGAGCGCTTCGGCCAGGACGGCGCGCAAGAGTCCATGTGATGCCGCGATCGTGCGAGCACCGACGCCTTCCTCACGCATGTCCGCGATCCAGGACTTCACCCGTTCTCGATTGAGCGCCTTGAGTTGGACGTTGCCGAGGGCCGGCGCGATGTGGAGTCGCCACTGCACCTCGTACAAGGCCCTCGTCGCCTCCTCGAGGTCTCTGCTGGCGAACCACGCCGCGAAGTAGTCGCGGAGCTTTTGACGACCTGATGCAGCCGGGGTGTAGGTGCCCGCAGCCTTGCCCATGTCGACCTCGAGGAGCTTCGCCTTCGCCTCCCGCTCTGTCCGGAACACCTCTTTGCCCCAAGCGCCGCTGGCGTACCAACGCGCCCGCCATCGCTCAGCGCCCGTTCGTTTGTTCGGCGCAAGATGCTCTATCCGCGGCTTCTTCGATCGGGAGCGTTCGACCGTCGCCGCTGTTGCTTGTTCCATCGCTTACCCCTTTCTCGGTGTTGATCGTCTGGGCTTCTTCTTCGGCTTCGGCACTTCGCCATCGACGATCTCCCGCAAGAGTTGCGCTTGCTTCCGCTCGTCCTCCACTTTCTGTCTGAGGTCCGCGAGCCAACGTTCCCGACCCCTCGCGAGCCGCTGGATCTTGAACATGGTCACGGCGTCGAAAGGCTCGAGCGCGTTGAGTCCGTATGCGATCGCCAGGAGATCCCCGGCGACGATCTTGCACCACCCGGGAACCGCACCACATCATCGATCGCGCCAGGCGGCGCGAAGAACCACCCAATCGGCTGATGCAGGACCTTCGCCAGCGCCAGCAGATCCGTCGCCTTGAACGCGCGGTTCCCGTTCTCCGCGGCGGAGACGGACTGACGCGCCCATCCTTTGCCGCCGAAGAACGGGGCGAGCGCCCGCCCGAGCTCCGGTTGGCTCATCTCGACTTCCTTCCTGGCAGCCGCGATGCGCCGGCCGATCGCCTCTGCGGGCGTCATCACTTCGGGGCTCATGCATGCATCGTAGGCTCACCGGCCACCCCGCAAGGCTCCCAGTCGGGGGGAGACAGCAAACCCCTTGACGTGCGGGCCACGACCTGTATTCTGAAGCCGGCGCGGATGCACCGGGAACCGCCTCCCGAGAGACCCGACTAGCAATCGGATTCCGTCGAGGAGGTAGGCACCGAAGTGATTCCCGGTCAGCAGTTGCGAGAAGTTCGGATCGCGCTTGGTCGCGGGCTCCGCGAGGTTGCGCGGGATGCCGATCCCGACCCCACCTACCTGAGCCGGATCGAACGCGGTAAGCAGCAAGCATGGATCCAAGCCCTACACGCACTCGCGCACACGCTCGGCTTGCGTGACCTGGCGCGCCAACTCGACCCGTACATCGTGAACGGCGAGGGGGCGCACGACTGATGGCCGACCTAGTCAGGAAACTCGTGAAGGCCGGGTTCCTGGCCGAGCAGTGGGAGGTCGCGCCGGCCACCATCTACCGCCTGGCCGCATCTGGGGAACTCCCGTGCGTGCGCCTGTCCGGGAGGGTGATCCGCTTCGACCTCAATGTCATCGAGACCTGGCTCCAGGAACGCGCCCAGAAGCCAGACCTGCACGTCGTCCAGCCCGCCGATGCGGGCGTGAGCAAGGAGGGACTGTATGAAGCAGCAGAAGCCACGCGCCGAGCAGAAGAAACAGGATCTTTCGAGCGAGGAACGTCGCGCCCGAGGCGTCGGACCATCCCCCTCGGTCGCCCCGAAGGCGGGCGGGTCCGAGGGGGACGTGCCTACGTTCGACCGACGTGAGGTCGGTGTCCACCCTGCGGATCAGCCTGGTCTCCGGAAGCCCAGACCGTCCGGACGAGCGAACGACGGCGTCCATGACCTCGGGGAGGAGCCGTCATGACGAACGAGACGGAGACCGTCGACCCCGACGTGCAGGCCGAGGCTCAGAAGGAGCTCCAAGCGCTCAACCGCCGTTACGGCATCGACGCCGACAACAGCCCATACGAGACCATCTACGATGACGCCGCGCTCGAGGCGTACCTGGGCGTGAAAGCCACCGCCGAGGGGCAAGACGACACGCCCGAACCTGCCCCATCTCACGACAGCGTTTGGTCCGACGTGCTGGATCTCCCACCGGGTGAGCGGCAAGCGTTCCTCGAATCGCACCTGGCGGCGAAAGAGGTGTTCGAGAAGTCAGGCGGTGTGGTGGTTCCGGGGGGGTCGAGTCTCGCTCGACGACCTCCGATCCCGAGCCGGGATGACGAGGGCTACGCGCGCGCGGCGAACGAGGCGAACCGCGACGTGGCTCGGGTCCAAGAGCTCATCGCATCGGGCGACATCGTCGCGAGTCCGACGCCCCCACCCTGATCGACGAACTCATGGAGCGCGCCCGCAAGGCCGGACCCAACGACTTCGATGACTTGCTGCGGGCCGGCGCTCTCGCCCGACGTCTTCTCACGCAAGAAAGGCCGATCGACGAGGACAACATCAGCTTCAGTGAAATCACACGCGGAACGCGGATGGCTCGATCACGATCGTCGAGCGTGACCGCCTCCGCCGGCAAC
>CAVPIB010000007.1:0-275265 GCA_963704885.1 uncultured Actinomycetes bacterium | reverse complement strand
GAGATGAGCTGGTCCTCGGCGGTCCAGCGCGCCCTTAGCGATCATGAGGCCTTGAAGACGACGTCGCGGTGCCACTCAAGGAGATCCGGATCGGGTCGGTCATCGGCCTGCTCAGGTAGACGGATCTCACGACCGGCCATGTCGTAGTAGAAGGCGCCGTTCTCGAACTCATCGCGCAAACGGTCACTGACCATGAGTGTCAGTTCGGGGCGAGCGAGAGGTACCCCCTGTCGAAGAGCGTGTGCACGTCGGAACGGAGCAGTAGTCCGTTATCGACTCGGTGCTGACCTCCCTGGGTGACCGGCCGGATGTGAGCCGCCTGCAGGACGGGCAAGATCCTCTCGCCCGTGAGCGCGCAACGACGCGCGTACGCGCCGGTAACCATCGCCTTGAACGTCCCCTGTCCTTGACGCTCTCGCACCCACCGTTCCGTGAACGTCACGTCCGAGTCGGCGCGCGGCAGGTCGATGGTCCCGAGGTCCAGTAGACGCATCTGAACCGCCTCCCAGAGCTCCCCTCGTTCGCGCAGGTCGTAGCTCTTGCCCGTCACGATGTTCTTCGCGAAGTCGGATGGTGCCGGGATCCAATCAGCTCGAGGGAAGAAGAAGGGCTGCTCGAGCATGATGCAGCCCACCTCGGTGGCCTCGGTCGCGACCTCCCGGCGATAATGCCCGATCCGCTGGACCATCTCCCGGAGCGAGGAGGCGCCGTTCCGCAGACCGAACGCCTCCCAAGCCCACCCGCACGGGTAGGCCTCGTACCGCGCGAAGAACCCACCGCCCACGATGAAGTTCTCTGGATGATGAAGCTTGAACAGGAGCGGCTCACCGGGCCTGAGGACCTTCAACGAGTGCGGTCGAGGCTGCCAGAAGTTGACCTCGTCATCCGGCGCGAGCTCCGCCAGCTTCCTGAACCACTCGTTGTCGGTGACCGCGACGAACGCCCGCACGGCCGCATACCTAGCGCCTCAGGTCGGCCAAGGCAAGTTCAACAAGGAATCTGGGACCGCCCGGTCGGTCCGGATGCAACCGACGTGCCGCCTCGACCATGTGCTGCTGGTCGTCTCGTTCCGCGATGCCGGTTCGCAGGAACACCCTCCGCACGTGCACGTCGAACGCGATGTCGCTTCCCTCCAGGTGACGGATCGCGGTCCCTCGTTGGCGCTCGAGGATCTCGACCGCCATCGCCGCCTTCTTCTGTCCGATCCCCTGGAAGCGCTCGAGCCGCCGCCGGAGGATCCTCGGCGGTGGGGTCGTCGTTCCAGATCCGCTCCGCGTCCCCGCCGTACTCGTCGAGCACGCGCCGCGCGGCCGCCACGATCCACGAGGGCAGGTTGTTCACGTCAGCGGTGCAGGGCCGGAGGGGACGCGACGGCACGGCGCACGGCCTCCGGGTCGGCGACGATCCGCGCCGGGTCCAGGTAGCCGAGTCGCTGCTTCAGCTCGTACGGAGCTCGCCACGCGCGCTCGTACTTGATGCCCTGGTCGAAGATCACGGCGACCAGGAACGCGAACCCGTCCGTCCGGATGAGCTCGTCGGACTCCGGGTCCGGCCCGATCGCCACGAGCGTGTCAGCGTCGAGTGACTCGCCCGAACGCGAGCAGCGCCGCCACGACCTCCGTCGGGTCGAGCTTCGGCGTCGGACCCGGCGGCAGCGTGTCGACATCCGGTCTGGGCGGGATCTGCGCTGCGGCTTGATGCCGGAGTCGCTTCGGAGCGCGGAGGAACGACCGTGGAGTTCGAGTAGAAGGCGAGCTGCCGGCCGAACGAGAGCCCTTCGGTGGGAACGGTGACCGTGGCGCCGAGCGCCTGGAGCCCATCGACGACCCCGAAGTTCAAGTACTCGGACCCAGCGTGACACTCGAACTCGATGCCCTCGCAGGTCGCCGAGTTCCGTCCGCAGGGACTCGAGGACGCCGCGACTCCAGGCTCGGCGTTCGGCAGTCGACGCCGTCTTCAACGCGACGTCGTACGGCTCGATCACGTCATCAGGATCGATGAGCCCGTAGAGCGCGGAGAGGATGAACCACCGGTCGCAGGTCCGCTCGACGTATGCGCGCCGCCCTCGGAACAGCGTCGACGGATCGTAGAGGTCACGAGCAGGCGAAGCGACAGCCCGCTTCGACTTCGTACATCCGACCAGTCCTACCCGCATGTTCGCTCTACCCGCGTCGCTGGTCGATGAGCATCAAGTCAACCAACGCGGTCGCGGCAACCTCGTGAGCGTCAGCCTCGGCAGCCCGTAGGTCCTGATCGAGTGGCGACTCCGCAACCCGTGCCGCCGCGATGCACCAGGCGCGCTGGATCTCGAGCCAGGCCGCGCGGCCCGCGTCCGACAGGCGTGCCGCGTCCGCATATCGGCGATCGTTCGGGTTGGCCTTCCATAGCCCGTCCCCGGGCAGTTCTGTATCGGCGTTGACGACCATCGTGGTCCAGAGCGGCTCGGAACTCCGGAGGTGCTGAGCGACCGCCTCGAGCGCGCCCGCGTAACCGCGTCCATCGATCTTGACGCCGTCATGCCCTTCGAGTTCCGTATTCAGGTCGCCGTACGTGAACCGGTGGCCGAGGCGAGCCGAGAGACGAACGATCGCATCGCGGGTCATGGTCCAGTCCCGACCATGTTGGAGGTACGGCATCAGGTGAAGGCTACTCGCGCTATCTGCCGAGCCCCAGCGGTAAGGATGGGAGCTGCGGCTGACGATGGAAGATAGACCTATGGCTGCGAAGGGAGCTGATGGCTGAAACGACGTACCGCGTCTATGTGATCGAGCTAGATGATTCCCTTCGAAAGGGGACCGTGAAGCCGGCCGTCTACGTCGGACAGTCGGCCAAGGCTCCCGAGGAGCGGTTCGCTCAACACCTCCGAGGGGAGAGGGCGTCTCGCTACGTGCGTGATCATGGTGTTCGGCTCAGGCCGCGCCTCTACAACGCGTACCAGCCAGTGAAGACGCGCGCCGAAGCTGAGGCCTTGGAGCGGCGAGTCGGTGAAAGGCTCCGCCGACGGGGTTTCACGGTCTACGGGGCTCACTAGCAGGTGCGACGCGACTCCTTCGATCGAGCCGAGCAGCTTGGCCGCTTCAGATGTTGAATCTCGCTCGCAGCGGAGCGTGGTCGCTGGTCGCTCGGAACTGCAAGACCTCACAACTGTGCAGCTTCCGCGCCAGGGCCTTCGACGCGAACAGGTAGTCCTCTTCGTAGGCACGGCCTGGCGCCTTGCTGCTCTTCTGGAACGTGCGCTGGTGACGGCACCCTTCATCCCCACACGGGCAGTCTTCCAACGGTTGTCGTGCGGGTCGCTTCGCGACCGTGAGGCAGCTCGTGAGACCGTAGGCGGCTATCCGTTCAAGGACGGCGAGGTGGCGAGCGCGTGCGGGATCAGCAGGGCGAGGGTTCGCGAAGATGTTGAGGTCCCCGCCGAGCAGCAAGTACTTGCCGTACTCCTTGTGATCGAAGATCGGCGAGAGCTCCGACAGTGAGCGGTGCACCGAAGCGTCAGACTTCTCGTCCATCAACCCGTAGAGGGAGATCGCTGTCACCGCTACCCGGCCGATCTTGACGCGACCGGCTGTCCACGACCCCGGACGGGATGGCTTGAACGGCAGCTTCGCCTTGTATTGGCGATCGATCCGAGCGTCTGTGATCCATGTGATCTCATTCCGAGCAGCCAAGGCCGTTGACCATTCCCGTTTCACCGGGTGGTCGAGCGGTAGCGCGTCCTCCAGACCGACGGTTCGCCATTGACCGATCGCTTGCGAGCCGCGCGCGGGACGAGGTGCCTCGCATAGGAGATGGATATCCGCGTCGAGCTCAGCACCCTCGCGAAGGAGATTCCAGTTGTCAGGCAACTGATGCATGTTCCAGACCACCACGTCCATGCCTCAACCTCCTGACCCGACCGGCACGGCTCCCGCATGATTGCACGCGCACCCGGGTCATCCCTTCTCGTAGCGTCCGACTTCCCACTCGCAGGACCACCCGCCCCGACCGGCTGCTTGTTCAGGCGTGTCTGGTCCGCATTCCTGAACGGTTACTGCATCCATGTTCAAGGCCTCGACCGATGCCCAATTGGTGTCCAGCCCCGTTTGGCAGTTCCAAGTAGCGATCCGCATGCAAGAAACCCCCTGGGATGGCCGGCGAGGTCCACTACCTGCCCTTCGCGCAGGACCTGGCGCAGAAGGGCAGCTCTGCAGTTCCTAGATCCTCATCGAGAAGAACGCCGCCCCGGAGCGCGAGGCGCTGCGGCCGAAGTTCCGCGTGGCCCGGCAGGGGTTCGTCGAATCCCGTGTCGTTAGCTCCGCCTAGGATTGTTCCGTGACGCGGCGGACCCCCGGTACGCCCTTGACGATCCCGTTAGAGACGAAGCTGAGGACTCATGACCCCGGAACAAGAGAGTGGCATCGGACTCATCGTTCTCCTCCTGGCAACCTTGGGAGTAGGCGTACTCGCGAACGGCATCATCGGGAACGCCACGGTCGCGTTCATCGTGTGCGGCGTGTTCTTCGGCGTTGGCCTACAGGTCGGCGACAAGATCCTGAAGCGATAAGTGTTGCGAGGATCGAGTCAGTGGCCCGCTCACACGAGGCTCGAAGCTTCAGGCGACTCCCGGCAATCGGGTTCGGACGACCACAGATCGCTTGACGTCTTCGTGCACACCCACTGCATCCCACGGCAGTCATGTTCATTGTGACGGAGCACCTTGGTCCACTTACCTTTGACGGTTGGTGTGAGACGGGAGTAGTCGCCCCTTGCCTCCAGCATCTCCTTGACCGCCTTGAGACGCTGGCCCGTGTTGTTGGGGCCGAAGGCGGCGGGCACCTCGTATCCCAACCGGGCCATGTACGCGGCGAGCGAATGTCTGCCGCGACCGGGGATCTTGGATTTCGGTGGCGTCCAATCCGGTGCGAATGCCGCACGCCACTTCCTCGCCAACGGTATCCCGTTCCGGAAGGCCTTCCTCAACACAGTCGTAGCGTCGTCAGAGGCGTATCGACTGAACACATCCCACTCATGTGTACTCCATGCGACGACGCAGGCACCAGAAGCATCGATCTCGCCAGCTAAGGCATCGATCGCCCTGCCGATGTCTTCGACGGGGAGTCCCTTCGCTGCAGCCGCCGAGCGGAACCGCTCATCGAGCACCGTTTGCCGGAACCTGGATCCGTCGCCGATGGGGTTGAGGACGCCCAACAGCGCGGGCGCTTCATCCTGGCGTCCTTCGAAGTCCACGTAGAAGGCGAGATCTGCCTCTTGCGCGGTCAGCAGCCGACCTGGCGGTCGATCGGTATCTAACTTCGACATCGTGCGACCGTTGTCGGTCAACGGGAAGGCGTTCTGTAGCCCGCGGAGGGATGCCAGCGATCGCTGACGCCACGGATCGCGTCTTCGGTCGCAGCCAGCTCGAGTACTCGTCATTCAGCGCTCCTCGAACACCCGTTCGTGTCAGTACTCCAGCGCACACTTGGTCTCGAAGCGTCTTCCCCCAACGCTAGGAGGCCCCCCATGCAACTCTCCGCTCGCTTCGAACACTCGCTTCTCGCCGTGGAGTCCGAGCACGACGTCCACTGCATGCTCGAGATCACGAGCCCGCCCGCGCCAGGAGCCGATACGCGCACGCCGCTCGACCTGGCGCTCGTGATCGATCGCTCCGGCTCGATGGCAGGGCGCAAGCTCGACGTCACGAAGGAGTGCGCCGCGTTCCTGGCCCGCCGGCTGGCTCCCACCGACCGCATCGCGTTGGTCACCTACGACGACGAGGTCCGTCTGATGGCGCCGCTCGCGAACCCGACGTCGGCCCTCGCCGTCGCGATCAGCTCGATCGCCCCCGGCGGTCAGACCAACCTGTCGGGCGGCTGGATGAAAGGCTTCGAGGTCCTGGGCGGCGCCGACGAGCGCGGCGCGATCCGCACAGATCCTGCTGCTGACCGATGGCCTGGCGAACGTCGGCGTCACCGACGCGCCCTCGTTGGTCTCGCTCGCCGACGGCGCGGTGCAGAGTCAGCGCGTCGGCACCACCACGATCGGGTTCGGCGACGACTTCGACGAGGAGCTCCTGACCGCGATGGCGTCGAGCGGCAACGCGCACCACGCCGCCTCGCCCGACGACGCGCCGGGCATCTTCGCGAAGGAGTTCGAAGACCTGGTCTCACTGGTCGCGCAGAACGTGAGCGTCGAGGTGCGTGGCTCGGAGCACGTGCAGGTGCTCGGCGTCCTGAACGAGTTCCCGTGCGTCCAGGTGGACGGCGGCGTCCAGGCGCAGCTGGGCGACGCGTACGGCGGCGAGACCCGGCGCGTCGTGTTCGCGCTGCACGTGCCGTCGCTCCCGACGCTCGGTCCCACCACGATCGGCGAGGTCGTGCTGCGCTACGTCTCGATCGGCGAGCAGATCGAGCAGCACGAGACCCGGATACCGCTGAACGTGAACCTGGTCTCCTCCGACGAGGCGGCCGCGGCCGGCCTGGACACCGAGGTGAGCGAGGAGGTCGTGATCCTGCGCTCGGCGCAGGCCCAGCGCGACGCCCGCGGTCGTGCACAGCTCGGCGACTACGAAGGTGCGAAAGCCGTGCTCCGCGAGGCGGCTTCCGAGCTGCGGTCGCACGCCGCCGGGTCGCCGAACGCCGACGAGCTCCGACGCTTGGCCGCCGACGTCGAGGAGGACGGGAAGGAGCAGCCGTGAACGAGGAGCCTAGCCTGAGACGTTCCGGGTCTGGGCAGCCCAGACCTTCTTCGGATCGTCCTTCTTGCCCCGCTCGAGGAAGGACACGAGGTTCGGGTCCGGATCGAACCGGGGAGGCTCGACCGGCTCTTCCTCGCTAACCCGTTCCTGGTCTTCAGGCTCACGTTCCACGCGTCCGCCTCCTCGCTTCAGTGTAGCCACGTGCCCAGACCGACGAGGATTTCAGCGCCAACGTGACCGAGCTCACAGACGGCTGAACTGCGCCGGTCCATCCTGAACGCGATCAGAGGAACTGTCGCTTCATCGCCGAGGAGGTTGTGGGATGCCAGGAGATCGGCAACACCAGACGGGAGAGCTTCGCACCAGGTTGGAGGGGAAGCTCGCCGTGGACATCTGATGCGTAGGTGGCTAACATCACGCATCATGCCTCGAACTACGATCGATATCGACGCCGCGGTGTTCCGCGCGCTCAAGAAGCGGCAGCGGCGCGAGGGGAAGAGCCTCGGTCAGCTCGTCTCCGAGCTGCTAGCCACTTCGCTCCGCGAGGAAAGCGAGCCGCCGCCCGAACCGTTCGCGTGGGTGGCCAAGCCGATGCGCCCGCTGGTCGACCTCGAGGACAAGGACGCCGTCTACCGCGTTCTCGACGGCCGATGAGTTACACGGTCGACGCGAACCTCCTGCTGTACGCCTCCGACTCCTCGAGTCCGTTCCACGATCGCTCGAGCGCTCTTCTGGGGCAGCTGGCCCAGGGCCCCGAGATCGTCTACCTCTTCTGGCCGATCCTCATGGCGTACCTTCGCATCGCGACGCATCCAAGCGTGTTCGCCGCTCCGCTCACCCCCGCTGAGGCGACGGGAAACGTCGAACGGCTGCTCGCGTTGCCTCATGTCCAGACCCCCGGCGAGGATGAGCGGTTCTGGTCGAGTTACCGACACGTGGCCGATGCCTCGGTGCGGGGGAACCTGGTTCCCGATGCGTACGTCGTCGCACTCATGCACGAGAACGGTGTGCGCACCATCTGGACGCACGACCGAGACTTCCGTCGGTTCGACTCCGTTGAGGTGCGCGATCCCTTCGAGTGATCCGGGCGTAGAACGGATATAGTTCGGGTCATGGTAAAGGTCCGTATCGATGCCGTTTCGGATCCGTTCACGTTGGAGGATGCTGATCTGGTCTCGTCCGCGATGGACGCCTTGCTCTTCATGGAGTCCATGGGGCTTCTCTCAGCCGACGTCGAACGGCTCGACCGCGACACCTTGCTCGACATCGCCGAGACGGCCGCCCGCGCCGGGATCGCGCAGACCGATGCCGCCAGGCTGATGAGCGAGAAGGACCTGGATCCGGCGACCATCCGCGCGTTCCTGGAGCGACTCGGCGATTCCCTGCGCGAGTCGCCCATGCCCGAGCTGGAGTTGGCCTCCCTCCTGGATCTGTTCCCACATGACGAGCTCGGCACGCTACTGGGTGCCTCCGAGTCGAGCCTGCGTCGGTACGCTTCGGGCGCTCGTCGTCCCCCGGACGCTATCGCGGCCAGGGCCCACTACCTATCGCTCGTCGTCGGGTACCTGCGCGGCGCCTACAACGACATCGGTGTGCGCCGGTGGTTCCAACGTCGGCGGACGACGCTCGACGGTCGGACGCCAGCGCAGCTCCTGCGTGGCAAGTGGACGCCGGACTCCGAGGGGGCGCAACGTGTGCGCGATCTGGCACGAGCGCTGACCTCGTCTCCCGCGACGTGATCGTCTACCGACACGCCGACACCAGGCTGCCGTTCCTGTGGGAGTCGTCCGAGCAGCCGGCCGCACGCTGGCACGGCGACGGCGAGGGCCCGGTGCAGTACTTCTCCGGAACGCCGGACGGCGCGTGGGCCGAGTTCCTCCGTCACGAGGAGATAACGGAGCCGTCCGATCTGGAAGGCGTCCGTAGGGCCATGTGGGCCGTGGAGGTTCCTGAACGGAAGCTCGCCGAGCCATCGCTCCCCGCCGACGTGGTGACCGGGGGACCGGGCAGCTATCCCGCCTGTCGCGAGGAGGCCCTCGCTCTCCGCGCGGGCGGGGCGACGGGTCTGTCGGCGCCCAGCGCGGCGCTGTCGTCGGAAACCGGTTCCGGCTGGCGGGTCGACGGCGGCTTGCGGCGCGGCGAGGTCCGCGACGAGCGAACGCTGGCGCTGTTCGGCCGGCGCCCCGACCTGACGGGATGGGCCGCGTGCGCGGCCGGGCGACCACGCGCCGATCTCTTGGGCCGTGTCCGCCCGTTCGAGATCCCCACCTCCGATTGATGTGCTACCATGTGCTACATGGAGGATCGACAGGTGGGCGTCCGGGAGCTCAGGCAGAACCTCAGCAAGTACCTCGACCGCATCAAGCGAGGCGAGCGACTCGAGGTCACCGAGCATGGACGGCCGGTCGCGGTGCTGGCTCCGCTTCCTGCCCCGCAGAACGCGCTCGACCGGTTGGTCGCCTCCGGTCGTGTGATAGCACCGCGCGGCGACCTCCTGACGCTGCTCCCCCCGAAGGGCACGCCCTCGCGTGACCTGAGCCGGACGTTGGACGAGAGCCGCGAGGATCGCATCTAGCCCGTGCTGTATCTGGACTCCTCAGCGATCGTGAAGCTCGTCGTAAGTGAGCCGGAGACGGCCGAGTTGGTCCAGGCCCTCCATACGGATCCGGAGGTCGTCTCGAGCCACATCGCGTGGACCGAGGTGGTGATCGCCACCCGTCGAGCCGGCCGGTCGGCGGCGCGCGCCGAGCGGATCCTGGACGGCATCGCTCTGGTCCCGATCGACGACGCCATCCTGCGTGAAGCGGCGACCCTCGGTCCGAAAGACCTCAGGACGCTCGATGCGATCCACCTGGCGACCGCGCTCTCGCTGCGCCCCGACGTGGGCCCGGTGATCACCTACGACGTCCGACAAGCCCATGCAGCGTCCGCACTGGGACTCGAGGTGTTGACACCCGGCGCGACCCAGCCTCGCTGAGGACCTGGCTCGCGCGGAGGCGAGCGGCCCAGGTTAACGTGGCGCCGTGGAGACGTGGGATCCGATCCGTGCCAGGCGGAACGTGCGGGAGTACCAGGATCGGCCGATCCCGCTGGAGGACCTGGAGCGGATCCTGGAGGCCGCGCGGCGTACGCCCTCCTCGATGAACGAACAGCCATGGGACTTCGTTGTGTGCACCGAGCGTGAGACCCTCCGACAGCTCGCCGAGACGTGGCGCTACGCGCGGCACATCGCGGGGTCGGCCGCGACGATCGTCCTCGTGGCGCCCATCCCCGCCGACCAGGACTCGCGCGACTGGATCTTCTACGACATGGGTCAGGCGACGATGAGCATGATGCTCGCAGCGGCCGATCTCGGCATCGGGAGCTGCCACGCGGCGCTGGACGATCAAGTGCTCGCCCGGAAGGTCCTGAGCCTCCCCGAGGATCGCTTCTGCGTGGGCCTCGTCGCGTTCGGCTATCCGGCCGGTCGCCCGCTCTCACCGATCGTCCAACCCGACCGGCGTCCGTTCGACGACGTCGTCCATCGCGAGCGTTGGTGAGTAGAACATCGACGGATGCCTCGGTGCGCGAGAACCTGGTCCCTGATGCGCACATCGTGGCGCTGATGCACCAGAACGGTGTCCGCACCATCTGGACGCACGACCGGGACTTCCGCCGGTTCGACGCCATCGACGTGCGCGATCCGTTCGGATGATCGCTCGAATAGACTCGAGGAAGGAGGCGCTCACAGGATGCATAACGAGACCGCCGATACCCCGGGAACGAGGGGCATGGTCATCCGCCGGGCGCGCATGTACGACCTGTTCAGTCGGAAGATCTCGTTCGGGCGAGACGAACTCATCCGGCTGGCCGCACCGTCGCCCGGCGAGGACGTGCTCGATGTGGGTTGCGGCACCGGAACGCTCGCGATCGTTCTCCAAGCGAAGGTCGCCCCGGGCGACGTGCGCGGCATCGATGCCTCGCCCGAGATGATCGATGTCGCCAAGAAGAAGTCGGCCAAGGGTGGCCTCGGGATCGACTTCCAGGTGGCCCTTATCGAGGCGCTCCCGTTCCCGGACGATTCCTTCGACCTGGTGACGAGCAGCCTGATGCTCCACCACCTGCCGGATGACCTCAAACGCGCCGGCATCGCGGAGGTACGGCGGGTCCTCAAGCCCAGCGGCCGTTTCCTGGCGATGGACCTCGCGACGGAGAGCCATTCCCCGCTCGGCCATCTCCTCTCGTTGGTCGGCCATACCCACGGGGAGGACATCGTGGACAAGCTGGCCCCGATGATGAGGGAGGCCGGGTTCATCCACGTCGAGACGGCCGCGACGCGCCGTGCGAGGTTCGCCTTCATCCGTGGCCGTTGAGGGTCAAGCTCTCCGCATCTGGCTTGACCTCTGATCGGGATCGACGATGATCACGACGTTGCCGACCTTCTGCCCGGCCTCGACGTACCTATAGGCCTCGACGATCTGGTCCAGGTCGTACCGCCTGTCGATGACCGGCTTGAACTCCCCCGCCTCGAGCATCGCCTTGAAGCCGTTCACCCGCGCCTGGTCGTACCTCGGCGGGATGGGGAACACGACCTTCTTCCCCCGGGAGAGCCGGGTGACGAGCGCCAGGATCGGGTTCTGGGCAAGGAGACCCAGGTCCGATGAGAGGTAGATCCCGCCCGGTTTCAACAGGCGCTTGCAGCGACCGAACGAGCTCTTGCCGACCGCGTCCAGGACCACGTCGTACGTTTGCTCGTCATTCGTGAAGTCCTCGGCCGTGTAGTCGATCACCCTATCGGCGCCCAAGCCCCGCACCATCTCCATGTGCTCCCTGCCGCAGACCGCGGTCACCACGGCACCGAGTCGCTTCAGGAGCTGCACCGCCGCCGTGCCGATCGCTCCGGTCGCGCCGTTGACGAGCACGTCTTGCCCGCTCCGGATCTTGGCCTTCGTGATGAACGACAGCGCATAGTGCGATCCCTCGGTGCTGGCAGCGGCCTCCTCGTAGGTCACGTTCGCCGGCATCGTCGCGATCGAGTCGCCTTCGGGCATCGTCAGGTACTCGGCCTGACCACCGAACCGCCACTCGCTGAATCCGAACACCTCGTCGCCGACCTCGAAGGACGTGACACCTCCGCCGACCGCCTCGACGACCCCCGCGAACTCACACCCGAGGACCGTGGCCTTCGGCCGGAGGAGTCCGCTGAAGAACCGAACGATGAAAGGCTTGCCCGCCAGGAAGCCACAGTCCGTCCGATTCACCGTGGTCGCGTGAACCTTGACGAGCACCTCGTGGTCCACGGCCGTCGGCTTCTCAACTTCCGCGATCCGAACCACGTCCGGCGGACCGTACCGGGTGTGAACAGCGGCTTTCATACACGAACCATAACGACAGCTTTCGTTGTTGCCTTCCCGCCAGGACTGCCGCAGGATGTGCGGCACGAGAGGAAGGAGGTGGTCCAACTTGCATAGACAGCAGGCGACCCTCGAGGTGAGTGGCTGCTGAGCCATCCCTCGCGGGCCGGGGCTCACCACCTCGCCCGCTCGCCGGGAGACCGGCAGAATCCAACCATCTCACCGACCTCACGGGTTCCGGCTGGTCTACCGGACGAGGCCTCGCAAGAGTCCGAAGCGCTCGTGAGGGGACAAGCAGACGAACGGACCGGACCCACACCGGGTCCGGTCCGTTCTGCGCGGGTTGACCGACAGAGGCAGTGCTGATACACAGCGTTCGCACATCATCGAGGATCTAAGGGGAGGGGCTCGGATGAAGCATCGATCGTCAGGCCGCATGTTGACCGTTCTGTTGTTGGTAGCCGCCGTGACGGCAGGGTTCGCCCCGTCCGCGACGGCGGGCGCGGCGTATGAGTTCGCGGGTCCGGTCTTCGGGTTGGCGGCCGGGCCGGGGGACGTCCTGTTCGCTGCCGACAGCGGCGCCGGTATCGTTCGGCTTCAGGCCGGCGAGGGGCAGCTCATCGCCGAGTTGCCGCGGGTCACGGATATCGCTCCGGTACGGCCCGGTTGGATGTGGGCCATCGCCGGCAGGAAGCTCTTCAAGGTCGTGCACGGGACGCCCCGCTTCCTGGCCGGCCTCGGCAAGTTCGAGCGGATCGTCAACCCCGATGGGGGCGAGGTCGACTCGAATCCCTTCGACGTGACCGCACTGGGCACCAAGCGCGCCCTGATCGCCGACGCGGGCGCCAACGCGCTGCTCATCGCGAACAGGCGTGGTGGGGTCAACTGGATCGCGACGTTGCCCGACGAGCTCGTGTCGACAGCGAACGCGAAGACGCTGGCCGGATGCCCCGACGCGCCGCCGGAGCTGGCCGAGATCTGCGACCTACCGGACCAGATCCCGGCGCAGGCGGTTGCCACGAGCGCGGCGATCGGTCCCGACGGCGCCTACTACGTCACGGAGCTGAAGGGATTCCCCGCACCGACCGGTGAGTCTCGCGTCTGGCGGATCGAGCCCGGCACGCGGCATGAGCACTGTGACCCCGACGCCGTCGGTTCACCGTGCACCGTCGTCGCCGACGGGTTCACGTCGATCGTCGACCTCACGTTCGGGGCCGACGGTACCGCCTACGTCGTCGAGCTGGACGAAGCCAGCTGGTTCGCGGTCGAGGTCCTCCCGAGCGCGATGGCGGGTGGAACGGTGAACGCGTGCGACCCGACCACGTGGACGTGCACCGAGGCGGCGACCGGCCTGACCATGCCGATGGCCGCCGCAGAGAACGACTCCGGTGTGTTCGTGGTCGTCTCCGCTCTCATCCCCGGAGAAACGGCGGTAGTGCCGCTGGTCTGACGTCACACCGGGCGGATCCAGCGCGAGGATCGACTCGCACAGGTCCCCCATGGGCATCGAAGGGCCGGTCTTCGGACCGGCCCTTCTGCTCGTCGCGATCTCGTCGATCGAGGAACCCGTGTCTGAGCCACTCGGTAAGGTCGGTACGTGGACGGGAGCCCTCACTCTGATAATCTGACTCCTATGAGGGACATCTCAGCCACGACCGCTGCTCGACGCTTCTCGGACGTTCTAGATGCCGTCGAGCATCGAGGCGAGTCGTTCGCGATCGTGCGGCGCGGGCACCCGATCGCGCACCTCGTGCCGGCGGCGTCAGCGTCGGGTCGGGCAGCTAAGGACTTCTTGGTGAGCCACCGTGTGGACGGCAACTGGTCTACCCAACTGGCAGAGCTGCGCGCAGGGTCGATCGCCGAGGAGCGCAACTGGACCGATTGATCCTTGATACGACCGTGCTGATCTCGGCGGAGCGCTCGCGCGCTCGGCTCGATGAAGTGATCGCGGACGACGACGACGTCGCGATCGCCGCTGTCACCGTCGCGGAACTGCTCGTGGGGGTGGAGCTGGCGACGTCTCGCCACCGCGCTCGCCGAGCGACGTTCGTCGAGGGTGTGCTCGACACCCTGAAGGTGGAGGACTACACGCTCGATACCGCGAGGTCGCACGCGGCGCTCCTGGGGGCCACGCGCCGCGACGGCCGACCACGCGGCGCGCACGATCTGATCATCGCCGCGACCGCCGTCAGCACGGCCCGGATCCTGGTCACGGCGGACGATCGGGGCTTCGGCGGACTCCCCGGGCTCGAGATGAGGGTGCTCAGATAAGCCAGCGGCCGGCCCTTTCTCCAGCGGCCGGCCCTTTCTAAGGGAGTCGCGGCCCAAGCGGCAGCAAGAGCTGATCGGGGTCGGGCGTATCCTGGCGTGGTGGCGCCATCCCGGTTCGCCCTCCCGGTCGTGGCCATCCTCCTGGTGTCGACCGCGTGCACCGCGTCGGCGCCGTCGTCCTCCGGGACCGCCGCTCCGTCGCCGGCGACCTCAGCAGATGCCTCCGACTCGCCGTCTGAGGCTCCCCCACCGCTGGGCGCCACCGGCAACATCCGGGTCAGGCCGCCGAGCGCGGGCTCGTTCCTGGTGCGCGGCGCCTACCCCTGGGCCCAGTCGAGCTGTGAGGACTTCGAGCAGCCGAGGCTCCTGGCCCGGTACCCGGGCACCCTCGCGGTGCGCCTGGCCGACGACGGCACGTTGTCGCTCACCGTCACGCTCCCGTTCGAGGCATACCTGCAGGGCATCGCGGAAGTACCTCCCTCGTGGCCGGTGGCGGCGCTCGAGGCACAGGCGATCGCCGCTCGCAGCTACGCTCTGGCCACCACGGGGTGGAACGGCCAGCAGGGCGAGACGCTGGACACGCCGATCTGCTCGACCACCTCGTGCCAGGTCTACCGCGGCATCCCGGTCGAGCCGGTGACGGGGATCGCCAGATGGCACGCGGCGGTCCGACGCACCACGGGTCAGGTCCTGCTCTTCGAGGGGCGACCTGCCGACACCGTCTACTCCTCCACCTCGAACGGCCGGACGTATGGCAACGAGGATGTGTTCGGGAGCGCGCCGCTGCCCTACCTGCGCCCGGTGATCGAGCGCGACGATGGAGCGTCGCCGACCTCGCGATGGGAGGTCGGGATCGGCTTCCGCGACCTGGCGACGTTCCTGTCGCGCGCCGGCGCGTGGCCGGGCGATCGCAGGATCGCGGGCGTCTACGGAGACGGCTCGAGCGTGACGGTGACGGACGGCGGCGGCCTGGCGCACGTGATCGACGGCAGCGGATTCCGAGCCGCCGTGAACACATGGGGGCCGTGCCTGGAGCCGGCCCGCTACCCGCCCGGCGCCCTTCCCGTCACGATCCCCTCGCGGTGGATGAACGCGAGGTCCTCGCATGGTTCTGCGGTCATCACCGGCAGAGGCTGGGGCCACGGTGTCGGCATGGTCCAGTGGGGCGCCTACGGCAAGGCGCTGCGCGGCTGGCCCGCCGCACGCATCCTGGCCTTCTACTACGGAGGCCTCCGCCCGTCGCCGTACCCGGAACCGGGGTTGATCCACGTGGAGGTCGCGAGCGGCCTGACGTCGCTCCGGCTGCGAGCGTCGGGGCCTGGCGCCACGATCGACGGACACGAACTCGGATCCGGTCCGCTGGTGATCACCGGGGGCGACGAGCTGACCGTGGATGGTCCGGCGCTCGGCACCTTGACCAAGCTCTCGGTTGCCGAGCCTGCGCCTCGGTTCTCGGGACGCATCTCGGTGATCGGACCCGAGCTCCGCCGTCAGCTGGTCGGGCGCAACTGGCACGCCGGTTGCCCCGTGCCGATCGAGGATCTACGGGTCCTCACCGTGGACTATTGGGGTTTCGACGGCTCGGAGCGTCGCGGACCGCTCGTCGTGAACGAGAGCGTCGCCGCCGACGTTCGGTCGGTGTTCGCACGGCTCTTCGACGCTCGCTTCCGCATCTTCCGGATAGCGCTCCCGGCTCGGTACCGCCCGCAACGTCCTATCGACTGGTTCAGCACCCGAAACGTCACCGCCGCATTCAACTGCCGGCCGGCGACGGAGAACGAGGGGGCGCTCTCACAACACTCATACGGTTGGGCCATCGACATCAACCCCCTGCACAACCCGTACGTGCGCGGCGACGGAACCGTGCTGCGCCGCGCCGCGGCCCCGTACCGCGATCGCTCGCGGAACCAGCGCGGCATGATCCATCCGGGCGACGTAGTGGTGCGATCGTTCGCCGCGATCGGTTGGAGCTGGGGCGGCGACTGGCGCTCGATCAAGGACTACATGCACTTCTCGCTGACAGGAACGTAGCATCGACCGGGACGCGGCCAGTGGGCGAACACGACGTGATGCAGGAGGAACCATGACGCACACCGCTATAGCCGACGCGGCACGAGCCGTAACGATCCAGGCCGGCGCCGTCGTCTCGAAGGTGATCTATCGCGACGAGTTGCTCGACGTGACGGTGTTCGGGTTCGATGCCGGCGAAGGACTCACGGAGCATCAGGCGTCACGCGCCGCGATCGTGCAGGTGCTCGAGGGAAAGATGCGGTTCACGGTCGACGGACAGGAGCAGGAAATGAGACCCGGCTCCTGGGTCCACATGGTGACGGGGGCTCCACATTCCCTCGTGGCCGAAGAGCCCACCGTGATGTTGCTCACCCTGCTCCGAGCCGACGGCTAGCGACGGACGTTCGGATCCCGAAACACCCTGAGCAGCCGACTCACGAAGACGCGATCAGGGCAACGGCTGCCAGCGCGAACATGAGACCCAAGAGCTGGGCCCGAGCGATCCGCTCCTTCAAGATCAGCCGGGCAAGAAGAACGGTGACGACCGGGAAGAGGCCAGCCAACACCCCCACCAGCACCAGCGACCCTCGCTGGAGGGCGAGGAGCAGCGAGATCGTCGCCCCGGCGTCTGCGACCCCCACCGCGAGCGGCAGGCGGAGATCCCGCCGCGGCCCCCGCTCCCGAACCGTCCCCGCTGCGAGCACCGTCGCCCCGAGGAGGACGGCCGCGATCAGCTTGGCCATCCCGAAGGGCCAGACCCCGGACGAGATAGAGGTCTGAGCGAAGCAGGCGGTCCCGACCCCGATCGACACTCCAGCCCCCGCCGCGACCAGGAGCACGTGACGCGTTCCACGCAGGGTCGTGCCCTCCTGCGGAGAGCCGACGAGGGCGATCGAGACCAACGCCAGCACGACCCCTAAGAGAGCGGCGGCACTGGGACGTTCGCCGGCGAGCAATCCGAGCATCACGGGGATGCTCGTGCCGATGACGGCTGCGGTGGGGGCAGCCACGTTCATAGGACCGATCGCCAAGCTCCGGTAGAGCAGGACGGTGCCGGTCGCGGTCGCCACGCCGGCGACACCGCCCCACACGAGATCGGTCGTGGTGGGATCGGCCGGGAAGAACGCGATCGCGATGGTCACGACCCCCAGGCCGATCAGCTGCGTCAACGCTCCGAACCTGGGCGCGCTCCAGTCCTTGACCGCGACGCCTCCGAGGAAGTCGGCGGTCCCCCAGAGCAGCGACGCCAGGCCAGCGAGGAGGTTGGGCATCGGTCAGCAGTATGGATCCAGATCTCCAGCCCTCTAGCGGGAACGACCGTCTGGGCATAAGGTCTCTCTCGCACAGGGCGTGGCGGGGGGCTCCGTGTCCGAACAGCGACGATCTGGGGGAGTGCTGGCCGCCTCTATCACCGCCGGCTTGATCATCGGCGCCGTCGAGGCGGTCCTGGTCATCTCGTTCGCCGCCCTTGTGTTCGGCGGCTACCTCGCGTATTTCCTGGCCGACGGCATCGGCCTGTACCTGGTGGCGGGCGCGCTGACGCTCGCGATCCTCGCCTGGAGGGCCGGCAACCGCGGCGTGGTGGGCAGCGTGCAGGACGCGACGGCGGCCGTGCTCGCGGTCGTCGCCACGAGCACGGCCCTGGACGCCTACGGGAGCCCCCAACGGGCGTTCCTCACCGTCATCGCCGCGACCCTGGTCGTGACGATCCTGACGGGCATCACGTTCTTGGTGCTGGGGACGGTCCGGCTGGGCAATCTGGTCCGGTACGTGCCATACCCGGTCGTGGGCGGATTCCTGGCGGGAACGGGGTGGCTGCTCCTGAAGGGTGGCATCGGAGTCGCGGCGGACATGCAGGTCTCCCTGCGCGCGGTCGGCGACCTACGGCCCGCCGCCGTGCTGGCCCACTGGGTTCCGGCCGTCGTCTTCGGCGTGATCCTGCTGGTCCTGACCCGGGTGTTGAAGCGGCCGCTCGTGATCCCGGTGGTCATCGGGGCCGGGCTCGCGCTGTTCGCGATCGGCATGCTCGTCACGGGCTCGACCACCGACGCGCGCTCGGGGGAGGTTGGATGCTCGGACCGTTCGACTCGACTCGGCTGTGGCAGCCGTGGACCTTCCGCGCCCTCACCGGCGCCGACTGGTCGGCGGTGCTTGGCCAAGTCCGCCGGCATCGTCACCGTGGTGTTCGTAGCCGTGATCGGGGTCCTGTTCAACGTCAGCGGCACCGAGATCGTCCTTGCACCGGGACCTCGACACGAACCAGGAGCTCCGCGACGCCGGTTTCCTCAACGTCATCTCCGGCGCGCTCGGTGGGATCCCCGGGTACCACGCGCTCAGCCTGACGGCGCTCGCGGAGCGCATGAGCGTCAACACGCGGACCGCCGGGCTCGTCGCCTCGCTCGTCCCGCTCGCCGCCGTCGTGTTCGGCGCGGCGGTCATCGAGCTGATCCCGCGCATGATCGTCGGCGGCGTGCTCGTGTTCCTAGGCCTCGCCTTCATCGTCGAGTGGGTCTGGGACAAGCGGCGGAGCTTGCCGAGGGTCGAGTACGCCGTCGTCCTGGTGATCCTCGCGGGCATCATCACCAAGGGGTTCCTGCCAGGCGTGGTGATCGGCCTGGTGATGGCCGTCGTCTTGTTCGCGGTCAGCTACGGCCGGATAGAACTGGTGCGCGAGGTCGCGTTCGGGGACACCTACCGCAGCAACGTCGACCGTCCGCCCGCGGAGCGAGCATCCCTGCGCGAGATGGGCGAGCGGGTTCAGATCCTGCGCGTGCACGGGTTCGTGTTCTTCGGCTCGGCGAGCGGCCTGCTGGAGCGCATCCGCAAACGGGTGGAGACGGCGGCGCCGCGGTTCCTGCTGATGGACCTGCGGCAGGTGACGGGCGTGGACGCCTCGGCGGTGATGTCCTTCGTCAAGGTGACCCACCTCGCCCAGGCGAGCGGGTTCGAGCTGGTGTTAGCGGGGGCCTCGGATCGGGTGCGCGAGCAGCTGGCCCGCGGCGGCGTGGTGGCCTCTGAAGGGGTCGTCTCGGTTCGAGCCGGATCTCGATCGAGGCCTGCAGCGGTGCGAGGACGTTCTGCTCCAGGGCGCCGGCCGAGCGGCTCGGGGAAAAGGACGGCGTCGAGCGAGGCGCTCGCCGGCATGCCGCCGGGTCTTTCGACATACCTCGAGCGCATGCCCCTGGCGGAAGGGCACGGTGCTGATCCGCCAGGACGAGCCGCCCGACGACGTGTTCGTGCTGGAGTCGGGCCGGCTGAGCGTCGAGATGGTGACGCCCGAGGGGACGCCGATGCGCCTGCGCTCGGTGCGCCCGGGCGTGGTGGTCGGAGAGATCGCCCTCTACACGGGTATCCCGCGCACGGCCGACGTCGTGGCCGAGACGCCGAGCGTGGTCCTTAGGCTCAGCCGGGCCTCCATCGAGCGGATGGAGGCCGAAGAGCCGGAGCTGGCAGCGGCGCTTCACCGATGGCTCGCCGGGACGCTGGCGGAACGGCTGACCGACACTCAGAGGGCCGTCGTGGCCCTCTTCGACTAGAACTGCGAGGGGGAGGCCGTTGTCCGAGGAGCGACGATCCGTGGGGATGCTCACCTCGCTCGCCGCTGGCGTGATCATCGGCGTCGTCGAGGCGGTCCTCGCGATCGCGTTCGCCGCCTTCGTGTTCGGCGGCCTCCTCGTCGGTCGCCTCGCCGATGGCATCGGCCTGTACCTCGTGGCTGCCGCACTGACGCTGGGGATCTTGGCCTGGAGGGCGGGTCGCCGGGGGTGGTGGGAAGCGTGCAGGACGCGGCGGCGGCCGTCCTCGCGGTCGTGGCAGCGACCACGGCGGCGAAGGCCGCTTCGATCGCGAGGGATGCCACGGCAGGGTCCCTGGGCAACTACGAAGCCCCCGACGTATTCCTCACCGTCATAGCCGCGACCCTGGTCGTGACGATCCTCTGCGGTGTCGTCTTCTCGGCGCTCGGGACCTTCCGGCTGGGCGACCTGGTCCGGTTCGTGCCGTACCCGGTCGTCGGCGGCTTCCTCGCCGGCACCGGGTGGCTGCTCTTGAAGGGCGGCCTCTATGTCGCCTCGGGCGTGGAGGTGCACCTGCGCACGGTCGGACTGATGCTCAACTCGGAGACGCTCAAGCACTGGCTTCCAGCATTCGCGTTCGGCGTGATCTTGCTCCTCGCCGTCCGGCTGGTGAAGAAGCCTCTGGTCATCCCGATCGTGCTCGCGCATCGGGCTCGCCCTGTTCGTGATCGGCATGCTCGTCACCGGCTCCTCGATCGACGCCGCGCAGGAGGGGAGATGGCTCCTCGGGCCGTTCGAGTCCGTGCGGCTGTGGCAACCGTGGACCCTGCGCGCAATCACGGGCGCCGATTGGTCGGCGGTGCTCGGACAGTGGACGGAGATCGCGCCGCGGTGCTCGTCGCCGTCCATCGCGATCTTGTTCAACATCAGCGGAACCGAGATCGTGCTTCACCGGGACCTAGACACGAACCAGGAGCTCCGCGACGCCGGTTTCCTCAACGTCATCTCCGGGGCGCTCGGTGGGATCCCCGGGTACCACGCGCTCAGCCTGACGGCGCTCGCGGAGCGCATGAGCGTCAACACGCGGACCGCCGGGCTCGTCGCCTCGCTCGTCCCGATCACCGCCGTCGTGTTCGGCGCGGCGGTCATCGAGCTGATCCCGCGGATGATCGTCGGCGGCGTGCTGGTGTTCTTAGGCCTCGCCTTCATCGTCGAGTGGGTCTGGGACAAGCGGCGGAGCTTGCCGAAGGTCGAGTACGCCGTCGTCCTGGTGATCCTCGCGGGCATCATCACGAAGGGGTTCCTGCCCGGCGTGGTGATCGGCCTGGTGATGGCCGTCGTCTTGTTCGCGGTCAGCTACGGTCGGATCGAACTGGTGCGCGAGGTCGCGTTCGGGGACACCTACCGCAGCAACGTCGACCGTCCACCCGCGGAGCGAGCATCCCTGCGCGAGATGGGCGAGCGGGTTCAGATCCTGCGGGTGCACGGGTTCGTGTTCTTCGGCTCGGCTAGCGGCCTGCTCGAACGCATCCGCAAGCGGGTGGAGACGACGGCGCCGCGGTTCCTGCTGATGGACCTGCGACAGGTGACGGGCATGGACGCCTCGGCGGTGATGTCCTTCGTCAAGGTGACCCACCTCGCCCAGGCGAGCGGGTTCGAGCTGGTGTTAGCGGGGGCCTCGGATCGCGTGCGCGAGCAGCTGGCCCGCGGCGGCGTGGTCCCCTCTGAAGGGGTCGTGCGGTTCGAGCCGGATCTGGATCGAGGCCTGCAGCGGTGCGAGGACGTCCTGCTGCAAGACGCCCAGGCCGAGCGGCTCGCGGGGGTCGCCGCTACCGAGTCGCTCGCCGGCATGCCGGCGGGTCTTGAGACATACCTCGAACACGTGTCGCTCGCGGAAGGGACCGTGCTGATACGCCAAGACGAGCCGCCCGAGGATGTGTTCGTGTTGGAGTCGGGCCGCCTGAGCGTCGAGATGGTGACGCCCGAGGGGACGCGGATGCGCCTGCGCTCGGTGCGACCGGGGGTGGTGGTCGGAGAGATCGCCCTCTACACGGGTGTTCCGCGCACGGCCGACGTCGTGGCCGAGACGCCGAGCGTGGTCCTTAGGCTCAGCCGGGCCTCCATCGAGCGGTTGGAGGCCGATGAGCCGGAGCTGGCAGCGGCGCTTCACCGATGGCTCGCCGGGACGCTGGCGGAACGGTTGACCGACACTCAGAAGGCGTTCGACGCCCTGCTCGACTAGAGGCGATCCTTCCCCGGACCCGGCGGTCGACCCGGACGCTCAGGCCCGCGGAAGCACGACGAGCGTCGTCAGCGTGTAGATCAGCAGCGTGAGCGCGACGGCGTTGGCCCCCATCCGCACCCCACGGATCTTGAAGCGTTGCGCGATGGCCACACAGAACAGGACCGAAGCCAGCAGGACCGTGTCGCGCACGTACTTGTTGGCCGTGGCGCGAGCCTCGGTGCCCTCGGCGAACGCCGCCGACGCCTGATCGTTCAGGTCCTTGGCCTCCTCCAGATGCTTGGTCGTGAACCCCGGCATGTATCCGGGGCCCGGCGGCGCCGACGGGTCCTCGAAGGGATCCGTCTTCAGCCACTCCTGAAACGCCTCGGCGAACTCGGGGCTGAGGCGGCGGACGAGCAGATCCTCGAGCGCCGCGTCGCCCTTCTGATGAGCTTCGAGCCACGCGGTGAACACGGCGGAGTCCGCCACGAGCTCCTGGCCCCCGAGCGTGGAGAGCGCATCCGCCGCGAACCTGGTGCTCGACGCCTGCCCGTAACGCTCCGACTGGAGGCCGCCCCACTGCGTCGCCTGATAGCCGCTCCAAGCGGTCGCGATCGCCACGATGGCGAGGAAGGTCACCTCAACGATCTCGATGAGGGCTTCCCATCGCGGTCGCTTCTCGTCCGCCATGTCCTATCCCGGCAGGACGTTGATCGCCCTCGCGATCACCAGGATCGCGGTGATCAGCGAAACCACGGATTGCAGGAGCATGGTCATCTTCGCCCATGTTCGCACCGGAAGGGTGTCCGTAGGACTGAACGCCGTGGCGTTGGTGAATGCCAGGTACAGGTAGTCCGGGTACTTCGGGCGCCAACCCTCCTCGGCGAACTCGGGCATCGCGTTCTCGGGGAACGCGAAGCTCGGCGGCCTCCCCGAGTCGGCTGCTCGCTCAGCGGGTCCGCCTCGATCCAGCTCCCAGTACCAAAGGCTGAAGACGATCACGTTCGTGAACCAGATCGCTGCGCCCCTGCCTAGCAGGTCCGTAGCGTTGATCCCCTTGATACCCGCGAGGATGTCGTAGATCAGCACGATGACCCCCGCCATGGTGCCGATGGTCATCACGGTGACCAGGACGATCGTGGATCGCCGCGCCGCACGGCTGCGCCGGTCGATGCGGCCCGGATCGCGCAGGACGACGACCACCAGCAACGCGAACTCCAGCAACGGGAAGACCCACCAAGCCTGAACGCGTCCCCGATGCGGGGTGCCGACCTGGAGCAGGATGGCGGCGAGCACGGCGACCGCCATGGGCCAGCGAGGTTCCGCCCGGGGCACCGCGATGCCCGAAGCGCCCATGTCGCCGGCCTGGCTCGCCTCACCCATCCTCAGCTCCCTCCCAGGTCGGTCCGACGAGAGTCGATGCTACGCGGTGGAAGGGGCGTCCCGCTGAGGCTTTCGATCTAGAAGATCTGCGACGTTGGGCGTAGCCAAGAATGACCGAGAGCCTCTATGGCGACGGAGTCCGACCCGCTACCGTGGACGAGTTGTCGCCAAGCGGGGGGATCCACGGCAAGGAGGACCGCATGGCTCGATCGACAGCAGGCAACCCGTTCGATGACCTCACCCATGGGCTCCGCCGCCGGCTCGCGGAGACGGTGGTCCCGGCGGCCTCCGACGTCGAGTCCGAGCTTCGGCGCTTAGCTCTCGAGCGGCTGGGTCGTTCGACCGGCGGTGATGTCGCCCCGCCTTCGCGACCGGACACACGATCGATCCGCGTGGAGCTCCCCCAGCTCGTCGGCGCCTACGATTCGCCAGCGGGCTTCGCGTTCGCATCGAACGGAGCCCACCGCAAGAGGTGATCAGCGCCGGCCGCCGAACCAGCGAGCGAGCCGGCTGGATCCGAACTCGGCCTTCTCGGCGGTCATCTCCGCAGACGGCGCCACGAACGTTCCGGTCGGGTGTCCCGGCGTGGAGAAGAAGTCGACGTCGACGCGCGCGACCTCTTTGCCTCCGAACTCGACATAGCAGGAGCCCGTGCCGTCGTAGCCGGGAGCCTCGCCGGCCCCGCGGATCCGAGCGATCAGTCGGTCGGCCACGACTCGCGCCGCGCCTTCGGCGAACACCCCGGCCTTGGGGGTGCCGACGCTGGTGACGTCACCCACGGCGTAGACGTCCGGGAACCGTGTGGCGAGCGTGGACGGGTCCACGGGGATCCAGCCGTTCTCCGTGAGACCCGAGTCCACGACCACCCCCGGCGCTCGGTGCACCGGGATGCCGAGGAACAGGTCGTAAGGCAGGCGTCTGCCGTCGTCCAGCACGGCTTCCTTCGTGTTCGGGTCGAGCGCAACGACCAGACGATCGGGCACGAACTCGATATCTCGTTCTGCGAACACAGCCACGATCGCCTCCGAGGTGGCGCGCGACGGCGGGATCGGCGAGCCGAAAGGGATCACGACCTGGATCCGGACAGCGTCGCGGATGCCGCGCTCCCGCAGGAACTCGTCCAGGAGGAGCGCCGCCTCGCTGGGCGCCGGGGGGCATTTGAACGGGGCTCCGCACACGCCCACGATCGCCGTGCCCTCACGGAACGACGGGAGCACACCGCGCAGGATCTCGGCGCCAGGTACCGAGTAGAACTCGTTGCCTGCCTCTGCCAGCCCGGGCGTGGCCGCGAGGTCGTAGTCGGCGCCGAGAGCCACCACCAGGATGTCGGCCTCGTAGGTGTCGAGATCTGTCACCACGCGCCGTGCATCGGCGTCGATCGAGCTGATGGTCTCCTGTCGGAACCTGACCTGGGGCGTCGTGATGTCGCTGTAGCTCAGGCGGACGGCTTCTGGCATCCGTCGGCCGAACATCAGGTCCAACTTCGAGAAGCCGAACACGAACGCGTCCGCACGATCGATCAACGTGATCTCGACCTCGTCGCCGAGCCCTTCCGAGAGCCGGGTGGACAGCTCGAGTCCGCCGAAACCGGCACCGAGGACGAGCACGGACGTCGACATGGCCAAAGGATAGTCTGCGGTCGTGAAGCTCGGATCGGACTTCGACGATGCGCTGATCTACGCATCCGACATCCACCGAGCACAGCCGCGGAAGGCGAGCGAGGTCCCCTACGTCTCGCACCTTCTGGGCGTCGCGTCGCTGGTGATCGAAGAGGGTGGAACCCAAACCCAAGCCATCGCCGCGCTCCTGCACGACGCCGTAGAGGACCAGGGTGGACTTCCGCGGCTCGAGGACATCCGCGTTCGATTCGGGCAAGAAGTCGCCGAGATCGTGGAGGCGTGCACCGACACGATGGAGGAGCCGAAGCCGCCATGGCGACAGCGCAAGGAGTCCTACCTGGCGCACCTGCCGAGCGCGCCACCTGACGCGCTCCTTGTCTCGGTGGCGGACAAGGTCCACAACGCGCGGTCGATCCTGATGGATCTGCGCACGGGAGGCGTCGGGATGTTCGAACGATCCACCGGCGGGAGGGACGGGACCCTCTGGTACTACCGAACGCTCGTCGGCATCTATCGCTCGCTCGACGGTTTCGGATCCCGCCTGGTCGACGAGCTCGACCGCACGGTCGCCCAGATCGAGGCCCTTGCCACGGTGGAGTGATCCCCGACCAGAGCTGAGTCCTTCACGCTCCACTCCCCCGGTCGCTAGGCTCCCGAACGTGACGGATCGACCACCTTCGGCCGACGGCTGCCCTTCGTGCGGCGCACCCAACCCTGACGGGAACCGCTTCTGCGGCAGCTGCGGCTCGAGGCTGACCGATACGGAGCCGGTGACGCGTGGTGACGAGCGCAAGGTCGTCACGATCTTGTTCTGCGATCTGGTCGGGTTCACCGCATCGAGCGAGGGGGCCGATCCTGAGGATGTCCGATCGCTGCTGAAGCCCTACCACGAGCTACTGCGCCGAGAGATCGAGCGGCTGGGCGGCACCGTCGAGAAGTTCGTGGGGGACGCCGTGATGGCCGTGTTCGGCGCGCCGATCGCTCATGAGGACGATCCGCACCGTGCGATCCGGGCGGGCCTTGCGATACTGCGGTCGCTCGGGACGGCCGGCGACGGCCTGCGCGTGCGGATCGGCATCAACACGGGCGAGGTTCTGGTGGCCATGGACGCGCGGCCCGAGGCCGGCGAGGGCTACGTCACCGGCGACGCGGTGAACACCGCCTCGCGGCTGCAGGGTGTCGCGCCCGAGATGGGGATCGTCGTCGGGGAGGCCACGTTCGGGGCCGCGCGCGGCGACTTCGAGCTTGAGGCACTGGAACCCGTGGCGGTCAAGGGGAAGGCCGCCCCGGTCCCGATCTGGCGGGTGATCGGGGAGCGAACATCCGCCCTTGGCGGGGACGTCTCGGACGCCGGTCCGCTGGTCGGACGGGACCTTGAGCTTGGGCTGCTGAGCCAGCTCTACCGACGGGCGGCGGAAGATCCGTCCACTAGCTTCGTCACGATCGTGGCGGACGCGGGGATGGGCAAGTCGCGGTTGGTCCGTGAGCTTGCTCGTGCCACTTCCGAGGCTGCGCCGGGCCCCGTCTGGCGTCAGGGTCGCTGCCTCCCGTTCGGCGACGGGGGCAGTTTCGCGGCCCTCGCCCAGATCGTGAAGGCGCACGGAGGGATCTTGGACACCGATGCGCCGGAAGCGGTGGAGACCAAGTTGCGGGAGGCGTTGATCGGCGTGGAGCCCGGCCGGCGTCCGTGGGTCCAGGAGCGGTTGGCGACGCTGGTCGGTCTGGACGCGGAGGCGGCCATGGATCGCGCGGAGACGTTCTCCGCATGGCGGACCTTCCTGGAGTCGCTCGCCGCGGACGGCCCCGCGGTCGTGGTGATCGAGGACCTGCACTGGGCCGACGATGCTCTCGTTGGGTTCCTGGCCGACGTCGCCGATCGGACCGCGGGGCTCCCGCTCCTGGTGATCGTGACGGCCAGACCCGCGGTCGAGGACCGACACCCGTCGTGGTTCGCGCGCGCGCGCCGCTCCACGGTCCTGTCCCTGCCGCCACTGGCCGACCGGGATGTCGCCGCGCTCGTCTCGACCGTGCTGCCGGATGCCTCTCCCGAGATGACCGCGGCCGTCCTCGAACGGGCGGGAGGCAGCCCGCTCTACGCCGAGCAACTGGCCGCGTCGGTTCGTGAGGGCGAGAGCGCCGCGGATCCTACAGCGGTGCCGGCGACCGTTCAGGCGTTGGTCGCCGCGCGGCTCGACACCCTGTCACCGGATGTGAAGTCGCTCGTCCAGGACGCCGCGGTGGTCGGTCGAACGTTCTGGCCGGGGGTACTCGCGTCGCTCGCGGATCGAGATGCCACGCAGGTCGGTTCGATGATCGACGACTTGATCCGCAGGGAGCTGGTGCGACCCTCGACGCCCTCGACGATGGCGAACGAGAGGGAGCTCGCTTTCTGGCACGTCATGGTGCGGGACGTCGCCTACGCGAGCATCCCGCGAGCCGTCCGGATGTCCAAGCATCGAGCTGTGGCCGAGTGGCTGAACGAACACGCGGGCGGCGAGGATCTGGCCGACGCGACCGCCCAGCACCTGGTGCTCGCTGCCGACCTGGCCGTGGAGCTCGGGCGGACCGACGATGAAGCGTCTCTGCGGGAGCCGCTGCTGGCGGCGCTCATGCGCGCCGGCGACCGAGCGCGCAAGACGTTCGCCGCAGAGCTGGCGATCGACCGTTACGACCGAGCGGTCCCGCTCGCATCGCAGGTCGGAGCCGACGACGTGCTGGCCCGCCTGCTTTTGTCCCGGGGCGAGGTTCGGGAACAACTGGGTCGGTTCGAGGAGGCGCAAGCCGACTACGAGGCCGCGCGCGATGCAGCCGGTCGCGCCGGGTTGCCGGCCGACGAGGCGCGGGCGCTCGCGGCGCTCTCGCACGTGCTGTGGCTGGAGGATCGCTACGACGAAGGGGAGGGCGTGCTGGCTCACGCCCTCGAGCACGCGCGCGCGGCGGGCGCCAACGATCTGGTTGCGCACCTTCTCTACACGGCGGGGACGCTCGCGTTCGGTCGCGCGCACTTCGACGAGGCGCTCGCCCACCATCAGGAGGCGATCCGCGTCGCGCGCGAGCACGGGGACGCGCTCGGCGAGGCCATGTCGCTGCACGGGTTGTGCGAGACGCGGTTCTTCCTCGGGCCGTTCTCCCGCTCGCTCGCCGACGGACTAGAGGCCGACCGCGCGTTCCGGACGCTGGGCCAGCGGCCCATGGTGTTCCACAACCTCTACATGGTGGCTTGGGCCCACTGGCTCCGCGGGGAGCTGCACGCGGCCCTGGCCGCCTTCGACGAGTCCATCGAAGGTTGTCGCGAGCTGGGCAACCGACGCGACGAGGGGTTCGCCATGTCCCGAGGGATGGCGCACCTCGTCCTCGGCGATCTGGGGGCGGCCGCCGTCGACCCAACCCACGCGATCGAACTGGCCGCCGACATGCGCACGCCCCGGATGGACCTGGCCCAGCGCTCCGTCCGGATGCATGCGTGGGCGGAGCTGGGAGCCGTCGACCGGCTGCACGCGGACCTGGATACGTGTGAGGAGATCTCCGCATCACTCGGCGGATCGTTCTACAGGCCGCGCTCGTTCGCCTGGGAGGGCTGGTTCGCGTTGATGGATGGCGACCCCGCGAAGGCCGCCGATCTCTTCGCGGAGGGTCTGCGAGAAGCGGGGGGCGTCGAGCTCGATGTCGTTTGGAACTCGTGGATCGAGCTTCTCGGCGCCGAAGAGCACGGCGATCCGAACTCGATCAGGACGGCGGCCGAGCACCTGGCCGAGGGAGCCGGGGACGACGCGCTGGGTCTGGCCGACTGGGCTGTCTACGGTAGGGCTCTGGCCGATGCCCGCGAAGGCGGGGATGTCGAAGAAGTGGCCCGGGGGGTGGTCGCCGCGGCGGCACGCCGCGGCGACCGGATGCTGCAGTGGCGCGCGTCCGCCCTCCAGGCGGACGCGCTCTCCACCCACGGACACATGACGGCCGCCGCCGCCGCGCGCGCGCGGGCCGCCGAGATCGCCCGCGCGATCGCCGCAACCGCTCCCGACGATGAGACCCGCGCCAGCTACATCGCGCGTCCCGCGGTCGCTTCGCTGCTGGCGCCGCCGATGGACGCGTGGTTCGCCGATCTGGACGCCGCGGTGCTCACCGCCGTCTCCGACCAGGGCGACGCGAGAGACCTGGTCGACGGTGGGCCGGTCGATACCGGTCAGGTCGTCATCAGCGTGGACGCCGGCCTCGTTCGGCTGCTGGAAGGCGAGGCGTTGATCGCCCGCGTCGGGCCGGGTGAGGTGTTCGGCGTCGAGACGCTCGCCGGAGTAGATCCCCCCTGGCGGGCTGAGGCCGACCCGGAGACCAGGGTCGTGCTCTTCAGCGCGGAAGCGTTCGCGTCGTTCCTGGCCGGGAGTTCACGAACGACGGACCGGGTGATCGCCGGTATGGCTACAGCTCTGGAGACGATGCCGCCCGAGGCCGCATCCGCTCAGGCCAGCATCCGCACGATCGAGCATCTGGCCCAACGCGGCCGAGGGGACGGCATCGTCGAGGTCTTCCCCGTGCTGCTCCGCGGATCCGCGCTCCATTGGTTGCGAGCGGCCGGCCAGGATCACCCGCTTCGCGTGGCGAGCACCGCGGACGGGCAGCCGGGCGATGTGGTTCTGGCGCAGCTCGCGTCCCGCGGGCTCGAGCCGATCGCCGTTCACTCAACATCGTGGCGAACCGAGGGCGACCGCGTCGTGCTCACCTATCTGGCGGTCGTGCCGGAGACCGCGGTCGGTTGGACCGAGGACGACGTCGAGCGTGCAGAGCTGGCACGTGGAAGCTCGCACGGCGCGCCCGCGCGGATAGACGTGATCCAGGTGATCGAGCATGGCCTGCGACACCTGTCCTGGCTATCGAAGGACGATCCGGTGATCCGGGACCTGCTCAGCCAGGAGTGGGTCCGCGTACTCGGCGAGTACACACCAGAGCCGTTCAGGATGCTGGGCGGTTAGGGGCCGGTCGCCCCTGGGCACGCGTTCGCCGACTGTCCTAGGATGGGTTCGACCGAGGAAGGGAGGTCGGCATGTCGAAGTACGTCAGCCTGCTGAACTGGACCGACGAGGGGGCCAAGAGCGCCGCCCAGTCCGTTGATCGTGCGGAGGCCGCGCAGAAGCTCGCCGCCGATATGGGGGGCTCGCTCCAGGTCTACTGGACGATGGGTCAGTGCGATCTGGTGGCGATCACCGAGTTCGCCAACGACGAGACCGCCGTCGCGTTCCTGGCCAAGGTCTCGTCCCTGGGGAACGTACGCTCGCAGACGATGCGCGCCTTCGAAGGGGACGAGGTCCGCAAGATCATGGCGAAGTAGCACGCGCCATCGACGGATAGCGCCGAAGTGAGAAGGATTCCGGCCGGAGTGAGTACGTGACGCTCGCGATCGCCCCGTACATGGTCGTGTTCAGGATCGTGCACATCCTGGCCGGAGTCCTTTGGGTCGGATCGGTCTTCCTGTTAGTGGTCTACGTTCAGCCCAGCGTGGCCGCCATAGCGCCCGCCGGGGCTCCCTTCATGGCGGAGCTGCTGGGCAAACGGCGCCTGGTCGACCGGATCATCGCCCTCGGACTCACCTCAGTGGTGGGCGGCCTGTTCCTCTACTGGCGCGACTGGCACCTGAACGGGACCTTGGTCGACTGGGTCACCTCGTCGTTCGGAGCGACCATGACGGTGGGCATGATCGCCTCGATCACAGCACTTGCGATCGGCGCCTTCGGCACCCGCCCGAACGTGATGCGGCTCCTGGGCCTCGGACGTCAGGTCGCGGAGTCGGGCGGCCCGCCGTCGCCCGAGGTTGCCGCCGAGATCGGAGCGATCCAGGACCGTCTCAAGAAGTTGGCCCGGCTGAGCCTTGGTCTGCTCCTCCTCGCCGTCCTGGCGATGTCGACCGCTCGATACCTCTAGAAGACCGGAGCACGTAGGGTTTCGACCGAAGGGAGATGGATCTATGGGCCTGCTCGACAAGGCGAAGGCAGCGGCCGGCAAGGTCGCTGAGGAAGCTAAGAAGGGAACGGCACAGGTTCAAGGCAAGGTCGAGCACTCGCAGACCCGCAAGAAGGCGGACGGCCTCGCCGAGAAGCTCGGATATCTGATCGTCAGAGAGCGGAGCGGAGGCGATCCCGCGGGCGCCGAAGCGGACCAACTCGTCGAGGAGATCCAGGCCCTAGAGGCCAAGCTCGCCGGCGCCCCTGATCAAGAGACGGAGGAAGAGGCGCCGCCGGAGTGACTCGCTCGTCGCTCCGCGCGTAGAGGGGCGATCGGATCCACCTTCAGCAGCACGGCGCCCAGCACGACGCAGGCGACGCCGATCGATGGCATCAACACGACCTCGCCGGGTACCGGGAAGGCCTGGGTCGTCAGGATCGTGAACCCTGCGGCGGCCGCCGCCGTTCCCACCAGGGCGAGCGCCACACCCGCGGCACCACTGGGATATCGCCCCTTTGCCCCAACCGGTCGCTCAGCCCACCGGAACGCCAGCAGGAACGGCACCAGGCAGATCGCGCAGGCGACGATCCATGCCGGACGCAGCCACCACCATGGCGTGCTGAGTTGGTTCGGCTGCGGTGCCAGCCCCGTCGGGAACAAGATGACCGCAGCCAGGACGACCGCGGTCATGTTCCACAGGTAGAAGGTCATCACCATGGAGTTCGCGACGATCACCGCCGCCCACGGACGCGTCTTCGCTAGCCATCGGTTGGCCGCGTGCTCGAAGAGCAACATCGCGCCGCACTGCCACACGCCGAGCGCGAGCAGGGCCGAAGACGGTGGAAGCGTGTTCGACCGGATGCCGTGTGTGAGCCCGATCATCGACACCGGGTAATCGAAGAAACCGACCAGCAACCCGAGCGAAGCGAGCCCGCCCCCGGCCATGGCCCACGGGAGCCATGGGGGTCGACGCAGGACCCCGTCCTTCCACAGGAACCCGAGCTCGAGCATCGCGAGCCATACGAACGCGAAGTTCGCCACCCCCAGAGCGGTCACGTCGAGCCCGAACCGAAGCGAGTCGACCAGGAGCGCTCCCCCTGCGAGCGGGATCAGGACGCGAGCCCCGAACCTGCGGTGCGCAGCCAGCAGCGGGGGCACCGCGGGGATCGCGAGCAGGTACACGCCGAGGAACCACGTCGGGAGAGCCACCTCGCCCCCTCCGACCCTGGCGACGCCTGACGACAGCAGCCCTGACGCGACGGCGGCCACCGGGAACAACGTCCAGAAGCCAACGAACCAGAGCGAAGGCCTGAGCAACCGGGTCGACCGGGCGCGAAGCCAGTCACCGTACGACTCGCCGCGAGATGATGCCGATACCCACGAGGCCGCGTTCGAGAAGCCTCCCACTATGAAGAAGAGCGGCATCACCTGGAAGATCCAGGTGAGGATCTGCAACCCGGGTGCGATCTCCAGGAGGTTCTTACCTGTAAACGAGCCGTCGGAGTAACCCAGGACGGCCATCGTCCAATGACCCAGAACGACGACCCCGATCGAGACGACACGGATCAGGTCGACGTAGCGGTTCCGCGTAGCGGGCGTTGCGGAGGCTAGATCGAGGGCACTCGACCGAGCGGGCGCGCTTGGCGCCGGCCCCTCCATCGGTCGGGAGTCTGACAGGTCGGGTCGACCAAAGCATCAGGGAAACCAGCCATCCTTGGCGAGGGATCGAGTGATAGCCACGGCGCTCGGGGTGCGATGATGACTGAACGGCCATGGACTGCGAACTCATCGTCTCGGGCTTCCTCCACCAACCCACGAACGCCCTATCTAGCATGGCGTTCCTGGTCGCCGCCGGCTGCATCCTGATCTTCGCGTTCCGGCGCGAAGGCACGACGCGCACCGCCCTGCTGGTGCTCGCGCTCGCGGTGGCCGCGAACGGCGTTGGGAGCTTCGCGCTTCACGGTCCCGATCCCTCTTGGGCGCAGTGGGCGCACGACGCCGCGATCATGGCCGTCCTGCTCTTCATCGCGGTCCGCGCGTTCGGACACATCCTTGGGTGGCGTCCAGGCATACAGGCGGGTGGCTACGCGATCGGTCTCGTCGCCATCGGACTGGGCCTTGCCGCCATCAACGGCGCGTCGGATCCGTTCGCAGGCACCTTGGCCGCGGGCGCGGTCCTAGGCGAGGTCACGACGCTCTCCGGCGATCGCCGAACCCGCCGGTCCGAGGGTCTCCGGCGTGGAGCCCTCGCCCGCAAGGTTGGTCTGGCCGCGATCGCGCTGGGTGGAGTCGCATATCTGTTGGGCCAGACGGGCTCGCCGCTCTGCCGGCCCGAGAGCTTGTTCCAGTGGCATGCGATCTGGCACATCCTGGTGGCCGTCGCGCTCGTCGCATACGCACACACGCTCTCCCACGGTCGATGGCCCTCGCCCCTTGACCTGACGCGCCGAGACGCGTGAACTTGACCCATGACGGCGAGCATCGGCGAGCTGGCCGATCGGACCCCCGCAACGCGGGATCGCTATGTCGACTTCCTGCGTGCAGTGAGCATCCTGTGTGTCGTGGTCGGCCACTGGACGATCGCGATGATCGCTTGGGATCACGGGTTCATCCGATCGACCAGTGCGATCGGCCTCACGTCGTGGCTCTGGCTGGCGACCTGGTTCCTCCAGGTGATGCCGATCTTCTTCTTCGTGGGTGGCTTCTCTAACCTCGTAGCGTTCGATTCCTATCAGGAGCGAGGCAAGTCGACCGGCGCGTTCGTCCGTGACCGTCTCGCACGGCTCCTGCGCCCGTCGCTCGTGTTCCTGGGTGTATGGGCCGTCGTACAGATCGCGCTGCACCTAGCCGACATAGGCGCCACCGCGGGACCGCCTCTTTGGGGAGACACCAGACTGCTGCGCGGAATGCTCCCGCCGGGCGCGACGATCCCGTTCGGCCCCCTCTGGTTCCTGGCCGTCTACGTCGTGGTCGTCTGCATCTCGCCGTGGACGATCGCCCTGCACCGACGTTTCGGGCTCTGGGTCCCGGCGGCGATGGTCGCAGGAGCGTTCCTCACGGATGCGATCGGGTTCATGGGCGGACATCCCCTCGCTCGCTGGGCAAACGTGGCGTTCGTCCTGCTGTTCCCACATCAGCTAGGACACGCTTACGGCGATGAGAGCATGACGCGATGGCCCCGCAGGGCGTTCTGGGCGATGGTCGTCGCGGGCCTCTCGGGCTTGATCCTTCTGACGAACCCTCCCCTGTGGAAGCTGTTCGGCGACATCCGTTACTCCTGGTTCCCAGGGATCGGCACCTACCCGAAGAGCCTGCTCGGCACGGACATCGAGGCCGTGTCGAACGCCTACCCACCCACGGTCTGCTTCATGCTCGGCGGCGTGTGGTCGATCGGCGCGGTGATGCTGCTTCGGCCCCGGCTCTCTAGATGGCTCCAACGCCGGCGGCCGTGGACGTTCACGATCGCCGTGAACGGCGTGATCATGACACTGTTCCTTTGGCACATGACCGCCTACCTGCTTGCCGTGCTCCTGCTCTGGCCGCTCGGATTCGGCCACGAGACGGACAGCACGGCACGATGGTGGGCGGAACGCGCACCATGGTTGTTCGTCCCGGGAATGATCCTCCTCGGCATGATCGCCATCTTCGGACGCTTCGAGCGACCTCGTGCCAAGGTCACGGGAAGCAGCTGAAGAGGGCCGGTCGTTCGGGAATGCTTCTCGGCTCCGTCAGGTTCCACCCGCGACACCTTGAAAAGGAGTACGCGTGAGCGACTGGAACACGAACGTCATCGAGGAGTTCCGATCGAACGAGGGTCGCGTCGGCGGCACGTTCGAAGGGGCGCCTCTCCTTCTGTTGCACTCAACAGGACGCCGCACCGGAGGCGAGCACGTGTGTCCATTGATGTACCTGCCCGATGGCGAACAGTGGGTCATCTTCGCGTCGAAGGGCGGCCACGTCGCGCACCCGCACTGGTTCCTCAACCTGGAGGCCGATGCACACGCCACGATCGAGCTGGGAATCGAAAGCGTCCCCGTGAACGCGAAGATCCTCCGCGAGGGGCCAGAACGCGACGAACTCTACGCTCGGCAGGTGGCGAAGTTCCCACAGTTCGGCGAGTACGAGGAGAAGACCGCCGGGCATCGAACGATCCCGGTGATCGTCCTCGACCGCGCCTAGATACGCGAACGCGGCGGCGAGGACGCCGCCGCGCTCACATACCCGTGGAGGTTCCTACATCACGTTGAAGGTCTCGAAGACGGTGATGTCGGCACCGCCCTGCAGGACCGGGCATCCGGCGGCGAGCTTGGCCGCGATGTCGAGCGAGTCCGCCTCGACGATCGAGTAGCCACTTGCTGTGGGGTGGGTGTCACCCACGGCGCCGTCGCTCGCGATCTTCTTCGCGGCGGGCGTGAACGGGTTACCGGGGTCGGCGACCGCCGGGCCGAGCTCCGTGAACCACGCCTCCCAAGCCGCCATGACCTGGGCCTGAGCTGCCTCACCTTCGGGCATCTGGCCGCCTCCGTAGAGCAGCAGGTACTTCGCCATGCCATCCCCTCCTTGCGGTTCGCGGGTCCCGGCGCGGGACCGTCACCCTCTACGACGAAGGGCCCCGGCGGATATCGACAAGGTTCGCGCTCGCCGCTACCAGGCGAACGGTTCGCCGTCCTGGAAGTAGCCTCCGGACGGACCGTCGTCGAGGAGCGTCACACCCCAGACGATGCTCGCAGCACCCTGCTCGACCGATCGCGGTGCACTCGCCCCACCCATGTCCGATCGGCACCACCCCGGACTGATCGCGTTCACCAAGATCCCGGTCCCTTCTAGATCTTCTGCGAGCGCGCGAGTCATGACGTTCAGAGCGATCTTCGTCGCGGCGTAGATGCCCCCACCCCGCTGCTCATGCGCGTTCGCGGCCACCTCGGAAGAGACGTTCACGATCCGGCCCCAGCCGTGCTCACGCATCGGCGTCAGGAACGCCTGTGTCACGCGCCAACACCCCAGCGTGTTCACCTGCCAAGCCCGGTCGGCCTCCTCCGGCGTCACCCGACCTCGTGGGTTGACCGCGGCGTTGTTGACCAGCACGTCGATACCGGCCGGCGCCAGTGAATCGTGAGCGGCCATCACGCTCGAGGGGTCGGCTACGTCGATGCGAACCGGTGTGACACCCGGCGATCCGAGCGCCGAGGCGGCGGTCGCCCCCGCGTCCGGATCGCGCGAGCCTAGGAAGACCTCCAAGCCAATGCGGACCCAAGAGCCGCACGACCTCCAGGCCGATGCCACGGTTGCCGCCCGTCACCAGGGCGCGCCTGCCGAGAACATTCCATGCGCTCATCGCCAGGCACCCTAAGCGCGGACGCGCGTTCCGTCCGGGTCGTAGAACGGTCGATCCGAAGTCACGCCCTCGCCCCGGGTGCCGTCGGCCGAGGTCACCGTGACGGTGGAACCGGGCGAGGTCGAACGGCAGATAGCCCATCGCCAGCGCCTTGCCCAGGAACCAGCCGCGGTCCGCGGACGTGAGCGTGCCGAGCGGCTCGCCGTCGGCGGTCGCCACGGCGTCCCCAGCGGACGGGACGAACGACAGGTCGGGGAACTCGATCCCCGTGAGGAGCCGTGCGATCCCCTCATCGCGCTGACGCATCAGCGCGTCGCGTCCCATGAAGTCCGACCCATCCAGGTCGACCGCCCATCCCAGACCCGCCTCCAGCGGCGACGTGGTCTCGCTAACGTCCAGGCCGTAGAGCGGGTACTTCTTCTCCATGCGAACGCTGCGCAGCGCCCCCAGCCCGCACGGCGTGGCGCCGGCGTTCGTGAGCGTGTCCCACATGTGGAGCGCGTAGTCGCGCGGGTAGTAGAGCTCGTACCCCAGCTCGCCCGAGTAGCCCGTGCGCGACACGAGGGTGGGCACGTCGGCGACCACGGTTCGAACACACCTGAAGTAGGGGAGCCGGTCGGTCGACAGATCCGCCTCCGCGAGCGGCGCGAGCAGCTCGCGCGAACCCGGGCCCTGCACGGACAGATACGCAGTGCCCGAGATGCAGTTGGTCACGAAGGCGCGGCGATCGCGTGCGTGCTCGGTCACGTGAGTCCGACGATCTCGGCGCGGGCCGGCGTGGCGATCAGCCAGTAGTGCTCAGGTCCCAGTCGGTAAGCGGTGAGGTCGTCGATCATCCCGCCCTCCGCGCTACAGACCGAGGAGTAGAGCACCTGACCGTCGGTGGCCAACCGCCGCGGCACGTCACGCGCCAGCACATGGTCCAGGAGCGCCTGCGCGTCCGGCCCTTTGATGTCGATGGGCCCCTGGTAGTAGACGTCGTACAGCCCCACGCCTTCGCGCGTGGCCAGGTGCTCCTTCTCGGTCGATGAGAACACGACCGCCGCGTCGAACCCGATCCGGTCCCCCATCTCAGCCCCGAGCTCCATGAACCGCTGGTGGTATGGCGTGTGGCGTGTCGGCATGTCTCGGCTCCCTCCGGCGAAGGCAAAGAGCCTAGCGTGACGTGGCCCCCGGTCGGAAACAGCGTCGCCGACCCGGGAGGACGATCGCTCAACCGCGCGTGTCGGTGAGCCTCATGATGCGCGCGATGGACCCATCGGCGTCGATCGCCCTCAGCGACTCCTCGAAGCCCTCGGCCGGACCCGTCCACTCGAGCTCCTCGACGTCACTGATCGTCGGCGCGTTCGTGTCGATCGTCGCCAGCCGCCGGTAGAGGAACGCGTCCTCGAACCGATCGGCCAGCGTTCGCAGCAGGTTCGCCCTCCCCCGCACGGAGATGTCCCAGAGGCCCGCCTGTAGCGGGATGTCTTCCAGATGCCGGTAGCGGGCCAGCACCGTGGCCGAGGTCTTCGCCCCCCAGCCGGGCACGCCGGGGATCCCATCGGCCGTGTCGCCGACCAGAGCCAGATAGTCCGGGATGCTCTCAGGCTCCACTCCGAACTTCGCGACGACGCCGGCGAAGTCGGTCAGCGACTCCTTCCGCCGGTCGAACTGCACGACCCGCCCGTCGGCGCTGACGCACTGGCCCAGATCCTTGTCGGGCGTGCAGATGATCACCCGCTCGACCCTTATGTCGGCAGCGGCCACTGCCGCGGCCGAACCGAGTGCGTCGTCGGCCTCGTAGTCCTCCATCGGCCACACGCAGAACCCGACTGCCCTCAGCGTGTCTTCGAGCAGCTCGAACTGCGAGCGGAGCACGGGATCGACGCCCTCGCCCGTCTTGTAGCTCTCGAGCAACGCGTTGCGGAACGACTCGATGACGTGATCGGTGGCGATACCCACGTGGGTAGCACCGCCCTCGAGCATGGAGAGCATGGAGCCGAGCACCCCTCGCGTGGCGGCGACCTCGCGGCCGTCGTCGGTCACGTGTGACGGCACCCCGAAGTGGTAGCGGAACAGCTCGTACGTCCCGTCCACCAGGTGCACGATCACGGGCTAAGCCTACGGCCGGGCGTCCCGGCCCGGTCGACCCCGATCTCCAGCCATCGTATACTGAGAGTCAGCAGGTTATCTGCTCACCTTCTGACTAGGAGGGCATCTGCAACCGAAGCGAAGATCAACTGGCGCGTCCATAGACGAGCTCCGTACCCGAGCAAAGCAGATACGCAAGAACGTCGTGCGGATGTCCGCCGGCAAAGGTGAGGGATACGTGGGTCAGGGACTGGACGTGGCCGACATCCTCGCCGTCCTACTCCTATCTGAGATGCGCTACGACCCGGTCGACCGCTCTCCCGATATCGATCGCCTGATCTACTCGGCGGGCCACTACTCCATCGGACTGTGGGCCGCACTCGCGGAGGCAGGCCACTTGGGGGGCGAGGATCTTGACACCTACGGTGCCGACGGCACCACGCTCATCATGTCCACGTACGAGGGGCACCCTCCGTTCAATCGAAATGACGGGCGGCTCACTCGCGCACGGCCTTGGTGTGGCGGCGGGCCTGGCGATCGGGCTCCGCCTGAAGGGCCACCCGGCGCGCGTCTTCAACTTCATGTCCGACGGAGAGGTCCAGGAGGGCTCCACCTGGGAGTCGGCGATGTTCGCCGCGGCGCAAGGCCTTGACAACCTGGTGAACGAATTCGACGTCAATCGCGTTCAGGCCGATGGCGACCTGGTCCTGGAGATCGAGCCGCACGCTGAGAAGTGGCGCGCGTTCGGCTGGTGGGTGGACGAGGTCGACGGCAACGACATCGCGGCGCTGCTGGGCGCGTTCGATCGGGCGCGTGAGGTGACCGGTCGACCGAAGGCCGTGGTCTGTCGCACCACGCTCGGATGTGGCGTTCCGCTTGATCATGGAGCGCGAACGCAATCACTTCGTCCGTGTGGACGACGACGAGTGGGACGCGGTCACGCGCCAGCTGGAAGTCTACCCACGTGAGCGACACGCTGCCGGCACTGGGCCATCCACCGGTCGACCCGGTCGTCTTGGCGAAGTCCGGCCCGTTCGGTCACGCGATCCTGGAGATCGGCGAACGCCGGCCAGACGTGGTCACGCTCTCCGCCGACGTCGCCGGCGTCACGGGACTACACCCGTTCGCCCAGGCGTTCCCGGATCGGTTCATCAACGTCGGCATGGCCGAGGAGAACCTGATCAGCGTGGCGGTGGGTCTGTGGAAGGCAGGGTTCACACCGGTCGCCACCACGTTCGCCGTGTTCGCCACGCGCCGAGCTCTCGACTTCATAGCCATCCAATGTGCGCTGAACCGTGCGAACGTGAGATAGTGGCCGCGCTTCCGGAAATCCACCCGACGTTCGGCCCGACGCACCAGGAATTCTACGACCTGGCGCACATGCGAGCGCTGCCGAACATGACCGTGATCGACCCGTGCGACAACGCCGAGACGGCCGAGGCAACGCACGCGCTCGTTTACTTCGAGGGTCCGGTGCACCTGCGCGAGCCGCTCGGCCGCGAGACGCCATACGTGGAGAGGGAAGCCACACGTTCATGGATCGGTGAGGGGCAGATCCTGCACGAGGGGACCGACGTGGGTATCGTCACCAGCGGCGTGATGGTGCGTCGCTCGCTCGATGCCGCGACGGCGCTTGCAGACCAGGGCGTATCGGCCGCCGCGTCGAAGATGTCCACCATCAAGCCGTTCGACGGCGCAGCGCTGCTCGCGCTCGCGCACGAGACGGGCGCGCTGGTGACGGCCGAGATCCACTCGACCATCGGCGGATCGTTCTCTTGCGTGTCGGAGGTGCTCGCGCGCGAAGGGGTCGGGGCGCCCGTGCGGCCGCGTGGGCGTGCGAGACGAGTTCTGCTCGTTCGCACCAACGACTACGTCGCCGAAACGCACGGCCTGACGGCCGGCGCCGCGTCGGCGGCCGCCGAAGAGGCGATCGCGGCTCGCCGCTGACCGGTCAGGCGTGCTCAGGATCGATCCGACGACCGCGTCAACCCGCGGCAGGAAGTCGTCCTCCAACGGCGCGCTGAATGGTGTCGGCAGGTCAGGCGACGTCAGGCGCCAGAGGTCCTCCAGCTCACCCCGAGGCGGTCTCGTCGATCGAAGCGACGACCTCACTCGTCGATCCTCCGGTCTTCGGCCCCTCTTCCACGACCATCGCGCGGTTCGGCGATCGACAGCGAGGACATGATCGTCCCGATGTCGAGAGGACGAAGGAATCGGAGACTCGATTCACGGCCGCCTCGATCCCGTTCTCGAGCGCTCAGCCGCCCGGCCGCCTCGACGGCATCAAGTGTCCATCGCATGGCTGTGACGATGGTGACGTCCGTCCCGTCGCGATCGATCGCGGCGCGCTCGATCGGCATTCGGCTCGTCGTTCCAACTCCAACCCTTCTCCGAATAGAGCATCTCGCGCTCCATGAAGACGACCTAGTTGTCATCGCGGATCGACGCCCGCAACAGAACGTAGGCAGACGCCGCATCGCTCGAAGCTATGATCTTCAGGCCTGGAACGCCCCATGAACCACGACGCAGGGACCTGCGAGTTCATCTCCTCGATGCGCGCCCCGCCTCCGACGGCGCATCGGACAACTATCGGTACGCCGCCCTGCCCGTTCGAGACGAACGCATACTTCGCGGCCTGTTCCAGGAGTGTACCGCATCGCCAGCGCCACGAAGTCGCCGAACATGATCTCCACCACCGGACGCGACCCGGTCACGGCGCGCCGTTCCCTGCCCCGGTCAGAGCCAGCTCGGAGATCGGCGCATCGATCACCCGCTCCGGGCCGAACCGCTCTATGAGACCGCTCGTGACGGCGAAGACGCCGCCGGCCATGCCGATGTCTTCGCGCAACAAGATTACGGACGCGTCCGCGGACAACTCGTCCGCGAGGGCGGCGTGAAGGGCATCCCTGATCCACATCGATCCGGCGCTCAGACGAACTCTCCGTCCAGGAGTTACCCCACTCCGGGATCGGATCCTCGAACGCGGCCGCGATCGCGGCCTTGACCTGCTCATCGATCGATCGCGCCAGCCAATTCCAGCTCGCCTGCATCCGCGCCCTCGGCGAGCAGGCGGACGCGCTCCTGATCGATCTGATCGCGCGCCTTCCATCGCTCGACCTCGTCGGAGGCTGGCAGGCAACGGGATCGCTCGGCTGCGCGGCACGAACCGATAGGTCTCGCCTCCACGAACCGGGGCCCGGTACCCCGCCGAACCTCCTCGAGCGCGAGCTCGCTACCCGGCTTCGACTTCTCGCACGTCCATGCCGTCCACCACCTCGGCGACGACTTCGATGGCCCTGGCGCGATCGGCGACGGAGCCTCCGGTGACGACATCGGTGCGGGTGCACTCGCTGTACAGATCGTTCTCGCACACGAACAGAACCGGGAGGGACAGCACCGCTGCTGAGATTGAGGCATTCGAGGAAGTACGCCTGATCCACCGCCCCGTCACCGAAGATCGCGATCGCGGCCGCGCCCGCGCCGCGAAGCGACAGTCCGGCCCCCGTTGCGCCAGCGATGCTTCCGCCGATCATCCCGATCGAACCGAGCAATCGGTGCTCGCGATCCACGATGTTCATCGATCCCGCACGGCCACCGTAGATGCCGGTCTCTCGACCGAGTAGCTCCGCCATGAGGGCGCGCGGAGTCACTCCGGCTGTCAGAGCGTGTCCGTGACCCCGATAGGCACAAGCTACCCAGTCCGTAGGTTCGATCCCCGAGCCGACCCCAACGCTCACCGCCTCACGCCCCGTCGCGAGATGCACAGCCCCCGGAAGCGAAGCGGAAAGAGAAAGGCGTCTCGCCGCCTCTTCGAAGCGGCGGATCAGCACCAGAAGCTCGAAGGCTGCCGCGCGCGACGGCGCCTCGGTCTTACCGATGTGGCGCATGGTAGCATCGTTCACAGTTCAGCAGGTCATCCGCTCTGTTGAGACGTCACCGGCGTCACGGGTCAGGAGGCAGGTCGATGGCGGGTGGGGTCACGGGCGTCGATCACTTCGGCGCCACGGTGAGCGACATCGAGCGTTCGCTCACCTTCTGGCTATCTCCTGGGCCTGGAAGTGGTTGGGCGCGGCGCCATCGAGTGGGACCAGATCGACAGGTCGGCCGCTTTGGACCGAACCAAGATCGAATGGGCTGAGCCGAAGATCCCTGGGGGCACCTCCGTCGACCTGATGCAGTACCGGCGTCCCGTCGGGACTTCCCTTCCGACGGGTGCAGAGAACGAGCCGGGACGGTCACACCTCTCGCTCCTGGTGGACGATCTGACGATCACCTTGGCCAAGCTGCGGGCTGCCGGCGTGCGTTCGCGCACCGCGGAGCCTATCGACATGGACCTGGCGCCTACGCGGGAGGGAAGGGCGCCTACGTGTCCGATCCCGATGGCGCCCAGACCGAGTTCATCGAGCGGGCGCGTCCTGGGACCGAGCAGGGCAACGGGCTAGACTCGATGGCCGTGAACTACGAGATCCCCGCCTTACAGATCAAACCAGGCTCCACGCAAGAAGCTGGCCGAGACGGTCGCGCAGCAGATCCTAGACGCCGTCAAAGACCTCTCTCCGGGCACTCGCCTGCCGGCCGAACGCGAGCTCACGCAACGACTGGGGTGCGGTCCGATCGACGGTCCGCGAAGCGTTGAACGGACTGGCCATGATCGGCGTCATCGAGATCCGGCACGGCCAGGGCGTGTTCGTGGCGGAGCATCCGCCGATCTCGAAAGACGAGACGAACGCCGAGCCGAAGGTGATCACACCGGAGATCCTCGAGGCTCGGCGATTCATCGAGGCCGAGCTGTCACGCCTGGCTGCGGATCGCCGGACGAATCCGGACCCGACCGCCATGCAGGACGTGCTGGACCCACACCGCGCTCGCTCGGATGAGTTGAAGCGGCCCATAGTCGAGGCCTCGCAGTTCCACCTGCTGGTTGCCGATGCCGCGAAGAACCGGGTCCTATCGAGCATCGTCCGCCCGTTCTTCAGGTTGGCCTTCGAGCTTGGCCCGCAGCTCTATCAGACCGCCGAGGGATACGCACACTGGGAACTGGACCAGCACACACGCATCCGCGACGCGATCGCCTCCGGGGACGGCGAGCTTGCCCGCCTGCGGATGCTCGAGCACGTCATGTCGATGAATCCCCACTATCACGGGGACAGGTCGAGCGCCGCCACCTCGTAGGGCGCGAGGGTCCGCTCCCCGACACGACGCCTCGGAGCCTGACCTCGCACGACTCCGGCGTCAGGTTGACGAGCATTACAGGTGCGCCGGTTGCGGCGATCGCCAGGGCCCGTCGTGGCTCGGACGATGAGACCTCGTGCAGCGTGGAACCGCGCCTCGCTGCGAGCTCGCTGAAGACGCGGCTGAGTTGAGCAGAGCCCAAGTACGTGCGATCGACGGCCTCGTGCAGCGTCACGGACGAGACGCCAGCGGCCGCAGGTTCGCCACCGAGCCCGCGGTCCAAGCAGCGCCGAACGAGGAGCCCACGCGGTGGTCGATCGGAACCTGCTCATGGGGAGGTTCACGGGCGGCCAGGGTCACCGGCGAGACCGCAACGGGCAGGCCACGGGAGAAACCGCTCACCTGCCTCACGATCTGCCCTTGAATCTCGAGCGTTTCCACCATCGATCGCTCATCTATCGTGTGCGCCTGTGGAGACATCGCCAGCGCGACCCCGTCCATCCCATCGGGCGAAGGCCTCAAGCGATTCAGCTCCGAGAAGTGCGAGGCTGTGCCACCGAAGAACCCCGCTCCGTTCGAAGGAAGATCGGGCCGCGCCCTAGCAACGAAACGCCCGTCGGTCGTGACGCCGTCTCGGCGTAGAGCGAGGACCCGGGCGAGGGGGGCGTCCTCGAGGGCCTTGCCGAGCAGGTCCGCCCCTTCGGGTTCGTCATCGAACAGGAGAACGAGCTCCAGCGGAACGCCGATCTCCCTCGCGAGGGAAGTGGCTCGCCGCACGACCCGATCACGATCAGGTGGTTCTACCGTTACGCGCAGATGAGCGGGCTGCAGCCTGCGGAGCGCGCCCGGATCGACAGGTCCGGCGCGTGCCGTTACGCCGATCGACGGCATGTGGCCGCCCGTTGGGGAGCCGATCTCGATCGTTACCGGCCCATCGGTGGCCGCCGACCCCGGAGCGGGTCCTCTGACGGTGAGCCGTAACCTCTGGGTCCACCGATCGCCGGCTGGAGCCGCCTCGGGAGCGACCGTTTCAGCGGCGTCGGATAGGTCTTGAACGAGGCGTCGGTCCAGTTGCGTTGGTCCTCGAGCTCGAACCCATCGTCCTCACCTTCGAAGACGTAGCCCGCGTCAACACCCGTGGGGAACCGGATCGAGAGTTCCTTGAACGCGGGTACGAAGGGAGCGAGGTGTCCGTCGACCAAAGGTTGGGGCGCGATATCCGAGGGGAAGGTGCCGGTCGCGGCAGTGCCGACGCCGGAGGCTTCGTACCGCGCGCCAACATGCGACGCCCAGGGATGCTGGACGCAGATCCCCATCCGGCGGTACACGAACTCACGCTTGGCGATCGCGTTCACGTCGAATCCAAGTGTTCCGTCGGCGGAGGCGTGGATGGTTCCGGTCCACGCCAAGACGTCGTCGCCGTGTGTCGCCTCGAGACTCACCGAGAACCGATCGGCGTCCTCGCTCACCTCGGCGGTCACTAACGCCGGCCGGAGCGTGCCCCACCGCTCATCTCTCACGGTCACCTGGATCGACGAAGCGATCTCGAGTCCACCCCATCGGAGCTGCGTCAGGTCGGCGCCCTCGAGCTCGGCGGAGAACCACCCCGCCTTCACGGAGCCCCGTGTCGCGCTAGCACCGGCCATACGTCTACGACGTAGCCGTCCTCGACGACGTGGTAGGCACCGAACAGGTTGACCGTCGTGGGAGCGTATCCCGGTACGAAGCTCACGCGATCACCCACGGACCCCGGAGCCGGTCCCTCGTAGCGGATTCCCACGTGTTCCTCATGGATGAATGCGAGCGTGGCACGCGGATCCGAGGGTTGGAGCGGACGCAGGCTGACATCGATCGACTTGCGGCCGGCGTCGAGCACGAGCAGATCGTCGTGACGCCCGGTCACGGTGGCCATGACGGTCAGGGCGGTCTCGAACCCAGAGACGAGCGCCTCATGGAAGCGATCCATCACGACGTAGGAACCAGCTTGCACCTCGGTGACGGCGCGGGCGTTGGCCGTGATCTCGAACGTCCCCGTGGCTCCTGCTGAAACGGTTGAAACCACGAGCCGAGCGTCACGACAGCGATCGGCCGCGGACGCCAGCAGCTCCATGCTTCGCGTGGCCGCCTCGGTCCGGATCTTCGGATCGGGTTCGCTGGCACAATGGCCTTCGTACCCCATGAGTCCGTCGAAGATCACGCCTGGCGTCTCGGTCGCGAGCCCGGCAAGACGCACGACTTCATCCACCGACCGAACGCCCCCGCGTCCGAGTCCGACGTCGAGCTCGATCAGCACTCCCAGCTCGACCCCCGCCCCGATCGCGGCGAGGCCAAGCATCTCCAGGTTGCGCCGGTCGTCGATCGCCACCAGCACGCGGGCTCGGCCCGCCGCGTCCAGCAGCCGGGCGACCGATACTGGAGATACGACCTGGTTCGCGACCAGCACGTCGGTGACGCCAGCATCCACCATCGCCACGGCCTCCGACACGGTCGCGGCGGTGACGCCGAGAGCCCCCGCTGCGATCTGCATCCGCGCCAGCTCCGCGCATTTGTGCACCTTGATGTGAGGTCGCAGGCCGGCCGGGAGCGCCGCCATCCGTTCGGCCATGGCGGCGATGTTGCGACGGGCGGCGGCTAGGTCCAGTACGAGCGCCGGCGTCGCCACCTCCTCGATCGGTCTCCCAACGACTCCAGCCAGCTCCACCTTCGGACCCACAGGTCGAGTGTCATTCCCGGCGCGGGTCATCGGGCTGGCTCGTCAGAGCTCGGGACCGACGGGCGTGATGATCAGTTCGCTCACCGCGACTCCCTCAGGCTGGGAAAGCGCGAAGACCACGGCGCGAGCGACATCCTTCACGTCGAGCGCCGCGAAACGCTCGAGCTCGCTCATCCCCTCCTCGGTCTCGTGCAGGAGCGGTGTGTCGACCATGCCGGGCTCGATCATCGTCACGCGCACCTTGTGCGGCAGGGCTTCCTTCCGCAGGGCCCACCCGAGCCCCACGACACCCCACTTCGTGGCGATGTAGACGGGCTCACCCACCCATGTCTGGCGCCCGGCGATGGAAGCCATCAGGACTATGTGTCCGCTTCGTCGCTCCTTCATCTGCGGGTAGACGGCACGGACCGTGTGCAGCACGCCGAGCAGGTTGGTCTCGACGACACGGCGCCAAAGCTCTGGATCGCCCGTGTCGAGCGATGAGTAGCTGCCCACCCCCGCGTTGGCTATCGCGAAGTCGATGCCGCCGAACGCTTCGATGCAGCTGTCGGCCATGGCTTGCACGCTCGCCCACTGTCGAACGTCGGTCACGCAGGTCGTCGCGCGGCCGCCGTCGGACTCGATCTTGGCCGCCACCTCAACCAGGCGTTTCTCGTCCAGATCGGCCAGCAGCACCTGAGCACCGTGGCCGGCCAGAGCGATCGCGCAGGCCTCCCCGATCCCTCGCCCTGCACCCGTGACCAACCCCGTGAGGCCATCGAGGCGGGCGAAGACCTCGTTCCCCTGCATCCTCACCGCTCCTCGCCTAGATGTATGGTGAGCAGACCAGATGATATCAGGGGTCGCCAGGACGGTTCTTCTGCAACGTTGCAGGGTGCTATCCTCCGGCCACCGTCCAGGGAGGAGCCTCTCAGCGTGGATCTGGCGGAGACCGAACGCTTCCTTTCGACGATAGATACTGTCGAATGCTGCTTCCCTGACACGTGGGGCGTCTTGGTCGGGCGTCGGATGCCGACGGCCGCGTTCCTGAATGTCGCCGAAAGCGGGATGAGCATGCCCAACGCTGCGTTCACATGGAGCATCCTCGGCGACATCACTCCGACCCCTTACGCCAACGCCGACACCGGCTTCCCGAACATGCACGTGTTCCCGGACCTGTCCACCCTCCGTCCGGCACCCTGGGCCGCGGGCACCGCCTTCTGTCTCATGGACGCAGTCCTTGCGCGAGGCGGCGCGGAGCACCCCTTGGACTCCAGGAGCATCCTTCGACGATCGGTCATGTCGCTCGAGGACCTGGGCTACGAGGCGTGGGTCGCTCCCGAGCTCGAGTTCTACCTCTGCGATCGAGATTGGCGTCCCGCCTTCGACGATCACCGCTGTTGGTCGATGACGCGCGGGGCGGAATACGAGCCCGTCATCGGTGAGATCCGGGCGATGCTGCTCGCGGCCGGAGTCCCCATCGAGTCCAGCCAGACGGAGGGCGGGCCCGCGCAGTTCGAGATCAACGTGGGGCCCGCGTCGCCGATCGAGACGGCGGACAACGCCGCCGTCCTCAAGTACGTCGTCAAGCTCATCACAGAACGACATGATCTGCGCGCCACGTTCATGCCGATGCCCTTCACGGGGATGGAAGGCAGTGGCCACCACATCCATAACAGCCTGCGTCGCAAGGGCTCCACGGAAAACGTGTTCGCGACCGACGAGTCGGTCATGCACGCGTACCTCGCCGGCGTTCTGATGCACACGGTCGATACGACCGCCATCAACCTCCCAACGGTCAACGCCTACAAGCGACTGAAGGACTACACGTTCGCGCCGAATCGCGTGTCGTGGGCCCTCGACAACCGGACCGCGGCTGTGCGGATTCCGCCCGGCGAGCCAGAGGCGCGACGGCTCGAGATCCGAACGCCCTCGGCCGATGCCAACCCTTACCTCATCCTCGCGGGCGCCATCGCCTCCGGAGCCGATGGCATCGCCCGAGGGCTCCAGCCGCCGCCGGAGATCGAGGGCGACGCATACAAGGACGACTCGCTCGAGCGGATCCCCGGCACCTTGGCAGCGGCGATCGACATCTTCGAGCAGAGCGCCTTCTGCAAGGACGTGTTCGGCGAGCTGTTCGTGGAAACCTATTCGATCCTGGGTCGCCGCGAAGAGGCGGCCTTCCGTGAGCACGTGACGGACTGGGAGCGAGACCGCTACCTGGAGCCTTCTTAGGAGGTCGCCTGGCCCGAACGGCGTTGACTTGACAGCGGGTATGCAGGTTATCATGCCACCTGACCACCGAGGGTGGCCGTGATGAGTTCGTGGAGGGGGAGAGATGGGCGAGGCACAAGACCGTGAGCTGAGATTCTTGATGGACCGCAGGCGGTTCCTGAGGGTCACCGGAACGGCGGCCGCCGCCGCCTTCCTCGCCTCCTGCGGCTTGTCCGGCGACTCGGAGTCGAGCCCCACCTCCGGCACGGCGGGAAGTCCGTCGCCGAGCCCGCTCCCACCGGTGGGAGGACCGCTCAACCTCTACACGTGGGAGGGATACGACACGGCGGGCGACCTGACCCCGTGGCTCAAGCAGAACGACATCGAGGTGAACGTCAAGTACATCGCGGGTCCCGAGGAGGTGGCCACGGTCCTCAAGGGTCCAGGCGGTGATCAGTGGGACATCTCGTATGGCGACAACGTGGTGCTCCTGGACTACGTGGATCTGGGCCTGATCAGCCCGATGACCCTCGATCAGGTTCCGGGTCTGGCCGGACTGATGCCCGCCTTCCAGGTCGCGCCGTTCAAGAACGACGATGGCACCTATAACGCGTCCCCATGGACCTGGGGTTTCTCGGGCGTGACGTATCGGACCGATCGGGTGCCCGAGCCGAAGAGCTGGCACGACCTCCTCGACCCCGCGTACAAGGGACGCGTCTCCACCATCGACAGCGCCCTGAACAACGTCGCGCTCGGGGCCATCGCGGTGGGCATCGATCCGGACGAGCTGACCACGGATCAGCTGAACGGCGAAGTCAAGGACTACCTGACGAGCCTAGTCGGGCAGATCAAGGCGCTCGCACCGACCATCGGCGACTCCATCTCCCTGCTGATCGCCGGCGATGTGGACTACATGGTGGTCGGGTTGGCCTTCATGGATTCGGTCACCGCCGATGAGGGCATCCCCACGAAGACGGTGATCCCGTCGGAAGGAGCCATCGGTTGGGCGGACTCGGCGTTCATCACTCCGACGGCACCCAATCCTCAGAACGCCTACGCCTTCGTCAATCACCTGTTGGATCCGGAGGTGAACGCTGACGCGAACAGCAGCCTCCTGCAAGGGCCGGGGGTTTCCGCGGCGATCCCGCTCTTGACTCCGGAAGCCGCTGCTCTCTATCCGTACGATGACATCGACAACTACCTGTCGAACACTCTGACGTTCAACCAAGGATTCCCGCACGAGCCCGACGGAGACCGCGCCACGTACGACGACGTCATCGGGTTGTGGGAGGAGGTCAAGGGCTCCTGAACCGGCCCTCGTCCTAGGTCTTGCCGCTCTCCCGTCGCCTGGCTGCGCTCCTGTCGACCCCTTTGGGGGCGCTTCTCTTGTTCGGCGTGCTGGTGCCGGTCACGATGCTGTTCGCGTTCTCGTTCTTCCACGTTCATCTGCTCGAGATCGTGCCCGGCGCGACGGTCGACAACTACCGAAGGGTCCTGACCACGCAGCTATACCGACGGTATGCGCTCAACACGCTGTTGATCGCCGGCCCAACGGCCCTCATCTCCGTGGTATTCGGTTACCAACTCGCGTACTTCCTGGCGTTCCGCGCCCGTCGATCCAAGGGGCTCCTCCTCATCGCGATCGTGATCGCGCTGATGGGAAGCTATCTGGCATTGATCTACTCCTGGCGCACGCTCTCGGGCGAGAGCGGCATATTCAACTCCTTGCTGCAGGCGTTGAACGTCACCGATAAGCCCCTCCATATACTGCTCTTCTCCCGGGTCGCGGTCGTCGTAGCCGAGGTGAACTTCTTCCTCCCGTTCACCGCGCTGGTCCTTTACTCCAGCCTGTCTTCTATCTCGTCTGAGCTGGAGCCCGCGGCGCGAGACCTAGGTGCGTCACGGTGGATGACCCTCCGCCGGATCGTTCTGCCCCTCTCCGGAAACGCCATGTTCGGCGCCACCCTGTTCGTGTTCTTCCTCTCGGCCGGTGATTACATAACGCCTGTCTTCCTCGGGGGCATCGGCTCGAGCGCTATGTTCGGCACGTTGATCGCCGATCAACTGACCACGGCCCTCAACTACCCCCTCGGAGCCGCTATGGCGTTCGTCATGCTCGTCCTGTTCCTTGGGCTGGTTGTCCTGCTTCGGCTCGCGATGCGCGGTGCGGGTCTCCTGCCCAGGCACGTCGGATGAAGCGCCATCCGGGTCTACTCACGGTGGTCGTCGTGATCCTCGTCGTCTTCATCTATCTCCCGCTGATCGTGGTGGTGCTCTACGGGCTGAACTCCGGGTCGAATCTGAGTTGGCCGCCCCAGGGGATCTCGCTCAGATGGTTCCGCGTGATCTTCAGCGAACAGCAGTTCCGCACTGGCATGAAGACAAGCTTGACCGCGGCCAGCGCGACGGCGGTCGTTGCGGGGGTGGTAGGTACCGCAGCCGCGTTCGCGATAACCCGGCGGATCAATCGGGCCACCAGATGGTTGGAGAGCGGGTCGCGACTGCCCATCATGCTGCCACCTCTGTTCATCGGCATCTCACTCGTCGCCGCACTGAAGACCTTCGCGATCGACCCGTCCATGTACACGATCGTGGCGGGGCACGTGATCGTCACGACGCCGTTCGTGATCCTCATCGTGGGAGCCCGACTGAGGAACTACGACCTGGCCGTCGAGCAGGCGGCCCGCGATCTGGGCGCCCGTCCAGCGATGGTCCTTCGCCGCATCACGCTCCCTCTGATAGGCCCTTCGATACTGGGCGCCATGATGATCGCGTTCGCGATCTCCTTCGACGAGGTGCTGATCACCAACTTCACATCCGGGACGCGGGTGACGCTGCCGCTCTTCGTTCTGTCCCGCCTGCGACGCACGATCGACCCGTCCATCAACGCGGTCGCGACGATCCTATTAGTGGTGCCATGGGTGGCGGTTGCGTTGTCGTTCGCCATTCAGCGGCGACGGTCGTCCCGATCCGCTTTGCGCTCCCAAGCCGAGGCGCTCGCGAGGGTGGCATGACGGGCGCCGGCCCTAAGGGCGCTATCTCGATCGAAGGGGTGTCGAAGCGGTTCGGCGATGTGGTGGCGCTGCACGCGCTCGATCTGGATATCCCGGCCGGCTCGTTCTTCAGCCTGCTCGGGCCGAGCGGGTGTGGGAAGACGACGCTTCTGCGGATCGTCGCTGGGCTGGAGTCGCCGGATAGTGGGCTGGTCCTCACCGACGGGACCGACATCACACGGAGGCCGCCCGAGCGCCGTCCCTTCAACATGGTGTTCCAGCACTACGCACTCTTCCCCCACATGACGATCACCGAGAACGTCGGGTTCGGTTTGACCACTCAGTCGAAGAACTCGCGACCATCTGCGGCGGAGCGTTCGCAGCGCGTGGCCGACATGCTTCAGCTAGTAGGACTGGAGGGATTGGGCGCACGCTACCCGTCGGAGCTCTCGGGCGGGCAGGCGCAGCGGGTGGCGGTCGCGCGTGCGTTGATCAACCGTCCTCGCGTGTTGCTCTTGGACGAGCCGCTCAGCGCGCTCGACCGCAACGTTCGGTTCGCGCTCCGAGAGGAGCTGCTCCGGATCCATCAGGAGCTCGGGACTACCTTCGTGTTCGTGACGCATGACCAGGACGAGGCCCTAAGCATCTCTCAGCTTGTCGGCGTGATGAACCAGGGCCGCTTGGAACAGATGGCCGACCCGCAAACCATCTACCGTTCGCCCGCGACGTTGTTCACCGCGCGATTCATCGGTGCCGGCTCGTTCTTCCCGGCGACCGTCATATCCGCCGGTGAGGGCAACGTGGAGGTGGAAGTGGCAGGACGACGGTTCAGAGCGCTCGACGCCGGAGCACGACCCGGAGCCGGAGCGCAAGTGCTTCTACGCCCCGAGGAATTGGAGATCCGAGCCGATGGCGAAGGAGCGCTCACGGGCTCCGTGGAGACCTGTTCGTTCTTCGGCTCGCACTTCGACGTGTTGACCTCAACCACTATCGGATCCTGCCGACTGCGACTGCGGGAGCCACGGGCTCCAGGCGAGCGGCTGTCGATCGGCTGGCCCGAGCGGGCCGGCATCGCCTACCCGGCGGACGTAGCGGCGCCGGCGCCGGCAGGTCCTTCCGCCTAAAGGGAACCGAGGCTCGGGTTCTTCCGTCCAACCGCGATCTCGCGAAGGAGGAGCCCCATGGCCCACCGCAAGGCTCATCGCCGCCTCGCCCGCAGGACGATCTTCGCCGCAACCGTCTCGCTCGCCGTGTTCGTTCCCGCGGCGAGCGCGCTCGCGTGTGGAGGCCTGGTGACTCCGAACGAGGGAACCGAGGCTCGGGTTCTTCCGTCCAACCGCGATCTCGCGAAGGAGGAGCCCCCCATGGCCCACCGCAAGGCCCATCGCCGCCTCGCCCGCAGGACCATCTTCGCCGCAACCGTCTCGCTCGCCGTAGTTGTTCCCGCGGCGAGCGCGCTCGCGTGTGGAGGCTTGGTGACCCCGAACGGAACCGTCAACCTTGTCCGCACCACGACCCTCGCCGCCTACCACGCGGGGGTCGAGCACTACGTGACTTCGTTCGAGTTCGCGGGCGTGGATGCCACCGAGGTCGGGTCGATCGTTCCCCTGCCTGGCGTGCCAACCAAGGTGATCAAAGGCGGCGACTGGACCCTGCAGCGCTTGATCCTCGAGACACAACCTCCTGAACAACGGACCTTCGCCCTGGCGGCGGAAGCCGGAGCCGCCGACTCCGCGACGGTGCTCCTGGAGACTCAGATCGACGCGCTCGACATCACGGTCTTGGAGGGTGGCGCGGTCGCCGTGGGGACCTGGGCGAGCGATCACGGCTTCTTCCTGCCACCGGATGCTCCAGAGGTGCTGGAGTTCTACGCGCAACGCAGTCCGATCTTCATGGCAGTGAAGTTCGACGTGGGCCGCGCGAACGAGCAAGGTGTCCAGCAGGGGCAGGGCACGCCGGTCCACGTGGTGATCCCCACGCCGAACCCCTGGGTCCCTCTGCGGATCTTGGCGCTTGGACGTCAAGAAGCCGAGCTGGTTCAGGCCGACGTCTACCTGCTGACCGACGTTCGCCCGGCCACCCTTCCCTTGGCCGTTCGTCCCAACGGTGACCCGGACCAGCGCGGCTTGATCCAGGAGGTGAGCGAGCCCGCTTCGACATCGCTGCTCGCCGATCTGCGTTCGGATCGCGGCATGAAGTGGATGCCCACCGATCAGATGTGGCTGACCAAGATCAACGTCAACGCCACCGCCGGTACGCTCACCCACGACCTCGCCGTGGACGCGAGCGGGTTCGGCCAGCCGAGCCCGGCGGCGGCGGGGCTGCGACCATCGCACCTGCCGATCTCGAACGCGTCGCTGTGGCCGATCCTTTGGGTCGCACTGGCGTCCGTGGTGGTGCTGGGCGGCGTGGGGATCTTGACCAGCCGTCGTTCCACGTCGCACGCAACGGCACGATGAGAACCAGCGGCACGCGCACGGCGGGGATCGGTGTGCTCATCCTGGCACTCCTACTCGTCGGAGCCACCGCGGCGCTCGCGTCGGGTTGGCTAGAGCGATCGACAGCCTCGGCTCCTACTCGCACGATCCAGATCCGGATCCACTTCTCCCTCTTCGAGCCGCAGGAGATCGACGTCGAACCGGGCCAGACGATCCGGTTCGTGGTGGAGAACGCCGATCCCATCGACCACGAATTCGTCGTAGGCGACGAGTACATGCAGCAGGTCCACGAGACCGGGAGTGAGGCTCACCACACGCCGAGGCCCGGGGAGATCTCGATCGCGGCCGGGGAGACGGTCGTCACGACCTATCCGTTCCCCGAACAGGTCGGCGGACTCATCTTCGGATGTCATCTGCCGGGCCACTATGCATACGGCATGCGCGGTGAGATCCGGATCGCGTAGGGCCGAGTTCGACACCGTCCATCGGAGCCACGGGTGCCCGACCGTCACCGGATCAGCACACCCACGCCACACCAGGAGCACCCCCTGGTCCTATCGTCGGTCGTACCATGCGGCGAGACCTCCTTCCTATCCTCACCGTCGTGGTTCTGGCCGGAGTAGTCCTCTCGGCATGCGAGGCCGACCAGCCCGATCCCCCAACGGGCGCGTCGCGCATCCGGATCAGCACGACGGATGGCGTCGAGCTCGATGCGATCGAGCTCGGGAACGGCGAACAGGTCGCCGTGCTCTCTCACGGCGCCACCGGCACCAAGGAGGGCTTCTACGATCTGGCCACAGTGTTCGCCGATCACGGCTGGCGGGTGATCGCCTACGACGCGCGTGGGGTCGGAGATTCCACTGGAAGCGGCCTGGATCGCCAGGAGGATCTGCGGGCAGTTGTGGGATATGCGCGCGACTCCGGCGCCTCGGCGATCGTGCTCGTCGGTGGGTCCCTCGGCGGCTCTTTGTCCATCGCGATGGCACGAGAGCTGGCCGTGGACGCTGTGGTCGGCCTTTCTGCACCGGCGAGTTCCTTCGATGCGCTCCAGGTCGCGGGCGAACTGCCCCGCACCACGCCCGTGATGCTGGCGGTGGCCGAGGGTAATGAACCCTACGACTCAGACGCTCGACAGCTGGCCGATGCGCTTGGGATCGAGCCCGTGGTCGTAAGCGGCGATGGACACGGGACAGGGATGTTCAGAGATAACCCGGGACTGATGGATCAGGTGGTGGCGTTCGCGGACGAAGCGATCGTTGGCGGGGCGACGACTTCAGCAGGAACCGGCTGACGCTTCGGTCCCGGACCGGTCCTGTATCTCCCACAGGTGATCGGTCACGTGCCACGAGGCTCGGCGAACGAAGTACGACGGCGTCCACATCTTCCCGCCGCGAGGCCCGGCCTCGGGAAGCCCATCGGTCAGCGCGCGCGACAGGGCCTCAAGGACCACCATGCGGACGTCGTCGCGAGCGTGTGCCGTCTCGTCAGCGTCGACCCTCGGGCGCTTCATACCTAGCTTGCCTACATAGCTAGCTTCCGCGCTGACCACGTGCGAGACGATCGCGTCTAGCCCACGACCCCCGCCACGCGGACCCTTCGTGAGTTCCACACCTCGAGCGGTCGCGACGGCTCGGTCGAAGGCCGACCAGCACGATCGCAGCACCGACAGCGACCGGTCGAACTCTTTCGCGTCCATCGGGCGTGCGTCGGCGGATGGCGCGATGGAGGGCGCACCGAACTCGGTGGTGGCGTCGCCGGTCAGCCGCTCCACCACACGTAGGTCCCCAAGGGCGATCGGCGAGTGAAATGCAGGCCGCAGACCACGGACGATATTCGCGTAGCGGGACCCATACGCCAACAGCGCCTCGAGTGCGGCGTCCGCGTCACGACCGCTCCGACACCACCCCGGCCAACCGATCGCCCCGGCGAAGGCGCGCTTCGTCGCCACCTCCAGATAGACCTCGTGCTCCTGTCGTTGCGGCGACACCAGAGCCACGGTACTCCTGGTTCGGATCGGTCTCCTCGCTCGCTTCGACCACGCGGGGGCTCCGATGGCGCTGTTCTCCACGGACGCTGTCCGACCGGTCACCCCGTGACAGAAGAACGCCGGGCCCCGCTGCGGCGGCCCGGCGTCTCCGTGAGACAGATCCCTACATCACGTCGACCATGCGCGAGACCGCTCGCCCGCACTTGGCGTGCATGGCCTTCTGCTTGGGCGTCACTGCGAAGTAGAAGCCCTCAGCCTGCATGAGCTCGATGTCCCACTTGCCGTTAGCGTTGGTGGTGGCCTTGCCTTGGAGCGTTCGCCCGTCGGCCGTCTTCTCGAAGAGCTTCACGGTCCGCCCTGCCGAGCATTCGTCATCTGAGGAACGCACCTTGCCGTGGAAGTGCTCGGTTTCCTGGTTGAACCCGATCGAGATGGTGCTGGGAACCGCGGCCAGCGCGGCGCTCCCACCGAACAGCGTCAAGACCGCCGACATCGCGATCACAGTGATCCCCCGTCGCCGCATGGATCCTCCTTAGCTCGACATACCGGACGCCGATGACGCTAACGAGCGGCGGGTTGCGGACCGATAACGCGATCCTTGCCAAACCCGAAACTATCCAGAGGCGTCAGGCCAACACGGCGAGAGCGCTTCAGTGGAGCTGGGCGATGTCGGTCGGAGTCAGCTCGCCGGGCCTTCCCCATGATGATCATGGCAAGGACCTCGTCCACGGTCACGTCTTCCTGCTTGACCGTGCCGCCCAGCTTCCCCTGGAGCATCACGCTGATCCGGTCTGCCAGGTCGTACGCGTCGTGGATGTCTAGGCGCAGAGCCTAGCGCAGGGTTCGGACCTGCGGTCCGAACCCTGCGTTCCAGGGTGGTGCTGCTCCCTTGCTACTCCTTGGAGGCGTTGGTCCTCAAAGAGCGATCCAACCGGATCCCCGCGATGACGGCCACGACGACCCCGACGGCGATCGCAGCCCCGAATGCAACCTTGGGCCCGACGGGCGCAGCCCAGATGAGCCCGGCCACTCGGTTGCCCACGAGCCAGGTCACCATCAGGGCTATCAGGCCCACTCCCAGGCCCACGACCCGGGCGGCCACCCGATCGGCCGTCGTCGCCTCGATGATCCTCCTCACCGCACCTACTCCGCCGCGAAGGCCGTGAAGACAGGCGGGAACATCATGATCGCTCCCAGCACGCCCAGGCCCAGGCTCCACCAGAACCACTTCGGGAGGTTGACCTCCTTGTCGCGGAGGGCGATCCCGAAGATCAGCCAGCTCGCGAAGAAGCCAACCGAGGCCAGGATCGTCTTGCCGGCCAGCGGCCCGACACCCTTGTCGAAGTCGAGCGTCTCGAGCCAGTCGTGGATCCCGGCGGAGGCCTCAGACAGGACCGTGAAGAGACCCAGGATGAAGATCCCTACGCCGGCCGAAAGCATCACCGCCGCCCCCGGCCCGTCGGGCTTAGCCTCCAGGTTCAGGGGCTCCAATTCGGGCGCATCCACGATCGGATCGCCCTTCGTGCTCCATTCCTTGGTTGCCATCTCATATCACCTCACACGATCGGCGCGATCTTGTTCAGGAACGCCCCGTAGAAGCCGCCGATGACGGCCGCTCCGAACGCCCCCACGATCATCACGAGGGTTGCCACCCGCAACCAGGGTCGTTGGATCAGACGTGCCCCGTAGTAGGCAACGATGAACGCGGCCGCGGTGGCCAGGATCGGCGCCGCCCACGTGATGTGCTCCTTCCACTCCATCCCGAAGCCATGCCAGCTCTCGGTGTTGCCCGAGACGTTGGACTTCAAGAAGTCACGTGGGGAGCAGCCCGACGTCGGCACGACCGCCCCGGCGCAGCCGGAGTAGTCGTCGCCCGCCAACGCAGCGCGGTACCAGGGATAGACGATCCACGTGCCCGTTATCACCGTCGCCCAGGCGGTGAGCGCCATCGCCCACATCCCCACGTAGAGACGGCGCATGCGCTCTTGCACGCCCTTGGTCGTCAGGAACCCGGGGCGAAGACTCCATAATCCCGCGAGCCCCCCGCCGAACAGGAGCAGGAAGACCGTTCCCAGAACGAGCCCATGGACCACCGTCCAGAACTCGCGGTTCGAGAGGTCATACATCCCGATCCCCCCTTTCTGGACGGAGTCTAGCCCTCTACTCGCACACATCTGGACGGGCCGAACGTCCCTGCCGCAGAGGGCAGTTCGGCCCAGGTACCCAACTCAGGACTCCTGTGGCGAGCTCTTGCCGCGCTTCACCAGCTTCCACGCCTCATCGGCCCACAGGACGAGGCTCGCCATGGCGATGCAGATGCCCCAGTCGGCCGCGCCGATCGCGACGGTGCCGAACGCCCGACCGAGTCCGGGGACGTAGACCACCAGGACCTGGAGGCCAACCGAGATGCCGACCGCGCCCCATACGCTTCGGTTCACGGGGCCGGAGCGGAAGGCGCTCGACCGGTCCGAACGCGAGTTGAATACGTTGAACAGTTGCGCCAGGACGAGAACGGTGAACGCCATCGTCCGAGCCTCGTCGAGCGAGCGATCCCCTTCGATGAGGCCACCCACTAGTGCCAGGTCCAGCGTGAGCAGCGTCCCGATGGCCATCGCAGAGCCCACGACCAAGATCCCGAGCCACATCTCGACATCGATCAGCCGGTCCTTGGAAGACCTCGGAGGACGCGCCATCAGCCCTGGGCTGGCCGGGTCGACCCCGAGCGCCAACGCGGGTGCCGCGTCTGTGAGCAGGTTGATCCAAAGGATCTGAGTAGCGAGGAGCGGCGCGACGAACGATCCGTCCACGGCGGTCAGACCGATCACGTCCGCCAGGGCGACTCCGAAGAACACCGTGAAGACCTCACCTACGTTCGACGAGAGCAGGTAGCGGATGAACTTCCTGATGTTCGAGTAGATCGTGCGGCCCTCCTCGACCGCGGCGACGATGGTGGCGAAGTTGTCATCCGTCAGGATCACGTCCGCCGCCTGCTTCGCCACCTCCGTACCTGTGATCCCCATGGCGATGCCGATGTCGGCCGTCTTCAGCGCCGGCGCGTCGTTCACCCCGTCTCCGGTCATCGCCACCACGTGGCCGTCGAGCTCAAGGCTCTCCACGATCCGCAGCTTGTGCTCGGGGGAAACACGGGCGAAGACGTCCGTGTTTCGCACGACCGCCAGGAACCCGTCGTCGTCCAGGCGCGCGAGCTCCTGTCCCGTCGCCGCCGCGGAGACGCCGGCCTGTGAGATGCCGATCTCGGACGCGATCGCAGCAGCGGTCGCGGGATGGTCTCCGGTGATCATGATCACCCTGATCCCGGCGGCACGCGCCGTCCCGGCCGCTTCGCGCGACTCCGACCGCGGCGGATCGTTCATCCCGGCGACGCCGAGGAACGCGAGGTCCCTCTCCAGGTCTTCGGTCGCCTCGGTGTAAGAGTCCCTCATGACGGACCGCCGCGCCACGCCGATCGTTCGGAGACCGGTCGCCGCCATCTGCTCCACGCTCGACTCGATCTCCGACCGGCGCCTCTCCGTCAGCGGACGGGCAGCCGAGCCGACGACCTCGTGCGTGCACCGCTCCAACAAGACGTCGGGCGCGCCCTTCACGAACACCGTCATGTGCTCGGCGTCCCGGGGGTCGGCGTGCACGACGCTCATCAGCTTGCGCTCCGACGAGAACGGCACCTCGCCGACCCGTTCCGCACGATCCTCGATCGGCGCATCGATGCTCCGGGCGGCGACGATGAGCGCCGCCTCGGTCGGGTCGCCGTGGATGACCCGCCCGCCCTTGCCCTCCTCCACGACCGCGTTCGTCGCCGTGGCAGCGGCGGCGAGAAGCGCCGCCAGTTCAGCCCGCAGGGTTCGGTCGTCCGACGGAGCTTCGTTCGACACAGCCGGATCCGGCCGCACGCGACCGTCGCCCGATAGCTCGCATCTTCCGCTCGCGCTCAGCACCGCTCGGACCGCCATCTCGTTCTTGGTCAGCGTGCCGGTCTTGTCCGACCCGATCACCGACGCGGACCCCAGCGTCTCGACCGCCGACAGTTTCTTCACGATCGCGTTCCGCTTCGCCATCCGCTCCACTCCGAGAGCCAGCACCACGGTCAGGACCGCCGCGAGGCCCTCGGGCACGGCGGCCACGGCGAGGGAGACCCCCAACAAGAGCACCTCGACGACATCGGCCGTCGTTCGGATCTCACTCGTGAGCAGGCTCGAGCCGACGACGACCACAGCGACCACGAGCACCGCGATCCCGAGCGCGCGTCCTACCCGTTCGATCTCGCGCTGCAGGGGCGTCTGTCGTTCGGGGGTGGATACGAGCATCGAGGCGATCCGCCCGATCTCCGTGTCCGCACCGGTCCCAGTCACGATCGCCCGACCGCGCCCGAACGTCGCGACCGTCCCGGTGAACACCATGTTCGTGCGGTCGCCGAGAGCGGCATCGATGTCGACAGGCTCGAGCTTCTTCGCGACCGCCTCGCTCTCGCCCGTGAGAGCCGCTTCGGCGAGTTGAAGCGAGGTGATTTCGAACAGTCGTCCGTCGGCGGCGACGGCATCCCCTTCCTCGATCAGCATCAGGTCGCCGGGCACCACATCGCGAGATGCGATACGTGAGCGCGCACCATCACGGATCACGGTCGCGGTAGGGACGGTCATCACCCGGAGGGCCGCGACGGCTCGTTCGGCGCGTTCCTCCTGCAGGAAGCCCAGGGTCGCGTTGAAGACCACGATCCCCACGATGACGAGGGCCTCCACCGGGATGCCGTGGGCCCCCTCGAGGAGCCAGACGGCGAAGGAGATGACCGTGGCCGCAAGCAGCAGCAACACCAGTGGATCGCGGAACTGCTCGAGGAACCGGCGCCAGCGGAGAGGGGGGGCCGGGGCCGGGAGTTCGTTCGGCCCGTGACGCGCGATCCTCCGCAGCGCCTCGTCGGATGTCAGGCCGCGATCCAGATCACAGGCCAGCTCCGCCGCGATCTCGGCGACCGTGCACACATGCGGAGTGAGCCCGGATGTCGGTCGCCGGGAGTCACCTCGATCCTGACCGCGTGTCGCCACTCGTCTGTCCCCCAGGCTGGCCGACGACGTCGACCCGGCCAGGCTCACAAGCAGGGCACCCCGATCAGACGATGAGCACGGGGATGTTGGCGCCGTGCGCGAGCCGGTTCGCGGTGCTCCCCATCAGGGCCTTCGCGGCTCCGTGGCCCCGTCGCCCGATAGCCAGCATCTCGTAACCACCCTCCACGGCTTCCTTCATGAGAGCGGTCGCGGGATGCCCGCCGAGAACCGTGGTCCCGGGGCTCAGGTCCGGCAGGGAGCCTCGTAGACGCTCCAGGACCTCAAGGACCTGAGCCTCGTTGTCCCACGGCGGCGTTGATCCCACGCTGTCGAAGTCGACGACGCCCGCCAATGTGAGACGGCCCAGCCGGCCGCCCAGGAGTGCGACGACGGTTCGGAGCGCGGCTTCGGACTGAGCGGAGCCGTCGATCCCGACGAGCACGTCGGCGGTTCCGGGTCCGGGCGAGCCCTGTGACAGCTCGTGGGACCTCGACGTTCGTTCGTCGCGGACCGCTCGCCACGTCAGGGGAACGGTCAAGGGACCGAGCACCACACCCAAGATCATCCATGTGAGCGTGTTGTGTCCACGTCGGCCCATCACGAGCCCGATGACCAGGCCCACCGACACCCATGCGGCCACGATGAGGATCCCGACCTGCGTGCTGTTCATGGTCATCCCCCTCTCTGCGATCAGACGATGAGGACCGGGGCACCATCCCCGTGCCCGAGACGCATCGCCGTGCTGCCGATCAGGGCCTTGCTCGCTCCGTGGCCTCGACGCCCGACCACGATCAGTTCATAGCCGTCCTCCGCCGCGTGCTTCGCGAGCGCGGCAGAAGGCTGCCCCACCAGCACCATCGTGGTAGGCCGGGCGCCCTCCACGGTGGCCGCGAGACTTCCGAGTTGCTCCGCGGCCAGCCGCTCGGAATCCCAGGGCCGGGACGAGATGGCGCTGTCGTAGTCGATGACGCTCGCAAGCGTGAGGCGGCCGATGCGATCCGCGAAAAGGCTGAGCACGGCACGGAGCGCGGCGGCGGACTGCACCGACCCGTCGATCCCAACGAGCAGATCCACGGTCCCGGTACGCGCCGTGCCCTCGCGCAGGATCCTGGACCGCGTCCCGGGGTCCCGTCGCTCGGCCCTGACGGCACTCAGTCCCAGGGGGATCACCAGCGGTCCGAGCAGCGCTCCGAGGAGCAGCCAGGTGAACGAGCTGTGTCCGCGCCGACCCATCACGATCGAGGCGGTCACACCGATCAGCACCCACAGGGCGGCGATGATCCCGAGCGTCTGTGTCGTCGTCATAGAGCTAGGTTAGACGGAACTAACCGCAGCGCCCTCGGCCGTCCGCCCCGCCACGGATGAGGCGAGTGGCCCCTGGAAGGGGTACACCCCGGCGCGGAGACCGCCGTGAGGGCTCGGGTAGGTTGGCTCGACCGGATCGGGGGTCGCCCGTTGACGGAGGGGTTCGAGTTCTGGCAGTGGGCCGTGGTGATCGACTGCGAACCATCCAGCCCGTGACCTCCTCGGCGCCGTCGGGAAGGTCCGATCGCTCCGCCTCCGACGCTTCGACGAATCGGGCTCCGAGGCTCTCGATCTCAACCTGGTTTCCGGACGGATGTCGTAGGCCGAGACGAACTAGCACCTTCACGGGCCGCACCGTGCCGGCAGCGGTGGTGAGCATCGGGACGATCCGCCCAGATGCACGCGCGGCCGAGACGGCGGCCGCGTTGCCCGCTGCGCTCGCCTGCGAGGAAAGGGCGTCGAGACTCTGGGCCAGCATCTTCCGTGGCATCGCCTCGAGGGCGAGCGCGGTCAAGCTCCGCTCGACCACGCGTCGGACAAGCGGTCCGTCGGTGAACAGAGCCAGGAAGCCGACGAGGACGGTCCCCGGAGGGATCGGGTCGAGCTCCTCGGGTCGCGGGGGCCCCACTCGCAGCACGATGTCGACGGCAGATGCAGACGCTGCACCCGGTACGACGTACGCGCCCGACGTCACATATCCGTCGTCGGTGAAGCCGGCTCCGAGCCCGGCCCCTGCTCGACGAGCACGGAGAAGCCGCGCACGACGAGGGCGGAGGCGCCCTGCGGCGTCAGAGCAACGCGCCGCTCACCCGCAGCACGCTCCCTGGGAACACAGATCTTCACCGCACCTCCCATCAGCCCTGGAAGCAACCCTAGGCGCCGTCATCCCGCGTCTCGCCCGGCCGAAAGACCCGCTCCCCCCGAGCCGGGTGGTGCTCGTCCCTGCTACATGGCGGCGGCTGCGACCGCCGCCAGCGCGCCGATGTAGGCAAGCAACAGGACGACGGCATCGGGCTCGAGCCGCTTGATACGGGTCTCCTGACCGTGCACGACCGCCGCCAGGGCGATCGACATGAGCAAGATGGCCCCGACGCCCGCAACGACCACGCCGGAACCCGTCACGGCCGACAACAGGGGCCCGCGCGCGAAGGCCACGTCGACGACCACGAGCATCGCCATGTTGATCGCGTTGCTCCCGAACAAGTTCCCGACCGCCAAGTCGAACGCCCCGATCCGCACCGCGGCCACGGAGGCCACGAGTTCCGGGAGGGACGTCGCGACCGCGAGCATCGCCACCCCCACGAACGTCTGACCGAGACCGGAGGTATCGGCGATCCCCTTCCCCGCGATCGCCACGAACGGGCCGGTCACGAATACGACGGCGGCCGCCAGCCCGAACCTCGCCGCGGCGCTTCGGAACAGCCGGGGCGCGCGCGACGATCGGGTCCACCCTGTGGCAACCGGCAGCTCCCCCAGATCGATCCTGCTTGCTGGAGCGTGGGTCCGGGTTCGCCGCACCCACGCCACCGCGAGCAGGTAGGCCGCGACGATCCCGATCGTGTCGAGGCCCACCCAGCCGATCGAGACCCCTACCGGTGTGACGATCCCGAGGACGGCGAGCGTCGTCAGGGCGATCGCGACGGAAGCGACACGCGCGTGCCCGAGTTCCACGGAAGGCCAGACCTTCCGCTGCGCGATCAGGTCGATGACCGCCAAGATCGCCATGTTCGCCATGTTGCTCCCAAAGAGGTCACCGACGGCGAGGTCCGGCGCGTGAGCGATAGCCGCGCTCACGTCGGTCACGATCTCCGGCAAGGAAGTGGCTACTGCCATGAGGAACATGCCGACGACAAGGCCGCCGAGTCCGGTCCGAGTTGCGATCTCGTCGCCGGCCCGCGCCAGCGTGATGCCAGCCCAGACGAGGGCTGCCGCCGAGACGAGGAAGATCGCGATCCAGTGCCACAACCCGAAGCCCTCCGTCAACCGCCCCACCCCTCGATCGAGACGAACCAACCTAACCCAAGCCCCGACAGTCTCGGGCGAGAGCGGCGCCCGTGGGGAGGTCACACGCCTCTGCGGCGACGGGGCGGACGGCCGCAGGCGCCCGCGGATGCCCTCGACCAACCTTGCTCGGTGACGTCGACGCAGAAGCTCGTGATCGTCGCCGCCCTATGGGTGTGTGTCGACCGGCCTCGATACGGGGATCGTCGCCATCGGCGGCGTCGTCGTCCTGGCGGTCCTCGGCAAGGTGATCCCGTCCGATCTCGGCCGGATCTCTTGGACGGTATTGATCATCTTCGGGGGCGGCCTCGCACTCGGCGTGTTCCTGGTCAGATCGGGAACGGCCGATTGGCTGGCCACGCGCCTCGGTGGGCTCGCCGATGTTCCTGCACCGCTCGCCGTGACCGTGATGGCTGTGGTGACGCTGCTGCTAACAGCCGTCGCGTCGAACACGGCCTCGGCTGCGATGATGATCCCGCTGGCGATCCCCTTGGCGGCGGTGATCGGCGTGGATCCCGTCCTCCTAGTCGTGGTCGTGGCGATCGCTTCCTCGATCGACTTCGCCCTCGTGATCGGGACGCCGCCCACGATGCTCGCCTACTCGACGAAGATGTACTCGGTCCGCGAGATCTTCCGTATCGGCGCGCCCCTCGACGCGATCGGGATCCTCATCCTCGTGACGATCGGCATCGCTGTCTGGCGTCTCCTTGGTCTCGTCTGAGGCGCTTCGCAGCCCGAGGACCCGACAGCTCGATCAGGAGATCGGCCAGAGGGTCCTCGGAACCGCGTAGTTCCAGAGGCGCCTAGGAGCCGCTAGCGAGGACGGGACCGGATGGCCTTCCCATAACGAGCTGAACGTCACGGGCCTGCTTGGATGCCGTTACGTAGTGTCACTATGGACAAGACGGAAGGAGCTGCAGGTGATGAGGATCCTCTGGGCCACCGATGGGTCACCGTCCGCCGATGCCGCCGGTCAGATCATCGCGAAGATCGCCGATCCGACGCGCACCGAGGTGACGGTCGTCTCGATCGACGCCCCCGTCCGTTCGGGTGCAGCCGACGGCTCCGCCACGGAGGAGATCGCCGGACTGGGCGCGAGGATCCTTGCTGATGCCGGGTTCGAGGTGGCGACACGGGTCGAACGAGGACACCCCGCGATGGAGATCCTGCGCATCGTCGAGCAGGACGGATACGACCTCACAGCCGTCGGCGCCGGGAGCACGAGGTGGCTCGGTCGGCTACTCCTCGGCAGCGTCAGCATGCGTGTCCTCCATTCGGCGCCCAGCTCGGTCCTGGTGGCACACGAGCCACCCGGTAGCCGGGTGCCCGCACCGATCCTGGTGGGTGTGGATGGCTCCGACGACGCGAAGTTCGCCGTGGAGACGCTGGTAGCGTTCGCCGATCCCGCGCGCGCCGTCCTCAAGATCCTCTGCGTCGAGGAGGTGCCGACGCCGGCTTCGGTCCTCAACCCGTTCGGGGGAACCCTGTCGCCCAACCCGGAACTCCTGCGCAAGCTGAAGGAGCTCACGTGGGGCGTCGCCGAGCACGCCGCCGAGCGTCTGTCATCGACCGGGTTCCAGGCGGAGCCTACGGTGGTCGTCGGAACGCCGGCAGCCTCTCTCCTCCAGGAGGCGGAGTCCGGGGAGGCCGACCTGGTGGTCGTCGGCTCGAGAGGTCTCGGTCCGGTGAGTCGGACGCTCCTGGGATCAGTGAGCGACCGCGTGGCCAGGCACGCGCGCGCCACGCTGGTCGGCCGACGGCTCCCGTAGTCACCTATCTCCTGCTTCATCGGTTCTCGCCACGGACGCCTCGGGCGGCAGGCTGGCGACGGCGGAGGACGAGGCCATATGATGCTGCCATGACCGACGAGAGCTCGTTCCCTGGGAAGCTGGCTGGGCGACCGTACCCCACGGGGTACGTCGTAGCGTGGTTCCATGCGCGAGCCGAAGCCGACGCCGCCGCCTCGGAGCTGCGCGACGAGGGGTTCGACGAGCTCGAGGTGCTGACCGGCGACGAGGCGGTTCGTCTCTCGCGCGGCATCGCCGAGGGCCTCGGCCCGGTGGGGCGGGTGCTCCGGCAGCTCCCCTCCGAAGAGGGTCAACGCGAGGCCGAGTACCTGTCAGCCGCCGAAGCGGGGGCCACTCTGCTGGCCGTGCACGCCCCCACCCAGGAACTCACCACGGCCGCCGACGAGATCCTCGTCCGCCACGGGGCGCACGCCAGGCACAAGTACGGCAAGCTCGCCGTCGAGAAGCTCGTCTGACGCGGCCGCATCCCTCCGCTGAGCGCTAGGCGACGTTGCCCGCCCCCTTGGCCGGAAGCGGGCTCAGCTTCCACCTGCCGTACGCCAGGTAGGCCAGGGCGCCGGCGATGATCAGGTTCTGCACGACGTTTTGCACCTCGCCGCGCGACAGGTGCCAGGCTGCGGCTCCCACCATCACGAAGATCAAGCCGACGGCAGCGAACACGGTCAGTCCGGGGCTGATCTTGGTGAGCCCCGGCAGGATCAGACCGAGTCCTCCGAGGATCTCCGCGATGCCGGCCACCGTGTGGAGAGGATCGCTGAGGTCGTACATCCAGCTCATCGGTCCAGGAAGGCCGTCCGGAACGATGAAGTGCATCACGCCAACCAAGATGAATATGACACCGAACACCCATTGGATGATCCATAACACCCGGTTCCGTCGGTCCATCCCTCATACCTCCTCACGCCGAGAGGTCAAACGACCTCGACTGTAGCTCCGGTTACCCGTGCCTCGCTTCCAAGAGGAAGTCCGGCCTCGCCCTCGATGTCGATCCTCGGTAGCAGGCGGTCGAGCCACCGGGGCAGCCACCAGTTCGCGTCACCGAGCAACGCCATCGTCGAGGGCACCAAGATCATCCTGACGATCGTGGCATCCACGGCCACCGCGGTCGCCAGTCCGATGCCCACCATCTTCACGGTCGGGTCGTCGTTCAACAGGAAGGAGAGGAACACGGCGATCATGATGAGGGCGGCCGAGGTGATAACCCTCGCTGTCGATGCCAACCCGGTCACGATGCTCTCCGCGTTGTCGCGCCGTTGCACGTACTCCTCGCGGATCCGCGAGAGCAGGAACACCTCGTAGTCCATCGAGAGGCCGAACAGGATCGCGAACATCATCATCGGCACGAACGAGACGATCGGGACCGTCTCCTCGAGGCCGACGAGACCTTTGCCCCACCCCCACTGGAAGATAGCGACGACCACGCCGTATGCGGCGCCGATCGACAGCAGGTTCATCAGGGCGGCCTTGAGCGGCACGAGGATCGAGCGGAAGACCACGGTCAGCAACACGAACGAAAGCAGCACGACCGCGCCGATGAACAGCGGAAGGGCGTCACCGACCTTCGCCGCCAGGTCGACATAGGTGGCGGTCTGGCCGCCGACGAAGACCTGCGCGTCGGTTCCCTCGACGACGCCGGGCAGCACCTGATCGCGGAGGCGCGACACCAACTCGGTAGTTGCCTCGCTCTGCGGCGAGGACCCCGGGACGACGGTGATGACGGCGGTCGTTCCGTCGGGGCTCGCCATCGGCGGCTTCACCGCGACGACGTCGGGGTCGGCAGCCACAGCAACGCCGATCGATCCCAGGGTTGCCGCGTCGGCGCCCTCGACGGTCAACAGCAGTGGACCGTTGAAGCCCGGTCCGAAGCCCTGCGTCATGAGGTCGAAGGCGCGGCGCTGGGTAGTCTCGGCCGAGGCCGTCCCCGCGTCCACCTGGCCTAGCCGCATCGAGAACAGGGGAACCGCCAGCGCGCCGAGGATCGCGAGGCTGAGCGCCAGGTGACGCCAAGGTTGGTCGACCACGTGGCGACCGAACCGCCGCCAACCCGGCGACGCTTCGGCGTTGGAGGACCGACGGCCGAACCGCGGGACGCGGAGACGATCGATCGCCTGCCCGGCGAACCCGAGCAGCGCGGGCAGCGCCGTGATGGCGGCGAGCACCGCCACGGTCACGACGATCGCCGATGCGGTTCCGAGGAGGCCGACGAACGGGATCCCCGAGATCCATAGGCCCAAGATCGCGATCACAACGGTGGCACCGGCGACCACGACCGCCTGGCCCGAGGTCGCGATCGCGCGACCGGCGGCCTCCTCGACCGTGAGTCCTGCATGGAGGTACTCGCGGTGTCGTGTGACGATGAACAGGGCGTAGTCGATCCCCACGCCCAACCCGATCATCGTCGCGAGCGTCGGCGCCACAGTGGGCATGTCGACGAACAGGCTCACGAGCTTCACGACCGACATGCCGGTGAGCAGGCCGAGGATCGCGGTGCCGATCGGCAGCCCCATCGCGACCACTGACCCGAACGCCAGCAGCAACACCAGCACCGCGGCCACCAAGCCGAACAGCTCTGAGGATTTCGGTTCCGCCCGGTCGACCGATTGCAGCAGCGCGCCACCGAGCTCCGTCTGCATCCCGGCTTCGCGAGCCGGGCCAACGGCCTCCTCGAGCGCATCGACGGCCCGGATACCGAGTGCCGACGCGTCGGAGTCGTAGTGGACCGTCGCGAAGGCGATCGTCCCGTCTGCGGACACACCCGCCCGACCCGATGGGGTGGAGTCGGCCACGGGGCTCTCCACACCAAGCACGTGCGGAAGTCGCGCGACCTGGCTGAGCGTCTCGCCGATCAGCACGACGTTCTGGGCGTCGCGTGCCGTGCCCGTGGCTATATGGAACACCACGGTGGCCTCGGTGCCGGAGGCCGCGGGGAACCGCTCCCTCAACAGGTCAAGCGCCTGCTGGGATTCAGTCCCGGGCACCCGGAAGTCGTCCACCGAGCTCGCGCCCAGGGCACGCCCGGTAAGCAGCATCCCCACCGCCGACACTATCCAGACGGCCACGACGAGCCGACGCCGACGCACCGACCCTCGCCCCAGGCGGTAAAGGGCCCCTGACAACGACATGTGGCGCTCCCTTCTTCTCGCGGCCACTCGGGTCACTTGGGATCAGCATACTGACAGCTTCTGTCATTTGACAACCTCCGCCATCTGACACTGGACGCCACTCACTGCTAGGCTTGACACATGGTCGCGGAGCAGGGCTTGCGGGAGCGGAAGAAGCTCCGAACGCGCAAGGCGATCGCGTCCGCCGCGCTCCGTCTGTTCGCCGAGCGCGGCTTCCGCGAGACGACGGTCGACGAGATCGCGGCGGCCGCCGACGTCTCACCGCGCACGTTCTTCCGATACTTCGCGACGAAGGAGGACGCGGCCCTAGCCGACCACGAGCGCCGCCTCGCGGCGATCCGCGACGCGCTCGCAGCCGGTCCACCCGACGAGCCGGTCACCGCACCTGTCCGCCGCGCGGTGTTGGCGATGGTGGGTGAGGTCGCGGCCGACCCCGCCGAGGGATCGGTTCGCGCCCGGATCGTCTCCACGGAGCCCTCGGTGTTGGCGAGGAGCCTCGAACTGCAAGCGGCCTACGAGGACGCCATAGCCCGCGAGGTCGCCACACGTCTCGGTGTGGACGCCGACCTCGATCCACGACCTCGCGTCGTGGCCGGGGCCGCACTCGGGGCGCTGCGCGCTGCGATGCGCCTGTGGGTGGGATCCGGCGGCGCCTCGGACCCCCGCACGACGGTGGAAGAGGGCTTGGGACTCCTCGAAAGAGGGTTCGGGCAGGCCCAACCCGCCCGGCGCCCGACCAGAAGGAAGGAACCGACGGGATGAAGGCGGATCGCGACGACATCGCCCGCTACCGCGAGAACATCCAGGAAGAGACCGACGGGGCGTTCCAGTACCGGGCGCTGGCCGAGCTCGAGGACCAGCCGCAGCTGGCCGAGCTGTACGAGCGCCTCGCGGCCACGGAAGAACGACACGCCTCGTTCTGGGAGGACAAGATCCGCGCCGCAGGCCAACCGGTTCCGCCCCGGACGCCGACCCGACGCGCCCGCATCCTGGCCTGGTCCGCGCGCCGGCTCGGACCGGGCGTGCTGGCGTCCACGTTGGCGAGGGAGGAGCAGACGGGCCAGTTCATGTACGACGACCAGCCCGAGACCGACGGCACCTCGATGCCTGCCGACGAACGGTCTCACGCCCGACTGTTGCGCACGCTCACGAGCGGTAACGGCGGCGTCGAGGGCGGTGCGTTGGCAAGGCTCGAGGGACGCCACCGGACGATCGGCGGCAACGCGCTACGTGCCGCCGTGCTGGGCGCCAACGACGGGCTCGTGTCGAACCTCGCTCTGGTGATGGGTGTGGCCGGCGCCGACATCTCGAACCAGGCGGTGCTGATCGCCGGGTTCGCCGGCCTCCTCGCCGGGGCGTCGTCCATGGCCCTCGGCGAATGGCTCTCGGTGCAATCCTCCCGCGAGCTGTACCAACGCCAGATCGACATCGAAGCTCGCGAGATCGAGGAGTTCCCCGAGGAGGAGGAAGAGGAGCTCGCCCTGATCTACCAGGCCAAGGGGCTGCCCGAGGCCCAGGCCCGCCAGTTGGCGGCCCGGGTCATGGCCGACCACGACACGGCGCTCGACACCCTGGCACGGGAGGAGCTCGGCATCGACCCCGACGAGCTGGGCGGTTCCCCGTGGGAAGCCGCCACTGCCTCGTTCGTCCTCTTCGCCCTCGGCGCCATCATCCCCGTGATCCCGTTCCTATTCACGAGCGGGGCCACCGCGGTGCTCACCAGCCTCTCCCTGGCGAGCCTCGCCCTGTTCGGAACCGGGGCGGCCATCACCCTCGTGACCGGCCGGGGCCCATGGCGTTCGGGGCTCCGTCAGGCGGTGCTCGGGCTCGCCGCCGCCGGGCTCACCTACGGCATCGGTAGTCTGCTCGGCGTCGCAATCACCGGCTGACCTGCATGCTGCTGAGCAGCCCGCGAGGACGCAGCGATCTCATGTTCGATGGCGCCGATCATCGCCTGCTGCGCGGGGCTCGCTGGTCGCAGCCGCCGCCATAGCGCTCGTCCTTCTATGCCCTGCTGTTGCCCTATGCCCTGCTGTTGCCCGACCGATGGCAGTCGCGGTCACCTCCAAGTAGCGGAACCAAGGCGAAGAGATCGCTCGGCCTCGGAGTTTCACAGACGCTCGATGAGCGGCGGCACCACGAACCGGCCGATCGCATAGGTCAGCACGAACGCCAGTAAGGAAACGTCGATCCAGCGACTCCTGAGCACTCGGAACGACTGAGGCGTCGGACACGAGGCCCTGCGCCTGCGGAGTTGGAGCCACACCGCTCCTGCGGCGAACACCGCCCCCAGAGCGAACGTCGCCGGACGATACCGGCTCAGCCCTATCAGGAAGGACCCTGAGCTCGCCCCGATGGCCACCCCTACGGCTGGACCTATGCAGCACACCGCCCCGATCGCCCCGCCGAGGAGACCGGCGATCACCGGAGGGCGACCACCGTCGATCTGGTGGCCGACCGCGTCGCTCGATCCGATCCCCATGGTGCCGTCCGGCGGGGTCATCCTCGTCCCGTCGGGCGCCTACGGAACCAGGCCCAGCGTCGACGGCCCGTTCCCTCGGAGGCTACGGACGAGAGCTGGATCGCTCCACGCACCGCGTCCCTCAGCGAGGCGGGCGCGAGCTCGCGGGCGTGCTCGGCGACGAACCGGCCTCTTCGAGCGAGCCAGACCTCTCGCCAGCAGTCGTCGCACTCGAGGAGATGATGCTCGAACCATCGAGCGACACGGCGGGACAGTTCTCCTGCCACGTAGACCGAGGCGTTCACGTCAGGGTCGTGCGCACGCCGGATGTCGACCTCGGTGTCGGATCGGTCTCGGCTCATCACGTCACCTCCCGGTCAGGTACTTCGTCAGCCAATAGCAGCGCGAGGGCCCGGCGCCCTCGGTGCAGGCGCGAGAGCACGGTTCCCCGGGGCGTCGCCATCACCGACGCGGCCTCGGCCGTGCTGAGACCTCCGAGGTCCACCAGGGTGAGCGCGGTGCACTGCTCCTCGGGGAGCTGCCACATCGCTCTGTGCAGCGCGTCGCGATCGAGCGACGCCAGCGCCTCGCGCTCCGGGTCGGCCTGGTCGGGCAACACCAGCAGGCGAGCTTCCAGGGGCACCTCCTGGGGCCGACGAGCACGCCGCCGATAGAGAGACCGCCCTAGATTCAGGCAGATCGTCGCCATCCACGGCTCCACCTTGTCCGGACGGCGCTCGTCCTCCCAGGCGCGGAAGGCCGCCAGATAGGTCTCCTGCACCAGGTCCTCAGCATCCTCGGCCGAGAAGACCATGCGCCTGGCGATGTTGTAGACCAGGTCCATACAACCCATCGTGGCTCGCAGGAATGCGTCGTGTTCGGTACCCATCTGCCTCCTCCATCAACAAGACGCAGCGAAGGCAGCGATGATTCCCTTCATCATCCGATCAACCGGGCATGGTGATCACGTGGGAGATCCGGGCGACCTCCCGGCGTCCCTTAGGCTGAACTCATGACTCTCGAAGAACCTGACCGAGCAACGCGGGCGCGCGACGATCGCCGTTCCTCGTCGTGCTCGACTTCCGAGCGGGAGCCTGGGCTCCGGGCCTGGTGGCGTGACACCTGTTGGGCACAGAAGCTCCAGCTGCTCACGGTCCCCTTGTGGATCTGGTTCATCGTGAGGGGCCGATGAGCTGGGTCATCGCGCTCGTCCTGTTGGGCGTCCTGGCGGTGATCGCCGCCGGAGTGACCTTCGTGCTCGTTGCCACAGGCAGGCTCACGCTCGATACGGGCCTCGGACGACGGACCCGCCCGCTCGGGCCCCAGGTCGTGAAGATCGGAGCGCCGAGAGAGACGGTCTTCGACCTCGTCGCCGTTCCCTATCTATCGAAGAACCCGCCTCGAGCGCTACGGGAGAAGGTCGAGGTCCTAGACGCCGGCGCGGATCTGGTGCTTGCCGCGCATCGCACGAAGGCCGGCGGGCTGACGGCGGTCACGGTCGAGACGGTTTCGTTCGACCGCCCCGAGCGCATCGGGTTCCGGCTGGTCCGCGGCCCCGTTCCGTCCGTGACCGAGCGGTTCGTCCTGACGGAGGTCGACGACGGCAGCGGCACGCAGCTCGAATACACGGGTGAGATGGGAACCGACGGCTGGGCGATCGGCGCTCTTTGGGGACGGGTCGTTGCCCGACACTGGGAGCGCACCGTGGAGACCTCCCTGGCTGGCCTGCAGATGTCGGCCGAGAAGATGGCACAACGCCGGGGGCGCGTCGATGGAATCGCACGTGATCGCTGAGCGTTCCCCTAGGTACGAGACCGGACGCGCCCACTCGCATCCACGGTAAGGAGTCCATCGATGGCCGACATCAAGCTCTACGGCGCCGACTGGTGCCCCGACTGCAAGCGTTCGAAGAAGTTCCTGGCCGACCAGCGTGTCCCGTTCGAATGGCACGACATCGGCGTCGAACCCGAGGGTCAGCGCATCGTGCAGGAGCGCAACGACGGGAACAACGTGATCCCAACGATCGTGTTCCCGGACGGGTCCCATCTGTCAGAGCCTTCGAACGAAGAGCTGGCGGACAAGCTCGGGATCTCCCGGGTCGCGAGCATGCACATCTACGACCTGATCATCATCGGCGGGGGCCCGACCGGCCTGACCACCTCCATCTACTCGGCGCGCGAGGACCTCGAGACCCTGGTCATCGACTCCAAGGGCCTGGGCGGACAGGCCGGCGTAACGGAGCGCCTGGACAACTACCCGGGCTTCCCCGAGGGCATCGGGGGGGCGGAGCTCGCCGATCGGTTCGTCGAGCAGGCGGAGCGCTACGGCGTGGAGATGCTGCAGGCCGTGAGCGTTACGTCGATCTCGCATCTCGACGAGACCTGCCTCGCTGTGATGACCGCTACCGGCGACCACTACGAAGCCCGTGCCGTGCTGGTCGCGACCGGGTCGTCGTACCGGCGCACAGGCGCCCCCGGAGAAGAAGAGTTGATCGGCGGGGGCATCCACTTCTGCTCGACGTGTGACGGGCCGTTCTACAAGGGCTCGAAGGAGCTGATGGTGGTCGGCGGCGGTAACTCGGGCCTAGAAGAGGGGCTCTTCCTCACGCAGTTCACCGATCACGTGACAGTGATCGAGTTCGCCGACACGCTGAAGGCTTCCAAGATCCTGCAGGACCGGGTGCGGTCTCATCCGAGGATGGACGTCCTCACTTCGCACGCGGTCAAGGAGTTCAAGGCGACGGACGGAGGCAAGCTCGGGACCGTGATCGTCGAAGATCGCGCGACGGGAGCGCTCAAGGAGTTCGATCCGGCTGCCGCGTTCATCTTCGTCGGGCTGGATCCGAACACCGAGTTCCTGCGAGGTCAGATCGAGCTCGACCAGTGGGGATTCGTCGTCACCGATCCATCCACGCTGATGACTTCCGCGCGGGGTGTGTTCGCGGCCGGCGACGTCCGAGCGGGATCGACGAAGCAGCTCGCATCGGCGGTTGGAGAAGGTGCGGCGGTGGCGCTGCAGATCCGGGCTTTCATGGACAAGGCGGACGCCGCGGTCGGCGCCTGACCGACCTGCATATCGTCTGGAAGGAAGCGCACGGGAGGCATCCCATGAGGACGATCGTGTTCGACGTGAACCAGACGCTGCTGGACCTATCTGTCATGCGAGAGCCGTTCGCCGAAGCCCTCGGCGATGACGACGCACTCCGTGAGTGGTTCGCTCGCATGCTCCACCTGTCGCTCGTGGCCACGCTCACGGGCCTGGACAGCGACTTCGGGCAGGTGGGTCGGGCCGCGCTCCTGGCGGTCGCCGACCGCCGCGGCCGACATCTGGACGGGCCCGCGCTGGAGCGGCTGCTCGGCAAGATGCGCGAGCTGCCCGCGCATCCCGAAGTGCCCGCAGCCATCCGGCGGCTGCGGAGCGCCGGGTTCCACACCTGTGCTCTGACGAACTCCACCGCCGCGGTCGCCGACGCTCAACTCTCGCACGCAGGTCTGGAGGATCTGCTCGATCCCGTGCTCTCCGTAGAGACCGTTGGGCGATTCAAGCCGGCGCCCGAGGCCTACCTGATGGCCTCGGAGCGGTTGGGTGTCGCGCCGGAGGCGCTTCGGCTCGTGGCGGCGCACGACTGGGACGTTATCGGGGCGAAGAGTGCGGGGTGGGCGGCAGCGTTCGTCGCACGCCCAGGCCAGACGTGGGCGCCTCTCGTCGGTCCCCCCGACGTGGTCGGCCGCGATCTCGACGAAGTCGTCGACCAGATCCTGGATATCGACGGCTGAGGGGCGAGCCGACAACCACGCGAGTGACCTCGCCACCATCGAACCGGATGACCGCATTCACGCCTGTCCGAATATCTCCGTTTCAGGATGGAAGGCTGCCCAGTCGAACCAGAAGCTATCGATAGCCAAGGCCACCTCGAGCCGGGAACCCGCCAGCTGACCGGTGAGCGCGCGGCCGTCGATCGACCACACCGACCCCGTCTGCTGGTCTACGAAGCGCCCGCCTTGCACCTCGAAAGTCAGGCGCTGCCCATCGACGACGGGGACGTACGCAGCGGCGGCACCCACATCCTCTGACTCGGGGATCTCTGCCGCGTCAAGAGCGGACACCGTTCCCGCCTGCCAGAAGACCACCAGGCGCGGGCCGCCGAACGAACCTTGAACCACGGTCGCGCCACCCGTCGCCCGACTCGCGAGCTCGGAAAACGGGAACGCGATCGCGCCGCCCTCGCCGGCGATCCCCAGGATGTGCTCCTTAGCGCGAAGCCGTGGGTCGGTTTCGCCGGCGAACAGGAATGGGACCGATTCGTGGTCGTACCCGGCGTACGGATTGCTCCCGTACGTCCGAGACACCCCCGTGTCGGTCGAGAGCACGAACCCGTCGGGGTAGGCCAGCAACCAGTCCCCCCACGACAGGATCCGAGCCGGCACGAACTCCAACTCCTCACCCGTGAGTGGCCCGACGACCGCCTTACCCATCGCCTGGGGCCAGTAAGAGTTGGTCTGGCGGTCGTACATGATCAGGTTCGAGTTGTAGAGCTTTCCGCTGGTCCCGAAGTCGAGGAGCTCTCCGTCGATGGTTGGGCGGAGGTATGCGATCCCCGTGTTACATAGAGGGCAGTACGTCACTACGACGGGCGTGCCGTCGAAGACGTCGTTCACGATCTCGTGCCACATCAGGATGCGGATCGGGTACGCCTTCGCCACACCCTCGACCTCGACCGCGATCACTGGTTCCTGGGGAACCAGGAACGTGACGTCTTCAGGCGCCAGGAACTTCGGGTCGTCGATCGGCGGGATGCCGTCGGGCGGAGGACCGCCGGAGATGATGTCGTCGAGATCGATGAGCGGTGGCGTCACTCCCTCCGACGAGCTATCGGATGCGGAGGCGCTTTCACCGGCATCCGGCGAGCGGGTGGCTCCGCCGCTGCAAGCTGCGGCGAAGACCGCGAGCGCCGCTATCAGCGCGGCGATGCGCCCGATCCTCATCGGCGCTGACTCCCTGGCATGAACATCTTTCTCTTGGGACGCCGCTCCCTGTTCGAAGATTCCCCCTAGGTGCGGAATCGCGCGGTGTCCACGGGCGTCGGACATGCTGAGGCCGCGGGGTGACCGCGGCCATGCGAGGAAACCCCGACCGACAGGAGGACGGGTGGCTGAGCGCGCCGCGAGCAAAGGCGAGAGGAATGTACAGGCGCGAGCAGCTCGTGAGAGGCGAGCGAAGCACGCCCGTCACAAGGCCCGACTGCGCTCGGCGGGTATCGCAGCCGTGGTCTTGATCGCCGTCGTGGGGATCGGTTTCCTCCTGATCCGCAACGGCGCCGGCGGAGTCGCCTACGCGGGGGATATCCGGACCGGCGGGACCCTGGAGAGTTTGGAGTTGCCGGCGCTCGAAGGGGGCGGCACGGTCGAGTACTCGACGCTGGCCGACAAGCCGCTCGTTATCAACTTCTTCGCGTCGTGGTGCCCCAACTGCATCGGTGAGATGCCGGACTTCGAGCAGGTACATAAGAAGCTTGGTGACCAGGTCGCCTTCCTTGGGATCTCACAGAGCGATGCCGCGAGCGCCAGCATCGCGCTCGCCAAGGAGACCGGGATCACCTATCCGACAGCGATCGACCGCAGCGGGGTCTTCTTCAATGCCTCAGGTGGGGTGGGGATGCCGACCACGATCTTCATCCGTCCCGGAGGGGAGATCGCCGAGGTCTGGGTCGGTGGGTTGGACGCCGCGTCCCTGGAGCAGCTGATCGAAACCGATCTCGGCGTCACAGCCTGACCGATGTCGGTCTTCGATCTCACGGCTTGGTGGGCGCCACTCATAGCGTTCGCAGCGGGCGTGGTCTCTTTCGCCTCACCATGCGTGTTGCCGCTCGTGCCCGGCTATCTCTCGTTCGTCTCCGGCACGCAAGCGCGTGCGGCGGTAGGTGGAACGAGCGGTGTGACGACGCGACCCGACATCGCACCCATGCTGTTCTTCGTGGCGGGGTTCGCCACCGTGTTCACCGCGCTGGGTGCGTTCGCGGGAACGCTCGTGCCCATCGTTCGGTCGCAGACGGGGCAGCGGATCGCGGGAGTCGTGGTGGCGGGCGTCGGGATGATCTTGATCCTGCAGGGACTCCGAGCCGGAACGGCGGCGCTGTATGCGGATAGGCGCCCCTTCCTGACCAAGCTACGCCCGGGTCGCGCATCGGCCTATCCCTTGGGGATGGCCTTCGCCGCGGGATGGACCCCTTGCATCGGTCCGGTCCTGGCCGGAACGCTGGCGCTCGCCACGGTTCAGGGCAACTCTGCAAGGGGATCGTTGCTGCTGTTCGTGTACTCGATGGGCCTCGGCTTGCCGTTCATCCTGCTCGGCCTGGGCGTCGGCCGGCTGATGGGAGCCCTCGACGTACTCAAGCGGCACCACGAGGCGATCTCCTTGGTATCGGGTGTCATCATGGTCTCGATCGGCGTGTTGCTCATCTCTGGTCTATGGACCCAGGTCATGGGGCCGGTGCTTCGGTTGGTCAACAACTTCGAGCCCCCGCTGTGATGAAGGGAGGACCGCGGCCCATGGGTGCGGAGGAATGTTGGGTGATCGAGACGTCCAAGGATGGGGAGCGCTGGCGATTCTTCGGTAAGGCCTGGAAGTCTCCCGGTGAGCCGGTGCTCCTGCACGCGGTACCCCGCTTCGTCCGGGTCCGGCGGCTCGAGGACGACGATTGGCACCCACCTCTCGAACGAGATGGAGAACACCCGATGACCCTCCTGGTGCTGGAGGACGATGTCAGGCAGGAGTTGTGGCCGACGGACGAGCACGTCGGACTGCCCGTCGTCCTGCCCGGCGGCGAGGAGGGCAGGCTCCTGCGCTTCGAGCACGCAGAAGACCCAGCCCGGTGGACCTATGCCCTGGAGTTCCGAGGGTCGACCGAGTAGGACGCTAAGCCGCGATCAGCTGATCGAGGATCTTCTTCAGATCGTCCTCGGGGATCGCACCGGAGACGACCTGAGCGTGGCCGTCGTCGTTCACGAAGACCCAGGCAGGCTGGTAAGGGACACCGAAGCGCGCCCATAAGGAGCCGTCTTCGGAAACAGCCTGCGGGAACGTCAGGGAGAAGTTGTCGACGAACCTCTGCATGGCGTCGGTCGAGTCGCGTCCCGCCATGCCGAGGAACTCGACCTGACCTGCGTAGGCGCGCGAGACCCGCGCGACTTCAGGGGCTTCCCCCTGACAAGTCGTTCACCACGGCGCCCAGAACCATATGGCGAGGTCCTTGCCCGAGTAGTCGGCTCCCTTCAGGGTCCCGCCGGCCAGAGCGGGAGCCTCGAAGTCCAGCACCTCGGGGACCGTGGCGGGACCTGCGACGGAGGCCGCTACGCTAGGAGACGGCGTGCTTCTCGTGGCCGAAGGCGTATCGGCGATAGGAGCGGCCGCTGACGAGCACGCGGCCGCGAGCATGGCCAAGGCTCCGACGAGCAAGGATAGGCCAGCGAAGGCCCGCGGTGACTTCACAACAGTGTGGACACCGGAAAGCCCGGGTCTATTCCGCAAGCTTCCCCACACACACCGACGACGCCTGAAGGCTGCGTCATCCGGTCTAGCCCGCCAGGCTGTTCAGGGCGGCGACGATGCCATCGTCCCCCAATTCGCCTGAGGCGCGAGCCGTGACGTTCCCGTCGGCATCGACCAGTACGAGGAACGGGAACCCCCCCAACCCGTATGCGGTGGCGGCCGTGCCGTTCTCGTCGTCGGCCAGCACGGGGAAGGGCCACCCTTCGACCTCGAGCCAGGCCGACGGGGGGTAGTTGGGCCCGGCGGGATCTTCGCCCGTGGACACCGCGGCGATCTGGACACCGTCAGGGAGCTTGCCCTGTTCCGCGAGCGCGACGATACGGGGCACCTCGGCTTGGCAGTGCGGACACCAGTGCGCCACGAACCAGATCGCCATCGGCCCCTGGCCTGGCGTGATCGAGATCGGCGAACCGTCGAACGTCTCTCCTTCGAGGCCCGGCGCCGCCATCCCGACGGCGGGATCTGGCTCCGCGCCGAAGGCCGGGAGCGGCTCGCCCGCTACGGTGACGGGCCTTGTCTGACTGACCCGGGGGTCGGTTGACTCCTCACCCCCGAGCGCGCTCACCACGATCGCCGCGATCGCGACCGCGGCGACAGCCGCCACCGCGATACCGACGGTGCGCATCTGACGTCGCCGGTGCTCCCGCTCCATCGCTCGACGTTTGCTGGCTGACGGCATCGTGGTCACTCCGTTCCGGGGTCGGGGTCGGTCGCGATGAGGATGAGGACGGCGATCAACGCGAAGCCGCTCAGGGCCATGGCCGGGATCGACAGGTAGTGGAACCGCCACACCCACACCACCGTGCATGGCGCGGAGGGGTCACAACTGGCAGCGCTCTCCAACGAAGGGAACCGCTCCAGCAGGTAGTGGTAGGTCGAGATCGCCGCGCCGATGGCGACGAGAGGCAAGGTGGCACGAGCGATCTCGGTTCGCTGGCGCCATGCCGCCACGCCAAGCACCACCACCAGCGGATACATAGCGATCCGCTGGTACCAACAGAGCTTGCACGGAACGAAGTGGGCAACCTCGGAGTAGTAGAGGCTGCCAAGGGTGCAAACGAGTGCCACCCCCCAGGCGAGCCACGATGCCGATGGACCGATCGCGCCCAGGAGACGTGCCTTGGTTCGGGCCGCACCGTCCGAGAACCTCGCCGCCACCCATAACACGACGGCGACGAGCACGCTCACCTGCGCGAGCACGGCTAGCAACGCCAGGAACAGCGACACGGGTCCGATCGAGGATGCGAAGAGCGCGAGATAGGCGGACAACGACCACATCCTATAGGGCGCATTCACCCAGGGCGGGAGCTGAACGGCTAGGACCGGACCTCAGCCACCGGGGCCATCACGAGACGTTCGACGCTGGGTGCTTGGGGTTCTACTCCCCTGCAGGGGCGTCGGAGCACCCCCCGATCAAGCGCCCGAGTTGCTGGCGCCAGACCTCCGACCGAAGATGGCTTGCGGTCGGGTCGTGGTGTCGGTGACGATGTCCGAGGCGATCGCCGGAGCGACGACCGTGCCGGCAACGTTCGAGGAGGGGTTCGTGCTGCTCACGCTCCACGCGGTGAAGTGACCGGCCCGGCGGGCCGGCGGCCCCAGGGTCTGGATCTGCAAGGGACCCACATCGAAGCCGTGATCCTCGACATGGATGGGGTGATCACAGATACCGCTTCCGTGCATGCGGCGGTCTGGAAGAAGGTCTTCGACGGGTTCCTGCGCGAGCGAGCAGACCGGATCGGCCAGCCTTTCGACCCGTTCGATATCGACCGTGACTACCGCCTCTACGTCGACGGCAAGGCCCGCTACGACGGCGTCCAGAGCTTCCTCGCTTCCCGGAACATCCGGCTGCCGCGGGGCGATCCGACTGACCCTCCCGACCGGCCGTCGGTGTGCGGTCTCGGGAACCAGAAGAATGCCCAGTACCAGCAACACCTCCTGGAGCATGGGGCGAAACCCTATCCCTCGACGGTCAAGCTCGTGCGCGAGCTCCGCAGACGCGGGATCAAGATCGCCGCGATCTCGGCGAGCAGGAACATGTCGGCCGTGCTTGACGCCGCCGGCGTGGCCGACCTGTTCGATACCACGGTCGATGGTGTGGTCGCGGATGAGCTCGGTCTGCGGGGGAAGCCCGACCCCGCCATGTTCGAGGAGGCCGCCCGCCGCCTGCGCGTGGACCCGTCTCGCGCGGCGATCTTCGAGGATGCGCTCGCAGGCGTAGCGGCCGGCAGGCGCAGTGGGTTCGGATTGGTCGTCGGCGTCGATCGCACCGGACACCCGGACGCGCTCGTCGCAGCCGGCGCCGACGTCGTCGTTGACGACCTCGCCGAGATCCAACTCCAGCCACCCGACGATCCCCTCCCGAGCGTCGGCGGCCTCCCCTTGGCGCTCGACCATGTGGCGGAGCTCCGCGCGATGCTCGCCGGGCGGGCGCCCGCGGTCTTCCTCGACTATGACGGAACGCTCACGCCGATCGTGGAGCGGCCCGAGGACGCGGTGCTGTCGCCGGGGGCGAGAGCCGCGATCCAACGGCTGGCCGGGCTCGTCCCGGTGGCGGTCCTGAGCGGCCGTGATCTCAGGGACGTGCGGCGGATGGTCGGCGTGGAGCGGATCGCCTACGCGGGGAGCCACGGGTTCGACCTCGTGCTTCCCGACGGCGCCTCCCATCAGAAGGGACGGGAGTCCATCCCAGAGCTAGACGCTGCCGAGGCAGAGCTCGAGTCGCGGCTCAGGTCCGTCACGGGAGCGCGGGTCGAGAGGAAGGCGTTCGCGATCGCCGTGCACTTCAGGCAGGTTGATCCGGAACGGGTGACCGAGGTCGAGGCGAGGTTGGAGGAGGTCGCCACCGCCCACCCGCGCCTGCGAAGGACCGGCGGGAAGAAGATCTTCGAGCTGCGGCCAGGCATCGACTGGAACAAAGGGGAAGCCTTGCGATGGCTCCTCGAGGTGATGGGGCTCGCGGGCGCGGACGTCCTGCCCGTCTACGTCGGCGACGATGAGACCGACGAAGACGCGTTCAGGGCGGTCCGGATCGACGGCCTGGGAGTCGTGGTTCGTGGAGAGAACGACGATCGCCCGACGGTCGCGCGCCTCGCGCTTCGCGACACCGAGGAGGCACGCGCGTTCCTCGAACTCATAGCCGACGCGGTGTCGGAAGGCGATCCCGCGTGAGCGCGTGGGCGCTCGTCTTCGACGACTTCGTCCCGGAGGAAGAGGGGCTCCGCGAGGCCCTTTGCACCCTGGGCAACGGCGTCTTCGCCACGCGCGGCGCCGCGCCGGAGGCCGTCGCCGACGACGTCCACTACCCGGGCACCTACGCCGCCGGCCTCTACGACCGCCTTCGGACCGAGGTCGCCGGGCGCGTCGTCGAGAACGAGGACCTCGTGAACCTCCCGAACTGGCTCCCCCTGACGTTCCGCCCGGAAGATGGCGACTGGCTCGACCTCGCCCGTACCGAGATCCTCAGGTACCGGCAGGAGCTCGATCTTCGCGCAGGTGTCCTGACCCGCTCGTTCCGATACCGGGATGCCGCCGGCCGGACCACCGCCGTGACCGAGCGCCGCCTCGTGAGCATGGCCGACCCGCGGCTCGCCGCGATAGAGGTCACCGTCGTCCCCGAAGACTGGTCCGGACGTCTCGTTGTCAGATCCGCGCTCGACGGGACGGTCACGAACTCCGGCGTGGCCCGTTACCGGAACCTCCGCGGCGATCACCTCGTCCCGCTCTCGACCGATGTGGTCGCCGGTGACGTGATCGGGCTGGTGGTGGAGACCCGCGACTCCCACGTCCGGATCGGGGAGGCCGTGCGCACGCGGCTGTTTCACGGCGAGGCGCCGCTCGATGTCGAGCGGAGGACGGTCGGCGAAGAGGGCTTCATCGCCCAGGAGATGACGGTCGACATGCGGGCCGGCGAGGCCCTGACCGTCGAGAAGGTGGCGTGCCTCGTCACTTCGAGGACGGACGCGATCTACGAGCCGGGCGCCGACGCCGCCCGGCTGGTGGTGCGCGCGGGTGGGTTCGACGAGCTCCGCTCACCCCACGAGCTGGCCTGGCATCAGCTGTGGAGGCGCTTCGACATCCAGATCGAAGGATCCGAGCGCGCGCAGATGATCCTGCGCCTGCACGTCTTCCACTTGCTGCAGACCGTCTCGCCGAACATCATCGGGCTGGACGTGAGCGTCCCGGCGCGCGGACTGCATGGCGAGGCGTACCGCGGGCATATCTTCTGGGACGAGCTGTTCATCTTCCCCCTGTTGAGCTTCCGGCTCCCGGTCCTCACGAGGAGCCTGCTGAACTACCGGTTCCGACGGCTCCCGGAGGCGAGGTCGGCCGCACGCAGGGCCGGCTTCGAGGGCGCGCTCTTCCCCTGGCAATCGGGGAGCAGCGGGAGGGAGGAGAGCCAATCCCTGCATCTGAACCCCCATTCGGGACGGTGGCTCCCCGACCACTCCTACCTCCAGCGGCATATCGGTCTCGCCGTGGCTTACAACGTCTGGCAGTACCACCAGATCAGCGGGGACGCCGAGTTCCTGCGCTACCGTGGGGCTCCGCTGCTGATCGAGATCGCCCGGTTCTTCGCGAGCGCCGCCACCTTCGATCCTGCGTCCGATCGATACGAGATCTGCGGTGTGATGGGGCCTGACGAGTATCACGATGCGTACCCCGACCGCGACGAGCCCGGCTTGAACAACAACGCGTACACCAACGTCATGGCCGTTTGGCTGTTCTGCCGCACGCTGGAGCTGATCGACGGACTGGCGGTCCACGATCGCGAGGCGCTCTCCGCGACGCTCCGCCTCACCCTTGAGGAGCTCGAACGATGGGAGGACATCAGCCGGAAGATGTTCGTCCCCTTCCACGACGGCGTCATCAGTCAGTTCGACGGGTACGAGGAGCTCCTGGAGGAATTCGACTGGGCGGGTACCGGGAGCGATACGGGGACATCACGCGTCTGGACCGGATCCTCGAAGCCGAGGGCGACACTCCGAACCGGTACAAGGTCTCGAAGCAGGCCGATGTGCTCATGCTCTTCTACCTGCTGTCCGCCGACGAGCTGCGGGAGCTCCTCGAGCGACTCGGCTACGAGCTGCCGCCCGAGGCGATCCCGAGGACCATCGACTACTACCTCTCGCGCACATCGCACGGCTCCACCCTGTCCCGTGTCGTCCATGCGTGGGTCGTGGCTCGTTCGGACCGCGAGCTCTCCTGGGGGCTGTTCTCCGAGGCCCTCGAGAGCGACGTCGCTGACGTGCAGGGCGGCACGACGTCCGAAGGGATCCACCTGGGCGCGATGGCGGGCACCGTCGACCTGCTCCAACGCGGGTACACGGGTATGGAGGCACGGGGAGACGTCTTGTGGTTCAACCCAGCGATCCCCGAGGAGATCCGAGCGCTAGAGTTCGACGTCCACTACCGGGGTCACCTTCTCCACGTTTACGTCGCTCCCGACGTCCTGAAACTGAGCACGCCGCCGAACGATGTAGCGACGATCGAGGTGGGATTCCGCGACGAGGTCGCCGAACTCGCGCCGGGCACGACCGTCGAGTGGTCGCTGAGCGAGTGAGGCCGAACGTCGTCCGATCGCCGTCCGTTCCGGAACAGGAACTCGGATGATTCGGACGGTAAGCTCGCAGGTCAGCGCCCTCGTAGCTCAGTGGATAGAGCACCGGTTTCCTAAACCGGGTGTCGCAGGTCCGATTCCTGCCGAGGGCACCCATCTCTGTGCGACTGACGGTGTTCGTTCACACCGGGCTCGTCGTCTTCTGCCTCAGCCTCTCATACGGGGTCTGACCCCCGAGGCCGCCGTGCGGCCGGTTGTAGTTGAGAGCTCTCACGGCAGCTGCTCAGGCGGCTGGCGATCCTTCGCCATGCCGAGGAGGTGACCGGCACGTCCCCGGACGTGCCGCTATTACGGGATCTCGCGCCAGCTCTACCCTCGTCGATGGTTCTCCACGGGCATCGCGCCGACCGGCCGGCGCATCCAGTGAGCACCTCAGCGTGTGCGGATCCTCGCCTGGACATGAACCGCCTGCCTTCCTCCCAGCGCTACAAGCGTCACTCGACCGCTGGAAGCGCTCGCCCCCCCCGTTGGGCACCCATCTCAAGCTCCTGACCTGGCTACGAGCATGCCGTTTCGACGCCTGCACGGAGTCCGCCAGCGACGCCTCGACCGCGATCAGCCGCTGCTGACCTTGGCGCGAAGTCCCTCCAGCATCAGCTCGAGTCCGAACTCGAACTGCTCGTCGATGTCGCACTCCGCGAGGTAAGGCAGGCACGCAGAGACGCTCTGCAATTGTCCGGCCGGGATCTGCGGGAAAACCCTCGGGTCGGCCTCGCCGGCGCCGAAGAGCCGACCGGACTCCATCATCACGAAGCCGAAGATGTACCCACCCATCGCGTGGAAGGCCTGCACGGCGTCGGAGTCAGACAGGCCGGCGCTGCGAAGCGTCGTCAGGGCCGCGTCCATCGGGCGCAGGCCGCCGACGGAGTCCATGGGTGTCTTGTGTTCCGCGAACAGTTGGAGCGCGCCCGGGTGATCGTGCAACAAATGCCGCCAGGCATGGGCGAGCGCCCGGGCTTGATGTAGCCAGTCCTCGCCATCGATCGCGGGCGGGTACGAGAACTCCTTCATCACTTGTTCGAGGACACACCCAAGCAGGTCGTCCTTGTCCTGTACGTGGTTGTAAAGCGACATCGCTTCGACTCCGACCTCGCGGGCGACGTGCCTCATGGAGACGGCGTCCAGGCCTTCGGTGTCCATGATGTGGAGGGCTGCGCCAGCGATCCGCTCGCGGGTGAGCGGAACACGTTGCTTGGCTGGTGCTGGCGTTCGAGGCATGTTGTTGGAGGCTTCCTCTCCGGAAGGGTTGACACACTTACGCCGTATGCATACCCTCCGTACACTGTAAGCATACACCGTCAGCCAAGGCGGACTGGCGGGCCGAGGGGGGCACACATGAAGATCAATCCTGAGTCATTGGCACGAGCGAGCAGCCGGCATCCATGGCGCACCGTGGGTATCTGGGGCGCGGTCCTCGTGGCGGGCATCGTCGCGGCAGCCACGCTTCTTGGACCGGTCCTGACCACGGACTTCGATTTCACGAACAACCCTGAGGCCAAGCGGGCTGCACAGGTCCTTTCAGCGAGCGACCTCAAACAGGACCTGATCCTGGAGACCTTCGTGCTGGTGGGCGCCGACGGCGCCGTACAGGATCCGGAGTTCTCCACGACGGTCAACGCGGCTCTGGACGATCTTCGCGCCCTGGGCTCCGAGGTGGTCACGACCGTGCCCTCGATGTACCCGCTTCCCGACGATCAGCAAGCCGACCCTGAGGTGGCCGCGCTCGGCCCGATCGCATCCGAGGACGGCACCGCCGTCTTGTTCACCGTCGTACTCTCCGGGGACACGGATCAAACCGCATCGCACGTCGCGGATCTGGAGACGATCCGCGAACACTACTCCAGCGACACGACGCAGATGTACGCGCTCGGGGAGCCCACGTCCACCGAGGACTTCAAGAAGATCTCCGAGGAGGACTTCAAGAAGGGCGACGCCATCGGCATCTTCGCAGCGATCATCGTGCTGCTCGTCGTGTTCGGCTCGCTGCTCGCGGGTATGACCCCTATCGCTATCGGCATCCTGGCGATCACGACTGCCCTGGGACTCGTAGCGTTGATCGGCCAGATCTGGAACTTCAGCTTCTTCGTCACGAACCTGATCTCGATGATGGGCTTGGCGGTCGGGATCGACTACTCGTTGTTCATCGTGTCTCGGTTCCGAGAGGAGCGAGCGCGAGGTCGTGACACGCTCGAGGCGATCGGTCGATCGGGGGCCACCGCGAACCGCGCGGTGTTCTTCAGCGGTGTGACGGTCGTGCTTGCCCTCGCGGGGATGCTCATCGTCCCGACCACGATCTTCAAGGCACTCGGTGGAGGCGCGATCCTCGTGGTTCTGGTTTCGATCGCGCTGTCGATGACGATGCTCCCGGCGATCATGGCCTTGTTCGGAGACAAGATAGTCAAGCCGGGTCGGGTGTTCGGTCGCGGCCGCACGCTGGAACACGGGCGTGTGGGCGGGTTCTGGGACAAGATGAGTCGCGCCGTTATGGCGCGACCGGTCATGTGGCTCGTGCTGACCTCGGCCTTCATGATCGCGCTGTCCATACCGTACTGGGCGCAGGGTCACCCCGAGGACGACGGGCGGGGCATCAAGACCGGGTTCTCCGGCATCAGCACCATCCCCGACGGGATCCAGACGAAGGATGCCTTCAACATCCTTATCGCGAAGTTCCCCGAGGCCGGTCAGCAGGCTACGGCAGAGGTGGTCATCCCCGCACCCGACGGATCGGTGGAGCAGGGCATCCAGGCGCTGACCGATTCGGTCGCCGAGAACCCAGCCTTCGGCGAGCCGCACCCTCCGCTCACCAGCGAGGACGGCGCGGTGATCCTGGTCCGGATCCCGATGGCCGGCGCGGCGGCCGACGCGTCAAGCGAGGTCGCGGTCGCGGCGCTCACGGAGCTGCGCGACGTGTACGTGCCGGAGGCGTTCGGGCAAGACGCGGGCGTTCTCGTCGGCGGCGACACCGCGATCGTCAAAGACTTCTTCGACATCTCGGAGGAGTACACGCCCATCATCATCGTGCTCGTACTCCTGCTCTCGTTCCTGCTGCTCACGGTCGTGTTCCGATCGATCGTGGTGCCGGCGAAAGCGATCGTGATGAACCTGCTTTCGGTGGGGGCGGCGTACGGACTGATCGTGATGATCTTCCAGAAGGGCGGTCCGGCCTTCGCGAAGTCGATCGCGGACGGATTCGGGTTCATCCAGGTAGATGCGATCGAGTCGTGGCTGCCCCTGTTCCTGTTCTCGATATTGTTCGGGCTCTCGATGGACTACCAGGTCTTCTTGCTAACTCGGATCCGTGAGGAGTACGACAAGACGGGCGACAACGCCGAGGCCGTGGCGTATGGGCTGCGAACCACCGGTGGGATCATCACCGGCGCCGCCATCATCATGGTGGCCGTGTTCGCCGCCTTCTCCGCGGGACGGATCGCCGGGCTCGAGCAGATGGGCTTCGGCCTGGCTGTGGCGGTGTTCTTGGATGCGACCATCGTTCGGTCGATCCTCGTGCCGTCGGCGATGAAGCTGCTCGGGGATCGCAACTGGTACCTGCCGAAGTGGCTGCAGTGGTTGCCGAAGATCGACGTGGAAGGACACGGCGATGCGGTGATGGTACCCGAGCTGGTGGAGGCGAGCGAGCCGAGCAGCTGAGCGGCGAGGTTCGCGTACGACCCGGAAGGGTGCGGCTGACCGAGTCGCCCCTTTTCCGGCGTTTCCGCTCCGAAGGAGGCTGTCGCAGATCGCGGTATAGGTTCATCATGGGTGGAACAGGAGGTGGAGAAATGGCAGTTCTAGTTCAGATGTCGGTGAAGGTTCCCGACGTGGATCGCTTCATCGCAGCGGCGGAGAAGTTCGGGCCTTTGATGGATGAGATGGGGGCGCGGAACCGGCGCACGCTCCAAAGCGAGGCCGATCCATCCCAGATGTCGCTGATCAGCGAGTGGGATTCGCACGACGCGATGCATGCGGCCTCGGAGAAGTACGGTGACGAGATGAACGCTGCTGCTGGCACAGAAGGCGTCCAGTGGGACACGTTCATCTGGCACCAGAAGTGATCCGGACCACAGCCTGATCCAAGGTCGGAGACGTGGCTCCATCGGCGGTGACCCGTCGACGGCCTACGCGGCGTGGGGCGGATCCGAGGCAGAGCGACGCCCTGGCAACCGACCCCGTTCGGCGAATGCAACCGCGGCGAGGCCCACGGCCACGATCGTGAGTGGCCAGACCGGTGAAGCGCCGACGACCAACGCGAGCGCGCCAGCGGCCACCAGGGTGATGACCAGCCGCGGCACCAGCACCCGTCGGTGCAGGCGCCAGTAGGACAGGACCGTGGCGCTCATGAACAGGGTGGTGCCGATCCCGAGCGCGGCCATCACCGAGGCTTCCACGGGGTCGGCGGGGTGCAACACCATCAGATCGGCGGCGATCGCGAAGCCCACGATGCCCCCCACCAGCGGGAAGTGCGCCAGGCTGTATGCGTCGCGAGCAGCGGCCCCACGGTCGGCGGGCGCGACAGCTTCGAAGGCGGCCTCGAGGTCGTCCTTGAACCAGGCGAAATAGCTCCACCAGAGCAGCCCCACGACGGCCAGCCCTGCCCCGGCCAAGCCCACGAGGTCGAGCGATCGCGATTCGTTCGCGGCGGCCGTGCCAGCGATGATCAACGACTCGCCGAGCGCGATGATGACGAACAATCCATGGCGCTCCGAAAGGTGCGCGGCGCCGATGTCCCACGGGTCTTCGGACCTGGCACCGATCGTGGCGGCCAGCAGGTCGAGTGCGATCGCAAGCACCCAGATCCATGTTCGCCCGGGCGGTTGGACGAACGCGCCCGCGAGGACCGCGACCAGACCGAGGAAAGACAGGCCCACCCACCGCATGACCTGTCGAGACGACCGCGGAGCCCCGCCGACCGTGCCCTGTTCGTCTTCGGCGGCGATGCGCACCTGGAGCCCCAGTCCCAGTGCGCGGACCACGACGTAGGGGATCGCGAACCACAACGCTTCGTCACCGAAGGCCAGCGATACCGAGGAGGCCATCACGAACGCGGCGGCCGTCGCCAGCAAGGTGACCACCTGCACCACGACATGCGTCGTGTCAGCGGGGTTCAGCGTCCAAGTGAACTGCGTCCACGCCCACCAGATCAGCCAGAAGATCAACACCGCCCTACCGACCTGTGGCAGGTCGAGGTGTTCCGCCGTGACGGTCGTCACCCGAGTGACGGCGAACACGAACACGAGGTCGAAGAACAGCTCGACGAATGCGACGGACTGCCCCTCTGGCGCATGCAGGAACCGAGAGGTCGCTAAGCGCTGACGGTCACTGGAGGCTGCCATCGGGGCATCTTGCGGGGCGCCAGCGCCAACGACAAGGGCCGGACGAGGTCCCGGAGCCGGAAGCGGCCACCCTCACCCGACCGACTGCACACCTCCGTAGACCGGTGATGGTCGAGGTCCGGGGTCCGCCTAAAGCTCGACCTCGGGTGGCGCTGCGCGGCGAGCTTCGACTATGGCCTGCATCCCCTGAAGCACGTCTTCGGGCAGCGGCTCAACGAAGTGCCCTTCCCAGACCTCGAAGACCTTCGCCCTGGCTCGCTCGCGCAGCGTCGTCGAGCCGGCGGCCGTCCAAGTCACTCGTGACTCCCACGACAGCACGGAGGGTAGCCAGAGATCTCGGAAGCGCTCGCGCGTGTGGCGTTCGCCCAGGAACTGCCCTCCCGGCCCGACCGCGGCGATCGTGTCGAGGGCGATCGCCTCCCCGCTCACCTCGAAGGGCGTCGTCGCCTTCCGGGACATGTCGACGAGCTCGTCGGCGATCACGAGCAGCTCGGGCGAGAAGAGCAATCCCCCCTCGATGCACCCCGCGTCGAAGACGAGGTCGACACCGCCGAGCGTAGCCCCGAGCCCGTAGAAGGCTGCCTCGAGCGCTGCCTGCTCGTCCATCTGCTTCGAGTCGCCACCGAAACTCATGCCGACCGACGGGAGCCCCCAACGGCGGCAGAGCTGTCCCATCGCGACCATGAACCGGAAGCCGTCGGGACCCCCCGTCGTGACGCTGCCGCTGCGCATGTCCATCAGGAACGGAACCGTTCCGCTGATGAACGGGACGCCGGGCGCGCGGAGCTGGGCGAGCACCAGTCCTAACAGCGTCTCGGCCGCGGAGATCACCAGCGTGCCGGCGATCGTCGCCGGGCCGGTGGCGCCCACCTGTGGAGCCGCCTGGCAGCACACGGGCAGCCCCCGGTCGGCCGCCACGAACAGCTTGTCCACGGTCTCCGGGTTGAAGGTCAACGGGGAGACGGAGTTCAGGTAGGGCACGACGAACGGCCGCTCCCGCAAGGCGTCGGGGCCGCCGGCAACCAGCTCGGCCATGTCGTAGATGTCGCTGAGCTCGGGGCCACCCGCGATCAGCACCATGAGCGGCTTCGTCGTGTTCGTCACCATCTCCACGAACTCGCATTGGTTCACGATGTGGAGCGGCAGCTCGTCCGAGGGCCGGGTCACGCCGGGCGTCGCGACGAAGTCGATGTGGGCGAGCGCGTCGGCCAGGCGGGTCGACTCGGCCGTCGCGCGGAGGCTGAAGTCCTCGACCTCGCCGGTGCGCGGATCCAGGTAGTTCAGGTTCGTGACGCCGGCTCCGACGTAGACGTTGCCCTCCCCCAGGTGCAACGCAGGCTCGCCGCCGCGGTCGAAGATCGCGAACCGGGAGGGCGCCGTCTCCAGCGCCCGCTCGACGAGCTCGGACGGGATCCGGACGACATCACTCTCAAGGGTGCCGCCGTGATCGACGAGGAGCGCCCGCCCCTCCTCGGTCATGATCCGGGCCCCGACCTCGGATAGCACGCGGAGGGCGGCGTCGTGAACCCGGTCGAGATCGCCGTCGGCGAGCAGACGTAGCGTCGTCACGTCCACCGGATGCTGACCGCGGCAGGCTGGCATGAGCAGGGACCGAGGGCCCTGTCGTGCAGGGTCGAAGGGTCCTATCAGTGGCAGACACTCACTCACAGAGTCGTTGGATGCAGGCTGACGAGCTGTTCGAGTCCATGACACGGAGCATCCTGGACGGAGACGCGGAGGTCGCAGCCGAGCTCGCGGTGCGTTCCCTGGAGGCGGGGATCGACCCGCTCGAGGCGATCAACGAGGGCTACCTACCGGGCATGACCGAGGTCGGTGACTCGTTCGGGGCCGGACTGGCGTTCCTGCCGGAGCTGGTCATGGCCGGCGGCGCCATGAAGACCGCCATCGCGGTGCTCGAGCCCGAGATGGTGAAGAGCGGGACCTCACGAGAGCAACACGGCACGGTGGTGCTCGCAACCGTCCGGGGCGACGTCCACGACATAGGCAAGAGCCTGGTCGGGACGATCCTGTCCGCGCACGGGTTCCGCGTGGTCGACCTGGGCGTCAACGTGGCCCCGGCAGCCATCGTCGAGGCGGTCCGCGACGTGCACGCCGACCTGGTGGGACTATCCGCACTCCTCACGACGACGATGCCCGCCCAGGGCGAAACGATCCGGGCCCTGGAAGCCGCGGGCCTGCGCTCCCAGGTGAAGATCCTGGTTGGGGGCGCGCCCGTGACGCCGACCTGGGCTGAGCAGGTGGGAGCGGACGCCTACGGCGAGGACGCGGTGAACGCGGTCGCCATCGCCCGTCGGCTCATGGGGCTCGACTAGCGGGTCGAGGAGCTGACGAGTGCCGGTCACTCGGACGCCTGGGCGCCCGATCAGAACGTCTTCGGGAACGTGTGGAGGAGTGCGATGCCGATCACGAGAACACGGAAGCCTATCGCACGGCGTGCCGCCGACCTGCGATCGGGTTGCGCGCGGGATCGCCGCTGCCGACTAAGGGCGTCGGAGGGACACAACCATGTTCATGACTTTGGTCGCGATCACCGTCTCGCCGACACTGAGCTCCGCGGGTACGCCCTCTGGACCCAGGCGTGCGTTGTCGACGGTTCGGTCCGGGTAGGCGATGGTCACGTCGTGGTAGCGCACGCCGTGCAGGTCGAACGGCTTGACCTCTACGACCTCCGCCTCGACCTCTTCCATCGTGCCCGAGCCTATCGGCCGGAGAGCGCCTGACACATGGCGGCGACCCCAGCCTCCGTGAGAGACGCCATGTCGTCCATCCAGGCCCTGGGCCAGGTGGAGAACTTCACCACGACCGTCTCCGACGGCGCGTGTACGTACACGAGCTGGCCGTGGATCCCCTCCCCCGCGTAGATGCCCTTGTCATCGCGGATCCACCAGCAGTCGTGGTAGAAGCCGCCTGGCATGTAGGCGAGGTCGGGCGCCCCTCGGAACGCATCCACCAGCTCCGGGTTGGGCGTGAGGATCCTCTGCACCCAACCGTCGCTCAGGACGCGCCGGTCGGCGAGTTCACCTCGCCCTAGGAAGAGCAACCCGAATCGGGCCAGGTCGCGGGCGGTCGTGCAGATCCCTCCATCGGTGAACGCGTTGCCGCCCGGATCCAGGGTGATGTCAGCATCCTGCTCGCATCCGAGCTTGGACCAGATCTCACGCGAGAAGAGCTCGGCGAACCGCGCCTGGCCGGCCTCCTCCACCACCCATCCCAGCAGGTCCGTCAGCACCGAGCGGTACCGGAACGCTCCCCCGTGCTCCTGGTCGTTCTCCAGCGACGCGATGTAGCCGTGGAGCTCGGCTGGCTCCTCCCCGTTAGCCGGAGCCCAGCCCGCTACCCGGTCCAGCACCGGTGCGTCCGAGGTGGGGTCGTCGTAGTCCTCGGCGAACCGGGTTCCGGTCCGCATATCGAGCAGTTGCTGAACGGTTGCCCCTTCGAACGATGTTGCCTGCAGGTCTGAGACGACATCAGTGATCGCCGCCTCAGGATCCAACCGACCCTGGTCGGCGAGCGCACCCACCAGCGCAGACGTGAGCGACTTCGACACGCTCATCAGCAGATGTGGCTGGTCGGGGCCGCCCCCGGGCGCGTACCACTCGTGCACCAACGCCCCCCGATGCACCACCAAGAAGGCATCTGTGAACGTGTCCTCCAACATCGACGCGATGGTGTGGGCGCGGTCCGCGTGTTCGAACGGCGTGGAGACCACATCGCGGTCCTCAGGCGGTAGTTCGACCACGGGCCCGTCGCCTCGGGCGATCCGCTCGGTCGGGATCAGCTCGCGGACGTGCCAGAAGCTCCACCTATTGAAAGGCGCCAACTGCCACTCGGCGAGCGACGGACGTTGCACCGACGAACCACCTCCACTCAATGGACAGCCTCCTGACGCCAGCCGCCTCCGCCGTCAATCCTCGAGCGACCCACCACCGGCGAACACCCGGCCGGGTTCCGCGTGACGAAGGGTTCCCCACACATCCTCCAGCGGAGCCGCGAGCTCCCGCGCCGCGGCGGCACAGGCGGCCGCCAACACTCGGCCGTCGAGCTCCGGACCCCGCGACCGGATCCACAGGTCGAGGTAGACGATCTGTCGATCGAGCCCTACGACCTCTTCACCGATCGACTGCCGGTCGAGCGCGGCGAACGTGCACCAGGTGCCGCTCGTATCGGCGTCCAGGGCGTGGGACACGTCGACCGATATCCCGCGGAGGGTGCGATCGATCTGCTTGCCCCCGCCGGGGGGCCGTAGCGCACGGACATGCACGACAGGCATCCGGTGAATGTATCGCGCGGCTGGATCCTCGAACGCCGAAGAGCAGGCTGATCCGGTCGCCCTGAGCGAGTGCGTCTCAGGTGACGGTGGCGTGCACGGTGAACAGGAGCTCTCGCGTCTCATCGAGACCGGCGCTCAGGTCGACAACGATCCCAACCGTGCCATCGTCACGCCACATACACGCTGCGGCGGTGACGCCCTGGCCGGAGAACGGAACGCACCGGTACTCGGTCCCGTCGCGCTCGCCGCTGTCGGTCGCGCTCTCGTTCACGGTGGCTCCGCCCTGCGCCATCCCCTGGACGAGCGAGTCGAACAGCTGGTCCGTAGTCTCTATCGCGCGACCCTCCACCAGCATCACCAGGAACGCAGGCGTAGCGCCGGTCCCGTAGGCGGCCGCGGCCACCTTAAGGTCGTAGCCCTCGGCTTCCTCCGCCATCTGCTCCTCGAAGTCCCGGATCTCCTGCGTGGACAAACGCGGTTGGCCAGCCATCCGATCCGGGAGCGAAGGTCCCCTGTCGAACAGGAGGCGCACCCCGTACATGCCCAGGAGGGCCGCGAACAGGCCAACCACGACGCGCGCGATCAGCGGAGCCCCGGTCGTCTTCGTGGGACCTGGGATCCGCGACGGAGGCGGCACGGATGGAGGAAGAGGCATGTCTGTTCCCGGACGCACCGTCATCCCTTGACGCACCGGTGCCGGCGCAGCGAACGCCGTGTAGCACTTCCAGCAGAAGTCGACGGTCCCGGGGTTCTCTGTGCCGCACGACGGACACGCCTTGCGCTCTTCGACCTGCATCGCAACGCTCCTAGAGGTAGATCCGTACCCATAGAACATCGGTTGGTACGGGCCCCACTTGAACCAGCTGCAACGAGCATCCGAGGCTAGACTGCCGTCGTGCCGAAACGACGATCCGCATCTACCGCTTCCGAGGGATCCAAGGGCGTCGGCCTGGCGGTTGCCGGCGTGCTGGTCACGTTCTTCACGACGTTGTCCTTCGTCGTCATCGTGGTGCTCTACCTGTTCATGACCATCTACGCGATCGTTCGCGCGATCGGACCCGGCGCGGGCCAGAACCCGGTCACGATCGTGGTCGGGTTCGTGCTCCTGACCTCGATGTTCGTGGTCCTGATAGCCGTCACCGTCCACCTGGTTGGGCGCTCGCTCACGCCTCGCAAGAGGCGTTCGAAGTCCCGAACACCAGCCTGACCGGGGCGTTTGCGACCTCGGAGCTCCGTCGATAGGCTCCTTCGGCATGATCGACGGTCGGCGGCTCCTGCGGTTCCTGGCCGCCTCCCTCCTACTCATCACCCTCCTGGCGTTCACGGCGCAACCCGCCGTGGCCGACAGCCGATCGGAGCGATTCCGCACCGAGATGCTGCTGTTGGTCAACGGGACCCGCAGCTCACATGGGCTTCAAACCCTGCGGTTGAACGGCCAATTATCGCGCGAGGCCTGGCGTCACAGCGTTGAGATGGGCCGGCGTTACGCGCTGTTCCACACGTCGAACATCGGATCGCTGGTGCAGCCGTATGACGCCAGGGTGTGGGGCGAGAACGTGGCGTACGCCGACACCCTGCGCCGGGTGGAGCGGCTCTGGATGAACAGCCACGACCACCGCGTGAACCTGTTGAACCCCTCGTTCCGGTGGGCCGCGATCGGCGTCGTGAAGTCGGCGGGATGGCTCTGGGTCACGCTCCAGCTGTACGGCTGACCCCGCCTGGCCACGGAGCCGGGCGAAGCGATAGGCTCCCGCTGACATGACCACCCCCCGAACGCGTTCGCGTTTAGTCGTGCTTCTTGCCCTCGGCGCGACCCTGACCGCTACGTTCGCAGCGCCCTCGGTCGAGGCGCGACCGAACGTCTCTCAAAGACGCCCGTCCGATGCCGAGCTGGCCGACAAGGTGCTCAGGTTGGTCAACCGCTCCCGTGGTATCAGGGGACTACCGCGCCTGGAGGTCAGCGTCCGGTTGAGCCGAGCGGCCCACGCTCACGCTCGACGGATGGCAAGTAGGAACGAGCTGACGCACACGCCGAACCTCGCCGAGCTGATCAGCGCCGTGGGCGGCACCGCCTTCGGGGAGAACATAGGCAAGGGGCGTGGCCTCCGTGGGATCCGCAACGCCTGGCTCCGAGGTCGGAGCACCCGCCGCATCCTGCTCGATCCCAGGTTCCGTCACGTGGGCTTGGGCGTCGTCCACGTGGACGGCCTCTACTGGGTCACGCTGCAGGTCTTCAACTGAGACTCGGTCGCCGGTCGCTCCCTAGCCGCTAGCCGGCGAGCGCGCGGATCTGTCTCAGGGCAACCGTGAACTGCGTCAGGTCGGTCACGCCTTCCACCGACAGGTTCTGCATGAACCCTTGGAGTCGATCCTCCGCCTCGACCCGCTGCGCGAAGAACGCTGTGGTCGCTTCGTCGACCGTGACCTTCGGACCCTCGGCGATCACGCGTTCGACCAACTGACGTCGGACCAAGAACAGATCGTCCTCCATGGACTGCGCGGCCCATCGCTGCCAGTGCGTGCCAACCGGCAGGGCCTCCAGCTGATGCTCGAGCCAATCCAGACCCACCCGTTCGCCCACCACGAAGAACGCGCGTGCGACCTCGAGCACCTCCCAGCCGGTCGCGTGGGCCACCGCGATGATGTCGGGGCCGTGTACCAGCTCGCCTTGGAACGCATGGCGTCGCGCGATCTCCTCCGGAACGCCCTCAGACGTCATCCCCTGGACCCGCTCTTCGTGTTCTTCACGCCACGCGTCGGGTCCGATACGTCCGATCAAGGACGAGAGCTCAGCGAACGACGTCCGTTGGCCGGCGATCGCATCCCAAAGACGCTGGCCGTGGGACTGGGCCAGGTACCAGCGCGAGGCCGTCTCGACCAGGTAGTCCACCCCGTTCATGAGCTCACTCTGGACGTTCGGGGCGATCGAGACGTCAAGCGCCTCGATCGCTTCCCACCTTTGAACAGCCCCCGTCACGTCCCGCGCGATCCGATAGGCGCGGACGACATCGGCCGGGCGTGAGCCCGTCTCCCGCACCATGCGCGACACGAAGGTGATGCCCGACGAGTTGACGACGTCGTTCGCGACGATGGTGGCAACCAGCTCGCGCTTGAGCGGATGCTCGGCGATCAGGTGGCCGAACCGATCCACGATCGCCGGGGGGAAATAGCGTTGAAGATCATCCTGCTGCAGGTACTCGGAGTCAGGCAGGTCCGACGCGAGCAGCGCCTTGACTATCGAGCGCTTCGCGTACGCGAGCAGGACCGCCAGCTCCGGCCGCACCATCCCTTGCTTGTTCGCTCGACGCTCGAGCATCTCTTCGGACGTGGGCAGGAACTCCACGTCTCGCTCCAGCTCGCCGTCGACGACCAGCTGCTGCATCAGTCCCTCGTACGCGTCGATCCGCGAAGCCGAGAACTCCATCTCCTGCGACAGGATCTGCGCCTGAAGGTAGTTGTCGTAAAGGACGTGCGCGACCACGTCGCCGGCGCACGCTTCCAACAGCTCGTTGCGTCCCTCCCAGGTAAGTTCGCCACGGCTCACGGCGAGACCGAGGAGGATCTTCCAGTTCACCTCGTGGTCGGATGTGTCGACGCCGGCGGAGTTGTCGATGAAGTCTGTGTTGATCCGGCCGCCCGAGAGGGCGTATTCGATCCGGCCGAGCTGAGTACACCCCAGGTTGCCGCCCTCCCCCACCACCCGGGCCCGGACCTCGTTCCCGTTGACACGGACGCGGTCGTTGGTGCGGTCGCCGGCGTCGGAGTTCGACTCCCCGGAGGACTTCATATACGTACCGATCCCGCCGTTCCAGAGCAGGTCGACGGGTGCCTTCAGGATCGCCTTGATGAGCTCGTTCGGCGTCATCTCCTCCGGCGCCTCGTCGGAGATGCCCAGGACCGCGCGGACCTGAGGCGACGGGGTGACGCTCTTGGCCTTGCGGTCGAACACCGCCCCCGTGGGCGAGATCTTGGTGCGGTCGTAGTCGTCCCAAGATGAGCCGGACATGGCGAACAGGCGGCGGCGTTCCTCGAAACTGACCGTCACGTCGGGATCTGGATCCACGAACACGTGCCGATGATCGAACGCGGCGACCAGCTTGATGAACGGCGAGAGCAACATCCCGTTGCCGAAGACGTCGCCCGACATGTCACCGATGCCGATCACGGCGAACGGCGTCGACATGACGTCGATACCCAGCTCGCGGAAGTGCCGCTTCACGGACTCCCATGCGCCGCGGGCCGTGATGCCCAATCCCTTGTGGTCGAACCCCGCGCTGCCGCCGGACGCGAAGGCATCGCCCAACCAGAACCCGTACTCGGCCGACACGCTGTTGGCTGTGTCGGAGAACGTCGCCGTTCCTTTGTCCGCAGCCACCACCAGGTAGGGGTCGTCGTCGTCCAGGACCCGGACCCGATCGGGATGCACGATCTTCCCCTGCTCGAGGTTGTCCGTGATATCGAGCAGGCCCCGGATGAAGGCGATGTACTGCTTCGTCACTTCCGCCCTCAACAGGTCGGGCGTGGCAGGGCTGCGCTTCAGGATGAAACCGCCCTTAGAACCGTCGGGCACGATCACCGCGTTCTTCACCTTCTGAGCCTTCATCAGACCCAGTACCTCGGTCCGATAGTCCTCCCTACGGTCGGACCAGCGGATGCCCCCTCGCGCGACCGAGCCGCCACGGAGGTGGATCGCTTCCATCTCGGCGGAGTACACGAAGATCTCGAAGAGCGGGAACGGCTTGACCATGTCCGGCACCTCGGCCGACCGGAGCTTGAACGAGAGGGTCGAACGACCGGGTAGGTAGGCGTTCGTTCGAACGGTGGCCCGGATGGTCCCGAGCATATGACGCAGGATCTGGTCCTGGTCGAGCGACGTTACCTGACGGAGATCGTTCACGATGTCACGCCGGATCGCCTCGAGCTCCTCCTCGGTCGACCCGCGATCGGGGTCGAATCGGGCCTCGAAGTAGGACACGAGCTTGGCGGCTATCGTCGCGTTCTCGGCTAGCGCGTCGTTGCGATACTCCTCGGTGAACTGCGGCGAGATGCGCTGGCGGTACTTGCGATAGGCCCGCAGGACGCCCACCTGCTTCCATGTGAGGCCACCGGAAACCACCAGCCGGTTGAGGGGATCCGATTCGGCACGGCCCCGCCACACCGCGCTGATGCACTCTTCGACCCGATCCGAGCTGTGCTCCAGGTCGAGCACGGCGCCACGGGAGTCCAACACGCCGAAGTCGTGGATGTAGGCCTTGCCTTCGCCCAGGAGTCCGGTAGGGACCTCCTCGACCACGCGCAGGCCGAGCGCCTCCAGGATGGGCATGAACGCCGAGAGGTCGACCTTGCCACCCGTCTTGTAGAGCTTGACGCGGGTGAGGCGCTCGCCTGCGGACTCGTTGCCGAGCCCGACCAGGAACCCCTCCGTACCTCGCTCCAGCTCATCGAGGCACAACACATCGTCGACGATCAGCGTCCAGTCCCGGTTCGACTTGAAGTAGTCGGGGAAGCGGGGTGCGTACGCCTCGGCGAGAGCGGCGCCTCGTTGGGCACCGACCCGATCGACCAGAGCGTCATGGAGATCGTCGTCCCATGTGCGGGCGAGACGTTCGACCTCCTCCTCGAGCGTCTCGTAAGGCACTTCGGGGATCTGCACGCCGGGATCGACGTGGACGGTGAAGAAGATCTTCGCGCTCTCGGTTTCACCCAGCGACAAGTGGTAGTCGACCGTCGAACCATGGAAGCGCTCCACGAAGAGCTTCTGGAGGCTCTTGCGCAGATCGGCGTTGAAGCGGTCGCGAGGTAGCGCCACCACTATGGAGACGCTCCTGCCGTACAGGTCTCGACGGACCAACACGCGGATGCCACCATGGCGTTCGAGCTGCAGCAGCCCGGTGATGAGCCTCCGGAGCTCACTCGCCGACGCCTGGAACAGTTCGTCCTTCGGGAAGGACTCGAAGAGGGCCGTGGCGGCCTTGTAGTCGTGCGATCCGGGGATCATGTCTTCCGCGGTGAGGACCTGCTCCAGCTTGTGGTGCAGGAGTGGGGTCTTGGCAGCCGGCTCCATGTAGGCCTTCGAGGTGAACAGGCCGATCATCCGAGCCTCGCCCACGATCTCGCCCTCCGCGTTCACACGGCGAACCCCGATGTAGTCCATCCGCGCCCGTCGGTGCACGGTGGAGTAGGCGTTGGTCTTGGAGAAGACGAGCAGGTCGCCATCCTCGATGCGACGACGCAGGCTGAGCTCCAACGAATCGAGCGGTGTCATCTCGGCGAAGGTGGACCGCCCCACGTCGGACAGGATCCCCAGCCCGCTGCCGGGCACCACATGGATGGCACGCCCATCCGGTGTGTCCACAAGCTCGTAGTCGCGATACCCCAGGAATACGAAGTTCAGCTCTAGCAGCCAGTTCAGGAAGTCCACCGTCTCGCCGACCTCCTGAGGGGAGTAACGGACGGCGGCCTGCCTCGCCATGTCCAGCATGTGGTGCGCGCGATCCTGCATGGGCTCGAAGTCGCGCACGACCAGATGCACGTCGCGCAAGATCGTCTGGACGCGATCCTGCAGGTCGGCTCGCTCGTCGCCGGCGAGGCGACGGTCGAGCTCGAAGTGCATGACGGACTCTCGACGTGAGGCGTCGCGCGCCGACGAGATGCGCTCCAGCCGCCCGTCCTCGTCGCGAGACGTTCCGATCACCGGGTGAAGTACCCGGCGCACGGCTATGGAGCGCGCCGTCAGCTCCTCCCTCACGGAGTCCACCAGGAACGGCGAGTCGTCCACGTTCGATTCGAGCACCGTGGTTGGGCATTCGAACCCATCGGTCGCGGGGTCGGGGTTGAAGACGCGAACCACCGATGACTGCGACCCGCGGGAGTCCACGAAGTCGAACGTTGATCGGATAAGGCCGAAGAACTGCTCGGGTGGAGCGGCGTCTATCTCGTCGTCACCCAGCCTTCGCAGGTATGCCTTGGCGAACGCCGTGACGACGTCCCTCCGCTCGACCGGGGTTCGCTCCTCGATCAGCGCGAGTACCGGCGCCAGGGAGGGCCGGCCCTCGGAGGTCGCTTGGGCGGCGCGTCGGTCGCCCGCGCGCGTGGTGGAGTCTGTCGCCTCTGCGTGTTCTGCCGCGTTCGACACGTAGCCTCTGCGTCGATGGCCTAAGGCCGCCATTCTGCCAGACGTCTGGGGCTACCGACTGCGTTACCGTCGTGGGTCTGGCACTTCAGGCGAGAACCACTTCGTGCGAGTGCGAGATCTCGACGCTCGAACGAAGCGTGGCCGCCACGGCGCAGTACTTAGATTCGGCCAGCTCGATGGCCCGCCCCGCTTTGGCGTGGTCGACCGCTCCCGTCAGGACGAAGTGGCAATGGATGGACCGGAAGGTCCACGGGGGATCGGGGTCCTGAACGGTGGTGATCTGGACCTCCAGCCCACGCAGGTCCTGACGTTGCTTGCGGAGGATCACGACGACGTCGTAGGCGGTGCAGGCAGCCAGCGATACCGGCATGAGGTCCGAGGGCTTGGCTCCCGGTCCTTCGTCATCACCGCCGACGAGGACGGGCTCACCGTAGCTGGTGACGCCTTCGAACTGGAGCCCCGTTCCGCTCCAGATCAATCGCTGTTCTCCCACGTCAGGGGCAGTCTATCGACCCCCGACGTTCGGCAGTGCCTCGCGACTTTCGTCCGTCGTTCCGCCTGGGGCGCGGAAGTAGGCTGGCCGACGGACATGAGCGAGCGCCGCGTACGCGTGTTGGTCGGCGAAGGCCGATCGGCCAGGAAGGGCTTGCTTCGTTTCGTCCTCGAGAACGAGGGCTACGACGTGGTAGCCGAGGCACGGTCCACGCTCGAGCTCGCGCAGCAGCTGGCGGTCCACCGGCCCGACGTCGTGGTGCTGGACGACGGGATCGATGCGAGCGCCGTGGGCATGATGCGCGAGGTCCTGCCCTCGGCGAAGGTGGTCCTGGTCTGGCCACGCGGTGTCGCAGCGATAGGGGCCGACGCGAGGCTGGAGCCATCCGAGGTCATGACCTCGCTCGGCTCCACGGTGGAGCGGGTTCGGCGCGGCGGGGTATCGATCCCGCCCCTCAGGCCGAGGTTGCCGGTACCCGACGTGATCGTCGTGCCGGAGCCGGAGCCGGAGACATCCCTCGCGGGCGACGCAGCCGGAAAGGGCGCCGCGACGGCTGCCGCCTCCCCCACGGGCGCCGCACCCCAGGAGCAACCCTCCACGGCGACCGTGGCCGTGGAGGCCCCGCGCGTCGAGGACGTGCCCATCATCGTTGTGCCGGAGGCACTCTCTGACGTCGTGATGGAGCCGACTCCCCTGGAGGCCCCCTCCTGGACGTACTCCGCCTCCGGCCAGAACACGAGTCCCGACAGACACCGGCTTCGGGGGATCATCGCTGTGCTCGCCGTGTTGGTCGCCGTGTTGGCGATCGCTCTCGGCACCGTCGCGCTGAACGACCGAGTCGTGGTCCTGCGGAGCATCTCCGGAACGGTGGGCGAGTTCGAGCTCCCCGACGATGGGGGGGACACCGGCACTGGCGGCGTCACCGATCAGCCGGGCACCTTCGTGGGTATGGTTCGGATGCAGGCCGACGGCACGCTGCGCCTGGCGGCGACAGGTAACACCCGACTCCGTCTGGACGGGCTCGTCCATCTGATCGCATACGGTGACGTGAAGGTGCGCGGTGACGGCGTGGTGAAGGACATCTCCTCGCGCGCGGTTCGGGTGCGTGGCAACGGCACGATCCGCATCACCGTCGAGGACGGCCGGGTGCAACTGCGCATCCAGGGGTCCCTGGTAGGACGGAGCGAGGGTGTAGTGAAGATCTCTGGCAGCGGACGCTTCTTGATCCATCACACGCCGATCTGATGCGCGTCGGTGAACGCGTTGACCAGCGAGATCGCCGTTCGCCCTAGGTCCCCCGGCCACCCACTCGTTCCTTGGTCCGTCGCCCGTTCCGGGACGCTGGAGTAGGCTCCGAGCCGTGGAACGGGACGCAATCCCTGAGCGTCCGCGCATCGGCGTGGTCGTCGGCGAAGGACATCCGATGCGCCGAGGCTTGCTCCGATTCGTCCTCGAGGGCGAGGGCTTCCTGGTGTTGAGCGATGCGGCGACGACCGTAGAACTCGTTCAGGCGCTCTCGGTCCATCGACCCGACGCCGTGGTGTTGGACGATGCCATCGGTACGACGGCGATCGTGATCGCCCGTGAGATGCGGCCCGAAGCCAAGATCGTCCTGGTCTGGCCGCCGGACGTACACCCGATCAACGGTGACGCGACCGTGGATCCGACGGAGGTACTCCGGGAGCTCGGCCCCGCCGTGCAGCTCGCCTGCGGGATCCCCGACCCCGAGCCGACGACCGCCGCCATCAGGAAGCTCCCCGTGCGGACGGCTCCGTCCGGGCACCAGCGTCCGAGCGCGGGGATGGGAGACGTCCTCCCGGGGCCCGGCGTGGCGCGGCGGGGCGTGCGGGGAGATGAGCCCATCGTGGTCGATCGGGATCCCGCCCCGATCCTGATACTGCCGGTTACGCCCGTGATAGAGCGCGAACCGCAGCCGTGACGCCCCCGCGTTGACCATACTGTCGACGTGCCGATCCAAGATCAGACGTCCTCCCTCACCCGCGTGCTGGTCCGCGAGCCCAACCGAGACGATCTGCTCGCCTGGAAGACCTACGGCTGGCACGATGCCCCGGACCCGGCCCGGGCCGCCGACGAGCACGCAGCGTTCCGTGCCCAGCTGGAGGGATCGGGCGCCACGGTGGTCGTCGGCCGGACGCCTACCGTGGGCGATCCCGACGCGATCTACGCCTACGACCCCATCTTGATGACCGACGCGGGAGCCATCTCCCTGCGCCCCGGGAAGGAGGGGCGCCGCGGGGAGCCGGCCGCTTTCGAGGCCGACCTAACCGCCGCCGGGATCCCGATCAGGGCTCGCCTCACCCCTCCCGGGATCGCCGAAGGGGGCGACATGTTCTGGCTCGACGCCTCGACGCTGCTGGTGGGTCGCGGCTATCGCACGAACGATGCCGGCATCACCCAGCTCCGCGAGATGCTCGGTCCCGATGTGGCGGTCGTAGACTTCGACCTGCCGCACTTCCACGGTCCCAACGAGTGCCTGCATCTGATGTCGTTCATCTCACCGCTCGATGTGGATCTGGCCGTCGCCTACCCGCCTATGATGCCGGTTCGACTGCTGGATCTACTCAGAGATCGCGGCGTCCGGCTGATCGAGGTGCCAGATCAGGAATTCGATTCCATGGGCCCGAACGTCCTGGCGCTCGGGCCGCGGATCGCGTTGGCGTTGGAGGGCAACCCGCAGACCCGGCGACGCATGGAGGCGGCCGGGGTGGATGTGCGGTCCTACCGAGGTGATGAGATCTCCCGCAAGGGCGACGGGGGACCGACCTGTCTCACGCGGCCGCTCGAACGCGGCTGAGCGACCCCAGATGGCAGGGACCTCCGGCACCGGCTGCGCCGCGCGGGGTCGGCTACCGTCAAAGATGGAGGTGAAGCTCATGAGGACCCGCTCGCTTACGGAGCTCATCCGCCGGTTCGGGTACCACGACCCGGATCGCCCGCGTGGGCAACGGTGGGGCGTCCTCCCCAACCGCTCGCACCTACGACGGGGGGACCGGCGCAAGGGTCACATCCTGCGGATCCACCACCACCGCGGGCAGCAGACTCGCTGAGGCGGCCCGTCGTCTCAGGTATCTTCCACGCCGTGGCATGGCAGTGGTGGCTGTTCTTACACATCGTGGGGGTGCTGGCGTTCGTCGGCGCCCACGGCATCTCGCTGTTCGTGCTGTACAAGGTGCGCGGCGAGCACGACCGGCAGCGGATCGCCGGGCTGATCGCGTTCAGTGGAACGACAACCCGCCCCATGTACATCGCGCTCGGCGTCCTCACGATCGGCGGGATCGGGGCGGGGGTCACGCTGAACCTGTTCACCGCCTGGTGGCTCTGGACCTCGATCGTGATCCTGCTCACCACGATCGGACTGATGTCCGGGTTGGCCTCCCCTTACTTCCGCAAGATCACGGCGGCGTGCGAGGTCCGTCCGAGCGGGGTCCCGCGCGTATCAGACGAAGAGCTGGAACAACTGCTGCGTTCGGGTGACGCTCACATGATCACCGCGATCGGCGGTATCGGCCTGCTCGTGATCCTCTACCTCATGATGTTCAAGCCGTTCTGAGGTCCGCGACCTGCGGGCACTGCGGGACGAGTATCTTCTCCCGGCGGCGCGCGTCAGGCCGGAGGCAGCGGGCGCGCGGCGGGACCATTGACGACCTCGCCGGTCGGAGCGAACCGCGAACCGTGACACGGACAGTCGAAGGTGTGCTCCCCGGGGTTCCAGGCGACGGTACACCCCATGTGAGTGCAGCGCGCGCTCATCACGTGGAGCTCGCCCCGCTCGTCGACGCTCACCGCGAGCTTCTCGCTCGCTCGTTCGATGATGCCGCCTTCGCCGCGGCCGAGCTCGGACACCACCTGGGTCACCGTGCGCGCGATCAGCACGTCGCGCGTGGAGCGCTCGCTGACCTCGTGCGGGACCGAGCCTAGGAGGAAACCCTTGGCGCCGGTCATCCCTTTGTTGCCGACGATGATCACGCCTGCGTTCACCTCGTCGGCCGCGGCCAGGATCTGCGCCGACGGGTCCCCTTCACGGAGCATCACTTCCGTTGGGATCTCGCCTGCGTATGTGGCGATCGTGTCCTGAGAGATCAGCTCACCGGTCTTCGGATGACCCACGAAGACGATCGTGACGGGCGCGCCGAGCGTCTCGGCCAGCTCGAACCCCTTCCGCGCCGCGCGATCGGCCGTGGATGATCCGTCGGTGGCGATCGCGACCCTGCGGTAGACCGGCTCTTCGGAACCGTCCGGCGACGCCGATCCCGCCACGAGCAGTACGTCGCGCGTAGACCTGACCGCCAATCTGTGCGCCACCTGCCCAAGGCCGAACTTCTGACCGCTGCCCCCGGAGACGACGACCAAACCCACGTCATGTTCCTCCGCCAGCGCGATCAGCACATCGGCCGGCACTCCCGCACGGATCTCGCTGGTGACCCGACGAACGCCGGCCACCTTGGCGTGCTCGACGGCCGCGCCGACCGTTCGCTCAGCATCCGTCGGCCGGTCGAACGCGCACGCGACGATCAGCTGCGCGGCACCCGCCTTCGCGAGCGCAGCGGCCACTGCCCCGGCTGCCCGGGCAGCCGCAGAGCCGTCGGTACCGAACAAGATCCGTTTGTACGCCATGTCTAGCCCTCCGGATGCGGGCGCCACGATACCCCGGGCGCTTCATAGGCGCCCTCGCTGTACCCGCAACTAGTCTGCCCCAGACTAGTTATCGGCCGGGACGATATCGAACTCGTTCCCCTGGGGATCTGCCATGCAGCGCCAGCGGTAGCCCTCGACCTCGCGGGTCTCGCCGTCCAGCCAGACGCCGCCCAGCTCCGTGATCTGCTGGGTGGCCGCCTCCAGATCGTCGACCATCAGGTCGAGGTGCATGCGGTTCTTGACGACCTTGGCCTCCGGGACCTTCTGGAACGCGAGCGCGGGTATCCCTTCGCCGCCTGGCTCCAGCACCACGAAGTCTCCGGCGCTCACCGTCGCGGCGACCCCCACGCCCAACAGGTCGCTCCAGAACGAAGAGATCTGCTCCGGGTCGACGGTGTCCATCAATACGAACACCATCCTCGCGTTCCTCATCGATGCCCTCCGATCAGCTCGTCGGCGGCCTCTGCGTAGACCTCGGTGTGGCGATCGACATCCTCTTCCGTGGTGGCAGGCGACATCAACGCCATGTTGTGGAACGGCGTCATAAGGATGCCGCGGTTCAACATGTACAGGTGGATGAAAGGGTCCAGCTCCTCGTCCTGCCCGGCCGCGGCGGCAGCTCCGTCGCTGGCGGCGTCTGGGCGGAACAGGTATTCGACCCTGCAGCCCAGTCGCGTAACGTGCCACGGCAGCTCCCGTGAGGAGATCACCTGGGCGACGCCCAGCTCGAACCGCTCGCCGAGCGAGATCATGCGGTCGAACGCCTGGTCGGTGAGCACGCCACCGAGCGTCGCGCGCATAGCCGCGAGCGAGAGGGCGTTGCCGGCGAGCGTCCCCCCGGTGCCGTTCACGTCGATATGCGGCAGATCGGTGCATCCCACGATCCGCCGCGAGACCTCCTCACTCACGCCGTAGGCCGCGCTCGGGATCCCCGCCCCCAACGTCTTGCCGATCGTGACTATGTCCGGGTGAAGGCCCCAGGCGCGCGTACATCCCCCCGGACCGGCGCAGATCGTATGGGTCTCATCGATCACCAGGAGCGTGCCGTACCGGGAGCAGAGCTCCCTGACACCGTCGTGGTACCCGGGTTCGGGGAGCACGATGCCGATGTTGGTGAGCGCCGGCTCGAACAGCGCACACGCCACGTCGCCTTGCGCGAGCACCGCCTCGAGCCCCTCCAGGTCGTTGAACTCCACGACGCGCGTGGTCAGGTCCAGGGGAACCGGCGCCCCTACCAGTCCCGCACGAGCCCGCACCCGCCCGTCGGGGTCCAGCGTCGCGAACGTCTCGTCGACCGAGCCATGGTAGTTCCAGTTATGGACCACGATCTTCGAGCGCCCTGTGAGCTCGCGCGCCCACCGGAGCACGAATCGGTTGGCGTCGGTTGCCGTGAGCGTGAACTGCCAATAGGGAACGCCGAAGCGTCGCCCCATCTCTCGACCGACCCAAGCAGCGTCTTGGGTCGGAAGCATCAGGGTGATGCCCTTCGCCACCTGCTCGGCGATGGCATCGACCGCCACCTTCGGGGCGTGGCCGGCCATGCCACCAGTATCCCCCAGACAGAAGTCCACGAATCGGTTGCCGTCTACGTCGGTGAAGCCAGCCCCCTCGGCTCGATCGACGAACACCGGCCAGTCTCCAGGCCACCGGGTCATCCAGGTCATCGGAACGCCGAAGAGTAAGGAACCCTTGGCTTCATCCGAGAGCTCACCACTCCTGGGGTGTCGCTCGCGGAACGTCTGACGTTCACGCTGCATCAGGTCGTGGAGCCTGGATCGGTCGATAGTTCGCACGCGCAAACCTCCTGGACGGCAGAGGCTTCACTCTATCGGGCCCCTCGAACGGGTGGTTCCGGCATCACCCCGCGCAACCCGTAAAGTCGAGGTCGAGACGAGCCGATGTGGGTACTCCATGGAACTCCCATCGACCGACCACGGGGCCCAGCCGCGGGCCGTTCCCGCGACGCGGCGCAGGGCGACCGACCTCGCCGTGGAGCCCTCTCCGAACGGCAAGCCTCGACGCAGGAAGAGCGACGGCTGGCTGGACCGCTGGGTCGCGACCACCGCCGACCTCACTCGGCTGAAGCACGAGCACCCGATGGTGGACGCCGTGATCGACGAGCAGATCGGCCGGCGGATCCGGATCGGCGATCACTGGCTCACCGACTTCGCCTCCTGCAACTACCTGGGCTTCGACCTGGATCCTGAGATCATGAGCGCCGTGCCCGAGTACCTGGCGGCGTGGGGCACCCACCCCAGTTGGTCGCGACTTCTCGGCAGTCCTCGCCTGTATCAGGAGATCGAGGAGGAGATGACCGAGCTCCTCGCCTGCGAGGACGTGCTGCTTCTCCCCACGATCACGCACATCCACATGTCCGTGATCCCCGTCTTGGTTGGAGACGGCACCTTGTTCCTCGATGGGAGGGCGCACAAGACGATCTACGACGGAGCCATGGTGGCGGCCGGCCACGGCGCGCGGGTCGTGCGATTCCGGCACAACGACGCCGCGCATCTGGAGGAACTGCTCGTAGCCAGCGATCCGGGGCTGCCACGCGTGATAGCGATGGACGGCGTGAACTCCATGACGGGCAACGCGCCCGACGTCGCCGCCTTGTCCCGCATCGCGATCGAGCACGATGCTCTTCTCTACCTGGACGACGCGCACGGGTTCGGTGTCATCGGCGAACGCTCGCCGGACGAGCTCTGTGATTACGGTACGAAGGGGAACAGCCTCTTCCGCCACCAGGGCGTGGGCTACGAGAACGTGATCCTGGTCGCCGGGTTCTCGAAATCCTACTCGTCCCTGCTGGCGTTCCTGGCGCTGCCGACCAGGCTGAAGGACGCCCTCAAGGTGCTCGCTCCGCCCTACCTGTACTCCGGTCCCTCGCCGGTAGCATCCCTCGCCACGACGATCGCCGGACTGGAGATCAACCGCGCACGCGGAGACCAGGCCCGGTTCGCCATGTGGCAGCGGACGCACCGCACGCTGGATGCTCTCGACCGGCTGGGTATCCGCACCCCGAACGTGAGCGGGTTCCCCATCATCGAGGTGTCGCTCACAGACCACCACGAGATAGACGACGTCGGCCGATACCTGTTCGACGAAGGGGTCTACGCCACGATGGCCGCGTACCCGTTGGTGCCCAAGGACGAGGTTGGCTTCCGGATACAGATCACCGCCGCCAACACGGATGAGGAGATCGATCAGCTCATCGCGGTCCTCGGGTCGCTCCGGGATCGATTCCAACTCAAGCAGACAGCCGGCACATCAGTCTCCACTGCCTAAGGTCTCCCTCGAAGCCTCCCGATACGAAGGATGCGATGAAAGCTCGAGCGTGGGCTCTCTACCTCTCGATCGGCGGCGCGGTGTTGACCGCGTTCGTGTTCGTCCATCCCATCCGCGTGGGTCCGATCTTCAACGTCATCGGGCTCTCGGCGCCGATCGCGATCCTCATCGCAGTTCGGATGCACACCCCTCGCCAGCGGCTCCCTTGGTACCTGGTCGCCATCGGTCAGGCCCTGTTCGTCGCCGGCGACGTGATCACCTACAACTACGAGCGGTTCTTCGGGACCGAGCCTCCGTTCCCGTCGATCGGCGACGTGCTGTACCTGAGCGTCTACCCGTTCCTCATCGCGGGCGTGCTGATGCTGGTCCGCCAGCGCAGCCCGGGACGCGACCGCGCAAGTCTGATCGACTCGCTGATCATCGCGGTTGGCGTCGGCACGCTCTCATGGGTATTCCTGCTCGCGCCTTACGCACACGACCCGTCGCTAACCCTCGTCGAGAAGCTCACGGCGATGGCGTATCCGATCATGGATCTGATCCTGTTCGGCGTGGCCGTTCGACTGGCGGTCGACCGCGGTCGGCGTACTCCGGCCTTCTACCTGCTGATCGGCTCGATCGCCGTCTTGTTCACGACGGACTCGATCTACACGTACATCCTCCTGCACGGGACCTACGACAACACCACCGGCCTGCTCGAGCTGGGTTGGGGGTTCTTCTACCTGCTGTGGGGTGCCGCCGCCCTGCACGGCTCCATGGTCTACCTGGACGAGCCGACGGCGGAGGCCGACCTGCGGCACCCGCGCCGCAGGTTGGTGATCCTGGCCGGAGCCTCACTGATGGCCCCTGCCGTCCAGATCCTTCAGGCGGCCCGCGGGGAACCGGTCGACAGGCCTGTTCTGGCTACGTGCTCGGCGCTCTTATTCATCCTGGTTCTGGTTCGCTTGAACGGTCTGATGGTGGATATCGGCGCGTACCGAAGGGCGGAGAGACAGTTACGAGAGGCCGAGGCCAAGTACCGCTCCTTGGTCGAGGGGCTCCCGGCGGTCGTCTACATCGCGGAGTTCGGTAAGGACGGCGCTTGGCGCTACCTAAGCCCGAAGATCGAATCGATCCTGGGGTTCACCCCCGAGGAGTGGATGGGGCAGGCCGAACTATGGCGCGAGCGCATCCTCCCGGAGGATCGTGAACGGGCGCTTGACGCCGAGCTCCGACTGCTGAGCGGCGAGAGTCGCATGCAGTGCGAGTACCGGATCGTCGGCAAGGATGGCAGCGTCGTCTGGATCCACGAGGAAGCAGAGGCTCTGGAGGGCGATGACGGACACCCGGTGAACCTGCAGGGCGTGATGTACGACGTGACCGAGCAGAAGCTCGCCGAAACACAGCTGATCAAAGCCCTCGACGCGGAGAAGGAAGCCGCCGCGGGACTGCGGATCTTGCAGGAGATGCAGAACTCCTTCCTCCAGGCGGTCTCCCACGACCTTCGGACGCCTCTGACGAGCATCCTCGGCTGCGCGCTCACGCTGGAGGGGAGCCTGACGCAGGAATCCCTGTCCCGGGAGGACGAGCATGACCTCATCGGACGGATCGCCGCCAACTCCCGCAAGCTCCACCGCCTGCTGACCAACCTGCTCGACCTGGACCGCATGTCGCGCGGCATCGTCGCCCCTAACAGGGATGACGTGGACGTGCTGGACATCCTCACTCGGGTCGTACAGGAGAGCACAACGGATACGCACCCGATCGAGCTCACGACCACCGAGCCCGTCCCCGGACGCGTCGATGCCGCACAGGTGGAGCGCATAGTGGAGAACCTGGTAGCGAACGCCATCCGCTACACGCCGAACGGCACCCCGATATGGGTCAAGGCAACCACCGACGGCGAGAGCGTCCTCCTCGTCGTAGAGGATGCGGGTCACGGGGTCCCGATGGAGCTGCGCGACTCCATCTTCGAGCCGTTCCGTCAGGGCGACGAGATCATCTCTCACAACCCGGGTGTGGGGATCGGCCTCTCGCTCGTGACCCGGTTCGCGGAGCTGCACGGCGGGCGAGCTTGGGTGGAGGATCGCGACGGAGGCGGAGCCTCCTTCCGCGTCTACCTGCCATTCGGAACGCCCGAAAAGCTCGACGACGAAGGGACCGGGTCGCTGGTCGCTCAGTCGGGCGAAGCCTCCCTATCGGCCTGAAGCACACGGATCCGACGCACGGCTACGAACCGACTCCTGCGGCACGCCGCCTTTAGACGCCGACACCGCTCCGGGTCAAGAGCCTCGCCGAACGGCCGATACGGAAGAAGCGATGGGGTCAACGACACCCGAGCCAAGGGGGAGCGGGGACCCGTCACGCCGGCGGATCCCCATCATCCTCGAACCGCTCCGGCAGCGGGATTTCCGGCTGCTCTGGTCCGGCATGACCGTGTCCCTCATCGGAGACGGGATCTTCCTGATCACCCTGGCCTGGCAGGTCTACGAGCTGTCGGACGCCGCCACGGCGTTCTCACTCGTCGGGTTGTCCATGACGGTTCCCAACGTCTTGTTCCTGCTGATAGGCGGAGTGGTTAGCGACCGGTTCGATCGAAGACGCGTGCTGATAGGGGCGGACGTCGTCAGAGGTCTCGCCGTAGCGGCGATGGGCCTACTATCCCTGACCCAGCAGATCGAGGTCTGGCACATCATGGTCCTGGCGGCCTTCTACGGAGGCGGAACGGCCTTCTTCGGTCCTGCGTTCGACGCGATCGTTCCCGATCTGGTGGCTACGGACCTGCTCACGCAGGCGAACTCCGTGGAGCAGTTCGTTCGGCCAGCGGCGTGGCGCATGGTGGGTCCGCTCATCGGCGGCTGGCTGGCGTCATGGAGCGTGGGTGGTGCCTTCCTGGTCGACGCCGCCACGTTCGCCGTGTCGATCGGCGCGATCCTGGCGATGCACCCGCATCCGCTGGAACGCCCGCAGAGCCCGACCAGCATGTCCGCGTTCGCCGACGTACGAGAGGGGTTCCGGTTCGTCCGTCAGCGTGTGTGGTTGTGGGGAACGCTGGTCGCCGCGGCTTTCTCATATCTGCTCTTCATCGGACCTCAGGAGGTGCTCTTGCCGCTCCTGGTGAAGAACGAACTGGGCGGCAGCCCCCTCTACCTCGGGGCGATCCTGGCCATGGGCGGCGTCGGTGCGGTCGGAGCGGCGCTCTTCCTGGGGCAGAAGGGCACACCTCGCCGGTTCATGACGTTCATGTACCTGGCCTGGACAGGTTCGACGCTCGCCGTGGCCGGATACGGCTTGGCCCACCTGCCGTGGGAGGCGATGCTCGCCTGCTTCGTGTTCAACGCACTGGAGACGGCCGGAACGATCGTGTGGGCGACCACGAAGCAGCGGCTGGTTCCCCGTCACCTGCTCGGCAGGGTCTCCAGCCTCGACTGGTTCGTCTCCATCGGGTTGCTTCCACTGTCGTTCGCGCTCACGGCCCCAGTGGCCGCGCTGATCGGCACCCGTGCCACCCTGATCGGCGCAGGAGTTCTGGGAGCCGTCGTCACGTTCTCCTTCCTGTTCCTCCCCGGGATGCGCGATGTCGAGCGGACCGGCGAAGAAGCCGGGGACGAAGAGGGATCCGCCGGAACCGAGGCATTCGCCATCCCCCATCCGGCCGACATCACCAGATGAGCCGTACGGTCTAAGGCTCCTCCCGCTCCATGTCGATACAAGGTCCATGAGAGGCCGGGCGTGGCTCGTGTACGTCGCCGCGGGGGTCGCCGCGACGCTGATGTTCCTGTTCGTTCCCGGACTCCGGATCGGCGTCGTGCTGAACCTCATCGCGCTGTCGTCGCCGGTCGTGATCCTGGTGGCGCTTCGGACCAACCGGTTGGAGTACAGGTTGCCGTGGATGCTGATCGCGCTCGGACAGGTGTTCTTCGTGGCCGGCGACGTGATCACGTACAACTACGACCGGCTCTTCATGAAGGAGTTGCCCTTCCCGTCGATCGGCGACGTGCTGTATCTAGCGGTCTACCCCTGCGTCCTAGGTGGACTGTTCCTACTGATCCGAAGGCGAACCCCAGGACGAGACCGCGATAGCGCGATCGACTCCATGATCGTCGCGGTCGGGGTTGGTGTCCTGTCCTGGGTATTCCTGATCGCGCCGTACACCCATGACTCCTCGCTGACATCGCTGCAGAAACTGGTGGCGATCGGCTACCCGGTCGTCGACCTGATGCTGATCACCGGCGCCATCAGATTGGTCGTGGGCGGTGGGCGGAAGAACGCCGCCTTCTACCTGCTGCTCACCGCTGTGATCACGCTCTTCGTAACGGACGCCGCGTACGGCTGGGCAGGCCTACACGGCGGATACGACAACCAGACGGGCTACCTAGAGGGTGGGTGGGCGGCGTTCTATCTCTTGATCGGCGCGGCTGCCCTTCATCCGGAGGCACGGTTGTTCTCGCAGCGACAGACCGAGGTACGGCGTCCACTTTCCGGCGTGAGGCTCGCGGTTCTGGCGATCGTGTCGCTGATCGCGCCGATCACGGGGGCTGTGCTGCTCTCGCGGTTCGGCGATTCGCCCCAGGCGAGCTTGGCACGGACGGACGAGCTCGTGGTCGTCGCCGCCTCCATCGTCTTGTTCCTGCTGGTGATCGCACGGATGGCGGGACTCGTGAGGACCCAGGAGCAGTCGGCCGCGCGCGAACGGGCGTTGCGCGAGGCTGGTCTTGCGCTCGTGACCGCCACGAACCGAGCCGCGATCCACGAGGCGGCGATCCAGGCCGCACGGACGCTCGCGGGACAAGACGCCGCGGTGCGCCTCTGCGAGGAAGCCGATGATGATGCCGACGAGCTCGTCGTCGTGGCCGCCGCCGGCGGGGCCGGCGACGTGTTGGGCATGCGGTTCTCGCTGTCGATCCTGCAGGAGTGGAAGCGACAGCGGCTGCTCGAGCGCGACGCCTACATCGTCCATTCCTCCGAGAGCATGCTGAGGGAACCTCTGGCACTGTCCACCGAAGCCGAGGGTGCTGTGCTCACTGGACCTCTGTTCATGCGCGACCAGTTCCAAGGCATGATCGTGGTGGCAACGCCTACGCAGATGCCGGCCTCGGTGATCGACAGCCTCCGGGCGCTGTCCTCACAGGTCGCTCTGGCGCTCGAAAGCGCTGCGCTCACCCAGGACCTGCTGACCAAGCAGAGCGAGGCGCGGTTCGCGTCGCTCGTGAAGAACTCGTCCGACGTCGTGACGGTGATCGAGCTAGACACGACGGTGGGTTACGCGAGCCCGTCGGCCGACCGGGTGCTGGGGTTCGATCCGAAGCATCTGGAAGGCTCGCGTTTCATCGATCTCGTCCACCCGGACGACAAGACTCGCGTGCTGTCCTTCCTGACATCGATCGACGAGGGCGAAGGAAAGACCGGCCTGATGGAGTTCCGCATCCAGCATCGGGCGGGCAACTTCTTGTTCGCCGAGACCTTGCGGACCAATCTCCTACACGATCCGAACGTGAACGGGATCGTGCTCAACACCCGAGACATCAGCGAGCGCAAGCAGTTCGAGGCGGAACTGGAACGCCAAGCGTTCCACGACTCGGTCACCAACCTGGCGAACCGCGCCCTGTTCCACGATCGGGTTCTGCACGCGATCGAGCGTCAGGGTCGCGGCCAGAACACCCTCTCGGTGCTCTTCATGGACCTGGACGACTTCAAGACGATCAACGATTCGCTGGGGCATGCCGCCGGTGACGGCCTGCTGGCCCAGGTAGGCGACAGACTGCGGAACACGCTGAGGGCGGCTGACACCGCCGCGCGCTTGGGCGGGGACGAGTTCGCGATCCTGCTGGAGGACGGCGGTGAAGGGGTGCAGGCGGCAGACGTGGCGGACAGGATCATGCAGATGCTCGACGAACCGTTCCTGCTCGACGGCAAGGAGGTATTCGTGCGCGCGAGCGTCGGCATCGCCGTGGCGGGCGCGAGCGACGGCGACGGCGAACATGCAGCGGAGACTCTGCTCCGCAACGCCGACGTAGCGATGTACATGGCCAAGGAGAAGGGCAAAGCTCGATATCAGGTCTTCGAGCCGGAGATGCACGACACGGCGTTGCGTCGCCTCGAGCTGAAGGCCGACCTGCAGCGCGCCTTGGAGCGTCGAGAGTTCATCCTTCACTACCAACCCGTGATCGAGCTGGAGACGGGGCGGATCACCGGAGTGGAGGCGCTCATCAGGTGGAACCATCCCCAACGTGGGCTCGTCCAGCCCCTCGATTTCATCCCGCTCGCCGAGGAGACCGGCCTGATCGTGCCCATCGGCCATTGGGTGCTGAAGGAGGCGACACGGTTCGCGGTCGAGTTGCAGGGGTCGTTCCCAGCAGATCCGCCGTTCCACATGGCGGTGAACCTGTCGGCCCGCCAGCTGGCGCGGCCGGAGATAATCGATGAGGTCCGAGCCAGCCTCGAGGAAACGGGTCTAGCGCCGCAAGGGCTCGTACTCGAGATCACCGAGAGCATGGTCATGCAGGATATGGAGCTCTCGATAGAACGGCTGCGGCAGTTGAAGGAACTGGGCGTTCTGCTCGCGATCGACGACTTCGGGACAGGCTACTCATCGCTCAACTACGTGCGTCGGTTCCCGGTGGACATCCTGAAGGTAGACAAGTCGTTCATCGACGAGGTGGGTGACGGCGGAGAATCTTCGGCCCTCACCGCTGCGATGATCGAGCTCGCGGCCATCCTCAACCTGAAGCCGATAGCCGAAGGTATCGAGCGTCCGGACCAGCTCGAGCGATTGATCGAGCTTAAGTGCGACCTGGGACAAGGGTTCCTGTTCGCCCGGCCCCTCACAGCGGAGGCGCTGAGGTCGCTCTTGACCGAGCGCCTCGAGATGCAGAGCGAAGTCGAAGCGCTGGCTCACGGCCAGTAGGAGTGTCGCCCCTCCCGACCACGTACCATCGTCCGGTCATGCGTGCCCGACGCCTGGTTACCGCCTGCTCGATCCTCCTCGCGCTGGCCCTGACCGGAGTGCCCGCTGATGCCCAGGTCGCGGTCCATGGCGTCGACCAGGATGCCGCTCGAACCGTGCAGCCCTGGTGGCAGCGCCGGATCGACGCGCTGGTAGGTAGCGCGCGGGTCTCCGTCTCGATCGGCGACGACGGAGTGTTCTGGTACCGGCATCTAGCAACGGCGCCTCGGATCCCCGCTTCGAACGAGAAGCTCCTGCTCTCCATGGCCCTCCTGGCGGCCCTCGATCCAGATCGACGGATCGCAACGCGAGCGATGGCGGTCATCGAGCCTGTGGACGGCGTCTTGGATGCGGACCTGTGGTTGGTCGGCCATGGCGATCCAGAGGTGACCCGCACGACGCTCGACCTCTTGGCGGAGGAGGTCGAGAACGCCGGGATCTCGAAGGTAGGCGGCTCGGTCGTCGGCGACACGGGGCCCTTCGCCCGCGATTGGTGGGCCAAGGGCTGGAAGAACTACTTCACGGCCGATGAGGTCCCGTTCCCCACCGCGCTCACATACCGGGGGAACGTCGGTCCGCTGGGTGGACACGTCGACGACCCCGAGCTGCGCGCTGCCTCGTACCTGACGAAGGCCCTCCGCCGGCGCGGGATCGAAGTGACCGCCGATCCGTCGATGGGCACTCCCAAGGCGCCTCTACTGAAGATCGCGACCGTGTCGTCGGCCGAACTCATCCAGATCACGAGACGCATGAACGTCGACTCGATCAACTTCGACGCCGAAGTGTTGGGCAAGCTCCTGGGATTCGAGGCGTCCGGGACCGGGTCCATAGCCGCGGCCGCCGAGGCGATCGATGCCTTCACCTCGGCGAACGGCGCCCCCGGCTTCGAGCACCATGACAGCTCGGGTCTCTCCTACGCCAACCGGATAACCACGAAGGGGATGGTCCGGCTCCTGTGGGCCGTCGAGGAGCGGCCTTGGGCCCCGAAGCTCCGGTTCGCGCTGCCCACGGGCGGACAGGGAACGCTCGAGGGACGGCTCGGACACCTCCGCCTTCGCGCGAAGACGGGCACGCTCTCCGAGATCTCCGCCCTCTCGGGATGGGTCTGGTCCACCAGGATGGATGACTGGGTGTCGTTCTCGATCGTGTCCTCCGGCCTGAGCAAGGACGAGGCCGTCCAGATCGAGGACGCCATCGTGACGCTCGTGAGCCAGCGCGCCCGGCCCCCCGGCTGATCCTAGAGATCGGTCGCGTACCGAACGATCGGCATGTTGGCGCAATCGAACTGATGCGCGCTCGTGGTCCCGTCCCAGATCCAGCCGGCCTTCTCGTAGAAGCGACGACTTCGTTCGTTCGTCTCAAGCACCCAAAGGGTCGCGCGCTCATAACCCAGTTCGCGCAGTCGCTCGTTGGCGCGGGCGAACAGATCGCGGCCGATACCCCTTCCCGCCGCCTCCTCTAGGAGGTAGATGGTGCGGATCTCGCCGGTCGCCTCGGTCGCGCCGTAGTCGCGGCTGACGCCGAACCCGCTGAAGCCGAGGATGCGGCCCTCCTCCTCAGCCACCAGCACGTCCGCGGCCGTCTCGCACGAGGAGAACCACTCGATCCACAGACGCTCACGGTCATCGACGGTTCGACCTTGGAGAGCAGAGGCAGGGAGGTCGTCCTTGTAGGCCCACTGCCAAGACGCCACGTGAACCTCGGCGATCGCGCGCGCATCATTCGGGGCAGCTGCGCGGATCGTGACGCTCACGCCTCGCGATCCTCCCGCGGATGGAGCAGCCCGTACAGGTAGGCCTCCACGAGAGCCTCCCAGGAGGCCTCGATGATGTTCTCGGAGACTCCAACAGTCGTCCATTCGCGCTCGCCGTTCGACGTGTCGATCAGAACGCGGACAGTGGCGCCCGTCCCGACGGTCTCGTCCAGCACACGGACCCGGAAGTCCTCGAGCGTCATGTCGTCGAGCGGCGGATACTCGTTCGACAGGGCCTTGCGCAAAGCATTGTCCAACGCGCCCACGGGCCCCTGGCCCTCCGCGCTCTCCACGTGACGGGTCCCGTTCGTCACAACCTTCACGGTCGCCTCGGCGAGCGCCGGCTCTTCGTCATCCATGCGCTGCTCAACGTGCACCCGGAAGCTCTCGACCCGGAAGAACGGCTGCTCCCAGCCGCTCGCGTGGCGCATCAGGAGCTCGAGCGAGGCGTCGGCCACCTCGAACGTATATCCCCGAGCTTCGCGCTCTTTCAGCTCGCTCAGGATGGAAGGGATCGTGGCGTCCGCGACATCGATACCGAACTCCTGGGCCTTCATGTGGAGCGTGGCTGCGCCGCCGAGGTCGCTCGCCACCACGCCACGATGGTTACCGACCGCCCCGGGCGGGACGTGCTCGTACGCCTCCTCCAGACGGGCGAGTCCGCTCGCGTGCAGCCCGGCCTTGTGCGTGAACGCATAGCGGCCTGCGTAGGGCTGGTGCGAATCGGGCGTCACGTTCGCGACCTCGGCGACGTAGTGGGCCACCTCCGTCAGCCGTTCGACAGCACCCTCGGGGAGGCAATCGGCGCCCATCTTCAGCACCAGGTTGGCGGCGATCGGGATCAGGTCGGCGTTGCCGGTCCGCTCGCCGTACCCGTTGACCACGCCCTGCACCTGGAAGACGCCGTGCTCCACGGCGATCAATGAGTTGGCTACCGCGCACCCGGCGTCGTTGTGGACGTGGATCCCGAGCGGTGTCTCCACCTGCGAACGGACGTCCTCGACGATCCGAGCCACGTCGAACGGAAGCATCCCCCCGTTCGTATCGCAGAGCACCAACCGTTCGGCACCTGCCTCCTGCGCGGCGTCGATCACCCGCATCGCGAACACCGGATCGCTGCGGTATCCATCGAAGAAATGCTCCGCATCGAAGAACACACGCCTCCCCTGCGCGCGCAGGAAGGCCACCGAGTCGCGCACCATCGCCACGCCTTCGTCGAGGTTCGTGCGGAGCGCCTCGATCACGTGAAGGTCCCATGACTTGCCGACCAGGCACACGACCTCGGTGCCGGTGTCGAGCAGCTCACGGAGCACGGCGCTGTCCTCGGCGCGTTCCCCCGCCTTGCGGGTCATCCCGAACGAGGTCAACGCCGCAGTGTTGCAGCGTCTCCTTCGTCGCCAGCTTGAAGAACTCGGTGTCCCTCGGGTTGGCACCTGGCCAGCCGCCCTCGATGTACGGCACGCCGAGTTGATCGATCTTGTGGAGGATCCGCAACCGATCCTCGATCGAGAACGAGAGCCCGGTCCCTTGGGCGCCGTCCCGCAATGTGGTGTCGTAGAGCTCGACCTTCACGCGGTCGCCCCCTCAGCCACCAGGTCGCCGACCTCCGGCGTGGAGTAACCCATCTCCCCGGCCCGCATCGAGGACATCTTCGACGTGGCGAACCGGATCCCGGTATCGACACGCTCCGCGGCGCCTGCCTCTCCCAGCTGAGCCAGGAGCAGCCGCACCGCCCCGATCGCCGCCAGCGGATTGATCGTGGCCATCCCTGCGTGGTCGGGCGCCGTCCCGCCGATCGGCTCGAACATACTCACGCCTTGAGGGTTGATGTTCCCGCCGGCCGCGATCCCCATGCCTCCTTGGATCATGGCGCCTAGGTCGGTGATGATGTCGCCGAACATGTTGTCGGTGACGATCACGTCGAAGCGGCTCGGCTGATCCAGGAAGTAGATACACGCCGCATCGACGTGCGCGTAGTCGGTCGTTACGTCCGGGTACTCGACCGACACCTCGTCCACCACGCGCTGGTACAGGTCGCCGGCGAAGGTGAGCACGTTGGTCTTGTGCACGAGCGTGAGCCCGCGGCGTCGGTCGGGGCGCATAGCCAGCTCGAACGCGTAACGTACGATCCGCTCCACTCCGTGCCTGGTGTTGATCGACTCCTGCACCGCGACCTCGTGCGGCGTGCCCTTGCGATGGAAGCCGCCGGCCCCGCTGTACAGTCCCTCGCTGTTCTCGCGGACGACCACCATGTTCACGTCGTCCTCTGTGTGCGAGGGCACCAGCGTCGGCACACCGGGGTAGCGGATCACCGGCCGGAGATTGACGTACTGGTCCAGTTCGAACCGCGCCCGCAGCAACAGGTCGCGCTCCAAGATCCCGGGCTTCACGTCCGGGTGTCCGACGGCGCCCAGGAACACGGCGTCCATCTGGCGTAGCCGGGCGAGCTCGTCGTCGGGAAGCGTGTCGCCCGTACGCAGGTACCGCTCGCCGCCCAGGTCGAACTCGACCAGATCGACGTCGAATCCCTCCAGGCTCCGGACGGCCTCCAGGATCTTGAGGCCTTCGCGCACGACCTCGGGACCGGTCCCATCGCCGGGGATCACCCCGATCGTGTAGGTCACGGCCTGACCTCGTCGTCCCGCGCCTTGGACACCTGGAGCGCCCGGTTGATCGCGGCGAGGTACGCGCGGGCGCTCGCCTCTACCACGTCGACCGACACGCCGCGACCCGTCACCCGGCGCCCGTCGACGTCGAGCTGGACGACCACGTCGCCCAGCGCGTCCGAGCCACCGGTCACCGACGACACGTTGAACATGATGAGGCGCGCCTCCACACCCGCGGCACGCTGGATCGCACCGCACGCGGCGTCGATCATGCCGTCGCCGAACGCGGACTCCTCGATCAGCTCCTCGCCGCGCCGGAGCCGGACGGTCGCGCTGGGCGAGAGATGGGTCCCCCCGCCCACCTGGAGCGACTCGAGCACGAGAACGCCCTCCTCTGCGGCGCCTCGCTCCTCGCCGACGATGGCCTCCAGGTCCTGATCCGTGATCTGGATCTTCCGGTCGGCCAGGTCCTTGAAGCGCGCGAACGCTCGATCCACGAGTTCCGCGTCGACCGTGAGACCGATCTTGCCCAACGCGTCGACGAAAGCGTGCCGCCCGCTGTGCTTACCCAGGACCAGGCGGTTCCCCTCCAACCCGATCTCGAGCGGATCCATGATCTCGTAGGTCGCCGCGTTGCTCAGCACGCCGTGCTGGTGGATGCCGCTCTCGTGCGCGAAAGCGCTGGCGCCGACGACAGCCTTGTTCGGCTGAACGCTATAGCCGGTCGTCATCGAGACCAACCGAGAGGTCCGGACGATCTCCTTGATGTTCAGATCGTGCTGCACGCCGAGCGCTTGCCCCCGCGTGCGGACGATCATCGCGATCTCCTCGAGCGAGCAGTTGCCGGCGCGCTCGCCGATCCCGTTCACGGCGACCTCCACCTGGCGGGCGCCGTTCTCGATCCCAGCCAGCGAATTCGCCACGGCTAACCCCAGGTCGTTGTGGCAGTGCGTCGAGATCACGACGTGGTCGGGGGTCGCCTCACGGACGACCCGAACCAGCTCGCCGAACTCGGTCGGCGTGGCGTAGCCCACCGTGTCCGGAACGTTGATGGTGGTCGCCCCGCACTCCACGGCGACCTTGAAGCACTCCAGCAGGAAGTCGAGCTCGGTCCGCGTGGCATCCTGCGCGCTGAATTCGACATCGTCCGTGTAGCTGACCGCGAGCTTGACGTTGTCTCGGATGGCATCCAGCACCTGCCGGTGCGACATGCGGAGCATGTCCTCCATATGGATCTGCGAGGTGGAGATGAACGTGTGGATCCGCCAGCGTTCTGCTCCTTTGAGCGCCTGCGCCGCCCGCTCGATGTCGCCGGTGGTCGTGCGAGCGAGCGCCGCGATCACCGGTCCCTTCACGCTGGACGCGATCTCTGAGACCGCGTCGAACTCGCCCTCCGAGGAGACCGGGAACCCGGCCTCCAGGATGTCCACGTTCAGCCGGGCGAGCTGTTCGGCGATCTCGACCTTCTCGGCGCGCGTCAGCGCGATCCCGGGCGCCTGTTCCCCATCGCGAAGTGTCGTGTCGAAGATCCGGATGTCGTTGCCTGTGCCTACGCCACCTACGTTGCCGTCACTCATCGGGGACCACCTTCGTATCGGACTCCAACCAGGGCATCATCTGGCGCAGTCCCCGTCCCACATCCTCCAACTGGGAGGTCCGCGCCCGGCTCCTAAGTCGGAGGAAGGTGTCGAACCCGCCGTCGGCCTCGCCGATCCATTCCTTCGCGAACCTGCCGTCCTGGATCTCGTCCAGGATCCTGCGCATCTCGGCACGCGTCTCGTCGCTCACCACGCGCGGCCCGCGCGTGTAATCGCCGTACTCGGCGGTGTCTGAGATCGAGTAGCGCATCCACGACAGTCCACCCTCGTAGATCAGGTCCACGATCAACTTCAGCTCGTGAAGGCACTCGAAGTATGCGATCTCGGGCTGGTAGCCCGCCGCCACCAGCGTCTCGAACCCGGCCTGCACCAGCGCGGACGCGCCGCCGCAGAGCACCGCCTGCTCGCCGAACAGGTCTGTCTCGGTCTCCTCCTTGAAGGTCGTCTCGAGCACGCCGGCACGCGCGGCGCCTATGCCGTCGGCGTAAGCAAGCGCTCGCGCCCGTGCGTTGCCGGTCGCGTCTTGGTGGACGGCGATCAGCGCGGGCGTCCCGATGCCCTGCTCGTAGGTTCGGCGCACCAGGTGCCCAGGCCCTTTCGGCGCGATCATGGTCACGTCGATGCCCTCGGGCGGCGCGATCGTCTCGTACCGGATGTTGAACCCGTGTGCGAACATCAGCATGTCGCCGGGCTCCATGTTCGGCTCGATGTCCTCGCGGTAGACCTTGGCCTGCGAAGTATCCGGGACGACGACCATGATCACGTCGGCCTCGCGGACGGCGTCGGCGGTGTCCAGGACACGGAGCCCGGTGTCCTCGGCCTTCGCGCGAGACGACGACCCCGCGCGAAGCCCGACGCGCACGTCGTAGCCCGAGTCCCGCAGGTTCAGCGCATGTGCGTGACCCTGGCTACCGAACCCCAAGATCGCGATCTTCTGGCCCTGAAGGGCCGTGGGATCCGTGTCCTTCTCGTAGTAGATCGTCGCCATCGTCTATTCGTCCTTCCGTATCCGCTCCGTCCGGAACTAGTCTGTCTCAGACTAGATGAATCACACCCCGCCGCCGGTCCAGTCCGGCTGATCCTCGGCGCCGGCCGCGCGCGTGGACTTCAGCGTGCGCTCTCGGATCCCGCGATCCCCGCGCGTGAGGGCGATCCGACCCGTCCGAGCCAACTCCACGATCCCGAAGTCCCCGAGTAGTTCGAGCAGCGCCGTCAACTTTTCGGGCGATCCGGTCGCCTCGATCGTGAGCGTCTGATGCGTGGCGTCGGAGACCCGCACCCGGAACACCTGACAGAACTCCAGCACGCGAGCGCGCGCTTCTCCCTCGGCGCGGACCTTCACCAGCATCAGCTCACGCTCGACCGTCTCGGACGGTTCGTGCTCCAGGATCTTGATCACGTGGATCAGCTTGTTCAGCTGCTTGGTGATCTGCTCGAGCGTCTTGTTCTCGACGTTCACCACGATCGTCATGCGCGAGAGGCCGAGCCGTTCCGTGGGACCGACCGCCAGGGAGTCGATGTTGAAGCCGCGAGCGGCGAACAGCCCCGCCACACGCGTCAGGACGCCCGGCTTGTCCTCCACCAGCACCGAGAGCGTGTGGAGACTCATGCGATCGGTGCCTCCGCCGGGTCTTGAGCCGGCTTCAAACCCTCGGGACCAACGATGATGTCGTCGTTCGACGCACCCGCCGGAACCATAGGGAAACACATCTCGCCCGAATCCACCCGGAAATCGATCACCACGCTGCGGTCAGTGATCGACAGCGCCTTCTCGATCACCGTATCGACCTCGTCGGGATGCTCGGCCCGAAGGCCAACACAGCCGTAGGCCTCGGCGAGCTTCACGTAGTCGGGTGTGTCGTAGGAGAGATAGACCTGGCTGTAGCGCTCCTTGTAGAAGAGCTCCTGCCACTGCCGCACCATCCCCAGGTACGCGTTGTTGATGATCGCCGTCACGAACGGGATGCTCTCGGTCGTGGACGTCGCGAGCTCTTGAGCCGTCATCTGGAAGCAGCCGTCTCCATCGATCGCGATAACGCGCTTGTCCGGCCGGCCGGCCGCCGCGCCTAGGGCGGCAGGCACCGCGAACCCCATGGTGCCCAGGCCGCCAGAGTTGATCCAGTGTCGAGGTTGCTCGAAGCGCCAGAACTGCGATGCCCACATCTGGTGTTGACCGACGCCGGAAACGACGATCGCGTCGCTCCCAGCCGCCTCGTACAGACGCTCGATGCAGAACTGCGGCTTCAACGGCCCGTCCGGCTGCTGGTCGTAGCGGTACGGGAACGCGGTCTTCCACTCATCCAGCTGCGCCAACCACGCCCTACGGTCGGGCACCCCGCCCGCCTCGTCCTGTCGCTTGGTCAGGTCCGCCGAGAGCTTGGCGATCACGTCCCTGCAGTCACCCACGATCGGCACGTCGACCGCACGGTTCTTACCGATCTCGGCGGGGTCGACGTCCACGTGGATCACGGCGGCGTCGGGCGCGAACCCATCCAGCTTGCCGGTGACCCGATCGTCGAAGCGAGCGCCGAGTGCGATCAGCAGGTCCGACTTCTGCATGGCAGTCACGGCCGTGTAGTTGCCGTGCATCCCGGGCATCCCCAGGCAGAGCTCGTGCGAATCGGGGAACGCACCGCGGGCCATAAGTGTCGTGACCACCGGCAGCTGCGCGAGGGTGGCGAGCTTCATCAGCTCCTCGGTCGCCTCGGCTTTGATCACGCCGCCGCCCACGTACAGCACCGGGCGTTTCGCCTTCATGATCAGCCGGGAAGCCGCGGCTACCTGTCTAAGGCTGCCCTTCGTGGTGGGCTTGTAGCCGGGCAGGTTGACCGAGTCGGGCCAAGCCCAGGTCGTCTCGTTCACCAGGACGTCTTTGGGCAGGTCCACGAGGACCGGGCCCGGACGACCGGTGCGCGCGATGTGGAACGCCTCGCGGATGGACTCGGCCACGTCGCCGGGGTCGGTCACCAGGATGTTGTGCTTCGTGATCGGCATGGTGATGCCGGTGATATCGGCCTCCTGGAAAGCGTCGTTGCCGACGACCGGCGTGGGGACCTGCCCGGTGATGGCCACCATCGGCACCGAATCCATCTTGGCATCGGCGAGCGCGGTCACCAGGTTGCAGCCTCCCGGGCCCGAGGTCGCCATGGCCACGCCGACCTTGCCCGTGGCCCAGGCGTAGCCCTCGGCCGCGTGGCCGGCGCCCTGTTCATGGCGGCAGAGCACGTGACGCACGCTCGAGTCGAGGAGAGGGTCATACGCAGGCAGGATGGCGCCGCCAGGGATGCCGAACACGATGTCGACGCCCTCCCCTTCCAGGGACTTGAACAGCGCTTGGGCGCCGGTGACCTTCATCGAGTGCCTACCTCTTCGGTGCGCGCCTCGACCGGACCAGTCTCGACCCGCTTGACGGTGGCCGACAATCGATGCGACAGGTTGCGGCAAGCACGCTCGAACTCCCAGGGCGTCCAGTCGCGCCTGCGCATCTGTAACACGTCGTCCTCCTGCTCCTCGCCGAAGTCGAACCCAGACCCCAGGTAGACCACCTCGGACGAAAGGTAGCGGTCGACCACCGCGCGAACGGACGGCTCAGCGGCCTCTACCGAAACCTGGCCGGGGCCTTCCCACAGGACGCTCGCGACCACGGTGCCGTCTCGCTCGAACTCGTACCTCATGGTGGCCTCCTCTCCTCGGACCGTTCCCGATCCGTTCACCTGGTGCTTCTCCATGGATCTGGGGTAGAAAAAACCCCTCGCGTGGCGAGGGGCATCGGCGCGGTCGCGGGCCGCTTGGGCCCACCCGCGCCTACCTAATAAGTACGAGGACGCTGCGCTCGAACAGCCTGCTTGTCGACATGGTCCAGTCAGTCTACGGGCGAGATGGAGGGTGTCAACCCACCGAACGGGGGAGCCGCCGAGTCCATCCGGCGTACGCGCACTCCCCGATCGAGCCGGCGTTCCCTAGTTACCGCGGATGCTGTCGGTTACTGAGGATGGCCTCGACGAGCCTCTCGCATCCGTTCGCCAAGGCGTAGACCCAGCACCGCGACCCTCCACACCATGACGCCGAGCAGCACCCACCACACAGTGAACAAGCCCAGGCCGCCAAGGGCCACGGCGAGGATCGATCACCCATTCGTAGCCACGCATGTTGGTTCCCGAGGACCGCGTCATGTAGATGGAGCTTGGCAGGCAGGCTCCAAGTGTCGATCCCCGGGGCGGGCGGTGCGCGGCGGGGACGTTCAAGGCTGAGCGACAGTGTTCGAGCGGAAGGAACTGCGATGACGATCCCACCAGGGATGTGGACGAACCCCGAGGACTTCTCCGAGGAGTTCCAGACCGAGCGGGAAGAGGAACTAACCGAAGAGGAGATCCACGAGCACGGCCCCGATCGCGGACACGAAGCTGTGCCGCACGGCGATCACGTCGCTACGTCGACGGGGAGCATCGTCACTGGTGGAACCGCGATGGGTGGGAGGAACACTGAGTGGAGCTCAAGGGGTCGTCAGACCGCCGATCGCTCAGCCGACGTTGACCACGATCGTGTGGTTGCCGGTCGCTCCGTCCGGGAACGGCGGCACTTCGCGCGATGGTTGAGTGACGCCCGTCCCGTCGGTGGCCCGAACGGACAACCGGTGGTTGCCGACGGTGGCGTTCCACCGATACATCCACTGACGCCACGTATCGACGGTGTCCTCCGCGGCTAGCTCCGCGGGCATCCACGGACCGTCGTCCAGGCTCACCTCCACGCCCTCGATCCCGCGGTGCTGCGCCCATGCCACTCCAGCGACGACCACCTCCCCCGGCTGGATCCTCGCCGAGGATCGCGGGGTATCGATCCGTGACTGGGTCTTGATCGGCGCCTGCTTCGCCCAGCCTCGTCCGATCCAATAGGGATCGAACGCATCGAACGTGGTCAGCTCAAGCTCGACCAGCCACTTGGTGGCCGACACGTATCCGTACAGGCCGGGGACGACCATCCGGACGGGGAAGCCGTGCTCGAGAGGCAGCGGCTCGCCGTTCATGGAGATGGCGAGCATGGCGTCCCGCCCGTCCATCACCACAGCGGTCGGCGTTCCGGCGGTCCAGCCGTCGGACGAACGCGAGACCAACTGATCGGCTCCCGGCAGGACGCCGGCCTCTTCAAGCAGCGGCCCGAGGGGCACGCCGACCCAGCGGGCGTTGCCGATGTACTCCCCACCGACCTCGTTGGAGACACAGGCGAGCGTGACGTCGCGCTCGATCGTGGGCCGCGCGGTGAGCTGCTCGTAGTTCACGGTCATCTCGTGCTCGACCATCCCGTGGATCCGCAACTGCCAGCCATCGGTGTCGACCGCGGGAACGATGAGCGCGGTATCGACGCGATAGAAGCGGTCGTTGGGCGTGATGAAAGGGCTGAGGCCCCGGATGTTCAGATCCGCGCCCGGAGGTACCGGCGCCGCGCTGCTGAACGGATGCGGCATCCGGACGGCGGCTCGGGACGCGGTCGCGCTCATGCGCCGCACCAGGTACTGCCCGACCGCCCCGGACACGGCGGCTGCACCGGCGACCACGATCCCCGCCCGCAGGAACCGCCGGCGATCGAGGTCGGGTGCCGGTTCGCGTACACGATCCCCGGGTTCAGCGTCGGAAGCCGGTGAGGGTGTTGGCTCAGGAAGACCGGTTGCGCCAAGGAGGTAGCGGAACGCCAAGAGGCCCGCCGCCGTTCCCACGATCGCGGGGATAGCGTCGGCGAGGCCGGCGGAGGGACGTGTCACCGATGCGAGAACTCCGATGGCCCCGAAGGCGATCAGGCCGATCGCTCCTACGCGGGGGCGTCGGATCGAAGCGATCCCCAAGAGCACGGCCGCGATCACCAGCACCACGCCGATCCCTATCAGCAGAGCGACCTTGTCCTTCGACCCGAACGTTCGGATCGCGAAGCTCTTCAGCCATTCGGGCGTGGCGTCGATGGCCGTGCTCCCGACCGCGATCACCGGCGAAGAGGTGCCCCCGACGATGCCCGCCGCGATCTGCGAAGCCCCGATGGCGGCGGCGCCCGACAGCACTCCCAGAGCGGCGCCCGCGACCCGATGAGGGCGGCCCTGGGCCGCTCCGGGGCTCGGGACCTCCTTCTTCTGCACCTTCACCCTCCAAAGGTACTCCTCGGGGCATTACGGACCGCTAACGCTCAGGTTCGTTCAGTCTTGACCAGGAACGAACATCGGGCGTAGCTTCCAGGCGTGAACGCGAGCCAGGATTCGGAGCTCGATCCGGCGCTCGCCTCGGTCGTGGAGGCCATCCCCGAGTGGCAGGGTCTGGAACCGGAAGTCACGCCGATCACGATCGGCATCACGAACCGCAACTTCAAGCTCGACATCGGTGGCGAGTCGTTCGTGGTCCGACTATCGGGCAAGGACACGGAGTTGCTCGGGATCGATCGTGCCGCCGAGAACGAGGCCGCGAGCGCGGCGGCCCGGGCGGGCGTGGCCCCCGATGTCTTCGCCTACCTCCCCGGCTTCGGAGCTCTGATCACCCGGTTCGTAAGGGGGACGCACATACCAGAGGCGGACCTGCAACGAGCGGACGTGCTCGCGGCCGTGGTTCGGTCAGTTCGAGCGATACACGCGGGACCCCCGCTCCCATCCACGTTCCCGGTCTTCAGGATCGTGGAGGACTATCGCGTGATCGCGGCCGAGCGCGGCATCTCGGCGCCCCCGGCCTTCGATGAGACTCACGCCAAGGCGGATGCCATCGAGGCGGCGCTCACGAAGCAACCGCTCGCGGACCGCCCGTGCCACAACGACCTACTGAACGCGAACTTCCTGCTCGATGGCGATCACGTGTGGATCGTGGACTACGAGTACGGCGGGATGGGCGATCCCTTCTTCGATCTGGGGAACCTGTCGATCAACAACGGATTGAGTGAGGACGCCCAGGAGCTATTGTTGAAGCTGTACTTCGTCCAAGTCAACGACGCGCATCGGGCGCGGCTGCAGTTGATGCGCATCATGTCGGACTTCCGCGAGGCGATGTGGGGCGTGGTTCAGCAGGCCATCTCCACCCTGGAGTTCGACTACGTGGACTACGCCGAGCGGCACTTCGCGCGATGTCTGGCGAGCGCATCGGACGAGCGGTTCGGCGAGTGGTTGCGCGCGGCCGCCGAGGAGGCGGTCGAATGACCGAGTCGTTCCGGGCGATCGTGGTCGGCGGCGGCGTCGCCGGCGCGAGCATCGCCTATCACCTCGCCGAGCTCGGCTGGCAAGACATACTGCTCGTGGACCGGAACGAGCTCACCTCGGGATCCACCTTCCATTCGGCGGGGCTGGTCGGACAGCTACGATCGAGCGTCTCACTGACGCGGATGATGATGTACTCGGCCGAGCTCTACCGGCGATTGGCGCATGAGACAGGCGTGGATCCGGGATGGCACGAGGTGGGGTCGCTCCGGCTCGCCTCGACCGACGAACGCATGCAGGAGCTCCGCCGCCAGGAGGGCTGGGCACACACGTTCGGACTGCCCCTCGAGGTCATCTCCACCGAGGACGCGCACCAGCGGTTCCCACTGTTCGATCCGGCGGGGGTGCAGGGAGCCGCCTTCATCCCGACCGACGGCCATCTCGACCCCAGCAACCTCACGCTCGCGTTAGCGGAGGGCGCCCGGCGACGAGGCGCCGATGTCCGGCCCAGCACGCGGGTGACCGGCATCGACGTCCGGGACGGTCGTGTTCGCGGCGTCATCACTCGGGAACACGGCTCGATCACCGCCGACATCGTGGTGAACGCCGGAGGGATGTACGCCAACCAGATCGGGCATCTGGCCGGCGTCGAGGTGCCCGTGGTGCCGTTCGCGCATCAGTACCTGCTGACGAAACCGGTAGAGGGTGGAAGCGTCGACCTGCCGACCATGCGAGACCCCGACAGGCTCGTGTACTTCCGCGGCGAGGCGGGCGGCGGCCTGGTGATGGGTGGGTACGAACGGAACCCGGCCACGTGGGCGGTGCAGGAAGGCCCGCCCGCGGACTTCAACCACCAGCTGCTGCCCGAAGACTGGGAACGCTTCGAGCAGCTGGCCGAGAACGCGTTCGGCCTCGTCCCCGTCCTGCAAACGGCCGAGGTCGTGACCATGATCAACGGACCCGAGGCGTTCACGCCCGACGGCGAGTTCATCTTGGGCGAGTCCGACGTGCGCGGGTTCTTCGTGGCAGCCGGCTTCTGCGCCCACGGGATCGCGGGCGCCGGTGGGATCGGCAAGGTCATGGCCGATTGGATCGTGCACGGCGAGCCGGAGTTCGACCTATGGAAGATGGACATCCGGAGGTTCGGCCCGCAGTACCGATCGCGGAACTACGCGCGTGAGCGCGCCTACGAGGTGTACGCCACTTACTACGACATCCACTACCCGGGCGAGGAGCGGCAGGCGGGAAGACCGCTCAAGACGGCTCCGACGTACGGTCGACTGCAGGAGCTCGGAGCGGAGTTCGGCGAGAAATCGGGCTGGGAACGCGCCAACTGGTTCAGCTCGAACGAGGATCCATCGCTCGAAGGATCGCGGCCGCGCGGATGGGCCGGCGAGCACTGGTCGAGCGCGATCCCGGCGGAGCACATCGCCACACGGGAGCGCGCGGGCCTCTTCGACGAGTCGAGCTTCGCGAAGATCGAGATCAGCGGTGACGGGGCGACCCCGTTCCTGCAGCGGCTCTGCGCGAACGACGTCGACCGCGAACCCGGCTCGGTGGTCTACACGCAGCTACTGAACTCGCGCGGCGGTGTCGAGTGCGACCTGACGGCCACGCGCCTCGACGAGGACCGCTACCTCCTCGTCACCGGCACGGCGTTCGGGAACCACGATCTGGGGTGGATCCGCAAACAGATCGGCGAAGGTGGGTTCAACGGCGTGGAGGTCCGCGACGTGACAGGCACGATGGGTTGCTTCGGCCTGTGGGGTCCGAGGGCACGCGACATCCTCTCGTCCGCGACGACCGACGACGTGTCGAACGACGGCTTCCCCTATATGACGGCGCGCGAGATCGTGGTGGGTAACGTGCCCTGTCTGGCGCTGCGCGTCACATACGTCGGCGAGCTGGGATGGGAGCTATATCCCAAGGTCGAGTTCGCCGGCGCGCTCTGGGACACGCTGATGGCCGCAGGCGAACCGCACGGGGTGATCCCTGCTGGCTACCGGGCGATCGACACGCTCCGCCTTGAGAAGGGCTATCGCGCATGGAGCGCGGACATCACGCCAGAGGAGCACCCGTTCGAGGCGGGATTGGGTTTCGCGGTCCGCATGGACGTGCCGGGATTCATCGGGAACGAAGCGCTCGAGCGCGCCATGGCCGGTGGCCTCACGCGCAAGCTCTCGTGCCTAACATTGGCCGACGGGAGAGCCATGACCCTGGGCAACGAACCCGTGTCCCACGGCGGTCGCGTCGTATCGAGGGTCACGAGCGGCGGCCTCGGCTACACGGTCGGCGCGTCGATCGCCTACGCGTACCTCCCGATCGAGATGGCGGTCGCCGGAACCGCGTGCGAGATCGAAGTGTTCGGTGAGCTCGTCCCATCGGTCGTCGCGAACGATCCGCTCTGGGACCCGAGGGGCGAGCGGATCCGCGCGTGAGCGGCATGCTCCCTTTCGAGGCCGAGGCAGGCCAGACGGTCGTGATGACGGTCCGTCACGGTCTAACCGAGCTGAACCGCGATAAGCGGGTGGGCGGCAGGATCGACGTCCCTTTGATCGACGAGGGTCGCGCGCAGGCGCGGGAGGCAGGCTCCCGGTTCGCCGGTACGCCGCTCGACGTGGTCGTCACCTCCCCGCTCGTGCGGGCCGTCGAGACGGCCGAGCTCGTGACCGGATGGCCGTACGAGCGCCTGGAGATCGACGAAGGGTGCACGGAGCGGTCGTTCGGGCAGATGGAAGGGATCGATCCGAGCGAGGTGCCCGAGCGTTTCCCACACGTGAAGTACCTCCAGATCGAGCACATGCGGTACTCGCTGAACCCACCGGGTGGCGAGAGCTTCGACGCGCTCCACGATCGTGCGCATAAGTCCCTGGACGCCCTGCTCGAGCGACACGGCGGGAGGCACGTGGCGGTCTTCTCGCATCAGAACTTCCTGCAGCAGCTCCACGCTGCCGTCCGCGGGCAGGACCCGTACCACGCCCTCGAGTTCGACATCCTGAACTGCGAGCTGAACGCGTTCCGATTGGGGCCGGATGCCGCGCTGCTGGAGGAGGCCACGGTGCAGCTGGTCACCTCCGCCGGCGACCACGCCTCGTTCTGACGACGATGCCGACATCGCGACTTGACGCGGGGATCGCGGCTCTCGCGGAAGGCTTCGTCTCACGGTTCCCCGCGCGACGGAGTGGCGCACGATCGGTGGGACGCGAGGCCGAACTTCCGCTCGTCGACGCGAACGGCCGCGCCGGCGACTCGTCGGACCTGTGGAACCCACTGCTGTATGCGACGGACGCGCCCGCCATGCACGACCCATCGGGTCTGTTGATCGGCGTCGAGGCGCGCCGGTGGTTCTGCCTGGCTGAGGTCGGCAAAGGCACGGTTGAGATCGGGGTCGGACCGCGCCGATCGCTGACAGAGCTCGCGGAGGACCTCGTCCCCGCGCTGCGCTTGGTCGGCGGCGTTGCCCGGGAAGCGGGATACCGCCTGCTCGGCTACGGCATCCAGCCCCGGACGCCACCGGCCAACGACCTACTGACGCCGAAGGTCCGCTACGAGGCGCTCGTGCGCGCGATAGGCCTCGGATGGCTCCGGTGGACGGTGACAGCGAGCGACCAGGTGCACGTGGACGTCGGACGCGACGAGCTGGTGCGCGCTATGAACGCCATGAACGGTTGCTCCGGCGCGCTGATCGCCCTGTGTGCGAACTCGTCGATCTACGGCGGCCGGCCCGGCGCGGCGTCGGGACGTGAGGCCCTGTCCGCGCGCGTGTCCGGAGAGCCCTTCCGCAACGGGGCGGTGCCCAGGCGGTTCGTCGACGCCGAGGACTACGTGCGCTGGACGGTGGGCTTCCGGGCACTCGTCCTGCCCGACGGTCGAGGGGGATTCGTGGAGCCGGCGATGCCTTTCGCCAAGCGACTCGCCCGGCGGGGCCCCGACCTCGAGGAATGGCTCTACCACGAGCATTACCTATGGCCGAGCGCACGCCCGCGTGCCCGCCTCGGCACGCTCGAGATCCGGCCGGCCTGCCAACAGCCCGAGGCCTCGTTCGCGGCGGCGGCCCTGTCGGTCGGCTTGGTCGAAGCGAACGCCGAGGTCGCTTCGTACCTCGACGAGACGTTCCCGGGCGTCGAAGGGTGGCGTGCGCTCCTCGCCTATCGGCGACGGGCGGTCGGCCACGGCATCAAGGCCGAGGAACCGTCGCCGGGCTTCTTGTCGACGCTGGCCGATCTGGCCGCCGCGGGCCTGGGCAGCCGAGGGCTCGGCGAGGAGCCGATGCTCGACCCGATCCGCGACCGGCTCGAGCGCCGGGAGGGGCCGGCCGACCGGGCGAAGGCGCTCCTGCGAACCGGCGGGACCGACCGGCTCGTCGACGCCTTGGCGCTCGAGCCCTGACGGACGCTCGACTCACTCGGTCCCGTAGCTGTGGCCGTTCCAGTAGGCGGCGACCCGCTTGCGAGCGCGCCCGCGAAGCGTCAGGTGTAGCGAGTCGGGCGTCCCACGCTCCCCAGGCTCGTAGAAGACCGTGATGCCCTCGCCCTCGAACCGCACGAATCCCCGTTCGGCGCCGGGTGACTCCACCGATGCCTCAAGCACGAAGACGCTCCCTCGCGCGTAGCCGTACTCCATGGTCACGGACCACACGAAGATCTCCCCGCCGCGCTGGCGGATGAACTCGACGACCTCAGGGGTGGCAACGACCTTCATGAACGAAGCCAGGGTCCCCCGAGGCACGCGTCCCGTCAACATCGGCGTCGTCACGACGTCGCGGCGTTGCGGAGCTGATCGAACCCACCGCCATCCATCACCGCGGTGGCCCTGTCCCACCGTTCGACGGCCCAACCCCAGAAGTCGAAGTCGATCGTGGAGATCTGCGCCTGGATAGCCGCCCAGAGCGTCCAGCCGACGTCGGCCATCATCGCGTATAGCTCCATCCGCGCGAGTTGTACCGGATCCTCACGGCCGAAGTAAGCGGCGCAGAGGGCCGCCTTCTGGTCACGGTCGTAGCCGCACTCCTGTGCGGTGTCGCCCAGCTCGAAGCACGGATCGTCGTTCCCGCTGTATTCGAAGTCGATGATCCAGAGCTGCCGCCCGTCGTCGATGTAGTTCTCGGCGAGAAGATCGTTGTGACACGGCACGGGAGGTCGGGCGTTGACGGCGAGGACGCGTTCGATGTCGGCGACGGTGTCCATCCGATCGCGGAAGCCACCGGGGATCCGCACGTCGCGCCCCGCGATGATCCCGAGGTAGTAGTCGGTGATCCGGAACATGTCGAAGTCATGCAAGAACGGCGGGCCGGCGTGCAGACGATGGAGTGACGCAGCGATGCGGGCCGGCATCGAGGGCTCCCGCAGGCGCCCGGGCGACATGGTCTCCCCGTCGATGAACTCGAGCACCATCACCGACCACTCCTGCAGGTACTCGAGCACCCGTGGCGACACGCCGGTGGTCGCAGCCGCCTCGGCATTGTGGCGCTCGTTGCGGCGGTCGACGGCCAGAAGCTCGGTGGATGCGCCCGGGATCCGGACGACGAACCGTTGGTCCCCGCGCGTGACGAGGAAGTTCTGGTTGGTGAGACCGCCCGAAAGCTCCGAGACAGAGACCTCGTCTGGGCTCCAGAGCGAGACCCGCTCGACCACCTGCTCGATGCTCGGACCCATCCATCAGCTCCTAGGCACGGATCCGCTCACCCGCGGGATCGACGGACACATCGTCGGCCACCTCCGCGGGGATCGGCTCTCCGAAGGCTTCCACATCGACCCGGTCACCCGGCCCGAGCTCCGTCGGGAGGTAGGCGTATGCGATGTTCCGCCCGACCGTGAACCCGTAGGCACAGCTGCGGAGCCGCCCGACAACGCCCCTATCGACCAGAACCGCCTCTCCGCCGTAGATCGGGACGTAGGCCTCCGCTCCGACGAGGAGCGTCCGGAGGCGACGCGTCGGCGCTCCGGCTTCGAGCTTCGCCACGAGGGCGTCGCGACCCACGAATGACTCCTTCTCCAGACGCACGCACGCCGCAAGTCCCGCCTGGAAGGGATCGTCCAGCATCGTTAGGTCCGTCCCGAAGTACCGGTAGCCCTTCTCGATCCGGAGCGAGTCGAGCGCGCGATACCCGGCGATGGCGATACCGTGCGGCGCTCCTGCCTGCCTCAGTCGGTCCCATACCTGGGTCGCCCACTCAGGCTCCACGTACAGCTCCCACCCCAGCTCCCCCACGTAGGTCACGCGTTGCGCGAAAGCTCGCGCGCCCCCGACCACGATCTTGCGAGCTTGCATGAATGGGAACCCGCCGCCGGAGACATCGTCGTCACTGACGGCCTCCAGCACGGCGCGAGCCGCAGGTCCCCAAAGACCGATCACCGCAAGACCCTCCGTCGCGTCGAGGAGCTCAACGTCTTCACCATCCCGCAAGTTCGCCCGGATCCACCCGAGGTCGGCGTCGATCGTCCCAGAGCCTGTGATCACTCGGAACCGATCCTTCCCGAGCCGGGTCACCGTCACATCGGCGACGATCCCGCCGCGTCGCTCAAGGAACTGCGTGTAGACGACGCTTCCGATCGGACGATCGATCCGGTTGTCCGACACGCGCTCGAGCACCGCAAGCGCGTCCCGGCCAGAGACGTCGATCTTCCCGAACGACGTCATGTCGAACAACCCGACGCGCTCGCGGACGGCCCGGTGCTCCTGCGCCACGCGCATGTAGAACGGCGGCTCGGTCCATCCCCAGGCTCGCTGGTCGGCTCCCGCACGCCGCCACGGCTCCCCCGGCGCCACGTATTCGGTCCGCTCCCATCCGTTCTTCGCGCCGAAGACCGCACCGGCGTCCTGGAGCCGGGACATCAAGGGGCTCTCGCGTCTGGGTCGTCCGAACTCGTCCTGATCGAACGGATAGCGCAACTCGTAGTAGTAGCGGTAGGTCTCGCGGGCAACCTCGGCGGCCCAAGAAGGGTCGCGATAGACATGCCCGAAGCGCCACGCCCGGTAGGACAAGACGTCGAGCTCCGTTTCGTCGGCGGTCACCCATTCGGCCACGGTCTTGCCGATGCCGCCGGCGCCCCCGAACCCGTTCAGTGAGAGCCCCGCCGCCATGAAGAAGCCACGCACACCGGGCATCGGTCCCAGCAGAGGGTTGGCATCGGGCGTCATCGCGTCGGGATGGCAGACGAGCTTCACGATCTCAGCATCGGCGACGAACGGGAACCTTCGCGCCGCACCCTGCATCAGTTGCTCGAACCGTCCCATGTCGGCGGGAAGCGCGCGGCCTCCGTGCTCCCATGGAACACCGTCGACCCAGCGCGCGACGGGATCGGGCTCGTACCCACCGAATAGGATCCCGCCCGACTCGGCCTTGCCGTAAACCAGGTTGTCCGGGTCGCGGAAGCACGGCATGTCGTTCGGCAACTCGGATCCGGGGACCGCCTTCAGCGCGACGTGCTGGTGGTCGACCGGTGTAGAGGGAACGAACGCGCCGACCATGGCCGCGACACGCGGCGCCCAGATCCCCGCCGCGTTGACGACGACCTCGGTCTCGATCCGACCGCGGTCGGTGAGGACGGCCGTCACCTCGCGTCGTTCCGACAGCTCGATGCCCGTCACGCGGACACCCGTCTCGATCGTGGCTCCGAGCGAGCGCGCCGCCGCCGCCAGGGCATGGGTGGCGCCGTGTGGATCCAGGTATCCGTCGCCGGGGACGTAGACGGCGCCGTGTAGCTCTTCGGGCGACGCGGCCGGCATCAACGCGCGCGCCTCATCCGCCGACAAGAGCTCGACATCGAGTCCGATGCCCTTCGCCCGAGACACCCCGCGTTGCAGCTCCATGAACTGGTCGCGGCTCGAAGCGAACCTCAATCCGCCGACCGTCTCGAATACGCCGAGCTCCCGGTATCGCTCGATCGAGTAGCGCCGGAACCGCATCATCGTGGGCGACGGGTTGAACATCGTGACGAGCCCGGCCGCGTGACACGTGGAGCCGCTCGTCAGCTCACCCTTGTCCAGGAGCAGGACATCCGTCCATCCCGCCTCTGCCAGGTGCAGAAGGATGCTGCAACCGGTGACCCCGCCACCGATCACGACGGCCCGAGCGCGATCCACATCTACCTTTCGGATGAGCGATGGGGCGGGGCCCAAGCCCCGCCCCATCGTGCGTTGCGCCTCCCGTCCTATTCGGGCGGGATCTCCTGGAAGGCGTACTCGACCTTGATGCCCTTGCGTGACTGGACCGACTTCATGACCAGATACACGATCAGGCCGAACGCGGCCGTACCGAGCACGATCCAGTACGGCAGCGCATCGTTCGAGAACGCGAGTCCCAGGTCCTTCACGAACAGGAAGGACACCACCATGAAGCCGCCCAGCAGGAACCCCAAGATCCCGAACACCGTGACCATCGGGACGTTCCCGATCTTGTACCGGGCGCCGGGCGACGCCTCATACAACTGCTTCGCCCGATACGGCAAGAGGGCCGCCGCCAACGCGGACAGCACCATCACCGCCCCGTTCGCGAACGTCACACCCAGGGTCCATCGCGTCCAGCTGCCGATCTTGTTGAACCCATAGATCACCGGCAGTGCCGCGAGGAAGTACGCGATGTGCGCGTTCATCGGGGTCTTCCACTTCGGGTGCACGCGCGCGAACCAGTCTGGCAGCAGGCCGTCCAAGCCCTGCGCCACCATGATCCGCGTCGTCCCGATGTAGCAGTTACAGACGATCTGGAACGAGTTCAAGATGAACCCGAACCCGATCAATAAGACGATCACCCAGCTCCCGGTCAGGCCCATGGCGATGAAGTTCGGGAAGAGGTAGTTCCCGCCGATCGTCGCACCCCCGACGCCGTACCAGTAGCCGGATGAGGCAACCAGGATCCCGTCCTGCCCGAACCCACTCCGCATGGCGAGCGCCAGGATGATGAGCAGCCCGGCCACCGTGGCCAGCGAGCCCACGATGATGAACAGCTGGTTCCGGAACACGTGGGCGTTCTTGATCTCCCCACCCTGTTCCACCGAGTACGTGGCCCACTGAAGGCTCGTCCACGCGATCGGCGCCACCATCAAGGTGCCGAACAGCCAGAACGGTGGGCTGAAGTTCACCCCGGCTTCCGCGGCGGCCGCTTTCGCCGAGGCGAAGAATCCCGACACGCCGTCGACGCTCGCGGCGAACCCGTCCAGCTTCCCTTGGGCCGCCCCCGGATCCGTGAACAGGAACAGCAGCAAGACGATCCCGAACGAGATCAGGATCGCGTACCACATCACGAACTGGAACCGGACGTAGTTCTTGAACCCCGTGACCAGCAAGACCATCGCAACCAGCGCGTTCACGACGCTGATGATGATGATGCCGTTGGTCGACGCGGCCCAGGTCCCGAAGTCGGTGAACGCATCGATGCCGGTCGTGACCCCGAGGCCGATGAACGTCGGCGCCAGGCCGAGCGTCGCGAGCAACCAGCCCGAGAGCGCGACCCATTGCAGGATCCACACGACGAAGAAAGCGAACACCACGGTGAACCCGAAGCCGCCGCCGAATACGCGGCTCTGGAACACGTAGTCACCCCCCGACCGAGGAAGCGCGGTCGCGAGCCACACATAGGCCAGCGCGATCGGCAACTCGAACAGGAAGGCGAACCCGATCCCGAGGACGAGGTTCGACCCTTGGAACGCGGTGGGCGCCCACAGGTAGGTCCAGGGGAAGATCACCCCCATCGTCAGGATGTTGTAGATGAACGCGGAGTACGGCGACATCACCCGGACGAGTCCGGATGCGCGCCTGGTGAAGACCTGTGGAGCGACTGCCTCTGCCATTCCCCCTCCCTTCGTGTCTCGCGCGCTGCTCCGGGCCGGGCCTACCCGGACGTGAATTGATGCCCGACGACGTCTCCTCCTCGGATGGTGACGATGAGTCCCCTCAACACCCCCTCTCCGTACTCGCTCCCCGGATTGAGCGCAAGGGTCCGCCCGTAGTTCGTGACCCCGCGGGATTCGTGGATGTGGCCGTGCATGCCGACGGTCGGTTGGTACTCGGTGAGCGCGTCGGTCACGGCCTGGGACCCGGCTCCGTAGTAGATCGCCTGGCCGTTCTGCAGCGCGGGCGTCGGAGGCCACACGGACGCGTCCAACTTCAAACAGGTATCCAGCCCCGAGTCGAGCGGTGGGCAGTGGAAGTTGAAGACCGCCCGCGACGGATCCGGCACCTCGGCCATGATCGTCTTGATCACCTCGGCGATCTCGTCCTCGCTCCGCTCGCGCGGTGTATCCCACGGCGTCGGTGTGGAGTAGCCGATCGTGACGACGACGTGTTCGTCGTCGACGGGCACCACGCGGTTCTCCGCGTTCATCACGCGATCCTGTGCCGTCTCATCCAAGGCCGTCAGGACCTCGTCCGTGTCGTCGTTCCCGCCGCATAGCAACACGCGCACGTGCGAATCCTTCAGCCGCTCCTCGGCGAGCACGACCCACTCCGCCAGTCGCTCCTTGGCCAGGACGTCGAACAGCTGATCGATGCGATCCTGGTTCCCTGCGTAACTCTCGTACTCCTCGGGATCCATCTCCTGCCAATAGAACCCGAGCGTCTGGAGCACCTTCTTGAGCTGCGCCATCTCCTCGTCCGACGTGATGTGATGGTTCTGCCCCTGGAGCCTGGCACGGTAGGTCCCGCCGCTGTCGCGCACGATCGGGACCAGCAGCTTGCCCATCAGGTCTCCGCCGAAGATCAGCGCGTCGACCTCGTAGAACTTCGCTGCGTTCAGGAACTTCCGGTACGTGGGCTCGGAGCCGTGGATGTCGCACGCGTAGAACAGGCGGGTCGGAGTGCCCTTAGACGTCCCGCGCCTCTTGAAGACCGGCATCAGCCCACCTCCGGCGCCAGCTCACCGACGTCCTGGTACCACTTCTTGCGGTCGCCCACGCGGCTCCTCAGCTTCCATCCCAAGCTCTTGGGCGTGGCCTCGATCCGGTCGAGCGCCGCGGTCACCTGATCGGCCACGCGGTCCTTCTGCTCGTCGGTGAGCTGGGGATAGCTCGCTGCCATCTGCCGCACCTTGTCCAGGTTCATCGTGAGCGTGCGCCACCATCCCCAATCCTTGGCGCAGATGTCGGCCACGAGCGCCATGTTGACCCGGCCGTCGTCGTCCTCCCCGAGCGGGTATTCGAGCAAGAGCATGATCGTGTCGATCAGGTCCTTCTCGTTGATCTCTACGATCTGCATCTTCTGCAACAGCATCTCGGCGAGCGGGATGGTCCGGTCGTTGATCTCCAGCCTGCCGTTCCACGAGACGGTGTGACAGAAGTCGAGCCGATCCAGGAACACGTCCAGGTGAAGCTTCGTCTCGGGGTGCTCCAGGATCAGGCGCGTGCCCTGAGACTCGACGTAGACCCCGGTGTCCTCGACGTAGCCGAGACTCGCGAGCAGTTCCTGGATCTGGCGCACCTGCTTCCCGTATCCGCCGAAGTCGATATCGGTGTAGACCCGCCCGAGTTGATCCTGCAGATAGGCGTGATCGGGACACCGTGTCGCGAACGCGAGCGCGCCGAGGAGCCGCAGCGTGATCCCTTGCGCATTCGCGGCGTCCACGAGCCGGACGGCCTCGGCTTCGAACTCAGCCTTCTCCACGGCCCGCTCCTGCTCGGATCGGCGCACGGCCGGCGATCACGACTTCGACACCGACGGCGTCGAGCTCGTCGCGGTACGCGTCGTCCAAACCTGCATCGGTCACTAGCATGGTTATGACATCGAGCGGGGCGATCGAGAAGTCTGCGATCGTCCCGATCTTGCTTGAATCGGCGACCACGATCACCGGGCCCTGCGTCTGTTCGATCATCACGCGGGCGACCTCGGCTTCGGGTGCCGCGGGCGTGGTCAGCCCGGAGCGGATGCTGAGCCCTTCGACGCCGATGAGCGAGCGAGAGGCGAAGACGCCCCTCAACATCTGGGTGGCGAAGCTCCCCACGCAGGAGTTGGACGGAGCTCGATACTCCCCACCGATGACGATCAGATCGATATCGCGATCGGCCGCCTCGGAGGCGATCCCGACATGATTCGTGACGACGCGGACATCGACCCCTTCAAGATGCCGGAATACCTGCAGCGTGGTCGTTCCGCCGTTCAGGAAGACCGTGTCCCCGGCGTGAACGAACTCCGCCGCGGTTCGACCGATCGAGATCTTCTCCGGAGCGCACCTGTGGGAGGCCTCGAGGTAGGCCGGCTCTGCCCCGAGCCGCTGGGTGGAGATAGCTCCTCCGTGGGTCCGCTCCAACAGTCCTCGATGCTCGAGATCTTCGAGGTCTCGGCGGACGGTCACCTCCGAGACGCCCAGGAGCTCGGACAGCGTGGACACCCTTACGGCATGGCGCTCACGCACGACCTCGAGGATCCTGCGATGCCGTTCCGCCGGCAACGGCTGCTCCAACGGCTTCCTGCCCCCTTCCGACACGGCTGACGCCCGTGACCGAACGGGAGCGAGTTTGTTCTGTTCCGATCAGGAATGCAAGATGAGGCGCTAGACGGGAACCGGGTCCGGCTGTCAAGCTGGGCCACCCATCCGGAAGGAGACACGCCATGCGGAAGAACTCCATGATCGCGGCCGTCGCCATCGTCGCCGTGCTCGTGGCCGGCTATGTCGCGCAGGCCGGAACCGGCCACCGCCGTAAGGCCACGGTTATCCACGTGATCGAGCGCGCCACCACCGACATCGTGATCGATCTGGGTGCTACGGGCGACTCCACCGGCGATCTGCTCACGTTCGCCAACGAGCTCTACGACGAGGCGAACGTCGAAAAGGTGGGACGCGACCAGGGAGACTGCATCCGCATCAACCCGACCGACGGTTCCTGGGAGTGCCGCTGGATCAACTTCCTCAAGGGCGGCGCCATCACTATCGAGGGACCGTTCTTCGACAGCCACGACAGCGTCATGGTGATCACAGGTGGTCGGGGCAAGTACAAGGGAGCGGGGGGCAGCATGCAGATCAAGGCCCTCCCGGACGGCTCCGGGTACGAATTCATCTTCCGGGTGCTCGCGTAGCCGCCTCAGATCGATCCGTCGGCGCGCGATCAACCCTTCGTGGCAAGCTCCGCTCCATGCATCGTTCGAGGGAGGGTCTGGAGACGGCTCGCGGTCAACCGTACCGGCTGCCGTGGTCGTGCTCGTCATCGGGATGGTGGCGCAGGCGCGGAGCCCACGGGCGATCAGCTCACCTGGCATGACAAGCGGGACGGAGTACGACTTCATCTTCAACACCACGTAGGCGCTGGAGATCACGAAGGTGCGTGGATGGCTCGTCCGGGCCGTGATCGGCCAGGGCGGGTCGTTACCTCCTGCGCGAAGCCGCCAGCCCGCCCCCTGACGACGTCCGGCGACGGGGCCCGTAGGAGCGGGAGGACCCGACCACGATCCTGGCGGATCCGCCGTCAGATCTTGTGCCCGACCCCCTCGATGACGTGCTTGCAGCTGATGACCTGCGTGTCCTCCACCGCCTGCACCTTGTGCTTCTGGTTCGGCAATGCGTGGAAGGCCATCCCGGGTCCCAGCTCCGCATGCTCGCCGGCAAGGTCCACCGACAGGTGGCCGGATGGGAGCGATAGGCGCGGATCGGTTCACACTCTTCGCCCCGTTCGTGTCCCTGTCCGGCGTCGAGGCAGCGCACTGCCGGATCTACGCGACGGTTCCGTGATACCCGTCAGGCCGACCGATGCTCCAGGGCGTCGAGGAACTCGTCCAGGTCGGGCGAGACGTGGAAGCTAGGCTCGATCCGCCCCTCCAGCGCGTCGATCGTCTTGTAGCCGTTGCCGGTGATGTAGGCGACGACCTCTTCCTCCGGGCGGATCACACCCTCGTCGACCATGCGTTTCAGAACCGCGATGGTCACGCCGCCTGCGGTCTCGGTGAACACACCCTCGGTTTCGGCCAACAGCCGGATGCCGTCGACGATCTCCTCCTCGGGACACAGGCCGATCGAGCCGCCGGTCTTGCGGCTCACTTGCAGAGCGTAGAAACCGTCGGCGGGAGCGCCGATCGCGAGCGACCGGGCGATCGTATCGGGCTTCATGGGCCGCACGTCGTCGGCTCCGTCGATGAACGCGCGAGCGACCGGTGAGCACCCCTCGGCCTGAGCACCGCTCACCCGGTAGGGCTTCTCGTCCACGGCACCCACGGCGATCAGCTCGCTGAACGCCCTGTGGATCTTGGTCAGCAGCGCGCCGCTCGCGATCGGAACCACCACGTGATCCGGCAGCCGCCAGCCGAGCTGCTCAGCAGTCTCGAACCCAAGGCTCTTCGATCCCTCGGCGTAGTACGGACGCATGTTCACGTTCACGAACGCCCACGGGAGGGCGTCCGCGACCTCGCTGCAGAGTCGGTTCACCTCGTCGTAGTTGCCCTTGACGGCCACGACCTTCGCGCCGTACGCCTCGGTCGAAAGGATCTTCGCGCGCTCCAGGTCATCGGGGACGAAGACGTAGCAGTCCATGCCCGCCTTCGCGGCATGGGCCGCGGTGGCGTTCGCCAGATTGCCGGTGGACGCGCACGAGACCGCCTCGAAGCCGAACTCGCGTGCCATCGTCACGGCGATCGACACCACGCGGTCCTTGAACGAGTTCGACGGGTTGACGGAGTCGTCCTTGATCCAGAGCGTCTCCAGGCCCATGCGCGCAGCCAGGTTGTCGGCCCGGCGCAACGGTGTGAACCCGGCACCCAAGTCGACGCGCTCGATGGTCGGCCCGCCCGGCAGCAGCGACTCGTAGCGCCAGAGCGTTCGCGGACCGGACTCAGCCTGTTTGCGGAAGACCTCGCCGTCGATCGATTGCAGGTCGTAGGCGGGCTCGAGTGGCCCGAAGCATTCCTCGCAGATCGTCAGGGCTTCGACGGCGTACTGCTGGCCGCACTCACGGCACTGCAACGCCTGGGGGGAGGTGATCTTGGAGGTCATCCCGTCGTCATCCCGTCACCGCCCCGTGCTCGGCCGATCCGACCAGCTTCGCGTACTTCGCAAGGGCACCGGTGGTGTAGCGAGGTGGGGGCGCCGTCCACGCCGCTCGGCGCTCGGCCAGCGTGGGCTGATCGACCATCACATCGATCCGGCGCGCATCGGCATCGATCACTATCTGATCGCCGTCGTTCACCAGCGCGATCGGGCCGCCTACGAACGCCTCCGGCGCGATATGGCCCACCGAGAACCCCTTGGTGGCGCCGCTGAACCGGCCGTCCGTGATGAGAGCGACATCCTTGCCCAGCCCGGCGCCGGCCACCGCCGCGGTGACGGCGAGCATCTCGGGCATGCCGGGTGAACCCTTGGGTCCCTCGTAGCGGATCACGATCACGTCGCCGGGACCTATGCGACCAGCCGTGAGCGCTGCGAAAGCGTCCTGCTCCGAATCGAACGGGCGCGCCGTTCCGCGGAACACGGCGCCCTCGGCCCCCGCGATCTTCATGACCGAGCCGTCGGGGGCGATCGAACCTCGGAGGATGGCCGTGCCGCCCGTGGGGTGGATCGGCTCCGCGATCGCGTGGACGACGGTGCCGTCGGGCGCGGGGGGGGCGATCGACTTCAGGTTCTGGGCGATGGTCTTGCCGGTGACCGTGATCGCATCGCCGTCGAGCAGACCGGCGTCGAGCAGCTCATTCATCACCACCGGAACACCCCCGACGCGATCGAGGTCCGACATGACGAACTTCCCCGCGGGCCGCACGTCGACGAGATGGGGAACCGCCCGCGAGATCCGGTCGAAATCGTCGAGCTCCAGCGGAACGTCCACCTCATGGGCGATCGCCAACAGATGCAGCACCGCGTTGGTAGATCCAGCGAGCGCCATCACGACCGCGATCGCATTCTCGAATGCTGCCTTGGTCAGGATGTCACGAGGGCGCGGACCGTCCTGGGAGAGGAGCCCTGCGGCACGTATGCCCGACTCACGGGCCAGGACCTCGCGGCGGTAGTCCACGGCGGGAGGTGAGGCCGCGCCGGGGAGAGACATGCCGAGCGCCTCGGCCGCCGCCGCCATGGTGTTCGCCGTATACATGCCGGCGCACGAACCGGTGGTGGGGCAGGCCGCTCGCTCGATCTGCAGAAGCTCGTCGTCGCTCACCGTTCCGCTGTTGTGCGCGCCGACCGCCTCGAACACGTCCTGGATCGTGATGTCGCGACCTCGATACGTGCCGGGGAGGATCGTGCCTCCGTACAGGTACACCGAGGCCAGGTTCAACCGGGCCATCGCCATCAACATGGCCGGCTCGGACTTGTCGCATCCGGCGATCCCCACGAGCCCGTCGAATCGCTCCGCGTGCATCATGAGCTCCACCGAATCAGCGATCACCTCGCGGCTGATGAGCGATGCCTTCATCCCTTCGTGACCCATCGCGATGCCGTCGGAGACGGCGATCGTCGTGAACTCGACGGGGACCGCGCCACCCTGACGCACGCCTTCTTTGGCTAGCGCCGCCAACTTGTCCAAGTGGTAGTTGCAGGGCGTGACCTCGTTCCAGGACGACGCGACCCCGATCTGCGGCTTGCCGAAGTCTTCCTCGGAGAACCCGACGGCGCGGAGCATCGCGCGTGCCGGTGCGCGTTGTGGCCCCTCCGTGACTTCCCAGCTCCGGGGACGATCGTCTGCCATATGCCACGGCCTCCTGAGTGTTTGGGGGGCTCACACCGTACCAACCGGGGCGGTTGGCCGATCAGGCGTTGCTATCCTCAGCGCAGCCCAGGAGGGGAACCTTGAAGACGACCGAGCTTCCACCCGATGCGGGACGCAGCTGGTGGCTCCATGACGCGCTTGCGGCCGACCCCGGTGAGCCTGCCCCTCCGCTCACCGGTGACACGACCGCCGACGTCGTCATCCTGGGCGGCGGCTACACAGGGATGTGGACGGCCTTCTTCCTGAAGGAAGCGGAGCCCGACCTCGACATCGTTCTGCTGGAACAAGACATCTGCGGCGGCGGCCCCAGCGGACGCAACGGTGGCTTCGTCAACAGCTGGTGGAGCGCTCTCGCAGGGCTGTGCAGCCGGTTCGGCGAAGCGTCGACCCTCGCTCTTTGCAGGGCGGGCGAGGAGAGCGTGAACTCGATCGGCGAGTTCTGCGCAGCGAACTCCATCGACGCCTGGTTCCGCCGCGACGGGGAGCTGGGAGCCGCTAGCTCTGAGGCTCAGATCGGCTACTGGGCGGACAACGTGATGATCGCCGACCGACTGGGCCTCCCCGACCTATTCCGAGTGATGGACCGCCAGGGGGTTCGCGAGCTGATCGACACTCCGCGGTTGCACGGAGGGATCTTCACACCGACGGGCGCCACGGTGCAGCCGGCCAGGCTGGCCCGGGGGGTTCGCCGCGTTCTGCTGGAAAGGGGGGTGAGGATCTACGAGCAAACGACGGTGTCGCGGTTCGGCGCCGGCTCCCCTTCGATCGCGGAGACACCGAAGGGGACGGTGAGAGCCGGGTCTGCCGTCGTGGCTCTCAACGCCTGGGCCGCGCGCTGGAAGCGCTTCCGCCGGGTGCTCACGGTTCGCGGTAGCTACATCGCGCTCACCGCGCCCGTGCCGGAGAAGCTCGAGGAGCTCGGCTGGACCAACGGCATGGGCCTGTGGGATCACCGGGCCGCGCTGCACTACGTGCGGACCACACCGGATGGGCGGATCGCGTTCGGGGTCGGCGGGATGCAGCCCGGGCTGGCACGCACGATCGGGCCGCGGTTCGCGTGGGACGAGCGTGCGGTTGGCGTGGCGGCCGAGGATCTGCACCGGATGTTCCCGTCCTTCAAGGACGTGCCGATCGAGGCGGCGTGGGGCGGTCCGATCGACGTGGCCGGGCACCACATCCCGTTCTTCGGTTCTCTCGACGGCGGCACCGTTCACTACGGCCACGGCTACACCGGCAACGGGGTGGGTCCATCACATCTGGGCGGGCAGATCTTGGCCGCGCTCACCCTCGGACGGTCGAGTGAGCTGTTGTCGCTGCCCGTCGTCACCGAAAAGCCGATGAAGTTCCCGCCAGAGCCGGTGCGGTCGCCCGGAGCCTATGTGGCCAACAAGGCGATCTGGCGCAAGGACGAGCTGGAGGATCGTGACGAGGAGCCGAGCCCGATCGTCGACTTCGTGGCGCACCTGCCCCGGCGCATGGGATACAACCTCGGCCCGTAGTCCCACCGTCGCGGGGCCGTTCGTCACCTGGCGCTCACCCTCATGATGCGGTTACATCACAGCATGAGCATGCCCGGACCCGAGCACCCCATGACCGGGATGGACGCGTTCGCGCCCAATGAGATCGCGCAGCTAGTCCAAACGCGCGGCGTCGCCAAGGCCAACGCGCCTACCGTAGCGACCTTCGTTCTCGGGGTCTTGGCCGGCGCGTTCATCGGACTGGGCGCCGTGCTTTCGACCACGATCTCGACGGGCTCGAACCTGGGCTTCGGGCCCACCAGGTGGTTGGCGGGCATCGGATTCTCGCTCGGGCTGATCCTGGTCGTGGTGGCGGGGGCCGAGCTGTTCACCGGGAACAACCTGATCGTCATGAGCCTGGTGAGCCGGAACATCACCGTCGGACGGCTCCTCAGGAATTGGGCGATCGTCTTCGCCGGGAACGCCGTAGGTGCGCTCAGCATCGCAGTCATGGTCTGGTTGGCCGAGTGGTGGAAGCAGGCCGAAAGCGGTGTCGGGGCCACGGCTCTCACCACGGCTGCAACGAAGGCCGGTCTGCCGTTCGGCGTCGTCTTCGTGCGCGGCATCCTGGCGAACGCGCTGGTCTGCCTCGCGGTATGGCTCGCCGTGGGCGGCCGCACTGTGTTCGACAAGATCATCGCGATCATCTTCCCCATCAGCGCTTTCGTGGCCGCCGGGTTCGAACACAGCATCGCGAACATGTACTTCATCCCCATGGGGATGCTCATCAAGGACCAGCCCGGCCTGGCGCAGACGGCCGGACTGACGAACGATCAACTGTCGAGCCTCGATCTGGCGGGACTGGCCAACAACCTTGCAGCCGCCACGCTCGGCAACATCGTTGGTGGCGCCTGCCTCGTCGGGCTCGTGTACTGGTTCGTCTACCTGCGGCAGGATCGTTGAGAGCCGACCCCGTCATCTCGACGACGGGCCTGACGAAGTCCTACGGATCCAGCCGAGGGATCATCGACGTGACCATGTCGATCGGGACCGGTGAGGTGTTCGGATTCCTGGGACCCAACGGCGCGGGGAAGACGACGACGATACGTACGCTGCTGGACTTCATCCGACCCACTTCCGGCCAAGCGACCGTGATGGGCTTGGATCCCCAGAGGGACGTCGTCCAGATCCACCGCCTGGTCGGCTATCTCCCGGGAGAGTTCTCGTTGTACGAGCAGATGACGGGCCGGGACTACCTCGAGTTCCTAGCCGAGCTGCGGGGGGGCGTGGCGAACGAACGGATCGGATCGCTGGCCGAGCGTCTCCAGGCCGACCTGTCGCTCAAGATCGAGTCGCTCTCCCACGGCAACAAGCAGAAGCTGGGGTTGATACAAGCGTTCATGCACCGGCCGCCCTTGCTGATATTGGACGAACCGACGCAGGGGCTCGATCCGATCATGCAGCAGGTGTTCCACGCGCTCGTCCTTGAAGCGCGAGCGTCGGACCAGACCGTGTTCCTCTCCTCCCACGTCCTCCCGGAGGTCGAGCGCATGTGCGACCGGGTCGGCATCATCCGCGAAGGTCGCCTGATCACCGTCGAGGACGTTGGAGCACTCAAGGCCCGGGCCGTTCGCGTGGTCGACCTGCACTTCGCTCACCCGGTGCCTGCCGAGGTGTTCTCTAGCCTTTCGGGGGTCCGTGACCTGGAGGTGCATGGCGACGTGGTCCGCTGCTCGGTGGCTGGGTCCATGGACGCCTTGGTGAAAGCCGCCGCCCGCTTCGAGGTCTTGGATGTGCAGAGCCACGAGCCGAGCCTGGAGGACATCTTCCTCACGTTCTACGGCGGAGACGGAGGCGACCCCGCGTGATCGTGTTCACCAAGACGATCCGCGATCAACGCAGGGCGTTGATCGGATGGGCGGTGGGGATGGCCGCCCTCGTGCTGCTGTACGCGTCCTTCTATCCGAGCATCAAGGCCAACGCCTCCCAGCTGACCGAGTACCTCGATACGCTGCCTGAGGCCCTACGCAACATCGTTGGGAGTGCCGGCGAGTTCTCAACCCCGGCGGGCTACCTCAAGGGCGAGGTCTTCAGCATCATGGGACCGCTGCTGCTCCTGATCCTCGCGATCGGCGCAGGCGCGCGTGCGATCGCGGGCGAGGAGGAGGCCGGCACGCTCGACCTCCTGCTGGCCAACCCGATCGCGCGGCGACGGGTACTGCTCGAGAAGTTCTGGGCGATGGTGGCGGCGACCGTCGGGGTGGGCGTGGTGCTGTGGACGGCCATCATCGCGTTCGGACCTGTCTTCGGCTTACACGTGAGCGTGGCGAAGTTGGCGGGAGCCGTGCTCTCGGCGGTCCTGCTGGCGGTCGGCTTCGGGGCGGCCGCGCTGGCGATCGGTTGCTGGCGCGGGAAGCGTGGTCTCGCCATAGGGGTGGCGACGTCCGTCGCGGTCGCCACCTACCTGCTCAACGTGTTCGCGCCCTCGGTCGATGCCATCCGCTCGCTGCGCACGCTCTCGCCCTTCTACTACTACATGGAGAATGACCCCTTGAAGAACGGACTCGACCCTGTCCATGTCCTCGTCCTGGTGCTGATCGCGGCGGGCGGTCTTGGGTTGGCGCTCTTCGCGTTCGAGCGACGCGATCTGACGACCTGACTAGATGGCGAACGGCTGGTAGCCGGGCGCCACGAGCGGCCACGGGTTCTCGGCCTCCCAGGCGGCGCCGACGTTCAACACCATGTCGTCGCGGAACCGCGGCCCCGTGATCTGCAGGCCGAACGGGATCCCGTTGTCACAGACGCCCGCAGGGACGGAGAGCGCGGGGTGACCCGTCTGGTTCTGCGGATCGGTGTTGTAGATCGAGCTGTCTGACGGGCGGTCACCGTCCGGTGCGCGGCCGTCCGGGAACAGTCCCGCCACGCACATGGTGGGCATCAGGAAGACGGCGTCATCGCCGAGCAGCAGGTCGAGGTCGCGCACCATGTCGAACCGGCGGCGGCGCACGGCCATGTACTCATCGGCCGAGATCTTGAGCGCCGCGGTCATGACCGCCCGGAAGTCCGGCGAGAACCGTTCCAAGTTGGCCTCGACGAACCCACGCCCCAGCACGTGGAGATGCTCGAACGCGCACGTGATGAACCAATCCCTGCCGACCTCGTCGACCGAGAAGATCTCGCCGGGGTCAAGCGTTTCGATCGGAAGGCCCAGATCCCGCTCGATACTCACCAGAGCCTCATCGAAGCGGCGGGCGACGTCTTCGGGCAGCGGCCCGAAGTCCTCGAAGCGGGGCGCCGAGAGCGCACGAACGGGCAGTCCGCCGCGCATCGCCAGAGCCACCGGCAAGGCCGATGGATCACCATCCACGGGTCCGGCCTCAACCGAGAGCAGCAGACGCAGATCGGCGATCGACGTGGCCAGCGGTCCGCATGTCGACAGGTCGATCCAATCGGGGATCGGGTCGCGGCCGATCACGCCGTTGGTCGGCTTCAAGCCGGCCAGTCCGCAGAACGCGGCCGGGATCCTGATCGAACCGCCGCCGTCGGTAGCGGTGGCGATCGCCGCCATGCCGGATGCGAGCGCCGCACCGGATCCGCCGCTCGACCCTCCCGGCGACCAGTCCGTACCCCAGGGGTTCACCGTGGTGCCGTAGGGCATGTTCGTCGTGTAACCGGCGAAGGCGAACTCCGGCTGGTTCGTCTTGCCAACGACGATCGCGCCGGCCTCGCGGAGCCGGCGTGGAACGAGCGCGTCTCTCGTTGCCGGCGGCGCGTCGGCGAACACCGCGGAGCCAAAGGTCGACGGAAGCCCGGTCACGTCCTCCATGTCCTTCACCAGGAGCGGCAGGCCGGCGAGCGGACCTGGGTCTTCGCCTCGGGCGACCCGGGCGTCGACCTCGCGCGCCTGTGCGAGCGCCGCGTCCGCGCAGACCAAGATCACAGCGTTCAGCGAGGGATCCAGCCGCTCGATGCGTTCGAGCGACATGGTCACCAACTCCACGGACGAGACCGTGCCCTCCCGGACCGCGCCGGCTAGCTCCTCGAGCGTCATCGCGGCGGAGCCTACCTAACGTTGACCCGACTCACGCCTACCCGAGGCGTCCTCCTACACTCCAGAGGCAACCCCCAAGACGAGGAGCGCCGACCCGTGGACATGCGCCTTTCCCTAGAGGACCGCGAGCTACAGGAACGAGCCCGCGCGTTCACCGAACTGGTCCTGATCCCGCTCGAGGACGAGTGCGAGGCCAACGACGGACTCTCGCCGCAGAGCCACGCGGCCGCGAAGCAGGCCGTGCTGGACGAGCGGTTCAACGCGATCAACCACTCCCGGAAGGACGGCGGCCAGGGCCTCGACACCTTCCAACAGATGCTGGTGGAGGAGCAGTGGGGTCGGGCGACGGGGGCGTTGTGGGACATCCCGTGGCGCCCATCTATACCGCTCGCCCGGGGCACCGAAGGCCAGAAGGAACGCTACCTCCGGCCCGCGGCGCGCGGCGAACGGCGCGATGCCTACGCCATCACGGAGGAGGAGGCGGGCTCGGACCCATCGATGGTCCGAACGAGCGCCCGGCGCGACGGGGACGGTTGGGTGCTCACCGGGGAGAAGTGGCACGTAACCTCCGGCGACGTCGCCGACTTCTTCCTGGTGCACGCGCACGTCGACGGCGATCCAGCGAAACCCACCGTGTTCCTCGTCGACAAGGACCTGCCGGGCGTTCGCCTCGTCCGCACACCCAAGTACACGCACACCTTCGTGTTCGAACACCCGATCTTCGCGTTCGACGACGTACTACTTGACGGCGACTCCGTGCTGGGCGAGGTCGGTGAGGGGTACGAGCTGACGAAAGACTGGTTCGTGGAGGAGCGGCTGATGATCGGCGCGCGGACGATGGGCGCGTCCGCGCGCGCGCTCGAGCTGTCGCTCGCGTTCGCGAAGGGACGAGAGCAGTTCGGCCAACCGATCATCGGGTTCCAGGCGATCGGCTTCATGCTGGCCGACATGGCCGCCGAGCTCATGGCCGCCACATCCATGCTCTATCGGGTGTGTTGGATGGCGGCCCGCGGCGGGACCGGCCGGAAGGAGCTCCATGCACAAGCCTCCGCGGTGAAGCTCGTTTGTAGCGAGACGGCCGGGCGTGTTATCGACGAGGCGGTGCAGATCCACGGCGGCCGCGGCTACATGCGTGAGCAGCCGGTGGAGCGGCTCTGGCGGGAGCTCCGCGTGGATCGGATCTGGGAGGGAACGTCAGAGATCCAGCGACTGGTCATCACGAACGAGCTATCGAAGCGCGGCGTGGGCGCCTACACGTCGTGGCCGTCCGAGCCTTGATCAGCCCGTCTGCAACCGGTGTAGCACGGGTCGCGAGAGAACCTTCAGCCAACCGAGCACCGGGTAGCTGAGGGCGATGGCGCCGAAGACGATCGCGATGGCGGACGATCCTTTCGTGCTGCCGCCCACCGATCCCGCGATCGCCATCGCGATCGCCAGACCTCCGCAGATCGCCGCCAGGAGCACCATCCCGTCGCCGAGCGCAAGGCCAGGCCCGAGCTTCGACGCGATCGAGCGCACGAACGGACCGCCCGGGTCGTACTGGTAGGCCCAAAGCACGGCGGAGATGAACGCGCCGACGGCACCGACGGTCACCGAAACGACGCCGAGCGGGTTCCGAGTGTGGCCTGAACTCTGGTAGATACCCATAGCGCTACGTCCCCTCCAGGCACCCTTTAACTTCGTCCGGCAGCCCCGGAATCTTGAGTCCCTCACCACCCCGGACGAAGTCGTACGGGATCCCGGACCAGCCTCCCGGGATGCCCGGATAGCTCTTGCGACCGGTGTTGGCACTGTCGAACTGGAACCCGATCCAGTCGGGCGAGGCGAACCCGCTCGAGTCGTAGGGCGCAACGGCCGCGAGGCCGCGACCGAATCGGCGAGCCTCCACCAGGAACCGGCCCTGGAATGCGAGGTCTTCCTGCGCGTAGCAGCTTGATGTACCAGCGCTCGACCAAGAGGAGGTAGAGCTGATCCGACGGGGGCGAATCCGGACCGGTGAAGTAGCGCATGTCGACCACCACCAGCGGGCCCTTCACACCGGTCGTCCGACGGATCACGCCGAGAGGCTCGGTTGATCTTGGGGTTCCGGCCGGGGGGGTGACCCACCCCTCTACGCACTCCGCCGAGGCGACGCCTCTGGTGGGCGGCGGGCTCGCCGGTGTAGCGGGCGGCGTGGGAGATGCGGTCGGGGACGCGGGTGTTATCGGAGCCGAGACCGTGGGCGTGGCGCTCTCCGCTGGAGGCCGATCCGAGTCGCAGCCGGCCAGGGCCACGCCGATCGCAGCCAAGGCCAGCACGAACCGCGAGAACCTACGCAACCGACGACCTCCGAACCGACCTAGACCCGTCGAGGATACCGATGGCCCGGTTCCCTGATAGAACTGGAGGGCATGCCCGACCGAGTCCACCCCAACCACGAGGAGCGTGGCGACGCCCACCCCCTCCCCGTCAGCCGCCGGAAGTTCCTGCAGGGCTCCGCTATGGCCGTGGCCGGCGGCGTGCTGTTTAGCTGCACCGGAGGGAAGGTCATCCCCCGCGTGTCACCGGCAACTACCGGGATCGACACACGCTGGCCGATCAAGCGCGTGCTCTACGTGATGATGGAGAACCGGAGCTTCGACAATCTCTTCGGCCGCTTCCCAGGCGTGAACGGCACCACGACGGGCGTCAAATGGGGCGAGGAGACGAAGCTCATCCGATGCCCCGACTGGCTGCCAGGCGACCTGCCCCACGATCGAGCGGCGGCGCTGAACTGCTTGAACGACGGCAAGCTGGACGGATTCGCGGGGGGTGTGTACGGCGATCCGTGGTCCTACTCGCAGTTCCAGGAGGGACAGCTCCCCAACTACTGGTCCTGGGCCAAGGAGTACGCACTCTCCGACAACTTCTTCGCCTCGGCACTGGGACCGTCCTACCCGAACCACTTCTTCTTCGTCGCCGGGCAGTCGGGCGGCGTGATCGACAACCCCGAGAACATCGAGGTCGAGCTAGGACCGAACGACTACAGGTTCAAGAGCTGGGGATGCGACGCGATCGGCGACGACGTCTTCGTCCTGGTCAAGGACGACCAGGGGAACCTCACGAAACACAACACGTGCTTCCGGTTCAAGACGGTGGGCGAACAGCTCACGGAGATCGGCGTGGATTGGCGATACTACGCGTCGGTCCCCGGTCAGGTGGGGTACTTCTGGAACGCGTACAACGGGATCGAGGGCGTCTTCCACACGGATCTGTGGCAAGAGCACGCCGCGAACTCGGTGGACCGGCTGGTGCACGACATCGAGGCGGACGAGCTGCCGGCCGTCACTTGGGTTACGCCGCACTTCGCGCTCTCCGATCACCCGCCGGCCAGCTCGGCGTTCGCGCACAACTGGCTGACGGACGTTGTGAACGCGGTGATGAGGAGCGACATGTGGGAGCACACCGCGATCTTCATCACCTGGGACGAATGGGGCGGGTTCTACGACAGCGTCATGCCGCCCGTGCTGGACGAGACCGGCCTGGGGTTCCGGGTCCCGCTGCTCACTATCTCGCCGTACGCCCGGCGTGGCCTGATCGATGACGAGGTGGGCGAGTTCTCGACCCCGCTGCGGTTCATCTCGGACAACTGGGGACTGGACTACCTCACGCCCCGGATCGCGAACACCCACAACTTCGAGCACGTGTTCGATTTCGCCGCCGGACCACGCGCGCCGGTAGTCAGCACCGACCGAGCCCAGACGTTCGGCGACGCCTTCGAGTACCCCGACGAGTATCCAGGCTGGCCGGAGGGAACCGTGCCCGCAGAGGATCCCTTCTAGTCTGACTCAGACTAGAAGTCTTCGATCACCTCGTAGTGGGAAACGGTGAGCTCGCGCTCCACGAGGTACTGCTCATCCTCGGGGTAGAACACCGCGACACCGATATCGTCGCCCGCGAAGCCGCGGATCGCCTCCTCGGACTCCCACAGCGAGATCATCACGAACTCCGCTCTCTCCTCCTTGATGCGTCGGAGCATGTAGATGCCTCGATTGCCCGGAGTGGCCAGGAGCGCTCTCCCGCCCGTGCCGCCCATATAGGAGGCGTACGCCTCGCCGTCCTCGGCGCGTGTAACTCCGCGCCACACCCTGGCGATCATGTGCTCTCCTTCCAACGACGACGCTCGCAGACTATCGTCCGTCATCGACGAGGCACGACCAGAGCGTCGACCGCGACGCATCCTCCGGCCGAGACGATCACGGGGTTCACGTCAAGCGCCTCGAGGAGGTCACCCAGGTCGGCGGCCAACACCGAGAGACGGGCGATCGCCCGCGCGAGCGCGTCGACGTCTGCGGGCGGCGCGCCCCGGACGCCCTCGAGCAACGGACGGACGCCTAGTCCGTCGACCAACGCTCGCGCACGCGGCTCGTCCAGGGGAGGGAACGCCAGTCGTCGGTCGTGCAGCACCTCGACCAGCACTCCCCCGGCCGCGACAAGCACTAGCGGTCCGAACTGCGGATCGCGCACCACGCCGAGGGCCAGCTCCACCCCGGCCGGCGCCATCGCTGCGACCACGACGTGCGGCCCCAGACGCCCGGCGATCTCGGTGTACGCGGCTCGCACCGCATCGGGATCGGCCAGGTCCAGTGAGACCCCTCCGACTTCGGTTTTGTGCTGCACGCCGGGAGCGGCGGTCTTCAGCGCCACCGGCCACCCGATCTCGTTCGCCGCCGCGACGGCGTCCATCTCGGACGAAGCCCCCATCGCCGTCGTCGTGAGGATGCCGTAATCGGTCAGCATGGCCAACGCTTCCAGCTCGCTTAGTTCGTCCTTCGCGTCCAACCGCCTCACCCAATGCTCGCGCAGATCGTCTGGCACCGGCGGAGGAGCCTCCAACGGCGCTCGCGCGCGGGCGTCCCGGTATGCGAGCAGATGCCGGAGCGCGGTGAGGCCGGACTGGGTCCCCTCGAGCACCGGGATGCCCGAGTCACGAAGGAGCCCTGCCTCGTCGTTCGCAACGGCGCTCGCGAGGTTGGAGAGCACGCAGAACGGCTTGGTCGTAGAAGAAGAAACGTCGCGCGCGACCCTCAGGTAGCCCTCGTCGTGCGGTTCACCCTGGCGAGTCAGATCCACGACGAAGGCCAGCGCCGCGGTGTCGGGATCGTCGTGCAACGCCCGGAAGCATTCGGTGAAGATCCGATCGGCGTCGATCCCGGTCCCCCAGGCGTCCAAGGGGTTCGCAGCCTCGAGCCCAGGATCGAGTGCTCCCTGGATGCGCGCCGTCGTGGCCTCGGAGATGTCGGCGAAGGGGACGGCGAGATCCGCAGCCAGGTCTGCGAAGAGCGCACGTTCGCCGCCCGAGTCGTGGATCGACGCGATGCCACGTCCGGTCGTGACGCGACGCGGAGACGAGAACAGCTCCATGACGTCGGCCATCTCGTCGAGCGAGGACACGCGCATCACCCCATACGCGTCGAACAGGGCCTCGTACGCTCCGTCCTCGCCGGCGAGTGCACCCGAGTGCGCGGTCACCATCGACTTGGAACGTTCGGTCCGCCCGACCTTCAGAGCGACCACTGGGATGTCTCGATCGACCGCCCGCTGAAAGAGCCTCCCGGAAGGCTCGGGGTCGCCGCACCGTCTCGATGAGGAGCGCGATGACGCGGGTCGAGGCGAGGTCGAGCGCGTACTCCATGTAGTCGGTCAGATCCGTCACCAGTTCCTGGCCCGACGACACGAGGAGGTTGAACCCGATCCCGCGGTCGTTGAACGCGAGCGCCGCGAACGCGGAACCCGAATGACTGATGAACGCGACCGGACCGCTGCGGATGTGATCGGGCGTGGGGAACCCGGTCGCTCGCAGGTCGGTCTCGAGGTTGAGGAACCCCATCCCGTTGCCGCCGCAGAGCGGGATACCCGCCTCACGCGCGATCGAGGCGATCCGCTCGAGCCAGACCGGGCATCCCGGGCTCCGGCGGCGCCTCCTCGTAGAGCGACGAGAACGTGACCGCCGACCGGGCGCCTGCCGCCATCGCATCGCGCAGCGCCTGCTCCACGCGCTGGTTCGCGACGCCGAGGATCGCCAGATCCACAGCCTCGGGAACCTCCGCGATCGACGGATAGCAGCGCTCGCCGAGCACCTCGTCGTAGCCGGGGTTCACGGGATACACGGCGCCGTCGAAGCCTCCGCGGCGAAGTTCGACCATCATCTGGCGGCCGAGCGAGCCCTCCTTGACGCTGGCGCCGACGACGGCGACCGAGCGCGCCTCGAGCATGCGCTCGAGCGTGATCCGGGCCTCGGGTTCGTCGCTCGCCTCAGTCACCGACTACTTCTTGCCGACGGCCTTGTCCTTCTTAGCCATGTTGAACGCCTGCCAGCCGGGGATGCCGTTCACCCCGCCGCCGCCGTGCGTGGCGCACGACCCGTGGTAGAGGCCCTTGATAGGCGTGCGGTAGTCGGCGTAGCCCGGCGCCGGCCGCATGTGGAAGAGCTGATCCACGCTGAGCTCGCCGTGGAAGATGTTGCCTCCCATCAGTCCGAGGTCCTGCTCCATGTCGTAGGGCCCTATGACCTGGCGGTCGATCACGGCGGACTTGAAGTTGGGCGCCAGCTCCGTGTACTTGTCGATGATCCGGTCCGCGTACTGCTCCAGCTCGTCGCGGTGGGGCTCGGTGTTCCAGTCATCGGGCACCCACTGGCTGAACATCGAGAAGACGTGAACCCCCTCGGGCGCGAGCTTCTTGTCGAGCGTGGTCGGGATGGTTCCGTCGACGAACGGTGCCACGGCGGCCTTCCGCTCGATGTGGGCGTCCTGGAACGCACGCTCCGCGTACTGCGGGCTGAAGCAGAGCTCCACCGAGCCAGTGTGATGGTCCTGCTGGTTCTTGCCCGGGTCGGCGATGAAGTCGGGCAGCTCGGAGAGCGCGACGTTGACCTTGACCACGCCGCTCCGGGTCTTCCACCGTTCGATGTCCCAGACGAAGTCCGCCGGCAGCTCGTGGCGGTCGATCAGATCCAGGAACGCGATCTGCGGATGGATGCACGTCACCACGACGGGGGCGCGGAGCTCGTCGCCGTTCTCCAGGGTGACGCCGACCGCACGGCCGCCGCGCACCAGGATCTTCTTCACCCTGGCGTCGGTGCGGATCTCGGCGCCGAACGACTCTGCCGAGCGGCGGATCGAATCGGAGACCGCGCCCATCCCGCCCTGCTGGAAACCCCACGATCCGAGGTGACCGTCTCCGACGTCCCCGATCGAGTGGTGGAGCATCACATAGGCGGTGCCCGGCTCATCAGGTCCGGCCCACGTCCCGATCACCCCGTTCACCGCGAGCATGCCCTTGATCTCGTCCGACTCGAACCAGTCGTCCAGCAGGTCGGTGACGCTCATCGTGAACAGACGGGTCACGTCGGCCACGCCGCGGACCCCGAGCTTGCGCATCTTCCAGGCGGACTGGGCGCTCGCGATCAGATCCCCGAACGCCATGGAGCCGACCTTCGGCGGCGACTGCAGCAGGAGCGGACCCAGCACGTCGGCCACACCCTTCAACCACGCCTCCCACTTCGGCAGCGTGTTCGCGTCCTTCTTGCTGAACTGTGCGATCGAGTCGTAGCTCTTCTTCGCATCGTCGGCGTAAACGGTGATCGAACGGCCGTCGGGGAACGCCTGGTAGTACGGGCCGAAAGGCGTGACGTCGTAGCCGTGCTGCTTGAGGTTCAGCTCTCGGATGATCGTCGGCGGCATCAGCGACATGACGTAGGAGTACGTCGTGACATTGATCTCCGGGTGATCGGGGAACGGGGCGCTCGTGTCGGCAGCGCCGCCGGTCTTGCCCCTGGCCTCAAGGACCACAGTGCGGGCGCCGCCGCGCGCGAAGTACGCCCCGCTCGTGAGCCCGTTGTGACCCCCGCCGATGATGATCGCGTCGTAGACGTTCGCCATGCCGTCTCGTTCCCTCCATCCGTCGCGCCCGGCCGGCCCGACCGCGAACCGATGGATTATGCCCTGAGTTTGAATCATGAGTCAACTCCGCACCCCGGACCTGCGGCTTTGACATCGCAGTTCAGAGGGGTAGAGTGCCCTGAACCGTCAGCCAGTCGAGCGAGGCCGTAACCCTCCAACCTGTGCGGCGTTCAACAGGAGACCTCGATGAGCAGAACCCGTCAGAAGCAGTCGAAGGACCGGCACCAGGAGATCCTGGAGGCCGCCGCTCGCGTGATCACGGACCGAGGCTTGGGCGAGACCCGGATCTCAGACATCGCCGAACAGTGCGGGGTATCCCCCGGGCTGATCCTGTACTACTTCGAGTCCAAGGATCGCCTGCTGGTAGAGGCGCTCACCTACGCGAACGACAAGTACTACCTGGCGCAGGCACGCGACCTGCGCCGTTTGTCTACGGCGCGCGAACGGTTCGAACGGCTGGTCGATCTGTCCGTCCCGGGGTTGCTGGCCGAATTCGAGCGTCTGGAGGAATGGGCTCTTTGGATCGAGATCTGGGTCAGGGCGCTGCGCGATCCGGCGCTGGCGAAGGAGGCGGAGGTCTTGGACCGGCGGTGGCGTCAGTCGATCGCCGACATCATCCGCAGCGGCCGGGAGACCGGGGAGTTCCCCGACGGTGGCGATCCGGAGGACCTGGGCCTGCAGCTCGGCGCCCTGATCGACGGGATGGCGGTCCAGGTCCTGATGAACGCTCCCCAGGTGACGCCGGAGGCGATGAAGCGCATGTGCATGGACGTGGGCGCGAAGTTGATCGGCTTCGCGCTGGAACCAGCCACGGCGTGACGTGGAACCCGTTCCCCTGATCCTGGACGTCGACACGGGGGTCGACGACGCCCTGGCGATCCTCCTGGCGCTCGCCTCGCCCGAGGTCAACTTGGTTGCCGCCACGACGGTGATGGGCAATGTCGGTATCGAGCACACGACCGAGAACACGCTCGCCGTCCTGGAGCTATGCGGATACGGCGAGGTAGAGGTGGCCCGCGGCGCCGATCGTCCGCTCCGGCGCGACTACCTGCCCTTCCCGGTCGTCCACGGCGAGCGTGGATTGGGACGGGCGGAATTGCCGCCCGCGTCGAGCGCACCATCGGATCGCGACGCCGCGACGCTGATCGTCGAGTGCGCGCGCGAACGCCCCGGCGAAATGATGCTGGTGGCGACCGGCCCGCTAACGAACGTCGCGATCGCATTGACGATGGAGCCGGAGCTTCCATCGCTGCTGCGCGGAGTCGTGATCATGGGTGGCGCGTTCGATCATCAGGGCAACATCACGCCCGCCGCCGAGGCGAACATCTGGTGGGACCCCGATGCAGCGCAGATCGTGTTCCGCGGGTTCGCGGGAGCGTCGGAAGAGCGGCTGCCGATCGGGGTGGGGCTAGACGTCACGGAGCGAGTAAGGCTGGACAGAGTTGGGCTCGCTGAGATGTGCGAACCGGCGCGGGGTTCGGCGATCGCCCGGTTCCTGCAGGACATGGTGCCGTTCTACATCGAGTTCTACGAACGGTTCGGCTCGGACGAGGGCGCGGCGATGCACGACCCGCTGGCGCTCGCGATCGCGATCGACCCTTCGCTCGCCACACTGCAGACGACCCGTGTCGAGGTGGAGACCGATGGCACGTGGACCCGTGGCGCGACCGTGACGGACCTGCGAGGGATCCGCCGCAGCCCGTGGCCGACCGGCTGGATGCCAGAGGACAACGCTCGCGTGGCGCTGGACGTCGATTCGCCCGCGTTCATGACCCGTTTCATCGGTCGGCTCCGCTCGCTGGTCGAGGCTTCGGCGAGGTGACCGGCGAGCCGGTCCTCGCGGTCCTCGGCGCGATCAACGTCGACCTGGTCGTATCCGGTGCGCCGCTGCCCAGACCGGGCGAGACCGTCACCGGGGGAACGTACTCGGAGCACCATGGCGGGAAAGGGGGCAATCAGGCCGTAGCCGCCGCTCGGGCTTCGTCCTCGGGCGTACCGACGACGCGGGACCTAGACGTGTGGATGCTGGGCGCGGTCGGTGACGACGTGTTCGGACACCGTTCGATCGAGGCTCTGCGTTCGGATGGCGTTCACGTCGAGCACGTGCTGGTCACGCAGCAGGCTCGCACCGGCGTGGCTCTGATAGCCGTGGACGCAGGAGGCGAGAACCAGATCTCGGTGGCGGCCGGCGCGAACGGCCGGTTGGAGCCAAACGCCGTCGTGGGTGCCTTGGAGATGATCGAACCCAGCCTGTTGCTCGCCAGCCTGGAGGTGCCGCAGGTGGTGGCCACCGCCGCCCTCGAGTGGTGCCGCGAACAGAACGTGCCCACCGTTCTGAACCCCGCGCCCTCGCAGCCATGGGCAAGGGCGCTCGCCGCCCTGGCCACCTACGTCACTCCCAACGAGCGCGAACTCGAGGCCCTGGGCGCGACCCCCGGCGAGGTGGTGGTGATCGAGACTCGAGGGGCCGAAGGCGCGTTACTGCATAGGGGCGACGCGCGGGAGCGCGTCGCCGCACCACGGGTCGACGTCATCGATACGACGGGCGCCGGGGACTGCTTCAACGGGGTATTGGCCTCCGCATTAGCTCTGGGACGCGATCTGCAGGATGCCGTTCGCGCCGCGGTGGCAGCGGCCTCGATATCCGTCACCGTATCGGGGGCTCGAGAAGGCATGCCCGATGCGGATGCGATCGAAGAGGCTCTCGCCCGGCTCCCCGGCTAGCCCGCCAGGACGGAGGCGAACGCCTCGACCAGGGCGCCGCCGCACACGTCTCGCGGGTCCTTCTCGGGGTTGTAGCAGCCGATCGAGAGTCCGATGAGCGCAGGCGACGCGGCGAAAGGTCGCATCAGGTCGACGAGCTCGTCCATGTCCAGGCCGTCCGGCATCAGGTAGTCAGTCGCCGGGAACACGTCTTCGCCCAGGATGTCCACGTCGAGGTGCATCCAGAACCGGCCCGCCGATCCGGCCAGTTCCGAGGCGACACGCCGTCCGATCTCGCCTGGTCCCTCCGACATCACGTCGTCCTTGGAAACGGGGCGGAACGCCGGACCGAGCTCGGGGGCGATCTGATCGAACGTGGGCACCTCGTCGGGGTCGCGGTAGCCGATCGGCACCACGTCCTCGATCCGCGCGGACGCGCCGCCGCACGCGTCGACCCACGCCGCGGGCCCTCGTCCCAGCACCACGGACAGGGGCATGTCCGCCGCCTCGCCCGTCGGCGAGGTGGCGCCGTCGGAAAGGTCGAGGTGTCCGTCGAGGTATGCCACCCCGGTGCGACCCAGGACGTCGCGCGCCGCTGCCAGCGCTCCGGGCAGCAGCGTGCAGCAGCCCCCGACCAGGAACGGGCGCTCGCCGGCGGACAGCGCTGCCGTCACGGCCTCGCGGATCACGGCCGTCGTGGTCAACACGTCGGCGCTCGCGATGATCCCCGTAACCGTGTCCCGCTCCTCGCCGCGGATCCGCACGTCCAGGTCGCCCGCGTCTCCTTCGCACAGCTCGGCCAGACCAAGAGCCCTGAGCTTGGCGGGCCCCAACTCGGTTCCCCCCGACCGGCCGACGGAGTCGATCGGCACGCCGATGAACGTGAAGCCGTCCTCCACGTCAGCCCTGAGCTTCGCGGCCCATGGCCAGGCGGTACTCCTCGTTGAACCAGTAGAGGAAGCGATCCTGACGCGGGTAAACGCCCGTCTTGAACGCCCGCGAACCAACCCCCGTCTGCGCCCGAACGCAGACCTCCCAGTCCTGCTTGGAGATCAGGTCCCAGAGCTCCACGACCGGCTCCGGCTTGAAGTTCGGTCCGGCGATCGTCTCGGGGCGGAACAGGTACTCGGAGACGATCGTCGTGTGGTTCGGATCCCTTCGGGTAGCCGATGTAGTACATCGCGCAGTCGGGGTGCAGGTTCAGCATCAGGTTCGGGAACTCGTAGGTCCCGTAGTACATGTCGTGGTCCTCGGGAGCAAGACCCGGGGAGCTTCGGCAGCTCCGACCGAGCCGGTCATCGTGAAGCTCGTCGCGCCCTCGACCATCCGGTTGCCGTCGTCGCGGAGCTCTTCGTCCCAGACCTCGCCGAAGCGGAACAGCGGGACGACCTGCACCAGCTCGGGATGGACCTGCGGACAGTGCAGGCACTCGTTGTAGTTCTCCACGACGATCTTCCAGTTCGCCTCGACCTCGTACACGAGACGAACCCCGATCCGGAGTTCGTCCATCTTGAATCGCTCGAACGCCGTGATGGATTCGGCGCCGTCCGTCAAGGCCTCCATCAGGGGCCGAGGCTCGCCGGAGAGGTTCACGAACAGGAAGCCGGCGTAGCTGTCGACCGTGACCCCGTGGAGCGGGTAGGCCGACCGGTCGAAGAGCTCGTCCTCCTTGACGTTCGGCGAGCCGATCAGCTGACCGTTCAGGTCGTACGTCCAGGCGTGGTAGGGGCAGACGAACGCCTTGCGGGTGTGACCGGTCCCCTCGATGTCGTCTACGAACTTGGTTCCTCGGTGGCTGCAGACGTTGTAGAAGCCACGTAGCTCCCCGGTCTCGGTCCGCACTACGAAGATCGACTCGCCGGTGATATCGCGCACGATGTAGTCACCGGGGTTCGGGATCTCCTCGGTACGGCCGGCGCAGATCCAATCGCCCCACCAGATCCGCTCACGCTCCTGCTCGTACACCTCCCAACTCGTGTAGTCGGCGCCCTCGAGCGTAGGGCGCGGACGCCATGGGCCGCGGTCCTCGCGGAGGTGATCCAGCGGGCTTCGGTCGGTCTGCATATCCAAGTCTCCTCGTGTGTGTTGACCCAGGATACGGCCGAGGGGTGCGCGGGCGGTAGCTGCGACTTAGGCTTCCGCCCGTGACGATCGAGATCCGACGGGCTACCCGCGAACGCGTTCCCGCGATCGCGGCGATGCTCGCACGAGCCTTCGCGGACGATCCGATGGTCCTGGTTACGTTCTCGCCCCAGGAAGCCGCCGACCTGATGCCCAGCTACTTCACCCTGATGGATGAGGCGTGGGCCGACCTGGGGGTCCTGTGGGAGGCCGAAGACGCGGCGGGCGCTGCGGCCTGGGTCCCGCCCGAGCAGATGGGCGGACTCGCCGACCTGGATGAAGCGTTGCGCGACCGATTCCATACGCTCTCGCCCGACGGCGGTGCGCGCCACGATGCGATGTGGAACTGGGTCGAGTCGTGGATCCCGGCCGAACCTGTCTGGTTCCTGGATCAGATCGGCGTCGACCCCGATCGACGGGGCGAGGGGATCGGACGGGCGTTGATGGAGATCGGACTGGAGCACGCACGTCGGGACCGGACGCCGGCCTTCCTGGAGACCGGGGTGGCGGCCAACGTCGCCTACTACGAGCGCTTCGGCTTCCGAGTGGTCGAGGAAGGAGCCTCCCCGATGGGGGGCCCTCACATCTGGTTCATGCGCCTGGACCCATGAGGCAAGGCGCGACCGGGCGCGCTATCTGTTCCTGGGGAATCCCAGATCCACGGAAGACGTCGCGGGGTCGGGCCAGCGAGCCGTGACGACCTTGCCCTTCGTGTAGAACTGCACTCCTTCAGGCCCGTACATGTGGTTGTCGCCGAACAGGGACGCCTTCCAGCCTCCGAACGAGTAGTAAGCGACCGGCACGGGGATCGGAACGTTCACACCCACCATCCCAACGTTCACGTCGAACTGGAACTGACGTGCGGCCCCGCCGTCACGGGTGAAGATCGCGACCCCGTTCCCATACGGGTTGTCGTTCACCATCCGAAGGGCATCATCGTAGGTTCCGACACGAGTCACGCCGAGCACCGGACCGAAGATCTCATCGCGGTAGCAGTCCATCTGGGTCGTGACGTGGTCGATCAAGGAGACCCCGAGGAAGAAGCCCTGGCCCTCGGCCACCGGATCCAGCCTTCCGTCCCGAACGAGCGTGGCGCCCTGGGCGACCCCGGAGTCCAGGTACGACGCGACCTTGTCTCGGTGTTCGCGGGTGACGAGCGGGCCCATCTCCGATCCGGGATCGGCTCCGTCGCCGACCTTCACCTTCGGCAGGCGCTCGGCGATCTTGCCGACGAGCTCATCGCCGATGGCCCCAACCGCCACCACCATTGAGATCGCCATGCACCGCTCGCCGGCGCTCCCGTAGCCCGCCGAGACGGCCGCGTCTGCCGCCATGTCGAGGTCGGCGTCGGGCAGGACCACCATGTGGTTCTTGGCGCCGCCGAGCGCCTGCACGCGCTTGCCGTTCCTTGTCCCGGTCTCGTAGATGTACCGGGCGATCGGTGTCGAACCCACGAAGCTCACGGCCGCGATCCGCGCGTGCTCCAAGATGGCATCCACCGCGACCTTGTCACCGTGCACGACGTTGAAGACCCCGTCGGGAAGGCCTGCCTCACGCAGCAGCTCGGCCACGAACATCGAGGCGCTCGGGTCTTTCTCGGAAGGCTTCAGCACGAACGTGTTCCCGCACGCGATCGCGTTCGCGAACATCCACATGGGAACCATGGCGGGGAAGTTGAACGGCGTGATGCCTGCCACTACGCCCAGCGGCTGACGGATCGAGTAGACGTCGATGCCAGTCGACACCTGCTCGGAGAAGCCGCCCTTGAGCAGGTTGGGGATCCCACACGCGTACTCGATGTTCTCCAGCCCGCGAGAGACCTCCCCGGTCGCATCGGACAGCACCTTCCCATGCTGCGACGTTAGGATCCTGGCCAGCTCGATCCGATGTTGATCCACCAGCTCACGGAGGCGGAACAGGATCTCGGACCGGCGCGCGAGCGACGTCGCGCGCCACGCCGGGAACGCATCTACCGCAGCCTGTACCGCCAGGTCGACCTCCTCCGCGTCCGCCAGATCCACCTGGTGGGTCTGCTCGCCCGTCGCAGGGTTGAAGACCGGACCCGTCCGGCCGGACTCGCCCGCTACGGTCTTCCCGCCGATCCAGTGGTTGATGGGTTCCATGTCGTTCAGCTCCTCGTCTGATCCACGAACGCGGCGATCTGCTCCGCGTGCTCGTCGTAGTGGGTGAAGGTCTCGTCGGCGAACCAGCCGGCCGCGTCGTCGGCGACTTGGGGGAGCGCGGAGAGGGCGGTTCGGACCCGGGCACGCGCCGCGTCGGTCCCGGTCACCACGTCCTCCCACGACATCGCCTTGGAGCGCTCCGCTATCTCGTCGTTCTCGCGATCGAACTGTTCGTCGGACCCACCGGCGAACGGATCACCGACCGGACCCTCCTGTGCGCGCTCCAGGTGCGCGCCGCAGAAGTCTGCCCAGTGGGCGCAATGCCACACCAGGTCCTGCACCGACCAGTCACCCACGACCCCCGGGCGCTTCCGATCGGGTTCAGCCACGCGATCGACCTGCTCGGACAGGCGACGCCATGCTGCCTCTTCGCTCGCCAAGAGCTCCTCGTTGCGCTCCATCAGACCTCGTCCTCTCCTTCGTGTCGTGTGAGGTGGTCGAGCAGCTCCCGCAAGCTGGCGGTCGCGACACACACGACGCTGTCGGCCGCCCCGTAGTACAGGCGGACCTCTTCTCCATCATCCCCCAGGACCCAACCGCACGGGAAGACGACGTCGGGCACGTCTCCCGATCGCTCGTAGATGGTCTGCGGTCCGAACACCCATTCCCTTCCGCGGGCGATCACCCTGGACGGATCGTCGCGATCCAGGAGCGCCAGACCCAATCGGTAGATCGATCCGGATACCGTCTGACGAACGCCGTGGTAGCAGAGCAACCAGCCGCGGTCGGTGAGCAACGGCGGTGGGCCCAGACCGATCTTGTTGGCGTCCCACCACCCGCCCTCGCGTGCCGACAGCAGGATCCGCGAGTCACCCCAGTGACGCAGGTCGGGGCTCCACGAGATCCACATATGGGCGCCCAGCCCCGATGTGGCCGGCGCCGGACGATGGATCAACGCCCATCGTCCATCGAACATCACTGGGAACAGGGCCGCGTCCTTGTCGTCGGGGGGCTGGATCACGCCGCGACGCTCGAAGGTGACGAAGTCGTGGGTCACGGCCAGGCACACCAGCGGACCCCCTCGCGAGTACCCGGTATACGCGATGAGGTAGCCCTCGTCGGTCGGCGTGATCCGGGGATCCTCGATCCCCCACCGCTCCTCGAAGGAGCTGTGGTCGGGAGTCATGCCGCGGTCAAGGTCGATCGACCAGTCGGAGAGCCCGTCGGGACTACGAGCCACCACCAGCCGCGACCGACCCGTCCGATCCTCCACGCGCACGAGCAGCAGAGTTTCGCCATCGAACGTGGTGGCCCCCGCGTTGAAGGCTGCATTCACCATGCTCGGGAAGCGCGCCGCCGTGATCACGGGGTTGGCTTCGTATCTGGTGAACAACTCCCGAGGGTCGGGCTGGTGACTCATGTTGATCCTTCCGGCGGGGCTTTCGGCCACCCCTCAGGTAGAGGGAGGCTCGTTCCGATGCTTGAGATACACCATATGGTGCTCCCGTCCACTATCCTCACGCGCTGACCATGGAACGACTCTCCGGAAACGCCTCTGAAGGAGCCCTTCGCGCCCAACGGGTGCGGGACCTCCCGATCGTCCAAGCCGGGGTGGTGCCGGGCTACGAGCCCATCTTCAACGCCGGATTGCTTTACCACGAGGGTACCTATCACCTGTTCGCCCGAGGGGTCCGCTCAGGGTACCGGCGGAACACGGGCGAAGGCCCCCGGTTCCTGGACTACGTATCCGACATCCTGGTCTTCGAGTCCGCTGACGGTATCGACTACACGTTCCGCTACGTCTTGGCCACGCCCGGAGAGCACGGCTCACACGCGTTCGAAGATCCGCGCGTCCAGCGCGTGCGAAGCAGCGGCGAGAAGCAGGTGGTGATGACCTACACGGATCTGCCCCCGATCCCCGACGGGGACCCCTGGCGCATCGGCGTGCAGCGCCTGACGTTCACGGATGGTCGATTCCACGTCAACGAGGCCAGCGGTCGCCTGATCGGCCCGGCCGGCATCGCCAACAAGGACGCGGTGGTGTTCAACCTGGCCGACGACCGCGTGGCGCTCCTTCATCGGATCCACCCGAGCGTGCAGGTGGCCGTCTTCGATTCGCTCGACGCTATGTGGCACGCGGACGCCGCGTACTGGGACGATCACGTGGCGAACCTGGACCGGCACACGATCATCCGTCCATCGCCCGGTGCCATCAACGTCGGCGCGGGGGCGCCACCCATCCCTACGACCGACGGCCTGGTCCTGTTCTTCCACGAGCGGCGAGGCGACGGCTCGTACACGCTTAACGTGGCGCTCCTCGACGCCGGCTCCGGTCAGGTGATCGCCCGGCTCCCCGATCCGCTGCTGGAGGCGGAGCTCGCCTGGGAACGCGCGGGTGATGCCGACAACGTCGTCTACGTGCAGGGCGCGCACCGACGCGAGGACGGCACGATCTACATGACCTATGGAGCGGGAGATCGCTGCGTGGGCGCGGCGACCGTCCGGGAGGATCAGCTGCTGGACGCGCTCGCCGAGTCCGGCTGAGACGTCCTCGCGACCACCGCGTCGACCCTCTTAGCTTGCTGCAGCGTCGTGATCAACTCGATCGTCGACTCGGCTCCTTGGTTCTGATTCACCCTGTCGCGATGGAGTCCGTCGAACCCGCCGCCGGTGTCCGGATCGAACATCGGAACGCCGACGTCGTTGCGGCCTTGGAACCACCCTGCGGCCAGCACTACCGGTTCGATCCAGACTGGGTCACTTGTAACGCCGAACGCGCGGCCACACGCGTCGGCCAGGGCGCCCGCCTCGATCGGCTGCTGGTCGAACCCGGGGCGGGGGTCGTCGGGGCCCCGGCCGGCGGTGGGCGTGAAACTGAAGTGATCACCCAGGCGCTCGGCCTCGACCAGCCAGCCCAGCAACCGCAGGCCATCGTCGATCGTGGCCATGTCACCGACCGCGGCGCCACCCGCGATCATGGCCTCGGGAAGGACGGCGTTCGCGTAAGCCAGTCGCTCCTCGGGCCACGGCCACCGCTCGTCCGCGGACGGACGCGGGAATCGCCCGAGCGCATCGTCGATCAAGGATGTCGCAGCAGCGTCGCCCGGTTCGGTCCTAAGGAGTTCGGCTGCGCCGATGACCGCGGGCGCCGTAGCGCGCACGAACGTCGAACGGAACGCTGCCGCCTCCCGGAAGAGGCGCCCAGCTTCCCGGCGCACGTGGGCCCAGGGCGCGGCAGCGGCCGCGACCCCGATGCCGAAGATCGCGCGGCCGCACGCGTCGTCGGACGCCGGATCGGCGGTCCAACGCCGATCGAACGACATACGGAGGCGGAACCGACCCTCTCCTTCGTGCGCATGGGCGAGGAACGCTAAACAGCGCTCCGCGAGCAGCATGGCGTCCCCATCGTCGCCGGAGCGAACGGCCACGGCGAGCGCGCGCCCGGCGTCGTCGGTGCAGTACCCGTGCGAGCGTCGAGGCAGTGCCCCTATCGCATGCTCGAACAACCCCGTGTCGTCCAGCATGCGCATCAGGTGCCGGAGCGAGGGCTCCGGTGTCGTCATGCCGCCTCTCGCCCAGCGAGGACGCGGTGGGCCAGCCGCAAGTACTCGCGACCGACCGCCGGCCAGGCCAACAGTTCTGACTCACGCTCCGCTTGGCCGCGCATCGAGCCGGCCAGCGCCTCATCGGTCAGGAGCCGCCTGAGCGCACGGGCGATGGCCCCGGGATCCTCGTGGGGCACCACTATCCCGCAGGCGCTCGAGAGCTGCTCGATCGCATGAGGGAAGGCCGTGGCCACTACCGGCTTACCCGCGGCGACCGCCTCCACGAGCACGCCGGAGCTGATCTGTTCGCGGGAATCGTAGGGCAGCAGCACCACGTCGGCGCTGCGGATCAACGAGCGGAGCGAAGCCTTGTCCAGGTACCGATCCTCGAAGACGACCCGATCGCTCACGCCCTCGTCGGCCGCCAGTTCGCGCAAACCTTCGCGATAGCGTTCTCCCTCGCGCGTAAGGACCTTGGGGTGGGTCTGGCCCGCGATCACGTATACGGGGGCAGGACGCAGATCGTCGAGATGCCGCATGGCTCCGATGCCGAACTCCAGCCCCTTGCCTGGCCCGATCAGACCCCAGGTGAGGACGACGGGCTCCGAGCGTTGGATGGCGCGCTCGCCCTCGATGTTCGGAGGAGCCCCGTGCGCCACGACGGCGACCTGATCCTGCTCGATGCCGTGAACGGCGATCAAGCGGCGGCGCGCCGCGTCGGTGGTGGTGACCAGCAGGTCGGCGGCCTCCATGACCTCCTCCAGCACCAGCCGTTGGTGCGGCATCGGATCCGTCAGCACGGTGTGCATCACCACGATCGTCGGGATGGGGGAGGCGCGGAGGAATCCCACGATCTCCTCGCCGTCGGCACCGCCGTAGATCCCGTATTCGTGCTGGACGATCGCCACGTCGTACGCGCGCAAAGCCGCGAGGGCCTCGTTGCGTGAGGCGCGATCCCCCATGAACCACTCCACGGTCACCTCGGGTTGGCGGGGTGGGTCGGGCTCCTCCAACACGCGGATGACGCCGCTCCGCGGAGCGGCCATCGCCTCACGCAGCGAAGCGCCGAACGTTGCCAGGCCGCAGTGCGTGGGCGGATAGGTGCCGACGAAGCAGATGTCGAGCGGGTCCACGATCTGGCTCCTCGTCCTTCCCTCAGGCCCACGGTCGCACACACACGTGAACGGTCGGATAGCCAACCGACCCCGGTACGACAGCCCATCCGGTCCTGGTCCGGCGGTTCGCCTGCGACGCGAAGCCTCGCGTCCCCGGCCGACCCGCTTCCCACAGGAGTCCCGCGAGCCTCGTTCCGCATGGGCGACGCCGCGCGAAAGTCGCGCGTTTCGACCGCTATCTCCGTGGAACCGTCGGGCCAACCGTACCAGGTCGGATCGGATCGGGCTGAACGGCCAGTGAACGTTGCGTTACAGGCGTTCGCGCCTAGTCCTATCCGATCAGACCTCGCGCCCCGCGCTTCGCGAGCTGATCGGCCACGATCGAGCGCTGGATCTCGGACGTCCCCTCCCAGATCCGATCCACGCGCAGCTCGCGCCAGAAGCGCTCGGCCACGTTCTCTCGCATGTAGCCGCGCCCCCCGAAGATCTGCACGGCCCGGTCGGCAACACGGTTCGCGGCCTCGGAGGCGAACAGCTTGGCCATGGAGCACCGCGCGTGCTGGATCTTCACGTCCAGGCCACTGTCTATGCCGCGCGCCAGCTCGTAGGTCATCAGCCGCGACGCCCACAAGTCGGTCAACGAGTCGGCGAGCATGTGACCGATCGCCTGGTTCTGGATGATCGGCCGCCCGAACTGAACCCGCTCCTTCGCGAACGCCGTCGCCTCATCGATGAGTCGTTCCATGGCGCCGCAGCAGCGCGCGGCGATCATCAATCGCTCGTAGCGGAACCACTCGTAGGTGAAGGCCATGCCGTCACCCTCGTCTCCGACGAGGTTCGCCGCCGGCACGCGCACATCCTCGAAGGCCACCACCGCGTGTGAATCGGGATACGTGTGCGTGTACTTCGGTTCACGGATCAGGCGAACGCCGGGGGTGCTCTTGTCCACGAAGAACATGGCGTGCGCGCCCTCGTTCGATCCGCCGACGACCTTGGCCTGGAAGAAGCAGTACGCGGCCTTGTTGAACGAGGTCACGTGCATCTTCTCGCCACGCAGTACGTAGTCGTCGCCGTCGCGCCGTGCGGTGGCGGCGATGGAGTCCACGTCCGAGCCGGCCCCCGCCTCGGTTATCGCGTAGCACTCGTGGATATCACCCGCCACGGTCGGGCGGATCCAGGTCTCGATCTGGTGAGGCGTGCACACCGCCGGCGCCCACGCGGGCGGCGTGTGCACGCACCACCCGAGGGCGTTGGTGACCCGGCCGAGCTGCTCGGACACGAGAACCTGTTGGAGCATGGTCATGCCGGTCCCCCCGAGCTCGACCGGCATGTTCATGGCGAACAGCCCGAGCTCGATCGCCAGGTCGTGATGGCGCTGGGCGATCTCGACGGCGATCTGGCCCTCGTGCTCCTCGGCGTGGAGCTCCCAGGGGATCAACTCCTCGTCCGCGAAGCGCCGAGCACGCTGTTGGATCTCCCGGTCCTCATCGCCCATGCGATAGGTGCTCACGGCGAGCAGCATATCGCGAGAACTGAACGACGGTTCAATCTCCTCAGCGGGACCTCAGGCGATGAACTCCAGTCTGTCGCGGTTCGCGTCGAGCTGCTCGAGGGTTCGAGCGTCGATCACGTGGGGACGCTCAGGTTCCTCCACGTCGGGTCGGTCCCCGAACAGCTCCCCCGATAGATAGCGCTGCCCCGTGTCGGCGATGAGCGTCACTATCCGCGCGAGCTCCGGGTGCCTCGCGTGGACCTTGAGTGCGGCCACCACGTTGATGCCCGAAGACGGCCCGCAAAGCAATCCCTCCTCGCGGGCAAGCCGGCCCGCCATGTCGAGCGCCTCGGAGGTCGAGGCCGTCACGACGCCATCCAGCACGCCGAGGTCCAGGTTGGACGGGATGATGCCGTCCCCGATGCCCGGGACGCCGTGGGTCCCCCACCGCCGCTCCGAGATCAACGGGCACTCCGAAGGTTCCACCGCGAACGAGCGCACCTGCGCGTCGTGCCCCTTCAGCGCCCGCGTCACGCCGGTGATCCATCCGCCGGTCCCCTGGGAGCCGACCACGGCGTCGATACGGCCCTCGGCCTGCTCCCAGATCTCCTCGCCGGACGCGAGCTGCGCCTGGGGGTTGTCGGGATTCTCGAACTCACCCGGGAAGAAGTAGGCCGACGGATCCGACGCCACGATCTCCCGCATCTTCGCAAGCGCGAGGTCGATGTCCGTGCCGGCGCCGGGGGTGAGGATCAACTCCGCGCCGTAGGCCGCGATCATCCGCTTGCGCTCCTGGCTCATGCCTTCCGGCATCACGATGACGCATGGGTAGCCCTTGATCGCGGCGACGGCGCTGCACGCGATACCGGCGTTGCCGGTGGTGCATTCGATGATCGTCATGCCCGGTCGCAGCTCCCCGCGCTCCTCGGCTCGGGTCAGCATGTGCGCGTAGATGCGGTCCTTCACCGAACCCGTGGGGCCGTACCACTCGACCTTCGCGAGCAGCTCGAGACCCGGCGGCGCGACGCGGGTCAGATCCACGAGCGGCGTCCGGCCGATGGCGTCGAGCAGCGTCGAGACCCGGCGGCGATGAGCATCCCACTCGATCGACATCCCTCAGCCCCTCCTTCGTCGCGCGGTGACCATCACCCCGCGGCGCTCCGTCCACGATCCACGTACCCAAGCCTTCGCGACACCACACCGGCCGCCTGCACCGTCAGTCGCGCGATGCGCGGCAGGTCGAGCGGACGCATGCGGAACGCCGGTCCCGAGACCGAGAGTGCCGAAACGACCTCCCCGTCGGCCTGCCGTACCGGCGCCGCGACCGCGTTCAGCCCTTCCTCCAGCTCCTCCAGCGTTTGCGCGTAGCCGCGGACCTTGATCTCCTGTAGCTGCGAGTTCAAGACGTCGGGATCAACGATGGTTGCCGGCGTCGCCCGCTCCAACGGCAGTGCGAGCAACCTGTCGCGCTCCGCCGGTGGCAGGTGAGCCAACAGCACCTTCCCGTTGGACGTGCAGTGCAGTGGCGTGCGCCGTCCAACCCAGCTGACGCTCACGATCGCCCGGGTCCCCGAGACCTGATCGACGTACACCACGGCGTCGCCGGAGAGCACGCCCAGGTTCACCGTTTCGCGGGTGCGCTCGGCGAGGTCCTCCAGGACGGGGTGCGATGCCCGCACCAGGTCCAGGCCGGCCATAGCGGCGCCGGCCAGTCGGATCAAGCCGAACCCCAACCCGTATCTCTCGGTGACCGGATCGCGTTCGACCAGACCCCGCGCGGCGAGCGTGGACACGAGCCGCGAGGCCGTCGCCTTATGGACGTCCAGACGGCGTCCCAGCTCGGTGACGCCGAGCGACCCGGCCTCCGCGATCAACTCGAGGGCCCGGATCGCCCGGTCGACGGACTGGAGATTGGCACCCTCGGTGTTTCGCATACCGCAACCCTCTCCGCTCAGCGCAGCGCTCGCGGACCGTAGGCTCGCTCGTCGGAGGCTGTCAAGCGCGGATCGGCTGCTCGCAGCCAGACTAGCGATGCGTCCCGGCGCTCGCGGCGTCGGGGACCATCCGGTCGTTGCGGAAGCGGTCGGGCGCGAACGGTGCGATCAACGGGTCGACCCTTCCGGTCGCCAGCAGCTCGGCGATCGTCCTTCCGAAGACAGGGGCGCCCTTGAACCCCCAGGTACCCATCCCCGACATCAGGAAGAAGTTCCCCACCTCCGACTCCCCCAGCAGCGGTGATGAATCGGGCGTCATGTCGCACAGGCCGGTCCACTGCCGCATCAGTCGCGCTTTCGCCATGAAAGGCAGAAGCTGGATCGTGCGCTTGGCCGTCTCGGCCGCGAAGTCGAACGTCGAGCGCGTCGAGTACGTGTTGTACGGGAGGGTCTCGCCGCCCACCACCAGCTCGCCGCGGGCGGTCTGCTGGGTGTAGACGTACAGGTCCATCGACGAGACCAGGCCCCACAGCACCGGCTTGTAAGCCTCGGTCACGAACGCCTGGAGCGCCATCGTCTCGATGGGGAGTCGGACGCCCGCCATCCGCGCCAGCTCCGACGAATGCCCGGCCACCGCCGAGACCACGCGCCCGGCGGAGACCGATCCCGCCGTGGTCCTGACACCGGTGCACACCCCGTCGGCCACGTCGATGCCGATCACCTCGACGCCCTCGTGGATATGCACCCCGCGCCGGTTGGCGGCGGCCGCATAGCCCCAGACGACCGAGTCGTGGCGCGCGAAGGCGCCGGGCGGATGATGGGAGGCGCCGATCACCGGCAGCTCGCCGCCCGCGGTGAGGTCGACGAGCGGGCAGACCTCGAGCACCTGCTCCGGCGTGAGCATCTCGGTCTGGACGCCGTACTGGCGGTGGATCGCGACCTTCTCCCGCTCGACCTGAAGGGTGTCCGTCGAGTGGCAGAGGTCGAGGTTCCCCTGGGTGCTGAACAGGATGTTGTAGTCGAGCTCCTGCGAGAGCGTCCGGTACATCCCCAGGCTGGTCGCATACAGCGGCACGGTCTCGGTCGTGTTGTAGGTGGCCCTCACGACCTGGGTGTTGCGACCGCTGCCCCCGCTGCCGATGTAGTTGCGCTCGAGCACCGCGACGTCGCGGATCCCGTGGTACTCGGCCAGGTGGAACGCGAGAGAGAGGCCGTTGACGCCGCCGCCGACGATCACGACGTCGTACCGTGGCTTCAACTCGCGACGGCTCAGGAACTCGCGGCGACGCAACAGCCCGGTCACGCGAGCACCTCCGCGCAGTCCACGCGGATGCGCTCCTCCATGAACGCACCGAGCATCGCCGGCACCAGGATCGTGAGGCGGCCGGGCTCGACGAGGATCTTCGCGCCGATCCGCGCGACCTCGCCCTGGGCGAAGCCCGCCTCGGGGAGCGGCGAGCTCGGACAGGCGCGCGAAGACCTCGGCGATGTCCTCCCCGGACGAGCTCGAACGCGGTCCAACCGTCGGTGACGTCCTCCACGATCGCGAAGTCCTCCTGGACGCGAACGTCCCCGACCGCGAGGTCGCCGATCAGGAGCACCTCGCGCGGAGCCACGCGGCACAGGGTCGCGCCCGAAGGTGCGACGACGCGGTCACAGGCCGCCTCGGATGCGAGCACCGCGACGACCGTGGGTGAGGCCGCGCCGGAGCTCAGCCACGGACACGCGCTCCGGTGGGATCGTAGAACGGCGTGGACACGACACGCGCTCGTGCTCCGCGGTGCCCCGCGACGTCGAGCTCCGACGGGAAGACACCGTCTCTGAGCGCGCAACCAGCCGAGCCCGATCGCGCGGTCGAGCACGATCGAGCGTTCCGCCGACGTCACCCGGCCGACCATCGCGCCGCCCACCAGGAGCGGCGCCCCTCGGAGCTCCGCCACGTCGGTCGGTGCCCCGTCGAACTCGAATCCGACGAGCCTCCGGCCCATGGGGAGCTCGGCCAACCGCTCGAGCGCTCGCTTGCCGATGAACCACTCCTTGTCCATCGCGACGGCCCACGCCATGCCGAGCTTCGCGGGCGTGTCGTCGGGCATGGTGTCCTGGCCGAGGTACACGTGCCCCTTCTCCAGCCGGAGCAGCTCGAGGGCGTCGAGGCCGTGAGGCAGCACATCCCAGTCGGCGCCGACCTCCATCAGCGCGCCCCACAGCTCGGGCCCTCGCGAGCGCGGATGGTGGAGCTCGAACGCGAGCTCACCGACGAAGCCGGTGCGGATCGCCCGACACGGGACGCCGGCGACGACGATGGCCGCATGACCCGGGTAGGGCAGCGACCCCGCGTCGACGGGGTCATCGGTGAGTCCCTCGAGCAGTTCCCGTGCGTGGGGGCCCGCCACGTTGATCGCGCCCCACTGCGCGGTCCGGTCGAGCACGTGAACGTCGAGCGTCATGCGGTCGGCGAGGTCGCGGATTCCGGCGTCCATACGGCCCGCTCCACCCGAGGTTGAAGTCAGGTAGAACGATGCCGTCGCCGATGGCGCACAGCAGGCCGTCGTCCATCACGTACCCGGCCTCGTCCAGGCTCAGCACGTACCGCGTGCCGCCGGGCATGAGGTCCTGGGTGCGGCACGGGAACATGCGGTCGACGAGCAGCGCCGCATCGGACCCGGCTATCGCGAACTTGCCGAGCGTTCCGACGTCCATCAGGCTCACGCGCTCGCGTACGGCCCGGTACTCGTCGCGCCAGTCTCGGTACCCGAGCGGACGGAGCCAGCCTCCGGAGCGATCGAGGCGGGCGCCGGCGGCGACGTGCAGCTCGTGCAACGACGTTCGCTTGTCGAAGAGCTCGTGCACTCCCGCGGCCAGGGTCTCGAGCGTGACCGGGCGCGCCGGAGGGCGTGGCGGTGGTCCGCTGGGCGCTCAAGCGCGGCCCTCCGTCGGGCAACCCACCTTCCCCGCTCCGCTCCCGGGAGAAGTACGCGAGCGCCCGGCCGCACATAGCGCCCTGACAAGGCCCCATCGTTGCCGTCGTGTAACGCTTCAGGATCTCCACGTTGCGGTAGCCCTCGTCGAAGGCCTGACGCAGGTCGTGCACCGACACGTCCTCGCAGAGGCAGACGGTGCCGGCACGCCCGGTCGCGGGAGTGGCGTCGGGACCGGCGGCGTCGCCGACCAGCTCGACGGCCTCGCCCGGGAGCGCCATCCGCGCGAGCCCATCGCGGGGGGCGAGCCCGAGCGAGAGCACCAGCACGTCGCAGTCGAACCGCTTCGCGTCCGTCCCGCGGCGGAGCACCACGGAGACCAGTGACTTCCGACCCCGCGCCTCGTGCACCACACCGTCGACGACGATCTCGCCCACCCCCGCGGGCACGCGGTCCGCGAGCGCCTGCCGGAACCGCGACCGCGGCGATGCGGACCCCGGCGGCCCGCAGCGTCTCCACGTGCGCGAGGGCTTCATCGGTTCCGGCCACGACGACGGCCACCTCGCCCGGGGGAACCCCGTGGACGCCCGCCATGCGCGCGGCGCCGCGGCCGAGCCACACGCCGGGGAGGTCGTTGCCCGGGAAGATCGGGTGGATCTCCGCCGCGCCGGTGGCGACCACGACGCGTTCGGGATGCACGCGCACGAACTCGCCCTCGGATACGAGCGGCACCTCGAGCCCTTCGTAGATCCCGATGGCGGCGTGGCCCTCGAGCACGGTGATCTCCGACCTGGCGCGGACCTCGGCCTCCAGTGCGCGTACCCGGTCGAGCGCCGCTCCAGGCGCGATCGCCGCGCCGATGGTCGACTCGTCGCAGATGATCACGCGCCGGCCCCCACCGGCCGCATCCAGCGCGGCCTGGAGTCCTGCCGCCCCGGCGCCCACGACCAGCACATCCGTCCGCTCGTGTCGGACGACGATCCGCGAGGCACCGCTCGACGACCGGGAGCTTGCCCAGTCCGGTGGCTCGGCGGATCACCCTCTCGGCCACCTCCCACGCGAACCGAGGCCTGATGAACGTCTTGTAGTAGAAGCCGACCGGCATCAAACGGTGGAGCGTAGTCCGTGATGTGCAGCAGGTCTCGCTCGGTCGAGGGCCACCCGTGCTCGCGTTCGATCGTCATGGCCGTCGCGACATGGCGTCTGGCACGACCGGGTGGCCGGCACGCCGTCGACCGTGATCAGGCAGTTCGGGCAGTCGCCCGTCCCGCAGTACAGCCCGCGCCGCCGGTGGTACTTGAGCGAGCGCGAGAACGTGCGCACGCCGTGGCGGAAGAGCGCCGAGGCCACCGTGTCGCCCTCGTCGAACTCGACCTCTCGGCCCTCGAACCTGATCGAACCCACGTCAGCCGACCTCGTTGGTACGCGTATCGCGCGTGACCGTCGTCCACGTCTTGCAGCCGAGCGCATGGAACCAGCGCTCCGTCTGCGGCCCGGCCGGGTTCTCGGGAAGGAACACCCGGGCGAAGTCGGCCTCGGGATCGGGCGCGTCGAGCGCCCTCAGCTCGCCGCCGAAGCTGAACTCGGTGAACGCGCGAGGTCCACAGTGGGCGCACGGGATCATCAGCGCCACGCGAGCGCCCCGGCGGCTCGGTCGGGACGACTCGGCGGCGCCTGAGGGCGGAAGGCCCGTTCCCGTGCGACCCCAACGTGGCCGAGGATCACGGTCAGCACGTGCTCCGGCTCAGGCATCGGTTGCCCACTCAGCCGTACCGTTCGGCCGCAGCGTGATCCGCGTGACGGGCGCACCCGAGCAGGGAAGGCCGGGTCGGAGCCAGAGCGATGACGTGGCGGCATCCACGACCGTGACACCCTTGACGGCCCAGCCAGCGCCCGCGTGCTGACACACCGCATAGCCGTGCCGACCCACCGCGTGGTCCGCATACAGACCGAGCACCTCGTCGGGCGTGAGGAGCGCATGGCCGTCGGCGAGCGCGCGCAGCCGGTCGGCGCGGAAGTGGCTGTCTGGCACCCCCTGTTCGAGGTCGGCCCACGTCGGATCGTCGAAGTGCGTGCACGTGGTGAACAGCCCGTCCAGATCCCACCGCGCCGTCCGATCGTGAGCCGCTCGGACGTTGGTCTCGTCGCTCCCCGCCGCGATCAACCAGTTGCATCCTGTGGTCTGGGTGACCGTGGACACGGCGATCGCCGCCTCCTCCGCATCGCCGGCACGGAGGATCCGGCGGGCGAGGAACGGGTAGGGGAGCCCCGCTGGGCTCGCGACGGTGGGTACGCTCGTGTGAACGCTCGCGATCCCTCGGGCGTTGATACCCGGTCCTCCGAGCCACCCGGGATCGGCCGTGTAGGCGATCACGCCTTCGTCGTCGTGCACCACGAACGCCCAGGCGTCGTCGGACCACTCGGGACCGTCCCAACTCTGGGCCAGGAGCCATCCGCCGGTCGACGACCGACTTGGAGGCACGACGATCCCGAGACATCGCGGCGTAGACGGTCCCTCGAGCATCCCAGCGAGATCGCCGATCTCCTCCCCGAACCCGATCGCCCACGCGACGTCGAGGTCGACGTCTGCTCCGATCGCGACGCCGCGCACCTCCTCCGCCATCCCGGGCTCGATCCGCGCCGCGAACGCTATCTTCTGTCGGAGCCAGTCCCGGAGCTCGCCTTCCGACATGGGGTTCGCCACCCGCTCACCCACGTCGCGCAGCATCTCCTCCCAATACCGTCGGATGGCCGTAGCGGCGAACCGCCCATGGGCGACGCCGCGCTCGAAGGCGTCTCCGAGAAGTTCCAGGACCGGCATCGGGCGCACCATATCGAACGACTGAACTCCGATCAGGTTCGCGGAAGCGGAGTCTGGCACGGCGCGCGCCGTCGTGGCATGAGCCGGATGTGACCGAAGGTCCCGTGGGCGCTCAGGGAACGAGATCGATCGCGGTTCTCAGACACGAACGGTTTGGATGGTCGTCCACGACCCCGCGCATGACGTGCCGGACGAAGAAGACGGAGAAGACGCCTCCTTCAGCGGCTCGGTCGACGAGCTCGCCCGCGCCATCCACGAGTATGCAGCACTCGACATCGGCCACCTGATCCTCCAACTCCAACCGACGACCGAGGCGTCCCTCAGCCGATCGGCTCTGGCTCTCGGGCGGCGCTCCGGATCCGTCTGAATCCTGCGGCCACGATCCTCATCTGAGGTTGACAGAGGGAAGGGCGCAGGACGGTCCGTTCACCGGACGGTCTGTCCGAGGGGGAGGGAGTCCCCCGGGCTAGCACCCCGACCGAGACTGAAAGCCGGAGGCCTCCGAACGATCACAGTGTGCTTCTAGGGGAGTGCCGCCAAGAGGTCCTTCATGAGCAAGAACATCTGGCCTTCCTCGGTAGGACTAGCCTCGAAGTCGAACTGCTCGTAGAAGCCCGACATCGCCGGGTCTTTGAGGTGAACGAGAACCGCTCGGATCCCTATGATCTTGCTGGCACTGGCAACGCGAACGAGTGCGTCCTTGACGAGTCCTCTACCTACACCCTGGCGCTGCACGCTCTGATCAACAGCGAGTCGGGCAAGCACGATCACAGGTACCTGCTGCTGCCCTCCCCCTTTGCTCACTCGGTCTGGAGCCGCGTCGGGTGACACGCTTCCCGCAGCAAGCGTGTAGAAACCCTTCACCTCGTTCTTTCCGGCGTGCGTCACGTATGTTCGCGCCGTGCTCGAGCGCTCGCTGATCAGGGCGTACCTGGACAACCAGTCATCCAGAGCTGGCTCACCACAGTTGAAGCCGAGCGTGAGATGACGCTCCTCCAGGGGTTCGGGAGGTACGAGCCTGGTCACACCTCTTCGGAACCGATAGCGGTCTCGAAGATGGAGGGCGACTCAAGGAGCGCGCGCAGACGGGGCTTGTCTACGACAGGACGATCTAGAGCCTGATTGAAGAGCTCCCATCGCTTCGCGTCGATCGCGAACAAGACCCGCTCAGACAGCACTTTCTGCGCCTCGGCGTTGGCCGCGCCTTTGACGAAGGAGGACACGGACTCTGCTCGCGATCTCGCAGCTTCCTCCAAGTCCGCCTTCTCGCGAGCTGACAGACGCAGATTCAGGCGTGCCTTTTTCAAGTCTCGCGCGTTCGCCGCTGCCATCTAGATCGACCTCCTTCCCTTGAACAAAGTACGTACATCGGATGTACACCGCCAGTCGGTCTCTTGGGGGACAGGCTTGTCTCCGCGGAGTTCGATCGAGTCATCACGGCCGCCTGTGCTCCGCGAGCGGAAGGCTATCGAGCTCGTATACCGTCTCGTCATCGAACGTTTCTCACCGAGACGTCGGAGCGCTTCCAGCTCGAGCTGGTCGACGATGCGCCGGATCTCGGCGAAGTCGTCCTCGATCCGCGCGTCGGGAAGCTCGGCGAGCGTCTCGCCACGCAACGACTCGACCGCCGACCGGAGCTCGCTCATGCGATCGCTCCGGCCGGATGCTGAGTTGGTGTATCGAACATGTGTTCGACTCTAGAGGTTCGATGAACGGGTGTCTGTGAGCTTCGTCACGCCCAGGAGAAGCTAGTTCGAGCCTTCGGCTCGTCGCGCCCCTACCGCCAAGGCCACGTAGGTGAGGTCGGATCGCGTCTGCGCCACCTCTGTTCGAACCTCTCCCACATGAGCGTCTACGAGCGCGATGTCGTGCTTCAGCTCGCTGCGCAGGCCATCGATCGCTCCCGTGATCGAGGCGGTAAGCGAACGCTCCAAGGACTCGAACCGCGCGTCGATGACCTCGAACCGGCGATCGATGACTTCGAATCGTCGGTCGATCGCTTCGAACCGCTTGAGGCCGATGGATCCCGCGATGAGCGTCACGCCGATCAGCAAGATGGCGTTCACGAGCGTTTGGACCAGCTCCGCTGACATCGTGTCTCCTCGTGCATGGGGGGAGGAGCTCAGCGAAGCGTAGCGCACGGGACCGACATGATGTGTTCCGGCGTTGACCCCTTCGGACCCCGGTGGATAGATCGCACTGGGCCCGGGGCTGTTTCGAGCTAGTTGGGCCGGTCGCGCCGGTAGGAGAAGCCTATGTGGGCCATGGCGACGCCGTCCCAGGAGGAGTGGTCAGCACCAACGATCGAGCACCGCGGGCCGCGCCCCTGGGGGCGAAGAGGCGGTCACCGAGTGGCGCCCTTGTTTCTGGGCACGCAAGGAGAACATCGTCGGAGGATGACCTCCCGCCATCGGTAGGACGAACCGGATCCGAAAGCCGCCCTGGGCGGCGGCGGTCACGACCTCGCCTAAGCCGTACGGATACTCGATGCTCACCCGCTGTCGGGCGGTCCCCAGGCCAGCTGCGTGCACTTGTACCCTGGGGAGATGACGGGAGCCGGAGACGGCGTTCGGCTAGCTGAGCTGGTGGCGGCGCTGTCGCTGGCGACGGATCTAGGACTGGGTCAACCGCAGCAGCACATCATCCGGCAGACGCTTATCGCCCTGCGCATGGCCGAGCTCGAGGGCCTGTCCGACGACGAGCGGGCCGCGATCTTCTACGTGTCGCTCCTCGCGTGGGTCGGTTGCGTGGCCGACGCGCACGAGATGGGCAAGTGGTTCGGCGACGACACAGCCGTGCGGGCCGACAGCTACCTCGTCGACATGACCGGTTTGCCGATGATGCGCTTCATGATCGGTCACGTCGCCAGCGGGAGCTCGGCGATCCGGCGGTTCACGATGATCGGCAGGTTCCTCGCGGGCGGGTCTAAGGAGGTCCAGCGCTCGATGGCCTCCCACTGTGAGACCTCGGGCGACCTGTCGCTCCGACTCGGACTGGGTCCCGAAGTGCGTGACCCGCTGCAGCAAGCGTTCGAACGCTGGGACGGCAAGGGCTATCCGGCCAAGTTGGCGGGTGGCGAGATCGCCCGCATAGCGCGGATCGTCCATATCGCCAACGACGTTGAGGCCCTACATCGGATAGGCGGGGTGGACGCGGCTGTCGAGATGCTTCGCTCCCGACGTGGCACGGAGTTCGATCCAGAGCTCGTCGACCGGTTCTGCATCCATGCCGACGAGCTGCTCGCCTCCATAGACGAGCTCGACGGCTGGGACACGCTGATCGGCGGGCACGGCGAGCTGGCGCGTGAGCTCAGCGGTGAGGAACTCGATCGAGCGTTGGAAGCCTTCGCCGACTACGCGGACGTGAAGTCGCCGTTCTTGCTCGGACGTTCCCGAGGCGTCGCGGATCTTGCGGCGGCCGCGGCCGCCATCGTCGGTCTGCCTAACGACGACATCGTGCTCGTGCGTCGAGCCTCGCTCATCCACGACGTAGGTTCCATCGGTGTTCCGGCCGGGATCTTGGACAAGGTCGGGCCGCTCACCGAGGCCGAACGAGAGCGGATCCGCACCCATCCCTATCTCACGGCGCGAACGTTCTCCAAGCCCCCGCCTCTAGCCGCGATAGGGCAGCTCGCGGCGAAGCACCATGAGCGGATGGACGGATCCGGCTACCCGTCGGGCCTAACGGCCGACAGCCTCCCGATGACCGCACGTGTGATCGCGGCCGCCGACGTGTACCACGCGCTGCTGGAACCGCGACCCCATCGCGCCGCGTGGCCGCGGGACGAGGCCCGAACAGTGCTCACAGCGGAGGTGACCGATGGTCGCCTGGACGGCGACGCCGTTCGCGCGGTGCTGGACGCAGCCGGGCATCGGGTGCGCCGTAAGACGAGCCATGCGGGCGGGCTCACCGCCCGCGAGGTCGAGGTACTGGTACTGCTATCTCGCGGATCGACCCAGAAGCAGATCGCGCAGGAGTTGACCATCTCGGCCAAGACGGTCAGCAACCACGAGGAGCACATCTACGCCAAACTCGGCGTAAGGAGCCGCGGTGCGGCTGCGCTCTTCGCGATGCGGCATGGCTTGATCGACGTGGCTGCCGTAGCCGACTGATATCCGCCCCAAAGATGGGGTAGACGCCTCATGTGGCACGGGCGCGCTCTGCCTATCGTCGCCTCATGACCATCGCAACGACCTCCGAAGACCTCATGCAGAAGGTTGGGGAGGCTTTCGTCAAGGCCCTTGCGGATCGCGACTTCGTGAGGTTCCACGCGCTGATCGCCGACGACGTGCGGTTCCGACTGCTCCTGCCCAAAGGACCGCAAGCTCACTCGGGAGTCGCCGAAGCGGTTGAGGCGTTCGTCGGCTGGTACGGAGACGTCGACGAGCTGCGCCTCGAGTCCTCGAACGTCGGAACCGTGGCGGACCGGCTGGTGCTCACGTACCGGTTCAGCCTCCACGATGCCGACGGTTGGCAGGTGATCGAGCAACATGTGGTGGCCGACGTCGCGCCGGACGGGCGCCTAGAAGGGATCGATCTCCTGTGCTCGGGCTTCCTTCCGGTCATGGGGCCTGGAGATGAGTCGAGCGGCGCCCATCCCTACGACGCGGGCGACCTCGGGTGCGCTGACGGCCTGGCCACGGAGTTCCGTCGGCGGATCGGAGCGATCCCGGTCGGCGACGTGCTCGTGGTGACCGCGCGTGATCCCGCGGCGAAAGAGGATCTGCCTCCGCTGGCCCGGATGATGGGACATGAGGTTCGATCGATAGAGACGCCCGATGACGGACGCCTCCTGATGACGGTGGAAAGGAGACGGTGAGGATGAGCGAGAAGCTGATCTTCAACTGCACGTACGGCAAGGAGGAACCAGAGCGGGCGACGCTCCCCTTCGTGGCAGCAAACATCGCAGCGACGGCCGGGCAAGAAGCAGTGGTCCTCTGCACGATCGAGGCCGTTTGGCTCGGGACCACGGACGGAACGGACGGCATCGCCCAGCCGGGACTGCCCGTCCTGGACGACCTCTACCAGGAGTTCGTGGACAACGGCGGCACGGTCTGGATCTGTGGGGCTTGCGCGAAGCCCAGGGGCATCGGCGAAGAGCAGGTGCGCAAGGGGTCTATCATCGTCGGCGCGGCCAAGGTGGTCGAGGAGGTCGTGGCGGGCGCCAAGACCGTGGCGTTCGCGTGAGGAGTGAAGACCATGGCCGGGATCGCGGTGGACGTCGCCAAGCTGCGCGATGAGATCCGGACCAAGTACGTGGAGGTCGTCGAGCACCCTGACGCCACGTTCCATTTCCATACCGGTCTCCGCGCAGCGGCTAATGCGGGCTATCTGGACGAGTGGTTGGAAGGGCTCCCGAAGTCCTCGATCGCGTCGTTCGCCGGCGTAGCCAACCCGTTCCATTGGGGCTTGCCCCGGCCCGGGGAGCGCGTCGTCGACGTCGGCTCAGGAACCGGCATGGACGCCATGGTCGCGGCCAACGCCGTCGGCGTCGAAGGGCGCGTCGTCGGCGTCGACATGACGCCCGAGATGCTCGAGCGGGCTCGGGAGGGTGCCGAAGAGGCTGAGATCCCAAACGTCGAGTTCCGCGACGGTTTCGCCGAGAAGCTCCCTGTGGACGACGGATGGGCAGATGTCGTTATCTCGAACGGGGTGATCAACCTCGTCCCGGACAAGCTCGGCGCCTACCGGGAGATCGCCCGGGTCCTGAAGCCAGGCGGTCGCGCCCAGATCGCTGACATCTGCGTCGAGGAACCCGTCCCTGAGTCCGCGCTCAGCGACATCGATCTTTGGACCGGCTGAATAGCAGGTGCCCTGCCGTGCGCAGGGTGGGTGACGGTGATCCAGGGCGCGGGCCTCACCGAGGTGGAGTTCGGACCCATCGTTGACACGTTCGGCGGAGCCGGCGGTGAAGACCAGGCCCGGCAGTTCGGAACCTACGGGTACCCGATCCGCGCCGTGAAGCCTTGAGGAGACGCTTCGCCTCGCCTCACTCTGGGCACCTACGGGGGTGCGGCCCGGTGCGCGCGAGCCCTCAGCCCGTGCTCAGCGAGCCAAGCATGCCGCGCTGCCAGGCCACGGTTCTCTCGACCTGGTTGAACGTGAAGACGTGGAGCGCTGCGACGTCGGCCGCGGGATCCGCGAGGGTCGGGGCCAGCTCCCGCAGCAGCGCGTCGGGGCCGAAACGACCCTTGATCACCTGGCCGATCAGGTTGCGGTTCTTCTTCAGGTAGCGGGCCGAGTCGGCCACGCCGATCCGAGCCGCGATCGTCATGAGCTTGGTGAGGTCCGCGACGCCGGGCAGGCCGATGTGGACCGGTAGCGTCACCCCGGAGGCGCGCATCCGGCCGATCCACCCGGCGATGGCGCTCGGGTTGAAGCTCATCTGCGTGGTCATGTACGACGCGTACCGCTGCTTCTCGAGCAGGACCTCCAGCAGCCGCTCGTCGGAGATCCTGGGGTGACCCTCGGGGTAGGAGGGCACGCCGATCTCGTCGAACGGACGGCCGAGCTCGTCGATGGCGCGGAGCAACGACAGGCCGTCGTGGAAGTCGCCGTGGTCCTGGGCGTCGCCGCCCACGACGAACACGCGACGGAAGCCTCCTTCCGCCAGGCGCTCCAGCAGGTCCTCGAGGTGCTGGCGTGTCCAGATCATGTGCGCGGACAGATGCGGGATGACGGTGTGGCCGAGCGTCGCGAGCTTCTCGGCCAGCTCGACGGTCGCCTCGATCCCGTGGCTCGGAGACGAGGTGACCGTCACCATCGAACCGGGTGGCAGGGCCTCGCAGGTTCCGAGCGCGTTCAGGAGCGGGATGACCTCGAGCTTGGCTCCTGCGACGAGTGCCGCCAGCGCCCCCCGCTCATCTGGGGTGGGCTCGTGCTGCTTGCGTCGTCGAAGCGTCAGGGCCACTCGGTTCCTTCCGGTTACACGTTCGAGTCGGGGAAGGAGGCCTTCTGCCGCTCGATCCAGTCTCGTAGCTCTGCATCCACCGCTTCATCTATCGGCGGTGGCTCGTAGTCGGCCAACATCTTCTTCCAGATGGCATCGGATCTGTGAGTCGCGTCGAGCGAGCCGTCGTCCTCCCACTGCTCGTAGCTGTTGTTGTCGGCGATCGACGACCGGTAGAACGCTGTCTCGAAGTTGGCCAAGGTGTGAGCCGTCCCCAGGAAATGCTGGCCGGGTCCGTTCTCGATGATGGCGTCCAGCGCCTGGCCGTTGGGCGACAGGTCCACTCCCTTCGCGAACGCATGCATCATGCCGCACTGATCCAGGTCCATCACGAACTTCTCGTAACCCATGGTCAGCCCGCCTTCCAGCCAGCCCGCCGCGTGCAGCACGAAGTTCGCGCCGCCCAGGATGGTTGGCTGCAGCGTGTTCGCCGACTCGTACGCCGCCTGTGCGTCCGGGATCTTGGATCCGCACAGGGAGCCGCCGCTGCGGAACGGCACGTTCAGCCTCCGTGCGCACGCCGCCAGGATGTAGAGCACCAGCGCGGGCTCGGGCGTGCCGAACGTCGGCGCGCCCGACTGCATGGACATCGACGACGCGAACGACCCGAACACCACCGGCGCCCCGGGGCGGACGAGTTGCACGTACGTCATGCCGGCCATGGACTCGGCGAGCGTCTGCGCCGCGGCGCCTGCCACCGTGGCCGGGCTCATAGCCCCGGCCAGGATGAACGGAGTCATGATCACAGCCTGGTTCGCCTGCGCGTACGCGCGCGCGGCGCCCAGCATGGTCGAGTCCCATACGAGTGGCGAGTTCGCGTTGATCAGGCTCATGACAACGGTGTGGTCCTCCAGGTAGTCCTCACCGAAGAGGATCCGGGCCATATCCACCGTGTCCTGGGCGCGCTGCGGATGCGTCACCGAGCCCATGAACGGCTTGTCCGAATACCGCATGTGCGCGTAGACCATGTCGTAGTGCCGCTTGTTCACCGGCAGGTCGACCGGCTCGCAGACCGTCCCGCCGGAGTGATGGAGGTACGGCGTCGAGTACGCGAGCTTCACGAAGTTGCGGAAGTCTTCGATCGTGCCGTACCGGCGTCCACCGTCTAGATCGCGGACGAACGGAGAGCCGTAGGCGGGCGCCAGGACCGTGGCGTCGCCGCCGATCTGGACGTTGTTGGCGGGGTTGCGCGCGTACTGCGTGAACACCGGCGGGGCGGTCGCCTGGATCAGCTGGCGACACATCCCCCGAGGGAACCTGACGCGCTCGCCGTCGACGTCGGCTCCGGCCTCCTTCAGCAGCTTCAAGGCGTCGGGTGCGCCGCGGAAGTCGATCCCCACCTGCTCCAAGATCGTGTCGGCGTTGTTCTCGATCAGCTCGAGCCCTTCGGTGGCAAGCACCTCGAACGGCGGCAGGGTCCGGGTGATGAACGGCACACGCTCCGGCGCCGCGGCCAGCCGGGCGGCCTGCCTCCCGGCGCGGCCGCCGGTCCTTCGCCCGGTCCTGGGTTCGTCGCTCATCCGGTGCTCCTTCCGTCGGTGCCGTCTGCGGGCGTGGGCACGCGGCGGCGTCTCCGGCGGTCGTTCCCGGTGACGCCGCCCGACGTGCGCGGGGCGGGGAGCTCCACGACCTCGGCCAGCCGCGGAGACGGCTCCGTCGTGTGTGGGATCCCCATGGCGCCCACGAAGTGCTCCTGGAACCGCGTCTCCAGGGCCGTCTCGATCTTCTCCACCCGACGAACGACATCCCTCGATCTCGGCGCGCGCGGCACGGTTGAGCAGGGCGATCCGCGCTCCCGTACCCGCCGCGTTGCCGGCGGACGTCACGTGCGACGGGTCGCAGTCGGGGACCAGGCCCAGGATCAGCGCGTGCACCGGATCGATCTGGGCGCCGAAAGCCCCGGCCAGCCGGATCCGATCGACGTGGTCGATACCGAGGTGATCCATCAACAACCGGCACCCCGCATACAGCGCGGCCTTGGCGAGCTGGATGGCTCGGATGTCCGGCTGCGTGATCGCGAGGTGGGGCGTGCCCTCGTGCAGCACGTAGGAGAACGTACGGTCGTCGGAAACGATGCGCGGGGTCCGCGAGGCGAGCCCGCCGTCGATCACGCCGTCGGTGGTGAGGATGCCCGCAAGGAACATCTCGGCCACGACCTCGATGATCCCGGAGCCGCACACGCCCGTGACCTGCGATGCGTCGAACCCAGTTTCGTCGAGACCACGCGTCGTTGCCGATCACCTTGAATCGCGGCTCCAACGTCGCCGGATCGATCCGGACGCGTTCGATCGCGCCGGGCGCCGCCCGCTGACCGCAGCTGATCTGAGCGCCTTCGAACGCAGGGCCGGTCGGGCTAGACGCGGCCAGCAGTCGATCGCGGTTGCCCAATACGATCTCGGCGTTGGTCCCGACATCGACGATCAGGTTCACGGTCTCCTGGTCGTAGGGCGCCTCGGACAGGATCACGCCTGCGGTGTCCGCACCCACATGACCCGCGATGCAGGGCAACAGGTATACACGCGCGCCGGGGTGCACGTGGAGATCGAACTCAGAGGCCCGCCGGTGCACGGCGCCGTCCGTGGCCAGGGCGAACGGCGCGCCGCCAAGTTCGGTCGGGTCCAGGCCCAGGAAGAGATGGTGCATGATCGGGTTCCCGACCACGGTGAGCGCCAGGATGTCCGTCGCGTCGGCGCCGGCGTGCGAGCAAAGCTCCGCGGTCAGCTCGTTCACGCACGACCGGATCACGCGCGTCAGCTCGCCCTCCGAGCCTGGGTTCATCATCAGGTAGGACACACGGCTCATCAGATCCTCGCCGAACCGGATCTGCGGGTTCATGGCGCCGGCCGACGCCAGGACCTCCCCGCTCGCCAGGTCGCACAGGTGTCCCGCCACGGTGGTCGACCCCACGTCGAAGGCCACACCGAACATGCGGTCGTGGAACCCCGGCCAAACACCCACGATCGTCGAACCGTCGTGCACGGCGACCGTCGCCGTCCAGTCGCCGGCGCGAAGGGTTCGCTGTAGGACCGCGAGCACATGGTCGTCGCAGTCCAGCCCGGTGAGCGACCAATCTCGTTCCAATGACTCGAGCACGCGCTCCAGATCGCCGGACGGATCGCTCATGTCCGGCTCGCGCACCTCGACGTAATGCAGCCGAACGACCGGATCGACCTCGATCGCGTGGGCGTCGGCCTCCTTCCGTACGACCTGTCGATGGAGCTGACTCTCCGGCGGCACGTCCACGACCAGGTCCCCGAGCACGCGCGAATGGCAACCCAATCTGCGCTCCGGCGCCAGACCGGATCGGTCTCGATAGGCCTGCTCCGGTGCCGAGAAAGGCGTCAGGTGCTCCGCGCTGGACGTGATCGCGTGCTTCGCGAACTCGCCCTCGGCCACGACCACCTGGCAGCGCCCACAGATCCCGCGCCCGCCGCAGACCGAGTCCAGATCCACGCCCAGAGCGCGAGCCGCGTCGAGAAGGTTCGTCCCGTGCGCGAACCGCCCCCGCTGGCCCGAGGGCGTGAAGACGACGAGTGCGTCGGTCGCGGCGTTCACGACGGGGGCGAGGCCTCCCCTGCCTCGGTCGCAGCCCGCCGGCGTCCTTCACGGCCGCCACGCCGTCCGCCCGTACCCCCGGCCGGTTGCTCGCGGAAGCTCGCGATCCACGCGCCGCAGTCCTGGTCGTTGCCCATCATCACGTCTGCCGCCATCACCGCGGCGCGGACCTCCTCGTGCAGCGGACTCGTGATCGCCGAGGTCATGCCCGACGCGATCGCCATGGACAGGAACGCCCCGTTCAGCGCGTTGCGGTTGGGCAGGCCGAAGCTCACGTTGGATGCGCCGCACGTGGTGTTGACGCCAAGCTCCTGGCTCAGCCGGCGGACGAGCGTGAACACCTGGCGGCCCGCGGTCCCCATGGCGCCGATCGGCATCACCAGCGGATCGACCACGATGTCTTCGGGCCCGATCCCGTGGTCGGCGGCGTGCTGGACGATCTTCTCCGCGACCGCGAAGCGCACGTCGGGATCCTCGCTGATCCCGGTCTCGTCGTTCGTGATCGCTACGACGGCGGCGCCGTACTTGGCCACGAGAGGCAGGACCTGCTCCAGACGCTCGTCCTCGCCGGTCACGGAGTTGACGAGAGGCTTGCCCTGATACACGGCGAGGCCGGCCTCGAGCGCCGCAACGATCGACGAGTCGATCGACAGCGGCACGTCGGTGAGCGATTGAACCAGCTTGATCGTCTCGGCCAGGATCGCCGGCTCATCTGCGAGCGGGATGCCGGCGTTCACGTCCAGCATCTGGGCGCCCGCTTCGACCTGCGCAAGCGCGTCGGTCACCACGGTCGAGAAGTCGCCGGCCTTCATCTCCTCGGCGAGCTTCTTGCGCCCCGTCGGATTGATCCGCTCTCCGATGATCACGAACGGGCGGCCGCTGCCGATCACGACCTCGCGGCTCGCCGAGCTGAGGACCGTGTCGGTCACGAGCCCGCCTCGGCCGATCCGCCGGCCCTGGTGAGGACATCCAACGCCGCGTCGCCGTACGTCTGTTCCAGGCGATGTGCCTCGGCGGCCGCCTCTGCCTCCAGATCGTCGCCGCAGGGGTGGGACTCGCGGCGCCACTCGGCCAGGTAGTCGTCGGTACCGATCAGGCCGGCCCGGGTCGCGGCCATGTCGATCGCCTCCTGGAACCGGTCCGTCAGTTGCACACGGGCAGTCGTACGTCCCGACTTCGCCACGACCTGCGCCGGGATGTCGCGCCACCAGATCACCGTGAGCTCAGCGGCCATCGGCCGCTCCTCCCACGAACGCCTCCAGCGAGGGCTGGAGATCGCCGTACGCGCTCCGGCGATGCTCGAACGCGAGCCCCAGGAAGTCGGCGGCGGCGCGCGCCTGCGCGACCAGCGATGGGTCGTCGGTCTGCGAGAGGTACACCAGGCGCCGGTAGTTCCCGAAGATCGTGGGCAAGAGCTCAGGTTGCGTGTCGAGCTTCAGACCCTGCACGACCAGTCGGTCGAAGTGTCGACAGAGGAAGTCGGTCAGGTAGAACGTGTACGGGTTCGCCTCGTGCATGGCGGCGAATGCCTCGACGCCCGCGAAGAAGCCGTAACAATGATCGCCGGGCAACCGCTCCACGCCTCGCTCGTCGAGCACGCGGTCGAGCGCGCCGGCCGTCCCGCAGTCACCATAGGCGACGAACACGTCGTCGTAGCGCCCGGCGGACTCCGCCAGCTTCGCGTCCACCGCCTCCGCGATCCGCGACGGCGTGTTGTGCAGTTTGGCCGGAAGGCACCGCAGCGTGACGTGGGTCCATCCGTTCAACCGGATCACCGCCAGGACCTCGCGCGCGATCGCGCCGCAGGCGATGACGAGCAACCCGCCCGAGGCGCCCGCGGCCTCGAACGTGACCTCGTCGTCAAGCAGTCGCGGCTGCACGGCGAGCCATCACCAACGCCTGAGCGGTCTCGGCGGCCACGGCCGCGTCGCGGCAGTACGCGTCCGCGCCCACGGCCCTGCCGAACTCCTCGTTCAGCGGTGCGCCCCCCACCATGACGATGTACCTCTCGCGCAGACCCTTGGCCACCAGCTCGTCGATAACGACCTTCATGTAGGGCATGGTCGTGGTCAGCAGCGCGGACATCCCCAGGATGTCGGGCTCGTGCTCCTCGAGCGCAGCCAGGTAGCTCTCGACCGGGTTGTTGATGCCCAGATCGACAACCTCGAAGCCGGCGCCCTCGAGCATCATGGCCACCAGGTTCTTCCCGATGTCATGGATATCGCCTTTCACGGTGCCGATCACCACCTTGCCGGTCCGGGCGGCCCCCGTCTCGGCCAGGAGCGGTCGCAGGATCTCCATCCCGGCCTTCATGGCGTTCGCGGCCAGAAGGACCTCCGGCACGAACAGGATGCCGTCTCGGAAGTCGATCCCGACTATGCGCATGCCCTCAACGAGCGCCTCGTTCAGCACGCGGTCGGCGGGCCACCCTCGACCCAGCAGGATGTTCGTGCCCTCCACGATCTCGGGGGCCAACCCGTCGTAGAGGTCGTCGTGCATCTGCTTCGTCAGCTCGTCGTCGGGCAGTGCTGAGAGATCCAGCTCGTCGTCGCTCATGGTCTCCTCAGCGGTTCCTCCACACCCATGATGGTGGGACTCAGCTGTTGCGGTGGCAAGTGTGGTGTTGCGGACCCAGCAACACCACCGGTCGCCTCACTGGAGCCGCTCGCTCCTGAGCTCTTCTAGTCCGCTCCGCAGGGCGCGACCGTAGAGGTCGATGTCCGAACCCAGCGCGATCATCCGGAAGCCGCGTTCCAGCATCGAGCGGGCTGCATCGACATCCGCGACCAGCATGCCCGCCGCGATCCCCGCGTCCGAGCACGCCGCTACCACGCGATCCTCGGCCTCGCGCAGGCGCGGGTCGTCGAATCCCCCCGGGATCCCCATCGACACACTCAGGTCGAACTCTCCGACCCAAAGCACGTCCACTCCGGGCGTGACCGCGATCTCCTCGACATGGGCCACGCCGGATGTCGTCTCGATCTGCAGTATCACCAGCGTCTCGGCCTCGGCGCGCTCGATCGCTGCCCCCACACCGTGCGCGAGCTGGTCCGGATAGAGGAGCCCGAACCCCCGGCCGCCGTTGGGGGCGAATCTCGCCGCGTGGACCACGCGCTCCGCCTCGATCGCGTCGCCGATCATCGGCACCATCACGCCGGCGGCCCCGGCGTCGAGCGCCGGAGAGATCAGGTGGCGGGCCGAGCCCTGGACGCGGGCGATCGGCACGACGGCCTCCGCGTCGCGCGGCCGCGAGCAGCGGACGAACGCCATCGATCCCCCAGCCGGTGTGCTCCAGATCGATCAGCACGAAGTCCGCGCCGGCCGATGACAGGATCCGCGGCATCCCCAGCGTATTGAACTCGAACACCATGGTGCCGAGGGCCGTTCCGCCAGTCGCGAATCGAGCACGCAACCCGTCCGTCACCGGATTGCCACCCGCCTCAGCCACCTTTCGGTCGCCGCCGACAGATAGCCGGGCGTGCTTGCTCATGGGACCCCTCTCACACGGAGCGGAGCGGCGCTAAGCGCCGCTCCGCATCCCATGCTCCTATCGATCCATCAAGCGGTCGGCAGCCACGCCTGCCAAACGTCGGGGTTGGCGTCGATCCACGTCTGCGCCGCCTCGCCCGGGTCGGTGCCTTCCTGGATCTGCAGCGCGACCTCGTTCTGGTCGACATCGGTCCAGTTGAAGCTCGACAGGAACGCGAACGCCGCCGGGTCCTTCGTCTCGAGCTCGGCGCTGAACGCCTTGTAGAGCACGTCCTCCGCATAGTCACAGTCGTAGCCCACCGCCGCGTCGGGGTCCTCGGCAGCGATCTGGCCGCACTCGTCGGTGTACGCAGGGAGCTCGACCTCGACCAGGTCGTACTTGGCGTTGGCCCACTGGGGGGTCCACCAGTACATGAGGATCGAGTCCTGGTTCGAGTAGGCCTTGTCGAGCGCCGCTAACGACGCCGCCTCGGAACCGCTGTAGACGACCTCCAGGTCCAGCCCCAGGCTCGCGATGATCGCCTCGTCGAAGATCGAGTACGTCGTGTCGGCGCCCAAGAACCGGCCCTTGTCGCCGGTCTCGGCCGTCGCGAACTCGTCCGCGTTGTCCTTGAAGCCCTCCCACGTGGCGTAATCGGGGTTGTTCTCCACCACGTAGGACGGGGTGAACCATCCGATGTTGCCGATGATGCCGAGCAGGCCGGCATCGACGACCGTTCCGGCCTTGTCGATGTAGTCCTTGCGGTCCTTCGCGTGGCCAGACGGCCACACCTCGAGAGTGGCGTCGACATCGCCGTCGGCCATCGCCGGGAACTGCGCCGACTCGTTTACCTCCTGGAGCTCGACGGTGCAGCCCATCTCGTTCTCCATGATGCCCTTGGCCACGTTCGCGTTCGCCGCCGCGCCCACCCACGGGTTGACAGCGATGACGATCGTCTCGCTACCGCACTGGGCGACGGCCGGCTCGGTGCCATCGGTCGCCGTACCACCCGTCTCACTACCGTCTGCGGGCTCCTCGCTCACATCGCTGCAGGCTGCCAAGCCCAGCGCGAAGACCGCGATCACGGCCACCGTCAACCTCCACGACCGCTTCCTCATGAGTCCTCCTCCCCCTCCACCATCTCGTCCGGTTCCACGAGCGCACGGACACGAGTCCACCACCCGAGGCCGATTCCCGACCGGCCCACGCATCGTCCGCGGCGCCGACCCCATCGCTTGAGTTATACGGTCGAGGACCACGGCCAGGAGCAAGATGCTGACACCGGCCACGACCCCCCGTCCGATCTGCTGCTTCCCCAGCGCGAACACGACCTCCTGCCCCAGGCCGGCCGCACCGATCAACCCCGCGATGATCACGACGGAGAGCACCATCATGATCGTCTGGTTCACGCCCAACAGGATGGACGGGCGGGCGAGGGGAAGCTGCACCTTCCGAAGCAGCTGCCAAGACGTCGCACCGAACGCCCGGCCCGCCTCGACGATCTCCTTGGGCACCTCGCGGATCCCCAGGTTCGTCAGACGGATACCGACCGGCAAGGCGTAGATGAACGAGGCGATGATCCCCGGCACGCGACCCGGCTCCATCAGGAACAACACCGGCACCAGGTAGACGAACGCCGGCATCGTCTGCATGGCATCAAGGATCGGCTTCGAGATCTTCTCGAACCGATCGCTCCGCGCCGCCAGGATCCCCAACGGGATCGCGACGGAGACGGTGATCGCCACCGCGACCAGGACCGAGCTGAGTGTCCCCATCGCGAAGTCCCACATGCCCAGCATGCCGATCGCCGCCACGCTCAAGAACAGACCGATCCCCAGACGCAGCCCCGAAACCCGCCAGGCGATCAAGGCGAAGGCGCCCGCGATCATCCACCAGGGGACGCCTGTGAAGAGATCCTGGATCGGGTCCAGCAGGTTGATCAGAACGAAGTCGCTGATCGCGCTCGTGGCGTCGCCCAGGTTCTCCTGCGACCAATCGACGACCGCGTTCGCGGGCGCCCCGACCGACGTCTCCCAGGCGGGCGGGAACTCCTGCTGGCGTAAGACCTCGCGGCCGATCAGCACCGCGGCGATCGTCGCCAGGATCGCCGCGGTGATCACCATCCGGCGGGAGATGACCCGACCGAACACCCTGAGCGGCTTCGTCTTCCGGCGCTCCCGCTGGCTCCACGCCGTCGTGACACGATCCAGCACGATCGCCATCACCACGATCGCGATCCCACCGTTCAGCGCCTCGCCGACGTTAAGCCGTTGCAGGCCATCCAGGACCTTCTGTCCCAATCCACCCGCACCGACGAACGCGGCGATCACGACGATGCCGAGCGCCATCATGATCGTCTGGTTCACCCCGAGCATGATCGACGGCTTCGCGAGGGGCACCTGCACCAGTCGCAGCTTCTGGCGGATAGTGGAACCGAACGAGTCGGCGACCTCGAGCGAGGTCTCGGGCACCGTCCGGATCCCGAGGGCTGTCAACCGGATCGCCGGTGGCAACGCGAACGCCAGGGTTGCGAACAAGGCCGGGGGCTCACCGATCCCGAAGAGCAACACGAACGGAAGCAGATAGGCATAAGCGGGGATCGTCTGCATCGCATCGAGGATGGGTCGGAGCACGCGTTCGACGTTGGGGCGGCGGCCCGCCCAGATCCCGATCGGGATCCCGATCGCGAGCGCCGTGACCACCGAGATCAGCATCAAGCGCGAGCGTCTCGAGGCTCTCCTCCCACACGCCCAGGAGGCCGAAGGTGAAGACGCCGGCCGCCGTGAGCAGGGCCATGCGCCAACCTGCGACGAGGCCAGCAAGCGATGCGGCGCCGACGAGGAGGCCAAGCCACGTCATGCGTTCGAGGATCGTGAGCACCTGGTCGTAGACAACCGTGATCGTCTTCTCGATCGGCGTGATCAGGTAGACGAACAGCCAGCTCGTCGTGCGGTTCTGGATGGCCCAGTCCCGGAACGCATCGAACCAGCCGGTGACATCGACAACCAACCGCTCCGAGAAGCCTGGATTCAGCCACGTCAGCCCGATCCAAACGACGGCGATCGCCGCCACGGCCCACGCGATGCGCCTCGGCCACGGATTGGGGGGCTGGAGAGCCGACCCAGGCGCGGAAGCGTCGCCGAGCGTGGGCGAACGCGGCGGGGTGGCGCGACCGCCACGAGCTACCGCTCCTCGACGAGCGCGGCCATGACCGATCCACGATCGATCATCCCGACGACGTCATCGCCGTCGACGACCCAGATCGTGCGGTCGGCGTCGGCCACCATCTGGATCAGGTCTTGCACGATCGTGGCCGGCGCGACCGTCGGCCCGTCGGTCGGGGGGTGGCCGTTGGCCGGGCGCATGATCGCACGAGCCGTCAGCACGTGCGTCCTCGGGACGTCCTTCGTGAAATCAGCCACGTAGTCGTCGGCCGGATGCGCCACGACCTCTTCGGGCGTGCCCACCTGGACGAAGTGTCCGTCCTTCATGATCGCGATCCGGTCGCCCAGCTTCAGCGCCTCGGCCAGGTCGTGGGTGATGAAGATCATCGTCTTCTTCAGATCGCGCTGGAGCTTGATCACCTCGTCCTGCATGTCGCGGCGGATCAACGGGTCGAGCGCGCTGAACGGCTCGTCGAAGAGCAGGATCTCCGGGTCGTTCGCCAGAGCCCGCGCCAACCCCACACGCTGCTGCATGCCGCCGGAGAGCTCTTCCGGGAACGCCTGCCCCCATCCGCCCAGGCCGACCTTCTCGATGACAGCGTCGGCAGCGGCCGTTCGCTCGGCCTTCTCTTTGCCTTGGATCTCCAGGCCAAACGCGACGTTGTCGACGATCCGGCGGTGCGGCAGGAGACCGAAATGCTGGAAGACCATGCTGATCTTCTCCCGGCGGAGCTCACGCAGGCGATCGTCGCTCGCCTTCATCACGTCCTCGCCGTCGATCAGGACCTGGCCGGCGGTGGGCTCGTGGATCCGGTTGATCATCCGGACCAGAGTCGACTTGCCCGAGCCCGAGAGCCCCATGACCACGAAGACTTCACCGCGCTCGACGTCGAAGGAGATGTCCCGAACCGCGGCCACGCACCCGGTCTTCTCCAAGAGCTCCTGGCGGGACAGCCCGGCATCCGGTGAACCGACGATGCGATCAGCCTTCGGCCCATACACCTTCCAGACGCTGCGACACGAAACGGTTGCGTCAGCCACCGGCTCCCCCTCGGGTGTTCAGACGGCCATATTGGGGTGAACGGTGTCGCGCGCGCAAGGTAGCGGTTGCGATATGAGCAACCGGGCGCGTGCAGGGAGGCCTCCCGGTGGGTCAGAATCGCCCGAGATGGCCAGCGCGCTCTACGACTTCGTGATCGTGGGAGGCGGCTCGGCGGGCAGCGCCCTCGGCAACCGCCTGTCCGCCGACCCGACCAACCGTGTGCTCGTCCTGGAAGCCGGCCGACCGGACTACATCTGGGACGTCTTCATCCACATGCCGGCGGCGCTCGCGTTCCCGATCGGTAGCCGCTTCTACGACTGGAAGTACGAGTCCGAGCCCGAGCCCCACATGAACGGGCGGCGCGTGTACCACGCGCGAGGCAAGGTGCTGGGAGGCTCGAGCAGCATCAACGGCATGATCTTCCAGCGCGGGAACCCCCTCGACTACGAACGGTGGGGCGCCGACCCCGGCATGCAGACGTGGGACCACGCGCACTGCCTCCCCTATTTCAAACGCATGGAGAGCTGCATGGCTGCGGATCGCGAAGACGCCTTCCGAGGTCGCGCGGGGCCGCTGGTCCTGGAACGCGGCCCGGCCACCAGCCCGTTGTTCGGCGCGTTCTTCGAGGCCGTGCAGCAGGCCGGCTACCCGCTCACCGACGACGTGAACGGGTTCCGCCAGGAGGGATTCGCTCCGTTCGACCGCAACATCCGCCATGGCCGACGGCTGAGCGCCGCCCGCGCCTACCTCCACCCCGTGATGAGCCGTCCCAACCTGGACGTGAAGACCCGGGCGTTCGTGACGCGGATCCTGTTCGAGGGGACACGCGCGGTCGGCGTGGAGTTCACGCACGGGAGAGGTTCGGCGCAGCAGGTTCGCGCGGGCGAGGTCGTCCTGTGCGGAGGGGCCATCAACTCACCGCAACTCCTGCAGCTGTCGGGGGTGGGCAACGCCGACGAGCTGACGCCGCTCGGCATCGATGTGGTGCACGATCTCCCCGGCGTCGGTGAACACCTCCAGGATCACCTGGAGGTCTACATCCAGTACGCGTGCAAGCTCCCGGTGTCGGTCGCCCCCGGGATGAAGATGTGGCGGCGGCCCTTCATCGGCGCACAGTGGCTCTTCCTTGCGCTCAGGCCTGGGCGCCACCAACCACTTCGAAGCCGGTGGGTTCGTTCGCAGCAACGACGACGTGAACTACCCGAACCTCATGTTCCACTTCTTGCCGATCGCGATCCGCTACGACGGTTCCGCCCCGGCGGGCGACCACGGTTACCAGGTCCACATCGGCCCCATGTACTCGGACGCGCGCGGCTCGGTCAAGATCACGACCACAGACCCTCGCGTGCACCCGGCGCTCCGCTTCAACTACCTGTCGACGGATCAGGATCGGCGCGAATGGGTCGAGGCGATCCATGTGGCCCGAGACATCCTCAACCAGCGAGCGTTCGCGCCGTTCAACGGCGGCGAGATGTCGCCCGGACCCGGCGTGGCGACCGACGAGGAGATCCTGGCCTGGGTGGCCAAGGACGGCGAGACAGCACTCCATCCTTCGTGCACCTGCCGCATGGGAACCGACGACATGTCCGTGGTGGATCCGCTCACCATGGGGGTTCACGGACTGGAGGGGTTGCGCGTGGTGGACGCGTCGGTGATGCCGTACGTGACCAACGGGAACATCTACGCGCCTGTGATGATGGTTGCGGAGAAGGCCGCCGACCTGATCTTGGGCAACACCCCGCTCGATCCGGAGCCGGTCGAGTTCTACCGCCACCGAGCGTAGTGCGGCACTCCTACTAGTCTGAGCCAGACTAGTAACGGCATGGGGGCGCGACTAGCCGAGGCCGAGCATCAGGAGGCCGGCGACCACGAGCGCGATCCCGGCCTGCTGGTTGAGGACCAACCGCTCCCGCAGGATCACGATGGACAGCACCACGGCCACGAGCGGGAAGATGGCGCTGGCCGCGAGCGTCACCGAGACGTACCCGCGATCGGCTCCCACGGCGAGCCCGATCACCCCCACGATGTCGGCCAGGCCCGCGGCGATCGCGATCCTCAGCCCGCGTCGGTCACGGAGCCGTGACAGCTGCGAACGAGCCAAGAAGGCGAGCGGCACGTAGAACGCGACCTGCGCCACGCGCGAGGCCCAAAGCCCCACGATCCACCCGCCACGTTGCGATAGATAGCCGAGCAGGAAGCCCGCCACTCCGAAGGCGAACGCGGAGGCAACCGCCCACGGCACGCCCGGTCCCACGCCGTGCAGACCATCCCGGAACTTGCGCAGATCGGTCGATACCAGCATCACGCCGACCACGGTCACGAGCATGCCGCCGATCGCCACGGGGCCCGGTCGCTCGCCCAGGAAGACGATCGCGAGCGTCACACCGACGACCGCGTACGCGGCGCCGATGGGTGAGACGACCGCCACGGGCCCGAGCTCGAGCGCGTGGTAGTGCGTCTGGTAGGCGACCGCGGCGCAGATGCCGTTCAGCACCACCAGCCCCGCGACCGGGACGAGCACGGCGAGGGACCGCCCGGACCACACGAGGATCCCGGTCACCACGACGGCCGACAATGCCTGGCCGACCATCACCGTCCAGAGGCTCCCGATCCGCCGGCCGGCCAGCGCCCCCCCGAAATCGGCGAAGCCGAATCCGAGCGCGGCTACCAGACCGAAGATCACGCGGGCTGCCAGGCCTCGGCGAGCGCGTCGACCGCGACGGCTCCTCGATCCGAGACCAGCAACGGGTTCGCCTCAAGCGACGTCAGACGGCCGCGGAGGTCGTGCGCAGCTCGGGCGATAGCCTCGACGGCTCGGGACACGGCTCGCAGGTCGTGACTCGCCTCGGCCAGACCGCAGCGAGACGCCTGCTCCCGCACGAATGCGAGCGCTTGAGCGCGGGTGAGCGGGGCCGCCACGAACTGAGCCTCGCCCGCCTCCGCCATCATCCCTCCGGGCCGCATGGTCACGCAGGCGCCGAACGCCTCGTCGATCACCGCGCCCACCAGCACCTCCGACCCCGAGACCATCTGCTGTACGAGCACGCGCGCGGACGGGGCGCCGGCGCGCCGAGCCGCCCGCAGCACCTCGGCCGCGGCGACCTCCACATCGGTCGGGTTCGCCAGTGACAACCGAACGCCGCCGAGCTTCGCCTTGTGCGGCAGCTCGGGGGCGAGGGCCTTCACCGCTACGGGGAACCCGATGGCCCTCGCCGCCTCCGCGGCCGCGGCGGGTGTCCTCACCGTGCGCTCCTCCGGCCGGCGGATGCCGTAGAGCTCCAGCAGCTTCGCGCCCTGTGCTTCGTCGAGCGGGCCGCTCAGCCCTCGGAGCAGGCGCATCGCCCTGGCGCGGTTCGGGTGCGCGGGGATGTCCGGGATCGAACGCGAGCGCGCGGTCTGCAGATCCGTGAGCGCCCGGAACGCACCTGCGGCCGCGCGATGTCCCTGCAGGAACGGCAGACGCGCACGCCTCACGAACTCCTTAGCGACCGGGGTGTACGCCATCGGACTCATGGCCACCGAGGCGAACGAGGCGCCCGTGTCTTTCCGAAGCGCCCGTACCTTCCGCAGGACCGGCTCCGCCCAGGTTTCCTCGCCTTCGAGCCGGGGCGGGAACGCATCGAACGCGATCAGCCCGACCGCGGGATCACGCGACAGTGCCTCGAGCGCAGCGCAGAACATATCGGTCTCCACGGCCGCCTGCCCCGTTACGTCTAGCGGGTTGTTCTGCGATGCGAAGTGCGGCAGCGCCTTCCGCAGTTCGCGCTTCGTGCTGGGAGAGAACTCGGGGAGCGTCAGACCTTGAGCGCCGGCGGCCTCGGCGAAGAGCGTGCATGCCCCACCCGATTGCAGAGCCGCCGCGACCCCCGAAGCGCGGAGCTTGGTGCCGTACGACAAGAGCACGGCGGCCTCGAACATGGCGACGGGGTCATCGACCAGGATCGCTCCGCGGCCTCGGAGCCACGCGTCGCGGAGCGCGGTGTTGCCGGCCAGCGCCCCCGTGTGAGCCACGATCGAACGTCGCGCCGCCTCGCTCCGTCCCTCGGGCGCGCAGACCAGGATCGGTTTGCGGGCGGCGCGGAGCGCGTCCAGACCACGGCCTATCCCCTCCACGTCGCGCATGGTCTCGACATAGGTGCAAACGAGCTTGGTGTGCGGATCGCTGGCCGCCCATCCGAACAGATCGCCCAACCCCAGCACGGCCTCGTTGCCCACACCCAGGATGATCCTCAAGCCCACGCCGCGATCCGATGCCATCTGGTTCATGGTCCAGGCGACCGTGCCCGACTGCGAGATGACGCTGATCGCCCCAGCCACGGGCTCGGGAGGCGGGGTGGTGCCGTAGGGCGCCACGTGATCCACGTAGTTCACGAACCCTTCGACGTTGGGCCCGAGCACCGGCAGCCGGTGCCGCAGTGCGCTCTTCCGCAACGCGTCCTGTAGAGCGCGCCCCTCGTCGCCGGCCTCTGCGAAGCCGGACGAGACCACCATGACGCTCCGGACCCCGGCGCGACCGCAATCGTCCACCATGCGAACCGCCACGCGCGCCGGAACCACGACGACTGCGAGGTCGACCCCGCTCGGCAGCTCTCGCACGGACGCATGACAACGACGTCCCCACACCTCGTCGTACTTCGGGTTGACCGGGTAGAGCGTTCCGTCGAACCCCAGGTGGCGGAGCGAGCGTTCGATCTCGGGCGCCCAGCTGTCCTGGGCCTCCGACGCGCCGACGATCGCGATCGAGCGCGGCGCAAGTAGCGGCCGGAGGTTCCAGCGCGTCATGGCTCGCCGCGGAACCGCGCGTCCCGCCACGCGATCGCTTCCTTCAGCCCTCCCTCGGTGGTGATCCGTCGGAACTCCGCGCGCGCCGGCAGGTCGGCGGTCTCGATCAGGGCGTCCAGCTCGGTGTTCGCCTCCAGCGCCTGCCGGAAGCCTGCCACGTCGAGCGCCCGGTTCACGGCACGCTTCGTCGTCTGGATCACGAAGGGCTCGTTCTTGGCGATCTCTTCGGCGAGCGCAAGCGTGGCGTCGTCCAGCTGGTCCCGCGGCACCACGCGGTTCACCAATCCCAGGCGCAAGGCTTCGTCCGCCGGGATCCGATCCTCACCGGTGAACAACAGCTCCTTCGCGGTGCGGACGCCCACCACCCACGGAAGGAACATCGACACCACGCCGGACCCGAAGCGCACATCGACGTAGCCGAAGAACGAGTCGTCGGCCGCGACCGCCAGGTCGCACGCGAGCATCAGGTCGGTTCCGCCCGCGAGGCAATACGAATGCACGCTCGCGATCACGGGCTTGGGGCAGTCCCAGATCTCGAGCATCTTCGCGGTCGAGCTCCGGAGCTCCTCGTGCCAGTGCTTGGCGTCGAGCGGTCCGACCCCCGCATCCTCGTTCAGGTCGTAGCCCGCGCAGAAGGCTCGCCCGGCGCCACGCAGGATCACGACCGATACCGAATCGTCCTCGCCGGCGGCACGGATCGCCTGGGAGATGGCGCTCGTAAGCTCGCCGTTCAGCGCGTTCAACGCGCGTTCGCGGTTCATGGTGAGGCGCCTGACGGGGCCCAGGTCCTCGATCAGCAAGACGGGTGCATCGTCGGTCACGGTGATACCTCTCTTCGGCCTCAGGGGTGGGCGCATCGTATCGGCTCGGACCCGCGAACCGTCAGCCGAGGAGCTGCAGCACCTGCCCGGCGGCACGGACCCCGGAGAGCAGCGCGCCCTCCATGGTCCCGTGATGCTCGGACCCGGCGGTGTGCTCTCCGGCGAACGCCAGGCGGCCCACGGTCCGATCGAACTCACCCAGGCGATCCCAGGAGCGGTTGTCCCAGGCGGAGTACGCCCCCAGCGCGAGCGGGTCGTCCGCCCAGGACACGAGTACGGGCGGGCCGGCCACGGACAGATCGGGGTTCAGCGCGAAGAGCCGCTCCACCCACGGTGCGGGGTCGCCGTCGCCCTCAAGCAGGACATCCTGGGCCACCTGCGAGCCCGCGAACGACGTCAGACATCGTCTGGGCGAGCCACCGGTCCCATCCGCCACCCAGCACCAGAACGGCTGTTCGGCGCTCTGGACGGCGCGCGGCGCCGGCGTGCCTTCGAGTGGGATCGCGAGCTTCGACGCGGCGCCCATCGGCAGCTCACGGAGCGCGATCGCCAGGTCCTCGGGGAGGAACGGGTCGAAGCGCAGACGTGCCGCGATCCGAGCCGGCACGGCCACGACGACCGCGTCGGCCGGCAGGTTGCTCCCGTCGTCGAGCTGGACCGTCGCACCTGCTGCGCCGTGCGCGATCGAGCGGACCCGGTGTCCGAGCCGTACGTCGGGGAGCGACCTCGACATCTCCTCGGGCAACGACTGGTTGCCCGCACCGATGCGATGATAAGTGGCGGGCCGAGGAGGCGCGAACGCACCGCGCTCGCCCATGGCCCTTAGGGCGACCCGGTTCAGGTCGAGCGCGCACGTTCCCTGCAGTCGAGCCTGTACGGCCGCGCGACCGGTCTGGGGCGCGTCGATCGCAGACAGGAACGTGCCCACGGTGAGCGCGGCGAACTCGTCTGCGGGCAGGATCGAGAGCGCGTCGTTCGCGGCCGCGAGGAATGCGTCCTGCTCCTCGATGCTCGCCGCATCCGGCCCGCGCGCCTCGCGCCGCCCATAGTCGATGCCGGCAGGGCAGAGCTCCAAGTCGAAGCGCGCCGCCCACCGACGGAGCTCTTCGTCGCGCGGCATGATCCACTCGGCCCCGAGCTCAGCTATCTCTCCGTTGCCCAGCCGGACCGACCAGACGCGACCGCCAACGCGGTCGCGCGCCTCCAGCACTGTGACCTCACACCCGGCGTCGACGAGCTCGTGCGCGGTCGCCAGGCCGGACAGGCCGGCACCGACCACGACGACCTCGGGATGCGTACTCATAGATGACGGTGATGATGGCGCGCCGCACCCGCCGGGCCAACCTTGCGCTTCGCGGCGAACCTATGGTACTCAGCAACATATAGGGTTGAATGACCGGTCAATCCGGCGCGAGCGAACCCACCGAGGAGGCTCAGCAAGATGCCAGCGCAAAGACGACCTCACCCGATGAACCGGCGTGACTTCCTCCGCCGAGCCGGCGGCACCGCGATCGCCATGCCGAGCCTGGCCGCGATCCTGGCCGCGTGCGCGAAGCCGGGCACGACCCCCCCGGGCGGCGGGAACGGATCCGGAAGCTCCACCGCGGTAGGCGAGATCCCGATCGCGAGCCCGAACAACCCGGTAGAGCTCCCTCTGACGCGCGACCCGATCCCCACCGACACCCCGATCGAGGCCGGCGCCACGCTCCAGGTCTACAACTGGGACGCCTACTTCTACAAGAAGGTCCTGAAGGCGTTCGAGGACGAGTACGACGTCACGATCGAGTGGACAACCTTCAACAACATGGAGGAGGGGATCCAGAAGCTGGTCGCGGGACAGGTGACCGCGGACGTCTTCTTCCCGACCACCGATTACATCCGGCGCTTGGTGGCGACCGACAACCTGCAGCCGCTCAACCTGGAGCTGATCCCGAACCTGGCGGCCAACGTCTGGCCGGCGTTCTCGGACCCGGGCCCCTGGTACGACCTCGGCGCCCACTACACCGTCCCGTACACGATCTACACGACCGGCGTCGCCTACCGTCGCGACCGGGTCGACGATGCCGAGGCCGAGGCGATGGGGTACGAGGCTTTCTTCAATCCCGAGTTCAAGGACGCGGTGGCCTACTACGACTCGTACCGCGACGCGCTCGGGATGATGCTGCTCCGCAACGGTGTCACCGACCCCGACTCGGACGACCCTGCGGCGATCGATGCCGCGAAGGAAGCGATACTTCAGATGGTCAACGACAACGGGGCACGCCTGGCGATCAACGGCACGTACGCGAAGCTCCCGGAGGGGGAGTTCACGGTCTCCCAGTCGTGGTCCGGCGATATCGTCGGGGCTAAGTACTACCTCCCGAAAGGCACCAGCGAGGACGTGCTCGGCTATTGGTACCCGAGCGACAACAAGGGCCTGATCGGAAACGACACCATCACGATCCCTTCCGACGCGCCGCACCCGCGACTGGCCCATGAGTTCCTCAACTTCTTCCTGGACGAGAAGTGGGGATACCTGAACTTCGCCGACTGGAACGGGTATCAGCCGCCGTTCAACTCCATCGTGCCGGATCGACTGATCGAGGAGGGTGTCGTCTCGCCCTCGCTCTCGACGGCGATCCTAGGAGAGGAGAACTTCACCCAGGGATACATCCAGAGTGAGCTGACGCCCGAGGCCGACGCCCTGTGGCTCGCCGCCTGGAACGAGATCCTGGCCGGTGGCTAACGAGGAAGTCGCACCGCGCCGCAGCAAGCGGCGCGGTCGGGACTCGCTGGATGACCGCAGCGGGGCACTGTATCCGCGGTGGTACTGGCCGTCGTTCACGGCTCCGGGTCTCATCTGGCTGATCCTCTTCTTCATCCTGCCGTTCTACGTCGTGGTCTCGGTGGGGTTCGGCACCGTCGATCCCTTCTTCCGGGCTCCGCTCCCCGTCTATCAGCCCTGGTGGTGGAGCTTCGACACGTTCGCGACCACGCTGCAGAAGTTCTACGCCGGCGATCGCATCTACCTGAACCCGCTGGTCCGCACCATCGAGTACGTGATCCTGGCGAGCGTGATCTGCCTGGTGATCGGTTACGCGGTCGCCTACTACACGGCTCGCTACGCCGGGAAGCGGAAGGGCTTGATCCTGGTCCTGTTGGTCGCGCCCTTCTGGATCAGCTACCTGATGAGGGTGTACGCGTGGCAGAGCTTGTTGACGCCCGACGGATACGTGAACGACTTCCTGGGCATCTTCGGTGCCACGCCGGTCGAGTGGCTGGCGGGCAAACCGGTCACGGTGGTGCTCGGTCTCGTGTACGGCTACATCCCCTTCATGATCCTCCCGCTCTTCGGTTCGCTCGATCGGATCGACCAGAGCCTCTTGGAAGCAGGGCGCGATCTGGGGGCCAGCCCGTTCCAGACGTTCCGACGGGTGACGCTTCCGCTCTCCAAGCCCGCGATCCTGGCCGGACTCGTGATCGTGTCTCTGCCGATGTTCGGCGACTACTACACGAACACCCTGCTCGGGGCCACGACGACATCGATGTACGGCAACCTTCTTGACTCTGCTGTGGGACAAGCGGGTCAGGGGCCGGAGGCCGGCTCGCTCACCCTGATCTTGATCGTGCTGGTGATGTTCCCGATGCTCTACTACCTGCGCGCCACGCGCCGAGCCGCGGAGGGAGCCACGTGAGCGACGCCAGGGATCAGGCGCTGTACGGCACCCCATCGCTCACCGATATCCCGAAGAGCGCGGGTGGCGGTTGGCTCCAGAACCCGTGGCGGAAGCCCCGGTTCCTCCAGGCGATCACCTGGGGATACCTGACCTGGTCCATAGTCCCGGTGATCATCGCGGTGATCTTCTCGTTCAACTCCGGACGATCTCGGAGCACGTGGCAGGGCTTCTCGCTCCGGTGGTGGTTCAAGGACCCGTTCGATTCGCTCTGGACCGATCTGGCGCTACGGTCCGCCATGTTCCAGACGTTCAAGCTCTCGCTGCTCACGGTGGTGCTCGCGGTCCCACTCGGGACGCTCTTCGCGATCGGGATCGACCGCTGGCGCGGCCGTCCCGCCGCAGGCGCGAACTTCGGGATGCTGTTCTCGTTCGTGGTGCCCGAGATCATCCTGGGTGTCTCGTTGTTCCTTCTGTTCACGAACCTGTTCAAGGACCTCCTCAGCCTGGGAACGACGGCGCAGGTGCTCGGGTTAGTCACGTTCCAGATGTCGTATCCGTTCATCATCGTGCGAGCGCGGCTGCTCTCGATCGGTCCGGAGTTCGAGGAGGCCGCGATGGATCTGGGGGCGACACCCAGTCAATCGCTCCGTCGGGTGCTCATGCCGTTGCTGTGGCCGGCCGTCCTGGCGAGCATCGCCTTGGTCTTCGCCGACTCGGTCGACAACTTCGTCATAGTCCGGTACCTGTCGGCGCAGGCGCCCACCGAGCCGCTGTCGGTGAAGATCTATAGCGCGGCACGCTCTTCACCGACGCCGGCGGTGAACGCGGCAGCCACCGTGATGCTCATCTCGACCATGCTCGTGATCGCCGCGGGGTGGTTCGCCTACCGTCGCTTCACGCGGGGCCAGGATCAAAGCGACGTCGGCAGCTTCGTGCAGCTCTAGGGCTTCAGCTCGCCTCGGCGTCCTCTAGGTCGGTGCCGATCGATACCGGCGTTCCAGCGTCGGGGAGCACCCTCAGCGCCTCACGCGGCATGTGGACCGCGACCGAGGTTCCGGACGGGTACGCGACACCACCGCCCTCGTTCTGGATCCACACCTGGATCCGCTGGCCGGGAGCGAGCGTCACGAACACCTGCAGGATCGAACCGACGTAGACCACCCGTTCGACCATCCCGGGAACGCGGTTCTCGCCTGCCGTCCCGGCAGCCTCCAGGTTCACTCGCTCGGGTCGCACGGTGATCTTCGAGGTGCCGAGCGTGTCCGACTCCCCCTCGCCGGCCACCAGCTCGAACTCCCCGAGCAGCACTCGGCACCCACCGGTCGTCTGGCCCTTGGCTTCGGCCTCCATCAGGTTCGACACACCGAGGAAATCCGCCACGTACGCCGTGAGGGGCTCCTCGTAGATCTCCTTGGGCCCGCCGACCTGCTCGACCTGGCCCTGCGACATCACCGCGATCCGGTCGGACATGGTGAGAGCCTCTTCCTGGTCGTGTGTCACGTAGATGAACGTGATGCCGACCTCTTCCTGCAGCGTCTTCAACTGGATCTGCAAACCCTTGCGCAGTTTGGCGTCGAGCGCGCCGAGCGGCTCGTCCAGCAGCAGCACCGCGGGGTTCAGGATGAGCGCTCGAGCGAGCGCCACGCGTTGCTGTTGTCCGCCTGAGAGCTGCCCAGGGCGCCGCTTCGCGAACACCCCCAGCTGCACCAGCTCCAGGGCACGACCGACGCGTTCGGTGGTCTCCTGCTTGGATGCCTTCTGGTAGCGAAGTCCGAACGCCACGTTCTCCTCCACGCTGAGATGCGGGAAGAGCGCGTAGCTCTGGAACACCGTGTTCACGTTTCGCTTGTGGGGCGGCACCTGGCCGACGTCGACCCCATCCAGGAGGATCTGGCCCTCGCTCGGCCGCTCGAACCCGGCGATCATCCGCAGGGTCGTGGTCTTGCCGCATCCCGACGGTCCGAGCAGGGAGAAGAACTCACCCGATGGCATCTGCAGGTTGATGCCCGCCACTGCGGTGAAGTCGCCGAAGCGCTTCACCAGCTCGACTAGTTGAACCTCTCCCCCGGCCATCGTCCGCGGAGCATAGCGCGGGCGCGGGTCCCGAGGTCAAGTCTGACTCGCCGTTCAACGGATGCCATGATGGGCCGATGCATGAACCGGGCGCGACCGCCTCGCTCCTCGAGCCCGCCGGTCGAAGGAGCGTGCCGTCGCTCGTCGCCGGGTACTGGACGTTCGGCCAGTTCTGGGGCGTTTGGGTCATAGCCGTGTTCGAGTTCCAGCGTCTGCATGGGATGTCCGACGCCGGGATCGGGCTGAGCTACACGCTGCTCTCGATCGTGGCTCTCGTGGTGATGCTCATCATCGCGCCCCGGATGCGCCAGCTCTCCCTCTCGCTCACCGTGCCCCTGGCGCTCGGCTCGATGTCCATCGCGACGATCGCTCTCGCCGCTCTGCCGAGCTCCGCGATCTGGATCGGGTTCGCGTTGGCCGGGGTGGGCAACGGCCTGGTTGACGTCTACCTGAACGTCGCCGGCCAGCGCGTCGAATCCGCGATCCGTCGTCCGGTCCTGCAGTGGATGCACGCGACCTACGCCCTCGGCGGAGTGACGGGTGCTCTCGCGGCGGGCGTGATCTTGTCCGCGGGGGTCGACTTCCGTGTCGCCATGGCGTACTCGGCCGCCACGCTCGCGATCACGACCGCGTGGACGGGGGCCGCCGTGCCCAGAGGCCGAAGCGCCGCGGGTGACGGTTCCCTGCTGTCGATCTCGGCGTTGTTCCGCTACCCGGCGCTCGTCGTTCCCGCGGTCGTCGTGCTGGCGTCGTTCCTGATCGAGGGGTCCATGGACGCGTGGGCCGGGTTGTACCTGCGAGATGAACTCGGCGCGTCGGCCACGGTCGCGGCGGTGGTGTTCGTGGCGTTCGCCGCCTCGATGTTCGTCGGGCGCCTGTTCGCCGGACGGGTGCTCTACGGCGTGGGACGTCGGACGACGATCGTCGTGGCCGGTGTCGGCTCGCTGATCGGAGGCATGATCGCGGTGGCTGCGAACGAGCCGATCGTGGTCGGCCTCGGGTTCCTGGTGCTCGGCTTCACGCTATCGGCGGCCGGCCCCGCGGCGTTCGGACTCGCCGGGACGCAGACCGACGACCCGACCGCCGCGATCACGGCCGTGACGACCGTGGGCTACACCGGCTTCGTCTGGAGCCCGCCGCTCCTCGGCTGGGTCGCACAGACCGTGAGCCTGCGCGCGGCGATGGGTGTGATCGTGGTCGCAACGCTCGGGATCATCGGCGGCGGGCTGCTCGCTCCGCGAGGGACCGGCGACTAGGCGACCGATCGATCAGCTCGGCGGTATACCATGCGGCACCCGCATCAATTCGAGCCCGAAGGGAGTGACGTGGCCGACACCGACATCGGAACTCCCCCTGCCGAGTTCATGCGTCCCGACGGTGAGGAGAAGGTCACCGGGTCGGGGCGCTACACGGCCGATCTGACGCTCACGGGTCAGACCTACGCGAGGTTCCGGTACGCCGACCATCCGCACGCCCGCATCCTCAGGATCGACACCACGAAGGCCAAGGCGCTGCCGGGCGTGGTCGCGGTGATCACCCAGGACGACGTTCCCGATGTGCGGTTCGGAGGCTTCGTTCAAGATCGCACGCTATTCGCGAAGGACGTGGTTCGCTTCGAGGGTGAGATCGTCGCGGGCGTGGCCGCGCTCACCCAGGAGATCGCCGCCGAGGCCGCGCGCCTGATCGAGGTCGACTATGACCCCCTACCCGTGGTCGGTGACTTCGTCGCCGCGATGGAGCCTGACGCCCCCTTGATCCATCCAGATCTTGGGTCGTACGAGAAGGACGAGAACATCGTCGCCAGCGGCAACACCATGGCCTATCACACGATCGTCAAGGGTGACGCCGACGCCGCGATGGCCGAGGCCGACGTCGTAGTGAAGGGCCGCTACGTCTCCGACGCGTCGCAAGGGGTGCCGATCGAGCCAAGGGCCGTGCTCGCCCAGTGGCAGGGCGATGAGGTGACGATCTGGTCCTCGACGCAGGTGCCGTACACGGCCCGCAGCGGCGTCTCGCAGACCCTGCAGATCCCCGAGGCGAACGTGAGGATCGTCGTGCCGCTCCTGGGCGGGGGCTTCGGCGCGAAGTGCGATCTGCACTTCGAAGCGCAGGTGGCCGCTCTCGCCCGCGCCGCTCGGAGACCGGTGAAACTGGTGTTCAGCCGGCGCGAGGAGTTCGTCGCTATCGCGCAACGCCGCGAGGGCATCGTGATGGAGTTCGAGACGGGCGTGACGCGCGACGGCCGTCTGGTCGCCCGCAGGGCGAAGCTCGTCCTCGACAAAGGGGCGTACTGCGGCGAGGGGGGCTTCCTGGGACAGATGGCGGCCATGCACGCCTGCGGCCCCTATCAGATCGAGCACATCTTCGTGGAGTCCCACCTGAACTACACCAACAGCCAGCCGTCGGGCTCGGTCCGCGCGCCCACGGCGCCGCAGGTCTGCTGGGGTCTCGAACAGCACATGGACGAGGTTGCGCGCGCGATCGACATGGATCCCGTCGAGCTACGGCGACGCACCCTGATCGAGACCGGCTCCGAAGGCCCGACGCGCCAGGTCTTCGACCAGATCGGCATGAAACAGACGCTAGAGCGCGCGGTGGAGATGATCGGATACGACCGCGAGCTGCCCGACGACGAGGCCATCGGGGTCGCAGTGGGCTGGTGGCCCTGCATGCCGGCGCCGTCGGGGGCCTACGTTCACATCAACGGTGACGGCAGCGGCACGATCGTGACCGGTGCCCAGGAGAACGGAAGCGGCGCCGTGATGGCCATGCCGATCTTCGTCGCCGAAGAGCTCGGGATGAAACCCGAGGACTTCACGATCCTGTATCAGGACACGGCCGCGGCCAACTGGGACATGGGTTCGTGCGGATCGCAGACCACCTACAACAGCGGGCGGGCGATCCTGGCAGCGGCCGCCGACGTGCGTGACCAGCTCTTGGGCGCGGCCGCCGAGGAGCTCGAGGTGGATCGGCAGGACCTCGAGCTCGTGGAGGGCGCCGTGCGCGTGAAGGGCTCTCCCGACCGCTCGGTAACCATCGCGGATCTTGCCGGGGCCGGCACGATCCACGGCAAGGGCTCGGGGGACGTGCCCCAGGCCCCGACCGGCGACACCGGCGGGTGCGTCGGGAGGATCGGGAACGAGACGTTCCTGACGCCCCAGCTCATCACCCAGGCGGCGCACGTGAAGGTCGACCGGGCCACGGGGGTCGTGCGTGTTCTGAAGGTCGCCGCCGCGCACGACTCGGGGATGATCCTCAACCGCAAGGGCGCCGACGGACAGGTGACCGGCGGAGTGGTGATGGGGGTCGGACTGGCTCTCAGCGAGGGGACGCAGATCGACGACCAGGGGCGCCAACGGAACCCGGCGCTGCTCGACTACAAGCTCGTCACCAGCGCCGACGCGCCCGAGATCGAAGTGGACTGGATCCAGACGGCCACCGAGGGGGCCGGTCCTCGCGGTTCGAAAGGGGTTGGAGAGCCCCCGCAGGTACCGACCGCGGCGGCGATCGCCAACGCGATCACGAAGGTGCTCGGAACCCAGGTACGGCAGATGCCCATGACCCCGGAACGTGTGTGGGCGGCGGCTCGGGGTGTGGAGGCATGACCAGGTCGTTCGTATCAGCGACGACGCTGGAGGAGGCGATGGCCGCGCTCGGCGCGGGAGCGAGACCCGTGGCCGGCGGGACCGACCTGGTGGTGGGTGCCCGCCAGGGCAAAGCGCCACTGCCCGACGCGATCGTCGCGATCGACCGCATCGAGGCGTTGCGCGATCTCACCGAGACCGACGGAGGGCTGCATCTCGGCGCCCTCGCGACGCACGAGGCGATCGTGGCTAGCGACGCCGTCAGGGTGAGGTACACGGCACTGGCCGACGCATCGGCCATCGTGGGATCGCACGCGACCCGCGCCAACGGCACGATCGGCGGCAACGTCATGAACGCGTCCCCTGCTATGGATACCGGGGGTCCGCTGCTGTGCTTCGGCGCCACCGTGACGCTTCGCTCGGCCGAGGCCGAGCGAAGCGTGTCGATCGGAGACCTTTGGACGGGCCCCGGCGCGACGGTGGTCGCGCCGGGCGAGCTCCTGGTCGCGATCGACCTCCCCGAGCCGGCTCCAGGTACCGGTTCGGCCTACGTCCGCCTCGAGTACCGCCGGCAGATGGAGATCGCGGTGGTCGGCGCCACGGCCGTCGTCGTGGTCGACGCCGGATCGGTGGACGACGCCCGCATCGCTATCACCGCTCTCGCGCCCACGATCCGCCGGATCCCTGAGGCCGAGCAGGCGCTCATCAACACCGACGGTGGTGACGCGGCGATGGTTGCGGCGGCGCGCGCAGCCGCCGCCGGCTCCGCCCCGATCAGCGACGTCCGAGCCTCGGCCGACTACCGGCTCGCGATGGCCGAGGTCGTCGCTCGTCGAGCCATCGCGGCCGCGCTCGCACGCGCGCGCGGCGAGAGCGTCGAGATCCCCGCGAGCGACGCGCTCTACGGCTCGGGAGGAGACGGCCCATGAAGGTGGCCGCGACCCTGAACGTGAACGGCACCGACTACCCGGTCGAGATCGACCCGCACCTGAGTCTGCTGAAGGCGGTGCGCGACGAGATAGGGCTCACCGGCTCGAAAGAAGGGTGCGACGACTCTGAATGCGGCGCCTGCATGATGCTCCTCGACGGCAGGCCGGTGAACTCCTGTTCGTACCTCGCCCTACAGGCCGAAGGTCGCGAGGTCATGACGGTCGAGGGCCTGACCGGCGCCGAGGGTCTCGCACCCCTGCAGCAGGCCTTCCTCGAGGAGGGTGGCGTGCAGTGCGGGTTCTGCACGCCGGGCATGCTGATCTCGGCTTCGGCTCTCCTGCGCGCGAACCCCGACCCGGCCGAGGATGAGATCCGCATCGCGCTCGCCGGCAACCTCTGCCGATGCACCGGTTACGACGGCATCGTGCGCGCGGTGCGCCGCTCGGCTTCGCCCGCCGGCTGAACCCCCACCAGCTCACGCCACCTCGGGCTAAGGCTCGATATCGGGTGGCGGCATCCCCATACCCCAGGTGTCCGCGCCGCCGTCGATCGCGATCGTCGCGCCGGTGACGTAGGCGCCGCCCGGCGACGCCAGGAACGCGATCATCGACGCCACCTCCTCCGGCGACCCGGCCCGTTTCATCGGCACCTGCGCCGCGAACTCGTCGATCAGCGCCTGGCCTCCGTACTGCAGGGAGCCCTCCGTTCGGATCAAACCGGCGGCGATGCACACCGCGCGGATCCCGAACTTCGACCACTCCTGGGCGATCCCAGCCGCGAACGTCTCCAGGGCGGATCGGGCGGTGGACGAGTGGATCATGGTCGGGACGCCTCGGCGCGGGCTGAACCCCACGAACGCCACGAACCCCGAGCGGCGCGGGATCATCCATCGCGCGGCCACATGCTGGGTCACGTCCCAGGTCGCATCCACGTTCAGTCGGTGAACGGCACGCAGACCCTTGAGCGATATGTCTTCGAGCGGCGCCGCGAACTGGCCGCCCGCGCAGTTAACGAGCACGTCCACGGCTCCCAGCCGTGCATCCACCAGATCGAGGAACGAACGGACCTGGTCCGGCTCACGCACGTCGGTCGGCACTGCCAGGCATCCGTGGCCGGCGGCCGTTAGCTCTTCGCCCACGGCCTCCAGCAGCTCGGGCCTCCGTCCGCAGATAGCCACCGTCGCGCCGGATCGAGCGAGCTCCCACGCCGTCGCGCGGCCGATGCCGGTTCCGCCTCCGGTGACGATCGCCACCGTGCCCTGATTCGCGTCGGGTGCGAGCGGAGAACGGTACCCCTCCAGGTCGGCCATCGAGGTGGAGTATGCCCGAGCAGCCGGTGACCCGCCCGTCGCTTGCGAGCGAACGTTCGAGGGACGACGCGGTAGGGTTGGTGTATGGGTTGGATGTTGTTGTTCTTGGTGCTGGTAGCGACCGCGTTCGGCGTATTGGGCGCGGTCGTCAAGGCGACGGTTTTCATCATCTTGACCGTGGTGATGACCGTGATCGTGCTGGGATACATCGCCTACCTGTTGCTCCGGCGACAGGCACGCCGATTCGAGAGGGACCTGGACCGGCGTCTGCAGCCGCCCAAGCAGGACTACCGGTACTAGCCGGCTCAGTACCCCTCGGGGTTGTCCTTCAGCCAACGGGCCAGTTCGAGCACGCGCTCGCGCTCGTTGGGAGTGAGGGGCGCCAGGAGGGCGCGGAGCTCCTCGGTCGCGGCGATGAGCTTCCGGGTCGCCTCAAGACTCGGGTCGTCGTCCGGGATCTCCGCCGGGTCGAGCTCCGGTGGGTCGTGGCTCATAGCCGCTATCGAATCACGTTCTGGGCCCCACCGGGAGCACCCGCCGTTGGATGAGCCCAGCGAGCAGGCGCCCGGCGACGAGGAAGAGCAGCGTGAACGCGAGACCCACCCCTAGGAAGGTCGCGAGCCGTGACCCCGTCGGGGACCCCAGGATGAACGATCGCGCGACCAGGCCAATCGGCACCGCCAAGACCCAAGTCACGGCCAGCGAACGCGGGGAGGGTCGCCGATAGGTGCCCACGGGGACCGCCACGACGAACCAGGCCACCAGCAGCGGCACGGCGTTTCGGAGGAACACGACCGGCATCTCCCTGCCATAGTGCGACCGGATCCCGACCAGCACGAACGCGATCAGCGCCAGGATATCGGCGACCCTGAGGATCGTTCCCGTCCGCGCGGACACGCGTCCCTCTTCCACCTTCCCATCATCCCAGGCGTCTCCTTGACGCCCGTGGCACCATGGAGGCTTCCCATGGCCGGGAGATCCCTCCGCTCCGCGCGGTGTGGCGCGGCGTCCGTCCTGTGCGCCGCGATCCTGGCCGCCTGCGGCCCCGTTGAGCCCCAGGCTCCGCCTCCTATCAGGATCGCCGTGGGCGACGCGCCGCACGAGCTCCCACCGGGAACCACCTTCGGTGAAGCGATCGTTCGGTTCTCGCTCAGGGCGCACCATGGACGACTCGTGTCCGTCTCCGGCGTCGTGCTCGACCCGGTCGACACGCCGGGAAGCATCCTGTTGAACGGCGTCGAGGCATCGGAGGTAACCCGACTAACGACCGGCGACGCGATCGCGGTCGTCGATGGCGCAGACCGCACGGAGGGTACGCGTCGTTCCGTGGAGCTACTCCGCGGTCGTCGCCTCGGGAACCCCGAACGGACGCTACGCCGCTTCCGGATCCGCCGGGTGACCCTCGAGGGCGAGGTCTCGGGCGAGATCGTTCGGCAGCGGGATGTGCCCATGGGCCGCGGTCTGGCCCGGAGGGAAGTGGCCCTCACGTTCGACGACGGCCCGTGGCCCGCCCAAACACGTCGGGTGATCCAGATCCTCCGTCGGTTCCACGTCCGGGCCACATTCTTCATGGTTGGTTACCTCGCCGAGCGGTACCCGAGGATCGTCGAGATGGTCGATCAGGCCGGCATGCGCATCGGCAACCACTCTTGGGACCACCCGCTGGAACCTCCGCTCGCCGACCTGGGGCGGCGGCGGATGATCGAGGAGATCGGGCGTACGTCGCGTCACCTCTCCGCGCTCGGCGTCCGGACCCGGCTCTTCCGCCCGCCCGGCGGCAGCTACGATGGCGAGGTGGTGCAGGAGGCTCGTAGGCAGGGGATGCGGGTCGTGACGTGGAGCATCGACGCCGGGGACTGGACGGAAGGGACGTCGGCGCGGCGGATCGTCAGACGGGTGCTCGCTGCCGTCCGGCCCGGTTCCATCGTCCTCTTGCACGACGGAGGTGGAGACCGAAGCGCCACGATCCGAGCGCTGCCCTCGGATCATCCGTGGGATCCGCCGGATGGGGTTGCACCTGGTCGCCATCCCGAACCGGGCGTAGGGAGCGTCAGGCCTTGAACGCGAAGACCAGCGAGGTGATCGATCAGCTGCGTACTCTCGCCGACCCCAGCCGCCTACCGGGGATGGCACGGGTGGGCATCAACGTCGAGCGAGCGATCGGCGTCTCCCTCCCGAACCTGCGTACCCTGGCGCGGCGCCACCGCCCGGATCACGAACTCGCTCTCGGTCTTTGGGAGACCGGCATCGGCGAGGCACGCATCCTCGCGTCGATGGTGGATGACACCGCGCTCGTCACCGACGAGCAGATGGAGCGATGGGTCGCTGACCTCGACTCCTGGGACGTCTGCGACCAGGTGTGCGGCAACCTCTTCGAGAGATGCCCGTCGGGGCCGAGGATGGCGAGGTCGTGGGTGCGCAGGGAGGAGGCGTTCGTCAAGCGTGCCGGGTTCGCCATGATCGCGGGGTGGGCGGTACACGACCGGACGTCACCGGATGACGTGTTCGCGTCATGGTTCCCCGTGATCCGGCGAGGGGCGATCGATGAACGGAACTACGTGAAGAAGTCAGTGAGCTGGGCGCTGAGGAACATCGGCAAGCGCAGTCTGGCGTTGAACGCGGCCGCCGTTGCGGAGACCCGGCGCCTCCTCGAGCTCGACTCACGGAGCGCTCGGTGGATCGGCCGCGACGCACTCCGCGAGCTCCAGAGCGAGGCGGTCCTCACGCGTCTGCGCGACCGCTCCTAGCCGGTGAGCAGCGCAGACGCCAGATCCCGCAGCTGCGGAACGCAGGCGTCAGAGTCGTCGCCCGAGATGACTTGCACGCACACATGGTCGGCTCCCGCCTGCAGGTGCTCCTCAACCCTTCCCTTCACCGCATCCACGTCTCCCCAGGAGATCGTCGCGTCGATCAGTCGGTCGCTCCCTCCGTCGGCTAGATCGTCTTCGGAGAAGCCCATCCGGCGAAGGTTGTTCGCGTAGTTCGCTAGTTCCAGGTAATGACGCGCCCAGTCGCGCGCGATGTGTCGAGCGGCGCCCGGATCGACCGAAAGGACGACCGTCTGTTCGACGGCCAGCACCGGGTCCGGGCCGAGCGTCGCCCGAGCCGCGGCCGTGTGCTCGACGGGCGCGAAGTAGGTGTGAGCGCCGAGCGCTCGCTCGGCCGAAAGCGCGAGCATCTTCGGGCCGAGCGCGGCGATCAGACGTCGGACAGGCGGATCCGGCGGAGGTCCGTTCGACGGAGCACCGTCCATGGCGTCCAGGTAAGAGGTCATCCGCTCGAGCGGCCTGGCCCAAGTCTGCCCTCGCGACTCCGTCGTGTACGGGTGTCCGATGCCCAGACCCAGCACCACGCGGTCCCGCCACGCGTCGGCGAGCGTGCCCGCGCCGGAAGCCATCACCCATGGATCACGGGCGGTCACGTTCGCGATCCCCGAGCAGATCGTCAGTCGATCGGTAGCCGAAAGCAGCAAGGCCAGGTGCGCGAACACATCTCGGGATGACAAGCCCTCAGGAACCCAGAGCGCCCGGAAGCCCATCGACTCGATCTCGAGCGCGTTGCGCCGAACGTCGGCGGCGGCCTGAGAGTCGAAGGCGAAGGTCCACACGCCGAACTGGCCCAGTCGATCGCGGAGGGCTTCCCGTTCTCCCACGATCGCCACCCTACCGAAGGTCTCGACGGCTCGATGCTGGGAGACGAGACCGACTAGAGGCTCATCTACCCCTGTCAGCGGATCCCCAGCTGACGGCCGACACGATCGAAGACGTCGAGAGCTTGGGTCAGATCGCTTTGCGTGTGATCGGCGGTGACGATCGTCCGTACGCGCGCCGCTCCACGGCCCACCGTGGGGAAGACGATCGCGGGACAGAACACACCGGCCTCGAACGACTGACGCGCGAACTCCTGCGTCTGCTGTTCGTCGCCGATGATGACGGGAGTGATCGGGGTCTCGGAGCCACCGGTATCGAAACCGAGCGCGTGCAGCCCTTCCTTGAACAGCTCGGTGTTCGACCACAACCGTTCCAGCCGTTCGGGTTCGTCGTGGATCACGTCCAGAGCAGCCAAGCAAGCCGCCACGACCGCCGGAGGGGCGCTGGTCGAGAAGAGGAACGGGCGGCCACGGTTCTCCAACCACTCGATCAGGTGCCGAGGACCGGCGATGAACCCACCCAAAACGCCGATCGCCTTGGACAGCGTTCCGACCTGGATGTCGACGCGTCCGTGGAGATCGAAATGGTCCACCGTCCCGGCGCCACCGGAACCCAGCACGCCGGAGGCGTGCGCGTCGTCCACCATCATGATCGCTCCGCGCCCCTCCGCGACCTCGACCAGGGCCGGCAACGGGGCGATGTCACCGTCCATGCTGAAGACCCCGTCGGTGATCAGCAGCTGCCGACGCCCGGGCCGGGCGGTCTCGGCGAGCAACGAGTCGGCGGCCTCGACGTCCTTGTGCGGGAACACCTTGATCTCGGCTCGTGAGAGCCGGGCGCCATCGATGATCGACGCATGGTTCAGCTGATCCGACACGATCACGTCGTCCTTCGAAAGGATCGCGGCCACGGTCCCGGCGTTGGACGTGAATCCAGACTGGAACATCAGCGCCGTCTCGGCATGCTTGAATGCTGCGAACCGCTGCTCCAGCTCTCGGTGCATGGTCATGGTGCCTGCGATCGTGCGAACGGCGCCGGTCCCGGCGCCGAACTCCCGGGCTGCGGAGGCGGCTGCTTCGTTCAGCCGAGGGTGGTTCGCTAGACCTAGGTAGTTGTTAGAGGCCAGGTTGATCACGTCACGGCCATCGAACCTCGCGTGAGCGCCGGTCGCACCCTGCAACGTTCGCGGATGCAGCAGCAGGCCCTGTTCCTTCAGATGCTGCAGTTCGTCCTTCAGGTAGTCAAGTGCTCCCATAGCTCTACCCTTCCGGGAGAAGGATGACCTTCCCCGATCGTCCCGAGGCGGTGGCCGCGAATGCCTCTTCGAACCGCTCCAGTCCGAAGCGATGTGTGATGACGGGCGCGACATCGACCCGCCCGGTGGAAAGGAGCGTGGTGGTCTGCTGCCAGGTGCGGAACATCTCTCGACCCGTGATGCCTTGGAGCCGTGCCTCTTTGAAGATGACCTGATCGTTCAGATCGAGCGTGACAGGTCCATCTGGCAGCCCCAGCAGAGATAGGCGGCCGCCCCGAGCGAGCATGCGCGTTCCTTGATCTATCGCCTTGGCGTTGCCACTCATCTCGAGCACCACTTCGGCGCCGCCGCCGTTCGTCGCCTCCATGACCGCAGCCACCGGATCCGTGGTACCGGGATCGACGAGCAGGTCTGCACCCATCGCCGATGCCATCTCCAGCCGATAAGCGTTGGGCTCGATCGCGATGACCTTCCATGCCCCTAGCGATCGCGTGATCCCCACCGCGAACAGCCCGATCGGCCCGCAGCCGATCACGGCAACGGCGTTGGTGGCGATGTCCTCACCTCCGCCCGTGCCGAACGCGGCGTGCACGCCGTTGCCGAATGGCTCCATGATCGAGGCAACGTCGGGATGGATCCCCTCACCCACCACCCAAGCGTTCCCCGCAGGAAGCAGAACGTGGTCGGCGAACGCTCCCTCCGTGTCGACGCCCAGGATCCGCAGGTTCTCGCAGATGTGTGCGCGGCCTGTCCGACAGGTCGAGCACTGCCCACAGGCGATGTGCGTTTCCGCCGCCACGAACGCTCCCGGCTCCAGGTGATGCACCTCTGCTCCGACAGCTTCGATCGTCCCGGCGACCTCGTGGCCGAACGTCATGGGGAGACGACCGATCCGCTTCTCGGCCCACTCGTTCCAGTCGTAGATGTGTAGATCTGTGCCGCAGATCGAGGCCGCGTGCACGCGAACGAGCACCTCGCCTTCACCGGGAACAGGGATGGGTAGCTCCACCAGCTCCGCACCGGGGCCGGGGGCGATCTTGCGCAGCGCGCGCATGGTCCCGGACATGGCCGGAGCCTATCGTGACCGGCGGGAACCCGATCGAGGCTGGGTGCGTCCAAGCTCGAACCCGGAACTAGGAGGAACGGACGATGCGGTCCAGACTCATCGGCACAGTGGTGCTGTCCGTCGGGATACTCGGCAGTGCATGCGCGAACGCCCCTACGGACGACGGAGCGGGTGACGGGGGCAGCATCTCCTATCACACGGGCGCGACCCAGGTGGTCCTGCGCATCGAACAGGGTGGGGGCTTCGTGCCCATCGAGTGGAACCTCACGAATATGCCGATGTTCTCGCTCTTCGGCAACGGACTCGTGGTCGTGCCGGGTGCGCAGATCGAGATCTACCCCGGTCCCGCGCTCCCGGCTCTGTCGCAGTCGCAGCTCACACCCGAGGCTATCGAGCTGCTGCTGCAGGAGGCGGTAGAGGCGGGGCTCGACGTCGACCGGGACTACTCCGATCTCGGCAGCGTCGGGATCGCCGACGCGCCGACCACTACGTTCACGCTCACCATCGACGGTCAGGTGCACACGACTCAGGTTTACGCGCTCGGCCTGCTCGACACCCAGCCGGATGGCATGAGCCCTGACGAGTTCCAAGCCAGGCAGGATCTCCTGGCGTTCCAGAACCAGGCGACGGACCTGAGCTGGCTGCCCGAGGGCACGGTCGCGGACGAGGGCATGTTCGAGCCCTCCGGGTTGCGGGTGTTCGTCGGCGATTATCGTCCGGACGACACGCTCGTCCAGCCGCCGATCGACTGGCCACTCACGCCGGGGCTCCTCACGTTCGGCGACCCCTTGCAGAACGGGCCGGAGGGGATGCGGTGTGGCGCCGTGACGGATGACGACGCCGCCGCGCTACTGCCGCTCGTGAAGCAGGCGAACCAGCTGACCCCGTGGGTCAGTGACGGCTCCCGGTATGGGCTCCTGCTGCGGCCGCTCCTGCCAGACGAAACTGGCTGCTGAAGGTCCCTTCGAGGCAACCGGTTTCTCGTTCAAGCCTTGTGGCCGTCAGGCCGATGACTGGTGGCAGAACTACCTCGAAGAAGGTAGCCACGAGCATGCTTGACGACCTCGATCCAGGGATCACTGACGCGCTGACCGCCCAGGAGGGATTCTTCCTCGATGACTCACCTGGGTTGCCTGATGACGCAACCTCCCTCATGCGCCGATACGGCGAGCTGGAAGGGCGCTACCGCGGGTTGATCGACAGGCTGCCGGCTGTGATCTACATCGACAGCGTTAGCGAGGGAGCCGGCATGGTCGACGTGGGCCCGGGCGTCCTGGATCTGTTCGGGGTAACGCGCGAGGAGTGGCTCGCGCCCGTCGAACCATGGCGAAAACTCGTCCATCCCGACGACCTGGATCGCGTCGTGGAATCGAGCGACCGCTCGGTGGCGACGGGAGAGCCCTTCCACGAGCAGTACCGCGCCTTGCACCGCGATGGACGCGAGGTCTGGGTCCGCGAGGACGCCGTCCTGGTATGCGACGACCTGGGACGCCCGCGGTTCTGGCTCGGTCTCATGGTCGACGTATCCGACTCCGTCCGGACAGAGCGTCGGCTGGAGGAAGCGGAAGCGAAGTACGGCAGCCTCGTCGAGCAGATCCCCGCGATCGTGTACGTGGACGTCGCCGACGAACGAATGACCACTAGCTATGTGAGCCCGCAGATCCATGAACTCCTCGGCATCACCCCGCAGGAGTATCTGGACGACGCCGAGCTGTGGGCCAGGCATCTCCACCCCGAGGATCGCGACAACGCGATCGCCACGTACCTCAGTGGCCGCGAGAGCGGTGAGCCGTTCACCTACGAGTACCGCTTGATCGCGCGTGACGGACGCGTGGTCTGGTTCCGAGACAGCGCCGTGGTGATCCACGACCCACTCGGGATCCCCACTCACGTCCAAGGGGTGATGCTGGACATAACGGAGTCCAAGGAAGCAGAGGAGCAGATCGCCTTCCTGGCGTATCACGACAAGCTCACCGCCCTGCCGAACCGCGTCCTGTTCGACGAGTTGCTCGGGCTGTCGCTCGCCCGGGCGCGTAGGTATGAGCTGGGGGTGGCCGTGATATCGGTCGACGTCGACAACTTCAAGTTGGTCAACGACAGCCTGGGTCACGAGGCCGGCGACGATCTGATCGTGAAGCTGGCCGAGCGCCTGCGGGAAGCAACACGGGAGACCGACCTGGTGGCGCGCCCCGGCGGCGACGAGTTCCTGATGCTCCTGTCGGATCTGGAGCGCACCACCTCGTTGCCGGGCGGCGACGGGGTCTCGCTCGTGGCCGAGTCGGTCGCCGGACGGGTCCAGTCGGCACTCCGGCGGCCGTTCGAGATAGCGGGAACAGAGCTTTACGTGACCGCCAGCCTGGGGATCAGCCTCTTCCCGAACCACGGGGACAACGCCGAGACCCTCTTGAAGCACGCGGATTCCGCCATGTTCCGGAGCAAGCGGTCGCACCCCGGCGGCTACGTGCTGCACGGAGGAGGCGACGTAGACCCTATGAGCAAGCTGGCCCTCAGCACCCGCCTTCGGAGGGCCGTGGAGAACCAGAGCTGGGTGCTCCACTATCAACCTCTGATCGACCTGTCGACGGCCTCGATGGTTGGCGTTGAGGCTCTGATCCGGTGGCCCGAACCGGGGGGCGGTTTGGTACCGCCCGGTGAGTTCATCCCGCTGGCGGAGGAGATGGGCCTCATAGAAGCCATCGGAGATTGGGTGGTCGAGGAGCTCAGCCGCCAGGACACCTCATGGCGGACCGATGGCCTCTCGCTCGATATCAGCTTCAACCTGTCACCGCGCCAGCTTTGGCAGCCCGACGTGGTGGACAAGATCATGTCCCGCATCGAGTCGGTTGGGATGGATCCGACCCGACTCACGGTCGAGATCACCGAGTCCACCGCGATGACGGATCCGGACCGGATCCAGCGAATCTTGCAGGACATGCACGAACGAGGGCTCCGGCTGGCGATCGACGATTTCGGGACCGGGTACTCATCGCTCGCACGACTGAAGCACATGCCGGTCGACGTCTTGAAGATCGACCGGTCGTTCGTCCGCGATGTGGACACCGACCGAGACGCAGCGAGCATGGTGTCGGCCATGATCGCGCTCGCCCAGAACCTGGGGATGATCGCGCTCGCGGAAGGGATCGAGACCGAAGGAGAGTGGCGGTTCCTCGCCGACCGTGGCTGCCCGATGGGTCAGGGCTACTACTTCTCCCGCCCCGTACCGGCCGGCGAGATCATGGCTCTGCACCGACGCGCCTCGCTTTCGGTCGTCGAACACTCGGCCTGAACGGGGTCAGCGGCGCCGCGGCTTTCGCAATCCTGAACGGCGCCCCCGTGAAGACCCGCTGAACACCACGCGTGCGGGCGACACCTTCATCCCCTCCTGTTCGAACTCTTGATGCAGGTCCAAGCGGGCCGCCATGCGACTGACGTCGCCCTGTTGGTCCGGGGTGACGAACGTGACGCTCGTGCCGGTGCGGCCGGCCCGTGCCGTCCGCCCGACGCGGTGGACGTAGCCCTTGTCTTCGAGCGGCGGGTCGTAGTTCACGACGAGGGTGATGTCATCCAGGTCCAAACCACGAGCGGCGACGTCGGTCGCAACCAGCACTCCGACGTGCTTGTCCTCGAACCGCTGCAGCGCCTTCTCGCGTGCCTGCTGTGTCATGTCACCGTGCATCGTCACCGTCGGAACACCCTGGGCACGGAGCTGACGGGCGAGCGAGTCCACCTTGCGCTTCGTGTTCACGAATACCAGCGTTAGTCCTTGCTCCTGACCCACCAGCTCGACGAGCTTGTCCAGCTTCTCGTGCGCGCCGGCAGGGACGAACCGGTGATCGGCCTCGTCTACGGTCTTGCCTTCGGACTCGATCTCGTGTCGAACCGGGTTGCGCGTGTACACCTCGGCGATCCGACCGACGGCACCGTCCAGCGTGGCCGAGAAGAACATGGTCTGTCGGTCCCGCGGCAAGAGCCGAACGATGCGATCCACCTGGGGCTGGAAGCCCATGTCGAGCATCCGATCGGCCTCATCCAGCACGAAGATCCGCACGGCGTCCAATCGAACGAGCTTTCGGTCGGCAAGATCCTGCAGACGCCCCGGCGTGGCGATCAGGATGTGCGCCTCGCGGACCCCCTTCGACTGATCGGTCACACGGGTGCCGCCGTAGACGACCTTGGTCTTCAGGTCCTTCGCGCTGGCGATGTCTGTGAGATCGTCCTTCACCTGCTGAGCCAGCTCGCGCGTGGGCACCAGGATCAACGCTTCGGGTCGCTTGGCAGCCTCAGGATCCAGCTGCTCGACGATCGGGATCGCGAAACCGAGGGTCTTGCCCGAGCCCGTCTGCGACTTCGCCAGGGTGTCGCGCCCGGCCGTGGCGTCTTGGATCACCATGATCTGGATCGGGAAAGGCCGGTCGATGCCTCGTTGCGCGAGTGTCGTGATGACGGCATCGGACACGCCGAGGTCACGGAATGAGGTGGAGGATGGAGCCATCGCATCACGAGGGTACAACGCACAGGCGTCCGACACGCCTCGGGTGGGTGGGCGGTACCCTTGCGTCGCTTCGACTACGGATGGGGGATGCATGGACGGCCGGACGCACCTGTGGAACGAGCTGGCGGCACAGCTGTCGATCGACAGCATCCGGTGCACGACAGCCGCGGGCTCGGGACACCCGACGTCATCCATGTCCGCGGCTCACCTCGCGGCCGTTCTCTACGCTGATCACCTCCGGACCAGCGTGGAGGATCCGCACGACGCTGCGAACGATCGGTTCGTTCTCTCCAAAGGACACGCCGCCCCGTTGCTCTACGCCGTGCTCAAGGCGATCGGGGCCATAGACGACGACGACTTGCTGTCGCTCCGTCGGTTCGAGAGCCCGATCCAAGGTCACCCAGCACCTCTGCCCGAGCTGCCATGGGTCGACGTGGCGACCGGATCGCTCGGCCAGGGGCTCCCAATCGGACTCGGGATGGCGCTGGCCATGCGCCTGGACGGCGGGCCGGGTCGCGTCTGGGTCATGTGCGGCGACTCGGAGATGGCGGAAGGTTCGGTGTGGGAGGCCATGGCGGCCGCGTCGTTCCACCGCGTTGACAACCTGATCGCCATCGTTGACATGAATCGGCTCGGTCAGCGCGGCCCCACCATGCTGGAGTGGCACAGCGACGTCTACGCCGCCAGAGCTGAAGCCTTCGGTTGGCGCGCCTTGCAGATCGACGGGCACGACGTCGAGGCGATCGACGAAGCCTACACCTCGGCCGAGGCATCCGACGGACCGGTCTTGATCGTGGCACGGACCGAGAAGGGTCACGGCGTCTCCCTCATGGCGGACAGGGATGGGTGGCACGGGAAGGCGCTCTCCGTGGAGCAAGCCGCCGCCGCGATCGTGGAGCTTGGAGGCGAGCGCTCCGTCTCGATCACGCCTCCGTCTCCGCTCGCGTTCAAGCCTGCCCTCGTGGCGCCGCTCACGCCGGCGTCCGCGCCTGTTTACGCGGAGGCGGTCGCCACACGCAAGGCCTTCGGCGATGCGCTGGCCTGGCTCGCGGGCCACCGACCCGATCTGGTCGTGCTGGACGGCGAGGTCGGGAACTCCACGTATACGGAAGACTTCCTGGCGGTCGCGCCCGAGCGGTTCTTCCAGATGTACATCGCCGAGCAGTGCATGGTCGGCGCTCAGGTCGGCATGCAGGCGCTCGGCAAGACCGCGTTCAGCGCCACCTTCGGGGCGTTCATGGCTCGGGCGGCCGACTTCGTGCGGATGGCGGCGATCTCCCGGGCCAACCTCCGCCTCTGCGGATCGCACGCCGGCGTCTCCATCGGCGAGGACGGTCCGTCGCAGATGGCGGTCGAGGACATCGCGATGATGCGAGCGCTGGAGGGCTCCACCGTGCTGTACCCGGCCGACGGGCACGCCACGATCAAGCTCGTCGAGCAGATGTGCGATCTGGATGGGATCTCGTACCTGCGAACGACGCGCGAGGCGACCCCCGTGCACTACCCCGATCACGAGTCCTTCCCGATCGGGGGATCGAAGACGCTCAAGTCGAGCGCGGGCGATCGCGCGACCCTCGTGGGAGCCGGGATCACGCTCTTCACCTGTTTGCAGGCCGCGGAGCACCTGGGCTCCGAGGGCATCGCGATCCGCGTGATCGACGCCTACTCGGTCAAACCCATCGACGGGCCCACCCTTCGTCAAGCGTTCGAGGAGACGGGTGTTGTCGTTACGGTCGAGGATCACCGGATCGAAGGCGGCCTCGGCGACGCCGTGCTGGAAGCGCTGGCTGCCACCGGTCCGCTGACGGGTCGCGTGGAGAAGATCGGCGTGACCGGGATGCCTGGTTCGGGGACGCCCACTGAGCTCCGGACATGGGCCGGGATCGACGCCGAGGCTATCGCTCGACGCGTTCGCGACGTCTTGGGCTGAGCCGGCTCAAGCGGTCCCGGTCACGGCCGGCACTCCGCCGAGCGCGAACGCGATGATCTCCTCGGGCGGCACCGGCCGGCTGAAGAGGAATCCCTGACCCAGCTGACAGCCGCGTGAGATCAGGAAGTCGAGCTCACCAAGCGTCTCGATGCCCTCGGCCAGGGTGGTCATCCCCAGTCCACCTGCCAGCTCGATGAACGCCGAGACGATGCTCGCCGCCTGCGGGTCCTGATCGACGCCGGAGACGAACGAGCGGTCGATCTTCAAGATCTCCACCGGAACCTCACGTAAGCGGGACAGCGACGAGTACCCGGTTCCGAAGTCGTCGATCGCGATCCGCAAACCGCTCCCGTGCAGATCCCACAGGATCTCCTGGGCGCGATCGGGATCCATCATGGCCGAGGACTCGGTCACCTCGACGACGATCCGGGCGGGGTCCAGACCGCCGCCCTTGATCGGAGACAACACGCGTTCGGCCAGGTCCGGCTGCCAGAACTGACGCGGTGACAGGTTGAAGCCGATCTCGAGGTCGATCCCCAGGTCCAACCACGCACGAGCCTGGTAGACGATCTCCTTGACGACCCAATCGCCGATAGCTTCGATCAACCCTAGCTCTTCAGCGAGTGGGATGAACTCTCCGGGCGGGACCATCGTTCCGTCGGGCTCCAGCCACCTGACCAGGGCCTCGACGCCCATCATCTTCTGCGTCTCGAGCTCGATCACGGGCTGGTAGTGAAGGATCCACCGCTGATTCTCGACCGCCCTGCGCAGTCGCGTCACCATCTGCAGCTTGGCACCCGAATCGATCGTGCCCCGAGCTGAGACCACGTAGCCCGCAGGCCCGGCCTTCTTACTCTCATACATCGCTGCTTCGGCGTTCCGCTGCAGCGCAGCGACGTCATCGGCGTCTTGAGGGAACAGGCTGATACCCATGCTGGCCGACAGGTACAGCTCGGTTCCCTGCAGCGTGAACGGCGACGCGAAAGCATCCTGCACCCGATGAACGACCGACTCGGCCCGGATCATCGCCGCATCCGTCTCGCCGCGCTCCTCCAGCTCCAGGTCGGCGAGCAGGAGCAGGAACTGATCGCCTCCGCGCCGCGCGACCAGGTCGGTCTCGCGGGTGGCCTCCCGGAGCCGGCCCGCCACCATCTTGAGCAGCTCGTCACCTTGGACGTGCCCCATGCTGTCGTTCACCAGCGAGAAGTCATCCAGATCAACGCATACGACCGCCACGGACCCATCGTGCAGTTGTGCGCGCGCGACCGACAGATCGAGCAACTCCTCGAACATCGACCGGCTCGGCAGGCCGGTGAGCTCGTCGTGGTACGCCGCGAAGGCGACCTGCTCGTCGGCATGCTTGCGATCGCTGATATCCATGACGACACCGTGTGAGTAGCAGGGTTGCCCCCTCTCATCCCTGACGATGCTCGCCTGGTCGAGCACCCACACCACCTTGCCGTCCTTGGAGAACATGCGGTACTCCAAAGAGAAGGGCTCGCAAGCTTCCTTATGCCGCTCGATCTCCGCCATCGCTCGCGCCTTGTCATCGGGATGCAGGATCTTGTTCCACATCTCCGGGTCGCCCAGCCACTCCTGCTGGGAGTACCCGAGCATCTGTTCGACGTTCGGGCTGATGTAGACGGTCGGACCGAACTCCACGACCGATTCGATGTAGGTCATGGCCGGGATGTGTTCTACGATCGAGCGGTACTGCTGTTCTGTGAAATGGCGTGTCTGCTCTACCCGCTGACGTGCGATCGCCCCGCTCAGCGCGCCCCCGGTCGCCCGCAACGCGTCGACATCCACGTCGGACCACGTTCGCCCGTCCTTCGCGTCGTCCAGGCCGAAGAACCCCCACCACTCTGCGCCTATGAAGATCGGAACAGCCAGCACGTTGCGGACGCCCTCGCGCCCCAGGACACGGCGCTCGCCTTCGGGCAGATCCACGATCGCTGATCGGATCACCTCGCGTCGGCCGAGGAGCTCGATCCATCGGGAGAAGTCGGGCGCGTATGGGTGGAGGTGGTTGGTGGGGTCTTCGAAGATCCTGCGCGTGCCTTCCGAGTCCCATTCGGACCGCAGGTCCATCCACAGGCGGCCATCGGATCCGCGGGTGTTCTGGAAGAGGTATGCGCGAGACGTTTCCAAGGCAGAGCCGAGGTGCTCGAGCACCTCGGCGATCCGATCCTGCCAGTCCTCGTCGCGAAGGAAGCGTTCGGTCGCGAACGCCACCGCTCCGAGGACGGCCTCTACTCCACCGGCCGGAGCCCCCATACGTAGGAGCTATCGGCTGCGACGCACGGGCGCTGTAGGGCATTCGGCGCCTGCTACCCTTTGCGAGCCATGCCCGACTACAAGCAGGTTCTCCACGAACGCCTCTACGTTCGCGTGCCCGGTACGGACAAGCTCCGAAAGACGGCCGCGGCACGCCTGAAGCACCTGCTCGCGAACGGCTGGCGCGAAACCGATCGCCAGCAACTCCCCGACCACATGATGGTGAGGCTCGAACGGACCGGCCACGCTCCGATGCGCGCTCGGCTCCCCAAGCACGTCCCCGAGGTCAGGATGGAGCGTCGCCCGCGCCGGGACGGTGGTGGCGGCGGCCCTCGCGGCCGACGCTGACCCTCCCTTAACACGCTTTCACCGGATATCTTCCGGTCAACCGACAGTCTTACCGGATGATCCTCGGGTATCCTAGAGTTCCTCCGTCAGATATCCCGTCGGAACGCACATCGAACGCCCGTCAGCGCAGATCCAGGGAGGTGTGGAATATGAGCGTGGAGACCCACCCAGAACGGGCCAACCTCCGCCCGGGGCACCGTGAGGCTCACGCCCACGCCACCCTGCAGCCGTTCGAGTACCCGATGCAGCGGGACTACGTGGAACCCGATTGGACGCGCCTCCCCGGCTATCGCGCGGTGACGGTCGAGCAGTGGGAGTCCGCTCAGTGGCAGCGCGCTCACAGCGTGAAGAACCTCAAGGAGTTCAAGGAGGCCCTCGGCGAGAACCTGACCGACGACCTTCTTGCCGACATCGAGCGTGACCAGCACGAGCGGGCCACGATGTCCATGCTGATCCCACCACAGATGGTCAACACCATGGAGGAGCACGACCTTAGGAGCGACAGGGTCCGCCGATACATGGCCCCGGCGCTGAGCGAACGCGAGACCGAGTGGACGAGCCACCCGATGGCCTCACGCGATTCTCTACACGAGGCCGACATGTGGGCCGTCGAGGGCCTTACACACCGCTACCCAACCAAGGTTCTGGCCGAGCTCATCCCGACCTGCCCGCAGTACTGCGGGCACTGCACGCGGATGGACCTGGTCGGCAACGACACGCTCCAGGTGCTCAAGTACAAGTTCGAGGTCAAGCAGAACGACCGGTGGGAGCAGATGCTCGACTACCTGCGAAGGACCCCGCAGGTCCGCGATGTGGTCGTCTCGGGCGGCGACATGGCGAACGTTCCGATCAAGCGCCTCGAGGATTTCGTGCTGAAGCTCTTGGCCATCGAGAACATCCGCGACATCCGCATCGCGTCCAAAGGCCTGATGGGTCTGCCACAGCACTTCCTGCAAGACGACGTTCGCGCCGGATTCGAGACGATGGCCTCCGCGGCACGTTCACGCGGTGTCGACATCGCACTGCACACGCACGTGAACTGCGCTCAGCAGGTGACACCTCTCGTCGGCAAGGCCGCGCAGGCCACCCTCGAGGCTGGCTTCCGCGACGTTCGCAATCAAGGCGTGCTCCTGCGCGGCGTGAACACCGCACCCAACGACCTGTTGGAGCTCTGCTTCATGCTCCTGGATCACGCGAAGATCACGCCCTACTACTTCTACATGTGCGACATGATCCCCAACGCCGAGCACTGGCGAACGTCGGTCGCAGAAGCCCAGGAACTTCAGTACCAACTGCTCGGATACATGCCGGGGTTCGCCACGCCGCGCGTCGTCTGCGATGTTCCCTTCGTAGGCAAGCGCTGGGTGCACATGTTGAAGGACTACGACCGCACCAAGGGCATCTCGTACTGGACCAAGAACTACCGGACCGGCATCGAGGACGACGATCCCGACGCGCTCACGCGTCGCCACCCCTACTACGACCCCATCTATACGCTGCCCGAAGACGGTCAAGCCTGGTGGCGCGAACGGGTGGAGAGCGGCGAGCTGGAGCAGCTACCCACCTGACGGTCCTATCCCCATGGGACGCCGATACCCTGAACGGCTGGACTCCCCGGCACCATGTCGGCGAACGACGTCCCGTACGGGCACTCGTCGCGGAGTTTCAGGATCAGCGGATCCGTGTTCGGCGGTTGCGAGAAGTCGAACGCCCCTTCGAGAGGGTTCGCCTGAGCGTCCCGCTCGGTGAGCGGCTTCAGCTCGTGTAGCTCCTCGATGAACCGCAGGACCGAGGAGAACTCATACACGGTGTCGTCCACGTAGCCGCCTGCCCGACCATCACCGGTTCGAGTGTAGGGCGAGATGATCAGCGCCGGCGTGCGTGGGCCTAGGCCCATGACGTCGTAGTGCGGTGGCGCGACCCCGTCGTAGAAGCCGCCGAAGTCGTCCCAGATGACCACGATGGCCGTCGATGCCCAATACTCGCTCCGCATGACGGCGTTGATCTGCGTGACGGTCCAGTTCTCGCCCGCACACACCGAGACACCTTCGCCGGGGTGCTCGTTGTAGGACTCTGGCGGGATCAACCACGACACCTCTGGCATCTCACCCGCCTTGATGTCCTTGATGAAGTTCTCGGGCGGCTGGACCTTCCCCCACTTCACGGGATCCTCGCGGATATGCCTGATCGCCTGGAGGGCGTTCATCCATTGGTCGACGTTGGCGTAGTACTTCCAATCGACACCAACCTTCTCCAGCTTGTCCGGCAGCGTCTTCACGTCGATACAGGTCCGGATGCTCTCCCAGTAGGGGTTGATCCTGTAGATCATGTTCGGGAAGTCGTCCGTGAAGTTCTGCTCGTACTGCATGATCTTGCGCTTCTCCGCCGCGGTCAGATCCTGCCGGAAGTGCGGGGTGAATTCCGTGGGGTCGTCGCAGTAGTTACCCACGTGATCCGTGGACGTCTTGTTGTCGACGATGCCATAGGCCTGGGCGGCGACCGTGTAGAGATGCTCCGGGAACGTGGGTCCGTACATGGACGTGAAGAAGTGATCCGCTAGCACGAAGCGATCCGCGTAAGCCCAGTAGTTGGGGATGCCTTCGCGCTTGAAGTATGAGTACCCGCTCAGGTCCTGGCCCGATCCGATGATGTTGTAGCCGTTCATCTGGCCGCCGTTGATCGCATACAGCCCGGATGAGAAGCCGTGAGTGATGTCATGCGGCTGGATGTCGGGGGCCACAGTCAACTTATGGTCGTCGCCGGGTCGGCACACGCTCCCGTTGCACGTCAAGGTCCCCCCGGTCGTCGTTCCCTCCGCGCCCGGGTACGTAGCGAAGTAGTTGTTGAACGTTCGGTTCTCCTTCACCAGGAAGACCACGTGCTCGATCGGGTTGTCAGGCCCGATCGCACCTCCGCCGCTGCCTCCTCCGCCGGCGCCGCTGCCGTTCCCCTGTCCCTGCTGACCGCCTTCGCCTTCGGCGCTCGTCGACCCACCGGCCGGCCAGAACTGCCAGGCGAGGAACACCACGAGCACCAACAGGAGCGCCGCGAACGCGCGCCTGCGAGCGATCTGAGGACGGGTTGGACGCCGACGATCCGACGACGCCGGCCGGATGATCGGTCCCGGAGACTGCGGCACGATGAGGCAGTCTAGCTTCGATGGAGCTCACGGGAGCGCAGCCGTCGGAGCAACGCGGCCAGGCGATCGACCACTACGCGATACCTGGGATCGTCCGACCGGCTCTTCACCTCGAACGGGTCGGCGCGTCCGAGCGCTCCCGTAAGGTCGTACAGCTCCACGGTGCCGTCGGCGCTCTCGACGTAGGCGAAGTCGCGCGTCCGCACGCCCTGCCAGGCTGGGACCTCATCGTCGCCCGCCCATTCGAGCAGCACTCCGGGCGGGCCCTTCCACGGTCGCCCGGCCAGCGCCCGCCTGAAGCTGCGACCGTCGACGAGCGGAGCCGTCTGAATCCCGGCCAGGTCGACGATCGTAGGGGCCAGGTCCACGTTGGAGATCAGGCCGTTCACCTGTCCAGACTCCCCTCCCGGAACCAGCACCGCGAAGGGCGTTCGGATGCACTCCTCGTACTGACAGCGTTTGCCGCGGATCCTGTGCTCGCCGAACGAGAAGCCGTTGTCCGTGAGGAAGAAGATGATCGTTCGGTCCAGGTCGCCTCGCGCCTCGGCCGCCCCGACGATCCGCCGGATCGCGTCGTCCACCCCAAGGAGGGTTGCCCGCTCACGCCGGCGTTCGCTCATGAGTCTGGAGAGATCGTCGCCATCGAGGGGATCCAGCGCTTGCACCCAGGCCGGCTTGTCCGAGACGTTCCGCTCGTTCACGCTCGGTGGAACTGAGATCGGCACGCCTGCGAACGCACCGGCGTGTCGTGGTGGTGGGGTCCACGGTGGATGCGGAGCGCTGGTCGCGAAGTAGAGGAAGTACGGTTGCTCGGCCGGCGCAACCCTGATGAAGTCCACAGCGCGATCCGCGAAGAGATCCGTCGCATAGGTTCCGGCCCCGTGCGCGGTCGTTAGCGGGATGGTCCGATCCACGAACCCGAAGTCGAAGTATGTCGTCGTGGTGGCGGTGTTCCGTTTGGCTACCCATCGATCCCATCCAGCGGGAACGTACGGCGCACGGCCGAACGGATATCGGTTGAGGTACTTCCCGACCAGTCCGGTGAAGTATCCCGAGTTGTGGAGCCAGGTCGCGAGAGTGTCCGAGTCATCGAACCGCTCTCCGTCGTCGTTGGTGCGCACGTTCGTGTGGTGGCTATATCGCCCCGAGAGGATCGTCGCGCGCGAGGGACAGCAGATCGGCGTGGAGATGAACGCGTTGGGGAACCACAGCCAGCTGCCCGTCGGATCGTGGATCTGGTCCTGCAGCCACGGCATCGCCGCTGGATGTGACGGCAGCGTATCGAACGACTGGTCGTCCGTGAGGATGACGATGATGTTCGGACGATCGTCTTGCGGCGCTGGAGGAGGAGGGCCGTTGAGGCCGGCGGCCACGAGCGCCACAGAGGCGAGCATCGTGGCAGTAGTCTGACGCAGACTAGCTGGGGACACCCAACGCCTTCCGCACCTTCCAGATGTGCTCGCTCGGGAAGGCCCGTGCCCACTCGAGGCTCGAGTAGTCCGGGTACGTCGTGGTGGCGTCGGGGGATGGACGGAGCTCGATCAGGTCTTCGACCACCAGACCGCTCGCACCGAACAGGCGGATCCAGTCACCGTACGTCAGCTGAAACTCGGTCGTTCTCCAGTCGGGATCGTCCACGTCGGCGCTCCTCAGACCGAAGTAGTCGCGCCGCATCTCACGCGCAGGCGGCAGATCCTCCTCGCCCCACGCTACCCAGATCCACGGGGTAGTGCCGTTGAACGCGAATCGGCCCCCGGGCCTCAGGACCCGAGCCACTTCTGGCACCGTTCGGTAGGGATCCGCGAACCCCATCACGCCGTGGTCGCAGAACACCAGGTCGAAGCTCTCGTCGCGGAAGGGGATCCCTTCCCCGTCGGCCTGAACGACCGGGAACCGCACGCCCGTCTCTGTCATCTTCGTTCGTCCGTGGAGGAGTTGGGCCAGGGAGAAGTCGAGCCCTGTGACCCGCGCGCCACGCTTGGCCACACGGATCCCACTCTGACAGCCACCGCATCCGTACTCCAAGACGTCCAGCCCTTGTACCTCGCCGAGAGCGTGTAGCTCGTCGTCCGCTATGTCCCAGGTCCCCCAGCCGAGGCGGTCCCAACGATCGAGCTGGCTCGCGTTCCGCTCCTGATAGGCCGCGCTGTAGCCGTCCCAGTGCTCACGGTTCTTCCTCACGTGCTCGGAAGAGCCAGTCAAGGCGCATCCATCCAGCCACCCTCGCGGCCCGAACGCGCAGCCACCAGTCCAGCGGCGATCGACAGCGCGATCTCCTGCGGACGCTTCCCGCCGATGTCCAGACCGAGCGGAGATCGCAGCCGTCCGAGGTCGTCGGGACCGAACCCCATCCCTTGCAGCGTCTCCACGTAGGGACCCACGTGCCGTCGGCTTCCCATGACGCCGATGAAACGGGCGGGCGATCGGAGCAGGGTCGCCAGAGAGTCCGCGACTCCGGGAGCGTCGTGATCGGTGAACACAGCATCGGTTCGCGAGTCCGCAGCAACGCCGTCGGGCGACGACCGGACCTCGTCGGCGAGCGTGTGATGCTGAGCGCTGATCCGCTCGGCACGCGGCTCGACCAAGATCGTTCTATAGCCGAGCCCTGGAGCGAGCTTGAGCAGCTCCTCGGCGACCGGCGTAGCGGATACCACGACGAGCGTGGCGAGACGCGGGTGCGGCTCCACGAACACCTCTATGTCGCCCAGGTCGTGATGGAAGACTCGGGTGTGAGGAACGGCGTCCTCGGCGGCCAGAGACTCCGACGCCGCCTGGACCGCCGCCGCGTCGAACTCCGCGCACCCCAACGTGCCCTCCAGCGGTCCCCCGGATCCGAGGACGATCCGCGAGCCCACGGGGCAGGGAGGGGCGCCGATCTGCTTCACGGCGGTGATCGTGACCGTGCCGGGGAGCGCGCCGGGATCGGCTCGCGGCTGGTCATCCCCCTCACCATGACCGGTGGGATGCTCTCCCGAGGCCCCGGCCAGCAGCTCCACCGCGTGCGGCACGACCGGCAGTATCGCCTCGAGACCCTCTTGAACGCCTCTCGGGCTCCCTGGGAGGTTCACGATCAGCGTGGATCCCAGACTCCCGACCACGGCCCGCGACAGCGCCGCCATCGGCGTGTGCGCGAGGCCGACCGAGCGCATCAGCTCAGCAAGGCCCGGAGCCTCGCGATCGATCACGGCTCTAGTGGCCTCGGGAGTCACATCCCGAGGCCCGAACCCCGTGCCGCCGGTCGTCACCACAAGCTCATAGGTGGCAGCCAGGTCGCGGAGCGCCTGCTCTATGCGAGGACGATCATCGGGCACGACGACTCGATGGGCCACATCGAAGCCTGCCTCATGGAGCAGCGTCTCGGCGGTGTCCCCGGAAGTGTCCCGACGGGACCCGGCCGTCACCCCGTCGGAGACGGTCACGATCGCGGCGCGGGGCTTGGTGTCCATCCGCCAATCCTCCCATCTCGCCGCCCGCTCGGCGGGGTACCGTTCGATGGCCGACCGACCAGGCCGAGGAGGAACGATGGGTGAGTGGATCGATGATCTGGCTGCTGCTTGCGGACAGGAACCTCTGACCGACCGGGACACCGAAGATCTACTGCGGATCGCACGAGAGGTCGCACACCGCGTGGAACGCAAGGGGACCCCTCTCGCGACGTTCCTTCTGGGCATGCACGTCGCCGCAGAGGTCGAGAAAGGGAGGCCACGAGCCACTGCGCTCGCCGAGGGCATCGGACTCATCGAGGGACTCCTGCCTGCGCCCTCGGAAGACCCGTAGCGCTTGACGCTCTCTCCCGGGTACGCTGCTCAGATGAACGCGTGGCAGCCTCCCACCGCCCCGCCGCCCGCCGATGGACCGCTCATCGACTCGTTCGGCCGGATCGCCGACGACCTCAGGGTTTCGGTGACCGACCGCTGCAACTTCCGTTGCACGTACTGCATGCCGGCGGACGGTCTCACTTGGCTGCCGAAGGACGAGATCCTGTCGTTCGAGGAGCTGACGCGACTCCTGGGCATCTTCGTGGGACTGGGTGTGGGATCGATCAAGGTGACCGGAGGTGAGCCGACCGTCAGGGCCGACCTCCCCACGCTCGTGAGCATGTTCCGCGAGGTCGGCCCGGATCTCGACATCTCGATCACCACGAACGGAGTGCTGCTCGATCGGCTGGCGCAGCCGCTCGCCGACGCGGGCGTCGATCGCGCGACGGTGTCGTGCGATTCGCTGATGCGGCACCGGTTCGCAGAGATGACCCGGCGCGACGCGCTAGACAAGGTACTCGCCGGCCTGAAGGCCGCAGAGGCGGCCGGGCTCACCCCGATCAAGATCAACACGGTGGTGATCGGCGGGACGAACGACGAAGAGGTGGTCGACTTCGCCAGATGGGCTCGCGAGACAGGCTACGAGGTCCGATTCATCGAGTACATGCCCCTCGATGCCCAGCACGCGTGGGAGCGCGCGAAGGTCGTGACATCCGCCCGCATCCTGGAGGCGATCGATGCGGCGTTCCCGCTCGCAGCCGCGGGACACGACAACGAGCCTGCCACGTCGTACAGGTTCGCCGATGGCGCTCCGGGCAGGGTGGGCGTGATCGCCAGCGTGACCGAGCCGTTCTGCGACACGTGCAACCGGCTACGACTGACGGCGGAGGGTCAGGTCCGCGCATGCCTGTTCGCGCTGGAAGAGACGGATCTCCGCGGGCCGATGCGGGACGGCGCGACAGACGAGGAGCTCCTGGCGCTCATCCGTGCGAACGTCTGGGGAAAGTGGTCGGGCCACCGGATCAACCACCCGGATTTCGTCCAACCCGCGCGCAGTATGTCCATGATCGGCGGCTGAGCCGCCGGATCCGCCGATCTCCGCCCGGCCCCCATCGAAAACGGGGGCGGTCGCCCGCCCCCGTTCCTCGTATCCAGCCTTCGCTCGATCTACCCGGAGGACGCGACCGCCAGATGGTCGAGCGCGATCATGCCGCCGAACTCATCGTATGAGTAATTGACGATGTTCACCGAGACGATCTCGTTGATGTTGGTGAACGTTCGCGGCACCCATGGAACGACCTCTTCCATGAGGTACTTGTCCAGGTTGGCCCAACACTGCGTCCGCTCGTCGCCGACCGCGATCGCGGAGCATTCGGCCAGCTTGTCGTCCACGCTCGGGACGTCGGTGATCGAGTAGCCCCACTCCTTCATCTGGTCCGCCGAGGCCCCCAGCCCGTCGTAGTTGCAGCACCCGGGGTACAAGCCCTCGGAACCGAACAACGGTGGGCCGAACGTGTAGGCGTCGGGGTAGTCCTGGATCCAGCCGACGCTCGTGCAGAACGGCACCTGTGCTGGCATCTCGTTGCACTTGGCGTACATCGTGGTGGTCTGCAAGGCCTTGACGTTAAGGATCAGGCCGATCGCCGCGACGTTTTGCGCGTAGAGCGCCGCGACCTTAGGTGCGGGGTCGGTCGTTGACGTGATCGTCAGGATCCCGTCGCACACCGGGTCGTCGCAGACCCCGTCCCCGTTGGAGTCGTACTTGGATTGCTTCATCTCCTCCATCGCCGCCGCCGCGTCGCCATGGTCGTCGGCCGACGCGTAGGGGTTGTAGTCCTTCAGCAGGTTGTTCAACAGCCCGTCGGGGAAGATGTGCCCCGCGTTGATCCCTGTGAGCGCCCCACCGCCGAGCTGGCGGCCGCCCGACTTGTCCAACGCCAGGTTCACCGCCTTGCGGACGTGTATGTCGTCGAACGGCGGGATGGCCAGGTTCATGCTGGCGTACGACACCGCGTTCTGCGGGTGCGTGAACAGCCGCGACTGCAGGTCGGGATCGGTGCTGTACCTCTGGAGCACGTCCGCGGGTGGCGCAGCGTCCAGTACGTAGTCGATCTCGCCCGCGTCGACCTGGTTGTACAGGTCGGCGGCGTCCCCGCCGATCGAGGCTTCCAGGCGGTCGGCGTATGCCGGCCGCAGCTCGTCGGTTGCCGGATCCCATGACGTGTTGCGGACCAGGACGATCTGACGACCCGGGATGTACCCGCTCACCGGCTCCTGGTCGGCTGCCGGCACCGAGAAGTCAAGTGCATCGGTGCCCTCGAACATGTAGGGCCCGGTCGCCACGAGGAACCTGCCGTAGTCCTTGGTGTGCCCCTCGGCGGCCCCCAGAGGAGCGTCGCCGTTGGGCGGGATGGGGGCCGCAGCCGGCATGGCCATCCGCCAACCGAGGTCCCCGGTCGGGGCCGTGACCACTACTTGAAGCGTGTGGTCGTCGATCGCGGTCATCCCCGAGATGGTGTCGGCGTCGCCGGCGCCGAAGTCATCGAAGCCTTCGATCGCCGAGTAATAGAAGCTGTATCCGCCGGAGCTGGCCTTCGGGTCGGCCTCGCGCATCATCGCCCGGATGAAGTCCTGAGCCGTCACCTCGACGTCGGCGAACGGCGGCGAGTAGAAGACGCCCGGCTTGATCGAGAAGGTCCACGTCAGGCCGTCGTCGGACACCGTAGGCATGTCGGTGGCGATGTCCGGGCGGAGCTCCGAGCCACCCTCGTCGACGGCCATGCCGTTGGTGGAGTAGAGCGTGCGGAGCAGGCAGCACTTGAAGTACTCGAAAGACAGCTGGTAGTACTCCTTCTGCGGGTCGAACGCCGCGCTCACATCACCGACCGCGGCCAGCTTGACGGTTCCCCCTGAAGGGATCTCCGCGACCGAGCTCCCACTATCGCTCGGCGATGCTGGGCTATCGCTGTCCCCGCCACCACACGCAGCGGCGACGATAGCGAGGACCACGATGATCGCGGCCGATCGCACGGCGTTCTTCATGCCACACCCCCTCTAGACAGGCGGCCCAGATACTCGCACCGAGCCCCTCACGACGTCCAGTCCACTTGGGGATACGAGGGGCGTCTTCGCCGAAGCTTGCGGCCGTAGCTTCGTGCGGGTTGCGATTCCTTGCCCTCCATGCTCAGCTTCTGGGTCCCGCGCTTCCCGGGATGCGCGCTCGGCGATCAGGAGCCTGGCAGGTTCTCGATGTGGATCGGTTCGATCGCGTCCGCCGGCTCGAACCTCAGGATCTGCGCGTAGAACGAGAGTTCGGCCTCCGCCGCGCGCCGGATGGTCTCGGCCTTGCGGAACCCGTGCTGTTCGCCCTCGAACAGCAGGTAGGCGTAGGGAAGACCCTTGGCCTTCAGCGCCTCGACCATGACCTCGGATTGCGCCGGAGGCACGACCTCGTCCTCGTCGCCCTGCAGCAGGATCATCGGACACGAGATCATGTCGACGAAGTGGATCGGTGAGCGCGCCCGGTAGAGATCGGCCGCCTCCGGGTAAGGACCGACCAGCGTGTGCTCGTACCGGGACTCGAATTTGTGGGTGCCGCTCGCTTGGGCGAACGGCTCCAGGTCGGAGATCCCGTAGTAGCTGGCCCCGGCCGCGAAGGTGTCGTGGAACGTGAGAGCGCAGAGCGTCGTGTAACCGCCCGCGCTCCCTCCGCGGATCAACAGCCGATCCGGGTCGGCATCCCCGGACCCAACCAACGAGCGGGCGGCATTGATGCAGTCCATGGTGTCGACCACGCCCCATTTGCCGTTCAGCCGTTGCCGGTACGCGCGGCCGTAACCTGTGCTCCCGCCGTAGTTGACGTCAACCACCGCGAACCCGCGAGTGGTCCAGAACTGGATCTCCGGGTCGTAAAGGGCCGTGACGGCCGACGTGGGACCGCCGTGGCTCATTACGATCAGCGGCGGTCGCTCCCCTTCAGGTGCGACCACGTCCGGGTTCGCTGGCGGGTAGTGGATGGCATGCGCCGTCAGACCGCCCTCCGTCGGGAACTCGAGCGATCGGGGGATCGAGACGAAGCCCGGATCGATCGACAGTTCGTCACTCGCCCGGAGCACATCGACCGAGCGAGTAGTGAAGTCGAGCGAGACGACCTGGTCGGGGATCGCCGGAGCGCCGGCGATGAACACGATCCGCTCCCCTTCCGCCACTAGCTCCGGGTAGCCGATCGCGGTGTAAGGGAGATCCATGTCGATCAGCTCGCTCGTCTCGGGGTCCAGCAGACCTACGTGCTGCCGACCCGCCGAGTCGTAGATGCAGGCGATGCGCCCATCCGTCAGGAACGCGTATGTAGATCCACCGAAGACCCACTGCGGCCACCCGAACTCCGCCTCGGCCGGGTGGAGGGCCTGGATCTCATCAGCTCGCTTTCGGAAGAGGTTCCACCAGCCCGTTCGGTCGCTCGCGAAGTGAAGCTCGCCCGCCGGGCTCCAATCGGGCTGCCAGATGGACTCTTCGCCGCACCGGCCGGCCACCAGCCGTTCGCCCGAGAGCGCACCATCCGACGCAAGGTCGGCAACCCAGAGCTCGCATCCGTCCCAGGGCATCCACGGCAGATCCCAGGCCAGCCATGCCAGCTTGGAGTCGTCGGGAGAGATCCGCGGCGACGAATAGAAGTCGCGCCCACCGGCGATCGGCCGCGGCTCCTCGGAGCCGTCCGTGGGCAGAACCACGAGCTCGTTCACGACCCCGTCGTCCTGGTGTAGTTCACGGACGCATAGGATGAGCGCACCGTCGGTCGTGGCTCGGCCGTCGGCGAAGCGGTGCCGCCCGTCACTGTCGGCGGTGATCGCAACCGGTTCGGCGGCCGGGTCGTGCCTATACAGACGCTGATCCGCGAAGTTCGACGCGAAGACCGTCCCCCCGTGCACCAGATAGGACCCTCCGCCGTACTCGTGCACCTTGGTGCGGGCGTTGAAGCCGCTGGGGGTGACGTCTTCCGCAGGGCCGCCCTGCGGCTTGCGCACCACGACGGTCCTTCCGCCTTCACTCGGTCGCGCCTCGCTCCAGTAGACCGTTCCGTCCTCGATCCAGGGCATGCCCAGGCGCAGCGACGAGGCGACGAGCATGTCGGCGGTGAGGGGTGAGGGCCACGTGCCGAAAGGAGCGACAGCCGGCTCGGTCATCCGGGTCTCCTTCCCACGATCACTCGGGTCACTTTGAGCTCTCCGCCCTTGGTGCTCTTCACGTCACGGAACCCCCCCGAGCGAAAGACCGGCATCACGTCGCGGGATCGGTCTGGATCGACCTCCATCAGGAGCCAACCGCCGCGGCGGAGCCAGATCGGCGACTCATCGACGGTGCGGCGGATGAGACCCATCCCGTCCTCGCTGCGATCCGTCAGCGTGTGGGCGGGCTCCCACTCGCGGATCTCATCCGGCAGCTCGTCCATCTCGTCGCGAGCCACGTACGGGGGATGCAGCGTGATCACATCCACCTTCCCTCGAAGCTTCTTCGGCACGGCCTCGAAGAGATCGCCCTGTCGGAAGCGGGCAGATACTCCCAAGCGTTTCGCGTTGCGGCGGGCCAGATCGATGGCTTCGGCGGAGAGATCTGTTCCGACCACGGTCGCCTTCGGCACCTCGTTGGCCACGGCAAGCGCTATCGTGCCCCCGCCGGTGGCGAGGTCCACCGCCACAGGCGACTTACGGCGACGGAGCCTTCGGACCGCCTGTTCCGCCAGGAACTCAGACGAGTCCCTGGGAACGAATACGCCGGGCTCCGCCAACAGCTCCAGCCCTCGGAACTCCGTGTAGCCCTTTATGAATGGGATCGGCTCGCCCTCGGCCCGCCGCGCGACCATGCGCTCGAACCACCGCCTCGCCTTCGCGGGGACGTCGTCTTGCGGGTCCGGTTCGTCACCCAGAACGTACGTCAGGAGATCCCGCGCCTCCCATCTCTCGCGGTGCTTCTGCGAGTGATCGAGCGACTTCGACGCCTTCAATGTCCGGACGGCCTGATCCAACAACTTCTGGGCGTTCACGGGGACGCATGCTACCCGGTCCGCGTCGATACACTCGTTGCGATGCCAGGCTCGAACACCGACGACGCGACGAAGGAACCGATGCCACAGAAGCTCGCTGCGAAGCCCCGGAAGACCCGTGCTCGGAAACCGGCCGGGTCCGACAGTGAGGTTCGGCTGACGGGGGACCGGCTCGTCGTACGTGTACCTGGCAACGGCGAGAGGAAGTCGGCGGGCGGATTGCTGATCCCGGCGACCGCGATCCCGGCCCCCAGACGACTCACATGGGCGGACGTCCATCTGATCGGACCCGACGTTCGGGTTGCCAAGCAAGGTGATCGTGTGCTCTTCCTGCCGTCCTCGGGGCTGGAAGTCGAACTGGACGGTGAGGACCTGGTCCTACTTAGGGAACGCGACGTCCAGGCCGTCGCCTCGCCGTCGGCGTCCAAGTCCGAGCACCAACTAGGTCAGTACCTGTAGCGCGCCCGGGATCAGGCCGGGACGAAGCTCAGTCGCACCGTCCGGTTGTTGTTCTCGCGGTTGGGATCCACGATCACGACCGACTGCCAGGTTCCGAGCGTCGCACCACCATCGATCACGGGGAGCGTGAGGCTGGGCGAGACGAACACCGGAAGGAGGTGATCGCCGCCGTGACCTACCGATCCGTGCCGGTGCGCGTACCGGTCATCGCGAGGAAGGAGCCGGTCGAGGACCTCCTCGAGGTCGCCCTCTGACCCCGAGCCCGTCTCCATGAGCGCCACCCCGGCCGTGGCGTGCTGAACGAAGACATTCAGGTGGCCGTCGGCCCCGGCATCTGCTGCGAACACACGGACACGCTCGGTGATGTCGGTGACCCGACGGCCTCCCGTATCGATCTTGATCTCGACGGACAGCACGGGTTATGACGAGGGGGCGTCCTGTTCGCCTGGATCGTCCGAACCGATGTCGGCCGCGTCTGCCGGCATCTCGGGCGGTGGAGCGGGCGCGTCTGCCGGCATCTCGGGCGGTGGAGCGGGCGCGGTCGGAGTAGCGGGCGATGCGGCCATCGAACCCGCGACGCTGGACGTGCCGAACCCCGAGTCCGAGACGGGCACCGGTGCCGGAACCGGAGCCTCGGGAACCGCGCCGGAGGGCATGCCTGCCATCGCCGGCGTCGTCGCTGAGGACTTGCTCATCATCATCATGAGACCGCCCAGCACGGCCACGATGCCTCCGATCACGCAAACCCAGATCCCGATGCCGAGCGAAACCTTGAAGATGTTGTCGAGGATGCTCGCGTCCAATCCGATAGACGCGAGGGTCGGACCTACAGCCTCCTTCGCCGAGGAGATCACGTCGTCCTTCTTGCTGATGTCGTATAGCGCGATCCCGCCACCCACCAAGCCGGCGATCGCGGTGACCACGCCCAGGATCTTCCATCGATCTCGTTTCGCGTAGGCCACGATCCCCAAGATCACTACCACCAGGCCACAGGCGAGCGCGAGCTTCCCGTCGGATGTGCTCGTGCCCGAGACCACCTGAGATGTCTCGGCCCCGACCGCCCCCTCGAGTTGGGCAGGATCCACTCCGAGCGCCTGCGCGAATGCGTCGAGGTCGAGCGACGCCTTCGCCCAGGTCAGGACCGATCCGATGGCAAGGAGCGCACCTCCGGCCACCGCCAACATCGCCGCCATAGGCGAGCCTGAACCATCACGCTGCTCCATAGGATGCCCCCCTCACGGATCTTGGCGCGAGTGTTCCACCCACTGGTGTCGGTTGCACGTCTATCCGAGAAGTGCGTGGGTGCTAAGCGACCGAACCTTCGGCCAGCACTTCGATATGTTCGGACTCCTCGAACGCCTCGAACGCGAGCCGCCACGTATGCGAAGGCCAACGCATGCCGACCACGCCCTCGGCCGGGCGGTAGGCCGCCGTGTAGAGCGTGCCGAAGCCGCTCCCGTATGCCGTGCTGAACAGCGGCGCCCGCAGGAACGCGTCCTCGAACGAACCTGCATCCGTGTCCGGGTCCTGGAGGAGCCGAAGGATGTGCTGCTCCCGTTCGATCGTTCTGGTGGCACGCGCCTGCTCCGGCCATTCCACGATGCCCTGGTGATTGGTCGCGGCCGGGAAGTCCCGGAAGATCGGCTCGCGGTCGGGCGATAGGTAGGCGGTGAGCACTCGCCCGGCGCCGTCGATCACCGTGAGGTTGTGCGCCAAGCTGTACGGGAGCCGCGCCAACGTCTCGCGAGCCGCTGGAACATCGTCGCAGGTCTCGAGCAGGTATCGAACCACGATCGGGATGCCGAACCCGTCGCCCAACACCCGGCGGCCGCCGAACGTGAGCGACACCGCCAGCCCCGCGTCGTTCATCCCGTCGAGCAGACCCCACAGGCAGTCGCTCATCCCTATGACGCGGCGCTCCAACATCCGCGTCGACCAGATCACGCCTTCCATCCTCGACGGCGCGTAGTCGTAGTTGCGGACCAGGGTCGGACCACCGTCCCGGGTCCACGCTCCCTGGGAGCATGCCGCCAGATACGGGGGCGGTTTGTAGAGGGAGAGCATCCTGGCGGCCAGATCTCCTCCGCCCGCCAGCTCGACCACCGTTTCGAAGACCGGCAAGAGCTCAGGCATGTGCGCCCGCAGCATGCGCACGCTCGTGACGTACGACGGCCGAGCGGCCTCCCCCTCGCGCAGGAACCACTCGCGGTAGTGCGGCCAGCGTTCCTCGAACACAGCCTGCCACTTTGGCCCCAGCTCCAGCTCCTGCAGGGAGCGGAACGCGAAAGGGATCATCTCCATCAGAGCATCTTGAACCCGAACGGCTCGGGACTGATGGAAGGAACCTCCTCGAAAGGCTCGCTCGCGAACTGCGTCTGGACGCCATCGATCCACCATCGGGCGCGGTCCGTCAACTCGTTCTCATCATCCAGGAACCGACCTCGGGTCACCAGGATGCCCAGGTCGGCTCCCGGGTAGCGGTAGTGACCGGCTCCCGCGATCCGCAGGTAGAACGCCTCCTGCTCATCGGCGACGGAGTGCCAGTCGGTCTCCCGTCGCACGTATGCGATCGTGTGATCGTCGGCCATGCGCCATATCCCCGATGTCGGGGCTCCGGTGATGCGTTCGACGCGGGCGTCGGTCTGCTTGAGGATGAACTGGGTCCAGCGGTCGATGTTGGCCGGTTGCGCCCATCGATCGTTCAGCTCGTCGACGTCGATCTCGTAGTCGACGCCCATGAATTCGAGCAGATGGAACAGGAACAGTGGCATGTCGCCGTACGCCACAGCCGTGACGTTGGTGATGCTGGAGGCACCGGTCACCCTGGGGTTCAGCTCACCCAGATACATCTCCCCCGACGAAGCATCGGCCAGGAAGTCCAGCTCGAAGTAGCCGCGGTACCCCTCCTTTCGAAGACGCTCTCCCATCGCGAACGTCCGCTCGCGAGCGAGCTGCCGCTGGCCCTCGCTCAGCACATCCGGGGAAACGTCGTTGCCGCACCAACCCCCGTGGTAGGGGGTCAGTTCGGGGAACCCGGTGAGCTCGGCCATCAATGGACCGACCAGCGTTCCGTGTCGTGTGATCACCCCTTCGATCGCGCATTCGCGCGGATCGATCCGCCGCATGACCTTGAGATCCTGCCCAACGATCTTGTCTCGGTGCTCCTTCCAGTCGCCCTCTTCCGCGATGAAGAAGGTGGTCTGTCCCGAATCCCCGTACGGCGTCTGCACGACCAGGTCGTCACCGAGCCCGGCTGCTCGAGCGAGCGTTATCAGATCTTGGTAGTCGCCGGCGCGACCGAGCGCGTTCGGCACGCTGGGCACACCCGCTTCGTTCCCCAGCTCCGTCGTCGCGATCTTCGAGTCGAGACGGTGCCGCAGCTTGGCCTTGGGGAACGCGACCTCCAGCCCCAGTTCGTGCGCCAGCTCCTCGGTCTCCTCGTCGAACATCAGGAAGACGGCCTTTCCGCCCGAGCCGCGCCGCCCGACGAAGTCCACGACCTCCTTGTGCCCCAACAGGTAATTGCAGATCTCCTCGATCGAGCCGAACTCCCTGGCGGTCTGCTCCTTCGGCACGAAGACGTTGGGATGCGTGCCATCGAAGGAGTCGTAGTAGTTGATGAACTTGAAGTTGCGCACCCACCGGTCGATGCCCAGCAGGTTGAAGGCCGTGGCCGACACGAAGTAGATCGGGGTGTCGTTCGTCCGGAAGAAGTGACGGATGTCGGCGATCCCGTGGAGCGTTCCCTGTCTGGTCACCGTCGCTACCTCCCCCGGTGATGGCAACGCCGGCACTACGTCGGCATCGGATGCGCCACCCGTATCAGGCGTTCTGCGCTGCAAGCGTCGCACGACGATCCGCGCGGCCGCAATCAGGGTCACGAGCCCGGCGAGCCAGCCGATCACCACCGTCGGAAGGTAACACCCGCCCGCTCCCCACTCCCGTCGCCCATCCGCGCCGCTCGTGCTGCCCATGCCGCGTAGGTAAGTGGGTAATGATGTAATCTCACTTCATGCCAACCACACAGAACACCTCACCCGAAGTGCTACGAGGATGGTTCACCGGGCGTCTGCCCGATGATTGGTTCACCGACGCCCCCGACGTGCGGACGGACCGCGAGGAGATCATGGTCGTGGGGACGCTCCCGGAGCCCGACCTGCCGGGAGACGCCTCCCCCGAGGCGCTAGGGGCGGCTCGATCCGCGCGGATCGACGGTTTCCGAGAGGACACGCGTCGCCAGCGGATGCGGATCGCCGAGGAAGCCCAACATCGGTTCGGGCGCAAGGTGTCCTGGGGAGCCGCGTGCGGCGACCAGGAGAGCCTGTTCACCACGCTCGCCGTTCCCGCCATGACCAGGCTCCGGATGCCCGAGCGACGGGTCCTGGACACACTGGTGGAGGCAGGGGTCGCGCGCAGCCGCAGCCACGCCCTCGCCTGGTGCGTTCGGATGGTGGCCGAGCGCCAGGACGACTGGCTGAAGGATCTTCGCGATGCCCTCGGGGCGGTCGAGAAGGTGCGAGCGGAGGGCCCAAAGGGCTGATCCTCCGGAAGGATCGATTCAAGGCCTGAACGGCGGGGGCCGACGATAGATGCATGGCTCCGGGGGGACGTCGGCTCTGCCGTCTGATCACGTTCACGCTCGCGGCGACGCTCCTGTTGTCGCTGCTACCTAGCCACGGCGCCGATGCCCGGCGCCACGAGGGATCACCGCAGGTGAGCAGGGCTCCGGTCCGAAGGCCATCCCCATCGTGGTGCCCGCCCTATCGCGCTCCGTCGCTGCACGCGGTGCACGCGACACGCAGATCGTGTGGTCAGACGTCGACGCAACGTACAAGTGGGCCAGAGATGCCATCCGGTACGTGGGAGCAACGAACACCTGGATGAGGGACTTCGGTTCCAACTCGGACGGCACCTACCCGTTCCAGCCCGCCACGATCGAGACGCGCAAGTACTTCGCGCGAGCGGCCGTTTCGGCGCTCGCCCCCAACGAGCCGGTCGACCCGCTGATCACGTTCGGCGACCTTGATCCGAGCGACCCCTTCTACCCGTACGCCAACGTCGCTGTGAAGCTCCATTGGCTCAAGAAGACGCGATCGGGAACGTTCGCGGCCGACAAAGCCGTCACCATGACCGCCGTTCACCGGGTCCTGGTGCTGGCGCTCGGGCTTGGGCCCGCCGCGAAAGCACTCAACCATCTCCACACCGCGGATACGCAGACCTTCAAGCTCCCATCGAACTTCGGTGCCTTGGTCCTGGGTATGCGTTTGGGTCTTCGTTACAACAACTCGGACGAATCGATGGACGTCGGGCCGACGACGCCGCTCACCCGTGCGCAGGTCGCGTATTCGCTCTATCGCGCCGTAACCCAGCCGTCATGGAACGTTCCGAGCCTGCTCGATCAGTACCAGGGGATAGAGCTCCCGGCGCTCAGCCCAGATCAGCAGCAGATCGTGCAGTGGGGCGTGGGCTACGCGGGTTACCCGTACGTTTGGGCTGGCGAATGGGGTCTCTCCTCACCCGAGCCCTCAGGCCTTGGCGGGCAGCCGGTCGCCGGGTTCGACTGCTCCGGTCTCATGTGGTGGCTCCTGCGTGCGAACGACGGAGGCGCGTGGAACGTCGCCCCGCCGCGGCCATACGCGGGTTGGGATCTACCCCAACGAACCTCTGCCGACATGGCCCGGTTCGGCAAACTCACATACGAAAAGCTGCAACCGGGCGATCTGATGTTCTACGACGGCGACGGCGACGGGCGCGTGGATCACGTGGACACGTTCATCGGCAACGGCTGGGCCCTTGACTCTTCCAGCACGCCGGGCGGAGTGACGATCATGTGGGTCGGCGACGGTTGGTACCGCGACCACTTCGTGCACGGTCGGCGCGTGCTCCCAGCCTAGCCGCCTGCCTGGCTCTCCAGACCGAGCTCAACGTCCAGCAGCTGGCGTTCGGCGTGGGACAGAGGGCGTGAGCGATCGGCCTTCGGGTCGCGGGGAACCACGACGGCCTCGGCCTCAGCGGCGAGCGTTCCGTCGCTCATCACGATCGCTTCCCGGGTTCGGATGCTCGAGCGGCCGAAAGAGGCAAGGCTGCAGCGAACCATCACTTCTCGATCAGCCTGCGTGAGCTGGTGGCGGTAGTCCACGCCGACGTGGGCGAGCACGAAGTCCCAGCTACCTCCGGCCGACCCCAGGAGCGCCTGCGCCCAAGCGTCGCGACATTCCTCCAGGTAGGTGAGGTACACGGCGTTGTTGACATGGCCATAGGCGTCCAGGTCCCGCCAGCGGATCTGGATGGTGACCTCGTGCATCGGGCTAGGACGACTCGGGGTTCATGCTTCCAGACCTGAACCCCTCCAGATCGACGGTGACATAGCGATAGCCGAGGCCACGGAGCGACCGGACCGCCCGCTCGCGGACCTCTGGTTCAGCCAGCCGACCCAGTTCGGCAGCTTCCACTTCGATCCGCGCCACATCACCATGCGACCGGACCCTGCACTGGGTGAAGCCCAGATCCTTCAGAGCGCGCTCGGCGCGCCCGACCTTCGACAGCTCTTCCACGGTGATAGTCACCCCGAACGGGATCCGCGAGGCGAGGCAGGCCGACGCCGGCTTATCCCAGGTAGGGATCCCCAGCTCCCTGGCCGCTTCACGGACATCGGATTTCCTCATGCCTGTCTCCACCAACGGATGTCGAACGCCGTGCTCCGCCGCCGCGGTGAGGCCGGGACGGAAGTCGTCCAGGTCGTCCAGGTTCGCGCCCGAGACCACGGCGGGGAAGTCCCGCTCCTCGGCGACGCGAGCCAACACGTCGTAGAGCTCGGTCTTACAGTGGTAGCAGCGATCGAGGCCGTTAGCCAGGTATCCGGGACGTTCGACCTCATGAGTGCGGACGATCCGGTGACGGATGCCCAGACGCGCCGCCAGCCGTTTGGCTCCCTCGGCTTCACCGGGCGGGAGCGCAGGAGAAACCGCGGTAACCGCTATCGCGCGATCGCCCAGGGCGCGGGCCGCCACGGCTGCCACGACGGTCGAGTCGATCCCGCCCGAATACGCGACAACCACGCCCTTCGTGGCAAGAACGGTCTCGTGGAGCGCCGCGAGCTTGCGCTCGACCTCGGTCGTCACCATCGCGAGGATTCTCGCACGCCGCCGGGCGATGGCCCCTGGGACGCGGAACGGCCCGGACGGGGGGTCCGGGCCGTTCGTTCGGAGAGAGGGGCTCCACCCGTCGTTCGCCGCACAGAGCCGCGAGGTTCAACATCGAACCGTTGCGAACTTGTGACGCTCACTCTGGATGCCCCAGTTCGCGGAGGCGCTTGGCGATCTCGGCGTCGGCGGTAGCCACACTTGGATGCGAACCCGTCACCGCATGAAGGAACACGTCTCGCTCGAGCGCCAGGAGGCGGCAGTCGGTTCGGGCCGAAACCGTCGCGGTGCGCGGGATGTCGCGAAGCAGGGCGATCTCACCGAAGTAGGAGCCGCGTCCCAGTCGGGCGACAGACCGACCACCTGTGCTCACCTCAGCCTCACCCTCCACCACGACATAGAAGCGATCCCCTTCGTCCCCTTCCCGCATGACGACGGTCCCAGCTGACACCTCCACCGGGATCAGGTGCCGCGAAAGCTGTTCGGCGACGTGCTCCGCGAGCGGTTCGAAGATGGGGACGCTCCGGAGCAGCATGAACTCGGGACCCGGCAAGTGGGCCGTCGCGTCCACCTTACGCAGCCGAGGCCAAGAGCCAACGGCGATCGCGGCGAGTGATGCGCCGGACGTCAAGAAAGCCCCTCGTGGCCCGAACGCGGAGACGAGGAGCGGTGCTGCGGCCGCGCCGACCGCGAGTCCGAGCATCTGGAGCGCCTCCTCCAGGCCGAACACCCGCGCGAGCACGTCGTCCCGTACCGCTCGCTGAAGGAGCGTACGAGCCGCGACGTCGAAGAACGATCTGGCCGCGCCACATGCAGCGAGCAGCATCAAGGCACTCGCCATGCTCCCGGCGAGCCCAACCACGGCTAGGGTCACTCCGCAGGCGAGGAGCCCGCCGAGCATCGCCACAGACAAGCGACGTCGCCCGGCCAGGACGACCGCAACCGTCGCACCGACCAAACCACCGATCCCGTAGCCCGCGGCGAGAGTTCCTGCCCCCGAACTGCCCACCGCGAGCACGTCGATCGCAAGGAGTGCGTAGAAGACGTCGAGCAGCCCGATCAAGAAGAACTGACTGCCACCAACGACCAGGAGCAGAGGGGCTCCCGGCTCGGATCGAATCTCACGCAACCCGCCGAGCGCGTCATCGAAGAATGCTCCGGCGACGGAGCCAGCTTCCTGGTGGGTGTGGGTGTCTCGGTGGAGCCGAAGGTGGAAGCAGAGCCAGGCGGCGGCGATCATCACGAATACCATCACTCCGACCACGCCTCCCGGTCCAAGCGAGACGATAAGGATCGCGTTCAGCGCCGGTCCTACGAACGTGCCGAGCCCCTCCACCATCCCCGTAGCGGCGTTCGCGGCGGTCAGCTCTTCGGGCGTGTCGGCGAGGTCGGCCAAGATCGCGTTGTGGGTCGGCCGCGTGAACGTGATGGCGCAGTTGGCGACGACTGCTGCGGCATACGCGAGCAGTGGCGGGGCTTTCCACAGGGCTAGCGCCAAGAGAACGCAGGCAGCCGCCTGGATGGCGTATCCGATCGCCAGCGCATGATCGCGTCTGAGACGATCGCCAAGCGTCGAGGTGAACGGAGCCACCATGGCTGCCGGAACGAGTTGCGCCACGAGGACGCCTCCGGCCGCCGCGGCACCTCCACGGTTGAAGGCATACACGATCACCGCGATCCACACCGCGTACTCCTGGGCGGTGAACAGGAAGAACCCAACCAGGACGCGCCGGAGCGAGCCGTTGTGCATCGCCGACCGGAAGATCCGGAGCGATCTCGCGAGCTGGGCCAACACTTCCCCTCGCCGTCGGAAGAAGGGCATCCTCACGGGTAGTGCAGAGACCGTCAAACGTCGTCCCACCAACAGAACGGGGGCCCGAGGGCCCCCGTTCGTCGTCGGATCGTGCGCGGGCTAGAAGTCCATGTCGCCGCCGCCGGGCATGGCCGGCGCCGCCGACGCCTTCTCCGGCTTGTCGGCCACGACGGCCTCCGTGGTCAGGAAGAGCGCGCCGATGCTGGCCGCGTTCTGCAGCGCGGAGCGGGTGACCTTGGTCGGATCGATCACGCCGAACTTCAGCATGTCGCCGTACTCACCTGTCGCCGCGTTCAGGCCGTGGCCGATGTCGAGAGCGCGGACCTTCTCGACGATCACGCCGCCTTCCAGCCCGGCATTGAACGCGATCTGCTTGATCGGCTCTTCCAGAGCGCGACGCACGATCGCCGCGCCGGTCAGCTCGTCGCCCTCAAGGTCGACCTTGTCGAGCGCCGACTGAGCGTTCAGCAGTGCCACGCCGCCGCCGGGGACGATGCCCTCTTCGACGGCTGCCTTCGTGGACTGCACGGCGTCCTCGATACGGTGCTTCTTCTCCTTGAGCTCAACCTCGGTAGCCGCGCCGACCTTGATGACAGCGACGCCGCCGGAGAGCTTGGCCAAACGCTCCTGCAGCTTCTCGCGGTCGTAGTCGGAGTCGGTCTTCTCGATCTCACTCTTGATCTGGTTGATACGGCCCTGGATGTCGGCTTCCTTGCCGCCACCCTGCACGATCGTGGTCTCGTCCTTGGTGACGACCACCTTGCGCGCCGAGCCCATCAGGTCAAGCGTGGCGTTCTCGAGCTTCAGGCCGACCTCCTCGGAGATCACTTGGCCACCGGCCAGGATCGCGATGTCCTGCAGCATGGCCTTGCGGCGATCGCCGAACCCGGGGGCCTTCACGGCGACCGAGCGGAACGTGCCGCGGATCTTGTTCACCACGAGAGTCGCGAGCGCCTCGCCCTCCACGTCCTCGGCCAGGATCAGGACCGGCTTGCCCGTCTGCATGACCTTCTCCAGAACGGGGAGCAGGTCCTTGACGGCGCTGATCTTGCTGTTGGCGATCAGGATGTATGGATCTTCCAGGACCGCCTCCATACGCTCGGGGTCCGTCACGAAGTACGGCGAGATGTGGCCCTTGTCGAACCGCATGCCCTCAACGAACTCGAGCTCCATACCGAACGTGTTGGACTCCTCGACCGTGATCACACCGTCCTTGCCGACCTTGTCGACGGCCTCGGCGATGACCTTGCCGATCTCGGGATCCGCGGCGGAGATGGCGCCGACGTCGGCGATCTGCTCCTTGGAGTCCACTTCCTTCGACTGGTTGCGGATGGACTCCACCGCCAGCTCGACCGCACGCTCGATGCCACGCTTGAGCGACATCGGATTGGCGCCCGCGGCCACGTTGCGCAGACCTTCCTTCACGATCGCCTGGGCGAGCACGGTCGCGGTGGTCGTCCCGTCACCGGCGACGTCGTCGGTCTTCTTCGCGACCTCCTTCACGAGCTCGGCGCCGACCTTCTCGAGCGGGTCGTCCAACTCGATCTCCTTGGCGATCGATACGCCGTCGTTCGTGATGGTGGGAGCGCCCCACTTCTTCTCGAGGACCACGTTGCGGCCCTTGGGCCCAAGCGTGATCTTGACGGCATTGGCCAACTGGTCCATGCCGCGCTCGAGGGCCCGCCGCGCTTCCTGGTCGAACGAGATGATCTTCGCAGCCATCCCTGCCTCCTCTTTCAGATCGGATTCTCACCCTATGGTTCCGACTGCTAGCACTCGGACCTGCCGAGTGCTAACGATTGTAGCGTCATTCGGGGGGTGTGTGACAAGCTCCCACCGTGACCGAGACCCCCGCATGGGAACGGCGATTCACGGCACCGCAGGTCAGGTTCCCCGCTTGGTCGAGTGCCGCCCCTCAACGGTTGGCCTTCCTCTCCAACGAGAGTTCTGCCTGGCAGGCCTGGGCGCTGGACCTCGAGTCCGGTGAACGCAGGCAGGTGACCGCCGAGCCCATCGACGTCGAGTCGCTCATGGTGGCGCCCGACGGACGGATCGTGTGGTGGCACGACGAGACCGGAAACGAACGTGGGCGCTGGATGGCGGTGCCCTTCGACGGATCGGAGCCCAAGCCCCTCGTGCCCGGAGCCCCGGACGGCTGGGCGGAGGGGATCTCGTTCGCGGCCGGCGCCACCGCCATCGGGATCGGCACCTCGACCGATTATCTGATCCTGGTTACGACCGAGGACCCGACGATCCGCGAGCTCTGGCGGAGCGACCGACCGGTGGGCGTGGGCGCCATCGAGGTCCCGGGTCGCGGTGGGATCTCAGCCGACGGCCGCTTGGTCTGCGCGGCTCATACCGAGGGTGGCGACATCCTCCATCGAGCGCTCCGCGTCTTCGACACGTCTGACGGCCACGTCGTCGGCGATCTCCGAGACGAAGGCTCGAACCTCGAACCCGTGGCTTGGAGCCCGCTGCCGGGTGATGATCGGCTGCTCTTCATCTCGGATCTCGGACCGTTCGAACGGCCGGCGATATGGCGGCCCCGTGAGGGTCAGCGGCGGGACCTGATCGTGCCCTTGCCCGGCGCGGCGATCGCGCTGGGATGGTGGCCGGATGGTTCGGCCATCCTGGTGCGTCACGAGTTCGAGGGCACGTTCCAGCTGTATCGACTCGAACCCGAGGGCGATCGCGTCACGTTGATCGCGGATCCAGCGGGTGAGATCACCGACGCGGCTGTGCGACCGGACGGCGCCGTCTGGTTCTCGACGAGCGACAGCGTCCATCCCGCGAGGATCGTCGACACCGACGGACTCGAGGTACTGGCACCCCCAGGCGACGGACCGCCAGACGGACACCCCTCTTGGGCGTTCTGGTTCGAGAACCCGCAGGGACATCGGATCCAGGCGATCGTGTTGACCCCGCCCGGCGAAGGTCCCCACCCAACCGTGATGAGCGTCCACGGAGGGCCCGACTGGTACGAACGCAACGCGTTCGACCCCGAGACGCTCGCGTTCGTCGACGCAGGGTTCGCAGTCGCGCTCGTCAACTACCGGGGTTCGACGGGCTATGGAGTGGAGTTCCGCAACGCGCTGATCGGCGACCCATGGCTCCCCGAGACGGAAGATGTGATCGCCGGCCTCGACGCGCTGATCGACGCCGGGATCACCGATCCGGGGCGGGTGGCGTTCTCGGGGTGGTCATGGGGAGGCTGCCTCGCGTGTCTGAACGAGGGGCTGCACCCGGACCGATGGCGGGCGGTGTTCGCGGGCATCCCCGCCGGAGACTCCGTCGCCGCCCACTACGCGAGCATGCCTGACATCCAGGCGTGGGACGTATCGCTCTATGGCGGAACACCCGCAGAGGTGCCCGAGAAGTATGCGGAACGCAACCCCATGACGTTCGTCGACGGCGCGAAGGCACCGGTACTCGTGATCGCTGGACAGGAGGACCCCCGGTGCCCGATCGAAGGGGTCACTCCTTGGGTCGACGCGCTCCGCGCGCGCGGGGTCCCGGTCGAGATGCACCTCTATCCGCAGGGTCACCATGCCAGCGGCGTCGAAGCCCGCGTCCGACACATGCAGCTGATCCTCGACTTCTTCGCCCGTTACGTCTGAAGCCGAGCTACTCCTCCGGGGGAGCGGTCGCGGACATCTCGCGGATCTGCTCCACGATCTCGGCGTTCGCGAGAGTGGTCACGTCACCGAGCGTGTTACCGCGCGCCACGTCGCGAAGCAGCCGGCGCATGATCTTCCCCGAGCGTGTCTTGGGGAGATCCGTGGTGAAGATGATGTTGTCAGGCTTGGCGATCGGCCCGATCACCTTGGAGACGTGCTCACGGAGTTCCTGCGCCGTCGCCTCGTCTCCTTCGAAGCCGCTCTTCAGCGTGACGAACGCGACGATCCCCTCGCCCTTCAGCTCGTGGGGCCGCGATACGACGGCGGCCTCGGCCACCTTCTGGTTGTCGACCAGCGCGCTCTCGATCTCATATGTCGACAATCGATGCCCTGCAACGTTCATGACATCGTCGATCCGGCCGAGTAGCCAGAAGTACCCCTCCTCGTCACGCTTGGCGCCGTCCCCCGCCAAGTAGACCTCGGGACCGTACGTCGAGAAGTAGGTCTGGACGTACCGGTCGGGATCGCCCCAGATCGTGCGCGCGATCGCCGGCCACGGACGCCGAAGCACGAGGTAGCCACCACCACCGAGCGGCACCGAGTTTCCCGATCCATCGACCACATCGGCCTCGATCCCCGGGAATGGCCTGGTCGCCGATCCGGGCTTGAGCTTCGTGAGACCGGGAAGAGGAGTGATCAAGATCGCGCCCGTCTCCGTCTGCCACCAGGTGTCCACGATCGGGCAGCGCTCCCCACCGATGTAGGTCCAGTACCAGACCCAGGCCTCCGGGTTGATCGGCTCGCCCACCGACCCGAGGAGTCGAAGCGATGACAAGTCATGTTTGCGCGGGAACTCGGTTCCCCAGCGCATGAAGGCACGGATCGCCGTAGGGGCGGTGTACAGGATGGAAGCTCGATACTTCTCGGCGATCTCCCACAGGCGATCCTTCTCGGGCCAGTCGGGGGCACCTTCGTAGATGATCCCCGTGGTGTGATTGGCGAGCGGGCCGTACACGATGTAGGAGTGGCCGGTGACCCAGCCGATGTCGGCCGCGCACCAGTACACGTCGTCCTCGTGGATGTCGAAGATCATGCGGTGGGTCGCTGCCACCTGCGTCATGTACCCGCCGGTCGTGTGCGCTATGCCCTTGGGCTTGCCTGTGGTCCCGCTCGTATACAGCAGGTAGAGGAGATCCTCGGCGCCCATCTGCTCGGGTGGACACTCGGTGGGTTGATCCGCGATCAGCTCGTGGTACCAGAGATCGCGACCGGCCACGAACTCGTGCTCCCCTCCGGTCCGACGCACCGTGATCACGTGCTCGATCGACGGACAATCCGCGAGTGCCTCATCGGCGTTGTCCTTGAGCGGGACGATCTGACCGCGACGATAGCCGCCGTCCGCCGTGATCAAGATCTTGGCCTCCGCATCGTTGATCCGGTCCTTGAGTGACTCCGCCGAGAACCCCCCGAAGACCACCGAGTGCGCCGCACCGATCCTGGCGCACGCGAGCATGGCGATCGGCAACTCCGGGACCATCCCCAGGTAGATCGCCACACGGTCGCCCCGCTTGACGCCGAGCGACCTCAGTGCGTTCGCGAAGCGGCAGGTCTCCTCATAGAGGTCGCCGTACGTGAGCGTCCGTGTATCGCCCGGCTCGCCCTCCCAGTGGTAGGCCACCTTGTCGCCTCCGCCGGCCTCGATGTGCCGGTCGAGGCAGTTGTAGGAAGCGTTCAAGGTTCCCCCCGAGAACCACTTCACCCACGGTGGGTTCCACTCCATGACGGTGTCCCACCGTCGGTACCAGGAGATCCGCTCTGCCTGTTCGGCCCAGAACCCCTCAGGATCGGCCGCCGCACGGTCGTAGATGCCGTCGTCGGCGACGAGCGCCTGATCGACGAACGCCGGTGATGGTTCGAAGACCCTTTCCTCGAAGAGCAGCGCCTCGATATTCCGCTCGGTGTCGCTCACGTTTCCCTACCCTTCGTGCTCGCGGACGGGTTGCATCGTACGCAGCCAGGGTCACGAACGCGACCCTGGCTCGGACCACACACGGCCAGAGTGGCTCGTGAGTGCTTGCAACATGGGCCCCACGGCCTCACCATCGTGCGTGAGGCTGCCGTTCGAGGCGGCCTCGAAGCTTATGGGGAAGGAGGCAGGCGGTGGCACAGTACGAGGGCTACTGCATGAAGTGCCGTGAGAAGCGGACGTTCGAGGGCACGATCGTCACCCTAAAGAACGGCCGTCCCGCCGCACAGGGCGCCTGCCCGGTGTGCGGCACCAAGCTCACGCGCATCCTGAGCAAGGCTGAGGCCGGGCAGTCCTAGCCGGTCCTAGCCGGTCCGGACCGGGCGAACCGGTCAACGAGAACGGGATAAGAGCGTCTCCGGGGCGATCAGCACCGGCCCCGGCGTCATCCGTTGGTGGCGGGCCGTTAGGTCCGCCACCGTCGTTTCCGCGAAAACCTGCTGCACGGCGCGGGCCACGTCCGCCCAGAACCCCTGCAGTCCGCAACGGGAATCCTGGAAGCACGTGTGGTCCGAGGGCTCCAGGCAGAACATCGGGAAGATCTGACCCTCGATGGCGTCCGCTATCTCCGCCACGGTGATCTCAGACGGCTCACGCGCGATCCGACATCCACCGCCCGCCCCCCGGAAGCTCTCGACGAGACCTGCCTTCGACAGGGCGCCTAACTGCTGCTCTAGGAACCTCAGGGGGACCTGCTGACGCTCGGCGATCTCTCGGGCCGGAACCAAGGCTCCCTGCTTGCGTCGCTCCGCTAGCTCGATCATGGCCCGCATGGCGTACTCGAGCTTCTGAGAGACCTTCAGCATCATCGACGCTCCTTCGAGGCCAGCGTAGGTGGATGCCCGTCCCCTCGTCAACGCTCCGACCTGGGCCGATGCATCGGAGGCGGCCATCTCCCCCGTTCCAGGTATCAACGGGTCCCTGGTTCGGCCGACAACCAACGAAAGGGCCAAGGAGCAGCGGAAGGAGCGATGACGAAGGCTATGTCACGCGTGCTCGTGATCGACGATGAGCCAGACGTGCTCCTGCTGTGCCGGGTCAACCTCCAGCATGCGGGTCACGAGGTGCTCGAAGCCCCGGACGGGGAACGTGGCCTCGCGACGGCATTGGGTCAGACACCCGACGCGGTCGTGCTTGACCTGATGCTCCCGGGCCTGGATGGCTACGGGGTGTTGACGGCCCTTCGAGAGAGCGACGAGACGAAGGACATCCCCGTCTTGGTTCTCACCGCGAAAGCACAGCGCGAGGATCGGGTCCGATGCTGGGAACAGGGGGCATCGGAGTACATGACGAAGCCGTTCTCACCTGCCGCGCTTTCGTCGGCGCTTGAGCAGTTGATGAACATGTCCCCCCAGGAGCGGGAATCTCGGCGCGCCAAAGCACTCGAGAAGCTCCTGGTCGAGTCACCCTCGTGGCGCTAGGCGCCGGTGTTCGCGTCGGCGTAGTCCACGCCCACGATGATCACCAGTTGAGCGCTCTTGGCGATCGAGCCCTGATCCGAGCCGAGGAGTGCAACGCGCGCGCCGTCGAGATAGGTGTCCGCCAGATAGTGCGCGTTCGACCGGTTCTGAGCGGCATCGGCGCCGCCGCGGAAGTAGACGACCGTCTTGGCGACGGGCTTGGATTGGGTGTCGTCGGGATCCTGCGCGGCGACGTAGCCGTCCGCTTCGAGGGTCTGCTGCACCTGACTGGCCAAGCCGACCTCGAACGTGCCGTTCAAGACCGTGATCAGCACGCCCTGGATCTCCGGGCTGGGGGTCTCCTTCGGCGGCTGCGAAGGGTTGGCGGTGGGCGAGGTCTCGCTGGGCGAAACCGAGGAGTCCCCCGGAGCGCCAACCGGGTTGTTGACCGTGGCGGAGGTGCCGAAGCCGTTAGCCAGTATGGCGATCCCGCTCACGAACAGAGCCACGATTATCGCGATCCGCGCCGTTCCAAGATTCACGCGGCCCATCCTACCCCAGTGTTCGGAGCGTCCGCCGCCCGTCTACAGAGGGATGCCGAGGCGCCCGGCCACGCGCTTGCGCCGTCTGGCGTCGCGGATCCGACGGAGTCTCCGCACGAGCATAGGATCGTAGTTGAGCGACGCGGGCCGATCGATCGCCCGGTTCAGCAGCTGGTGATAGCGCGCCGCGGAGAAGCCGAAGCGTTCTCGGATGGCGCGCTCTTTCGACATACGAAGCTTCCAGGCCTCGCGTTCGAAGTCCAGGAGTTCGCGGTCCCGCTCATCGAGCGCCGCGACCCCCTCCGCCTGTTCGGTCGTCCTCGGCCGACTCACGGATGCGAGGCTAGCAACCGTCACCGTCGGTTCAAGCACCTCCGGGGCATGAGCCGAGATGTCTGAGAGAGATCGCGAGGAGCGGTCGTGAGAGGATCCGACGTGGTGGCCACGGGAGACGAGCCAGCGGGCGCCGGAGAAGTCAGCGACGACAACATCGCCCGGTTCCGCTCGGTGGCGCAGCTCAACATGCTTCACAGCCTTGCCGCCAAGCTCAACTCGCTGGCCGACGTCTACGAGATCGGCGCCGCGATCACGGGCGAGCTGCGAACGATCATCGACTACCACAGCAGCCGCGTATACGTGCTTCAGCCCGATGGCTCCACGCTGCTGCCGGTGTCGTTCCGAGGAGAGGTCTTCTCCGACTACGAGAACGACACGGTAGACAACCTGACGACGAGGATCGGCGAGGGGCTCACCGGTCACGTGGCTGAGACGCGGGAATCGCTCCTCACCCCGGATGCTCGAGAGGTGGACTTCGCCGTCACGATCCCCGGCACCGACGACATCCTCGAGTCGATGTTGGCCGTCCCGATGTCTGTGGGCGATCAGCTCGTGGGCGTGATCGTGCTCTCGATGCTCGGCTACGGCAAGTTCGACGAGGAGGATCGTCGGCTGCTGGAGGTACTGGCCTCCCACGCCGCCGTCGCCTTCGACAACGCGAAGCTGTTCCAGGCTGAGCGCGAGGCGGCCGAGACATCGACCGCGCTTCTCCGGCTGTCGCAGCGACTGACGCAACTTCATTCCGTTGACGAGATCCTGCGTGAGGCGATGGAAACCATCCCCCGGTTCGCTCCGTGTTCGGCGGTCGCCATATTCCTCAGGGACGGGGAGACGGGGAGTTTCCATGCGGCCAGGGTCCAGGAGCTCGCGGAGGGCATACTGGATCCCGAGAGATCCTTCCCGGAGATCACCGCCGAGACGGCCCAACCGTTCTTGTTGTCCGAGGTAGAACCATTCATCCTGCCCCGCGAGATCGTCGAACAGGTGCCGGCGGAGATCAGCCTCTTGAAGGAAGTACGCGAGACGCTCATCGCTCCGCTGCGATGGGAGCCCGACGGATTCGGAGCGATGGTGCTGACGGCGCCCGAGATCGATGGGAGCTTCAGCGAGCGATCCCTGGCCCTCGCTCGTGGAGTAGCCGACATCACGTCCCTGGCGCTCGGCAACGCGAGCAGGCTCTCAGAGCTGGAGCGGTTCCACGAGCTGGTGGAGAGCCTGGACGCGGTGTTCTGGGAGGCCGACGCGGCCTCGCTGCGGTTGTCGTTCCTGGCCGGCCAAGCGGAGCAGCTGCTGGGCGCAGAGGTTCAGGGATGGGTCGCGGAGGGGCGCCGCTGGGGCGACCACGTCAGGGACGAGGATCGAGACTCGGCGATAGCCGCCGCGCGTGGTGCGGCAGGTGCAGACCAGGATCAGAGCATCGAGTACCGCGTTACGGCGCCGGACGGAGCGACCACCTGGATCCGGGACATGGTGCACGTCGTCCGGGGTAGTAAGGGCGCCCGGCAGTTGCGTGGCCTGATGATCGACATCACGGAGCGTAAGCGGGCCGAACAGGCCCTTCGCCGCAGCGAGCGCAAGTACTCGGAGGCCTTCCGACGCGAACGCGAAGCGGCGCAGCGACTCCGCGCCCTGGACGACATGAAGAACACGTTCCTGGAGGCTGTGTCTCACGATCTCCGCACCCCGCTCACATCGATCCTCGGATCCGCGCTCACGCTCGAGCAGACTGAGCTGGGGCTCCCGAAAGAGGACGCGCTTGATCTCGTGGGCCGGATCGCGGCGAACGCCCGAAAGCTCGAGCGACTCCTGTCCGACCTCCTGGATCTGGATCGTCTCCAGCGCGGGATCGTCAGTCCGCGGCGCCGTCCCACCGACATCGTCGAGCTCATCGACCGCAGCGTCGCGGGCACCGAGAAGGCCGCCGGCCGTGACATCCGAGTCGAGGTGGAACCGATCACCGTGTCTATCGACGCCGCCAAGGTCGAGCGGATCCTGGAGAACCTGATCTCGAACGCGATCCGGCACACCCCGGACGGCACACCGATCTCGATCCGGGCCGCCGGACAGGACGGCGGGGTTGTGATCGTGGTCGAGGATGAAGGACCAGGGATCCCTGCCGAGTTACGAGAAGCCGTCTTCGAACCGTTCCGGCAGGCGCCTGGCTCCTCGTCGGAGCACTCACCCGGCGTGGGGGTCGGCCTGTCGCTCGTGCGCCGGTTCGCGGAGCTCCACGGTGGCCGCGCGTGGCTTGAAGACCGTGAGGGCGGCGGCGCGTCGTTCCACGTGTTCCTGCCCGGCGGATAGGGAACGACCGCCGGAAAGGGGGCTCCGGCGGTCGTCCACGCTGCCGCTCAGATGAACAGAGAGACGGCGTCTTGCGCCTCGAACAGCGCGGTAGTAGCCCCGGCCGGCTCATCCAGGCCGTCGATAAGGTCCTCGCGCGAGAGTCCGAGCAGGTCCATGGTCATCTGGCATGGCACGAGGTGAACGCCGAGATCCCGGGCCACCTCGAGCAGCTCGGTGGGAGACGCAACGTTGTGCTCCTCGGCGAGCTTCTTCATCATCGCGGGCCCCATCCCCGCGAAGTTCATCTTGCCGAGCTTCAGATGCTCGGTGCCACCGCGGTTCATGAACGAGAGCATCCTCTGCATCCAATTGTCGCCCGTGATCCTGACCTCGTTCTTCACCAGTGGGAACAGCCCCCAGAACGTGAAGAAGATCGTCGTCTCCATCCCCATCGCGGCCCCGGTCGTGCCAAGGATGAACGTGGGCCAGACCTTGTCGAGGTCACCGCTCCACGCCATGATCACGAGCTTATTGTGCTTGACGTGCTTCAGCTCCTCAGGTGCCGTAGCTTCGAGCGTCGCCTCCATCGCGGTCATAGTGCTCACCCTTTCTTGCGGAGGAGGAAGCGATAGACGCCCGCCTCTTCCGTTTGCTCGATCAGCTCGTTGCCGGTGCTCTGGCACCAGGCCCTGAAGTCGGGCACCGACCCGGGATCCGTGGCCAGAGACTCGACCACGTCGCCCGGCTGCAGGTCACGGAACGCCTGCGCCGTCTTCGCGATCGGCAGCGGGCATGAGAGTCCTTTCAGGTCGAGGGTCTTCGTGATCGTCACGCTCATCTTGATCCGCCTCCTTGCGACATCCGCTCGGGGATCCGCCCCTGCGGCACGGTCTCCCAGTACATGCGGTTGAAGAGCCACTTCGCTAGATGCCAGGCCCGATTGGGCTGTGGCGGTGTCGGGGGGTGCTCGTAGTCGAACCTAAGCGCCGTGGCTCTGCCGTTACCCGTCTCCAGGAAGCACATCACGCGGCCCCCGTAGTTCGTCTTGGGGGCCGAGCCGCGCACCAGGGATGCGATCCGAGACGCGATCACGGGTGCTTCGAAGTGCGCGGTCGAGCCACTCTTGGAGATGGGCAGGTTCGTGGCGTCGCCCAGGGCGAAGATCCGCTCGTGCTCCCCTACCTGGAGCGTGTGCTTGTCGGTCGGCAGCCAGCCGCCGGCGTCTCCGAGTCCGGAATCGATCACGACCTGCTGACCCTTGTGCGGCGGGACCAGGACGAGCAGGTCGTACTCGACCTTCTCGCCCTCGAGCGACTCGACGGTCCCGGAAGAAGGGTCGACGGCCTCCACGTTGAAGAACGTGGTCAGCTCGATCCCCCGCTCCTCCATGATCGGCTGGATCAGCTTGGACGCGCTCTCGATCGTGAACGCCCGGTTCAACGGCGATAGCAGCGTTACCTCGCTCCGGTCGCGGATCCCTCGGTGCCGCAGGTACTCCTCGACCATGAACGTGAACTCCACGGGCGCAGGCGGGCACTTGTAAGGGATGCCCGCGATCCCGATCCGGATCCTCCCGCCCGGGAACACGCGCAGCGCCTCACGCAGTCGTTCCGCGTCCTGCAGCGAGTAGAACCCGTGCGATCCCTCCACCAGGCCGGGGATAGCGTCGTGGACCAGCCGCGACCCGGTAGCCAGCACGAGGTAGTCCCAGTCGAGACTCCCTCCACGCTCCAGCTGCACGGTCTGAGCGTCCGGGTCGACCTGGACGGCTTTCTCGATCGCAAGCTCCACGTCCGAGCGCAGCAACGTCCGTTCATCCCGAGAAAGCCAGTGACCGTTGGCCTCTCCCAGCGCTACGTACAGGTATCCGGGTTGGTAGTCGTGCAGGCCGGTCGCATCCACGACGGTGACGTGCGCGTCACGGCCCAGTTCCTTGTCCAGCAGATTGGCGGTCAGCGTCCCGCCGACGCCCCCACCCAGTACGACCACACGCGCGGGCATCAGCCGCTCACCGAACCTTGTGGACGACGAACCTCGTGAAGCCGTCGTCGGCGATCACATCGACGAGCTCGTGTCCCGCCTTTTGGACCCACGCCGGGATGTCCGTCTTCGAGCCTTCATCGCTCGAGAGGACCTCGATCACGTCACCCACCGTCCCTTCGCGGATGGCGCCGATCAGACTCATCAGCGGACCGGGGCACGGCATTCCTCGGGCATCGATCGACTTGGTGATCTCCGCAGCTGTCGTCATCGTTCCCACCTCCTGTGCACTAGATGAAGGTCACCGGACCGTCGGCCTCGGCGAAGAACGAGGCAACGCCCCACACCCCGTCGACCAGCGGATCCAGATCGTCCTTCGTGATCGTGAACATCTCCATGGAGTCGGCGCAGGCATAGATGAAGACCTCTCCGAGGTCCTTCGCCTGGGCGAGCAGCTCGCTCCAGTGGGTCTTGCCCTGGCGCTCCATCAGGGCGCGGCCATCGGGGCCTGCCTCGGGCGAGACACCGTGATCCTTCGTGATCCGGTCGGCCCGGAACGCATCTAGGGCCCAGTACTGCAGGAACAGGTTCACCTTGCGCCCCATCACAGCCGCGCCGACAGTGAGGACGGAGGCGGCCTGAAGCCGGTCGTCCGTCCCCGAGAACAGCACCAGCGAGATCGTCGGTTCGTTGTCTGTTTCCATATGTGGCTCCTTTCCACCGATACTGCGGGGTTCCGGGTTGGACCGGGTAGGCCGAAGAACCCGCGTTCCGCGGGACCTTCGGTGCTCCTCCGAGCCTCACCCGCGGGGATACTCGGGAGTACCGTAGGATCATGGAGTTCGCGTTCGAGCCCGAAGATCTGGGCTTCATCGCCGACCCCTACCCCATCTACGCGGAGATGCGCGAGCGGGCCCCGATCTGGTACCACGAGCCCACCGACCACTGGCTGGTCTCGCGCTACAGCGACGTCAACGCTCTGTTGCGCGATCGGCGGTTCGGCCGCACCTACCACCATCTGGCGACGCACGCCGAGATGGGACGCCCCGAGGAGCCCGGATGGCATGAGCCGTTCTGGCACCTGATCCGCAGCGGCATCCTGGACATGGAGCCGCCGGACCACACCCGTGTGCGCGGGTTGGTCTCGAAAGCCTTCACCCCACGGATGGTGGAAGGGATGCGCGAACGCATCGGTCGGATGATCGATGAGCTGGTGGAGAAGGTCAGAGGCTCGGGGCGGTTCGACCTCGTCTCGACGATCGCCGAGCCGCTACCAGTGGCCGTGATCGCAGAGCTGCTCGGCGTGCCCGAACACGATCGCCACCTGCTCCGCCCGTGGTCGGCGGACATCTGCGGCATGTACGAGTTGCACCCGTCGGACGACACGGCGCGGACCGCCGTGCGCGCTTGCGTCGAGTTCTCCGACTACCTGCGGGCGCTCTCTCGGGCGCGGCGCGCGGATCCCCGCGACGACCTCATCAGCGCGCTCGCCGGTGTGGTCGACGAGGGATCGCGCCTGACGGAGGACGAGCTGATCGGCACGTGCGTCCTGCTGCTCAACGCGGGTCACGAGGCCACGGTGAACGTCACAGGGAACGGCTGGTGGTCGTTGTTCCGCAACCCCGAACAACTCGACCGGCTGCGGGCAGATCCTTCGCTCGTTCCCGGCGCGATCGAGGAGCTGATGCGCTGGGATACGCCGTTGCAGATGTTCGAGCGCTGGGTCTTGGAGGATGTCGAGATCGGCGGAGTGAAGGTCCCGAAGGGAGCAGAGCTCGGGCTTCTCTTCGGATCGGCGAACCGTGACCCGTCGGTCTTCGATCGGCCCGACCGGCTGGACCTGGGTCGCGAGCCCAACCCGCACATCTCCTTCGGGGCCGGCGTGCACTTCTGCCTGGGGGCCCCGCTCGCTCGTCTGGAGCTCGAGGCATCGTTCTCGACGGTGCTGCGACGCCTACCCAACCTGACGCTCCTGGCCGAGCCCGCGTGGAAACCGAACTACATCATCCGAGGGCTCCAGGAGCTGCTGGTCGCGGCCTGACACCGATCTCGCGCTGTTCGTTGGAGCCGGCGGTCGGATTCGAACCGACGACCTAGCGATTACAAATCGCTTGCGCTACCGGGCTGCGCCACGCCGGCCTCGTGGGCGAGTCTACCGTCCACCCGCGCCCCCGAAGGCCCCTCCGTGCGCGAAGAGCGCGTACACGGTTAGACCGTAGAGCCCTAGAGACACCAGCCCCAAGCCGGCGCCGTTCCCCAGGCTCCCCAACCCTCCCACCACCCCGAAACAGGCGAGAACCAGACCTAGGATCCGGCCTGCGTTCGACAGTCGTAGGACGAGCACCCCCGCCAGCACCTCGAGCCCACCGAAGGCCAGCGCCAGAACGCTGACCCCACGCGCGACCCGCTCCAGGTTCACGGTGCTGATACCGGAGAGGTCCTCGGGGTCGAGCACCAGCAGGATGAGACCGCCGAAGATCCCGAGTGCGCCGAGGGCGATGAGGATCACGCCCGCGGCCGTGACGATCTGCGGTCTGACGGGCCGGCCGGTCCCGACGGAAGGAACGGGGAGAGGCACTCCCGGCATCTCGGGAAGCGGCGGCGGAGGGGGGAGCTGATCCATCGGTCCGAGGATATCCCGGTCAGGTTCTCCTGGGAGCCAGAACGTACCCATAGAGCGCAGCGGCGAGCGAGGCCGACGCGTTCAGCGAACCGACCCGGCCGGGCATGGGCAACGACACGAGGGTGTCGCATCGCTCGCGCACCAGGCGCGAGAGACCGGCTCCCTCGCTCCCCACGACGATCGCCACTCGCCCTTCGGGACACGGCTCGTCGTAGATCCCGACCGAGGCCTCGCCGTGCAGGCCGACGATCGTGAAGCCCACATCCTTGAGCCGCTCGATCGCGCGTTGGATGTTGGCGACCCTGGCGTGCGGTAGATGCAGGAGCGCGCCCGCCGACGCCCGGATCGCCGCCGGCGTGACGTCGGCCGCGCGCCTGATCCGGGTCACGATCAGGACGGCCCCCGCCACCTCGGCCGTCCGTGCGGCGGCGCCGAGGTTCTGAGGATCCGTGATGCCGTCCAGCACCACCACCAGCGCGTCGTCGGGGAACGGGAACGAAGACAGATCGCGTTCGCCTATCTCGGCTGGTCGCTCATCGTCGGGCCGCAGACGCGCGACCACGCCCTGGTGGTTCGTGGCGAGCAGATCCAGGCGTTGACGATCGGTCTCATGGATCGGGACCCCGGAGGCGGCCGCCTCCTGCGTGACAGCCCGCATCCCTTGGGTGTCGCGGACATTGGGAGCCACCAGCAGCTCCAGGACACGACCCGACCGGATGGCTTCGACCACGGCCCGCCGGCCGCCGATCACCGCTTCCCGGCTCATCGGATCGTGGCCAGCGCCCAACAGCCGATCCCGTCTCCGCTGAGGCCAAGCCCCTCGGGCCGGGTGCCCTTGACCGACACCCGTTCGATCGGAACCTCCAGGACCTGGGCGAGTACGCGCCGCATCTGATCCCGGTGTGGGGCGATCATGGGGGTCGCGCACAGGATCGTCACGTCGCAGGCAACGGGAGAGAACCCGGCATCTCGCAACAAGGTCGCGATCCGCGACAGCAGCTCGCCTCCCGCGATCCCCGCGCTCTCCGGCGACGTGTCGGAGAAGTGCTGCCCGATATCGCCGAGCGCGGCGGCCCCCAGGAGCGCGTCGGCCAGGGCGTGGCAGACGGCGTCACCGTCCGAGTGTCCCGCCAGCCCGGCTTCACCATCGAACAGCACCCCGCCGAGCCACAGAGGACGAGCCGCGTCGCGTTGATGAGCGTCGAACCCGGATCCGACCCGCGGCTCAGCCACCGCCGCCTCGCAGGAGCTCGTCCGCCCGAAGGAGATCGAGCAGAGTGGTGATCTTGAAGTTCCCCGGCTCCCCGGGCAAAGCCCGGACCGAGGCGCCCGCCCATTCGAGTAGACCAGCGTCGTCGGTGAAGTCCAGTCGCGCATCCGCCGCGCGGTCGAGCGCTGCGCGCAGGACCTCCACGCGACATGCCTGCGGGGTCTGGGCCAAGCCGAGCTCCTCGCGTGCCTCGGTCTGAACGACCACCCCGCCGCGCACTCGCTTCACGGTGTCCGTCAGCGGCAGGATCGGCACAGCCCCGTCGGCTCCGGACGCCACCGCCTGGACAACGGCGGTGAAGAGGTCGGGAGAGGCGAAGGGTCGAGCCGCGTCGTGGATCACCACGATGTCCGAAGCGGCCGAGATACCCTGCAGCGCAGCTGCGACGGATCGCTGTCGGGTCTCACCCCCCGACACCACTGCGATGGGCGAGTCGAGCTCGGACAAGACACGGAGCACCCGATCCTCGGACCCCGGGGGCGCCGCGACCACAACGTCATCGATCGCGGGTGATGCGATCACCGCCCCGACCGCTACGGCCACGATCGACCTGCCACCGATCTCCAGGAGGGACTTCGGTTCGTCCGCGCCCAGCCTGGTCCCCGCGCCCGCGGCGACCACCACGGCGGAGGCACGTGCCCGTCCCATGGGAGGAAGCATGACAGACCCCGGCCGGGCCAGATGGGACCGCGATCCAAGGGGTTGGGGTTAGGCGTCGATCTCGGCGAGCGCCGCGAACACCATCCGGCCGGTCGTCGTCTGGATGACGTTCGTCACCTTGACCTCGACCTGCGTGCCGATCTGCTCATCGGCCTTCTCGACGACCACCATGGTGCCGTCGTCCAGGTACCCGACGCCCTGCCCGTGTTCGCGGCCCTCCTTGACCAGCCGGACGGAGATCTCGTCGCCGGCAGCATAAGGAACCCGGAACTTGGATGCGAGTGCGTTGATCTGAGCGACCGGCACGCGCAGCGCCTCCGCGACCTTGGCCAGGTTCGCGTCGACGGTTATCAGCGTTCCACCGCGTTCGCGAGCCAGTCGTACGAGTGCGGCGTCCACGTCCATGACCCCCGCCTCCTCGACGAGCTGGAGCTGCACGGTGGGGGACTTCTGCAATTCGACCAGCACATCCAATCCACGACGACCACGGGTGCGCCGGCGGGGATCCGAAGAGTCGGAGATCGATTGGAGCTCGCGGAGAACCCCGTCGTGAAGGAGCATCGTCCCAGCCACGAAACCGGTCGCCACGAGATCTGCGACACGTCCGTCGATCAACGCGCTGGTGTCGATGACGTGCAGGTCGCCCCTGCTCGCCACGGCGGCCCTAGGTTTCATACCGACCAGTCCGAAGATGTCTTCGTACTTCGTGGCCCCGATCCTGAAGCCGAGCGAGCCAAGGACCATGTAGAGGAACACCAGCGCGGGCCAGGCGGCCGCAGCCGGCAGGAACAGGAGAGGCACCATGAGGAGCGCGCCGATGATGAGCCCGATGACCAGGCCGACGACGGCGCCGGCGAGCTGTGGGGCAGGGGTCCGCCGAAGCTCGCGCTCCAGGCCCGTGACCGCGCGCAGCGTCAGCCGGCCCAGCACGCCACCGATGACGTAGCCGACCCCGGCACCCATGAAGACGTAGAGCAGGGTCTGAGAGCCGCTCGGTTCAGACACCCGGGCGCTGACCTCGTACCCGGCCGTTGCCAGGAGGGCAACGAAGATCATGCGGACGCCCTCGACCAGGCGCCCCTTCAGCGCGCTCTTGCGACCCTCCGACGTGGCGTCGCCCATCCCCTCGGATCCCTTCCGTCGTCCGCGGGGGCAGACCGGCTCTTGCCCCTGATAGGAGACATCGGTCGAACCGAGGGCAGACCTGAATGGTTGGGCCGAAAAGGGCGGCTGATGCGACCTGTGGCTTAGGGAGGAGCGGCCGCCAGCGGGCCGGTTAGGCCTGAGCGGCCATCTTGACGCCGTGGGCGCCGTCGATGACCTCGTCGATCATGATCTCGGCCTCATCCTCGGTCTTGTCGGTGGCGTGAGAGAGCTCTGAGATGAGGATCTGGCGCGCCTTGAGGATCATGCGCTTCTCGCCCGCTGAAAGGCCCTTCTCACGCTCGCGGATGGCCAGGTTCCGCAGGACTTCTGCCACCTGATATGGGTCGCCGGAGTGCAGCTTCTCCATGTTGTTCTTGAAGCGGCGGCTCCAATTGGCGGCCATCGAGGACTCGTCCTCGGTGAGCACCTTCAGGACCTTCTTGACCTCGTTCTTGCTGACCACCTGTCGCAGACCAACCTGTTCGGTCGATTCCACGGGGATCAAGAGGGTGAGGTCGCCGTAGGCTACCCGCAGCACCAGATAGGTTCGCTTCTCACCGAGGAACTCCTTCTCACGGAGTTCCTGGATCACTGCGGCCCCATGTTCCGGGTGCACCACGGTGTCGCCTTTTCGGAACAACGGAACCCCCTTGAGGAAGCGTTTCGCGGGATGACTAGTCAGAAGATAGCACGCATCAGCTATGCAGCGCAACCCAAACCCGCAGGTCAGAGGGCCTTTCGGCCGATGATGCGGGTCCGAATGTTCTACGCCGTGTGGGCACGAACCGGCCCATCCTCCGACTGGAAAGCCCAGTCGAGCGCCTGTCTGAGATGACGCACCGGAACGACGCGGAGCCCCCTTGGGACCTTGGAAGGATCCCCCGCCGCGTAGACGACCGAACAACCTGCCGCTCGCGCGGCGGCGAGCCGCTGGGTGATGGACGCGGCCGGACGGATGATCCCGGTGAGGGCCACCTCGCCTATGAACGCAGAACCCTGGGGTGGCGCCACCCCAGTGAAGGCCGACGCCAGGGCGGCGGCGATGGCGAGGTCGCAGGCCGGGTCGTCCACGCGCACCCCTCCTGAGGATGCACCGAATAGCTCGACGCGTCCGAGCGGCACCTGCGCGGCACGATCCACGACCGCCGCTACGAGTTGGAACCGCCGGAGGTCGAGCCCGGTGACCTGGCGCCGAGCCGGACCCTCTGTCGAACCGACCAGCGCCTGGACCTCGACCGCCAGCGCCCGCCTCCCGGCTTTGGGCAGCGCCACAGCCGCCCCTGGCGACCGACCGTGGGACACCAGGAGCCCAGTCGGGTCGATCTCCCGCAGGCCATGACCACCCATCTCGAACCACGCGTTCTCGCCCTCGGCTCCGTACCGATTCTTCCCGCCCGAAAGCACGCGGAGCCCAGAACGCGGGTCGCCGTCGAAGATGAGAACGGTGTCCACGGCGTGCTCCAGCGCCCGTGGACCGGCCAGATCGCCGTCCTTCGTGACGTGACCGGTGAGCAACACGGCTATCCCCTCGGACTTCGCCATGCCGATCAGCGCGTCGGTACATAGACGCACCTGGGAGGTGCCACCGGGCATCTGGGTCCCCGTCACGTCCCGGATGGTCTGGATGGAGTCCACGGCCAGGACGAACGGCGCCGCTGCCAGCGCCGTGTCGATGACCGCGGCCAGATCGCGACCGGGGGCGAATGAGATGTCGTCACCAGACACACCCAGCCGTTGGGCTCGCGCCGCCACCTGCGCGTGCGATTCCTCACCCGAGACCAGCAGGCACCTATGTCCCGCCTCCGAAAGGTGGGCGAGAATCTGCAGCAAGAGCGTGGATTTGCCGATACCGGGTTCCCCGGCGAGCAGGGTGACCGAGGCGGGGACGATACCCCCACCCAGCACTCGGTCGATGCCATCGAAGCCCGACGACACCCGCTTCGCCTCATCCGACGCGGCAGCCAGAGTCACCGGTGTCATCCCGCCGGTCAGGCCGCGGCCTCCCGACGACTCCTCGATCGTTCCCCATGACCCGCAGCCGGGACAACGGCCGACCCACTGCGCGACCTGTTGGCGGCACCCTGTGCACGCCAAGGTGCTCTTCGCTCTTGCCATACAGCGATCCTAGTCAGCAGGTGTGACACGCTTGCCACACCTGTGGGCGGGGCCTATCCTCACTGAGCGGCGTGCGGACGTACGCTGGCACCACGAGGCTCGGAAGGAGGGATGTGTGATGGCTGCGAGTGCGTTCAGCGACAGCGCCCAGACACCGCGTCCCTCAGTTTCCGCGTAGCCGAACCCGCACGTTCGCTCTCTGCACGGATCCCTTCGGGACGTGGCGTTCGCCCGTCCGATCGCCACATCTCTCGAGGAGGAATCACGTTGCAGGACAACTCGTTCGAGCCCTTCCTGGATGAAGGGCTCATCACCAAGATCATCAGACCGATCAAGAGCGGCAAAGAGGCTTCGGTGCACCTGTGCCGGGCCGATCCCGACATGAGCGGGGAGCGGCTGCTGGCGCTCAAGGTCTATCACCCGCCCGATCGTCGCGAGTTCCGGGATGAAGCCCTCTACCGCGACGGCGAATGGATCAAGGAGCGACGCATCCGCGTCGCCGTGGAGAAGAAGACGAGGTTCGGTCGCGAGGTAGCCGGCGCGATATGGGTGGACCGCGAGTGGGAGACCCTTCGCGAGCTCGCCGACGCGGGCGCCGACGTCCCGAGGCCGATCATGCGGACCGATCGCGCCATCTTGATGACGTACATCGGTGACGAGGACGACGCCGCGCCGCAGCTGCGGAGCTACCGTCCCGATCGCGACGAGGCCGAGGCGTTGTTCAAGCAGGTGCTGCGGAACGTGGAGCTGTTCCTGTATCGCAACGTGATCCACGGCGACCTGTCCGCATACAACGTCCTTGTCTGGGATGGACAGGTCACGATCATCGACCTTCCGCAGGCGGTCGACCCGCGTAAGAACAAGCACGCACGCGGGCTGCTGGAACGCGATCTGGTCCGCGTGTGCGAGCACTTCGAGCGGTTCGGCGTTCGATCATCGGCTCCGCGCCTGACCAGCGACCTGTGGACCGCATGGCAGTTCGCCGACCTCGTGCCGGAGGAGCTGCGAGGCATCGTGTGACCGAGTAGCCCCCCGTTCCAAAGCGAAGCTTCCTGCGTCATCCTTGCTGGTCCACTAAGCGCCGCGGCCCGCGGCGGCATCTAGGAAGGCGATGCAGGCAGAGGGCGGCGTCATCCAGTTCCCGGACCCGGTCTCACCACCGGCCGACTTCTCGGTGTTCTACGCCGAGGAACACGCGAAACTGTTCAAGGCCCTCTTCTTCGTCACAGGTAATCGAGCCGACGCCGCCGAACTCATGCAGGACGCCTTCCTCAAGCTGTGGGAGCGGTGGGACACCATCGACCGGATCGGGGACCCAACGGCGTACCTGTTCCGCGTGGCGCTCAACGGATCGCGGATGCGGGTGCGCGGAGCACGTCGAGCCGCCGCACGACTGGTCAGGCCAGATGCGGCGACCGATCCGTTCGACGAGGTGAACCTACGAGAAGACGTACACCAGATGCTGTGTCGCCTGGCACCTCGGCAGCGAGCCGCTCTCGTCCTGCTCGATCTGTACGGCTTCGGCTCGGAGGAAGCGGCCGGCATCATGCACATCCGCCCATCCACCGTGCGAGCGCTCGCCACGCAAGGCAGGGCCGTCCTACGGACCGGAGGTCCGCATGGCTGAGCTGAGGGAGGTCTTCGAGATCGTCACGAAACAGATCGAGCCCGACCAGGACTCGTGGAGGGCGCTACAGCAGCGGCAGCGGCGGTCGGCGCGCAACCGCAAGATCGGCGCG
>CAVPIB010000006.1:0-46151 GCA_963704885.1 uncultured Actinomycetes bacterium | reverse complement strand
TGAGCCTGATCTGACGCGGCGCTCGTCCAGCCTCGTGGATGTGCTGCTCTGGGGCGCGGCCGTCATATGGGCGACGGCGACCGTCGTGTGGACGCTCGGGCCGACGCCACCTGAGGCCGACTCTTTCCCTCAGGCGGACAAGGTGCTTCACGCGCTGGCCTACGCCGTGATGGTGCTCCTTCTCGCGTTGGCGGCGGATCGGCGTCCCGGCCGAGGTGCCGGCTCGTTCCCGGGCTCGGCCGCCTGGCTGGTTGTCCTGGCGGTCGTCGCCGGAGGGGTGTTGGAGCTGCTGCAGCACTTCACCGGACGCGACACGGAACCGCTCGATTGGGTCGCCGACGGCGTGGGGGCCGCGATCGGTTGGTCGGTGTGGGCGTGGGTCAACCGTCGGTGGACGGCGACGGTGCCGGCTCCTCGAATCGGGTCAGATCGACGATGAGGCTCGGCCGTCGCGCCGCCTCCATGATCTCGGCGAGCAGCTGCGCGGGCGCCACACCGTAGAACTCGCACAGCTCGCAGAACCGTTCGAGCGAGATGCTGCGCTCGGCGCGTTCGTAGCATGCCACCGCCGTGGGCTTGAAGGCACCGCCGGATCGCTCGCCGACCTGTCTGAGAGTGAGATCTCGGGCAAGGCGGGCGCGGCGGAGCGCGCGTCCCGCGTCTTCGGCCATGGACGTCCCCACTGCGCTCCGTTCGAGCCGAGCCGCCGGGGGGTTACGGCATGTCCGACCACGCGACCATAGAACGCCCCTAGGTAGGTCGGCACCCCCCGCCCACCGTACGTTCCGTACGTAGATATCGATCGTTCGCCCTAAGGCGGATTGACAAGAACGCGCTCCGCGTTCAACACTGCCGGTTACATCGGGGAGGCCCCATGGGAAAGACCCGGACACGATCCGAGGCATACCCACCAAGCCCCCTCCCCGCGAGCCACCGCCCGGTCGGCTCGCCGGCGGGTTCGTCGACGGCTGCCTCCTCCATGAGCGGCTGGGTACGGAGCGCCCGGAAGCTTCCCGAGAGCGATCGAACGATCCGCGAGATGTCGGCCATGCTTGAGCTGTCGGCGGCGCTCCTTCGGGCCGAGACCCCGGCGGCTGCCGTCCGCGGCGTCGTCCAAGGCTGCTTCACGCATCTGCGCATACCACTCGTGGGCCTGCTTCCTGATCGAGCGGGCACCGGCTGGTTCGTGGCGGCCGCGCGCGGGGTCGGTGCCAAGCGCGGAGACATCGTGCGCTCCATCGAAGGTGTGAGCGCGCTCCAGGTCGGTCGGTCGACGCGGAACCGCCTCGCCGTTCGGGTCGCGCAGGTGGCCCGCCGCGAGCGAGCGGAGTCGATCGCGGCCGGGAGCTCGGTGCTCCTGGCGATGGACGTGCGCGCCGACCACCGAGCGTTCCTGCGGACCGCGGGGTCGCTCCTATCCGAGGCCCTCGCGCACCTCGGTGCGGTGGGGTGGGCGCAGCTCCGGACCGACAACCTCGACCTGGCACTCGCCTGGACCGCGCACGAGCTCCGCGGTCCTCTGGTGGGTGCGCGGGCTGCCCTCGGGCACGTCCGTATCGACGACAAGGGTCCGAAGAGCGGGGAGCTGCTGCAACAGTCCCGGGACGAGCTCGAGCAGTTGGCGAACCTGGTGGGCCCGCTGCTGCGGTGGTCGGCCGGCTCCAGCTCGTTGCGCAGGCGGCAGGTCGACCTGGTCCAGGTGGTGGGCGAGGTGGTCATGTCGTGCCGCCTCGAGTTCGAACACGCGGACCTGGTGGTGCGTGCGCCCCAAACGCTTCCGATCCGGGCAGACGCCCGTCAGTTGCGAGGGGCCATCGGGAACGTGGTCCGCAACGCGCTCTCCTACGCTCCGCCCGCGACGGCGGTGCGTATCGATGTGGAGACCGATGGCGAGAACGCGCGGGTCCGCGTGCGCGATCGCGGGCCCGGCGTGCCTGCCGCCGAACGGCATCTGATCTTCGATCCGTTCGCTCGTGGCCACCTCGCGAGCGAGACCCGCTGCGGCAAGGGGCTGGGACTGTTCATCGCTCGACGGATCGTAGAGGCGCACGGAGGATCCATCGGCCTGCGCTCCGCCCGCCCGGGGACCGAGTTCCGCATCGAGCTGCCGCTCGCGGCGGGAGGGAGGCTCCTATCCGCGTCCTGATCATCGACGACCACCTCCTCTTCGCGGAGGCGATCCGCGTCACCCTGGCGGACATGGGGCTGACGGTCGTGGGCATCGTCACCACCGCCGACGAGGGCTTGGCCGCCGCGGTGGATCATCGTCCAGACCTGGTACTGCTCGACCTGGGTCTGCCGGACCGTGACGGGCTCGTCCTAGGGGCCGACATCCTGGCGGCCCTCCCCGCCGCCAAGGTGGTCGCCCTGACGGCCCTCGAGGACGAACGCGCGGTTCATGAAGCTCTGCGGCTGGGGTTCCACGGCTACCTGACGAAGCACACGGAAGCCGAACGGTTCAAGCGGTCCCTGGTGAGCGTGATCGACGGGCAGTCGGTCTTTCCACACGGGCTCGCACGGCGAACCATCCAGGTAGACGACGAGCAGCGCGACATGGAACTCATGGCCGCCCAGCTCACGACGCGGGAGCGCCAGGTGCTGCAGCTACTCGCGGAGGGTTGCTCGAGCCAGCAGATCGCCGCGCGCCTGCGGGTGTCGCCCAACACCGTGCGCACGCACGTGCAGGGCATCCTCTCGAAGCTCCAGGTCCACTCCCGCCTCGAGGCGGCGGCGTTCGCCGTCCGCCATGACCTGGTGAAGGCCCGCACCTAGCCTCCGCCCGCCCTCCGGTCCCTCATCCGGTTGACGTACCTCGGGTACGTCACGCGGCGGGTGTTCGGCGCAGCTCCCGTCGGTAGCGTCGTCCATCACGACGGACGGGGGAAGATGGACGAACGCACCGACGTGATCCGCGTGCTGCTCTCCGACGAGCAGGCGCTCTTCCGTGAGGCCGTCAAGGTGGTGCTCTCCCGCGAGGACGACCTGACGGTCGTCGGTGAGGCCGCAGACGGTCTCCAGGCCGTCGCCGAGGCTGAGCGGCTCCGTCCCGACGTCGCCCTGCTCGACGCGGATCTGCCCAACTGCGACGGCATCTGCGCGACGGAGCAGATCCGCGCCCGGGTTCCCGATTGCCGCGTGATCGTGTTCAGCGCGCAGGAGGACGAACAGATCCTGATCAGTGCGCTGGAGGCCGGCGCCAGCGGCTACCTGTCGAAGGGCGCGCCCATGGAGGACCTGATCCACGCGACGCGCGCGGTGCATCGCGGCGACGCGCTCGTCCCCCCGGCCATGCTCGGCGGGCTGCTCCGGCAGCTGATCTACCACCGTGAATCGCGCGACGACGCGCTCCGCCGCATGGCCGTGCTCACGCGCCGCGAGCGCGAGGTGCTAGTGCTGCTCGCGCAGGGTGCGGACAACGACGGCATGGCGCAACGGCTGGTCATCAGTCCCGATACCGCCCGCACGCACATCCAGAACGTGCTTGGCAAGCTCGGCGTGCACTCGCGCCTGGAGGCGGCGGCGTTCGTGACGCAGAACGGGATCCTGGACGACCTGGTGGGCGTGGGCCGATGAGGGACGCGCACGTGGACGCCGACTCCAACCTCCCCGGCCGCGTCGTCGGCCGCATCCGGCGCGACGTCCCGCTCGCGGCGCTCGATGCGCTGCTCGTGATCGCCGCTTACCTGATCTCGCTCGTCATCCGGTTCCACGGCCGGGTGCCCTCGGAGAGTTGGAAGCGTTTCTGGGAACTGCTGGCCGTCATCGCGGCGATCCATCTCTTCTCCAACTACCGGTGGGGGCTCTATGGACAGATGTGGCGCCATGCGAGCGTGCAGGAAGCCAGGCGTGTGCTGCTGGCAGGCCTCTGCGGCTTCGCCGCGGTGGTCGCGCTCGACCTGGTGATCGATGCCGCGCACCGTCCGATCCCGCTGTCGGTGGTCGCGTTCGGGAGCGCGGCGGCCGTGATGGCCTTCGGCGCGATCCGCTTCCAGAGCCGTCTCTTCGGGTACCGGCGCCGTGTCGCGCAGGCCGAGCTGAACCGGGTGCTCCTGATGGGTGTCGGCGACGCCGGCGCGCAGGTACTGACCGACGTCTCGCGTCATCCCGAGGAGGCCGGCTTCCAGATCGTGGCGCTCGTCGACGACGACCCGCGCACGTTCGGCCGATCGCTCCACGGGGTGACCGTGATGGGCGATAGATCCGCGATCCCCACGCTGGTGCGGACGTTCGCCGTGGACCAGGTGCTGCTGGCCATCCCCACGGCCACGAGCGAGCTGATCCGTGAGGTCGCCATGCTGTGCGAGGAGGCCGACGTGTCGCTCCGGGTGCTGCCGTCGGTCCGTGAGTTGGTCGACGGCCGCGTCACGGCACGCGACCTGCGCGACCTGCGCATCGAGGACCTGCTGGGGCGCCGGCAGGTGGAGACCGACCTGGCCGCCGTGCGGCATCTGCTGCGCGGCAAGCGGGTGCTGATCACCGGGGCCGGCGGCTCGATCGGCTCCGAGATCGCGCGGCAGGTCTGGGGCTTCGAGCCCATGCACCTGGCGCTACTCGACAACGACGAGACGCACCTGCACGACCTGCTGATGACGCTCGACGGGACGCGGCCGACGTCGGTGCTCGCCGACATCCGCGACCGCGGACGGATGGTCGACGTCTTCCTGGAGCATCGTCCCGAGGTGGTCTTCCACGCTGCCGCCCACAAGCACGTGCCCATCCTGGAGGAGCACCCGCAGGAGGCGCTCCTCACCAACGTGCTCGGCACGGCGAACGTGGTCGAGGCCGCATCGCTCGTGGGGACCGAACGGTTCGTGATGATCTCGACCGACAAGGCCGTTCGCCCCGCGAGCGTCATGGGCGGATCCAAACGGATGGCGGAGGAGATCGTCCGCGGGCTGGCCGGACGCGACACCGTGTTCTGCGCGGTGCGCTTCGGCAACGTGCTCGGCAGTCGCGGCTCTGTTGTGCCCACGTTCCTCAGCCAGATCGCCGCGGGCGGCCCGGTGACGGTCACCGACCCGGCCATGACCCGCTACTTCATGAGCGTGGAGGAGGCGGTGCAGCTGGTACTGCAGGCGTCCACGCTCGCCGAGGGCGGCGAGGTGTTCACGCTCGAGATGGGCGAGCCGGTCAACATCCTGGAGCTGGCGCAGAAGCTGATCCGGCTCTCGGGCCGCGTGCCCGGTCGCGACATCGCCGTGCAGGTGGTCGGCGCACGGCCGGGAGAGAAGCAGCACGAGGAACTCGTGGACGACGACGAGGCGCCGGTGCCCTCCGGGTACCCGGGCATCGTCGTGGCCCAGCCGCCGCCCCCCGATCCGGCGGTCCTGCGTCGGCGTCTTCGCGACCTGGAGACGCTCGCCCGCGAGGGCCGCCGCCACGAGCTGGCAGACCGGATGCGAGGCACCGACGTCGTGCGCGTCGAGGAGCCGGTCAGCGTGGGGGAGGCGTCGTGAGCGTCCGCGCCGTGGTCGTCGCGCACCGCGAGGCGCTCGCCGCCGAGGGCATCGCGGCGGCGTTGGCGCGTTACCCGGCGCTCGTGCCGGTGGGCGTCGCGACCAGCTCCAAGGAGACAGAGCACCTCGCCCGCCAAGCCGACGCGGTCGCGATCGACGCTCGCCTCCCCGGCGCTACGGCTGCGGTCGCGCGCATGCTCAAGCGCGGTCTGCGCGTCGTGATCATCGGCGACGCGGCCTCCGGCGAAGACGACGAGGGCAGCATCGTGGTCGCCATGGATGCACCGGTCGCGCAGCTGGCCTGGGCGCTCGCTCCGGGCGTTCGGCCGCGCACCACGCCGCGGTCGCCTCTCAGTCGTCGCGAGGAGCAGGTGCTGCGGCTGGCGTCGAAGGGTCTCGTGGGCAAGCAGATCGCCCGCGCGCTGGGGATCAGTCCTAAGACCGTGGAGCAGCACAAGACCCGCGCCTACAAGCGCCTCGGCGTCCCTAACCAAGCCGCGGCGGTCGCGTTGTTGGTGGGGGGAGGGGAGGCGGCGTGGAGCAGCCGGTCCAGTACCTGACGATCCTGAGGCGTCGGTGGTGGGTGATCGTTGCCGCCGTCGTGGTCGCGGTGGCCACCGCATCTTTCACCACGCCGACCTCGCATGACGCTCCGGTGACCAGCTCTACCGCCGAGTACTCGGCCACGACCGTGCTCTGGGATCCGGGGTCACCTGGGCGAGGGGTCCAGACGACCGACACGGCGGGGTCCATCACCGGCATGGAGGCGCTCGCTCAGGTAGTGACGCTCCCCGACGTGGTAGCGCTCGCATCGCAGCTCATGGACTACCAAGGCAGTTCCCTCGCGCTCCGCAACCAGGTGCAGGCGGCGGCGGACGAAACGAGCGGATTCCTGGACATCACTGGCTACGGGACCATGCCGTCGAGGGCCGAAGAAGTGTCGACCGCGTTCTCCCATGCGCTCCGGCAGTACCTGGAGCAGATCAAAGCCCGTCGCGCCGACCAGCAACTGGCGCAGCTCCAGGCGCAGCTCGAAGCGCTGCAGGCCGCAGGCGCGGGCCGCGCCGAACTCGCGCCCCTCCGAGCCGGCTTGTCGCAGTTGGCCCTGGAGCGGACGGCTCCGATCTCGCTCACGATCATCCAGCAAGCGAAGGCCGAGCCGGCCACCGGCCAGGGCTTCAGGCCGCCCGAGAGCCGCGGCGCCAGGGCGCTCCTGGCGGCGATCCTCGGCCTGCTCGCCGGGATCGCGCTCGCACTCGTCCTGGAGCGCTACGACACGCGGATCCGCACCCGAGCGCAGGCCGAGGCGGGGTTCGCGCTTCCAGTGCTGGCGGAGATTCCCGACATCTCGCGGCGATGGAGGAAGCAGGTGGTTACGGCCATCCACCCTATGTCGCGCCCGGCCGACGCGTTCCGGCTCTTGGGTCTCGCGATCTCGCGAACATCGGCGGTCGGGGATGGAGGTTCCAACGGCAACGGCCGCACCGGAGGGAACGGATCGACTGCGTCCGACGGCCGCCCGCCCAAGATGATCGTGGTCACCAGTCCGGAGGCGCGTGACGGGAAGACCACGGTGGCCGCGAACCTGGCTGCCGCGTACGCGGAGGTGGGCAGGCGCGTCCTGGTGCTCTCATGCGACCTGCGGCGCCCCGACATCGACCGGCTCTTCGGAGTTCCCGATCGGCCAGGGTTGGCGGAGGCGCTGTCGGCCATCGGGAAGCTGGACGACCCAGACGCTCGCTTCGACCTGCTCCCGTACATCGGTCTGCCGACCATCGTGATGCTGGCGGTCATGCCCAGTGGCGCCGCATCCGATCGCTACGTGGAGCTCCTGGGCTCCGCGCAGATGGAACAGCTGCTGGAGCGAGCCCGGGCGATCGCCGACGTCGTGATCCTGGACTGCGCGCCGCTGTTGGTCGCGAGCGACGTGGTGCCCCTGCTGGCACACGCCGACGCGGTCGTCGTGGTCGCGCGCGCGGGGAAGACCCACGCCGAGCTGGCGACCCGCACGACCGAGCTGCTGACGCGCCTGGGCGGCAAGGTGGTCGGCGTGGTCCTGAACGACGCGACCGAGCGTTCGAAGTCGCTGGGGCGGCACCGCTACTACAACTACTACCGGGCGCCGAAGCGTGAGGAGCAGGTGGTGCGGATCGACGACGCCCCCGAGGGGCAGGCCGCGCGCGACGAGGCGCTGGATATGTGGGCGGGCCGATGAGTAGGGGTATTCCCGGTCTTCCGCGTCACCGCGAAGACGACTACGGTCTAACTTCGGGAGAGGTGCATGCTCTCCTCGCCTAACCTGGTCGTGTGGGCGCTGATCACCTACACCGACTGGTGGCAGCCGACGACCTCGTCGTTCTACAAGGTGGGTGCCGCGCGCCGCGACCGCACAGCCGGTGACGGCATGCGGCCCGGCTTGCTCGAGAAGCTCGGCGAGCGTGACGAGCTCTGCTGGCGGATGAGCCAGATCGCCGAGCAGGACCGTCGCCTGCTCTACCTGTGGTACCTGGGACAGCTCCCGGCGCACGAGATCGCGCGGGAGCTGCATATCAGCCGGCGCCAGTGCTTCCGCCGGCGAGCCGCCGCGATCAGGGCGATCGTGGAGCTGGGCGAGCCGGCCGGCCCGATCGCCGTCTCCGCCTGACCCATCAACCGCCTCTCCTTCCAGGAATGGGGACCCACATGCGGGGAACCGCCGACCTTCGTCGACGCATCCTCAACCGGACCGCACGGATCGCCGTGATCGGACAGGGCTACGTCGGTCTCTCACTGACCTGCGCCGCGGCTGAGGCCGGATTCGCTGTGACCGGCATCGACACGGATGCGGTACGCGTGAAGGAGCTCGCCGAGGGCCAACCCGTGGCGGGAGTCGACGAACAGGTGATGCGCGCGGCGCTGCTCACGGACCGGGTGACCTTCAGCACGTCGGCGGAAGCCGTGGCCCAGAGTCACCTCGTCTTCATCTGCGTCCCCACTCCGCTCCGCGACGGGACCCCCGACCTGTCGCACATCAAGCAGCTCGACGCGCACGAGATCGCCCGCGAGCTGCGTATCAGCCGGCGTCACTGCTTCCGTCGGCGCGCAGCGGCGATCAGGACGATCGTGGAGCTGGGCGAACAGTCCGTCGCCTGACGTCCGAAACCATCGTTGCTGATCGACGACAAGCCGCCATCCATCGAACGCTCAGGAGGGACACGCCGTGTCGCAAGCGATCCGCGTGATCGAAGCTCCCGAACACGGGTAGAGATCGAGTTCTTCGGCAGCGAGCGGTCCAAGATGTTCGGCTGCGTCCATCTACCGAACGAGCCCATCCGAGCCGCCGTGCTGGTGTGTTCGCCCTTCCAATGCGAGTTCCTCGCGAACTACCGTCGGGAAGTCCTGCTAGCTGACGCCCTGGCTGCTCGCGGTGTGGCGGTCGGTCGGTTTCACTATCGGGGTACCGGCCATAGTGACGGCGAAAGCTCAGAAGTCACGTTCGACACCGCGCGGGACGACGCCGCAGAAGCCATGAAGTGGTTGTCTGAGCGCGCGCAGTCGGAGGCTGTCGGGTTCATCGGGACCCGTTGGGGAGCGCTCGTCGCAGCCCAGATGGCCGCCGGCACTCCGAAGGCACCACTTGCTCTCTGGGAGCCAGCGCTCGACGGGCGAAGGTACTTCCGAGAGGTCTTCCGGTTTCGGGCGATGGCCCAGCTCAGCGGCGGTTCGGAGACACATACGGATCCATTCGAGGAGATGCAGCGGGTCGGATTCGCCGATGTCTCCGGCTTCCCGATCGACCGCGCGATCTTCGAGAGTTCGTCGGAGCGCCAACTGTCTCAGGCGATTGGTGCCCTGCCGCGACAGGTCCTCCTTCTTCAGGTCGATCGCAGACGGGACCTGAGAGCCGAGTATGCGGAGCTCGTCGATCGCCTGAACGAGCGAGGAATCGCGGTCGATGTCCAGTCGATCGTGGGGGAGGAGGCTTGGTGGTTCCCGGGGAGTCGATGGCAAGAGGAGTCAGCGAAGGAACGCAGCAAAGTCATGGTGGAACTGACAGTCGACTGGTTCTCGAAACAGCTGCCGGTCGTTCCACGATGACCGGTCAGGTCCACGCAGGGGCCGGTGAAGAGTCACCGGTCTTCTTCAAGGCCGCGAACCATCAGCTGTTCGGCATCTTGACGGAGCCGACGGGCGATCCTCTCGGAACAGTCGTGATCCCTCTGTCGGGGGGCGGGACGCCGTTGTCCACCAATCGCAACCGGTTTTCCGTGCGCTTGTGCCGTGAGGTCGCGCGTCTCGGCTTCCACGCTCTGCGCTTCGACTACCACGGCATCGGCGAGAGCGAAGGGCAGGTCGCACCGTTCGAACTCGCCAATCCCTTCACGGATGACCTGATGGGCGCGGTCCATTGGGCTCATAACGTCGGGCTTGAGCGGGTCGTGTTGATCGGTTCCTGTTTCGGGGGCGAACTGCCCTCACATGTGCTCCGCACGTCACTGGGCTTGAAGGGGTCGTCCTCATCGCGACCCCCGTGCGCGATTTTCAGATGGGAAACTGGATCGCCACGGATCTGGCGGCGAGGCTGACCCTCAGTGAGTGTGCGCGGCGGGCCATCCAACCACATGTGATTCGGAACATTCGCAACCCCGTCCATCGGCAAACCTACCTCCGTGTCATAAGGGCCAAATGGCGCCAACTCGTCGACGATCGTCGGACCGGCGATGAACACGATCAGGCGGGAGCAAGCCGCAACTTCACGTCACCCCTTGCTGCGATTGTGCAGAAGGCGATACCGCTGCTTCTCATGTACGGCTCTGACGAGGATCTGTGGCGTGTCTTCGAGCAAGCCCGAGCCGGGTACCTCGGTGATTTGCTCGCGATCGGGGCGGAGACGACGGAGATAAGGACGTTGCCCGGCCAGGTGCATGGCCTCACGAGCATCATCACCCAGGACTCGGTCTTGGAGGACGTCGTTGACTGGGTTGATCGCCTCGCTTCGAGGCTGAGAATCGCGGCGAGCTAGGGGGCGGCGGGATGGACTTCTCACTGACCGCGGAACAAGCGCACCTTCGCAAGGAGATCATCAGGTTCGCCGAAAGCGAGTTGAACGGTGACATCGTCCTCCGCGACGAGGAACAGGAGTTCTCGACAGAGGGGTGGAAGAAGTGCGCTGCCGTGGGTATCCAGGGATTGCCCATCCCGCAGGAGTTCGGAGGCAGCGGCGCCGATCCACTGACGATCATGCTGGCCATGGAAGCGCTTGGATACGGATGCAGGGACAACGGTCTGATCTTCTCTATCAATGCACAACTGTGGTCCTGCGTAACGCCGATCGTGCGGTTCGGGACCGAGGAGCAGAAGCGGAAGTACCTCCCGGGCCTGAACGACGGTTCCCTGATCGGCGTTCAGGCGATGACGGAGCCAGGCTTCGGATCCGATGCATTCGGCCTCCGGACAACGGCCGAAAGGAAGAACAACGGGTTCCTCTTGTCCGGTCGAAAGACTTTCATCACGAACGCCCCCATCGCAGACGTGTTCGTGGTGTTCGCGAACACGGATCCGGCAGCCGGCTTCATCGGGATTTCCTCGTTCCTCGTACGGCGCGATGCCCCAGGTCTGACCGTGGGTAGATCGCTACAGAAGATGGGACTGCGAACATCGCCGATGGCAGAGGTCGCTTTCGACGACTGTTACGTCCCGGAGGAGAACGTCCTGGGGACGCCCGGCGTGGGCATGGCCATCTTCAACCACTCGATGGTTTGGGAGCGCAGCTGCATCCTTGCCAGTGCGATCGGAACCATGCAACGGCAGGTCGAGCGGTGCGTCGAATATGCGCGAGAGCGGCACCAGTTCGGTCAACCCATTGCGCGGTTCCAGGCTGTTTCACACCGGATCGTGGAGATGAAGATGCGCCTGGAAACCTCCCGCCTGCTCCTCTACCGACAAGGGTGGCTCATGAGCGCTGAGCGACCATCTGCGCTCGACGCGGCCATGGTGAAGCTACACGTGAGCGAGTCGTTCGTGCAGTCGAGTCTCGATGCTCTTCAGATCCACGGCGGGTACGGGTTCATGGCGGAGTACGAGCTTGAGAGGGAAGTGCGCGACGCGATCGGAAGTCGCATCTACTCGGGGACATCGGACATGCAGCGCAACCTGATCGCGGGACTGCTCGGCTTGTAGGGGGGTGAGGCGAGGATGGATCATCTGCTGCACCACCTTCTGCAGCATTCTGCGGATAGGCAGCCCGAAGACGTTGCCGTCGTGGACGGTCCACGAAGCGTCACGTTCGGAGAGTTGGAGACTCGATCCAATCGACTCGCACACCTGCTGATCGAGTCGGGTGTGGAGCGCGGTGATCGCGTCGGCCTCTTCCTCGATAAGTCCCTCGAGTCGCTCGTAGGCATCTTCGGGACCCTGAAGGCGGGGGCGGCGTACGTCCCGCTCGATCCTCAGGCTCCTGCGGCCCGTCTCGCATACATCGTCCGAGATTGTGACGTTAACCTGATAGTGACGGGCATCGAGAAGGCGGAAGCTTGGGGCGCTCTCGCGGAACATGGGGCACCTATGCGTGCGCTCGTTGTCCTGAACGCGCCCGACGATGATGGGCTCGACCACGAGGCGACCCCCGCCCGCATCGTCACCGCCGCTGCTCTGCAGGATCAACCGGCAACACCTCCGTCGATCGACACGATCGACCTTGACCTCGCGTACGTCCTGTACACATCTGGGTCGACGGGCGATCCCAAGGGCGTGATGCTCTCGCATCTGAACGGGCTCACGTTCGTCGATTGGGCGACCGAGCTCTGCGGCGTGCGCCGAGACGACCGGTTGTCCAGTCATGCGCCCTTGCACTTCGACCTCTCGATCTTCGACGTCTTCGCCGCTGCACAAGGAGGCGCTCGTGTCGTCCTCGTGCCCCCCGAAGCGCTCGTGTTTCCGATCGAGACTGTCCGCTTCCTGGACCGGAGCGCCATCACGATCTGGTACTCGGTCCCGTCGGCACTCACTATGCTTGTGCAGCGCGGCGGGCTCCAGAGTGCGGCCTTGCCTCACCTCAGATGCGTCCTGTTCGCCGGTGAGGTGTTTCCCACGAAGTACCTTCGTCAGCTGATGTCGCTGCTTCCCCGCGCGGAGTTCCTCAACCTCTATGGCCCGACCGAGACGAACGTATGCACGTATTACCGAGTGCGACCTATCGAACCCGATTCGAACGATCCGATCCCCATCGGCGCCGCAATCAACAACGTCGAAGTGTTCGCCCTCAACGAAGACGGCACACCGACGGTCCATGGCGGCTTGGGCGAGCTCTGTGTTCGCGGATCGAGCGTCATGAAGGGCTACTGGGGAGACAAGCCACTAACACAAGGGGGGCTCATCCGCGATCCACGTGCACTCGGATCGCAGGATCCTATCTATCGAACTGGGGATCTCGTGCGGCAGGATGACGAAGGGAACTATCTGCTTCTCGGGCGGCGGGACAATCAGGTCAAGAGCCGCGGCTACCGCATCGATCTCGGCGACATCGAGGCGGCCATCTACGCCCATCCAAGCGTTCTTGAGTGCGCGGTAACGGCGGTTCCGAACGAGTTGATCACGAACCGCATCAGGGCTTACGTCGTCGTTCGAGATGACGTCGGGGCCCGCGATCTTGTTCGGTTCTGCTCTGAACGGATCCCGCACTACATGATTCCGGAGAGGTTCGTTTTCAGGACCGAGCTCCCGAGGACGTCCACCGGAAAGATCGACCGACGGATGCTGGCGACAAACTGAGCTCATCGAGGAGGGGGTTTCATGACGGCCGAGGATCGGCTCCGTGCGTTCATCGCTGATGAACTGCGATGGGATAGTCGGGAACGCATCGCTGATGACTACCCGCTGATCGAGAAGGGTGTCGTGGACTCGATGGGGATCCTGAGCATCGTGTCGTTCATGGAGAGCGAGTTCGGGGTGGAGATCCGCGATGAGGAGCTCGTATCTCAGAACTTCGGCACGATCTCCGGTATGGCCCTGCTCCTGAAGTCGAAGATGACGCGGGCGTCGTGAGGCATACTGCGCGTCTTCGCGATCGGATTCCTTCGAGGCGGCTTCCTATCGCCGTCCCGGGGGAGTCCTACATGGGATGGTCGATCGCATGCGCGGCCGCCGAAGGTCCCAAGGCCGCTTCCGCCTGATCCATCCACCACCCCTTCGGGGAGAGGAGACCACTTGCGGGGGACCGCGGATCTTCGTCGACGCATCCTGAACCGGACTGCACGGATCGCGGTGATCGGACAGGGCTACGTCGGTCTCTCGCTGGCCTGTGCCGCAGCTGATGCCGGATTCTCCGTGACTGGCATCGATACGGATGCGGTGCGCGTGAAGGAGCTTGCCGACGGCCAACCCGTCGTGGCGGGTGTCGACGAGCAGGTGATGCGCGCGGCGCTGCTCACGGATCGGGTGACCTTCAGCACGTCGGCAACAGCCGTGGCTGAGAGCCACCTCGTCTTCGTCTGCGTCCCGACCCCGCTTCGCGACGGCACCCCTGACCTGTCGCACATCGACGGGGCCTGTCGGAGACGTCTCATCCCACCTAGCCTCAGGTTCGCTCGTCGTGCTCGAGTCGACCTCGTATCCGGGAACCACCGAGCAGCGCGTCAGACCCGCCCTCGAGACGTCGGGGATGGCCGCGGGACGCGACTTCCTGTTGGCCTACTCTCCCGAGCGGATCGACCCGGGCAACGCGGAGTTCACGTTCCGCGACGTACCGCGAGTGGTCGGCGGACTTAACGCCGAGTCCACGGGCGTCGCCGTGCTCTTCTACGAGCAACTGGTGGACAAGGTCATGGCGGTCTCGTCGTGCCGGGCGGCCGAGCTCGCGAAGCTGCTGGAGAACACCTTCCGCCACGTGAACATCGCGCTCGCGAACGAGATGGCCATGCTGTGCCACGAGGTCGATCTCGACGTCTGGGAGGTCATCGACGCCGCCGCGACCAAGCCGTTCGGCTTCATGCCGTTCTACCCGGGCCCGGGTGTCGGCGGGCACTGCATCCCGCTCGACCCGACGTACCTGTCGTGGCAGATGAAGCGCGACGCCGGCCATCAGTTCCGCGTCGTGGGAGACGGCCGAGGACATCAACGCACAGATGCCCGCCTGGACGGCGGCGCGGATCGGCGAGGTGCTGAACGACCGTGGCGGCGGTGAAGGACGCGCAGATCCTCGTGCTGGGCGTCGCCTACAAGCCGGACGTCGGCGACGTTCGCGAGTCGCCCGCGGTGAAGATCATGGAGCTGCTGCACAGGCGTGGTGCACGGGTGGCGTTCCACGATCCGTACGTCGGCGATGTCACGCTGAACGGCAAACGATTCATCGAACCGAGCTCACAACCACGTGGTGTCGCGCGCCGATCTAGTGGCCGTCCTCACGCCGCACAGCGCGTACGACCTGGACTGGATGGCCGAGCACGCCAAGCTCGTCTTCGATGCGCGGAACGCCTTCGGCGCCGCCCGCCGGCTGAACGTGGTGCGGTTGTGAGGCCCCAGCCGATCTCCTCGCGGTGTGCGTGGGGGACTGGGCTGACGTCCGCACGTCAGTCGCTCGGCTGACCCCGCTCGTCGGTTCGCGCCGCTGGACCGTTGTTGCGATCGCAGTGCGCCTCCGCCGGAGCAGGTCTTGCCGAGGCCGGTGTGCTCGGCCCTGGTTGCCTACATCGCAACGATGATGTCAACGACCGCAGAGGCTCCGACGCTGACCCTCGGGCCTATCGTCATTGATGGGTCCATCCCCGTGCTCCTGATGTATCGCCGGGAGCCTGGCGGTCACGTCCGTTTGCTCCTTCAGATCGTTGTCGGCCGGCTGCCCGCCCGCCTCAGCGGAGAGGTGCAGACCGAACTCCGGACCCAACTCTTCGGTTCGTTCTTGGCCGCCTCATGGTCTACGAAGGCGGATGAGAAGGAGGGTCACCTCCAAGAACTGATGGGTGGACAGGTGATGCATGCGGGGTTCGCCGTCATCCAACTAGCCAACGGTTTCGCCGCGGCGTTGATGTTTCTGGTGCTCGCCGCATCCGCATTCTTGCTTAGCCCGGAGTGGCCGCGGTGGTCATGGCGACGGCAATGGGCTCTTCGCAGGCCTTGCGCGCCGTCTCTCGCGCAGGGTGCGGCGCAACTCTGCTGCCACTTCCGCTTCCTCGGTTCTCCGCAGGCCGCCGGTGTCGCGGAGTCCGTCCGGACGGCCGAGGAAGTTGAGGTTCTGGGTGCCGCCGAGTCTGAACGAGCTCGGATCAGTTCGCTAGTCGAGTCCACTCCAGGAGCGATCTCGCTCCGTCTGCGCACGCTGATCTCGACCATGCCGGTCGTCTACCAGAGTGCAGTGATCCTGCTGATCGTAGCCGGTCTGGCGCTGGTTCTGTACGCCGTCGGCACAAGCCGCCTGGCGGCGCTCGGGCGGTCGTCCTCCTGCTCGTCCGAGCCTCCACCTACGGCCAGCAGCTCCAGACCGCGTACCAGAATGTCGGGGAGGCGGTTCCATACTTTGATCCACTGACCATTGCGATAGGGCAGTTCCGCGCCAACGCACAACACCCCGGTCATCAGCCCATCGATTCGATCCGATGGTCTCCCAGTTGATATCTTTCGCGTACAGGCCCGGCAGTCCAGTCCTCAGCAACCTCAGCTTTGCTGTGGAAGCAGGTGAAGCCATCGGAGTGGTTGGCCGGTTGGGGGCCGGAAAGTCAACGGTTCTGCAGGTGCTCCTCCGTCTTCGCGAGCCGTCTAGTGGGGAGACGTTGAACCAACGGTATCCCGGTTGGAGAGATCGACGATGAGGCCGGGCACCGGCAAGATCGTCTACCTCCCCCAGGAGCCCCATCTTCTCGGCGCGACGGTCTTCGAGACATCCGTTTCTACCGCGACTGGGTGGACGATGACGCCATCGAGCGGCTGCCCGGCTCGCTCACATCCACGCCGACATCACGTCATGGTCCAACGGCTATCAGACGGTCGTCGGGCAGCGCGCTGATGCCGTATCGGGAGGTCAACGCCAGCCGGCTCCTGTCCGGCCTGGGTGCTCGCCGGCGCGCCTGGAGGTCCTGATCCTCGACGAGCCCACCAGCTCGCTTGATGTCCAGTCGGAGCGATACATCCAGGAGTCACTGAAGGGCTCCGTGGCGCCTTGACACTGGTCGTCGAAGCTCACCGCCTTACGACGCTGAGCCTATGTGACCGCGTGATGGGTGACGTGACGGCCAGCTCGAGGCGTTCGAGCCGGCAAGCAACCTGTATACGTCGAACGTCTTCTACCGGGAGGCTGTCCATCTTGCCGATGCCGCAAGGCCGTTGTAGGTGGCATGGATCGGAAATAGGAGCAACGCCACTTTCATTGGAGCTGAAAGACCCCTCCGCGCATCGTCCGAGCCCCACCGCCATGGGTCGATAGCGTTCAAGTGAGCGGCCAGGATTGAAGGAGCACGAGCGCTCGATGTCAGAGGTTCAGTCGGCGAAGGCGCCCATATTCATCGTCGGCTGTGGACGTTCCGGCACGACGTCTGCCGTATGCCTGGATGCGCATCCCGATCTTGGCTATTTCCGTAGAATCCAATTTCATCCTGATATGTTTGGCGGGAGAGAGGCCTGTATGTCCGAGGTGATCAACTTGATCTCGGTAATCTCTCCTGCCGCGCATACTCAACGACGAGAGCGTTAGGCGTTGGAATCTGCTGGAAGACCTCGTTCGCGAACGGATAGGCCGACTGGCAGGGCATACATTGTCAAGCGTTATAGACGCAATCTACTCGGTCTATGCAACGACGCAGGGCAAGGTGCGTGGTGAACAAGATACTCATGTACGTCCAAGCTCTGCCCCTGTTGGCTAGCCTGTTTCCTACTGCTCATTCGTGCACCTGGTGCGGGACCCTCTGGAACGCGACGCTGTCGTATCTGGACGTCGCGAGGGAGCTACGCTATCCAGGCGTGCCAACTACTGTATTTCAGGCGGCTCGACCGCTGGCGAAGATGGGTCGGCGCAGGCGTGCGTTCTGGGGTAAAGAGTTTGGGGCACGGTATGTAGAGATCCGGTATGAGGACTTGGTCGCCGACACGGTGAGAACGCTTGGGGTTGAGGAGCACACTCGATTGCGGTCTCGACATGCAATCTGTGATGCTGGAGTCTCATTCGCGAGCTTGTCAAGGCTCGAGCAGCGCCGGAGTTCGCGAGATTCCATGCGAATACCGCCGCCGCCCACCGAAGGCATGCGGGATTGGCGTCTCAGCATGGAGACGAGCGATGTAGAGATGGTCGAGGCGGTAGCCGTGCTGTTGTTGCTCGAGTTTGGATACGAGCCCATGTATCCGCGAATTCGAATGCGCCGGCGTCTCGAGGCGGGAACCAGACGGACGATTCGGACGGGTTACGTCGGGAAGCTGAGCGAAAAAGGCGCGCACAGATGAATCTCTACACCCCTATCCATCGCAATCCTCTCAGGCCTTGGGTCGAGTAGGTCTAGGCGACACCGGTCGCAATCATGATCATAGGATTCGGAGTACCAGGCTCAAAAAGCAGTTGCTCACGGCTCGCGTCGGAGGATTCATGTGCTATTCATCCTCCCCGCATATCTGAGCACCAAGCCGGGGGTGGATCCCTTCTGGCTCGAGACCGCCGGCCTGGCTCAGGCGCTTGGGTCGCTCGTCGAACGCTGTGACGTCCTCACTCCGTACGGTGTGTTCGCTCCCTCTCAGTTAAAGGGCTTCGCGCTGCAGCGTGCGGCGCCTCCGGGCACACTCCGCCGGAGCCTCCACCGCCTCCCCCAGATGATCCGCGTCTTGCTCGGCGACGGTCGCAGCTGGTGGCGAGCGCAGCAACTCAAGAAGCAGGCGGTCACCGCGGCCAGGGCGGCTTCTTATCAACTCGTCATCCAGGTCCACCGCCGCTTTCACACGGCCGGGCAGCATGCGGCGAGAGAAAGCGGTACCCCGTTCGTCCTCAAGATGGTCGCCCTTGAAAAAGGCCGGAACAAGAGGGGTGGGGCATCCATCGCCCATGGGGTTCCGTGGTTGAACGTGTCGGAGAGTTCAGGATCATCAGGCAGGCCGACGTTGTGGTGCCTGTGTCAGCCGAGTTGGACGCATCGCTCTCCTCGATCGGTGTGCCCGACAACAAGCGGCTCGTTATCGACAATGCGGTCGATCTCGAGTTGTTCGCGCCAGCTGGGAATAGTGAGGAGCCTCGGCCACGAGAGCTCGGATCGCGCATCGTGGTTGGCGGGTGGGCAGCTTTTTCCAACCCTTCCATGGGCTTCATCTGCTTCCAGATATCGCGCGACGCCTTGAGAGGGACGCGCCTGACGTAGTGCTGTGCCTTGTTGGTGATGGTCCGCTCTTCCAGACCGTGGCTGCCGCCGTCCAGGGTAGAAGCAACGTCTACCTGGTCGGGTCCGTTTCCCATGAGGAAGTGCCGAGGTGGATCCGATGCTTCGACATGGCGTTCCTGCTTGCCGATGAAGGAGCGTTCCACTATTCGCCGTTGAAGCTCTACGAGTACCTCGCCAGCGGATGTCCAGTGGTCGCGGCCCAGGTGGGTGAGATCGCTCAGGTGATCCACAGGAACGAGGGGGTCTCCTGGTTTCGCCCGGTGACGCGGCCGCGACGGCCGACGCCATCGTGCGCCTCGCGCGTGACACCGCCCTCAGAAGACGGATGGCCCTGGAGGCCCGACAGGTGGCAGAGGGCGGCGGCTCCTGGAGGACTCGAGCCGAGAAACTCCTCTCCTCTCTGGAGGATCGAGGGTTGCTCTGATCGCGCGGTCCCGCTCCCGCGAGCAGTCCCAGTAGCGCTTCCGCCGCGCTCGGCCAACCTCACCGCTGCCGCCCGGTCAGTGGATCCGCGATGCGATCGATCGAAAGGGGCTGGTTCATGCTTGTCACCGTCGTTGGACTCGGGCACGTCGGGCTCACGAGTGCCGCGTGCTTCGCCCACCTCGGTCACGACGTTCTCGGAGTGGACGACGACGCTGACAAGCTCGCCGTGATCCGAAGAGGGGACAGTCCCTTCTTCGAACCTGGACTTCCCGAGCTGATAAGGGAATCACTGCGGTCCGGTCGTCTCACTCTGGCCGACCCACTCAACGCCTCCTTCACCTCCGAGGTGTCGCTGCATCTGTGTGGGGACACCCATACGCGAGACGGGGGAGGCGAATCTGACCTCGGTCGAGACCGAGGCCAGGAGGATCGCCTCATCTCATAGCGGCTACACGGTGCTCACTGAGAAGTCGACCGTTCCGGTTGGAACGGGGGATTCGGATCCGTCGGACGGCTGAGCTCGTCTACCCGTCAGCCGACCTGGACGTCGCGTCGAACCCGGAGTTCCTTCGTGAGGGCAAGGCTGTGGAGGACACGCTGGCGCCATCCCGAATCGTGGTGGGTGCACAGACCGACCGGGCGCTGGTCGCGCTGAAGAAGCTGTGTATTCAACCGATCCTTGACACGGCTGACTGCGCGTATATCGAAACAGACATCGCGACGGCCGAACTCATCAAGCTCGCTTCCAACGCATTCCTGGCCACCAAGATCTCCTTCATCAACTCGGTGGCCGACGTCTGCGAGGCGGCGGGCGCCGATGTGAGAGCTGTGGCCGAGGCCATGGGATTGGACCCCCGGATTGGTCGAGCTTTCCTCGAGGCTGGTATCGGCTACGGGGGATTCTGTTGCCCAAGGATCTCGCCGCGTTCCAGTATCGGGCCTCCGAGCTCGGAGTTGATCTTTCGCTCCTATCGGAAGTGGCTCGCGTGAACAACGCGAAGGACCGGTTGATCGCGAGGATGCGTGCGGTGTTGTGGAACCTCGAGGGCAAGAGGATCGCCGTCTGGGGACTCTCGTTCAAACCGGACACCGATGATCTCCGGGATGCTCCATCCCTCCCGCCTGATCAAGGGGCTGCGGGAGGCTGGGTGCGAAGTCGTCGTCTACGACCCGGTTGTCTCGGATGACGAGATCACCGCGACCGGTGCGGCGGCCGCGACCGATCCGTACGAGGCCGCCTCCGGAGCCCACGCCGTTGTCCTATGCACGGAGTGGGCGGCTTCGCTCGGTCGATCTCGAGAGGACCGGCCACCTGATGGAGCAGAAGGTCATGTTCGATGGACGGAACCTGTTCGACCCAGGCGCTGCGGTGGACGCCGGCCTTCATCTACGTAGGAACCGGTCAGCAGATCCGCTACCCACCGCGAGTTGAGGCTCCGGCTGTTGCAGGCGACTCGTTACTGTTCTTGCAACTGCACTCAACGAGAGGTAGGGAGGCACTCATGCCGAGCACTCCGGCTGTCGTTACCGGGGGGCTCGGATTCCTCGGTTCTCACCTCTGCCGCGCCTTAGTGGCTCGCGGGTGGACCTGGTCCGCGCCGTCGACAACCTCTCGACGGGAGACGCGGACAATACTCGGGATCTGTTGGACAGTGGGCGCTTCACTCAGGTGGTCGCAGACGTGTGTGACGGGATCGACATCGCCGCCAAGATAGATGCGGTCCTGCACTTCGCCAGTCCAGCCAGTCCGGGCGACTACCTCACGCATGCTCTGCAGACGCTGAAGGTCGGTTCCATCGGGACAACTTCGGCCCTCGAATTGGCGCTGGGCAAGAACGCTCGGTTCCTCCTGGCGCTCAACGGCAGCGAGACTGACGGTGACCCCATCGGCTCCATCCTGGACCAGCAGACGTATTGGGGCAAACGCTAGACCCGGTTGGCCGAGGTCCGTGTACGACGAGGCGAAGCGGTTCTCAGAGGCGTTTGCGATGGCCTACCACCGGACGCATGGCCTTGATGTCAAGATCGCTCGCATCTTCAATACCTATGGCCCAGGGATGCATCCCGCGGACGGTCGGGCCATTCCCCAATTCCGGTGCATCAGGCTCTGAATCATCTCCCTCTCACGGTGTTCGGCGACGGCAGTCAGACGCGATCCTCTGCTTCGTGAGCGACGAAGTCGATGGCATCTTGGCGCTCCTCGACTCGGACTGGACCGGCCCGATGAACATCGGAAACCCCGAAGAACTGTCGATGCTGGAGCTGGCTCGTCTCGTGATCCAGCGATCGGGTTCGAAATCGCCTATCCGCTCGACCCGGTCGCCGATCGACGATCCAAGTCGTCGCAAACCCGACATCTCTCAGCGAGTCAAGTGCTCGGGATGGAATCCCATCGTCCCCATCTCGGAGGGGCTCAAGCGGACGCTTATAGTCGGTTCGTCAGTCGACCGTCCGATCTGGAGTGAGTCCAGGGTGAGAGTTCTTCATGTGGTGGCTTCGGGGCAACGAGATGCGGTGCCGAAATCTTTGCCTTGGGGCTGATCCACGCACTCGAAGTGAGTGGGTGGATCAACGTGTGGCGATCCTTCGAGATGACGGCCGCGGATTCACCTATGGGGTCCGCAAACGATCCTCAGCTCCAGCTCGCGGCGACGGCGACCGTTGGATGTGCAGCTCGCGCGTCGTCTGCGACGCGTCATCGACACGTGGCGCCCGGACGTCGTTCAGCTCCACGGAGGCGAGACCCTCGAGTACGCAGCTGCCGCTAGGATCTCGGGCAGGTCCGTCGTTGTCTATCGGCGCATAGGCGGTGCACCTCCCGCCTTCAAACTGCAGACACCGGCGCCTCGCCTACGGCGCTCTGATGCCGAGCTGACAAGACGGTGGTCGTTGCCAGGGGCGCTCTGCTCGGAAGCTATCGAGCTCTTCAGAGTGCCGCGCAGCAAGTTGGCGATGATCCCGAACGGTGTCGATGCGCGCCGGATGGAACCCTCTCGTTGGGGCGGAGGGAGACGCGACGCGCACTAGGGCTGCCGGGTGGTGCCACCGTCATCCTCGCCGGGGCCCTAACGTGGGAGAAGGATCCCCTGGTGCAGTTGGATCTGTCGACTGCGGCGCTCGAACAACAGGAGAACACGTTTCACATCTTCGCCGGCGATGGCCCGATGCGATCCGATGTGCAGCGGGCAGTGAGTCAGCGGGGCATAGGCGATCGGGTTCTCATCCTGGGCAGCCGCAACGACGCGGCGGATCTGTTCGCGGCCAGCGACGTCCTCGGTATCCGCAACCCGTCCCGACGGTATGGAGGGGATGCCCGCGAGTCTCATCGAAGCGGGGATGAGCGGCACCCCGGTGGTCGGGTTCACGTTGCGGGTGCGTCGGAGGTGGTTGTGGACGGTGAGACCGGATTCCTGGTTCCGTGGGCGGACACCACCGGCCTCGAGCGGCGCCTACACCAACTTCTCGCTGATCCTGATCTCCGAGAGGCGATGGGGAAGGCAGCGCGAGGTCGTTGCCGCTCGATGTTTAGCATCGACGTGATCGCTCCCCGGTACCTCGACCTCTACGAGGGTCTCGTTGGACGCCAACGAGTGCCTGCAACTGATGTCCGATAGGGAGACGAGCTAGACGCGTGTGCGGGATCTTCGGCTTCATCGAGAACCAGGATGATCGGTCTACGCGCTAGGGCGCGCTGCCTCCGTGACACAGCTGAAATGCCTGGGCGGATCGTCGCGGCAAGTGTCGGCCAAGCGGCTTGCGCGCGTTCACGTTCGGGATCGGTTTTGCACGACCGTGTTCTAGGCCGGTCGGCCGACAATGCCGCCGGTCAGCCCTGGGATAACGCCCGGAACTCGACCGAGCCGGGATCGAGCCACGATCGGCGCATGACGGGAGAGGAACCATCGCGATGCTCGACGTACCAAAGAACGCCGCCACCCGAGACGCCATGGGCGCTGCGGCCCGTCAGCGGTGTCCTCGCGGAATTCGCGATCGAGAATGTGGCGCCACAGTACCTGCGGATCCATTAGGATGTGTTGGCCGGGTGAATCGCGTTCTCCTCCTCATCGGAGGGTTGGTCGCGGCGGCGCCGAGCAGATCCTCGCCTCCGGCTGCGCCGACCTGCACACCGCGACCCGGGTTCGACTACGAGGTCGCTTACGTGTTGCCTTGGAAGGACGCACTGGTGAAGGACCTCGAGGATGCAGGGGTGCCCAGTCATTGCCTCTATGGCGCGCGAGGCACCGCATGGGTTGGCCGGGTCCGCGCTGCATCGGGCCCGGACGCTTCCACACTCGCTCCACGCGCACTCTCCTGTGGCCGCGTCCGGTGCGCGCCTCGCGCTCTCAAGGAAGCGTGTCCGTATCGTCTACACGGAGCACAACGTGTGGGAGCGCTATCACCCGTTGACCCGATGGGGCAACGTGCTCACCTTCCCGCGGAACGATCACGTCTTCGCGGTCTCCGATGAGGTCCGTGCCGGCATGCGCTACCCACGTGTGATGTCATGGCGACCTATGCCGCCCGTGGAGACCCTCTACCACGGCATCGACCCGGCTTCCGTCGACGCGTGGACGGAGCGCGGCGGCGTGCGAGAGGAGCTCGGGGATCCCCGCGGACGTCCGATAGTTGGCACGATCGCCAGCTTCAAGGCACACAAGCGACTTGACGTGCTGCTCCTCGTCGCTGACCGGGTGCGACGCGAACTGCCCGACGTGCGGTTCATCCTCGTGGCAGGGAGCTCTCGAGCCGGAGATACAAGAGATGGCTCGATCACTTGGGCTGGAGGATGTGGTCGTCTTCACAGGGTTCCGCGAAGACGCTACTCGCATCGCGACGAGCTTCGACGTGTTCGCACTTACGTCTGATCACGAAGGATTGCCGATCTCGGTTCTCGAGGTTCTCGCGCTCGGGAAGCCTGTTGGGCTCACCCGTGTCGGGCACATACCGGAAGTCATCGAGGACGGACGTCAGGGGTACCTGGTGTCACGCCGGGATGTGGCGGTATTGGCCGAACGGATCACCCAATTGCTCGGGACGATCCATCGCTCCGCTCACGTTTGGGCGAAGAAGGCCGCGATCGCGCTTCGGCGTTCGACATACGTGAGTCGGTTCGGCGGTATGGAGCACGTCTACGCAGGAAGCCCTCATCGTGAACCGCGTTGAAGCGCTCGCCAAGCGATGGGTCTCTCCACGCAGCCGGAGACGCATCGCCTTCATGCGTGTGCGCCTCCGCCGCGGAACGAGCTTCGCGAGACCGATGCCTTCCTTCCTGATCATCGGCACCCATAGAGGAGGCACATCGTCGCTCTACAAGTACCTGGAGGGACACCCCGATCTCTCGGCGTCCATTCGCAAGGAGACGGAGTACTTCTCGGCACGCTTCGGCGAGGGTGATCTTGGTACCGAGCGCACTTCTCTATTCTACCGGCCTCCGACGCGACCGACTCGCATTCGAGGCCACGCCTGACTATCTCTTTTACCCCCCGACCCCGCACGGGTCGCCGAGCGTCTTCCGGACGCGCGTTTCATCGTCGTGTTTTCGGACCCGGTCGTGCGCGCGTACTCGCATTTCCGGCACATGGAGCGGCTCGGCTTCGAGAAGCTGGATTTCGCCGAAGCGATCGGGCGTGAGTCGGAGCGGATCGCAGCTGATGCTCGCTGCCCTCGAGGTTGATCCTGAGCACAAACCGCGGGGAGTCGCTTCGTTTCTCGATGATGTACCGCGGGCGCTACTCAGAACAGTTGGAGCGCTGGTTCGACGTGCTTCTGATCGATCGCGGTTCTTGATCTTGCGCAGCGAGGACCTCTTCCAGGACCCCGGGAGTTCCTTGCGTGCAGTGGAGGGATTCCTGTCAATACGATCATGGCAACCGGGGGCGTTTGTGAATCACAGCTACGTCGGCAACGCGGAGCCCCCACGTTGGTTCCGTGCGAGGTGGGTTGCCGGTTACGAAACGACCTCGAGCCCGACGTTAGGAAGCTCGAGGAGTTGCTCGGGTCCATCAATGAATTGGAAGCCTCGGGTGACTAACCGTGACAGGAAAACGCGGTAATCTTGCCGGCATCGAGCTAAAGCATCACGCCGAGAACGATCAGCCAGCGGTCTTAGCATTGTCCTTCGACGCTGCGCTAGGCGGGGGACCTGCTGGCTCCCACTCGGCGAAGTTCTTCCGGTGGAAACACCAGGAGAACCCGTTCGGTCGCTCTTTCGGGTTGGTGGCGGAGGCCGACGACCGGATCGTTGGTCTCCGCGCCTTCATGCGTTGGGAGTTCGTGGCGGGTGGCAGGCGCTTCCGTGCCGTGCGCGCCGTCGACACGGCAACGCATCCTGACTACCAGGGCCGGGGCATCTTCTCGCAACTCACGCTGGAGGCGCTCGACGCTCTTCCGCACGAGGCCGACTTCGTCTTCAACACCCCCAACGAGAAGAGTTTGCCCGGGTACCTCAAGATGGGTTGGCGCGTGGTCGGCCAGGTCCCCATCCGCGTCAGGGTTCGACGACCGATCCACTTCGCGGTGCGAGCCCGATCCTGGAAGCCGACCGCGGACCCGGTGGCGATCCCGACGTGCACCGCCCCGCTCGCATCGGCCCTGCTCACGGACGAGGTCGAAGGATTGCTCCAGGATCAGGGTGGGCGCTCGGATCGCATCTCGACGCCTCGCGACATGGCGTACCTGCGGTGGCGCTACGGACGTGCTCCGTTGCTGGGCTACCGCGCGGTAGAGGCACGCGAAGAAGGTCAGCTCGAGGCGCTCTCGATCTTCCGCATACGGCCGCGGGGAGAGCTCGTCGAATGCACGGTCGCCGAGACGATCGTGCGGGCGGAGAACGTGCGCGCGGGAGCCCGCGTGCTCAGACACGCCGGCTCGTCGGCAGCGATCGATCACTTGACGTACAGCTTCCCGGCCGGCACAGCGGCCGGGAGAGCGGCCCTGCGGGCCGGATCCGTACGTGTTCCACGGGGCATGACCCTTGTGGTGAACACCCTCGGTCATCGCCTCGACCCTGACCCGCTCGACCTGAGGTCCTGGGCTGTCTCGGTGGGCGACCTGGAGGTCTTCTGATGCAGGCTCGTCAGACGCATGCCTCCATCTCATCGCCTGCGCTCTTCGCCCTCTTCGGGCTGGTGCTGATCGCTGGATACGTGTCGGCCGTGCTGCTCATCGTGGAAAGGACGTCCTTCGACGTCTGGGGCGGAGTGCTCATCGCTCCCGCCCTGTTGATCCTGAGTGTGCCTGCGCTACGCCGCCAAGCGGCGCGCGAGTCAGAAGCCGGGACGTTCCGGTTGCTGTTCGTGGCGTTGGTGGTGAAGCTCGCAGGCGCGGTCGCCAGGTACTACGTGGCGTTCACCGTCTACGGAGGGGTCGCCGACGCGACGCGCTACCACACAGCCGGGGCTGCCCTCGCGGACCCGTTCCGACACCTCGACTTCAGCAGCATCCACCTGACAACCGGAACCCCGTTCGTCGAGAACGTGACGGGCTTGGTTTACGCCTTGATCGGACCGTCGAAGATGGGTGGGTTCCTCTTCTTCTCGTGGTTGGGGTTCTGGGGACTATTCCTCTTCTACCGCGCATTCACGATCGCGGTGCCGACGGGCCGGCCTCGGTCGTACGCATACTTGCTGTTCTTCCTCCCATCGCTCGTCTTCTGGCCGTCGAGCACCGGGAAGGAAGCGTTGATGATGTTCAGCCTCGGTCTGGCGGCGTTCGGCGTGGCCAGGATCCTGGGCGGCTCGGTCTTGCGTGGCCTGATCGTGGGTGGCATCGGCCTCTGGCTGGCGGGGATGCTGCGGCCTCCGATGGCAGGACTGGTCGCCGTCTCGCTCGCGGCCGCGATCGTGACGCGGAAGGGCCGGAAGGGCCTGAGAGAGCTCGCGCCGATCGTGAAGGTGGGCTCGATCGTCGCCGTCGTGGTGCTCGCGGCCGTGATGGTCGTGCGAACGGATCAGTTCCTGGGCAACTCGGGGATCGACACGAGTGGTGGTGTTGGCGGTGCCCTGATCGATGTTCAGGACAGAACATCGCAGGGAGGGGCCGAGTTCGCTCCGTCCATCGTCGATTCCCCGATCCGGGCGCCGCTGGCCGCCGTCACCGTGCTGTTCCGACCGTTCGTCTTTGAAGCCCACAATCTCCAGTCGCTGCTCGCCGCCATCGAGGGCACCGTGCTGATGGTGCTCGTCCTCTGGCGACGTCGGTGGATCGCGGCTGCGATCCGCTCCATGCGACGTCAGCCGTACGTCGTGTTCTGCGCCGTGTTCACCGTCCTGTTCATCATCGCGTTCTCGAGCTTCGCCAACTTCGGCCTGCTGACCCGCGAACGGGTGCAGCTGTATCCGTTGTTCCTCGTCTTGATCTCGATACCTCCCTCGATCTCTCGACGCTCGTCGTCGACCCGAACGTTCATCGGCACAGCCCAGCGCCGCTTCGACCCGCAGGGAAGTCCCGAGCTGGAGGTTCGGTCGTGACCGTGCTGAGCGTGGCCCGGAAGGCATCGAAGGCGGTCGTCACCCCACTGGGGATGCCGGCGCGGCGACGGCAAGGCGACGTCGTCGTGCTCTTGTACCACCGGGTAGGAGAGGGTCGGTCTGAGATCGAACTACCGGCAGATATCTTCGAACATCAGCTGGTAGAGCTCGGCGCCACCCAGCACGTCCTCACGTTGGACGAGGCTCTCGACAACGAGCACGCGGGCGGAGTCGTGGTGACGTTCGACGACGGGTATCGGGACTTCCACGACGTGGTCCTCCCGCTGCTGGTGAAACATCGGATCCCGGCGCACCTTTATCTCGCCACCGGTCTGGTCGCGGATGGCACCACGCCTCCTGAGGCCGATGCCCTTACGTGGCCTCAGTTGCGGGCGGCCGTCGGAACGGGGCTCGTCTCCGTCGGTTCCCACACGGACAGCCATATCAACCTGTCGAGGGCGACCGAGGTGGAGGCCGAGGACGAGATGCGTCGGAGCAAAGAGCTGATCGAGGATCAGCTCGGGACCGCCTGCCGACACTTCGCGTATCCGTGGTGCGTGGCATCGCCGCATGCAGAGCGTGCGGCGCGGCGTCTGTTCCGATCGGCCGCCCTCGACGCCTGGAAGACCAACCGTGCCGGACGCATCGACCCGTATCGGCTCGGCCGCGTGCCTGTCCTTCGGAGTGACGGTCGGTTCTTCTTCCGGCGGAAGGTCCGCGGCGAGCTCGACAGCGAGCGGTTCCTGTATCGCGCTCTCAGACGGGGCCCTTGGGGGAAGTTGTGACCAGGCCCCGGGTTGCTCACATCACGACCGTCGATCTCAGCCTCCGATCCCTGTTGCTACCGCAGCTCGTGGCTCTGCGCGACGCGGGATTCGATGTGACCGGCATCAGCGCTCCAGGGCCGTGGGTAACGGAGCTCGAGGCTCACGGCATCCGGCACATCCCGTGGGCCGGTGCGACGCGGGCGTGGAACCCGAGGGCCGACGTGAGGGCCTTCTTCCAGCTCCTCGCCATCCTGCGACGGGAGCGATTCGACATGGTCCACACGCACAACCCGAAGCCCGGCGTGCTGGGCCGGATCGCCGCGCGGCTCACCGGGGTCCCCTCTATCGCCAACACCGTCCACGGCTTCTACGCGACGCCCGAGGATCGACCCCGCCGACGGGTGCCGGTGCTGGTCGCTGAGTGGATCGCGGCGCGGTTCAGCGACCTGGAGCTCTATCAGTCGAGCGAGGACCTCGCGTGGGCGAGAAGACTGCACATCGTCCGCCGAGGGCGTTCCCTCTATCTGGGAAACGGCATCGACATCACCGAGTTCACGCCCGATCGCGGCTCCGAGGAGCGTGTGCGGAAGCTCCGCGCCGAGCTCGGCATCTCCGAGGACGAGCTCGTGGTGGGTGCGGTCGGCCGGATGGTGATGGAGAAGGGTTGGGGCGAGTTCTTCGAAGCCTCGCGCGCCGTCGCCGCGCGGGTCCCCAACGTCCGTTTCCTGGCTGTGGGGGAGCGCGACGGAGACAAGAGCGACGCGGTGTCGAGCGCTGTCTTCGCGACGGCCGGTCGAGAGGTGGTCTTCACAGGGTGGCGCGAGGACATCGCGGATCTGATGGCACTGATGGATGTGTTCGTGTTGCCTTCGTGGCGTGAGGGGCTGCCTCGTTCAGCGATCGAGGCAGCGGCCAGTGGGCTGCCGCTCGTGCTAACCGACATCCGTGGTTGTCGTGAAGTGGCGCGCGACGGCGTTGAAGGAGCGCTTGTTCCCGTGAAGGACGCTCCAGCGTTGGCGAACGCGATCGTCGCGCTACTCGAGGATCCAGCAGCTCGTGGCGCGCTGGGCCGTGCGGCCCGCGTGCGTGCAGAAGAGCTGTTCGATGAACGGCGTGTGACGCGGACCGTGGTCGGAGCGAGCGAATCGCTGCTCGCTCGACCGCGATGAGAACCGCACGTGCGACGGGCTACGACGACCTGAAACGAGCCTTCGACGTCGTGGTCGCAGGGTCGGCGTTGATCGTCTTGGCGCCGGTCATGGGGGCGGTTGCGATCGGCGTCCGGCTCGGGCTCGGGAAGCCGGTGCTGTTCCGGCAGGTACGACCCGGGCTGCATGGCCAGCCGTTCATGATCTTCAAGTTCCGGACCATGCGGGATCTGCGCGATCCCAGCGGAGAGGTCCTCTCCGATGGGGATCGCCTGATGCCTCTCGGTCGCGTCCTCCGCGCGGCGAGTCTGGATGAACTCCCTGAACTCTGGAACGTCGTGCGTGGCGACATGAGCCTGGTGGGCCCACGGCCACTGCTGATGCAGTATCTCGACCGGTACACGGCGGAACAGGCTCGGCGCCACGATGTACGCCCTGGGATGACGGGGTGGGCGCAGGTCCACGGGCGGAACGCCCTCGATTGGGATCAGAAGTTCGCGCTGGATGTCTGGTACGTCGACCACCGATCCTTCGCGCTCGATCTCGAGATCCTCCTGAAGACGGTCGGGTTGGTTCTCCGCAGGGTGGGGATCAGGCAACCGGGCTCGGCCACCGTCGAGGACTTCACCGGGACGCCCTGAAGCCCCGCTTCTGACCCGACCTCAATCAGTCGAACCGCGATCCCTCGAACCGGAGGCTGCATGGATGCTGCGCTGAATCATCCCCTGCTCCCCGCCATCCTCGGCGGGGAGCCCTTGTTCCCCGACGTGCTACCGCTCGCTCGACCCCGCGTGCCGGATCCCGACGCTGTAGGCCGAATGGTGGCGCAGATCCTCCGCGGCGGAGCCATGACCAATGGTGCGGCCGTCCGCAAGCTGGAGGACCGAGCCGCTGAGTACCTGGGTGTCGCGCGGTGCGTCGCCGTCTCGTCGTGCACATCGGGGCTCATGCTCGTGCTCAAGGCTGCCGAGCTGACCGGCGACGTGATCCTGCCGTCCTTCACGTTCGCGGCAACAGCGCACGCCGTCGCCTGGAACGGCTTGGTGCCGCGCTTCGCCGATATCGATCCGGCGACCCTCACACTCTCTCCGGAGGCGGTGGCGCATGCGATCGGGGTTCGGACATCGGCGGTCCTCGCGACCCACATCTACGGCACGCCGTGCGACGTCGAGGGCCTGGCTGCGGTTGCTCATCGCAACGGCATCCGCCTCTTCTTCGACGCGGCTCATGCGTTCGGGTCGGTCCACGATGGCAACAATGTCGGGGGCTTCGGGGACGCCGAGGTGTTCAGCCTCTCGCCGACGAAGCTCCTGATCGCGGCAGAGGGCGGCATCATCGCCACGAACGACCAGGTGCTTGCCGAGCGTTGCCGCATCGGTCGCGACTACGCGAATCCGGGGGATTACGATTGCCGCTTCGTCGGGCTCAACGCACGGATGTCCGAGCTCCATGCAGCGGTGGCCCTCGCGTCGTTCGAGGATCTGGAACAGCGGATCGAGATGCGCAACGAACTCGCGACGGTCTACAGAGGGGCGTTGTCGCAGGTAGCTGGGATCGCGTTCCCGACCGTACTGGAAGGCGACCGAAGCACCTACAAGGATCTGACGGTCCTGGTGGACGAGAAACGGTTCGGGATGGACGCGGACACGCTCCAGATGGCCCTCACAGCCGAGGGCATCGACACCCGTCGCTACTACTCCCCACCGGTGCATGCGATGCGGGCATACCGCTCGATCGCCGTGGGCAACGGAGGGTTGCCGGTGACGGAGCGAGCGTCGCACCAGGCACTGTCTCTGCCCCTCTGGGTCGGTCTCACAGATGAACAGGTCGAGCGCGTAGCTACGGCGGTGGATCGGATACACCTCGGAGTCGGAAGGAGATCACGTTGAAGATCCTCGGCATCGCTCATGACGTCTACATCTGTTCAGCAGCCGTGATCGTCGACGGAGAGGTCGTGTCGGCGATCCCGGAAGAGCGGCTGGATCGCAAGAAGCAGAGCCGGGTGTTCCCAACGCTCGCGATCAGCCGTTGTCTCGCTGAGGCTGGACTGGCGCTGACGGACATCGATGAGATCGCGGTCGCGTGGAACCCGGCGATCGAGGTGCAGTCAACTCCGGCAGGCTACCTGGATGCCCGCCGCTGGAGGACGGAGCACCTCGCGCAGGTGCCCGCGCGGCTCGCCGGACTCCTGGGGACCAGCCCGAACGGCGAGATGACGCTATCCAACCTCGCGGAAGGAGCGCCGCCCGTCACGTTCGTGGATCACTACCACGCCCATCTGGGGAACGCGCTCACCGTCTGCCCGGACGACCCGGTCGCGTTCCTGGTCATGGACGGGCGCGGGGAGACCCTCACCACGCAGACCGGCGTGCTCGCCGGCGCTCGAGTGGACGTGGTGTCAGAGATCCACTACCCGCACTCGCTGGGTCTGTTCTACGGCGCCGTCACGCAGTTCCTGGGCTTCAAGCCCGATTCGGACGAATGGAAGGTGATGGCGCTCGCGTCCTACGCGGAACCGGAGGGCGACGTCTACGACCGGCTCAACAAGCTGATCACCGTCGAAGCGGACGGCACGTTCCGGCTGTCGCTCGAGTACTTCGAGCACTACAACTTCTTCGATCGGCGCATGTACTCCGACCTGTTCGTCGAGGAGTTCGGACCGCCACGGCTGCGGGCTGAACCCATCACGGCGAGCCATGAAGCCCTAGCGGCCGCGATGCAGCGTCTGTTCGAGGAGACGGTCAGCAAGGTGGCAACGGCGCTCCACGAACGCACCGGCTTGGAAAGCGTGATCCTCTCGGGCGGTTGCTTCATGAACAGCGTGTTCAACGGGAAGGTCGCGGAGCTGACTCCGTTCGCTCGGTCCTATGTGTCCGGGACGCCCGACGATTCCGGGACCTCGGTCGGAGCAGCGTTGTTCCTCCACACGATGCGGACCGGTGGTCGGCCCCCGATGGCCAGTCATAACTACTGGGGTCCTGCGTACACCGACGCCGAGTGCCTGGACACCGCTCGCAGGTACAAGCTGGGGAACGCAGAGGTCGTCGAGGACCCCTCCCGACGGGCTGCCGAGGACCTAGCTGGGGGGAAGATTATCGGGTGGTTCCAGGGGCGGATGGAGTTCGGACAGCGGGCCCTGGGGAACCGCTCGATCCTGCTCGACCCGCGGCGCGAGGACGGACGCGATGTGCTGAACCAGGCCGTGAAGTTCCGAGAGGCGTTCCGCCCCTTTGCACCGGCGATCCTCGAGGAGCGCGTGAGCGACTACTTCGAGTGTTCAAAGGACGCTCGGGTGCCGTTCATGGAGCGTGTCTATATGTTCCGACCGGAGAAGCGTTCGGAGGTTCCCTCGGTCGTGCATGTGGATGGAAGCGGCAGGCTCGAGACCGTCGCTCCTCATGACAACCCGCGCTACTACGGGCTGATCCGTCACTTCGAGGAGCTCACAGGGGTACCCATCGTGCTGAACACCAGCTTCAATCTGAACGGGGAGCCCATCGTGTGTTCTCCGGACGACGCCATCCGCACGTTCTTCACATGCGGGCTCGACGCGCTATACCTCGGCAACGTTCGTGTGACGAAATAGCGGATCCGACGCGGATCTGACTGGTCGACAATCGGTTCACGAGGAGCTTGAAGGGGACGCCTCTCGGCGTCCCCTTCTTCGCGTCTCTGCTGCCGCTATCAGGTAGGGATCAGGTAGCGGATGACCGCCGCCGATGTCTCCCCGGCGTCGGCGAGTAGGTACTGGATGACGACCGGCCGGCCGAACTCGCGCTCCACCAGTTGGAGTCCTAGTTCGCCGTCGACGCTGCTCTCCAACACCTTCGCACCCGGCGGCAGGTACAGGTCCATCTCGACCCCGAACTGCCCGATCGGTGCGTCACCCGGGAGTCCGAGCAGCTGGCTGGGCGGCCCGTCGGGCGCCTCGTTGCGCATGCGCACCGTCACCGTCACCTCGGTCCCGTCCGCGGTGGCTCGCTCGGACGTGGTCGTGTGGAACGTCGCGAAGTAGCCGGCCCGGCTGGCCGACAGCCCCTGGAACACCACGAGCGGCGGCTGTTCGTCCGAGAAGGTCACCGCGCCGTCCACGTCCAGATCCGATAGGAGTCGTTGCTCCTCTGCCGAGGTCGAGTAGATCTGCAGGTGTCGTGTGCCGGTCGCCTTGCCGATCGCCGAGAGCATCGGTTGGGGCGACCAGGACCGGGTGAACACCGATCGCCAGAGCGCGGTTCCCACCGCCGTCTGAATCCGGTTCGACTTCGGCTGTGACGTCGTGAGGTAGGTGTCCCGGCCCAGGACCTGCGCGACGTTCCCGGGAGTGATCGGCTCGGGCCACTCCGGGGTGGAGACGGGGCCGGTGGCCTCCAGGACGCCGGAGAGGAGGTTCGCGTCGCCGGCGATCACGCCGTCGACCGGTGGGTGTCCCGCCGCCTCCCAGATACCGAGCATCAACCGGGCGTCGGTCGGGAAGTCGGGGGAGTAGGTCGTGTCCCAGAACGCGATGCGCGAGCCGCGGGCGTCGTAGCGTCGCCGCACCTCGAGTGGCGCCGCGACCGGGTCGACCAGCGGGATGCTCCCCGTCGGCTGGAGGTCCTGGAGCCGGATCCGACGGCCGTCCACGTCGACCAACGCGTACATCCCCGGGTAGCCGCCCGCGCCGCGCGGGTCCGACGGCTGGAGCATCACCAAGAGGTAGGTGCGCGGTCCGTCGGCGCCCAGGAACCCCGGGAGGAGTCCCGCAGCCAACGCTGCGCGCTGCGCCAGGTGCGCCCGTGGTGCTAACGCGTCCCGCGCTTGGGTGACCGCGTCGGCGACAGGTAGGTAGAGACTCCGGACGTCGATCGACCCCAAACGGTTCGCGGCACCGGTGAGCAGCTGGGACGCCTCGGCGACGGCGGGCGCTGCCCGTTGGATGACGCCGGGGTCGATCCGACCTCCTGCGCCGAACCCGGGTATGTGTTCTCCGTCCCACCCTGCGACCTGCGCGGCATCCACCAACGAGAGGCCGCCGTGTCCCGCCATGGCCGCTGCATCCGACAGTGCCCGGCCGGCGCTGACGTCGTCACCGATCCCCGGGAGGACGCTCAGGAGTTGGACGGCCGGGTGCAGGAAGGCCGCGGAAGCCGCATCACCCGCGTCGGCCGCGCGCTGGAACGCAGCGTCTGCCTGCCCCAGGTTGCCCGCCACCAGGCGATCGCCGCCGGTCTGCAGCTCGACCTTGGCGGTCCGCAACCCTTCATACGCGGTCCAGCCCGACCAGGCCAGGTCGGCGATGAACAGCAACAGCAGTGAGAGCAGACCCAGCAGGATCCAACGGAGCAGGTGAGGCCGTCTCCGGCGAGCGGTCGGACGGGCGTTCCGGGCGGCCTCCCAGAACTCGGAAGCGTCGGCGGCGCTCCTCGGATCCGTCGTCGACCGAGCCAACGGACTGCCTTAGAGAGGCCGGGTCACCGGCAGCCGGTTCGGGTTGCTCGGACATCGAACGGAAGCGCGTGCGGGTACAGATGATGCGGCACGCAGATCTTCACGGTCGCGCTCGCTCCGCTCGCGGTGCAGAGCTTCTGATTGGGGTGCATCCCGACGATGTTCCCCCAGAACTTCACGGTGTAGGTGGTGTTCGCAGAGATCGTCTTCGTGAACGAGAAGTAGCCGGTCCAACCGCTCGAGAGTGTCCCGACCGGCGCCCCGTTCCGATAGAGCTTCAAGGACTGGTGCTTGTAGCAATCGCGATGGGAAGCGCTGAGTTTGCCGGAGAACTTCACGGAAGTGCCGGCCCGCACCAGCGTCTTGCTGGCCCTGAGGGACGTATGGGTGTTGACCACCGTTAGGGCTTCAGCGATACCCGGCACCATCAGTAAGAGGATCAGCGAGAGGAACAGGCATTTCGCGACCTTCACGTTCGATCCTCTCGTTCGTCGGTAGGCAGAACCCCGCCTTCTCCGGGCGTTGTGACCACCGTACGCGGGTCGGCGGGCGCGGAGATGCGTCGAACGGCGTGCTTTTCCTACGCTCGCCGAGGGTGGGCCCGGGGCTGCCGGACCGTCACGATGCACGGGTGAGCGTGGCCATCCGAAGCGAAACCGGCGAGCGCCCGATCCCGTTCACCTACGAGCGGGCCCTCACCGAGCTCTTCCGGTGTCGTCGCGGCCTGGGGACGGCACGGAGCTCCCTTGAGCTCGTCCTGGCGATCATCGGCCGCCTGGACGCCCAGCCGGACCTGCCGGCCCCGGAGCTCGGAGAGCTGCTCGGTCGGCTCGAGGAGGCAGAGGCCGCACTCCGACAGCTGATGACCGAGGCGGGCGCCCGCAGTTGAGGGTCCTGGTCACCGGAGCCGCCGGGTTCATCGGCTCGCACCTCTGCGGTCGCTTGGTGGCCGAGGGTCACGAGGTGGTCGGGTTCGACGACCTTTCCGAGGGCCGGCTGGAGAACCTGGCAGACGTCCCTGAGGTTCGGTTCGAGCACGCGGACCTACGGGACGGGGAGGCGGTGCTGGCGGCGGCGGCCGGATGCGGAGCGATCCTGCATCAGGCGGCCATGAAGTCCGTGCCGCGCTCGGTCGAGGAGCCCGAGCGCTTCACCCAGGTGAACGTGCTCGGCACGCTGCACGTGTTGCAAGCGGCTCGCGAGCAGGGAGCCTCGGTCGTCCTCGCCTCGTCGTCGTCGGTCTACGGCGATCAGGCGCGGTTCCCGCTGACCGAGTACATGGCGCCGCGTCCCCGGTCGCCGTACGCGGCCACGAAGCTGACCGTGGAGGCGTACGGCCGCGCCTGGTGGGAGAGCTACGGCGTCCGGACGGTCGCGCTGCGCTACTTCAACGTGTTCGGACCGGGGCAGGACCCGGCCAGCGAGTACGCGGCGGTCGTCCCGCGGTTCACGATGGCATGCCTCACCGGAACACGGCCGGTGGTGTACGGGGACGGCGAGCAGGCACGCGACTTCACGTTCATCGACGACGTGGTCGAGGCGAACCTGCTGGCGGCGCGCGCCCCGGACATCGCCTGCGGTCAGGTCTTCAACATCGGCGGAGGAGCGGAGCCCACATCGGTGAACCGGCTCCTGGAACTGATCGCCGCTGCGTGCGGCGCGGAGCCCGATCCCGTCTACGAGCCTGCACGGACCGGCGACATCCGCTGGAGCGAGGCAGACATCGGCTTCGCGCGACGATCGTTCGGCTTCGAGCCCGACGTCGGCATCACGGACGGCCTACGGCGGACGGTCGACTGGTTCCGCGACCACGCGGTGCCGATAGCGAGCTAGGCCTCGACCGAGACCGCCGCCGGATGCTCGCCCGGCGCCAAGACGTGCTCGGTGTGCCGTCCCGGGATGAACCGGTACGCGACGATCGCGGCGATCACGAGCACCATCCCTCCGATGAACAGAGCCACGTGGAACCCGTCCATGAACGCCTGATCGAACGCCGCCGTGACCTGACCGATCTGCGCGGTAGTCAGGCCTTGCAGGACCGACGGGTCGAGCGTGCCGTGGCTGCCCGCGGCCGCGATAGCGCTCTGCTGGGCGTTGGACAGTCCCAGGCCCGCGAGCGTGGGCGTCAGCGTCGCCTTGAGCTTGGTCGTGAGCACGGTCCCGAGCAGCGCGATGCCGAAGACGCCGCCCACCTCCCGGCTGGTGTTCGTCATGGCCGAGCCCAAGCCGGCGCGTTGCGGCCCGACCGAGTTCATCACTGCGGCCGTCATCGGCGCCATCACCGACGCCATGCCGTGTCCCATGATGATGAAGACCGGCATCATCATCCAGTACGGGGTGTCGACCTGGAGTTGGGTCCCGAAGAACAGCAGCCCACCGCCCCCGAGGAGCAGGCCGTAGGTCATGGGTGCCCGCGAGCCGTGTTTCGATGCGTACTTCCCCGCCAGGGGAGCCGTCACGATGATCATCAGCGTCATCGGCAGGAACCTCGCGCCCGCCTGGAACGGCGTGTAGCCGCGGATCAGCTGCATGTATAGCGACAGGAAGAAGAAAGTCGCGAACATGCCGAGCGAGACTGCGAAGGCCACCGTGTTGCCGGCCGAGAAGGCCGGGATCTTGAAGAAGCGGAGCGGCATCATCGCGTGTGGGCTGCGGAACTCCCAGAAGAGGAGCGCCGCGACCAGCAACGCGCCGCCCACGAGCGTCGAGACGATCAGCGGATCGGTCCACCCCTTCTGGTTCGCCTCGATCAAGGCATAGGTGAGGCTGAACAGCGCGGACGTTCCCAGGACCAACCCAGGGATGTCGAGCTGCCGTTCCTCTTCGGAGACCGACTCGCGCACGGTCCGGGTGGCGACCAGGAACGCCATGATCCCGATCGGCACGTTCAGGAAGAAGATCGACTGCCAACCCAGGCGCTCGACCATCAGCCCCCCGACGGTCGGTCCGAGCGCAAGCGCCAGCCCGGACATCCCGGCCCACAACCCGATCGCCTTCGCGCGCTCGTGAGGTGGGAACGTCACCGTGATGATCGAGAGCGTTCCGGGCATCAGGAGCGCCGCGCCCACACCCTGGAGCGCGCGGAACGCGATCAACATGCCGGTGCTCGAGGAGAGGCCGCAACCAAGGGATGCCAGGGTGAAGATGGACAGTCCCGTCAGGAACATCTTCTTGCGCCCGTAGCGGTCGCCCAGGATGCCGCCCGTCAGCAGCAGGGATGCGAACGCCAGCACGTAACCGTCCACGATCCATTGCAGGCCTGAGACTCCGGTGCCTAGCGTCTCGCTGATGTTCGGCAGGGCCACGTTCACGACCGTGTTGTCGAGCATGGCCATGGCCAACGCGAAACACATGGTCAGCAGCACGATGACCTTCTCGCGTGCGTTGTCTCCCTCGAAACCGAACAGACCCAACCTGGTTCCCTTCTCGATCCCGGACGCGCTGCACCGCTGCGGGCGCAGTCAGATGCAACCCAGCGTACGAGACATCTCTTCCCGAAAAGGCCTATCCGGTGAGGGGGTCCGGCACGGGTTGAGGCTCGGGCTGGGTCTCGTGGAGACCCTCCAGGCAGCGCCAGCAGGACGTCGGCGCTCGCCTGGTTGATCGCGCCGCACTCCGGGCAGACCCGCTCCTGCATGGCCATACAGGAAATGTCGGCACGTCGGGCGGCCGGACTGAGGCCGTCGGTTCGCCCTACGTGAGCTTGCGGTAGAGGCGGATCGCCAGCGGAACGAAGATCGCGAGCAGCACCACGATCCACACCACCGACTTGATCAGCAGGCCCTCGAACGTGTCGACCGGCAGGCGGGTCTCGAAGTCGACGATGCCGATGGGCCCGTTCGACAGGTAGCGCGCCAGGTTGCACCAGATCGTGACCGGGTTGTGCCGGGCGATCGTCTGCAGCAAGGGGGACATCCCCGTGACGGGCACGAAGGCGGAGCTGACGAACACCACCGGGAAGATCCACGTGAACGACGCGGCCTGGACGGCCTCCACCTTCTTCAGCGAGAGGGCGATGCAAGCGGAGATCCAGGAGAACGTGAACCCGACCGTCAGCACCAAGACGACGACGCCGAGCGCGTTGATCAGCCCGTTCTCGAACTTGAAGCCCACGAGGTACCCGATCGCGATCACGATCACGAGCAGGACGAAGTTCTTCATCAGGTCGGAGGTGGTCCTTCCCGCCAGGACCGCAGAGCGCGCCATGGGCAAAGACCGGAACCGGTCGATGATGCCCGCCTTCATGTCGTCGGCGAGCCCGATGGCTGTCGAGGTCGACCCGAAGAGCGCGTTCTGGATGAAGATCCCCGGCATCAGGAACTGGACGTACTTCACGCCTGGGGGCAGCTGTGAGAACTGGTTCGCGTAGATGAACCGGAACAGCAGCACGAACATGATCGGCTGGACCAACTCGAAGATGAACACCGTTGGCACCCGGGTCAGGGTGAGGAGGTTCCGCCGGGCGACCAACAGCCCGTCGACCACCGCGAGCGAGACCCGGGCCGACAACCCGGACGGTGCGCGTCGCTCGGTGCTGCGTTGGGCGGTGGCGCTCACGCGGCGTCCTCTCCCCGTCGCCCGCGCCGGCCCTTCGACTTCCCGGCCGGCGTGAGCTCGGGGTCGGGCTCATGCTCGGCGCCTCTTCCGGTCAGCGAGAGGAACACGTCGTCGAGCGTCGGGCGGTGCAGCGCGATGTCGGCGAGCGGGACCTGGGCTTCGTCCAGGCGGCGCACGCTGTCGAGCAGGACCGATGCGCCGTCCCGATGGACCGGGATGCGGATCTGCCCTTGGTCTTCATCGACGACGGGCTCCCCCGCGCCGATGTTCCGCAGCGCCTCGACGACCCTAGCGGTATCGGCCCGGTTCTCGACGTGCAGTTCCAGAACTTCGCCGCCGATCCGGTCCTTCAGCTCCTTGGACGTTCCCTCGGCGATGATCGTGCCGACGTCCATCACCGCGATCCGATCGGCCAGCTGGTCGGCCTCCTCGAGGTACTGGGTCGTCAGCAGCAGCGTGGTCCCCTCGCTCTGGAGTTCGCGGATGAACGCCCACACATCGAGCCGGCTCCGAGGGTCGAGCCCCGTGGTCGGCTCGTCCAAGAACAACACGTCTGGGCGGCCGACGAGGCTCGCAGCTAGATCGAGCCGGCGCCGCATCCCACCCGAGTAGGTCTTGGCGGGACGATCGGCGGCGTCCGCCAGGTCGAACCGCTCGAGGACCTCGACGGAGCGGCGCCTCGCCTCCGCCTTGGGCAGGTGATACAGCCGACCCACGAGCTGCAGGTTCTCCAGGCCAGTGAGGTTCTCGTCCACGGCTGCGCTCTGGCCAGCGAGGCCGATGCGGAACCGAAGCTCCTCGGCGTCACGCACCGAGTCGAGGCCGTCGACCTCGGCGCGACCGCTGGTCGGTTGCAGCAGGGTGGTAAGGATGCGAACGGCAGTGGTCTTACCCGCCCCGTTGGGACCGAGAAGACCGAACACCGCCCCCTTGTCGACCTCGAGGTCGACACCCTTCAGCGCTTCGACGGTCCCGAAGGTCTTGAAGAGTCCCTCCGTACGGATGATCGCGTCGCCCATAAGCGAGGAATCCTAGCGGGCTCCGCCGACGACGACCGGTCCGGCACGCTAGGGCTCCGTTGCCCGGGGCGGCTGCCGGCGGATGGCCGACATCAGCGAGCGGTGATCGCCGTCCAGCCGTCGGAGCGCCGAGCGATCGAGGTTCAAGCGCCCGTATCGCACGTCCTCGTACGCGCGCGTGAGCGCACGGAAGGAGGTGGCCGAATCGGGGTAGGCCGAGATCACCTCGGGCACGAACTCCGCCGGCGTGAGCGACGGTTCCTTGGGCAGGCCGCGCCGCTCCAACGCCCCCAGGGTCTCCGCGTACCAGCGACGCACGCGGTCGGCCGGCGGCTCCCGGCTGGACCGCCGTGTCGGTGGAGCCGCCGGTTCGACGAGGGGGGCGGATGCGACCTCAGCCGTCGATCGCGCCTGGCCCAGCGCGGGGGAGGCCGTCGATCGCGAACGCAGCCCGCGCATCACCCGGATCGCGGCCCAAACGATCGTCACGAACAGCGCCAGCCCGATCAGCCGCCCCAGTAGCGACGGCTGGCCGATCCGTTGCTGCGCCTCCTCGCCGGCGCGGTTGGCTCCGGTTTGCAGGCGTGCGAACAGGCGGCGAACGCCCTCCGGGTCGATGCCGAGCTGGTCGACCAGCCAGAAGACCGGTCTGGCGAGGTGGGAGAAGGCGAACACGAGCGCGGATGCGAGCGCGTTGCCGATGGGGGCCAGGAGGGACCCCACCAGGTCGAGTGCGCCATCGCGAACGCCCAGGCCGACGGCCGCGACCATGGCGACCGGGATCCAGCCGGTGGCTACGAGCGCGCCTCTGAGCGATGCGGTCCGCTCCTCGGTGGGGGTTTCGCCGGCATCTCCTGTCGTCCACACCGTGACCGCCCGGCTCCCGAGCGACGCCATGAAGAAGATCGGGACCAGCGCGACGAGCGGCGGACCCCACGTCCACGACGGTGACGAGCCGATCATGGCCTCCGCCCCCATCGCGAGGCCGCCCACCAGGAACGCCGTTCCGATCGGTTCGCTCCAGTCGCGATATGCGAGCGACATCGCGCGCATCCCGAGCAAGAGGAGGGTCACGACCGAGAAGCCGTCGATCCGCAGCCCGTTCCCCTCCAACAGTGCGCCGGCGCCGATCGCGATCCCCGCTATCAACACGCCGGTGAGCGGAGCGTCGCGATGTCTGCTCATCAACGCGACCGCGGTCGCGTACACCATCAGGAACACCGGCACGAACACCACGAAGGATGCCGCGTGGCTGCCTCCCCCCGTGATCGCCGTGTGCACGGGCAGACACAGGACCGCGCCCTCGCCCACACCGGCGAGCGCCGCGGCCGCCACGTCGTTCCTCGACCCCGTCCCCGGCATACGGATCACAGGGCCTGCCCGGCCTCGTAGGGCTGTTCCGGGTAGCCCGCGAGCTCGATTACGTCGGAGCCCTTGCGGCGCAGTCGCTCCATCTCATGACGGAGTCCGGGTCCGGGACGGGGCGACAGCACCACGATCGTGGTTCGTCGCGTCAGCCGCCGACCCACCTCGCGGAGCACCGGAGCCAGGTCGTTCGTGGGTTGGTTCGGCATCCGCGCGAGAGCCGTGAACAGAACGGACTCCTGCCCGGCCGACGAGGCGGCCGGGACGCGGAGCGGTCCGCGCCCGCGCCGCAGGTGCGTGTTCGCGACCAGGCCCGCGCGCCAGCCGGCGTGGATCGCCTGGCGCGCCAGATAGCTCGCCAGGCCGATCGTCTCCTCGGCGAGCTCGGCGTCCGCCGCCTCCCAGAACGGTTCCCCGTCGGACAGATCGAGCGCGAAGAGGACCTCGGCGGAGCGAGTGGGCTCGTAGGTCTTGGTCTGCAATCGGCCTGCGTGGGCGGACAGGCGCCAGTGAACGTGGTGCATGGGGTCGCCCGGCTCGTAGTCGCGCACGCCGGCGAAATGCTCGCGGTCCTCGTATAGCCGTGCGGCCGGCACCGGCGATCCGAACGGCAGCCACCGCCGCATCCGGAGCGGAACGCCTCCGCGCGGACCCGGCATCACCAGCAGCGGGCGTTCGACGTCGATCTGGCGACGAACCGGTGCCAGCTCGAACGCGTCTGCGAGCTCCACGGTCACCTGATCCAGCCAGAACTCCCCGCGACGTGTGGGGTAGACCGGGAAACGCAGCACGCTCTCGGCTTCGCCGTCGACGCGCACGCGCCGGCGGTGTCCGTAGAACTCGGTCGGCGATGGGTCCGGCTCGGGATCCAATCCCTCGGGCAAGCGGATCGTCACGCGGACGATCGGGAGTCCACGTCGCTTCGCGTTGGCGATCCGGATCACCAAGAAGGTGGGCTCGTCGATGAACGCACGTGGCGGTTCGAACCGAGCTTCCACGCTCACCTGATGCCAGGCCGAGGAGGCCCACCACGCCGCCCCACCGGCGATCGCGACCACCGCCGCTGCCCAGAGCAGCACGGCGGTGCGCCCCCAGGCGGTGGCCAGCAGCGCCGCCAACGCTGCGACGCCGAGCGCGGCTCGACGGCGTTCCGGCGTGTCCGTCCTAGTCTCCTCGGAACTCCGTGGGAACGGCGACCGAGCGCAGGACCTCGCGGAGGATCTCGTCGGACGTGCGATCGCGGATCCGCGCGTCGGTCGTTGGCACCATCCTGTGTCCGAAGACCGGTTCGGCGAGCGCCTTCACGTCGTCGGGCAGCACGTAGTCCCGGCCGTCCAACAGAGCCCACGCGCGCGCGGCGTCGCCCATCTGCTCCACCGCGCGAGGGCTCGCGCCCACGGCCAGCTCGGGATGATCGCGGGTCGCTCGGGCCAGCGAGACGATGTACCGGCGGACCGGGTGCTCGAGCGCCACGCCGCCGACCAGCTCCTGCAGGTCCCGGACCGCGGGGACACCCGCCAGCGGCTCGGTCGGCAAGACGCGATCCGCCCGCGAGGCGGTGAGGATCCGCTCCTCCTGCTCCTCGTTCGGGTATCCGATCCGCACCCGCAGGAGGAACCGGTCCAGCTGCGCCTCGGGGAGCGGGAACGTGCCCTCCAACTCCACCGGGTTCTGCGTGGCGAGCACGAAGAACGGTTCGGGGAGCGGGTGGCTCACGCCGTCCACCGTCACCTGATGCTCCTGCATGGCCTCGAGCAGCGCCGCCTGGGTCTTCGGCGTGGCGCGGTTGATCTCGTCCGCCAGCAGGACCTGGGTGAAGATCGGCCCTGCGCGGAACGCGAACTCGTTCGATCGGAGATCGAGCACAGACGTGCCGGTGATGTCCGTGGGCATGAGATCCGGCGTGAACTGCACCCGCTGGAACGACAACCCGAGGAGGTTGGCCAGCAAGCGCACCAACGTGGTCTTGCCAACGCCGGGAACGTCGTCGATCAGCACGTGCGATCCGGTGACGATGCCGATCATCACCTGTCGGAGCGCCGTCTGCATGCCGAAGAGACGCTCGTCGACGCGTTCGCCGAGCTGCATCGCCAACGTGCGCGCCGCCTGCGGGTCCGTCATGCGCAGAAGGATAGGCCGGGGAGATCCCTGTGGGGTTTCGGTTCCCTGCTCCTCGGTGGCTCATCGAGGCGTCGAGGTGCGGCGGCGGGAGGGGCTGTACGCTCGCGATCGTGCGGATAGTCGTGTTCGGCGCGAGCGGCAGGACTGGCCGCCAAATCGTTGCGCAGGCCGTGAGACGGGGCCTCGAGGTGGTCGCGTTCGTGCGCGACGCGTCGCAACAGTGGTTCCCGGACGCGGTCTCGGTCCATCAAGGCGATCCCTCCGATGCCGAGGCTATCTGGGCCGCGCTCACAGGCGCCGATGCCGTGATCTCCGCGCTCGGGCCGATCGCCGGCGTGACCACCAACGAGATATCCGACGCTACACGGACGATCGTCGGGGTCATGGAGCGCACCGGTCCGCATCGGTTGGCGATCGCCGCCAACTCCATGGTGTTCTCCGAGCGGGAGGTCACGGGCGACTACGCGAACGTGGTCGCGGAGCACCGGCGCGACATGGCGATCCTGAGGGGCAGCGCGCTCGCGTGGACGGTGGTGGCGGCGCCGATCCTCAACGACGATCCGGGGTCCGCCTACGACGCCGTCATCGACGGGCGTGCGCCGGGTCGAGCCATCTCCCGGGCCGACTACGCGGCTGCGCTCCTGGATGCGCTCGCGCGCGATGACTGGGTCGGTCACGCGGTCGGAGTCGCGAACCCTCCATCGGATGACTCCCAGTAGGGCTCGCCCTCATGGGGAAGCTCGGCGTCGCCGCGGTGAGGTGCAGCCGCCGGCGATAGGCTGCATCCTATGGACGCGCTTGACCTGAACGACCCGGGACACGCGGAGGTCGACAGACGGCTCCGGTCTGGCCTCGTGGTCTGGTTGACGACGGTGAGCCCGTCGGGGCAACCGCAGACGACACCTATCTGGTACCAGTGGGACGGCGACACGTTCCTGTTCTTCAGCCAACCGGGCCGACCGAAGCTCGCGAACATAGCCACCCATAGCCTCGTCTCGCTGCACCCCGTCGGTGCCGAAGACGCCGAGGACGCCATGACCATCGAAGGGACGGCATCGCTCGATCCCTCGGCGCACTCCGCCGATCGGATCCCCGCCTACATAACCAAGTACCTCCGCTTGATCGACGGGTTCGGGTGGACGCCGGCGAGCTTCGCTGCGGACTACTCGGTGGCCGTGCGCGTGACGCCGACCAGGTTCCGCATCCTGTAGCCCGTGCTCGAGCTGCTCGACCTCTCGCGGCGGTTCGGCGACGTCCTGGCCCTTGACTGTGTTTCGTTCACGGTGCCGCAGGGCGAGATCGTCGGCTTCGTCGGACCGAACGGCGCTGGGAAGACCACCGCCATGCGTATCGCCCTCGGCGTGTTGGAGGCCGACGCCGGCGAGGTGCGGTGGCAGGGGCGACGGGTCGATGCCGAAGCCCGACGGCGATTCGGATACATGCCGGAGGAGCGCGGCCTGTATCCGAAGATGCGCGTGCTCGAACAGCTTCGTCTATCTCGGCCCGGCTCCACGGGCTGTCTCGGCCCGACGCTTCGCGTCGGGCCGCCGAGACCATCGAGGTCCTAGGCGTCGCGGAGCGCGCGAACGATCGCGTCGAGAGCCTGTCGCTCGGCAACCAGCAACGCGTGCAGCTGGCAGCCGCGTTGGCGCATCGCCCGGACGTCCTCGTCCTGGACGAGCCCTTCTCCGGTCTGGATCCCGTGGGGGTGGACGCGTTGACCGGCGTGTTGCGCGCGGAGACGGCGACGCGCGGCGTGCCGGTCGTGTTCTCCAGTCATCAGCTCGAACTGGTCGAACGTCTCTGCGACCGCGTGGTGCTCATCGACCACGGCCGGATCGTGGCCGCCGGCACGATCGAGGAGCTCCGCTCACCACGCGAACGCAGGCGTCTCCGGGTCGGGGTCACGGCAGCCGAGCCCGACTGGTTCGACGCGATCCCCGGCGTGCGGCTGGTGGACGACTCTGCCGGGGACGGCGTGGTGCTGGAGTTGGACGAAGGGGTGGACGAGCAACGGGTCCTGGACCTGGCCCGCGCGGCCGGTGACGTCATCCATTTCAGCCGGGATAAGGCGA
>CAVPIB010000005.1:0-7031 GCA_963704885.1 uncultured Actinomycetes bacterium | reverse complement strand
GTTGAATCCGGAGCACTGCTTCCATCCGCCGAACGGCAGGTACTGGGTCCACGTCGCGAAGGATTCGTCCAACCAGGGCTCGGCGAACTGATCGTCGCCGACGATCCCGTAGAAGTACTGGTGGGCCAGCTCATGGCTGATCGTGAACCTGTCGCGGTTGGTGAAGATGATGGTGGGGTACTCCATGCCGCCGAAGGTCCTGAAGTCCGCGAGGACCACGTCCATCTCCGGGTACGGGAAGGTTCCGAACGCGTCCGAGTACTTGTCCATGGATCGCACCGCGACGGTGAGCGCGGCCTTGGCCTGGCGCCGGCTCATCGCCTGAGACCGGAACGAGACCCCGACCCGCGTCGCGCCGGATCTGCCGTGCACGGATGCCATCCGCCCGGCGGCCCACTCGAAGTCCCGGACGTCGTCAGCCACATACGTGGTGATCCGGCGCCTGCCTTGGATGCGAGATCCGGTCGCCGAGCCAGACGTGGGCGTGCTCAGACCGGCGGGCACGTTCAACGTGACCCGGTAGTCCCCCACGACCGAGTAGAAGCTCTCGCCGATGTCCACGAACGGATCCAGATGCCAGCCGAAGTCGTCGTGGACGGCGAGCGTCGGCAGCGCCGTGCCGGCCAACGCCAGGCCGCCGTGGTATCCGAAGCGGTCGTTCTTGGCGGGAAGGTGGATGGCCACGCGCATGGCGATGGTCGCGCGTTCCCCGGGCCCCAGCGGTACATCGAGCTCCACCGGGAACGCCGTGCAGTTGCGTGAGAGCTCTCCCGCCGTGCCTCCGGTCACCTCGGTGACGAAGATCGCCTGCGCCCCGCAGCCCTTCACTCCGTTGGACCAGAGGCGGAGCCAGACTGTGGAGAGCGGGTCGGCATCCAGATTGGTGAACGAGACGCGTGAGGTGCCACGCCAGTCGTGGCCCAACGCGCCGCCACGCAGCGCCACCACGTACGAGGGCTCCCCAGGGTTGCGGATCACCGCTTCCGCCTGCGCGGGCGCGGCCGGCGCGAGCTGAAGCAACACGAGGGTGAGCGGAACAAGGCGCCTGAGGAACCTCATCGTCGTGCCCACTTATCGCCCGTGATCGAGTAGACGACTGCCTGGAAGCTCACGCCGTTGTCCCACACCTCGGCCTCGTGGTCGAAGCTCATGCCCAGCCGGCGCATCACGGCCAGGCTGCGAACGTTCGGTCGATCCGCGATGGAGATGACCCGCGGCGCCCCGAGCGTGTCGAACGCGTGATCCAGCCACGCGGTGGCCGCCTCGGTCGCATACCCATGCCCCCAGTGGTCGAAGGCTAGGCGCCACCCCACCTCGAGCTCGTCGGGGTAGCCCTCCTGGTGATGAAGGCCGCACATGCCGAGGAACTGGCCGTCCTCCCGGCGTTCGACGGCCAGCAGCCCGATGCCCTCCTCCTGGTAGCACTGCTGAGCCCACTCGGCGATCTCGTCGGAGTCCTCCCGCGTCAGCGGCCCTCCGAGGTACCGCGCCACCTCAGGGTGAGCGTTGAGGGCCGCGTAGAGCGGCAGGTCTTCACGGCGAAACGTCCGGAGCAACAGCCGAGGCGTGGTCAGGATCGTCGCACCGTCCCATTCGGTCATCGGTCCCGCCACCCTCCGAACGAGCGAGAGGGGTGTCGGTTGCCCGGCACCCCTCTCGACAGGATCTCTATCGTCGCGGGGACAGGATTTGAACCTGTGACCTCTGGGTTATGAGCCCAGCGAGCTACCGGACTGCTCCACCCCGCACGAAGATGCTAGCCGAGGCATCGACATCCCGACAAGACGACGCCGGGAGTCGCGCGCGCCACCGTACACATCGGGACCGGAACATCCCGGATTCCTGTGCTTGGCTAGGCCCGCTTGCGCCAGAGCGGGCGCTTGCCCCTGTTCACGTCGGTGATGAACTCATCGATGCCGGCGAGCTTCCCCAAGATGCGGTCGATCCGGCCGTTTGGCTCCGGATCCGGGTCGACCGGGAGATCCAGACGTGCCGCCGCCGAACCGTCGGCCGTTTCCGCGAGGGCCGCCAGACGGACGGCTCCCTGCAGGTCCGTCGACCCCTGTTTCAGACGCGCGAGGTCCTCGAGCGACGCCACCCGCGTCGCCACACCGTGGCTGAGGGTCACTTCGGTGGCGTTCGCGTCGAGCGAGGCGAACTCCGTGGCGTTCTCGAGGCAACCCAGATGCCCGAACGGCGTGTCGAACACGGCTCTGTGCTCGTCCCCACCGGCCGTGGCGCCGAGCTGGGCCCCCAGCTGCTGCAGCGCGAGCGACACGCGCGCCAGGTTCTGCTCGTCGTCGGGGACGCAGATGTCGACGTCGTCGGTATCCAGCGGCGCACCATGGATCGCGGCCGCCAACTCGCCGACCAGCACGTATCGAACACCGTGCGACCGCAAGCCGGCAAGGATCCGCAGCGCATCGACAGCCTCAGGCATGCTTCCCACCTCCCCCACACCATCATCGGCGCGGGGCTATCCACACCTTGAAGGGCAACCGGAGGATCGCTGGCGCTACGAGGGGGCTGCGGGCGTCGTGGACACGGCTTCCCGGAACGCCGAGAGACGAGCCTCGATCGCCGGATCGTCGGCGAGCCTGCCGAGATGCCCCTCTCTTCCGCGGATCACCAGGAAGACCTCCTTCCAGAACTTCGCCCTGGGGGCCCCCACCGCAGCCCCCGTTCCCATCTGGAAGGCCCACCGCATCAGGGCGTCCACTTCGTCCCTCGTCACGACATCGACATGGACCCCTCGTCTGGTCAAGAACGCGAGAGAGTCCTCGTGATGGTCGACCACGTCTCCGATCGAAGCCCCGGGGAACACCTGGAGAAGTTCCCCCTCCCATAGCCGCGGTCCACGGCTCGACGTGGCCGTACAGGCCATGCCATGACGATCCGCGACCAGCGACGTCAACTCCACGTCAGGAGCGCCTTCCTTCCTCTGGCGCCGTGCCGTCATGACCTGCGCCACGACGCTATCGCGCACGCGCAGGAGCACGATCTCGATCGTGCCGTTCGGACAGCGACGAGCCCTGATCGCTCCGAATCCTGCGGCGATGAGCCCGTCGACGCACTCCACCAACACGGTGGGAACCTCGCCCTCGAGGGGCTCGCCAGGCCGGGGGCCGGAGACGAGTTCTCGACGTAGGCAACGCCTCAACCCTGCCAAGCGAACGATGAACAGAAACACTTCGAAGAGCCAGATCCCTCCCACGAGGACAGGGATCGCCCGCCAGCCCTCCAACCAGCCAGCGGGTAGGGCCACGATCACGAGGACGACCAAGAACGCACCCCGGGCTCCGGTTCGCTTCAGGACCTCCCTCCTCGGGAGCCGACGAGAGAAGGACACCCACTGGTAGCCGAGCAGCCCGATGCATGCGCCTAAGATCACGGCGAGGTCAGTGCGGATGCGACACCTCCAGGGACATCTCCACCGAACGAATCGACCGAACGAGCAGGTCGCTTGAGACGCGCACGCCCCGCCGGTGCTGGGTAGCATCGCCCCATGGCACGAACCGTTTCCTCCATCGTCGGAGATGCGTCGACCGGCACCTCGCCCGGGGGACGGCTCACCGTCGCGAACCCAGCCGACCTGTCGGAGACCTTTACCGAAGCACTCCTGGGCGATGCCGGCACGTTCGTCGACGCTTGTCGAACGGCGCGGGCCGCGCAGCCGGGCTGGGCGGCGGTCCCCGCCCCCGTCCGTGGACGCGTCATCCAGCAACTCGGACGCCTGGTGGAGGAGAACGAAGAGGCGCTCTCCCAACTGATCACCCGAGAGATCGGCAAGCCGATCAAGGAGTCGCGCGGCGAGGTGCAGGAGGTCATCGACACCTGCAACTTCTTCCTGGGTGAGGGACGCCGGCTCTACGGGCAAACGGTGCCTTCGGAGATGCCCGATAAGCAGCTCTTCACTTTCCGCATGCCGGTCGGCGTGGCCGCGATCATCACGGCGGGGAACTTCCCGGTCGCGGTCCCCTCTTGGTACCTGGTCCCGGCGCTCCTGTGCGGTAACGCCGTGGTCTGGAAGCCCGCCGAGTACACACCGGCCACCGCTGAGGCGTTCGCGCAGCTGATCCTTCACGCCGGGCTCCCTGAGGACGCCTTCAGCATGGTGCTCGCCGACGGGACCCAGACGTTCGCCGGTCTGGAGCGTGCACTGGACGACGGCCTCGTGGACAAGGTCGGATTCACCGGCTCAACCGATGTGGGCCGGCGGATCGGCGAGCTCTGCGGACGTCACCTCCAATCGCCGTGCCTCGAGCTGGGCGGCAAGAACCCGCTCGTGGTCATGCCCGACGCTGACCTCGACCTGGCCGTGGAGGGCGCGCTGTTCAGCGGGTTCGGGACGGCGGGCCAGCGTTGCACCTCGCTCGGCATAGCGATCGTTCACGCCGACGTCCACGGCGACTTCATGGCGCGGTTCGACAAGGCGGCAGGCGAGGCGGCGATCGGCGACCCGACGCAGGACGTGCTCTACGGACCCATGATCAGCCAGCGGTTCTGCGACCGGTTCCTCGGATGGCTCGATCTGATCCAGCAGCACCACCGCGTCAGCGGCTCCACAGGCATCGGGCGCATCACGGCCGCCAACCCGCGCGAGGGGTTCGTGGGCGACCCCGACATGGGCATCTACTGCCACCCGACGATCGTGGATGGAGTGCGCGCCGAGGACGCGCTGTATTCGACCGAGACGTTCGGCCCTATCGTGGCGGTCGCCTCGTTCGACACGTTCGATCAGGCGATGGATCTGGCGAACGGCCACGGGTACGGGCTGTCGTCGTCGATCTACACGCGCGATCCGCTGAGCGCGTTCCGGTTCCGCGAGCGCATCTCGGCCGGGATGGTGAGCGTTAACAACTCCACGTCGGGCGCCGAGGCGCACCTGCCCTTCGGCGGCAACGGACGGAGCGGGAACGGCAGCCGTCAGTCCGGCATCTGGGTCCTGGATCAGTTCACCCGCTGGCAGGCCATGAACTGGGACTACTCGGGACACCTGCAGAAGGCGCAGATGGACGTGGCCGACCTCGAAGCCGACCTGAGCTTCCGCCTAGAAGGCTGAGGTCCGCCCCTACGGGGAGGGGCTCGCCGACGGGCTCACCGAGGCGCCGCCGGTCTGCTGCACCAGCAGCTCGTTCGCCTGCTCCACCAGGGTCTGCGCCGCCTGCAGCTCCCGCTGATAGGTGGCCAGGTCCCCGGCACGCAGGGCCACGTCGGCGGCAAGGAAGTGCTCGACCGCCTGATCGAGCAGGTCCGCCACCTGTTCATCGATCGTTCCGATTGGCGGCGGTTCCTCTCCGCCTCCCGTGCTGGGCTGCTGACCGGTGGTGGACGCGAGGAGCGCCTCGGACAGGGTGATGCCGACCCCGACCGTGTCCCCGTTCACCACGATGATCCGCTTCAGCTCGGGGATCGAGCTCTCCTGGTTCGAACGGACGTAGACCGGTTGCACGTAGAGCAGCGAATCGTTGATCGGGATCACCAGGAAGTCGCCGAAGACGATCCTCGACCCCACCTGACCCAGCAACGTGCGGAACGTAGAGAAGGTGGGGTCCTGGTTGATCTGCGCGAACACCTGCGTGGGACCGTCCACGTTGCGTCCCGCCGGGAACGTATACGCCACCATGTCTCCGTAGGAGCCCGGATCGGAGCTGACCGCCAACCACGACACCAGGTTCTGACGCTCGGCCGGCGTGAACGGGAGGATCAGCATGAATCGCTCGTCGGTCTCCTCCGGCAATCGCATCAGCGAGTAGTAGGGGCGGAGCGGACCCGACGAAGCCGAGTCGCCGCTCGCCGAGGGTTGGTTCGCCGAGATGGTGGGGTCGGTCGGGATCTGCCAGACGTCCTGCTTCTGGAAGAAGACCGTCGTATCCGTGACGTGATACGTAGCGAACTGTGTCGCCTGCACCTGGAACAGACCCTCCGGATAGCGGAAGTGCGCCACCAGGTCGGCGGGTGCTTCCGACAGGGCCGTGAAAAGGTCAGGGAACGCCGCCGCCCACGCCCGAACGATCGGGTCGTCCTCGTCGACGATATAGTACTTCATGGTTCCGTCGTACGCGTCGACCGTCACCTTCACGGAGTTGGTCATGTAGTTGGCGCCGCCCTGGATGGCACCGTCGGTCGCCGTGCCGAGGTCGATCTCCTGCGAGTACGGGTATTCGACGCTGGTCGTGTACGCATCCCAGATCCACGTCAGGTGTCCGTCCACCACCGCGAAGTACGGATCCTCGTCGAGGGTCAGGAACGGCGCCGGCTTCGGTACGCGCTCTTCGAGGGAGCGGTTGATCATGATCCGGCTGTCGGGCTTGATCAGGCCCGAGATCAGCAGGTTCACGTCCTTGAAGCGCCAGGCGAACAACGCGCGCTGCAACATGTTGCCCACCGCGATCCCACCCGTGCCGTCATATGAGTACCCGGATGGGGCGCCCTCGTAGTCCAACTCCTGCGCGCCCGTATTCGTCATCACGAACGGGACATCCGCTACCTCGCCGAAATAGATCCGGGGTTCGTCGACCTGCGGGATGCCAACCGGAGGGATGTCGCTCAGCGAGAGGATCGGGGCGCCCTCGCTCGTAGCCGTGTTCACCTGCGCCGCAACGGCTCCGTATCCGTGGGTGTACACGAGATGTTGGTTCTGCCATGAGCGGCCGGATGCGGAGATGCCTTTCTGGCTGATCTCGCGGCCCGACACCATGAGGACCCGTGGCGCGCCGGAGAGAGGATACCGATCCACGTCCACGTCGTGGAACTCGTAGTACTGGCGGATTCGTTGCAGCGACTGGAAGTTCTCGCCCAGCACGGTCGGACGCCACAGCCGGATGTTCGACACGGTGACCTGATTCTCTTCAAGTGCGTCGGCCGAGACGTTCAGGTCGGCCGGACGCTCCGAGACCGCGATCGTATCCAACCCGAACGCCCGACGGGTCGCCTCGATGTTGTCGGCGATGTAGGGGGCCTCGCGCTGCTGCTCCTGCGGCTTGACACTGAACTGCTGCACGAACGCCGGGTACGCCGTGCCCAGGAGA
>CAVPIB010000004.1:0-1136792 GCA_963704885.1 uncultured Actinomycetes bacterium | reverse complement strand
TGCAGATAGACGGTGCCTTTCTCTACGTGAACCGCCTGCTCCTTCTTGGCGGGCACATAGGTCCCGCTCCTGTCGAGGGTCAGATCGGTCACGGCCATCGACAGGTTGGACTCGAGGAGACCCTCGTAGATCGTGCCGAACTCGCGGACGGAGAGGCTGCGGAAATCGACCGGGCCGAGAACGCCGTCGTCACCCTTATCGACCAGCAACGCTGACAGGGCAGGTCCAAGCTCCGCGTTGGTGAGCGGCTCGATGCTGTCCAGTTCGTAGCCTGACTCCTCAACAACCTGGTCGTTTGAGAAGAGTCCTCCGTCGTACGGAGGCACCCCCCAGTCCGAGTTGCCCTCGTTCACCGCGTTGAAGAGCGACCTGACCTGCTGCCACAGGTCTGTGGCTTCCTCGTCGAACTCCTTGGTGCCCTCGTTGATTCGATGCGCGAACTCCCGCGCAAGGGTCTTCAGCGCCCGGTGGTCGTACATCCCGTTGCGTTGGTAGGGCAATACACCCTTGTCCTCCGCATAGGCGATGAAGAGGAGGCGGAAGAGCAGGACTAGAGAGGCTTGGTAAACGAAGTCCAGCTCTGCATCGGTGGCGGTCTCATCGAACTCATAGCGCGTGGCGATCGCCTCAGCCAGTCCGGGGATGACATCGACATACACTCGCTCGCGAAGTCGCTCTCCGAGCCCGGCAGAGAAGTCTTTCGAGCGTTCGAGGATCTGCTCGAAGGAACCCCCCGGTTGGAGTCCTTCGGAGCCGAAGAGCAGCGAGAGGTATCCGGCCCGGTCATCCGGGAGGAGCGAGAAGTTGATACCGATGAAGGTCTCCGAGCGCCCCTTGCGCCCGACCCCGACATCTGGGTTGGTCGAGTACACCCGGATCTCAGGACCGCGAGTGACCACAACCCAAGGCAATCGGTCCTTGTCCGCTTCGGCGAACGCCTGAGACACCGGAGAGAGCCCGTTGAAGCGCGGAGATGGAGCTTCTGGAGTCTCGCTCTCTTCGAGGAACACTGCGATCGCAGTCGCGGTCTCGCCCGCACGAAGGAGCGACGCTGACGTTCCTCGTGGCTCAACGGTGTAGCCAAGACTCTCGACCAGCGGCTTGCCGTGCTTCGTCAGCAACGGCTTGGACGCCTCGGTTGCTACTGCCCAGTCTTGCCTGAGCGGCACCCCGGCACGAAGTTCGTGGGAGGCAAACATGCCGTTGTTCCGGATGCCTGGGAGATCGGATTGCGCATCGGGCAGAGCGACGTTCAGAAGGCGGATAGCGGCATGACGATTGGGCTCCTCCAGAGCAGCGGCGGCGATCCGCTCAAGATGCCCGGGTTCCAGCGTTGGCGTAACCGGGGGCCGCTCGCCCGCCGGTCCGCACGCCATGGCCTGGGGACCGCTTGGCCCCTGATAGGTGACCACAAGGAGGAGTGGGCTGGCCCCCTTGTTCTGCCGACGCTCCCACAGGTTCCTGATGTCCTGGACGTTCGGCTTCGACTTCGACTGCGCGATCGCCACCTGAAGAGCGTTGTCACCCTTACCGAGGTAGAGACCCTCCGGCTCGAACGCGGCCCTCCCACCATCCGGGACCTTCCAGGGACGCGCGCCAACACGATTGGCGAGGAACGTCCTCGAAGGAGGCATGACCCGGAATCTACCTTGCCGCCCCGACAGCGTGCGCGCGTACTCTCGCTCAGCTCCCGTAGTCTTCCCGCGGAGGGCCAAATGACGACGCGATACGACATCTCGTCCGTGCCACTCCAGGGTGGTTACGTCGCCAAGCAGTGTCCGGTGCGCGCGCAGAACGACGCGCTCGGCCCTGCTGAGCCGATCTCTCCATCGCCTGTCCTCGAACGACGATTCCGAGCGAGGGCGTCTGTTCGAGGCCGAGATCGTCGCCGACCTTCGCCAACTGCATCCGGACACGATCACCGTGGAGGGCGCCGACTCCGCCGCGCTCGAGGTCGCGACATCCGCGGCGATCGCGGCGGGATCCCCGCTGATCCTCGGTGGACGGCTGCCGAGCGACGCGACCGGCAGGAGGGTGGGCAAGCCGGACCTCCTGGTCGCTGCACCCGGTGGCGGATATCGACCCGTCGACATCAAGCACCATATGGCGCTCGAGCCAGCGGAGCCGCGGAGTCTCCCGCAGCACGTGCTCGGAGCTCGCTCGGCCGGCGTTCGAGGACGCGGAGACGGACGACACCACTCGCGTGCGCAAGCACAAAGGGGACCTTCTCCAGCTCGCGCACTACCAGCGCATGTTGGAGGCGGCCGGCGTCGCCGCGGGTGATGGCCGACATGGCGGGATCATCGGCGTCGAGCGCCGGATCGTGTGGCACGACCTCGATGCGCCGATGTGGCGGACCCCGTCTTCGTCCGGCACCCAGAAGATGCGGACGACGATGGAGGTCTACGACTTCGAGTTCGACTTCCGACTCGACATCATCGCGGTCGCGCAACAGCACCTGGTCGACCCGGGGGTGGAGCTGCTCGTCGTGCCGGTGAAGCTTGCGGAGTGTGCCGAGTGTCCGTGGTGGGACCACTGCCGCCCGCAGCTCGAAGCAGGCTCGGGTGACGTCAGCCTGCTCCCTCGGATCGGTTGGCGCGAGTGGAAGATCCACCACGATCACGGCGTGACCGACCGCGCGGCGCTCGCCGCGCTCGACCTCCGCACCGCATCGGACTCCGGGATGTCTTCGCTCCCCGAGCAGATCGATCAGGCGCGAGCCGCGCTCGGACCCGATCCCGTCTACCGGCGGCGTGGGGTCGGCGCGATCGTGGTCCCCAGGGGCGACATCGAGGTGGATGTCGACATGGAGAACGTCGAAGATGGCGTGTACCTGTGGGGAGCGCTCCTCACCGACCGATCGGCGATGCCTGCGCCGATCGGGCGCTACCGGCCGTTCGTGACGTGGGATCCGCTGGGTCCCGAGGTCCAGACGTCGAACTTCCTGGAGTTCTGGAACTGGTTGATGGCGATCCGCGCGGGAGCGCACGCGGCCGGCCAGACGTTCCGCGCGTACTGCTACAACGCGGCGGCGGAGAACACGTACCTCCGCAAGCTGGGCATCACGGGAGAGGTGCTCGACCAAGTGGAGGCGTTCATCGTCTCGGATGATTGGGTCGACATGTTGCGCGTCTTCGACAGCCAGCTGATCACCGGCGGAGGGAGCGGCCTGAAGGTGGTGGCTCCGCTCGCGGGATACACCTGGGAGGTCGACGATCCCGGTGGCGAGGAGTCGATGCTCCTCTACGAGGTCGCGGCCGGCTCGTCGTCCTCAGAGGCCGAGCGTCTGGCGGCTCGGGACTGGCTCCTCACGTACAACCGAGGCGACGTCGAGGCCACGCTCGCGATCCGCGACTGGCTCGATGGCAACTCGCGATCGATCGCCCCTATCGGATCTCTCGACCCTTGACGCTCAGAAATCATCTGTCCACGTCGAACGGCGACCGTGAGAAACACCAAGCATGACCAAGCTCACAGACGATCGCCCCGGTTCATGAGAAGAAGGCCACGTGAGCAACCTCCCGACCTGGCGGCGATGGCGCGACTACACGACGCGTGCGGGCCATCGTCCGGTGCGGGACTTCATCCGCACGCTGTCGGACGCTGACGCCGCAGCCGTGGTCGTAGCGATGCGCGAAGTTGCTGTCGAAGGGCTGTCGGGAGCTCGCCATCTGCACGGCGACATCTACGAGGTGAGGGTGGTTGGCGATGGCGCCGCCTATCGAGTCCTGTTCGCAACCGAGGGTCGTCGCGCCCAGATCTTGTTGGCGCTCGAGGCCTTCGCGAAGACGTCGCAGAAGACTCCGCCTCGGACGATCCAACTCGCTGAGCGGCGCCTGCGCGACTGGAGGTCCCGGTCGGTATCTCGAACTTGATATCTCTTATGCGCTATGAGAGAGTGCCATCCTGGAGGTGCTGGACATGACGAAGGACCTGTTGGACGAGGTTGTCGAGGAGCGGACCCGAGCGAACCCCGAGTTCCCGGTCATGGTCGAGGCTGCGACCCGAGCCCGCGCTCTGATCAAAGAGCTTGCGAGACGGCGTGGCGAGCGCGGACTCAGCCAAACCGTGGTTGCTGCGCGGATGGGGACCTCGCAGTCCGCCCTGGCCCGCCTCGAAGGTGGTGAGAGCGATCCGCGCATCTCGACCGTCGAGCGCTTCGCCCTCGCCATCGGTGAAGAGCTCTCGATCGCCGGGAGTCGACCCGGTCCGTGACTTCGGAAGCCTGATGGAGAGAGAGCCATGGAGCGCCCTAAGGGTTCGGTTCGGCGCGGCGCGCACGCTCATGACGAGGAGCCAGTTGGCCCGTGTGCTCCGGTGGCTGGATCGCTTCTAGACACCTCGTGATACTTCTCGGCCGCCAGGTATCACAACGCGCGGCCATGTGAAGACAGGTACCGAACGGGCTCGAACACCCGTTCGTGTCAGAGCCCTTGCGTACCTTGACTTCAGAGAGGACGTCACCCCCTGCTCCGCCGGTCGTCCGGCGGAGGGACGTCCTCGGAACTGGAGGCTCCCCCTATGCAGGTTCCCCCTGGTGCGTTCGGCCGGCTCCGCGACCGCGTGCGGGCTCGCCGTGACGGCAAGCGCGACGGTCAGCTCGGCATCCCGACCACGAACGAGGTCGCGCACCCGCCGGCGTTGATGGCGATCGCGCAGCGGGCCGACGAGGCCGTCGCCGAGCTGATCCGATGGTGGGCCGGTGAGGACGCGCGTCTGCGCGAACGCTCCGGCGCCGACACGTATGGCTTGCGCACCTCCGAGGAGGATGTGCGGAACGCCAACGTCGACGTCACCGAGGCGCAGGACCGGCGGCGCGCGCTGGACGCGCATCGCGAGGAACTAGTGCTCGCGCCGCCGACGCCTGCCGGCGCGCGGATCTCGACGCGCGTTTACGTAGCGGCGATCGTCGCGATCCTGCTCGCCGAGTTCCCGCTGAACGCGATCGCGTTCAGGTTGTTCGGCGAGGCGGAGGTCCTCACGTGGGTGATGACCGCGGGCCTGGCGGTGATGCTCGTGGTGTGCGCGCACGGCCTGGGCACGTTCCTGCGGCTGGAGCAGCCGACGATGGCCGAGCGGCGGTTCATCTGGATCCTGATCGCGGTGCCGGTGCTGGCGCTCGTGGGGATCGCGTTGATCCGCGCGCGCTACCTGTCGATGGAGGCCGCGGTCACCGGGCTGAACGTGCTCGGGCCGGTCGTTGGCAGCCTGGTGTTCCTGGTGATCAACCTGCTGATCTACACGGGCACGACGATGCTCTCCTACCTGGCGCACGCACCGCGTCCGGCCGCGCGGAAGGCGGCGGATCCGGTGAGCCCGACGCAGGCCGCGCGGATGGAGCTGTCCGACGCCAAGCGGCGATTGACCGAGGCGACGCGTGCCGTCCACCGGCACGAGGAGGCGCTAGGGAACGCGGACGTCGCGCGCGACGAGCTGCTCCGCGTGGCACGCGCCCGAACCGCCGGGCTGGTCGCCTACTACCGAGGGCAGATGTCGGTGTACTGCGCGGCGAACCTGCGCGCGCGGCGGCTACCCGAGATCCCGGCGGTGCTGCGCGAGCTGCCGGTGATCGCCGTGCCGGAGGAGCTCGCAGAGCCGGCGCTGAAGGCGGTGCACGTCGCATGAGGCGCTCCTTGGCGGTGCTCTTGTGCCTGTTGGCGCTGACCGGGTGCTCGGCCGTACGCGCGGTGACCGGTAGTGGGCAGCCCGGCCCGCTCGTGGTCGTGCTCTTCGACGTGTCCCGGAGCACGAACGACCCGGCCGTGCGTGCGCGCTACCTCGCTGCGTTCGAGCGTGTCCTTGACCATGTGGTCGCTGAGCACGGCACCATCGTCGGCGACGTGATCGACGACGACCCGCTCGCCCACTCGACGTATCCGATCGACGCGACGTTCGCTGCGTGCGACGCGTTCACCGACAACAAGCTCGTGTGCGACGCGGGGATCACGCGGACGCGTCAACGTGTTGACGCCCAGGCGCGCGCGATCCTGGCGCAGGAACCGACCGCATCCGGGACCGACATCCACAACGGGCTCGGGCTCGCCGAGCGCGTGTTCGACTCCTACCCGGAGGCGGGCGCTCGCTCCCTGGTGCTCCTGTCCGACATGGTCGAGCGCTCGCCCCGGCTGAACGTGGCGCGAGCGCACTTCGACGACGCCGCGATCGGGCCGACCCTCGACACGCTCGCTGCCGAGGGCCTGATTCCCGAACCTGCTGGGCGTGTCGGTCTACGTGGTTGGCGCGGGGGCGCTCGCGAGCTCGTCACTGCCCGCCGACCGCTTCCTCACGATCGAGCGCTTCTGGCAGGCGTACCTGACGCGTGCGGGCGCCGACCTGCCGTCCGCTCGCTACGGAGCCGCGCTCGTGCGCTTCCCCTGACCCCCGCCGAAGAGGTACCCATGGCGACTTCCCCCCAGCCCGCCGATCCACCGCTCTCGCTGGAGCCGGTGCTCGGCTGGCGCGCCTGGCGTCTGCAGCGGATCGGCGGCGTACTCACGCTCCTCTCGCTGACCAGGCCCGACGGCTGGCCTCCGGGGGAGGCCATGAAGGCGACATGTGCGTTGCACCACGAGAGCACGGTCCCGAGCCGGGGATGCATGTGCGGGCTCTACGCGGCAGCGACGCCCAAGGACCTGGCGCGCTCGGGCATCCTCGGCGTTGGCACGTGCGTGGTCGGCGCGATCGCGATGTGGGGAACCGTCGTGGAGCACCAACGCGGCGCCCGGTCGCGGTTGGCTTATCCGGCGCGCCTGCGGCTGGTATGCGGTCAGTGCCTGTACATGGCCGAGGGCGCGGTCGATCCGACGAGCGTTATCGACAGCGGGGGTGCGTTTACGGCCGTCTGCGCGCGGCACAGAGGTGGCATCGCGGGGTCCTCGTGGCCTGCCGACCAGGTGCAGTCGGAGCTGCTCTCCACCTACGGCGTCGACCTGATGCCCATCGAGCGGATCGACCGCAGCATGCGTACCGGTCCGGCACCGATGAGGTCGGATCCGGCGGAGCTCCTGAGGATGGTGGCGCTCGGCGTCTGGTCACTCGTGAAGGTGGTCGTCGGCGGGTTGTTCCTCATCTGGGCCTACTCGGGGCTCATCCTCCTCGCCCTGGCGCTCGTCGTTGGCGCGTTCAGCCTGGTCACGAAGGCGCTCGGGTTCGGCCCGGCCGACGCTGCGACGCCGTCCGTCGCCGTAGCGTCACCGGTCGCAGTGACGCCGATCGTCGTTCCTCCGAGTGACGATCTCCCGTACCGAGACACGTCGTCCGTCCATCGTTGGGCGCATGCGGCGAACCCGTGGTCGATCCCCGTAGAAGAAGGAGGAGCACCTCATGAACATCGGTAAGCCCAAGCGCGTCCGCGAGATCGAGCCGGTCGATGTCCCCGTGCCCGAGACGCTGCCCGTGGAGGAGCCGGCCCAGGAGCCGGCCAGGAGCCGACGGAGGCGCCGACGGAGGCACCTGCGCCGGCATGAACGCCCGACGGTCGTTGGTCGTCGCACTGGTCCTGTTGTTGGCGGGGTGCTCGTCTGGGCGGTCGGGACCGGCGGGCACGCCCACGGCGCCTGAGTCCTCCGCGGCCTCCGACGGTAGTGGTGGCCTCCGCACGCCGGGCGAACCGGCGGTCGTCACCCGGACCGTCGACGGGGACACGATCCATGTGACGTTCCGTGGGAACGACCTGGACGTGCGGCTGATCGGCATCGACACGCCCGAGACCGTCGACCCCTCGCAGCCCGTCCAGTGCTACGGCGAGCAGGCGTCGCGCTTCACCGAGCGTGCGCTCACCGGTCGCACCGTGCGGCTGGAGTTCGACGTGGAGCGGCTCGACCGGTACGGGCGGACGCTCGCCTACGTCTGGTTGCGAGGGCACCTGTTCAACCGGCGGCTGGTGGCGGGCGGTTACGCCGTGGTCGACACGTACCCGCCGAACGTCCGTTACGTGGACGTGTTCACCGCCGCGCAGCGGGTCGCGCGCGAGCACGATCGTGGGCTGTGGGGCGCGTGCCCGGGTGTGGGCGGCGGCGGACATCGGTGCGATCCCGCGTATCCGGGCGTGTGCATCCCTCCTCCGCCGCCCGATCTGGATTGCGCGGACATCTCGTTCCGGCACTTCCAGGTCCTGCCGCCCGACCCCCACAACTTCGACGGCGACCACACCGGCATCGGGTGCGAGACCTGACCCCGACCCGGTCTGTCAGTGGTTCCCGCTAACGTGCACGCGTGGCAGGTCAGCGGATCCCGCAGAGCGCTTCCTTCGCTACCGACACCGCCACACGGTCGCTGGACGAGCCGCCAGCGTGACGATGATCACGGCGGCTGGGCCGACCATATGTTATCTCATATGGTAGGGTTCTCCCGATGGCCCGGCGGCAGGTCCTGGTGCAGCTCGATGACGAGCTGATCGCGCGACTCGATTCCGCAGCCGATGCGCTCGAGCGGAACCGCAGCGAGCTGATCCGTGAGGCCCTGGGTGCTTATCTCGACGCCGGGCGCGAGGCTGCATGGGACGCGCGCACGATCCGCGCGTATCTAGAGGTACCGGAGGACCCCGCAGAGGTCGAGGCGTTCGCGCGGGTCGCTGCCTGGCCGGACGCCTGAGCCGTGCGCCGGGGTGAGGTCTACTGGGCGCGGCTCCCCCAACCCGTCGGTCGCCGGCCCGTCGTCGTGGTGACGCGTTCAGCCGTCCTCGGCGTGCGTACGACGATCACGGTCGCCCCGGTGACCAGGACCATCCGGCGCATCCCGAGCGAGTTGCCGCTCGGCCGTCCCCACGGGTTGCGCGCCGCGTCGGTCGCGAACTGCGACACTCTCCAGACCATCCCGAAGGCGCTGCTCGGCACCCGGCCGATCGGCCGCCTCACGCCGCTCGAGCTGGTCTCGCTCGACGGGGCCCTCCGGTACGCGCTCGGTATCCGCGCCTAACCTGAGCCGTCGAGGCGGCGGAACCCCAGGGCGCCGCTCGGGCAGAGCAGAACCGTCTCCTCGATCAGGTCGGGATGCGCGGCCTCGGGCCGGACCCACGGGCGAGCGCGCGGATCGAAGACCTCAGGCGCGTTGCCGAAACACTCGCCCGCGTGGATGCAGAGCCGGGGAGCCCACGTGACCTCGATCCGGTCGGCCCGGTAGGTCCGGGCCACCCCTTCCTCCATACGGGCGGGCACCGCTCCGTCCATGCACGGGACGTTAGCACTCGGGCCCGTTCGGCCGCTCCCGACGTCAGCTGGCCGACCCCGGCGGTCCTTCCATCAGGAACGCGCGCGGCGTTCGGATCGTGAGCGGCAGATCCCCTCGTTCCATCAGGGGACCGAAGTGCGTCAGGTCGCCTGTCACGAGCGCGACGCAAGCGAGGCTCCGCGCCGCGGCCAGGACGTGGGCGTCGGCATCGCCCACCAGAGCCCGCGCCCAGGCGAGGTGTTCGGATGGGTCCACGTCCGCGGGGGGAGCGGCGCGAAGGATGCTGGTGAGGGCCTGCGCCCGTTCGGGGCGCTTCCGCTCGAGGTTCCTCCGGGCTTCCAGCTCGCACACGCGACTGGTCACGAACCGGACCTTGTCCCGACGCGCGAGCTCGAACAGCAGACCGAACGCCTCGCCGCCGACGGCCGCCGAGAACAGTACGTTCGCGTCCAGGAAGACGAGGGGCGCAGCCGTCACGTGCTCGGGTGCGTGACGCGCCACGCACGGCGCGCCGCCCGGAGCTCGTCCTCGTTCATCTTCGCGGAGTCCTCGAACTCCCGGATCCGCTCGTCCGTGTAGGCCTCCACCTCGGTGAGGACGGCGGGGGTCAGCACGATCGCGCCGTTCACGATCCGCACGGTGAGCACGTCGCCCTCCGACAGACCGAGTTCCCGCCGGAGGCCGGCGGGCAGGGTCACGGTCCCTCGGCTCGAGAGCTGCGCCACGTCATCACTCATGTATCACAGGTTACAGACATGACCGTATCTCTGCAATTCGGTGATGCAGCGTTCTGGATCACTCCAGCGCCGACTCCTGACCACCTGTCATAGCGTATCTGCTATATTACAACCATGAAAGCCGGAGACCTCATCAGGGAGGCCCGCCGCCGTGCCGGGCTCACCCAGGTCGAGCTGGCCGAGCGCCTGGGCACGACGCAGTCCGCGATCGCTCGCTTGGAACGTGGCGGCACCGAGCCGTCGTACAGGCGGGTCGACGAGGCCGTGCGCGCATGCGGGATGGAGCTGGTGCCGCAGTTGCTCGGGGCCGACGACTCCGACTGGTCCGTGGCGTCCACGAACCTGACGGTCGGACCCGACGATCGTGTCCGCCGCCATCAGGCAGCGCTCCGGTTCGCACGAGCCGGGCGTGAGGCTATGGCCGATGTCCGAGGATGAGTTCCGCCCCGAGAAGCTGCTCCAGGTCCTGGCGCGCTACGGCGTGCGCTACGTCTTGATCGGCGGGTTCGCCGGGGTGATCCATGGCTCGCCGTACCTCACGACCGACGTCGACGTGGTGCCCGATCCTGCCGTCGACAACCTCCGACGGCTCTCAGCGGCGCTCGACGAGCTTCGCGCCAAGGTGTGGACCGACGCGGAACCGGCTGGGCTCGCGTTCGATCACGACGCGGCGTCGCTCGCCGCCGCACGCACATGGAACCTCGTCACCGATCACGGACGGCTCGACATCACGTTCGAGCCGAGCGGGACCGCAGGTTACGCCGACGTATCGCGAGACGCCGTTCACCTGACGATCCTCGGTGCCGAGGTGGATGTGGCGTCGCTCGCCGACGTGATCCGTTCGAAGGAGGCCGCCGGCCGCGAGAAGGACCGGCTCGTCCTCCCGGTGCTCAGACGGATCCTCGAACAGACCGAGCGCGGCTAGGGCGCGTACCGGCCGCGGGTCGTCCGCTCGTGTCATGCCGGCGACCATGTCGCGAACACTCCGTCGGCCACCAGGACGGGCGCGGTGCCCGTGGTGGCCGGCTGGATCCAGACGCCCGTCTCGCCCGACTCGCTCGATCCGGCGTACACGAACGCACTGCTATCGGGGGACCACAGGCTCATGCTCTGCGCGTATTGCTCGAAGAACTGGAGGTACTCGCGGCTGAACTCGACGCTCGGCACGAAGCGATCGGTTGTGAACGACGACCCGTCCTCCCAGACGCCCCAGCGGAACAGGAAGCGATCCGGGTCCCGCTCCGGGAGCAGGGACAGGAGCTTGTTGCCCGAGGGGCTCCAGAAGAAGGCCACGGCGCCCTGGGTCCCCACGCGTTCGATCGCGCCGGTCCGACGATCGAGCACCGATAGCGGAACCACCAGGTTCCCATCCTGGGTCACCTGGAAGGCGACGCGTCTCCCGTCGGGACTCACCACGAACGTGATGGCGCCGTCGAACCGCACCAGGGCCTCACCCCGACCCGCGTCGGGGTCGTACGCGACCAACCGCTGCCCGGTTGCGGTCTGCGTTGCGTAGACGAAGGTCCGTCCGTTCGAGGTCCACACCGGGACGTTGAATATCCCCGGCCGATCGTCGACGGTGGTGAGCGTGCCGTCGATCGCCAACCGGTCGAGTCGATCCGTACCCACGTGCACCAGCATCTGCTGCCCCGACGGGTTCCAAGAGAAGTAGAAGGGGCTGCCGGCGTCGATGGGGACCGCCTCGCTGCCGGTCTCCACGTCCACGATGCCGAGCTCGATGTCGGCCTTCGCCGAGCCACCGAGGTAGGCGACCCGGGAGGACGTCGGATCCCACGAGAGGTAGAAGGGTGCGGCGGCGACGGGGGTCTCGGTCGGCCGCGTCCCGTCCGCCGCTGCCGTCGCGACCTCGGCGGACGTCCCTTCGGCGGCGAGCCGGACCCAAGCGACGCGCCCGCCGTCGGGCGACCACGTGGGCTGCCTAACGAGGGTCTCACCCGGCACGGATCCGTCGAGTAGGACCGGATCCGATCCGTCGGGATCGAACGCGATGAGGTTCCCGTCCTCGTCCAGCGCTGCGATCCGACCGGTCGCGCCGGGCACGCCCGCTGGCTGGGTGGAGGGGGAGGGGCGTTCCGACGGCTGTTCCGTGCCTGGTTCCGGCGGGGTTTCCCAGAGCCCTCCGGTACACCCGGCGGCGAGGAGTAGGGAGGCCGCGACCAACGCGAGGGAGCGGGGACCAGCCCTCACCGGAGGCAACCGCGTCCACGCATCGCGTTCGACCGTAGCCACAGCTCGTCTGCCTGACAAGGGAGCACAGACTGTCAGTACCGCGGAGCATGGTCCCGTTTCGGAGGACTGGACCGTGCCTGAGCTGCTATGTCATCATGATGCCATGAGAACGACCTTGGACATCGACGACGACCTGCTCAGGGCACTCCTGGCGAGACATCCAGGAGTGACCAAGCGGGAGGCTGTAGAGCGAGCGATCTCGGAGTACCTGTCGAAGGATGCGGCGGCGCGGACCAAGGCACTCCGCGGTCGGATCCAGATCGAGGACGCCTCGGCCGAGTTGCGATCCGTGGATCGGCGGACGTGAACATCCTCCCCGACACGTCGATCTGGGTGGACTATCTGAACGGGTCAGACGTGTCGCTGGTTGACGGGTTGGATGGCTACCTCGATGGGGAGTCCGTCCTCGTATGCGGTCCGATCATGGCAGAGCTGCTGGTGGGGACGATGCCCGAGGATCGGGATGAGCTTTGGCTGGCCGTTGGGAGCCTCCCCTGGATCGACCTGGACCAGGTGGCGTGGCGCGAGATCGGAGAACTTGGACACGCGCTCAGGCGGCTCGGAGCTTCCGTCCCCCTGCTCGATGTGGCGATCGCGGTCGCAGCATTACGCGCTGAAGCGGAGCTGTGGACGCGCGACGCGGACTTCGTTCGCATCCAGCGTGCCGCCCCCGATCTGGTCCTTCACAACGGCTAGCATCGCAACCGACTGCTCTGGGATCGATGTTGGATCCGCGCGCTAGGGTTGAGGTGCCACGGCATCAGGAGGTCCACATGACCGAGAGTGCGAAGCAGGCTTGGGGCGAGGTGGGCGAGAAGTTTTCGTCGTTCGGACGCGGGGTCGCCGATCGCTACCACGAGGCGGGATCCACGGGTAGGACCGACGCCGACGAGGCCGATCGCGAGCTGAAGCGCGCTATGAAGGAGCTGTTCGACGAGCTATCCAAGGGCGTGTCTGCGGTGGGCGCGACGTTCAAGGACGACCAGGCGAAGAAGGATCTGACCGAAGCCGTCAGCGCGCTTGGGGATGCCATCACCGCAACGGTGAACGAGGCCACCGAGGCGATCCGCTCGAAGGGAGGCTCCACGCCTCCGCCTCCCACGCCACCGGCCGACGCCTGATCCGTGTCGGACCCGCAGGGTAGGGTCTGAAGACCCCTTTACCTCGATCCCGCGGGGGGTCCCGTGCGTGTCCCAAGTCGGTATGCTGAACGCATGTCGCCTCAGATCGCTGTTCGACTGCCAGCCCCGTTGCTCGATCAGATCGACCAGCTCGTAGAGGGCGGCCGCTTCGAGACTCGTGCTGAGGCGGTCAGAGCCGGCATCGAGCATCTGGTCGACGAGGAGCGTCGGAGGCAGGTGGGGCAGGCCATCGTCGAGGGCTACAGACTCCTGCCGCAATCCGACGACCTCGACGAGGATCTCGGCGGATTCCCGGCACCAGGCTCCAGCGATGCCTGAGCCAGCCCGCCGCGAGATCTGGTGGACTGAGATCCCCGACAGGACCCCGAGGCCCTATCTGGTGCTGACGCGCGATCAGGCGATCCCGGTCCTCCGCCGCGTCGTCGCAGCACCGATCACCCGGACGGTCCGAGGCATCCCCACAGAGGTTGTCCTCGGCGCCGACGAAGGCCTGCCCGCGTCAAGCGTCGCCTCGTTCGACAACATCGAGACGGTGCCGAAATCAGCGTTCACAAGACGCCTGGGTGCGCTCGGACCCGGCCGCGCCCACGAGGTCTGCGAAGCGCTCCGAGCGGTCACCGACTGTTGAGTTGGCGGCACCTTCGCACAACGACTCTTAGTGTTGACTTAGCTAAGTCAGACGGACTAAGCTGCGTCGCATGGCGACGGCAGAGGAGATCTCGGGCCTCGATACCGTGAACGTCCACGAGGCGAAGACCCACCTCTCGCGCCTGCTCGAGCGGGTCGAACGTGGGGAGGAGATCGTCATCGCCCGTGCGGGGAAACCCATCGCCAGGCTGGTCGCCATCGAGCCCGTGCTGGAACGACGTCCACTGGGCAAGTACAAGGGTCAGATCTGGATGTCGGAGGACTTCGACGATCCGCTTCCGTGGCAGATCTTCCCCGGGTTCCCTTACGAGTGAGGGTCCTGATCGACAGCCACGTGTTCCTGTGGTTGGGGTCAGACGACGAACGACTCCCTCCCGAAGTGCGTGACCTCCTCGCCGACCGCCGGACGCGGGTGGTGGTGAGCGTCGCCACGACGTGGGAGCTCACCGTCAAGGTTCTGGCCGGGCGACTCCGGCTCCCGCAGGAACCCGAGGTGCACTTCGCCGAGTATCTGAGCGACTACGCATCCGAGATCATGGCGATCGAACAACGACACGTGGACGCGCTGCCCGGGCTCCCCGCGATCCACGCCGATCCGTTCGACCGGATGCTCGTCGCCCAGGCGCTGGTCGAGGATCTTGACCTGGTGACCGGCGACGAGATCCTGCAGAGCTATCCCATCCGCACGATCTGGTGAATGGATCGCGCGTAGATCGGTTGACATCAGGAACCTCACGGCGTGCCGGGGGCGTCCAGAGATGACCTACCTACCCCCGAAGGGAGCACGCCATGAACGTGTCTCGAAGGTATCCGGCCCGTCCGATCCTGGCGTTCGCAGTGGCGGTGGTCACGTTGGTGATCGGTGCGACCGCGGCGTTCGGTGAGGGCGCCGCTGCATCAGAGGATCCGTCGGATGGGGGAGGGGTCTCCGGCTCGACAGGAACCGCCGGTGTTTCCGTCGGAACCGTGACATCGGCTCCCGATATCGCGATCGGTTCCGGAATCGCCGCTCCCGCGTGGTGCTGCGGAGCCTCCGGCGCGGTTCCCGGTCTCACGACGTATGGACAGGCGACGATCGAAGGACAGGACCCGGCCGCCCGCGACGCTGCGATCGCAGCGGCCGTTCAGGATGCGATGGCACAGGCCAACGCTGCCGCGGGCGCCGCCGGGATAACGCTCGGCCCGATCATCGACATGCAGGTATCCGCGACGCCGTACTACTACCCGATGATGGGCGGCGCCAGCGGATCCGGATCGTCACCGGGATCGCCCGGCGGTGGCGGTGGCATGGAACCCGCTCCGGTTCCCGACATGTACCTCGGCTCCGTGAGCGTGACGGTCACCTGGTCGCTCGGCTGAAGCAAGTCCGCTTACACTCAGCACCATGAGCACGACGACCTCGTCTTCCGATCTGCTCCGCGAGGATTGCTCGCCCATCTGGACGGCTCTTCATCAGCACCCGTTCATCACCGAGCTGGCCGAGGGCACGTTGCCGTTGGACAAGTTCCGGTTCTTCTTAGAGCAGGACGTCTTCTATCTGCAGGAGTACGCCCGGTGCCTGGCGTTGGGCGCCGCGAAGTCGCGCACCGAGCGTGAGCTCCGATACTTCACCGTCGATCTGAACCAGGTGCTCGACGCCGAGATCCCGAGCAACCGTGAACTCTTGGCGCAGGTGATCGAGCTCGGAGCGGAGGACCGGGGCGGTTCCTTGGCGATGGCGCCGGCGAACGTTGCGTATACGAGCTACATGCAGGCACTCTCCCTCCGAGGGGGCCCGCTCGAGATCATGGCGGCGCTCCTGCCATGCTCGTGGAGCTACGTGGAGATCGCGACCGCCTTGCGAGAGCGCACGGACGGCACCCACCCGGTGTACGCAGGGTGGATCGCGTACTTCTCGATGCCGCGGGTCGTGGAGATGGTCGCCGAGATGCGTCGGGACTTCGACGTGCTGATGTTGGAGGAAGCCGCGAGCGATGTTCGCCGGCGCGAGATCGCGGAGATCTTCGCGACGAGTTCGCGGCTGGAACGTTCGTTCTGGGAGATGGCCTACACGCTCGAGCAGTGGCCCGATCTCCTCGAGGGCTGATCTCTTCAGGAAGGAGATGGCGGGGGAGGCCGGTGGCCTCCCCCGCCATCGCTCGTTCTCAGCAGGCCGGCAAGTAGTCGTTGGTGGCGATGGTGGCGGGGTCGACCGCCGCATCCAGGAGTCCGTTGTCGAACATCCAGTCACCGAACGTCTGCCAGGCTTCCAGGCTGAAGCAGCCCGTCTCGAGCCCTTGCGGTGAAGAGAGCAGCGGCAGAGTGTCGGGAACCATCGCTGCGATCTCCTCTTCCGTGTACTCGGTGTTCGCCTCCATGGTCGCGATCGATCCGGCCTCGTCGGCCTGAGCGGCCTTCGTCGCCTCGACCAACGCGGTCAGGAAGCGGCTGACGGCGTCCGCGTACTCCGGGTCGCTCTGCAGCCGCTCGCTGTTGCCGACGACGATCAGCTCGTCGTAGGTGGGGACTCCGAGTTCAGCCATCTTCACGATGACCGGCGCCTCACCGGTCTTGGACTCGATGTGGACGCCCTCGATGTTGAAGTAAGTCCCGATCGCCGCGTCCACCTGCTTCGAGAGCAGTGCCGGGACGAGGTCGTACCCCACGTTGACGCTGGTCACGTCGGATTCCGCCAGCCCCTGCGTCGTGCGGATCGTCTCCAGGATCGCGTCATCGAACGGAAGCCCCGCGACCCCGATCGTGGCGCCCTTCACGGTATCCGGTCCCTGGACCTTGGAGTCCGCGAGCGCCATCAGCGAGTTGAGAGGCTGCGGCACCAGCGAGCCCACCGCGATCACGGGGAGGCCTTCTTGCGCGGCGAAGAACATGTCGCCCTGATAGAAGATCGAGAGGTCGAACTTGTTCGTCCCGACGAGCTTGAGGCCTGCGGTGACGTCCGAGGGGACCTCGAACTCAACGGTCAGGTTCTGGTCGGCGAAGAACCCGTTGTCCTGCGCGTAGTAGAGCGCGACGTGATCGGGGTTCGCGAACCAGTCCAGCGCCACCTTAAGCGTGGCGGGCGCCATCGTTGGGCTCTCTGCCGTGGTGGGGCTCTCTCCGGAAGACGGCGATGCCGCCGGGGTTTCCGCGTCGCTCCCGCAGGCCGCCAGCAAGACGCCCATCACGACGCCGAGGGCGAGCAAGCGGGAACGGATGTTCCGCTTCTTCAGATCCATAGGTACCTCCTCCGTTCGTCCGTTGTTGCCCTGATCTGCTGCTTGCGGTGAGTTGGCACCGCGTGCTCGAGAGCCTCGGTCACCCCCCTTTCCGCGCCCAGGGGATGGTCAGGCGCTCGACGAGCGACACGGCGCCGAAGAGCGCCAGTGCCATCACGGTGATGAATACGATGTCGGCGAATACGAGGGGCGTGTCGAGTCGGCCTTTCGCCTGGAGCATCTGCCAGCCCAGACCGGATTGCGAGCCGGCCCACTCCCCGAAGACCGCCCCGATCGCCGCGTAGGTGGCGGCCACGCGCGTGCCGGAGAAGATCTGCGGCAGGGCTGAAGGGAACTCGACCCGCCGGAAGATGCCCATCCGCGTCGCGTCCAGCGTAAGCATCATCCGGATGTACTCGCGGTCCACACCCGACAACCCGTCGATCGTGCCCACCACGATGGGGAAGAAGCAGAAGAGGGTCACGACCCCGACCTTCGGCCACAGGCCGAACCCCAGGACCAGCACGAACACCGGCGCGAGCACCACGGTCGGGATGCTCTGCGAGGCGATGAGGATCGGATAGAGCGCACGCCTGGCCATCGTCGAGAAGTGCAGGAGGAACCCGAAGGACAGGCCGAAGAAGATCGCGAAGAAGAAGCCGATCATGGTCTCCATCAACGTGACGCCTCCGTGATGGATCAGCTCCGGGAAACGCTCTTGGATGGTTTGGGCGATGAGCGTTGGGGGCGCCCAGATGTAGGTCGGCACGTCGAGGATCTGGATGACGATCTCCCACAGTGCGATCGTGACCACCACCACGAGCGCCGGGGGTCCGTATCGATCCACGATCCGGCGCACGCTCGACCCGCTCGGCTTCGGTGTGAGGTCGCTTGCCTGCTCGTTCATAGTTCCAGCGCCTCTAGTGCGGACTCCTTCAAGGCCGAGAACTGCGGCGATGTGACGACTTCGCGGCGCGAACGATCGCGCGGTAGGTCCGTCTCGAGCGTGCGGACGATCCGCCCGGGGCGCGCGGACATCACCATGACCCGATGGGTGAGCAAGAGTGCCTCGTCCACGTCGTGGGTAACGAGCAGGACCGTCCGGGGTTCCTGCTCGAGCGCGGAGAGCAGCCACTCCTGCATGCTGGACCGGGTGATCGAGTCGAGGGCCGCGAACGGCTCGTCGAGGAGGAGGATGTCCTTCTCGGCCATGAGGGTCCGCAGGAACGCGACGCGCTGGCGCATGCCGCCGGAGAGCTCGGCAGGCATCCGCTCCTCGAACTGCGCGAGACCGAACCGCTCGAACAGCGGCCGCGCCTTCTCCCGTGCCGGGGCGATCTTCATGCCCCGGTTCTGCAGGGCGATCGCGGCGTTGTCGATGGCGGTCCGCCAGGGGAGCAGGAGATCTCGCTGCGGCATCAGTGCACACCGCTTGAGGCGCTCCTTCGGCGTCGTTGCCTCGTCGATCGAGACCGTCCCCTCGTCGGGCTGGATGAGTCCCGCGATCTCGGAGAGGAGGGTGGACTTGCCACAGCCGCTCGGGCCCACGATCCCCAGCCGCTCGTGCCGGTTGACCGTGAAGTCCACGTTGGCGAGCGCGACGACATCACCGAATCGCTGGCGCACACCTCTGAGCTCTATCGCCGGGGTGGCGAGGGCTGTCATGCGGCATATGAGATACGAGATGCGAACCGTTGTCAAACGAAGACCTTGCACCTGATCCACGATGGGTTTGACCCATCGGCAGTGCAGACGTTACCTTTCCGCCCTGGTGCGTGAGATATCAGATACCACCTCGGTGACCACCGACGTCCTGGATGCGCTCGATCTGGATCGCGCTGTGGAGCTCGTCCAGGAGGTGTGCCGGATCCCGTCCGTCCTCGGTGAGGAGGGCGAACTGGCTGCGTTCCTGGCCTCCGTTATGTCCGAGTCGGGCTTCGAGGGCGTGCAGCTTCAACCGGTGCTTCCGGACCGACCCAACGCCGTCGGGCACGCCTCGTTCGGGGATGGCCCGAGGGTTGTCCTCACCGGCCATATGGACACGAAGCCGGTATCGCAAGGGTGGAGCGTCACGGAGCCGTTCTCGGGTGCCCTGATCGATGGGTCGGTATACGGCCACGGCGTCATGGACATGAAGGCCGCGCTGGCGTGTCAGATCGTGGCGATCGAATCGGTCCGCGCATCGGGGTTGCCGCTGAAGGGCACCGTCAGCATGGCCGCGGTGGCCGACCATATGGGCGACCAGCTCGGTTCGATCGCGTACTTCGACGAGTTCGACGCCGACCTATGCGTCCTCGGGGAGCTGACCGACAACCAGGTCTGCCTGGGACACAGGGGTCGCTACTACTTCGATATCACGACGGTCGGCCGGTCCGCCCACACGTGCCACAAACCACAGGCGATCAACGCGAACGTGCTCGCGGCCCAGGCGGTGCTGGCCCTGGACGCGTCGAAGTACGAGCCGCAGCTGGAGCCCTGGATCGTCGACCTGTTCGGAGCCGAGACCTTCATAGTCCCGGGCCGGATCTACGGTGGGCTCGCGCCCGGTGGTCCCTCCATGATCCCGGACGAGTGCGTGATCCGCGTCGACTGCCGGCCGCAGCCCGGCGTATCGATCGACGAAGTTCGCGCCGAGATCGACAGGTGCCTGGGCGAGGCGGCTAAGGCCGACCCGCGCTTCCGTGCGGAGGTCGTGCTGGCCGACGTGAAGGCGGGGTACCTCGCAGCTCCGGACGACGACGTCGTGCGACTGATGCGAGCGGCGGTGCGCGACGTGCGAGGGGAGGAGCCGCCGCTCGTCGTGGAGAACTGGCTAGGCGACACGGCCAGCTTCGGGGAGAAGGTGCCGACCGTGATCTTCGGACCCGGAGGACCTCCCGTCTACTGCCCCGACGAGCACCTGACGGTCGAGGACATCCACGAGGCGACGAAGGTCTACTCGGTCTTTGCCGCGCTGGCGCTGACGTCAGCCGAAGGGACCTGATGGCGTGGACGTGCCGAAGGGCTTCGACAACCTGCTCGATCGGTGTCTGGCCGTTCGGTCGGGTGAACAGGTCCTGCTGCTGACCGACGACGGGACCGACCTGGACGTCGTGGCCGGGTTGGTCACGGGCATCGAGGCTCGCAACGGCGTGGCCGTGGTCTCGAAGATCCCCACGCCCCCGTTGCCCGGTTCGGAGCCACCCAGCACCGCTGCGGCCGCGATGCTCGAGGCGGGTGCCGTCATCGAGCTGACGAGCCTGTTCATCGGCTCGAGCGCGGCCCGACGCAGCGCCACCCAGGCGGGCGTGCGCTACCTCGCGATGCCCGGCGTTCGGCTGGAGACGTTCCGCGACGATGGCCCGCTCGCGGTCGACTTCGACGCGATCCGTGCCGACGCCGAACGGGTGGGCGCCGCATGGGGGAAGGCCGCCGCCTTCCACCTAACGACGCCTGCCGGCACCGATCTGCGCGGATCGGTCGAAGGCCGTCCCGGCCGGGTGTTGCACGGACTCGCTCGTGATGACGGCGACTACATGGCGCCGCCCGACATCGAGTCGGGGACGGCTCCGGTCGAGGGCTCGAGCGAGGGCATCGTCGTCGTGGACGCCGACCTGTTGTTCATGGGCCAGGGGCCGCTGCCCTCGCCCGTCGTGCTCCACTTCGCGGCCGGCGAGCTGGCCGGCGTCGAGGGGGAGGAGGCGGGCCGGCTCCAGGAGATGCTCGCGCGATGCGCCGACGACCGGATGGGCAACCTGGCGGAGGTCTCGATGGCGTTCAATCCGTCGGGACGGGTGTGCGGGGTGGCGATGGAGACGGAGTCGGCGCTCGGCACGGCGCACATCGCATTGGGGAACTCCATCGCATACGGCGGCAACGTGGACGCGATCGCGCATCTGGACTGCGTGATGCGCGATGCGACTCTCGAGCTGGATGGGCGGCCCGTGATGGTTGCGGGGGAGCTCGTGTGAGGCAGCCGCGCGTCCTGCTCGCGAAGCCCGGACTGGACGGGCACGACCGCGGCATCAAGGTGATCGCGATGGCGCTGCGGGACGCCGGCGCGGAGGTCGTCTATCTGGGCCTGCGCCGGACGGCCCCTGAGATCGTGCAGGCGGCGATCCAGGAAGACGTCGACGTGATCGGGATCTCGGTGCTGTCGGGCGCGCACATGCCGCTCGCGGCCGACCTCCTGCAGGCGCGGGATGCCGAGGGCGTCCACATCCCGGTCGTCGTGGGCGGCACGGTCCCCGATGTGGACGCCGCAGCGCTCACGGGAGCTGGGCGTCGCGGCCGTCTACCCGGTCGGCACGGGACTGCACGAGGTGGTCGAGGGGGTACTCGCGCTGGCGTCGCGAGAGCGGGTGGAGCCGTGAGCGAGGTCCGCGACGTGACCGACGCCGGCATCCCTGTGCGCGAGGTCTATGCGGAAGACGACCTGGCGCCCGGGTTGGCCGAACGGCTCGGCGCCCCCGGAGCGCCGCCGTTCACGCGCGGTCCCTATCCCTCGATGTATCGCGGACGGCTGTGGACCATGCGTCAGTTCGCAGGCTTCGGGTCTCCCGAGGAGGCGAACGAGAGGTTCCGCTTCCTGCTCGATCGAGGCCAGACGGCATTGTCGGTCGCGTTCGATCTTCCAACGCAGCTCGGCTACGACTCCGGTCATCCCGTGGCGCGGTCGGAGGTCGGGCGGGTCGGGGTGGCGATCGACACCGCGGAGGACATGGTCGACCTGTTCGCGGGGCTGCCGCTGGACGAGATCTCGGTGAACTTCACGATCAACGCGACCGCCCCCATCATCCTGGCGATGTACCTCGTGGCCGCCGAGCGGCAGGGCGTGTCCCAGGGAGCGCTCGCCGGCACGCTTCAGAACGACATCTTGAAGGAGTTCCTCGCCCGCAAGACCTTCGTCTTCCCGCCCGAGCCGTCGATGCGGTTGTCCTGCGACGTGATCGAGTTCGCGTCGGGGCGGCTCCCGAGGTTCAATCCGATCTCGATCACCGGATACCACGCGCGTGAGGCTGGCTGCGACGCGGTCCAGGAGCTGGCACTGACGCTGGCGTCGGCGATCGCGTACGCGGAAGCTCTGGTCGCTCGCGGCTTGGACTTCGATTCGTTCGCACCGCGGCTCTCGTTCCACTTCGCCACCACGATGGACCTGTTCGAGGAGGTGGCGAAGCTCCGCGCGGCGCGACGGATGTGGTACCGGATCGCCACCGAACGGTTCGGCGCGAAGGACCCGAACTCCGGGCGGCTGCGGTTCTTCTCGGGCAATTCAGGCACCACGCTTACCGCGCAGCAGCCTCTCAACAACATCATCCGCTCGACGATCCAGTGCCTCGGGGCGGTGCTCGGGGGAGCGCAGTCGATCCACGTGATGGGCTACGACGAGGCGTTCGAGATCCCGTCGGAGGAGGCGGTGACGCTCTCGCTCCGCACGCAGCAGATCGTCGCCCTGGAGTCGGGCGTGCCTCGGACGGTCGATCCTTTGGCCGGTTCCTACTACCTGGAGACGCTGACCGACGAGCTCGAGGCGCGTGCGAACGAGGTCCTGACCGAGATCGCGGCGCTCGGAGGCGCGGTGGAGGCGATCGAACGAGGCGTGTCGCAACGCTGGATCGCAGAGTCCGCGTACCGGATCGAACGCGAGACCGCCGACGGAACGCGACCGCGGGTCGGGGTGAACGTGTACGCGGACCCAGCTGAGACCTCCGCCGAGACCCCGGAGCTGTTCGCGCTGGATCCTTCGATCGCGGACCGGCAGGTGGCGCGCACCGCGTCGCGCGTGGCTGCCCGCGACCAGGCGGCGTGCGCTGACGCGACGGCCGTCGTGGAGGCCGCCGCCCGTGACGGCTCCAACGTGATGCCCTCGCTGGTCGACGCTGTGCGAGTCGGGGCCACTTTGGGAGAGCTGTCGGATGTCTTCCGATCGGTATTCGGCGAGTTCAGGGAGCCGCATCCATGGTGAGCCGGCCGCTCGAAGGCCTGCGCGTTCTCGATCTGACGCGTTTCGTGGCCGGATCGCAGACGACCGCGCTGTTGGCGGCGTTCGGCGCCGACGTCGTGAAGCTCGAGGTGCCGCCGGGGGGAGATCCGTACCGGGTGCAAGGGACCGAGCGGCTCGGGGATCAGTCGGTGCTGTTCCTCTCGCTGAACTCGGGCAAGCGGAGCCTCGCTCTGGACTTCCGCTCGCCTCTGGCGACCGAGGCGGTCGACCGGTTGCTCGCCTCCTCGCACTTCCTGGTCGAGAACGCCCGGCCGGGAAGCTTCGCGCGTTACGGGCTGGACTGGGAGACCGTGCACGAGCGCTTCCCGTCGATCGTCTACGGCTCTATCTCCGGCTATGGCGACGTCGGGCCCGACGCGGCCCGCGGCGGGTTCGATCTGATCCTTCAGGCCGAGAGCGGGCTGATGAGCGTCACCGGCAGCGAGGGGTCGGGCCCGGTGAAGGTCGGCGCTCCCGTGCTGGACGTCGGCGCGGGCATGTGCTGCGCGTTCGGCCTCTTGGCCGCGCACGTCGAACGGGAGCGCACCGGGATCGGGAGGCACGTGTCGTCCTCGTTGCTCGAGTTCGCGCTCGCCGCCCTCGGGTCGCTCGCGGCGAGCACGTTCGTCTCGGGGCAGGTGCCCGGCCTGCTGGGGACGCACTCTCCGACCTTCGCGCCCTACGGCGGGTTCCGCACCGCCGACGGTTGGATCGTGCTGGCGGGGGCCGGCTCCGAAGACCTGTGGGTCCGGTGCTGCGGGGTGCTCGGTGCCCAGCACCTGCTCGACGATCCCCGGTTCGCAGATAACGCCTCTCGCGTCAGCCACCGCGACGAGTTGACGGCCGCGCTGGAAGAGGTTCTTCGCCGGGAGCCGAGCGAGCACTGGCTGGCGTTGCTCGGCGCCGAAGGCGTCCCGGCGGCCGAGGTCCAAGACATCGCGCAGATCCTCGCGAGCGAACAGACGCGGGCTCTGGGCGCGGTGCAGGAGCTGCATCACGCGAGCGCCGGCGACTACCGCGTCGTGGGGACGCCGGTGCGGTTCGACCTGGAGCCGCTCGACTATCCGTCGCCGGCGCCCGCGCTCGGGGAGCACACGTTCGACGTCTTGACCGAGCTCGGCTACAGCCGGGAGGACGTCGGCGCGCTGGTGGCCGAAGGGGTGGCGATCGCCTCGTGAGCGACGTCACGGAGACCGTGGTGCGTCGAACGATCGAGATCGCCGAGGTGCCCGCGCCGACGGGGGCCGAAGGGGAGCGAGCCGCGTTGGTCCGATCGTGGTGGGAGCTCGATGGGCTCGATGAGGTGCACGTAGACGCGGCCGGCAACGTCTGGGGACGGGCGCGGAGTGGTGACGGTCCGATCGTCATCCTGTGCGCACACCTCGACACCGTGTTCGGATCCGGGGTGCCCCACATCGTGCGTGTCGAAGGCGAGACGCTCGTCGGTCCGAGCGTCGGCGACGACTCCGTCGGCGTCGCAGCCCTGTCCTCGGCCGGCGCGTTGCTCGCACGACGATGGAGGGGCCGTCTGGCTGCTCGCCAGCGTGGGTGAAGAGGGTCTCGGCAACCTGCGCGGAGCGATCGCAGCGCTCGACGCCTCGCCCTCGCCGGTCGCCGGGTTCGTCGCCGTCGAAGGGAACTACCTGGGCCGCGTGTCGACGGTCGGCGTCGGATCGGTTCGCCGTCGCATCCGCGTGAGCGGTCCTGGTGGTCACGCGTGGGAGGCCGCCGAGATGCCGAGCGCGGTCCACCGTGTCGCCCGAGCTCGTCGGGTCGATCGCCGCGATCCCTCGCCGCGAGGGGACCTCCGTGAACATCGGTCGCATCGGCGGTGGCGAGGGCATCAACATGCGGGCACGCGAGGCGTGGTTCGAGCTCGACCTCCGGGCCGACGATCCGGATGCTCTCGCGGCGCTGGCGCGCCAGGTGGACGACTTGGCCATGCAGGTAGATCCACCCCTCTCGCTGGAGCAAGAGGTGCTCGGCGACCGGCCCGCCGGCCGCGTGGACCAGGAACATGCCCTCGTCCGCGCCGCGCAGGACGCGCTCGGCGAGGTCGGCATAGCTTCGGTGACTCCACCCACGAGCACCGATGCGAACGCCGCCCACGCCCGTGGGATCCCGGCGATCGCCGTGGGAGTGACCACAGGATCGGGCGAGCACACGCCGGAGGAATGGATCGAGACGGGTCCGATCGAGGACGGGGTGCGGGCACTGGCGCGGACGGTCGAGCGGTTCGAGGAGCTTTCCGCATGAGCCTTCGGTCGGGCGTGGTGCTCCAGGGGGCGTATCCGCCCGGCGAGTTCCGATCGATGGTCGAAAGGATCGATGCTCTGGGCTACTCGAACCTCTGGCTCACCGATTCGTCCCTGCACGCTCGCAACTCCTACGCCTACCTCACCCTCGCGGCGATGACGTCTCCCCGGTTACTGCTCGGGACCGCCGTCACGAACCCGCTCACTCGCCATCCCGCGATCACGGCGGTGGCGGCCGCGACGGTGGACGAGATCTCCGACGGCCGCATGATCCTGGGGATCGGCGCCGGTGACCGACCCCTCCTCGCGCTGGGGATGCGACCGGCGAGACTCGCCTCGCTCCGAGCGACGATCGGCGCGATCCGTGCGCTGTGGTCGGGCGAGGAGGTAACGGTCGAGGACGCAGGCTTCGAGCTTCACGACGCGCATCTTCGATTCGGCGCCCGTCCCGACATCCCCGTCTACATCTCGGCGAGCGGACCGAAGACGCTCGAGCTGGCCGGCGAGATCGCCGATGGGGTGATCCTGCTCGTCGGCCTGTTCCCCGACGCGCTCGCGTGGGCGCTCGAACACGTGGACCGGGGCGCCGCGAAGGCGGGGCGACCGCGGCCGCACGTGGCCGTGTTCGCGTACGGGGCGATCGACGACGACGAGGACGCCGCGCTCGCATCAGCCCGGTCGATCGCCGCGTGGTTCCCGCAGACGGCTCCCGTCATCTGTGAGCTCGCGGGCCTCCCGTCGTCGCTCATCGAGCAGGTCCGCGAACGCTACGCGGGTGGGGAGTTCCAGGAGGCCGAGGAGGCGGCGCGCTTGCTGCCGGACGAGTTCGTTCGGGCTGTGGCGCTGGCCGGCAACGCGAGTCAGGCTCGGGAGCGCATCGAGGCCGTGGCCGCCGCAGGCGCCGATTCGGTCCACGTCTTCCCGCTGGGCGCCCGACGGATGGAGACGGTCGAGGCCTTCTCCCGTTGTTTCACGCAGTCGTCGGAGGGAGGCGCCAGATGAGCACCGAGGGCTGGCACGTCACGGGTCTGCACCACGTCGCGATCGCCCACGGCGACGACCCGGTCTGCGAGGACGCGCTCGGATCGCTGATCGGTCCCTCCGTGCACGCGGAGGAAGGGCCCGGGTTCCTGGAGCGCATGTACGAGCTCGGACCCTCGTACGTTCAGACGCTGGAGGCAACGGGGGACGGCACGGTCCAGCGGTTCCTCGACAAGCGGGGCCCTGGGCTGCACCACGTCGCTTTCGCGGTCGACGCGATCGCGCCGGCGCTCGCCGACCTGGCTGAGCGCGGCGTTCCGCTCATCGATAGTGAGCCGCGGCCTGGAGGTATGGGAACGCGTATCGCCTTCCTGCATCCTGCAGCCTTCGGCGGCGTGCTCGTCGAGCTCGTCGAGGAGGCATCGACCCCAGCGGGAGATGAACGCCGGTTCGGACAAGGAGACGATTGATGGACGACCTGCGAAGCGCGGAGACGAGTGAAGAACGGCCCGTGTTCACGGGACGCCCCGACCGCCGCAACATGACCGATTGGGTGTGGGAGGAGCTCCGTGACGCGATCATCGAGCTTCGTCTCCTTCCCGGCGAGCCGCTGCGGGAGGCGGCGCTGGCCGAACAGCTGGGGGTGAGCAAGACGCCGCTCCGCGAAGCCTTCGCGCGACTCAAGCTGGAGGGACTCGTGGAGACGACCACCTTCAAAGGCGCGGTCGTATCGGGCTACTCGGAGCGGGATCTGATGGAGATCTACGAGCTGCGCGCGCTACTGGAAGGGGCCGCCGCGCGTGCAGCTGCCGAGGGGTCGAACCATGAAACCGTCGGCGCGCTGCGCGACGTGGTCGACCGCAGCCGTGAGCTCCGGGACGCGGGCGATCTGGTCGGGCTGGCGGGACTGTTGGAGCGGTTCGACGTGATCGTGTACGCACAGGTGAAGAACGAGCGGATCGGGGCCCTGATCGACAACCTGCGGGCGCACCTCACGAGGATCGGCAAGCTCACGGAGAGCATCCCCGGACGGGTCGAGTCATCCGTCGAGGAACACGCAGCGATCGTGGAGGCGATCGTCGCGCGCGATCCGGACGAGGCGGAGCGGCTGATGCGGGTCCACATCGGCAGCGTCCTGGCAGATCAGCTGGCCACGAGGGCGGCGTTCGAAGACGAGGTGGTTGAGTGACCGGGGAACGGCCAGATGGCCGCGTGGCTTCGATCCTTCACCGGCAAGGGAGGGATTCGTGGGATGCAGCGGTCCATCACCCGATGGTAAGGGGCATCGCGGACGGCTCGCTCCCGCACGAGACCTTCAGGCGGTACTTCACTCAGAACATCCCGTATCTCGAGGACTATGCGCGAGCCATCGGCATGATCGTCGGGAAGGCCCCCGACCGGGATGCGATCACGGTCCTCACGAGGTTCCAGGCGCGGATCGTCGAGGGCGAGATCCCTGCCAACCTCGCTTTCCTCGATCGCCTTGGAGGTGATCCCGACACGTTCGCCGGCCGAGGCGAGATGTTCCCGGCCACCTACGGGTACACGCGGCACCTCCTTTCCGTCTGCGCTCTCGGCGACTGCGCGGATGGACTCACCGCGGTGCTGCCGTGCCAGTGGAGCTACGGGGAGTTGGCGCGGCCGCTCACGGCGCACCCGCCGGATGACCCGATCTACGCCGACTGGATCGGGATGTTCGGCAACGACGAATACGACGGGCTGGTGGCGCAGAGCACGGCTCTGCTCGACAGACTCGTCGATCCGAGCGACGAGGGCCGCATGGCGAGCCTCTCGCGGATCTTCGAGCGATCCACACGGTACGAGGCCGAGTTCTGGGACATGGCGTATGGCGACGACCATTCTGCCGGTCCCACCGAGGGAGAAGGAGCGTAGATGCGTGCGGTACGGATCCACGAAGACCTATCTCTGCGTTTGGACGAGATCGACGACCCGATCCCGGGGCCGGGCGAGGTGCTGATCCGGATCCACGCCGCGGGTGTGTGTGGGACCGATCTCCACATCCTCGACGGCATGATCAAGCCGGACCCGTACCCGATGACGCTCGGGCACGAGGCCGCCGGCATGGTCGAGGGCGTCGGAGATGGAGTGTCCTTGACGACCGGATCGCGCGTCGCGATCTACAACAAGATCTTCTGCGGTCGGTGCGAGCAGTGCCTCAAGGGCCGGACGAACATCTGCGACAACGAGCCCGAACAGCTCGGTTTCAACCGGGACGGAGGCGACGCCGAGTACGTCGTCGTCCCCGAGCAGAACGCCGTGCCGGTTCCCGACGACGTCGACCTGGCGGCCGCCTCCGTCCTCACGTGCGCAGGGATGACGGCGATACACGCGACCAAGCTCTCGGGGCTGCGCCTGGGAGACACCGCGGTCGTGAACGGGATCGGTGGCGTCGGCATCATCGTGGTTCAGGCGGCGGCCCACGCCGGCGCACGAGTGATCGCGATCGGCGACTCGGAGGAGAAGCTCGAGCTTGCGAGATCACATGGTGCGAGCGATGGGGTGCTGGTCGACTCGCCGGAGAGCTACGAGACCGTGCCGGACCGAGTGCGAGCGCTCACGGACGGACGAGGCACCGACGTCTTCTACGAGCTCGTGGGGACGACCCAGACCATGAACGCGGGCATCCGGTCCCTCGCCAAGGGCGGGCGTTTCGTGTCGACGGGCTACACGGACCAGTTACTCGAGATCCATCCGATCGAATTCATCCTGCCGGAGACGTCGTTCGTGTCCACGGTGGCGGCGACGCGTCTGGACCTGCAGGACGCGCTCACGCTCGCGGCGGCGGGCGCTTTGACGGTGCCCATCGCGGGCCGTTATCCGCTCGAAGGGATCCACGAAGCGCTCGATGCGCTGCGCAGGCGCGCCGTATTGGGGCGTCAGGTGCTCGAGCTCACGAGCTGAAGGAGGCAAACGAGATATGGCATCCACGATCTCCGAGCAGACGATGGGGTTCTTGGACCGGCCGCTCCGCCTGTACATCGACGGGGCGTTCGTGGAGACGGACGGTTCGCTCGCGACGATCAACCCGGCGACGGGCCAGACCCTCGCCGAGGCGCCGCTCGCGACCGAACGCGAGGTCGATGCCGCGGTCGCGGCCGCGGCTCGCGCGTTCGACGTGTGGCGATCCACGCCCGCGACCCAGCGAGCCCGGCTGATGTGGACGCTCGCCGACCTCCTCGAGGCGAACAAGGACGAGTTCGCGACGATCGAGGTCCTGGACAACGGCAAGCCGATGTGGGAGGCGGAGGCCGTCGACATCGCGCTGACGATCGAGCTGCTGCGCTACTACGCGGGATGGACGACGAAGATCGAGGGGAAGGTCCTGCCCAACTCGATCCCGGGGATGTTCACGGTGGCCAAGCGGGAGCCCGTCGGCGTCGTCGCGGCGATAACACCGTGGAACTTCCCGCTGCTGGAGGTCGGCTACAAGCTCGGTCCCGCGCTTGCGGCTGGCTGCACGATCGTGATCAAGCCATCCGAGCTCGCGCCGCTCTCCACGCTCCGCCTGATGGAGTTGGTCCACGAGGCCGGCTTCCCACCCGGCGTCGTCAACGTCGTGATCGGGGGACCCGACATCGGTGCCGCGCTCGTGCGGCATCCCGGCGTGCAGAAGATCGCCTTCACGGGTCAGACGGCCACCGGGAAGGAGATCATGCGGAGCGCAGCCGACGGTCTGAAGCGCGTGTCCCTGGAGCTCGGAGGCAAGAGCCCTAACATCGTGTTCGCGGACGCGAACCTCGATGCGGCCGCGAGCGGAGCCTTCGGCGGCATCTTCTTCAACCAGGGCCAGGCTTGCGTCGCCGGGTCGCGACTCTTCGTGGAAGCATCGGTGGCCGACGAGCTCGCAGCCGTGGTCAGCGAACGGGCGGGCCAGATCCGACTGGGCTCCGGCCTCGATCCCGACACTCAGATGGGGCCGCTCATCTCGGCGGCCCATCGGACGCGCGTGAAGAGCTACGTCGAGTCGGCCCGGGAGCAGGGCGCGGACGTGGTCGTCGGGGGTTCGGACGCGAGCGTGAGCGGACACGAGGGCGGCTTCTTCCTGGAACCGACGGTCATCAGCGGGGTGCGCAACGACATGAAGGTCGCCCAGGAGGAGATCTTCGGTCCCGTTCTTTCGGTCATACCGTGGAAGGACGAGGAGGAGCTGCTCGCGCTCGCGAACGGCGTCGACTACGGTCTCGCCTCCGGCATCTGGACGTCGGATGTGAGCAAGGCGTTGCGTCTGGCCGACCGCCTCGACGCCGGCACCGTATGGATCAACACCTACGGGATGTTCGACGTCGCGGTGCCGTTCGGCGGTCGGAAGCACTCCGGGTTCGGCAAGGAGCTAGGCGAGGAGGCGTTGGAGCCATACCTGCACTCGAAGTCGGTCTGGGTCGACCTGACCTCGGCGGTGCCCCAGTCGGGGCAAGGGATCTCTCGATAGGAAGGGGGACGCGATGAGCGATCGGATCATCATCAAGAACGGCACCGTGGTCACCATGAACGACGCGGACGACGTGATCTTCGGCGGCACCGTCGTGATCGAGAACGACCGGATCACCGACGTCGGCACCGCAGCCGATGTCGCCGGCAGGACCGAAGAGGCCGGCGCGACCGTGATCGACGCCTCCGACAAGGCGGTCCTCCCCGGCCTCGTCGACCTGCACTACCACACCGCGGTCGGCAAGGGCTGGAGCGACCACCTGCCGCTGTGGGAGTACCTCGACACGTGTTGGTATCCGATCATCCGGGCCTTGAACCCGGAGGAGGCCTACTGGGCGGCTCTCGCGAGTTACAGCGAGTCGATCAAGTGCGGCGTAACGACGGTCAACGACATGTACCGCCAGTTGGGCGGGCTGGCCAGGGCGGCGGAGGAGATCGGGATCCGGGCCGTCTTGTCTAACGACGTCGCCGACGACGAGCACGACCTCGACACCTTGGAGGACAACAAGGCCGCCTACGAGCAATCAAACGGCGCGGCGAACGGCCGCATCGAGGTGTACATCGGCATCGAGTGGCTGCCGCTCGCCTCGGAAGGACTTCTGAGAGACACGAGGATGCTCGCGGACGATCTGGATACGGGGATCCACATCCACCTGAACGAGTCACTGACCGAGGTCGAGAACTCCAAGGAACGGTTCGGCCGGCGTCCGACCGAGGTCGCGTACGACTGCGGCATCCTATTCGATCGATGCATCGCGGCGCACTGCGTCTGGCTCTCCGATACCGAGATCGCGCTGATGCGGGAGACGGGAACGCAGATCTCACACAACCCGTCCTCGAACGCGAAGCTCGGCAACGGGATCGCCCGCGTTCCGGAGATGCTCGCCGCCGGGCTGAACGTCGGGCTCGGTCACGACGCCGCTGAGTGCAACAACAGCCGCGACCTGTTCGAGGTGATGAAGTTCGCGTCGCTGATACATCGCGCGAGCCGGGTGGACCCAAGCCTGCAGCAGGCGCCCGACGTGGTGCGGATGGCCACGCGCAACGGTTCCGCTGCGCTTAGGCACGACACGGGCGAGCTGACGGTGGGCAAGAAGGCCGATGTGATCACGGTGGACCTCGGCAACCAGATGTTCACACCGTTGTTCCCCGAGTCGAAGGCGCACCTGTACTCACATCTGGTCTTCGCCGCTAACGGGAGTGCGGTGAACACGACGATCGTCGACGGGAAGATCCTCTACCGCGACCGAGAGTTCACGACGATCGATGAGGGACGCACTCTGCACGAGGCGAACCTTGCGTTCCAGCACGTGCTCGAAAGGATGGTCGTGCCCTCGTAGGAAGGCCGCACGATGACGCTCGTAGATACACCCGTTGGGCGAAGACTGATCCTGGGTGACCCGATCGTCGCGCTGGGTGAGCAGGCGCTGATCCCCGACGGCGCGCTGATCGTCGAGGGCTCGACGATCGTGGCGGCTGGTGCACGCACCGAGCTCGAAGGTCGGGGTCCGTTCGACGCCGTGCTCGGGTCGGGCGCCCACTTCGTGATGCCGGGATTCGTGAACTGTCACTACCACTCCGAGCTCGCCATCGGTCCGGGGCTGTATCAGTTCATCTTCGAGCGTGCGAACGTCTTCATCCAGGCGGCGACCGGCGACATCGAGGAAGAAGACCTCTACACAGGGGTCCTCTGGGGGCTGGTCAACGCGCTGAAGGGTGGGCAGACCGCGACGGTCGACATGTACTACGGGAGGCCGGGCATGTCCGACTTCGGATGCCCTCCGGCGCTGAGGGCCTACGAGGACATCGGCATGCGGACCGCGTTCGGCCTCGTGAGTCGTGACGAGAACATCTACGTCCACGAGCCCAACGAACGCTTCCTCGAACGCCTGCCCGCCGACCTGGCTGATGAGGTTCGCGGTTCACCGATGGGCTATGCCTGGCCGATCGAGGACGTGATGGCGTCGTTCGAGCGTCTGCACTCCACCTGGCATGGCCGAGACGACCGCTTCAGGATCGTGACGGCGCCGGACTGGACACCGGCGTGCTCCGACGACCTCTATCGTCTCTGCCGACGAACGGCGGACGAGCACGGAACGGGGATGATCACGCACGCGCTCGAAACGCGATCGGAGATGCTCTACAACCTCGAGCGGTACGGGAAGCCCGCGCTCCAGCGTCTGGCCGACATCGGGGTGTTGACACCCGAGACCGTGCTGGAGCACTTCGTCTGGGTGACGGACGACGAGCTACAGATCTTCGCGGATTCAGGGGCCGTCGCGTCGAACGATCCCGGGTCGAACCTCAGGTTGTCGAGCGGGATCTGTCGTGTGCGCGACATCATGGATACCGGCGGGCGGATCGCCTTCGGCACGGACGGCATCTCGTTCTCCGATCGCGAGGACTTCTTCCAGGAGCTGCGGCTCGCCTGCTACCTGCAGCGGATGCCACACACGTTCGAACGGCAACGGCTCGATAGCGAAGCGGTGCTTCGGGCTGCCGCCGTCAACGGTGCTCGCGCTCTGGGGATGGAAGACCGGCTTGGATCCCTCGCGCCCGGCCGGCTGGCCGACCTGCTGATCGTCGACAAGGAACGGATCATGTTCCCGCCGGGTCGCTACGACCAGGAGCCGTTCCTGGACGTGGTGCTCGACCGGGCGGAGGCGTCCGACATCGACACGGTGATGGTGCAGGGCCGCGTCCTGGTCGAAGGCGGGCGCGTGACCGTTGTCGACGAGGACGCCGTGAAGGAACGGTTCGCGGCAGCGGTGCACGAGCGCGTCTACCGGCTCCCCGAGCGACGTGCAGAGGTGGGCGGAGCTCGGTCGGCTGGTCGAGCCGTACGTGATCGACTTCTATCAGCGCTGGTATGGGATGCCCGTCGAGCCCGCCTATGCCTACAACGCGAAGCGGCCACCGGGAGTGGCGTCGTGATCATCGACGCGCACAGCCACATCCTCAGCCTCGCCGAGGATCCGGAGTTCACCATCGAGTACGGCCGCGAGGGGTCGCTGTGCATCTACAGGAGCATGGGACTCCTTCCGTCGCACCGGATGCCGACCGAGGAGGAGTGGGAGGCGAGCGGCTTCACGCGCAAGGGGTGGCCGGTGATCGGGCCGGAGGAGTCGCTTCGCGATCACCCCGGGTTCGACAAGGTGGTCGTCCTGGCGATCTCGCCGCAGTGGCTGGATGGGCGACTGATCGGGACCGTCGACACGACGGGGCTCCTCGGGGTCGACGGGCCGAAGCACCCCGACCTCTGCAACGATTACATCGCTGCGGTCGTGCACACCGACCCCGACCGGTTCATCGGGTTCGCGTCGGTGAACCCGATGTACAACGGACCAGAGGCGGCGGTCGCCGAGCTCGAACGGGCCGTCGTCGAGCTCGGACTCTCGGGAGTGAAGCTCTACCCGATGTACCAGCATTGGGCGCCCAACGATCCAGACGTCGCTTTCCCGGTCTATGCCAAGGCTCAGGAACTGGGGATCCCCGTGATGATCCACCAGGCGGGCTCGACCCGCATCGACGCCAAGCTCGAGCTCGGGCGGCCCGCGCTCCTGGACGATATCGGCCGCGTGTTCAGGGATCTGCGCGTGATCGTCGCGCATTGCGGACTGCCGTGGGTCGACGAGGCTCTGTTCCTGCTCACGAAACATCCCAACTTCTACGCGGAGCTGTCCTACCTGATCGCGAGCATCACGAGGAGGGACCTGTTCCTGTTGCTGTCCCGCTGCGAGCCGATGTTCGTCCCGCTCGAGAAGATCTTCTTCGGTACCGACTACCCCGGGTTCCTGTACGACCCGGTGAAGCTGATGGAGAAGTTGGTCGGTGTGAACGAGGAAGCCGATGCGTGCGGGCTGCCGCCGATCCCCCAGCACAAGATCGATGGGATCCTGGGCGACAACTTCGGACGTGTGCTCGGCCTTCTCGACTGAACCGCGAAGGGCTCACAGACGGCAGGGGTCGGCCGGTGGACGGGCGTCCTGTTAGCGTGCTCGCCATGCCGAAAGCGCCTTCGCTCACCGAGCGCTTGACCGCGCCGGCGGCCGCGCCGGCATCGAGCGTCGAGACGAACGCCACCCCCGGCGTGAAGGACCGTGAGGACGCCGAAGCTGAGCTCCCCGAGCTGGCGGAGAAGCTGGACGAACTGCAGGAGAAGCTCTGGGCCGAGGGAACCCGCTCGATGCTGCTGGTGCTGCAGGGGATGGACACCAGCGGCAAGGGCGGCACCGTCGCTCACGTGCTCTCCTCGATGAACCCGGCCTGGGTCGACGTGGCCGCCTTCAAGAAGCCGACCGATGAGGAGCTGGCGCACGACTTCCTGTGGCGGATCGAGAAGCACCTGCCGGGACCCGGCCAGGTCGTCGTGTTCGACCGGTCGCACTACGAGGACGTACTGGTCGTGCGGGTGCACGGGTTGGTGGACGAGCCCGTGTGGAGGGCGCGCTACGAGCAGATCAACGACTTCGAACGCCGGGTGGCCGAAGCCGGCACGACGATCGTGAAGTGCTTCCTGCACATCTCCTACGACGAGCAACGCGAACGACTGCTGGCGCGCCTTGACGACCCCTCCAAACACTGGAAGTTTCGCGAGAGCGACATAGACGAGCGCGCGCTCTGGCGGGACTACATGGCCGCCTACAACGACGCGATCGCTCGGTGCGCAGCCGATGTGGCTCCGTGGTACGTGATCCCTGCCGACCGCAAGTGGTACCGGAACTGGGCGATCGGAAGGATCCTCGTCGAGACGCTCGAGCGTATGGACCCGCGATACCCTCGAACGGATCTGGACGTCTCGGCGTTGAAGACGCGCCTGGCGCCGCCGAACTAGTCGCCGAGGTCTGTGCGTCACCTCATGACGGGTGCCCGACGGGCACGATGTAGAGGGGTAGCTCGTGGTCGCCCACGCCTAGGGCGACACGCAGCAGCTCGTCCGAGAAGGCCCCCATCGGCACGGCAGCGAGGCCCAGCGAGGTCGCCTCGAGTAGGAGGTTCTGACAGACGTGTCCCGCCTCCAGCTGCACGTACCGCTCGGCTCGCTCGCCGTACTTCGCGGCCGTTCGTTCAACGACTCCTGTGATCACGAACAACGTCGGTGCGTTCACGGCCGCCTCCTGCTCGCCGGCCGCCGCTGCGATCCGCGCGCGCCGGTCCTCGGGGGTTAGCTCCACCGCGCGATGCTCGTCGGGCACGTATCGGAACAGGACGTCCGCCGTCGCCACGTAGATCTCGATCGGGTACAGGGCGCCGGCCGAGGGAGCGGTCCGCCCGCCCCAAGGTGCCGTGACGCCTTGCGCCGCCCAAAGGAGCTGCGAGATCGTTCCCGCATCTACGGGTTCGTCCGTGAAGGAGCGGATCGATCGCCTTCGAGCCAGGACGTCGTCGAGACCTGCGCGCCTCTCACGTTCGGCCGATGGCAGGACCGTCTTTCGGCCGGAGGTGAGCGCTGCGATAGCGCCGGGCTCGTTCGTGCACGCGCCTAGCGCGGCCAGTGTGGCGGTCGCCAGGAAGGTTCGCCGGTGCATCGGGGACCTCCTTACGCAACCGTATCCCGGCCGCGCGTCACGGCCCCGGTCCACAAGACCCGCACCGGCAGGGCCGTGTCGCGTGGTTGGTCACATCCTTCTTCTTCGTCTTCGCGCGAGAGGCGCGCGATCACCTGGGGTGGTCGGCGAACCCTTGGTCGAACTCCTCATCGTTCACGGGCTCGCCCCATTCGACGGTTCCGCCCGAGACCGCCACGTGCACCATGGGTGCGCCGCGCGATCCGCCGTGGAAGTGCCACTCGTCGGGTCCCACGTGGATCACGTCACCGGGTTCGAGCGCATGGCCGGCCTCGCCGCGCGTGCGCACGCGACCGCGGCCGCTGATCGCGTAAAGGAACTGCCCCGTCGCATGACGGTGCCATCTCGTGCGCGCATCGGGAGAGAAGTGAACCACCGCGATAGACGTCGCGCCGTCGCCTAGCGCCGATCGCAGCCATACCTCACCGGTGAACCGGCCCTCGTCTCCCCGTTCGAAACTTCCGTCGATCGCTCGCGCTACGTCCATGGCTTCCCTCCATCCACCCTGGGTATCATCGGTCCGGTCATGGATAGCATCCCTTACGACCCGCAGACCGCGCTCATCGTGGTCGACGTGCAGAACGATTTCGCCGACGCCGGCGGCAACCTGTACGTGAGCGGGGGCGAGGCCGTGGTCCCGCTCATCAACGCGCAGATCGCGGAGGCGCGGCAGAGCGGCGCCCACGTCTTCTACACCGCAGACTGGCACCCGGCGTCGACCCCGCACTTCGCCAAGGACGGCGGCATCTGGCCCGTGCATTGCGTCGGCGACTCGTGGGGCGCGGAGTTCCACCCCGACCTGATCGTGTCCGGCCCGATCGTCCGCAAGGGCGTCGACGGGCAGGACGGCTACTCGGGGTTCTCGACCCGCGACCCGTCGACCGATCGAACCGAGCCGACGGAGCTCGCGAAGCTGCTGCGGAACGCGGGCGTCACCACGCTCGTCGTGACCGGACTCGCCACCGACTACTGCGTGAAGTCGACCGTGCTCGACGGACTCACCGAGGGGTTCTCGGTCACCCTGCTCACCGACGCCGTGCGGGCGGTCGACCTCAGGCCGGGCGACGGAGACGCCGCGCTCGCCCAGATGGGGGCCGCGGGCGCGACGCTACGGCCTGCCGGCTAACTCGAGAACGACACCGGACGCACGGCAGGTGGCGTGTTCCGGCTCTTCGTGAAGCGCGGCTTCCCGTCGATGATCGCCGTGGCCACGGCGAGCGTGTCGCCTATCGCGAGCGCGCCGAGCGCATCGGCGGCTTGCGATCCAAGGGGTGCGTCCACGACGAGCAGGTCGGCCTCGCGACCGACCGCGATCACCCCTGTGTTCAGGCCGTGCAGAGCCGCGACGTTCCCAGTGGCGGCGGCGACCGCGAGTGAAGCGTCGATCTCGCCCAGCGAGGCCACCCACGACACCGTCCGCAGCATGCCGAGGGGCTGCACACCCGATCCCGCGGGGCTGTCGGTCCCGATCACCAGACGGCGGAGCTCTCCCCTGCGCGCGACCAGCGCAGCGACCTCGCCCGCCGCCTTCACGTTCCCGTTGTGCACGATCTCGACCCGGGCCGACGTTTCTTCCAAGATCCGCTCCACATGATCTAGCGGGAGCGCCGTCGGGCCTCCGTTCACGTGACCGGCCACGTCGGGCTGTACCTGCACCACGAAGTCCGCACCGACGATCCCGCTCCCGGGGATCGACGCTCCACCGGTGTGAACCATCACGCGCATCCCGAGCGCCTGCGCCCAGCGCGTCATCTCCGCGGCAGCGGCGGCGTCCTTCACGCCCGAGATCCCGATCTCACCGACCAGATCGACCCCGGCCGCCGCCATCTCCTGGAAGTCGGCTTCGGTGAGGCCGGGTTCCAGCAACACAGCTCCCGCATGCACCTTGACGCCCGAGGGGCGTAGGTTCGCGAATGACTTGTGCCCAAGGATCGCGAGCGCCTTCACGCCTGCGGGATCGGTCGGACGACCGGGCGTGTGAGGCTCACCGGCCGAGATCATCGTCGTCGTCCCCCCGTGCAGGTACGAATCGATGAAGTCGACCTGGAGCTGGCGCGGCGTGAAGTCGCCGATCACTGGGTGCGTGTGGTTGTCGCAGAACCCAGGCGTCACGGTCGCGCCGGCGGCGTCGATCGCGGCGGAGATGCCGTCCGCGTCGGCGCTCGACGAGTCACCGACCGCCGCGATCACGCCATCTCTCACGACGATCGTGTCTCCATCTGCGATCGGCGCGTCGACGTCACCGGTCACGATCGTGCCGATGTTGCGGATGACCAGGTCGCTCACCGGAGACCGTCTTCTCCCACGATCTCCGACACCTTCAGCCCTCCGACACGCGGAAGCGGGCGGCCGCCATCCGTGACCGCGACGGCGATCACCATCTCGTCGTCGTCGGGCGCATCCACGATCCGGAGCTCCACCGCATCGAAGTGGCTGCGGACGAACGCGGCGTCCTTGTAGTGGAGCGGGACGTCCAGCGTGACGCCCGGGCCGCCGCGCTTCTTAGCCGAAGGGATGATGGCCTTCCCGCCACCGCACGCCTCGCGCAGCGGCGCGCCGAACTCCGGATGGAGCATGGCGGCGACGTGCTCCAGCTCACCCTTGGTCCCGACGATGCCGCCCTTGCCGTAGCTGTGGACCGGGTTGCCTCCCAGGTGCTCGACCGCGATCGCGGATAGCGTCCCCGAGAGCTCGATGCTCCGGGCGATCAGCTCGCTCAGGTCCTGCTCGTAGCGGCCGGCGAACGGGTTATGGAGCACGGCGGCGGTCACGACTCGCCTGATCGGCGGGTCGACCGGCCGCGCGGCCTCGATACGAACGTCTTCGACGATCGAGACGATCTTCCGGATGTCCATCTAGCCTCCGATCGCCGACGCTAGCACGGGTGTCGCGACCGTCGCGACCCGATCGTTCAGGCACAGCACCGCGGCACCGATCACCCCATCGGATCGCATGCGTTCGGCTTCGGCCACGCCGGGGGAGAGCGCCCGTTCGATCTCGTCGGAGGTGAGAACGCCGACCTCGGTCGTCACGAGTTGGGTCCCGAGGTCGGTGTCTGGCTGCAGCTCGGACGCGGGGACGCGCCGGATCGCCTGGTGGTCCGCGAGGTTCACGGCGTTGGCGATCAGGGTGGCCGCCGCGTCGGCTCGGGCCGCCGAGTCGGCCAGCACCGTCACCGCGTCCGCGATCCCGAGCGAGAAGCTCCGCCCGTGTCGTCCGCTGGTGGCCACGCCGCGGATCGGCTCATCCGCGTGAACGGTCATCTTCCCGAGCAGTGCCGGCCGGTTCGGCACGGGCACGAGCCCGACGTCGAAGGTCTCGCCCGGTGAGAGATGGAGCGCGATATCTCCGCCGTCGTTCACGTACGCGCGGCGCAGGCCGCCGCCCGACACCATCTCCGCGCAGATCTCGTCGGCGACGGCGCCGGCCACCGCGGCCATCGGGGTGATGAAGCGATCGGCGAACGGGCGGACGGCGTCAGCCATCCGCCGGGCGACCGAACCCGAAGGATCGCCGAGTGCGGGGTCCAGCGGCCGCCGGAGCAACGGCAGCTCCGCGACAAGCTCATCCAGCAGCGGTTGGAACCGCTCCCACGCCCGCCGGTACGCGGCCGCGACCTCCTCGGGTGAGCCCCAACCCTCGATGATCAGATCGATCGGTCCGTGCTGCAGATGCAGCCGCGAACCGTCCGTCGTCATCGCCGCGACCGGCCCGGTCATAGATGGCGCACGTCGGGGCGTGCGAGCACCTCCTCCATGGGAACGATCGCCTCCATGTGACCGCCGAGCGCTGCGTAATCGTCTTGACGCATCGTGAACTCGAGTGGCGCGACCAGGGCGGGAGTGGGCACGTATCCGAACGCGCCCGGCGGGACGAGCGTGACGTCCACCATGAACGTGATGCCGCCGCCGGGCCAGACGTAGACGGGCGCGCCGCCGCACGTGACCCTGGTGAGGGTCTGATTGACCGAACGGGTGAGCGCTACGGGATTCACCGTGGCCCCCGCGCGGAGCGACCCGCCCGCTCCCGCCATGAACAGGACCGAGGTCATGGCCGGCTCGCAATTCTCGCGGATCCGTTCGACGGACAGGCGCAGGTCGTCGGGGAGCGGAGCCGGCATGGGGCGGAGTTCGTCATCGAGCACGAAGTACGCGTGATGCTCGCCGGTCGTGCCGATCATCAGCAACGTGAGGCCGGGCTTCGCCACCTTCGGGTCGAACGCATCGAGGATCGTGAGGGGGTCCTCGATGTCGGTTCCGCCCCACCCGGTCCCGGGCTTCGCGACGTTGAAGTACCGACCGGGTGTCGATCGACGGCCCTTGACCTTGATACCGGTCGCCGGGATGTCCAGATACCTGCCCGCCTGGTGCTCGGAGAGCACACCGGTGATGTGATCGTCGACCACCACGACCTCGTCGACGTGTTCGTACCACTGCTGCGCGAACATGCCGATGGTGGCGGACCCGCAACCCACGCGCATCCGTTCCTCGACGACGCCGTTGATCACCGGCGGCTTCCCGGCCTGAAGGATCAGCTCCGAGCCTTCGTCCACGGACAACTCGACCGCCTCACCGCTGCAGAGCGCCAGCAGCGTCTCCATCGTCACCACGCCCTCGCGCTTAGAGCCGCCGGTCAGATGGTTCACCCCGCCCAGCGAGAGCATCTGGGATCCGTACTGACCGGTGGTGACATGTCCCACGGCCTCGCCGCGGGCACGCACGATCTGCCGTTCGGCGCCCACATGACGATCCGTGTCGATCTTCAAGTCCACGCCGCAGTAGCTGAATATCGCCTCGGTCACCACCGTCACCATGTCGACACCCGCGATCTTCGACGACACGATGAACGGCGCGGGCTTGTAGTCGGGATACGTCGTGCCGGAACCGGCCCCGGTCAGGAACACCTCCCCGGTCGGGACCAGCTCGCCCTCCCAATCGCCCAGCCGCGACGCGAACGGGACCAGCGCGCCGCCTTGCTCTTGGGTGCGCTCCAGCACCAGGAGCGGATCCATGCGCGCGAGCACGCCGTCAACGTTGCCGTAACGGTCGCACGCACCGGTCCGCCCCGGCTTGATCACGCACCGGATGGGGCAGGCGTCGCAGACGACGGTGTCGGTCGCGGCCTCGGTCACCGCGCGGCTCCCTCCGCGATCGCGGCGAGCACGCGTTCGGGGGTAGCGGGCAGATGGCGGATGCCCGCACCGACCGCGTCGCGGATCGCGTTCAGGATGGCCGGAGCGGTAGGGATCAGCGAGTGCTCGCCGATCCCCTTCGCCCCGTAAGGGCCGGCGGGATCACCCGATTCCACCAGGATGCTCACGACCTCCGGCACGTCGCCGATCGTGGGGATCAGGTAGTCGTGCAGGTTCTCGTTCCGCCCTGGGATGTACTCCTCCATCAACGCCATGCCGATCCCCTGGGCGACGCCGCCCTCGATCTGGCCCTCGACCAACGTGGGGTTCACGGCGCGCCCGACGTCGTGCGCGGCCGTGATCCGGCGGAGGTGGACCGTGCCGAGCTCGAGGTCGATCTGCAGTTCGGCCATGTGTGCCCCGAACCCGAACTGCGCGTAAGGCTCACCCTGGCCGTCCTCATCAAGCGCCGTCGTCGGCGGGTCGTAGGTCTCGGTGTCGGCCGCGACCAGGCCACCCGCGTCGGCATCTAAGGCGCGAAGGTCCAGAACCGTCGTCGCACCCTGATCGTGGACCACCAGGTGTCGACCGTCGAACTCGAGGTAGGCCTCATCCGACGCGCCGCACATCAGAAGGAGCCGCGCGCGGAGCGCCGTCGCCGCCAGGAAGGTCGCGTTCCCCGAGATGAATGTCTGTCGCGACGCGGAGCTCTTGCCGGCATCGGGCGTGGTGTCGGTGTCGGCACCGAGCGTCACGATGCACGACAGGTCCACGCCCAAGGCGTCGGCGCAGATCTGGGTCATCACGGTGTTGGCGCCCTGTCCCATGTCGACCGCTCCCTGATAGAGCGCGATGAAGCCGTCGCGGTGGAGCCCGACCTTGATCGTCGAGGGATTCGGCATAGCCGTGTTGCCACAGCCGTACCACATGCCTGCGAGGCCGACCCCGCTGCGGGTCGAGCCTCCGTCGGAGTTCGCCGCTGCCGCCTCGGTCCGTGCACGCTTCCAGTGAGGCCGGAGCGCCTCTAGGCAATCGCGATACCCGACGCCCGATGGGAATACCTGGCCGGTGACCGTCGGCACGCCAGTCGTGAGCGCGTTCACGTACCGGAACTCGAGCCGATCCATCCCCACGGCGTCCGCGAGCTCGTCGAACAGGCACTCCTGCGCGATCGTGGACTGCGGAACGCCGAATCCGCGGAACGCACCCGAGGGCGGAGCGTTCGTGTGCACAGCCACGGTGCGCGCGCGGTACGCGTCGTAGATGTAGGGCCCGCCCGCGTGGACCGGGACCCGGTTCGCGACGGTCGGTCCCCACGAGGCGTAGGCACCGGTGTTGAACTCCCCGGTGAAGTCCATGGCGGTCAGGCGGCCGTCGCTTGTTGCGCCGATCCGCGCACGGAGCGTTGAGGGATGGCGTTTCGTCGTGGACATCATCGACTCGGGCCTGGTGTACGTGAGGCGAACCGGCCGGTCGAGCTTCCACGCGGCGAGTGCCAGGTAGGGCTGTACCGACAGATCGAGCTTGCTTCCGAACCCGCCGCCGACCGCGGTCGGTTTGATCCTGACCGCTCCCTCGGGCAGACCAAGGATCGCCTCCAGCTCCATGCGGTCCATGTGCGGGGACTGCGTCGTCACCTGCACCTCCACCCGGTCGCCGACGCGTTCGGCGTAGCCGGCCTCAGGCTCGATGTAGGCGTGTTCGATGGAGCCGGTCTGGAAGACGCCCTCGACCGTTACCTCGGCCGCCGCGAACGCCTGGTCCAGGTCGCCGCGGCGCACGTTGCCTCGGATCAGGACGTTGCCCTCGCGCGATCGGTGGATGCGAGGCGCGTCTGGAGCCTGCGCGTCGTCCATCGACATGACCGGCGGCAGCTCCTCCCACGTAACTGGGAAAGACGACAGGTCCAGCGCAGTCATAGGCGAGGGCTCGCCGACGATCATCGCGACGGCCTCGCCGCGGAACCGCACCTCCTCCTCAGCGAAGACCGGCTGGTCGGCAGTGGCGGGGATGACGCCGAAGCGGTTGAGGCCGTCTATGTCGGCAGCGGTCATCACCGCGACCACTCCCGGCGTGGCGGCGACGTATCCGGCCAGGTCGCCCAGCTCGAATCGAGCCCTGTGGTGCGGCGATCGCACGATCCGGATGACGAGCGCCCCGTCGGGCGCTTGGTCGGATCCGAACACGTCGGTGCCGTTCACTTTGCGTTCGCCGTCGACGCGACGCACGCGATGACCGACCGCCTTGCCAACGGGAGGCGGCGGTTCGACCTCCTCAGCCGCATGCGCATCCATCACTGCCGAGATGATCTTGCGGTAGCCGGTGCAGCGACAGAGCACTCCTCCCAGGGCGTCCATCACCTGTGGCTCGGTGGGCGCCGGCGTCGCCCGCAGGAGCGCGGTCGCCGCGACCAGCATGCCCGGCGTGCAGATGCCGCATTGCGCGGCACCGTGCGCCAGGAACGTCGCTTGAAGTGCGAGTGCCTCTCCGCTGGAATCGAGCCCCTCGAGCGTTTCCACACGGCGGCCCTCCATGCGCCCGACAGGCGTCATGCACGCGCTCACAGGCTCGCCGTCCAACAGGACCGTGCACGCGCCGCAGTCGCCGGCGTCGCATCCCACCTTGGTGGCGGTGAGCCCCAGCTCGTCCCGCAAGACATCGCTCAGGCGGCGGGCCGACCCCTCGGTCTGGACCGGCGAACCGTTGACGTTCAGCGTCACCGCGCTCACCGGCCGGCCCCGCAGCTCTGGAGAGCGCGCCGCAGAAGGATCGCCGCGGACCGGCGCCGGTAGTCGGCCGTCGCTCGCACATCGTCGATCGGACTGAGCGTTGAGAGATGCTCGGGGATCGAAGCCTCGTCGAGCTCGTCGGTGGAGCGGCCCACCAGCTGCGCCTCGAGCGAAGGCAGGCGTTGCGCCACAGGCGAGCACGCCCCGACCGCAACCCGGGCGTCGGCGATCCGACCATCCAGATCCACCGCGACCACGACCGCCGTCATCACGACCGAGATCACCAGATAGCGTCGAAGCCCGAGCTTCAGGAACGCCGACCGGGCGTTGTCCGCGTCGTGAGGAACGAGGACCGCGGTGAGTAGCTCATCGGGCCGGAGCGCCGTCTGGCGGTACCCGGTGAGGAAGTCCTCGAGCCGCAGCACGCGACTCCCGGCCACCGACGTCAGTTCGACGGAGGCGTCCAGCGTGAGCAAGGGAGGGATACCGTCGGCGGCAGGTGATGCATTGCACAGGTTGCCCCCCACCGTGGCGGAGTTCTGCACCTGAACCGATCCGACCTCGCGGGCGGCGGCTCGGATGCCGTCGAAACAGGCCGGGAGCGCAGCTGCGGCCACGTCGGCCCATCGCGTGAGCGCGCCGATCCTGTAGGCGTCCGCGGTCTGCTCGATGCCGCGGAGCTCTGAGAGCCCGCCGATGTCGAGGACGGGCCCCGTCATCGCACGCCCGACGTGCTGCGGGTAGAGGTCGGTGCCGCCCGCCAGCACGGCGCAGCCCGTACCCCGTATCTCGACGGCGGCTGCAACATCGGCCGGAACGAGGTATTCCACGGGAGCGAGCCTAGTCGGGTACCCGGCGTTCGTTGCGCGTGAACCGTCGATAGACGATCGCTGCCGCGGCGACCAGGATCGTGGACGATACAAGCGTGATCGTGGCGAGGGCGTTCAGCGAGGGCAGCGGCGACCGCCGCGCCGAGCTATAGATGATGATCGGGATCGTCTGCGTAGAGGCGTTCACCGACAGCCGTTGCGAGATCACGAAGTTGTCTATCGCCGACGCGAAGACGATAGCCACGCTCGCGAATATCGCGGGCGCGAGTAACGGTAGGAGTACCCGACGCATCGCCCCGATCGGCGAGGCACCCAGGTCCATGGCCGCTTCCTCGTACTCTCGGCCGATCGAGAGCAGGCGAGCTCGGACCACGATCACCGGATAGGCCAACTCGAACATCGACAGGCCGAACACCTGCGCTTGGAACCCCAAGCCGATCCCCGACACCAGCTGCGTGAACATCAGGAACAGGCCCACGCCGACCGCGATCTCGGGTGTGATGAAGGAGAAGAGCATCAAGAAGTTCGCGGCGGAGGCGCTGCGCGCCTCCCATCGGTCGAGTGCCAGCGCGAACATGACCCCGAAGGGCACAGCTATCAGGACCGTGACGCCCGACAGCTTCAGGCTCTGGAAGAGGGCTGAGCGGAGCTCGCCGTTCTGCCACACCGAGTTCACGTCCGTCACGTACCAGCGCGTCAAAGAGAAGCCCTGCCACGCGGTCTGTGCCTTCCCGGCGTTGAAGGAGAAGGCGACCGCGATGAACACGGGAAGCAGGGTCCACACCACGTAGGCGATAGCGATGAGCCAGAGGAAGTGAGCCCGAGCCCAGGGATTCATCGTCCACGCGAAGACTCGTGACTTGGCTTTCGGGCTTCTATCGCGCGTGCTCATCGGCGCGCCAGCTCCCGGGCGGCGTTCGTGCTCCTCAGGTAGTAGAGCATCGGCGCGATCAAGACCAAGATCAGGATGATCACGAGCGACGCTCCCTGGTTCACGAGCGAGCTGTCCATGGAGCTCACGATCAGGTTGCCGAACATGGACGTTTGGCGCGTGCTCGCGAGCAGGGTCTGCGTGAAGTAGTCGCCGAACATCGGCAGGGCGACGATCACGCACCCCGCCAGGATGGCCTGCCGGGAGAGTGGCAGGGTGACCCGGAAGAACGTCCTGGCTTGGCTCGCGCCCAGGTCGCGCGCGGCCTCGATCGTGGATCGATCGATCCGATCGAGCATGGCGTACAGCGGCAGGATCATGTATGGCACGTACCCGTAGACCAACCCCATCACTACGGTCGTAGGCTTCCCGTTCAGCCACAGGCGTGGTTCATTCAAGATGCCGAGCCACTGCAGGATCTTGTTCACGTACCCCTTGGGCTGCAGCAGGTTCACCCAGGCGAACATCCGCATCATGTAGCTGATCCAAAACGGCGCGATGAACGCCACCAGGAACACGGTCCTGGCGCGACCGGCGTGTCGCGCGATGAAGTAGGCGACCGGGTAGCCGATCAGCAGGCTGATCGTCGTGGCGATCCCCACGTACACCAGCGTTCGGACGAACGTCTGCTGGGTGATCGACTGACTCGTGAAGAACTGGGACGTCACCTCTCGGAATGGACCCGTGTTCCAGCGCAGCGGGTTGTAGATGGGGGTGGCTGTCAGGAAGATCTGGTCGAGGCCCCCGAACGCCACGGACAAGATGACGTAGAACGGCGCGACGAAGAAGAGCAGGACCCACACGGTCGCCGGCGCCGCGAACGACGGCCAGAAGGCGCGAGGGAACCAGGTTCCCTCCGAGTCGTCCCTACGCCCCACCTGTCACTTCTTGGTAGATCTGCTGGTAGAGCTGGTTCACTGCGGGGGCGAGCTCCAGCTCGCTCACCCCGAGAGGGAGCATGTCCTCGGTCACGAACGTGTAGTCCAGGCTGGGGGGCAGGTACCCCTTGTCGAGCGCCGTCTCCTTGTCGAGCGACAGCACCGTTGGCTGATACCCCTCGTACGTGTAGTTCTGGAGGGCGTTGTCCGGTTCGTAGAGGTAGTCGATCAACAGGTGTGCCAGGACCGGGTTGGCAGCGCCCTTCGAGATCGCGAACAGGTCGTGAGAGATCAGGCCCTTCTGCCCGCCCGGGCCCTGTGGGGGCCAGGCGTAGGAGACCGCCGTGATGTCCAGGCCCTTCGGTAGGTAGTACTGGTAGTAGACCATCTGCCCGGACCAAGTCCCGTGGATCTCCCACAGGCTGTTCGACAGCTCGGTGTAGTCGACGTGGTCGTACTTCCACCCCATCGAATCGGCGCCGGCGAGCAGGTCTTGCTTCACCTGCTCCAGGATCGCGGGGTCCGACTCGTTCGGGTCGTAGCCCTTGCGGAGCAGACCTGTCGCGATCATGTCGCGAGAGCCGTTCAGGAGGTGGACCTGTCCCTGATACGCCGGATCCCACATCACGTCATAGGGGTTATCCATGGCGCCGATGTCGTCGCTCACCAGATCGTTCCGCCACGCGATGCCGGTGGTGAACACCACGTAAGGGACCGAGTACTGGCGCCCGACGTCGTAGAAGTCCGGGATCGCCGACCAAAGCTGCTCCTGGACCGCGGGGATATAGGTTTCGTTCAGCGGTTGGATCAGGCCGCCTTGGGCCAGCTTCCCGATGTTGTCGAGCGTAACCGTCACGATCAGATCGAAGTCGGCGCCGTTGGACTGCATCTTCGCGACCATCTCGTCTGGCGTGTCGAAGACGGTGTATTCCACTTCCACGCCGTACCGGTCGCCGAAGCCGTTCCGCACCTTCTTCCAGATGTAGTCGTTGTATCCGAAGATCTTGAGTGGACCCTGCTCGGGCGTCAGCCCGTCCACGATCGCGGGGTTGGCATCGGTGACGGGCAGGGTCACGGGGCTGTCGGGGCGAGCCAGCTGCAGTCCGCCAGACGGGCTCGCGCTCGAGCCACCATCGCCGCCGGATCCCGTCGAGGAGTCGCAGGCGGCTAGGATCGCCGCCAGGCTGGGCACGGCCGCGCCCGTTACCGCCGCTCGTCGCAGGAACTCCCTCCGAGAAAGCGGCGGGATGCGGTCCTTCGGATGCGTCATGCGAACCCCCTCGTGTCTCATGTTCCCTACGGAAAGCTCTTGTACACCGGGGGGCACGGTACGGTAAAGGGAGCTGGCCGTCCCGAGGTCAGTCTTTCGGCACGCGAAACCAGGTGTCGATTCTCGACCTATCGGCTCGTTCACTTTGACGGCCCAGCGGTGACAACGACGCTGCCGGGAGCCCGCCAAAGGTCCCCCCCGCGGCGGGTCGGACTGCGCTGCCAGACCGATGCCCGGTGGTGTTTCATGTCGTCGGGGGTGAGGTCATGACGACGTTGACGGACTACCTGGAGCAGCAGGAGATCGAGTACGAGATCCTGAAGCACGAACGGGCGTTCACCGGCATCGCGGAGGCTCAGGCGCTCGGGATCGAGGCCGACGAGGTGCTGAAGACAGTGATAGTCGACACCGGTGGCCGGCATGTGGCCTTGGTGCTGCCGAGCGACGAGCGCCTGGACATGGCGCTCGTGCGGAACGTCCTGGACGATCGCGATGTCACTTTGGCGCATGAGAGCGAGATCACCCACGACTTCGGCGGTTTCGAGCTTGGGGCCCTCCCACCGGTTGCGCCGCTACTCGAAGTCGAGATGATCGTGGACCCGACCGTGCACGACCACGGCTCGGTGATCTTCGCGGCTGGCACGCAAACGGAGTCGGTGAAGGTGGACGTCAAGCCGCTCTTCGGATCCCAGTCGGTCCGCTACGCGGAGATCACCGACGTATGGAACGAGGGGCACGCCTAGGCGCCGTCCTTCGGGCGGTAGGTCATCTTCATATACGTGTCTCCGCGCCGAAGCTCGTCCAGCATCTGCTGGAGGCGCCTCTGCTGCGTCTCCTCGCGCTTGGCTCGCGTGATCCAGCCGATGTAGTCATTCTGCTGGTAGTCGGGGCGCGCCCGATAGGCGTCCATGAGCCCCCGTCGCGTGAGTGCATCACGCACGGACGACGGCATCGGATACCGCGGTCTGGTGAGCCTCGAACGTTCTCTCTCCAACGAACTCCCTCCCGTCGTCTTCGTAGCACGACCGAGAAGATGATGCGCAGGTGCGGGAACCCAGCTACCGGCTACGAGGCAGACGCCCGTAGACTCCGCAACCGACCGAGCCGAGGAGGATCCGATGGCGATACCGGACAACACCACGCTCAACTGGGGGCCCTGGTACCTCAGGTCGCCGTTCTTCGAAGCGACGCTGCGAGCAGGCTGCTCCGCCTATGACGTCTACCAGCACATGTACCACCCGAACACGTACGGCGATCCCATCGAGGAGTACTGGGCGCTCGTGAACGACGTGACGCTCTGGGACGTGAGCGTCGAGCGCATCGTCGAGATCACGGGACCCGACTCGAGCGCGTTCACGAACCTGCTGACCTGCCGCGATCTCACCAAGTGCGCGGTGAAGCAGGGCAAGTACGTTCTGATGACTGCCGAGGACGGCGGCATCGTGAACGACCCTGTGCTGCTGCGGATCGAGGAGAACCGGTGGTGGCTCGCCCTGGCCGACTCCGATGCCGGCCTCTATGCGATGGGTGTCGCCGTGAACTCCGGCATGGACGTGAAGGTCACGCACCCCGAGGTCTACCCCGTTCAGGTACAGGGACCCAAGGCCAAGGACACGATGCGCGATCTCTTCGGCGACTGGGTGTTGGACATGAAGTACTACTGGTGCGACGAGACGGACCTCGACGGCATCCCCGTCGTGATCAGCCGGACCGGCTGGACCGCTGTGGTCGGCTACGAGATCTACCTGCGCGACCCGAGCCGTGGCGACGACCTGTGGGAGCGCATCCTCGACGCCGGCAAGCCGCACGGCATCCGTGTCACGCCCTCCTCGGATATCCGACGTATGGAGGCGGGCATCTTCGATTGGGGGTCCGACATCGGCCTGGGAGACAACCCGTTAGAGATCACGGGCCTCGAGCGCCTGGTGGAGGATCAAGAGGCCGACTACATCGGCAAGGCCGCGCTCGAGCGGATCCGGCGAGAGGGCGTGTCGCGCAAGCTAGTAGGCATCGAACTGGAAGGCGAGCCGGTGGACCAGCCGACGCAGCACTGGCCGGTGTCGCACGGGGGCGAGGCGGTCGGCCACGTCACCGACGCGTGCTGGTCGCCGCGTCTGGAGAAGAACATCGGCTACGTCTGGGTGCCGATCGAGCTCGCGGCTCCCGGCACACGCCTGGACGTCGAGACGGATGACGGGGGGCGTGTCGGCCTGACGGCCCCTATCCCGTTCGTCGACCCACAGAAGAAGGTGCCAGCTTCCTGATCGGCGCCTACCTTTGTTCCATCTTCCCCAGCGCGTCGTAGGCCGCGTACTTATAGGTCTCGCTGAGTGTTGGGTAGTTGAAGACCATGTCGATGAAGGTCTCGACCGTTCCCCCCAGCGTCAGCACGGCATGGCCCACATGCACCAACTCGGATGCCCGCTCGCCGACGCACTGGATCCCGATCAGCCGCCGCGTCGCGCGGTCGAACACCAGCTTCGTCATCCCCTCGCGGTCCCCGATGATCGCCCCACGAGCGTTGTCGTGGAACGGCGCGCGCCCGACGACGGCGTCGACCCCCCGGTCCGCGGCCTCCTGCGCCGAGAGCCCGACGCTGCTCACCTCTGGGATCGTGTACACCGCGAACGGCATCAGGCTCGATATCTCCTGTTTGTACTCGAACCCGAACGCCTTGCACACGGCCACGCGCGCCTGCTCCATCGACGCGGACGCCAGGGCCGGCGACCCGATCACATCTCCGGCCGCGTAGATGCTCGGCACGGCGGTGCGGAACGATCCGTCCACCGCGACCCGGCCGCGATCGTCGACCTGCACGCCGACCGCCTCCAGCCCCAGCTCTGCCGTGTTGCCTACACGGCCCGACGTCACGAGCACCTTCTCCGCCGCGAGCTCGTCGCCCGACGTCAGCGTGCACACGAGTTCGGCGTCGCGGCGCATGACGGCGTCGGCTCGTTCGCCCAGGTGGAACCGCACGCCTAGAGCCGTCATACCCTCCATCATCCGCTCGACGATCTCGCCGTCCAGGAACGACAGCAGAGGCGTCCGCCGTTCGAGCACGTGCACCTCGGTGCCCAACGCCGCGAACGTCGATGCGTACTCGCAGCCGATCACTCCACCGCCCAGGACCGCGAGCGAGGCGGGCAGCCGGTCGATCTCGAGGATGCTGTCGGAGTCGTGCACGTCCGGGTCGTCGAAGGGGATGCCGGGCGGGCGGAACGGGTGGGAGCCCGTGGCGATCAGGACGGCGTCGGCGACGAACCCACGCCTGCCACCGTCGCTGTCGGTCACCTCGACCGAGGTGGCGTCCACCAGGCGCGCCACACCGTGCACCAGCTCGACGTGGTGGCGGTCGAGGTTGGTGCGCATCCGCTCGGTCTCCATCCGGCGGACGGCGTCCTTCCGGTGGATCAACCTGGACACGCTGAGGTCGCGCGACACCTCCACCGACACCCCGTACAAGTCCCGCTGGCGATACCCCGAGAGGAACAGCGCTGCCTCACGTAGGGTCTTCGAGGGGAGCGTGCCCGTGTGGATGGTGGCACCCCCGGGCTCGGACCGGCGCTCGACCACCACCACGCGCTTGCCGAAGTAGGCGGCCTGTGCGGCGCCCTTCTCGCCGGCCGCGCCGCCCCCGACCACCACCAGGTCGACGTGCTCGGCCGAGCTCATGGGTCAAGTATGGACAGAGGGACCGGCCGCGCGCCGGGGATCTGGTGGTCGGGTCCGAGATCGCGTTCCTGAACCGCGGCGTGCACCGGCTGAAGGGTATAGACGGGGAGTGGCCTTATCGGCGGTGGCTTGAGCCGCATCTGGTCGGTGTCGATCCGTGGACGCGATGGTGTCGATGCGGGCCGTCGAACCACTCACCCACGCCGGTCCGCGCGTGACTACCGCAGTTCGACGAGCACCGCACCCAGTTCGCGGATCGACGTCTCCGTGATCGGTGTCACGACCAGGATCACCTCATCCGCGCCCGCTTCGGATATCGCGCGCAAGCCGTTGGCGATCCGATCCGCGCCACCCTCGAGCGGCGGGCACGCGGGGTCGATAGGTCGCTCGTCCGCCGAGCGGTCGAGCACCACGCGGACGCACGCGCTCCGCATGATCTCGCCAGGCCTCCGGCCAGCCAGCGCGGCCGCCTCGTCGATCTTCGCGTTCTCTGCCGCGAACCCCTCGGGCGTGTTGCCGTAGAGGTCGTACCACGTGTTCCACGCGTCTACGTGGGGCAGTGCGGCCCGCAACACTCGCTCACCGCTGCTGCCGATCATCAAGGTCGGACGACGCGCCGGAGCCGGAAGGAGCACCGCATCGTCAACGTGGGAGAACCGCCCGTGAAGCGTGACGCGCTCGCCGGAGAGCAGGCGCCGGATCGACCTCGAACGACTCCTCGAATCGGGACGCCCGATGGTCGAACGGCAGGCCGAACGCGTCGAACTCCTCGCGGTTCCACCCGGCGCCTAGACCAAGGACCAGGCGCCCACCGCTGATCTCGTCGACCGTCGCGGCCATCTTCGCGAGCATCGCGGGCGCGTGGAACCCGGCGCAAGCGACCAATGGACCGAGCCGGACTCGGTCGGTGACCGCGGCCAGCGCGGCTAGGAGCGTCCACGCCTCCCAGGGCCCGCGCTCGGGGCGTCCGTCGCCACGGTAGAGCAGATGGTCGCCCATCCAGATCGAGTCGAACCCGACCTCCTCGGCCGCCCGGGCCATGGCCGCGTACTCCGGGAAGCGCACCTCGCGTTCGACCTCTGGTAGCTGCACGCCGACGCGGAAGGTTCTGTCCATCCGCCGGAGTCTAGGGTTCTGGGCCGCCCGGCTCAGTACGTGGTCATGATGGCCATGATCCTGTCCCGCCGGGTCGGGTCGTTCTGGGACCGGATCGTGATCGGGCAGCGGTAAGTGACACCCTCGGCCGTTGTCGGTGCGATGAACGCGAGCGTCAGCGGAACCTTCTTGCCCTCAGACGCGGGTGGGAACGGGAACGTCAACGTGCCGTTCTTGAACTCGACGGTGACGTCCTTCGGTCGCCAGTCCGGGCGCTTCAGGAAGCCGATCTTCACCGCGATGATCACGAACAGCCGGGTTCCCTTACAGCCTTTGACCCTGATCGAGTCCTCTTGTTCGCTGTCGTTCTGAAGCGTGATCCAGAACCGGACGTCCTCTCCGTCCTCCAACCGAACGGCGATCTTCTGCCTTGCTCCCGTCCGGTTGTAGACGTTGTCGCCGAGCCATGGATGCGGGAGAGGATCGATCGTGCAGCCCGTGCTGAGGCCGCACAGCTTGATCCATGCATCGGGCCGGTAAGGGGCCTGCCTCGCGGTCGCGGAGCCGGGGCTAACCATCAGCGACGCGAAGATCGTCGCCGCCAGCAGGAGAGGGAGCGAACGCCTGCTCACGCCGGGAGTATAGGAGCCTCCCGGTGTGAGCCAACACCTTCGCCCGGCTTCTTCAGCTCGCGGTGGGCATCCACGTAGTACTCTGGATACCTCGGGCGCTCGCCCGAAGGATCCTGGTGGCTCATCCGAGCCCTTGCGCGCGCCACGCTCCTCGTAACCGCTGTCGCGCCATGCAGGAAGGCCCACATTGACCACCACCCGTACCGAACACCGTCGCAACACGCCCCGACGCGACGCACCCAGACCTACCGCGCCCGCGGTTCAGCAGGCCGCCGACCCGTCCCTCGCGTCGTTCGACCAGCTCGGCGTCTCTCGGCCGGTCGCCCAGGCGCTCGCGATGCGCGGCTTCACCGCGCCGTTCGCGATCCAGGCGCTCGTGCTGCCCGACGCGCTCGCCGGGCGCGACGTGCTGGCGCGCTCGAGGACGGGCTCGGGCAAGACGCTCGCGTTCGCCGTGCCGATCGTGGAACGGATCCAGCCCGACGGCCGCAGCCCGAAGGCCCTGATCCTGGTCCCTACGCGCGAGCTGGCCAGTCAGGTGGCCGAGGAGTTCCGTGCGATCGCCGACGTGCGCCGGATGCAGATCGCGACCGTCTACGGCGGCGTCGGGATGCACGACCAGGCGAAGCGCGCGCGCCGCGCCGATGTCGTGATCGCGACACCGGGCCGCTTGCTCGACCTGTTGGGCCGCAAGATGCTCCGCCTGGACAAGGCGCGCATCTGCGTGCTGGACGAGGCCGACCGCATGCTGGACATGGGGTTCCTGCCCGACGTCCGAAGGATCTTGGAGCAGCTGCCTACCGGTCGTCAGACCATGCTCTTCTCCGCGACGCTCGATGGCGAGGTGGGACGCCTCGCCAAGGAGTTCACGATCGAGCCCGTCCTGCACGAGATCGACGATCCACGCCCGGTGGTGACGGAGGCTGACCACCGCTTCATCGCGGTGGAGCACCAGCACAAGGTCTCCACGCTGGTGCGCGAGCTCGCCGCAGACCGCGGACTGACACTGGTGTTCGTGCGGACCAAGCGCGGCGCCGACCGCTTGAAGCAGCGGTTGACGCAGCAGGGGTTCAGCGCGGGTGCGTTGCACGGAAACATGTCACAACCGCAGCGCGACCGCGCTCTCGCGCAGTTCGCCAGGGGTCGCAACGACGTGTTGGTCGCCACAGATGTCGCCGCTCGCGGCCTGGATCTGGAGCACATCACGCACGTGGTGAACTTCGATCCGCCCGAGGACGGGAAGGCGTACGTTCACCGGGTTGGTCGCACGGCGCGAGCCGGACGCGGGGGAGAGGGCATCACGTTCGTGATGCCCGACCAACGGGCTGACGTTCGCAGGATCGCGAACGAGCTCGACCTGCACGCCGAATGGCGCGACGCCGGGATGGGAAACGCGGATGGCCCCGATCGAGGGGCGACTCCACGCCCCAGACCCCGATCCAATGGTCGCGGCAACCGTCAGCCGCAGGCGACGCGCCAACCTCAACGTCGTCGCTGAGCGAGGGCACCCAGGGTCTTCGTCGGTCTCAGCGCCTCAGCGCCTCAGCTGGTGGCGCCGAGCTCCTGGAGGAATGCTCGGGTGGAGGCGGCCGACGGCCGGTTCCCCTTGCGCTCGAAGAAAGCGAGCGCTTCGCGGGCAGCGTCGGCGGCTGCCGCGGTCTTCCCGGCCGTCCGTAGGACTTGCGCCAGATCCATGTTCACGCCGCCCTGGCCGTTCGGATTCTCGGCGTCCTCGAGCATCTGGACAGCCTCATGGGCGAGTCGCTCGGCTTCGTCGAACTCGCCGCGTTCGGCGAGCACCAGCGCCTGCGCCGACCGTCCGAACACCTGGGACGAAAGGTCGTCCTCGGCTGCGACGTCTCGGGCGATCGTGGCGAACGTCTCGGCTTCATCGAACCGGCCGAGCGCGCAAAGGGTCTGAGCCAGTTCGGCCGCGGCCGTCGACTTGAAGCCCTCCTGACCCATCTGGTCCAAGATCTCGTAGTTCCGCCGGAAGGAGCGCTCCTCTGCGATCGCATCGCCGGCCTCTCGCTCTACGGAACCCACGAATGACTCGTACACCGCGACCATCACCCGGGACCCGAGGGCCTCCGCGATCTCGATGCTGAGTCCCGTCAGTCGGCGTGCTTCGTCGAACGACCCTTCCATGGCCCGGAACGACCCGCGGACGGCGAGGGCAGTCGCCTCGAGCGATCGGGTGCGGGAGATGTCTTCGGTCAATTCGTCCAGCGTCCGGCGTCCTTCCTCCGGCGTGGCGGGCCCGAAACACTGCGATAAGAGCAGGTATCGGATGGCGTCGGTGAGGAGCCGATCGTCGCCGCTCCGACGTGCGTGGTCCACGGCTCGGCGCGCCGCTCGCTGAGCGTGATCGTACCGGCATGGGATGAACTCGAGGAATGCGAGCTTCGCCCACGCCGTCGCCAGTCCGGCTTCGTCGCTGAGCTCCTCGAACCGGCGGATGGCCTCTTCGAGCTGCTCGCGGCACTCCTGCGTAGACGTATTGCGCGGATCGGCGTTCGTCAGCACCTCAGAGCGCCAGATGCGGGCGAGCCACTCCAGCGAACGGTCGCCGGAGGCGGCGGCGAGCCGTACGGCCTCGTCGAACGCCTCTAACGTCGCTTGGATATCGCCGACCTCGTCCAGGGCGACGCCGAGGTGGTAGAGGTTCGCGGCCTGCTCGGCATCGTCGCTCGGACCGACCCTCAAGGCCCGGCGGAGGAGGTTCGCCGAAGCCGGGAAGTCGCCTCGACCAGTCGCCCGACGTCCCGCCGTCGCAAGGCGGGCAGCCGCCCGCCGTCCGATCGCGTCCGAACGATCGTCTGGGGGACCGAGCTGGGTGCGGTAGGCATGGGCCTGCTCCAGGTGATAACCGACGATCTCCTCCTGCTCGAAGACCCCGTCCCCTGCCACCCGCTCCAGCCATTCCGCCACCCGCTCATGCAGCTCGGCGCGGCGGGTCTTCGCGATCGCGTCGTACGCCGAATCGCGGATCAGCAGGTGGCGGAACCGGAACGCGTCTTCGCCCGGAAGGGTGGTGCGCTCTGGCTGGATCAGTTCCTTGCGTACGAGCGCCATCAGATCCGATGGCACGCGCTGGCGGGCGTCCTCGGGCACCAGGTCTCGGACGGCGCCGACGAAGAAGTCCTTCCCGATGACCGCCGCCGCCTCGAGCACCGTGCGCTCCTCAGGGGTGAGGCGATCCAGGCGAGCAGCGAGCAGCGCGTGGATCGAAGGTGGAACCGTGACGGCGGACAGATCACCGATCACGAGCCACCCTTCGTCCTGGCGGATGAGGACGCCGTCGTCGATCAGCATCGCGAGGGTCTCCTCCACGAACAGCGGATTCCCTTCGGCCTTCTCGACGATCCCCTCAGCGAGCTCTGTCGGCAGTTCGGCCGCGCCGAGGAGGTTGGCCACGAGCGCCCCCGCCTGTTCCTCGTTGAGGGGCTCGAGCGACACGCTGGCGGCATTCAGCTTCCCGCCTCCCCACGCCGGCCGGATGTCGAGTAGATCGGAACGCGCCATGCACAGCAAGAGGATGGGTGAGCCCCGCGACCAGTCCGCGATGTGCTCGACGAGATCCAGGAACGTGGGCTCGCCCCAATGGATGTCGTCGAACACGAGCACGAGCGGACCTTCACGCGCGGATGCCTCGAAGAACCTGCGGATCGCCCAGAACGTCTCCTCGCCGGCGGCAGACTCGGCCACGCCCATCAGCTGGGCGACATGACGGCAGACCCGCTCCTGGTGCTCGTCGCCCTCCAGGATCGAGCAGACCTTCGCTTCGACGACCTCCGGCAGGTCGAAGTCGGCCAGCCCGGTGGCCTGCTTGATCGCCTCTACGACCGGGTAGTAGGTGATCCCCTCGCCGTAGGGCAGGCATCGGCCAACCAGGACGGTCGCTCCGGTTCCGAGTCCGGAGATGAACTCCTCGACCAGACGGGACTTGCCCACTCCGGCTGAACCGAGGAGCGTGAAGAGCTGACACCCCGCATCTTCGACCGCGGCCTCGAACGCCTGACGGAGCTGGGCGAGCTGCCGCTCGCGCCCGACCATCGGCGAGCCCATGTGTCTCGGCACGGCAGAGGTCACGTCCCGCACGCCGAGGAGTCGCCAAGCCGGGACACGTTCGGCCTTGCCCTTCAGCTCGAGCGGCTCGACCGGTTCCACGTCCACCGCGTCGCGCACGAGCCGGTGGGTGTCCTCTCCCAGGAGGATCTCGCCGGGAGCCGCGTGCTGCTCCAGACGGGCGGCTACGTTGACGGCGTCGCCTGTCACGAGCGCCTGCCCGGCGGTCGGATCGCCTGCCACGACCTCGCCGGTATTCACGCCTATGCGCACCGCGATCGTGACGCCCCGATCGCGCTCGAGCTCCTTGTTCAACGCGGCGAGCCCTTCACGCATGTCGACGACCGCCCGCGCGGCCCGAAGCGCGTCGTCCTCATGGAGCTGGGGGATCCCGAACACGGCCATGACCGCGTCGCCGATGTACTTCTCGACGGTTCCCCCATGGCGCTCGATCGCCTCGCGCATCGCGTCGAAATAGCGTGACTGCACGTCACGGAGCGATTCGGGATCCAGGCGCTCGCCGAGGGCGGTGGAGCCCGTGACGTCGCAGAACACGACGGTGACCGTCTTGCGGACCTCGCGGACCGGTGTCTGAGGAACGAGCGACGCACCGCACGCCGGACAGAACGCATGATCCTGCGGGCTCTCCCGGCCACAGTTGCCGCAGGTCAGCATCCGTCGAGCCTACGGCCGATGGGATGCCGAGCGCCACCGCCTGTCGCGGGGCGTTAGGGTCGCGCCGTTCGGACCGGCTGACTACCATGGCACCCAGAGCCGGAAGAGGGAGTTGCGCGATGACCACCGTGAAGGCCGCATTGCTGCAGACCGACTGGTCGGGCGACCAGGCGTCCATGATCGACAAGCACGAGGAAGCCGCCCGAGACGCCGCCGCCCAGGGCGCTCAGGTGATGTGCTTCCAGGAGCTCTTCTACGGGCCGTACTTCTGCCAGGTTCAGGACGCGGAGTACTACAGCTACACGGAGCCGATCCCCGACGGGCCGACCACCAAGCGGTTCCAGAGCGTCGCTAAGGAACTGGGGATGGTGCTCGTGCTGCCGATGTACGAGATCGTGCAGGCGGGCCAGTACTTCAACACCGCCGCGGTGATCGACGCCGACGGCACCTACCTGGGCAAGTACCGCAAGCATCACATCCCCCAGGTGAAGGGCTTCTGGGAGAAGTTCTACTTCACGCCCGGGACCGAAGGGTTCCCGGTCTTCGAGACGGCCGTCGGCAAGGTCGGTGTCTACATCTGCTACGACCGCCACTTCCCCGAGGGGTGGCGCATGCTCGGCCTGCACGGCGCCGAGATCGTATTCAACCCGTCGGCAACGCATCGCGGGCTCTCCGAGTACATCTGGCGCCTGGAGCAGCCGGCCGCCGCGGTCGCGAACATGTACTACGTGGGTGCGATCAACCGCGTCGGGATCGAACCGCTGGGCGAGAACGATTTCTACGGGCAGAGCTACTTCGTCGATCCGGAGGGGCAGTTCGTGGGCGAGCCCGCAGACGCGTACAAGCCCGAGCTGATCGTGCGAGACCTGGACCTGGACAAGATCCGCGCCGTTCGCGACCGCTGGGCGTTCTACCGCGACCGTCGGCCCGACGCGTACGACGACATCGTGGCCAGGTGATGACGATGGACATCGGAGTCGTCCTGCAGACCACCCCGCCGAGCGCGCGGGTGGTGGACCTGGCGAAGAGGGCGGAGACGTACGGCTTCAGTAACGTCTGGGCGTTCGACAGTCACCTGCTTTGGCAGGAGCCTTTCCCGATCTTCACGCAGATCCTCGCCGAGACACGCAACGTCACCGTTGGCACCATGGTCACGAATCCGCTCACGCGAGACTGGACCGTCACCGCCAGCCTCTTCGCCACCATGAACGAGATGTTCGGCAACAGGACCGTGATGGGGATCGGACGCGGCGACTCGGCGGTACGGGTGATCGACGGAAAACCCTCGACGCTCGCCGGGTTGGGCGACGCCGTCCACGTCATCCGCGAGTTGGCGAACGGCCGCGAGGTGAAGTACCGGGACTCGATGCTCCGGTTCCCGTGGGCGGGGAAGAGCCGGATGGAGGCGTGGATCGCGGGCTACGGCCCGAAGGCGTTGAAGCTGATCGGTGAGGTAGGCGACGGGTTCATCCTGCAGCTGGCCGATCCCGACATCGCGGCGTGGACGATCGGAGCGGTGCGGAAGGCGGCCGAGGAAGCCGGGCGGGATCCGTCGGAGATCACGATCTGCGTCGCGGCGCCCGCCTACGTGACCGACGACCTCGGCCACGCGCGCGACCAGACGCGGTGGTTCGGCGGCATGGTGGGCAATCACGTCGCCGACATCGTCGCGCGCTACGGCGAGTCGTCGGAGGTTCCGGCCGCGCTGACCGACTACATCAAGGGTCGCGAGGGATACGACTACAACCAACACGGCCAGGCGGGCAACGTCCACACGCAGTTCGTGCCCGACGAGATCGTCGACCGATTCTGCATCCTCGGACCGGTCGAGGAGCACGTGCGCCGGCTTGAGGAGCTCAGGAGCTTGGGCGTGGACCAGTTCGCCGTCTACCTGCAACACGACGACAAAGACGGGACCCTGCAGGCCTACGGCGAGAAGGTGCTCCCCGCCATCGCAGAAAGCGCGCTCGCGAAGTCGTGACGACCGCGGGGTTGGGGGGAGCGCTGTCGCGACCGCGGATACGGCGCGCCTGGATGTTCATGCTGGCGCTCGTATCTGTCGCGGTCCTGTGGGAGCTCTACAAGCTGGTGGGTCCGCAGGACGGCGGGCAGGTCTTCGGCATGAAGATCCTGCCGCGGGCGAACGACACCGCGATGCCGCACGTGTGGGAGATGCTCTCGCGTTATGCCCGGCCCGAGCGGCGAGGCGCGTCCAGCTCGATCTTCCTGGTGGTCCTGTCGGGCGCGTGGTTCTCGTTCCGTTTGGCGATGACGGGCTTCGTCTTCGGGACGTTGATCGGCATCGGCCTGGCCGTGCTGATGGCGCGGTACAAGGTCGTGGAGCGCGGCCTGCTGCCGTACCTGGTGATCAGCCAGACGGTGCCGCTGATCGCGCTGGCGCCGCTCGTCGTGAGCTGGGGAGGCAAGCTCCACATCGGTGGGTTCGAGTGGCCGCGATGGCTCTCGGCGGCCGTGCTGGGCGCGTTCCTGGCGTTCTTCCCGGTCGCCGTCGGGACGTTGAAGGGCCTGACCTCGGCGCCGCAGCCGACATCGCTGGAGCTGATGGACTCCTACGCGGCGTCTTGGCGCCAGACGCTCTTCAAGCTGCGGTTCCCAGCGGCGGTTCCGTTCATGATCCCGGCTCTGAAGCTGGCGGCAACGGCCTCGGTGATCGGGGTGGTCGTGGCCGAGATCTCGACCGGGCTGGCCGGGGGAGTGGGGAGGCTGATCATCGAGTACGCGCGAGAGGCGACGAGCGATCCCGCGAAGGTCTTCACGGCGGTGTTCGGGGCCGCGGCGATCGGGCTTGTGATGGCAGGGCTGGTCGCCGTCATCGACCTGGCCACGATGCGGAACCGTCCGCCGAAGGAGGCCGCGGGATGAGCGATCCCAAGAGCGTGATCTCCGATGCGCCGGCCGCGGCTGCCGTCGAGGTCAGGGACCTGACGAAGACGTTCAACGCCGGGCTGCCCAATGCGGTCGACGCGCTGGTGGACATAGACCTGACGATCTCGCCTGGGGAGTTCGTCTCGCTGATCGGGCCGTCGGGATGCGGGAAGTCCACACAGCTCCGGTTGATCGCGAACCTGCTGGAGCCCACCTCCGGCGAGGTCCTGGTGAACGGAAAGCCTGCGCGGCAGGCGCGGTTGGACCAGGACTACGGCATGGCGTTCCAGCATGCCGGCCTGTTCGAATGGCGCACGGTTGCGAAGAACGTGGAGCTGCCGCTGGAGCTGAAGGGCCGTGGCAAGGAGGAACGGCGCAAGCGCGCGATGGAGATGTTGGAGCTCGTGAAGCTACCGGAGTTCGCGGATCATCTTCCGTGGCAGCTCTCGGGTGGCATGCAACAGCGCGTGGCGATCGCCCGCGCGCTGGCCGCGCACCCGCCGCTGCTGCTGATGGACGAGCCGTTCGGCGCCCTGGACGAGATGACCCGCGAGCACATGCAGACCGAGCTCCTTCGGATCTGCGGCGAGACCGAGACCACGGTCGTGTTCGTGACCCACTCGATCCCAGAGGCTGTCTACCTGTCGACCCGAGTGGTCGTGATGTCTCCGCGGCCGGGCCGGATCAAGACCATGATCGACGTTGACCTGGGTGCTCGGCGCGACGTCGACACGCGCGAGGACGCTGCCTTCTTCCGGAAGGTCACGGAGGTGCGCGAGGCACTCCGCGGGATGCAGGTGACCGACCTGGACGAGGCGGTGCTGGAACCGTGAGCTCCGCGCTGGCGTCCAGCCAGGCCCGGCGGACCCGCTCGACCGGGTCGCTGTTCCAGTCCCTGTGGCCGCCGGTCGTGTTCGGTCTCGGGTTCCTCGTGCTCTGGGAGCTCGCCGTGAAGGTGTTCGACTTCAAGCCCTACTTCCTGCCGGCACCGACTTCGATCTGGCAGCAGTTCAACGAGAACACGACCCTGATATGGAACGCGACGAAGGTCTCCGGGCTGAACGCCCTGATCGGGTTGCTGGTGGGAACCGGGCTCGGCATCACGATGAGCTTCCTGCTGGTGCGGTTCCGCCTGTTGAACGACCTGGTCACGCCGCTCGCGATCGGACTCAACGCGGTACCGATCTTCGTCCTGGTGTCGGTGTTCAATAACATGTTCTCGATCACCAGCGAGGTGCCTCGGCGGCTGATGGTGAGCCTCGTCGTCTATTTCATCGTATTGGTGAATGTGGCCAGAGGTCTAAGGGAGGTCGGTCCGACGCAGCTCGAGTTGATGCGCTCCTACGCGGCCAGCGAGGTCGCGATCCTGCGGAAGGTCCGGGTGCCGAACGCGGTGCCGTACCTGTTCACGGCGCTCAGGATCGCGGCGCCGGCCGCCGTTATCACGGCGTTCGTCTCGGAGTACTTCGGCGGCAGCCAGAACGGCCTGGGGAGCCGGATAGTCGCGAGCATCGCGATCTCGAAGAACGCATCGGCCTGGGCCTACGTGATGGGGGCCTGCCTCCTGGGGCTCACGTTCTACCTGATCGCGGTGGGGTTGGAGCGCGTCGCCACGCCGGGTCGGCGGCCGACGTCTCGATAGGGCATGATGGCCGATCGTCTTGAGAGAAGTTCGAGCGGGGCTGTCGCCCCGGGGGGAGGAGGCAACACATGAGGGGTCATCGATTCCGTCTCATCGCCGCAGGGGTGGTGGCGCTCGCGCTCGTGGGCGCAGCATGTAGCAACGACGACGGAGGAGGCGGGGGCGGCGGCGGCGGCGAAGAGGAGTGCACGACGACCGACTCGGTCAAGCTCCAGCTGCAGTGGTTCATCCAGGCTCAGTTCGCAGGGTTCTTCGCGGCGCAGGACAAGGGCTTCTACGCCGACCAGTGCCTGGACGTGACGATCGTCGAGGGCGGCGTCGACATCGTGCCCCAGCAGCAGCTCGCCGATGGCGCCGTGGACTTCGCGATGGCGTGGGTCCCGAAGGCCCTCGCGAGCCGCGAGGCCGGGGCGAACATCGTGAACATCGCGCAGGTGTTCCAGCGTTCCGGCACGCTGCAGGTCTCGTTCAAGGACGCCGGGATCACGTCGGCCGCCGACTTCGCCGGAAAGACGATCGGCAACTGGGGTTTCGGCAACGAGTACGAGATCTTCGCCGCCCTGGCCAAGGAAGAGCCTCGACCCCGCTAACGACGTCTCGTTGGTGCAGCAGCAGTTCGACATGCTTGGGCTGCTGTCGGGCGACATCGACGCCGCCGAGGCCATGATCTACAACGAGTACGCGCAGGTGCTGGAGGCCGTGAACCCGGACACGGGTGAGCTGTACACGCCGGACGAGCTGAACGTCGTGTCTTACGAGGGCGAGGGCGTCGGCATGCTGCAGGATGCGATCTGGGCGAACGCCGACAAGCTCGAGTCCGACGCCGCATACCGCGACATGGCGGTACGGTTCGTGACCGCGTCGCTGCAGGGATGGGCTTACTGCCGGGACAACGTCGAGGAGTGCCGCGACATCGTCGTGGCGAAGGGCTCGAAGCTCGGCAACAGCCACCAGCTGTGGCAGATGAACGAGATCAACCAGCTGATCTGGCCGTCCTCGAACGGGATCGGCGTGATCGACGAGGCCGCGTGGGACCGCACGGTCCAGATCGCGATGGATACTCCGAACCTGGAGGGAGCCACGGTGCTTACCGCGGAGCCGACCGATGGGGCGTGGACGAACGACATCGTGAACGAGGCGCTCGCGGCCTTGGCCGATCTGGGCGTTGACACGTCCGGCGATAGCTATGCGCCGACGGAGGTCACGCTCGAGGAGGGCGGCGCGTAAGGATCGCCGCGGGTGACTGAGCCGGCCTGAGGTCGGGTGGAGTAGCTGGACGGGCTGCCTACGGCAGCCCGTCCAGCCGCCTGTGGTTTACTGCCGGTGAAGGCTTGTCGGCGGGATGTCGACGGCTATCGCGGATGGCTACCCGCCGGGGGACGGCCTGGGGCCGGAGGGTTGACGGATGAAGCTCGACGAGCGCTACCAGAAGGAAGCCGATCGGGATTCCGAGGCGGTGACGTCCTTCCTGGCCGACTTGGTCTCCTTGCCGAGCCTGTCGAGGGACGAGAACTCGGTCGTGCAGCGCATCGGCAACGAGATGACGCGGATGGGTTTCGACGAGGTCATCGTCGATGGGTTCGGCAGCGTGATCGGTCGCATCGGTGACGGCCCCGTCCACATCGTCTACGACTCCCACATCGACGTGGTCGACACCGGCGACCTAAGCCTGTGGAAGTCCGATCCGTTCAAAGCCAGGATCGAAGGTGGCGTCCTGTACGGCCGCGGCGCTTCGGACAACAAGGCGGCGATCGCCTCGATGGTCTACGGCGCGTCGCTCATCCGACGCCTCGGCATCGACACGTCGAGGTTCACATTATGGGTAGTGGGTACCGTCCAAGAGGAGGACTGCGACGGGTTGGCGCTCGGATACCTCCTGACGAACGTGATCCCCAAAGCCGAGGTGGTCGTGCTCGGTGAGGCGACGAACCTGCAGGTATACCGGGGGCACCGTGGGCGCGCGGAGTTCGCTATCCACACGCGCGGCAAGGCGGCCCACGCCTCGGCTCCCGAGCGCGGGGTCAACGCCATCTACATGATGGCTCCGATCGCCCAGCAGATCGAGCAACTGAACGAGCGACTCGCCCCCGATCCGTTCCTGGGCAAAGGGACCGTCGTCGTCTCGAAGGTGGAGTGCCAGACGCCCTCGCTGAACGCCGTGCCGGACGGATGCACGATCTTCCTCGACAGGCGCCTGACGATCGGCGAGTCGGTGGAGTCGTCCCAGGCCGAGCTGGAGTCGCTGCCGGCCGTCCAGGACGGGGACGCGCAGATCGAGCTCGTGCAGTACGAGGGCAAGGCCTACACCGGGCTCACGCTCAAGACGCCCAAGTACTTCCCGACCTGGGTGACGGATGAAGCTCATCCTTCCGTGAAGGCAGGGGTCGAGGCCGGCGAGCACGCCCTCGGCCGGACCCCGAAGGTCAGCCGTTGGATCTTCTCGACGAACGGCGTCTCGAGCGCCGGGGAGCTCGGGATCCCGACGATCGGGTTCGGGCCCGCGAACGAGATCTACGCGCACAGCGTCGACGACCAGTGTCCGGTCGAACATCTCGCCACGGCCGCAGCGTGGTACGCGGCCTTCCCCGAGCGGTACCTTGCGGCGTCGGGTGCGGGGTCGAGCTGAGCCCAGACTTTCCGAGGCGAGAGGAGGACCAGGGGTGGATCGCGAGACGCTGGCCGGACACGACTACATCGAGACGCTCGATTGGTCAGTCGAGGCGATCGACGAGGCTCTCGACGTCGCCGGGGAGCTGAAGGACAAGTTCAAGCGGGGCGAGGCGCACCGCCTGCTTCCCGACAAGACGCTGTTCATGTTGTTCCTCGACAAGTCGACGAGGACCCGCAACGCTTTCGAGGCAGGGATGACCCAGTTGGGGGGACACGCCCACTATCTCGACGCCGAGAAGACGCAGGTGGCGCACGGCGAGAGCCCGAAGGACTTCGGCATCATCCTCTCGAGCTACGGGCACGGCATCGCGATCCGTCATGACCTCGTTCCGTATGAGGGCAATGCGTATATGCGCGCGGTCGCCGAGTGGGCGGAGGTGCCCGTGATCAACCTCCAGTGCGACGTGGACCACCCGACGCAGACGCTCGCGGATCTCATGACCATCAGAGAGCTTCGCGGCAACGACATCCGGGGGCTACGTGTTGCCGTCAGCTGGGCGCACGCGCCGTCCTACGCGAAGCCGATCTCGGTGCCGCAGGGCCTGGTGGCTCTCCTTCCGCGATTCGGCGCAGAGGTTGTAGTAGCCCATCCGCCGGGCTACGGCTTCATGCCCGAGCTGCAGAAGCGAGCCGAAGACGCCGCCGCGCAGGGTGGAGGCTCGATCACTTTCGTAGACGACATGGACGCAGCATTCGAAGGCGCCGACGTGGTCTATCCGAAGTCTTGGGGCCGGCTGGATCTGTTCGGCAACGAGCAGGAAGCACTTGCCGACGGCTCGAAGTATCAGGACTGGATCTGCGACGCTCGCCGGATGTCGCTCGCGCGAGAGGACTCCCTCTACATGCATTGCCTGCCGGCCGACCGAGGCTCGGAGGTCACCGACGAGGTGATCGACGGGCCGCACTCGGTCGTCTTCCAGGAAGCCGAGAACCGCCTACACACGGGGAAGGCCCTCATGGCTCTCACCATGGGCGGGTTTCGAGTATGACCATGAGCGTGGGTCTGCCGGCAGCCGAGATGACCGACGAGGACGCATACCGCCACGCCGTGGATCGCTGCCGGCAGGCCGGCATAACGCTCCCCACGTTCGCGGAGCTGGCCGAGCCCAAGCTCGTTCCGTCCGCCGTGACTGAGCGGCTTGGTCCGGTCGACCCCGATGCGCCCGATCCTCTCAACCTCTTCCGCGTGCACTGGTACTGCGACGCGTCGCGGAGAGGTCTGGACGCCGTGCCTTCGTTCCTCGAGCTGGGTCCGGACTTCACGGGCGTGGCCTCGCCGATCCTGGTGGCGATGGGAGAACGGTTCCCGATGATCCGGGCGCACAAGGTGCTCGCGGCGTATGCCTGTCTCGCGCCCCGACTCGTCACCGGCCGGTTCGACCCGACCTTGCAGCGCGCCGTCTGGCCGTCCACCGGCAACTTCTGCCGCGGCGGCGTGGCGATCTCGCGGATCATGGGCTGTCGCGGCGTCGCCGTGCTGCCTGAGGGTATGAGCCGGGAGCGGTTCGAGTGGCTGGAGGGATGGGTCGCCGACCAGGGCGACATCGTGCGGACGCCCGGCACCGAGAGCAACGTCAAGGAGATCTACGACGCGTGCGCCGAACTGGCCGAGGACCCGGCGAACGTGATCTTGAATCAGTTCGCGGAGTTCGGGAACTACCTGGTCCACTACGCGGTGACCGGACGAGCGCTCGAGTCGGTGGCGATGCGGGCGATGGAGGGCAACCCGAACGCGAGCCTGAGGGCGTTCGTCGCGGCCTCCGGCTCCGCAGGCACGCTCGGGGCGGGGGACTACCTCAAGGAACGGCTGGGCTCGCTCACGGTGGCCGTGGAGGCGTTGGAGTGCCCGACCATGCTCTCCAACGGCTTCGGGGAGCACAACATCCAGGGCATCGGCGACAAGCACATCCCGTTGATCCACAACGTGATGGGTACCGACGGAGTGGTGGCGGTCTCCGACCGTGCGACCGACCGCCTGGCGGTCCTGTTCAACTCGGATGCGGGGCGCGCCTACCTGGTCGAGCGCCGCGGTTTGGCTCCCGAGGTGGTGGACGGATTGTCCTCGCTGGGGTTCTCGGGGATCTGCAACGTGGTGGCAGCGATCAAGTTCGCGAAGTACCTGGACCTGGGTCCGGACGAGATGGTGGTCACGGTCGCGACCGACGCCGCGGATCTGTACCGCAGCGAGTTCCGGCGCATCGTGGAGCGGGACTTCCCCCGAGGGTTCGACGCCGTGTCGGCGGCCGAGACGTACGGTGCATACGTCTTGGGGGCGGGGGTCGATCACCTGCTCGAGCTGACGCGCCCCGATCGGGAGCGGATCTTCAACCTCGGCTACTACACCTGGGTCGAGCAGCAGGGCGTCACGGTGGAGGATTTCAACGCCAGACGCGACCCCGCCTTCTGGCGTGGACTCCGCGACCTGCTTCCCGTGTGGGACGAGGCGATCGCCTCGTTCAACCGTGAGGTCGACGCCGGGTGAGGAGCGAGCGGTTCGACAACCTAGAAGAGGCGCGGCGGTTCCGCCTGGATGAGCCACCAACGCCGGAGCCTCTGCGGTTCCACGAGCGCTTGCCTGGGTACGAGCCGTCGCCATTGCTGAGCGCGCCTGGTATCGCCGCAGCTCTTGGGGTCGCCCGCGTCCTCGTGAAGGACGAGTCCAGCCGGTTCGGCCTGCCCTCGTTCAAGATCCTCGGCGCGTCCTGGGCCGTCTATCGAGCGGTCCTGGAGAAGCTGGGCGATCCGCTCCCCGCTTGGGAGACGTTCGATCAACTCGGCGAGCTGTTGGCACCGATCAAGCCCCTTTCGCTCGCGGCGGCGACCGACGGGAACCACGGCCGAGCGGTCGCGCGGATGGCGGCGCTCCTGGGCCTGGGCGCTGACATCCTCGTGCCTGAAGGGACGTCGGACGCGCGCATCGCTGCGATCGCGTCGGAGGGCGCCCGCGTGACCGTGGTGGACGGCGACTACGACGAGACGATCCGTCGATCGGCGGCCGAGGCGTCTGATGACTGCCTCGTGATCTCCGACACCTCCTGGCCCGGCTACGACCGCGTTCCGCGGTGGATCATCGAGGGATACGGAACGGTGATGCGCGAGGTGCAGGGAGCGCTCGATGCGACAGGCGACCGGATCGACCTCGCGGCCGCCCAGATCGGCGTTGGGGCCTTCGCGTGTGCGGTGGTGCAGCATCTGCGGAGCCCCGACGCTGTCGGACACACGGCGATCGTCGGCGTCGAGCCCCTCGACGCCGACTGTGCGCTCGAGTCCGCTCGCGCGGGAACGGTCGTGAGCGTTCCGGGTCCTCACCGCTCGATCATGGTTGGCCTCAACTGCGGGACGCCGTCGCTGATCGCTTGGCCCGTGCTCTCCCGTGGTATCGATGTGTTCGTCGCGATCGAGGACGAACGTGCGCGCGAGGCGATGCGACTGCTCGCGAAGGAGGGCATCGTTTCCGGGGAGTCCGGCGCCTCGGGGTTGGGCGGGCTGCTCGAAGTCCTGACCGGCCCCTCCGCTGAGGACGCGCGGCGCTCGCTGGGCGTCGACGGTGGCAGCACCGTGCTGGTGGTCTCTACGGAAGGGGCAACCGACCCACAGGCCTATCGCCAGATCGTGGGCACGGATTGACGACTCGTTGAACGCGGGCCAGCATGGCTCGGGACCGGAGGCTCAGGGTGGAATTCATACTCAACGGTGAGCCGATGTCCGTCGAGGTCGGCGGGGGCGCCAGCCTCCTCGACCTCCTGCGCGTGGGCTGCGGTGTCACGTCGGTCAAGGACGGATGCGCGCCGGAAGGATCGTGCGGCGCCTGCACCGTGTTGGTCGACGCGAAGGCCGTCGTATCGTGCGCGCAGCCTGCCGCCAGGTTCATCGGGAAGAGCATCACGACCCAGGAGGGACTCACACCCGATCGGCGGCACCAGTGGGCGGACTGCTTCGTCGCGGCCGGAGCGTCCCAGTGCGGGTTCTGCTCGCCCGGCATCGTGATGAAGTCCGAATCGCTACTGGCGAAGAGCCCGAACCCGTCTCGTGAGGATGTGGCCAAGGCGCTCGCCGGGAACCTCTGCCGGTGCACCGGCTACGTCAAGATCATCGACGCCATCCGGTTGGTGGCCGGGGCCAGGCGTGGCGAGCCGATGCCCGAGATCGACCGTAGCGGCCGCGTCGGGTCTAGGACGGCCAGGTACCAGGGGCACGACCTCGCGCTCGGCGACAAGGCCTACATCAACGACATGAAGGCGCCCCGCATGCTGCACGGGGCCGTTGCCTGGTCCGAGCATCCGCGCGCGCTCATCACGAAGATCGACACGTCGAGGGCTGAGGCATACCCCGGCGTCGCGGCCGTCGCCACGTGGAAGGACGTGCCGGGGGAGCGAAGGCAGGGGTTGATCGTCAAGGACTGGCGACAGTTCGTCGCGGAGGGCGAGATCACGAGCTACGTCGGCGACGTCATGGCCGTCGTAGCGGCGGAAGACCGCGTGGCCGCGCGAGAGGCTGCGGCTCTGATCGATGTCGAGTACGAGGTCCTCGAGCCCGTCACCGATCCATTCGACGCGATCGCCGACGGTGCTCCGGAGATCCACGAGAACGGCAATCTCTTCTCGATCTCCGAGGTCAAGCGGGGCGACGTGGACGGTGCGCTGGCGACGGCCGCGCACGTTGCCACCGAGACCTTCCGGACGCAGTTCATCGAACATGCCTTCCTGGAGCCCGAGTCGGCCTTCGCTATGCCGACCGACGAAGGCATCCACTGCTTCTCCCAGGGGCAGGGTGTCTGGGAAGACCGAGACCAGATCGCGTCCTTCCTCGGGGTGCCCAACGATCAGGTGCGCGTGACCCAGGTCTCCAACGGCGGCGCTTTCGGTGCCAAGGAGGACCTGAACGTCCAGACGCATGCATGCTTGCTGGCGCGCATGACGGGACGGCCCGTTCTCCTCACGCTCTCCAGGGCCGAAAGCATCCGCTTCCACCCGAAGCGACACCCCATCACCATGGAGTACACGGTCGGCTGCGACGAAGAGGGCCGGCTGGTGGCGGTCCGGAGCCGGATGGTGGGAGATACCGGCGCGTACGCGAGCGTGGGCGACAAGGTCCTCGAACGAGCTGCGGGTCACGCCTGCAGCGCGTACCGGGTGCCGAACGTGGATATCGAGGCTCGCGCGGTCTTCACGAACAACCCACCGTGCGGGGCGATGCGCGGCTTCGGTGCCAACCAGTCGAACTTCGCCATCGAGGGCATGATGGACATCTTGGCCGAGAAGGTGGGGATCGACGGCTGGGAGATCCGCTGGCGCAACGCGCTGGAGGTCGGCGATACGTTCTCGACCGGTCAGGTTCTGGGCCCCGGCGTGGGTCTCAAGAGAACGCTGCTCGCGGTCAAAGATGCCTATCGAGGCGCGAAACACGCTGGCGTTGCGTGCGGCGTGAAGAACACGGGCATCGGCAACGGCCTCCCGGAGTACGGGAAGGCGATCCTGCGACCGGGATCTGACGGCGGCGTGACCCTGTTCCACTCATGGACCGAGATGGGCCAGGGCTCGAACACGGCTCTGATGCAGATCGCGTGCGAGGAGCTCGGTCTTACACCGGACCGCGTGGTGGTCGTCGTCGACACGATGCGGGAGCTCGGCACGGGGCAGACGACAGCCTCACGCGCGACCGTGCTGGGCGGGCGAGCAGTCATCGAGGCGGCGGCCAAGCTCAAGGCCGCGATGAACGGTGGACGCCTAGAAGACCTTGCGGGACAAGAGTTCTATGGCGAGGTGTTGATCGACTGGACGCACAAGCCCGGCGAAGGGCCCGAGGGGTCCGCAACGCATTTCGCCTACGGCTGGGCGACCCAGGTGGTGATCCTTGACGACGACGGCGCTATCGAGAAGATCGTCGCCGCACACGACGTCGGCAAGGTCATCAATCCAACGCTCCTGGAAGGACAGGTGGAGGGCGGACTCCACATGGGTCTCGGACACTCGCTGTCGGAGGAGCTCGTGATGGCGGATGGCATCCCGATGACGCAGACGCTGAAGTCGCTCAACATCATCCCTCCGATGGGGATGCCGCCGCTCGAGTGCATCTTCGTAGAGGAGCACCAGCCGGAGGGGCCCTACGGTGCTAAGGGCGTCGGCGAGATAGCCCTGGTTCCGACGGCCGGTGCCGTCGCCGGAGCGCTGTATGCGTTCGACAGGGTGCGTAGGACACGGTTGCCGATGACCGATTCCCCTGCAGCCCGCGCGGCGGTGCCGCGGCTGGCCTCGGCGCGCGCCGAGGCCGGTGAAGGCGCGAGGGCGTAGGCGGAGCGGGCGAACGATGACCCTCGTGCTCTCGGGGGGGACGGTGGTCTCCGCGCTCGAGCCCCCCATGATCGAACGGACCGACGTGGTGGTGGAAGGCGGCCACGTTTCGGCGCCGGGGAGTGCCACCGGCGGCGGGACCAGGCTCGATTGCACCGGGTGCCTGATCGTGCCGGGCAACGTGTGCGCCCACACCCATCTGTATTCCGCTCTCGCGCGCGGCATGCCTTACGGGCTCGCCCCACCTGAGAACTTCGTGCAGATCCTCCAGCGCATCTGGTGGCGGCTGGACCGGGCGTTGGATGAGGAGTCGATCCGCGCTTCCGCGCTGGTCGGCGGCATGGAAGCGCTGCTCTGCGGAACCACCACGGTGGTCGATCACCACGCATCCCCGAACGCCGTCGACGGCTCGCTCGACATCGTGGCCAACGCGCTCGAGGAGGTCGGCATACGGTCGGTGCTCTGCTACGAGGTGAGCGACAGGGACGGCGCCGGGATCGCCGCGGCTGGAGTACTTGAGAACGAACGGTTCCTCGCGCAGCGCCGGCCCCTGGCGCGAGGCATGGTGGGGGCCCACGCGTCCTTCACGCTCTCGCCTGAGACGCTCGACGCGTGCGTGGATGTGTCGGCACGGACGGGCGCGGGCCTGCACATCCACGTCGCTGAAGACGTGAGCGATCAAAGAGACGCGGTCGAGCGCTTCGGCATCAGGGTGGTTCCGAGGCTCGAGAAGGCGGGCGTGCTGCATGATGGCGCCCTGCTCGCCCACTGCATCCACCTTGACGAAGCCGAGACGGCGTCCGTGCGGGAGTCGGGTGCGTCGGTCGCGCACAACCCCACGTCCAATATGAACAACTCGGTCGGTCATGCGGCGGTCGCAGCGCTCGGCGATAGGGTCGCGCTGGGCACCGATGGCATCGGCGCCGACATGTTCGCGGAGGCCAAGGCTGCGTACTTCCGGGCCAGGGATGACGACGTCTCGTTCCCGATCGGATGGCCGTCGGCACGCCTGGCCGAGGGCGGCCGCCTCGTGGGCAGGCTCTTCGAAGAGACGGCGTTCGGGCGGATCGAGCCCGGGGCCGCCGCGGATCTCGTGGTGCTCGATGCTCCTGTGCCCACCCCGCTGACGGCCGAGAACCTGGCCGGACATCGGATGTTCGGCCTCGCCTCCCGCGCTGTGCGAGACGTCATCGTGGCCGGCGAGCTCGTGGTGCGGGAACGGCGGCTCGTCAAGGTCGACCAAGACGAACTCGCGGCGAAAGCCTCGGAGGTCGCCCGACGCCTGTGGGAGCGGTACTCGTCGATCGAGCCGCACGGCTTCGATCCGTTGGGAGGAGACGCCTCTTGAGCGTGAGGACCGAGGGAAGGGTGGCGCTGTATCTGCAGGACAAGCATCCGATCCGCGAGGGGATGGAGTATGCGCGCTACGCCGAGGAGCGGGGATTCGAGGCGGTGTGGCAGGCCGAGAGCCGGCTGGTCCGAGAAGCGACCGTGCCGATGGCCGCGTTCGCCGCCGTTACCGATCGGATCAAGGTCGGCTCGGGTGTGGTCAACAATTGGACCCGCAACGTCGGTCTGCTCGCGGCCACGTTCTCGACGCTGGACGACCTCGCGCCCGGCACGGATCCTGCTGGGCATCGGCGCCTGGTGGGACCCACTCGCCTCGAAGGTCGGGATCCAGCGTCGGAAACCCCTGCTGGCGATGCGCGAGACCGTGGAGGTCGTGCGACGGCTCCTGGCGATGGAACGCGTGACGTTCCACGGGGAGCTCGTCCATGTCGACGACATCGAGATCGACATCGTGCACGGCGATCGCTCGCCGAAGAACGTTCCGATCTACGTCGGAGCGACCGGGATGAAGATGATGGAGCTCGCCGGCGAGATCGCGGACGGAGTGGTGCTCAACTACATGGTGGGACCTCTATACAACCAGGAGGCCATGCGCGCTCTGGCCGCCGGAGCGGCTCGCGTAGGTAGAAGTGTGGAAGACATCGATCGTCCGCAGCTGGTCGTGTGCTCGCTCGACGACGATCGAGACGTCGCGCTCGATCGAGCTCGTGAGCTGCTCACGCAATACCTTGGCCAGCAGCCGCACATCATGAAGGCGAGCGGCATCGACCCTGCACTGATCGAGGAGATCGGCAAGGTCCTCACGTGGCCGGCGGGACCGGAGGAGATCCACCGCGCCATGAAGCTCGTGCCAGACGAAGCAGTGCAGCTGATCTCCGCCGCGGGAACGCCCGACGAGTGCAGGGCGAAGGTCCGCGAGTACGTCGAGGCCGGCTGCACCTGCCCGATCCTTTACCCGGTCGGAGACGATGTGCCTGCGATGATCGACGCCTTCGCCGACGGGGAGTTCTAAGGGGATCCTTCATGGATGTGTTGCTGGCGCGGACGCTCGACGAGGCCCTGGAGATGAGGGCCGCCCACCCGGGAGCGCTCCCGATAGCCGGAGGTACTGACGTGATGGTCGAGCTGAACTTCGACCTGCGCCGGCCGGAGATCATGATCGACATCTGCCGCCTGCCAGAGCTGCGCGAGTGGAGGCGAGAGGAGGGCGCCATCTTCCTCGGGGCGGGCGTGACGTATGGCCGGATCCTGCGAGAGCTGTCCGATCTCACGCCGCTCGCGCAGGCGTCCCGGACGGTGGGCTCCCCACAGATCCGCACCCGCGGAACGGTGGGAGGCAATCTGGGCACCGGTTCGCCCGCCGGCGATGCGCTACCGGTGCTCGCCGCCTACGACGCGCAGATAGTCCTCGTGAGCGCGAGGCGCACCCGGACCTTGCGCTGGGACGAGTTCCACCTCGGCCCGAAACAGACCGCCTTGGAACCCGAAGAGCTGATCCTGGGCGCCAGATGGCGAGCGGTTCGCGGGCCAGGTTCGTTCTCGAAGATAGGGACGCGCAACGCCATGGTGATCTCGGTGGCCGGCTTGTGTCTGGTGCTGGACGAGGACGCCCGCGCGGTCCGCGTCGCCCTCGGATCCGTGGGACCGACCGTCTTGCGTGCGCCCGACGCTGAGGTGTTCGTGGCCGAGGCGCTGGCTCGGTCCGGCACATGGGACGAGCCGGCGGCGGCTCTGGCCTCGGAGGAGATAGAGGGGTTCGCCGAACGGGTCGCGGCCGCGGCGAGACCTATCGACGATGTGCGAGGGTCGGCCGCGTACCGGCGACACGCATGCTTGGTCCTGGCGCGACGTGCGCTGGGGTGGGCCCTGGCGTCGCGCCGGGATGGGATCGAGCGAACATGACCGGGGGGTGGCGGTGCTGATCCGGGTGAGCGTCAACGGCGAGTGGCGGGAGGCCGACGTCTGGCCCGGCTCCAACCTCCTGTATGTGCTGCGGGAGGAGATGGGCCTGCCCGGGTCGAAGAACGCATGCGAACAAGGCGAATGCGGCTCGTGCACCGTTTGGCTGGACGGCGAGCTGGTGTGCTCGTGCCTGGTCCTGGCGGCGCAGGCGCATGAGCGAGAGGTCCGAACGGTCGAGGGGCTCGCGGCGACCGACCAGGTCCATCCTGTACAGCGGGCGTTCGTCGATGCGGGCGCGGTTCAGTGCGGGTTCTGCACGCCGGGCCTGATCGTGGCCGTGACCGACCTGCTGGAGCATGACCCGGCGCCGACCGAGCCCGTTGTTCGAGAGGCGCTGTCGGGCAATCTATGTCGCTGCACGGGGTACGCGAAGATCCTCGATGCGGTGTGGCTCGCCGCGGAGCGGATGCCCGAGGAGGCGAGCTAGGTGGGCCAGGTGCTCATCGAGTCGTGCGAGGTCGTCGTGACCATGGACGACCGAGGATCCGAGATCGCAGGGGGCTCCATCCTTGTGAACGACGGCGTCATCGCATGGGCCGGTTCGGGTGCGCCCCCCGGCGCGGAGGGAGCCGAGCGCGTGGACGGCCGCGGCACCGTGGCCATCCCCGGTCTGGTGAACACGCACCACCACCTCTACCAGACCATGACCCGGGCTCGGGCGGCCGACCAGGGGTTGTTCGGTTGGCTCACCGAGCTCTACCCCGTGTGGGCCGGCGTCGACCAGGAGTGGATGCGTGCGGCGTCGGCCGTGGGCCTGGCCGAGCTCGCCCTCTCCGGATGCTCCACGACCGCGGACCACCACTACGTGTTCCCCCAGGGGGCGGGGGAGCTGCTGGAAACCGAGATCGAGGCGGCGGCCGAGATCGGCCTGCGGTTCCACCCCTGCCGGGGCTCGATGGATCTGGGCAGCTCGGCGGGAGGGCTGCCGCCCGACTCGGTCGTTCAGGAGACCGACACGATCCTGGCGCAGACCGAGGATACGGTCGGGCGGTTCCACGACCCCGAGCCGGGCGCGATGCTGCGGATCGGGGTGGCTCCGTGCTCGCCCTTCTCCGCCACCGACAAGCTGATGCGCGAGTCGGCCGAGCTCGCTCGTCGTCTGGGTGTCAGGCTCCACACGCACATCGCCGAGACGAAGGACGAAGAGGCCTTCTGCCTGGAGACCTTCGGGAAACGTCCGATCGAACTGCTCGAGGAACAAGGCTGGTTGGGGCCAGACGTCTGGCTGGCCCACTGCGTGCACCTGGACGACGCAGACATCCACAGGATCGCGGAGACCGGCTCCGGTGTCGCCTGGTGTCCCTCGTCGAACATGCGGCTCGGCTCGGGCATCGCTCCCGCCCGATCGCTCCTCGACGCGGGCGCCATCGTCGGCCTGGGTGTGGACGGCTCGGCGTCGAACGACATCGGCAACATGCTCGCCGAGTCGCGTCAGGCTCTGCTGTCGGCGCGAGCGTTCGGAGGCGCGGAGGCTATGGCCGCCCGTGACGTCCTGCGGGTGGCAACGCGGGGCGGCGCGGCGTGCCTGGGCAGGGACGACATCGGATCGCTCGAGCCCGGGAAGCGAGCCGATATCGCTCTCGTCGGGCTGGATGGCCTCGGCTTCGCCGGCGCCGAGGCCGACCCGGTCGCGGCGGTGCTCCTGTGCGCTCCCAAGCAGGTGCGGCATCTCTTCGTGGAGGGCAGGGTTGTCGTTCGTGAGGGCCGCCTGGCCAACGTCGATGAGGACGAGGTTGCGGCCGAAGCCCGGCGGGTCGGGCGGCGCCTGGCGGGGAAGAGCTGAGGTGTCGACCTTGAGTGACACGCGCCTGAGGGATCGCACCCGGGGGGGTATGGGGGAAGACGTCGCGCGGATAGACGGGATCCCCAAGACCAAGGGTTCGTTCGCCTACGGGAGCGACCTGTGGGCGAACGAGATGCTCTGGGGACATACGCTCCGCAGCCCTCATCCGCACGCCAGGATCCGCTCGATACAGGTGGCGGGCGCGGTGGCGAGCCCCGGGGTTTACGCCGTGCTCACCGCCGACGACGTTCCCGGCAAGAGGACGTACGGCCTGGATGTCGCCGACCAGCCCGTCCTGGCTTGGGACGAGGTGCGGTACGTGGGAGAGCCGGTCGTGATCGTGGCGGCCGAGCATCCGGAGCTGGCTCGACGGGCGGCGGCCAGCGTGGTGGTGGACTACGAGATCCTCCCGGCCGTCACCGACATGGAGGAGGCGCTCAGGCCCGACGCGCCGAAGGTCGCGGGGCTCGGCAACATCCTGCGCAACGTCCGCATCGTCCACGGCGATCCCGATACGGATGCCGACGTGTGGGTGGAGGGCTACTACGAGACGGGGATGCAGGACCAGGCGCCGCTGGGGCCGGAGGCGGGTCTGGCGGTGCCCGCCGAGGACGGAGGGATCGACGTCTACGTCGCCACCCAGTGGCTGCACGTAGACCGCCAGCAGATGGCACCCTGCCTGGGTCTGCCCGAAGAGAAGGTCCGCGTGCATCTCGCGGGGGTCGGCGGAGCGTTCGGCGCACGCGAGGACCTCAGCATGCAGATACACGCGAGCATGCTGGCACTGCACACCGGCAGGCCCGTGAAGATGTCGTACGGACGTGCCGAGTCCTTCCTCGGCCACGTGCATCGCCATCCCTCGCGGATCTGGATGCGTCACGGAGCCAACACTGACGGCAGCCTCGTCAACGTCCGGGCCCGATTGCTGATGGACGGAGGAGCCTACGCCTCGTCGTCGACGGCCGTGATCGGAAACGCCGCCACGTTCGCATGCGGGCCCTACGAGGTTCCGAATGCGCTCATCGAAGGGACGGGCGTCTACACCAACAATCCGCCGTGCGGCGCGATGCGTGGGTTCGGCGCGGTCCAGGCCTGCTTCGCCTACGAGGGACAGATGGACAAGCTCGCCCACGCACTGGGCATGGACCCGGTCGAGCTCCGCCTGAAGAACGCCCTGTCCACCGGCTCGACCCTGCCCACGGGCCAGGTCATCGGCGGGACTGCGCCGGTCAGGGAGCTCATCGAGCGATGCGCGGCGATCCCGATGCCGCCCGAGCGGGCGGCGGGTCTGGACGGAAGGGATCCCATCACCGTCCCGGGGGGAGCGCAGAACGTCGGGCACGGTGAGGGCTTGAGACGCGGTGTCGGCTTCGCGGTCGGGTACAAGAACACGGCCTACAGCGAGGGGTTCGACGACTCGTCGGAGGCGAGCGTCAGGCTCTCGATGGGAGCCGACGGGCCGCTCGTGGAGATACACAGCGCGGCGGCGGAGGTCGGCCAGGGTGTGCACACCGTCTTGATGCAGATCGCTCGCAGCGAGCTGGGTGTGGAAGAAGTGATCCTCGATCCATCCGACACGAGCATCGGCTCCGCGGGTTCCAGCTCGGCTTCGCGGCAGACCATGATGTCTGGAGGGGCGGTGCAGCTCGCGTGCGCCGCCGTGCGCAACAAGCTCTTCGATCGTGTGCGGGCCCGAACGCCCTCGATCGACCGGGCCGTCGAGCTACGCCTGGACGGGGGACAGGTGTTGGCCGAGGGGTCCGCGCTCGGTTCGGTCGCGGATCTCCTGGGCGAGCCCATCGAAGCGACCCGCGTCTATCACCACCGTCCTACCCAACCCATGGACGAGTCGGGACAGGGGGATGTCCACGTCTCGTTCGCCTTCGCGGTCGAACGCGCGGTCGTGGAGGTGGATCAGGATCTCGGACTGGTCCGCGTGATCCAGATAGCCGCCGCCCAAGACGTCGGCAACGCGCTCAACCCCAAGAGCGTGGAGGGACAGGTCGAGGGCGGGACGGCGCAGGGCCTGGGTCTGGCGCTGATGGAGGAGCTGCTACTCGAGGATGGCCACATCCGCAACGCGTCGTTCACCGACTATCTGATCCCGACGATCCTCGACATGCCGCCCATGTTGACGGTGCTGGTGCAGGAACCGGAGCCGGGCGTGCCCTTCGGTGCGAAGGGCGTCGGCGAGCCGTCGACCGTCGTGGCCACCGCGGCCATCGTCGCCGCCCTGCGAGATGCGACAGGACGCGAGCTGAACCGGGTACCGGTGAAGCCCGACGACCTCGTCGGGCTCGTCGGGCCACGGACCTCGTCCGGACCGCCGACTGCCACGGCTACGCCGTGAGCCGGCTCCTGGGCTGGAAGCGTCCCTGTCCCGGCTTGCCCAGGAACTCCCCGCCGCTCACCAGGACCTCGCCGCGTTGCATGACGACCTCGGGGAGCCCGCGAACCACGCGGCCCTCGTAGGCCGAGTAGTCCACGCGCATGTGGTGGGTGGACGAGGAGATCGTCCGCTCCTTCTTCGGGTCGAAAACCACGATGTCGGCATCGGATCCCGGCGCGATCGTTCCCTTGCGCGGGTAGAGGCCGAACATCTTGGCCGGCGCGGTGGCCACCAGCTCCACGAAGCGGTTCAGGTCGATGTGGCCCGCCTCGACCCCTCCGTACAGCAGCGTGAACCGATCCTCGACGGAGGGAAGCCCGTTCGGGATCTTGGAGAAGTCCCCCTTGCCCAGGTCCTTCTGACCTTCGTAGTTGAACGGCGCGTGATCGGTGGACACGACCGAGAGGTCGCCGGAGCGCAGCCCCATCCAGAGCTCCTCCTGGTGGTCGGCCGTGCGGAGCGGTGGTGAGCAGACGTACTTCGCGCCCTCGAAGCCCGGCTTCGCCATGTCGTCCTGGCTCAGATAGAGGTACTGCGGACACGTCTCCGCGAAGGCGGCTTGACCGCGATCGCGCGCCTCGCGGAGCGCGTTCAGCGCATCCCGCGAGGACAGGTGGACGATGTAGGCAGGCGTGCCCGCAAGCTCGGCCAGCTTGAACACCCGGTGCACAGCTTCGCCCTCCATGACGGCGGGGCGCGTCAGGCCGTGGTTGATGGGATCGGTCTTGCCTTCCTCCAGGAACTGACGGACCAGCACGTCGATCGGGCCGCCGTTCTCGGCGTGCATCATGATCAGCGCGCCCGAGTCGGCCGCCTGGCGCATGGCTCGGAATATCGAAGCGTCGTCCAGCATGAACACACCCGGATATGCCATGAACAGCTTGAATGACGTGACTCCCTCGCCGACCAGTTCGTCCATCTCCTTGAGGACCTGGTCGTTCACCTCGCGGACGATCACGTGGAAGCCGTAGTCGGTGCAGGCGTTCTGCGCCTTGGCGAACCACCGATCCAGACCTTGGCGCAGACCCTCGCCGTAGTCCTGCACCGCGAAGTCGACGATCGTGGTCGTGCCGCCGAACGCCGCGGCGCGGGTGCCGGTCTCGAAGTCGTCCGAGCAGAAGCTTCCGCCGAACGGCAGCTCCATGTGAGTGTGGACGTCGACGCCACCCGGCATCACGTATCGGTCGGTGGCGTCGATCGTGACGTCCGGCTCGACGCTCATACCCCGGCCGATCGCGGCGACCTTCTCGTCTTCGATAACGACGTCGGCTTGCGTGGTCTCGATGGCGGTGACGACGGTACCGCCGGTGATGAGCGTCCTCATGGGCCAGAGCCCCCCTTTGGAAGAGAAGGTTCAGTCTGCCCCATCCGGCTCGCGGCCGTCACACGCCGAACTCAACGCTTCGAGCCTCAGACCGGATGTTCGCTCGAGGCTGTGCTCAGCAGGCAGCCACCGCCTCGAGTTCGGCCGCCACGTCGTTCACGCTTGCGATGAGCCCGTCGATCCGACCGCGATAGACGGGGATCGTCGCGGCGCGGGCCGCCCGCAGGCGCTCGATCTGCTGTTCGAAGTCCGCTCCGGGCCGTGACGATGCGACCTTGTGCCACACGCCGTAGAGGTCGATCGGATCAGACAACTGGCCCTGCGCTCCCCACGAGATGCGCTCGTATCCCGGGTCGTGGTGCATCAGCTCCTCCAGGAACGGCGCCCGGCTCAGGATCGGTGCCAGCCCGTTCAGGTCGATACCCGCGATCGAACCTGCGGCCTTCTGCGCCCGGCCGTGGGAAAGCTGTCGGATCGCGGCAGCCAGCAGATAGAGATCCCACTGGACCTGTTGATGCGGATAGATCGTGTCGTCGGAGAAGGACAACGCGGTGAGCTGGTCGTCCGAGATCCTGGTCGCCTCCCGCAGAGCGATCGAAGCACAGACGGAGGGTGTCGCGTCCTTCGCTGCCTGCCATGCGGCCTTCAGTCTGGCGGTGGCGTCGGCCACCCCCTGAGCGTCGGCGTCGTAGCGAGCCATCGATGCCGGGTCGATGCTTGCCTCCAGGTTGTTGATCCTTCCCCCGAAGCGGTACGGCATCAGGGTGTCGTCCAGGTCGAGCGCCACCCGGGTCTCGGCCTGCAGGACCGGCTCGAGCGCCTTGAAGTCGAGGGTCTCGAGCGAGTCGTAGTCCGTGTGGTAGCGACCCCAGTAGTCGGGGCCGGCGGCCGCGAACGTAACGGCGGGCGCACCCTCGGCCGTGTAAGTGAACCCGTCGTTCCAGGCGTAGACCTCTGAGAGCCTGAATCCGTCGATCAGCCCGTCCGCCTGACTAGAGGCGAGCGACCCGCCGAGGAACGAGCGGAGCTCGCGCGGGACCCCTGCCCCCAGGTAGTAGGGCGGAGAGTGGACCTCCCAGTTGAGCACGGCCATCGCCTGCGTCTGCCACTCGGTGTGCGAGGACGTGATCCGGTGGAACGCGCCCTGGAGCCAGTCGTAGTAGGCGTCGGCCAGCCCGTATTCCTCTCCGGTGACGGGAGCGAAGATCCACGTGTACTTCGGTTGGTACCCGCTGTCGATCGCCGCTTTCGCGATCGCCATCATCATCGCGACGCCGACCGAGTCGTCGGCGGCCGAGGTGAACCACGCGTCCTGGTGTGCCGTGAACACGATCGCCCGGTCCGGATACTCGGTGCCGGTGATCTGGCCGATCGGCTGGTGGCCCGTCGCGTCGAGGAGGTTCTGAGCGTTCAGCTCGGCGGTGCCCTGCACCCGGCCCGTGTCGAGCGCGTCGACGAGCTTCGCCGCCGAGCGCCGGCTGATGACGACGAGCGGGACGCAGAGGGTAGTGCTGCACTCCGCGTCGTTGCTACCGAGCGCCCGTCCGTCCCCCGCGGTGTACCACCCGTTCGCCGGGGCCGAGGCGATGATGACGGCTCTGGCGCCATGGGCCTTCGCCTCGTACGCGATGTAGTTCGGCCAGATGCCCTCGCTGTCGTAGTCCCACCAGGCGAACACGATCTTGTTCTCGACGTCGAGACCACGGTACTCGGGAGCGGTGCCGTACCCGACAGGGACGATCCGCCCGGAAACGCCTCCGGACGGGGTGCCGGGGATGCCTCCGAGGGATGATGCCCGGAAGGTGCGGTCGAGGCCTGATCCCTTCACCCGGACCGAAGCGCCCTCGAAGAGCCACCCGTCCACGGTGAGCGTCTCGACAGATACATCCTCTAGTCCGATCGCATCCATCTGGTCGGCGAGGTAGTCGGCGGTTTCCTCATCCTGGGGCGTGCCGGCGACACGGAATCCGCCCGGCACGGAGCCGATCGTCGTGAGGTGCTTCGTCACCTGCCGCACGTAGCCCATGTCGAGGCTGTCGACGAGCGACGGATCGGCGGCGGCCCTCTCGACCGGGATGGGCCCGAGACCCAGCGCGAGCATGGTGACGACCGCGATCCCGGCCGCGACCTTGCCTCCAACGGATACGAGTCTCATAACGTCTCCTCCACTCCTGAAGCGCCGACACCCCGATTCTTTGCCAGAGTAGATAAGAAACTCGCCCCTTTGTCAACCGCGTCTCCAGAGGCTACGAGCTCCGATGGAGGCGCGTATGATAGGCGCTCTGGATAAGGAATCGACGGCATGCCAAGACCGAGTCTTGCGGAACTCCGGCGCCCTCAACTCCTGGAGGCGTATGCCCGGTCGCTCCTGAAGCACGGCTCAGAGGGGGCGACGCTTGACCGCATCGCCGAGGAGGCTGGGGTTACGCGCGGCCTGGTCCGTCACTACCTGGGAAACCGCGTCGACGTGGACCGTGCCCTCCTCGACCACGTCCGCGAGCGGTACGTCAACAGACTGCAGGCGCTGGGCGAGGGTCGCCCACCGGCCGAGCGGTTGAGAACGCTCCTTGAGGCGGTTTTCGCCAAGGAGACCTCAGACCCGACGGCCCGCTTGGTCGACACGCTCATCGGGGCAAGCGCGGACGATCCCGTCTTGCGAGAGCGCCTCCGGGAGATGTACCTGGAACTGGAACACCTACTCGACTCCGAACTCGCCGCCGCTCATCCGGGATCGGAACCGGCTGCTCGGCGCAGGACGGCCTACGGGATCCTCTGCCTGGCCGGCATGGATGAGTCGCTCGCGGATCTTGGATTCCCCCCGGATCGAACGGCGTCCGCGAAGGCGTGTGCGGAGCAGCTCATCGCGTCACTCTGCCTGATCCGCACGCTTGGGCGTTGCACCGGCGACCGGCTGGCCAGCGAAGGCGACAGAGAGCGCGGTCCATCGACGTCGATCTGCTCCGTCATCGCGTTCATCACTCGCAGAACGAGTCCAGCTTCTCCCTGGATGCATCGGCTGTCATGAACGTGCCCCGTGCCCGGTTCAGGGCCCGGCGCAGAGCCTCACCGTCTAGCTCCTCGGCATGCACCAGCTTCTTCTCGAAGGGATCGGGGTCCGCCACTTCCCGGGTACGTCCGGAGCTGGCTACCCAGCGCCCGCCGAAGCAGCGCTCGACCCGGTAGCACCTGGCGCTGATGCGCTCCATCTGGAGAGTGATGTCGAGACGATAGAGTGAGGAGCCGCCGCGCATGGTCGCGGGGATCGGCTGCGCCCACTGGCGCGCGTCGAGGAACACCTGCGCCGGATGTCCTTCGAACTCCACTGCCCCACCAGCCTCTTGCGTGATCGTGATCGTCGCCCTTCCTCCCCGGCGTGGCACCTCGAGCACGAGCGTGGTGACGTCCGTTTCCCTCGTTTCCCCCTCCTTGCATCCGCCCGATGGCGTCTCGCCGCCGCCTGCTCCGCCCCCGGGCTTGGGTGGAGCCGGCTTGGGGGGCTCGGGCTTTCGCGGAGCCGGAGGCTTGGGGGTTTCAGGGGCCTCAGGGGGCTCGGGGGTCTCAGGCTTCTTCGGCGGCTCCGGCTTGGGTGGCTCGGGCTTCGGCTGATCTGGTTTCGGTTGCTCGCCTCCGCCCGGTGGAGCGACGACGCCGCCCTTCGCCCCGCCGGAGACCCCGACGCACCGCTCCCAGGCGGCCTTCGCTTCTGCCGCCTGCGCGCACACCTCATCGGCGTGGGCGCGTGCCTGGCGTGCGGCCGCCTCGGCCTCGGCGAGCTTCGTGGCCAGCTCGGCTTCCTTCGCCTTCATCCGTGCTAGCTCGTCGCGGAGGCGTCGGAGTTGCTCCTTCGTCTGCTCCAGCCGCTCGCGCGGATCCTTCGGTCGTGGGGGCTGCGGCCTGTTCGCGCGATCCCAACCCAGCAGCCCCGCGTCGAGTTCGCTCATACGGCTTCCGTCGTCCATCACGATCACGGGTTCGTCGCTCTGATCGAACCCAAGCGGCGGGAACTCCGACCTCAGATGCTCGAGCTCGACACGCGCCTCTTCGGCCGCGGTCTCCGCCAGCTCCGCCGCCTGCTGGGCCGAGGTGCACAACCCTTCGGCGGCCTTCCATCGCCGGTATTCCTCGAGGCACGGGGTCTCCGGTGGCATGCCTTCGGCGATGGCCACGCCGGCCCCGATCCCCGCGAGCGATCCGGGACCTGGAGTGGCTTCGAGGATGTCGGAGACATCGGCGCCCGGAGGATGCTCGAGCTGTTCGGGGGGTTCGGGAGGCGAGACCTCCTTCGGCTCCTCAGGGGGTCTCACCACGACCGGGACCTCGACCTCGTACTCCTCCTCCATCGTTTCGATGATGGTCTCCGTGCCGGTGTGCTCCACCCGCCGCTGGACGCGACGTGTGCGCTTCTCCTTCACGACGGTGGGCGGCAGCGGGGTCGGCTCCTCCTTCCTTGGGAACGGCCAGGAGCCGATCAGGAGCGCGGCGCCCAGGTAGATCATCACGGCGGCCAAGAACACCAACCCCATCAGGAGGGCCAGGTTGGGGCTCGAGTCGGAGGCGGCCTGGCCATCCCCGGAATCTGGGACCGGCGATGCGGACTGGGAGGGCGACGTCGTAGGAGAGGCGACCGTCACCGGCGCGAAGAGCATCAGCGCCGTCGGGCCGACCGGCACGGACAGCGTGCGTGGGGCGACGCTTCCGACCGTGTCGGCCGCCTGCTGCTTGGCGGGTGCGTCCGGACCCGGCACCGCGAAGCTGTGCACGTCGAAGCCGGTGATCGTGCTCGCGAGCGGGAACTCCGACGGCGGGATGAAGAACCATCCCATCTCTCCCGTGAGCAGCACGCGTGCGTCTGTGCGGAACTCCTGGAACGGACCGCCAGTTACCTGGAGGTACGACACGGTGTCCCCGTTCGCGGACAGATCCAGCCGCCAAGCCTTGTTCGTGTCTACGAAAGGCGACGCGGGCCGAGGGTCCTGGAAGGTAGGGAAATCGTCGTCGTTCGCGAGCACAGCGATCGTCAGAGCCTCGGTGCCCGAGACCTCCGCCGTGCCCGCGAGTTGGAAGCCGACGACGATCGCACCGTCTGCGAACCGGTTCGCTCGGGAGCCGTAGGAGGCACAGGAGACGGTCGCCGCCTCACAGTCGAGCGCTCCGTCCTTACCGAACAGCTCACGGAACGCTTGATCCGAGAACGTCGTTCCGAACTGGCTCTCCTGCACCAGATCTGCAGAAGGCGGTCTGTACGAGGGGGTTCCACCCTCGACCACGAACAGGTCGTCCGTTTCGTCGGTCGCCTGGCTCGTCTGCGGGAGTTCGTCCCACGCGAACACGTCCTCGCCGGTGCCTGCGGCCGTCGTGAGCTTCGCGACCAGCTGCTCCACCAGATCGACCGGCGTCTGGGCGGCGGCGGTCTGTGCGGGGAGGGCCGATACCCCGGTGAGCACGAGCAGTACGAGCCTGATCACGTTCCGTCGGAAGATCATCGGGCGCCCTCCTTCGGCGATCCACAGTCGCTCAGGAAGAGGTACTTGCCATCGCGGAGAACCAGGTGCGTGTCTGTCTCGACGAAGGTATCGCCATCCTCGGTCAACCGGACGCGGATCGTCACAGCCCTCGGGATGGTGCGTCGCTGATCATCGGTCTCCCATACGAACTCCATGGCCTTTCCGGTCTCCAGCACCTCCACGGCGTAGTCGGGGAGTTCGAGTCCACCGAAGTAGGCGCGGCAGTCCGTCTCGGCATAGCGATCGAGCACGAACGGATGCATCCTGGCGAGCTGGAACGCGATCTTGCCCGACCGAAGCGCCGCAGAGAAGCGTGCGAAGAACTCCTCGGCCGTCTCCGCCGGCCGGACGGAAGGGCTCGGCGACGGGCTCTCGCTCGGCGAAGGCGACGATGTCGGGGAGGGCGACGGCGAGAGTGAACCAGTCGACGATACAGACGGTACGCCCTGCGCGTCTGCGCCCGTGTCGCCGCGCCCGAGCATCTCCGCGACCGCGATGATGCCCAAGATGAGACCTCCCGCGATGAGCAGGACGCCCCAGATCTTCCTCGGGTTCAAGCGGACATCGCCACCACGTCCGCTTCCTCGGTCTTCAGCCGGCGGATCTGTCGATCCAGCTCCTCGGCGTTTCGCGGATGCCGTCGCCGCCACCGTCGCAGCTGTCCCGCGTCCGCGAGCTCCGGCTCCCCTTCCGCCTTCCACCAGCAGGCGAACGTGACGCGACCGACGGCGGCGCGAAGCGCGACCTCCAGCCAGCCGTCGTGATCGACGAAGTCGCCCGCTCGGAGCGCTCCGAACGCGAGGGCGTAGGCCTCGGGGTCTGCGCGGGAGTGCTGCTCGACGGCGGTGATCAACGTTGAGCGGTAGCCGGCCCGCGCGAGCACGTGTGAGGCCGCCAGACGGGCGGCGCGCCCGTTGCCATCGGAGAACGGATGTATCAACAACAACTCGAGATGCAGCCGCGCCGCGACCAGCGGGAGCGGCTCGAAGCCGCCGGCAGCGCGTGCTAGCGATGCCTCGACGAGACCTGGAACATCGCGAGCGCGCGGGACGGTCTCGGGTGGGAGTGCGCGCGAGCCCACGCGGACGAGCCCCGAGCGGTACCCGGTCTCGTCACCCGTCAGGGTTCGATGCATCATCATGAGGATCCCTGGTGAGATCGGCGACCCGTCAGCCGGGGCGCGTATCCATCGATCGAACGCGGATGCCAGCGCTGCGCGCTCGTCGGGGCTTTGCCACCCACGCTCGTACTCCCGCCGGATCGGACCGCGCCACTTCGCCGGACGGGCCACGTCGCGATCGACGAGCGGCGCCAGCCGCTCGAACTCCTCGGCCAGACCGCTGAGCGTGGATGGACCCAGCATGCAGAACGCCTTCCCTAGAGCGTTCCGGCGAGCCTATGCCCCCGTGTTGGGACCGGTCAAAGCGCGCCCGTGCGGCCGTCTCAGTCCGTCGTCTCGATCGTCGCCATCGATGGTGGACGTTCACGTCTCAGTCGCTCGGCGACCTGCTCGGCCTCGCGCATCACGCGGAGCACGTTCCGTCCGGCGATCTTCTGGAGTTCCTCGTCGGTGTAGCCACGTCCTGCCAGCTCGTCGAACAGGGCCGGGTAGCCCGACACGTCCTCAAGTCCCTCGGGCATCGTTCCCGCGCCGTCGTAGTCTCCGCCGACGCCGATGTGGTCGATCCCGGCGACGGCGCGCACGTGGTCGACGTGGTTCGCCACCTGGACCACGGTCGCCGGCACCGCTTCGAGTGAGGTCCACCATTCCTCCATCGCTGCGGCGAGCGCCTCTTGATCCTCCCCGTGCTGGGCGCGGAGCTCGCGCGCCTTCACCCAGGATGCCCGGTTCGCCTCGGCGCCCTCGGGCGCGACGAACACGGGCACGAATGCGACCATCACCACGCCCCCGGCCTTGCCGATCAGCTCGAGCACGTCGTCGGGAACGTTGCGCGTCACGTCGCACAGCGCCCGGGCCGACGAGTGGGAGAAGATCACCGGCGCCTCGCTCACCCCGATCGCTTGACGCATGGTGTCGTCGGACACGTGACTGAGGTCCACGAGCACGCCGCACCGGTTCAGCTCTCGGACCACCTCTTCGCCGAACGTGGTGAGGCCGCCGTGTGGGTGTTCGCCCGTGGCAGAGTCCGCCCAGGCCGTGTCGTCGTTGTGCGTGAGCGTCATGTAGCCGGCGCCCAGTCGCGCGAGGATCCGGAGCGTGCCGAGCGAGCCACCTATCGAGTGCCCGCCCTCGACGCCGATCATCGACGCGATCCGGCCGGCACCTGCGATCCGCTCGACGTCATCGGCCGTCCGCGCGAGCTCCAGGCGCGTGGGGTGGCGCTGGACGAGCTCGAAGAGAGCATCGATCTGCTCGAGCGTCTTCGTCACCGCCTCGTCGGGTGGCAGGTGCGAGGGCACATACACCGACCAGAACTGCCCGCCCACGCCGCCTTCGCCCAAGCGCGGCAGGTCCGTCTGGAGCTGAGGCGTGCGTTGGGCCACGTCGAGCTCGGTGCCGTCCTTCTCACGAGCTTCCCGTACCGCCCACAACAGGTCGTTGTGCCCGTCGATCAGAGGCGCGGTGCTCAGCAGGGTCACGATCCGGTCGTCCACGGCGCGAATGGTAGGCGCTCCGGCTCCAAGGGTGGTTCAAGAGCCTCGGCCGTCCGGATTTCATGCCCGTGCGAACCCGGCCGATAGGACTTATGAACGTCGAACGGGAAGAGCGGGCATCTATGGCAACGGCTAACGAGCGCAGCCGCGCGGTCGCGGGCTTCCTTCGGCAGCTCTGGTTCGGGCTGGCGACCTATCGGCTGTATCCGGATGACCCAGAGCGATCGGGGTTCGTGACCACGGCCGGCCTGATCCAGGAAGCGGCCCGCTCGGTCCTGCTGGCCGACCCCCCCGACATCGAGATCTCGGCCAAGGGGTTCTCCGCCCCGGACCTGGAGCTTCCCGCCGAGACGCCGCTGGTTCGCTTGGCACGCGTTTGCTTCGAACGACGCGCCGAATCCCTGAGGATGATGAGCGTCCCGTCGGTCTCGGATCTGAATACCCTGTTCGCCGCGCTGACTGCTCCGATCGAGGAGCTCGATCGGACGGGCGGCCTGGAGTCGCGTCTTTCCGGCGTCACGTCGCTCGCCCTGTTGCGTCTCGGGCCGACGCGATACCCGGGCGGCCGTGGTCCAGTCGCAGTGGAGGGGTTCGATCCCCTGGTCGACCTGCCGGATCCGACCAGTGCGGCCTCGCTCACCGAAGGCTTGTCGGGTTCGATCGACGATCAGGCCGAGGCCGTCCTAGCGCGGTTCCGCGGAACACTCTCGAGTGGCGCCGTCCCTGTCACGACGGATGCGGACATCTACTCGGATCTGTGCGGCGCGCTGGTGGTGCTTCCCGAGGAGCTGCGGCGCTCGGTCATAGGCAAGCTCGTCGAACAGGGCGCAGCCGATCCGCTCGCGGAAAGGCTGATCGGCTCGCTCAGCAACGCGGAGCTGAGCCGGGCCATCGTGAGCCTGGGGGGGAACGAGGGCGAGCCGCTGGCCAGGGCGCAGCGGCTGGCTGATTCGGGTGTCCGCATGCCCGACATCGTGGACTTCACCGCAGCGCTTGAGGCTGGGTTCGAGGATGGAAGCACGATCCTCGCCGGCCTCGAGCAGATCGGCAGTCCGGTCGACGGGCCTGGGACGGCGGTCGCCGACGCGCTCGCTGAACATCTCCTCGCGTCCGAACCCACCGATACGCGAGCCCTGCTCGAGCTCTCGACGGCGGGTGAACGACAGGGCAACGCCCTGGGCCTGGCCACGCTGCAGGACTACCTGGAGCTAGAGAACGATCCGATACAGTTCGAACTGGTCGCGGACGTGTGGGCACGTTCCACGCGCGAGGCGCTAGTGCGCCGTGACCACCTCCGAGTGCTGGAGCTCGTGTCCACCGTGGAGGCGTCCCGTGATCCACGCGACGGACGTTCGTTCATCGATGCGTTCGCACCGCTCGCGATCGACCGCCACGTGGTGGCCGAGATCGTCGATCATGAGCCGCCCGAAGACGAACCTACGCCCTTCCTGCTGCTCTCCCCGTTCGGGGAGACGGCCGTCGACGTGTTGTTCGCAGAGCTGGCCGATGAGGAAGACCGCGGCCGCCGAGCTGCGCTCCTGGCCGTCCTCCGTCAGCTGGCGCCTGGTCGATCCGAGCCCGTGGTACGTCGACTGGACGACGACAGGTGGTACGTAGTGCGGAACGCCGTCAACGTGCTCCGCTACTCGCGTCATCCCCGGTCGTTGGATCTGATGGCCGAGGCCGCCAAACACGCGGCCGGAGCGGTGCGCCGGGAGGCCGTCTTCGGACTCGCCGCGGGTGGTGAAGCCGCCGCTCCCTACCTCGGTGCGCTGGCCGCCGGGCCCGACGCGTCCGTGCGGCTCTTGGCGATCGAGGCGCTGCGTGGGATCGCAGGCGTCGGATCGGCGGAGGCACTCGCCGGCGTCGTAACCAGATCCGGCGACCTGAAGACCCGACGTGCGGCGTTGGACGCGCTCGCCGTCCACGCTTCCCCGGAGGCCGCGACCGCGCTGGCATCGTTCTCCCGACGCAGGCGCTCGCGGCCGCGCCTCCCGCGCTCCCTACGCAAGCGAGCGCAAGCGTTGGTCCGCGGAACGAACCCGGGAGGTGAGCGATGAGATCGGCGTCGCCCATCGCGATCGACCGCGCCGGAGGGTTCCTACGTGCGCTCTCGTCGGCCACTCAGATGTACGGCCTTTACCCGGTTGGCCACCCGGATAGGCGGGCACACGCGGCCGGACTCGCCCAGGCGGCCGACCTGCTGCGTGGAGCCGCCAGCTCCGTCCCGGTCCTGTTCCGCTCGCGTCATCGCTTCTATCTGGGCCGAACGATGCTCGCCTGGGAGTCGCTCACGCTGCTCCGGTTGGCATCAGCGTTCGAGCGCGCCGGGATCGAGTCGTTCGAGCTGCCACGGACGGTCGGAGATCAGGATCTGGACGCCTTCGTGCGCGCATTGATCGGCGAGCCGTACTCGGAGGACGAGCTGGTGCATCTGGCGATCAACGACTCCGGAGGGGAGAGCCCCGGCGTCGGGGGAACCGAGATGACCGAGCTGCTGGGCAGCTACGCGATGGGGCTCGAGTTCCTCCGTGAGACCGCCTCTCGCCTGCTGGCGGGTCAACCGGGCAACATGGACGAGACCCGGCAGATCACCGAACGTTTCGCAGACCACGTCGCGGCGGACCCCGCGCAGGCGCTCCTGCTGACGACCGTGAAGTCCCACGACGAATACACGTACCACCACATGATCAACGTCTGCGTCCTGTCCTTGGCACTCGGGCACGCGATCGGCCTGGACCGAGTGCAGGTGATCAACCTCGGGATCGGCGCGCTCCTGCACGACGTCGGCAAGGTCAAGGTACCGCGGCAGATCCTGCAACAGGCGGGACCGCTGGACGAGGAACAGTGGCGGATCGTGCAGCACCATCCGGTCGACGGAACCGGTTTGATCCTGCAGACGAGCCGGGACCTGTATCACCCGGCGGCCACCGTGGTGTTGGAGCATCACGCGGCGTACGACGCCTCCGGGTATCCCTCTCTGCGAGGCAATCGTCAGCCGACCTTGCTCTCGCGGATCGTGGCGGTCGCGGATTGCTTCGACGCCGTCACCAGCGCGAGGCCCTACCGCCAGCCCGAGGAGCGGCGGCAAGCGTTGTCACTGCTCCAGGCCGGCGCCGGCAAAGGGTTCGACCCTCGCGTCGTTCGCGCATTCGTACGGATGATGGGTCTCTACCCGATCGGCACGCTGGCCGAGCTCTCCACCGGCGAGGTGGGAGTGGTCGTCCGTAACCACGAACGGCTTCTCGCCCATCCCACGCTCAAGATGATCCTCGATGCCACCGGGAGCTCGTGTGAGCCGGAAGAGCGAGATCTCAGTGAGAGGATCCGCGACGCCGACTACCGGTGGACCGTGCGGCGAACGGTCGACGCACGAGAGCTGGACATCGACATGCTCTCTCTGTTGGCTTCCGGCGAGCTCGAGATGGAAGGGCTTCGTGCGGAGTCGGGGCCTGGGCTCGTGCACGAGCCCGCACCGGGCGAGACGCCACCGCCGGGCTACGTCGAGGCCCACCCCACGGTCTGAACCTAGTCGTCGTCGTTGCCTGCGCGACGGAGCTCCTTGGTCTTCGCCCGTTGCTTCTTGGCCGCCAGGCGGCGTTCCACGGCTGCACGGCTCGCCTTCGTCGGACGCCGGCGCGGTGGCGGAGGTGCGAGCGCCTTCGCGAGTATCGCGGCGAGCCGCTCGAGCGCGGCTTCGCGGTTCTGCAGTTGCGATCGGTGCTCCGAGGCCGTGATGGTGAGGACCCCGTCCACCAGCCGGCCGGCCAGGCGCTCGAGAACGCGGGCTCGCTGTACAGGACCCAACGCCGTCGTCTTGGCGACGTCGAGACTGAGCTCGACGCGCGAGTCGGCGGTGTTGACCGACTGACCGCCGGGGCCCGACGACCGGCTGAACCGCCATCTCAACTCCCCCTCGGGCACGACCACCGAGCGTGTCACGCGGAGTGGACCGATCACGGAGCTAGTATGCCCGCGCCCGTCGGTCGGGGCGCTCGATGCTGCGACCGAGGTGATCTTCGTTCAAGAGCTCGCACCGTTCCTGCCGACACCTATGCCGTGAGACGTGGGTGGGTCCTTACTGGGGCGGCATCCGCCGTCGCGCTCGTCGGGGCGCTGACGGCGTCGCCCGCGTTCGCGCAGCCCACCTGTTTCGGCCGGCCGGCGACGATCGTGGGCAGCAGCCACGTCGACGCGATCTACGGCACACCTCACGCAGACGTCATCGTGGGCTTCGGGAACCAGGACCTCATCTCCGGCGGAGGGGGCAACGATCGGATCTGCGGCGGGAGCGGCACGGACGTGATCCACGGTGGCGGCGGGGACGACATGATCGACGGTGGACCCGACCCCGACCTGATCACCGGCGATCACGGCAACGACCTTCTCTACGGTCGCGACGGGGCCGACCACCTGGAGGGCGGCACCGGCAACGATCGTCTCTACAGCGGACCGGGCCTGCCGGGTGCGAACGGTGGCGGCGTCCAGAACGGAGGAGCGGGCGACGATCTCCTGGTTGGCAGCCCCCAGGCTGACGATCTGTCCGGCGAAGCGGGCCGGGACCGGCTGGTCGGTGGCGATGGCAACGATGTGCTGGCCGGGGGACCGGGCTCCGACACGATCTTGGGCGGCGCCGGGAAGGATCGGCTAGACGGCAACGACAAGTACGACTCCACGAAGGACGGGGCGGATCTGATCCGCGGCGGTGATGGCGCCGATCTGATCTTCGGCGAGCTAGGCGACGACCGGCTCTTCGGCGAGGACGGCAACGACGAGATCTACGGTGATATGGAGTTGCCGACCTCGGGTGACGGCGATGATCTCTTGGACGGCGGTGGAGGGAGTGACAGCCTCACCGGCGGCGGTGGAACGGATACGTGTACCGATGGCGAGATCGTCGACGCCTGCGAGTAGTTCGAGGGTCGATCGCCCTTGAGCCCGAGCCCCGCAAACGGAAGACCGCCCGGGTGGGACGGGCGGTCTTCACGCTCAGGGGAAGGATGGCCGAAGCTCGGAGAGCGGACAGGGGGCAGATGGCCGGCTACGGGCGGGACGTTCGGCCCGATCCGGGAGCCTTCGGCTTCTTCGGCTTCTTAGGCGGCAGGGACGACGCGTAGGAGACGCCCCGTTCGATCCAGGTCTGGAGCGAACGTTCGGTCCCCACGCCCTGGGGTCCTACGAACAGGAACCCCTTCATCGGTCTGCCGGTGAAGTCCATGGGCCGGGCGCCGGGCTCGGAGAGGGCCACCTGGGCCGCCTCTGCGTCCATCCGCACCATCAGATCCTGGCCGGTGACGCCAACCGCCATGTGACCGCGCACCGTGTAGCAGAGCCCGCCGAACATCTTGATCTCGGTCACGCCCGCGACGGTGCCCAGAGCGGCCCGGACCCGTTCGGCGAGCTCCTCATCGTAGGCCATGGCCGAGCCTACCTCGGGTCGCCCGTCGACCTGAGGTCCTTGCGACGGAGCTCGTATCGGACGCCGAACCAGATCTCGCCCTCGTAGCTTCGCTCGACGCGTTCGATGAGGCGGAGCCCGGCCTTCTCGGCGACACGGATGGAGGGGACGTTCACCTCGCTCGCGTATGCGCGGACCACATCGGCCTCGAGCGTTTCGAACGCGTACGTGACGAGGGCGCTGATCGCCTCGGTGGCGTAGCCGCGACCTTGAGCCGGTGGCGACATGGTGTAACCGAGCTTGATCACGCCGGGTTCGCCTTCGGCGGGGCTGATACCGACGTCGCCGACGAGCGTCCCGGTGGCGCGCTCCTCCACCGAGAACTGGACCCATCCTTCAGGATCGCCGGGCGCCCGCGCGCTCATCTCTTCTATCTCCTCGCGGACGCCGTCCGGGTCGGTGCGATCCCATCCCTGGTAGCGGTGGACATCGGGGTCGCTACGATAGGCGGAGATGGCTTCGGCGTCGTCGGCGCGTGAGCGGCGCAACAGCAGTCGCTCGGTGAGGATCTGTCGGAGATCTGGGTCGGAGCGCACGCGACGGAAGAGTATCGGCCGGGTGAGGTCGTGGCTCACCCGGCGTCGATCGGGCTTACACGGCGTGGCGCTACTGTCGAGCTAGCGGATGCCGGTACGACGGCGCGGAGTGCAGCCAGCAGTTGGTGGAGTCGTTGTAGGTCGAGAGCACCGTGGCACAGCCAGGTTCTGAGCAGTGGCGACCGGTGGAGGCGCGAGACGCCGCATCTTTGCCGCGGTCCGGAGGACCGAACTGGACCTGCTTGCTGCTCGTCGTCGCCATGGGCGCTCCCTTCATTCCTGCCCGAGGGCACACTTTGATCCGTCGAGGCGGAGAAGGAGGTGGAGCCTTAGGCTTCCACCGATCGGTCGCGCGACGCGAACCCTCGGGGCGTTGCCCGAGGTATCAAGCGTACTACCTTGGCGGGCTGGTCGGATCGGCGATGGTCAGGCCAGGATCGAGAACCGGTCGACGGAGATCTTCGTCCCATGCGCCGCGGGCCGGGCCTCGCCTTTCACGACGATCAAGAGTTGGTGGACGCCCGCCGTCAACCCAGTGATCGATCGCAGCACTCCCGTGGTGGTGTCGGCGGAGTAGTTGTCCAAGGTCTTCACCAGCGCGCCGTCGATGAAGATCTGCGCGCGACCCTGGTCGGGACCGCGAACGGTCTGCCATCGAACACCGCTGCCACGGAACGTGAGCGAGACCGTTGTTCGGGCTTGATCGCCGACGGCGACGCTGCCCCCGGATGCGCCGGTCACGGCGGCCCGCTGCCACGTCGTTCGGAGCGGCGGCGTCCAGATGATCCTCCCGCCCCCTTGGAAGGCGTCAACCGCGACCTGTGCATCCGTTCCGCGGGACGACCCCGCCTGACCGAGCGCGCGAACCGTGATCGTGTGCGGACCCCGGGCCAGGCCCGTGAACGATCTGGCTACCTTCGTGTGGACCGACGCCGAGTACTGATCGAACGTCCCCTTCGGACGACCGTCGATCCATACGGACGCCTTCCCGTGGCTCGGACCCGTCACGGTGAACCAGGTGACCTTCTTGCCGGAGAAGCTGAACGATGCCGTCGCCCCCGCGATGTGCTCACTGACGTAGGAGCCCCCGTACGCGCCCGCCTTCTTCACCGTTCGCCAGCCGTACGTGACGGCCTCGCTCCCTTGCTCGATCTCGGAGGGGGCGCCGAAGGTCTGCTCCGTAGTGGGCGCGACGTTGTCGCTGCGATCCATGACCGGAGCGGGTGCATCGGACGGGTTCACCGTCGCCGCGTAGATCTGTCCGGGGATCAACGGGCCGTTCGGTTGAACGGTGGCGCTGACTATCTTCCCCGTGGCGCAGTCCACCGTGCGACCGTCCTTCGAGACGCACGTGAGTGCTGACGGTACGTCCTCGCCGGTATCCAGCACACGGAGCGTCACGTTGTCGGAGGTCACGCCGCGCACGATCTCGCTGAAACGGACGTCGACCGATCCGCTCACGCCGGGTGGGACGGCGAGCGTCGCGGTCGGGGGAGTGGAGTCGGGCGACGGGATCGTCACCGCTTCGAAAGACAACCCGTTGAACCAGTCGGCGTCCACGCAGCCCTTGATCCCGGGGACGGAGCCGCAGTTGCTGTGCTGCCAGAACGTCCAGCCGTGACCCTGCCAATCGTTGGCCGGCAGCGTCGGCTCGTTCACCCTCCAATGGGCGACCCACAGCACCGTGTAGCCCGCGTCGACGATCGCCGTCGAGTCGTTGGTCCGTGACGCCCAGCCATATGGGCTCGTGTAGATCATGGGCCTAACGCCGGTCCTGGCGGTGACCTCATCCAACCAAGAGAGCATCCATCCGATCAGCCGCTTCGGCGTGAGGCCGCCGGTCACCTCCAGGTCCAGGACCGGGAGCAGATCGCCTTGCCCGAGCTGGGCCACATCTACGAAGTGGTTGGCCTCTATGACCGCGTCGTTCGCCGAACCGTCGGGACGCGCGAAGTGGTACGCGCCGAACACCAGGCCCGCAGCGGTAGCCTCGGCCTTGTTCGTGGCGTACATCGGGTCGATGAACGAACGCCCGTCGGTGGCCTTCACGATCGCGAACCGTCGCCCCGAGGCGGCCACCTTCGTCCAGTTGATGGTCTCTTGATAGTGCGACACGTCGATCCCGGGGAGCGAATCTGGTGGCTGTGCTCCGCGGAGAGGGGGTCCAGCGTTGCCGCCCCCCCCCGACGAGCCGGCTGTCCGAGAGGGCGAGGAGCCGGCAAGGACCGGTCGGGTGATCAGCGCGGAGCCCATGATCGCCGTTACCGCCAGGAATACCGTCGTCGCTCTGAGCGCTCGTGCCGTGGTCGTCACCACCCTCGTGGTCGCGAACGGCGAGTCTACGACCTGGGTGTGGGCCGTCTCCGTAGGATGGCCGGATGATGCCCAAACTCGTGTTGCTCCTGAGCGAGAACTGGACGATGACCTCGCCACGAGACCTGCGCGGACTGGTCAGGATCGCCGTCGCGGCCGAAGAGGCCGGGTTCGATGCGGTCATGGTCAGCGAGCACGTGGTCATGGGGCGTGGCGCGGACTCTGGCGGCCTTCCGGTGAACCCGCGCGACTACGCCTTGGTCGGCAACCAGGATCCGGCCACTCCGTGGCCGGATCCTCTCGTACTGCTGGCCGCGATCGCGCAGGCGACCAGCCGCTTGCGGCTGATCGCCGGCTCCGTGATCCCACCCCTTCGTCACCCGCTGCTGATCGCCAAACAGCTCGCCACGCTCGATCTGCTCTGCGAGGGCCGGCTGGTCGTGCAGCCCACCGTCAGCTGGCATCGGGCCGAGTACGAGGCGCTCGGGGTTCCGTTCGAGCGACGAGGCGAGCTGCTCGACGAGCACCTGGCGGCCTGGAGCGCGTTGTGGGGGCAGAGTCCCGCCTCGTTCGAAGGGGCACACTACCGGTTCGCCGATGTTTACCTGGAACCCAAGGCCTTCCGGCCGACAGGTCCCGTTCTGTGGTTCGGCGGCAGCTCGCTGCACGAGCGTCTCCTCCGCCGGTTGGTCTCGTATGGCAGCGGGTTCAACCCGCTCGGATCCACCGATCCCGGCGACCTGGAGCGGCTCGCGCGCGAAATGGAAGAAGCGGGCCGCGACATGGGCGAGCTGGAGATGCTCGGCGGGACGCGCGGCTCGTTCTCTGACGCGTCGGGCGTGGCCGACCTGGATCAGGCTCTCGCGTCCATCCCAGAACAGATCGCGCGCGGCTTCACCACCATCTGCATCAAGCCGTCGCAGTTCATCGACGACCGGTCACATGTGGCGGCGTTCTGCCGCGACGTCGTGCAACGGGTGGGCGCACTCGTCGGCTAGGCCGGCACGGCGATCCTATGCCCAGCGACCCTCAGCGCGGCGTGAAGTCGTTGGGGGTGAACATCGGGCCGTGCCCGGGAACGATCGCCGTTGCCAGGTCGAGAACCCGGGCCCGGCTGCTCCTCAGGAGCGCCAGATCCGGGGCGTACGGGTCATCGGCGGGCCCTTCGGCCATCCACCACAGGTGCGTGAAGGCCACCACGCCCTCATCGGTCTCCACGAGGGTCGTGATGTCCTGAGGCGTGTGCCCCGGGGTCTCGATCAGCGAGACGTTGGGCGAAACGTCGAACCCCTCGGCCGGGCGTGAGATCCACAGATCGTCCCGGTAGGTCGCCCAGTGGTCGTGGATCTGTGCTCGCGGGAAGAGCGCGACGTTGACGGTGTGATCGGGATGGTGATGTGAGATCACCACGTCCGTGACGTCGCCGGCGGCGACACCCAGCGTCGTGAGCGGGTCCAGGATCGACCCGACGCCGGGAACCATCCCTGGGTCGATCACGACCAACGTGTCGCCGTCCCTCACGAACCCGACGGTGGAGCCTACTCGGAGCTCTATGTCGCCCTCGCGGATGTAGCCCTCACTCAGGACGTGAACCTCGGCCATACCCTCGCCTCCTCATCTCACGATCCCGTTCGCTCGTAGACCGCACGGCCGTCCACGAACGTCATGTCGACCTTCGCCTTCGTGATGTGGGCCGGCTCCAGCCCGAACAGGTCCTCCGACAGGACCACCAGGTCGGCGAGCTTCCCGACCTCGATCGATCCGGTTCGGTCGTCCAGGTGGTTCACGAACGCCGACCCCATGGTGAACGCCCTCACCGCCTGCTCGAGCGTGATCCGATGTTCGGGCAGGAACGGCTCCTCCTCGACCGCGGCTCCGCTCGCGTACAGGAACCCGGGAGGCGTGGTCCGGTTCACCGCCACGTGGATCTCCTCCAGGACGTCGGGCGACGAGACCGGCCAGTCGCTACCGAACGCCAGGGTGGCGCCGGCGCGAAGCAGGCCGCCGAACGGGTACTGCCAGGTGCCTCGCTCTGGGCCGATCACGGGGAGGGTCAGATCGACCATGGCCGGGTCGTTGGAGGCCCACAGCGGCTGGCCGTTCGCTGTGACACCGAGCGCGCCGAACCGGGGCATGTCGTCGGGGTGCACGACCTGCAGATGGGCCATGTGGTGTCGGTTGTCGCGGACGCCGTTCGCGTCTCGAGCCGCTTGGAACGCATCCAGCGTGTCGCGGACCGCCCTGTCGCCGATCGCGTGGACGTGCACCTGGAAGTCCTCGGCGTCCAGGCGCGTGACGAAGCGGGGCAGCTCGCCCGGATCTACATAGGCGAGGCCGCGGTTGTCTTTCGTCCCGGTGGGGTCGAGGTACGGGTGGAGCATGCAGGCGGTGAGGTTCTCGATCACACCGTCCTGCATGATCTTGACGCTGGTTGCGCGGTAGCGTCCGCCGGTCGTCCGCTCGCGCACCTCGATCAGCTCATCGACCTGCTCCAGACCGCGAGCGCGGTCCCACCACAGCGCCCCCACCACACGAGCGGTGAGGACGCCACGCGCAGCCAGCGAGGGGTAAACGTCGCGGGCGTTCGGGAACGGGGGATAGCCGTCGCCGACGATCGCGTCCTGCCAAGCGGTGATGCCGAGCGAGTGCAGGTACTCCTGCGCCAACAGGATGCCGCGCTCGATGTCGGCGGCCGCGACAGGCGGGACGTGCCGCTTGACGAGCGACATAGCCCCCTCCTGCAACGTGCCTTGCGGCTCGCCCGATGCGTTCCGCTCGATCCTCCCGTCGGCGGGGTCGGGCGTCGACGCGTCGATGCGCGCGAGGCGCAACGCGGCGCTGTTCACCCAGGCCGCATGGCTGTCTCGATTCGTCAGGAACACCGGCCTGTCCGGCACCACGGCGTCGAGCACGGCGCGGTCCGGTGTGCCGCCGGGGAAGACGTCCATTGCCCATCCGCCGCCCAGGATCCACGGCTGGTCGGGATGCGTGTCCGCGTATGCACGGATCAGAGCGAAGTAGCGGTCTAACGCATGGACCTGGCTGAGGTCACACCGCAGACGGTCGAGGCCGCCGCCCCCAGGGTGGATGTGCGCGTCCTGGAACCCCGGGAGCAGGGAGCGGCCCGCCAAGTCGATCGTCTCGGTGGCACGCCCGCTGGACCCGCGTATCAGGTCGTTCGAGCCGACCGCCGCTATCCGGCCGTTGCGAACGGCAACCGCCTGCGCGCGGGTGTTCGAGCCATCGACCGTTTGCACTGCCCCGTTAACGAACGCCAGCTCGGCGGGTCCCTCCGCATCCATCGGGGCAGTGTGCCCGTCGGTCACTCCCGTGTCACGCGCTCGCTTGCCCGGCCGTCGGCCCGAGGGGCATGATGTCGGCCGTGACGACCCCCCGCGTTCGGCTCCGCTCCCTGGCCACGTTCGCGATCGTGATGGCCCTGTCGTCCGGCATCGCCGCGGTCCCCGCCTCGGCGCGACCCACGGTACCCCGGCCCGCGCTCGGCAGCGCCGCTCCTTTGGACCTCAAGGTCATGACGTTCAACATGGAGTACGGCGGCACCGTCATCAGCTTCCACAGCATCGTGCAAGGGGTGCAGGTGGCCGATGCCGACGTGGTGGGTCTGCAGGAAGGGCAGGGCAACATCGACCGGCTGGCGAAGACGCTCGGTTATCCGTACTACAACGAGCGCCTCCAGGTGATCTCGCGGTATCCACTGATCGATCCAGCCGGCGGCGACGGCCTGTATCTCTTCGTGCAGATCGCCCCGGGTCAAGTGGTGGCGATCGGCAACGTCCATCTGCCCGCCGGTCCTTACAGCCCCAACCTGACCAGGCGCGGCGCCCCTCGGAGCCAGATCTTGGAGATCGAGCGGCGTGTCCGGGTGCCTGCCGTGACGCCCAGCGTCGTGGCGCTCTCGGAGCTCGCGGGCCTGGACATCCCAGTCTTCCTCACCGGGGACTTCAACGCGCCGTCGCTCCACGACTGGACCACTGACACCGTGGGGCTTCGGCCCCAGATCACGTATCCGGTTCGCTGGCCGGTGAGCGCGTTCGTGGAGAAGGCTGGATTCGTCGACTCCTGGCACGAGGCGCACCCCGATCCCGTGACCGACCCGGGTCTCACCTGGCCGTCGGAACGCCCAGACACGGACGACGGCTGGAACCCGGGGCCGCACGCGCCGCAGGACCGGATCGACTACGTGTACGCGGCGGGTCCGGCGCAGACGCTGCAGAGCGAGCTGGTTGGCGAGCCCGGAGGTCCCGGCGTGACCCTTTCGGTGGACCCCTGGGGGACCGATCACCGTGCCGTTGTCTCGACGTTCTCCGCGACGCCGGGCGCTCCGCCGATCTTCGTCGCGGCGGGCAGCCGGTTGTTAGGGGTCGGAGACGACCAACAGGTCACGTTCCACGGATCGGGCGGATCCGACGAGGAGGTGGCGGTCATCCGTGCGGGCGGTGACCCGGCGGCGCCGCTCTTCGAGGTATCGACCGGCGGTGCCACCGATGGCACCGTCGCGGTGCCGACCGACGGTTGGGAGCCTGGAACATACGTGGCCCTCCTGCTCGACGGCGGTCAGGTTCGTTCGCGCACGCGGTTCTGGGTGAGCCTGCCCGGAGCCAAGCCGCAGGTGCTCGTGTCCGAGCGCGTGTTCGGGACTGGCGAGTCGATCCGCGTGTGGTGGGCCAACACGCCCGGTCAGAGATGGGACTGGATCGGCGTCTACAGGCGGGGAGCCGATCCGAACGTCGCCTCGTACCTCCTGTGGTTCTACACGAACGCGTCGATCCAGGGATCCGCGGTCCTGGACGCCCACTCCTATGGCCCGTGGCCGCTTCGAGCCGGCAAGTACAGCGTCTACCTGCTAGCCGACGATGGTTACCGTGTCTTGGCGCGTTCCTGGTTCACCGTCCGGGACTGACGGGCTCTAGACGGGGCAAACCCAGCGATCGTCGGGAGTGATCGGCGAGACCGCGTTCGGCGGTGGGTATGGCTCGCGGAGAGTGAACGCGTGCGGCGAGGCGCCGTGCTCTTGGAGGTGCGCCAGCCTGCGTTCGGCTTCGGCCACATCGGGCAGCGTCCCGGCGGGAACCCACCAGAGCGCGAGGTGAGACTCGGCCATGCGCGCGAACCACTCGCGACGGCGACGCAGGACCTCAAGATGGCCGGTGGCGTAGACGAACGTCCCCAGATCGTCGAGGGATCCCCACACCGACATGTTCACGATGATCCGATCGTCGTCGAACGCGCGGACCGCGGTGGCGTCGCCGTCCTCGGTCTGAAGGCGCCAGACGAACCCGGGACTGTGATCAGCCAGTTCGTTGATGGGTTCGAGCAACGCGACGAAGTCCGCGAGTTGCGGCGAGTCGATGGGTGCCCGTGGAGCGCGATGTTCACCTGCGCGACCTGCCATCCTGCCGAAGTCACGCGCCGAGACTACGAGGTTCGCGGCCGATGCGGTCGGACGCAGCGTCGCGGTCAGTTGGGCTAGCTTCCGAGACCCCTCCCTTGCGAGGTGAGGGCCTCAAGTGGGCTGATAATCGAGCGAACGATCCGGATCGAATGGGAGCTCCCATGAAGCGGACCAACTCGATGGCGGGCAGGATGCTCGCGGTAGCGGGGCTCGTGATACTGCTCTCGAGCTGCATCAAGCTCAACATGGATCTGACGGTCTCCACGGACAACACCGTTAGCGGTTCGGCGATCGTCGCCGTCGACAAGCAGCTGCTCGCGCTCAGCGGCCAACCGGTAGATGAGATCTTCGGCGGCGACACGATCGCCCCCGAAGGCACGGAAGGACTGACGACCTCTGACTACGAGGACGACACGTTCGTCGGGCAGGAGATCACGTTCGACGGAGTGCCGATCGCAGCGCTCAGCGAGTTGGAGGACGCGGACGCGCTGAAGATCGCGCGCGAGGGCGACGTCTTCACGGTGACCGGCGCGCTCGATATGACGAACGACACCGGTGGCGCGGACGCGAACGAGGCCGTGCAGAACGCGCTGTCTTCGGCGGATATCAGCATCTCGATCACGTTCCCTGGCCCGGTGGCGTCGTCCAACGGCGAGATCAACGGGAACACGGTTTCCTGGACGCCGAAGTTGGGGGAACGGACCGAGCTTCAGGCACAGGCGAGTGCGATCCCGTCGGGCTCGTCCTCGTCCCCGGTGCTGTGGATCGTGATCGCTGCGGTCGCGGTGCTCGTCGTGATCGGAGCGGTGCTGATGATGCGTCGCAGATCCGCGGCGACAGCCGACGGCCCGTCCGATGGCGCAACTCTGGAGGCGCCGCCGGTATCCGAGATGCCAGTCGTAGCCGAGTCCGCACCCCAGGCAGCCGAGCCACCCGTCGTGCCCGAGCCTCCGGCCGCGACGACGGTGCCCGAGGACCAGACCTAGACGGGGTTCGTCCAGGCGGATCGACCCTGCTCGTCGGTCGCCACCACGCGGACGAACGGCAGGTCGTCGACCGGCGGCTGGAACGAAGCGCGAACGATCATCCCTCGGTCGTCTCGCTCCAGGATCCGCGCGGACTCTTGGCGCCCACGATGGTCGGCGCGCACCGACCAGCCCTCCTGGTAACGCGAGTGCAACACGACCGACGGGCACGGGCTGCATCTCACCTCGACGACGTTCCCCTCGCGAGCGACGTCGTGCATGACCGGGCCACTCGACGCGTAGGTCCGGTGTTCTCGGAGCGCATCGAGCACGGCCTCCTGCGTGCGCTCCGCGGCACGCACCATGGTCCAGGCGTCACCGATGTCGAACAGCGGGTAGTGGCTGTCATCGGCGGCGATCCCTGAGAGCGACATACCGGCCTCGAGCGCTAGGTCCCAGATGTAGGAGGAATCGCCGCGGTCGTTCTCGCGGTGCGACGATGCGTTGAAGAGCTCGATGCCAGTGAGCCCCTGCGCCTCCAAGATGACCTCGGGCGTGAGTCCGCTCCAATAGGGATGCGCCACGAAGGCGGCACCTCCCTGTCCCGTGATGTTGGCCGCCGCCACCGTGAGATCCGGGAACGTCTTGAACTCGTAGCCGTCGATCGTCTCCCAGTGGGCGCGATCCCCGCCTGGATCCTGGGGGATGTCGTCGATGCCGATGGCCAAGATCTCCGTGTAGCGACCCGGTCCCATCGGATCGACGGCGAGCTCGGCGCCCGTGATGACGAGGAGGTTCTCGGTTGAAGGGAGATACGTGAGGGTCCAATGATCAGTGATCGCCAAGACATCGAACCCAGCCCACTCGTAGTGCGCCGCAACGGCTCCCGGCTCCAGCTCGCCGTCGGAGACGGACGTGTGGGTGTGCAGAGCGGTCTTCAGCCACTCCCCGTCGGCGGCGAACGGATCGGATCCGAGGCCCATTCCGGTTGATGCTATCGGGTGCGTCCAGGTCGGCGCGGGCCGCGCTGGTAGCGTCGGGCGATGTCCACCGAGACGCGAACGGGGCCTGATCGGAGAACCGCCGGGATCATGGCCTTGTCCTTCGCCACGGTCGCGTGGGGACTCGTCCCGCTGATCTTGAAGCAGACGGAGATGCCGGCACTGTCTTTCGCCGCGTACCGCCTCTGGATGGGAGTGCTCGTCTACGTCGCCGTGTTCGCGATGACCGGCCGGCGCCTGCCTTGGACGACCTTGCGGACCTGCGCGTTGGGCGGCGTCGTCTTCGCGATCGACATCGGGTGCAGCTTCCTGGCGTTCCAGCTCACGAGCGTCGCCAACGCCACGATCATCGGGGCCCTGGCTCCGGTGCTCATCGCGATAGGCGCAGCGAGATGGTTCGGGGAGCGCGTCGGGCGCCGCGATCTGGTCTTCATCGCCACGTCGTTCCTGGGCGTGGCGATCGTGGCGATCGGATCGGCGGGCTCGCCAACCTCCGGTGCCTGGGGCGACGTGTTCGCCGGGATCAGCGTGTTGTCGTGGACCGGGTACTGGCTGTTCTCCAAGAGGGTTAGGTCCGGCGTGGGAGCTCTGGAGTACATGGCGAGCGTCATGCTGGTGTCGGCCATGTTGATGACCGTCTTCGCCGTGGCTTCAGGACAGGGCCTCGCCCTTCCGCGGCGCGTCGATTGGGCCTGGATCTGGCTGGTGACGCTCGTGCCCGGGATGCTCGGCCATCTGATGGTCGCTTGGTCGCACCGGTTCGTGGAGGCGTGGCTGGGCTCGCTCATCACCCAGACCCAGCCGATCGTCGGCTCTATCGCCGCGTGGGCGTTGCTGGATGAGCAGCTCACCACCCCCGTGATCGTCGGAGGACTGATGGTGTTGGGATCGACGGCGGTCGTGCTGCTGCGTCAGCGATCGCGACCGCTCGCCGACACCTTCGAAGAACCGGAGTCGCCCGCGCCCGCCGGTTGAAGCGGTGTCGGTACTCTAGGAGACTCCGGCCGCGCCCTCGGCCTGGGCGCTGCACGACGCGGCACCTTCACCGCTCGCCACCTCTAGCCATCGAGTGAGCATCGGTGCGACGAGCCGGGCCATCAGGTCCTGGTGTTCCGGCGCGGGATGCACTCCGTCGGCGATCAGTTCCTCGTCGTCTACGAACGCGTCCCAGTCGGCGATCCACGTGTTGGGGTACTGGGCCATCAGGTCGCGGATGAGCATGTTGACATCTGGGATGTTCACCAGGGGACCGTGTGCCGTCTGCCACACCACCAATGGCACCCGTCGTAGCGACGCCATCATCGCCATCACGTTCTCACGGAAAGCCACCGGGTCGGCGTCGTTCGTGCCGAGTTCGACGACCACTACGTCGGGCCGCTCGGCGCCCTGGGCGGCTGCGATCGGAAGCGCGGAGTCCGTACCCCGACCGATGACGGTGTCGAAGTCGATCGACCACTCCGGGAGCGCCGCGGTGATGAAAGGCGAGGAGCCATCCGCGATCGAGTCGCCGATGACGTACGCGTTGGGAGGCTCACCGATCCGGCGCCGGGGCAGCCGAAGCCAACGCGTCACGCCTTCGCCCTGTCCCACGTACAGGAGCGCCGGGTTCCCCATGACCGTGTACACCTGCATGCCGGCTCCCTCGCCCACGGGCGAAGCGCCCGCTGGGAGCGATCGCAAAGGCAATGCGAACCGCCCGCCTATGAACCGCTCGGTCAAGCCTTCGGCTTGGGTCTCGATCACGGGCGGATCGATCGGAGAACACTGGAACGCGAACAGTTCGGATGTGGGGACGCACCCGTCCTTACGGAACAGGATCAAGGTTCGGGGTGGCGCCAGCTCTCCGGCTGCGGGGCAGCCGGAGGTGGCCGTGTCTGGCGGTGTCCCGGGCGCCGCGCTGGAGGGCTCCGTGCCAGATGCGCGCGAGCAGGCAGCAGCCAGCAGCATCGGCGCCAAGAGAGGTACCCACCGATGTCGCATGAACGTCAGTATCGGTCCTGCGCGTGAGACGGAGGCCGAGCCGAGCCCTCGATGCGGGGGTGTGGCGCACCTGGGCATCTTGGGCTCGGCTCGGCCTCGTCGGTCCGACGACCGATCGGGTCAGGCCCGGTCGACCATGCGGACGCTTCGCTCGAGACGCTCGGAAGGCGCGTCGAGCGCGTTCGCCGTGCGCGTGAGCGCCGCGGAGATCGCTCGCAACGCTCCTGCCGCCATCTTCCCCGTGCGGGTGGCGGGCCTGACGCCCTCGCGGCGGGCATCTTCGGTCGCCCGGCGGAGTTCGTGCTCGCGCAGCCTCTGCTCATCCGTACGGAGCTGTGGGGTCTGGACCATCTCGCGCTCACCTCCCTCCCGTGATAGCTTGACGTGAAGATACTTCAGATGTAGCTTGATGTCAAGAAATCCGATGTCAAGAGTCTTGCTGTCGAAAGGAGCGAGTGGCGATGGGAACGAGGGATTCGATAGACGACTTCGTGGAGCGCGCGTGCAAGATCTTCCCCCGGCTGGATCCGGAGGTCGAAGGGATCGTCGATCGGGTACATAAGGTCGCGAAGAGGTTCGACGGCATCCTGGAGCACGGCAGCGCCGAGTTCGAACTGAACAAGGGCGAGTTCAAGCTGCTCGCTCAGCTCCGTCAGCGCGATCCCGACATCGCCATGTCGCCCGGCGAGCTGGGGGAGTGCCTGATGTTGTCGTCCGGGGCCATGACCAACCGCCTCGACGGGCTGGAGGAGGCCGGGCTCATCACCCGCGAACCTGACCCCGAGGATCGCCGCGCCCTTATCGTACGCCTGACGCCCGCGGGGATCGCCAAGATCGATCAGGCCGTCAACGCGGGGATCGACAACGAGATCGCCGTGCTATCGGTCCTCACGCCGGCGGAGCAGAAACGTCTCAATGCGCTGCTCCGCAAGTTGGTGCTCTCCTTCGAGCGTCGCTCGCAGCCGGTCGGCGCGGGCGCGCACGCCTAGTCCCCCCGTTCTTCGGGGACGTCGTGGGCGCACGTGCGCTCGTAGCAGTCGATGACGGTCTGCGTGGCGACCGTCGGGTCGTCCGTCACGGAGACGAGCCCGAGGTCCGACCGTGAGATAAGCCCGTCCCGGAGCAGCTCTCCCTCGGCCCACGCGAGGACCGGCCGCCAGTGCTCGCTCCCGAAGAGGACCACCGGGAAATGGCGGATCACACCGGTCTGGAGAAGCGTGAGCGCCTCGAAGAGCTCGTCCAGCGTCCCGAACCCGCCGGGGAAGACCACGAAACCCTCAGCCGCCTTCACGAACATGGTCTTGCGCGCGTAGAAGTGGCTGAACTCGATCGCGAGATCCAGGAAGGGGTTGTCTCCCTGCTCATGCGGGAGGCGTATGTTGAACCCGACGGACAGCCCACCGGCCTCGCGGCACCCGCGGTTCGCGGCCTCCATGATCCCGGGGCCGCCTCCGGTCACCACGGCCCAACCGCGCTCCGCGAACGCCCGGCCGGTGGCCCTGGCCCATGCGTAGGCGGGGTCGGACGGGCCCAGCCGGGCCGATCCGAAGATCGAGACGGACGGCCGTTCGATCGAGTTGACCAGCTCGAACCCACGACGGAACTCCTCCTGGATCTCGGTGACCTGACGGTCGACCTGTCCGTCGCGCTGGAACATCCGCCGGTCATCCACCCGGCCAGTCTCCGGGCCGCGCCCGCCGGCGACAAGGGGCGTGATGCGCGGGGGCCCGCGCGAAGCGCGGGCCCCCGGCCTTGAGCAGTGGAGGATGTCGGAGCTCGCGTCTGTCGACGTGGGCTGGGGCACCCCGTCCGCCGAGTATCGCACCATGCGCTCGAACGGTCCCTAGGCCGAACGGCGGGACCTGCCGGGTCGAAGGTCGGGACCGCCGCCGGTGATACGTTCGGGCCCCGTGGAGCGCTCCTCACGATCGTCGTCGCTCGCGATCGCCGGCTTCCTGATCGGGCTCACGGCGATCGCCACCGCGGCGTCCGTTCCGGATTCGCCGCTGCACCCGATCCTGGCACCCGGCGTACAGCCGCACGGGCCGTTCGCCTGGCTGGCTGGCGCCCTCGGCGTGGACGGTTTGAATGGTTCGGCTCTGGTCTGGGTCGGGGTCGCCGCGGTCGTGCTCGCGACCGGGGGGTTCTTGCTGATGCTCCGGGCCGCGTGGCGCGGTGCCGTCTCCTTGAGAACCGTGGTGTTCCTAGCCGTCGCTGCGCACGCGGTCGTCCTTTCACTCCCGCTCTTGATCTCGCGCGATGTGTACTCCTACATCGCGTACGGCAACATCGCCGCGCTGCACCACGCGAACCCATACGTGCAGACGCCGGCCGACTTCCCTCTCGACGCGGTCGCGGCGCTCGTGGGCCCGAAGTGGTTCTCGACCCCTGCGGTATACGGACCGCTCTTCACCGGCTACGCGTCGATCGTGGTGCGAACCGTGCACACACTGGGCGCGCAGGTCGAGACGTTCCGATGGACGGCGGCCGCCGCCAGCCTGGGTACCGTCGCGGTGATCGCGACGACGGTGCGTCGCGCATGGCCAACGCGTGCGGCGTTCGCCGTGGTGGCGTTCGGACTCAGCCCCGTCGTGCTGTTCCAGACGGTGGCGAGCGGCCACAACGACATCCTGGTGGCGCTCGCGGTGGCCGGCGCGTTCGCGCTGATGCGGCGCCGGAGGGACCTGCTCGCCGTCGCCGTCCTGACGCTCGGGACACTGGTCAAGGCGACCGCGGCCCTGCCTCTGCTGCTCCTTCTCGTATGGCTCCTGGCTCGCGCGCCATCCGGAAGGCGGCTCCGCATGCTCCTCACGCGCGGCGGACTCGCGGTGGCGATCGGCGCGGTGTTCGCGGCGCCGTTCTTCCAACTCCACGACCCCACCCTCGGGATGCTCGAGCTTGCGGGACACGAGGGGTGGCTCGCCCCGTCGAGGTTCTTCCGCAGGTTCCTGGACGCAGCGTCGGGAGACACGCTCGGGGTCGTCGCGAGGATCGGGTTCGCGGCGCTGTTGGTGAGCGCCGTGGTTCTCCTTTGCCGGATCGTGTGGCGCGAGGCAACGCGGAAGCTCGCACTCGAGGACCCGGTCCTGGAGCTCGGGGCCGCGTGGGGGTGGTCGCTCCTGCTCCTGATGATGCTCGGACCGGTGCTGCTGCCCTGGTACGTGGTGTGGGCCCTACCCCTCGCGTGGCTGCTCCCCCGCGTTCCCCGCGACGTGCTGGTGGCCACGTCCGTGGCGCTGGCTCTCTCTCAGTGGACCGCGGAACCCGGCCTGTTCCCGGCCGCGTACGACCTGAACGTGCTTGTGGGGCACTACTTGATAACGCCCGTCGTGATCGGGCTACTCGGATGGCTGTTGCTCGACGGATGGCGCCGGTGGCGCGGCGGGCGGCCGCTGCAGGATCGAAAGACCGTAGCCGGGGGCACCGGCGAGGATCGCGACGATCGCCGGGCCGCCGGCGCCGGAGAGCGGTAGGCCGAACCTCTCCATCGCCACGCCCAACAGAGCGAGCGTGGCCACGCCGAACGCCGGGGCGATCGCCGCGGCGGCGACCGCGTCCAGCCCGGTCCAGCGCGCCCACCCGAACCCGACCACGCCACAGAGGCCGAGGATCGCGAAGGCGGTCAGAACGATCTGCCCGGCCGAGGACGGCCGAAGAGGTTCACGGGCGGGCGCGAACCGGGTCCCCACGTCGCCGGGCGCCACGGAGGACGACACGCCGCCACCCCACGTGTACAGATCGGCTCCGTCCGAGGTGATCCCAGTGTTGAACGCGCTCAGCCAGAAGACCGTGTTCGGCCCCTGCGGGATATCGGAGAGGTACAGGCGCGAGAGGGCGTCGTGCTCCGGCAGTCCGCGAACGGTCGGCTCACCCTCGGCCAGGTTCGAGGGGTTCCCGACGTAGACGTACACGTCCGCAGCGCGATCGGGCGGGACGGCCGCGCGGATCACGTTCGCGGCCCTGGTAGCCAGGAACGAGGCGCTCCCTTCGCGATCGTCCATGACGAAGACCATCGGCGCGTCGGGCGCGGAGGCCCGGGCGATGCGCGCCGCCATCGTCACCTGTTCGACCTCGGTGCGAGAGATGTATGGGAGCTGGCGGTTCCAGGCGATCAGTGCTCCGGCGGCCATGAGTCCGAACAGCGTGGCGGCAACGACGGCCGCCAGCCATCTCCGCCGCGAGAGCCACAGCCACACGGCTACCACTCCGACCCCTGCGAGCGCCGGGACCGAGAAGCCGAACGTGATGAGCCGATCCGGCGGGTACCAGCCGGTCAGCAGGCCGACCGGTGCGCCGATCACCACCAACGCGGTCCAGGACACCAGGATGCGCCGCGCGAACCCGCTGGTTCGCATGGAGCCCAGCACGGCGAGCGGCAGGGCCAGCCATTGAACGTATCTCGCCCATCGGAAGCGGAACCTGTCCAGGTACGCCTGTTGCACGGTGGCGGTCATCCCGGCGCGCCGCAGGAATCCGTCCCGCGAGGTGTCGACCGCCAACAGCGACGGTCCGATAGACATCGACAGGAGACCGGCGCCCACGACCGCGCCTCCGCCGAGCGTGGCGAGCGCCACGTTCACCGCATCTCCCGATCGGCCCTCCCGTCGGATGAGCGACCAGAGCGCCACCGCCACGAGAACGATGGCGCCCACCAGGAAGAACTGCGGGTGGGCGAGTCCCCCGCCGCCGAGCAGCAGGGCACCGGCCACGGCCGAGCGCCTCGTGCCCAGGGCCAGACACACGGTCGCCCCAACGAAAGGTGCAGCGAACGCCAGGTTGGCCAGGTAGCCGCTGGCCAGGTGGATCGTGAACAGGCCTGTGAGGACGCCGGCCAGGACCCAAGCGGCCCGGGCTCCACGGCGCTCGCCGCCCATCGCCGCAGCGGCCCTAACCAGCATCGCGGTGGCGACGGCCGTCGCGCATCCGAGCGCAGCCTCGAGTCCCGCCGTCACCGCGGAGATCGGCACGTGTAGGACTCCCGACAGGACGGCGATCAGCGCGGGGCTACCAGGTCGTTGACCGACCACGGAGAGCCCCTGGGAGGCGCCGACGCGCGTCCACCACAGGTACACGGGAGTGTCGGGCCCCAACGCGAACCGGTAGCCGTGGCGGACGGTCGGAGCCAGCAACACGGCCATGACGGCGAGCCCGACGCCCGCGAGCCACGCCAGCTCCCTCGCGGGGCGCGCAGACCCGGACCCCTCCATGGCGGCTGACTGTAGCGCACGTGTCGGCGGCACCTGCGGTCACCACCCGGCGTGGTCCGGGTACGTTGGTAGCCTCCTGCCCATGCTGGATCCGCTACTCGTGCAAGAGGTGCTGCGCGTCGCTCGACGGCGAGGAGGCTCGTTCGCCGAGGTGTTCGTGGAGGAGAAGACGTCCACGTCGATCCGTCTGGACGACGGGAAGGTCGAGGAGCTTACGACCGGACTGGACCGGGGCGCGGGCGTGAGGGTCTGCCTCGGCACCTCCTACGGCTACGCCTACTCGAACAGGCTGGACCGCGAGGCCCTCCTGGCAGCGGCCGAGGCGGCGAGCGCCGCTCTCCCTGAGGGCGAGAGCGGCGGCGTCGTGGATCTGCGAGGGGGTTCAGGGTCGGTCGTGAACACCGTCGAGCGCGCGGCGGACAGCGTGCCGGCCGCCGAGAAGGTGGCCTGGCTCCGACAGGTCGACGACGCCGCTCGATCGTTCAGCCCCGAGGTCACACAGGTGGTCGGCATCTACGGGGACTCCCTCCAGCGCGTGCTGATCGCCACATCCGACGGTCGGTGGGTCGAGGAGTCGCGTCCCCGGATACGCCTGGTGGCCCAGGTGGTGGCCGCGCGCGACGGGAACATCCAGACAGGCTTCCACGGTCCCGCCGCGTGCAGCGGAGTGGAGTTCGTGGATCGGCATCCACCGCGTGACACCGCCGAGACCGCGGCCCGCAGGGCGGTCACCATGCTGGACTCCATCCCTGCTCCAGCGGGGGAGATGACCGTGGTGCTCGCCCCGGGGATGGGCGGGGTGCTCTTCCACGAGGCGGTCGGGCATCCGCTCGAGTCGGACGCGATCGACAAAGAGGCGAGCGTGTATCGCGGTCTGATCGGCGAACGCTGCGCGTCCGAGCTGATCGACGGCGTGGACGACGCCTCCATCCCCAACGGCTGGGGGTCCTACGCGTTCGATGACGAGGGAACGCCATCGCAGCGGACCTCCCTGTTCGAGGGTGGGGTGCTGCAGGGGCTGTTGTACGACCGGATGCACGCCGACAAGGACGGGTTGCCACCCACCGGGAACGGACGGCGGCAGTCCTACGCGTCGCCGCCGATCCCCCGCATGACCAACACGAACATCTTGAACGGGAGCGCGGACGCGGCCGAGATCCTGTCCTCCACGGAGCGCGGCGTGTACGTCACCTCGCTCGGGGGCGGCCAGACCAACCCGGCCACGGGAGACTTCGTGTTCGGTGTATCCGAGGGGTTCCTCATCGAGAACGGTGAGGTGACCACGCCGGTGCGCGGGGCCAACCTGATCGGACGAGCGATCGACGTGATGAGCGCCGTGGACGCCGTGGCCGGTGACTTCGACACCTGGGAAGGCGTGTGCGGCAAGGACGGTCAGTCGGCGCCCGTGGGAAGCGGCTCGCCCACCCTGCGCATCAGCAGGCTCACGGTCGGGGGCACCGGTGCCTGATCTGGCCGAACTGTGCCGGGTGGCGATCGAAGGTGCTCGCGACGAGGAGGCGGTGGAGGCCTACGCGGAGGAGTCGCGCCACACCGAGGCTAGCGCGCTCCGCGGCGAGATCGAAGGACTGACGTTCGCGGAGTCGCGCGGGGTGGGTGTGCGTCTGATCGCGGACGGGCGGCTGGGATACGCCTACGCGGCCGATCCCACGGCGGACGAGGTGCGCGCGGCGGTCGAAAGCGCACGAGTGAACGCCTCGCTCGCAGAGCCCGACGAGTTCAACCTATTGCCGGCCGCCCAGCCGGCAGTGTCGATCGAGGGGCTGTATCGCGAAGATCAGGCGAACATCGCTACCGATCGCAAGGTGCAGCTGGCGCTCGACCTGGAACGGCGGACGGTCTCGATCGATCCACGGGTGAGCAAGATCGACGCCGCGCAGATCGGAGACGCGGTGTCGCGGGTGGCGATCGCTTCCACGACCGGTGTTCAGGCCGAGTACGCGCGCACCGACGCCTGGTGCGTCGCGGTGGCGCTCGCGGTCGAAGGCGACGAGACGCAGACCGGGTTCTCGTTCTCGATCTCCCGTGGTATCGACGAGCTCGATCCGGAGGCGATCGCCGACGAGGCCGTCGCGCGTTCGGTCCGCATGCTGGGCGCCACGAAGCCGACCACCGTGAAGGTGCCGGTGGTGCTCGATCAGTTCGCCGCGATGTCGTTCCTGGGTGTGCTGGCCGGGGCGCTCTCGGCGGAGGCGGTGCTCAAGGGCCGTTCGCTGTTCGCGACTATGGCCGGACGGCAGGTGGGCTCTGAGCTGTTCACGCTCGTGGACGACGGCACGATCACCGCTGGCCCGGCCGCCTCGCCGTTCGACGACGAGGGCGTGCCCAGCGGACGGACGGAGCTGTTCACGCGAGGGACGTTGAACGGCTTCCTGCACAACACGTATACGGCCAGCCGTACGGGAGAGGGCACGGCCTCCACGGGCAACGCAAAGCGCGGCGGCTACAAGTCCGCTCCCGGGGTGGGCACCTCGAACTTCTACGTGGAGGCGGGCGAGCTGTCGTTCGATCAGTTGTTGCAGCGCGCGGAGGGTGGCGTCCTGATCCAGGACGTCTCCGGCGTTCATTCCGGCGCCAACCCGATCAGCGGCGAGTTCTCGGTGGGGGCGACCGGGCTTCGGATCGCCGGCGGGGCGTTGGGCGAGCCGCTGCGCGAGATGACGGTTGCCTCCACGCTGCCCGAGATGCTCGCCGGCATCACGGGTGTGGGTAGCGACCTCCGCTTCTTCTCCTCGGTCGGAACCCCTTCGCTCCTGATCGGGGAGATGACGCTAGCGGGCGTGTAGGGAAGTTTCACCTCGATGCGGGTTCCGTTCGAGGTTGGAAAGGTCCGCCTGCCAGAGTGAAGTCGTGCAGATCACGGAGGTCATCCGGCGCAGGAAGGGACTCTCAGTCGTCGTCGCGCTTTCCCTGCTGGCCGCCATCGGCTTCGGCATCTACTGGTTCGGTCCGCAGGCGTTGCTGTTCGACCGGCGGGTCGACGAGGCGCTGCCCTCGGCGAGCACGGTCCCCGCGGACGATGCTGGGCAGAGCGGGGGGTCGTTCACCGGGCTGGCCCACGAGACCACCGGTTCCGCGAGGATCGTGGAGTTGGACGACGGGAGCTTCATCCTTCGGATCGATGATCTGGACACGCTCGACGGCCCGGACCTGCGCGTGTACCTGTCGATCGCGCCGGCCGACGGCGACGAGGCCGCGTTCGGCGTCGCCCCGATCGACCTGGGCGGACTGAAGGGGAACCAGGGGAGCCAGAACTACGAGATCCCGGCCGGCGTCGACATCGCGTCGATCCGCAGCGCCGTGATCTGGTGCCGCCGGTTCTCGGTCGGGTTCGGGGTTGCGCCGCTCTAGAGCGGTAGCTCCACGGCGAACCGCGAGCCCGACGCGACCGCGCTCTCCACGCTGATCCTGCCGCCCATCGCCTCCACGATCCGCTTGGCCAATGCCAGTCCCAAGCCGGCCCCGCCTCCGGTGCGTGACGGGTCCGCCCGGAAGAACGGATCGAAGACCCGGTCCAGGTCGTCCTGCGCTATACCCTCGCCGGTGTCGACCACCGCGACCCGAACGGTGGCGTGGTCACGCACGGCGGTGATGCTGACCGACCCATCGGCAGGGGTGTGGCGGACCGCGTTCGCGAGCAGGTTCTGCAGGACTCGCACCAGACGAGGCGAACATGCGGTCTCGCCCGCGTCGCCAAGGTCTGCCACCAGCGACAGTCCCTTCTCACCCGCCTGGCCCTCAACGGCGGCCACCGCCGAGCGGACGATGTCCTCCAGGCGTGCCCGCCGGGTTTCGGTCTCGATCGCGACCGCATCCAATTGGGTTAGCTCGAACAGGTCGTCGACCATGGTCACCAGCTGATCGACCGAGCGGCGCATCTCGCGCGAGTACCGCTGCAGGCTGGGGGCGTCGGTGACCACGCCGTCGTCCACCGCCTCGATCATTGCCCGAAGGCTGGCGAGCGGGGTCCGCAGGTCGTGGGAAACCGTGGTTATCAGGTCGCGCCTCATGGACTCCGCCTCGCGCTCGCGCACCTGCGCCACCTGAAGCCGTTCGGCCATCTCGTCGAGGGTTCGTGCGAGCGTGTCGAGCTCGGGCCCGGCGTCGAGCGTGCCCGCGCGTGCGTCCAAGCGTCCCTCGCCCAGGGCGTGAGCGGTCGCGTCCAGACGGTCGAGCGACGCCGAGGCCGAGCGCGCGACCACGAGCGCAGCCGCCACGCCGGCGCCCAACCCGAACACCAGGAGCACGGCCAGGGTCGTGGCGTCGTGCGCGCTCACGAACATCTGCCGGGTGAGGACCGCCACGTTGGCGAGCGCCACCGCCGCGGCCACCAGCGCCACCGCGACGAACCGCTGTCGGAGCGATGCGCGCCGCAGCAGGGGCTTGGCGGCGAAGGCGGCCACCACCGTAACCGCCGCTGCAGGCAGGATCAGCCAGAGCAGATGGACGATGTCGCTCTGGGGCATGCCGAACGCCACGGCCACGACCGCTGTTCCCGCGGCTCCGGCCGCGGCCACGGCGACCACAAGCGCGAAGGTCCTCCACGTGGTCATGGTTCGAACCTGTACCCCACGCCCCAGACGGTGATAAGTCGCTCGGGCTGGGAGGGGTCGGCCTCGATCTTCTCGCGCAGCCGGCGGATGTGAACGGTGACGGTGGCCGTGTCCCCGTCCCACGCCCAGTCCCACAGGTCCTCGAGCAGCTGGCTGCGCGTGAACGTCACCCCGGGGCGAGCAGCAAGATAGGCGAGCAGGTCGAATTCCTTGCGGGTCAGGTGGATCGAACTCTCGGCCAGCCGGACCTCACGCCGATCGGTGTCGATCTGCAGGTCGCCGAAGTCCAGGCGACCGGCGACCGCCGGTTGCCCGGTGCGCCGAAGGACCGCGCGGACACGGGCCACGACCTCGCGTGGGGAGAACGGCTTGGTCACGTAGTCGTCGGCGCCCAGCTCCAATCCCACCACTCGATCGGTCTCCTCGCCGCGGGCGGTGAGCATGATCACGGGTGTCTCGGCGGTGGCGCGCATCCGACGGAACACCTCGTAGCCGTCGATCTGCGGCAGCATCAGGTCGAGCAGCACCAGGTCCGGCTCGTCCGACGCGAACGTCGCCAGGGCCTCGGGGCCGTCCTCGGCCGTGCTGACGTCGAAGCCCTCCTTGCGGAGGTACCGCTCCAGTACCTCGCGCACCATCGGTTCGTCGTCGACCACCAGGACGCGCACGTCGCTCATCCAACCATGATGGAGCACGGATGTTGCGAACCCCTTACGGGCGCCCGGCGCGCCGACGCCCCGGAGCTAGTCCAGTTCAGACTAGACGGTGGCGGAGCGGGCTCCCGTGGCGATGAGTGCGAACACCAGTCCAGCCACGGCCAACCGGTAGTACATGAACGCCTTGAACGTGTGCCGGCGCAGATAGCCGAGCAGGCCCCAGATCACCACGTACCCGCTGACCGCCGACGAGACGAACCCCCAGAAGAACTCGCTGGCGTAGCCCTGGAACCCCGTCTCGAACAGATCTAGGCCCTTGTAGAGACCCGCGCCCGCGATGATCGGGATGGCCAGCAGGAACGAGAACCGAGCGGCCGACTCACGGTCGATCCCGATCCAGCGCGCGGCCGTCATCGTTATGCCCGAGCGTGAGACCCCCGGCTGAAGCGCCACCGCTTGCACCACGCCGAGACCGAGCCCGGTCTTCACGCCGATCGAGTTCATGCCGCGGTCGGACGGTGACCGCGCGTCGACCCACCACAGCACAACGCCGAACACGGCGAGCATCACCGCGATCAGGAGGGGCTCGCCCAGGTGCTCCTGGATGGGGCCCTCGAAGACGGCACCGACCAGGGCACCCGGGATCGTGCCGACAACGAGCGCCCACGCCAGCCGTTGATCCTGCGTCTGGATCGAACGGTGCCGGATCGAGACGATCCACGCGAGCAGGTAACGCCACAGGTCCTTCCGGAAGTACGCGACAGCTCCGACCAGCGTTCCCACGTGCAGCGCCACATCGAACGTCTTGTTCAGCGCCACGTCGCTGACGATCGACCAGTTGAAGAGCCAGGGCACCAAGATCAGGTGTCCGGAGCTGGAGATAGGCGCGAACTCGGTGGCACCCTGGGTGATGCCGAGCACGATGGCCTGGAAGATCGTCACGGGGAGCTGGTCCTTTCCGGCGGAAGGTCCGGCCCATGCTAGCGGGCGCCTTCCTGTGCGCCACGCGGCGAACGGCTGGGGACTATCACGTTCCTGTCGCGGGCCCGGGAGCGAGGATCGCGACCGACAGCTGCGCGAACGAGCGTGCGTAGGCGAGACGCGACGCGGTGGCTTCGTCCACCAACAAGACCAACGTGATGCCGTCCGCACCTGACGTGGTTCCCGCGATCCCGCCGCTACCCGACGAGCCGGCGATGACCCGCAGGACCTCGAGCGCGCTTGCCGCCAGTTCCGTGTGAGGGCGGCCGCCGCCGTAGGTCGCGTACACGTCGACGTGGTCGCCGGCGCGCAGCGCGTTCGTGGGCAGCGGCGCCGTGATCACCATGGCGCGAAGACCCTCGGGAACCAGAGCCGCGATCGGGCCAGCCTCCGGGACGGAGAGTCGCGACGCTGTCAGCACCTCGCCCGCCGCGATGTCGGCCGTGAGCACACGACCGGCTGCCGCGGCGGGCGACGCCACGGCACCAGGTGGAACGAACGACTCGGGCATAGAAGACGTCTCCAGCATCGCCTCGCTCAGGACCGATCCACGAGCCAGATCCGAAGCAGCCACCGCGACCGGCACCATCGGACCCACCGCCGGGCGGAGCGCCTCCACACGGTCCTGATATCCGCGCACCAACACGAAAGCCAGCGATCCAAGCAGGACCGCGAGAACCATCAGGATCTTCGAGGCGATCGGCCAGCGTCGACGGAACATGTCGGGACGTTCGCACATGGGCGCCGTCCCTACCGTGACGACGGTCACGACCGGCGACGTTTCCCCAAGATCACTCGACCGGGCGCGGGCCTTTCTTCTGGGACAGAGGCAAGGTTCGTACCCGGAACTCCTCCAGCGCCTCGCGGCCCACGATCTGCCGCACCGCCTCCTCGATCCGATCGCCGAGCGCTCGCGCGTCGGCCTCGGTCTTGAAGCGCATCTCCACCGAGACCAGCACCCGGTCGGCCATGGACTATGCCTCGAAGCTCGCGCCCTGCAACGCCGTGGGGCAGGGGCAGTCTCGCTCGTCGGGCAGGGCCGGGATCGTCGCGAACAACAATCCGCGGAGCTTGTCGTTGTTCTCGTTGAACACCCGCACCACCTCGTCGTTCGTCACCGGGGGGACGCCCTCCACGCCCACGTCGTAGTCGGTGATCAGCGAGATGTTGGCGTAGCAGAGCTCCAGCTCGCGCGCCAGGATCGACTCGGGGTACTGCGTCATGTTGATGACCTCCCATCCCACCGAGGCGAACCACTCCGATTCGGCGCGGGTGGAGAACCTGGGCCCTTCGATCACGACAACGGTCCCGCGCTCGTGCAAAGGGATACCGATCTCGCGTCCGGCCGCGATCGTGGCGCCGCGCATGGTCGGGCAGTACGGATCGGCGAACGAGATGTGGGTGGTGACCGGCCCGTCGTAGAACGTGTTCGGACGGTCGCGCGTGCGGTCGACCAGCTGATCGCAGATCACGAACTCGCCGGGCTTCACGTTCGCCTGGAGCGACCCGCAGGCGTTCGGGCCGAGCAGCCGCGTTACCCCGAGCTCTTTCATGGCCCAGACGTTGGCCTGGTAGGGCACGCGATGAGGCGGGAACTCATGCTTCAGGCCGTGTCGCGGGATGAAGGCCACGCGGCGGCCGCCGACTTCGCCGATCACCGGAGGCGCCGACGGCTTCCCGTACGGCGTGTCCACGTCCACGGTCTCGGTCTCTTCCAGGAACTCGGTGAACCCCGATCCACCGAAGACCCCGATCTCCGCTGTCGTCACGATGTGGCCTCCGAGCTCTTCGTCGGCTTCTTCTCGGGCGCGGGTTTCGGAGCGTCTTTGGATCCGGTCGACTCCGCCGGCTTATCGGACTTAACATCGGACTTCGCGGCCGCGGTGTCGCCAGACTTCTCGCCAGACTTCTCGCCAGACTTCTCGGACTCCTTCTTCGACTTCTTCCCATGGTCGGTGGCGTAGAAGCCCGAGCCCTTGAACGCTATCGACGGTGGAGCGAACACCTTGCGGAGCTCGCCGCCGCACTCGGGGCAGACGGTCATGGAGTCGTCGCGCATGGCTTGGACGATGTCGAACGTGTGGCCGCAGCTGCGGCACATGTACTCGTACGTGGGCATGACCGGACGAGTGTAGCGGAGGGTTTCCGCAGGTCCCGGATGCGGTTCTGGCGTTCGACCGGGCCTTTCGATGGTTGCGCCATCCGCCTTTCGGATGAGCCCTCTGGACGATGTTCGCGTGGTCACACCCGGCTACCGTCATCACCGAGAAGGACCACGGCGCGCCGCCCGCGGAGCGCCGACCGGGGCGGCGTTCACGAGGAGGTTCGGCATGCGCGGGTCCACACTCGGCAGGGAGGCGCGACGTCGACCCGACCTGGAGCTGCTGGTCGGCCCCATCGAGGCCGCCGCCTCGACCGCAGATCCCTCACTCGAACCGCACGACGTGCGCCTGCTGGAGCTTCCCGAGGCCGACGACGCGCCCTCATGGAGGGACGACGGATGACCACCGGCGGACCTTCGAACGACCCGGGAGGGCATAGACTCGTTCCCTCCGCCGCCGGGGCGAAGGGAGGGACCGGGATGTCGATCAGGAAGGCCGTGATACCGGCCGCAGGCCTGGGTACCCGGTTCCTGCCCGCCACCAAGGCGCAGCCGAAAGAGATGCTGCCGGTGGTCGACACCCCCTCGATCCAGTACGTGGTGGAGGAAGCGGCGCGAGCGGGGCTCACCGACATCCTGATCGTGACCGGTCGCGGAAAACGCTCGATCGAGGACCACTTCGACCGGTCCATCGAGCTGGAGCACTTCCTCGAGTCCAAGGGGAAGTTCGACGAGTTGAAGCAGGTCCGAGAGATCAGCGACATGGCCACGATCCATTACATCCGCCAGAAGGACCCGCTCGGCCTGGGCCACGCGGTGGCGGTGGCCGAGGATCACATCGGCGACGAGCCGTTCGCGGTCCTTCTGGGCGACGATCTGATCCACCGGTCGGTGCCGCTCCTGTCGGACATGCTTCGCATGCATGAGCGCTACGGCCGCAGCGTGATCGCCGTCCAAGAGGTCCCGCTCCAAGACATCAGCCACTACGGCTCGATCGAGCCGGAGTTCATCGAAGAGCACCTGGCTCGCGTGCTTTCGATCGTGGAGAAGCCCTCGCCGGAAGACGCGCCATCGAACCTGGCGGCTATCGGCCGCTACGTGTTGACGCCCGATATCTTCGACGCGCTCCGTCAGACGGAACCCGGCCGTGGCGGAGAGATCCAGCTGACCGACGCGATCAACCTGTTGGCCAAGGAGCACGCCGTCTACGCGTACCGGCTCGACGGCGGGCGGTTCGACGTTGGGAACAGGCTCGACTACCTGAAGGCGACGGTGGAGATGGCGCTCGATCGCGAGGACGTGGGCAAGGACTTCGCTCACTACCTGAAGGAACTGATCCACCGCATCGACCTGGCCTGAGCCGCGGCCTGGCCATTCCGCGGCCACGGGTAGACTGCCCGCATGCCCCCGACCCGCCAGATCCACGACCATGACGACGTCACCGGGCTCCTATCGGTCGAGGATGCGCAGGAGCGGGTGTTGTCTCAGATCCAACCTCTGGCCCCGCTCCAGCTCCCCCTGACGGACGCTCACGGCTGCGTCTCGGCCGAAGACGTCGTGGCCATGCGCGACCTGCCGGAGTTCGCTTCGTCGGCGATGGACGGGTTCGCGGTTCGAGCATCCGACGTGGTCGGCGCTACCCCAGGCTCTCCGGTGGAGCTGAAGATCGTGGGACGGGCCATGATCGGGCGGCGACCCGAAGCGGTGGTGGGGGGCGGGGAAGCTATCCGGATCGCCACCGGGGCGCCGATCCCCGCCGGCGCCGACTCGGTCGTCCCGATCGAGAACGCCGAGCCCGGCGGTGAGATGGTGCAGATCTTCGACGCCCCCACGGCCGGCAAGCACGTTCGGCCGGCGGGCGAGGACGTCAAGGGCGGGCAGATCCTGGTGCCGGAAGGCAAGCGCCTGGGCCCCCCCGAACTCGGCCTGCTGGCGAACGCAGGGTTCCCGCACCCGATGGTGCATCCGCGTCCCCGCGTGATCGTGCTGTCCACCGGGGACGAGCTGATCCCGCCCACCGAGACTCCGGAGTTCGGTCAGATCCGCGACTCCAACGCCTACACGCTCTTCGCCGGTCTGCGCGAGCTGGGTGCCATGCCGGTGCTCGCTGGAATAGTCAAAGACGACGTCGAATCGCTCCGCGAGACGGTGCTCAGCTACGTGATCCAGGCAGACGCGTTCGTGTCGTCGGGAGGCGTGTCGGTAGGGGAGCGCGACGTCGTGAAGGCGGCGTTCTTCCGCCGCGGCGACCTGGATTTCTACAAGGTGGCGATGCAGCCCGGAATGCCGCAGGGCTTCGGCCAGATCGAAGGCAAGCCGTTCTTCGGCCTGCCGGGTAACCCTGTGAGCGTGTTCGTGAGCTTCGAGATCTTCGTGCGCCCGGCCGTGCTCAAGATGATGGGCCGCACGCAGCTCCACCGGCCCGAGGTGACGGCGACGCTGTCCGAGGAGATCTCGGGTCCCAGGGGCAAGCTGCAGTTCGCTCGCGTCCGGTTGGAGCGCAGCGGCGACGGTTGGACCGCTTCGCCGACGGGCGCCCGCGGGTCCAACCTGATCTCGACGGTCGCTCGAGCCAACGGACTGGCCATGATCCCGGTGGGGACGGCCACGGCGCCGGCCGGCTCGCAGGTCCGCGTCATGGTGTTCCGCCCGGCGGAGGACTGAGTCGTGAGTGACCGGGCGCGGATCGTGGAGGTGGGCGAGAAGGCGGTCACCAAGCGCCAGGCCACCGCCGAGTGCGTGATAACCATGACTCCCGAGGCCTGCGCGCAGCTGGTAGCCGGCACCCCGAAGGGCAACCCGATCGAGGCCGCCAGGATCGCCGGGGTGATGGGCGTGAAGCGCACGCCCGACCTGCTCCCGTTCTGCCACCCGATCGCAGTGACGGGCGCCGAGGTGGTGGTCTCGCCCGACCCCGCGACCGGCCTCATCCGTGTGGAGACCACCGTGCGCGCGAACGACCGCACGGGCGTGGAGATGGAGGCGCTAACCGCGGCGGCCGTGGCCGCGCTCAGCCTGTACGACACGGCCAAGGCCTACGATCGCGCCGCGCGGATCGACGGGTTGCGCCTGCTGGCGAAATCCGGCGGCAAGTCCGGCGACTACCGGGCGGAGTAGCCGCCTCCGCGCCAGCCCGCTTGTGCATTAGTTCCTAAAATCACATCGATGTGCTTTCCCACCCCATATGTGGGTGCTACGTTCCAGAGCCAGCCTAGATGTTGTGTCTGAACCGGGGATCATCAGGCAGGAGGCGGGCGCGTGGATTGGCTGCTCCTAGGCGCTTTGGGCATCATGTGGGTGGCGTTCCTCCTGCCGACCGACCGTCGGCGGCACACCGCGGCGCGTAGCGTCGAGGATTTCGAACGCAGGATGGAGTTGTTGGCGCACGTGGAGGCTCAAGGCAGTCAGGGGCGCTGGATCGTCACCCCCCGAAAGGGAGCCCGGTTCGTCGGGGCCGCGGAGCGACGGCGAGCGCGGGTCCGCGAGCGACGCCGCAAGGTGTTGGTGTTCCTGCTCGAATCGATCGGGTTGACGTTCCTGATCGGACTGGTTCCTCCACTCCGCGTCGTCTGGACGCTCACGGCTGTGTTCGGGGCTCTGCTGCTGCTCTACGTCTGGCTACTGCTCTCGATCAAGCACCGCGAGGGCGTCGATCCACGCGAGAGGGCCCAGGCCGCCAGGGCCCCAGCGCGCGTGAAGACTCCGGTCACCGCAGTCCCCCGCTACGTGGTGGACAGCATGAACGGGTGGGCGCGTCCGACGTTCAACGGTCTGGGCTCGGTGGGTGAAGGGGACCGCGTTCATGTGGTCGTTCGGGCCGGCGGCGACCTGGCCGGCGCCTAGCTCGGCCGCGACGTACCCCTTTGCTACGCTGACCAATTCCTGGGGGTGTAGCTCAGCCCGGTAGAGCGCTGCCCTCGCACGGCAGAGGTCAGGGGTTCGAATCCCCTCACCTCCACCAGGAGCCGCGAGTAGCCAGCTTGACTGTTGTTCACGCCCAGTGGTTCAGTGCGGGCGTCTGCCCCCGGAAGGAGTTTGGATGAAGACGAGGTTGGCGTTCCTGCTCGTCGCGGTCGTCGCGGCGAGTTCGCTGATGTTCACAGGGCTCGCCACGGCGGGTACCGCCGCCAGGACGATCGTGACGATCAAGGGTCCCAACGGCGATTTCCACGGCAAGGTCAAGAGCCCGGATCCCGGGTGCCGCGGGGAACGCCTCGTGCGGCTCTTCATGTCCGACAGCGCCGACGGTCCGTTCCAACGTACGGGCAACTCAGACACGTCGGAGCAGCAAGGCCGGGTTGGCGTGTGGTCGATGGGGAACACGGGCCTGCGCGACGGATTCTTCTTCGCCAAGGCCAAGGCGACGCCCGACTGCATGCGAGGCCGGAGCCGGGTGATCGAGCTCGTCGACGGCGTGCCCCAGTAGCGCCTTTCGATCCTCGATGAGCGCGCTCCCTCTCGGGGGCGCGCTCATCGCGTCAGGCCAAGGGGCGCTGCTACCCTCGCCGTATCGAGATCGTTCGCATCGACATCGGCACGAAGGGGTTCCCGGCGGTCGACGAGCCGGTGGCGCTCTCCGACGTCGCGGGTCGCGGGTGGACGCTCCGCGATCTACCGACCCCCGTCATGGTGCTCCGCGAGCGTGCGCTCGCGCACAACCTGGCGTTGATGCACGAGTTCTGTCGGGCCTGGGGCGTGGACATCGCGCCGCACGGCAAGACCACCATGGCGCCGCAGCTCTGGGGCCGGCAGCTCGCTGCCGGCGCCTGGGGGATGACCGCGGCCACCGTCACGCAGGCGCGCGTGATGCGCGCGGCGGAGGTGCCGACGATCCTGCTCGCGAACGAACTGGTCGACCCGGTGTCGATCGACTGGGTGGCCGCGCAACTCGCCGACCCGACGTTCTCCTTCCTGTGTTATGTCGACTCCGATCGCGGCGTCGACATCTTGGAGGCACAGCTCCGCGACGGGCACGCTGAGCGGCCGCTGTCCGTGCTGGTCGAGCTGGGGTTCGAGGGTGGTCGAACCGGTTGCCGGACCATCCCGGAGGCCGTGCACATCGCCGGGCGTGTGGCGTCGTCCGACGTGCTGCACCTGGCGGGCGTGGCCGGCTACGAGGGGACAATCTGTCACGACCGCTCCCCGGAGTGTCTGGCTCCGGTGCTCGCCTACCTGGATACGCTTCAGGAGCTCACGCGTACCGTTATCGACGCCGGCAGCTTCGACGGTGTCGAACGGATCATCCTCACCACCGGTGGCAGCGCTTTCTTCGACCTCGTGGTCGATCGGCTGCGCGGTCCGTGGCCGGGCGACGCCGACGTCCGCGTGGTGCTGCGTTCCGGTTGCTACCTCACCCACGACTCTGGCACCTACGAGCGGGTCTCGCCGCTACCCGCCCGCGACGGCGAACGCGGGTTCCAGCCGGCCATGGAGCTATGGGGGTCGGTGCTCTCTCGCCCAGAGCCCGCCTTGGCCCTCTTCGGTTTCGGCAAGCGCGACGTGCCGTTCGACATGGACATGCCCGTCGCCCAGGTCGTGCGCTCGCCCGGCGGCGAGGTCCGGGACGTGCGCGGGCTCATCGAGATCGACGAGCTGAACGACCAACACGCGTACGGCCGGGTCGATCCCGGGTTGACGCTCGAGGTGGGCGACCTGGTCGAGTGCGGACTGAGCCACCCCTGCACCGCGTTCGACAAGTGGCGGGTCATCCCGGTGCTCGACGACGAGGACCGGGTCGTGGACGCGATCGCGACGTACTTCTAGTTCCCATCTGTTCCACGCGTTCGGCCGAGTGTTCCGTACCATGGCTTGGATGTCTTCCCGCGCCAAGGCCCTGATCTCCGTCGCCCTGCTCGCCGTGCTGGCGCTCGTGTGGGCACCTGCGCTTCTCGCGCCCGCCGTGGCCGGCGGAGCATCTAGCGTCACGATCTCCGCGTCCGCGGATGAGGTCGCGTTCGGTGAGGACGTGACGCTCACGGCCTCCACCGTTCCCGCGTTGGTCGGCGAGTCCATCGCGATCCTGGATGCATCCGGCAACGAGCTGGCGTCTGGCATGACCGGTCAGAGCGGCTCTTTCTCTGCGGAGGTTCAGCCGAAGGCCAACCTGGTGGTGCACGCCTCGGCTCTAGGCGTCGACAGCGCGCCGGTCGCGGTGGGCGTCCGGCCGATCATGACGCTGCGAGCGGGGGCGATCCGCCTCTTCGACGACGTCAGGGTGCGCGGCACGTTCCGGCCGATCCGCCAGGGCGAGCGCGTGACGATCGAGCTGCGACACGGTGGCGCGGTGGTCGCAACCAAGCGGCCGGTCATGGACGCGCATGGTCGTTTCTCGGCAACGTTCCGGGTGCCCCGAGCCGGGAGCTACCGGGCTCGGGCCGTGCTGGACCCCCCCGATCTGTTACCCGGCCGGGCCGCGACCGCGCCTTCCGTAACGCCGCTGCCCGATCTGTCGTCGGGCGCGCGCGGGGTCTTCGTGAGGTTGTTGGAGCGTCGCCTGGTCCAGCTGCACTACCACCTGGCCGGAGTGGACCACGTCTTCGACTACCGGACGGCCGACGCGGTGATGGCGTTCCGCAAGGTGCAGCGTCTTCCCCGGACCCAGGACGTGAACACAGCGGTGTGGCGGGCCCTCGGCACGCCGAAGCTCTTCGTGCCGCGCGTCCGCTCCGACGGTTTCCACATCGAGGTAGATCAGACCCGCCAGGTGCTGGCGCTCGTTCGCGACGGCAAGGTCGACGCCATGATCCACGTCTCGACCGGCAAGCCCTCGACCCCCACCCGCGACGGTACGTTCAACGTCTACTCGAAGCTGGCGGGCTTCAGTCCTAAGAGGTTGTACTACCCGAGTTTCTTCGACGGCGAACGCGCGATCCACGGCTGGACGGACGTGCCTACGTACGCGGCCAGTCACGGATGCGTGCGGCTCCCGTACTGGGTAACGCTGTGGGTATTCGCGCGCGACCCGATCGGAACGCCGGTCATCATCTACCACTGAGGGTCAAGAGCTACCCCCTCCCGTGCCGAGAACTACTGGGTAATCCTCGGCTCCCAGGAGGGACCATGAAGGCTGGCAAGATCACGTATCCGGGCGTCGGCGTGGCCGTCGGCGGCCTGGTCGGGTTCATCGGTATCCTTACGCACTGGTTCGCGTACTCGGTTCCCGTGAACGGCGAGACGCTCACGGTCACGTTCTCGGGGACGGTCGACTGGACCGGCTCGATAGCGCTGGCGGCGTCGTTCGGCGCTTTCGCGTTCGGCGGTGCTTACATCCTCCTCGACGACCCTGTGATGCGCCGGCTCTTCGGCGTGCTCATGAGCGTCTGCGCGGCGTTCCTGCTGATGATGCCGCTCTTCGGCTTCACGCGGATCGACGAAGCGGTCGGGCTCCCCGCGGCACGGTTCACGGTCCAGGCGGCGGCCGGATTGGTGATCTCGTTCCTTGGCGGCGTGCTGGCCACGGTAGGTGCATTCCTATCATCGCGTGACTTCCTGGCCGCCGGCAGCGAGGCCGCCGACGCGCCCGCGGTCTCCGACGCCGTCGAGGTTTGACCCAGAGCGTTCTGTAGTCTGGGCCTCCATGCCGGAGGCCCAGACCCAACAGCGCGCGTGGTGGGCCCGTCCCGGACTTGAGGTCCGGGACGGTAGGCTGACGATCGCCGGCCGAGACGCCGAGTCGATCGCGCGTGAACACGGCACCCCTGTCTACGTCCACGACCTGACCCGGATCGGGGAGCAGGCGCGCGCACTGCAGACGGTATTCGTGGGAGCCGACCTGGACGGACGGGTGAGGCTGGCCGTGAAAGCCCAACACGAACCCGAGGTGCTTCGGTTCATGCGGGGACTGGGGGCTCCGGGCGAGCCCGAGAGCGTTGGGATCGACGTGTGCTCTCCCGGCGAGCTGCTGCACGCACTGCGGTACGGCTGGCGCCAGGATGAGATCAGCTACACCGGCACCAACCTGTCCGAGCGAGACCTGGACGTGATCCTGGCCCACCCCGACGTGCACCTGAACGTCGATCTGATCACGCAGATCGAGCGAGTGGGGCGGCGGGCGCCGGGCCGAACGATCGGTCTTCGTGTCAATCCGCGTGCCGGCGCAGGGTTCGAGGGCGGCGATCGAACGCTCTATTCAGGTCCGCGCCCGACCAAGTTCGGGATCTTCCCCGAGCGCCTGGAGGACGCCCTCCGTGTTGCGCGCGGACATGACCTGACCATCGACACCGTTCACTTCCACGTCGGCGACGGCTATCTGAACGATGGGTTGCCCGTGTTCGAGGAGGTCGTGACTCGAGTTGCGGTCATGGTCCGTTCCTTGCTCGACGAGGGGTGCCCGATAGCTGAGGTCAACACGGGCGGCGGCCTGGGCGTACCGCAGCGGACGGGTGACGCCCCGCTCGACCTCACGCGCTGGGCCTCGATCTTGGCTGAGCATCTGGGTCCGCTCGGGGTCGCGGTCGGCACCGAGCCGGGCGACTTCCTGGTCAAGGAGTGCGCCGTCAACCTGGCCGAGGTCGTCACGGTGGAGGACCGCGACGGGGTCCGGTTCGTGGGCTTGGACGTGGGCTGGAACGTCTTGGGCGAGCGCTTCATCTACCGTTCGCTGATGGAGGTGGTGCTATGCCGGGCGGCCGACGCGCCCCCCGGTAGCCCGGTGACGATCAGCGGACACATCAACGAAGGGAACGATATCTTCGCCGAGGACATGCCCTTCCCCGACGTAGCGGAGGGAGACATCGTGGCGACGATCAACGTGGGCAGCTATAACGCCTCGATGACGTCGGAGCACTGCCTGCGACCGCCGGCGGCCGCGGTCTTCTTCCCGGAGCGGTTGGTGTGACGAGTCTCCCGGTAGCGGACAGGTGGTTCGATCAGGAAGACATGGGTGATGGCATCACGCTGATCACGGAGCCGCACGCCGATCCTCTGCTCGCTTCCAACGTGTGGCACGTGCGCGGTAGCGAGAGGGACCTGGTCATCGATACGGCGAATGGATTCGGCGAGCTGTCCGTCGAGATCGCGTCGCTCTCCGGAGATCGAGCCGTCATCACGGTCGTGACTCATTGCCACTTCGATCACGTCGGGGGGCTGGCGGCGTTCGACGACAGGCGTTGCCACGCGGCAGACGCTGGGGACACCCGCTCGCCCTATCCGATGAAGGTCCTGCGAGCCGACTTCCCCGAGGGCGCCGAGGCGATGTTCGCCTCCTACGGGATGCCGGTGCCGGAGTCGATCCTCGCCGCGGTGCCCTCGGCCGACTTCGACCTGGATGCATGGGTGAGCTCCGGCGCCGAGCCGTCGTCGTTCGTCGAGGACGGACAGATCCTGGACCTGGGCGACAAGACGATGGAGGTGCTCCACGTACCTGGGCACACGCCCGGGAGCGTGGCGCTCTGGGACGGTGGGCGGGGCCTGCTGTTCACCGGGGACACGCTCTACGACGGCCCCATGAGGTTCGACGATGCGGCCGCCGCGTCGTCCTCGCTGAGGAGGCTCCGCGAGCTTCCCGTTCGGCGCGTGTTCGGCGGGCACGATCCGTCGTTCGATCGGGATCGGATGTATGAGCTCATCGACGCCGAGCTTGGCTCGCTGACCGTCCGTCACGGGCCACATGCTCCGCCGGACGCGCCATGACCGCTGAACGAACCCTCATCCACGCTGGACATATGCTCGACGTCGAGCGCGGAGAACTCCTTGCCGGCCGCGTGATCGTGACCGAGGGCGAACGCATAGTCGACGTGGTGTCAGAGGCGCCGGCAGAGACCTCCAGCCGCATCCTCCACCTCGGCGACCTGACCGTCCTCCCAGGCCTGATCGACTGTCACGCCCACATGATCGGAGAGATGGAGACCGGCTTCGGCTACGCGGGGCTCGTGATGCGGACCGCGGCGCAGGAGGCCATGTCGGGGGTGCGCAACGCGCGTGAGACCCTCGAGGCCGGCTTCACGTCGGTGCGCGACGTGGGCACGTTCAGAGCTTTCGTGGACTGCGCGCTGCGCGACGCGATAGATGCGGGCGACACCCCAGGCCCGCGCATGCTTTGCGCCGGCGCCTACGTGACGGTCTCGGGGGGTGGCGGAGACGTCACCGGCTTGGCGCCCGACGTGGACGCCACCGTGCCCATCGATCTGCGGTTCGGCGTGTCGAACTCGATCGACGAGGTCCGCCGGGCGGTCCGGCGCATCCTGGCCGGTGGCGCGGACTTCATCAAGGTCATCGCGACCGGCGCCGTGCTGACCGAGGGCACCACGCCCGGCGCGCCCGAGTTCAGCGAGGACGAGATCCGCGCGGCGGTTCAGGAAGCCGGGTTGATCGGCACGCACGTCGCCGCGCACGCGCATGGGGCCGAGGGCATCAAACGCGCCGTGCGGGCGGGCGTCCGCTCGATCGAGCACGGCTCGCTGATGGACGACGAGTCGATCGAACTGATGGCGAGCCACGGCACGTACCTGGTGGCCGACGTCTACGACGGCGACTGGATCGCCGAAGAGGGCGCGCGCGGCGGTTGGTCCGCCGACGTGATGCGCAAGAACGAGGAGACGACGGAGGCACAACGCCAGGGATTCACCAAGGCCGTCAAGGCCGGCGTGAAGATCGCATACGGGACCGACAGCGGCGTCTATCCGCACCGGTTCGTCGCGCGGCAGTTCGCCTATATGGTCCGGCTTGGTCAGACACCGGCCGAGGCGATCCGCAGCGCCACGCTGGTGGCCGCTGAGCTGATGGGATGGCAGGACCGCGTGGGGTCGATCACACCCGGCCAGATGGCCGACCTGATAGCGGTCGAGGGCGATCCTCTGGAGGACGTGTCGGTGCTTGAGGACGTTCGATTCGTGTTGAAGGGCGGGCGGGTCATCAAGAGCGGCTGAGCTCGGACAGCGCCGCGTCCAGCGTTCCAACTATCAGGTCTGCCTCGCGTTCGGAGATCACCAGCGGTGGGCGGATCTTGAGCACGTTCCCGTCTCGACCGGTCGTTCCCACCAGGACCCCCCGTTCGCGCATGTCGTTCTGGACACGCTCGGTCCACTGGGCAGCGGGCTCACGCGACCCGCGGTCGCGGACCAGCTCCACTCCGATCAGCAGGCCGAGCGCTCGCACGTCGCCGATCACCAGGTGGCGTGCCGCCAGCTCTCGGAGACCGGCGATCAGATGCCCGCCCATCTCGGAGGCGTTCACGATCAGCTGCTCCTGCTCGATCACGTCCAATACGGCCAGGCCCGCTTCGCACGCCACGGGATTGCCGCCGAACGTGCTGAACCACTCCGTCTCCTCAGCGAACCGATCCACGATGTCCGAGCGTGTCACCACAGCGGCCACGGGGTGGCCGTTGCCCATGGGCTTGCCGAGCGTGACCACGTCGGGCGTCACCCCGTGTCGCTCGAACCCCCACAGGTTCGAGCCGGTCCGTCCGTAGCCCACCTGGACCTCGTCGGCCACGAACAACCCGCCGGCCTCGCGCCACCTTCGTACGACGTCCAGCAGATACTCGGGCGGCGGCGTGAAGATCCCGTCGCTCGTGAAGCCGGAGTCGATCAGCATGGCGGCGGGACGGATCCCGCGCTCGTCCAACGAGGCGATCGCGTCGTCCACGCAAGCCGCGTAGCTCTCTATCCACCCGGGCTCGTCGTCTCGGAACAGGCCGCGGTATCCGTTGGGAGGGGGCAGGGTCGCCACGTGCTCCGGGGCTGAGCCGGCCCGCCACTCCTCGGGCGAAAGATCGGCGATGACCGATGTGACGCCGTGGTACGCGAACCCCGTCACCAGACCTCCTGTGGCGCCGGTCACCGTGGTCGCAAGGCGCCACGCCAGGTCGTTCGCCTCGCTTCCGGAGTTCACGAACATGACCGTGTCCAGACCCTCTGGCATGGTCGCGATCAGCCGTTCGGCCAGATCGAGCGCGGAACGATGCAGGTAGCGCGTGTTCGTGTTCAGGGTCGCGGCCTGCCGGGCGATCGCCTGGACCACGTGCGGGTGGCAGTGGCCCACGACGGGCACGTTGTTGTAGGCGTCCAGGTAGGTGCGCCCCTCCGCGTCGGTCACCCATGCGCCGCGCCCTTCGATCAGGTGGAGCGGGCGGTCGTAGGACAGGGGCGAGATCGCGGAGCCCAGCACCCGGCGCCGTCGTTCGATCAGCTCCTCAACCGACCCCGTCCCCGGCAAGAACGATCTCGCCGCGTCGACGACCGCTTGGTTCACGCGCCGTTGGAACTCGGCGGCTCCGATGTCGTGGAACGCCTCGAGCATGCCCCACACCCCCGTGTCCCATCCGGTGATGTAATCCGAGTTCTCGGGGTGGCGGCGGACGCGCCATGCGGAGATGACGGCCGTCGTGGTCCATCGCGCCAACAGCAGGTCCGGCAACAGCTCTATCTCGTCGGGTTCCAAGGGCGTCACCGAGGTGAAGCCCGCGACCGCCGCGCGCAGCGCGTCGTAGGGATCGTCGCGCTCGCCCATCAACGCCTCGACGGTTGAGACCAGATCGCAGACCAGTGCCGAGTACGCCATGTCTCCGAAGTCCAGGACGCCGCTGATGCGCAGGTCATCGTCGAACAACACGTTGTCCGACGTCAGGTCGTTGTGGATCACCTGTCCGCGAAGGCCATCGAACGCAGGTTGCACGTGCTCCTCGAACCGGTCGAGCACGTCGCTCACGATCGCCCTTCGTGCGGGCTCTGAGACGTTCTCCACCAGGGGCCGAAGATCCAAGGCGTGCTTGATGTTCCAAAGCAGCGGGTGCCCGGCCGCCGGGTGGAAGAAGCCGCGCATGGCGCGGCCCAGGCGCGCCGAGATCTGGCCGAAGTGGTGGATGGCCTCCAGATCCAGATCGCGAGGCTCCAGCTTGCGGCCGGGCATCAGCGTCACCAGACGGATGATGTGCTTTCGTCCATCGGTCCCCTCCGCGTCGACGTGATGCGTATCGTCGGCTGAGGGGATCAGCCGCATCACCGGCAGGGCGGGGTCGGTGCGCGCGATATGGAGCATCGCCTGCGTCTGCATGTCCACGAACCCGGCATCCTCCGCCGGGTTGCTGATCTTGAGGACGTAGCCTTCTCCGTCCGCCGTCGTGATCCGGACGTTCTGGTCGCGCTCGCTGTCCAGCGGCTCTGCGGCGCCCTGGATGCCGAAGCGCTCCGACGCGATCCGTTCCGCCAGGGCGGCAGAGAACCGGGGTGGTGGCTCCTCTAGTGGATCGAGGTCGCCGGAGGGTCTCTCCTGAAGCTCACTCACATCGAGGACCTACGTGCCCTCGATGTGTATCAACAGGAGCTGCCCCCTCTGTCCACGCCCCGAGTTCAACTCGAGGGTCGGACCCTGCTGGAGCACGGATGTCTTGTGCGCCTGAACGTCGAGCAGCCAGTACCCGTCTCCGAAGAAGTCGCTCACATCGACCACGCCGCTGGATTCCCACACACCGGGTCCCCCTGCGGCGTCGATCGAATGCTGCGACGGGTCGAGCCGAGCGACGGCGGTCAGCGTCCCGGAGCCGAGGTCGTAGACGCGCACGCGCGCGTACCCCGACTTGGCGCTGTTGCGATCCTCCTGGATCACGAGCGTCGTCTCGTTGATACCCAGGTTGTCGGGGTTGACAAGTTCGTCGCCCGCATCGCCGTCCAGCACGACCTCCAGGCTCGCTCGCCGCGGATGCACAGGGTCGACCGTGAGCCGGTAGATGCGACCGTTCTTCGTTTCCGCCTTGTTGGCCCCGGTGTCCGAGAGGTAGATCACGCCCGGGTTGCCGGGGTCGTGAGCGGCGTCCTCGATGCGCACGAAGTCGAACGAACCGAGGTCCTCGCTGACCTCGTTCAGCTCGAGACCCGAGTAGGACCCGGCGCTGGGGATGGAGACGAAGCGGCCGTCGAGCGTCTCGCCCTTGGCGATGTCGTTCGCCGACGGGTTGCCGTCACCCTGGTCATCGGGCACCCAAACGGTGAACGTGCCTTCTCCGTGGATCGCCTTCCAGAGCGACGCGCTGTAGTAGGCGTAGGCCTGCGATTCCAGACGGAAGGAATCCTCTGCGAGGTACACCATCGACTTCGCGAGACCTTGGATCGGCACCACGTTCTCATGGTTGAGATGCCCGAACTGCGGGGTCTCGACGATGCGGCCGGTCACGGTGTTCACCGCGATCGAGATGCCGCCCTTAGGGGCCCCGATCCACTCCTCGCCGGTGAAGTACCAGGGCGTGTCTCCCACGTAGTCGAGGGTGCTCGAGCAGAAGTACTGGTAACCCTCGGTGCCGTCGACCAGGTACGTGGCGTCCACCACTTGCATGTCGGGATCGAGGGTCACGTGCGAGACGCGTGCGTCGGACGCGTCGCCCCACTCGTAGGCGGTCTCATGGTTCACGAACACCTCGAGCCGGTCGGCGGCGCTCGCGTACGCGCCGATGCCGTCGGGCACCCCGGTGAACTGGAAGGGGCCCTCGGTCCCGTCGATCACCTCGCCGCTCGTCAGGATCGGGGTGATCGTGGTGCCGGGGTCGGTCGAGATCAGATACGGCCGAGCAGACGTGATGAACGGCGCGATCGAGTCGACCGGTGGCCCGGCGGAGGCCGTCGCAGGCCCCACGGTCCCCATCAGCAACAAAGCGAGCGCACCGGTCGAGAACCGCCTCATAGTTTCCCCCTGTATCGGAACGGTCCGGGCAGCCTAGCCCGCGAGCGTGTTCCGACGCTAGCCGCCGTGTGGCAACATCAGTAGGTGAACCGTCAGGAGGGACCAGCCATATGACCGAGGACCCAGGAAAGCTCGACGCTCAGGGCATCGTCGAGCTTTCGAAGCGTTACACGCTCTACGACTGGCAGGCGCAGTCGAAGGCCTCGCCCATCGCGGTGGACCGGGCCGAGGGGATCTACTTCTGGGACGTGGACGGCAAGCGCTACATCGACTTCAACAGCCAGCTGATGGGTGTGAACATCGGTCACGGCGATCGCCGCGTGATCGACGCGATGCACGAGCAGGCCAAGCGCCTCACCTACATCTCGCCGTTCATGGCCTACGAGGGGCGAGCGCTCCTGGGTCAGAAGATGGCCGAGCTCTACCCGGGTGACATCGAGAAGTCCTTCTTCACCCTGGGCGGAGCCGAGGCGAATGAGAACGCGATCAAGATCGCGCGGATGGTCACCGGCCGCCACAAGGTGATGGCGCGCTATCGCTCGTACCACGGCGCCACCACGGGCGCCATGACGCTGACGGGCGACCCACGACGCTGGGCGAACGAACCGGCGCTGTCGGGGGTGGTGCACGTGCTGGATCCGTACCACGGCCCCGATCAGCCGGCGGACGACGCCGCGACGGCGCTTGCGCGGCTGGAGGAAACGATCCAGCTGGAGGGAGCCTCGACCGTCGCTGCGTTCTTCATCGAGACGGTCACCGGGACGAACGGGATCCTGATCCCGCCCGATGGTTACCTGCAGGGTGTCCGCGAGCTGTGCACCGAGTACGGGATCCTGATGGTGAGCGACGAGGTCATGTGCGGCTTCGGACGGACCGGAGAGTGGTTCGCGGTGAACCACTGGGATGTGGTGCCGGACATCATCGCGTGCGCCAAGGGTTTGACGTCGTCGTACGCGCCGCTCGGCGCGCTGGGGCTGGCGCCCCACGTGGCGGCCCATTTCCAGGAGAACGTGTTCTGGGGCGGTCTGACTTACAACACGCATCCGCTCGGCGTGGCGGCGGCGCTCGCTACGATCGCGGTGTACGAAGAGGACGGTCTGATCGAGCACACCCGCAAGATGGGCGATGTGATGGCCCGCCACCATCAGGAGCTGAAGGACAAGCATCCATCAGTCGGAGCGGTCCGCAACATCGGGTTGTTCGGGTGCCTGGATCTGGTGAAGAACCGCGAGACCATGGAGCCGATCTCGGCGTTCAATACGACGAGTCCGGTCATGGCCGATGTGGCTCGGTTCCTGCTCGACAACGGCCTCTACACCATGACCCATTGGTGGAACCTGATGACCAACCCGCCGCTGCCGATCACGGAGGAGCAGCTGGGCGAGGGGTTCGAGATCATCGACCGAGCGCTGCTGATCGCCGACGAGGCGTTGGAGGGCTAGCGAGAGGGGACCGTCTGGTGCCGCTGCGCGGGTTGTGTCAACCGGTTGACGCGAGCCAGCGGTGCGGCGGGCCGTGGGTGTCCACTGGTCGACATGTGCGACCTGCGACGATGCCCGTCAACCTGTTTCCAGCCGGCGGCGTTGCGACAGGCGCGAGGTGTCAACCGGTTGACAGGCTCGGTCTGGGTTCAGCGTGGAGCTGCTGAGAACCGAGTAGGGCGTCTCAGGGACCAATGACCCGGGGGCCGCTCGCCCCAGGGTCGTACTCGTTCAGCTCGAATATCCGGGCGTAGCGGACGACGACTTCGTCCGCTACCCACAGGTCGCTCGACCACCCGCTCGCCAGCGACGTGTACGTCCACCTAACGGCCTCGAACCGGCCGACAGGCGTGTCGATCAGCTCCTCCCCGCGCAGCTCGTACCGCTGGCGCTCGCGAACCTGCTCCAGCGTGAACGGTTCGATGAAGACGACGTCGAGCTCGGTCGTGCCGGTCAGGCGCTTCGTCGTGATGAGATTCGTCGCCGGAGTGAGGTAGTCGAGGTGCTCGCCGCCGGACGGCTCCAGGAGCAGCTGGTGCTCGCCCGAGTCGATACGCATGCGGACGATCCGCCATTCGGCATCGACCACGATGTCTACGACCTCATGGTGCTGGCCGTTCTCGGAGGTCTCGATCTCGGCGAAGTACCTCCAGCCCATGGGCCCCGGAGCGCAACGGAACGACTCGGTCCCGACCTTCTGCCCGTCGTCACCGAGGATCGCGTATGTGCCCGCCGGCATCAGAACGTGTCGGGCAGGCCGAGGTCGCGAGCCAGGATCAGCCGGTGGATCTCGCTGGTGCCCTCGCCGATCTCCAGCACCTTCGCGTCGCGGTAGTAGCGCGCGATCGGGAGGTCCTCGCTGTATCCGGACGCGCCGTGGATCTGCACGGCCTCGCGCGCGCACTCGACCGCCGTCTCGCTGGCGACGAGCTTCGCGATCGACGCCTCGGCCACGTGGGGCCGGCCCTGATCCTTCAGCCATGCCGCCCGGTACGTAGCCAAGCGCGCGGTCTCGGTCTTGGCGCGCATGTCGGCGATCTTCATCTGGGTGGCCTGGTACGCGCCGATTGGCCGCCCGAACGCCTCGCGCTCCTTCGCGTAGGCCACGCTCGCCTCCATGCACGCCTGCGCGAGTCCCACCGCGAGGGCGGCCACCGTGATCCGTGCTTCTGTCAGGATCTCCAGGCACTGGGAGAAGCCCTTCCCCCGCTCGCCAAGCAGGTGATCCATGGGCACGCGGCAGTCCTGGAACGTGAGACCGTGCGTGTCGCTGGCGTGCCAGCCCAGCTTGCGATAGGCGGGGTCTACGGTGAGGCCGGGCGAGTCGGCGGGCACGACGATGGTCGAGAGCCCGCGCGTGCCGCCGCCGGGCTCGGTCGCGGCGACCACTACGTGGAACGCCGTGATAGGCGTGCCGCTGTTCGTGATGAAGGCCTTGGTGCCGTCGATCGTCCAATCTCCGTCGTCCTCCCGGGCCGTGGTGCTCGTGGCGGCGGCGTCGGACCCCGCTCCCGGCTCGGTGAGCGCGAACGAGCCGAGCGACTCGCCGCGACAGAGTGGCGCGAGCCACCGCTCCTTCTGCTCGTCGGTTCCGAACCGGTGGATCAAGCCCCCGGCCAGGCCGACGGCTGCGGAGAGCGTGATGCCGATCGACTGGTCCACGCGGCCAAGCTCCTCGATCGCCAGGCACAGGGTGATGGCGTCGGCGTCGCTGCCGCCGTACGCCTCCGGGAAGGGGAGACCGAACAACCCGAGCTCGCCCATGCGCTTCACGACGTCGAGCGGGAACCGCTCCTCGCGGTCGGACTCGGCGGCCTGGGGCGCGACGACGTCCTCCGCGAACGCGCGGACGACGCCGCGGAACGCCTCCTGCTCAGGTGAGAGGTCGAAGTCCACGTCGGGAGCCTACCCTTCCCCCGGAACGGGGGCGGGAGGCAGAATGACCGACATGATGCAGCCACCCGACTTCAACGATGGCCTCGAACGCGGGCGCGACGCCGTGCGTCGTCTCGCCTGGCCCGAGGCGTACGAGCTGCTCTCGGCGCTGGATGTAGCGGGTTCGCTCCCGCCCGAGGACCTCATCGGCCTGGCCAAGGCGGCATGGTGGACGGGTCATCAGAACGGGTCGATCTCGGCGCGTGAGCGAGCCTACGCCGCGCTCGTCGAACGAGGCGATCGCGCTCCTGCGGCGTTCGTGGCGCTGACGCTTCGTCGGGAGTACTCGGCCAAGCTCGCCGCATCGGTGGCGAGCGGGTGGCTGAACCGCGCGGAGACGCTCCTCGAAGATGAGCCGGAATCGACTGCGCACGGGTACCTCGCGCTAGCCCACGGTGAGCTCGCCGGCGGCAAGGGCGAGCTGGACCACGCCCTCTCACATTTCGATCGCGCGGTCGAGATCGCGGGCCGGTCGAGCGACCGCGACCTGCGAGCGTGGACCTCGATGCGAAGGGGCATGACGCTCGTCGACAAGGGAGAGGTCGAGGAAGGCTGGCTCCACATGGAAGAGGTGAGCGCCGCGGCTGTCGGCGGTGAGCTCGGGGCCTACACGACCGGGGCGGTGTTCTGCAACGTGATCAGCACGTGCCGGGATCTTGCCGACTATGGACGCGCCACGGAGTGGGCCGACGCCGCGAAGCGATGGTGTGAGCGTCAGGCGATCACCGGCTTCCCGGGCGTCTGCCGCGTGCACCGGGCGGAGGTCATGCGCCTGGTCGGATCGTGGGCCGAGGCCGAGGCCGAGGTTCGCCGAGCCTGCGACGAGCTCTCCGAGTTCAGTCCCGTGCACGCCGGCGCCGCCTTCCACGAGCTGGGAGAGGTGCGGTTGCGGATGGGAGATCTCGAAGGGGCCGGCGAGGCGTTCCGTCGGGCGCACGAGTTGGGCGAGGACCCTCAGCCCGGGATGACGATGCTCCTGCTGGCCGAGGGGAAGACCGATGCGGCCGCCGCGTCCATCCGGCGGAGCCTCGATGAGCTCACGTGGGAACGGCTGGCTCGGGCGCGCTTGCTGCCGGCGCAGGTTCGGGTCGCTCGCGCGCTCGGCCAGGTCGAGGTGGCGCGAGCCGCCGCGGAAGAGCTCGCCGCGATCGCGAAGGAGTACGGGACCACGGCTCTGCAGGCCAGCGCAGAGGAGACCGGAGGCATCGTCTACCTCATGGGCGGGGCTGCTGAGGACGCGGTTCGCGAGCTGCGGCGGGCCGCGCAACATTGGCGTCAGATCGATGCACCGTTCGAGACCGGGCTGGCCTCCACATCCCTCGCGGAGGCCTACCTCGCGGACGGCGACCGGGACGCCGCGATCTCGGAGCTGCAGAGCGCGCTAGCGACCTTCGAGCGGCTGGGGGCCGTGCCGGACGCCCGGCGAGCTGCCGAGACGCTCGAACGCATGGTCCCGACCGACACGTCCACGCGTGAGAGCCGCACGTTCATGTTCACCGACATCGTGGGCTCCACGGCATTGGTGGAAGCGATCGGTGACCAAGCGTGGCAGGACCTGCGGCGCTGGCACGACGATGCTCTGCGGACCTGCTTCGCCGAACATGCGGGTGAAGAGGTCGACCACGCGGGCGATGGGTTCTTCGTGGCATTCGAAAGCGCTCCTGCGGCCGTCGCGTGTGCCATAGAGATCCAGCGCATGCTCGCGGAACATCGGAAGGGGCACGGCTTCGCGCCACAGGTGCGCATCGGCCTGCATGCCACGGAGGCGACGCGAGCCGGGACCGGCTTCAGCGGTTTGGGTGTTCACGCGGCGGCGCGGATCGGATCGATGGCAGACGGCGGCGTGATCCTCGCGAGCGAGGGAACGCTCGACGGCTTGGACGTGACGAGCGATGAGCCGCGGGAGGTCAACCTTAAAGGGCTGGCCGAGCCGGTTCGCGTGGTCCGGGTTCCCTGGTGATCATCGGAGAACACAAGCCTCAAGTGTCCGCGAATCAGTGACCTGAGCCTCTCCCAGGGTCTCTTGAGGTGGTCCTGTACTGCGGGTTTTGTCAGCTGTCAAGAAGAGCGCTAGCGTCCGCAGCGCCCGCATCGCCGAACACGAGGGGGAGAGATCCGATGGGATTTCGTGGTTCGCGGCGCCCGGGGCACCGCTCGACGCTCCAGACTGCGGCCAGGTTTCAGGGATCGAATCTCGTCGAGTCGGTCGATCGGCTTTCCTTCGCAGAGCTGCCTTGGTCGTCAGCCTGCTGGTCGTCTCGGTCGCCGTCCCTGCGATAGCTGAGACGACGCGAGCGCGCGTCACCCCGTAGCGGGCAGCCAATCACGGGTTGGATGCCGCACGCCGTTCGGAGGCTGCCTCACGTTTCAAGGAGCGGATGCGCAACAGCGAACCATCCACGGCCATCATGGCGGCGGGGATCCATCCATCCCCTGAGCTCGCCCGCAGCTCCGATCGGACATCGATTCGGATCCGTCATCTCATTCGACGGGCGGATACTTCGTCTGCATCGCTTCGTCTCAACGGCAACTCCATCTTCCCCACGGCAGACACCAACGTCGATATCGCAACGGGTCTGGTCTCGACGTTCGCTGGAAGTGGTACTTCCGCAACCGTCGATGGCACCGGCTCGGGCGCGAGTTTCAAGGATATGGGTGGGTCGGTCGTTGTGTCGGGCGCCGCCTACGTCTCAACAACCGGGGCAGTTCGACGCGTCGACCTGGCGACCGCCCAGGTCACGACGCGCGCCGGCTCGCCCACATCGACCGGATGCGTCGATAGCACGGACCCGACCGCCGTCAGATTCGGTGGCAGCGGGCTCTACCTGGGCGACATGGACTCCGATGGAACGTATCTGTATCTGTCTGATCCTGAATGCGGGATCCGCAAGATCGATCTAGCCAGCGGTGCCACTTCCACGCTGACCACGACGGCCACTGGCTCCGTCACGGTTGGCCCCGACGGCTTCCTGTATGTCGCCGGCAGCTCGTACATCTACCGGGTCGACACCACCACGGGATCCAAGACCAACTACTACCAGTACACGTTCTCGAAGTACGGGATCTCCATCGCCGCCGACTCGTCGTACCTCTGGGTGATCGAGGGGCTCCCGTGTGGTACCGATCTCCTTCGGATCACGCTCGCCAACGGTTCGACCACGCTCTACTCGCTGTCCGGCAGCTGCCCGAAGCTCGCCGGGATCAGCCAGCTCGCTTCCGCGGGGAACTACCTCTACGTCTCGAATCTCACCGACTCGGCGTTAGAGCGGATCACGAAGGCCACGGCTCGATCGTGCAGACGGCGGGCACCACGGGGTCGGCTACCAGAACTGAACGGGGACCGACGCATGGTTCTCCAAGATCACAGGGGTCGCCTCGGACGGTTCCAGTCTCTGGTTGTTGGATTCCGGCAACCATCGGTTCCGCAATGTCGTGCCGATACGGCTCTGCCGAAGAGTGAGTCCGGCCTGCCAAATCGACGGTCGACATCTACCCGGCGGGTCACGACGTTCGCCGGCGATGGAACTGCGGCTACCGTCGATGCACGGGGAACAGCTGCGAGCTTCAAGAATCTGGGTGGAGCGACCATCGTGGATGGTGCCGCCTATCTCTCCACGATCGGGGCAGTGCGGAGGATCGACCTCGCGACCGCACAGGTCACGACCCTGACGGGGTCCCCAACCGCGACGGGCTGTGTGGACAGCGCTGATCCGGCCCAGGTCCGGTTAGGGGGCACCGGGCTCATCCTCAGCGACATGGACTCGGACGGCTACTACCTCTACCTGTCGGATCCGGAATGCGGCATCCGGCGCGTGTCCCTTTCGACGGGTGCCACATCCACCGTCACCTCGGCCGTCACGGGCTCGCTAACCTACGGCCCCGACGGATACCTGTACGTCGCGTCGAACGGGCCATGGGTCTATCGCGTGGACCCCATCAACGGGACGGTCACGAACTACTACCAGTACACGACCTACAAATCAGGGCTCTCCATCACCTCCGATGCGACCCATCTGTGGATCACCGAGGCGATCACGCCCAGCTTCCCGTGCGGCAACGATCTGTTGAGGATCAAACTCTCGGACGGGTCCACCACGATCTACTCGATCCCGGGGTTCTGCACGGCGGTCGCGGGGATCGGTCAGCTGGTCTCCGCGGGCGACTTCCTCTACGTGTCCGCCCCAGGAGACACCGGCGTGGAGAGGATCACGAAGGCGACCGGTGCGGTCGGCAACCTGGTCGGCAGCTCAGCTGGGATGAGCGACGATTCCTGGCATGGCGCGAAGTTCTCGCAAGTGACCGGTCTCGCGTCGGATGGAACGGATCTGTGGATAGCGGACTCGGGCAACCACCGGCTCCGGCGGGTCAAGTTCGTTCCTTTGCTCGCACAAGAGATCGGACCCGCTCAGGTCGTCGACGCCTCGACGCCGCGGGCGCTCAGGGGAGACCCTGTCGATACGTCCAGCGGCAACTTCTCGTGGTCCACGACCGATGCCAGCGTCCCGGGGATCGGGATGCCGTTCGTGTTCACGCGTTGGTACAACTCCCTGCTTCCTCATGTTGGCCGATTCGGCGTGGGGTGGACTGACTCGTTCGACGCGTCCCTGGAGATCCTCGGGAACGGCGACGTGCGCGCCTTCCTTCCGAACGGGCCTGAACTCACCTTCACGAAGTCCGGAGCCAGCTACACGTCCGGCGATGGGGTGAGAGACACACTCGTGAAGAACATCAGCAACGAGTATCTCCTCACCCAACCGGATCACACCGTCTACAGGTTCAACGCCGTGGGTGCACTACTCGCCATCACCGATCGCAATGGCCACGCCCTGACGCTCTCCTACTCCTCAGGACAGCTTGACTCCGTTACGGACACGGCGAACCGTACGATCGATTTCTCATACCCGAACGCGGATACCACGGTGATGACCCTTCCTGGTGGACGAACCGTGACGTATCGCTTCGTCAACGGACAGCTGAGGTTCGTCGACGATCTCGGCGGTGGAACGACGACTTACACGTACAACGGCGCGCAGTTGGCGCAGATCACGGATCAGAACAACCAGCCGGTCGTGGCCAACCTGTATGACCTAGCCACGGGCGCAGTCATCTCTCAACTCGATGCGAACCAGTACACCAGCTACTACTCGACCCTGTTCCCCGGATCCGATTCGGGTGTCACTACCTTCACGGACAACAACGGCCATGACTGGATCGATTCCTATGACGGCGGGAAGTTGATCAGCTCGACGGACCCCAACAACAACGTAACCACGTACTCGAACTATGACATCCACAACAACCCGACGCAGATCACGCGGCCCGGGAATCGGCTGTGGGTCTACAACTACACGTACGATGACCCCGGGGACGGTCACGTGACCTCGCTGACGATCATCCCTCCGCTCACCAGCAACACCACGTCGTACACCTACAACAGCTTCAGCGAGGTCACCAGTTTCACCGATGGGCGTGGCAACGTCACGAGGTACGAGTACGACGCGGCAGGGAACCTCACGTGCGTGCTCCTGCCAACAGCGCCCGGCGCAACATGCTCGGGGGCCACGCAAGCGAACAAGCAGTTGTACACATACAACCCAACTTCGAAACTGCTCGAGACCGTCACCGATCCTCGGGCAACGTCACCACGTATCGCTACGACGGACAGGGCAACCTCTGCTGGGTCTTCGTGGGGACGTCCCCGAACGCATGCAACGCCCCGCCCTCCGGTGCTACCAGCTACACGTACAACGTGAACACGGGCTGGCGGTTGAGCATGGTCACTCCACGGGGGAACACCTCGCCCAACCTCCCGGCCGACTACACCTGGAACTACACCTACTACCCGAACAACCAGCTGAACACGGTGACGGATCCGCTGATCCAGACGACGACGTACGCTTACAAGCCAACGGGCTCCTTGTACACAGTCCAGGATGCAAACCTGCACCTCACGACCTACACCTACTTCCCTGGCGGACGCCTGCAAGAGGTCAACGATCCGCTGGGCCGCAAGGTCTCGTTCACGTACGACGGCAACGGGAACATCGCCACCGTGAAGGACCAGAACAACAACATCACGAGCTATCAGTACTGGGACAACAACGAGCTGAAGTTGGTCACCGATCCTCTTCACACGTGGCAGTACTCGCTCTACAACCCCGCCACCAGTCAGGTCACCGAGACGCTCCCTTCTGGTGCCACCATCACCCGCACCAACGACCAGATGGACCGGCTCTCCTCGATCACCTTCAGCAACGCCCCGACGACCCCGAATGTCTCGTTCACCTACGACAACGCCGGGAACAGGGCCACCATGACCGATGGCGCGTCAGCCGTCATGAACTACACCTACGACAAGATGAACCGGCTCCTCACCGCCAAGCGCGGTCCCGGGACGGGGGCTCCCCAGTTCAGCTACATCTACGACGCCGCCGGGAATCTCACCCGAAGGACCTATCCAGACTCCGCGGCGACCAAGACCTCCTACAACTACGACAGCCACAACCGCCTCTGCTACGCGTTCGTGGGAACCTCTACGGCCTCGTGCGGGTCCGCTCCGACGACCTCCACCAGGTTCGCCTACAACGTGGGGGCCGGCACCATCACGAAGACGCTTCCCAACGCGAACGGGTTCGTGTCTACGGCGACCTACGACAAGGCAGACCGTCTCACCAACCTCACGAACATCCGCAGCGGCGTCACGCTCTCGAGCTTCAACTACACCCTGGACGCGGTGGGCAACCCCACGAAGGTGGTCACGCCGACGGAGACGATCAACTACACGTACCTCAACGACGACCGGCTCCAGCAGGTCTGCTACGACACGACGCCAACGCCGTGCTCGGCATCAACCGGGCTCACCAAGATCGCCTATGCCTACGATCCGGTCGGCAACATCACGTCCAAGCAGGCCTTCGGGACGACCCCGTCAACAACGACCTACGCCTACAACACAGTGAACCAGCTCTGCTGGTCATCAACGACGGGCGGTTCCGGCTGCGGGACCCCACCCGGGGGCGCCACGATCTTCACCTACGGCACCGACGGCAACATCTCCGCGATGGGCACACGCACGTTCACCCATGACCTCACCAACCGGATGCGCTCCACCACCTCGGGCGGTGTCGCCACCACGTTCACCTACGACGGTGACGGCAACCGCCTCACCTCCAAGGTCGGAACCGCCGCGACCACGAACTACGCCTGGGACGTGAACGCCCCGGTTCCCCAACTCGCGGTGGAGTCCACCACGGCGACGCTGCGCCGCTACATCTACGGCAACGGCCTGATCTCCCAAGGCACGCCCACCGCGTTCGGCTACTTCCTGTCAGACGGTATGGGCTCGGTCGCGAACCTCACGAGCGCCGCTGGCGCGACCCAACGGACATACACCTACGAGCCCTACGGAGCTTTCCGCACCGCCACCCAGACCGGATCCCCACCGGCGAACTTCCGCGGCTTCGACGGGGAGTACCGCGACCCCACCGGCTTCTACAACCTGAGAGCTCGCATGTATGACCCGGGGACCGGGGGCTTCTTCGAGAACGATCCTGCCTCCCAGACCCCGTCCTACGCGTTCGCCGGGGGACGGCCGACCGTGATGAGCGACCCGAGCGGGATGTCGTTCTCGTGGGGCGGGCTGTTGGATTGGTACAACGAGCACCTGAACCCTGCCTACGGGTACCTTCAAGGCTGCTTCGGATCCGATGGAACCGCGAGCTTCGGCTCGTGGATCTGGCGTTGTGCCCTCGGCAGCGCCAGCCTTGTTGTAACCGCAGTCGGGCTCGGGAAACTGAGTGGGATCGGTGCCGCGAAGACCGCGGCTGTAGATGACATCCTGCCCAAGCCAGTAGTAACTGACCCGAGGCTCCAGAACGTGGTTGACGACCTCTACAGGGGTACGACCAACCCCGGTCGTGTCGGCACCGGAACGACGGCTGATGCCGTACGCAACGAGATCCTCACGGGACAGCCCACCGGCGGGCTCTTCCACACGATGAAGGCGTTGCAGTACTCAAACGCCCTCAGATCGATCTTGAAAACCAATCTCAGCGAAGCCGATCGCCTCGTCGCCCAGTCACTGCTCGACGACCTCCAGAACGCTCTTGGACTAACACTATGAGGGCGAGCGAGTTCTCCTTCATTGGTGCGATGACCTATCTGCATCCTTGGCTGGGTGAGTTGTTGCAGGAGCATCTGGATCTCTATGACGGCCTCCTTCCCCACGTGCTTCTGGCCGATGTCGAGCGGTGGGCTGAGGCAGAGCTTTCGCGCTCGGCTGAAGGGCAGCCCACGCGCCTCATCGAACTTCTTGCCTTCGTTGAACGGGGCATGTCAGAAGGTGACGCCGAAGTCGTCGAGCTCATTTCGGTTTCCTTCCTTGAGCTCATATCGCGGGCACCAGAGCCGGGCTCGGTCCTTCGTGAAATGGTCGGTCCGAGCTGTCGCGAGCAGCTTAGGGTGATTGGGTAACGGCGTTAACTGTCACCTCGACGGACCGGGCGCTCGTGAGTGTATGGAGGGCAGCGCATGAGAGTCACCTCCCTCTCTGCCATTCAAGTCGATCACCGGCTCGCCGGCCGTACGGAGACTCACCCGGGACCATCGAGGAGGTCGTCAGCGGCTGCTCACCCACACGCGGCTGCTCACCACACAAGGAGCGGACCAGATTCCGGGGCCGGGCATTCGTTGGGCGCCAAGCGTCGATCGATCCCGAGAGTTGACGGCGCCCTCGGGGCGATTCGCCTAGCTGAGGCGGCGAAACCCTCGAGGTCGAGGACGGACCCGCTGCGATCTGACTTCCATACGGCCGCCACGCGCTGTCCTATCGTCCACGAGCCATGGCCGACCAGGCGATGCATCAGCACCGTGTCGGCGCCGTCGAGCTTGATCAGTCCGAGTACGACCGGTTGTTCCAAGGGCTCGCCGTCGATGTCGACGTGACCGACCGTAAAGGACTCGAGGGTGCCCTCGGGGCCGCACTCGGTGTCGGGCTGAAGCTCGGCGAAGCAGCGCTCGCAGAAGACACGCGCCGGGAGGTAGGTGTAGTCGCACACTTCGCACCTTGACCCGAGCAACACGCCCCGGTCGCGGAGTGCCTCGAAGAAGGCGGTGTTGCCCAACCCTGGCGTGTAGTGGAACGCCACCGGGAGCTCGCCGTGGACGGTGCGCGCCATCAGGCGCCTCCTTCCGTGACGGGACGAAAGTGCGCGATGTCGAGGATCGAGCCGGTGCGTTTTGCGAGCGGGCGCCACACGGCCTCGACCGGCATGCCGATCCGCACGTCGTCGGGCGCCACGTCTCCCAGCTTGTGCAGGAACCCGCCGTCGCTTGCCCCGTTCAGCCTGATCACGGCCGGGATCTCCGGTGGATCCAGGTCCCGCATGTCCCACGACACGTGGCAGATCGAGAACGTCTCGACGACGCCGATCGCCTCGACCTCGGTCCAGCGGTCCGCGGGTCGGAAGCAGCGTTCGCAGAACTTGCGGGGTGGCACCAGCGTTCGTTCGCACGAGGCGCAGGACGTGGCCACGATGCGTCCGTCGCGGAGCCCCTCCAGGAACGCGCCCATCGCCTCGCCCGCGTCCCACTCGAAGGCGATATCGAGCGCGTCGTCCACGGATCCGACAGCACCGTGGAACTCGGCGTCGGATAGCGGATGGCTCTCCGGGAGCGCGGCCGCGCCGGTTCCGCCTCCGTGCGCGTCGACGCCCATCACCACGACCGTGCCCACCTGCATCAGGTCGCCCCACGCCTGCGCCACCCCGCGCTCGGGCGTCCCCGGAACCTGGCGTGCGCCGGCCTCGCCGCGCAGCTGCCAGAAGAGCTCGGCGATCTTCATCAACCCGGCGGCGGCGATCGGGTTGCCCACGCCGAGGAGGCCGCCGGATGGGCAGCATGGGAGGTCGCCGTCGCGCGCGGTCACGCCGTCGCGCGCGGCTTCCGGCGCCTTCCCCTTGTCGAAGAGCATCAGCCCTTCCAGGTGGTGCAGCTCCTTGTAGTCGAACGGGTCGTAGGGCTCGGCGATGTTGATCTGCTTGCGCGGCTCGGTGATGCCGGCCATGTCGTAGGCCATGCGCGCCGCGTTCTCTACGTATTGGGGGTAGACCAGGTCGCGGTTGGTCCAGTAGGTGGTGTCCAGGTTCCAGCCGACGCCCTGCACCCACACCGGGGCGGGGCTCAGGCGGCGTGCGACCTCTTCCGACGCCATCACGATCGCCACCGCGCCGTCGCTGATCGGTGAGACGTCCAGCCGCTGCACCGGCCACGCGAGCACCTCGGAGGCCAACACGTCCTCCACGGTGATGTCGGCCTGTCCGAGCAGCGCCGCGGGATGGCCGACCGCGTTCCGCTTGTTCTTCACCGCGACCTCGGCGATGTCGCGCTTGTCCAACCCGTACGCGTTCATGTAGCGGTTCATCTCGAGCGCGAAGATCCAGAGCAGGTTCGGTTCCAGCGGACGTTCGATGATGTTGTCGAAGATCGTCAGGAACGCGCCCTGCGGATGCGGCTGACATGACGACATCTTCTCCTCGCAGACCACGAGGGCCACGTCGGCCATGCCGGACGCGATCGTGTACCAGCCCTGGATGGGCGCGAACACTCCGGTGCCGCCGCCCACGTAGGTGCGGATGTACGGCTTGCCCACGGCGCCGCACCCGTCGGCCAGGTAGTCGCCCTTGCGATGCACGCCGTCGAACGCGTCGGGAGCCGTTCCGCTGCATACGATGTCCACATCGGCGAGCGAGAGCTCGCACGACCTAAGCGCAGCGCTCGCCGCCTGCCACGAGAGCTCCTTGCCCGTTTCCTGCGCACGGCGAACGAACTTGGTCATGCCGGCGCCGATCACCGCGACGCGACGGCCGGTCACGCGCGCTCCTCGTACTCGAACAGCGCGAGCACGTTGCCGTCGGGGTCCGCGAACTCCACGAACCGCGGGCCTCGTCCTTCGCCGCCGCCCTCGTGTCCGATCGCGACTCCGCGCTCCGTGAGCTTGACCTTCGACGCGTCCAGGTCCGTCACGGTGAATGCGATCGTCCCCCCGGGGCGCGCGGCGACCGATCCGGTGCCGTGGAGCGCCAGCTTGACGGGTCCCGCCGAGAACTGCGCCCACTCGTCGCCCGACCGGTAGTCCAGCGACAATCCCAGGGTGTCTCGATAGAACGCCACCGTGCGATCCATGTCGGTGACGAACAGGTAGACCAGGTCCGCAGGGCCGATCATCGGCTTGCCCCGGCGCCCGTCAGCACGGCGACCGCGGCCGAGCTGCTCGGCACGCCTCGCCACGACTGCACCACGCCCACGCGCCCCTCGCCGGCGCGGAGTTGTTCCACGCAGCTCAGGAACCGCGCCAAGCCGTTCGCCTCGTGCAGGTAGCCCTCGCCCAGCGCGCCACCGGAACGGTTCATGCGCTCGGAGTTCAGCCCGGCCAGGCCCAGCGCGTCCAGGTGCTGCAGCTGCTTGTACGCGAACGTGTCGTCGACCTCGGCGAAGTCGGCGTCGAGCGGGCCGATCCCAGCTTGGGCGAACGCCATCTCGCCCGCGCGCTTGGCCGCCACGGCCTCGCCCCACGAGCGGGACTCTAGGCTGGGCGCGTCCTGGCTCCAGCCCACGCCGTCCACGTGGACACTCGCGGCTTCGCCGCGAGCGTCACCTGCCAGCACCACCACCACGCACCCGTCCGCGCTTCGCGCGGACTGGTCCGCCGTGAGCGGATCGAAGAGCATGGTCGCGTGCGGGGAATCCACGTACGACGCGCGCGGGTTCGACCGCGCGTGCTCGCGGTTGCGCTCCGCGACCTCCGCGCACTCCTCCACGGTCCGACCGCTCTCGTGCAGGTAGCGCCGCATCTCCAACCCCGCGACCGCGAGCGCCGAGACGCCCAGCGGGCGGTTCAACACCGGATCGAGCGCGAAGCGCTCGATCCTGCCGTGCGAGACCACGTCCGAGGCCTTCGAATGCGCCTCGACGGCAACCGTCTTGGCGATGCCCGACCGGATCAGCATCACGGCCGTCGCGATCGCGAACAGCCCGTCCGAGGCCACGGTCTGCACCGGCCGCTGCACCGCGCCCAGCTGATCGGGCACGTACTCGTCGAAGATGCTCGTGCCCTCCTCGAAGTCCTCGGAGGCACACACGAACGAGTCCACATCCTTGCGTGGATCGACACCGGCGTCCGCGTAGGCGGAGCGCGCGGCCTCGAACATCAGCTCCTTGTAGGAGGCGCCGGGCGTGGTGGGCGAGAAGCCGGACCAGCCGACCCCGACCACTCCGACTCGCGACTCCATCCCCACGGTTATACCGTGTCCGCGTGGACGACGTGGTGTGGGCGCCGCCGCCCGAGGTCATCGAGCGGGCCAACATCACCCGTTTCATGCGCGCCCACGGGATCGAGACCTACGACGAGCTGGTAGCCCGCTCCGTGGGCGACATCGCGTGGTTCTGGGACGCCGTGGTGCACGACCTGGGGATCTCGTTCCTCACGCCTTACGACCGAGTCCTGGATACGTCTCGCGGTGCCGAGTGGGCCACCTGGTTCCTCGGTGGCCAGACGAACCTGGCCCACCAGTGCGTAGACGTCTGGGCCGATAGGACGCCCGAGTCGGTGGCGGTCATCTGGGAGGGCGAGGACGGCGAGGTCCGCCGCGTCACCTACCGCGAGCTCCGAGAGCTGACCGATCGCCTGGCGCACGGCCTGCGCTCCCTCGGGGTGGAGCAGCGCGACACGGTCGGCATCTTCATGCCCATGGCGATCGAGACGGTGGCCGCGGTCATGGCGTGCTCGAAGATCGGCGCGATCTGGGTCCCGATCTTCAGCGGCTTCGGCCACGAGGCGGTCGCCGCGCGCCTGTCCGACGCCAACGCGCAGGTCCTGATCACGGCCGACGGCTCGCTCCGCCACGGCCGCGCTGTGCCCATGAAGGAGATCGCCGATCGGGCGGTCGACCAGGCGGGCTGTGTTCGTCACGTACTAGTCTGGAACAGACTAGATGATGCAGGCGCGCCGTGGAACAAGGCACTCGACGTCCGCTGGGAGAAGCTGCTTTCCGCGCAGCCGGGTCGCTTCGACACCGAGCCGCTCGCGAGCGAACACCCGTTGTTCATCGGCTACACCAGCGGAACCACCGGCAAGCCCAAGGGAGCGCTGCATGTCCACGCTGGCTTCCTGGTGAAGATCGCGGAGGAGGTTGCCTACCAGGTGGACGTGCGCCCCGGCGACGTCCTGCACTGGGTAACCGACCTGGGCTGGATCCTGGGTCCGTGGGAGATCGTGGGCGCGCTGGCGCTGGGCTCGACCGTGCTCCTGACCGAGGGCGCGCCGAACTTCCCCGGTCCAGATCGGCTGTGGGCCACGGTCGAGCGGCACGGCGTGACCGTGCTCGGGGTTTCGCCCACGTTGATCCGCGCGCTGATCCCATCGGGCGCCGAGCACGTTCGAGCGCACGATGTCTCTTCACTCCGCATCCTGGCCTCCACCGGCGAAGCGTGGAACCCCGAGCCGTACCGCTGGCTGTTCGAGGAGGTCGGTGGGGGACGACTCCCGATCATCAACCTGTCCGGCGGCACCGAGGTCGGCGCGTGCTTCCTCTCGCCGCTCCCGATCACAGAGCTCAAGTCATGCACGCTCCGCGGACCGGCGCTCGGGATGGACGTGGACGTCTGGGGACCCGATGGAACGCCGATGCCCGCGGGCCAGCTCGGAGAGCTGGTGTGCAAGCAGCCGTGGCCGGCCATGACCCGGGGCATCTGGGGTGACGACGAGCGCTATCTGGACACGTACTGGCGCCGGTTCCCCGGCGTCTGGGTTCACGGCGACTGGGCCAGCATCGACGAGGACGGGTTCTGGTTCCTGCACGGTCGTTCCGACGACACGCTGAACGTCGCCGGCAAACGCCTGGGCCCGGCGGAGGTCGAGAGCGCCCTCTCGTCGCACGCCGCCGTGGTCGAGTCGGCCGCCGTCGGCATCCCTCACGACGTGAAGGGCGAGGTCATCTGGTGCTTCGTGGTGGTGAAGTCCGGCGAGGACCGGACCGAGGCGCTCGCTGCCGAGCTTCGCGGGGTCGTTGCCGACAAGCTGGGTAAGGCTTTCGCGCCATCGAAGGTCCTCTTCGTCGACGAGCTCCCCAGGACCCGCTCCGCGAAGATCGTCCGTCGGGCGATCCGCGCGGCCGCGATCGGCGAGGAGCCAGGCGACCTGTCGAGCGTCGAGAACCCGCGCGCGTTAGACAAGATCCGTCGGGCTTCGCGATGACCGCGCTCATCCGAGCGCTGGGCCCGGCGGACGCCCCGGCGCGGTGAGCTGCGGCGTAAGTGAAAGGATCGGCTGGGCTGAAGCGCTTCCCATCCCACCCTCCGAGGGGATCTTCGATGACTGACGCATCCGATCACGTACTTAGGAACCGAGTTGCCTGGGACGGATGGGCGGCGGAGTACGAGGACCCGGGTCACCGCGCCTGGCTTGCCGAGCCGAGCTGGGGCATCTGGGACACGCCGGAGTCTGATGTGGTGATGTTCCCGGACGAGGCGGAGCGTCTCGACCGTATCGAGCTGGGATGTGGCACCGCGTACGTGTCGGCCTGGCTCGCCCGTCGAGGCGCGCACGTCGTGGGCATCGACAACTCCTCTGAGCAGCTGCGGACCGCAACTCGCCTCCAGGAGGAGTTCGATCTTACGTTCCCGACCCTGCAAGCCAACGCCGAACATCTCCCGTTCGCCGACGAGAGCTTCGACCTCGCGATCTCGGAGTACGGGGCAAGTATCTGGGCGGACCCCTACCTTTGGATCCCCGAGGCCGCCCGTGTCCTTCGACCTGGCGGCCGCCTGCACTTCCTCGTCAACGGAACGATCCTGATGCTTTGCTCCGACGAAGACGTGGAGGTCCCCGCGTCGAACTCGATGCAGCGCGACTACTTCGGCATCCGTCGGTTCGAGTGGACGAACGAAACCGCGGTCGACTTCCATCTTGGGTACGGCGACATGATCAGGCTGCTGCGCGCGACCGGCTTCGACATCGAGGACCTAGTCGAGATCCGGGCCCCGCAGGGCGCGACGACCGGGGCCACGTTCGTCACGGCGGAGTGGGCGCACCGATGGCCGAGCGAAGAGGTCTGGAAGGCTCGCAAGCGCGCCTAGACTTGCAGACCATGCGGGCGGCGATATGTCAGATGCGATCCGGCGAGGACGTCGACGCAAACGTTGCGCTCGCTGAGCGTTTGCTGGGGGAGGCCGCCGACGGAGGGGCCGACCTCGCCGTGCTTCCCGAGGTGTTCACGTACCTCGGCTCGGCGCGGGGCCGTGCCGAGGCCGCCGAGCCGATCCCCGGTCCAACGACTGATCGCCTGGCGTCGATCGCCCGCGACCGTTCGATGTGGGTGCTGGGCGGGAGCATCCTCGAGGTCGCCGAGGGCCACATCTACAACACGTCGACCCTCTTCGATCGCGAAGGTGAGTTCGTGGCCTACTACCGCAAGATCCATCTGTTCGACGTGGAACTGCCCGGTCAGCCGCCGTTCCGGGAGTCGGCCACGTTCACCGCGGGCGACCAGCTGGTGACCCACGAGACCGATCAGGCCAGGGTGGGCCTGTCGATCTGTTACGACCTCCGGTTCCCCGAGCTGTACCGCGGGCTCATGGTCCTTGGAGCGGAGGTGCTCCTGGTACCCGCGCAGTTCCAGCAAGAGACGGGCAGGGACCATTGGGAGGTCCTGATGCGCGCGCGAGCGATAGAGAACCAGTGCTACGTGGTCGCGGCGGGTCAGTGGGGGACGTTCGGCGCGCCCGAGAAGGGACGCCGCTCATACGGGAACTCGATGGTCGTGGACCCGTGGGGTCGGGTTGTCGTCCGAGCGCCCGACGAGGGCGACGGCGTGTGGTTCGCCGACCTGGACCTGGGCGAGCTCCGGCACATCCGTCAGCGGCTCCCCGCGCTTCAGCACCGGCGCCTGGGGCTGACCTGCTGAGATGAGACGGCAGATCGGCGAGGGCCTGGAGCTCGACGACGACCGCGCACGCGTGGACGTCGACGTCGTGCATCGGTACCTGAGCGAGGAGGCCTACTGGGTTCCCGGGCGCTCGCGCGAGACGGTCGAGCGGCTGGTGCGCGAGTCGACCCGCGTGATCGCTGCATACGACGACGACCAGCTCGTGGGTTTCTGTCGCGTGATCTCCGACGCGTCGAACATGGCGTGGCTGGGCGACGTCTTCGTGCTGCCGGAGCATCGGGGGCGCGGCATCGGCGTGGAGCTCGTGCGCGAGGCCGTGGAGTTCCCGGAGCACCGCGACCTCCAGTGGTACCTGGGAACGCGCGACGCTCACGAGCTCTACGCGAAGTTCGGCTTCGGGTCCCCGGACGAACGAACGATGGTCCGTTCTCGCAGCGAGCCCTAGGGGTCGGTAGGAAGGTCCTCCGGGGTGTCGACGTCACGCGGCGCCGGACCCTGGCACTGGATCTCCTCCACCCACTCCGGGTGGGAAGCGACCAGCTCGCGTGCCCCCACGTCGCCGTGCAGGTGGCCCGCCTCGGCGTAGATCTCGCGCGACAAGAGCGAAGGGCCAGGCCCGTCCTCGAACATCGCGCGCACGATCTGTTTGCGGGTGGCGCGGAACCGTTCGATGAGCGCCTGCACTACGTCGGCCCCAACCCCAGGTTGATCGGCCATCAGAACGACGGCCGCCTCGCTGTCGTCGTCGAGCGCGTGGAGCCCGACGCCGAGCGACGTCGACTGTCCCTCTCGGTACGCCGCGTTGTAGACGACCCGTGCGTCGGGGGGGAGCGCGAGTCCCGAGGCTACCCGGACCGCGTCGTGGCCCGTCACGACCACCAGCTCGTCGACCCCACCGTCGATCAAGGCGTCGATCGCGTGTTGCGCCAGGGGTTTGCCGTCGACGACCACGAGCTGCTTCGTGGCACCGAATCGCGACCCGGTTCCGGCTGCGAGCACCACGCCCGAGATCACGGGCTCAGGACTTGGGCTTCAGCCCGAAGAGCTTGCGGAAGAAGTTCGAGATGATCGACCAGATCGCCGAGATGCCCAGGCCGATCCCGCCGACGGGCTTGGCCACCGCGGGTGCTGCCTCGCCGCCCGCCTTCTCGCCGCCCCCGCTCTCCGCTGTGATCGACTGCTCCAGACAGTCCGCGAACTGCTGCGTCAGCTTCTTCGAGATCTCCGGGAGCAAGCCCGCGTGACAGCTGCGCGGCGGCGCCCGTGAGCGTGATGTCCGCTTGCATCTTCACGGTCGTCTTCCCCTCGACCGGAGGCTCGAGCCACGACGTCACCTTGGCGTTCGCCGCCCCCTTGCCCTTCGCCTCCATACCCTTCGCCGAGAGCACCACGCGGTGCGCCGCATCGTCGCGCTCTTCCATGACGACCGTCCCCGCGAACGAAAGCGAAACAGGGCCGAACTTCGCGTTGAGCTTGCCCTTCCAGTTCTTGTCGTCGACGACCTCCGTGAGCTCGGCGCCCGGCATGCACGGCGCGATCTTCTCCACGTCCAAGAGGTAGCTCCACAGGAACGCGGGGTCGGCCGCGACGGTGAACTCGTTCTCGATCAGCACGGCGACCAGCCTACCGGTGCCGTCACGGAGCGACCGCGACGTACGACGCCGGATCCTTCGTGAAGGACGCCAGGCATCCCGCGGAGCAGAAGTAGTAAGTGAGTCCGTCGTGCACGGTCCGGAACCGCGCATCGGCCACGTCGACGGTCATGGCGCAGACGGGGTCGATCTCCTCGTGCCGCGCGGGCGCCTCGGTGACCATCCCCGACTCGAGCGACCCGGCCGCCCGCAGCTGGACGATCTCGGCCAGGATCGCCACGGCGATCTCGTCGGTGGCGACGTGGCCGAGGTCGAGCCCGGCGGGTGCGTGGACGCGCGCGAGCGCCTCCTCGGCCACGCCGCGGTCCCGCAGATACCCGAGCACCGCTTCGGCGCGCTTGCGCGACGCGACCAGGCCCACGTACGCCGCGGGCGTGGCTAGCGCGCGCTCCAGGGCGTCCTCGTCGAAGTGCCCCTGGGTCGCGACCACGACGTAGGACCGGTCGTCGACCCCGTCGCCGACTCGGCGCTCTCCTCCCGATCAGGAGGCTCCGCCAGCCGAGACCGGCCGCCAGCGCCGCGAGAGCCCTCGCCGCCGGCGAACGTCCGATCGCGACGAGCTGCGGTTGCGGCAGGACCGGTTCCACGTAGACCTCCAGTGCTCCCTCGCTCTGGCACGCGATCGGAACGGTGACGACGCCCTCGCGCGCGCGCCCCTCGAGCTCCTCGGGCGAACCCAGGAACAGCAGGCGCGGAGAGCCTTCCTCGAGCGCCTTCAGCGCCTCCCGGACCACCGTGGGCTCGGCGCACGCCCCGCCGAGCCAACCACGCACGCGCCGGTCGGGCGTGATCAGCGCGGTGGCTCCCTCCTTGCCAGACGATGGCGCCCGCCGCCACACCACCGTCGCAAGGACGAAAGGTTCACCGCGTCCCGACAGCTCCGCGGCGAGCGCCAGGACGTCCGGCTTCACGCCGAGGAACCTGCCTTAGCGGCCTCCAACGCCTCCCAGACCTTCGCCGAGGTGACCGGCATGTCGATGTTCTTCACACCGTAGGGCCACAGCGCGTCGATCACCGCGTTCACGTAGGCGGCGGGGGAGCCGACCGTGGCCGACTCGCCGACGCCCTTCGCGCCGATCGGGTGGTGCGGCGACGGCGTGACGGTCTCGCCCAGCTCGAACTTCGGCGTCTCCCACGCGGTCGGGATCAGGTAGTCCATGAAGTTCGTGCCGATCGCGTTGCCGACCTCGTCGAACGTGATCAGCTCCATCGCCGCGATGGCGTAGCCCTCGGTGAGCCCGCCCTGGATCTGGCCTTCCACGATCATCGGGTTGATCCGCACGCCGCAGTCGTCCACCGCGACCATCCGCCGGACCTTCCACACGCCGGTCTCGGGGTCGACCTCGACCGCGACGACGTAGGTCCCGAACGGGAACGTCAGGTTGGGCGGGTTGTAGTAGTAAACGCCTTCCAGCCCGGCCTCCATGCCCTCGGGGAAGTTCGTGTACGCCGCGAACGCCACGTCCTGGATCGACTTCACCTGATCCGGAGCGCCGCGGACCGAGAACTTCCCGGCCTCGTACTCGATGTCCTCCTCGGCGACCTCGAGCAGGTGTGCCGCCAGCTTCATCGCCTTCTCTCGAACGCGGCGGGCGACCATCGCGGTCGCCGCGCCCGACGTGGGCGTGGAACGCGAGGCGTACGTGCCCAATCCGTACGGCGTGTTGTCCGTGTCGCCGTGCACGACCTTGATGTCCTCGGGCTGGATGCCCAGCTCGCCGGCGACGATCTGAGCGAAGGTCGTCTCGTGGCCCTGACCCTGCGTCTGGCAGCTGAGCTTCAGGATCGCCTTGCCGGTCGGGTGGATCCGCAGCTCGGCGCCGTCGTTCATCTTGATGCCGATGATGTCGTAGTCCTTGGCGGGACCTGCCCCCACGACCTCGGTGAACGACGCGACGCCGATGCCGTACAGCTTGCCCTGCGCCCGTGCCTCCGCCTGCTCCTTGCGGAGGTCGTCGTATCCGATCATGTCGAGCGCCTTGTCCATGGCGGCCTGATAGTCGCCGCTGTCGTAGACGAAGCCCGTCGACGACGTGTACGGGAACTGGTCCTTCTGGATGAAGTTCTTCTTCCGGATGTCGACCGGATCCATCCCCAGCTCGTAGGCGGCGTTAGACACCAGGCGCTCGATCAGGTACGAGGCCTCCGTCACGCGGAACGAGCATCGGTACGCCACGCCGCCGGGCGCTTTGTTCGTATACGCGCCCTCGGCCGTGACGTGGGTCGCGGGCAGGTCGTAGGACCCGCTCACGATGTGGAACAAGCCGACCTTGAACTTGGACGGCTGGGCGTCGGCGTAGAACGCGCCCTCGTCTGCCAGGAGCGACGCCCGCAGACCGAGCATGGTCCCGTCGTTCTTCAGCGCGAGCTCGCCGTGCATGTGGTAGTCGCGGGCGAACCCGGTCGAGATCAGGTTCTCCGACCGGTCTTCGATCCACTTGACCGGGTGGCCTAGCAGGAGCGACGCTGCCGTCGCCACGACGTAGCCCGGGTAGACGGGAACCTTGTTCCCGAAACCGCCCCCGATGTCGGGAGACACGATCCGGATCTTCTCCTCGGGCAAGCCTGCCACCAGCGCGAACACCGTCCGGATCGCGTGCGGCGCCTGCGACGTCATGTAGATCGTCACCTGACCGGTCGCCGGGCTCACGTCCGCGATGCAGCCGCACGTCTCCAACGGGGCCGGGTGGCAACGCGGGTAGAACGTATCCAGCGAGACGATCTTGTCCGCAGCAGCGAACGCCGCGTCGGTCGCCTCCTTGTCGCCTGTCTCCCAGTCGTAGATGTGGTCGTTGGCCTGACCTTCCTTGTCCGTGCGGATCACGGGTGCGTCGGCCCCGAGCGCCTGCTGCGGGGACGTGACCGGGTCCAGCGGCTCGTAGTCGACCTCGATCAGCTCCAAGGCGTCCTTCGCGACGTACGGGTCGGTCGCGATCACGGCCGCGACCTCCTGCCCCTGGAACCGAACCTTGTCTGTCGCCAGGACCGCCTGCGTGTCGCCGGACAGCGTGGGCATCCACGCCAGGTTGTGCTGCGCCATCAGCTCACCGGTCACGACGGCGATCACGCCGTCGAGCGCTTGCGCCTTCGAACCGTCGACGCTCTTGAGGTTCGCGTGCGCGTAGGGGCTCCGCAGGATGGCCATGTGCAGCATCCCGGGGAGGTTGATGTCGTCGATGTAGTTGCCGGCGCCGCGGATGAACCGGTCGTCCTCCACTCGACGGACGCTGTGTCCGATCCCGCGGATCTCTTCGGTGTCTACCATCTTCGTTTGGCTCCTTCCGCTCAGGCGTTGGCGGGTGCGGAGGCCTCAGCCTTCGCCTTCGCCGCGGCCTGGATCGCTTTCACGATGTTCATGTAGCCGGTGCACCGGCAGATCTGCCCCGAGATCGCCCACCGGACGTCGTCGTCGGTTGGGTCCGGGTTCTCCGCGATGAGCGCGGAACCGACGAGCATCATCCCCGGCGTGCAGAAGCCGCACTGCAAACCATGTTCTTCCTTGAACGCGGCTTGGATAGGGTCGAGACCGGCCGCTGTAGCCAGTCCCTCGACGGTGGTGACCTCCCGGCCGTCGGCCTGGACCCCGAACACGGTGCAGGACTTCACGGGGACGCCGTCCAGCAGGACCGTGCACGCACCACAGCTCGTCGTGTCGCAGCCGATGTGGGTGCCGGTGAGGGCGAGGTCCTCGCGGATCACGTGGACCAGCAGACGTCGAGGTTCGACGTCGGCCGTCCTGTCGGCTCCGTTGACCTTGATCGTGACTTCCATGGTTCGCGTCTCCTCCTCGGGCTCAGGCCGCGCCGGCCATCTGGGCTGCGGTCGCCAATCCGCGCCGGACGTACACGTCGACCATGTGGCGTTTGTAGTCGGCGCTGCCGCGAACATCCGATACGGGGCTCGAGGCCTCGGCTGCCAGCCGGCCCGCTTCCGCGAAAGTGGCGACGCCGGGCGCCTGGCCGACCAAGGCGGCCTCGGCCGCGGTGGCCTTGATGTTCATCAGACCAACGGACGTGAGTGCCAGGCCGGCGGTGCCGATCGTGCCGTTGCTCATGGACAGGAAGACCGCGGCCGCCACGGTGGCGTAGTCGCCCACCTTGCGCTCGAGCTTCAGGTATGTGCCGCCTGAACGAGCACCCGGCGCCGGCACGTGGATCTCGGTGAGGATCTCACCCGGTGCGATCGACGTCTGGAACGTGTCGACCAAGAACTCGCCGATGGGGACCTCGCGCTCACCGTTCGCGCTCTTCAGCACCACGCTCGCACCGAGCGCGAGCATCACCGAGCCCAGGTCGCCCGAGGGATCCGCGTGGGCGAGCGAGCCGCCGATGGTCCCCAGGTTGCGTACCAACGGGTCGGCGATCTGCGGCGCCGCCGAGGCGATCGTGGGATAGCGAGCGCTCACCACGTCTGAGGCCGCGAGCTGGTTGTGCCGGACCAGGGCGCCGATCTTCAGGCCTCCGTCGCCGTCGCTGATGCCGTCAAGGCCGGCGATCCTGTTCACATCGATCAGGTGAGCCGGAGACGCGAACCGCAGCTTCATCATGGGGATCAGGCTCTGACCGCCGGCGAGCACCTTGGCGTCCTCGCCGTAGGTGGCGAGCAGATCGAGGGCTTCATCCAGGGTCGACGGTCGGTGGTACTCGAAGCGAGAGGGCAACATGGGCGCACATCTCCTTCCGCTGGCGCGTGACTGACCGCCCGACGTGCGGACGGATGTTCGTTATCGCATGACTGGCCGGAACGGGCAACCTGACTGCGTAGGGTAAGGAAGTGGTAGTCAACGAAGGGAGGCCAGATCGTGAGTGCTCGAAACGGTGATCAAGAGAGCCCGGAGGGCGGGGCGAAGCGGCCGTTCGGCGTGGTCGTGGCGTCGGTCGTCGATGGATCCCGCACGCTCTTCCGCAAGCAGGTCGAGCTCGCCAAGATCGAGGTGGTTGAGGCCGCATCGATCCGCGCGCAGGGCGCGGGGATGATGGCCGCAGCTGGCGCGGTGGCGCTGTTCGCCCTGGGGTTCGCGGCGGCTGCGGTCGCGGCGGCGCTCGCCCTGGTGATGCCCACCTGGGCGGCGATCCTGATCGTGGCCGCCCTGCTCGTTGCGGTTGCGGGGGTGCTCGTGCTCGTCGGGCGCCGCACCCTGCGAACGGCTCCTTCGGCGGGGGAGCGGACGAGGGAGACCATGAAGGAGGACGCTCGATGGGCCAAGCAGCAGATGGCAAGGTGAAGGAGATCGAGGAGACACGCCGTCAGCTCGAGACCGACCTGCGGGAGCTGGAGGCTCGCGTCCCGGCCCCGGTCCGGTCGCTGAAGGCTGTGGCGGGCGTCATCCTCGGAAGCACGGCGCTCACCGCGATCCTCGTTCGAAGCTTCAGGTCCAGGCGCTCGAACGGGCACCCCACTGCGGAGGTGGTGGTGCGCATCGTGCGCGACGACGTGTGAGCGTCGGTCGCCCACCGAGGTTCAGCGCGCTTCGGCGCCTGGGCGTGGGCGGTCGTGGATCGGTCCCTGCCTTTCTTTCAGGAATCCACCGGCCCGGCGGCGTCGGACCGCGACGATCTCGGACACGATCGAGCCGGCGATCTCCTCCGGTCCTTCACTGCCCAGGTCCAGCCCAGCTGGGCCATGGATACGTGCGCGGTCCTCGTCGGTGATGACCACGCCCTCGTCAGCTAGCTCCATGAAGAGCCGCTGTGTGCGCGCTGCCGGCCCCAGCATCCCGATGTATGCGACGGGGGAGCCCAGGAACGAGCGGAGGTACTCCTTGTCGCGCAGGAAGTTGTGCGTCATCACCGTGACGAACGTCCGCTCGTCGGCCGCCGCTGCCTTGGCTGCTTCGTCCGGCTGCTCAACGTGGACGAACCCGGCGGCCTCGGGGTATCGCTCGGGGGTCAGGAACCCGGCTCGGTCGTCCACCACGATCGGGTTCCAGCCCAGGATCGAGGCGGCCTTCACCAGCGGGATCGCGTCGTGGCCCGCGCCGCATATCAGCAGTCGGAGCGGCGGCTCCAGGACCTCCACGAACGCGCGGACCTCGCCGGGGATCGTGCGGATCTCGGAGCTCTGGGCGGCGAGCTGCTCCAGCGCGGCCGCGGTCGCCGCCTGGTCCACGGCATCGTCGCCGAGCGTTCCCTCGCCGGTGCCATCGGGCTTGACCACGATCCGGGCACCTGACTCCACGGTTGCGATCGCGGACTCGAGGACGGTCACCACACTGATAGGCCTTTCCTCCTCCAGGGCCATCCGCAGCGCGCCGGCCACCTCGGCGGCGCGGTCGGCCGGTTCGATGAACACCTCGATCGCCCCGTTGCACCCCAGACCGAGGCCCCAGACATCGTCGTCGTCGGCCGTGAGATCCCAGCCGGCCAGTCGCGCGATGCCCTCCTCCATGACTATCTTGGCCATGTCCGCTACGTCGCCCTCCAGGCATCCGCCGCTGATGTTGCCGATCGGGGCACCGTCCTCGGGGACCAGCAGGCGGGCGCCGGGGCGCCGGTAGGTCGAGCCTCGGACCGCCACGATCGTGGCCAGGGCCATCCGTTCACCCTTCGCCGAGAGCGACTCGATGGCTTCGAGCACGTCGGTGATCTCGCTCATACCCCGATGGTACGGCGTGAGCACTCCTCGGGTCGCGCGGAGTGAGGGACAGGACTAGACTCCGGCACTGTCGAACGGCCCCAACAGCTCCGGTCTGAAAGGAGTCGCCAGTGACCAACGTCTCCGTCACCGTGAACGGGATTCAGCGCGAGGCCGACGTCGAGCCGCGCACGCTCCTCGTGTACTTCATCAGAGAGACCCTCGGGCTCACCGGTACGAACGTGGGTTGCGACACCTCGTCGTGCGGCAGCTGCACCGTTCTGCTGGACGGCGAGTCGGTCAAGTCCTGCACGTTGCTTGCGGCGCAGGCCGACGGCCGGTCCGTCGACACGATCGAGGGCATGGCCTCCGACGGCGAGATGCACCCGCTGCAGGACGCGTTCCATCGCAACCACGGCCTCCAGTGCGGCTATTGCACGCCAGGCATGCTCATGGCGGCGGCCAGCTTCCTGAAGGAGAACCCGACGCCCACGGAAGAAGACGTCCGGGAGGCGTTGGAGGGCAACCTCTGTCGCTGCACCGGCTACCAGAACATCGTCAAGTCGATCCTGGATGCCGCCGGCTCCATGAGCGGCGCGAAGGCCTGAGGGGGCGCGCCATGGCGACCACCGAGAAGTACATCGGGCGCGAGGTCCTGCGCAAGGAGGACCCCGAGCTCCTCACCGGACAGGCGAGCTACATCGACAACCACACCCTCCCCGGGATGGTGTGGATGGCCATGGTTCGCCCGCCGTACGTCCATGCCACGATCAACTCGATCGACACCTCCGCCGCTTCTACGATGCCGGGCGTGGTCGGTGTCTACACGGCCGCCGAGCTGGAGGTCGGAGGGCTGCCGTTCGTCTGGCCGATCACCGAGGACATCAAGATCCCGAACCACTACCCCCTCACCAAGGACAAGATCCGCTTCCACGGTGACGCGGTGGCGGTCGTGGTGGCCGAGACCCGCGAGCAGGCGCTGGACGCGGCCGAGATCCGTCACGTCGACGTCACCGAGCTGCCGGCGGTCATCGACGTCGAAGCCGCCATGGCCGACGGCGCGCCTTTGATCCACGAGGAGCTCGGCTCGAACGTCTCGGTCCACTGGAGCCACGGTGGGGCCGGTGACCAGGAGTTATTCGAGACCGCGCCGGTGATCGTCCAGGAGCACTACCACCAGCCACGGCTGATCCCGAACGCCATCGAGCCACGCGGCTGCCTGGCCACCTCCATACCGTCCATGGGCGAGTTCACGCTCTGGACCGCCACGCAGATCCCGCACATCGCCAAGGTCACGCTCTCGGGCGTGTGCGGCATCCCCGAGGAGAAGCTCCGCGTGATCGCGCCGGACGTGGGCGGCGGGTTCGGCTCGAAGCTGAACGTCTACGCGGAGGAAGCGCTGGCGTTGGTGCTCACGAAGGTCACCGGCCGGCCGGTCAAGTGGATCGAGGAACGCAGCGAGAACTACGTCGCCACGATCCACGGCCGAGGGCGTGACGCACGACTGCACGCTCGCGGGCACCGACGACGGCAAGATCCTCGGACTGAAGTTCGTGGAGATCGCGGACATGGGCGCGTACTACCAGCTGCTCACGCCCGGCATCCCCGAGCTCGGTGGCTGGGTCTACATGGGTCCCTACAAGCCCGAGGCGTACTGGTTCGAGTTCCGCGGCGTGCTCACGAACGCCACGCCGACCGATGCCTACCGCGGCGCCGGTCGGCCGGAGGCCACGTACGTCCTCGAGCGGCTCGTCGACTGCGTTCGCGCGGAGGATCGGCAAGGACCCGGCCGAGGTGCGCCGGATGAACTTCCACCCGCCGTTCGACGAGGCGACCGCGTCCATCTGCGGCCTGAGCGTCGACTCCGGCAACTACGAGCCGGCGTTCGACCGGGCGCTGGAGCTGGCCGACTACCAGCAGTTCCGCAAGGAGCAGCAGGCCCGGCGAGACAGCGGCGACACCATGCAGATCGGGATCGGGCTCTCGACCTACATCGAGATGTGCGGCCTGGCGCCCTCGAACATCCTGGGCGCGCTCCGATACGCCGCCGGTGGCTGGGACGCGGCGACCATCCGCTGTCTGCCCGACCGGCAAGATCGTCGTGTCGACGGGCACGTCGCCGCACGGCCAGGGTCACGAGACCAGTTGGTCGCAGATCGTGGCCGACGGGCTGGGTGTGTCGCCCGACGACATCGACGTCATGCACGGCGACACCGCGCTCACCCCGCTCGGCATGGACACGTACGGTTCGCGTTCGCTGTCGGTCGGCGGGGTCGCGCTGCACTTCGCCATAGAGAAGATCAAGGAGAAGGCGCGGGTGCTGGCCGCGCACGAGCTGGAGGTGGCCGAGGACGACCTGGAGTACGCCGACGACGCCTGGCGCGTGAAGGGCGCTCCGGACAAGGCCAGGACCATCCCCGAGCTGGCGCTCACGTCATGGCACGCGCACAACCTGCCGGCCGGCTACGAGCCGAACCTGGAGGCCACGGCCGTCTACGATCCGCCGAACTTCACGTGGCCCGCCGGCTGCGCACGTCTGCGTCGTCGAGGTCGACACCGAGACCGGCGCGACCGACATCCTGCGTTACGTGGCGGTCGACGACTGCGGCACCGTGATCAACCCGATGATCGTGGAGGGGCAGGTGCACGGCGGCGTGGCGCAGGGCATCGCCGAGGCTCTCTACGAGGAGGCGATCTACGACGAGAGCGGCAACCTGGCGACCAGCTCCATGACGCAATACCTGGTCCCGGGTGCGACCGAGCTGCCCGACCTCACGCTCGACCGCACTGTCACGCCGTCCACGACCAACCCTCTCGGGCGTCAAGGAGATCGGTGAGGCCGGCACGATCGCATCGCCCCCGGCCGTGATCAACGCCGTGGTCGACGCCGTCTCACATCTGGGCGTGACGGACATCGGCAAGCCCGCCTCGCCCGAGCGGGTGTGGCGAGCTATCAAGGACGCGCAAGGAGGTGGCGCATGATCCCGGCATCGTTCGAGTACGCGCGGGCCGAGAGCATCGACCACACGATCGAGCTCCTGTCCACGAACGAAGACGCCAAGATCCTGGCCGGCGGGCATTCCCTGCTGCCGCTGATGAGGTTCCGCTTGGCGAGACCATCGCTGCTGGTGGACATCGGCCGCGTCGGCGACCTTTCCTACGTCAAGCAGGACGGGGACATGGTGGCGATAGGCGCGCTCACCCGTCACCACGACGTCGCGAACAGCGAGGCGCTTCAGGAGCTGTGTCCCGATCGTGGCTCACACGGCCAGTGAGATCGGTGACCCGCAGGTCCGGCACATGGGAACGATCGGCGGTTCGATCGCGCACGCGGACCCTGCCTCCGACCTGCCGACCGTCATGGTCGCGCTTGGCGCGGAGTTCGTGGTGCGTGGTGCCGGCGGCGCCTCGCGCACCGTGGCGGCCGGCGACTTCTTCAAAGGCCTCTTCACGCCGGACCTTGCGGCGAACGAGGTGCTGACCGAGGTACGGGTTCCGGTGACGAACGACGCCGGGTGGAGCTACATCAAGTTCCACCGTCGCGCGCAGGACTGGGCGCTCGTCGGAGTGGCGGCGGTTCGGTCCAACGGGGCCGCGCACGTGGCGCTCACCAACATGGGCGAGACGCCGCTGCGCGCGGCCGGGGTCGAGGAGGCACTCGGTGGCGGCTCGGACCCGGCTACCGCGGCAGGTCGGGCGGACGAAGGGCACCAGCCCGCCGTCGGACTCGTTCGGCAGCGCCGAGTACCGCCGCGAGCTGGCGAAGGTCCTCGTACGTCGCGCGCTCGAGGAGACCTTGGCCTAGCGGCCCCGCCTGTGGCGGGAACGATGAGGGCGGCCGACGGGCCGCCCTCTCGCATCCGGAACGTGGGAACTACTCGACCGTGAAGTCCGCGTACATCCCCATCCGGAAGTGCCCCTTGAGGTTGCAGATCAGGGCGTAGTGACCGGCAGGCAGCTCGACGGTCAGGGTCAGGGTCTCGCCGGCCGGCAGGTCCCCGATCTCGTCGATGGCGTTGTAGTCGTCCTCGACGACCTCGTCACCCTCGACCGTCAGGTCGGCGGCCATCACGTCGGTCGACAGGATCACGAACTCGTGCTTCTTGACCCCTTCGTTCACGACCGTGAACGTCACCGTGCCTGCGGCGACCGTCCCTGGATCGAGGTTCATGTACATGTGTTGCACGTCGGTCTCGCCGACGGTGACCGTGACGGCCGCGCCCTCGGCTGCCGTCGGGGTCGACGCCTCGGTCGGGCTGGGCGCCTCGGTCGCGCTTGTCGCCCCGGCGGACGAGCCGTCATCGGACGAGCTGCATGCGGCCAGGACCAGCGTCAGCGCGGCGACCGTCGCCATCACCCTCAGCAGGAGCTGCGTCTTCCTCATCGTTCCTCCTTCAACTCGTTGCGGCGATATCGGATGGCGCTGACGCCGCTGCGCCCGCCCTCCTGACCCGCAGCACGAGCCAGAGGAGCAACAGGTAGATCGTCCAGATCACGACGAACGGGACGAGGATCATGTAGCTCCGCGCCCACCAGGCCTGGAGGCCCACGGGGGTGGGGTCGTACACGTACGCCGCCAGATCACCGGGAAGATCCGGGCGAAGATCGACGAACACCAGGGCGAAGGCCGCGAACGCGCCTACCGTGATCGACCACTCAACCCAGGTCGGGCGGTAGGTCCCCCACTCGTATGGCATCAAGGGGAGCGCCATCGACGGGATCACGATCACGAACCGCTTGAGCCACATGCCCATGTTCACGAGCACCGCGGCGGTGACTATCCACTTGACCTTGCGTGTGCGGGGCAGGGCGAGCAGGACGATCGGCACGATCAAGCCGAAGATCGCGAAGAACCAGAAGTAAGGGGCGAACCGCCCGACGAGCAAAGCCGACAGGAGCGTCGCCTCGCCGACCTCCATCTTGAACCCGACGGTCGCGTACTCCGACAGCGTGAAGTAGGCGTACAGGATGCCCAGCACCAACAGGAGGGATCCGAGATACCGGAAGTGCATCTCGGTGATGAACTCCTCGAGGTGGTAGGCCCGGCGGAAGATCGCCATCACGACGATGATCCCGGCGATCCCAGAGAAGATCGCGCCCACCACGAAGTAGGGCCCGAAGATCGTGGAGTTCCACCCGTTACGAAGCGTCATCCCGAAGATCCACGAGACCACCGTGTGGACCGAGACCGCGACCGGCACGATCACGACCGCCATGACAGCGATCGCGCGGAGCAGCAGGCGTCGCTGCTCGGACAGGCCGTGCCAGCGGAGCGCGAGTCCCGAGTACAGCCAGCCACGGACCCTGCCGCCGACGCCGCCGTCGCGGAGGATCGCGAGGTCGGGTACCAGCGGCAGGTACAGGTAGAGGATGCTCCCGACGATGTAGGTGCTGATCGACAGGACGTCCCATAGGATCGGCGACCGTAGGTGCGCGTGCGTCACAACGAACTGCAGACGGTCGGGGCGCCCCATGTCGGCGACGACCATGGTGGCGCCCACCACGAGCGCGACGACGGTGATCATCTCCGCGAGCCGGGTGATGGGTCGGCGCCACTCGGCGTGGGTCAGCCGGAGGATCGCGGAGATCAGCGTCCCCGCGTGGCTGATGCCGATGAAGAACACGAAGTTGGTGAGGTAGAAACCCCAGCTCACGTGGTTGTTCAGCCCGGTGACCGCCAGGCCGTGTGAGACCTGCCAGATCCACGCGAAGATGCCCCACGCCACCACGAGGCCGAGCCCCACCACGAGGAGTCGCCCTCGCACGCCCCAAGCCCCCGGGCGGATCGGGGCTTCGGCGCGCTCGAGCAGGCGCGCTCGGCGGTCGTCGACCGTCGCGCTCATTGCGGCAGCACCACCTTGGAGTCCTCGCCGTGACCGGGCAGGTACCAGACCCGCGGGCGTGTGCCGAGCTCTTCCTTCAAGCGGTAGGCGTTGCGCTCGCTCAGCAACCAAGACAGCTGGACCGTCTCGAGTCCGTTCGTAGCGACGTCGGCCTTCAGGTCACCGAACCAGATCGCGCTCATCGGGCAGGCGCTCGCGCAAGCCGGGAGCTGTCCGTTCATCGCGTAGTGGGCACAGAACATGCACTTGTCCACGGTGCCCTTGCGGTGCGGGACCGGGAACTCGGGCGAGTACTTCGCGAAAGTGGCCCCGGGCGGGTTCTCGGGCTCGCCCCAGTTGAACGAGCGGGCGTCGTAGGGGCACGCCGCCATGCAGAACCTGCAGCCGATGCACAGCTCGTGATCGACGAGCACGGTGCCGCTCTCGTTGCGGAACGTCGCGCCGACGGGGCAGACGTTCAGGCAGGGGGCGTTCTCGCACTGCATGCACGGGCGTGGCAGGAACACCGTGTTCCCGGCCTCGTCCTGGACCTCGAACACCTTGATCCATTCCTGGTCGCCGGTGAAGTGCGTCTCCTGGCAGGCCTTCGTGCACTCCTTGCAGCCGTCGCAGCGCGCGAGGTCGATGACCATCGCCCACTGGGGTGCGTCCTCGGAGTCGTCGTTCCCCATGACGTCGTCGGCGAACGCCACGGTCTTGCTCCCGAGCGTCACCGCGCTGGCCGCGATGAAGACCTTCCCGAGGAACGATCGGCGGCTGACCCCTTCGTTCGTCTCCGCCGCCGTGCCGCCCGTTGTCGCGTCTCGTTCGAGCTGCTCGTTCATGGCTCGACCCTAGGCCTGAGCCAGGTTGCCCCTCAGGGCGGAAGGGCCCGCGCAGTCGCTCCAGACGGGGGGAGGAGGACCTCGACCTTCGGCTAGGTAGGGGCAGGACTACTGGTCCGCGGCAGGGTCCTCGGGCGGAGAGGTCGGCTCCTGGGTGAGCCCGTGGCGATGCGCGAACGCGACCGCCTGGGCCCGGTTCTCCAGGTGCAGCTTGTTGAGGATGTTGGACATGTGGAACTTGACCGTGGCGTCCGACACCGAGAGCTCCGTCGCGATCTCGTGGTTCGTTCGCCCCTCCGCGACGAGCCGGAGAACCTCGTCCTCTCGAGGGGTCAACGCGGCGGCGCCGCCGACGCCGCCCGACGCCAGGTACCGCACGATCTTGACCGCCAGCCCTCGGGAGAGCGGCGCCTCGCCCCGGTCGAGCGCCTCCAGCAACTCGAAGAAGTCGTTCGAAGGGGTGCTCTTCACGAGGTAGCCGTGCGCCCCGCTCCTGATCGCCTCGAACAGGTCCTCGTCGGCCTCGGACACCGTGAGGATCACAACCTTGATGTCGGGGAGCTCTGCCTTGATCAGACGGGTGGCTTCGAGTCCACCCATCCCCGGCATCATCAGGTCCATCAGGACGGCGTCGGGTGTGAGGGCGCGCGCGAGGGCCACGGCCTCCGCGCCGTCGGATGCCTGGCCCACGACCTCGATGTCGTGCGTGCGCAGGAGGCTCACGAGTCCTTCGCGGAAGAGCTCGTGATCGTCGGCGAGCAGCACCCGCATGGTCAGGCTCCCACCGGGTTGACCGGCACCGACAGGGCAACGGTCGTCCCCTCGCCGAGGGTCGACCGAACGTCGAGGGTCCCGCCCACAGCCCGCGCACGCTCGGCCATCGTGATCAGGCCGAACCGTCCCGAGCGGGCCGCTGTCGTCGGGTCGAATCCCGCGCCGTCATCTCGCACGGACAGCTCGAATACGCCGTCGTGCTCGTCGAGCGCGACCGCCATCGTCGTGGCCGCTGCGTGCCGGCGGGCGTTGGACATCGCCTCTTGGGCGATCCGCATCACCTGATACCGCGCGGGACTGGCCAGGGAACCACCGGCGGTCACCGGACCCGAGAAGGACGTGCGGAGGCCCGCCTGGATCCCGAACTCCGCCGTGTATTCCTCGATCGCCTGCCCCAGGGGCCGGTCCGGTCCGACGGAGGTCCGCAGCCCCAGGATGGCCTCGCGCACCTGGGCGCTCAACGAGCGGGTCGCCTCCTCCAGGCCGGCGAGCTCCTCCGCGGCCGCGCTCGACCGGCCGGACGCGACCAACTCGCGAGCGGCCTGGATCTTCGTCGTGAGGTATCCGAGGAGCTGCCCGAGGTCATCGTGGAGATCCCTCGCGATCCGCTCCCGCTCCTCGACCGTCGCCAACTGCTGGGCCTCCTCCAGACGCTGGGCGTTTTCCAGGCCGGCGGCCGCCGCCACACCGAACATGTCGAGGACGAGCCCTTCCTCCGCGCCGAACGGCGATCCGGCCGCCCGCCGTACGAGCAGGACATGAGGCGCCCCCCCACGGGTGCGGGTGGTCAGGTACGAGCGGTCGGCGCCGTCGGACGCCGCCGACCCGGCCGAGCGGAGCAGGGCCAGGTCGATCTCGTCGGGCTCGGGGACCGGCGGGTCGGCCATCAGGCCCTCCTCGCCGTCACCGGCAGCGAGCAGCAGGACGGCCCGATCGGCGGCGACCACGTCGCGAGCACCGCGCACGATGGCCTCGTGCAGCCGCGGCACCGATGGTTCGCCGGTCACTGTGAGCGATGCGCGATGGAGCCGCTCGAGCCGCGCGGCGCGACGGGCGAGCTCGTCACGGAGCGCGGCGAACGACCGGAATATCCAGATCGAGAACGGGATCGCGCAAAGCGAGAGGACCGCCGTCACGAGGATGTGCTCGCCCACCTCCGTGAACAGCTCGTCGGCCTCGACGATCAGCAGGATCGCCTCGATGCACATGATGAACAGCGTGGGCAGCAAGATCGCGAACACGCGCAGCGTGCGCAGCTGCGGCGGCGCGCTCGTCAGGCGCGCATACGCGACCAGCCCGACCACTCCGAGGACCGCGAGCACGGCGACGGCAACGAACGGCAGCGCGGACGTGGTGGCGCCGGCGGCACGCGCCAGGACGGCGCTGCCCGCGAGCAGCGCGAGCCAGAGCCCCAGGCCGATCCACCGGAGGCCGATCCGGTTCCGTCGCTCGTTGATCCCTCCGGCCTTCACGAGTGCTCCCTGAGTGTTGGAAGTCGCGAGGCGACGCCGCGCACCTGGATGGTAGTCCGGCCGACGTCATAGGGGTCGCTCGAGGGGTCGCTCACATCGAGGTGGCTGCGGGGCGGCCGCGGTAGCACCGGTACAAGCGGGGTAGTTCCACGCCGGGCCGTTCCCAGAACCGCTCTTGGTCGATGTCGATCCAGTCGTCGTCGGGAGCATCCGCCTGTTGCACGTCGGCAGAGGCGGCGACCGCCGCGAGCGCGGGCTTGGCCGAACCGTCGGCGCGCCAAAGCCCGAAATGACGCTCGTGGACGGACTCGTCCAGGGGTGGATCCCTCCAAGTGTCCGTGGAGTAGTCCGAATAGCACCACAGCATGGCGCCAGAGCATCCGGCCCGTATGAGGCCCGCAAAGACCTCACCCGTGTAACTCGCCGCGTCTCGCTCCTCCACGAGCGGCGAGGCGCTCTCCGAGCGCTCCTGTTCTGTTCCGGGATCGCCCTGCTGGAACGTCGGCAGTCCGAACTCGGAGAACAACACGTCCAAGCCTCCGCCGAGCCATCGGGTGATCCGCGCCAGGAACGGCACAAGGTGGGCATCGGTTCCGCTCTCCGCCCACTTCGCGTAGATCGGGTACCCATGCATCGTGAGGAAGTCGCAGACGTCGGCGGCTTCCCGCGGCCCGAGCTTCCGGTCTTCCTCCAGGTCCTCCATGTGCAAGCCCACGGTGATGAGCGCGGAGTCATCGGCGGCTCGGATCGCCGAGGACATCTGCTCCAGCCACCCCCTGGCCTGCACACGATCGGAGGGCACGACACAGTTCGAGTTCTCGTTGCCCAGGTCCCACGCCCACAACGATCCGTGACCGGCCAGGGCGGTCGCGGCTTCGCCGGCCAGGAGCGCCTGGGCCTGAGCGACTTCCCCGTCCGCGTACCAGTTGCGAAGCCCGGCGGAGACCGCCGTCTCCCCTGAGATCACCCGGAACCGATCGTCCCGATCGAGCCCGCCCAGAGCCCAGCCCGGGATCCAGTTCACACCGCTCATGTGACCTGTGAACAGTGTTGGCATGATCTGAAGGCCGGCTCGTGCAGCCAGATCAGCCACGGTCACGAGCCGCTTGAGCATGTCCCGGTCCACGCTGTTCGGCTCCGGCTGGAAATCCGCCCATCGCAGGAACAGCCGGACCGAGTCGAATCGACCCGCGGCGATCCGCTCGAAGTCCTCGGCGACCTCGGCGGAGTCGAACATAGTCCACCACCGCATGGCCGTGCGGGCCGGCCAATAGTTGATCCCCAGTCGGAAGGGCGGCTGCTCTGGGGCGTCTTCAGCCTGCATGGTCCGCCACCACCCGGCGATAGAGCGACACGTACTCGTCGACCATGCGGCTCACGCTGAAGCGGTCCTCGACCGATGCGCGCACCGCCGTCCGGTCCAGGTGCGCCGCGAGCTCGACCGCGTCGACGGCCTGCTCCAGGGAGTCGACCAGGTATCCGTTCTCCGCGTGACTGACGATCTCGGGCATCGATCCGCGGCGGTTGGCGATCACCGGCGTTCCACACGCCATCGCCTCGACGACGCTGAACCCGAACGGCTCCTCGAAGTCGATCAAGTGCAGCAGGGCACGTGCCCCGCCGAGCAGCTCGCCTCGCGTGTCTGGCCCCACGGGACCGATGTAGCTGACCCGCTCCCCGTCGACCCGGGGTTCGACGGACTCGCGGAAGTAAGCCTCGTCCTGCACTATGCCGGCGATCGTCAACGGCACCCCGGCTCGCCGCGCGACCTCGATCGCCTCCGCGGCGCCCTTCTCAGGGTGGATCCGCCCGAAGAACAGGAGGTAGTCGCCCGGCGTCGTTCGAAGGGGGAACCGCCCCATGTCGATGCCATGGTGGATCGTCGCCGCGTAGTCGAGCTTCGGGTGGCGGTCGGCGTCGCTGATGGCCACGTAGTAGCCCCGGTCGTCGTACCTCTCGTAGACCGGCAGGATGCGCTCCGACGAGAAGCCGTGGATCGTGGTGACGACCGGCGTCTCGACCAGACCGCTGTACGTGAGCGGGAGGAAGTCGAAGCTGTTGTGGATCAGGTCGAACTCACCGGCCCGCTCGAAAACGGTCGCGATGTGCAGGCCCTCCCAAACCTTCGCGTCGAGGTCGGGGTCCTCCGAATAACCGGTTGGGATCGTTCCGACCAGACGAGCGGCGGTGATCGAGTCGGCGGACGCGAACAAGGTCACGTCCAAGCCCCGCTCGACCAGTCCCTCGGTGAGCAGCGACACGAACTGTTCCCACGGACCGTAGTGCCGCGGCGGTACGCGCCACGAGATCGGGGCTAGCATCGCGACCCGGAGCTGCGCTGCGATCGGGTTCGATAACGACATAGCTTCCGACGAGGATATCGCCGCGCATCCGTTCGGGTTTGCGTGAACCTTGCGCGGCCCGGTCCACGATGCCACCTTGCGCCACGAACGAGGTCCTGGGTACGGTCGCCGGGTGCAGTTCCGAGTGCTCGGCCCGTTGGAGGTCGACGCGGGCGACGGTGCGTTGCCGCTGGGCGGCCCGAAGCAGCGCGCCGTCCTCGCCAACCTCCTCGTTCGCGCGAACGAGGTCGTCCCCGCTGACACGTTGATCGAGGAGATCTGGGGCGACGAGCCGCCCGCCGGGGCGCGGAACACGCTTCAGACCTACGTGTCGAACCTGCGCAAGACACTCGGTGAGGGGATCCTTAAGGGTCGGGATCCCGGATACGTCATGGTCCTCGATCCCCTCGACGTCGACGCCACCAGGTTCGACGCACTCGTGCGCGACGCGCGGAAGACCCTTCCCGTCGACCCGAAGGTCGCGATCGACACGCTCGAAGACGCACTCGCGATGTGGCGGGGACCCGCGCTCGCCGATGTAGCCGAGCGCTCCTTGCTCGCGGAGGCAGCCCGGCTCGACGCGCGGCGGATGGAGGCGATGGAGGAGCGGATCGGGGCGCTCCTTGCCGCGGGGTGGGCGGCGCGCGCGATCGGGGAGCTCGAACCGCTCCTCGCGCGCCACCCGCTGCGGGAGCGCCTCTGGGAACAGTTGATGCTCGCGTTCTACAGGGAAGGGCGTCAGGCCGAGGCGCTTGGGGCATTCCAGCGCGCCCGGGAGATCCTCGCCGATGAGCTGGGGATCGATCCCTCGGCCGAGCTCGCGCGGCTGCACGGGCTGATCCTCGCGCAGGACCTTTCACTCGAGCTACGAGGCGAGCCGCTCCGGGGCTACCGGCTGTTGGAGAAGCTCGGCGAGACGAGCTCAGGTATCCGATTCCGGGCGATCCAGCCTCGGGTTGGGCGCGATGTCGAGGTCGAGGTCTTCCACGAGCACCTCGCGAGCACGCAGGCGTTCGTCGAGCGCTTCGAGCCGGAAGCGCAAGCGGTTGCGGCCCTCGAGCACCCGTACATCGTCCCGATCTACGACTACTGGCGTGAGCCCGGTCGTGCCTACGTCGTGCGGCGCTACCTGCGAGGCTCGTCGCTACGGGCCGTCGTCGAGCGAGGAGAGGAGCTCGATCGCGGCCGAGCCCTCCAGGTGATCGAGCAGGTGTCGTCAGCGTTGGCGTTCGCGCATCGACAGGGGGTCGCCCACGGCGACTTCGACGACGCCAACGTGATCTTCGATGCGGACGGCAACGCCTACGTCACGGGGTTCTCGATCGGGGCCGGCTCGCCGCCATCGGCGGAGGACGACGTCTACCGGCTCGGATCGATCGTCCGGCGTTTGCTCGGCGGCAGCCTTCCCGAACTCCTGGCGGAACTGCTCGATGGGGCGGATGGTTCGCAGCCGGTCGCCGCCGACGCGTTCGCCGACGCCGCCCGTGCCGCACTCGCCACCTCCGTGCCGCAGACCGCGGTTCTCGTCGACGACCCCCTCCGGAACCCGTATCGAGGACTGCGGCCGTTCTCAGAGGCCGACGCGTCGGACTTCTTCGGCCGTTCGATGGCCGTTGGGCAGGTTATAGAGCGTCTCCTCGAATCGGGTCCGAACGCGCGGTTCGTCGCGGTTGTCGGTCCGAGCGGATGCGGCAAGTCGTCGCTCGTGCGGGCGGGCGTCGTTCCGGCTTTGCGCGATGGTGCGCTGGGCGAGCCGGTCCTCGCCACCGAGCTCTCCCCGGGACCGCATCCGTACGACGAGCTCGAGGCCGCGCTCGGCCGCGTGTCGGTTCGAGCCGTGCAGCGCTTGGGAGACGTCGTCCGTGGGAGCTCCCGGGGGCTCCTCGAGGCCGTGAAGAAGGCGATCCCCGGCGACGCGGATGTGGTCATCGTGATCGACCAGTTCGAGGAGCTCTTCACGCTCACCGAGACGGAGGCCGAGCGGGCGGACTTCCTGGAATGCATCCGAGTGGCGTGCGCCGATCCCGAGAGCCGAGTGCGCGTGATCGCCACCCTCCGGGCGGATCTCTACGACCGACCGCTCGTATACCCGAGGTTCGGGGAGCTGCTCGCGAGCCGGACCGAAGCGATCGCTCCGCTGCAGCCGGACGAACTGGAACAGGCGATCCGCGGCCCGGCCGAACGCGCCGGCGTGCACCCCCAGCCGGGTCTCGTGGCGGACATGATCGCGGATGCGGCTCACCAACCGGGCTCGCTGCCACTGATCCAGTTCACCCTGACCGAACTGTTCGACCGGCGTTCCGACCGCGCGATGACGCTCGCCACTTATCGCGACCTCGGTGGCATCGTGGGCACGCTGGCGTCGAGCGCGGACCAGGCGGTGCGGCGGGCCGGCGGGGACGAGCGGCGCGCGATCCGCCAGATCTTCCTCCGGCTCGTAGCGCTCGGTGAGGGCAGGCGGGATACGCGGCGACGGGTCACGCGAAGTACCCTCGGCTCGCTGAACCTCGAGGACACGACGATCGACCACGTGCTCGAGACGTTCGGGCGCCTGAGGATCCTGACGTTCGACCGCGAGCCTGCCTCTCGCGAGCCGACCGTCGAGATCGCGCACGAGGCGCTCCTCGACGCATGGCCACGGCTGCACGGGTGGATCGACGAGGCGCGCGAAGACCTGCGTCAGGAACGCATCCTGGCCCGGGCCGCGTCGGAGTGGGCCGCAGCCGGGCAGGATCCGAGCTTCCTTCTGCGGGGAGCCAGGCTCGAGCAGGCCGAAGGGTGGGTCGGGTCGACGGGCCTGGCGCTCGGACACGACGTTCGGAGGTACGTGGCCGCCGCCGCCGGCGCGCGCGAGGAAGAGCGGCTCACGGACGAGCGACGGCGCGAGCACGAGGCTGAGGTCGAGCGGCGTGCGGCCCGGCGGCTCCGCGCGCTCGTCGCGGTCTTCGCGGTGGCCGCTCTCGTCGCGGGCTCGCTCACGCTCGTCGCGACCGGCCAGAGTCGCCGCGCGAGCCGCGAGGCAGCGATCTCGGGGGCCCGCGAGCTGGCCGCCGCATCGGTCGCGAACCTCGACGACGACCCCGAGCGCGCGGTGCTGCTCGCGATGGAGGCGGTGGAACGCTCGCGCGCAGCCACCGGTGCAGCGGTTCCGGAGGCCGTGGAGGCGCTCCACCGCGCGATCGCGGCGTCACGGATCGTCGCGACGATCCCGGGGCTGAGCGGCCCCGTCGCCACGAGCGTCGACGGTTCGATCGCGGCGCAAGAAGCAGACGGGCCCGGGCGCGTGGCGATCCTCGATCCCTCGGGTGCCCTCGTGCGCGCCTTCGGCGCGCACGAGGGTCGTGTGACCGACATGGCGTTCACGCCGGACGGGACGAGCCTCATCACGACTGGGACCGACGGCTGGCTCCGCGTGTGGGACGCAGAGAGCGATTCCCTCTTGTGGGAACGTCACGGCTCGCGCGAGGCACGGGGGATCGCACTCGACGTGCAGGGTTCGCTGGTGGCGGCGCGCTGGCCGTCGGCCGGCCGAGTCGTTGTGGCTCGCGCCGATACCGGGCGAGTGGTCAGGACGTTGCGAGTGGTCAGGACGTTCGATGGCCTGAACCACTACGACCACGTGGCACTCAGTCCCGACGGGTCGCGCATCGCCATCGTCATGGTGGAGAGGAACGGCGATGATGGCGGCCGCATCGTTCCCACCATCGGCCGTGGTCGCGGTGTCGCTTTCAGAGCGCCGCCCTTCAGGGGGATCAACGGCCCCCTGTCATGGAGTCCCGATGGTCGTCTCCTATCGGGCAGTGCCTACGTCTGGGATTCGACGACCGGGGAGCTCTTGTACACCGCCTGGCAGCACGACGCCACCGTCATCACCTCCGACTGGAGCCCCGACGGCGAGCGACTGGTCACGGGCTCGATCGACGGAAGCGCCAAGGTCTGGGAGGTCGGTTCCACCGAGTTCCGATCGACACTGGCGTTCCTCGCGGCCGGCGGCGCCGGCGCCGGCGCCGTCACGGACGTCGCTTTCACCGCCGACGGTCAGCGGATCGTGACCGCCTCGGATGCCGTCCGGATCTGGGACGTTCGCCCCGTGGGCGACGGGGAGCGGGCCGGTCTGTCGCTGCCGACCATCTGGTCGGGCCAGGTCGAGTTCACGCCGTCGGGGAGCCGACTCATCATCGTCGCCGACGATGGGAAGGCCGGGGCGGGCCTCCTCGCGTGGGATCTGGGGGCGCCCGCGCCGACCCCGTTCGGACTCTCCCTCACGTTGCCGATCGCCCCGTTCGAGGTGAACCCGGTCGACGGATCGGTCATCCAGCAGCGTCGCGGTGGGGTCCTCGCCCTGGTCGAAGGGACGAGCGTCAGCCGACCTCCGATCGAGACAGCGTTCGCATCCTGGGCGCCCGATGGCGCCCACCTCGTCGTCTCGCCCACGCAGGCTTCCATCGCGTTGGTCGGACTCGACGGTCGCGAGGTCTGGCGGAGGGCGCAGCCGCTGTCGATCGGAGTCCTGGAGGTTGGTCCGGACGGGACCATCGCCATCGCCGGCGCCGACGCAGACCCGGATCGGGTCGTGGTCGTGCTCGACGGTGCTGACGGGTCCGAGATCGCCACTCTCCCCACCCACGCGACCAGCGTGGCGATCGATCCTCGCGGGGGAAGGATCGTCACGCAGGATGAGGATGGACCCATCCGGATCTGGGACGTGGCATCCGCGCAGCTCTTGGGGTCGTTTCCCGAGGAAGCGAGGGGACGCGTCTCGTTCAGTCCCGACGGGTCGACCCTGGCGGTCATCGGGAGGCAGGAGGTGCGTCTCTACGACACCGACACGCGGGAGCTGCGTCTCACGCTGCCTGCGCCGGCGCCGGATCTAGGGCACGAGTTCTGCTACGGGGGCGGCCTCGCGTTCAGTCCCGACGGCGCGCTCCTCGCGGCGCAGGACTGTGACGGTGTGCGCGTCTGGACCCTCGACATCGACGAGCTGCTCGCGATCGCTCGAACGAACGTCACACGGTCGCTCACGTCAGAAGAGTGCCGCCAGTACCTGCACGTCGATCCCTGCCCATAGCGCCTTCCGGCTCCGCCTCCTGGCTTGCGTGGTTCTTGCGCACGGCTCAGGCGGCTCTTGGGGGCGCAGGAGCATCCTCGGCCTCGAGATAGGATCGTGAACGAAACGAGGAGGCCAGGCCATGAAACAGGATCTCGAGCCCCACGTGCGCCGTGACGATCGCGAGCCGCGCAGGCCGATCAAGACCCGGGCCCTCTGGGCCGCATCCATCGTGGCGTTGGTCGGTGTCGCCGTCCTGCTGGCGATCGGGTTGGCCCGCGTGCTGTCGGTGGGCGACGAAGGATCCGATCGAACGGAAGCGTCGCCCGCCGCTCCCACCGAGGTGGCGGCTCCTTCGGCCTCTTCCGCCGCACCCGCTGTACAACACCTCGAGAACGTGGTCTTGCTCGACGTCCGCGACGGCGGGACCCGGCCGCTGCCGCGCGCGCTCCGCGCGGTCGCCGGTGCTCAGAACTTCCAGGTCTCACCGGACGGTGCCGAGCTCGCGTTCACGTCCGAGGGGCAGATCTTCGTGTCGAGCATCGATGGCTCGGGATTGCGGCAGGTGACCCAGGGACCGGGGTCGGCGTCCGACCCCGGTTGGTCGCCGGACGGCTCCGAGCTCGTCTTCGAGTGGAACAACCCGAGGGCAGCCCGGACGAACCTGTCCGTCGTGGATGTGGCATCACAAGCCCGACGGCAGATCACGTTCTCGTCTGGCCGGGAGTTCCGGGAAGCCGGGGCGGCGACCGCCAGTTTCAGCCCCGACGGCCGGCGCATCCTATTCACCGCCACGGGGGGGCATGGTCGATGGCTAGGGCTGTGGACGGTCCCGACCGCCGGTGGCAGGCCGGAGCTGTTGATCGAGAACGCCGCGTACGGCGCCTTCTCACCGGATGGGACCACGATCGCCTATCACCGGACCCGACCCAGGGAGTCGGCGTCCAGCTGGTGGGGGTGGACGCCGGCGATCCGGCTCGCCGACGCCGACGGGTCGCGGCGGAGGCGGCTGGTGGCCGCCGGCGGCGGGTACTACTCGTCGGCCCTCACCTGGGAGCACACACGACTGGTGTGGTCTCCCGACGGATCCCATCTCGCCTGCGTGTGCGGCGGCGGTGTGTTCCATGGCTATCCGAATGGCTCCGTGAGGGTCTACGACGCGGTTTCCGGCGACCGGTGGGTCGCCGGGACGGGGCAGGAGCCCAGCTGGCTCGACGAGGGCACCCTGATCGTCTCCTACTTCATGGCGGCGTTGCCGGAACCGCAAGCCCTCGGCCTGGCAGACGTTTCCTTCGTCGATCTGCGAACCGGGAAGGCGACGGGCCTGCCCAAGAGCATCCGCTCGATCGCCGGGGTCGCCCACTTCCGGGTGTCGCCCGACGGCGCGAAGCTCGCGTTCGACGATGGGGAGGCGATCTTCGTGGCGAACGTCGACGGATCGCACATCCGTTGGTTCGCACCGCAAGGGGGTGTGTCTGCCCCCGATTGGTCGCCCGATGGGACGACGATCGTGTTCAGCGAGGGTCCCTCGGCCTTCCTCCTCGACACCGCCACCGGCGACATCACGCGCGTCATCCAGGAACGGCGCGAGATCTGGGCGCCCAACTTCAGCGCCGACGGGCAAACCATCCTTTACACGGCGATCCGAGAACACCGACTCACCCTGCGCACCGTGCCGTCGACAGGGGGCCCGAGTTCCTTCCTGTTGACCGGAGCCTTTGGAACGTATTCCCCGGACGGGACGACGATCGCCTACCGCAGGACCGACTTCGATGGATCCGACCTGACGGAGATGACGTCGGGGACGATCTGGCTCGTCGACGCCGATGGGACCCACGCCCGCCCGGTTGGCCATTCGTGCTGCTCGATGAGTCAGATCGACACGGAAGCTCTGTGGCCGATGTGGTCACCCGACGGCACGAAGGTCGCATTCCAGACGCTCTACATGCACCCCATCAAGTTCGTCGACGTCGGTCTCGGTCGGCAGCGGATGGTGGGCGAGGGCGCTGATCCGAGCTGGCTCGATGATCACACGTTGATCATCGAAGGGTTCAGTCCGGCCGCATGATCGCGGCCTTTAGGAACAGATCGAACGAAAGGGAGGGGAGCATGCGAAGGAACATCGGTATCACCGTGCTGACGGCGGCGATGCTGCTGTCCGGCTTGTTGGTCGGCAACGCCTACGGGGGCAGCGACGAGATCACCGAACCTCGGGTCATCGAGCTCATCCACGGGGATGTGTCGGCGGCGGATTATCGCATCCGAGACACGCAGGGCAGGCGGAGCGCGACCATCAACCTGTTCAAGGGGCCGCTCCTTGATACGGACGGCAACGAAGTGGGGTCCCATCGCTGCGAGTGCATCAACGCGAACGCCGCGAGACTCGGGTGGGCCTGTACCCACATCATGATCCTCAAACCTGGTCCGCACACCGAGCGCGGAACCGTCGTCATCACGGGGATGTTCCGGGGCTTCAGCGGCGAGTCCGGCGCGGTCACCGGGGGCACCGGCGCTTACGCCAATGCGCGGGGGTATTCCACATTCACGGTTCAGGACGGTGATTTCGTCGCGACGCTCTACCTGACTCCGTAGCAGCGAAAGGACCAGGCTATGAACGATCATGGAACGAGTCGGCTTCCCAGTCGGGGGATCGATCGGCGGAGCTTCCTCAAGTACTCAGCCGTCGTCGGAGCGACGGCATCGGCGGCGGGGGCACTCGGAGCGACCGGCGTGGCCAGAGCCGAAGTCGGGACACCGGGGGGTCCGAGGGCGGTGCCCGGCGGATCGTTCCCATGGACCGAGGCGACGATCGCGGACATGCAAGCGGCGATGGCCTCGGGCGAGGCTACGGCGCTGTCGATCACGCGTGACCACCTCGCTCGGATCGAGGGGATGGACTGGGCTGGTCCGCGCGTGAACTCCATCATCGAGGTGAACCCGGACGCCGAGGCGATCGCGATCGAATTGGATCAGGAGCGTGCGGACGGACACCTCCGCGGACCGCTGCACGGCATCCCGATCGTCCTGAAGGACGTGATCGCCACGGCGGACCGCATGGAGACGACCGCGGGCTCGCTCGCCCTAGTCGGATCGACCGTTCCGCGAGACGCCGGCGTGGCGAGGCGGCTCCGCGAGGCCGGGGCCATCCTCCTCGGTAAGGCGAACATGTCCGAGTGGAACGCGTTCCGTGGGTGGCCGACTCGCGGCGGCTGGAGCGCTCGCGCGGGGGTGGGACGGAACCCGTACGCGTTGAACTGCAGCACGGGCGACTCCAGCTCTGGATCGGCGGCGGCCGTCGCGGCGAGCTTCGCCGCCGGAGCGGTGGGTCTGGAGACCTATGGATCGATCGTGATGCCGTCATCGCTCTGCGGGGTAGTCGGGTTGAAGCCCACCACTGGGCTGGTCAGCCGCTCGGGCACGATCCCCATCTCGTTCTCGCGGGACGTGATGGGACCCCTGGCCCGAACCGTCAGCGATCTGGCGATCGTGTTGAACGGGATGGTCGGTGTCGATCCGCTCGATCCGTTGACGGCCGCCAGCGAGGGGCACACACCGCCCGACTACCAGCGCTTCCTGGACGAGGACGGCCTGCGTGGCGCTCGGATCGGCGTTTGGCGCCGACACGACCTCTGGAAGGACGACGCGATCTCCAGGCGCTTCGAAGGCGTGCTTCCGGTGTTCCGTGAGCTGGGCGCGACGTTATTCGACCCTGTGGACCTCCCGAACTGGATGGCCGCGACGGGCGACCACGTGTCGGTGATGTTCTCCGAGTTCGAACAAGGCGTCGGTCGCTACATGTCCGGGCTCTCGAACACCGAGATCCGCACGCTTGCCGACGTCGTCGCCTTCAACGAGGCGAACCATGACGAGGAACTACAGTGGCACAACCAGGCCCTCCTCGAGGGTTCGGTCGATTCCGCCCCACTCCCGAACCCCGAGTATTTGCGAGCGCTCCGCCGGTCGCAGCGCGTGGCGCGAGCGGACTTCGCCGACGTGATGCGTCGGCACCGGCTCGATGCGATCGTGGCCCCGACGTTCGTCCGCGCGTGGCCGATCGACCTGATCGACGGAGATTCCTACCTGGGCAACGGTGCCGCCGGGCCCTCGAACGCAGCGGGGTATCCGCACCTGACCGTGCCCGCGGTATTCATCGGCGAGCTGCCCATCGGCATCTCGTTCCTCGGCCGCGCCTGGCAGGAACCGAGGCTGCTGCGGTTCGCGTATGCGTTCGAGCAGGCGGTTCAGGCACGCCGCCCTCCGGAGTACTTGGACGCAGGCGCTGACTTCGTCGCTCGGTGACTAGAGCGGCTCGAAGCGGGCGGTGAAGTGCCGGAGCGCCGGCGCCTCCTCGGCGATGCGATAGCCGGGGAGTTCCGACGCACTCGTGGCAACCGAGGTGACCACCTCGATCACGTAGTCGATGTGGCTCTGCGTGTAGGTGCGGCGCGGGATCGCCAGGCGCACCAGATCCATCGCAGCGGGTTCCTCGGTCCCGTCGGGCCGGCGACCGAACATCACCGTGCCGATCTCGCAGCCGCGGATGCCCCCCGCCTCGTACAGCGCGATCGCCAACGCCTGACCGGGGTAGGAGAGCGGTGGGATGTTAGGCAGCAGTGCACGCGCGTCGATGTACACGGCGTGCCCGCCGATCGGTTTCACGACGGGAACTCCGGCGCGGTCGAGCGCCTCTCCCAGGTAGGCCGTCGAGCGGATCCTGTACCTGAGGTAGTCGGGGTGCACGCACTCCTTCAGCCCCTGGGCGATCGCTTCCAGGTCCCGCCCGGCGAGGCCGCCGTAGGTCGGGAAGCCCTCCGTCAGGATCAGCAGCGTCCGGCAGCGCTCGGCAAGGGTGTCGTCGTTCGTGGCCAGCCAGCCGCCGATGTTCGCGAGCGGGTCCTTCTTGGCGCTCATGGTCATGCCGTCGGCCAGCGAGGCCATCTCGCGGACTATGTCGGGGATCGGCCGATCCTCGTAGCCGGCCTCCCGCATCCGGATGAACCAGGCGTTCTCAGCGAACCGGCACGCGTCAAGGAGCAGCGGCACGCCGAACCGATCGCACAAAGCGCGAACGCCGCGGAGGTTCTCCATGGAGACCGGTTGTCCACCTCCGGAGTTGTTCGTGATCGTGACGAAGACGGCCGGCACGTCGGCGGCGCGCTCAGACAAGAGTGCGTCGAGCGCCCCGAGGTCCATGTTGCCCTTGAAGGGATGTTCCAGCGCTGGCTGGCGTCCCTCGGGGATCAGCAGGTCGACCGCCTCGGCTCCCGTGTACTCCACGTTCGCGCGCGTCGTGTCGAAGTGCGTGTTGTTCGGAACCACCTTGCCGGGACCGCCGATCGCAGAGAACAGGATCTTCTCGGCCGCCCGTCCCTGGTGCGTCGGTATCACATGCTTGAACGGGAAGAGCTCCTGAACGGCCTCCAAGAAGACGAACCAGGAGGGTGAGCCCGCGTAGCTCTCGTCGCCGTGCTGGATGGCGGCCCACTGATCGCGCGACATGGCCCCGGTGCCCGAGTCCGTCAGCAGGTCTATGAGCACGTCATCGGCGTGGAGGTTGAAGAGGTTGTACCCGGCCTCGACGAGCGCGGCGTGCCGCTCGTCGAGGGTCGTGATGCGCAACGGCTCCACCGAGTGGATCCGGAACGGCTCGATGATCGTGCGGAACTCCTCCGGCATGGTCCGGATGCTAGCGCCTCTGGCCAAAGATCCTCTCGTGGGATGGAGCCACCACCCAGCACCCGGATGCTGGCCTACTCGACATCTGAGCCCGCCGCGCCAGGATTCATCTGTGGGAGGCACCATGGTGGGAGTCACTTGGCAGCAGGATCTGATGACCCAAGCCCGTCGCGCCTCGACGGCCGTGGTCGCCGGGCTGTCCATGGGCGCGCTGATCGGAGGGATCGGCGGCCGGATCGCGATGTTCGTGCTGCGGGTCACATCGAACGCATCGCTCCACGGAGCGGAGACCGACGACGGGTTCATCATCGGTCAGGTCAGTGGGGCCACCTTGTTCCTGGTCGTCGCAACGAGCATCCTCGGCGTCTTCGGCGGGATCTTCTACCTCGCGGTGCGATCGTGGGCGCCGAAGCGGTGGCGGGCTGCGCTCTTCGGTGTCTTCGGCGGCATCGTCGGCGGCGCCGCGGTGATCCGGCCCGGAGGGATCGACTTCACGCTTCTCGATCCCCTGCCGCTCGCGATCGCGATGTTCATCGCGCTGCCGGCTGCATACGGCGTCGTGGTCAGTCGCCTCATCGAACGGTGGCTCCAAGGGGGCTCGGGTCCGGGTGGCTCGCAAGCCTGGGTCCTCGGCCTGATCCCGCTCCTGCTGTTGGCGTTCATCGGACCGGTGGGATTCGTGGTGGCGGCCGCGACACCCGCCCTGTGGTACGTGCACCGGACGGCGCCACTGATCGGACGCCTCTGGGGATCACAGGCGGTCGTATGGACCGGGAGAGCGGGCTTGATCGCGGTCACCGCGGTCTCCCTGGCGTCACTGGTTCGTGACATCGCGCAGATCCTCTGAGCCTAGGCCTGCCAGGCCATCTCGGCGTTCCTTAGGATGCCGGTGGAAAGGGGTCGACATGGACGAGATGGGTCAAGGTGTAGCGAGGTCGCTGGAGTTCGAATCCGATGCAACCGTCACGAACTCCATGGTGGGGCTGGTGAAGGCGCGAGACGTGCATCTCACCAACGCCGGCGCGGGGTTCGTGGCCGCCGCGGGCAACTTCTCGATCCTCAACGGAGGGTGCGGCCCGGTGATCGCGAACGGCGGGGTCACCATCCGCAACGGCGGCTGCGGTCCGATGGTCGCCAACGGCGATGTCTCGATCGAGTACGGGGGAACCCAGAGCATCCTGGCTGCCGGAGGTGCCACGATCGGTCAAAGGGCGTTCGTGGGGCTCGTGGTATCGCCGAAGATCACCGTAGAGGAAGGCGGCAAGGTCCTGATGACTCCGCGCCAGGCCCTGCTGTTCGGGGCCGTGGCCGGGCTTTCAGGCGCGCTGCTCTCCTGGTTGTTCCGGCGCTAGCTCGAGGTGGTTGGCCTACGGGTCACCTCCCGTGGGGGACCTGTACGCGATCAAGCGGCCGTCGTCGGGAGTCGGAGGCGTTTGAGGAGAAGCGCGTTCATGGCGACGATGAAGCTCGAGCCCGACATCGAGAGCGCGGCGATCTCAGGGCGGAGCACCAAGCCGAACGCGGGCTGAAAGACACCGGCCGCGATCGGGATGGCGATCGCGTTGTAGCCGACGGCCCAGCCGAGATTCTGGCGCATCTTGCGCAGCGTGCCCCGGCCGATCTCAAACGCGATGGGGATGTCGAGCGGGTCCGAGCGCCTCAGCACGAGGTCTGCGGTCTCTATCGCCACGTCGGTCCCCGCGCCGATCGCGAAGGCCTCCTGCTCGGCCAGGTCGAAGTCGCCTAGGAAGCCGATCGACGCGGTCCAGGACGCGTCCACAGAGCTCGCGGAAGACCAGCTCGAGGGTCGTCGCTACCACTCCACGATCGGTCGCACTTCGACCGCGCCGCCCAGGGCGCGCCGCCGGGATCCGTGCGGCCAGCTGTATCGCCGCGTCCAGGTCCTCGGCCTCGAGCAGCAGGTAGCCGCCGCCGCTCTTCGTTGGAGAGTTTCGCCCAGTTCCCCGGCGATCGTGGGGTGGGGGAGTCACCCTGATGGATCAGCAGCATGTCAGCATGTATCTCATCGCTTTCTTTGCTCGGACGGTCGATCACAAGACGAACGGGGAGCGCCAGGCTCGGCATCTCCGCGAGAGGAGACGATAGCCAAGGAAGGCGGGTACCGGACAGTCGACCCACGGGTAGGCTGCGCGGGATGACCGACATCGCCGATCGCCTTCCGAAGGTCGAGCTCCACTGTCACCTGGAGGGGACGATCGCGCCTGCGACCGTGGCCGAGCTCGCGCGCAAGAACGGGCGTACCCTGCCCGCGCCTCGGATCGAGGATCTGTATCGATACGACTCCTTGAACGGGTTCCTCGACATCTTCTGGTTCGTCCAGGAGTTGCTCGCGACCCCTGAGGACTGGGAACGTGCGGCGTACGAGTCGATCGTCCAGGCGGCTCCTCATGGCCTGCGGTATCGCGAGACGTTCTTCACTCCGGCGCGGCACATGGAGAGGGGCCAGGATCTAGCAGGGATCGTCGATGGCATCACCCGAGGGTTCGAGGCGGCGGAGAGCGAGACCGGCGTGCGATGCGCGGCCATCTGCGACATGGATCGCGCCTACGGCGGAGCCGCCGGCCTGGAGCTGGTCGAGAGGCTCGTGGAACTCCGGAGAGCCGGCCGCGCCGACCGCGTGATCGGCGTCGGGATGGACTCGACGGAGCGAGGCGTGGACCTACGGGGATACGCGGCTGCGTTCGAGCTGGCGCGCGCGGCGGGGTTGCGCCGAACCGGCCATGCAGGCGAGGACGCGGGACCGGACAACATCCGGACCGCGCTCGACCAGCTGGGCGCCGAGCGCATCGACCACGGGTTCTCGATCCTGGAGGATCCAGACCTCACGGCACGCCTGGCCGCGGAACGCGTCCCGCTCACCGTGTGTCCGAACAGCAACGTGCTCATCGCCAACAGGGTCGCGTCGCTAGCGGATCATCCCTTCCGGCGCATGCGTGAGGCCGGTCTGCTCGCCACGCTGAACACCGACGACCCCGCGATGACCGGCCTGGATCTGGGCAAGGAGTACCGCTCGGTCGCCGAGGCGCTCGACCTGTCGTTCGAGGACATGGCCGCCGTGGCTCTCGACGGCGTCGAGGCGACGTGGCTGGACGACGACGAGAAACGAGGTCTCCGCCAGGTGTTCGAGCGCGAGGTCGACGAACTCCGCGCGGAAGACGTGAGACGTATCAGGTAGACGTCGGATCTGCCGGCTTGGCTCCTCGGCGCCAGGGAACCACTCCTTCCACTGCCGTCCCGCCCAGGATGCTAGCTCGCAGAGGGGTACAAGGGTCAGCCGCGCCCCAGCAGGCGCCGGGTGATGAGCGCCCCGAATCGGGGTTCGACCTGTGCGCTCATGGCGGCGGCGGCGAGCACGTTGCCGATCAACCAGACGTCAGTGATCGGTCCGACACCCCCCGGCACCGGCGTGATCGCCTCCGCCTTCGCCGAGACCGAAGACACGTCCAGGTCGCCCGTGAGGAACACGTCGCCCGAGTCTGGGTCCTGGACGGCGTTGGTCCCGACGTCGACCGCAACCACGCCGTCCCGCACCATGTCCCCGTGGATCAGGCCCGGTTCGCCCGCGGCCGCGATCAGGATGTCGGCGCGACGGGTGTAGTCAGCCAACTCGCCCGCTTCGGAGGTCTTGCTGTGGCACATCACCACCGTCGCGTCACGCTGCAGGCCGAGGAACGCGAGCGGCTTTCCTACGCTCGTGGACCGTCCGACGATGACGAGCGTCTTCCCGCGGTAGAACGAGGATGGGTCCGTGTCGCGCGAACGCGCGTAGGCGTCGAGCAGGTAGAAGCACGCCGCCGGCGTGGATGGGACGAAGCGCGGCGTACCGATCGCGAGGAGTCCGATGTTCCACGGGTGCATGCCCTCCACGTCCTTGAGCGGGTCCACGGCCGCGAACACCTCGTGCTCGGGGATGTGAGTGGGTAGCGGCCGCAGGACGAGGATGCCGGTGATCCGAGGATCGGCGTTCAGCTTGCCGATCGTGGCCAGCACGTCGTCGAGCATCGCGTCGCCGTAGAGCTGCTCGCTCTCGTAGCGGTAGTCGAGGCTCTCGGCCAGCTTCCGCAGGTGTCGCTCGTACCAATGGGCGGCCTGGTCGGCGCCGACGATCACGGTCGCGAGGCCGGGACGGACGGCGGACAGGCGCAGGACCGAGACCTCCTCTTCGATCTCGGCGCGCAGGACCTCGGCCAGCTCATCGCCGTCGATGACGTGTGCCATTCGGCACCCCTTCCAGGGTTTGGCCGAGTCTATCCCCGTAGCGGCAACAGCAAGGGCTGGCGATCCGGGTTGCGCATCCCCTTCGAGCGCCGGGCTCTTTGAGTTCTTAGCCGAGGAGGTCATCGAGCGAGCGCTTCGGCTTCTCGGCCTTCGACATGAGATCGTCGATCGACGGAGAGGGTCTTGCCTGCGATCGCTCGAAGGCGTCATCGAGGCTCGGGCCTTCCAGGTCTTCGGCGGCCGCCATGAGGTCATCCAGGTTCCCGCCCGGATCGCCTTTCAAGCGGATCCGTAGCGCGGCCAGCACCGCCGCGTGCGGCTCCGATAGTCCCCTCGATACCTTGATCTCGGTCAGGGCCTCCTCCGCCCGCGCCAGGAGTCGTTCGTCACCCCTGCGCCCGCCGTCGTCCGCCTTGTCTGTCGCCATCGCCTGTTCCTCGTTCGTTCGATCGGCTTGACCCAAGCTACCATCGGCCTTTCGACCTCGGGATGCTCGCCGCTCAGCGCGAAGCTCGGCCACCGAGCCTGAGGAAGTCCCGCTCGGCGTCTGTCGGCGCCATGGCGGCCGCACGCTCGTAGGCTGCCGCGGCCTCACTGCGCCGGCCCATCCGTTGAAGCAGATCGGCTCGCGTGGCGTGGAACGGGTGGTAGTTGTCCAGGTCCAATCCGTCCACCATGGCCAGCGCGGCGGCGGGGCCCTGCACCTCGCCGATGGCGATGGCGCGGTTGAGAGCCACGACCGGCGTGGGGGCAACCACGAGCAATCGGTCGTAGAGGGCAACGATCTGTGACCAGTCGGTCTCTTGGACCGTCGGGGCGTCCGCATGAACTGCATTGATGGCCGCCTGGAGCTGATACGGACCGGGTCGGTCGCGGCGAAGGCACCCGCGGACGATCGCCTGGCCCTCCTCGATCAAGGCCCGGTTCCATCGTGTGCGGTCCTGCTCGCCGAGCAACACGAGGGAGCCATCCGGCCGCGTTCGCGACGGGCGACGGGATTCGGTCAGGAGCAGCAGCGCCAACAGGCCGGCCACCTCTGGCTCGTCGGGCATGAGTGTCGCCAAGATCCGTGCCAGGCGGATCGCCTCTGAGCACAGACCCAGCTCGGCCGCGCTGGTCAGCCCGGCGTTGTAGACGAGGTAGACGACGGCCAGCACCGGACGCAGTCGGCCGGGCAGCTCGTGGTCTTCCGGCATGCGGTAGGGGATCCGCGCAGCCTTGACCTTGCGTTTGGCGCGGACGATGCGTTGGGCCATGGTCGGCTCGGCGACCAGGAAGGCGCGGGCTACCTCGCCGGTCGTCAGCCCGCCGAGCAGGCGCAACGTCAGCGCTACCTGCGCCTCGGTGGAAAGCGCCGGATGGCAGCAGGTGAAGATCAGGCGAAGTCGGTCGTCCTTCACGGGACCCATCTCCTCGGGCATGCCCGGATCGTCGTTGCCGGGCGAGAGCACCGCCACGTCGGGAAGCAGCTTCCTCTCACCCGACTCGCGGCGAAGGCGGTCGATGGCACGGTTGCGAGCTGTCGTCGTGATCCAGCCACCCGGATTGGGCGGCAGGCCGTCGACCGGCCACTTGCGCAGGGCGACCGCGAACGCCTCCTGAACCGCATCCTCGGCGATGTCGATGTCACCGAAGACGCGGATCAGGGTGGCCACGGATCGGCCGGACTCTTCGCGGAAGATCCGGCCGACCTCGGCCCCGTCGAGCTTGGGTATGGCGTCGATGTCGTGCAGTCTGTCAGGCCTCGGATACGTGCCGGAACGGGCGGACCTCGATGGGATGCGAGACCGCTGCGCTGGTCTTCGACGCCCAGACGAGCGCAGCGTCGAGGTCCTCGGCTTCGATGATGTAGAAGCCGCCCAGGTGTTCCTTCGACTCCGCGAAGGGACCGTCGGTGGTCAGCATCTCGCCGCCGGACATGCGAACGACAGTAGCTGTGTCGGGTTCGTGCAGCGCGCCGCCGAAGAGCCAAGCGCCGGCCGACCTCATCTCTTCCTCGAGGATGTTGACCTGATCCATGAACCGCTGCATCTCTTGTTCGGTCACCGGGGCCCCCACCTCGCCCTCGACGCTGTGGACGGACAACAGGTACTTGGCCATGGTTGACTCCTCCCGTGGCTGGGGCGGTCGGTCCCGCCGCTCACCCTGGCTACGAACGTTCGGTGTCCTGTTCGACACCTCTATACAAGAAACTCTCCCTACGTCGCGAGGCTTGTCTCACGGGTTGCGGTTCTTAGCTCGCTATCTGCGTTCGCCCAGTTCTTTGACGCTGTGGACGCTGCCTTGTTGGATGGGCGGCATGTTCGGCTTTCTTGCGCAGCAATCAGACCCTCCTCGCTTCAGCGCGGAGTGGTGGCTCACCGTAGGCATCGCGCTTGGGCTGATCCTCCTGTCGGCGGTGATCATCAACCTGCTCGCCCGCCGGTACGTGCGACGGCTCGACCATCGCGCCGCAGAGCTCGCCGACGGGACCGAACGCGAGCGGCTCCGTCAGGCCCGGCGCAGCGCGACCGTGGCACACCTGTTGCTCAGCACGTTCCAACTCGTCGTGTGGACCGTCGTCGTGCTGGTCATCCTCACGTCGATCGGCGTGAACCTGGGACCGCTGCTCGCGACGGCCGGTATCGCGGGCGTGGCGCTCGGCTTCGGCGCGCAGACGATCGTGAAGGACACGCTGTCGGGCTTCTTCATCCTGGCGGAGAACCAGTACGACGTGGGCGACACGGTGGAGCTGCAGACCTCCGGGGACCCGGTCTCCGGCACGGTCGCCGGGTTGACGCTGCGGATCACCATGGTCCGCTCGTTCGATGGCACGCTCAACATCGTGCCCAACGGCAACATCGTGGTGACCAGCAACAAGACCCGCGGTTGGGGACGCGCGATCGTCGATCTGCGGCTGGCCTACGACCAGGACATCGATGTGGTGCGCACGATCCTGACCGAGCTCTTCGACGAGATCCGCGAGGCCCAGCCGTTCGCCGGAGCGCTCCGGAGCGGTCCCGAGGTGCTCGGCGTGGTGCAGCTGACCGACGCAGCTCAGATCCTGCGGGTGGTCGCGGAGACGATCCCGTCCAAGCGCTGGGAGATCGAGCGCACGCTCCGCGAACGCGTGTCGAACCGGCTGACGCAGCGCGGCGTGGTCGCTCCGCCGGTCCCGGTCATCGCCCCCAACCCGACCGGACCCTGAGGAAGCACGTCGCGGGAAGCGCCTGCGGCCGATACCCTTGAGCCATGGGTGACACGACGTTCCCGTCGGTGGACGAGCTGCAGGAGGCACTCGGTGGTCAGTCCTATCTGGCCGACCGGGGTCTGGCGACCGCGATCCACCTCGCGCTCTCTCTCGACAAGCCGCTCCTGCTCGAGGGCGAGGCCGGAGTCGGCAAGACGGAGGTCGCCAAGGTGCTCTCGACCCTTCTGGGTCGACGGCTCATCCGGCTCCAATGCTACGAGGGGATCGACGCCTCGCAGGCTCTATACGAATGGAACTACTCGCGTCAGCTGATCGCGGTCCGTGCGATGGACGCGGCGGTTGCCGAGACGCATGTGGAGGACCTGTTCGGACCGGACTTCCTGGTGGAGCGGCCGCTGTTGGCCGCCATCCGCGCCGGCTCCAAAGCCGTCCTGCTGGTCGACGAGCTGGACCGCGCCGACGACGAGTTCGAGGCGTTCCTGCTGGAGATCCTGTCGGAGTTCGCTGTGACCATCCCCGAGATCGGACGGGTGGCCGCCGAGACCCCGCCGGCCGTCGTGGTCACCTCGAACCGGACCCGCGAGCTGCACGATGCGCTTAAGCGACGCTGCCTTTACCACTGGATCGATCACCCGGGTCTGGAGCGCGAGGTGGCGATCGTTCGGGTGCGCGCGCCGCACGTGAGCGAGGCGCTGGCGCGCGACGTGGCCACCGCCGTCCTGCGCCTGCGCGAGATGGACCTGGCCAAGCTCCCCGGTGTTGCTGAGACCATCGACTGGGCGAACGCCCTGGCGTTCCTGGGGGCGGATCGACTGAACGGCTCGCTCGCGGCCGACACGCTGGGCACCGTCGTGAAGGATCACGAGGACCAGCTGATGGTGACGCCGCGACTCGCCGAGCTCGTCGGCGACTCCGATGGCTGAGTCTTCGACGTCGACCGCCGGACCGCTCGCCCCGCTCGTCGCTTTCGGCCGCGACCTGCGCGCGCGCGGACTGCCCGTGGGAACCGGTCGCATCCTGACGTTCTGCCGCGCAGTCGCGGCGCTCGGCCTCACCGATCGGGACTCGCTCTACTGGGCGGGACGCACCAGCATGATCGGCCGCAGGGAGGACTTCGAGGCCTACGACGACGCGTTCGCGGAGTGGTACCGGAGCCTTGGCGCAGAGGGCCCGTTGAGGATCGAGCTAAACATCCCTGGCGGCGACGCGGAGCGCTCCATCGACTGGGGCGACGAGCCCGAGAACCTGGAGGTCCAGCTGGGAACGACCGCAGCCAGTTGGCGTGGCGCGGGCGACGAGGAACCCGAGCCCGGCGACGAGACCTCGATCCGGATCCTTGCGAGCGGCGTCGAGGTCCTGCGCGACAAGTCGTTCCCGGATCTGACGGAGGAGGAACGGGCCCGGGTGGCCGCCATGATCCGCAGGCTGGCGGTGACGGTTCCCGTGGAGCACACGCGCAGGACGCGCCCGGCCGCGAAGGGTCCCACATTCGACATCCGTCGGACGCTCCGGCGGTCGCTCCGCACGCAGGGCGAACCGTTCGATCGCGCATGGCGGAAGCGTCGCTCGCGGACGCGCCCGCTCGTCCTGATCCTGGACATCAGCGGCTCCATGGCGCCCTACGCGCGCGCGCTGATGCAGTTCGGTTACGCCGCTATGGCCGCGGGCCGACGCGTGGAGGTATTCGTGTTCGGGACGCGCCTAACGCGCGTGACTCGGACGCTCCGGACTCGCGACCCGGACCGCGCCTTGCACGAGATCGGCCGGCAGGTGGCCGACTGGGAGGGCGGAACGCGGATCGGCGAGTCGCTCAAGGCGCTGCTGGACGGGTGGAGCCAGCGTGCTGCACTTCGCGGCGCCGTGGTGGTGCTCTGCTCCGATGGTCTGGAGCGTGGCGATCCCGATCTGCTCAAGGCGCAGATGGCGCGCCTCCGCCGCCTGGCCCACAAGGTGGTGTGGGTGAACCCGCTGAAGGGCTCGCCCCGCTACGAGCCACTCGCCCGCGGGATGGCAGCCGCCATGCCCTCGGTCGACGTGTTCCTGTCGGGCCACAACCTGGAGAGCCTGGAGCACCTAGGCCGAGTGCTCGGCGCGTAGCTGACTCAGCGGCTCGAAGGTACGCTGGTCCCCGTGCCTGACGACGACGACATCTTGGACGCCTACGAGCGGGAGTTGGACGGGGTCGATCTGATCCAGCCGCGCCGAGCCTCGAACCGCGGGTTCTGGATGGTGGCCATCACGATCGTGCTCGGCGGCATCGTGTTGATGGTCGAGATCTTCGCCAACCGCCCTATGGTGAACGCGATATCCCGGACCCAGAACGACCTCAGGATCGCCCTGAGCGGCGCGGAACGCATCTACTCGGAGGGCGGATCCTTCACTCCGGCCGACGCCGAGGGGCTCGGGCGGGCGGACGCGGATCGCAGTTACGTGGCGGCCGACCAACCGGCGGACCGGCCCGGGACCGTGAGCGTCTACTCGTCGAACGACACCTGGGCCGCGTCGTCACCCACGCTGTCGGGAACCTGCTTCTCGATCAAGCAGGTCGCCGGTCAGGACACCACGTATCTGGTTTCGGACGGCGAGTGCACCGGCACCGAGGCGCTGCAGGCGGATCAGGACCGCTGGTAGCGCCAGCGGTCAGGCTCCGGAGGCCGGCGGCATCGGCGGCGGGGGAGGCATGGGCGGGGGCGCCCCTGGGGCCATCGGCGGAGGCGGCTCGCCGACGAAGATGGGCGGGGCTGGTCCGGACGCGAGCGAATCCAACGACTCCTTCGTGACCACGACCGTGTTGGCCCATCTGTCGCCCAGCCGCTGACGCTTGTCCGGCGAACTCCAAACGGCGATCGCGGCCACGAGGTAGGGCACGAAGTACGGGAGCAGATCCACGATCCGTGCGAGGTTGCGGATGAGGGCACTGGTCCAGTCGAGCTTGGACCCATCCTCTTTCACCACGCGGATCCCCGTGGCGAACTTGCCGATGGTGGCGCCGGCCGCTCCCTCTAGGAGGAAGTAGTACACGAGGCCGATCAGGCCCGGCACCAGCAGGCGGCTACCGCTCCAGCCGATACGGAAGTACCCGGGTCCCCGTTCGATCTCGGCGAACGGCCCCGACATGATGCCGAGCATGACCCCGTCGATCAGGACCGCCGCGAACCGCCGCCCCACGCCCACGTATCGCATGGCCGTTGACGCTATCAGCCCTGACCCGGCGAGGCAGCGTAGGCTCGGTCGAGCAGCTGGACGGGGTGGACCACCTCGGTGTCCACCTTGAGCTCACGGAGTCCGGCGGCGATCTGCATGCTGCACCCGGGGTTCGCGCTCGCGATCACCCGGGCTCCCGTATCCCGGATCGCCTCGGCCTTCTGGCGCATCAGCCGTCCCGACATCTCGGGCTCGAGCACGTTGTATAGGCCGGCTGCCCCGCAGCAGCGGTCGCCGTTGGCGATCTCCGCGATCTGGATGCCCGGGATCTGGCGGAGCACGGTCCGCGGCTGCTCGTAGATCCGCTGGGCGCGGAGCGCGTGGCATGCGTCGTGGTAGGCGATCAGGCCGTCCGTGAGCGGCTCGGTGGGCTGGGCCGTCAGTCCCTCCTCCGCCAGGAACTCCATCAGGTCTCGGACCGGGAGCGACGTCCCTTCCTCGAGCTCGACGTAGGTCTTCATGTGAGCGCTGCAGCCCGCGGCGTTCACGATCACGTGGTCCACGCCCGCGAACGCCCGGGCGTTGCGTCGCGCCAGCTTCCGCGCCATCTTCAGCCGGCCGTTGTGGGCGCCAAGCGCGCCACAGCAGCGTTGTTCGCGCGGCACCGTCACGCGCCAGCCGTTGCGGGCGAGCACGCGGATCGTGGCGCGGTTGGCTTCGTGGAACCACCGGTCTTGGACGCAGCCCGCCAGGACCCCCACCGTTCCTCGGATCTCGACGCCCTCGGGAGGGACCGTCTCGCGCGGCAGACGTGCGAAGGGCGACGCACGCCGCGGGATCATCGCGCGGATCCGGCGACGCAGGAACGGACGCGCGATCGGTTGGAGCGCCGTCATGACCCGCAGCACGAACGGGTGCGGCAGGACGATGTCGAGCCCCAGCCACCGAACGAACCGCGCCCGCCGGGTGCGCAACGGCTCCACCTGGACGCGCGCGCGCTCCATCATCCTGCCGAACGGCACGTGCGACGGGCATACGTCCTCGCAAGCCCGGCAGACCAGGCACAGATCCATGAACGACGCGAACGTGTTATCGACGGTCGCCGTGCCTTCGCTCACCGCGCGCATGGCGGTGATCCGCCCGCGCGGCGAGGCCGACTCCTCGCCGGTCAGCCGGTACGTGGGGCAGTGGGGGAGACACAGGCCGCAAGCCACGCAGGACGAGAGATCCGCGTCGGCGGGCGCGTCCTGCAAGGGCCACGCCGCCGCGGCGCCTGACTCACCGCCGATGAACCGTACGCCTGCGGGGAGGTCGGAGCCGATCGCCACGCGGCCACTGTATCCGACCCGGTTCCGGGCCCGGCTCATCCCCGCAGGTCCGGCGCTGCGACGACCATCGAACGGCTAGTCTCCACGGCGTGTCGAGAACCCGTCGCTCCGCGAAGTCGTCGTCGTTCACCGAGTCGGTGATACGCGAGATGACGCGCCTGGCCGACCTGCACGACGCCGTCAACCTGGGCCAGGGATACCCGGACTTCCCGGCGCCGGACGAGGTGAAGGAGGCCGCACGCCAGGCGATCGCCGACGATCACAACCAATACCCGGTGACCTGGGGCGTGCCGGAGTTCCGCGAGGCGATCGCCGCGCAGTACGACCGCCTATACGGCATGCGTGTCGACCCTGAGACGGAGATCTGCGTCACCTGCGGGTCCACCGAGGCCATGATCGCGGCGATGCTGGGCCTGGTGGATCCGGGCGACGAGATCGTGGTCTTCGAGCCCTTCTACGAGAACTACGGACCCGACGCCTTGATAGCTGGAGCGGTGCCGCGTCTGGTCACGCTGCATCCCCCCGACTGGACGTTCGATGAGGCCGAGCTGCGTGCGGCGTTCTCCGGTCGCGTCCGGGCCATCGTCTTGAACTCGCCGAACAACCCGACCGGGAAGGTGTTCACGCGCGAGGAGCTCTCTTTGATCGCGGAGCTCTGCGTAGCCCACGACGTCATCGCTATCACAGACGAGATATACGAGCACCTGACCTACGACGGCGTGGAGCACGTGCCTATCGCAACGATCCCCGGGATGGAGGATCGGACCGTCACCATCAGCGCGCTCTCCAAGTCGTACTCGGTGACCGGGTGGCGCGTGGGTTGGACGATCGCGGCATGTGAGCTGACCGATGCGTTGCGCCCGGTGCACGACTTCCTCACCGTGGCGGCACCCGCGCCGCTGCAAGTGGCTGGGATCACGGCGCTCAACCTCCCCGACAGCTACTACGAGCGTGTCGTGGCCGAGTACGACGAGCGTCGCTCGCTCCTGATGAGCATCCTGGCGGAGACGGGGTTCCAGGCGTCGCCGCCCAAGGGCGCCTATTACGTCATGGCCGACATCTCGCATCTGGACTACCCGGACGACGTGGCCGCTGCGCACGATCTGGTCGAACGGATCGGAGTGGGGACCGTCCCGGGGTCGTCGTTCTTCTCCGAGCCCAAGCAGGGAGCGCATCTGCTCCGGTTCACGTTCTGCAAGAAGCTCGAGACGTTGGAGGCTGCCGGCGAAAGGCTCCGCGCACTAGTCTGAATCAGACTAGTAGCCGCTGATCTCAGGCCGTTGAGACGCTGTTGGGCATCGGCGCCCAGCGCTCACGCACATCGGCCAGCGTGAGGGTGTTCATGGCCAGCTGGAGGCCGGGTTTCAGCTCCCGCCAGCGGAAGTGGAGCGGGCACGGGTCCTCCGTGTTGCACTCCTCGCGCCAGAAGATGCAGGCGTCCCAGATGGCGTCGCCTCCTTCGACCGTGCGGATCACCTCGTCGATCCGGATCTCCTCGGCGGGTTGCGCAAGCCGATACCCGCGCCCTCGCACGGCTTTGAGGACTCCGCCCGCCGCGAGCTGCTGGAGGATCTTCGACAGGTACGGACTCGGCAGTCCCGCCTCCGTGGCGAGTTCGCGCGCGTCCACGATCTCGTCGGGCTCGTGGGTCGCGAGCACGCGCAGGGCTTCGATCGCGTAGCGGCTCTGTCTGGTGAACCTCATCCACACCTCGCCTTCACAGGTCTGCGCGGGTCAGCGCGCGCCTGGCAAGAAGGGTTGGCAGCGCGATCCACGCCACCAGATCGGCAACCAGCAGACCGACGGCGCCGGCGGTGCCGAACGTCGACACCATGTACGCGCCGAACGGGCCGAGCGCGGTTCCCTTGAGGTTAGTAGCCAGGAGAGCCAGGATCCGGCCCGTCTCGAGCGGGTTCAGCATCACGACTATCAGCAGGCCGAGCGGTCCCAGATGGACGCTGGGGGCCAGCGCGGCGAGCGCCAGATCCACGCCGAGGGCCATGAGGATCCACAGCCCAACCGCGATCGAGATCCCCTGGACCCGGCTGGCCACCATCGTCGAGATCGCGACACCGATGGCCACGCTCGCGGCACCGACGCCCGCGGTCGTTCCTGCCAGAGCGAGCAGCGCCGGAAGGTCTGTCCCCCGCGCCACGCCGGCCAGGATCAGCAGCGCCAGGCCGAACCCCACGCCCAGGGTCGTGAGCAGCGAGGCGCTGAGGCCGAGCACCGCTCCCGTCGCCACCTGCGAACGCCGGAGTGGCTGTGCGCAGACCAACGCCAGCAGGCCGTGCTCGCGTTGCCCGGCCAGCGACCCCGCTCCCAGGAGTAGTCCCATGAGGGAGGGGAGGAGCACTCCGAGGTTCACGAGCGTGGCCGACGCGGGGCCGATCCCGGTGAGGCCCAGCTCGCGTACCGTGCGGAAGGCCAGGAGCGTCACGATCACGCACAGCCCGCCGAAGACGGCCGCCATGGTCAGGACCCACCGCGAGCGCACCGCCGTGCGGTACTCCCACGACGCGATCAGGGTGGTGGCGTTCGTGGTGCTCATGCGTTCGCCTCCAGCTGGTCTTCAGGACCGTGAACGGACCGCAGAGGGGTCGGCTGGATCGGGTCCTCGAGCGTGCGAAGGTCCCCGTCGACCATGTGGAGCGCGCAGTCGGCCACGCCGCGGAGCTCCGCGGGGAAGGGGCTCGAGACGATCGACGTGACACCGTCGCGATCGGCCAAGTCGCGTAGAACTGCCCAGAACGTTCCCCGTGCGGCCTCGTCCAGGCCGGCGACCGGCTCATCCAGTAGCAGGAGCGAGGGGCGTCCGAGCAAGGCCACCGCGACGGCCACCCGGTGCCGCTGACCGCCGGACAGCTCGCCCATCAGCCGATCGTCTTCCGACACGAACCCGTCTGGGAAGGGATGGTCGTCGATCGTCGTTCCGCGGAGCCGGGCGAACAGATCCATCACCTCGCCGATCGTGGCTTGCTCGGGGAAGGAGACGGACTGAGGCAGGAAGCCGATCTCGGCGCGCAGGTCGGGCCGCTCGTTCAAGGGCTCACCGCGCAGCGAGATCCGGCCGTGGTGCCGGACCAGTCCCGCCAGGCATCGGAGCATCGTGGACTTCCCGCTGCCGTTCGGCCCGTCGAGCGCGGCGATCCGCCCCCCGGCCAACGAGAACGACACGTCGTGCAGCCCCCACCCGCCGCGGTACGTCTTCGTGAGGTCCTCGACCTCCAGGAACCGGTCGGAGGATTCAGGCATGGGCGGTCACCCCCCTCCGCGGCCTTCGCGAGCGCAGCAGCGCCCATGCGCTCGCCGTGATCAAGGCGCCTCCAGCCAGCCACAGGAGGGTTGGCGAGCCTCCGGGGCCACCCCCCATCGCGGGACCGCGCGAGGTCAGGATCGGGGCGTCATCGTTCACGACGGGCACGGCATCCGACCAGCGATCCTCGAGTGAGTTCAGGAGCCTGAAGGCGGGGCCGGAGGTGAGCGCGGCCAAGAGCGGTTCCTCCGCCAGGAGCCTGCTGACCCGCCCGCTGGCCGAGTAGGGGACGTCGCCGACTCCGTCCCCGCCGCCATCGAATCCGCTGTAGTCGCTCCAGTAGTTGCCGACGCCGCCCACCGTCCAATCTGCTTGCGTGGTCCCGCTGCCGCCGAGCGCGACCTGGGTGGAGTTCTCGATGAACCCGTTGCCGGTGAACCCGGAGTCGGCCGACGGGAAGATCAGGACGCCCACCTGGTTCATGGCGATCGTGTTGTCCGCCACCTGCACGGGCTCTCCTCCCGTTCGGCCTGCGTCGTCGATATGAAGCCCCTCGCGGTTGTCGGCGATGATGTTCCGCCGAACGTTGACGCCGCCGGCGTCTTTCACCAGGATGCCGAAGCCTGTGGAGGGACTGCCGGACTCCGTGATCGTGTTGCCCATCACGTCTACAGGCCCGCCGTACATCAGGACCAGGCCCGAGAGGTTGCCAGTCAGCGTGTTCTCGTGGAGCAGGAGATCCTCGGCGTACATGTCGTGAACCGCGTAACGGCTGTCGGCGATCGTGTTCCCGATCAGGCGAGAACGAATCCCGTACGAGACGTAGATCCCATCGCGGACGCCCGTGATGGTCGAGTTCCTGACTTCGGCGTCGATGGTGTTCCAGAGCCAGATCCCGTCACCGCGGATCTGCCCGCCGGGAGATGCCACGCTCCTCTCCGGATCAGCCATGTCGTGGCCGGCGTGCGCGTCGGACGGTGCGTTCACGGCGTGGAGCTCCCCTATGATCAGTCCCTCGCCGACGATCGTTACGCCCTCGATGGACACGCTCCTTGAGCGACGAACAGTGATCCCCATGTAGCTGTGCTCGATCCTGACGTCGCGGATCAAAGCTCGATCCGCGTTCTCAACGAGGATCCCGGATGGCGCTCCGACCGGGCCGATGCCGGAGCGACGGAGGGTGAAGCCATCAACCGTGACATCGGGAGCTGTGATCCGTAGGACCGAGCCGAGCCAGCCCGCGTCGACCACGACCTTCCCCTGTGCCACCAGCGTGAGTGGATGATCGACGCGCAGGCGTCCAGCGTAGGTCGCGGCCGGGACCTCGAGCGTGGAGCCGTCGGGTGCGGCATCGATCATGGACTGCAGGTGCGCCGCCGGCATGGTGACCGACCGGACCGGAGCAGCCACCTGGTCGGTTGGGCTGCTTAACCAGCCAAGCATGTACGCCGAGGCCGCGGCCACGACCAGAAGGGCCAGAACGGCGAATACCGCGCGACGTCTCACGACGCTTCGATCTCCACGTCATCGTCCACGTAGATGGGCCGGGTCGCCCACCTTTCGCGGCCCCACAAGATCAAGCGAGCCCCGAAGCTCATGAGGAACGCTGCGCCGAGCAGGCACCAGATCGCTCCGCCTGGGAACGCCCAGGTCGTGAAGTTCAGCACACGGGTGGGTCCGATAACGAGAGGGGTGAACGGCTCCAATCGGATCGTGGCGTCGGGCTGGACGCTGTGCCCGTACTGGTAGAGCCGGTACTGCACGTCGGCGAGTGCGCCTAGAGGGACGAGCCACAGTCCGATCCGCGCCAGCCGAGCGAGCGGGTGACGAACGTCCAACGCCGTCGCCACCGCGACCGCCCCGAGCGCGAACAGGATCGCCCACACCCAAAGAGCCGTCTCAGGCGCGTCCGAGGGATCGAACGCCGCCATCCCCACGTAGTGGTTCAGAACGTTGATCTGTTCGATGTCTCCGCTAACACCTTGGGCGCCCGCGCTGAGCGAGAGCCCCAGTGGGTACTGCGGCGCCGAGAGCCTTGCCTCCCAGATCGGGAGGCGCCACGCCAGGATGACGAGGATGGCGGCCGCGAGCCCGATCCCTATCCGCATGCCCGGCGTCCGCGAGGGGGTCGCGGGGGCGGGAGGGGTGTCTCCGAGGCCTGGCGTTGAGTTCACGTTCGCTCGCTCGGTCTGGGAGATCGGGTCGGCCGCCATCCTCATCGTTTCCAGATCCCTAGCCCACCGTCAACGTCCCGACCATGGTGGTCGGGTGCGAGAAGCAGTTGAACGTGTAGGTGCCCGCCGGCAGGGCGGGGATCTCGTAGAGCGCTTCGTCCGGTCCGGTGATCATGGCGTTCCCCTCGGGTGTCCACACGGCCGTTGCGCTCGTATCCGTTCCCTCGAAGATCTGCACGTTGTGCAGGATGCCTTCGTCTTCGTTGGTGAAGTTGATGGTGAACGGAGTGTCGGCGGCAACGCTGAGCGACGTCTCCGCGAACCCGTCGTTCGCAGCGCCGCTCGGGGCCGTGACCGCGAGGGCCGTCGAGCCGCCGCCCCCGTTGTCGCCACCTCCGTCGCCACCGCCGTCACCACTTCCATCGTCACCGCCGCCACATGCGGCCAATACCATGGCGGTCGCGAGCGCCGCGGCCGCCAGCAGACTGAACCTGCGCATATCTTGCTCCTTCCTGTTCGATCCGATCACGGGGCAACCTGGAGCCAGCCCTGCATCTCCAGGTGTAGGGCCGAGCAGAACTCCGAGCAGTACATGGCGAACGTACCCGCCCGGTCGAGCGGAACCGCGATGTTCACGACCTCGCCAGGGTCGAGGCTGGCCTCGATGTTGTACGAGGGGATCGCGAAGCCGTGGGTCGCGTCCGGCGTCTGCTCGATGTTGGTGATGTGCAACTGCAGCGTATCGCCCAGGTTCGCCTCCACGATGTCGGGCGTGTAGTGAGAGCGCTGCGCGGTCATGTAGACGTGGAGCGTGTCGCCGTCGCGTTCGATCCGCTCCTCGCCAGCCACCGTGGCGAACGGGGAAACCGTCCAGTCGCTGGGTTCGGTCGCCGGCTCGTACGCGGTCAGGACGTTCTTCAACTTGTCCCTGTGGATCATCTGGACGTAGTGGGGCTCGCCCAGGCCGATCGGCATGTCGGATAGGAGCTTCATGGGTTCTTCTCCGATGTCCACCAGCTGGAAGTTCTGCGGGTGGAGCGTGCCGACCGGCGGGAAGCGATCGATCGACCACTTGTTGAGCGCGATCAGGTACTTGCCGTCCGGGTTCACCGTGTCGCCCTCGGCCGTGCAGAGGTGACCGATGTTGTAGTGGACCGGCAGCTTCTGGACCAACTGGAACGCGTCGTCGGTATGCCCCGCCTTGGGGCCGAGCGTCCACTTCGCCACCGCCGAATCCAAGAAGAGCGACGTATACGCGTGGCCCTTGTCGTCGAACTGTGTGTGCAGTGGGCCGGCGCCCAGCTCGACCTGCGCCTCGAGTACCGACTCGAGCGTCAGGATCGGAACGCCGAACTCATCGGTGCCCTGATAGTCCTGGTTCGCGATCGCGTCCTTGATCCGCTCCATCGAGTAGACGTTGCCGTTGGGGTCGAGCTTCCCACTCACGCAGATGTAGTCACCCGTGGGGCTCACGTCCACGCCGTGTGGGTTCCGCGGTTCCGGCGCGAAGTGCAGGATCCCTTCGCCTACCGCCGCGTCGAGCGGGATGACGGACATGCCGTTCAGCTTCTTGATCCCGGATCCGGCCTGGAAGAACGCCTCGGCCTTCTGCCAGTCGATGATGTGCATGAAGTCGTAGTCGTTCTTGGTCGCTGAGGCCTCTAAGGACATCGACGGATCGTGCAGGTTGCCGCCGGTGGCCATCTCGGTGTTGTAGGAGTTGATGAAGCCGAACCCGTAGCTGGTGAGCTTTCCCGCATCCGCAAGGTCCTGCGTGTACGGAGGCAACTCGATCTGGAAGGTCTTCTCCTTCACGAACCGTCCGGTCTCCTGGTCGAGCGCGAGCCACGTCGAGAACCCCCGGAAGTCCTCCTTGTATCGAGACAGAGGCGCGTAGCCGCTCTCGGTCGCAGGGCATGGTGTCATCGAGGATATGTGGACGTACTCGCTGTTGGGCGTGACGAAGCACCCGCCGTGGGACGTCTGGAGGTTCGGGATGTCGAAGATCTCCTTCGTCTTGAAGTCGCGCAGATCGATCATGCCGATCCGGCCGTTGGCCCGGTCGTTGATGTAGAGGAACCGACCGTCGTAGTCACCCTCGGTCTCGGACAGTGCCGGGTGGTGCGTGTCGCCCCAGGCGAGAGGGTTCGACTTAGCGGGATCGGAGCCCCCAGCCAGGACCGCCATCGACTGTTCCGTCCCGTAGCCGTAGCCCGACCACGGTTCCGGCGTGAACACCGGGATCACCTTCAGCAGGCGCATCGACGGCACGCCGATCACGAGCATCTGGCCTGAGTGGCCGCCCGACGCCATCAAGAAGTACTCGTCGAAGCTTCCCCCGGGGACGAACGTCTTCAGTGCTGCGGCCGCCTGGTCGCCGTCGAGTCCTCGATCCGAGGCGATCTGCGAGAGATCCCCTCCGCTCGATGCTCCGAATCCGACCCGTGCGCCTACGACGCCGGCCGCCGCGCCGCCCGCCATCATCCCGAGCGCCGCGCGCCTGCTCACCACCGGTCCGCGATGCTTCACCGGTCGGCGTGATACGCCCGACCCGGTTGCCTGCTCGCCGTTGGGTGTACCGGTCTTGTCTGGCCCGCCGTCCGAACCCATCGCAGGTCTCCTTCCTCACTAACGGACCTATCCAGTCCGTTAGAGCGAAGTTAGGAGGTGTGAGGCGAGGTGAGTCGGGTCGAGGGTCCCGCGGCGCACGGGACCTTCGGGTCAGCCGGGGGGAGAGAGGATCCCGGCGGGATCGAAGGCATCCTTCAATCGCCCGTGAACCTCCGGCGCGGGGAGGTGGGTCGGGCCCAGCCCCCCGGGACCCTTGATCACCGGCGCCGTCCCTCCAACCTCGGCGACACTGTCGCGGATCCGAGCCAGCTCACCGCTTTCGGTCGACAGGCCGAACCAGACGATCCCGATCCCAAGTAGTGCGGTCCAGCCGTCGCGCCCCGACACCACATGCGCGATCCGTGAGGGAGCGACCGCCGCCTCCACCACGACCTGGGCCTGGATCGCCGACGGGTCGAACGGCTGCGGCTCGTCGTCGATCAAGAGGTCCGTCGACGCGGTGCGCGCGGCGGCGGTCTGTTCCTCCACCTCCTCGATCCAACCTTCGAGCCACACGCTTGCTCGCTCCGGTTCGGCGAGAATCGCGGCCGGTAGGGGGATGCGCTCCAGGAAGCGCGAGCCGAGCTCCAGACCGTTGCCGACGGCCGTGATGCGGCGACGGACCTGGGGGAGCGGCCGGAGCTTCAACGCCGCCTGCACGATCACGCCGAGCGTGCCGAGGGAGCCGGTCGCCAGCCGGTGGATGTCATAGCCCGTCACGTTCTTGACGGTCCGCGCGCCGCTCCTGATCAGCCGGCCGTCGCCGGTCACCAACTCCAGCTCGACCACCGTGTCGCGCACGTGGCCGACGCGCAGCCGGCGGAACGACGAGACGCCGGCTGCGATCACCCCGCCCACGGTGGCATCGTGCGGCGCGTCCACCGGCCACTCCTGTCCGCCCTCGGCGAGCATGGCCTGGAGGTCGCCGACGCGCATCCCGGCCTCGACAGCCGCCAGCATCTCGGCCGGCTCGTAGGATGCGACCTCGTCGAGCATGGTGGTCCACAGCTCGGCGTCGACCTCACGTGGGTTGCCCCGGTCCATGTGGGTTCGTCCGCCGACGGTGAGGACGCGCGTGCCGTGTGCGCTGGCGTCGCGAAGCACCTCGACCACGTCGTGCTTCGCGTGCGGGTGGATCAGATCCACGAACCCTCCGGCAGGCTCGCGGCCGCCTCGGCGGCGTCGCTCCCGTGCGCCATGGCGAAGTCGCCGCATCGGGCGCCTTCGGGCAGCACCTTCTCGGGGTTCATCCGCCGCTCGGGGTCGAACGCGTTGCGGACGCAGGCCTGGGCCGCCAGGTCGTCCGCCGTGAACACCAGCGGCATGAAGTCGCGTTTCTCCAGGCCGATCCCGTGCTCGCCGCTGAGCGCGCCGCCCGCGTCGATACACAGACGGACGATCTCCTCGCTCGCCTGGAGCACTCGCTCGAGCGTCCCCGGAACGCTGCGGTCGAACGAGAGCAGCGGGTGGAGGTTGCCGTCGCCGGCGTGGAACACGTTCGTGACTATCAGGTCGTGGTGCTTCGCGATCGCGTAGACGCCGGCCAGGACCTCGACGAGCTTCGTCCTGGGCACCACGCAGTCGTGCAGGTGGTAGTGCGGAGCGATCTGTGCAACCGCACCGAACGCCGACTTGCGTCCCTTCCAAAGGAGTGCGCGCTCTGCGTCGTCGGCCGCCACCCGGATGGTGCGGACGTTGTTCGTTTCGGCCGCGGCCTCGACCTCCCGGGTCTGCGACTCGACCGCCGACTGCAGGCCGTCGACCTCAACGATCAGGATGGCCGCAGCGTCGGTCGGGTAGCCGGCGTGCGCGAAGTTCTCTGCCGCGACCACGATGCCGTTGTCCATCATCTCGAGCGCCGCGGGGACGACGCCGCGCGCGATGATGTCCGAGACCGTCGCGGCGCAGTCCTCGACGCTGCCGAAATCCAGAAGCATGGTGCGGACCGCAGGCGGCAGCGGGGTGAGACGAACGCATACCCGCGCCACCATCCCGAGCGTTCCCTCCGAGCCGATGACGACCCCGCGGAGGTCGTAGCCGGGCGCCTCGGGTCCCTCGCTGCCGAACCGTTCCACCGAACCATCTGGGAGCACCACGTCGAGCGCGAGTACGTGCGCCGACGTGACTCCGTAGGCCAGGCAGTGAGGGCCGCCGGCGTTGGTGCTCACGTTGCCGCCGATCGACGACGTCTGCTGAGACGAGGGATCGGGCGCATACGTCCATCCGAGCGGCCGGAGCGCGTCGGACAGATCGAGGTTGAACACCCCCGGCTCGACCCAGGCCAGGCGATCTTGGGTCCGGATCTCCAAGATCGTGTTCATCTTCGAGGTGACCACGACCAGCGAGTCACCTATGGGCGTGGCCCCGCCGGCCAATCCCGTACCGCTCCCGCGCGGTACGACGGCCAGTCCGTGCTGAGTCGCGATCCGCATGCACGCGACGATGTCGTCGGTCGATCTAGGGAACGCGACCAACGCGCAGCCGCCTTCGACCATGGATGCGTCACGTGCGTAGAGCTTGAGCGCCAGCGGGTCGGCCAGAACCTCGGCCGGGCCGAGCGCGGCTTCCAGCGCGCGTCTGGCTCCGTCGACATCCGCCATGCGGCTAGCGTACGTGGAACGCGGAGCCGGCCCAGCAGGCGGGCGCGGTCAGGCGATGCGGCCGGGGGAGCCGTCGGGCGCCGAGTACGGCAGGCCTTCGCGAGCCCACGCCTCGATGCCCCCTTCGAGGTTGTACGCCTCGAAGCCGCGCGCCTGGAACATCATGGTGGCGAGTTCGCTTCGGTTGCCGCTCCGGCAGATCACGACGATCGGCTTGGTGTGGTCGAGGTCTGTGCCCATGCCGGCCATGATCGCGTTCAGCGGCATGTGGATCGCGCCTTCCACGCGGCCGGCGTTCCACTCGTACGGCTCGCGGCAGTCCACGAGCTGGACCTTGTCGAGGCGCTCGTACGTGCCGCGCGGCGTGGTCAGTTCCTCCAACATGCAGGTGCGAATCCTATCAGCGAGGTGCGTATTCCCTCAGCCAAGCGCCACCTCGAACGCGGCCTTGGCTCGGTCATCGAACAGCACGAACCGAACCTCGCGGACCTCCGTCCGAGCCGCGAGGACCGCGCCGACCGATACGGTTGCCGCCTCGGGAAGGGGGTAGCCGTAGACCCCGGTCGAGATCGCGGGGAAGGCCACGATGAGCGCCCCGAGCTCGTCGGCCACGCGCAGGGACTCGACGTGGCACGAGGCCAGCAAGAGCGGGTCCTCGGCGGAGCCTGAATAGATGGGGCCGGCCGTGTGGATGATCCAGCGGGCGGGGAGGGCGCCGCCGATCGTCGCGACGGCCAGTCCGGTCGGGAGAGGTGGAACGCCTCGCTCGCGGATCACGCGCTCGCGATCGGCGAGCGCCGCCGGGCCTGCGGCTCGCGTGATCGCCTCGTCCACACCGCCGCCGGGTCGCAGAGACGTGTTGGCGGCGTTGACGATCGCATCGACCACCTGCGTCGTGATGTCGGCCTGGATGAGCGTTATCCGAGGCGGCATGAGGCGATCGTAGCCCCATCGATGTTCCGAACCCCCGTGCGGGAGAAGGGAAGTAGTCTCTCGAACATGTCCGCGTTAGACGTGCTGGTCCTGGGCGACGCCAACCCCGACCTGGTGCTGCGTGGCGGTGACGTTCGGCCGGCGTTCGGGCAAGCGGAGCGTCTGGTGGACGAGGCGAGGCTCACGATCGGAGGATCGGGCGCCATCTTCGCTTGTGGCGCGGCACGTCTCGGCTTGCGCGTCGGGCTCGCCGGCCTGGTGGGTGACGATGTCTTCGGCAGATTCATGCGCGAGGAGCTGGATGCGCGCGGGGTGGACATCTCCGGACTCGTGGTCGACCCGGACCGTCCGACCGGGCTGACGGTGGTGCTTTCGGAACCGGAGGACCGTGCCATGCTCACCGCGCTGGGCCCGATCGGCGAGCTATCGGCTGCGCATATCGATCCAGCTCTGATCGCCAAGGCGCGCCACGTGCACGTGGGCTCGTACTTCTTGCAGCGCTCGCTCGCGCCGGATCTGCCGGGGCTCTTCGCCGGCGTGCGGACCCGAGGAGGCACCACGTCCGTCGATCCCAACTGGGACCCCTCGGGGCGGTGGGGGGACGATCTCATGAAGCTCCTGGCAGTGGTCGACGTGTTCCTTCCGAACGCGATGGAGGCATACAGCATCGGGCACATCTCGGAGCTCGACGAGGCGATCGCGCGACTGCGAGAGGCGGGGGCCGGCACGGTGGTCGTGAAGCTCGACTCCGGTGGCGCCAGGGCCGTGAGCGTTGGGGTGGATGCGAGCGTCGAGGGCATCGCCGTTCCTGTTCGTGACACGACGGGCGCGGGCGATTCATTCGATGCCGGGTACCTGGCCGCATGGCTCGACGGCCAGCCGATCGATCAGGCCCTCGCGTTCGCCAACGCGTGCGGCGCGATCTCGACCACGAGCACCGGCGGTTCGACCGGCCAGGCGACCCGGGAGGAAGCGTTGGCATTGTTGGAAGAGGGACGAGTCGCATGATCGTCTGCCTGGCAGCGAACCCATCGATCGACAAGCTGTTCGAGGTCGATCGACTGGTGCGAGGTGACATCCACCGGCCGGTCGGCTTCCAGCAGACGGCAGGCGGGAAAGGGCTGAACGTCGCGCGCGCTGTGCGGTCGCTCGGCGGCGAGGTCCGTGTGATCGCGCTCCTGCGGGGTCACGCCGGGAAGTGGCTGGCGGAGATGCTCTCAGCCGAGGGAGTTCCGGGATCGTTCGTGTGGACGCATGGCGAGAACAGATCCTCGCTGTCGGTGGCCGATCGAGAGACCGGCGGACTGACCGAGTTCTACGAGCACGGATCCGAGATCCCGGCGGCCGCCTGGGCGGAGTTGGCCGAAGTTGCTTCCGTCCGGTTCCCCGAAACATCGTGGCTGACCATCTCGGGGTCGTTGCCGCTCGGCGTGGACGACGCCGGGTACCGCGACGTGGTGGCGGAGGCGCGCGCGGCCGGCGCGCAGGTGGCGCTCGACGCGGAGGGTGAGCGGCTGCGTCTGGCCCTGGCCGCCGGACCCGAGATCGTGAAGGTGAACACCGCCGAGGCCTCCGAGCTGTTGGGCGTCCCTACGGCGCGCCGCGAGGAGTCGCTGGCCGCCGCACAGAAGCTCCGCGAGCTGGCCGGGGGTGAAGGTCACGCGGGTATCGTCACGCGGGGAGCCGACGGCGTGGTCTTGGCTGCGCCCGACGGCGCGCTGTACGAGGGCGTGCTCTACGAGCGTGGTCGCTATCCGGTCGGTAGCGGCGACGCCTTCCTGGCGGGCCTGGTCGTGGGTCTGGAACGTGGCGAGGGTTGGGCGGGCGCGCTCCGGTTGGCGCTCGGTGCCGCCACCGCGAACGCGGAGCTTCCGGGCGCGGGCCGGTTGGACCGCTCGCGGGCCGAGGCTCTCGCCGAACGAGCGACGGTCCTGCTCGTGTAGGTCGGCCGCCTCGCCGTTACCCGGTCCCGTATCCGAGGATCTCGTCTACCGGGGTCACCGATATCGTTCGGGATCGTTATCGGGGCGCTCTGGGAAGCTATGCGCCGTGGCGAAGATCGCGATCGTCGGGGCCGGGAGCGTCGAGTTCACCAGGAACATCGTCAGCGATCTCGCATCTTGGCCCGAGCTGCACGGCGCGTTCGAGATCGCATTGCACGACATCGATCCCGAGCGCCTGACCTACGCCGAGCAGGCCGCCCGGGCACTGGTCGAGCGGACCGGCGCGGCGCACACCGTTACCGCCTACCCGGACCGCCGGCTCGCGTTCGAGGGAGCCGACTACATGATCAACGAGATCCAGGTCGGCGGGTACCGGGCCACGCGCACGGACTTCGACATCCCCACCCAGTACGGTCTCCGGCAGACGATCGCCGATACGATCGGCATCGGCGGCATCTTCCGCGGATTACGCACGATCCCGGTCATCGTGGCGATGGCCGAGGAGATGTCCGAACTCTGCCCGGGCGCGCTGATCCTGAACTACTCGAACCCGATGGCCATGGTGCCATGGGGCGTCTGGGCCGGGTCATCGTGGCCGGCCGCCCGCACGATCGGCGTCTGCCACAGCGTCCGCGACACGCACGCGTTCCTCGCTCGTACCGTCGGCGTCCCCGAGGAGCGCGTCGAGTTCCGCACGGCCGGCTTCAACCACCAGTGCTTCGTTTACGTCTTCCGCGACCGCGCGACGGGAGAGGACCTGTACCCGCGGCTGCGGGAGATCGTCTACGCCGACCCCGAAGGCCTCGGGCGGCGGGTGCGAGTCGAGCTCTACAAGCGGTTCGGGTACTTCCCCACCGAGTCCAGCGAGCACTCGAGCGAGTACGTTCCGTGGTTCCTGCGACACGACGACCAGGTGGAGCGCTTCCGCTCCGAGATCGACGAGTACCTCCGCCGATCGGACGAGAACCTCGCGGAGTTCGAGGAGTTGAAGCGACGGCTCGATGCGGGCGAGGGACTCGGCGTAGAGCCGACGCAGGAGCTCGCGAGCCAGTTCATCCACGCGCTCGAGACCGGCGAACCTGTCGAGCTCTATGGCAACGTGCGCAACGAAGGGTTGATCGACGGCCTCGCCCCGGACGCCTGCGTCGAGGTCCCCGTCGTGGTGGACCGGGAGGGCGTCCGGCCGATACCGATCGGCGCGATCCCACCCCAGTGCCTCGCACTCAACCGCACTTTCGAAAACGTCGCCGAGCTTACGGTTCGAGCCGTGGTGGAGGGCTCGCGGGAGCTCGTCTATCAGGCGGCTCTACTCGACCCCAACACCGCCGCCACGCTCACGATCGGGGAGATACTCGACCTCGTCGACGAGCTCATCGACGCGCACGGCGACCTGATACCCGAGCCCATCCGCTCGGCTCCGCCGATGCGCCGCTGAGTCGAGATGGGCCCAGAAGATATGCCATCAGACGATGGTGACCGCGACCCCAGCCTCGATGATTGCCTCTACCGCAACGCTATCGGCCGACCCGTCCGTGATCAGCTCGCTCACGGCCCTCAGCGGGCAGATCCTCGCGAAGGCCAACCTGCCAACCTTCGAGCCGTCTGCCACGACGACGATGCGCTCCGAGTGTTCCATCAGCGCCTGGTTGGTGTGGGCCTCGATGTCGTGGTGCGTCGTGAGGCCGGCCTCAGCGGTGATGCCGTCCACGCCTAGGAACGCGATGTCGAGGTTGAACCCCGCGAGAGATGCCTCCGCGAGCGGGCCGACGAGCTCATAGGACTCCGACCGGGCCCACCCGCCCGTCACGACGAGCTTCAGGTTCGTGCGGATGGCGAGCTCGCTCGCGATGTTCAGTGCGTTGGTGACCACCGTCAGCCTGTCGACGGCCACGATCGCCCGCGCCACCTCTGTCGTCGTCGTCCCTCCCGTAAGCCCGATGGCCATCCCCTCGTTCACCCGAGAGGCCGCCTCGGCAGCGATCCGGCGCTTCTCGTCCTGCCGGCGCCCTGCCTTGTAGCGCAGGGGGAGCTCGTAGGCGACCCCCTGGGCGACCGCGCCGCCGTGGGTTCGGGTGAGAAGTCTCTGCTCGTCCAAGAACACGAGATCGCGGCGGATCGTTGCCGGTGAGGCGCCGAGGCGTTCGCTGAGAGCGGACACGTCCACCGCCCCGCCGTCCGAGAGATCCTCGAGGATCGCGCCGAGCCGCTGCACCCGCCTCACGCGTGTATCGTAGACCAGATGCGCAAGTCGAGTTGACTTCGTGAGCGATTCCAGGCGAAACTAGTGGAAGTGAGCAGAATCGCTCAAGAGATCAGGTCTCAGCCCGGTTGCTGGGAGACGGCCGTTCGGCTTGCCGCGGGTTCAGCGGACGTCCTTCCCAGCGCAGGCGAGCGCGTCCTGGCGGTCGGGTGCGGGACGTCATGGCACGTCGCCCAGGCCTACGCCGCTCGACGCGAAGCCGCCGCGCTTGGTGAGACAGACGCCTACCCAGCATCCGAGGCACCGACCCAGCGAACGTACGACCGCGTCGTCGTGATCTCGCGGAGCGGCACGACCACTGAGATCATCCGCCTTCTCGAAAAGATCCGGAGCCCAACGACAGCGCTCGTCGGAGTTGAGGGATCGCCCGTACACGAGATGGCCTCAGTCGCCGTCTCCCTGGCGTTCGCGGATGAGCGCTCCGTCGTGCAAACGAGGTTCCCGACCAGCGTTCTCGCGCTGCTCCGCGCCCACCTCGGGGAGGATCTCGCACCAGCGATCGCCGAGGCCGAGCGCGTGCTCGGAGCCGACCTCCCTGCCGACCCGCTCGCGTACGAGCACTTCGTGTTCCTGGGCGCGGGCTGGACGGTCGGGCTCGCGAACGAGGGAGCGCTCAAGGTGAAGGAGGCGAGCGGGTCCTTCTCGGAGTCCTACCCCGCCATGGAGTATCGGCACGGCCCGATCAGCCTCGCGGGTGTCGGCTCACTCGTGTGGGTGATCGGCGAGGTCGGCGACGACCTACTGGAAGACGTCCGAGCGACGGGTGCGACGGTCCTGTCGAGCGGCCGCGACCCGATGGCCGAGCTCGTCATGATCCAACGACTGGCGGTGGCCGGGGCCGATGCCAAGGGCCTCGACCCAGATCGACCGCGCCATCTCACGCGATCGGTGGTTCTTTCATGACCGAGAGCTCGAGTAGAGGGGGATACAGCATGATGAAGCGCAGCCATGTCCTCGTGATCGGGGCCGTTTTCGTCCTTCTCGGAGCCGCCTGTACCGGAGGAGGCGACGACAACGGCGAGCCGACCGGCGGCCCCACCGGCGGCCCCACGGGCTCGGTCAAGCTCACCTTCTGGCACGGCTACACCGACGCGGAGGCCGACTCGCTCAACGCCCTCCTCGACGAGTGGAACACTACGAACCCCGACATACAGATCGAGCCGCTGTTCGTGAACAACGACAAGGCGCTTCAGAAGCTGACCGTCGCGCTGCAGGGCGGCGAGCCGCCGGACATCACCTACCAGTACGGCTCCTCGCTGCCGCAGCTCGCCGCGGCTCCCGGCCTCGTCGACCTTACGGCGTGGACGCAGCAGCCCGACGTGAACTGGGAGGACTTCGTCCAGGGGGCTAGGGACGCCGCGACCTTCGAAGGCGCGGTGCTCGGCGTCCCCGCGCTCATCGACAACTTGGCCGTGGTCTACAACGAGGCGTTGTTCGACGAGGCAGGGCTCGAGTACCCAAACGACCAGTGGACGTGGGAGGACTTCCGGGCCGCGGCGAAGGCGCTCACCGACCCGGCGCAGAAGCAGTTCGGGTTCTCCTATCCCATGGACGCCTCGGAGGACTCCGTCTGGCACTACGATCCGCTCCTGTGGCAGAACGGCGGCTCGATCCTGAACGAAGACGGCACGGAGGCGGCCTTCAACTCCCCCGAGGGTGTCGAGGCGCTCGAGGTCCTCGTTGGGATGGCCGTCGAGGACGAGTCGGTCTTCCTCGACGTGCAGAACTCGCCCTACACGGGTCTGTTCAACAGCGGCAAGATCGGGATGCTCGTGACCGGTCCTTGGGACCTGTCGAGCTTCCCGGACGTGGACTACGGCGTCGAGATCCTGCCGGGGTTCGACGGTGACCACCAGACGATCGCCGGACCCGACATGTGGACCGTGTTCGACAACGGCGGCGGGCGGGCCGAGGCGGCGCTCGAGTTCATCGCGTGGCTCACCGCGCCTGAGCAGATGAAGGCAGATGCGCTGGCCGCAGGGCACCTTCCTTTCCGCCTCACCGTCATCGAAGACGCCGCGTTCATCGAGGAGTTCGGGACCACCATCCCCGGGGTAGACGTGTTCGCTGAGAACCTGGCGAACGTAGAGCAGGCGCGGCCGGTGCTCGCCTCCTATCCGCAGATCTCTGAGGCGATGGGGTTCGCGATCGTCTCGGCCATGCTGGGGGAGAACGACGCACAGGGCGCGCTCGACGAGGCGGCGGCGCAGGCGAACGATTCCCTGGCACTCGGCGGGTAGGTTGCGTCCGATCCGGCGGCGGGCTACGGAGGACGGGTGAAGGGGTTCCGGCGGTTCCTGGTCTCAGATCACGCCGCCGGCTGGGCCTTCATCCTTCCCTCGGTCATCCTGATCGCCGTCTTCGGGATCGTCCCCATCGTCTGGGGGTTGATCCTGTCGTTCCAGAAGGCGGGCCTGATCTCACCGGACCGCGAGTGGGTCGGGCTCGAGAACTACGCCAGGCTCGTGAACGACCCTAAGGTCAAGCAGGCAGCTATCAACACGATCTACTACACGATCTTGTTCGTACCGACCTCGATCCTCGCGGCGCTCGTCGTCGCTCACGCGCTGAACCGAAAGATCGCGTTCATCCGCTTCTACCGGCTCGCGGTATTCATCCCGGTCGTCACCTCCACGATCGCGACCGGGATCATGTTCCTGTGGCTCTTCGACCGGAACTACGGCCTGGCGAACTGGCTACTCGGCAAGGTGGGACAGGGACCGTTCGGGTTCTTCGAGGAGCCACGGCAGGCCATGTTCGCCCTCGTCCTGATGACCGTGTGGGGATGGCTCGGCTTCGACGCGATCATCTACTTGGCCGCGCTCCAGGGCGTTCCGCAAGAGTTGCTCGAGGCAGCCGCGATCGACGGCGCGAGTCGTTGGACCTCGTTCTGGCGCGTGACTTGGCCCATGCTCGGGCCCGCCACGCTGCTGCTGGTCGTCTGGTCATCGATCAGCGCGCTCCAGCTCTTCGACGAGGTGTTCTTCGTCACGAAGGGAGGCCCGCTGGGTCGCACGTCGGTCGTCGTCTTCTACGTCTACCGGCTCGCCTTCGAGCAAGGCCTCGGGGGCCTGTCCCTCGCCGGATACGCTGCGGCCATCGCTTACGTGTTGTTCCTCGTGATCCTCCTGCTCACCCTGGCTCAGTTCTGGCTCGGCAGGCGCGTCGTCCACTATCAGTCATGAGCGCCACCACCGTCCCTACCCACGCCGCTGCGCGCAGCGCCCACTCCGATCCGGCCATGCTCGCGGGAGAGACCGGGATGGTCGAGCGCGGGCGAGGGCGCCTGCTCCCCTTCGACCCTTGGCACCTGTTCCTCGCCCCGCTCGCCGTGGTGATGCTGCTGCCCCTCGTGTGGATGGTGGTGACCTCGCTCGAGACCGAAGCGCAGACGTTCCACTTCCCCCCGATCCTGTGGCCGGGGACCCTCCGGTTCGAGAATTACCTCAACGTGATCCGCGACTCGGCGTTCGGCACGTGGTTCTGGAACACCACCGTCGTGACCGTCACGATCGTCCTCAGCAACCTGGTCTTGTGCTGTCTCGCGGCCTACGCGTTCGCGAGGATGCGGTTCCTCGGCCGCGGCGTCGTCTACTTCCTGCTGCTGGCCACGTTGATGGTGCCGCTGCAGGTCGTGCTCATCCCCACGTTCCTGATCGTGAAGGACCTGGGTCTCATCGACCGTCTCGGCGCGCTCATCGTGCCGCACCTGGCAAGCGTTTTCGGCATCTTCATGCTCACCCAGTTCTTCCGCACCCTCCCGATCGAGCTCGAGGAGGCAGCCCGCATAGACGGTGCTTCCAAGCTGTCGATCCTGCTTCGGATCGTCATCCCGCTGTCGCTGCCGGCGCTAGCGACGCTCGCCGTGATCCAGTTCATGTGGACATGGAACGAGTTCCTCTGGCCGCTCGTGACGATCCTTACGAACCAGGGCGCATTCACCTTGCAGCTCGGGCTCGCAACCTTCCAGGGCGCGCACCAGACGCAATGGCACCTGGTCGCTGCGGCGAACATCATGTCGATGCTGCCGATCCTGGCGCTGTTCCTCGTCGCACAGCGCTACTTCGTGCGGGGCATCGCCACGCAAGGTCTCAAGGGGTAGCCGGCATGGCTCGGGTCGGCTTCAAGGACGTCTCCAAGGTGTATCCGGGCTCCGTGGTGGCAGTGAGTGATCTCACGCTGGACGTGGCGGACGGTGAGTTCCTGATCCTCGTCGGGCCATCCGGGTGTGGGAAGTCGACCGCGCTGCGGATGGTCGCCGGACTCGAGAGGATCAGCGGCGGGACGATCACCATCGGCGACCGAGTGGTGAACGACGTACCCCCCAAGGACCGGGACATCGCGATGGTGTTCCAGAACTACGCGCTGTATCCCCACATGACCGTCGAGAAGAACCTCGGGTTCGGGCTGCGGCAGCGCAAGACGGACAGGGACGAGGTGCGCCGCAGGGTCGACGAGGTCAGTCGGATGCTCGGCCTGGAGGACCTCCTGCGCAGGCGACCGGGTCAGCTCTCGGGCGGTCAGCGGCAACGCGTCGCTATGGGTAGAGCCCTCGTGCGCGAGCCCGAGGTCTTCCTTCTAGACGAACCCCTGTCGAACCTGGACGCGAAGCTCCGGGTCGAGATGCGAGCGGAGCTCAAGCGGCTCCAAGATCGCCTCGGGGTGACGACGATCTATGTGACGCACGACCAGGTGGAGGCGATGACCCTGGGCGAGCGGATCGCCGTGCTATCGGAGGGGGTGTTGCAGCAGGTCGGGCGCCCACAGGACGTCTACGACCACCCGGACAACGTGTTCGTGGCCGGCTTCATCGGTTCCCCGCCGATGAACCTGCTCAAGGCAACGGTGGCGACCGGGCATGTCGTGGCCGGTGACCTCGAGCTCGAGGTCACCGGTGTGCCCGATGGCGACGTGTTCGTCGGCATCCGGCCCGAGGCGATGCGTGCCGTGGGCGAGGAGCATCCCGGGCCGGGTCTCGAGGTCCGCGTCGAGGTGGTCGAGCCGCTGGGTGACGAGGTGTTGGCGCACGGCTCCGTTGAGGCGCGCGACGCCGGCATCCGCATCACGGAAGAGCGGGGGACGCTCCTGGCCGATACCGCCGATGACCGAGCCACCATCACCCTTCGCCTCTCACCCCACGAGCGCCCCAAGATCGGAACACGGCTGCACGTGGCCATCGCGCCAGAGGACGTCCGCATGTTCGACGCGACGAGCGGGCTGGCGATCCGACCGGGATGATCACAGAGCGACGACTCGTGGCCGCGCTCTCAACCGCGTGCGTCGGTCTGCTGTGCGTGACCGCGTGGGCTCTCGCCACACGCGACGATGCGGTGGCTCCTTCGACCGAGAGACCCGCCTTCTGGGTGGCCACCTGGGGCGACGACGCCGGGCCGGGGACCCGCGACGACCCGTGGGCCACGATCCAGCACGCGGCCGATACCGTCCTGCCTGGCGACACGGTCTACGCGGCGGGCGGCTCCTACGCTGAACGGGTCGAGATCCGCGTCTCGGGCGAGGCCGGAAGCCCCATCACGTTCGCGGCGGCTCCCGATGAGCGCGTCGTGCTCGACGGCTCGGCGCTCGAGGTGCCCGCCGGACAGTCCGCCCTGATCCTGCTCGATTCGGTGGCGTATGTGGCGATCGAGGGCTTCGAGATCACTGGGTACCGCAGCGGCGTGTCAGGCCACGTGCCCATCGGCATCCTCGTAACAGGGGGTTCGAACCACATCCGGCTAGCCGGCAACTTCGTCCACGACATGGGGACGACTTTCGAGGGCCGGAACGGTGGGGACGCCCACGGCATCGCCGTGTTCGGCACCACCGCGGACCACCCGATCGGGGAGGTGGAGATCGTCGAGAACGAGCTCGCGAACCTCACGCTCGGCTCTTCGGAGGCCCTCGTCGTGAACGGCAACGTGAAGGACTTCCTGATCGAGGGCAACCGGGTGCACGACACCAACAACATCGGGATAGACGTGATCGGGTTCGAGGGGACCGCTCCGGATCCGACCGTGGACCAGGCCCGCGACGGGATCGTGCGCGGCAATACCGTGTGGAACATCGACAGCTACGGGAACCCCGCGTATGGGAAGGACCGCAGCGCCGACGGCATCTACGTCGACGGCGGCCGCGACATCCTGATCGAAGGCAACGTGATCCACGACGTGAACATCGGGATCGAGCTTGCCAGCGAGCATACCGGCCGCTCCACGCGGAACATCACGGCACGCAACAACCTCGTTTACGACGCGACCGCGATCGGGATCGCCATCGGCGGCTATGACCGGCGCCGAGGGAGCACAGAGGACTGCGTGATCGTGAACAACACGATCGTGAACACCGATGGGGTCGAGTTGCTCGTGCAGTTCGACACCAGGAACAACGTGATCGCGAACAACGTGATCGTCGCCGGACCGCGGCACGACTTCGTGGAGAACCCGTATCGCGAGAACCTAGGCAACATCCTCGACCACAACCTTTACTACTCGGTCGACGGGAGCCCCACGGGCACCTGGCAGTGGAAGGGCATCGACTACGAAGACTTCGACACGTGGGGCGCGCTTTCAGGGAACGACCGCGCGTCGGCGTTCGTCGACCCGGCCTTCGCCGACGCCGGGGGCCACGATTACACGCTCCAGACCGGCTCGCCGGCGGTGGACGCCGGCGCGTTCCTGGCTGCTTCCGGAGCGATCGATCTCGCGGGCGAACCCCGAGCCCAAGCCGGCGGGATCGACCTGGGGGCGTTCGAGGTGCCAGGACCGCCGCCCTCGCCCACCCCTTCGATCTCCGGACCGGTTACGTACGCCGGTGACATTGAGTGGCTGGAAGTGAAGAACGGGTGGGGCCCGCCGGAGATCGACAGGAGCAACGGCGAGCGAGCTCCCGACGACGGTATCCCTATCGTCGTCGGGCTGTTTGCCTTCGACCATGGGATCGGCGTGCACGCTCCGAGCCGGATCGTCCTCGACCTCGGAGGTAGGTGCTCGTTGTTCCTGGCGGATATCGGCCTCGACGAGGAAGTGGGCGACGCAGGCTCGGTCGTGTTCGAGGTGTGGGCCGAAGGTCGGCGCTTGGCAACCAGCGGCCTCGTGCGTGGATCGCAACCCCCCGTCCCGCTAGCGGCCGACGTCACCGGGCTCGATAGCATCGCGCTCGTCGTTACGCCCGCGGGCGACGGCCCGGCGTCCGACCACGCCGACTGGGGAGACGCCCGCCTGTCCTGTGACGAGGTCTGAGCACCCGGCGCTCGCGGATACCATGCCGGACATGCACGTGTCGCTTGCAGACCCTGACATGGCCGGCAAGAGCGATCCGACCATGGTTGGACCCGCCCCGTGATCCGGGGACGCGTTCAACCGCCGGCAGCGGTGCAGGGGCTATTCGTCACCTTCGGGTTCGTCGTTGCAGCGTTCTTCCCGTTCCTGGCGATCTACCTGCAGGACCGCGGACTCTCGGCGGACCAGATCGGGATCGTGATCGCCATCATGGCGTTCGCCCGGATAGTGACGAACCCGCTCTGGGGTCACTACGCGGACACCAGGATCGGGCGGCTGACGGCGTTGCAGCTGGGCGCGGCGGGGACCGCCGTGGGCGCGATCATCATGAGCCAGGCCGATGGTCTTCCGATGATCACGGTCGCGGCGATCGTGATCGCGGCGTTCATGGTCTCGACCGGGCCGAACATCGACGCGATAGTGCTGGTGCAGCTCGGCGACGAACGGATGTCCGACTACGGTCGGATCCGCGGGTGGGAGAGCGCATCCTACGCCCTCGGTTGCCTCGTTTACGGCGCGGTCCTGCAACTGGCCGGGCTCGACTGGGCGATGCCGATCTTCGCGGTCGCATGCTTGGCCGTGTTGGTGTGGAGCGAGACCCTGGAGCGAGATCGTCCGACCGACGTGGTGGTGCACGGCAGATTGGGAGCGGTGGGCGCTGTCTTCCGAGAGGCGCCGCGGTTCTGGTTCTTCCTGGTCGCGATCCTGTTGGTCTGGACGGGGTTCAACGCCGCTTGGAACTTCATCTCGCTGAAGATCGTGAGCGAAGGGGGCGGCCCGTTCCTCATCGGTTTGGGGGCGGCGGCGGGCGGGCTGGTCGAGGTTCCGATGATGCGAGCTTCCTCCAAGTGGCAGTCGCGCTGGGGTCTGCGGAGCGTCTTCGCTCTGGGGTGCCTCCTCTACGCGATCGGGTTCCTGCTCTGGGGTCTGATCGACGACCCGACGATCGTGTCGCTGCTGACGGTCCTCGAAGGCATGGCGTTCAGCCTGCTGTTCACGACGGCCGTGGTGGTCGTGGGCCGGCTGCTTCCGAACACCCTCTATTCCACGGGGAACTCGGTCGCGCAGATGGTGGGCTTCGGCATCGGCCCGATCCTGGGAGCCGGCATCGGGGGCTACGTGTACGAACACGCCGGCACCATGGTCCTGTACGCCGGGGCCTCGGTCCTGGCCCTGGCGGGGGGCGTCGTGGCGTGGTTCGCACTTTCCACCCCCGCCCTCGCGGAGCCGGAGGCACCGGCGGCTGAGACCGGGCCTGTCCCCTCGTGACCTCGGCCGACGATCACCGAGCGTTCATCCTCGGGCGTTGGCCCGAACTCGAGATCGACACGCTCGTGCCGCTCGAGGGGGGCTGGGACTGCTTCACCTACGTGGCGAACGGCGAGTGGGTCTTCCAGCTCCCTCGGCTCCCCGACTCGGACGAGCGGCTACGCAAGCAGATCGCGGCGCTTCCCGAGGTGTATCGAGAGGTGTCGTCGGCGGTTCCCGTGCCCGTGTACGCGTCGACCGATCCCGTCTGCATGGGTTACCGGCGGATCGATGGCCGGCCGGTGTCCGCGGAGCTCGAAGGGATCTGGCCCGAGCGGCTGGGCCGGTTCCTGTATGACTTGCATATGACGCCGCCGGAGTTCCTCGGGATGCGCTCGATCTCCGCTGCGACGGTTCGCGAAGGGCTACGCGAGGTGGTGGGGTCGCTCGGCGCGCACGTCCTGCCTCTGCTGGACGCCGACGCGCGCACGCGCGCCGAGCTGGCCACGGAGACCTTCCTGGAAGACGACGACAACTTCCGGTTCGCGCCATGCGTGACGCACGGCGATATCGGTCCGGAGCACGTGCTGGTCACCGAGGCAGGTGACCTGGCCGGCGTGATCGACTGGGGAGACATCGAGGTGGGCGATCCCGTCTTCGACCTTGCATGGCTCCTCCATGCCTGGCCCCAGATCGGGACTCGGGTGCTCGGCGCCTACGGCGGCGCTCCAGACGATCGCTTCCTCGTGCGCGCCCGGTTCGCGTTCATGCTGATGCCCTGGCACGAGGTGAGCTACGGCATCCAGACTCACCAGCCGGCGTTCGTCCGCAGTGGGTTGGCGGGGGCGCTGGAACGACTCCCGTAGGGTTCGGTCGGTTAGACGTTCCCGGCGTGGGCTGTCACGATAGGTGATCCATCCCCGACAAGGAGGCACGCGATGGCGGAGGAGGATAAGGGCCTCGTCGACAAGGCGAAGGACGTGGCCGGAGGGGTCGTCGACACGGCGAAGGGCGTCACGGGCAGCGTGGTCGAGAAGACCAAGCCGCTCCTCGACAAGGCGGGCCACGCGGCGGGCAAGGGTTTCGACAAGGCGAAGGACGTCACCGGCGATGTGGTGGAGAAGGCCAAGCCGCTGGTGGACAAGGCCGGCGACGTCGCCGGAAGCCTGCTGGACAAGGCGAAGGATGCCATCGGCGGCGACAAGAGCGACAAGGGTGACGAGAGCGACGAAGGTGACGATACGGACGGTGCGTCGAGCAGCTAGCGGAGGGGAGCGAGATGGTCAACGCATACATCCTGGTGCAGACCGAGGTCGGCAAGGCCGGACAGGTCACCGAGTTGATCCGAGCGATCGACGGTGTGGCCATGGTTGACGGCGTGACCGGCCCATACGACGTGATCGCGCGGGCGGAGGCGGCCGACCTGGACGCCCTGGCCAAGGGGATCGTGATGCCCATGCAGGAGATCGAAGGCATAACGCGAACCCTCACCTGCCCGGTTCTGCAGCTCTAGCCATCCGACCTGCGACGTACGCCGCCCATCCGGCCTTACGGCCGATTGACGTAGCCCGCGCCCACGCCTGACGATGGCGCCGGCGACCTCGGGCCCCCTGACCAGCCCCGACGGCGCCCTCGACCGGCATGGGGAGGGAGATGGCCGGCCATCCGTTCACGCGCGTCCTCGGGCGCTCGGGATCCGCGCTCGTGCTGTTCATCGTCGCGTCCTCCGTCCCCCGGGTCTCGCCGATCACGGTGGATCCCGCCGGATCCGATCGGCTGGGCCGCGCTTCGGCGATCGAGCTTCGCCTGCGTCCGACCGACGGAGGCGGGGATCCGGAAGGTCACGGCTACTCGGCGCCAAGCCGTCATGTCTGCGGCAAGCACGTGTGCGTCCATTGGGTGTCCTCCACTGCGGACGCCCCACCCCTGAACGACGCCGATGATGACGGCGCTCCCGATCAGGTAGAGCGAACGCTCTCTGCTTTCGAGTCCGCCTGGGCATTCGAGGTCGGTCGCCTGGGGTTCCGCCCGCCCAAACCCGATGCCAGCTCCCAGGACCATGGGCCCGACGGCCGGCTCGACGTGTACCTTGCGGATGTCGGCCTTAACGACCTGGCGGGCTACGTGGCGACCGACGATCCCCACGCGAGCGACGGTGGGTATGCATACCGCGACTACTCTGCCTACGTGGTGGTGGACGACGACTTCGCCACGTGGCAGCTGGGATCCAGCGGCGGACAGGGCGGCCTCCGCGTGACCGCTGCGCATGAGCTCTTCCACGCCGTTCAGTACGCCTATGACTCGGGCGAGGATCGCTGGTTGATGGAGGGCACCGCCGCTTGGATGGAGGATCAGTTCGCTGATGACGTGAACGCGAACCGCGAGTGGTTGCGCGCCAGTCCGCTCACACAACCATGGGTCCCGATCGACAGCAGCGAGGGCGATCACGAGTACGGCGCCTGGATCTTCTTCCGTTACCTGACCGAGAGCCTGGCTCGCGGAGGCGTCGACACGTCGTTCGTACGTCGCGTGTGGGAGCTCGCTGCCTCCAGCCCCGGGAGCCCCGACCTGTTCTCCGCTCGAGCGGTGGCCAAGGCTCTCGAGCAACGGGACCGAACCATGGGCGGCGCCCTGGCTGGATTCGGGATCTGGAACCTGGTGCCCTCGGCCTTCTATCAGGAGGGGGCCGCGTATCCCCACGCGCCGACCGTCCGGCGCCACCGGCTCACGCAACAACATCCGATCGCGGGCTGGGCGACCGTGCGGTTGAACCATCTGACGACCGGCGCGGTGTCGTTCGCCCCGGGTCGGGCTGCGCCGGCCCGCGCGTCGCTGCGTCTCGCGCTCGACGCGCCGCCCACCCGCACGGGCTCGGCGGCGCGTGTGATGGTGATCACGCGCGCCGGGTACCTACGTGTGATCCCGGTTTGGCTGGACGCCCACGGCGACGCCGATCTCAGCGTTCCGTTCGGTCGGCGTCAGGTCAGGCGAGTGGTGCTCGTCTACGCGAACGCCAGCACGAGTTATCGATGCTGGACGGGCGGAGCGTACTCCTGCAACGGAGCGTCCAGGGCCGACAGGATGGCGTTCAGCTATCTGGCCGCGCTGATCCGCTGACGTCAGTCGTCGCCTGCGCTGGGCGGGAAGGGCAACGCGATCGGATCGTAGAAGGGACTCCGGCCGTGTTCGTCGAACCGATCCATCCCCAGGTCGGTGACATCGATGACGTCGGTTCGACCGTGCAGCGCCAGGTCGGCGGCCGCACGCGCGACCGCCGGGCCCCACATCATGCCGTGGCCGCCCGGCGAAGCGACGGTCGTTCCCTCGATCGTCACCCCATCCGTGGTGATCGCGGCGCCGAGGATGGGTAAGTGGTCCGAGGTGTAGTCGATCGTCCCGCACCAAGCCTTGCGTATCCCGAGATCCCGTGTCACTGGCACCAGCTTGTGGAGGCGGCGCTCCATACGACGGAGGTAGGCCCAGTCCACCTGCAGGGCCGGGCCGGGCGCCTCCTTCGGGTTGGACATCCCCCACAGGAGTCCGCCTTCCTCCAGGCGCCAGTAGATCCCCGCCCTTACGTCGAACGTCATCGGCTGTCGTTCGACGTCGAACGCTGGATGCGGCTCCGTCAGGACGACCTGGTGCCGCGCGCCTCCGGCGAAGATCCGGGCGCCGATCAGCTTCCCACGGCTCGCAGGGTTGGGCCGCCCGTGAGGATCACGCGCTCGGTGGCGATCACGCCGTCGGGGGTATGCACGCCCGTGACGCGCCGCCGCCCGCCGCGCGCCGCTGCGGTCCGCAGGCCGATGAAGGGCGTCCGTTCCCGCAGTTGCACGCCCGCCTGTTGCATCGCCAGCGAGTACGCCCTGACGTTGCGCGGCGGATCGATCGACCCGTCCGTGGCGCAGTAGCTCCCTCCTCTATGCCCCTGGGTGGCGAGGGTCGGGTTCAGTCGACAGGCCTCCGCAGCATCTACCCAGCGCGCGTCGAGTCCTGCCTCGCGCTGCATCGCGACGCGGTCGAGTCCATCGCGTTCATCACGTGAGGTGGTGGCCAGGATCAGGTATCCCAGCTCGCGGAACCCGGAGTCCGTGCCGATCAGGTCGCGTTGCCGGTTGTAGAAGTCGATCGAGAACATGCCGAGCGCGACGGTCGTCGGCGTGCCCCCCTGGGCGCGCACCATGCCGGCCGCGCGGCTAGACGCGCCCTGCCCGGCCAGGTCCCTCTCGAGGACGATGACCCGATCGGCGCCGTCGGTGGCCGCGAACCACGAGGCCCACCCTCCAACCATGCCGGCGCCGACCACCACCAGGTCTGCCGTCTCGCGCTTCGCCATGGATCCCTCCGCCTCGGTGTGCGCGGAGTGTATCGATGGCCGGGCTGGAACCTGTAGGAGGCGTACCGTTACAGGATGCAGGCCGAGCCGCGCCCGGGTCCGACCACTTCCCTGGACCGTCGAACGCTCCGCGAAGAGATCTTGGTGGTGCTGGCGCTCTCGCTGCTGGCGAGCGCCGCCTACGCGGTGCTGAACCTGCTATCGGCGCCGCTCAGGGGTGTCACCGTGGCGTCGGTGAGCCAGAGCAACGAGCTGGCGCGACAGCTGGTCGGCCTCATGTTCGGCCTGGCGCCCGTTTGGCTCGTCGTGCATCTGTTGCACAGGAGCGGAGAGGGCACGGTCGCGATCGGCTTGGCCTGGGATCGGCCCCGCTCCGACATCAAGCTCGGGGTTGCGTTCTTCGCGGTGGTGGGCCTCGGCGGGCTGGCCGTCTACCTTGGCGCCGTCGCGCTCGGCGTGAACCGGTTCGTGGTCCCGGTGCCGCCGCTCGGTCACTGGTGGACCGTCCCTCTACTGCTACTGAACGCTGCCGCCGCGGCCCTGCTCGAAGAGGTGATCGTCGTCGGCTACCTGATCACGCGTCTGCGGCAGCTCGCGTGGAGCCCCTTCGCGGCGGTGGCGGCGAGCGCGCTCCTGCGCGGCTCGTATCACCTCTATCAGGGGTGGGGCGGGTTCCTGGGAAACCTGGCGATGGGCGTGCTCTTCGGCGTCGCGTTCCTTCGGATCCGGCGGACCTGGCCGTTCGTGATCGCGCACTTCCTGCTGGACGTCGCGGCCGGGATCGGGTTCATACTCTTCCGCGAGCACCTCCCAGGCTTCTCGTGAGCGGGCATCTCCGGGCGTGTGTCAACGGGTAGACGCGGATCTAGGGTCGCGTCCTCGCGAGGCGTCAACAGGTTGACGCCTATCTCTGCAGGTGGCATCCGTCAACCTGTGGACGCCCGCCCGCTGGGAGCACGGCCTGGGGTGTCGATCGGTTGTCACGGGACCGCGGAAGCCGCCGCCGCCGAAGCCGGGCTGCCCAAAGCGGGAACACTGGTATCCTTCTGAAGGGATATCCCATCAAGACCGAAACCCCCGGCCAGCGCGCCGGGGTTTCGTGTGTCTGGGGGCTACTGGTGGTCGCGGGGGATGGTTCGATCCCAGGTCCGGTGCCATCGCTCCCGCCCGTCCTCGCGAACCATGAGATCGATCCGCACCCGATAGGCGTCGCGGTCGCTCTGGACGTCGAGCGTCACGTCGGTCGCACACGTGGCCTCGGGCCAGCGCATCTCGAAAGAGGCCTCCCCGTGGGCGCTGGCTCGCCCCGGGTCATCCGGCCGAACGGTCACCGTCCCCGCGTATCGCTCGGCGAACGGCGGGACCTCGTCCTTGGCGGGGTAGTCGCCCCAGTTCCCAACCACGGCGCGCGTCTCCCCCGAAGGCACGTCGTGCTCGATCCGCCAGGCGTAGCTGTCGTGCCCGCGGTTGGGGATGGCCTCGTTGCCCCGGCGCGCCGGGGCGAACGACGGCACGTCGCCGACCGGCGATGGCCCGTCCAGCACGGGAAGCGTGAGGGTGGCCGTCGCTCGATCGATCCGGAGCGTGACCGGCTCGGGCGGAGTCCACGCGTTGGGCCAGTCGGTGCCGGCCAGGTCCAGCCGCACGCGATGCCCGGCTTCGAACGTCCACGACGCCACCTCCAGGTCGAAGGTGACCTCGTAGGGGCGGCCGCGCTCGAGCGGTGAGGGCGTCTCCCGAGAGTCGCGATGCGTCAGGTTCAGCATGCCGCGCGCGACCAACGACGACGATCCGTCGGGGAATACGTCGCAGAGCTTCGCGGACAGGTAGGCGATCGGCGCCGTGGACCTGACGGTCAGTCGCAGCCGTGCGTGACCCAAGATCTCCAGCTCGTCCTCCAGGGCGGGCCACGTGTAGGCGAGCGAGAACGCCTCGTCCGGACGCTGGTCGTCGGGCTGTCCCCATGGCAGGTGTCCCGCGCACGAGATCCAGGCGGTCCACCCGACGTCGCCTCGGACCACGAGCGTGTCGCCCGCCGGAGCCTCGGCATCGCCGAGCCTCAGCTCGGTCGGCCGGAGCCGCTCGGCGGGCCACGTAGGCTCGTACCGCCATGCGCCGCGCATCTCCGGACGCGTGGGTCCAGGCCGTGTTGACCGCTGAGCGAACAGCACTATCGGCGCTTCGCGGTCGATCCCGTTGTCGACTCCCTTCAGCCACCGGTCCCACCAGCGGAGCATCTCGGGGACCAGGTCGACATTCGGACCGGGGAGCGACGTGTCGGTGGAGGCGTGGGCCCACGGACCCATCACCACGCGTTTCGGACAGCGGAGCCCTGCGAACGTCCGCAGCGAGTTGTTCCGGTAGCCGTCGGCCCACCCCGCCACGATCATGGTGGCCGCCTCGATCCGTTCGTAGTCCGGGCGGAGCGAGCCGAACCGCCAGTAGTCGTCGGCGCGCTGGTGCGCGAGCCAAGTCAGGACCCACGGCTCGGTCTCCGCTACGCGCCGGGCCCATTCCTCGCGCCATCCGTCGCCGTAGATCGACGGTACGGGTGGTAGCGCGTTCATCGCGATCATGTAGGTGGGGTAGTCGACGACGTCGAGCTGCTTGAGCGCGCCGCCGAAATAGTGGACGTCGTCGCCGTAGCAGTCGTCGGTCGCGAAGATCGGGATGATCGCCTTCAGCGCGGGCGGGTGTTCCATGGCCAGCTGGATCGAGTTGAACCCCGAGTAGCTCGTGCCGTACATGCCCACCGAACCTGTCGACCAGTCCTGCGTCGCCAGCCAGTCGATCACCGTGAGCAGGTCCGTGCGTTCCACAGCCGGATACTCGTCCTCCGCGATCCCTTGAGACGAGCCGGTGCCGCGCACGTCCACCCGGCAGACCACGTACCCGGCCTCCGCCAGGCGCACGTACTCGGGGCGGTACGACGCCGTGTTGTCGTCCTTGCGGTAGGGGAGCGCCTCCAGGATCGCCGGCCACGGCCCGTCGTCGTCGGGCAGGAACAGGCTGACGGCCAATCGCATGCCGTCGGCCATCGCGATGGTGACGTGCTGCTTGGTGGGCATCGACCGAGAAGGCTAGCTGGACGGCGGAGCGGCGGGCCGGGTGCGCTCGTCGCGGATGCGATCCACGGTCAGGTCAGACCCACCCGCGGAACCAGACACGTGCCTTCCACATGGTGCGCGAGAGAGGGTTCCCAACCAGCACAGGCCAGAACCAAAGGAAGAGTCCCACGGCCACCAGCACGTACCCCCAGACGAACGGCAGGTAGGGGTGGCGGGCGGACTCCACCCGCTCACCTGAAGAGTGATCCCTCAAAACGATCGTGGCCGAAGACAGGTCGCGCATCACGTACACCACCGCGAGCACCATGAACGGCGTGAGCGTCAGCACATAGAAAAAGAACTGCGGCCTTGGAACAAGGAGCCACGGCAGGTACTGACAGAACAGGGCCGTCGTGATGAATCCGGCTCGCCAATCGCCGCGACGGCGCCAGATGATCGCCACGTACGGGGCGGCCCAGACGCTCCCCCAGAAGATCGCCGGGTTGCCCACGGCGAGGATCTGAGCGACGCTCGCCCCGAGATCCCGGTAGTAGAAGTTGACGGGACGCAGCATGAACGGCCAAGTCCAGGCCCGCGAATAGTAGGGGTGCGTAGGCGTGAATGCGCCGTTGGCGGCGTTCAGCGCCGTGGCCTTCAACTCGCTGTGATACCTGAGCATGGCGGTCTGGTTCTCCCACCACGACCCCAGGCTCCACCCGAAGTGGTTGAACCACGGTAAGTACATGACCATGTACACAGCGAGCGGTATCAATAGGAACGCGATCACGAGCCCTAAGCTCTCCTGCGTGACGGTGCGGACGAACGCCCGCCTGCGCGAGACGTGTCCCCGGTGACGCCGGGTCGTCTCCCACGCGAACGACAGGATCACGGCGCAGAGGATCGCTGTGGCGCCGGACCACTTCACGCTGAACGCCGCGCCCAGCGCGAGCCCGGTCGCGAACCGCCATGGTCGCCAGACCGGGAACGGCAGCGCGGCCCCCATCCGTTGATGAGTGAGCGGTTCGGCCTCGGCCTCCGGTTCGGCTTCGACCTCCGGTTCGGCTTCGACCTCCGGTTCGGCCTCCGGCTCTGGCGGGGTTCGACGGTCGATCCATCGCCGGTCAAGGACCAGGAACAAGAACCCCAGGACCACCCAGAACTCCAGGTGTATGTCCAGCAGCGCCACACGCGACTGCACCACGTTCAGATGCTCGAGTGCGAGCAACGTCCCAGCCACGAACGTCCAGAGCGGGCTCCCGAACAGAAGGAGCGCGATGACCGCGAGCAAGGTCACGGTTAGCGTTCCGATGAACGCCGAGGAGAACCGCCATCCGAACGGCGTCACACCGAACGCCTTCTCACCGAGCCCGACCATCCATTTGCCGAGCGGCGGGTGGACCCACGAGCCCGTGTCCCACTTGTTGTCGCGCCAGTAATGCTCGTCATGGCTGTCGACCATGCAGACCTTGTCGCTCTCGCCGATCAGGATGCAGCCGGCCTTCGCGTAATAGAGTTCGTCGAAGATCAGATCGGTTGGCTCGCCCAGGTCGGTGAACCGCACACCCGCGGCGATCGCGGTCACCGCGAGGATGGCTATGACGGGACGGTTCAATCGTTGCAGGAGCGCGGACACCGCGTCAGCGTACCGGCGGCGACTTCGGACGATCCCTAAGGCGGTAGACGAACTGAAGCCCCTGATACACGTCGGTGATCGATGCGCTCTTGTTGTCGACCAGACCGGCGTCTAAGCCGATCCCCTGCGCGAACGCGAAGTCGATGTCTGTGGGGACCTTCGAGGCCTTCTTGGGCCAGGCGATCCACAGACGTCCGGGGGTTGCGAGCGAGGCTGCGAGCCGGTCGAACCACTCGATCAGATCGGTCCGTTCCAGGGCGAACAGTACGGCGACTTCGATCGTCCCGCTGGCCTTCTTCAGCATCGTCACCCCGTCCGGCATGGGCGCTAGGAGGTCGACGAATCCGTCGGGCGCGTTGACGAGCATGACGCGAGAGCCTTCGCGGATGCCGAGCTTCTTCGGCAGCGGGGTTCCCGAGTAGTCCTTGTCGTCGCTCGCCATCTGCGCGCTCCTGGTCGTGGCCGTAGGCGGGACATCCTGCCACCATCGATGCGTGACCGGAACGCTCTTCCTGGTGGGAACGCCGATCGGCAACCTGGGCGATCTGGCTCCCCGTGTCCGAGAGACGCTGGCCGCCGCCGACCTGATCGCCGCCGAGGACACCAGACGGACGGGCCGGCTGCTGGCCCACATGGAGCTTCCGGATCGGCGCCTCCTGTCGTTCTTCGAGGGCAACGAACGTGAGCGGACCGAGGAGGTGATGCGGCGGCTGCGCGAAGGCGCGACGGTGGCGCTCGTTACCGACGGCGGTATGCCCACCATCTCCGACCCGGGATTCCGGTTGGTCCGCGCGTGCGCCGCCGAGGGCATAGACGTACGGGTCGTGCCGGGTCCGTCGGCCGCTATCGCAGCGCTCGCCGTCTCCGGACTGCCGACCGACAGGTTCGTGTTCGAGGGGTTCTGGCCGCGAAAGGCGGGGGAGCGCGGCCGCCGGATGGCGTCACTGGCCGACGACCCGCGAACCATCGTGTGCTTCGAGTCGCCCAAGCGGCTGCGGGCGATGCTGGCCGAGACCCTGATCGCGCTCGGCGATCGGCGGGCGGCGGTGGCGCGCGAGCTGACGAAGCTCCACGAAGAGGTGCTTCGCGGTCGGCTGTCGGAGCTCCTGGAGCGTATGGGTGACGAGCCGTTGAAGGGCGAGGTGGTCGTGGTGATCGCCGGGGCGGATCCGGCCGCTGAGGACGCCCGGGATCTGGTCGGGGAGGCGCGCGTCTTGGTCGCCGAGGGGACCCGGGCCCGAGATGCCGCCCGGATCGTGGCGGAGCGCCACGATACGTCGGCGAACCGGATCTACCGGCATCTGCTGGAACCGGAGAACGAGGAACCCGGCTGATGGCCATGGACCTGCCCGCGCCCCCGGGCTTCCATACTCCGCCGCCTCTGCCCCCGCCCCCCGTGGCTCAGCGGCGGACCGGACTCTTGGTGGTCGCCCTCGTGCTCATGGTCGTGGCGTTCGTCCTGCCCGCCGCCGCGGTACTGGTGGCGCCTCCAGGCGAGCACGCCTTCCTGGAGCAGCTGCCGGATGGGTCGCCGTATCGGTGGAATCCCTGTCAGCCGGTCCACTACTTGGTGAACGAGAGGCATCGTCCGGCCGGCTCGGCAGCGGACATCCGGGAGGCGATCGACCGGGTGTCGTCCGCCACGGGCATACGGTTCGTAGATGACGGATCCACGGTCATCACGGTGGATCAGCAGATCGGCGCCTCGTTCCAGGCCAACCTGCCGGATGAGCCCCGGTACCTGCCGCTGCTGATCGCGTTCGTCCCCGAGGATCACTTCACGTTCCTGACCGACGGCGATCATGCGATCGCGTTCGGCCTGCCGGCACGCGGCGACGGCGACCTCGCGCATGAGTACGTGAGCGGAGTGGTGGCGATCGACGCCGATCAGGGGCTCCCCGCCGGTTTCGGGTCGCGCTACAGCATGGGTCCGGTGCTCATGCATGAGCTGGCGCACGTCATGGGACTTGGGCACGTTGGTTCCGCGCATGAGCTGATGTGGTCCTCGCGGGTGCGGGGCCGACATGCCCGGTATCCCGACCAGTCGTTGACGGATTGGGGCCCAGGCGATCTGAAGGGACTCGCGCTCCTCGGGCGGGAAGCTGGGTGCCTGCCAGCTAGATAGGATCTATCACTAGTCTGTATCAGACTAGTGGGCCGTTCTGCGGATCGGATGCTGTCCGGCCGGTACCATGAGCCGACCATGGGCCGCGACGTCTTCTACATCACCACGCCGATCTACTACCCGAACGACGTGCCGCACATCGGGCACGCGTACGACGCGGTGGCCACGGACTTCGTCGCGCGGTTCCATCGACTCCGTGGCGAGGAGGTCTTCCATCTCACGGGGACCGACGAGCACGGGCTGAAGCTTCAGCGCGCCGCCGAGTCCGCCGGCTCTTCGGCGAAGGCCTGGGTCGACGATATGGAGCCGAAGTGGCGAGAGGTTTGGGCTCGCCTCGACATCGGGTACGACGACTACATCCGCACGACCGAGCCGCGACACGCCGCCGCCGTCGCGAAGCTCCTCCAAGCGGTCCACGACAACGGGCGAGACGACATCTACCTGGGGACCTACGAAGGCCTCTACTGCGTCTCGTGCGAGGCCTACTACGTGGAGGCCGACCTGCTTCAAGGCAGCCTCTGCCCGGTCCACGAGCGCCCGGTCGAGCGCATGACGGAGGAGAACTACTTCTTCCGGCTGTCCGCATACGCCGACCGCCTGCTGGAGCACTACGAGCGGACCCCGAGCGCCGTGGAGCCGTCATCCCGTCGCAACGAGGTCCTCTCGCTGATCCGCAGCGGCCTGCAGGACTTCTCGATCAGCCGGACCACGTTCGACTGGGGGATCCCGATCCCGTGGGATCCAGAGCACGTGACCTACGTCTGGTTCGACGCCCTCACCAACTACATCACCGCGGCCGGATACGCGGACGATCCCGAGCGGTTCGCGCGGATGTGGCCGGCCAACATCCACATGATCGGCAAGGACATCCTTCGCTTCCACGCGATCTACTGGCCGGCCATGCTGATGGCCGGAGGCGTGGAGCCGCCGAGCCAGGTCTGGGCGCACGGGTACCTCACGGTCGGCGGCAAGAAGATGTCGAAGACCAACCTCACGGGCATCCATCCGTCCGAGTTGTTGGATCGGTTCGGCGTGGACTCATACCGCTATTACTTCATGCGCGAGATGACGTTCGGTCAGGACGGCAGCTTCAGCTGGGAGTCCATGATCGATCGGCACAACGCAGACCTCGCGAACGGGCTGGGGAACCTGGCGAGCCGGGTGCTCGCGATGCTCGGGTCCTACTTCGATGGCGTCGTTCCCGAGGCAACCGAGGCCGATGCCGCGGCGGACCTCCCGGCCGTCACCGCGGAAGCCGCGGCGCGGTTCGATGCGCACATGCTCGACGTCGATCTGTCGTCGGCGCTCGCCGCGGTGTGGGACATCGTTGGGCGCGCGAACGGATACCTGGTCGAGAAGTCGCCGTGGAAGCTCGCGAAGGACGAGTCGAACCGCGACGAGCTCGCGGGCGTCCTGTACGCCTCCGCCGAGACGCTCCGGATCCTCGCCGTCCTCATCTCTCCGATCATGCCTCGAGCCGCGGCTGAGCTCTGGTCTCAGCTCGGCCTGCAGGACCTGGGTTCCCAACGTCTCCCGGCGGCCGCCGCGTGGGGAGGCCTGGAGGCCGGCACGCGGACCACGAAGGGCCCCTCGCTCTTCCCCCGGCTGGAGGCCGAGTAGGGTCCACGCCTCCACTCGCAGGTGAGTCTTTCCGGATCCGTGTTTCACGTGAAGCTCCCCGGATTGACCGCAGCGTGAGAGTCGGTATCGTGGCCGCTCGATGGGCGACCAGAACCCTGAACTGAGGGTGCAGCCGGGGGCGGTGGATACCCACTGCCACCTGTTCCTGATGGACCGCGAACCTCCAGATGTGGTCGAGGCTGCGAGGGCCGCCGGCGTGGAGCGGCTGATCTGCGTCGGTGTGGACCCCGAGACGAGCCGGCGGTCGCTAGAGCTGGCGGACGGGCTCGAGGGGGTGTTCGCCACGGCGGGTATGCACCCGCATGACGCGAGTGTCTTCGATGCTGAGGCGGGAGCAAGGATCGAGGAGCTGCTCCACGATCCGCGCGTGCTGGGAGTGGGGGAATGCGGCCTGGACTTCTTCCGGATGCGCTCGCCTGTAGAGGATCAGGAGCGCGTCTTCAAGATCCACATCGCGCTCTCCAACGAGACCGGCAAGCCGCTCGTGGTGCACGTCCGCGACGCGTGGCCGGACGTCCTTCGAGTACTGGATGAGGGATCGGCGGAGCGGGTGGTGATCCACTGTTTCAGCGGCGACGCCGACATCGCCCGCGAGTGCGCTGCGCGTGGATATTGGGTGAGCTTCGCCGGCAACATCACGTACCCGAAGAACGAACACTTCCGTCAAGCCGCTCAGGTGATCGACCTGGACCGCATCTTGGTCGAGACCGACAGCCCGTTCCTGGCGCCGCAGAAACTGCGCGGTCGCGACAACGAACCGGCCAACGTGATGGCGACGATCGCCGAGATCGCACGCGTTCGAGGCGACGACGTCGACGAGGTCGTCGCCGCGACGGCGATGAACGCTCGCGCGGCGTTCCCCGGTTTGCTGTAGGGAGCGAACGGAACCGGTCGAGAAGGCACAAGAACGCGCCGGATGCCCCCTGTTATCCACCGAACGTGCGTTCGGTCTCAAGATTGCAGTGAGGGTTGAGGGTTTGCTAGGGTCACGACCCGTGCACGTGATGGCTTCGGTCCGGCCACGCCGCTTCCCCCTGAAGCCTTCCTCGATGGAGTGGAGGAAGGTTGGCTGTTCGACCCTCGCGGGTCCGCAGGTTGCGGATCCATCGAACGATCCAGGCGAGCATGTTCGCCGCGGGTCTCGCGCTCGCCGGCGGCGTGCTGTATGTCGCGGCGCAGACGAACGTCACGTTGATCGTCGGCTCGCACGTCGAGTCGATCAGCACGAGCTCGGGAAACGTCCGGGATCTGTTGGAGGGCGAGGGCATCGAGCTCTCTCACGACACCCGGGTGGTGCCGCCGTTGGCCACGGTGCTGGCCGACGGCATGACCGTTGTGGTCAGTCCCGCTCCCGCGGCGCCATCGGCGTTGCGCGACTCCGGGATCGGCACGGTGTTCCAGGCACTCACAGGTGTGGGGGTCTGGGTGGTGGAAGGAACGAGCAGCGGACCCGCCGTGAGGATCACGGCGGAGCTCGTCGAGGCTTCGGCCTCCGCGTCGAACGTCGGAACATCTCCGGTGGTGAGCGTTCGAGCCGTCGTGGCTGGGAAGGTCCACGACGTCCTCACCAACGCTCGTACCGCCGGGGAGCTCCTCTCGGCCATGGGGATCGCTCCCGACGTCGATGATCGCGTCCTGCCACTGCCCAGCACCCCCCTTCACGTCGGCGCGACCGTCTCGTTCGATCGCGTCAGCGAACTGACCGCCACCCACCTCGTTTCGATCCCGTTCCCGGTGCGGACCACGTGGACGAGCGAACTCGCACCCGGCGAGGTCCGTGTCGTGAGTCCCGGGAGCGCGGGGCTCGCCTACGTCGACGGAGGCGGTGGTGTGGTTGAACGGCCGCGTGGAGTCGCGCGGCCCGGTGGCCGAGCACATGCTGCGCCCGCCCCGGGCGGAGATCCGGCTCGCCGGCCCCGCGAGCCCCACCATCCAGAAGGAGGCCTCGGGAGGCAGCCGGGCGACCGGCCAGGCCACCTGGTACGACCCGCCATGGTCCGGGTTCACGGCCGCGAGCCCCTGGATCCCGTTCGGCACGCGCGTGACCGTGACCGACCTGGCGACCGGCCGGACGGTTATCGTCGTGATCGATGACCGGGGACCGTTCGGCGCAGGACGCATCATCGACCTCTCGCCCGAGGCGTTCTCCGCGCTCGCGCCCCTCGGCCGCGGGGTCCTCGACGTCCGCATCGACTGGTAGCGAGGCGCTCGCCGCGCTGGTCTGGGCGCTGCGACAGTCCGGGAGCTGGCGGCGCGCCACGGGATCCATCCGACGAAGGCCCTCGGGCAACACTTCTTGATCGATCCGAACCTGGCGCGCGCGATCGCCGCCGACGCGGACGTGGGCGCTGCCGATCGCGTGGTGGAGGTTGGCGCCGGGATGGGATCGCTCACTCTGGCGCTCGCGGCAACCGGAGCGCACGTCCGAGCGATCGAGTTCGACCGGGCGGTGCTGCCGGCGCTCCTCGAGGTGACGGCCGGACCCGAGCGAGTGGAGGTCGTGGCTGCCGACGCCACGCGGATCGATTGGGGGGCCGAGCTCGCGGACGGCGGGCCGTGGGTCCTCTGTGCGAACCTCCCGTACAACATCTCGGTGGACGTGGTGCTCGCGGTCCTGGATCGGGCTCCGTCGGTGCACCGGCTGGTGGTCATGGTTCAGCGCGAGGTGGGCGAGCGGTTCGTGGCCGGGCCCGGCGACCGAGGTTACGGACCGGCCAGCCTGCGCGTCGCGTATCGCGCCCGCGGTCGGCTGGTTCGCACCGTCCCGCCATCCGTGTTCTGGCCGCGCCCGAAGGTCGCCTCTGTGGTCGTCCGCCTGGACCGCCTCGAGCGTCCACCGGTTGACACCGATCCGGCCTCGCTCTGGGGAGTGGTCGACGCCGGGTTCGCCGAGAAGCGTAAAGGCATCCGGAGCGCGGTCGTCCGGCTGGGCGCGGACCCAGGGCGCGCGGACGACCTTCTCCGTGCGAGCGCCATAGACCCGCGCGCCCGCGCCGAGCAGCTCTCCCTCGGGGACTTCGCCCGTCTGGCCGAGGCGTTCGCGTGACGACCGCCTCCGACGTACGTTCCGTCACGCGCCAGGCGAACGCCAAGCTGAACGTCTTCCTACGCGTGCTGGGGGCGCGCGCCGACGGCTACCACGACCTGGAGAGCCTGGTGTTGCCGATCTCGCTCGCGGACCAGGTGACGGTCACCGACTCCGATCGCCTGCGGTTGGACGCGCGGACGGAAAGCTCGCTCGCGGGGTCCGCGGACGCGGGGGGCATGAACCTGGCGCTCGTAGCGGCGCTCGCCCTCGCCGAGGCCTGCGGGGGTCCCGCGCGCGGTGCCGAGATCCGGATCGCGAAGCGCATCCCCGTGGCCGCCGGGCTGGGTGGCGGGAGCGCCGACGCGGCCGCCACGCTGCTGGCGCTGGACGAACTCTGGGGTTGTCAGCTTGGACTGGACACCCTGCTTTCGATCGGCGAACGGATCGGATCGGACGTGCCCGCCATGCTGGCGAACGAGCCGGTGATGATCCGCGGTCGCGGCGAACAAGTCGTCCCGGTCTCTGTGGTAACGACCTGGTGGGTGGTGCATCCCTTCGACTTCCCCACGCGCTCGCCCGACGCCTATCGATGGTGGGACGAGGACGGCGGGGCGACAGGCCACGACCCGGGCGCGCTGGTGGCCGCGGCCGAGACCGGCAACGTGGAGTTGCTCGGCCACGCGCTCTTCAACGATCTCGAATCTTGCGTGAGCCGTCGTCATCCGGAGGTGGCCAAGGTGAAGCGGGCGCTCCTGGACGCGGGAGCCCTCGGGGCCGTCATGAGCGGGAGCGGTCCGACCGTGGTCGCGCTCGCCCGGCACATGATGCACGCCGACCGGTTGGCGGAGGCGGTTCCCGGCTCGTTCGTCGTGTCGGGACCGCCGGGCGCGGGATAATCGGTCGCGCGACCTTCCTCGATCCGGGGTGGTCTAACGGCAAGACGCGGGCCTTTGGAGCCCTAGATGGAGGTTCGACCCCTCCCCCCGGAACCATCTCGACCGCGGTCCGGTTTGTCACGCGGACCGCTCACCCTCGATGATGTGTGTCCCTCGACCTCTGGGTGCGCGGTTGGCCGAGAACACGAAGAAGCCCATGACGCTCGCGGCTGTCGTTCTCGCCGCCGGCAAGGGCAAGCGTCTGAAGTCGCAGACGCCCAAGGTGCTTCATCCCATCTGCGGACGTCCGGCGCTCTGGCACGTCCTTCGATCCGTGTCAGCTGCCCGTCCGACCAGGATCGTCATCGTGGTGGGCCACGGCGCCGACCAGGTGCGCGAAGCGGTCAGGTCCTGGGGCGTCAAGCCGAAGCCGGTATTCGTGGAGCAGACCGAGCTGCTGGGCACGGGGCACGCCGTGCTCGCCGCCGAGCGCGCCGTCGGCCGGGCACACGATGTCCTGGTGGCCGGCGGCGACTTCGACCCCATCGCCGGTGACGACGTGAAGCGACTGGTCCAGTTCCATAGGCGAACGAAGAGCGCAGCCTCGATCTTCGTGACAGAGCTTGATCAGCCGGGCGGATATGCGCGCGTGGTGCACGACCGCGGTCGGCTCCAGCGGATCGTGGAGGGCGTTGACGCGCCCGCCGAACTGCGCGCCAGCCATGAGGTCTCGCCGCTCACCATGGTGTTCCGACGCACGGATCTCTTCCGTGCGCTTCCGGCCGTCGACCGGGAGAATCGTCAGGGCGAGTACTACCTGAATGAGGTCCTGCCCATCCTGATGGACAAGGGCGAGCGGGTGTCGGTCGTTCCGGTCGACACCGGCGGGACGTTCGGCGTCAATTCACGCGGGGGACTCGCGGCGGTCGAGCGCGTGATCCGCGAACGAGTCAACGAGGCACATCTGGCGAGCGGCGTCACGATCGTGGACCCGGCCGTCACCTACATAGATGTCGATGTGAAGATCGGCCCGGAAACCGTGATCTTGCCCAACACGTTCCTGGAGACCGACACGCGGATCGGCGCTGGATGCACGATCGGCCCCTCCACGCGGATCGTTGGCTCTCAGATCGGGAACGGCACCGAGGTCACGTTCGCGGTCGTGCTGAGCTCCACTATCGGACGTCACGCGAGGGTCGGACCGTTCACGCGGCTCCGGCCGGGGACCGTGATGGCCGATGACTCCTATGCGGGGCCGTTCGTAGATATCAAGAAGGCTACGATCGGCAAGGGATCGAAGGTCCCGCACCTGGCTTACGTGGGCGATGCGACCCTCGGGAAGGACGTGAACGTGGGCGCGGGGACCGTCACCGTCAACTACGACGGATACCGCAAGCACCGTTCCGTGATCGGGGACGGCGCCTCGATCGGCTCGGATACGATGTTGATCGCGCCGGTCACGGTGGGCAAGGACGCGAGCACGGGAGCGGGGTCGGTGATCACGCAGGACGTTCCGGCGGGCGCTCTCGCCGTTGAACGCGGAGAGCAGAAGAATGTTCCGGGGTATCGCAAGCGGAAAGACGTCCAACATCGGCGCACGGGGAAGGCCTAGGGGGATCGCGGTGGAGATCATCACGAAGAAACGGATGATGCTGTTCACCGGCACCATCCATCCAGCGCTGGGGAACGAGATCGCCGACTGCCTGGGGATACCGATCAGCGAAGCGGAGATCCGGCGGTTCGCGAACACCGAGCTCTACTTCCGGGCGAAGGAGAGCGTGCGCGGCGCCGACTGCTTCGTCGTCCAGACGCACTACGAGCCGGTCAACGAGGCGATCATGGAGCAGCTCATCATGATCGACGCCATGAAGCGGGCATCTGCCAAGCGCATCACCGCGGTGATCCCGTACTACGGTTACTCACGCCAGGACCACAAGGCGCTGTCACGCGAACCGATCAGCGCCAAGCTGGTCGCGGACCTGCTGACGAGCGCCGGCGCCGACCGCATCGTCTCGGTCGACCTGCACTCGGGACAGATCCAGGGCTACTTCGACGCGCCGTTCGACCACCTGACGGCGTTGCCCATCTTGTCCGACTACCTCGAGAACACGCTGGGCCTGTCGGGCGACGACCTGGTCATCGTGGCGCCGGACGCCGGACGGATCAAGACCGCTGAGGTGCTCCGCAAGTACCTGCATGCGGACCTGGCGTTCATGTACAAGCGCCGCTCGCGCACAGAGGCGCACAAGATCGAAGAGATGGCGGTCGTCGGTGAGGTGGACGGCCGGCCGTGCGTGCTGGTCGACGACATGATCGACACTGCCGGCACGGTGGCCAAAGGTGCTGAGGCGTTGCAGGCGCAGGGTGCCGGCCCGATCTACGCGGCGGCGACGCACGCGATCTTCTCCGGGAAGGCTCGCCAGTCGCTCGAGGAGGCTCCTATAGAGGAGGTCGTGGTCACGAACACGGTCCCGATCCCTGAGGAGCGGCAGTTCGACAAGCTGAAGGTGCTGTCGATCGCCCCGCTGATCGCCATGGCGCTCCGCGCCGTCTTCGAAGACAACTCCGTCAGCGAGATCTTCCGAGGCGACAACCAGGTCTAGCCTGGGCGTATCCCTGCAGGTCGTTCGCGCCGGTCAGCCGGTACCATATGCGGCCGAACCCGGGGACCTCTTCAGAAGGAACGACCATGGAAACGAAGCTGGAAGCGGAGCGTCGCAGCGACGCCGGCAAGGGTGTGGCGCGGAAGCTCCGTGCCGCTGGCCGCGTGCCGGCGGTGCTCTACGGACACGACCAGGAATCCATCTCACTTTCGGTGGATTCGCGCGAGATGGTGCACGTGCTGCGCTCCTCGGGCGGCTCCAACGTCCTGCTCGATCTGATCGTCGACGGCAAGGCGCGCCTGGCCATGCCCCGTGAGATCCAGCGTGACCACGTCCACAACAAGCTGATCCACATCGACTTCCTGGCCGTCTCCCGCACCGAGACCATCACGGCGAACGTCCCCGTGATCGAGTTCGGCGAGGCCGTCGGCGTGAAAGAGGGCGGCGTGGTCGAGCACCACCTCCGCGACCTCCTCGTCGAGTGTCTCCCTCAGGACGTCCCGGATCAGCTCGACGTCGATATCTCAGAGCTGAACATCGGCGACATGATCCATGTTCGGGACGTGGGCGTTCCCGCGGGCGTCACCGTGCTCACGAACCCCGAGGATGCGGTCCTGTCGGTGATCACTCCGGCTGCCCTCCGCACCGAGGCCGAGTTGCTGCTCCCCGGAGAGGAAGCTCCCGAGCTCGCAGAGGGCGAGGAGGTTCCTGTCGAGGGCGAGGAGGTTCCCGTCGAGGGCGAAGAGGGCGCGCCTGCTCCCGCTGCCGAGGAGGGCGGCGAGAGCTAGCTCATGGCCTGGCTCGTCGCCGGTCTGGGCAACCCCGGCGACCGCTACGCGAAGACCCGCCACAACATCGGCGCCATGGTCGTCGACGAGCTGGCCAGCACAGCGGGCGAACGCTTCCGCAAAGCACGATTCGTCCCTGTGGAGGTCGCGGAGCTGACGATCGACGGTGAGCGTCTGTGGCTGGCCAAGTCCCTCCGCTACATGAACGAGTCGGGTCCCTCGTATGCGTCCACCGCGAAGAAGCACGACATCGCGCCCGATCACGTGATCGCGGTCCACGATGAGATCGATCTGGCGTTCGGCGCGCTCCGCGTCAAGTCGGGCGGCGGAACGGCCGGTCACAACGGGCTGAAGTCGCTGCAGCAGGCGCTACGCACGCCGGAGTTCCTGCGCGTGCGTCTGGGGGTGGGCAGGCCGCCCGGTCGTCAGGAGCCCGCCGACTACGTGCTGGAGCCTTTCGCCAAGCGCGAAGAGGCCGACGTTGCGCTGCTGGTCGACGAAGGCGTGGAGGCCGTGCGCACGCTCGTGGTCGCCGGCCTCGCGGCGGCGCAGGATCGCCACACACGCTCCGGCCCCACCGGCTGATGGAACGGCTGATCCTCGCTCGGCACGCTGAGAGCTTCCCCCGGGTCAATCGCCTGCGGTTAGCCCTCTCCTGATCATCCTCTCGACGGCGGGGCTCATGTGCTCTTGGCACCAACACCGTCCCCGGGTGCTCCCGCGCCCAGACCCGGAAGAGTTCGTCGACGAAGCCTTGTCCTACCGTTTCGACACCCGAGAAGTCGATCACCACCTGCTCGAACCGTTCCAGCTGGGATCCCAGTCGTTTGGCTTCGGAGCGGGACACGAACGTGTCCGACATCTCGAACAGCCGAACTGTGACCTCCGTTCGGTCGAAGGCGCCGGTGTCGGGGTCGGCGAACTCGTTGAAGACGTCGGCCATGCGTCTGCTGGTGGCCGGGTCGAGCTCGCACCGCACCCGAGTGCCGATGCGCCTGGCGGAATCGGCGACGGCTTGATCGTGTCTGATCGTGTCCACGATCCAACGCAGCCCGGAGCTCTCGAGCTCGAAGACATCAACGGCTTTCGAGGTGAAGAAGATGCCCTCACCTGTGTGTCGGTCGGGGGCGGTCGTCTGTTTGCCCTTCGTCAACTCCTGGATCGCGGCGAACTCGTCTGCCAGACCGAGCTTCTCGCGAACGTTCGCGAACGCCCCCACTCCGTCGTCCGCTACCTCGAAAGCGATGCGATCCTGTTCGCACCAGACCGTCACGTCGACGAACGTCCCGGAGGAATGGTCGATGGCGTTGTTGACCATCTCCGTCATCGCGTAGTGAAGGATGCCCTTCGATCCCGTAGGGAGATCCTGAAGACAGGGCACGGCCTCCCGGGTCTCACGCCACACGTGTTCCTCAAGAAGTCCTGTCAGAGGCCACCGGCGCTCGAAGGTTGAGGTTCGAACGTACCGGGTAGATCGACCCGCCCCGACCCGCCCGACCTCTCCGTTGGAATGCATCTGCGCCAAGTGGTGATGCGCGGTCTGTCGGCTGACACCAAGGGCAGCGGCGACCTCCCCGGCTGAAACGGAGCCTTCGGCCGCCAATCGCGATCGGATGGCTTCCTTGACCTCTGACGGGAGTCCCGAGGGCATGCCTTCCTTCCCTTTACGATTAGACGATTACGGTGGAATCTAACCGCTAAACGTAAAATCGTCAAGCTCACATGACCGTGGATCCCGACAAACGTAAAGCGGAGGGCGCGTATCTGGTCGAGTCCGGATCGCGAGGGGCTCGGTACACTGGCCGCGGAGGCCCGTCGCAGTCGCGACCGGGCCTGTTCGTGCTGTCCGGATCGATCGCGGAGGAGGTTGCGTGAGCCTGGAGGGGGCGCTGGACGCGCTCGTGGCATCGGAGCCGTTCGAGCGCTTGCTGCTCGAGCGAGCGCGTCCGATCCTGGCGCACTCCGAGGCCGGCGAGGACGCACTTCTCGCCGGGCTGGCGCGTGCCCTGGACACCGTGATCTTGGCGGTGACCCCCGGACCCAGGGAGGCCGAGGCTCTGGCCACGGGCGCGGCCGCCTATCTGGACGAGGAGAGCGTGGCGCTGCTTCCGGCGTGGGAGGCCCTCCCGTACGAGGGCATAGGCCCCACGCCGGAGATCGCCGCCCGCCGTGCTGATGCCATCCACCGGCTGCGCGAGGCTACCGGACCGTTCGTCGTGGTCGCCCCCGCCCTCGCGGCCATGCAGGGCTTGATCCCAACCTTGGGCGCTGTACCGCCGCTCGAGCTGGTCGTCGGTAGGGAGCTCCCGCCGGACGCGCTCGCCGAACGCCTCGTCGACCTTGGTTACACACGAGCCGACGTGGTGGAGCACCGCGGCGAGTTCGCGGTCCGCGGGGGAGTGGTCGACGTATTCGCTGGCGACGCACGCCGCCCAGCTCGTCTGGAGTACGTAGGCGATGCGATCGAATCGCTCCGCGAGTTCTCGCCGTCCACCCAGCTCTCCACGGCCAAGGTCGCGCGAGTGCTGGCGCCGGCGGTGCGCGAGCTGATCCCCGACGACGCGCTCCGCGCGCTCGCCACGCGCCGGGCGCAGCTCGAGGGAGACCGGTTCCGCGACGCGCTGCAGCGGATAGGCGATGGGCTGTACGTCGAGGGCACCGAGACGTTCGCGCCGTTCCTGTTCGATCTGATGCCCACCGTCGCGGAGCTGTTGCCGAGCGGCTCGTGGGTCGTGCTCGCTCAGGCGCGGCGGACCCAAGATCGCGGGCGTCAGGCGCATGAGGAGGCCGAGGCGCTCGCAGAGGCGACGGCATGGCCCGGCCCGCACGTCCTGCGTCCGCTCGAGGACTCGCTCGGCGATCACGTACAGATGCACCTGTCCGAGTTCACGGAAGGCCTCGATCTGGGGTTGTCCGACTGGGGGAGCGCGCAAGGGAATCCCGCCGAGCTCGCTCAGCGGCTCGCGGCCCTTTCCTCCCAGGGGTACCGGCTCATCGTGTCCGCGCGCGGGCACGGTTCGCTCGACCGCGTGCGCGAGCTGATCGGCGACGTGGAGGCGCAGACGGTCGAGGCTCCGCTCACGAACGGCTTCGTCTCGGCGGCCGCGACGCTCGCCGTCGCAACCGAGGAGGACCTCTTCGGAGCGCGCCGGCACACGCGCACCGCACCGCGGTTCATCCACCGGCGAACCGACACGATCGCCGAGGAGCTCGAACCCGGCGACTTCGCGGTCCACCGCATACACGGCGTGGGGAGGTACACGGGGATCACGCACCGCGCGCTCGCGGGCGCCGAACGCGACTACCTGATCTTGGAGTACGCGCAGGGCGACAAGCTTTTCGTGCCGAGCGACCAGGTGGGCATGGTCGCACGCTACCTGGGCGGCGACGCGCCCAGGCTGCACCGCCTGGGCGGCTCCGACTGGGCGCGCGCGACCACCAAGGTGAAGCGTGCGGTCCGCGACATGGCCGGCGAGCTGGTCCGCCTCTACAGCGTTCGGATGTCGGTGGTCGGTCACGCGTTCGGCCCCGACACCCCTTGGCAGCTAGAGCTGGAGGACGCGTTCCCTCACGACGAGACCGGAGACCAGCTCACCGCGATCGAAGAGGTCAAGCAGGACATGCTGCTCCCGAAGCCGATGGACCGCCTGATCTGCGGCGACGTGGGGTTCGGCAAGACGGAGGTCGCCGTCCGAGCGGCGTTCAAAGCCGTGATGGAGGGCAAGCAGGTGGCGGTCTTGGTTCCCACCACGCTCCTCGCGGAGCAGCACTTCATCACCTTCGGCGAACGATTCGCGCCGTTCCCGGTGAAGGTGGCCATGCTGTCGCGGTTCGTGGCGCCGCCCGAGCAGAAACGCGTGATCGCCGACGTGGGCAGGGGCGCGATCGACGTCGTGATCGGGACGCACCGTCTGCTGAGCAGCGACGTGATGTTCAAGGATCTGGGCCTCGTCGTCGTCGATGAGGAGCAGCGGTTCGGCGTGGTCCACAAGGAGCGGCTCAAGACCATGCGAGCGCACGTAGACGTGTTGACCATGACCGCCACGCCCATCCCGCGCACGCTGGAGATGGCGTTGACGGGGATCCGCGACATGTCCACGATCGACACACCGCCCGAGGATCGCCAGCCGGTGCTTACCTACGTGGGCCCGTACGACGAGGGTCTGGCGCTCGGCGCGGTCAGACGCGAACTGCTGCGGGAAGGTCAGGTGTTCTGGGTCCACAACCGCGTGGCCACCATCGACCGACAGGCTGCGTGGCTGCAGGAGCAGCTCCCGGATGCGCGCGTGGTGATCGCGCACGGCCAGATGGACGAGGCCGACCTGGAGAAGCAGATGATGAAGTTCTGGGAGCGCGAGGCCGACGTGCTGGTCTGCTCCGTGATCATCGAAAGTGGTCTGGATGTGCCCAACGCCAACACCCTCATCGTGGACGCGTCTCATCTGCTCGGCCTTGCGCAGATGTACCAGCTGCGCGGCCGGGTCGGGCGTTCCAGCGAGCGAGCGTTCGCCTACTTCTTCTTCCCTCCGACCCGCGAGCTGACCGAGGAGGCGCACGAGCGATTGGCCACGATCAGCAAGCACCAGTCGCTCGGGAGCGGTTTCCAGATCGCGTTGCGCGACCTGGAGATCCGAGGCGCCGGCAACCTGCTCGGCGCCGAACAGCACGGGCATATCGCGGCGGTGGGCTTCGACACGTACTGCCGGATCCTCCAGGAGTCGGTCGCCGAGATGAAGGGCGAGCCCATGCCGGTGCAGAAGGAGCTCCGGATAGACCTGCCGATCAAGGCGTTCGTTCCGCCGGGATGGGTCGCGCAGGAAGCGCTCCGTCTGGACCTCTACCGGCGGATCTCCACGGCCGGCGAGCACGACGAACTCGAGCGGGTCCGGACCGAGACGATCGACCGCTACGGCGCGCTCCCGCCTGAGGTCGAGACGCTATTCGCCGTCGCGTCGCTCCGCGTGACCGCCGCCGCCATCGGCGTCGAGGAGATCGTGACCTTCCGCGACCAGGTCCGGCTCCGGCCCGTCGCGCTCGCGGATGACCTGCTCGCCGATCTGGATCAGCGGGTGCCGGGCGCCACGTTCCACGACGCGAAGCAGACGCTGAACCTCACCCCCGGACGGGTGTTCGGGCAGGACCTGGTTCGTGCGGTCGAGTCGCGTCTGTTGGAGGCGGCCGGCCTTAGCGGGACCGTCGGATAGACTCACCGCTCGTGACTCCCCGCATCCTTCGTCTTGCCGTCGTGCTCCTGGCGCTCGCACTCACCTTCCTGGTGGGGTGCGCAGACGCTGCCTCGCCGGCCGCGACGATCAACGGCGTCGACGTCACCGACGAGCAGCTCGCGCACGAGGAGAACGTCGTCTCGTTCCTCTCGGCCCTCAACCAGCAGCCGTGCGGCACCAAGGAGGAGGGTGAGACCCAGCAGTCGGCTTGTGCGCGGTTCGCACTCACGAACGTGATCCAGGAGCGCATCGTGGCCGACTACGCCGTGGCGAACGACATCGCCGTGACCGACGCCGACGTAACGGCAACGCTGAAGCAGCTGGACGACTCGCTCGGCAAGAAAGCCGTGAACGAACAACTCGACCAGAACGATCTGACGCGCGACGATCTCGCCGATCTGGCGCGCCGCATCATCCTGTACGGCAGGGTGAAGACGGCTGTGACCGAGGATCGCGTGTCCCAGGCCGACCTGGAGAAGCTCTATCAGGACGGCATCCTCGACCACACCACCGTGCAGGTGCAGCACATCTTGGTGGACACGCAGTCCGAGGCCCTAGACGTGTACGCACAGGTCACCGCTCCCAGCGCCACGGAGCAGACGTTCACGGACCTGGCCAAAGAGGTTTCGATCGATCCGAGCGCTGCGGAGAACGGCGGCGGCTTGGGGTCTGCGCCCGCTTCGCAGTACGTGACGCCGTTCGCGACGGCCGCCGCCGCCCTCGAGTCCGGTGAGATATCTCAGCCGGTGAAGACGGAGTTCGGCTGGCACGTGATACGGATGGTGGATAAGCAGGTCCAGTCCTTAGACGAGGTGAAGGCGTCGTTGATCGACTCGCGCTCCATCGTGGAGTTCAACGCATGGATGCGTGAGCAGGCAGAGGCACAGGGCGTGGACGTGAACCCGAGTTACGGCAGGTTCGACGTCGAGACCCTTCAGGTCGTCCGCATCTCCAGCACCGAGACCGACGCCGGCGCGGCCTCGGTCTCCAGCCCTTCGGCGTGAGCCAAGTGGGCGAGCCGGTTCCGTCCAGCCAGGGTGGGGAGCGCCTGCTGGACCTGGTCCGCATCCAGGCACGGTTGCGTGCCCCGGGCGGCTGTCCGTGGGACGCCGAACAGACGCACCAGACGCTCGCTAAGCACCTGCTCGAAGAGACCCACGAGCTGATGGAGGCGATCGACGCCGACGACTCCGACGCGATCCGCGAGGAGCTGGGCGACCTGCTGCTGCAGGTCACTTTCCACGCCCAGATCGCGGCCGACGACGGCCTGTGGGACGTGGACGACGTGGCGGAGGGGTTGGTCGGAAAGCTGATCCACCGACACCCGCATGTGTTCGGCGACGTCCAGGTCGAGGACTCAGACGAGGTGCTCGTGAACTGGGAGAGGCTCAAGACCCACGAGAAGGGCGAACGCCCACTCGAGGACGACATCCCAGTCACGCTCCCGGCTCTCGCGCGCGCCGGCAAGGTCCAGCGCCGCGCAGCCGGGTGGGGCTTCGAATGGCGTTCTGTTCAGAGCGCGCTTGCGGCGCTTCACGAAGAGGTAGACGAGCTTGAGGCCGCGATCCAGACGGGTGAGGTCGACGACGCGGAGGAGGAGATCGGCGACGTGCTCTTCTCCGTCGTCGCGGTTGCGCGGAAGCTCGACGTTGACGCGGAGAGCGCCCTTCGCCGCACGATCCGCGGGTTCGCCCAGCGGTACGAGAGGTTCATGGCGATCGTGAAGGAGCGCGGTTTGGACTTGGACACGATGTCCGAGTCGGATATCCGCTCGCTGTTCCGCCAGGCGCGCACATCATGAGCGCTCCCGTAACGTCGCCATCCGTCGAGCCAGCGGATATCCGCGATGCCCGCGATCGGATCGCCCCGCACGTCCGCGTGACGCCTGTGCTCCAGCCGGGGCCGGGGGCGTTCGGCCTGGACGGACCGGTCACGCTCAAGCTCGAGCTGCTCCAACACACAGGATCGTTCAAGCCGCGAGGGGCGTTCAACAAGATGCTTGTCTCAGACGTCCCGGAGACCGGCGTGATCGCCGCCTCTGGTGGCAACTTCGGGCTGGCGGTGGCCTACGCCGCGCGATCGCTCGGCCATCGCGCCGAGATCTTCGTACCGGACACGTCGCCGGCGGCCAAGATCGACCGGATCCGCGAGCTGGGCGCCGACGTCCACGTTGTCCCCGGCTATTACAGTGAGGCCTCCGCTGCCGCTCACGAGTACGCCGGTGGGAGCGGAGCCCTGTGGATGCATCCGTTCGATCAGCCCGAGGTGATCGCCGGCGGGGGAACGGTCGGTATGGAGATCACGGAGCAGGTGCCCGACGTCGACACGGTGCTGGTAGCGATCGGCGGCGGCGGGCTGATCGCCGGGATCGCGGCATGGTTCGGAGGTGACGTCCGGGTGGTCGGTGTGGAGCCCGAGGCCTGTCCCACCATGCATGCGGCGCTTCAAGCCGGAGAGCCGGTCGACGTCGCCGTGGGCGGCATGGCCGCCGACTCCCTCGGGCCCCGCCGGGTGGGTGCGATCGCCTTCGACATCGCCCGCGCGTTCGTGGACCGGGTCGTGCTTATCACCGACGATGCGATCTTCGATGCGCAACGCCAACTCTGGCGCGACGTCCATGTGGTGGCCGAGCCCGGAGGCGCCGCGGCCTTGGCGGCGCTCCTTTCCGGCGTGTACCGCCCCGAAGTCGGCGAGCGGGTGGTGGTCCTGGTTTGCGGTGCGAACACGGATCCCTCCTCGGTGGTCTGAGTCGTACCGGATGAGCGCTTCGGTACGCTTGGCGCCATGACTGATGGGGCCGATGATCTGGCGCGAGCCGATGCTTTCGACCGGCGCCTGACGGAGCGCATGTCCACCGACGTGGTGCCGTTCGACGGCGGTTTGGCCTACTTGGATCGCGACTTCCCCAGGCGTTTCACGGCGAACTTCCTGTGGGTAGACCACGCTGGCACCGCTCCGGTCGAGCACTGGCTCAGAGAGGCCGATCGGATCTTGGGCGGGAACGGACTCAAGCACCGGACCGTCGTGTTCCGCGAGGAAGGTGTCGCGGAACGGATGGCCTTCGGGTTCGCCGAGGACGGGTATGTGCTCGATCGAGGTGTACTCATGGTGCAGCGCGACGAACCCGAGCGTGCACACGACCTAACGCCGGTGGAGGAGGTCGCGTTCGAGGAGGTCCGGGCGTTGATGGAGGAGACCGCCCGGCGGGAACCCTGGGCCACCGACGATGAGACCGTGCGGATGCTGACCGACTATCGGGGGAAGCTCGCCCGAACCATCGGCGCGCGTTTCTTCATGGCCCGCGTCGACGGCCGTCCGGCCGGCTGCTGCGAGTTGTACGTGGATGGCGATGAGGCGCAGGTGGAGTCGGTGGACACGCTCGAGGAGTTCCGCGGCCGGGGCCTGGCGAGCGCGTTCGTGCTGCGAGCTGCGGCCGAGGGTCGAGCGGCCGGCGCCGAGTGGGTGCATCTATGGGCCGACGCCGATGACTGGCCTCAGCAGTGGTACGCGAGGCTCGGCTTCTACGAGGTCGCCCGGTCCGTGGACTTCATGCGGTGGCCGGATGGCGAGGGCCCGACGGGCGCGGCCACCGCGAGCGGCCCGGCCGCGAAATCCCCTTCCTGAACAGGGCGTCCGGTAGCATCGTCCCCCCGATGTCCACGATCGAGAGCGTCCGCGCGCGCGAAGTGCTGGATTCGCGAGGGAACCCAACCGTCGAGGTCGACGTGTATCTCGACGATGGCGCCTTCGGTCGCGCCGCGGTTCCCTCCGGCGCCTCCACGGGCGGACACGAAGCGTTGGAGCTTCGCGACGAGGAAGCGCGCTACGGCGGCAAGGGCGTGCTCGGTGCGGTGGCCAACGTCAACGGCCCGATCGCGGAGGCTGTAGTGGGGCTCGACGCGTTCGACCAGCGTGGCGTCGATCGCGTGGTGCTCGACCTGGACGGCACCTCCGACAAGTCCGGCCTGGGAGCGAACGCGATCTTGGGGGTGTCGCTCGCGGTGGCGCACGCTGCCGCCGACGCGAACGGCGTTCCGTTGTTCCGCTACCTGGGCGGTCCCAACGCACACGTTCTGCCCACGCCGATGATGAACGTCATCAACGGCGGCGCGCACGCCGACAACGAGCTGGAGCTTCAGGAGTTCATGCTGATGCCGGTAGGAGCGGCATCCTTCTCCGAGGCCTTGAGGTGGGGTGCAGAGACGTTCCACGCACTCAGGGCGATCCTGCACGAACGAGGGATGGCCACCGCCGTCGGCGACGAGGGTGGTTTCGCCCCCCAGGTGAACAACGCCGTCGAGGCGCTCGAGCTGTTGATGCGGGCCATCGAGAGCGCCGGCCTGGAGCCCGGGACGGAGATGGCCCTGGCCATGGACGCCGCAACGTCGGAGCTGCTGACCGACGACGGCCGCTACCAGCTAGAGGGCGCCGCTCGCACGGCCGACGAGATGATCGCGTTCTGGTCGGATCTGCTCGATCGGTTCCCGATCGTGTCGCTGGAGGACGGGCTGGCCGAGGACGACTGGGAAGGTTGGGCCCGCTTGACCGCCGAGCTGGGGGACCGCGTCCAGCTGGTTGGAGACGATCTCTTCGTCACGAACCAAGAAAGGCTGGAACGGGGCTTCCGGGAAGACGTGGCCAACGCCATCCTGATCAAGGTCAACCAGATCGGCTCGCTGACCGAGACGCTCGACGTGATCCAGCTCGCCGCGTGGAACGCCTATGGCGTGGTCGTCTCGCATCGGAGCGGTGAGACGGAGGACGTCACGATCGCCGATCTGGCCGTTGCCACGAACGCGGGACAGATCAAGACCGGCTCGCTCTCGAGGGGGGAACGCACCGCCAAGTACAACCAGCTGCTCCGGATAGAGGAGCTGCTGGGCGAGACGGCGCGCTACGCGGGAGCCGAGCCCGTGGTGGGAACGGGAGCATGAACGCGCAGACGTCGCCCCATTCGATCGAGGTGCACCCAACCGGGCGGACGTCGCTCCGCCTGAGCGGTCGCGCCGTCGCCCTGTTCTTGATCGCCTGCGCGGTGATGCTGCTTGGCATAGCCCCGCTCCGGGGCTACCTGGACGAGCGGGGGGAGCTGGCGGATCTGCATCGGCAGGCCGAGGTGCTGGAGGCGCGGAACGCTGAGCTCCAGACCCAGATCGACCGGTTGACCGACGAGGCGTACCTGGAACGGCTCGCGCGCGCGTGCCTGGGCATGGTGATGCCCGGCGAGACCGCGTTCGTCCTGGTGCCGACGCACGGGACCCCGACCCCGCCCGACTGCTAGGGCCCGTCACCAGCCGTTGCGGTGGATCTGCTCCTCGAACGGTCGGCGGCGTCGCTTCGTCCACGACCCCTGCGGCTGTTCGTCCTCTGCTCGGTAGCCGAACCCGACGATGCCGATCGGCCTGAGCTCGGCGGGGACGCCGAACCGGTCCAGCAGCTCGCGTTCCCCGTGGACGATGCCGAAGTACCAGCCGCCCAGGCCCTCGTCGACAGCGGCGAGCAACATGAGCATGGAGGCCATGGCTGCGTCGATTTCCCAGAAACGCACCGGCCACTGCGCCTCGTCGTCCATGCCGAACGCGATCTTGTCCGGCTGCGAGTACCTATCTATGTAGCGCGCCTTGTCGGGCAGCGGTAAGACCAGCACGGTGGGGCCGACCGCGATGTCATCGTCCTCCCAGGGAAACTCGGGGTCGCGAGTGATCGCCCAGAAATCGGCGACCGTCTCGCGGGTGTCCAGGACCAGCAGCTCGAGCCCTTGTGAGAAACCCGCGGATGGCGCCCGACGACCCGCGTCAAGTATGCGATCCATCATGTCGGTGGGCACCGGTCGCTGATCGAACCGCCGGACCATACGGCGGCGGCGAACGACCTCCTTGAAGTCCATGAGGCCGGACCCTACCGCACCGGCATTGACGTGCAGGAACGATTCCCGCACACTGGCCACCTGCCGCTCGGGACGGCCCGAGCAGTCTGCACCGAAAGTGGGTTCACGACATCGCTGAGATCGAAGTAGGGGCCGTGATCGACGGCACCGTTGAACGCATCACGCCGTACGGAGCGTTCCTCAAGCTCGATGACGGCCGTCTAGGCCTCGTTCACATATCCGAGATCGACCGGAACTACGTCAAGGATGTCCACGAGCACCTCCGCGAAGGTGACGTCGTCCAGGCGAAGGTCCAGGCGATCAAGGAGGACGGGAAGATCGACCTCTCGATCAAGGCCCTGCAGGACCCCGCGCCTGTCCGGCAGCGTCGGGGTGCGGACCCCGGGTTCGAACAGATGCTCAAGAAGTTCATGAAGTCGAGCGAAGAGAACCTGGTCGACTACAAGCGAGCGGTCGAGAACAAGCGCAAGTAGCCGGGCGACGCTCGGCTCGAACCAGCTCGGTGTGGCGGTGAGTTCAAGGCCGCCCTGCCAAGATGAGCGCTCGTGGAAACGTTCCCCGCAACCTCGAACAGAGAGCTCCGAGGCTCTGACCTCGTCGCCGTGCGCGAGCAGCTCGGACGCGAGCCGACGGTGCCCTTCTCGGTCGTAGCGCGCTGCACCGGGGGTCACCCGCTCGTGATCCGCAACGCCCCTCGGGGCGCCGACGACGCACCCTTCCCCACGACCTATTGGCTGACCTGTCCTTCTGCGGTCAAGGCGGTCGCGCGCATCGAGGCGAGTGGGGCGATCGCCCGTTTCAACGAGCGGGAACGGACGGATCCGGTGTTCGCGGCCGACCTGCGCTCCGCCCATGAGGCCTACGCCGCGGATCGCGCGCGCGAACTTTCCGAGGCGCGTGAGGATGGCGGCGTCGGAGGCACCCGGATGGGCGTCAAGTGCCTCCACGCGCACTACGCCTTCCATCTGGCCGGTGGCGTCGATCCGGTCGGCGCTTGGGTTGCCCGGCAGGTGGGGCCCGTCCACCCGGAGCAGCGGGCCGGGCGCGTCGCGGCGATCGATCAAGGTACGAACTCGATCAGGCTGCTAGTCGTGGAGCCGGCCACGGCCACCGGCGGCGATCCCACGGAGCTCGCGCGAGACATGGTCATCACCCGGCTGGGGCAAGGTGTGGATCGCACCGGCCGGATCGATCCGATCGCGCTGGCGCGAACCGTGGCCGTGCTCGCGGGCTACTGTCGTCGCGCACGGGCGCTCGGCGCCGAGCGCATCCGCGTCGCCGCGACGAGCGCTGTCCGCGACGCCGAGAACCGCGAGGAGTTCGCCGCAGCCGTTCTGGAGCACGCGGGGTCCGAGCTTGAGGTCATCTCCGGCGAACGGGAGGCCGGCCTGTCGTTCCTCGGTGGGACACGCGGACTCCCCGGCGACGTCCTCTCGCCCTACCTGGTGCTGGACATCGGCGGCGGTTCCACGGAGCTCGTCATGGGGAACGAGCCCGGTGACGCGGAGCACTCGATCTCGACACAGATCGGGAGCGTCCGGCTGACCGAGCGGTTCATCCGCTCGGATCCGCCCATCCAGCAGGAGTTGACCACCCTCCGGCTCGCCGTAGACGACGTGCTGGACGAGGCTGAGGCGCAGATCCCGCTCGGTGATGCGCGCACGCTCGTGGCCGTCGCCGGAACAGCCACCACGCTCCAGGCGATCGCGCTGGGCCTCGACCGTTACGACCCCGAGGCGATCCACCGGACGTGGCTCTCGCTCGCGGGGGCAGAGCGGGTTCTGGCCGCTCTGGTCGCCATGACCGCCGCGGAGCGCGCCGCGTTGCCCGTCATGGCACCCGGTCGCGGCGACGTGATCGTCGCGGGGGGCCTCATCCTGACCGCCGTCATGCGACGGTTCGGCTTCGACCGGGCACTCGTGAGCGAGACGGACATCTTGGACGGGCTCGCCTTGGAGATGCTGGACATCCGGTAACCTCGTCGGCCGGATGTCCAAACGATCCCGAGAACGCCATCTCGCGAAGCTTGCCGCCCGCCGTCAGGCCGAGCGCGATCTCAGGCGCCGACGTCGCGATCGCATCCTCGGTGCGATCGGTTTGGTCCTGGCGATAGGTCTGGTCGCGGTACTCGCTCTGTTCGTGTTCGACGGCGGCGACGAGGTGGCCGCGAGCCCAACGCCCAGCACCAGCGAGAGCCCGGCCGAGGCTACGGTCGCCTGCGGTGGATCCGTTCCTGCAGACGCCGGCGTGCAGAAGCAGACGTACAAGAAGCCCCCGAAGATGATCATCGATAGGAAGGCCACCTACACGGCGACGATCGTTACTTCGTGCGGCGAGATCGAGGTCCTCTTGAACCAGAAGGCCGCCCCCATCGGCGTGAACAATTTCATCTTCCTGTCGGAGGACGGGTTCTACGACGGGCTCACGTTCCACAGGATCGTCGCCGACTTCGTGATCCAAGGTGGCGATCCGAAGGGCGACGGCACGGGCGGTCCCGGCTACGGGTTCAAGATCGAGACCACGCCCGACGTAACTTTCGCGAAGAGGGGTGTCCTGGCCTACGCGAACAGTGGCCCCGACAGCAACGGGAGTCAGTTCTTCATCACCTTGAAGCCGACGCCGCAACTGGATCCTTCGCCGCAGGGGAGCTTCACGATCTTCGGCAGGGTCATCAAGGGCTTCGACGTGGTGCGCCAGATCGGAGCGATCAGCGGAACCGAGAATCCCGGTCTGCCCGGCGAGAACAGCGTCCCGACGCAGACCGTCTACATCGAGTCCATCAACATCTCGGAGCGGTAGCGGCCTTCCTGCCGGCCGGCCGGCCTCAGCCGACCGCCAGCCAACCGTCGATGTCTCGCTCGATCAGCGCCTTCAGTCCGTCGTCCGCGAACGACGCCCCCACGCCTGCCCGCGCGATATCGGCCAACTCCTTGTCGTCATAGCCGAACACCTCACGGGCCACCCGGTACTCGTCGCTCAGCCACGATCCGAACATCGCCGGGTCATCCGAGTTGAGCGTCACCACCACCCCTGCCTCGCGGAGCTTCGGGAAGGGATGCTCCTGGAGCGACGCGAACACCCCAGTCGCCACGTTCGACGAGGGAGATATCTCGAGGGGTATCCCGATCTCGGCCAGGTGTGCGACCAGCGCGGGGTCCTCGATGGAGCGGACTCCATGACCGATCCGAGACGGCTGCAGGGTCTGGAGCGTCTCCCACACGTTCTGGGGCCCGGCCCACTCGCCGGCGTGAGGAACGGAGGGCAATCCTGCCTCGATCGCCTGCCGCATCAGGTGCGCGTATCGATCGACGGGCTGACGCTCGCTGCCGGCCGAGTTGATCGCCACCACGCCGCGTCCCGCGTACTTCAGCGCGACCTCGAGCGTCCCCTGGTTGCTCTCCTCGTCCATGTCGCGGATGAAGTCAGGCTCCAGCCGGGCAACGATCCCGTGCTCGCGCTCGCCGGCCGCGAAGCCGTCCAGCACGGCCTCTATCGGACCGAACCAGTCGCCCAGCCGACCAGCGTGCTGCGCCGGCGAGAAGACCACCTCGGCATACCGGATCCCTTGTGCTGCCAGGTCTTCGCAGAACTCAGTACCGACCCGCCGGAAGTCATCCTGATCTCGGAGCAGGTTGCACACCTCACCGTAGGAGTCGATGAAGTGCGCGAACCCGTCGAAGCGCCAGATCCCGTCCGGCCCCAGCGCATCCGGCGCCGGACGTCCTCTGCGGTCGGCCAGGTCCAACACCGTAGCGACGCGGATCGAACCCTCGAGATGGATGTGCAATTCCGTCTTGGGCAACGACACTAGGTCTCGCATCGATCGATGGTAGCGGCATAGTCCGGGGCGCCACCTGCCGGTGGTCGCCTGTTAGGTTCGGTCGGTGTCCGAAGCGCACTACGCCTGCGGCGATATAGGAGCCTCCCTCTGGAGCTTACTAGTATGAGTCAGACTAGTGTCGTTACCGGAGGCGCCGGCTTCATAGGTTCCAACCTGGTGCACGCCCTGTTGAACGAGGGGCACGGTGTGCGCGTCCTGGACGATCTCTCGACCGGCCGGCTCGACAACCTGGCGGATGTCTCTGCCGACATCGAGCTGATCGACGGCGACGTGCGCGATCTAGACGCTGTGGCTCGAGCCGTCCGCGGATCTCAACTCGTGTTCCATGAGGCGGCCATCCCATCCGTAGCGCGTTCCGTCGACGACCCGGTCGCCACCAACCAGGTCAACGTGACGGGAACGCTGAACGTCCTGGTGGCCGCGCGAGACGCCGAGGTAGAGCGTGTGGTCTACGCGTCATCCGCGGCGGTTTACGGGAACTCCGATGTGCTTCCGCTCCACGAGGCTATGCCCACGCGTCCGGTATCTCCGTACGGGGTTTCCAAACTGGCCGGGGAGCGCTACCTCGAGGCGTTCACCCGCACCTGGGGACTGCCCACGGTCGCCCTGCGATACCTGAACGTCTTCGGTCCGCGACAGGACCCGAGCTCCGACTATGCGTCGGCGATCCCGCGATTCATCTCGCTCTCCCTGGCCCGCGGGATCCCCACCGTGTTCGGTGACGGCGAGCAAGCGCGCGACTTCGTCTTCGTGGAGGACGTCGTACGCGCCAACCTTCTGGCATCGACGGCACCCGAGGCGGCGTGGGGTCGCGCGTTCAACATCGGCCGAGGCGAGCGTCGGACGGTGAACGAACTCCTGACCACGATCCGCTCCCTCGTTCCCGGCGATCACCCGGAAGCGGTCCATGGACCGGCGCGACGCGGTGAGATCCGCGATAGCTGGAGCGATATCGGCGCGGCGCTCGAGGGACTCGGCTACCGACCGACCGTCACGTTCGAGGAAGGACTCCGCCGAACGATCGGATGGATCGCCGGTCGAGGGGAACACGTCCCTCAACGGCCCGTCAGCGGCTAGCATCGTGTGCCCAGCCCGGGTGTCGGAACTGGCAGACGACGGCGCCTTAAAAGCGCCTGCCCCTAGCGGGGCGTGTGGGTTCGAATCCCACCCCGGGCACGAAGGGATGTCCCGTCAGCGCGGGCGGACGACGCCGATCCGGCTGGACGGCACGCCCGGGAAGATCTGGTTGACCGAACTGGCCTCGCAGCGCTTCTCCAAGATCTCGGCCAGCACCGTTCGGTAGTCGTTCGTGCCGTTCAGGTCGCCGTCGATCAGGCTGGAGGGAGCCAGACCGGGCCAGACCCCGTGAACCATGCCACCCTCGACCCCGCCGCCGAGCAGCAGGACCAGCTGGCCGAAGCCGTGGTCCGTGCCGCCTGAGCCGTTCTCTTCCACCCGGCGGCCGAACTCCGTGAGCGTCACCAGGGTCACGTTGGCCATGAACGGACCCAGATCTGTCGCGAACGCCGCGAGAGCCTGCGATAGCTCCGTGAGGTGTTCGAACAGCCACCCGTCGTCCACCGTGCCCATCCCAGCGTGCATGTCCCAGTCGCCGTAGTCCACGGCCGCCACCTGCAAGCCCACGTTCGCCTTGATCAGGCGCGCGACGTCCATGAGAGCGTCTCCCAGGTAGCCGTCCGGATAGGCAGCGCCGCCCTCCGGCACGTAACCCGCCGCCTGCATCGCTGATGTGGTGTTGAGCGCGCCGAGTGCGGCGTTCGCCGGCTGCTTCAGGCTGTCGGGCGCGCCCGTATGCAGACCGCGGAGCGCCGCATCCCACAGACCGCGCTGCTCGGCGTCCCACGCCGCGTCCAGGCCGAACGAATCCACGGACCAGACCGCCAGCTCCGCGCTGGGTCCCAGGAAGGCAGGCGCAGCCATCCCGCTGCCGACCTGCATCCCCTGGAACGCGCTGCCGGTGCCGCGACCACCAAGGACGCGATCGATCCAGCCCGTTCGGACCGACGCCCCCGGCGCCGACCGCTCCATCTCCTCCATGGCCGAGAAGTGCGAGCGGTTCGGCTGCTCCTGACCCACTGCCTGGACGACGCCGAACTGCCCCGAGTCCCAGAGCGGCTTGAGCGGGGCCATGGCCGGGTGCATCCCGAACGTGGCGTCCAGCTGGATCAGCGTGGATGTAGGGATGCCGACGTTCGGCCGCCACGTCAGGTAATCGGGGTCGGCTGCGGGCACGATCGCCTGCAGCCCGTCGAACCCACCCCGCAGAGACAGGACGATCAGGACGTCGCCCGTGTACGGCGAGGCGGCGAAGGCGAGCCGGGTGGCGAGCGTGTCCGAGGCAACGCTGGCTATCACGCCTGCGGCGGCGGCGCTCTTCAGGAAGTCTCTGCGGGAGATGCCCGTCTCCGGGCAGCCACACGCCTTCAGCTTGGGAGCGTTCGGATCGCTCGATGTCTCTGTCGTCATCTGGTCACCGCACCTGGAAGTAGGGGGAGTCGAGGATCAGCGCCACGACGGACGCAAGCTGGTCGTTGACCGCGTTGTCGCCCTCGCTCAGGGGGGCGTTGGCGCCCTTCCTCAAGAACCCGAGCACGGCCGCGCGGTGGTTCGAGCTGAGCGCCCGGAAGACCAGTCTCTTTGCGAGCTCGTCGATCATCTCGCCATGCGTCTTCGGGAGCTTCTTGGGCAGCAGGTGTTTGCGCAGGTCGGGGAGCGAGAGCTGGGACGGCCACCAGTGCGCCGCGAGCGACATGTGGCTGTTCCACCGGCCCAGGCTGCTCCCGGCGGATCGCCACGCATCGGCCGTGTCGGGGTAGCCGTTCGGCTGCGACCAGGCGAGCGGCAGGTCGCCTAGATCGCTGATCATCCAGTAGAGGCCCTGCATGCCCTCGGTTCCGCCCCCCGTGTCGGGGCCCACGCCGAGCGCCCTCAGGGTGGCCACGATGTCCTCCCGCGGTCGGCGGACCTTCTGTCCCACCGAGTCGGCGAACGACTTCGACGCGAACAGCGCGCGCAGAACCGGGACGATCGCCGTGTCGTTATTCAGGTAGGTCTTGGCGAGGAGGGTCACCAGTGGGGCGGGAGGCTTGTCGCCGACGAACCGTTCGCAGAGCTTCTTGGCGATCCGCCTGGCGGTCGCTGGGTGGTGCGCCAGGTAGCGAACGTACTTGAGCCCCAGGTCACGGCCGTTCTCGCTCGAGTTGCTGGATGACCACCCGAGGACCTTCACGTTTCCCGTGTAGTGCCAGTCCGGGTAGTACTTGAATAGGTATGTTTCCCAGTCGATCGCGAACCCGGTCATGATCAGCGTGGAGTTGTACATCTCCTCCTCGCTGTACCCGGCTTCCACGCCGACCGAATGGAGCTCCAACAGCTCGCGCCCGTAGTTCTCGTTGGGTTGGTCCTTGGTGGACTCGGCGTTGTTGAGGTAGACCATCATCGACGGGTGCGTCGCCGAGGCGACAAGCATGTCGGAGTACTTGCCCAGTGCGTGCTTGCGGATAACGGTCCGGTCGTAGTCGTGCCGCGTGGACCAGACCCCATCGCTCGGGTTAGTCACGTTCAGATGGTTCGACCAGAAGTCGACCATCACCTCGAGGAGTTGCCGCTTGCTCCACGCCGCCCTGGCGATCGAGGCGACCCCCAGGTCGAACATCAGGTCCCATCCGAAGTCGAGGGTGTTCGTGGCCTGGACGACGCTCCACTGCAGTCGGGGGAAGCGGCTCTTGATCAGCTGCTCGCACGCCTGGTCGTTGATCGAGCCCGGCTTCAGCTGCTGGTCGAGCCACCTGTCGGCCCCCATCCTGCGGATCTCGGCGAGCGTTGCCGGCGTGGGTCCGTGCGTGGCCCGGCGTAGCAGGTGCAGTTCCCGATCCTTGGGGGCGAAGCTGGCAGCCGCCTCAGCGGGGGTGGCGCCCAGCAAGACAGAAGCGGCTCCCGACCCCACGACCGCGGTCCCCAAAGCGGCGCCGCGGAGCAGCGCGCGTCGCGAGAGGGCAGGCATAGCTTCTTCGCGTTCGATGGTCTGGCTCCCCCTCACCTGGCTGCTATCGGCGACGCGCGCGCGTGAACTTGAACCCGAAGCGCGAAGTGCAGACCATCGACGGAACGGCTTGGACGTCCGGTACCCTTGGCGAACGTCGAAACGAGGAGCTCCTGGATGAAGGTTGTCCCCGCGGTCGCGTCAGCCGACCTGTTGAGTGAGCTGGCGCCGGCAGTGACGAGCGGCCTTGAGCGCCACCTCGCCACCACCGCTGAGTGGTTCCCGCACGAGTACGTCCCCTATGAGGAAGGACGCAACTTCATCGCGGAGCCGTGGCAGCCCTCGGACAGCCGCCTTTCCGACATCGCTACGGTCTCGCTAGAGGTGAACCTGCTCACCGAGGACAACCTGCCCTACTATCACCTCAACCTCTGGGACGCGTTCGGGCGGCACGAGGCGTGGGGCGAGTGGTTGCGGCGCTGGACGGCCGAAGAAGGCCGGCACTCGATCGTCCTGCGCGACTACCTCACGGTTACCCGCGGCATCGATCCCGTGCCGCTGGAGCGGGGCCGCATGGAGATGGTGGAGCTCGGTTACTACCCCGAGTGGCCGCTGCTCGGCCCACTCGACACCGTGGTCTTCACCACGATGCAGGAGCTGGCGACCCGGATCTCGCACCGCAACACCGGCCTCATCACCGAGGACGAGAGCGCCATCCGACTGACGTCGCGCATCGCCACCGACGAGAACCTCCACTACGTGTTCTACCGGGACATGGTCGCGGCGGCCCTGGAGATCGACCCCTCGTCCGCCGTTCTCTCCATGCACCGCCAGGTGACCAACTTCCAGATGCCCGGTGCGGCCATGCCGGGGTTCGCCGGCAAGGCCAAGCGCATGGCGGCGGCCGGCGTCTACAACTTCCGGATCCACTTGGAGCAGGTGCTCACGCCTGTCCTGTTGTCGCATTGGCGGCTGGCGGAGCTAGAGGGTCTTTCCGATGAGGCCGAGCTGGCGCGCGAGAAGATCGTGGCCTACATGGAGCGGCTCGGACGCGTGGCAGGGAAGCTGGATCTACCCAGCGGACCGGTGGATGACCCTGACCACCCCGATACACGTACGTAGAAGTACGTAAGCGCCCTGCGGGAAACACGGAATACCGCCAATGCGCCCCGAACCCTAGCGTTGCTCTTGGCGTTCTGTCTTCCTCGTGAGGGAGCGAATGAAGAGTTCACAGCGCATCCGGAGCAGGTTCCACCGGGAACAGAAGGGCGCGGCGGCCGTGGAGTTCGCGATCGTAGCGACCCTGTTCTTCATGTTGGTGTTCGGCATCATCGACTTCGGGTTCGCCTTCCACTCATGGAACAACGCCGTGAACTCCGCTCGTGAGGGCGCACGCACCGCTGCGGTGAACTCCAGCGTTAGCGCGATCACCGATCGAGTGCGCGACTCCGGAGAGACCCTCGACCAATCGAAGCTCACGATCAGCGTGCTCTGCAGCCGCGGCGGCAGCACCTTCTCCGCATGCCCGGCGGGCTCCACGTGGGTCGAGGGCGACATCGTCAGGGTCGTCGTGGACTACGAGTACGACATGATCACGCCGGTGGGGTCGTTCGTTCCCGGTCTGGGTCCGACCCTGTCCCTGCACTCGCAGTCCGAGTCCAGGTTCGAGGGGCAATGAGGCGAACGCCCCCCGGACGCGAAGGGCTCATGAAGCGTCTTAAGGACGAGCGAGGCGCGATCGCCGTGCTGTTCGCGCTGACGATCGTCATCCTGTTCGCTGCTGTCGCGTTCGTGATCGACATCAGCAGGCTGTACCACGAGCGCCAGGTCCTGCAGAACGCGGTGGACTTCGGCGCCCTGGCGGGCGCCCAGGACCTTCCCGTGGAGGGCTCGTCGCAAGCGACCATCGCATCCGATGTGGCGAGGACCGTGGCCGTGGCCAATGCGCCGCAGATCGCCTCGGTCGGCGTGAACATCTCCTACAAGTGCGTGGTGGGCGATCGTGACGGCGACGGCGTGCCCGACGCCTCCGACATCCCGTTCGTATGTGGCCCCACATCCGGCAACTGGTCGTCCGGCTGGACCACGCGCGCCGGGAGGTCCACCCACGCGTGCGATCCGTTCGCGGGCGACAAGTGCAACACCATCCGTCTGTCGACGGCCAACTCCATCCCCTACTTCTTCGCGCCCGTGATCGGCATCAACTCGGGCTCGACCGGAGCGGTGAGCGCCGCGTCGTGCAAGGGGGCGTGTGGCGCCGCCTCGTCTCCCATCGACGTGGTGATGGTGCTCGACCGGACCGGGAGCATGACGCCGAGCGACGTCACCAACGTGAAGAACGCGGCCCTCTCGGTGCTCGACTTCTACGAGCCTGCCTCGCAGTGGATAGGGATGGTCGCGCTGCCGTACGGCCAGTCGTCGAACAAGTGCATCGCCTACGGGGATCGGTGGGCGACTCCGCCCACCTACCAGCTGTATCCGAACTCCGCTGCTTCCACGTGGCAGAACGCCGCCTTGAGCCAGGGCTACAAGCGGGCCGACGGATCGATCAATCTGTCGGATCCCTTGGTGCAGCAGATCAACTGCCTGCAGCGGGCGGAGAACTACGTCTGGGCTCGGTCGCAGGGCGGAACGCCGAGCGGCAACCACACGAACTTGGGCGACCCGCTGGACGCGGCACGCGAGATGCTCGCGACCCAGGGTCGAGACGACGTGCCCGACGTGATCATCTTCATGACGGACGGCCAGGCGAACCAACCCAGCACCATGCAGCCGTGCGGCTACTTCAACAACAAGGCGACGATCGCCAAGAACGAGGGCCAGACGATCTTCACGATCGCCTATGGGCTGGACAGCCCGCCGGTGAACTGCTCCGGCAGCGACAGCGCGCTCTTCAGGAACCGTCCCGCCACCACCAACCTCGCCTACGCGGCCACGCAGCCCACGATCGACGATGTTCCCGGAGGCTGCGGGCCGAGCGAGAACCAGGATGGGGATCACTACTTCTGCACCCCGGGGACGTCCGACCTGGAGCCCGTGTTCCGGCAGGTGGCAGCTGCGGCGATCGAGACGGCCCACCTGATCACCGACGACTGACGTTCGGGTACCGTAGCGCCGTCCTTGCTACGGCGGAGCGATGGATGGTGGCGGTCGAACCAAGCATCCCTACCAAGCGTCAGGTGCTCACGACACTGGAACGCGGTGATCGCGAGTTGCGCGCGCTGCTCGGTCGGGTCCCGGCGGGCCGGCTGGTCCGGACCGGCATCGGCGGAGGAGACTGGTCGCCGGTGGATCTGGTGGCCCACCTCGCCAGCTGGGAGCGGCACGCCGTCGAGGCGCTCGACGCCTGGGGGGAGGATGCACGCGCCCCCATCGATGACGCGCTCCGCGAGCGCGGCCTTACCGGCGTGAACGCCGACTCCCTCGCCGCGGTCGCCGGCTTGACGCCTAGACGGATCTTGGACCAAGCCGCCATCACGCACCGTGAGCTCGTCGACGCCATCGAGCAGGTGCCGACTGCGGCCTGGCGTCAGCCTCCCCTCGGCCGGGGCCGTCCGCTCGCCGTCCGCCTGGGCTCCATCCTCGGCGGGCCGAAGGGTCTTTACCGCCACGCCGATGCCCACCTGCCCGACCTGCGCCGGTTCGTGGAACGGTAGGCTCCATCCAGACGGACGGTCGAGGCACGCGCGTTCGAGCCATACCTTCTAAGGAGGACATCCATGGACACCGAGACGCTGCGCGCGACAGCGCGTGAGCTGGTCGGCCCCGGCAAGGGGATCCTGGCCGCGGACGAGAGCAGCGGGACGATCAAGAAGCGGTTCGACTCGATCGGCGTCGAGTCGACCAAGGACAACCGTCGCGCCTACCGAGATCTGTTGTTCACCACACCGGGCTTGGCCGATCATGTGAGCGGCGTGATCCTGTTCGATGAGACGATCCGCCAGGCCGCGCAAGACGGCACGCCGTTCCCGGAGCAACTGGCCGCGGCGGGCATGATCCCTGGGATCAAGGTGGACACCGGCGCGAAGTCGCTGGCGGGCTACCCGGGCGAGACCGTCACAGAGGGTTTGGACGGGCTGCGGGAGCGGCTCGCTGAGTACCGGGAGTTGGGCGCTCGGTTCGCGAAGTGGCGGGCCACGGTCTTCTGCGGCCAAGACCTCCCCACGGGATCGGCGATCCGCGCGAACGCCCACGCCATGGCGCGATACGCGGCGCTGTGTCAGGAGGCCGCCATCGTGCCGATCGTGGAGCCAGAGGTGCTGATGGATGGCGACCACTCGATCGACGCCTGCGAGGACGCGACGCAGCGAACGCTCCTGGCTCTCTACGAGCAGCTCGCGGACGCGCGGGTGGATCTGCCGGGGTCGCTCCTCAAGGTCAACATGGTCCTTTCGGGCGCGGACGCCTCGGCGCGCGCGAACCACCCCAGGTGGCCGAGGCCACGGTCCGCTGCCTGACGGCGAACGTCCCGGAGGACGTACCAGGCATCGTGTTCCTGTCGGGTGGGCAGTCCGACCAGGACGCCACCATCCATCTGAACGAGATGAACACCATGGGTCCTCATCCGTGGGAGCTGTCGTTCTCCTACGGGCGAGCTCTTCAGGCGCCGGCCCTTGCCGCGTGGGGTGGGGATCCGGCGAACGTTCAGGCGGCTCAGCGCGCCCTGGCGCACCGCGCGCGCATGAACGGCCTGGCACGCGACGGCGACTACTCGGTGGACCTGGAGGCCTCGGCAGCCTGAGGAAGGGGGAGCGACGGCGAGCGCCCGAGCCGCTAACGGTGGATTGACGTTCGCACGTGGTCTGGGTCAGACTCGACGAGTCATGCCCGTCATCCCCACGTCCCCGGCGGGAGCTTCCTCCCCGCTCGGTCGAGATCACCCTTCTCCGAGGTCGCCCGGCGTCAACCCCTCAGGGATCAGTCTGCTCTTGGTGGACGAACAACGCATGTTCACGGATGCCTTGGCTATGCATCTATCGAGCGATCCTGATCTGGAGCCGATCGGCGCGGTGAGCACGGTCGGGGCCGCCGTGGCCACTTGTCTCCGGATGCAACCGGACGTTGTCCTGCTCGACCTGCGGGTCCACGATCTGGACGGGGGACGAGGGATCCGTGAGATCCGTCGTGCCTCCCCCGGAACATCGGTGATCGTTCTGACCGACATCGACGACGCCGACTTCATCACGGCGGCCGTCCGAGCCGGCGCTCGCGGCTACGTCCTGAAGACCCGCGCTTTGAACGAATTGGTCGCGATCATCCGCCAGGTGGCGAACGGTGGGATCGCGATCACCCTGGCCGACGTGCCGAACCTGATCGGGCGGCTCCAGCGGTCCCGTCGACGGGAAAGCGAGGCGCGCCGCTCGTTCGGCCTCCTGACCACTCGCGAACACCAGATCCTTGCGCTGCTGACCCACGGGCGGTCAACCTCCGAGACTGCCGCCGCACTCCATATCAGCCCGCTAACCGTTCGCAGCCACGTGAAGAGCATCCTGGTCAAGCTCGGCGTCCATTCCAAGTTGGAAGCCGTCTCGTACGCCCTCCGCAACGGTCTCGTCTACGCGGATCGGTCCGCCTGAAGGGCCGAGTGCCTACTCCACTCCAGGATCGCTCCGGTCCGCGACGCCTGTTCGGCCGGGTCGGGCGCCACATCCACTGGGCCCGGAACCAGGGCGTAGGTCGCCTGATCGAGGAGGACCAACTCAACCCGTTCGAGCGGATCCCGATCGCGATGCACAAGGCGCGCTGGCGCCGCTCCCACGATGTGGCGCCGAACGCTGTCCCCGTGTTCGTGGTGGGGGTCCAACGGTCCGGTACGAACATGCTGGTACGAGGTCTGGAGCACGCGCCCGAGTTCGAGGTACGCAACGAGAACGACGACGCGGCCTTCGACCGGTTCCTCTTGCGCCCCGATCCGGTCATCAAGCATCTGGTGGAGGAGAGCGGTCACCGGTACGTCCTCTTCAAGCCGCTCTGCGACTCGCACCGGGTCGCACAGATCCTGGACGAGCTCGGGACACCCAGTGCCGGCCGCGCGATCTGGGCGTATCGCGACGTCAATGGTCGCGTCCGTTCCGCTGTGCAGAAGTTCGGAGCCGCCAACCTAGATGCCCTCCGCCGGATCGCGGCCGGAGACGGCGCGGCGATGTGGCAGGCGGGGGGCCTGGGACCCGAACAGCTCGCGCTCATCCGGCGGTTCGACCTCGATGAGATGTCGCCGGAGAGCGCCGCGGCACTGTTCTGGTTCCTGCGGAACTCGCTCTTCTTCGACCTGGGGCTGGATCGTCGACCAGATGTGGTCCTGGCGTCCTACAGCGGGATGGTGGAGGAGCCCGAACGGGCTATGCGGGCCCTATGTTCGGCGCTTGAGCTCCTTTACCAACCCAAGCTGATCGCACACGTCGACAGCCGTTCGCGCCGGTCGGCACCCCCGCTGGACCTGGAGCCGGAGATCGAAGCTCTCTGCGACGACTTGGAAGCACGCCTTGACCAGGCGTATCGCGATCGCACCTCCTGACGCGCTACCTTGGGTGGCGGGCTTGCCGAGTAGGCCCGCTAGGGGGTATGAATCTCTAGTCAGTGATTAGGTCGAAGAGACTAGTTGCAATCCCTCCGTATGGGGGAAGCGCATCACCCGGCCAACACGGGACAATCCCCATATCGACTGGTTCCGCTGGGGGAGAACCTCCGTCGAGCTACCGAACGTGAGGCTGAGGGAGAAGATGGAGCAGGAGATACGGCTCGACCCCAGCGATGGCGAGATGCTCCTCGAGCTCGTCCCTGGCGTTCCCTCGATCGCACTCGACCGTGCCCGAGGACTGCCGGGCGCCTCTTGGTGGCAGCTCGCGTTGAAGAGGGCGGTCGACATCACGGTGAGCGTGCTCGCGATCCTGATGCTGATGCCGCTCTTCCTGGCGGTCGCGCTTCTGGTCAAGCTCACATCGCGGGGTCCCGTGATGTATATCCAGCAGAGGGTGGGCAGGGGCGGGGAGCCGTTCCGGATCATCAAGTTCCGCTCCATGTATCGCGACGCCCACGATCGTCGCCACGAGCACATCCTCGACAACATGCACGAAGGCCCGATCTTCAAGATCCGCGATGACCCGCGTGTGACCCCCGTCGGCCGCGCGATAAGGAGGCTCTCGATCGACGAGATGCCCCAGCTGCTGAACGTGTTGAAGGGCGACATGAGTTTGGTCGGTCCTCGTCCGCCGCTCCCCGAGGAGTTCCTGGACTACACGGAGCGGGAGCGGCGACGGCTGCTGGTGAAGCCCGGCGTGACATGCATCTGGCAGGTCAGCGGACGCTCCGATCTCGATTTCCAGACATGGGTCGACATGGATCTCGAATACATCGAGACGTGGTCGCTGGGGCTGGATCTCAAGCTGCTGGCTAAGACGGTGCCGGCGGTCCTCACCGGCCGTGGCGCCTACTGATCCGTACGCCGGGAGCAGGGGCGTGCATCGGGTGATCGAATCGGCAAGAACCTAAGGAAGACGAGCGCGATCTCTCGACCGCACCGGTGTTCCTGGTGGGTCCGGCTCGCTCTGGGACCAGCCTGCTGTACAAAGCATTGTGTCTTCACCCCGAGACGGCGTTCGTGTCGAACTGGGTGGCACGCTTCCCAAGGTTCCCCCGTCTCGCTGTCGCGAACAGGCTGGCGCGTGCCATGCCGAAGACGCGCCGGAGGGTCTGGTTCGGTCGGGACTCGAACGCCTACGTGTACGGCGGCCGTCGCTCGTTGCGGCGCAGGCTGTTCCCGATGCCGGTGGAGGGCGAGCCGATCTACACGTCGTGCGGCATCACGCAGGACGTGGAGCTTCAGGCCGAGGGCATGTGGGAACAAAGTCAGGCGCTCCGCCACGTACTCTTGTCCATCCGGACCGCATCCGGTGGATCAGTGTTCATCAACAAGCGCATCGCCAACAACCTGCGGATCGCGTTCCTGGCGGCCGCCTATCCCAGAGGCGCGGTTCGTTTCCTGGTTCGAGACGGTCGCGCGGTCGCGCTCTCACTCTCGCGAGTGGACTGGTGGCCCGAAAGCAACGTGTGGTGGTACGGAGGAACGCCGCAAGACTGGGCGGCTCGAGGGCGGCGACCCATGGGAGCTCTGCGCGCGCAACTGGGTGGAGGAGCTCGGACGTCATGGAGCGTGGCCTGGATCTGATCCCACCCGAGCAGGTGCTACGCCTATCTTACGAATCGTTCGTGGAGGGTCCGCAGACGACCCTCGCCCGTATCGCAAGTTTCGCGGGTCTGCCGGACGACGATGGGTGGAGCGAGACGGTCGCTGCGCTTCGATTCCCCGACCGGAACGAGGCCTGGCGCGTCACGCTCGACGCCGACGCGGTCGCCACGATCAACGGCCATCCAAGCCGAGCGGTTGGAGGCCTACGGCTATGACGTCTGAGTTCGCGTTCGTCTTGGGGACCGGGCGCTGCGGTTCGACGCTGGTTCACGAGGTCATCGCCCGTCACCCCGACGTGGGCTTCGTCTCCAACATCGAGGATCGGCTGCCGCTTCCTGCGTGGACGGGTAGAGTGGAACAACGAACTCTACCGGCGCGTTCCGGAGCGATTCACGCGCAAGGGCCGGCTGCGGTTCGCACCCTCTGAGGCGTACCACGCGTTGAACCGAGACGTGTCTCCCGCCTTGTCGACGCCGGTCCGCGACCTGGTGGCTGAAGACGTCACGCCTTGGCTGGAGGTTCGAACCCGGCGGTTCTTCCAGGAGCGCGCCCGCGTGCAGAACAAGCCTCTCTTCCTCCACAAGTTCACGGGCTGGCCGCGATCTGGTTTCCTGCGGCGGATCGTGCCCGACGCGCGGTTCGTCCATGTGATCCGCGACGGGCGCGCGGTGGCGAACTCCTTCCTACAGATGCCCTGGTGGCGCGGGTACCGTGGCCCGGCGGAATGGGGTTGGGGTCCTCTGCCCGAGGAGTACGAGAGAGTCTGGGACGACTCGGACCGTCGTTCGCCGTCCTTGCCGGTCTCGAGTGGAGGATCCTGATGGAGGCGTTCGAGGTCGCGCAGGCGCGGTTCCTCAGGGCAGTGGCTCGACGTTCGGTATGAGGACTTCGTTGCCGAACCGCGTGAGCGGACGCGAGCAGATCCTGCTGTTCCTCGGCCTGGACTGGACGCCAGCGTTCGAGGATGGGTTCCGCAGGTATCGGTTCGACGCTGGACGCAAGGAGGCCTACCGCGCCGACCTGGGCATCCACGACGTGGCGCTGCTCGATGCAGCCCTGGCTCCGACCCTCGAGCGCTATGCCTACGTCGAAGGTCACCGACGAAAGTCCGAAGGCAGTAACCCATCTGTTGAGAGAGGATAGGGAGCGATGAAAGCAAGTCATCACCCGGTGCTCGCCGTTGTCATCGATGCTCCCGACATCCCCGTTAGCGGTTGTTGTACGGAGCGGGCCGCGACAGGAGTGGAGATCGTTCTCTCCGGCGTCACCCTCACGCCTTTGGAGGTACGTATCTCATGACTCGGCCCGTTGCACATGTCTCCCGCGGCAGCAGGCGGGGAGGGTCCCATCTCGCGACCGCTTCGGGCGCCGTCATAGCGCTCGTCGTTTCGCTGCTGACGGTGGTCGGTCCTCTCGCCGCTCCCGCGCGCGCAGACGCCGGACTTCCTCCGTTGTTCGTGAAGACCCTGGGGGGGCCCCAGCACAGTGAGATCTACCCGGGCGGACTCGAGACGTCGGCGATAGACAACACGCTCGTGGTCGCCGACACTGGGAACAACCAGATCGTCAAGTACGACCAGACCGGCAACCAGATCTGGCGGATCGGCTCATGGGGCGCGGGCGTGGGCCAGTTCGACAACCCGCGTGACGTGGGGGTCGATTCGCTCGGCAACGTTCTGGTGATCGACACTCGAAACTCGCGGATAGTGAAGCTCGATAAGGACGGGAGCTGGCTCTCGACGTATGACGGCGCCGGCACCTCGCTGCAGATCAACTTCCCGGTGGGCGGTAGCGTCACCAACAACGTCCTCTACGTCGCCGACACCGGGCGGAAGCGAGTGTTGGCGGTTAGCACAACCGACTGGTCCGTCGTTCGCGAGGTCATCAAGAACGACCCGAACGGATCCAACACATGCCAAAGCTTCTTTGACATCCGCGACGCCGACGCCGACAGCGCCGGGAACATCTACGTGGCTGGGTACTCCTTCAACCAGATCGCCAAGGTCACGCCGGGTGGCGCCTGTAGCTTCTGGGGTTCCACAGGTGGCGGCAGCGGTCAGTTCAGGACGCCGTACGGCGTCCGTGTCGCTCATGACCCGGTCCTCGATCAGGATGTCCTCTTCGTGGCGGATGCGCTGAATTTCCGGGTGCAGGAGTTCACGTTGAACGGAAACTACCTAACGCAGTTCGGTGTGGAAGGCACGCCGGGCCAACAGGGGACGATCACGACGATGCGTCGCGTCGCCGTGGCCACCGACGGAACCGGCGATGTGTGGACGGCCGACCTCTGGGGGTTTCAGGTAGAGCGGTACGACCGCGGACGGGGTTTGAGCTACGACTGGGCGCAGTCGATCGGGGCCCCTCTCGGCGCCTCCAGCGACACCTCGGTGTTCCATGAACCGCGCCAGATCGGGATAGGTCCCGACGGCATCCTGAACATCATCGACACCGTTCACCATCGGTTCGTCCGCATGGACTCGGACGGTCACATACAGCAGATCTGTGGAGAACGCGCCTCTGAGGGGTCCACCCTCGGAAAGTTCAACTGGCCGCGAGGCCTCAAGGTCGACACCGTGACCGGGCAGATCTGGGTCGCCGACACGAAGCAGAACCGGGTCCAGATCATCAACCCCGATTGCAGCGGTGTGGAATACGTGGGCACGGGCGCCGGGAGCGGTCTGACTCAGATGGACTGGCCGTACGCGCTCGACATCCGCGAGACGGACCGGAAGGCGTTCATCGCTGACACTCAGAACAACCGGATCGTGGCGTACGACGTCGCCACTCGGCAAGCTATCGGGACGTACGGATCCAAGGGTTCGAACTGGGGACAGATGCTGAACCCACAGAGCATCGCGATCCACCCGGTCACGGGGCGGCTGCTGATCGCCGACACGGACAACAACCGGATCAAGGTCGTTGCCACGACCAACGGAATCAACTACACGACCGAACGCAACATCGACCGCGGTTTCAATCATCCCGAGGGGGTCTCGGTCGATGCCCAAGGCCGCATCTACGTGGCCGACTCGGGCAACGACCGTGTGGTGATCCTGAACAGTACCTTCGACGTCATCGCGATCTTCAGCGGTCCGGACGGTGGATTCGCGCATCCCGCTCAGGTCACGGTTGATGGTGACCTCGTGTACGTGTCCGATACCTACAACGACCAGGTGGATGTGTTCACCTGGGACATCCCCGTCCAAGACGCACCGGCACCGATCGTCCGCACGCTGGCTGGCCCGTCATTGGCTGCTATGTACCCGTCCGGCTTCGACTTCGACGCGACGACGAATCAACTCGTTATCGCGGACACTGGTCTGGACCGGATCCTGCGCTACAGCCTCAACGGGACCAAGGTGTCCGAGTTCGGTTCGCCCGGCTCGGCCGACGGTCAGTTCGAGAGCCCCCGAGACGCCGCCCTCGATGGGGCGGGCAACATCTACGTCGCCGACGCGGAGAACAACCGGATCCAGAAGTTCGATCCCGCCGGCAACCATCTGTGGACACGCGGCACCACCGGTTCCTGTAGCGACTGTCTGTTCACGCCCATCGGCGTTACGTGGGACCCCGTGAACCAGCAGATCCTGGTCTCCTCGTCGTCCCAGGACCGCATCAAGGCATGGGACGCGAACGGAGTGTTCAAGTGGACGTCACCGGATATCGGCGTCAACGGTCCGCGCGACGCCGCGAGAGGTCCCGATGGGCGGATCTGGGTCTCGGATTACTCGAACCACCGCATCAAGGCGTTCGTTGCGGACGCTGCGGGGAATTGGAATCCAACTCCCGCTGTCACGCTGGGCGGTCCCGGTGACGGCGATCTGAACTTCCCCTACAACATGGTGTGGAGCGCGACGGGGACCCGGATGTACGTCGCGGACACGGGCACGGGCCGGATCGTGGTCTACGACCTCTCCGGCGGCAACTGGACCTACACGACCGCCTGGGGCGGCCGCTGCGCCGCGCACCCGGCTCCCTGTCCCGATCCTGGGGTCCCCGGTTTCGAGCCCGGCAAGTTCAACCACCTTCGACGTGTAGCTGTCGACGGCGCCGGCAAGGTGTATGGGCTCGACTTCTGGGGCAATGGCGTCGAGGTCTTCAACGCCAACGGCACCTATGCGTCGTCGATCGAGGGAGCCTCGGCGCCCGTTCCGGGATTCGCCCAGCCGTACGGCATCGACGTCGGACCCAACGGGAACGTGTACGTGATGGAACGTCTCAACCAGCGCATCCAGTCCCTCGACTCCGTGGGGAATTACATCTCCTCAGGTGGGAGCCGTGGCACCGGACTGGGCAAGTTCTCGTGGCCCGAAGCCGTTGCGGTTGCTGCCGACGGCCGGGTCTGGGCCGCGGACACGCGCGGGAACAACATCCAGCGATGGGACCCGGGGCTGTCGGGAGCCGACCTCTCGATCGATGGCGCCCAGATCGGCGGCTTCGACCATCCGACCGATCTGTCCTTCGCCCCCGATGGCAGGCTGTGGATCGCCGACAGCTGGAAGGATCGCGTGGTCGCATACGACCCCTCGACGGGGACCTACGGGGCACCTATCGGTGTGGGCGGGATCGGCGACGGTCAACTGAAGCATCCCCAGGGCGTGGCTGCGAGTGCCACCAACGTCTACGTCGCCGACACGGACAACAACCGGATCCAGAAGTTCACCCTCACCGGTCAGTACGTGGGGCAGGCCGGGGCAGGGCTCAAGGCACCGGAAGGCATCACGGTCGCGGCCGACGGTTCCATATGGGTCGCCGACACCGGCAACGGACGGATCCGTCACTTCGATGCGAACCTGAACGACCTGGGCGACGGGTTCGGCAACTTGGGAAGCGCGGAGGGGCAGTTCGACCGTCCGCACTCCTTGGTGGCCGCGAATGGCTTCTTGTACGTGGCTGACACGTACAACCACCGGGTGCAGAAGTTCCGCATCGGCGAGACCACAGTCAGCCTGAGCGTGACCGCGGACGGGTCGATCTCTAACCCCGGGGGAGTCGCTCCGTTGTATCCCGGCGGGGGCGTCTCCGACGGAACCAACTGGTACGTCGCGGACTCCGGCAACAGCCGCGTCGTTAGGATCGACGCGGCGCGCAACGTGACGGTCGTCTCTGCGACGGGCTGGAACGATCCCCGCTCGATCGCTCTGGACCCCGACGGTATCCACCTGTGGATAGGCGATCAAACGGGCGCCAACCATCAGGTGGTCCAGATCACGAAGACCGGCACAGTCGTCAAACAGATCGACGGGGCCGGCCTGGACGGCCCATGGGGCCTGGCGGTCGACAGCACCGGCGTCTATGTGGCCGACACGTATCACGACCGGATAGTGAAGATCGACCCGAACACCGATGCCGAGATCTGGTCGACGACGTCGGTGGGCGGCACCCCGCTATCCCGGCCGAGAACCGTGACCATCGGCAGCGACGGCAACCTGTACGCCGGCGACACTGACAACGACCGCGTGGTCTCGATCAACAAGACCACCGGTGCCGGGATCGGCAGCTTCGCGATCGATCGGCCTCGCGCCATCGCGTCCGATGGCAGCGGAGGTCTCTGGATCGGCGACGCGAAGAACTACCTCCTGGTCCACGTGCAGAACAACGGATCCCTGATCGCGGCAACGAGCGCTGGTTACGGCACCGGCCCGAGCCAGTTCCGTCAGCAGTCCGGCATCTTCCTCGCCAACGGCAGTGTCGTCGTGGGCGATCAGTGGTCCTTCCAACTCGAGCGCTTCACGGTGGACGGATCGGGTGCCCCGGTCTACGCCGAGACGATCGGCGGTACGCCGCCAGCGGCGGGCGGCTTCAACGGACCGTTCGGCCTCACTTACGGGCCCGGCGGTGAGTTGTACGTGGCGGACTGGTTCAACCACCGGATCGAGAAGTTCAACGCCAACCGCAGTTTCGCCACCCAGTGGGGCACCTATGGCCCGGTCGCTGGAGGCTTGACGTTCCCACGGGCGGTCACGGTGGCTACCGACGGCACGATCGTCGTCACCGACAGCGAGAACAACAGACTCTCGTTGTTCAACCCGAGCGGCTCCTTCATCAACGCGATCGCTCCGCTCTCGACCGGACTAGGTCGGCCGCACGAGACGGCGATCGCCGCGAACGGCACCTACTGGGTCGCCGACACGGACAACAACCGGCTGCTCCACTTCGATGCCGCGGGGATCGTCCTCAAGACCGTAACGAACGGCGTCAGCCAGCCGCGCGGCATCGCGATCGATTCCGCCGGTGACGTCTTCGTGGCGAACGACGGAGCGGCGGACTCGATCACGAAGTACGACGACACAGGCACCCTTATCGGCACGATCGTTAACAAGGGGACCGGGCCGGGGCTGCTGAAGGACCCGCACAACATCTCCTTCGGCGTCGTGAACGACGCCGAAGTCCTGTTCGTCGCGGATACGGGTAACGACCGCGTGCAGATATTCGGTACCTCCGGTACTCCGATCGCGGCTTTCGGTGCGGGCGCGCTAGATGCCCCCAAGGGCGTCGCTCTATCACCCGACGGACAAACGCTGGCCGTCTCCGATCACCTCCACAACAGCGTGACGTTCTGGAGCGTCATGCAAACGCCGCCCGCGCCGCCGGACACGGGTGCGCCCGACGCTTCCGTGACACTGCCTATCCAGAACGGTGTTTATGTGGTGGGTTCGATCGGCACCATCGCAGGCACGGCGATCGACGACCAGAGCGGCGTCGCGTCGGTCGAAGTAGGGATCAAGAACCGCGACAGCGGCCTGTGGCTGCAGTCCGACGGCACTTGGGGGTCGAAGGTCTACCGGCAGATGGCGACACTGGATGTCCCTGGTTCGACGGCGGTGAACTGGACGGCAACGTGGACCCCCGTCGTCGGTAACTTCGCCGTAAGCGTCGTGACGAAAGATGCCGTCGGGAATGAAGATCCAACGCGCCCGTGGATCCAGTTCAGCGTTACCGCGAGCGCACCTGACACCCAAGCTCCGGTGCCGACCACGACGGTGCCGACGAACAACCAGGGCTTCCCGGCGGGCATGATCAACTTGTCCGGGAACGCCACGGACAACGTCGGTGTCACCAGGGTGCGTGTCGCGATCAAGAACAAGACGACGAACCAGTGGTGGAACGGCGCGACGTGGCAGTCGACATTCACGTGGGCCAGCGATGCCACCATGGGTTCGCCGGGTGCACCATCCACATCGTGGAGTTCCGGGTTCGTGGCGACCGCCGCCAGCTACGGCCTGATGGTTCGCGCAGATGATGCCGCGGGCAACTTCACGACCAACTCGTTCGTGAACTTCACCGTCACGTCGACGACCTCTGACACCCAAGCTCCGGTGCCGACCACGACGGTGCCGACGAACAACCAGGGCTTCCCGGCGGGCATGATCAACTTGTCCGGGAACGCCACGGACAACGTCGGTGTCACCAGGGTGCGTGTCGCGATCAAGAACAAGACGACGAACCAGTGGTGGAACGGCGCGACGTGGCAGTCGACATTCACGTGGGCCAGCGATGCCACCATGGGTTCGCCGGGTGCACCATCCACATCGTGGAGTTCCGGGTTCGTGGCGACCGCCGCCAGCTACGGCCTGATGGTCCGCGCAGATGACGCGGCAGGCAACTTCACGACCAACCCGTTCGTGAACTTCACGGTGACCTGAGGAAGATCATGCACGCTCGCCTCCCCCGTCTCTTCGTCGGCGCCCTGGCCCTTTGCGTGTCGTCGGTCGCGTTGACGGTCGCCTCCGCCGCCCCTGCGGAAGCCGCATGGTCTCCTCCCTCGATCATGAGGTCGATAAGCGGCAATGGCGAGCCTGCTGTGTTCGCCTGGGGGATCCAATACAACCCCGTGAGCAACGAGATCGTGGTCGGGGACTACCTGAACTTCCAGATCCGTCGATACGACATGAACGGGAACCTGCTGGGGTCGTTCTATCGACCCAACCCGGATGGACAGCCATACTCGCTAGCGGTCGATCCCAGAAACGGTGACATCCTGGTGCCCGAGCTCGCGGACGGCGGCGCGCGAGGGGTGGTGGCCCGCTACGACAAGACGGGGGTCTTCCTCGCCAGGATCTCACTGTCCGGGTTCACGAGCGGCAACCACTATCACGTGTGGCTGACGGTCGACTCGTACGGCAACATCTGGGTACAGGACGCTCATTACTGGAACAACTCGTCTACGCCGCCCAAGATCCGCCAGTTCTCGCCTACCGGCAGCACATCGGGTTGCCTCAAGGCAACCTCCGGTACCTACGCCTGCCGGAGCTTCGGTACGTGGGGGAGCAACAACGGGGCGATGGGGATCGGGTACGGCATCGCGATGGACGCAAGCGACAACCTCTATATCAACGACTCTACGAACAAAGAGGTCCACGTCTACGCGACGGCCGGCACTTCGACGCCCACGTGGATCCGCGATATCGGAGGCCCCGGGGACGCGGTCGGGCAATTCTCGAGCGACCTTCGCGGTGTCGCGGTCGACGAGGTCAACGGCTGGCTCTACGTGAACGACTCGGACGCCGGGCAGGTGGAGAAGTTCACGCTCACCGGTACGCCGCTCAAGAACTGGGGCTCCAACGGCTCGGGGCCGGGCCAGTTCGCAGACGGCGGCCGCCAACTCACGGTTGGGCCCGACGGCGACGTTTGGGACGCCGACTACGGCAACTTCCGGTTCCAACGGTTCACGCCGAACGGCACGCTGAAGGGCATATATCCCGACCCGGCTGCCGGCGCGCCCGTTGGTTCGCTCTCCCAGCCGCGTGGCGTCGCCGTCGACAACGACACAGGCAAGGTCTACGTCGCTGATACCTGGGCGCAGCGCTTCCAGGTCTTCCTGCCAGATGGATCGGTCGAGGCGTCGTACGGCAAACGCAACTCGCTCGCTCCGTACGGTTTCGACTATCCGCGCGGTATCGGGTTCGACCAGGACCTCAACCGGCTCTGGGTGACGAACACCCGTGCGCACAACATCCGCCGGTTCAACGCCGACGCAAGCTACGTTGACACGCTCGGGTCGGAGACGAACGACTCCTCTGCCGCGGGGTACTTCCGGTGGCCGGTTGATGCAGACTTCTACGGAGGGTTTGCGTACATCGGCGACTACAACTCGGGAGTGGTCAAACGTCTGAACGCAGACACCGGTGTCGAGATCAATCAGAAGAGCCTGAGCAACAACGGTGTCGCCGTCGATCCGTCCACCGGCAACGTGTACGTGGTCTCATGGTCCAGCGACAAGGTAACTGTGCTGTCACCCAACCTCGGGACGACGATCCGGACGTGGGGAAGCACAGGGTCCGGAAACGGCCAGTTTCAGAACCCTTGGGGCATCACCATAGTGAACGGGGTCGTCTACATCACCGACACGCAACTCTCGCGGATCCAGGCGTTCGACCTGAACGGGGCCTACTTGGGGAAGTGGGGGGGTTACGGAACTGGTCCCTACCAATTCAGCAATCCGGCCGGTATCACTCACGATGCTGTGGGCAACCTGTACGTAGCCGACTCGGCCAACGACCGCATCCAGGTCTACTCCACCACCGTGCCTAAGCCGACGGGCGACAACAAGAAACCAGTCGTGACGATCTCGTCGCCTACGAACGGTGCCACCATCGCGGCGAGTGGCCTTCGGATCTCGGGCTCGGCGACGGATTCGGCGCCGTTCGGCGTCGCGCAGGTCGAGGTATCCGTGAAGGACACCGACACGAACCTCTGGTGGGATTCCAGGACCGCCACTTGGGGCTCCGCGCAGAGATGGAACCAGGCGCCTGTTTCCGGCGCCTCGATCACGAGCATGACCTATTCGTTCGCGTTCAATGGCGCGGATTACGACAGGCATTACCACGCTGAGGTGCGGGGTACCGACATCTCGTCGATCGCATCGGCGACGATCCCGGTCGTCGACTTCTCGACCGCTGGGTCACCCGGCGACAAGCTTCCGCCGGTCACTTCGATCACCGCGCCGCCCATCGACGCCACGGTGCCGGTAGGCCCGGTCACATTCCAGGGGACCGCGGGCGACAACGTCGGCATCACGCAAGCTCAGGTCTCGATCAAGGATCGGAACACGAACCGCTGGTTCAACCCGGGCACGGGGACGTTCGTCAACGGATCCCAGATCTGGATCCCGGGCACCGTGGTCACTCCGGGGGCGCTCGAGACGACCTGGAGCTACAGCTTCTTCGGTGGAGCCGCAGGCAGTGGCTCTTACTTCGTTACGTCGAGGGCGCTGGATGCTGCCGGGAACGTCGAAACCGATGCCCCCTTCACGCGGTTCACGGTGGCAGGTGTCAGCGATGCGGTTTCGCCCGATACCTCTATCACGGCGCCGACCTCGGGGCAGTCCGTGCCGGCGGGCACGGTGGGGATAGCGGGAGACGCGACCGACAACGTCGGCGTCGTGTCGGTCGCCGTATCGATCCGCGACGACGGAACCGGCCAGTGGTGGAGTGGGTCGGCCTGGACCGGTTCGCAGCAGTGGCTCGGCACTACGCTCTTCTCTCCGGGTGCTCCCTCGACGGGTTGGTCATACGCCTGGCACTCGCCAGCCTCGGGCGGTTATACGGCGTTCGCCAGAGCGACCGACGCCGCGACCAACGTCGACACGTCACCTGCGTCCCGTGCATTCACGGTTCTTCCTGTGGACACGACCTTGCCCGACACGACCATCTCCTCACCGGTCAACGGTTCATCAGGACCGGCACCGATCGGCATCAGCGGATCCGCAACCGACAACTCGGGGGTGGCCGCGGTCCGCGTGGCCATCCGCAACAACGCCACCCTGCAATGGTGGACCGGCACCGGTTGGGGGGCCGGTGGTTCATACGTCGTGGCCACGTTGGACGATCCCGGCGGCGTCGCCGTGAACTGGAGTTATCCGTTCGACCCCGGGATAGCAGGCAACTTCGGGATCCAAGTGAAGTCGGTGGACACCAGCGGGAACGTCGGCGGCAACACGACCTGGAGGAACTTCAACATCACGGCTCCCGGCGGAGACACGACCGGGCCGACGATCGCTCTGATCACACCCTCGAGCGGCCAGTCTCTGCCTTTCGGCTCGGTCGGCGTGAGCGGGACGTCCTCAGACCCCTCAGGGGTCGCCGCCGTGAGGGTGTCGATCCAGGACAGCAACAGTCTGCAGTGGTGGAACGGATCGGGCTGGGTTACCGGCACCACGTTCGTTACCGCGACGCTCGACGACCCGGGCGGCACGAGTACGGGCTACGCATACACGTTCAACCCCGCGGCCGCGGGCAGCTACGCGGTACAGGTCCGCGGTGTCGATTCGATCGGCAACCTCGGCACGAGCACCGCGCCGCGGAGCTTCACGATCCAGCCGCCGTTCGTCGACACGTCGGCACCTGTGACCCTCGTCAGCACGCCATTGAACAACTCGTCGGGGCCGGCGCCGATCACGGTGAGCGGCACCGCCTCCGACGAGGTCGGCGTCACGGTGGTTCGCGTCTCGATCAGGAACGCTGCCACCGGCCAGTGGTGGAACGGATCGGGGTGGGGAGCCTTCACCTTCGTGACGGCCGTTCTGGATACGCCCGGCGGCGTCAACACGGGTTGGACATACATCTTCAACCCACCGGGGACCGGTGGCTATGGCTTCCAGGCGCGAGCGTTGGATGCGGCCGGGAACCTGGGCGCGAACACCATCTGGAGGGTCTTCACGGTTACCTAAGCTTCCACCGGATGAGCACCGGGGGAGCCGGAAGGGCGGCCCGAGGGCCGCCCTTGCCGTGTCCACGGCCGGGCGCGTGGGTCAGCGGTGATAGCGTACGCGGATCCTGATCCACCTGATGTACAGGTTGCCCGAGGAGTCGATCGAAGCAAGCTGCAATCGATAGCGTCCGGGGCGAAGCTGCACGCGGAACCGCCAGTTCGACGAGCGGGCTCCCGGCGTGCCCAGCCTCGAGCGGTAGTAGTGCTGGCGCCCCCACTTGCCGCCCGGGTGCCAGTAGCGGCCGGTGGCCTTGCTCTTGATGGCGACCAACACCGCGCCGACCGCCTGGTTGTCGAACGCCGACCCGCGCAGGAGGACGTTCCGACCGGGTCGAGCGTTGGGCCGGGCGCGAACGTTCCTGGTTGCCACCCGCGCTCGCGCCGCGAGCTTATCGGAGCCCACCTTGAAGGATGAACCGGCGGGGGAGGGATCAAGGTTCCCCGCACTGTCCTTCGCCTTGATGACCAGGATGAATGATCCTGGGGTCTGAGGCGCCCAGTTGTACGACCAGGATGTTGAAGTGGCTCCAGGCGAGGGTACGCTCGCCGGCAGGTTCTGATAAGTCGAGCCCCAGTTCCCGTTCGGCTGCAGCCACAAGCGAGAGACCTTGTTGCGGATGGCAACGAAGACCTGGGCCACACCCACGTTGTCCGTTGCCCCCCCGCGGATCGCGACGGACTTCAAGGGTAGGGTGGCGTCGTTAGCCGGCGAGTTCACCGATGTATCGGGCGCCGTGTTGTCGGGGATCGGCTGAGGACTTGGTGAAGGCGAAGGCGCCGGGCTGGGTGACGGGGCAGGCGGTGCTGGCCCCTGCGGGGTCGACGGAGACGGCGACGGCAAAGGCACAGGGCTCGGCGACGGCGGGGCCGACGGGATCGGGCTCGGCGAAGGGGGCGGTGCCGCTCCCCACTGCGATTCCATCGTCGCGATAGGCGTTGCCGCGACGGCAGCGTTCAGGCGCTCGAGACCACCCGGGTCGCCGAGCACGAACCGCGCGAAGAACCCCAGCGGACCCTCCTTGAAGAGCGGGCCCTGGACGACGAGGTCATGTCCCACACCGGCGAGCGAGATGAACGCCTTGGGTGCTTGGGCTCGCGCGTAGGCCGCCTGACCGGATGCGAACGGTACCGTCGTATCCGCCGTGCCATGCATCTGGAGCAGGGCGGGCCCTGCAACCAGCGCTCCGCTTCCGGTGGTGCTCCCGGCACGTACGACGATGGCCTTGACACGGGCGTCATAGGTGGCGGGCTGTAGCAGGGCGAGGCCGATCATGCCGCCCATCGAGGTCCCCAGATACCCGACCCGTGCGACATCGACCTTGTTCGCCAGGAGGCCCGACGAGAGCCCCGACATGTTCGTGATCACGGCCGTCACGTCGCGTGCGCCCTGCGGGATGTCGTAGACGATGTTCCCGAACGACGGCCCAGCCACGATGTAGCCAGCGGAGGCGAGGTAGTCGTTCTGCGTGGCCGAATCGACCCCTGTCAACGCGGCTCCATGACCGACCACGATGAGCGGATGCGTACCGGGAGCGACCGGCTTGTCGGCGCCGGCGCTCGTGGCTGGATAGTGCACCGTCACCGACAGGTTCTTCGATCCCGACGGCACGGTGATCGTCGTGGTTCCGATCGGGAACGTGGTTGTGGGCGACTGAGATGGCGAAGGCGAAGGCGAAGGCGACGGCGCCGGGCTGGGCGGCGGGGCCTGGCTCGGCGAGGGAGTCGGCGTCGGGGCAGGCGTCTGGCTCCCCGAGCCAGAGGCGGGACGCAGCAGGAAAGCAGCGTCTCGTGCGCCGACGGTCACGGACGTCACCGGCACCGGGTTCGTGTCGTTCGCGACAGCGTCGTAGAAGGTGCCGCCAAGGTTGTAGCTGACCGGTGAGTTCGAGGGGTTCACCAAGACGAAGCCATTCTGGAAGTCTCGACGGTACAGGGGAGTTCCCGGGATCGCGACATCGGAGAGCTGCGATGGAGTGCCCTGGGGAGTGCCCCAATCCCAGAAGTACAGGTTCCCGGGCTTGTCGAGATTGAACGTGCCGCCGTACTGGTATCGGCTGGCGCTGGTGCGGTAGCCGAGCAGGACGGACGCGTACGCGAAGCGCTTGTAGGCCTCGACGTTGCCGTTCATGAGGTAGTCCCACCGAACCCAGAACAGTGCCGGCGAGTTGTTGGCCATCGAGTCGAACGTCAGGTCCATCTGGCTCGTGAAGCTGGCTCCCATCTCCAACTTCAGGTAGTGCTCGAGCACACCACCGTCGTAGGCGTTGTTCAGCAGATCGTTGTTGCACGTGTCGTTGTAGGTCATGTTGTTGCCCGTGAACTTCACGCCTGGGAAGCGGGAGCGCAGGACAGCGAGCTTCGCCTTCTGCGTCTCCCCGTATCGGGTGCCGTTCATCTTCGTGTTCCCAGCGTCGTACCAACCGAACACCGGGTTCCCGGAGGGATCGGCGTGGTTGTCCTGATGACAGCTCGACACGTCGAGCCAAACGGTGTTGAAGCCTTGCAGTCCCGCGCCGAAGGTCGTCTGGATCCGGTCGGCGATCCAGTTGGCGGCGTCGGACTGCCATAGCTTCAGCGCGTATCGGAGCGGGGAGCTCGGGTCCGCTCGTAGCGGCGTGCCGTTCAGCTGCGACTCACCGTTGACGTTGCCGATGTAGGTCGGCGACATGACCCGGCTGTCGACCGTGTGCGAGGCGGCGTTGGTGCCCCACAGCCCGCGGCGAACCGTGAGGATGACGTCGTTTCCACTCAGCTGTGGGTTGGCGATGACCTGCATCATCTCGTTGTCCACGCGGATCCACGAAACGAAGTCATAGGTGTTCTGCGAGTGTGCGTTGATGTTCAGTCCGGCTCCTCTGGAGTTGAGGAATGGCCATGTTCCGGACGTGCCGGAGGGGCGTTCGGACGCAGGTACCGCCGATACGGTGACGGTCGTGGCTCCGGAGGAAAGCGATTGCGTGAGCCGTGCCGCAGTCGAGGCGTCGTTGCCGGCTACGTTGGGCCGGTAGTTGCCCGCCCAGTAGGTGCCGATGGAAAGGGGCGCCTTCGTCTCGATGTCGGCGGCCTCCCCGAAGTTGATCTGGCCCTGATTGGCTTGGGAGACGAACGAGCCGTTGCGATAGTTCGACGTCCAGACGCCTCGGTCGGAGAGCTTGCTGGCGAGCGTCGTCGTCGACGACCCTTGGCAGTCCTTCCCGAGCAACCAGTTATTGCTGCCCTCGCTGTGGAAGTGGACGAACCAGCGAGTGAGCTCGTCGAGCCGGGCCGAGAGAGACGACCCCGTGAGCTGGTTCGCAGTACGGGTTTGAAGGCAGTCGTTCACCTGCGTGAAGAGCCTGAGGTACGGATGGTTCGGAAGCAGCGACGGGAAGTCGGGAGCGGAAGCCGAGGCCCCGCCGAGCCGAGCGCTCCCACCAGCTGGAACACCATGAAGATCGCGAGCGCCGTCCCGATCGATCGCTTCGTTCGCATCAGTGCGTACCTCCCCCTGACCAGACCTCCGTGGGTGCAGGACGGTGGCACGTGTGTGCGACTCCGCCCCCTCGGTGGGTTCCGGCATCACGGTTCGATTCCGTACTGGCTACGTCGGCTTGGTGGGCGCCCCTCCTGTATCGGTCGGTCGGCTGATTCGGTGACGAACGGGGCCCACGGCGGGTGTCACCCTCTCGGGTGAGTGGTTCTTCGCCATGCGGCCCTTGACATGTGTCGGCGCATCAGCGGGAGCTACGGACACCCTCGACCGGCGTCCCAGAAGAAGATCAGGTTACGATCGCTCGCGTCAGGTCAGGATCAAGGTCAGACTCGACCCTAAGTCGAAGTTCGGGCTCTCCATCTGACCCTGAACGACCTCGTGGCGGGTGACGCGTCGACGTTGTTCGCGGCATCTCGCGCAGTAGCCTGGATCAAGAAGTTCCCTGTGTTGGGCGCAGGCCACCGGTAGCGCCACGTCGTGGTCGTGGCGCCGGCGGACACCAGGGTCGCCGTGAGGGCTTGGTAGGACCCCCAGGTTCCGTTGGCATGCCACCAAAGACCGGTCGAAGTCCGCTGGATGCCGACGCTCACTCGCGTGACGCCCGTGTTGTCGGTCGCAGTGCCGCTTATGTTGATGGTGCCTCTGGGGATCGACGCTCCCGCGGCCGGCTGGGTCAGCGTGGTATTGGGCGTCGTCGTATCGCCGCCACCGCCACCGCCACCGCCACCGCCGCCACCGCCACCGCCAGAGCTTGAGTCGCGCAGGAGGAAGGCGGCGTCGTGTGCGGCGATCGTCACGGACGTGACGGCCTCCGGGTTGCCCGAAGCGTCCTTGTTGACCGCGTCGTAGAAGGTGCCCCCCAGGCTGTAGTTCGCCGACGAGTTCGATGGATTCACGACCACGAACCCGTTCGCGAAGTCACGCCTGTAGAGCGAGGTACCAGGGATATCGACATCGGTTATCGAGCTCGGGCTGCCCTGCGGGGCTCCGAAGTTCCAGAAGAAGAGCTCGTCGGGCTTGTTCAGGTTGAACGTGCCGCCGTACTGGTAGCGCGTATCTGACGTGCGGTAGGCCAGGAGAACCGAGCCATACGTGAACCGCTTGTAGGCGGGAACCGATCCACCGAAGCCGTAATCCCACCGGGCCCAGTAGAGCGCAGGCCAGTTGCCGACCATCGCGGCGAAGGTCGTTTCCATCTGCTCGGCCCACGAGCCGTTCGCGGACTGGAGGTAGTTCTCGATGACGCCGCCGTCGTACGCGTTTCCCAGCAGGTCGAAGTTACAGGCGTCGTTCTGGAACATGTTGTTCCCTGTGAACTTCACGCCGGGGAAACGCGAGCGAAGACCTGCGAGCTTCGTCTTCTGGGCAGCGCCGTACTGCGTGGCCATCATCTTCGTGTTGCTGGCGTCGTACCAGCCGAAGACCGGGTTGCCGTAGGGGTCGGAATGGTTGTCCTGGTGACAGCTCGACACGTCCAGCCACACCGTGTTGAACCCTTGGAGCCCGGAGCCGAACGACGCCTGGATACGGTCTGCCAGCCAGCCGTAGCCGTTCGACTGCCAGATCTTGATGGCGTAGCGGAGGGGGTAGCTTGCGTTGTTGCGGCTCGGGGTCCCGCTCAGGCTGGAGTCGGCGTTCCGGTTCCCGAGGTAGGTAGGAGCCATGACCCTGCTACTCACGGAGTGTGATGTCGCCCCGGTCCCCCAGAGCCCGCGACGGACGGTCAGAACCACGTCGGTGCCGCTGGTGGCGGGATTCGATGTGATCTGCATCAGCTCGTTGTCCACCCTGATCCACGAGACGTAGTCGGCCGTGCTCTTCGAATGTGCGTTCGCGTTCAGGCCTGAACCCTTCGAATTGATGTACGGCCAGGTGGAGGAACTCCCTGACGGGCGACCGCTCGATGCCACCGAAGAGACCCTCACCGTGGTGGCGTTCGCGGTCAGGGCCGCCGTCAGCCGGGCGCCGGTGGAATTGTCGTTCCCGGCTTGGTTGGGGATGTAGTTGCCGGGCCAGTATGTGCCGATCGCGCAGGGGCGCCTTCGTCTCGATGTCGGCCGCCTCACCGAAGTTGATCTGACCAAGGTTCGCCTGGGAGACGAACGAGCCGTTCCTATAGTTCGAAACCCACGCGCCCCGACCCGCCAGCTTGGACGCGAACGTGGTCGGTGACGAGCCCTGGCAGTCCTTGCCGAGCTGGAAGTTGTTGCTCCCCTCACTGTGGAAGTGCACGTAGTACGACGTGAGCTCGTCGAGCTTGGCCGTGAGGGCTGAGCCCATGAGGTTGTTGGCGTTGATGATCTGCATGCAGTCCCCGGCTTGCGTGAAGAGACGAAGATAGGGCTTGGTTCCCAGGAATGACGATGCCGCGGCTCCGGCTCCAACCGTCGGGGCGACAGCCAGCAGCGCCGCGACCAGCGTGAGGGCCAGGGCGACTCCGACCCTCCGCCGGGAGGGGGGGTGCTCTGAACGAACGGGCGCCCCAGACGGGGACGTACGCTCAAGTGACATGGCGAGACTCCTTGGTCGCTCGGGGGGAAGTACCTGGTCGGTGACCTGGGGACGCTCGGGTCCTTCGCCTTAAGGCATTGGTCCGGGCGGCACCGACCTCTGATCGATGTAGCCAGCAACCCTACACGGTCGCTCCGTGACCGTGTAGGGTTGCCCGTCAAACGATCGGCCTAAGGGCAACCCGCTCCAGATGCGACTAACCATCCGCGACGGTCGTCGACCCCGCAGTTGGCCTACGACAAAGGCTATGACCCGTATCCCCCATTGTGGGGATGCCGTATCCCCTTGATGACCGTCAGAATCCCCGGAACACATCGACACTCCGAGGGCTAGGTCGGGCGTCCGAACAGAAGAAGAAGGCAGAACCCACAGCGGGGACTAGTTACGCCGGTATCAGGTTCCGGCTACCGAGATCGGGGCAGCTGAGATGGGAGGGCAAGTCGGATGACGAAACGGCTCGGCGCCCTGTCGGCTGCCCTCGCTGCGCTGGTCGCCGTGGCGTGGTTCGTTCCCGTCGCCGCGGGTGCAGCGACGACGGTCTCACTGGTGCCTGTGCGTCAGATCGGTGACCCAGGACACGCCGACGTCTACCCGTGGGGTCTCGCGACCACGCTCGACGGCAAGATCCTGATGACCGACTACTGGAACTGGCGCGTCGTAACCTTCAACACTGACGGCTCCTTCGACCAACAGCTCGTCGGGCCGAACTTCACCGGACCGGCGGCTCACCAGGCGCCCTACAGCGTCGCGGTCGATCCGCGGAACGGTGACTTCTATTTCGGCGACGTCGACGCGGGAGCGACTGTCGACAAGTACTCGGCGACCGGTTCGTTCCTGTACAGCGTAGGCGGGCCGAGCGCAGGCTCGGGAAGCGGGCGGTTCATCTATCCCGCCTATCAAGCCGTGACGAGCAACGGCAGGCTCGTCGTCGCCGACTCCCGTGACAACAACTTGGTCATGGTGTCACCCACCGGCACTGAGCTGTTCCAGTTCGGCACGACGAGCCCGGGGAGGGTTCAGACGCCACGGGGTATGGACATCTGCTATCACTGCGACTCCCCGACGAGCGATCTCCTGTTCGTCGCCGAGGCGTCGGGCCGGCGCGTCGACGTCTTCCGGCTCCAAGACGCGGGGACCACGGCTTCGAGCGTGTCGTTCGTCCGCTCTTTCGGCTCGAGCGGGTCGAGCCCCGGCCGGTTCGGTGGGGACATGCGCGGCCTCGCGGTCGATCAGGCGAACGAGTGGGTCTACATCGTCGACGCCTCGAACGGGTATGTGAGCAAGTTCACGACGACCGGCACATACCTCCTCCGCTTCGGCGGGGTCGGCTCGACCCCTGGGAAGTTCGTCGGTGGAGGTCGAGGGGTGACGGTGGATCACGATGGGAACGTGTGGGTCGCTGACATGCCCGATTTCAAGGCGCAGAAGTTCACTTCCAGCGGTCAATTCATCTTGGCAACATCTACCCTCGGACCTCCCGACGGCGGATTCAACGCATCTTCCGGCGTGGCTGTTGATGCGAACGGCCAGATCTTCGTGGCCGACCAGCGGAACTGGCGCATCCAGAAGTTCGCGGCAGACGGGTCATACATGACCCAATGGGGCTCCCGCGGGGGCGGCTCGTACGGTTTCAACTACCAACGCGGGATCGCCGTCGACCGCACCACCGGCGCGGTCGTCGTCGCAGACACGGACAACTCCCGGATCAAGAAGTACACGAACGATGGCGTCTACCAATGGCAGGCGAACGGCAAGGCGTTCCAGGTAGACGTCGGTGCCGACGGTCGGATCTACTTCGGCGACATCGGTACGCGCAGGGTGAACGTACTCAGTTCGGTCGGGGCGCTCCTCTATTCGTTCGGGAGCGGAGCAGGGCCGTTGTTCAGCCAGCCCCGAGGGATCGGCCTCGATCCCATCGACAACTCGATCTGGATCGCCGACGCCGGCCGGGTCCGCCACTACACCAACGCGGGGAGCTACCTCGGTTCGGTCGGCACACCCGGGAGCGGGACGAGCAACCTCGGTCAAGTGGGAGATGTTGAGATCGACGCCGACTTCGTCTTCGTGGCGGATTCGAGCGCCAACATGATCAAGGTCTGGAGGAAGGGTGGGACGTTCGTCGGGGCCTTCGGAGGCCCGGGCGGTTCACTGGGACGGTTCAACTTCCCGTGGGGTATGGACCTGTCCCCATCGGGAACCTCGTTGTACGTAGTCGAGATGAATGGCGAGCGGGTCCAAGAGTTCGCTGTCGTGGCCAGTTAGCTGGCATCAGAAGGAGGATAAGGTGCACTTGAGACGCAACGACGTACCGAACAAGCGCCGCGGGGTGACACTTGTTGCTCTCGCGCTCATCGCAAGCACGGTGCTGGTGCTCATACCGGCGTCGCCGGCATCCGCCGCAACCTTCCCGCCGCGGTTCTTGCGGTCGATCGGGGGCAGTGGGCGTCCGGGCGTGTTCGCCTGGGGAACGTGCTTCAGCAAGTTCACCGGCTATGTCTACGTCACGGACTACTTGAACTTCCAGGTCCGTGTCTACGACAAGCAGGGGAACCACATCTTCGATTTCTATCGTTCCGACCAGGACGGGCAGCCGTACACCTGTGCGGTCAGCCCCGTAGACGGGTCGATCTACGTCGCGGAGCTGAAGGACAACCCCTACTCCAACCGGATCGCGAAGTACGACGTCAACGGGAACTTCCTGTACGAGATCCGACCGACGGGTTCAGCGTTGCCGTACTCGGTGTGGATCACGGTCGACGACCAGGGATTCCTTTGGATGCTCAACAGCCACTATTGGCACACGATCGCAGATCCGCCGAAGATCTCAAAGTACATCCCGAACGCGACGTTGACCGGTGAGACCCGGGACGCGACGCAGGACATCATCGTGCTGCCGCCAGACGTGCTGACGGACGACGACATCCCGCGGCTCTACGGGATCGATCGGATCTCGGATGGCACGTTCTTCATCAGCGACGCTTGGAATCGCCGCGTCTACCACTACGCGCCCACGAGCACGGCGTTCCCGCAGGGTGAGCTGCTCGGAACGTTCGGGGTGACTCAGACCGGCGGGGACAACCGGGGTGTCGAGGTCAATGAGGCCCGCAACCGGGTCTACGTGGTCGATGCGCAGAACTCCGATGTCGACATGTTCACGCTCGCGGGGGCATACGTGGGCTCGTTCGGTAGCGAGGGCAACGGCCCCGGTCAGTTCACCGGTGGCGGTCGCCAGCTGGCGATCGACGACGACGAGAACGTGTGGGTTGGGGACTTCGGTGGCTTCGAGGTCGAGAAGTTCAGCTGGAACGGCACGCCGCTCCTGCGAGCCCCGGTGCCCGCGGAGAAGCCGGCGGCGGGGCTCCTCGGCCAGCCGCGGGACGTGGCTGTCGACGACCAGACCGGTGAGATCTGGGTCGCCGACGCCTGGAACCAGCGGTTCCAGCGGTTCTCTTCGACCGGGGCCCTCATGGGTTCCTGGGGCCAGCGTGGTCCCGGCGGACCATTCGACATGAACTACCCGCGGAGCATCGGGATCAATCCGCAGAACCGCCAGATCTGGGTGGCGAACGAGCGTGGGCACCACCTCCAGGTCTACAACTACCCCACCAGCGCGGCGGGGTCGCCGACCTACGTCGCCCAGATCGGGCAGATCGGGAGCGACGACACCGATCCCGGACATTTCCGGTGGCCGGTGGACTTCGAGTTCTACCAGCCACCCACGGGCAACATGAGGGTGGTCATCGGCGACCGGATGGCCGCCAGTGTGAAGATCTTCGACGCGGTCACGCGGCAAGAGATCCTTATGATCCCGGTGGCGAACCACGGCACCGCGATCGACTTGGCGACCGGGAACATCTACATCAATAACCCGCAAGCCGACCGGTTCGAGGTCTACACGCAGGCAGGGACACAGGTGTTGAACGCGGATGGCGTTACGCCGTTCAGGTTCGGATCGAGCGGTACCGGCCCCGGCCAGATGCGCGACGGCGTGGACGCCGTTATCAGCGAGGGCGTCCTGTACCAATCGGACGAGGCCCTGTCACGCGTGCAGGCGTTCGACCTGCAGGGCACCTACCTCGGCGGGTGGGGCGGCGCGTTCACCGACGGCGCCTACAACTATCGCGGTGCCATCGGGCTGGATGCGGATAGCGCTGGTCGCCTGTACGTGACCGACGCCGGCAACGACCGGATCCAGGTCTACAACCCGAACCTGGCGAAGCTCCAGGATTCCGGCGCCCCGCCTGCCCCGGCAATCACGGCGCCTGCGAACCAGCAGGCCGTGGCGACGCTCGGGCCCGTGACGATCACGGGTACGGCGACGGACGCGGTCTCGGTGGCGAGCGTGGACCTCTACATCCAGGATATGACCACGGGTCTCTGGTGGGATCCCGGTCAGAGCTCGTGGGTGGCCACGTCCACCCGGCCGATCCTGGCCGCGTACTCAGGCGGGAGTATCGGCTCGCCGATGACCAGCGTGCAGTGGCGGTATACGTTCCTCGGGATCACCTCGGGGCACGAGTACCTCGTGCGCGCCCGAACGCGTGACGCGAACGGCGGAATCGGCTTGATGACGCAGCGGACGTTCGGCACGCCGGGCACCGCTCCGGTGGCCCCGGCGCCGCCGCTGCCGCCGCAGGACACGACCCGCCCCGACGGCACGCTGACGTTCCCCATCGCGACGCCTCAGCAGACGCTGCCGTTCGCGCCGATCACGTTCACCGGTCAGGCGACCGACGACGTGGGTGTGAACCAGGTGCGGGTCTCGTTGAAGCGCCTGTCGAACAACCAGTACTGGAGCGGGTCGACCTCGGGATCGGGGTTCAGCTCGACGTTCCGGTGGTGGGATACGACGCTGGATACTCCGGGAGGCACGTCGACCGGATGGACATGGGCATGGACGCCGAGATCGAGCACAGTCCCCGGTGACTTCCAGATCCTGGTTCAGGCGCTCGACGCGGCCGGCAACGTGGACAACTCCACGCCGAACGTGCGGTTCACCGTGAGCAACGTGCCGCCGGATACGGTGGCGCCGGACACCGTGCTGAACACGCCCACGGAGGGCGGGTCGTTCCCGACCGGACCGGTATCCATCACCGGGTCCGCGACGGACAACCTCGCCGTGGGCTCCGTCGCGGTGCGGATCACCAACTCCGGTGGTCAGTACTGGACCGGCTCAACCTGGTCACCCACGGACGCGGTGGTGAACGCCACCCTCGCGACGCCGGGCACGACATCGACGACGTGGTCGTACAACTTCATCGCGCCATCATCCGACTCGTACCAGGTGACGGCAACCGCCGTGGATTCGTCGTTCGTGGCGGATGCCTCACCGGCCGGCCCGGTCGGGTTCTCGACGTTCGGTTCGGCCGACACGACGAACCCCGGCCAGAGCGTGGTCACGTTCCCGGTCGGGAATAACAGCAACAATCCGGGCGGCACGGTGACGATCACCGGGACGGTCTCGGACAACGTGGGGGTGACGTCGGTGCGGATTTACATCCGGCTGAACCCGGGAACCACGTGGTGGAACGGCACTACGTTCGGTGCCTACACCTACGTGCTCGCCACGTTGGACAACCCAGGCGGCACCACCACCGGGTGGAGCTACACGTTCACGCCACCTTCGACCGGTAACTACGGGCTCCAGTCCCGTGGGGTCGACGCTGCGGGCAACGTAGGCGCCACCAGCGTCTGGAAGAACTTCAACATCACCTAACCTCGGAAGGCGAGGCGGGCGAGAGCGAGAGCGGGCCTTCGGGCCCGCTCTCCCGTTCCCAGGTCGAACGCACCCCGGCCTTGCGACACGTAGCCAAGTCCAGACCGTAGGCTGACCCGGAACCCGATCCGAAGGCGATCCCACTGAGCGAGAGCGATCCCGAGGCGCCCAGGCCCAAGCGCACCACGCGCGACGTGATCCGCCAGTCCGGCACGACGAGCGTCGCGGCTGCGGCATCGGTCCTCTCCGGGCTCGTCCTCGATGTCGCGATCGCAGCGACCTACGGCGCCGGCCGTTCTTGCTTGAAGCCGGCCTCCTTGGACTAGTTGGTCTCGGGGTGTTCGCTGCGGTCGGGTCGGCCTACGGTCGCCCTATCTTCGGAGGCTGCGTTCCTCCACCGAAGAGGCATGACCTAAGTCTTAAGGTCTAGCCCATCGGCCGATTGTTGTCCGGATGAGGACCGGATACGCTCGATAGCAGATCGGTCCCAGTTCGCGTTGCCTTCCTCCCTCCGGGACCGTCGGTGGGGCCTGCCGGGAATGAAGATATCCAGATCCATCCGCAGAGGCGTAGCGCGAGCGCTCGTCGGGCTCTCGAGCCCGCTACCGCTACTCACGCTTCCTGCCGGTCCCGCGGATGCGGCGTTCGCGTCCCCTCGCCCGTTCGCACGATCGCCGGCACCGGTCGGGCCGCCCTCTGGAGGAAGGATGGGACGTTCGTCGGGCCTTCGGTGGCCCGGGGATGACTTTGGGACGGTTCAACTTCCCGTGGGGCATGGACCTGTCCCCGTTGGGAACTTCGCTGTACGTAGTCGAGATGAATGGCGAGCGGGTCCAAGAGTTCGCTGTCGTGGCCAGCTAGCTAGCATCATCAGGAGGAAAGGTGCACATGAAACGTAACGACGGACCGCACAGACGCCCCGGGGTGACTCTGGTCGCCCTCGCGCTGATCGCCAGCACGGTGCTCGTGCTGGTACCGACGGCGCCGGCATCCGCCGCGTCATTCCCGCCGCGCTTCGAAAGGACGATCGGAGGCAGCGGGCGACCCGGGGTCTTCTCGTGGGGCGTCCAGTGGAACCCCGTGACCAACGAGGTCCTGGTCGGTGACTACCTCAACTTCCAGGTCCGCCGGTACGACACGAACGGGAACCACCTGGGCGACTTCTGGAGGAACGATGCCCTAGGACAGCCTTACACGATCGGTGTGGACCCGAGCGACGGAAGCATCTACGTAGCCGAGCTGAAGGACAACCCCATCACTGTCGGGATCGCGAAGTACGACAAGGACGGGAACTTCATGTACGCGAAGCAGAACAACGGGGGAACGACGGTCGGAAGGACCTGCAACGCTACCCCTTCGACCACGATCTGCGCCTTCTACACGGTGTGGCTCACTGTCGAGGAGGACACGGGCGACGTCTGGATGCTCGACAGCCACTTCACGCACGACACGACGATCCCTCCGCGGGTCCTTCGCTACCACTTCGACGATGCGACGCAGAACGTGACCCTCATCTCCGAATGGGATGTCCTCCCGCCGGGGACGACCGACGACACGACGCCGCGCCTCTACGGCATCGACGTCGGCAACGATAACCGGGTCTACCTCTCGGACGCCTGGAACCGCCGCGCGTACATCTACGACGAGACGGGGAACCTCCTCCAGACGTTCGGCCAGACCCAAACCGGCGGAGACAACCGAGGGGTCGTTATCAACGAGGACCTCGACCGCGTCTACCTGGTCGACGCCCAGTTCTCGAATGTCGACGTCTTCGACCTGGACGGGAACTACCTGTTCTCCTTCGGGAGTGAAGGCAACGGCCCGGGTCAGTTCGCGGGTGGTGGTCGCCAGATCGACATCGACGGGAGCGGGAACGTCTGGGTGCCTGACTTCGGCGGGTTCGAGACCGAGAAGTACACCGCCAACGGCACGCCCTTGCTGACCGCTCCCGCCCCGCCGCGCAAGCCTCCGGCAGGGCTGCTGGCTCAGCCGCGGGACGCCGCGGTCGACGACCTCACCGGTGATGTCTGGGTCGCCGACGCGTGGGCTCAGCGTTTCGACCGGTTCTCCTCCACGGGGGCCCTCATCGGTACGTGGGGCGAGCGCGGTCCCGGCGGGCCGTTCAACATGAACTACCCGCGGAGCATCGCGATCGACCCCGTTAGCCGGCGGATCTGGCTAGCGAACGAACGGGGACACCATATCCAGGTCTACAACTACCCGACGAGCAACGCCGCGGCTCCGACCTACGTGACGCAGATCGGCCTGATCGGCAGCGACGATACAGACCCGGGTCACTTCCGCTGGCCGGTCGACATCGAGTTCTTCACGCGGACCGACGGCACACGCGTCGCCATCATCGGTGACCGGATGGCTGCGAGCGTGAAGATCTTCAACGCTACGACGTTCCAAGAGCTCTTGATGATCCCGAACGCGAACCATGGGACGGCGGTCGATCCGGCCACCGGCAACATCTACGTGGTCAACCCATCGAATGACCGAATCGATGTCTACGACCAGGCCGGGACTAAGTTGTCCCAGTTCGGGTCGGCGGGCACCGGCGACGGCCAGTTCCGCGACGGGTCCGATGGCGTCATCACGAACAACGTCTTGTACGTGACGGACGAGGCCGCCTCTAGGATCCAGGCATTCGACCTGTCCGGCAACTTCCTCGGCAAGTGGGGCTCGACCTACGGCGACGGGTCGTACGATTTCCGCGGACCATCCGGTATCGACGCCGACGCCCAAGGTCGTCTGTACGTGACGGATTCGGGCAACGACCGGATCCAGGTCTTCGACCCCAACCTGCCCAAGCTGACGGACCCGACGAATCCGCCAACGCCGGCGATAAACACTCCGGCGAACCAGAGCGTCCAGCCGTTGAACCCGGTGAACATGACGGGAACGGCCACGGACAACACAGCTATCGGGAACGTCGAGCTCTCTATCCAGGATATGAACACCGGCAAATGGTGGAACCCCTCTAACTCGTCTTGGGAGACGGCGAACAGCCGGTCGATCCTGGCGGGGTGGACAAGCAACAATGCCCCTGCCACGTTCGTGAACTGGCGATACACGTTCACCGGAGTGAGCGCGGGAGGTGTGTACCTGCTCCAGGTCAAGACCCGGGACTTCAACGGGAACCTGAGCCAGTTCGCTCAGAGAACGTTCGGGATGCCGGGGACCACGCCGCCGCCTCCTCCTCCGCCTCCCGCCTTGGACACGACGCGGCCGGACGGGACGCTGACCTTCCCGACGGTGGGCGCTCAGCTCCCCTACACGACCGTTGAGTTCGCGGGACAGGCGACGGACAACGTCGGCGTCACCTCGGTGCGTGTCGCGTTGAGGCGACTTTCCGACGGACGGTGGTGGAACGGCTCCGCGACGGGCTCCGGATTCAGCACAGGGTTCGCGTGGTTCGAAACCACCCTGGACACACCGGGGGGTCTGTCCACCGGGTGGACGTGGCCATGGACGCCACGCGCGGCCGGTAACTACCGGATCCTGGTGCAGGCGCGTGACGGGGCGGGCAACACCGACAACTCCATGCCCAACGTCGACTTCACTGTGACCTCGAGCCCGCCGGATACCGTGGCGCCGGATACGGTGCTGAGCACGCCGACCGAGGGTGAGTCGTTCCCGACCGGACCGGTGTCCATCACCGGGTCGGCCACAGACAACATCGCGGTGGATTCCGTGCAGGTTCGGATAGTGAACGGCGGGGGCGAGTACTGGACCGGCTCCGGCTGGTCGACCCTCGACGCGTCGGTGAACGCCACCCTGGCGAGTCCGGGTGCGGCGGCGACCAACTGGTCGTACAGCTTCATCGCGCCGTCGAACGGGGCGTACACGGTGACCGCAACAGCGGTCGACACGTCGTTCGTCGCCGACCCGTCGCCGGCTGGGCCGGTCGGGTTCTCGACGTTCGGTTCGGCCGACACGACCGACCCCGACCAGACCGTCGTGACGTCGCCGGCGGGTGGTTCGAGCGGCCCGTCGCCCCTCACGATCACCGGGACGGCGAGCGACAACGTCGGAGTCACCGAGGTTCGGGTCGCCATCCGGCTGAACCCGACCACGACATGGTGGAACGGCTCATCGTTCGGTACGTACACCTACGTGCTCGCGACGCTCGACAACCCCGGCGGGACCACCACGGGGTGGAGCTACACGTTCGCACCGCCGGCCTCGGGCAGCTTCGGGTTGCAGACCCGGGCGGTCGATGCGGCGGCCAACGTGGGTGCCAACAGCACGTGGCGGAGCTTCAGCGTCAGCACGGGAGGTCCGTCTGACACGACCAACCCCGGGCAGGCCGTCGTGACGTCTCCGGCGGGTGGTTCGAGCACGTCCACGACCGTCACGATCGAAGGGACGGCCACCGACGACGTCGGGGTCACCCTGGTTCGGGTCGCCATCCGGCTGAACCCGACCACCACATGGTGGAACGGCTCATCGTTCGGTCCGTACACCTACGTGTTCGCGACGCTCGACAACCCGGGCGGAACCTCCACGGGGTGGAGCTACACGTTCACACCACCGTCGACCGGTAACTACGGGCTCCAGGTCCGGGCCGTCGATGCGGCGGGCAACCTGGGTGCCAACAGCATCTGGCGTAGCTTCAACATAACCTGAGCCTCGAAGGCGAGGGCGAGAACGGAAGCGGGCCTTCGGGCCCGCTTCCGTGTTGTCAGGTCGAACGCACTCCAGCCTTGCGACACGTAGCCAAGTCCAGACCGTAGGCTGACCCGGAACCCGATCCGAAGGCGATCCCACTGAGCGAGAGCGATCCCGAGGCGTCCAGGCCGAAGCGCACCACGCGCGACGTCATCCGCCAGTCCGGCACGACGAGCGTCGCGGCTGCGGCATCGGTCCTCTCCGGGCTCGTCCTCGATGTCGCGATCGCGGCGACCTTCGGCGCCGGAAGTTCCACGGACGCGTTCTTCGTGGCCGCTCGGATCCCGCTTGGGCTCGTCGCGATCGTCATGGTCGGCGCGAACCAGGCGCTGGTGCCGGCCATCTCCACCTGGCTCGTCCGCAAGGACCGACTGGAGACTTGGCGGCTGACCTCGCTGTTGTTGACGGCGACCTTGATCGTCGCTGGGGGGATCGCCCTCGTCGGGGGCCTGCTGGCCTGGCCGTTGATGCGCGTGACGGCGCCCGGCCTCTCGGCGGCGGAGGTGGACCTGGCGGCCTCGCTCGCCCGGGTGATGTTCATCGTCGTGCCGCTCGTGGCGCTCGCGGAGGTCCTTCGTGCCCTCCTGAACGCCTTTCACTCGTTCGTGGCGCCCGCCGCCATGAACGTTGTGATGAACGGCCTCGCCGCCGGCGCGATCCTTTGGCGGGGCGATAGCAACGTCCATGTGATCGTGTGGGCCTACGCGGCAGGGGCGCTCACTCAGCTGGTCTTCATGGCGTTCATCGCGATCCGCAAGGGGTTCCGGTTCCGCGCCAGCGCACGGATCCGCGACCCGGAGGTGATCTCGGTCGGCGGGCTATGCGTGCGACCGCTGCTCGGGGCAGGACTGAACCCGCTCGCGCGTGTCGGCGAGCAACTCTTCGTTTCCTTCTTGCCCGCTGGGTCCATCACGATCCTCAACTACGGGTACCGCCTGATCTCAGCCATCGGTGGCACCGTGCTGTTCCGCTCGGTGATGGTCGTTCTCCTGCCGCGGCTCACGAAGGTGACGGCGCAGAAGGACGAGCGCGCGATCCGATCGACGACGAGGCTCGGCATCCGCATCCTGCTGGTGGTCTCGGTCGCATTGACCGTGCTGATGGCGGTCTTGGCGGAGCCCGCGGTCCGTGCGCTCTTCCACCGAGGAAGCTTCTCGAGCGAGGATGCGGCGATCCTCGGCTACGCGCTTGCCGTCTACTCGGCGAGCATCATCGGTTCGGGAGTCCAGCGAGGGATGCTGGCGCCTTTCTTCGCCCGGCTGGATACCCGCACGCCGTTGCGCAACACGGTTTACGGCGTCCTCGCCAACCTGGCGCTGATCCCTATCTGCATGCTCCCGTTCGGGCGACATGATCCGTACGCGGTGATCGGTGTCGCCGCGGCCTATTCGCTCGCGCAGTACGTGAACGTCGGTCACGCTTGGTATCACCTGAGACATGACCTTGGGATCCGGTCGACTGGGATGAGAGAGCTCGCCATACCGTTGACGGCGGCGGCCCTGGCGTCAACTGGCGCGCTCCTCGTCGGCTACAAGCTCTTCGATCTGGGTGTCCCCCAGCCCCGGTGGCAGCTCTTGCTCGAAACCGGCCTCGTGGGGCTGGTGGGCCTCGGGGTGTTCGCAGCGGTCGGATCGGCCCTACGGTTGCCCGATCTTCGGAGGCTGCGTTCCTCCACCGAAGAGGCATAGCCTAGGTCCTACGGTTTAGCCTATCGGCCGATGGTCGACCGAAGGGGGACCGTTTACGCTCGATGGGCAGATCGGTCCCAAATCCACGATGTCTCCTTCCGGGACCGTCGATCGGGCGTGTCAGGCATGAACACATCCACAACCATCCGCAGAGGCGTAGCGCGAGCGCTCGTCGGGCTGTCGATCTCGCTACCACTACTTGCGCTTCCCGCCGGTCCTGCGAACGCGGCGTTCGCGACGCCCTCGCTCGTTCGCACGATCGCCGGCACTGGTAGGGCCGCCCTCTTCCCTTGGGGGATGGCCTACAACGGCTTCAGCGACGAGTTCATCGTGTCCGACTATCTGAACTACCAGCTCCGCGTGTACGCGGATGACGGAACGTATGTCCGCGACCTGCCCCAGCCCACCGGTGCCAACGGCGACCCCGAATCGGTCCTGGCCGCCGTAGCAGTCGATCCGACCAACGGCGACACCTACGTCGCCAAGCCGAAACCAGACACCATCGCTCACTACGACGCGCAGGGCAACCGGTTGCCGGACATCGCGGTCGACCCAGGCGGCGTTCCGGCTCAGACCTACACAGGATGGCTGACCGTCGGCGACGACGGATCGATCTACGTGCTCGACAGCAGCCTCGCGAGCAGCGCGACCCATCCGGCGCGACTTATCAAGCTCGCGCCGGGCGGCACCTCCCAACTGTGGTCGCTCCCTCTCCTGTTCCCCCAGCAGCTTCCGACGCAGGCCTATGGGATCGACGTCGCCTCCACGGGGCGGATCTACATCTCGGACTCGATCAATCGCCGCATCCAGATGATCGGACCGGACGGGTCCTACTGGGGGTCGTTCGGATCCGCAGGGGACTCGGACACGGTCGGCGCTTTGTCGGGTGACCTGAGGAGCGTCCTCGTTGACGACGCGATCGACCGCGTCTACGTGGTCGACTCCATACAGTCGCAGATCGAGGTGTACACGACCGCAGGCGTGCCACTGTTCCATTTCGGTGGGCAGGGGACCGCTCTCGGTCAGCTGCTGGGACCGCGTCAGCTCGCGCTCGACGCCGACGGGAACGTCTGCGTCAGCGAGTACGGAGGCTATCGGATCCAATGCTTCGACGTGGATGGGACGGCGCTCCGAACGTTCCCATCACCGTCGCCGGCACCGCCTGCAGGTCAGCTCGGACAACCACGCGACGTCGCTGTGGACACGACGACCGGGAACGTCTGGGTCGCCGATTCTTGGAACGAGCGGTTCCAGAAGTTCGCACAGGACGGGACCTTGCTGGGCTCGTGGGGGTTCCGCGGCAGCACGGCTCCCTACGGCCTCAAATACCCCCGAGGCATCGGATTCGACCCGGTGAACCGTCGCGTCTGGGTGACGAACTTCGCGGCCGGGACGATCTACGTCTACGACGACCAGGCGAACTTCCTGTTCCAGATCGGTGACGAGAGCATCCGGCGAAGCGCACAACCTGGGTTCTTCGAGAAACCCCAAGCGGTGGCATTCGGCAACGGCTACGCCTATGTCACGGACGTCGGCAACCAGTACCCGGGCGACAGTCCCGTCGTGAAGATCCTCGACGCATCGACGGGAACCCAGGTTGGGACCATCCCCGGGAACAGTCGCGGCGTCGTCGTTGACCAAGCCACAGGGAACGTCTTCGTGGCGCTCGCCGGCAACAAGGTCTCCGTGTTCCCGCCGCTGGGAGGAACGGCGCTAGCGAGCTTCGGAAGCAAAGGTTCGGGAAACGGCCAGTTCCAGGCCCTGTCGGACGTCGCGATCATCGGCAGCATGCTCTACACGAGCGATGACGCGCTCTCCCGCATCCAGGCGTTCACGGTCCCCCCGACCGTCTCGAAGACCACACCCCCGGCCTTCGCGGGCAAGTGGGGCGGCTACGGCACGAACCCCTATCAGTTCCGGAACCCGTCCGGTCTGTCGGTCGACGCCGGCGGGCTGCTCTATGTGGCCGACGCCACGAACGACCGGATCGAGGTGTTCGACCCCGCGACGCCGAAGCCCGCCTATGAGTTCTCTCGGCCGACCCTGAGCGTCACGGCCCCGGCGGACGGCGCGTTCATCGATTCGCCGGTGACGTTCACGGGGACGGCGTCCGATAACGCGCTCATCGCCAACGTGGAGCTTGCGATCCAGGACCAGGCCACCGGCAGCTGGTGGGAGCCGGCGACCGGCACTTGGAAGACCAACCAGTCGTGGAGCATCGTTCCTTACGTCGGCGCGTCCCCGACGAACGTAACCTGGTCCTGGACCTTCCCCGGCGCCCAGTACGGAGGCGATTATCACGTCGAAGTTCGTGCGCGCGATAGCAACAACACCCTTACCGCTGGGAATGTGACGCGGGACATACATGTCCGAAAGCTGACCAGTGATGCTGGTCCGCCGACGGTCACGCTCGATGACCCGATCGACGGCTCCGTTGTTCCCCTCGCTTCACTCAGCGTGGCCGGAACGGCGAGCGACGACACAGGCGTGGCCTCGCTCGAGACGGCCGTCCAGCACATGGGCAGTGGGCAGTGGTGGATGGGTTCGGCATGGTCCTCCACGCAGACCTGGTTCGCGGTGACGCCTGCGACTCCGGGCGCCGCATCTACGTCGTGGTCATGGTCGTGGTCGCCGCCTGCGACTGGCAACTACGCGATCGTAGCCCGCTCGGTGGACCTGGTCGGAGATCGAAGCAGCCAGGTTCAAACGGGGATCACGGTCGATCTCGGTGGTCCCGACACCGTGGCTCCCGACGGCACGGTGTCGTCGGTCGCGAGGAACGAGATCCTCCCGTTCGGACCGATCATCTTCACCGGCGCTGCCACCGACGACGTCGGCGTGGTCGATGTGCGGGTGGGGATCAAGGATCGCGACACGGGGCAGTGGTGGAAGGCCTCCACAGGAACGTGGGTGACGTCGTTCACGTGGAATCCTGGCGCCGTGCTCTCTCTGCCCGGCGGTAGTCCTACCTCATGGACCTACGCATGGACGCCTTCCGTGACGGGCAACTACACGATCACGGTCCGTGCCCTCGATGCGGCCGGGAACGCAGACGCCACGCGTCCGTGGATCAACTTCGCGATCGCCTAACCATCACCGCGCGTCCCCGCGACGTACCCGTACCGCCACAGCAGCGGCCACGTTACGGCTGTGACTATCGCGCGGTCTCTCGGGCGCATCGCGGTTCGCCACTCGTCATCGGGCCAAAGCGCTACGCGTCCCGTGGTGAACCGGCTCGGGTTCCCCGCGACCGAGTGCGACGGGGTCAGCTCCACCTCGGTCTCCGACACGAAGGGTGACCCGCTTGGGTCCTCGCCCACGAATGCGCAGACCCGCTCGATGCTCGATCTCGGATCCCGCACGAAGTCCTCGTAGCGCAGCCGTAGATACCGCTCGCGGTCCTTGCGCCAGAACACACCCGCTGCTCCGTTCCAGAGCATCCAGAGTGCCGAGGCCTTCAGCGGACCTTGTCGTTGCATAGTGCTGCCAGGCTTGTCTGGCAGCGACTTCTTGCGGCGCCACGAGTATGCGGTCGCGCGTGGGTCGCGCACCAGGTGCACGATCCGCAGGTCGACGCCGGGGACCTGATCCAAGACCATCCCGTATGTGGGGAGCTTGGACGAGTCCACGATGACGCGGGCCCCGGCGGCATCGGCGATAGCTCCGTACAGCGACGAGAGCCGGTCGGGGAGCTCGTCGAGCCCTCCTACGAACGCTTCTCGCCGACGGGCCGAACCGACGAGCCGGGGGATGTGCCTAGCCCGCGTCCCTCGGGCCAGGAGGGCCATCATCCGTTCCGGGTCCGGCGTTGCACGGTCGCCGTACGCCGTCGTGAGCACCTCGCCCCAGAAGGAGCACGACGAGAACGCCGTTCCGCACGAACAGGTGCGATCCTCCCGCATCCCCCGCTCCCACAAGAAGCGCACCTCACCTGCGGAAACGAAGCCCTCGAGCTGTCCCAGGATGTTGTCGAGGATGGTGCTACCGCTCCGGCCGGAGCCGGCGATGTAGAGGACCTTCGCGCTCACGCCACCCCCGGGGGGATCCGGCCGACGGCGATTCCGCGGCCCGCCAAAGGTCCAGTCTAGCCGAGCTACCTCGCGTCCCCCGGATGGCTAAAGGGGCCCTTCAGGTCCGCCGATGCCTGGACTGGAGGGAACGACGTGGCCAACCGGACGACCAGGAACGTTCTAGCCTCGATCGTCGCGTTCATCGCGACGATCTCGGTATCAGCCATCCCCGCGCACGCGGGCGGCGGGCACCTTGACGAAGCTTCAGCGACCCGTTCGGCCTCCGCTCCTTCTAACCAGCCGGCCGACCCCGAGCACATCCCGGTGTGGGCCGCGGATTTCATGGCGGGCGTCGTCGACGTTTCTCGCGAGCGGGCACTCCGCCAGGCTCGGGATTTCGACCTCATCGTGGCGCTCAAGGGGACATATGCGAAGTACGTGGCCGACATGAAGGCCGCGAACCCCGACCTCACCCTCCTTGTGTATCTGAACGGGGTCATGGCCCAGTCGAACGAGGGAGACACCTACCCTGACTCCTGGTATGCGACCGACGCGAACGGCGACCGCGTTCGGTCCTTGGGGTTCGGCAACTACCTGATGCGACCGGATCGATCCGGCTGGATCGCCGACGTGGCCCGGCGCTGCGACGCCTTCATGAGTGAGAGCGGCTACGACGGATGCTTCCTAGACGTGTTGGGGACTGCACCGTTGAGCGATGCCTACGTGACGGCGCTGCCTGTCGATCCTCGAACGGGAGGCACATGGACCGCTGCTGCCTGGCTCTCCGCGACCCGGCGGATCGCCAACGTGACACGCAGGCTGGTCTCGCCAGCCGCCGTATTCGGCAACGGGCTCGCCAACGGCGATCGATACTTCGCCGACGTTCCTTCGTCTTCCCTACTTGACGGTTTGGACGGTGCCATGGCGGAGACTTTCGTCCGTGACCCGACGGCTCCTGCCGAGGATTTCCGCGGTCGTTGGGAGTGGCGGGAGGACGTTCGCATGCTCACCGATGTCGCGAAGCACGGTGTGCGGGCCCTCTCCATGACGAAGGTGTGGACGGAGGCCTCGTCGCGCCAACGCACGGCCCTACACCGGTACGCGCTGGGAACGTTCCTCCTGGGCTATCAGCCCGGCCAGGGCTACTTCTCGTTCCGGGTCGGTCACGGGCTGACCTCGTTTCGGCCCCTCTGGTCGGTCGATCTAGGGGACCCGCTCGGTCGCGCCCATCGCGTCCGTGGCGCGTTCGTCCGGCGGTTCGAGAACGGGGTAGTGGTAGTGAACCCGACGGCTGCTCGCATCCGGGTCGGACTGAGCGCGCTCCGTGGGTCCGGCCTTCGTCGCGCGGCGCCGGTCGTCCTGGGCGCGCACAGGGCTTCGATCCTGATACACGACTGACTCGCTAGCCGCGTCGCAGGATCGACGCGTAGACCTCCTCGGTTCGCTCGACCGCTCGATCCCAGCGATAGCGCTCCAGCACGTCCGCTCGGAAGGCCGCCGCAGCCTCCCTTTCGACGGCTGGATCAACCAGCGCTCGCTCTAGCGCGGCAACGGCCCCGTCTTCAGATCCGCTCGTGAACACCCTATGTCCTGGGGCGTCCTCACCCACGACCTCCAGGTGCGGAGGGATGTCGCTCACCACGACCGGAGCCCCGAACGACGAGGCTTCGAGGAGGGTGAGCGGCAGCCCCTCCAGCGCGGACGGCAGCACGAAGGCGGCGGTGTTGGAGTAGAGCTCGGAGAGGACGGCTCCATACACGTATCCCGCCATGATCACCCGGTTGTCCTGCGACGCGAGCGTCTCGAGCGATGTGACGTAGTCGTCCGTGAAGCTCGAGCCGCCCACGATCACCAGCCGTAGGTCGCCCGGCAAACGTCGGAACGCGCGGATCAGCAGGTCCGGCGCCTTCTCGGGGACAAGCCGTCCCACGAACAACACGTAGGAGCCTTTGGAGAGTCCCCACCGCTTCGCGATCTCATTCGCGGCCAGTGGCTCGCCCGGATCGACCCCGTTGGGGATGTACCAGGTACGGCGCCGGTAGGCGTCGGCGTAGTGGTTCTGCAGGTCGCGCGAGACCACGATCGTGGCGTCGGGAACCCTCGCGGACATCCACTCGGCGGTCCGCAGCACGGTTCGGGCGCCGCCGCCCCACTTCCCGCGTTCGCTATCGCGTCCGTGCACCGTGAGGACCACCTTGGCCCGCGACGCGAACCTGGGCAAGACCGCAGGGATGCCCGGTCCGATCGCGTGGTAGTGGACGATGTCCACACGCTCTCGCATCGCTGCCACGGTGGAAACGCCGCTGTGAACGATGGCGTCCAGGTGCTTGCTGCTGACCGTTGGGAGCACCTTGATCCGCATCCCCCGATGCTCCTGGATCGGCTCTTCCAGATAATTGGGGCGGGCGTAGACCACCACGTCGTGACCCCGCTCGACCAGTCGGGAGCCCAACTCCTCCACGTGGTGCTCGATCCCGCCGAAGGTCGCCGGGACGCCTCGCTGGCCCACCATGGCGATCCGCAGACGCTTCATGCCACGCCCTGCAATCGCGTGGCGGCCTCCGCGTAAAGCGCGTCCAGCCGCTCCATGTGCACGGCCGGGGAGTATTCGCGCTCGGCCTTGGCACGTGCGTTCCGACCCAGGGTCATCGATCGTTCCGGCTCGCCCACGAATGCAGCGAGCGTCTCACCCAGAGCCGCTGGGTCGTTCGGAGCCACGATCGCGCCGTCGACACCCGGCTCGATCAGCTCGGGCACGCCTCCGAGAGCCGTCCCCACGACAGGTAGCCCGGATGCGAACGCCTCGAGCACGGCGAGCGGCATGTTCTCGTACCAGCGTGAGGGGACTACCGCGACGCTCGCCGATCGGAGCAGGTCTTGGAGCGCATCCGCAGCAAGCCGCCCGTGGAACCGGATCCGGTCGGCGGCGCCACGCTCCGCGGCGAGCGTCTCGAGCCGTGGGCGTGCCGGGCCGTCACCCGCAACGTCCAGACGGAGATCCGAACGGCCTGCCACGGCCTCGACCAGGACGTCCACGCCCTTCTCATCGGAGAGTCTCCCCGCGAAGACAACGTCACCGCCAGGTTCCTGCTTCGGAGTGAACGCGTCCAGATCCACGAAGTTCGGGATCCACCGCAGGCGGTCCGGGAAGACTCGGCCCGCTTCCATCTTGCCCAGCAGGAAACGGCTGGGGCACGCGAAGATCTGCACCGGTCCGTAGGCCCGTCCGAACGTGTGGAGGGTCATCTCGACGGCGTTGAGCGCGCTCGCCGCCAACGATCCGCCGTTGCAGCGCCGAGCGATCGGTTCCCAGAACCGGTGGGGGAGGCACGCCTCGCAGATCTCGCCGTGATCGATGAACCGATACGTGGGGCACGCGAGCTTGTAGTCGTGAAGCGTCATGACGGCCGGGATCCGCCGTCGCCTGACGGGCTGCAGGATCGACGGGGAGAGCTGGTGGTAGATGTTGTGAAGGTGCACGACGTCCGGGCGGAAGTCGGCAAGCACCTCGTTCATCCCCCGGGCGGCAGATGTTGACCACAGGAGCCGTCCAGAGCCGCGGAGGCGCCCTCCCAGTTCGGAAGGTGCCGGGTCGAAGTCCATCTGCGACGGGAACCATCGTTCATAGCGCGCCTCCAGGTTCTCGGGGTGCCGCATGGCGAAGAACGCCACCTCGTGCCCCGCTCGCTCCTGGAGTGAGGCGACGTCCAACATGTAGCCCTCGGCGCCACCCCGCCGATACAGGAACTTGTTCACATGGAGGATCCTCACGGTCTCCGAGGGTATAGCAACAAGTCCGGCAGCTTCCGGGACCCGGAGGGGTTTGCCGGTCTAGGCTGTTGGAGTTCACGTTTCGGCCTGAGATGAGGTGGGTGGATCTAGTGAGCGATCCTCGAACCCGATCGGAACGCAGAAGGTGGGCGGCCGGAGTTCTGGCTCTTGTGTACCTGCTCGCGTTCGTGCCCCTGGTGACTCAAGGCGTGATGTCGTACCTCACATGGTGGTTCGCTTTGCAGATGGGCATCGGTGTGACCGCCGTGTGGATCTACCCTCAGCGTCGCCTACCGAGTCATCGACACGTTCCCGCTCTTGCGTCACCCCGACCGAAAGCGCTGCTCGTCCGCACCCCGCGCGGTTAGAGCTGCAGGATCTCTCTGTGCAACTCCTCGCCGTCTTCACGGACGAGTCGGAGCGTGGCCGTCTGCGCTGTGAGGGTGTCCACATCCACCAATCCGACCACGTTCCAAAGCGCGCGTCCCGTACCGTTCTCCGTCCAGACCACCCCCGGCCTCGCGGGTGTCCGGTGCTTCGTGGGGTTCTGGAGCGGGGAGGCGAGGAGTTCCCAGACCCGCTCGGTGTGACGAACGAAAGCTCCGGCGTGCTTGTCGCCGGAACAGAACAGCACCGTGCCATCGACCCGGTCGGCGATGGAATCCAAGACTGCGGTTCGTTCCCCTTTGGACCAGTACCATGTCATCGTCATCGGGATGAACACGACCTTCAGAGGTGCCGTGGACGACGCAAGGCCATCCATCAGCCATGTTCGTTGCTCCGTGCCTAGAACACTGCGGTAGGAGCCGTTCTGATACGGCGGGTTCGGTGGGTCCCTGAAGCGACGGTTGTCCGTAAGGAAGAAGTCCACCTGACCGATCGACCAACGGCGGTAGTTGGCGCCCGGCCACTTCGCTCCTGGTATCACGTCCGCGTACGCCTGTGCCGCATAGGACTTGACGGTGTCGCGCCACGCGTTGTCCTGCCCGTAGTCGTGGTCATCCTGCACCGCGTAGATCGGAGTGACCGCCAGCAGTCGAGCCACGTCCCGCCTGCGAAGTATCCGTCGGAACAGCTCCGCGTATCGATCGTAGGTCTGTGCGTAGGGGTGTAGCTCCGGGTCGTCCTGGTACCCCAGGTCGCCGAGCATCGCGAAGAACTGCGGCTCAGCTTCCAGCGCGACGCGTAGGGCCGGGATGGCGTGCTTCTGAAGGATGCATGACCCGAACGCGAAGGTGAATGCAGATGCCTCGCCGGGGGCAGGGCGTCGGGGGATCCGACGGGTCCTGTCGGTGACCTCGCGCCCACCTCCAGGAGCCGTCACGATCGCTCGCCATCTCCATGCGCGCCCGGGGGTATCGGTGCCCGGCAAGCGGACCTTGGCCACATCCGCGGCGTTGGTGTGCCGCCACCGGCTGCGAACGACGTCTCTCGGGGCGCCAGAGGGCCACGCCTCGACGCGGACGCGGGCAGGGGCGGTGGTGAGGACGGCCACCCGCAGGCCTCGTTCGTCGACCGTCGAGCACGCGGCCTCCGCCTTCGGCCCCGACTCGGCGGCTGCCTGGTCTCCCGCGATCGCCACGGCGCCCCCTGCCAGGACGAGTGACCCGCCGAGGAACGTCCGCCGGGAGATCGAAGGCTCGCCGGCTTCGGGCGGGGGGTTGTGATCCGACATCGGAACCGAGCCTATCTGTCGGGCCGGTAAGGTGGCCGAACCATGCGTGCTCTCTCCCGCTTCCTGTCGGCCGTGTCGACGACGGCTCTCGTCGTCACACTCTGGTCGGTCCCTTCGGCGTCCGCCGCGGTCGCCTGGGGGCCCCAGCGCACCCTGGCCGACTGGGCCTGGAGCTCGGGCTCGTCGCTCGCGGCGACCGGATCCGGTCCCGGCCTGGCCGTTCACCAACTCATCACCACTGACCACGTCGGCGGATCGTTCGCCACGGACCACGGTCCTTATGAAGGAGTGTTCCTGACCTCCTCGCAGGATCGGGGCATCAACTGGGGCTCGCCGGTCCGGGTCAGCCAACCGAAGCGGCACGCCGAGCGCGCTGCGCTCGCCGCCGATCGCAGCATCCTCTACGCCGTGTGGACGACGCGCGCGAGCTACGACCACCAGAACCCGTCGGGGCGCAGGATCCTGTATCTCCGAGTCAACGACGGCGCCGGCGCTGCCGGCGCCTGGGGTCCCGTCGTGCGGCTCAGCAAGCAGAAGGGCCGGGTCGACTCCCCGTCGGTGGCCGCCTCCGCGGGACGGGTATACGTCTCGTGGACCGACGCCAACACGGGCGAGGTCCGCCTGGCGGTGAGCCGGGACGACGGCAAGACGTGGAAGCGCCACGTCCTGGGCAAGGCGCGCGGACTGGACACGGGCGGCGAGGGCCGTCTGGGACTCACGAGCGTCGGTGCCGCGGGCTCGAACATCGGTGTGGTCTGGCTGGCCACGCCCGCAGGCGCCGTTCGCGCGGCGGTCTCCACGAACGGCGGACGCAAGTGGCGACGCGTGACGACGCTCGCTCCGGCCGGTGGTGGTGCCAACGGCGGCTCGCCCTCGGTCGACGGACGCGGGAGCAGGCTCGCGTTCGCGTGGACCACGTCTGCCGGGCTCTGGGTCCGCCCCTGGAACGGATCGTTCCAGCCGGCTAAGCGCGTGGTGCGCTTCGGGAACGGATCCGGTCTCGCCTCCGGCGGGTACGACGCCCAGGTCGCGATCGGGGCCACCGGGGCGATGGGGGTCGTGTGGAGCGGGTGCCGCTCGGCCTCCTGTGACACCGGCTCCGGTCTGACGCGCGTCCAGGTCTTGTGGAGCCAGTCGTCCGGCGGCGCGTGGTCGGTCCCATCGGTCATCCGTGGCGCTACGGCCGCCGACCAGCGGATCAACGAGGGGGGCTCGGTCGTCTGGGTCGACGCCCAGACCCGGATCGTGTCCTACGCGGGGTCCGCCTCGGGGTTCACCACCTACCGGCTGTACGCCAGGGTGGGCAACGGCGCCGCCTGACGCGCTGGCCACACATAGGCCGTCCGCACGCACCATCGTGTTAGGCTGGGCTCCAGTCGCGAAGGGGTTCCGGCCGATGTATCAGGAGCGAGGAGCAACCTTCCGCTCTTCCCCACGTTTCAAGCGATAAGAGGAGATCTGTGGCCACGACCCTGACCGATCTGCAGCTCACCCGGACGGCAGCCGATGTCGACGGCCTGCCCGTGGACAAATCGCTGGTTCTCCGGTTCCAGATGGGCGAGCCCGGGGTCTACGACGAGATCTTCGCGCGCTACCAACCGTTCGCCGAGCGCATCTGCATGCGTGTCTTGGGCAACCGCGAAGACGCGCAGGAGGCCGTGCAGGAGACCATGCTCCGCGTCCTGCGAGGTTTGCCGGTCTTCAACGGTCGATACCAGCTCCAGGCGTGGATCGCGCGTATCGCCACCAACGTTTCGGTGGACATGGTGCGCGCTCGCGCTCGCCGTCCGCAGAACGGCATGGAGATCAACGACCTGCTGGACGCGCGCGGCGCCGACGACCTGGATCCCGAGGAGATCGTGACCCGCATACTGGAGCAGGAGCGCGTGCGTGCAGTGCTCCACGAGATCCCGGACCACCATCGCGAGGTCTTGCTGCTCCGTGAGTTCGAGGGTCGCTCCCACGAAGAGATCGCCGGGACGATGGGCGTCTCTCCCGCGCAGGCGAAGGCTCTGATCCATCGCGCCAAGGGCACGTTCCGCCGAGCTTGGGGCGAAGAGCACCGCGGCATCGCGGCGTTCCTGCCGTGGTTCCTGATCCCCGCCGGGCTCCGGCGACTGTCCGGTGGCCTGAACAACCTCGCCGCACGCGCGTCCGTCTCGCCCGTCGCGACCGAGGCCACAGCCTCCACGGCGGAGAAGGTGACCGCGGCGGCGGTCGCCGTGATGGTCGCGGGGACGGTCGGAGTGGGCGCGATCGCGGTCCGTCACTCGAAGGACATCCCCAAGCCGAGCCCGGCGGCGGCCGTCGTGGCGCCCGCGCCGGTGCAGGAGGCGGCCGTGGTGTCCGTCGCGGTGGGGCCGCCTGTGGTCAAGCATCCCAAGCCCAAGGCCGCCCAGCCGGAGGTGCCGGTCGTGACGGTTCCGGCGCCCGTCGAGACCTCGACGCCCGAGCCCTCGCCCGTGACTGAGCCGTCCGGCAATCCTTCGCCCCCGCCCGTGGTCCTGCCCCCCGCATGGACGTTCGGGTTCGAGTCGGCGTTCGCGTTCGCGGCCTGCGATTGCCCCCTCCAGATGAAGGTCAAGACCAGCCACGTCGATCGTCAGGAAGACGGCGACGTCGCGTTCCGTCAGACCCTCGGGGGTTCCGGGTACGACGCCGGCGGCGCCGAGGCCTGGAGCATGACCATGGAGTACGAAGGCGTCGTGGTCGGTCAGACCGGCACGCTCGGATACCTCAACATGTACATCGCAACGGCGGCGGGGGGCTGGTATCCGTACACGACCTCCGGCGGGAGCCTGCTGTCCGCGACTTCGGACGATCAGGGACTGACCACGTACACGTTCACTGGTGCCTATCAGCTCAGGGGCACCCAGGAAGTCGTGGACGACGCCATGTTGGCCCCGGAGACCGGGTCCTACCAGGCTTCCTTCACGTTCTGGAGCGACGGGCAGACCCTGATCTGTCCCACGTCCAGCCTCTGGGATGACTCCAGGCTCCGAACAGTCACCCGCGAAGAGCAACCCTGGCTCCGATGCGACGTTATCCAAGGTAGGGCAGTCAACTGTTTGACTGCCCCCGAACGGGACGATAGGGTCCTGGCGGTTGGGTCGCCTGGGCGGACCAGCTTGGCTCGTTGTGGAGAGAGGGGATCGGGTTTGGAGCGGTTAGGCACGCCGGTCGGTCTTACCCCCCCGGACCTCACGCGGGCGACTCATATGTTGGGCAGTGGAGCGAAAGGAGTGAGCGCATGAGAGCACAACGCTCTCGCGGGGCGCGCCGATTGGGTGCCCTCGTATTCGGGCTGACGCTCGGGAGTTTCATCGTCTTGACGGCGATCCCCGCGTCGGCCGACAGCCCGGTGACTGCGTGTACAACGCGGTGAGCCGGCGCATCACGGTGACGCAGACCCGGTAGCGACGTCATGGACGGTCGAGCGGTCCCGGTGGCGCCATCACACAACTACAACGGCGGTCGCCTGCACAACAACCCGAACGTGAACAACACGGATGGTGTTGACGTCGTGGGTGACTCGGCCGTACGTTCATCATCGATCTTTCCGACGGACCCTTCGCCCCGGGCGAGTCGCCTGAGGCGACAGGTGAGGCCGAGATCGAGTTCACGATGGATGCCAACGTGTCGGTACCTCGAGGTCACGGCTCCTCAGGCGACGACACGATCACGGTCGGCGTGAACGGCGTCGCGCTGAACGCCGACACGACGTGGACGTCACGATCGTTGATCCCCTCACCACTTGGCTACGGTTCCGGGGGCGAGGATCTACGGCGACGACGGTGACGACACGCTGTCTGCGGCGGGCGGCAACGGGACCGGTGGGGCATACGTCAGGACATCGATCTCTTCATCGCCGGTGAGGACGGCAACGACACGATCACCGGTGGTGCGGCGCCTCCCGGCACCCGAGGGACGACCTCGAAGGCGACGACGGCAATGACACCATCAATGGTCTCTCCGGCGATGACTACATCGACGGCGGGGACGGCAACGACACCCTGAACGGTGGCAACGACGACGACGACATCGACGACAACGGCGCCGTGACGGTCGACGATCCGACCACCGACGACACCATCAGCGGTGGCCCCGGGGTCGACGACGATCACAGCCGGTATCGGCGATGACTCCATCGACGACGGAACCGACGACGACACGGCCGACGGTGAGGCTGGGGACGACTGGTTCCTGCAGTCCACCTTCGATCAGGGTGACGACACGCTGATCGGTGGCACCGAGGACGGCGTCTACTGCAACGGTGACACGGTCGACTACAGCGGTCGCACCAACCCGGTGACGGGAACGATCAACACCACCTCAGGTGAGGCCGGCGAGACCGACACTCAGTCCGGGATCGAGAACCTGTACGGCGGTAGCGGCAACGACTCGCTCACCGGCGACGGGGACGAGAACGTCATCCAGGGTGGTCCTGGTGACGACACGCTCGACGGTGCCGGTGGCGACGACGCTGCCAGCTTCGCGAACTCGAGCGCCGGCGTGACCGCATCGCTCGCCGATGGCACCGCGACAGGCCAGGGCACCGACACCCTCGACGACTTCGAGGAATTGATCGGTTCCACAGGCAACGACACCCTGACCGGTGACGATGACGAGAACTGGATCTCCGGCAACGCCGGCGACGACGTCATCAACGGTGGCGACGAGGTTTCGCCCGATGGCGACTACCTCAACGGCGACTGGGACTGCTTCACCGAGGACGGCTACGACGATGATGGTCCCGGCGTCCTGGGTGGCAACGACACCATCAACGGTGGCGACGGTGACGACTATCTCACCGGTGACGACGACTGGTTCGACGGCTACGGCGATGGCAACGACATCCTCGACGGCGGCAACGGCGAAGACGATGTCTACGGTGAAGGCGGCAACGACACCATCGAGGGCGGCAACGATGATGACTACCTCGAAGGTGACGAGGGCGACGACGCCATCACCGACTCCGGCACCGTGGCGGACTCGCTCGTTTCGGACACCTCTGATGACACGCTGTACGGGGACAACAACGACCCGAACGGCTGGGGCGAGGACACCCTCAACGCCGGCGAGGGCGACGACGACCTCTACGGCGACAGCGGTACCGATGATGAGGGCGAAGACGATGTCATGAACGGCCGGGCCGGCGACGACTACGCCGAAGGCAACGGTGGCGACGACAAGATCCACGGCAACGACGGCGACGACACGCTCTACGGTGAAGAGGACCGGGACCGTCTGTTCGGCGACGCTGGCGAGGACGACCTCTACGGTGGTGAAGACAACGACTTCCTGAACGGCGGCGTCGGAGATGACGACGACCTGGACGGAGGCAACAACGTCGACACCTTGTCGTTCGCTTCTGAGGTGGACGGTGGCGTTAACGTCAACGTCGCTCAGGACAACGCCACGACGGCCGACGGTGACGAGAACGTCATCGACGTCGAGAACGTCATCGGTTCGAAGTTCAAGGACAAGATCACCGGTGACGGCTCCAACCAGATGCTCAAGGGTGGTAAGGGCAACGACACCATCAAGGCCGCCTCTGGTGAGGACGAGCTCGTCGGTGGCAAGGGCAAGGACAACATGATCGGTGGATCCGGAGACGACGACATGCGCGGCGGTCAAGGTAACGACGTCATGCGCGGCGGTTCCGGTGATGACGACATGAACGGTCAGCAGGGTAAGGACAAGGCCTACGGAGGCCAGGGCGTTGACCGTGCCCGGCACTGCGAGTTCACGAAGGGCGTCGAGATCGGTGCCGTCTAGAGCTCACAGCTGCTCAAGCTCCACAGGAACCGGCCCCCTTCGGGGGCCGGTTCCTTCTTTCCCCAGGTCCTTCCCTCCAGCCCCACCCATCCATCGGAGGGTATGCTCCGCGAGATGTGTCCGGAGTCGGCTGTGGAGTCGGCTGGGGGAAGGGGTTCCGCATGAAGGGTTCATCCGTTAGGCGCGGATCGGGCGCCCTCGTATCCGTGCTCGTGCTCGGGAGCTTCATCGTCTTGACGGCGATCCCGGCGTCGGCCGCTACCACTGACTGCGTCTACAACGCGGTTAGTCGTCGTATCACGGTCGACCAGACCATCTCGGGAGACGACGGACAGATGCGCGTCGGCCCCGGCGGGGCGATCCAGTACGACGACAACTACGACGACACCTTCGTCAACTGCGTCAACAACCCGACCGTGAACAACACGGACGGGATCGACGTGCTCGGCGATGGGGGTTACTTCGGGATCATCCTCGACAACCCGTTCGCCCCAGGCGAGTCGCCTGAGGCAACCGGGGAAGCTGAGATCGAGTTCACGATGGACGCCAGCGTGGCGAACCTGGACATCGGTGACGACGACGGCGACATCGCGTCCGGAGATGACGTCGTCACGATCGGCGTCAATGGCGCGTCCCTGAACGCCGATGCCGACGTCGACATCACCATGGTCGATCCGACGGCGACGTTCATCAATGTCTTTGGCAACGATGGCGACGACGTCCTGTCAGCTGCCGGCGGCAACGGCACCGGCGGTGCCTACACCATGGACATCGAACTCTGGGGCGATGCCGGCGACGACACCATCACAGGTGGTGCGCAGGTGCCGGCCGACGGAGACGAGATCTACGGCGGCGAAGGTGACGACATCGTCAACGCCGGCTCCGGCAATGACTACGTCGACGGCGGGGATGGCGACGACACGCTGAACGGCGGCAACGACGACGACTGGATCGATGACAACGGTGTTTCGACCGTTGACGATCCGACCAGCGACGACACGATCGGCGGTGGACCCGGATCGGACCTGGTCGACGCCGGCATCGGCGACGACGTGATCGACGACGGCACCGACGACGACGTCGCCAACGGTGAGGCCGGGGACGACATGTTCCTGCAGTCAACCTTCGACCAGGGTGACGACGACCTCAACGGTGGCACCGAGGACGGCGTCTACTGCAACGGCGACTCGGTCGACTACTCAGGCCGCACGAACCCGGTGACGGGAACGATCAACGGAACCTCAGGTGAGGCCGGGGAGACCGACACCCAGACCGGGATCGAGAACCTCTACGGCGGTAGCGGGAACGACTCGCTCACTGGCGACGGGGACGAGAACGTCATCCAGGGCGGTCCTGGTGACGACACGCTCGACGGAGCCGGCGACGACGACGCCGCCAGCTTCGCTAACTCGAGCGCCGGCGTGACCGCATCGCTCGCAGACGGCACCGCTACGGGCCAGGGCACCGACACCCTCGACAACTTCGAGGAGCTGATCGGTTCCACCGGCAACGACACCCTGACCGGTGACGACGAAGAGAACGAGATCTACGGCAACGCCGGCGACGACACCATCTCAGGTGGCGACGAGGTCTCTCCTGACGGTGACTACCTCACCGGTGACTGGGACTGCTTCACCGAGGACGGCTACGACGATGATGGTCCCGGCGTCCTGGGCGGCAACGACACCATCAACGGTGGCAACGGTGACGACACCATCGCCGGTGATGATGACTGGTGGGACGGCTACGGTGATGGCAACGACACCATCGACGGTGGCAACGGCGAAGACGACCTCTGGGGCGAGGGTGGAGACGACACGATCGAGGGCGGTAACGACGACGACACCATCTACGGCGCCGAGGGTGATGACACCATCACCGACTCCGGGACCGCAGCAGACTCGCTCGTTTCGGAATCCACCGATGACACCATCTACGGAGACGGCAACGACCCGCACGGTTGGGGCGAGGACACCATCAACGCCGGTGAAGGCGACGACCTCGCGTTCGGCGACTCGGGTGGCTGCAAGTTGACCCGTGGTGTCTGCGATGAGACCGACGGCGAAGACGACGTCATCAACATGGGTTCGGGCGACGACGTGGCCTTCGGCAACGGCGGAGACGACAAGATCCACGGCAACGACGGCGACGACGAGCTCCGCGGTGAAGAGGACCGGGACCGTCTGTTCGGCGACGCTGGCGAGGACGACCTCTACGGTGGTGAAGACAACGACTTCCTGAACGGCGGCGTCGGAGATGACGACGACCTGGACGGAGGCAACAACGTCGACACCTTGTCGTTCGCTTCTGAGGTGGACGGTGGCGTTAACGTCAACGTCGCTCAGGACAACGCCACGACGGCCGACGGTGACGAGAACGTCATCGACGTCGAGAACGTCATCGGTTCGAAGTTCAAGGACAAGATCACCGGTGACGGCTCCAACCAGATGCTCAAGGGTGGTAAGGGCAACGACACCATCAAGGCTGCCTCTGGTGAGGACGAGCTCGTCGGTGGCAAGGGCAAGGACAACATGATCGGTGGATCCGGAGACGACGACATGCGCGGCGGTCAAGGTAACGACGTCATGCGCGGCGGTTCCGGTGATGACGACATGAACGGTCAGCAGGGTAAGGACAAGGCCTACGGAGGCCAGGGCGTTGACCGTGCCCGGCACTGCGAGTTCACGAAGGGCGTCGAGATCGGCGCCGTCTAGAGCTCACAGCTGCTCAAGCTCCACAGGAACCGGCCCCCTTCGGGGGCCGGTTCCTTCTTTCCGGGATCCCTGGGAACCGGAGGGGTTAACGCAGCGTCGATTGCGCAGGCAACGCGTGTCTGCGTAGGATGCAGCCACACCCGAGCAGGGGGAGGGTACCCATGGCTTGGCATCTCCGCTCCACCCGTCGTGCGATCGCGCGCCGGCTCCTGGTAATGACGACGATCCTGACGCTGGTGGGGCTATTCCTGATGCCAGGATCGGCCTCGGCCGCCGGCACGTGCACCCAAGCGGGAGCGGTCCTCACGGTGACTATCACCGGAGGCAGCTCCACCCTGTCGGTGAACGGGACAGACATCGAGTTCGACGCTGCCCAGTGCGATACGGCCGACGTGAACAACACCGACACGATCAACGTGACCGGGTCCAATGGTGATGACACGCTGACGATAGACATCGGCACCGCGTTCACGCCCGGAGACACCGCCGAGGGGAGCGGGGACAGCGAGATCGAGTTCACCGTCAACCTCGCAGCGGGCACGGATTCGCTGGTCGTGACCGGGGACGGTTCCGCCGAGAACGTCGCGCTCGGGACCACCGGCATCAACCTGAACGGTGCTGAGAGTCCCGACGACGTGGACGTGACGTTCTCGAACACCGAGAACTTCACCCTCACGGGTAATGATGGGAACGACACCCTGACCGCCAGCGGCGCGGAGGGGTCGGGCTCGGCGTTCGCCTCCCGCGTGGTCCTGAACGGTGGCGGTGGGAACGACACGCTGCTGGGCGGCTCGGGCAACGACGGACTGAACGGCGACAACAGCGCTGCGGGCGGCGACGACACCATCAACGGTGGTGCGGGCACCGACAACGTCAGCTACTCGGGGGCCTCGAGCGCAGTCACGGTCAACCTGTCCACCTCATCGGGGCAGAACACTCTCGGCGCTGGCACCGACACCATCACCCAGACCGAGAACCTGACGGGTTCTGCCTACAACGACACCCTGACCGGCGACAGCAGCAACAACGTCATCGTGGGCGGTGACGGCAACGACGCGATCAACGGTGGCTCCGGCACCGACACGGCAAGCTACGCCGGCGCCGGCGGGGCGGTCACGGTCAACCTCTCGACTACCACCGCGCAGAACACCGTCGGCGCCGGCAGCGACACGATCTCTCAGATCGAGAACCTGCTGGGCAGCGCCAACGGCGACACCTTGACCGGGGATGCAAACGCCAACTCGATCGACGGAGGCCTGGGCAACGACGCCATCAATGGTGGTTCCGGGACCGACACCGTGGACTACTCCGCGGCCACAGGCGCGGTCACCGTGAGCCTGGCCGTCACCACCGCCCAGAACACCGGCGGGGCCGGGACCGACACCATCACCCAGACCGAGAACGTCACGGGATCGGACTTCGACGACACGCTGACCGGGGATGCCAATGCCAACACCCTGAACGGGGGCGCGGGCAACGACACGCTGAACGGCGGGGGCAACAACGACATCATCACTGGTGGAGTGGGGACCGACGCCGCCAGCTACGCGGGGTCCACGTCGGGGGTCACGGTCGACCTGGCGATCACATCCGGTCAGAACACGGGCGGCGGCGGAACCGACACCATCACCCAGACCGAGAACGTTACGGGCTCGGCGTCGGCCGACACCCTCTTGGGTGACTCGGCGGCTAACCGCCTGGACGGCGCCGATGGGGACGACTCGGTGAACGGCCGTCTGGGCGACGACAACCTGATAGGCGGCAACGGCAGCGACACCGTGTCCTACGCCGGAGCTACTTCCGCTGTAGTGGTCAACCTGGGAGCCAATACGGCGACCGGGGGCTTCGGCTCAGACACCCTGGCCACGCTCGAGAAGGTCGAGGGGTCCTCATTCGACGACACGCTCACGGGAAGCACCGGCGACAACACGCTCATCGGCGGGATCGGGAACGACATCCTGAACGGGAACGGCGGGAACGACACGGCTTCGTACGCCACGGCCTCTTCGGGCGTGAACGTGAACCTCACGATCCTCACCTCGCAGAGCACGGGCGGCGCGGGCAGCGACACGCTGACGGCGATCGACAACCTGATCGGTTCGGGGTCCGGTGACACGCTCACGGGCGACGCCAACGCCAACTCGATCGACGGTGGCAACGGCGACGACACCATCTCGGGCGGTGCCGGGAACGACTCGCTCGCCGGAGGCGGGGGCGAGGACACCGTAACCTTCGCCGGCGCAGGTTCAGGGGTGAACGTAGACCTGAGTTCCGGCTCGGCGACCGGCGATGGCTCCGACACGGTGGTGGCGTTCGCCAACGTGATCGGGAGCGGCCACGACGACACGATCACCGGATCGGGCGGCCGGAACCTGCTCAAGGGTGGCGCCGGGAACGACACCATCAAGGGTGGCGACGGCAACGACACGTTGGTCGGTGCGAACGGCAACGACAAGTTGAGAGGCGTCAACGGCCGGGACACGTTGAACGGCGGCGGCGGCAAGGACCGGATCAACGGCGGCAAGGGAGCCGACGTGATCAGGGCCGGCGGCGGCAATGACACGATCAGCGGCGCTGGCGGCAACGACACGCTGCACGGCGCCGGGGGCAATGACGTCATCAAGGGCGGTAAGGGGAAGGACCTGTTGACCGGTGACAACGGGAACGACGCGCTTGACGGTGGCCAGGCGCACGACGTCCTGAAGGGCGGCAAGGGCAACGACTCCTGCAACCGGCAGCCCGGGAACGACACCGTGTTCGGCTGCGAACGTTGAGCGACGGCACCTAGCCGCACGGAACGCGAAAGGGCCGGCCCCGAAGGGGCCGGCCCTGTTCGTCGCAGGAACCGCTGCCGACTACTTCTTGTGCTTCACGGTGGGGGAGTTGTCGGCCTGGCAGGTGCTGCCGTCCGGCAGATCCCACGCCTGCACCTGCGCCCGGAACTTGCCCGACTTGTTCGGGACCCAGGTCTTGTAGTTCCCGCTCGCGTTGGTCGCCGTGGTGTCCAGCAACCTCCAGGCCCCGTTCTTTCGCATCTGGATGTAGACAGGAACGAACGCGACGCAGGAGGTTGCGGAGTCACCTACGCCGACATGACCGGAGGCCTTGGTCTTCTTGTAGGAGAACGTGACCGAGCGGGTGTGTTCCGCGGATCCGACGGTGAATAGGGCCACGCTCGTGGCGGTGCCGGCAGGGTTGGACACGCTGATCGCCCCGCTCGTCGCCGCGATGGGGACCGCGGTAGTGATCGACGTATCCGAGACGATGGTGAACGTCGCGGACGTTCCGTTGAACTTGACCGACGTGGTCCCGGTGAAGTTGGTGCCCGTCAGGGTCACCGCCGTTCCCAGGTCGCCGATCGTCGGCGTGAACGAGGTGATCGTCGGGATCCCGACGACGGAGAAGTCCGCCGTGCTGATCACGGTGCCTATCGTGTTCGTCACGCTGATCTTGCCGGTGGCTGCCCCAACCGGGACGGTCGCCGTGATCTGGGTGTCGGAGTTAACCGTGAACGCCGTTGCATCCGTGGTGTTGAACTTGACCACGCTCGAGCCGCAGAAGCCGGTACCCGTGATGACGACCGACGCCCCGACCAGGCCGCTCGTGGGAGCGAACGAGGTGATCGTCGCGGCCGCAGCGGTGGCGACGGTGAACGATGTCGCGCTGACGCCGTCTCCGCCTGCGTTCACGACCGTCAGGGTGCCGCTACCGGTGGCCCCAACCGGAACCGCGGCGGTTACGGAGGTGTCGGTGAGTCCCGTGAGCGTGCTCTGGTCGATGGCGCCCGGGAACGTCACTGCGGTGGAGCCGGTGAAGCCGGTGCCGGTGAGCGTGACGGGGGTCCCGACGACGCCACAGACCGGGGTGAACGACGTGACGGCTGCGGCCGCCCAAGCCGGTGCGGCCGTGATCAGTACCGCCACCAGGCCCAATGCGACCGCCGACGCGGTGACACGCACGGGTGACTTCTTACCTGGGAACCTCACAGAGGCTTCCTCCCTTCATGTCGAGCTGGTCCCGCGCGCGGGAACGCTCGACGGCCCTCGGCTTCACTGCGTGTGAATGCCCCTCGGCCCCCATATCGGCACGGAACGGCCGAAATCCTCAGTCCCTCTGACGTTGTTCTTGTAGGGTCGGAGCCATGCCGCGTCGACCGTTGCTCCTGCTGTGCGCCTTGCTGGTCACGGCTGGGTTCCTGCTCCCGGCGGCTCCGGCGTGGGCAGGGTTCCCGGCCAGCGACGGGAGGATCGCGTTCCGCAGCACCAGGGACGGCAACCCTCAGATCTACTCGGTGGAGGCGGACGGATCCTCGCCCGTGAACATCTCGCGGAGCGCCAGCCAGGAGATGGATCCCGCCTGGTCGCCGGACGGGGAGCGGATCGCGTACGTCCGAGCCCTTCGCCCTGGAGGCCGTCCCGACGTCTTCGTGATGAACGCCGACGGGAAGGGGGGCTCGCGTCTCACCACCTCGACCCTGGCGGAACGCCAACCTGCGTGGTCGCCCGACGCCACCCGTATCGCGTTCATCGCCCGACTTTCGTCCGCGGGTCCCTTCCACCTGTTCGTGATGAACGCCGACGGGACCGATCGCACACGGATCACCGCTCCGCCGAACGGCGACGACCTGTCACCCGCATGGTCGCCTGACGGCAAGAAGATCGCGTTCGCCAGCACGCGGGCGGGCGGGTTCCCCGACATCTACACGGTGGCCGCCGACGGCAGCGGTCTCAAGCGTCTGACCAACGACGATCTGATCGACGGCAGCCCGACCTGGTCGCCGGACGGCTCGCGGATCGCGTTCGAGCGGTGTTGCGATAGCGGTAACTCCGACGTCTTCGTGATGAACGCCGACGGCTCGGGCGCCACCAACATCACGCTCTCAGCGGATGACGAGTCGCATCCGGTGTGGTCGCCGGATGGTTCGCGCATCGCCTACGTTGGGTTCCCCTCGGGCGGGGGGAACCGCGACATCTACGTGATGAACGCAGACGGCACGTCGCGGGTGCAGGTGACGGACGACCCCGGGTCGGACCTGGCGCCCAGCTGGGAGCCCGTGCCCGTCTGCACCATCGCCGGCACGAGCGGACCCGACGTGCTGACCGGCACGGACGGGGACGATGTCATCTGCGGACGTGGGGGCGACGATCTGATCGACGGCGCAGGCGGGAGCGACCTGCTGATCGGCGGTCCCGGCAACGACACCCTCATGGGCGGGGAGGGCAACGACGACCTGCAGGGCGACAACGGCGCCGATGTCCTGTCGGGAGGCGCCGACTACGACGCGCTCACAGGCGGACCAGGCGTCGACACCTGCAGCGTTGACGCAGGCGGCGGTTTCACCCTCCGCTGCCCCTAGGGTGGACTTGGATCCAAGCCCACCCCGGGGCTCCTCCTACTTCTTGACCTTCGGGGAGATGTCCTTCACGCACACGTCGCCCGAGGAAAGCTTGGTCTTCTTCGCGACGGTGCGGTACTTGCCCGAGTCGGTCAGGCCGGGAACCTTGTAGGTGCCGTCCGCCTTCGTGAGCGTTGATCCCACCGTCTTCCAGTTGCCCTTCTTCAGGCGCTGCACCTTGACAGGGACGCCAGACCCGCAATCCGTGAACCCGTCGGTGACACTCACCTTCCCCTTGGCCTTGTTGCCGGCGAAGGCGAGGGAAACGTCCCTCGGATGCTTGACCACGAAGTCGGTGGCGCTCGCCGTCGTGCCGCCCGGAGTCGTCAATGAGATGGGGCCAGTGGTGGCGCCGGCCGGAACCGTCGCCGTGACCTGGGTCGCGGAGTCCACCGTGAACGACACGGCAGGGATCCCGTCGAAGCTCAGCGCCGACGTTCCGGTCAAGCTCGTTCCCGTGATGACCACGGCATCGCCGACCATCCCCCTGGCGGGCGAAGTCGACGTGATCGTGGGTGTCGCGAGGATATCCAGGCTCCAGCCCCCGGATATCGATCCGCCATCGAGGTGCGCGTCGTCGTAGACGAACAGGTTCCAGGTGCCGTTGGGAGCCGTCCCGTTGAACACCGACAGGGTCGTTCCGTACGGAGGCATCGGAGCCGGCACGATCCCGATGAATCCGCCGCCGACGTCGACCGTCGGCTTGAACGTACCGGCGACGATCTGCGCAGCGCCAGGCAAGGATGCGGCGGCGGCGTCGTCGAAAGCGAGGTTGATTGAGGTCACGTCAAGGCTCGAGCCGACATCGGCCATCAGGACCACGTTCTGGCCCAAGGGGCCGACGAGAAGGACGTCGATATCGTCCGGGAATGTATGGCTGAGACCCGCCAGCGTGACGTTCACATCCACGATGGTTCCGTTGAGTCCGGAGACAGAGATCGGTGAGGGGTACGGTGCCGCGGCCGCCGCTGCGGTCGACGGGATCGTGATCGCGGCTGTGTTGGAGAAGACGGTGGCCGCGGCCGGCCCCGCGCTCCACGCGATCAACCCCGCTGCAACCATGAGCGTAGACAACACCCTGCTGGTAAACGTCCGCTTGGCGATGATCCCCTGCCGCATCTGCGTCACCTTCCCCTTCGTCCGATCCCGATGGTCCTGACGCCGACAGTAGCCACCTGGGCATCGGGGCGTCAAACCAGTCCGGGATCGGGGTCGAGATTTGCTCAGGCCCACAGTGTGCAGATGGGCGCGGCGACGATCCGTTCGCCGAGCGTGTAGACCCGAGGGCCTGTATGGAGCACCACCCCGGCGATGAAGTGGTCGCCCAGCTCTTCGCGGAGCCACGCCAGGTGCCGAGCCGCCTCACGCTTCGGGGCGGCGTTCGCCTTCACCTCGATCCCCACTATCCCGCCTCCGGCGAGCTCGGCGACGAGGTCGACCTCGTGGCGGCCCTGATGCGTCCGGAGATGGAACAACCTAGGGCGGGTCTCGGTGAAGGGGAGCTCGCTGCGAAGATGTGCGGCCACGAATGTGTCTAGGACTCGTCCCAGAAGGTCACCGTCCTGAAGCACGGCCTGCGCGTCGACGCGAAGGATGCCGGCGAAGAGCCCAGCGTCGACGAGGTAGCGCTTGGGTGATAGGACCAGGCGCTTCAGCCTGTTAGACGTCCAGGCGGGGATCCCCTCGATAACGAGGAGGTTCGTGAGGAGCCGCTCGTACGCGATCGCGGTCTTCCGGTTGACACCGGCGGCTTCGAACAGGGTCTTGTCCTCGACGGTTCCCGCGGAACCTAACGCGAAAGCCTCCAGGTAGCGTCGGAGTCGGGTAGGGTCCCGGCCCTGTTCGACTTGGCCGGCATCCCTGGTGACGAGTTGGTCGACGTAGCTCTCAAGCCACCGAATCCCGGCATCCTCCGAGAGCGTAAGGGCCGGTTCGGGAAAACCACTCGAGAGCGCGAGCTCGATATACCCGCGGAGGTCCGGGGGATCAGGGGGCGTCTGGAGTTCGTGACCCGCCGTCAACCGATCGAGTAAGGGAGCGCCGTCTAGGCGCCCGAGCTGCTCCCTGATGGTCAGCCCGAACATAGGTATCCGAACGAGCCGACCGGTACCAGGCCATGTGTCGGTATCGAGATCGGCTCGAACCGATCCCGTCAGTAGGTACCTGCCTGGGTGGGGATCCGTATCCACCGCACGCTTGACCGCTCCCAAGACATCTGGGACGAGTTGCCACTCATCGATGAGCACCGGCTCGTCGAGACCCCTGAGTGCAGCGTCGGGATCGGCCCTCATGGCCTCTGACTCGGCGGGGCGGTCCATCCGTATCACCGTTCTTGCGTGACGGATCGAGGTAGTCGTCTTGCCGGTAGCTCGAGGGCCGACGACGAGTAGCGCGGGCAGCTCTTCGAACAGCCTGCTCAGCAGGTCCTCGATCGCTCGTCTTCGGTATCCGGTCACCCAAGCACAGTACCACTATCCCGCATCGACGAGTACCACTCTTCCACACTCATGACTACCGGTCTCACGCACCATATTGGAACAGCCGCCCCGATCCGTGGAGTCGGTACACTGACCCCTGCGTCGCCATTCGGCGCCGCTCTCTCTGTTCCTCGACTGGAAAGCCGTGCGCTCATGCCCTTCCGCAACGACATCCGAAACGTGGCGATCGTGGCGCACGTCGACCACGGCAAGACCACGTTGGTCGACGCCATGCTCTGGCAGTCTGGGGCGTTCCGAGCGAACCAGGACGTGGCCGAGCGGGTCATGGATTCCATGGACCTGGAGCGTGAGAAGGGCATCACGATCCTGGCCAAGAACACGGCCGTTCGCCACGGCGACCTGAAGATCAACATAGTGGACACACCGGGCCACGCCGACTTCGGCGGTGAGGTCGAGCGCGGGCCTGACCATGGTGGACGGTGTGCTGCTCCTGGTCGACGCCAGCGAGGGTCCGCTGCCTCAGACGCGGTTCGTGCTGCGGAAGTCGCTGGAGGCGCATCTGCCGGTGATCCTGGTGGTGAACAAGGTCGATCGACCTGACGCGCGCATCGCCGAGGTGGTCGACGAGGTCTACCAGTTGTTCCTGGACCTGGAGGCAGAGGACCATCACATCGAGTTCCCGATCCTGTACTGCAACGCGAGGGCCGGACGTTGCGGCTCTGACCCAGACGATCTGGCCGAGGACCTGGAGCCGCTGTTCCAGGCGCTCCGCGATCACATCCCCGCGCCCGAGTACGCCGACGATCACCCCCTGCAGGCGTTGGTGACCAACCTGGACGCGTCGCCGTACCTCGGACGCCTCGCGCTCTGCCGCGTGCGGCACGGAACCATCCGCCGCGGGCAGACCGTGGCTTGGTGCAGGGCCGACGGCTCGATCGAGCAGGCCAAGATCGGGGAGCTCTACGTGACCGAAGCGCTCGATCGAGTGGACGCGGAGGAAGCGGGGCCAGGCGAGATCATCGCGGTTGCGGGTATGGCGGACATCACTATCGGCGAGACGCTCGCAGACCTGGACGACCCGCGGCCGCTCCCCGTCACGCATGTAGATGAGCCCTCCCTCTCCATGACGATCGGCATCAACACCTCGCCGCTGTCGGGCCAAGACGGCGACAAGATGACGGCCCGCCTGGTGAAGGGGCGCCTGGACCAGGAGATCGTTGGCAACGTATCCATCCGTGTGCTGGCGGCCGACCGGCCTGATCGCTGGGAGGTTCAGGGCCGCGGCGAGCTCCAGCTGGCGGTCCTGGTCGAGATGATGCGCCGCGAGGGGTTCGAGCTGACCGTGGGCAAACCGCAGGTCGTGACGCGCACGGTCAGCGGGGCGCTCCACGAGCCGGTGGAGCGCGTGGCGATCGACGCGCCCGAGGAGTACCTGGGCGTGGTATCGCAGATGCTGGCGCTCCGCAGGGGACGCCTGGAGAACATGGTGAACCACGGCACCGGCTGGATCCGCATGGAGCACCTGGTCCCGGCTCGGGGTCTGATCGGGTTCCGAACGGAGTTCCTGACCGAGACGCGGGGGACGGGGCAGCTCCACCACGTCTTCGAGGGGTACGAGCCGTGGCACGGCGACCTCAGGACGCGTCCGACCGGCTCGCTCGTTGCCGACCGGTCCGGCGTGACCACCGGGTTCGCGCTCCAGACGCTCCAGGAACGCGGTTCGATGTTCGTGGGCCCCACCGAGGAGGTCTACGAGGGCATGATCGTGGGGGAGAACGCGCGCGGCGAGGACATGGACGTGAACCCCACGAAGGAGAAGAAGCTCACGAACATGCGCCAGTCCACGTCGGAGGAGTTCACACGGCTGATCCCCAAGCGCGAGCTATCGCTGGAGCAGGCCCTGGAGTTCATACGCGAGGACGAATGCGTGGAGGTCACTCCGAACCACGTCCGCCTGCGCAAGGTCCTGCTGGTTCAGCAGGATCGCGTGAAGGCGGGCAGGCGCGGTCGTCCGCCGAAGGACTGACCACAGGTCTCCCCACCGAGGGCCTGCCACGCCTCCTCAAGGGCCCCTACGGGCCGGGACGGTCGGCCCCATACTCCGTGTCCGTCGCCGGCAAGGATGGCGGTGAAGGAGGCGATGACGATGACGACGACGACGTACAAGATCGAGATCCGTGAGGTGCCCACCCAGCGCGTCGCCACGATCAGGGAGCGCGTTCCGATGGCCACTATCGGTGAAGCGTTCGGCGAGGGCTTCGGCGAGGTCGCCCGAGCCGCGGAGGCGGCTGGCGTAGCGATGGAGGGCATGCCGTTCGCGATCTATCACGAGATGCCCTCCTCGGGTTCCATCGACCTGGAGCTCGGGATCCCTGTCGCGGGGAAGGTCGATTCAGGAAGCGTGCACCATGGCACCCTGGAAGGCGGTCGCGTGGCGTGCACCGTGCACGTGGGACCGTACGAGGGGCTCAGCTCTGCGTACGAGGCGCTCACCCGCTGGGTGCAGGAGCATGGCGAGCGGGTCAGCGGACCGCCGCGCGAGCTGTACCTGAACGAGCCCGCGGAGGGCGTTGTTCCCATGACCGAGGTGCAGATGCCGCTCGCGTGAGCGACCCGTTCACGGGGGAACGCCAGGCGACTCGTTGTGCGCGGCTAGCCCGCGTAGATCAGGATCGCGTTCGCCACGGCTCGCTCGAGGCCGTCGGACGGGTTGTTCGCCACCTGTCCCTTGATCGCCATGGTGCTGGAGCCGCCTCCGTCAAGATTCATGGCGGAGGTCGCGCCCAGGCGAAGGAAGAAGCTCGCGAGCTCGGCGAGCGACATGCCTGCCGAGCCGCGCTGACGACCGTCGACCACCACGAGCACGATGCGCCCGTCCGGCATGAGGCCGATGCCGGTACGCGGGTTGCGGGAGCAGATCGCGCCCGAGCACGAGTGCAGCGCGTTCGCGCCGTCCTGCACCAGGATGTGGCTCCCGCCGATGCCGTCGGTCACACCCGCCCAGCCGAGCGACCAGTCGATCCTCATGTCCTCGCCTGGGATGAGCGAACGGATGAAGGTCGCCTCCTCCGTGGTGGGGACCGCCGAGAGCACGACGCCGCCGTTCGGTTGGAGTCGGCCGGAGAAACACCCGGTCTGATCGACCGAATACGTGCGGGTGGAGCCGTCGTCGCTCGCGATCGAAGGGCTCGATGACAGCAGCCGCGCGGAGCAAGTGAAGGGGCGCGGCGCCTCCGCCGCGCCGCCGATACCTGTGTGCGCCGTGATCTCGCCCGGCGTGGGTCGTCCGTGGTTCCAGGTGGCGATCGCCCACGTCTCGTCCGTGCTCATCTGTATCACCCTGACGTATTGGTTCGGCCGACCGATCCGCATGGAGCCGTCGGCCGAGATCGAGAACATGGCGCCGAGCACGGGTGAGGTCTGGACCAGCTCGCCGTTCAGCGCGAACGGGTGGATGGGCCGGGCGGAGGTGGCGCCCCGCAGATCGCCGTTCACCGCGGCTAGCGCTCCGGCCTCGCGCGCCATGTCGCTCGTCCGTTGCAGGGCCCCCAGGCCGCCCTGGGCCATGGTCAGTCCGATCGAGGCGCCTTGGGACGGGTCGATCCACAGCACGTGGGTCCGCAGGGGAACGCGCCGGTCGAAGGTCGTCGTGAGTGCCACGCCGGGCGCGAGCACCCGTACGTGGGGGCGGGTCCTCGGCGCGGCTTGGGCGGTGGGGCCGGCTAGCGTCGCGGCCATCAGGGCTGCGACTCCGAGGCACGCGACCAGTGCTGTGGGGTTCTTGCGAACCCGGGAACCGGGGATGGGCATGCGACCCATCCTACCCAGGAGCACCTGGGCGGAGCCCCAGGGCCCGGCTCAGGCGCCTCGGTGGCTGTGTTCGCCTACCTCTTTCATCGCGCGGAAGACCGTGTCGCCGATGTCCGCCGGGTTGCGGACCGTGTGATGTCCGAGAGCCTCGATCGCGTCGAGCTTGGCGGTAGCCGTGTCGCTCTCGCCGCTGATCACGGCGCCAGCGTGGCCCATACGCCGGCCGCGTGGCGCCGAGACCCCTGCGATGAACACCACCAGCGGTTTGGACATGTACTGACGGGCCCAGCGCGCCGCCTCCACCTCCTGCTGCCCGCCGATCTCACCGATCATCACGACCACATCGGTGTCGTCGTCGTTCTCGAACTCGTGCAGGACCGACTTGAAGTCGGTGCCATTGACGGGGTCGCCGCCGATGCCCACGCATGTCGACTGCCCCAGCCCCAGCTTGGTCATCTGGGACACGGCCTCGTAGTTCAACGTCCCGGACCGCGACACCACACCGATGCGGCCCTTCGAGTAGATGTGTGACGGCATGATGCCCACCTTGCATTCGCCCGGAGTGATGACGCCGGGGGAGTTCGGCCCGATGATCGTGGTCTGTCGGCCGGTCAGGTAGCCCTTCGTCTTGACCATGTCCTGCACGGGGACACCGTCGGCGATGATCACCGCGATGTAGACGCCGGCCTCCGCGGCCTCAAGGAGCGAGTCCGTGGCCAGGGCCGGCGGAACGAAGATGCCGGAGACGTCGGCCCCGGTCTCGTCGACGGCCTCGGCCACGCTGTTGAAGACCGGCAGGCCTAGGTGCGTGGTGCCCCCTTTGCCGGGCGTCACGCCCCCCACGACCTTGGTCCCGAAGGACATGGCTTCCTCGGCGTGGAACGTGGCGTGCTGGCCCGTGAACCCCTGGATGATGACCCGTGAGTCCTTGTCCACGTAGACGCTCACGCCGGCACCTCCGCCGAGGAAGCGGCGGCGACGGCCTTGTGCGCGGCATCGTCCAGGTCTTCGGCCTGGACCAGTGCCAGGCCGCTCGCATCTAAGATCGCGCGGCCCTCGTCGACGTTGGTTCCCGCCAGACGGACGATCACCGGCACCTCGACGGCCTGGTCGCGCGTGGCCTGGACCACGCCTTGGGCGATCCAGTCGCATCGGTTGATGCCGGCGAAGATGTTCACCAGGATCGTCTTCACGTTCGGATCCTTCAGCACGATCCTGAACGCGTTCGCGATCTTCTCGGGGCTGGCTCCGCCTCCCACGTCCAGGAAGTTCGCCGGGCGCCCGCCGTGGTGGACGATCGCGTCCATCGTCGCCATGGCCAGCCCCGCCCCGTTCACGATGCAGCCCACGGCGCCGTCCAGAGCGATGTAGTTGAGGCCATGCCCGGATGCCTCGACCTCCTTAGGGTCCTCCTCGTCGAAGTCCCGAAGCTCCACCACGTCGCCCTGGCGGTGAAGGGCGTTGTCGTCGAAGCTCATCTTGCAGTCGAGCGCCACCAGCTCGCCGTCCTCGGCCTCGATGAACGGGTTGATCTCGAGCAGCAGGCAGTCTTTGTCGCGGAACAGCCGATAGATGCGCTTCAGCAGCCGAGTGAACGATGTTGTGCGGTTGCCAAGGCCTATCGCGTCGGCGATCTTGCGGCACTGGAAGTCGAGCAGCCCCACGCCGGGGTCGATGTACTCGGTGTGGATCGCGTCTGGATCGCTCGCGGCCACCTGTTCGATGTCCATGCCGCCCTCGGCACTCGCGATCACGACCACCCGCTGGGAGTCCCGGTCCACCACGAGCGAGAGGTAGAACTCCCGCTCGATCCGTGAGGCGCGCTCCACCAGAAGCCGGCTCACGTGCTGTCCCTCCGATCCGGTCTGATCGGTGACGAGGGTGGAGCCGAGCATCTGGTCGGCGATCTCGGCGGTCTGCTCCGGCGTGGTCGCCATGCGAACGCCTCCGGCCTTGCCGCGTCCGCCGGCATGGATCTGCGACTTCACGACCCAACGGCTGCCGCCCAGGTCCTCGGCGACCCGGGCGGCGGCCTTCGCGGTGTAGACGACCTCGCCCCGGGGCGTGGTGATGCGGTAGGACCGGAGCAGCTCCTTCGCCTGGTACTCGTGGATGTTCATCGAGCGTCGATCTGGTCGACCTTCGCGATCAGCGCCTCTGCCATGCGGATCGACGCGGCGTCGATCAGCCGGCCGTCGAGCGCCACGGCGCCCTTGCCTTCCTTCGCCGCCTGCTCCATGGCCTCCAAGATCCGCCTGGCCTTCTCGACCTCGGCCTCCGATGGCGTGAAGACTTCGTTCGCGAGCGCCACCTGCGAGGGGTGGATCGCCCACTTCCCCTCGCACCCGAGCGCGGCGGCGCGTCGCGCCGCCGCGCGGAACCCCTCCGCGTCCTCGAAGTCGCCGAAGGGTCCGTCGATCGGACGGAGCCCTTCGGCGCGGCAGGCCGCGACCATGCGCGAGATGCCGAAGTGCCACTGGTCGCCCCAGTGCAGCTGGCGTTCGCCGGCGGCGTCGGGGTCCGTGAGCACGGCGTAGTCGGGGTTGGCGCCGCCTATGTTCGTGGTGCGGGCGCGGACGCTCGCCGCGTAGTCCGCCACGCCGAACACCATGGCCTCCAGGCGATCTGGCCGGGCGCGCGAGATGGCCTCGACGTTGGCCATGCCTTTCGCGGTCTCGATCAGGATGTGGATGCCGATCCCTCCTGGGGCCCAGCCGTTGCGCTGCTCGATCTGATCCAGCAGCGTGGCCACGAACTCCACGTCGGAGGCCGAGCCCACCTTGGGGACGAGCACCGTGTCCAGCACCCCACCGGCCTGCTCTACCACGTCGACCACGTCTCGGTAGCACCAGTGGGTGTCCAGGCCGTTCACGCGGACGCTGACGGCGCAGGGCGTCCAGTCCTGTCCAAGCAGCGACTCGATCACGTTCGCGCGGGCTTGCTCCTTGTCGTCGGGCGCCACCGAGTCCTCGAGGTCGAGGAAGACCAGGTCGGCCTCGAGCGTGGGTGCCTTGGCCATGGCCCTGGTGTTGGTGCCGGGAACGGCGAGCTCGCTGCGGTGCGGTCGGTCCTTGCGCGCCATGCCGGTTACCGTGGCAGGACGGCGTCGAACGCGTCGATCACCCGATCGGCCGTCTCGCGGTTCGCGTTCACTCCCATCAGGCCGACGCGCCAGATGGGAGGAGCCGTGGGTCCGAGGCCTCCGCCCACCTCGATCCCGAACCCGCGCAGGATCTTCGTTTGGACCTCTTTGCCGTCCACGCCTTCGGGCACGTCGATAGCCGACAGCTCCCACAGCTGATGGTCGGGGTCCGACAGGAACGTGTAGCCACGGTCGCGCATCTGGTTCTGGAAGTAGCGGCCGGCGTCCTCGTGGCGAGCCCACCTGCTCTCTAGGCCCTCTTCGAGCGACAGCCGGATGCCCTCGTACAGCGCGTAGTACTGCAGGATCGGCATGGTGTGGTGGTAGGTGATCGGTCGTTCGATCCAGTACTTCTCCAGAAGATCGATGTCGAAGCTGAACGACGTGGCCGCCTTGCGGTGGCGGATCCGCTCCAGGCCGCGGGGCGAAAGGCTGAACGGCGCGAGCCCCGGCGGACAACCGAGCGACTTCTGCGAGCATGAGTGGGCGTAGTCGATGCCCCACTCGACGGGCGAGACCTCTTCTCCGCCGAGCGACGTGACGCAGTCGGCCATCAGGAGCGCGTCGTCCGCGCCGCTCGAGGCGATCACCGCTCCCAGCTCCTTCACCGGGAAGCGCACACCGGTCGAGGTCTCGGCGTGGACCACTCCCACGAGCTTGGTGTCGGGGTGCTTAGCGAGCGCATCGGCCACCTGGTCGAGCGGCACGATCTGCCCGAGCGGCGCGGTGAGCTCGATCAGCTCTGCACCGGCTCGGCGCGCCATCTCCGCGATGCGTGCGCCGAAGAACCCAGCGTGTATCACGATCACCGGGTCACCGGGCTCCACGAGGTTCGCCAACCCGGCCTCCATGCCAGATGTGCCGCTGGCGCTGAAACAGAGCGAGAGCCCGTCAGGACGGCGCCAGAGCGCCTTCATGCCCTCGACCAGGTCGAGAAGCAGATCCCAGAAGTCCGGATCGAGGTGGCCGTTGATCGGCAGCTGCATCGCCTCGAGCACCTTCGGGTGAACGTTCGATGGCCCGGGCCCGCAGAGGAGCCGGTCTCCGGGGTGGATCGGCGGGATAGTGGTCCTGAGCTCGGTCATGACGGACTCCTTCTTCCTCAAGAACGCCTGTATCGACCGGATGGTTTGAATGGCCGTTCAGGGAGCCTCCGAGTATAGGCGACCGCCCCTGACCTGCGATAGTCGGGCGAACGGGGACCGGCAGGCCAGTGAGTTCTCACGCGCTCGACCTTCCACTTGGGCTGCGACGTCGGGCTGCGACGCCCTCGGGGGGATCTCAGCATGTGATGTTCCACAGATCGGGATGACGATCCCACCGTACGGAACACCCAAGGAGTCGATCGCCGCTTCCTTACCCGGTGTTCTGCAGGCCCGCCGCCACCCCGCTGATCGTGGCCTGGACCAGGCGTTCTGCTTTGAGGTCGTCGGGCTCTCCCAAGAACCGCACTTGTAGGAACGACAGCGCGTCCACGTAGGGGTTGCGGTACTCGATCGCGCGCTGAAGGTCGGGCTTGGAGTCCAGCAGCCGGGTGTGGCCGGAAACGGATAGGACCAGGTCGGTGGTCAGTTCGAGCTCCTCGCGGATCGCGGCTGACAGGTCCGGCCGGTCGCCGCGCGCCAGGTACAGCTCGGCGATCGCGGGGTCCGCCTTGGCGAGCGACAGCTCGGCGTTCTCCAAGAGCGTGGCGAAGAACGGCCACTCGCGAGCCACGGTCCGCAGACGCGTCAGCCCTCCCCGGCGAGACGCCACCGCTTTCAGCCCGGTCCCGAGCCCGTACCAGCCAGTCAGGTTCACCCGGCTCTATCCCCAGGCGAACACCCACGGGATCGCGCGCAGGTCTTCGAGCGCCGTCGTTGCGCTCATCCCGCGGCCGACCGGGCGGGAGGCGATCGGGAGCGTGCCGATCTGCGCGATCGGCGTGACGCGCCGGAAGAACTCGATGAAGCCGTCGGCGTGCACCAGATCCTCGTACCGCTGCCGTGACGCTTCGGACATCGCCTCGGTCTCGGCCGTGAAGCGATCCGCCGGGTCGTGAACGATGTCGTGCGCGCTCGCTCGCACAACGGCGCTCGTGAGCTGCTCCAGGTGCCGTCGAGCGAGCGCGGCGTTCCCGTACCGCGCGAACGCCACCTCGCCCTGCTCCGTCACCTTGAACCGCCCCGGCGACCGATCCGGGGGGTTCGGCCTCGATCGCACGGCTCGCCGGTCCGCCGCCCCGCCCGAGCGCGCCGCCGCGCCCGTGGAAGATCGTCAGACGGACGCTTCGTTCCCGCGCCCACGACGCCATCGCACGCTGGGCTGCGTACAGCTCGAGGTTCGCGGCGAGCATCCCGACCTCCTTGGCAGAGTCCGAGTAGCCGACCATCACCTCGAGCTCCCCGCCGAGGCGCTTCAACAACCGGCGCGCCGCAGGCCTGGATGTCGGCGATCGCTCGGAACGTGGCGAGCACCTCACGCGTCCGGGCAGAGGGCTTGGCGGCGCCTCCCGGCTCCGCCGCCGACAGCTCAGCGCGAGCGGCCTCGAGCACGCTCGAATGCTGCCGGACCTCCATGGCCGCGAGGTGGAAACCGAACGTCTCCACCTGCCAACGCAGATGCTGAAGCTCGCCCCACGCCAGGCGCGGCGCCCCGGCCGTGTCGAGCGAGTGCTGCAATACGTCGAGATCTCGAAGGAAGGTCCCGGGACCCTCGTAGCCGCCGTGAGAGCCGGTGCGCGTGGCGGCAAGGCGATGGGCGGCCAGGCCGAGCTTCCGCCGGTGTGGGGCGTCGGGGTGGATCCGCCCCAGCTCGCGCGCCTCGGCCGGCAACGCCTTGGCATCGCGCTCCAGCGCTCGGCGAAGCGCCACACTCGGCGGTACGTCCCGGTCCGAGACGGCGAGCGTCCTGGCGATCCGCCGCGACGCGGCCTCCAATCCGCGGAGCACGTGATCCGACTGGATCGCCATGGCTGCGCGAGTGACCTCGGCGGTCACGCGCGGGTTCCCATCCCGGTCGCCCCCGACCCACGTGCCCCACCGTAGGAAGGGTCGGAACGCGGGCGGGCGCCGGCCGCAGCCTTCGGCGTCGAGCTTACGGTCCATCTCGCGGTAGACAGAGGGCAGCGCGGTGAAGATCGTCTGGTCGAAGAGGGCCAGCACGGCGCGCACCTCGTCGAGCAGCTCGGGGCGGTGGCGGCGGATGGGATCCGTGCGCCAGAGCCCTGCGATCTCCTCGCGCATGCGTCGCCGAACCTCCTGCTCATCGGAGGCGCCCATCGGCAGATCCTCCACCTGTTCCAGGAGGGCGCCGATCCGCCAGAGGTGCTCGACCACGGCACGTCGCTTCGCCTCGGTCGGGTGCGCGGTGAGCACGGGCATGATCAGAAGGCCGTCGTACGCGGACGGATCCGCCTCGAGCGCGGCGATCGAGTCCTTGACGGGCTTGCCCGAGCGGCTCCGCGTCCGCAGGGTGCGCACCCGTTGCCGCTCCTCGGCCAGGTTCACCAGCTGGAAGTAGCAGGTGAAGGCCCGGATCACGTCCTCCGCCTGTGGTGTGTCGAGCTCCGCGACCAGGGCCGCCACGCGTTCGCGACGTGCCTCTGTGGCTCGTCCGCGCAGGGCGATCGCCGCCGTCCGCAGGGCCTCGACCCGGGCGAGCAACTCCTCGCCCCCGCTCTCGGCGATCGCGTCTCCGAGCATGGTGGTCAAGAGGCGGACGTTCTGCCGCAGCTGTAGCGAGCGGGGCCCGGTCGATCGGACCACCGGGGTCATCCCGCGAACGCGTCCGGGTTGAGCAAGGTGGGTGGACGCACAACGTCGAGCGTGGCGAATACGTTCTGCACGGCGAGCATGCCCATGGGATCGATTATGGGACAGGTGCCGGCACCGCGGATAGTCTTCGAACCGACCGTGGTCCGCAAGGGGAATCGTCCGCGACCTAGGTGATCGTGGCCCCGGCATCACGGCCAACAACGACGGTGGTCCCGACGGATACGGGACCTACGGCCGTGAAGCGAGTTCCCTGAAGCGAGAGGATGACGAACGTCGTTGGATCGTGGCGCGGCACATCGCTCCTCCACGCTCCGCCGCCCTCGCGGAAGGATCGGCTCGTGTCATCGGTGAACTTCGAGCAGGCGCCGATCCTGCTGTTCTGGGAGACGACCAAGGCGTGCGGCCTGGCATGCCGGCACTGCCGGGCCGAGGCGATCGCCCAACCGCAGCCCGGTGAGTTGACCCCCGAGCAGGGACTGAAGCTGATCGACGACCTGCGAGGGTTCACTCCGCGCTCCCCGGTGATCGTCTTCACCGGCGGTGACCCGTTCATGCGGAGCGACCTGTTCGATCTGGCGCGCCATGCCCGCGCGTACGGGATGCCGATCGGCTTCGCCCCGAGCGTCACACCGCTGCTCACGCGCGACGTGGCACGGCGGATGCGAGAGGTCGGTGCCAAGACCGTATCGATCAGCCTCGACGGAGCCGACGCGGTAACGCATGAAGGCGTTCGTGGAGTGGCTGGGCATCTCGGGGAGACGGAGGCGGCTGTGCGGCTGCTGGTCGATGAAGGCATCTCCGTTCAGATCAACACCACCGTGTTGCGGCGCAACGTCGAACAGCTGGCCGACATCGCCTCCCTCGTTGCCCGTTGGGGAGCCCACATCTGGGAGGTCTTCTTCTTGATCCGGGTGGGCCGGGGATCCGAGCTCGAGGACCTCACGCCTGGGGAGAACGAGGACGTCGCCCACTTCCTCTATGACGCCTCACGCTACGGCTTCATCGTCCGCACGGTGGAGGGGCCGTTCTTCCGACGCGTCGTGGCGGAGCGGCGCGACCTGGAGCCGACAGCCGACCCGGTCTTCGCGGCCGGCCTCGGAGCGCTCTATCGGCGACTGGCTGTGCGCCTGCGGCAAGATCTCGGGGAGCCGGGAGACTCCCGAGCCCAAAGCGTCGGCACGAGGGACGGCAAGGGCATCCTGTTCGTGTCGCACGACGGCGATGTCTACCCGGCGGGCTTCCTGCCGTACCGGCTCGGAAACGTGCGAACGGACAGCATCGTCGACCTCTATCGGGACCATCCGCTGCTTCGCTCGATCCGGGCCGCGGAGTTCAGCGGCCGGTGCGGGGCGTGTGAGTTCGCCGACGTGTGCGGCGGATCGCGTGCCCGAGCGTTCGCCGCGACCGGCGATCCGTTGGGGGAGGACCCCGCTTGTGCGTACGACCCGCGTGAGGATGCCATCGTATGACCCTAGGGGGTGCGACACCGCGCGAGGTCACCGGTAACTCCGAACCTAGGTGGAACTGATGGGCATGCCCGAGCGGGTTCACCCCAACGACGAAGAACGCGGCGACGCGCACCCGCTGGCCCTCAGCCGCCGCAAGTTCCTGCAGGGTTCCGCCATGGCCGTGGCGGGTGGCGTGCTCTTTTCGTGCACCGGCGGAAAGGTGATCCACGCCGTGAGCGACGCGACCCCGGCGATCGACACCCGGTGGCCGATCAAACGCGTGCTCTACGTGATGATGGAGAACCGGAGCTTCGACAACCTCTTCGGCCGCTTCCCCGGCGTGAACGGAGCAAGGGTCGGCGTGAAGTGGGGGCAGGAGACGCCGCTGATCCGGTGCCTCGACTGGCTCCCGGGTGACCTCCCGCACGACTACGCGGCCGCGCTGAACTGCCTGAACGACGGCAAGCTGGACGGGTTCGCCGGTGGGGCGTACGGCGACCCGTGGTCCTACTCGCAGTTCCAGGAGGAGCAGCTGCCGAACTACTGGTCCTGGGCGCGCGAATACGCCCTGTCCGACAACTTCTTCGCCTCCGCGCTCGGACCCTCCTATCCGAACCACTTCTTCTTCATCGCCGGGCAGTCCGGCGGGGTGATCGACAACCCAGAGAACATCGAGGCGCGCGTCGACGGCGCGAAGAAGTTCAAGAGCTGGGGGTGCGATGCGCTCGGTGACGACGTCTTCGTGATGGTCAAGGACGGCCAAGGGAACCTCACGAAGCACGACACGTGCTTCCAGTTCAAGACGGTGGGCGAACAGCTCACCGAGATCGGCGTGGACTGGCGCTACTACTCGGCGGCCCCCGGCCAGGTGGGCTACTTCTGGAACGCGTTCAACGCGGTCGACGGCGTCTTCCACACTGAACTGTGGCGAAAGCACGCGGCGAACTCGGTCGATCGGCTGATCGACGATATCGAGACGAACGCGCTACCGGCCGTCACCTGGGTCACGCCCCAGTTCGCGCTCTCCGATCATCCACCGGCGAGCTCGTCGTTCGCGCACAACTGGTTGACGGACGTTGTGAACGCGGTGATGAAGAGCGACATGTGGGAGCACACCGCGATCTTCATCACCTGGGACGAGTGGGGAGGGTTCTACGACAGCGTCATGCCGCCGGTGATCAACGAGGTCAGCCTCGGGTTCCGGGTGCCGTTGCTCACGATCTCCCCCTATGCGCGGCGAGGCTTGATCGACGACGAGGTCGGCGAGTTCTCGACCCCCCTGCGGTTCATCGCGGACAACTGGGGCTTGAGCTACCTCACGCCCCGGATCGCGAACACGCACAACTTCGAGCACGTGTTCGACTTCTCCGCGAAGCCTCGCGCGCCCGAGATCGCGTCCCAGAAAGCGAAGACCTACGGTGACGCGTTCGACTATCCGGAGGACTATCCGGGCTGGCCGCCGGGAACCGAACCGGCAACGAACCCCTTCTAGTCTGGTTCAGACTCGTACGGCCGGCGCGCGTTGACGAGGCGTCGATGGCGAGGCAGCCGGCGTGACGATCATCGGATCCACGTCGAGCTGATCGCGGAGAGCGGTCGCCAACACGGGCCGGCGTCGCGATCGGACACCGGGGTCATCCCGCGAACGCGTCCGGGTTCAACAACGTCGGTGGACGCGCTCCGTCGAGCGCGGCGAACACGTTCTCGACCGCCAGCATGCCCATCGCATCGCGGGTGTCGACGGTGGCGCTCCCCAGGTGCGGGATCATCACCACGTTCTCGAGTTCCAGGAGGCGCTCCTCCACCTGAGGTTCGCGTTCGAAGACGTCGAGCCCGGCGGCGAAGATCTCGCCGGACGCGAGCGCGTCGGCCAGCGCCGACTCATCGACCACCGGGCCGCGTGAGGTGTTCACGAGGACGGCGGTCGGCTTCATCCGCGCGAACGCCGCCGCGTCGAAGAGGTGGCGCGTCTCAGGCGTGAGGTTCGTGTGGATCGAGACGAAGTCGGCCTGGGCCAGAAGATCGTCCAGCTCACGCCGCTCCGCCCCGGTCTCGGCCTCGACCTCGGGCGGGAGCTGGAGGGCGTCCGCGTAGATAACGCGCATGCCGAAGCCCTTCGCGCGCCGAGCGACGGCCTGCCCGATCCGTCCGAACCCCACGATCCCGATCGTCTTGTGGTGGACGTCTTGTCCGAGCATCATCAGCGGTCCCCAGATCCACGGCCTCCGCGCTCGCAGCAGGCGTTCTCCCTCACCGACTCGCCGCGCCGCGGCCATCAGTAGCGCGAACGCGGTGTCGGCCGTGGTCTCGGTGAGGACGTCGGGCGTGTTCGTGGCCAGGACGCCGGCCTTTGTGCATGCGGGCACGTCGATGTTGTCGAACCCCACGGCGTGGTTCGCCACGACCTTCAGCTGTGGGCCGGCCGCAGCCAGCAGCTCGGCGTCGACGCGCTCGGTGAGCATGGTGATGATGGCGTCGCGGTCGCGAACGACCTCGAGCAGCTCCTCGCGCGGGATACCGAACTCGTTGCGGTGGATCGTGACGTCGCATCGTTGCTGAAGCACCTCGGTCGGGCCCTCCATGATGGGGCGGGTGACCAGGACGTTAGGTCGCTCGGACATGACTCGCTCCTCCGGAAGAGGTAGGGAGTATGCGGCAAACGAGATGTGGGGCGCCACCCCGCTTGGTGGACGCTGATGCCCCGGGTCCACCACGTCTACCGGTTGAACCGGATCCCGGAGCGCTAGAGGTTCAGTAGCTCGCGCAGGCGACCGGCCACCGCCACGCCGATCACATGGTGGTCCGCCGCTTCGAAGTGGATCCCATCTAGGGCGCTCGACATCACATGGTCGCGAAGGTCGAGCAGCGGGACCCCGCCGTAGTCGTCGGCCATCACGCGGAAGGCCTCGCCGAACAGCTGCGACTCCCGCTCGCCATCGGGCGATTCCCCTCCCCAGGCGCCGAGCGGAGCGAACGGGGGAGGGACCACCACGAGCACCATGGGTGCGGCGCCCGCGGGACCTACGCCGCTGAGACGCGCAACCTCGGCCAGCTTCATCGCCCCGTGCGCCGCGTGATAGGCGTTCACGCCCGGCACGAAGAGGTCGTTCGTGCCGAGCGAGACCACCACCGCATCGAACGGCGCGTGGGTCTGCAGCGACACAGGCAGGTGCGCCAGGCCGTTCCTGTAGGGCTCGAATGCCACCTCGAATACGGTGGTCCGGCCGTTCTGGCCCTCCTCGATCACGTGGACGTCCTCGCCCAGCTCCCGCTGCGATACGCCGGGCCACCGCTCCCATCGGCTCAGCCGATCCTGCGTCGAGGCCGCGTAGCCCCAGGTGTTGGAGTCGCCGAAGCAGAGGATCGCGGTCACGTCACTCCACGATCTCGACCCGCTCGAGCACCACGTCGTCCACCGGGCGATCCTGGGGGCCCTTGGCAACCTTCGCGATGCGCTCCACGACGTCGTAGCCATCGGTCACCTGTCCGAAGATCGTGTGGCGGCCGTTCAGCCATGGCGTCTCGGCGACAGTCACGAAGAACTGAGAGCCGTTGGTACCGGGCCCGGAGTTCGCCATGGCGAGGCGTCCAACCTGGTTGAAGGTCGGGCCGTCCGCGGGGCACTCGTCGTCGAACTTGTAGCCCGGGCCGCCCATCCCGGTTCCAGCCGGGTCGCCACCCTGGAGCATGAACCCGTCGATCACGCGGTGGAAGATGGTGCCCGAGTAGAGCGGCTCGGAGCTCTTCTTGCGGTTGCGGGGATCCGTCCATTCGCGAGCGCCGGTCGCAAGCGCCACGAAGTTGGACACCGTGACCGGTGCGTGTTCGGGCATCAGCGTGACTGTGAACGAACCCTGGTTGGTTACGAACGTCGCTGAAGGCATGCGCTGTTCCTTTCGTTGGTTGCCGATCGCTCAGCCTACCCAACGAACGGGCGGGACTGCCCCGATGTAACCGGCCAGCGGGGGGTGCACCGTTAGACTGACCGACGTGGCGCGCGCGAAGGAGAAGGGTCCCCTATCGTCCGTGGCCGGCCTCGGCACGGCCGGTCCGGTCATGGTGATAGGGGGCGCCGAGGACAAGTTCCGCGACAAGGCCATCCTGGCTCGGTTCGCGAAGTTCGCCGGCGGGCCCGAGGGGCACGTCGTGGTGATCTCCACCGCCTCGTCGCTGGGAGACATCGCCACCGATCTCTACCGCGAGCTCTTCGGAGGGCTCGGGATCAGCACGGTGACGGGCCTTCGGCCCGATGACCGCGAGGAGGCCGACGATCCGGCGCTCGTGGCGACCGTGCAGACCGCCACGGGCGTGTTCCTCACCGGAGGCAACCAGTCGCGTCTGGCCTCGGTGGTGGCCGGGACGCGCTTGGGAGACGCCCTCTTCTTGGCCCACGACCGTGGTGCTGTGCTGGCCGGTACGTCGGCTGGCGCGAGTGCCATGGCCTCACATATGGTCGCCTTCGGCCGGACCGGTTCCACCCCCAAGAACCGGATGGCGCAGCTCTCCGCCGGCTTGGGGATCCTTCACGGCGTGGTGATCGATCAGCACTTCGAGCAACGAGGCCGGATCGGCCGGCTCCTCGCGATCGTGGCGGGGTCGCCGTCCCTCCTGGGAGTAGGGCTCGACGAGGACACCTGCGCGATAGTGCATTCCGACCAGACGATCCAGGTGATCGGCCGTGGAGCCGTGACGATCGTGGATGGATCGCACGTGAAGACCGACTCGTACCGCGGCAAGGGGTACCGCCCGCTGATGGTGTCGGGCGCGGTCTTGCACACGCTCCCTTCCGGCTACTGGTTCGATCTGCGGTCGCGCCGGCTCATGGCCGGCGAGGGGGCGCTCGAAGCCGAGCGGGAGGCCTCGGAGTGACCGCGGGGGCGGCCAAGACCCGCGCCGACCGGCAGCGGGAGAAGCGCGAGCCCGCCTCCCAGAAGCAGGCCCGGCTCCGCCCCGACCTGAAGATCTTGCAGGCGCAGGTGTTCCGAGGTCCGAACTACTGGTCCTACGAGCCGTGCATCCGGATGCTGGTGGATCTGGGCTCGCTCGAGGAGTGGCCGTCCAACACGATCCCCGGCTTCAACGGCAGGCTCCTGGAGCTTCTACCCGGCGTCGGCGAACACTCCTGCTCGCTCGGCAAGCGAGGCGGCTTCCGCGAGCGGTTGGAGGACGGTACCTGGCTCGGACACGTCGCCGAGCACGTGGCTCTCGAGTTGCAACGCGAGTCCGGCGCCCAGATCTCAAGGGGCAAGACCCGAAGCGCCGGCGCGCACGGTCGATACAACGTGATCTACGGCTACGCCGAGGAAGTGGTGGGCGTCGAGGCCGGCAAGCTGGCCGTCCGCCTGGTGAACCAGCTGATCAAGCCAGCCCCGGGGTTCGAGTTCACGCCGGAGCTCGAGCGCCTGATCCTCCTGGCCGAGAGGCGGCAGTTCGGCCCTTCGACGCAGGCGATCTTGGACGAGGCGGCCAGCCGGGACATCCCGTTCATCCGGCTGAACCAGCAATCTCTGGTGCAGCTCGGCCAGGGGAAGTATCAGCAACGCATCCGCGCCACCATGACGTCGGCCACGTCGGCGCTGGCGGTGGACATCGCGGGCGACAAGAAGATGACCAATCAGCTGTTGGCCGCGGCGGGCCTGCCTGTTCCGCGCAGTGAGGTCGTACGCAACGAAGACGATGCCGTGGCCGCGGCCAAGCGGATCGGGTTCCCCGTGGTCACCAAGCCGCTCGACGGCAACCATGGGCGCGGGGTGGGTCTGGAACTTCGAACCGAACGCGGCGTCCGCACCGGGTTCAAACGCGCGGTGAAGGAATCGCGGAACGGCCGGGTGGTCGTGGAGGGCTTCGTGACCGGCAACGACTACCGGGTCCTCGTGATCGGGGGGCGGGTTGTGGCGATCGCGGAGCGCGTCCCGGCGCACGTGATCGGCGACGGCAAGCGATCCGTCCGCGAGCTGGTGGAGCTCACCAACCAAGACCCCAGACGTGGCCTCGGTCACGAGAAGGTCCTGACCAGGATCAAGATCGATGACGCGGCTATCGAGCTGGTCAAGAAGCAGGGCTACGGGCTGGACGACGTGCCGCCCGAGGGTGAGCGCGTGCTGCTGGCTGCCACAGGCAACATGTCCACGGGAGGCATCTCGATCGACAGGACGTGGGACGCCCACGAGGACAACATCGAGATCGCCGAGGAGGCGGCCGGGGTGGTGGGGCTCGACGTCGCCGGCATCGACTTCCTGGCTCCAGACATCGCACATCCCGTCCGCGAGACCGGCGGCGCGATCGTGGAGGTGAACGCGGCTCCGGGGTTCCGCATGCACACGAATCCGACCGAGGGCGAGCCGCAGTACGTGGCGAAACACGTGGTAGATCTGCTCTTCCCGCCTGGCACCCCGGCCCGGATCCCGATCGTGGCGGTGACGGGCTCGAACGGGAAGACCACCACCACGCGCATGATCTCCCACATCTTCCGGGGGATGGGACGCCAGGTGGGCATCACCTCGACCGACGGCATCTTCATCGACGAGCGACTGGTCAAACGCGTCGACGCATCGGGTCCCAAGTCGGCGCTCATGGTGTTGCAGAACCCCCGCGTGGACATGGCCATCTTCGAGATCGCGCGCGGTGGGATCCTCCGAGAGGGCCTGGGTTACGAACGCAACGACGTCGGCGTGGTCCTGAACGTGACTGGCGACCATCTGGGTCTGAAGGAGATCGACACGCTGGAGCAGCTGGCTGCGGTCAAGCAAGTAGTGGTGGAAGCCGTGCCACGCAACGGATACGCGGTGCTCAATGCGGACGACCCGCTGGTGCTCGAGATGCGCCGCCACTGCAGCGGGAACGTGATCCTGTTCACCATGAAGGAGAAGCACGATCTGGTCGAACGTTGGATCCGGCGTGGTCGCAAGGCGGTCGTGCTGGAGCACGGCCCGCGCGGCGAGATGATGGTGATACGCGAGGGGCGTCGCACCATGCCGATCGCGTGGGTGCACACGCTGCCGGCCACGTTCGAGGGCAAGGCACGGATGATGGTGCAGAACGCCATGGCCGCAGCGGCGGCCGCGCATGCAGCCGGTGCGCACCTTCATGACATCCGGCAAGGTCTGCGGTCGTTCACCACCTCCGTCTATCAGGCGCCCGGTCGGTTGAACCTGTTCGACCTGGATGGGGTCAAGGTGTTGATCGACTACGCCCACAACGCCGCTGGATTGGAGATGGTGGGGGACTTCGTGGATCGGATGACGTCGGACGCACCGGTGGGCGGTCAGCCGGGAGAGGCCTCGTGGACCGCCAACCTGCGGGTCGCTGTGGTCGCCACGGCGGGTGACAGGCGCGACGAAGATATGCGCGAGCTCGGACGGGTCGCCGCTAAGTACTTCGATGAGTTGATCATCCGGGAGGACCGCAAGAGCCGTGGGCGGCCGACGGGGCAGACCGCCGAGCTGATCCTGGAAGGCGTGCGCGAGGCTCAGGAGACGGGAACGGCCCGAGTCGGGAACGCCGAGATCGTCCTGGACGAGATGGAGGCGGCGCGCATGGCCTTGAACCGCTCGCGCCCCGGCGACCTGGTCGTTCTGTGCGTGGACTACGCCACCGAGGTGTACCACGAGCTGGAATCGCGACGGGGTTCGGCTGCCCCTCAGGTGCTGAGGGCCTCTGAGGGCGACGGTCAGGTCGAGGCGGTCGGCGGCGACCCTGACCTGCTCAGCGTCTGAGGCGATCTCCAGGTGGACGTGGAGCGGATCAAGCAGGAGCTGGAGGCCCGCCGCGATGAGCTGCGGTCCTCACTCGGAGCGCTCGTCGAGGTCCGGCGGGACCCCACGGCGACGGTTTCTTTCGGCAAGCGCGTCGGCGACGGAACGACGGAGGCGGTGGAGCGCATCAACCAGACCTCGGCGGCCCGGTCGCTCGCTGGAACGCTCGCCGCCATCGACGGCGCTCTGGCTAGGATCGACGACGGCGCGTACGGGGCCTGCGTCCGCTGCGGTTCTGAGATCCCCGCCGAGCGTCTGGAGGCCATCCCCTGGACCCCGTACTGCGTCGCCTGCAGCCGCCAGATCTCCGACTGACGCCTCGCCGGGAAACGCTGCGGTCCTCTCCTGCTCGGACTCCGCGTGGATCACATGCATCAGGGCGTTGATAAGGGCGAGGTGCGTGAACGCCTGCGGGAAGTTGCCGAGATGACGGCCGCTCACAGGATCGAGCTCCTCGGCGTGCAGGCCGAGCGGGCTGGCCAAGGAGAGCAGCTTCTCGCAGAGGGCGCGAGCATGGTGGCGACGGGCATCCCCAGCGGGATCTGGGGTGATCGCAGCGATTTCGTCGAACGTCCCGAACTCGCGCGTATCGACCCAGGCATCAGGGACGTGCTTGGCGAGCTGACCCTGGCCTACGCGCTCGTGGCTGTGGTGTCGGGACGTCCAAGAGCCCACGTTGCCGAGCTCGTGGGCGTCGACCGGGTCCAGATCGCGGGGCTCTACGGTCTAGGCGACGAGGGGGAGCTGTCCCCGTCTCGGCCGACGTGGTCGGAGCGGTGACGCGGGTCGCTCCCGCCCGAGGTCGTCGCCGCGGCCGACGTGGTAGTAGACGGACCCGTGGGGATGCGGGAGCTGCTCCGCGCGATCGCGCCCTGAAGCGCGAGCTTCAGCCGGTCGCCGGACCTCGGACCTGATCCACGGCTTCGAGCTGTTCGGTGAGCCAGGTGGCCGGCGTATGCGCTTGCACCATCCGAGAAAGACCACGTGCGCGTCGGGTCCGCTCCTCGTCGGGCATCTCGAGACCTTCTCGGATAGCCTCGGCGGTCTCGGCCAGGTCGAAAGGGTTGATCGAGAGCGCGTGGCGACCCAGTCGACCGAAGGCGCCTGCGTTGCGCGACAGGATCAAGACGCCGTGTCGGCGGTTGATGAGCGGCCCCTCCATCGCGACCAGGTTCATGCCGTCGTAGACGGGGTTCACGAGCATCGCGTCGTAGACGCCGTACGCGGCGACGGCGTACGCGTAGTCCTCTTGGACGCGGACGTCGATCGGTTCCCAGTCGTCCCGGCCGAGCTCGGCGTTGATCCGCTTCACCTCCGCCAGGCACTCCTCGCCGTAGTTCAGGTACTCGGGCACGTCCTCACGGGAGGGGCTCAGAAGGGCCAGGAACCGAACGCGACCGAGCCACGCGGGGTTGCGCCGCAGGAAAAGCTCGTAGGCAAGGAACCCGCGCAAGATGTTCTTGGACGGCTCCAGCCGGTCCACTCGCAGCAACAAGGCTCGCTCGCCGCGTTCATGCTCGATCTCCTTGCGGGTGGCCTGAACGTCGGGCTCCGCCGCCGTCTGGCGTATCGAGGCTGCGTTCACGCCTACCGGGAAGGTCCTCACGACGGTGGGGTGCTCGTCGTCGGAGACCCGCCACCGATGCAGGTCCACGCGCATCCCCTCCAGGCCGCGACACGAGAGCAGGAAATTCTCCGCCCAGGTGCGGGCCTGGAACCCGACGACGTCGGCGCCCGCCATCCCGCGCAGGAGCGCCGAGCGCATCTCTACCGGGAGGATCCGTAGGTAGGTGGGACCTGCGAACGGCGTGTGGGAGAAATGGACGATCTTCGCGTCGGGCCGGAGCTCACGGAGCATGGCCGGGACCAGCGCGAGATGATAGTCCTGGATCAGGTAGACGGGCGCGTCGCCGGCTTGCTGCGCGAGTACGGTAGCGAAGCTCCGGTTGGCCTCGACGAACTCCTGCCAGTCGCGCACGGTGTCATCGCCGAACCGGGGCGATCGCGCGATGTCCCAGAGGTAGTGGTGGAGGAACCACAGCACGCCGTTCGCGATCCGGTTGTAATACGCCTCGTACCGATCCTCCGGGATCCCTACGAATCGGACGCGGATCCCGGCCTCGGGGGCCACCTCCTCACCGGAGTCGGCGATCGCCCTATCACCCTCGGTCATCGCCGCCGACACCCACGTGATGTCGTCGCGGAAGAAGACGCTGGAGAGGGCCGTGACGAGACCCCCGGAGCCGCGACGGGCGATCAGCTCGCCTCTGTCGTCGCGCTCGAAGCTGAGGGGGCCACGGTTCGACGCGATCACGAGTGGGGACTCCATCGCGTGGACGGAAGGCGTCTTAGGATCGACCTGCATCCGATCCAGTCTAGTCCCGGGTCGGTGGTCGCCCCCGCGTCGGCATCGGTCTCGCGCGACCGACGCACCGCGCGGACCAGGCGTCGGACTTCGCCCGGGCTCAACCGTGTGGCGCCGGCCCCGTCCAGCCAGGCGAAGATCTCGGGTCGCTTCCCGAGCGCCGTGACGCTCACAACGTCACCTGCAGATGAGCGCTCGAGCAAGGAGCGCAGGGCCACGAGCTCGTCGTCGTAGACCGACACGTCGTCGACACCGGCCTCCCGCGCCCCCTCGCGCAGCCGCTCCACGATGTCCTCGCGCGTGCGCCCACGCAGGTAGTGGAGGAGCTCCGCCACTCCCAGGTGGTCGGAACCGACCGCGGCTCTGAACGCGAACGAGTGCAGGATGGCGTCGGTCCGGTCGCCGGCCGTACAGATGGCGAGCCAAGTCTCGCTCTCACGGCGACATAGTCCGTTCAAGATCTCCGTGAGGCCGATCATCCCGGCTTCGTTATGGGCGTAGTCGATAACCACGATCCGGCCGTCGAGCCGGAACAGGTTCGCGCGGCCCGGGTTCCGCTCGGGGTCCAACACGAACGATCTCAAGCCCCGAACGACCGCACGTTCCGGCAGGCCTATGGCGAGGGCGGCCGCGGTGGCGGCCATGGCGTTCTGCAGGTTCGTCTTGGAGAGGCCGGCCAGGGTCACCGGGACGTCGACGACCGGTAGTAGCGGATGGGTCTGTCGCCTCTCGAGCCAGGACAACCGGTCGTCCAGAACGGTGATCGCTCGGCCACCTTCGGAGAGCACCTCGCGGATCGCGGGATGATCCGGGTGGGTGGTAAAGAGCCAGGGGCGTCCGCTCGCATGCCGGCGCATCGCCAGCACGCGAGGGTCGTCGGCGTTCAGGACGTCCCAACCATCCGGCCGCGTGATGCGGGTGACGATGCTCTTCACCTCGGCCAGCTGATCCACGGTGTCCACGCCGTTCAATCCGAGGTGATCGTCGCTGACGTTGGTCACGACGGCCACGTCGTTGTGCTGCACGCCCACGCCGCGCAAGAGCATCCCGCCACGCGCCGTCTCAAGGACCGCGATGTCGGGGATCTGGGAGAGCGCCCGGGCCGCGCCTCCGAACCCCGAGTAGTCGCCGGCCTCCACCAGATCGTCGTCGTCGCGGTACACGCCGTCCGTCGAGGAGTAGGCCACCCGCAGTCCCGCGGCCCGCACCAGGTGGGCCAGGAGGCGCACGGTCGTCGTCTTGCCGTTCGTCCCCGTCACCTGGATCACGGGAACGTCGGGGTCCGGGACGGCCGGTGCGTCACCCGGCTCGACGCCCGCGAGGCGCCTACCGGCCTCGGCGATCAGCCGGTCGGGCGAGCGGCGGAGCAAGGCGCTCATCCCGTCGGCGATCTCGTTCGCCAGCGACTCGGCGGCGGCGCGCCGCCGCCAGGGGAACGCCACCACGATCTGATCACGCTCAGGCCCAGGTCGTGCCCGGACCGAGAGGCGTCGCGCGCCGCCGGCGACCGCCGTCCGGCGCGCCAGGTGCGCGGCGATGCGGGAGACCAACCTGCGCCGCTGATCGCTCCCCGGGGGTCCAGCCTTGGTGCCTGCGGGGAACCCAAGGCGATCGACTATCGCGGTCACCCGTTCCTCTGTCGTGCGCAGCCAGCCGGGAACGGCGAGCGTCAGCTTGATCGCGGGACGGGTGAAGTACAGATTGGGGCCGTCGAGCACGCGGAGCTCCACCAGGCGGACGGGATCGGCCATGTCAGGTCTGGTTCGGCTCCGCGGGTTCGGCCACCGACTCGATCGCCCGTGCGAGCGCGACGTCCTGCTCGGTCACGCCCCCTTCGTCGTGTGTGGTGAGCGACACGAGCACGCGGTTGTAGTGATTCTCTAGGTCGGGATGGTGACGCGCCGACTGGGCCTGCTCCGCCAGTCGATCGATGAAGTCGATGGCCGCCATGAACCCCTTGAACACGTACTCCTTGCTGACCGCGCGACCGTCGTACGTCCATCCATCGAGACCTTGCGCCAGCGCGGCGCGGACTTCTCCGTCGGTGAGCCGGGACATGGGCGGAACCGTATCTCAGGCGGCCTGGTCCGCGCGATAGCGTCTGAGCTCCGGGTACACGACCGCGACGAAGCCCGCACCTACGATGCACGCCAGGCCGCCCGATATGACCGACACCGTCGGCGTGAACCAGGTCGCCACCAGGCCGGCTTCGAAGTCCCCCAGACGTGGGCCGCCGGTGACGACCAGGATGAAGATCTGGGACATCCTGCCGCGCAGGCGGTCCGGGGTGTTCACCTGCGTGATCGTGGACCGGAAGATCGCCGAGATCACGTCGGCAGCGCCGGCGATCGCCAAGAAGAAGAGCGCGAGGGGCAGGTTCGACCCGACCAGCCCGAACGCCGCGATCGCGCCCCCCCACGCGGCGACAGACCAGATCACCGCCACTCCCTGTCGTCGCAAGTTCTTCGCCCATCCTGCGGCGAGTGCCTGCACGAGCGCGCCCACAGCGGGTGCGGCGAACAGCAGTCCCACGATCTCGGGCCCCCGGTGGAACTGGGACACCGCCAGGAACGTGAACAGCGCCTGCGGCATGCCGAAGATCATCGCGATCAGGTCGATCACGAACGTGGAGCTGATCAGCCGGTTCTTGCGCACGTAGCGGAAGCCCTCCTTCACGGCTCCCCATCCGGTGGCTGCCTCGGGGTCGTGCTCCGGTCGCATCGGTCGCATCAGGAGGGCGGCCACGAAGAGAGCGCCGTAGGTCACCAGATCGATCCCGTACGCCAGCCCGAAACCGGCTCTCGCGATCACGATCCCGGCGAGAGCCGGACCGATGATCCCGATCGTCTGCCACAACACCTGGTTGAGCGCCACCGCTGAGGGCAATAGGTCTTTGCCTACCAATCGAGGAGCCATCGCCGAGCGAGTCGGCTGGTCGATCGATCCCACGAACGCGTGCAGCGCCGCAGCGGCGTAGATGAGACCGATGGGTGGGTGGCCGTGGAGCGCGCCACCGAGGAGGATCGCGGCGCTGAGGGTCTGGGCGACCTGTGCCCACGCGAGCGTCGTCCGTCGATCGTGGACGTCGATGAACGACCCTCCTACCAGCGTTCCGAGGAAGAGCGCGATCAGGCTGATGAGGCCCACAAGGCCGACGGCGGCCGCCGAGCCGGTCAGCTCGGTGACCTGCACATAGATAGCGATACGGGCGAACTGGTAACCGAGCTCCGACGTGAAGCTGCCGGCCAGGAGGAGCCGGTAGTCGCGGGACACGCGCAGCGGAGTCAGATCGATCGTGATCCGGCGCAGCCGGGAGTCGCGACCTGGGGGGTCAGAGCCGTCCGCGGGCGCCGTCACGCCCGGACGTTAGCAACTCCCTGTGGGCAGGTCCCGGCGACCCTAGGGCGTTACCGCCCCGATCGCGTCGTCCAGCACGTCCAGGCCGTCCTCCAGCAGCGCGTCGTCGATGATGAGGGGTGGCAGCAGGCGGACGACGTTCCCGTAGGTTCCTGCGGTGATCACGATGACGCCGTTCTCCAGGCACCGACGGGTGATCGCGTTCATGGCGTCGGCGCCGAGCGGTTCCTTGGTCGCCCGGTCGCTCACCAGCTCGATCGCGCACATGGCCCCGCGTCCTCGCACGTCTCCCACGACCGGATAGCGGTCCGCGAAGGACCGGAATCGCGCCATGATCGTGTCGCCGAGCGCCCGAGAGCGTTCCAGGAGTCCCTCGCGCTCGATCTTGTCCAGCACGGCCAAGCCGGCGGCAGCGGCCACCGGGTTGGTCGAATACGTCCCACCGAGTCCCCCCGGATGCACGGCGTCCATCAGTTCGGCGCGACCGGTCACCGCCGAGATCGGGAAGCCCGCGCCCAAGGACTTGGCGGTGGTAACCAGGTCCGGCACGACGCCCTCGTCCTCGATCGCGTACCAGCGTCCGGCCCGCCCCATGCCGCATTGGATCTCGTCGGCCACGAACACGATCCCGTGCTCCGTGCAGAAGTCCGACAGGCCCTTCAAGAACCCGGGCGCGGGAACGATGAACCCGCCCTCGCCCTGGATAGGCTCCACGATCACGGCGGCGATGTTCTGTTCGCCGATGTGCTTGTGCATCTCGTCGAGCGCGTAGGCGAGCGCCTCCTCCGCGCAACGCTCAGCCCCGCCCGGCCAGCGGTACGGGTAGGCGAACGGCAGCCGGTAGATCTCGGGCGCGAACGGCCCGAAGCCCTGCTTGTACGGCATCACCTTGGCGGTGAGCGACATCGCCAAGAGGGTGCGCCCGTGGAACGCGTGGTCGAAGCAGATGATCGCCTGCCTGCCGGTCGCGTAGCGCGCGATCTTCACGGCGTTCTCCACCGCCTCCGCGCCGGAGTTGGCGAAGAACGTCTTCTTGGGGAAGTCGCCGGGAGTGAGAGCGTTCAGCCTCTCGGCCAGCTCGATGGATGGCTCGTTCGCGGTCACGCCGGAGGTGTGGGTGTCGCGCTCCAACTGACGTTCGACGGCCGTGATCACGTCGTCCGCGCTGTGGCCGACGTTCAGGACCGCGATGCCGGTGGCGAAGTCGATCAGCCGGTTCCCATCGACGTCCTCCACGATGGCACCCGAGGCGCGCGCGGCCACGATCTGATGGATCGTCGGGAATCCAGACGGCATGGCCCCCGCCCGGCGAGCGATCCACTCGAGGGACCGCGCCCCGGGGATCTCGGTGACAACCTTCCGCTCCTGCGGGATGTCCATATGGGTCTCCTCCTCCGTGGCGTCGCGTCCACGCGGCTGGGCGTCGAGTTCGATGGCTCCAGGCTACCCCTGTATGGCTTCGGCAGGCGCGGGGATCCGGCTCGGCCTCGAGTGAGGAAGTCGCTCGCGGGTGAAGGAGGAGAACCGAGCTATGAGTATCCTGGTTCGGCGCCGAAGCGGCATACTGGCGGCGTCCGCGCCGTTCCATGCGGCGTTCGTGCTCCGAGACGGAGGTGAGGGAAGCATGGCCGACGGAAAGACCTGGCAGATGCTCATCGGCGGCGAGTGGGTGGACTCGGGCAGGGGAGAGACGGAGCCCGACATCAACCCCGCGACCGACCAAGCCGTCGCCACGGTGCAGGTGGCGACCCGGGAAGACGCGGATCGCGCCGTCGCCGCTGCTCAGAAGGCCTACGACGAGGTGTGGTTCGACACGCCGCCGAAGGAGCGAGCAGCGATGATGCTGAAGCTCGCGGACGCGATGGACGCCGATGCCGACAACCTCGCGCTGCTCGAGTCCGAGGACGTGGGCAAGCCGATCTCCGTGTCGGCGGCCGACATCCCCTTCATCACCGACAACCTGCGGTTCTTCGCCGGCGCGGCGCGGGTGCAGGAGGGCAAGTCCACCGGCGAGTACGAGCGTGGCTTCACGAGCATGATCCGCCGCGAGCCGCTGGGGGTCACGGTCGGCATCTGCCCGTGGAACTACCCGTTGATGATGGTGGCTTGGAAGATCGGCCCTGCGCTCGCCGCCGGGAACACGTCGGTCATCAAGCCCGCCGAGATCACGCCGCGCACGGCGCTCCGTCTGGGGGAGCTCGCCTCGGACATCTTCCCGCCGGGAGTGATCAACGTGATCACCGGTCACGGGTCGGAGATCGGGGACCAGCTCGTGCGCAACCCCGACGTGCGTCTCGTCTCCGTAACCGGCGACACGTCCACAGGCAAGATCATCATGGGCGCCGCCGCGGACACGGTGAAGCGGGTCCACCTCGAGCTGGGCGGCAAGGCTCCGGTCGTCGTGTTCGACGATGCCGACGTATCCAAGCTGGTCGAGACCCTGAAGTTCGCCGGCTACACGAACACCGGCCAGGACTGCACCTCCTCGTGCCGGGTCGTGGCGGGATCCGGGATCTACGAGGACCTGCTCGCCGAGCTCGTGCCGGCCGTGGAGTCGATCAAGGTTGGCGACATCACCGACGAGTCCGTCGAGATGGGGCCGCTCGTGTCCGCGAAGCAACGAGAGAGCGTCGCGGGGTTCGTCGACCGGGCCCAGACGGCCGGCGGCAAGGTGTTGACGGGCGGCGAACCGGTGGAAGGACCGGGCGCCTACTACAAGCCGACGGTCGTGACCGTGGACGACCAGAAGGCGGAGATCATCCAGCAGGAGGTGTTCGGTCCCGTCGTCACGGTGCAGCGGTTCAACGACGAGGAAGAGGCCGTGACGTGGGCGAACGACGTGGTCTACGGCCTCGCGTCGTCGGTCTGGACGCGCGACGCTGCCAGGGCCGCTCGTGTAGCGCGGCGCCTCCAGTTCGGCGCGGTGTGGGTGAATACGCACTTCATGATCTCGCCGGAGATGCCGCACGGTGGCTACAAGCAGAGCGGGTACGGTAAGGACATGTCGATGTATTCGCTCGAGGACTACACGCAGATAAAGCACGTCATGTGGTCGCTCGACTGATCTAGTCTGAGCCAGAATAGTCGGCCGTACGGACGGAGGTGTGAGGGCAGCATGGAGGTGAGACCATTCCTGGTGAACGGCGACTGGCGGACCGGCGAAGGCACGTTCGAGGTCAAGAGTCCGTTCGACGACAGCGTCGTGGCCGAGATCGGCGTCCCCACCGAGGCCGATGTCGAGGAGGCCGCGGCCACGGCACACGAGACCTTCAAGACCTCGCAGCACCTGCCGGTGCACGCGCGCTCAGAGGCTCTCGATCACATCTCAAAGCGCCTGTCCGAGACGATCGACGAGAACGCCGAGCTGATCGCGCGCGAGGGTGGCAAGCCGCTCAAGTGGGCGAAGGTCGAAGCGACTCGGGCCGTCTCCACGTTCCGCTGGGCATCCGAGGTGATCCGCCACGGCGACGACGAGCTGATGCGCCTGGATACCGAGGCCGCGCTCGGGTCCCGTATCGGTCTGCTGCGGCGGTTCCCGATCGGCCCGGTGCTGGGCATCACCCCGTTCAACTTCCCGCTGAACCTGGTGGCCCACAAGGTGGCGCCCTCGCTCGCGGTCGGTGCCCCGATCGTGGTCAAGCCCGCGTCCGCCACGCCGGTGGGCGCGTTGCGCCTGGCTGAGTTCTTCGCCGAGACCGACCTGCCGAAGGGGATGTACCAGGTTCTCCCCGTTCGTTCGAAGGTCGCCGACGGCATGGCGCGGGACGAGCGTTATCGGAAGATCTCGTTCACCGGTTCTGCAGATATCGGCTGGTACCTGAAGAGCCTGGACCCGAAGAAGCGGGTGACGCTCGAGCTCGGCGGCAACGCCGGCGTGATCGTGCACTCCGACGCCGACCTGGACAATGCGGCCGCGCGCATCGCGTTCGGCGGCTACTACCAGGCCGGGCAGAGCTGCATCAGCGTCCAACGCGTCCTGGTCGCGAGCGAGGTCTACGACGAGTTCACGACGCGCTTGGTCAAGCAGGTCGAGAGCCTGAAGGTCGGCGACCCCATGGATCCGACGGTGGACGTGGGACCGGTGATCGACAAAGGCGAGGTCACACGGATCGGCGAGTGGGTCTCCGAGGCCGTCTCGCAGGGCGCGGAGCTCCTTACCGGGGGCACCGGCGAGGGACCGTTCTTCTCACCGACGCTGCTGTCAGAGGTGAACCCCGAGATGAAGGTCTGCAAGGAAGAGATCTTCGGCCCGGTCGTCACGATCAGCCCGTACCAGACGTTCGAAGAGGCATTGGCGGTCGTGAACGACTCGAAGTACGGCCTGCAGGCCGGCGTCTTCACGAACGACATCAACCGCGCGTTCGAGGCGCACCGGACGCTCGAGGTCGGCGGCGTGATCATCAACGATGTCTCGGCGTTCCGTGCGGACCAGATGCCTTACGGAGGGTCCAAGGAGAGCGGCTTCGGCCGTGAGGGTCTGCGCTTCGCGATGGAAGAGATGACCGAGCAGCGGATCATGGTCATGTCCCACGTGCCGCTGTAGATCGATGGCCGTCTGGCTCGGCGTCCTCGCGTTGCTGGCGCTGGCGGTTCTCGCCATCGCCCGGATGGTCCGCTCGTGGTCCACCTGGGGCGACCGATGGCGCCAGACCGGGAAGCGTTGAGCCTCACGCCCGGCGTACGCTGAGGTCGTGGATCGCGGGGATCTGCTCTACGTCGCCCTGCCTTTCGTGGTCCTGGCGGCGCTGTCCATCGGGTCCGTGCTGCTGCTGCGTCGCCGATGGCGTATGGACCGAGCGGCGATGCGCCGCGCTGCACGACTGGTCGAGCCCGACATCGTTACGCCGCCACGCGACGCCCAGCCCGTCCCTCGCCCCTGGTGGTCCACTCCCTGGATCTGGGTGGGCATCTCAACAGCTTGCGTCCTGCTGGGCTGGCTGGTGTGGCCCGGGTTCTTCGGCGGCGTCCTCCTGTTCATGCCTTTCGTGTGGGGGTCCAGATCGAAGCCACAGACCATGGATCCTCGTTCCAACGGGCACGCCAAGCGCGAAGGGCCGGTCTAACCCGACGCTGGTCCGCCAAGAACGGAGTCGACGAACCCGCCGATCAGGGCCGCGGCTTTGCGCTCGTGACGCCACAGGAAATGGTCCGTGTCCGCGAGGATCTCCACCCGAGCCGCCCGGAAGCGATCGCCGAAGGCCCGCAGGTCCTCGCTCGGACAGAACTCATCGCGCTCGCCCGCCAGTAGGAGCACCGGCACACCGAGCGCGCCGAGCGCGTCCGCCTGAGGCGGGGCCGGAAGCTCGACGTCACCGGGCCGCAGCGGCATGCCGATCAACGCCAGGGCTGCGACGCGATCGTCGTCGAGCGCCTCCCTCAACGCCACGTTCGCACCGAACGACCATCCGCAGACCACGGTCGGCAGATCCGGTGCCTCCTGCCTGATCCGCCCTACGGCAGCGTGCGTGTCGCGGATCTCGGCATGTCCGCCCCCATACGTCCCTTCGGAACCCATGACACCACGGAAGTTGAACCCGAGCACCGCGAGACCTCGGTGAGAGAGCTCGTTGCGGACGGCCCACAGGATGGGGTGGTCCTTGCTCCCGCCGTGTCGCGGATGTGGATGGCACACCACGGCCGAACCACGCGTGGCGCCTTCGGGGAGCCGGATCTCTCCCTCCAGCCGAACGGCATCCGCGGTCGAGAACGTGATCGGTTCCACACGTGGCACCATGTCAGCCGTGACAGACGCTCGACAACTACGAGACACAGGGTTCGCGCTCCGCGATCCGCTCCCTTGGGAGACGTTCGAGGGCTTGGTGGTGGAGTGTGAGTCCAAGGGATACACGGCCGTCTTCTTGCCGGAGATCTTCGGTCGGGATGCCCTGGTTGCCCTGGGCGCTCTGGCCGGGTCCACCGACCGGCTCCTGCTCGGCTCCGGCATCATCCCCATGACCTCCCGGAGTCCGATGCTCAGCGCCATGGCGGCCGCGAGCGTCCAAGAACGCTCCGGCGGACGCCTGCTCCTCGGCTTGGGAACCGGTCCGGCGGTGGCAGGGGCGCTCGGTCGCCTGCGGGAGCTGATCGCACTTCTTCGGAGGCTGTTCGCGGGCGAGTCGGTTCAGATCGATGGCCGGACGCGGCAGCTGTCGCTCGTGCCGGAGCACCCGGTCTCGATCTGGATCTCGGCACTCGGGCCCAGAGCCGTCAGGTTGGCCGGGGAGATCGCCGACGGGGTCCTGCTCAACTGCTGCATCCCCGAACGCGTGGCTACGGCGCGCGCCGAGGTGCGTGAGGCCGCCGAGGCCGCCGGTCGCGATCCGGCCAGGGTCACGATCGCCGTCTACGTTCGCGCCAGCTTGGGATCCGACGAGGCTGCCGCGTTCGGCGCCTTGCAGGCCGCGATCGGGGAGTATGCGTCCTTCCCTGCGTACGCGCGGCAGTACGCATCGATGGGGCTCGGCGATCTGGCGAGAGCCGCCGCCACCGCCTTCACGGCAGGGCGTCCCGAGGATGTTCCCGAGGCTTTGATCCGCCAGATCTGCTTGAGCGGTGACGTCGCCGGCGCCAGGGCGCGCCTGAAGGCGTTCCGCGACGCGGGCGCCGACCTGCCCGTGGTGTACCCGGTCGTGACGTCGGAAGATCCCGCCGGATCTGCCGCCCAGACCCTGCGCGCCCTGGCCCCGGACTGACCGCGGGCGGGAGGTTGCAGGACGCTTCGCATCCCGTACACTTGGGTTTGTTAGGCCGACACCGTGGAAAAGGGGTAAATCGGATGACCTACACGATCGCAGAGCCTTGCATCGACGTGTTGGACCGCGCGTGCGTCGACGAGTGTCCGGTCGATTGCATCTACGAAGGTCCCCGGATGCTCTACATCCAGCCCGACGAGTGCGTCGACTGCGGCGCCTGCGAGCCGGCCTGCCCGGTGACCGCGATCTTCTACGAGGACGACGTCCCGGCCGAGTGGAAGCAGTTCACTCCGATCAACGCCGAGTTCTTCAACGACGACGTCAGCGGTCTCGGTTCGCCGGGCGGTGCCGCCCAGGTTGGGCCCGCTGCGGTCGATCACCCGATCGTGGCCGGCTGGGCCGCCCTCTGAGACTTGGCCCCACTCGCTCCGCTGGCACTTAGGCGATCTCAGCTGCCTCGGGTCCGCCAGGGGGTAGGAATACCCTGAACGACGCGCCTCCGCCCTCGCGCTCTTCGATCCACGCGCGTCCGCCGTGGAGCTCGGCGAATCGCCGCACCAGCGTGAGGCCCACGCCCACGCCGGGCGAGTGCTGGGGCGCCTCGGGACCCTGCCGGAACGGCTCGAAGATCGTTTCGCGTAGCTCGGGGGGCACTCCCACACCGCTGTCCTCAACGACGATGAGAGCGCCACCTTCGTAGCGCCGAACGCTAACCCAAACGTGTGCGTTCGACGGGGTGTGCCGCGCCGTGTTCGCCAACAGGTTCTCGACGATCCGCTCGATCTTCGCGGCGTCCACCTCGATCGTTACGGGATCCGTATCGACCGTCACGCGCGAGGGCTCGATCATGTCGGACTCGGCCACCACCCGCCGGACCAGCTCGCCGACATCGGTGGCGCCCAGCTTGGGCGAGACGATGCCGCGGGCCAGTCGATCCATGTCCAGGAGGTTGGTGACCATCCGTTCCAGCTTGCGGGCGTTGTCGGCGATCCGCCTGGCGAGGTCCCGCGCGTCGTCCTCCGCCAGGTGGATGTCACCGCGCTCGAGCGTGATCGCCAGGCCCAGGATCGCTGCGAGCGGGGTCCGAAGGTCGTGGGAGACCGCCTGGAGGAACGTGTTCTTCAGCTCGTCGACGGATCTGAGTCGCTGCGCGGCCTCCCGTTCCACGTCGAGTGCGCGAGCCAGCTGTTCCTCCGCGAGCTTGCGCTCGGTCACGTCTAGCATGAACCCCTGCCAGTAAGGCGCCTTCCCGGGTATCCGCACGAGCGTCGCCTCGTCCTGGACCCACACGATCCGCCCGTCCTTTCGGATCATCCGGAACTCCAAGGAGAAGTCGTCGCTACCGTCCGTGTTGCCGGCGGCGTCGGCCGCGAGCACGCGCTCGCGATCCTCGGGGTGAACGATCCTGCGCCATAGACCCGGATCCTGCTCGATATCCTCGAGGGTGTAGCCGACCAAGCTCGGTGTTCCCGGGCGCGATGTACGTGGTGTGGGACAGCGCTGGGTCGTTCGGATCGATCTCTCGCGTGTAGAAGACGGCCTGGCTCTGTTCCACGATGGTACGGAACTTGAGCTCGGCCTCCCGCAGCTGATCCTCGACCTCCTTGCGTTCGGTGATGTCGAGCATGAATCCCTGCCAGTAGCCGGTGCCGTCTGCCTCCCTCAGGGCGAGCGCTTCGTCGTGGACCCACCGCCAGGTACCGTCGGCCGCCTTGAACCGGTAGTCCAGGGAGAAGGTCCGCAACTCCTCGTTCGTTCGCTCGTCGGCGGCCTCGACCATCTGGCGGTCATCAGGGTGAACATGATCGATCCAGAAGTCGTCGGTCAGGCGCCATTCCTCGGCCGGGTACCCGAAGGCGTGTTCCACCTGCGGACTGATGTAGAAGGCGTCCGGATCACCGTCCTGACGCTCCACGTAGACGACGGCTGGGATGTGCTCGACGAGCACACGGTAGCGTTCCTCGGCCGAGCGCAGCCGGTCCTCGGCTCCCTTCCTCGACGTGATGTCCATGAACACGCCCTGCCAGAAGAGCGGAGCGCCGTCCTCGTCGCGGACCATCGCTGCTTCGTCGTGGATCCAGCGGTACGAGCCGTCGGCGACCCGGAAGCGGTACTCGACGCAGTAGGGTTCGAGCGTGCGGTCGGTCTCGGCGTCCACCGCGAGCACCCGCTCGAGGTCGTCGGGATGCACGTGGGATCGCCAGAATCCGGGCGTCTGGGTCCAGGTGTCCGGCTCGTATCCGAAGACCTGCTCGACCTGCGGGCTCAGGTACATCGGCCCCCCCACGCTGCGGGGAGCCTCCGCGTAGACGACCACGGGGATGTTCTCGACCAGAGCCCGGTAGCGCTGCTCGCTCTCGATGAACCGCTCCTCGGCCTGGCGGCGAGCGGTGACATCCACCAGGAATCCCTGCCATGCGGTGGTTTCGCCCCCGTCGTCGACTATCGCGGCCGACATGTCGTGGACCCATACGACCCGGCCGTCGGCCGCGATCATGCGGTACTCGGTGTCGAACTCCGCATGTTCCTGTGAGGCGGCTCGCTCGATCCGTTCGCGGTCGTCGGGGTGGACGATCGAGAACCAGAAGTCGGGATCGTCTCGGAACGCCTGGCGCGGGTATCCCAGCAGGATCTCGACCTGCGGGCTGATGTAGTCGATCTGCGCCCGGCCGTCGATCAAGACGTCCGTGTATGTCACGGCCGGGATCTGTTCCACGAATGCCCGGTACTCGGTCTCGTTCGCCAGGGCTCGTTCTCCCGCACGATCGCGGTGGATCGCGGCGCCGAGCACCGTGGCGGCGGCGCGGAGGGCGTCCAGTTCGGCTCCCGACCAGTCTCGCGCTTCCTCGCAGTCGTCGAACCCGATAAGCCCCCACCATCCGCCGTCGACGGCGACCGGGAATACCGCGATCGACAAGATGTCTTGGCTCTGGAGTTCGGCTCGCTCCACGAGCGGGAGATCCTGCACGCGCGACTGGATCAGCTCACCGTGGCGTAGCAGCTCCACCCATCGATCGAACCCGAGGTCCTCCCACGGTCCACCCGCCAGGTCGGGGTTCGCGAACTGAGACGAGATGCCGGGCGCGCACCATTCCGCGAGCTGCTCCACACAGTCCCGGCCCTCGATAACGACGCTGCGCATGATGTAGGCGCGAGAGACGCCCGCGGAGACCCCCAAGCGGGCAAGCACTCCCTCGGCGGCGTCACTCCAGTCCGCGGAGAGCAACAGCTGCTCCGCGGCGAACGCCACCGCCTCGAGGATCGCGTCACGCCGCAGCCCCGAGGCCCGGCGTGTTCGCTTCAGCTGTGTCCACCACTCGTCTTTCCTCCCCCGACCCCCGATCGTGCGGAGGCATGCCCGAGTTCGGGTCCTGACTGTTGTATCGGCGAGGAACCGCCGGGCGTGAATCTGCCTACGGAAGCGCTGGTCAGGCGGGGTCGGGGACCAGGCCGGGGGAGGGGTCCGTTCGTGTTCCGGCCGTGTCCGGCCAGCGATCGCGGGACCTGGCGGCCAGCTTGAACATGAGTTCCACGGCCTTGGGATCCTCCGAGGCCGGCCGGGCCTCGACCACGCCGTCGGCGACCGCCCTGTTCCAGATGTCGAGCCCTCGGTCGGTTCGCACGATCGTGAGGGTCCAGCCCTCCGACTGGCCCAGGCCACCGAAAGAGATGTCGGCGTGCTCCGCCGCGAAGTCCGGACAGCGCAGGCACCCAGGTCGTGTGAACTCGTGCGCAGCCTTCAATGAGTACGTGTGCTCGTCGCCGGTATCCGTGTAGAACAAGAGCTTGCCCTTCACGTTCACGCGTGCCAGGTGATCCAGGTCAAGGCCCAGCTGGTTCTGCGCGATCTCGACCATTAGTCCGTCGTACGTGAACGACTTCGAGCAGAGCAAGCCGAAGGTCCACGCGATCTTCTTCCGCCACTTGTTCACACGGCGTGCCTCCATGGCGCCGGTGACCGACGCCTGGCAGCTCATCCCAACGAGCGCCACCTTGGACAAGCCGAACTCGGCCGCCTTGATCAGCGCGAGGGGATTGGCGGAGTAGGTGTAGCGAGAGCCCGCGGTGTCCAGCACTCCTTGCGCGTCGGTCACGACGGTCGGCTCCGCGCCCCACGGCTGGTCGTCGGAGAGCTTGGATGTGCAGGCCCCGTCTATCTCGTTGTTGGCGAGACCCCAGATCAGCAGGGCAGAGACGACCCCGCCGTCCTGTCCTTGCGCGAGTGATGGCGCGTCGGTGGCGCGGGCCAACCAGATCTCGTGGTACTGACCTATCACGTCTTCCGGCTTCCGCGTCATGCCGAAGAGGGTCTGATCGATCTCGCCCTCCCAATCGCGGAACCGCGGGCAGGCGCGCGTGCAGATATCGCAGCCCTTCTCGCCGTGCGAGCACTGGTCCACGCCCTCCTCCTGCAACTGGACCGGGACGTCGTTCTCGTAGTCCAGCACGTGGAAGGGACAGGCAACGATGCATGCCGTGCAGCCCGTGCAGATCCCGGTCATCACGACCTCGTGGTACAGGTCGTGCCACTGAGTCTTGTCCGCCGAGGAGGGCATCAAGCCTGAGTATATGTCGGGTCCGATCCGCGAACCGCAGCGCCCGCCCGCACGTAGTACCGGCGATCACGAGACCAGGGTGGGTGAAATGCGAGGACGGCGGTGGATCGGTATCGGTGGTGCGCTACTGGCGCTGACGCTCGTGGGCGTCGCCTGCGAGCGGTGATGACGAGGCCGGAAGCGGCGACGGCGCGACGTCGGATCTGGCGATCACGGTCGAGGACTTCGCATTCGATCCGGCCACGCTCGAGGTGTCGTCTGGCGAGCACACGATCACCATCACCAACACTGGTGCGGTGGAGCACAGCTTCACCCTGGACGATGACAGCGCCGGTCAGGACGTAGAGGCCGGCGAGTCCGCCACGCTGACGTTCGATGCGACCGAGACGATCGGGTTCCACTGCGAGTACCACCCGGAAACGATGAAGGGGACCCTGACGGTTTCGTGACGCGTGGCTCGGAAGCTAGATGCTGAACGAATCGCCACAGGCGCACTCGTGCTTCGCCTGCGGGTTCAGCATCTTCAGGCCACCGCCCATCAAGGCTTCGTCGAAGTCGAGCGTGGAACCACGCACGATCGGCTGACTGACCGGATCGACCAGAACCCGGAAGCCGTCAGGTCCGGAGATCACGGCGTCGCCTTGATCGGGGCCCTCGGCGAACGACAGCTCGTAGGTGAAGCCCGAGCATCCGCCGGCCAGGACCCGCACGCGGAGTGCCGCGTCGGGACGCCCATCCTTGGCGGCGAGCTGGCGCGCCTTGCGAGCGGCCTTGTCCGTCACGGCGATGACGTCCTCGGAGGTCATGGCGTCCATGGCACCAGGATACCCTCAGCTACGCGTTCGGCCGGCGGGCAGCCCCGAGGAAGGTCACGAACATCCGTGCGTAGATCCGGGCCGCACTCACCAGGTCGTCCACCGCGACCCATTCGTTCGCGGTGTGGGCGACCGACAACGAGCCGGGACCAAGGATCACGGTGGGGATGGCGGCCTGGTTGATGTAGAAGCGCGCGTCGGTGATGCCCGTGAACCCCACGTCGGTGATCGGGGCGCCACGCTCCGCTGCAACGGCCGCCCGTGCCACATCGGCGATCGCCGAGTCCCTGGGTGCCTCGGCCGCGTCGGTCCATTCGCGCATCTTGAACGTCAGGTCGACCTGGGGATGCTCCGATCGGATGGCCGCGCCCAGGCGGTCGAACGGCGCGAGTACCAGAGCGGGGTCGGTTTCGCCTGGGATGGTCCGGCGGTCGATGTCCACCTCGCAGCCGTCCGGCACCACGTTGGGCGCGCTGCCTCCGGCGATCAGGGCGGCATTCACCGTCGGGCGTCCGACCAGTGGATGCTCGATGTCCGGCAGTACCTCTGGTAGCCGGAGCAGGAGATGCGCCATCGAAGTGATCGCGTTCACGCCCAGGTGAGGCTGCGACCCGTGGGCAGCCTTCCCGCGGGCCGTGGCGGTGATCCACGCCCCGCCGCGCTCGGCCAGCCCGATCGACAGATCGCTCGGTTCGCCGACCACGCATGCATCCTGGTTCAGCAGGCCCTGCTCCCAGAGCACCTTGGTCCCGTGGATGCCGGCGAGCTCTTCGTCGGCCGCCAGATGGAAGGTGAGCGTGCCGGCCAGCTCCAGGCCGGCCCGGCCGACGGCCGCCGCCGCCGCGAGCGCCGCCGCGATCGGTCCCTTCATGTCGGCCGCTCCGCGCCCGATCAGCCGGCCATCCGCGACATCGCCGGCCCACGGATCGTGGGACCAGTTGGACGGGTCTCCGGCGGGAACCACGTCGAGGTGTCCGTTCCAGGCAAGGGAGGGGCGGGGATCGGTCCCGAGCGAGGCGACGACGCTCGGCCGGCCCTCAACACTACGGATCGTGCGAGGGTTGGCACCTAGCTCGGTGAGGATGTCCGACGCTACGGCCGCTGCCTCGTCCTCGGTGCCGCCGGGGTTCTCGCTGGGCGCGGCGATCAAGGCCCGCGCGAACGCAAGGACCTGATCCGCGCTCGACCGCCCGCGCGGCCGCGGCGGCTGAGTCGGTATCGGCCTCCTCTACCATGGCGCCCGATGGTACCCGTCGAACAACTCCGGGAGGCGCTGCGGTCTGCGCTCGACCAGGACCCCGTCCCGGCGCCCGGCCCGGGCGACCGGTTGGCGGCGGTGGTCGCGCCGTTCGTGGAAGCGCCCGAGCCCTCGATAGTGTTCACGGTCCGTTCGAATGATCTCTCTCGGCACGCCGGGGAGATCTCGTTCCCTGGAGGGCTGCAGGACCCGGGCGAGACGCTTCGAGACACCGCGCTACGTGAAGCGTTCGAGGAGATAGGCCTGGTCCCGGCGGAGTTTGAGCTGGTCGGGGCGCTCCCGGCTGTCCACACGTTCGTGAGTGGGATCCTGGTGATCCCGTTCGTGGGCATGTTGGCGGCCCCGCCGGCGTTCACCGTGAGCGATGAGGAGATCCAGGAGGTGCTGACGTTCCCCGTGGCGCGGCTTGCCGCGGTGGAGCGCGCGGTAGAGATCGCGCGCGAAGGCGGAACGGCCTGGCAGGGGTTCGCCTACGAGCTGGACGGACACACCATCTGGGGAGCGACCGGGTGGATGCTGCACTCATTGCTCGAGGTGGTACGGAGGGAGGCATCGTGGTTGATCCAGCGGTGAGCGCGCCCGAGGATCGAGAGCTCCGGGCGCTGCTGGGCGATTCCCACACGATCGCCGTCGTCGGGTTGTCGTCCAAGCCCGATCGCCCGTCGTACGGCGTGGCCGAGTACCTGCAGGAGCGCGGCTATCGGATCGTTCCGGTCAACCCGCGTGAGACGGAAGTGCTTGGCGAGCGGGCGTACGCGCTCGTTGGGTGACATCCCGGACGAGATCCAGGTCGACGTGGTGGACGTGTTCCGGCGCGCGGAGCAGACACCCGACGTGGCGCGCGACGCAGTGGCGATCGGCGCGAAGGTGCTCTGGCTGCAGGACGGGATCGTGAACGAAGAGGCCTATCGGATCGCGTCGGAGGCGGGCCTGGAAGTCATCATGGGCGTATGCATCCGGAACACGATCAAGCGGCTCGACACGGAAGGATGAGTAGATGCAGAAGTGGGAGTACTTCGTGGCACCGCTCCTGGAGCACAACCCCGGCGAGATCCTGAACACGTTCGGAGAGGACGGATGGGAGCTTGTCTCGGTCGCCCAGATCGAGAACCCGATGGGCGGCAAGAGCCTGGTCGCCTACATGAAGCGCCCGAAGTCCTAGTCGTTACGGGGGAGCCCGATCCTCCAACGGCGATCCGTCGGGTCTTCTGAACAGCGGACGTCGCCCTCGAGCTCCAACCCGAAACCGCTTGGTGGACTAACCGATGGTGGCGCCGGCAGAGCGGGAGCAGGTTGGGAAGTCGCAGTGGAGTCGCTGTCGGTCCCTACTGCACGCGTCGTCAGCATTCTGCATCCAAGAGCGATCGTTGGGGCGCCGTTGACTTCGCCCTCGCCCACGGATGGTCAGCTGGGTGATGCGTCAGCCCAGGATTTACCCGCTCGGGAATCGGTCTGTTTCCAGCTGGCTCTTGTGGAGGCAGCTCTGGTGTTGCGCACGTTCAGGTCTGGAACTCACCCCACGACCTGATCGAGCACCACGTCATCCCAGTTGATCGTGAACGACTTCGCCGCTGTGTCGCCGATCTGGATCCTGCCGATCGGTGTCGTGCCGGTGTTCGAGACCCATCCGTTCACGATCTGCACGCCGTCTCGGTAGAGGTCCCACGCACCTGTGCTCCCGACCGCGCCGCAAAGCTCAAGGTGGTGCCAGCCGGCGCCGAGCGTGACGCCGGAGCTGAACGTGGCCCCGGAGACGTCCGAGCGTGTCGAAAGGACCCCCGTCGCGCTCGCGTAGACCCGCACGATTGGGTCATCCGTGGACGTCCGCAACCGCAACAAGGCGACCGCGTTGCCGCCGAACGACGTCGCGTTGATGTTCACGCTCATGCACGCCGAGGTGTACGTCTCCGAAAGGGTCCGGTAGGCCCAAGCGCTCTGGCCGCTCACCTGCGCCCGGGCGCTCGGCAAGGCGCCGGATCCCTGCGTGGCGTCGATCGTGAGCCTCGTTACCCCGACCAATTCGCGAAGTTCCCCGTCGAGAAGTCGTCGGCGAAGATGAAGGGTGGCGGCGTAAAGACCGTGATCGGGTCCGAGGATGGGCTCAGTTGGCTCACGTTGGGCGTCTCGCCGACCGCGTCCACCGCGTCCACCGCGTAGGTGTGGGACGACCCGTCGACGAGACCTGTGTCGCTGAACGTCGTGCCGGTGGTCTGACCGATCGGGGCAGTGTCACCGTCGCGGTAGATCCGGTACGTGATCGGCGGGCTCTGATCGGTCGAAGCGCCCCATGTCAGGTCGATGCGGCCCGCCGACGTGCTGGTACCAGTCGGCTGACCGGGCGTCGTCGGCCCGTCGGTGTCCGGCACGGGAGTGAAGACCGTGATCGGGTCCGAGGACGGGCTCAGCTGGCTCACGTTGGGCGTCTCGCCGACCGCGTCCACCGCGTCCACCGCGTAGGTGTGGGACGACCCGTCGACGAGACCGGTGTCGCTGAACGTCGTGCCGGTGGTCTGACCGATCGGGGCAGTGTCACCGTCGCGGTAGATCCGGTATGTGATCGGCGGGGTCTGATCGGTCGAAGCGCCCCATGTCAGGTCGATGCGGCCCGCCGACGTGCTGGTACCAGTCGGCTGACCGGGCGTCGTCGGCCCGTCGGTGTCCGGCACGGGAGTGAAGACCGTGATCGGGTCCGAGGACGGGCTCAGCTGGCTCACGTTGGGCGTCCCGCCGACCGCGTCCACCGCGTCCACCGCATAGGTGTGGGACGACCCGTCGACGAGACCTGTGTCGCTGAACGTCGTACCGGTGGTCTGACCGATCGGGGCAGTGTCACCGTCGCGGTAGATCCGGTACGTGATCGGCGGGGTCTGATCGGTCGAAGCGCCCCACGTCAGGTCGATGCGGCCCGCCGACGTGCTGGTACCCGTCGGCTGACCGGGCGTCGTCGGCCCGTCGGTGTCCGGCAGCTGCTCTCCCGCGGCTTGGTCGACGATCACCGTGTCGTAGTTCGCGGTCCACGTCCGGGCGTTGAAGTCACCGAGCTCGAGCCGCCCGATGGGCGCCGTGCCCGTGTTGACGACCCACTGGTTGAGGATCAGGGCACCATCCCGATACAGACTCCACGAACCGGTTGTGCCGACGGTCCCGCACACTTCGAGGGTGTGCCAAGCCCCGGTCCCCAGCGGGACGGTCGCGGGCGATTGCGTGCTCGACACGTCCGAGCGAAGCCGAAGCATGCCCGCGGTATCGACGAACAACCGGAGGATGTTCCCGTCGACCGCGGTGCGCAGCCGCATCAGGATCGAGTTGGAGACGAGCGCGGTCGCGTTGATGTGGAAGCTCGTGCACGCCGAGCTGAGCGTGCTGGGCAGCACCTTCGACGCGGTCGCGGCCGCGTCGTTGACCTGCACCCGAGCGCTCGGCGCGTCCGCATCGCCGATCGATCCGTCGATCGTCATGCCCGTCACTGTGTTCCAGTTCGTGAACCCGCTCGAGAAGTCGTCGACGAACGTGCCCAGCGGAGCGACCTCGGTTTGGATCGGAGCGGAGACCGGGCTCATCGGACTGACGTTGCCCGACAGATCCGATGCGAGGATCGAGTAGGTGTGGGTCGATCCGGGAGCCAGTCCCGTGTCGGTGTAGTGGACCGTTGACGCTGAGCTGGGCGTGATGGCGATCAAGCCGCCATCGCGATAGACCCGGTACTGGAGGGTGCTGCTCACGTTGTCGGTCGAGCCCGCCCAGGTGAGGTCGGTCACGCTGTAGCCGTGGCTCTCTCCGGTCGGCTGCCCCGGCGTCGTCGGAGGCTGGAGATCGGTCCCCGTCTTGCCGGCTTCGATGCGGATGTAGTCGATGTTGCCGCTGAAGTAGTCACACGTGATCTCGACCTGGTCGCAGTTCGATTTCCCCGCGATGGTCAGGGGGACGGTGTTCGAGATGCTCCCGATGGTGCCCCGCGACGATCGCACGGTGGTCGTTCCGTCGATAGTCATCGTCACCCGATCGACCGTCTTCTCGCACCGGACCGTATGCCACACGCCGTCGTTGAGCGGCATGCTCGCGGGCGACTTGACGGACTTCTCACCCAGAAGCGTGCCGTTCTGGCTGCGCGACCTGAACAGGCACATGAGGATCCCGCTGGGGATCTCCCATTTGAAATAGCCGCCGGGGGTCTGCGACTGGCCCTTCTGGATCATGTTCCCGTACGAACGGGTGGTACGGAAGCGGATAGTGATGGCGAAGTCCCGGTTCCCCGGATTGAGGCGACTGTCGGAGACCGTCACGAGGCGCTCAGGCTTGGGCGGCGGTGCGGTGGGGCTGCCGTTGTCCCAGGCGTAGCCGGTCGCCCCGTCCAGGAAAGTGCCGACCTGGACCGCGCTCCCGATCGCGCCGTTGATGTCGTTGCCGCTGTTGTCGGTCATCACTTGCGAACCCGGCGCTTCGTTCATCTCCCAATCGGCGAGCAGGACCGGGGACAACGCCCGCGCGGGTCTGGCCGTGGCGACGGCCAGGGTCGTCGATAGCAGACCAGCGAGCACGACCCAGGTGATCGTGTGCGAAATGCGAGTGGCCGCTGGACGGGACCTCCTGATCGACAGTAGGCCCCGGCCAGCATCGGGGGGATTCAGTTCGTGGTCTCCTCAGATCTATACGCCCACGAAGGATTGGAACTCGGACGGATGACCTATGTTAGACCTGGGAGCGGGGGATGGTCTATAAGCCTTTTGGCCGGTCGACGACGATCGGGTTCGAGGTCCCTCCGACGCGACCTGGCCTCGGTGTTGTAGCCCCTACCCGAGCGCTCGCTCCAGGTCCGCGATCAGGTCGTCGGGGTGCTCGATCCCGACCGAAAGTCGTATCAACGTCGGTGGCACCTCCAGCGGGGACCCGGCGACGCTGGCATGAGTCATAGGCCCAGGTACCTCGATCAAGGACTCGACGCCACCGAGCGACTCCGCGAGGAAGAACAGCCGCGTGCCCTGCACGACCGCCAAGGCCTCCTCTGCCGAGCCGACCTCGAACGTAACGATCCCGCCGAAGTCCGACATCTGACGGGCCGCTACGCCGTGTCCCGGATGTGATGCCAGCCCGGGGTAGTGGACCGCTTGGACCCGAGGGTGTTGCGCGAGGAACGCGGCGATCGCGCGCGCGCCCTCGCAGTGCGCGCGCATCCGCACGGCAAGCGTCTTCAGTCCGCGTAGCGCCAGGTAGCAGTCCATGGGCCCCGGCACCGCGCCCACCGCGTTCACCAGGAAGCCGAGGCGCTCGATCCACTCGGCATCGCTCGTCACGATCGCGCCGCCGATCAGATCCGAATGGCCGCCGATGTACTTCGTCACGCTGTGGACGACGGCGTCGGCGCCGAACTCCAAGGGCCGCTGCAGCGCAGGTGTTGCGAACGTATTGTCGACGACGACCCGCGCACCCGCCGCGTGCGCAACATCGGCGATCGCGGCGATGTCTACGATCTTCAGGAGCGGGTTGGACGGCGTCTCGATCCAGACCAGCCGGGTCTGTGGCGTGAGCGCCGCCCCCAGCGCCGCCGCGTCGCTCAGATCCGCGGTCGAGAACGTCAGCCCCCAACCTGCGAACACCTTCGACAGCAGGCGGTACGTGCCGCCGTAGACGTCGTCCGCAAGCACCACGTGGTCGCCGGGCTGCAGGGTGAGCAACAGGGTGGTCTCGGCGCCCAGGCCGCTTGCGAACGCGAAGCCATCGGTACCACCCTCCAGGGCCGCAAGCGCAACCTGGAACGCCTCGCGCGTCGGGTTACCTCCTCGGCCGTAGTCCCACTTCTTGAACTCGCCCACGGCATCCTGGGCGTAGGTCGACGTCTGATAGATGGGGACGTTCACCGCGCCGTACAGTCCCTCGGGGTCCTGACCCGCGTGGATGGCGCGAGTCTCGAAGTGCTCGCCGTCTACCGCATCTCCGGGGGCAGCTTCCATCCTCGCTCCTGTAGCTCGTCGATCGCTTCCTGGCCTTCTCGCGCCTGCCGCCAGAGCGCGGCCTTGCGCTTGGCGTCGTGCCCGGGCGCGAACTGGCTCCGCACTAACTCGTCGCACGCCGGATCGCCGCAGGCACAGTAGTTGAAGAGCGGCGCCACCACCGCCGGCGCGCGCGCCGCCCGGCGGAACGGCTTTGCCGGCAGCGTGCTCACGGGCAGGACGATCACGCCGTCCTTCGGATCGCCGGGGGCGAATCGCTTACCTTCGAGCGCGATCAGGCCCGTGAGCGCAGCCAGGGCCGCGTCGATCCGGTCCCCCGAGGTCAGCTCGTCGGTCCGGACGCCCTGGGCGCGCAATACCTGTTCACGCCAGCCGTGTTTCGAGATGCCCTTCGGCGGAAGACTCCCCGCCAGCACCACGGCAGTCGCGTGCGGGAAGACCTCCAGCGCCCGACCCTTAGGGTTGCCGCCGCTGTACGTGGAGAAGCCGCGCTCGTTCGCCACCCGGAAGACCTCGAACCCCACCTCCATCCAGCGGAAGAACGCGTTACCGCGGCCGTGGGCCTCAGACGGCGTGTTGAACGACTGGATGTTGCACGAGGCCAGCTCTCTTTCGGTGCGGCGCGAACGGCCGCTCGCCGCCCATCGCGGCGGGGAGTCGATCGCGATCACGTCGGGGCGCAGCTCATCCAGGAGCGCGCCCACCTCGCCCGGTCCGACGTGCGCCCGTACCGCGAGTGGCACCCGGCGTTCGTCCATCAGGACCAGGTCCAGGCCCTTGGTCACACCGACATCGATGCCGAGCGATCGCACGCGCTAAGGCGTCCGCTGTCGGTGGGCCAGGAAGTCCAGCAGGTCGCTCCGCGTCAGCACGCCGAGCACCTGGCCCGCCTTGGTCACCAGCACCGCGGACCCGTGCTCCAGCTCGGCGAACGCCGATTCGATCGGGTCGTCGAACTCCACCATGGCGATCGGCGCTGCCATGACCTCGGCCACGTCGGCCTGCAGCGCATCCGGGTCGCGGAAGATCCGATCCAGCAGCTCACGATCGCGGATCGAGCCCACGAACTGCGACACGTCGGTGCTGTCCTCGCGCACGACGGGTGCCTGCGAGATGTCGTGCTCTTGCAGCCGGTCCACGGCCTGGCGCACCTTGTCGTGCGCGCCGACAGTGATGAGCGGCGGCATCTCCGTGTGCTTGTGCGTGAGCACCTCTTCGACGCGCACCACGTCGGGGCGGTCGAGCATCCCGTGCTGCAGCATCCACGAATCGGAGTAGATCTTGGACAGGTACTGGCGCCCGGTGTCCGGGAGCAGGACCACGATCGTCTTGGTCTCGTCCAGCTCGCGCGCGACGTGCAGGGCGGCGAAGACAGCCGTCCCCGCAGAGCCACCGACCAAGATCCCCTCCTGTCGAGTAACGGCGCGCGCCGTCCGGAACGAATCCCTGTCCGACACCTTCACATACCGGTCCACCACAGCGGGGTCGAACGTTCCCGGCCAGAAGTCCTCCCCGATCCCCTCCACCAGATAGGGGCGAGGCTCGTCACCGGAGTAGACCGAGCCCTCGGGGTCGGCGCCGACCACCATCACGTTCGGGTTCTGCTCCTTCAGGTAATGCCCGACGCCGCTGATGGTGCCGCCGGTCCCTACACCGGCCACGAACACGTCGATCGCCCCGTCGGTCTGACGCCAGACCTCCGGTCCCGTCGTTTCGTAGTGGGTCTTGGGGTTCTCGGGATTGAAGTACTGGTTGGGTTGGTAAGCCCCTGGGATCTCCTCGGCGAGCCGATCGGCGACCCTGTAGTAGGACTCGGGCGACTCGGGCGCGACCGCCGTCGGGCAGATCACGACCTCGGCGCCGTAGGCTCGCAGGAGCCCGATCTTCTCCTGGCTCATCTTGTCGGGCATAACGAAGATGCATTTGTATCCGCGGATGGCCGCGGCGATCGCCAATCCGTGACCGGTGTTGCCCGATGTGGGCTCCACTATCGTGCCGCCAGGCTTCAGCAGGCCCGATCTCTCGGCCGCCTCGATCATCCTGATCCCGATGCGGTCCTTGACGCTCCCGCCGGGGTTCAGCATCTCCAGCTTGGCGAGCACGGTCGGACGCACGCCGCGCGTGACCGAGTGCAGACGCACGAGCGGGGTGTTGCCCATCGCATCCAGGAACGTGTCGAGCGTCTCCATGCAACCCCTCTCGTCCGTGGCCCTATCGTGCCACGCGCGGCCGACGACGTCCCGGCATGGGGTTGCCCCCTGAGAGCGGCCGGAAGCGAATACCGGGATTGGCTACATCTTCGAGAGTAAAGTGCCGAACCTAGGGACGGTGGACGTGGGCGGATGTCCCACCTGACCAAGCAGGGGGAGGCGTGAGCGACCAACAGATCGACCAGTCCGAGGCTGCGGGCGGCGAGAGCCTGCTGGTAGCCGACGACGACCCGTTCATCGCGCGTCTGCTCGAGATCGAGTTGCGGGCGGCCGGCTACGATGTGCGCGTCGCGAGTGACGGCAACCAGGCCTTGGAGCTCGCCCAGGAGCGCAGCCCCGATCTCGTCCTGGCCGACGTCATGATGCCGAACATGGACGGGTTCGAACTGACCCGCCGTCTGCGCCAGGACCCACGCACGGCTACCGTGTCGATCATCATGCTCACGGCACGCGGCCTCTCCGCCGACAAGCTGGAGGGGTTCGCGATCGGTGCGGACGACTACATCGTGAAGCCGTTCGACACTCCGGAGCTGCTCGCCCGGATCCGCGGCGTCTTGCGCCGGGCCCGAGAGATGCGAGCGCAGTCTCCGCTCACGGGGCTCCCGGGCAACGTTCGGATCGAAGAGGAGATCGATCAGCTGGTTGAGAGCGGGCGGGAATTCGCACTGCTGTACGCCGATCTCGACCACTTCAAGGCCTACAACGATCACTACGGCTTCATGCGCGGCGATCAGGTCATCCAGGCGACGTCGACGTTGCTGGAGGAGGTCTCACGAGAGGTGACCGCCGCAGAGGCCTTCGTCGGGCATGTGGGTGGCGACGACTTCGTACTGATCGTCTCGCCGGACAAGGCGACCGATGTCGCAGAGGGCATCGTCGCGCGCTTCGACGCCGAGATACCGACGCTCTACGACCCGGAGGACCGCGAGCGGGGTTACGTCGAGGTGGCCAACCGTCGCGGTGAGCTCCAGCGTTTCCCGATGCTCTCGATCTCGATCGGCATCGCCACCACACAACATCGATCCTTCGCGCACTACGCCGAGGCCGTAGCGATAGCGACCGAGATGAAGACCTTCACCAAGTCGACCGCCGGATCCTCGTGGGCGATCGACCGCCGTATCGACTGAGCGCTAGCGCGGGGCGGGCTCGGCCAGGAAGTACCCCTGCCCGAACGGAACACCCAGGGACTGGAGCGTCTCCAGCTCGGCCTGGGTCTCTATCCCCTCCGCGATGATCGACATCCCCATCTCGTCGGCGAACGAGATGAGCGCGGAGGTCAGCGCGCGCTTGGCGCGATCGTTGTCGATGTCCCTGGTGAGGCTGATGTCGACCTTCAGCATGTCGGGTCGCAGCAGTAGGGTGTGGCGCAGGCTGGCGAACCCCGCGCCGGCGTCGTCGATCGCGATGCGCAGGCCGAGCGTCCGCAGTCCCTCGAGCGTCGTCGCCAGCGCCGCGTAGTCCTCGATCGCTTCGTGCTCGGTGATCTCCACTACCATCCGTGGAGCGTGCTCGCCGAGCGTCTTGCCGAGTTCCGGAGACATCGCCGCGCGCGGGGAGCAGTTGACGGATAGGTAGGCGCCGGCAGGCACGCTGGGGAGCGACCGCATGGCGCTCCGGATGGCCATCAGCTCCAGCTGCACACCCAACTCCAGCTCGACCGCCTCGGCGAACCACTCGTTCGGCGGCCGCAGCGGCAGAGAGTGGAAGCGGGCGAGCGCCTCCCACCCGACGATCTGGCGGCTGCGGAGCTCCATGATCGGTTGGAAGACCATGGTCAGGCCCTCGCCCGTCAGGAACCGGTCGATCTCGCCACGGAGGGCGTGTCGCTCTTCCAGTTCGATCTCTTCGCGCCGGAGCTGCGAGGAGAGCTCGTGCACGATGCCGTCGAGCAGCTCGGCGGACAGGCTGGCGCCTCCGTCGAAGACCTTGGAGATCGATCCGATCAGGTCTTCGCTCGCGGTTCCTTTGACCAGGTAGCCCACGGCGCCGGCCCTGAGCATCTCGAGCACGGTAGGTCGGTCTTCGAACGCGGAGAGCGCGATAACACGGGTCTCGGGGGACAGGCGGATGATCTCGCGAGCGGCGCGCGGACCGCCTCCGGCCGGCATGCTGACGTCCACGAGCGCGACATCTGGCCGCCGCGACACCGCCATCGCGATCGCCTGATCGGCATCGCCGGCCTCGCCCACGAGCACCACGCCGTCCTCGTGCGAGAGCAGGTCGGCGATGGCTCCGCGCAGGGCGGGCTCATCATCGGCGATCAGGATCCGGATCGGCTGTCCAGCAAGCTCCGGACCGCCGGGGGAAGTTCCGACGGAAACCACGGCCAGGACCGTACCCGCAGGGACCGGGGCGTTCAATCACCCCGATGAGCCAGGAGGTTCCACCCGGGCGCATCCCCCAACCGGCGTATCATCGCGCAGGTCGAGCATCGTTCCAAGGAGGGCTCGAACCATGAGCGCACGCGAGGTCAGGGCTCCGCGAGGCACGACGTTGTCGTGTCGTTCGTGGCCACAGGAAGCCGCGATGCGGATGCTCATGAACAACCTCGACCCCGACGTTGCTGAACGACCCGAGGATCTGGTCGTGTACGGGGGCACGGGTCGGGCCGCGCGTTCCTGGGAGGCGTTCGATTCCATCGTTCGAACTCTCCAGACGCTCGGTGACGACGAGACCCTGCTGGTGCAGTCGGGCAAGCCCGTGGGCGTCTTCCGGACCCACGCGATGGCGCCCCGGGTGCTGATCTCCAACTCCATGCTCGTGCCCAAGTGGGCGGACTGGGACACGTTCCGCGAGCTCGAGGCGGCCGGGCTCACCATGTACGGACAGATGACCGCCGGTTCTTGGATCTACATCGGGACCCAGGGCATCCTGCAGGGGACCTTCGAGACGCTGGCCGAGTGCGCGCATCAGCGGTTCGGGGGAACGCTTCGTGGCACCGTGACGCTCACCGGCGGGCTCGGTGGGATGGGCGGCGCGCAACCGCTGGCGGTCACCATGAACGAGGGCGTGGCTCTTTGCATCGACGTCGACCCCACGCGGATCGAACGCCGTGTGAAGACCCGGTACCTGGACCGCGAGACGGACGATCTGGACATCGCGCTCGGATGGGTCGACGAGGCCAGATCAGGCGGTGAGGCCGTCTCGATCGGACTGGTGGGCAACTGCGCCGAGGTGGAGCCGGAACTGCTCCGACGCGGCTGGAAGCCCGACATCGTGACGGACCAGACGAGCGCGCACGACCCCTTGGGCGGTTATGTGCCTGCCGGGCTCTCCCTCGCCGACGCCGCCGCGATGAGGACATCCGACCCCGATGACTACCAGCGCCGCTCCTACGCCTCGATGGCCGAGCACGTGAGCGCGATGGTCGGGTTCCTGGACGGCGGCGCGGTCGTGTTCGACTACGGGAACAACCTGCGGGCGGGCGCCGAGATAGGCGGGCTGGCTCACGATCGCGCGTATTCCTACCCCGGGTTCGTCCCGGCTTTCGTCCGGCCGCTCTTCTGCGAAGGGAAGGGGCCGTTCCGGTGGGCGGCGCTCTCGGGCGATCCGGAGGACATCGCGAAGACGGACCGCGCGGTCGTGGAGCTGTTCCCCGACGACGAGCGATCGCATCGCTGGTTACGGATGGCGTCTGAGCGGGTGGTGTTCCAGGGCCTGCCGGCACGGATCTGTTGGCTGGGTTATGGGGAGCGCGCGAAGGCCGGGCTGCGGTTCAACGAGATGGTTGCGAGCGGCGAGCTCGCCGCGCCGATCGTGATAGGACGCGATCACCTGGATAGTGGCAGCGTAGCGTCGCCGTTCCGCGAGACGGAGGACATGAAGGACGGCTCCGATGCCATCGCCGACTGGCCGATCCTGAACGCGCTGATCAACACGGCGGCCGGCGCTCACTGGGTGAGCGTTCACCACGGAGGTGGGGTGGGGATCGGCTACTCGATCCACGCGGGGATGGTCGTGGTCGCCGACGGCACCCAGAACGCTCGCGAACGGCTCGAACGCGTGCTGGCGTCCGACCCGGGGATGGGCGTGATCCGTCATGCAGACGCCGGCTACGACCGCGCCCTCGAAGTGGCGGCGGAGCGAGGCGTCCGCATCCCGATGCGCGAGGCTTGATAGGGATGGTCGCGCTCGGGGGCGAGCTCACGCTGGCGGATGTCGTGGCGGTGGCGCGCGGCGCCGCGGTGGAGTTCCCAGACTTGGCTCGCGAGCGAGTGGTGGCGGCCAACGACGTGATCGAGCGCGTGGTCGCCTCGGGGGAGACCGTGTACGGCGTGACCACCGGCTTCGGATCGCTCGCCGATGTGCGCATCGAGCCGTCGCAGGCAGCCGCACTGCAACTGGGGATCGTGCGTTCGCACGCGACGGCCGTCGGCAGACCGCTCTCGCGCGAGGAGGCCCGCGCGATGCTGCTGCTCCGCGCGCACGTGCTGGCGCTCGGTCACTCTGGCGTCCGGCCGTTGATCGTGGACCGGATGGTCGAGATGCTGAACCGGGACCTGATCCCGGCGGTTCCCGAGCAAGGCTCGCTGGGAGCCTCTGGAGACCTGGCGCCGCTCGCCAACCTCGCTCTGCCGCTGATCGGTCACGGTGAGCTGCTCGCTGCGGAAGGCGGGACCGAGCCGGCAGCGGCCGTCCTTGCCGACGCCGGCCTAGAGCCGCTGGACCTCCGGGCGAAGGAGGGTCTTGCGCTCGTCAACGGCACCCAGGGCATGGTTGCCGTAGGGATCTTGGCAGCGGCACGCGTTGCCAACCTGGCCCGCGCCGCGGATGTCGTAGCTGCGATGTCGGTGGAGGCGTGTCTCGGAACAGACGCGCCGTTCGACGAACGGCTCCAGCGGCTGCGCCCGCATGCGGGTCAGATGGCATCGGCCGCCAACCTCCGGCGGCTGCTGGCCGGGTCGACGATCCTGGCGTCGCACCGCGAGAGCCCCCACCTGGTGCAGGACGCGTACTCGTTGCGCTGCGCGCCCCAGGTGCACGGGGCCACGCGCGACGCGCTCGCATATGCGCAAGGTGTCCTGCAGATCGAAGCTGGCGCCGTTTCGGACAACCCGATCGTCTTGCCGGACGACGACGAGGTCCGTTCCGGCGGGAATTTCCACGGCCAACCCGTGGCGGTGGCGCTCGACGCTCTGGCGCTCGCCACGGTGGGATTGGCGAGCATCAGCGAGCGTCGGCTCTACCGGTTGCTGGACGCCAAGCTCAGCAACGGTCTTCCCCCGTTCCTCGTGCAGGGGAGCGGGCTGAATTCCGGCCTGATGCTCGTGCAGTACACCGCCGCCTCGTTGGTGTCGGAATGCAAGTCGCTCGCACACCCGGCCTCGGTCGACTCGATCACGTCGTCGGCGGGCCAGGAGGATCACGTGAGCATGGGCATGATCGCGGCGCGCCACGCCCGCGACATAGTGGCGAACGCGGAGCTCGTGGTTGCCATGGAGGCTCTGGCCGCGGCGCAGGCGCTCGACCTGCGAGCGCCTCTCGAGCCGGCGGCGGCCACGGACTCGGCACGAGCCGCCATCCGACAGGCCGTGCCGTTCCTGGACGCCGATCGCGAGCTGGGACGGGACATCGAGGCTTGCGCCTGGCTGGTGCGCGAGGGAGAGCTGGTCGCCGCAGCAGCCGGCGTGGTCGGCGCTCTCGACTAGTCCATCACGGACCAGTGGGGGCGAGCTCGCCGCCGATGATCGTGGCGACGACAGGGTTGTGTCCCGGCCGGTAGGGGAGCTGCGCGAACGTCGCCTCCTCCAGCAGTAGGACATCGGCACGCTTGCCCACCTCTAACGTTCCGAGCCGATCGTCCAGGCCCAGGACGAACGCCGGGTTAGCGGTCGCCGCGGTCAGGGTCTCGAGCGGCCTCAGTCCGTAGCTCGTGCACGCGAACGCGATCGTCTCGGGCATGGACGACACGGCGGACGTTCCCGGGTTGAAGTCGGTCGCGATCGCGAGCGCAGCGCCCGGGTTCCTCAGTTCGGCGACCGGAGGCCGGGAGGCACGCAGCAGGAACGACGATGCAGGCAGAAGGACGGCGACCGTGCCGGCCGCCGCGCGCAACGCGGCGACGCCATCGCCGCTCAAGTGGTTCAGGTGATCGGCGCTCCGCGCGCCGAGCGCGACCGCGGCCTCCGCGGCGCCGCTCGGACCTAGCTGATCGGCGTGGACGCGCAGCGGGAGCCCGGCTCGCGAGGCAGCCTCCGCCACGTCGGATAGATCGTCCAGCGAGAACGCGATGTCCTCGACATAGATGTCCACCTGGTCGGCCAGGCCCGCCGCGGCGGCCTCCGGGATCAGCTCGTCGCACGCGACCCGCACCCAGTCCTCGCGCGCCATGCCGTGCGGCACCGCGTGACACGCCAACAGGGTCACGGTGCAGGTCTGCGGGGCCGTGTCGGCGAGCGCGCGCGCCAACCGCGCCTGACGCAGCTCGGCCTCGACCGACAGGCCGTACCCGGTCTTGAGCTCCATCGCCGTGGTGCCGTGCGAGGCCATCTCCCGCGCGAGCGGCAGGCAGAACGCGAGAACCTCGTCGTCCGAGGCCGCCGCGAGCATCCGTGCGCTCCGGAAGATCCCGCCCTCCTCGCCGTGGAGGTCGCGGTAGCTCGCTCCTGCCAGTCGCGCATCGAACTCGTCCGCGCGCCATCCGTAGAACGGGAGGTGCACGTGGCAGTCGACGAACCCGGGGATCAGGAGGCCGCGGTCGGCGGAGCCGACCGCGGCGGGCCAGGGCAGGCCGCCTGCCGGACCGACGTAGGTCAAGATCCCGTCCTCCCATGCCACCCCGGCCGGTTCGGTCAGCACGCTCGCGGTCGCCGCCGCGCCTCTAGCCGGGAGCGGACCCGAGGCCGTCGCCAGCGCGGCGGCGACCGCCGCCCCCCGGGTACCCATCATGCGCGAAGCCTAGCCTGGGTCGGCATCGCCTACGTCCATAGACTCCGAGGTATGCGGGTCGAACGAGAGATCGTCTTGCCTACGACGGCCGAGGAGGCGTGGGCGGTGCTGATGGATTGGGAGCGCCAGGCCGACTGGATGCTGGACGCCGATCGGGTGGAGGTCATCTCCTCGCGGCGAGAAGGCGTGGGGGTCCGGTTGTCCATCAGGACCCGGATCATGGGGATCGGCGCGTTCGACGAGCCGATGGAGGTCACACGGTGGGACCCCCCTCAGCGGCTGGAGATCCGTCACGGCAGCGTGGTGGTAGGACTCGGTGTCTGGCGGCTGGAAAGGGTGGAGGGTGGAACGCGTTTCACGTGGTCGGAGGACGTCCGGCTGCGGGTCCCTCTCCTGGGAGAGCTGGCGGCCTGGTGCTACCGCCCTTTGATGTGGGTGCTGATGGGACGAGCGCAGTCCTCGCTCCGGCGGCACATCATCGCCATCGGACCCGTGAGAGCGCCGCGGACGCGGCTCGACAGGTAACCCGTCAGGGCTGGAGCGACGGGGCGGGGGGCGGGGCGGCGACCAGCAGCAGGACGGCAGGATCGGGTGACGCGTTGCGTACAGTCAGCTCGACCCCCGCCTCCACCAGCACCGAATCCCACTGCTTCATCCGGGACCGGCCCTTCCCGACCTGGGCCGCTACCTCTCCGGAGATCACCGCCAGGATCGCGTCGGACGCGGGGTCGCTCATGGGACCGAGCCCCTGGGTCCCTTCGAGGCAGATCACCTCAGACCATAGGTGTCGGGATTCGAACAGGGTCTCATGGTGGGGTTCGCCCTCTGAGAAACGCACAAGGTCGCGGATGTCTCGTGGCTTCACGGTCCGAAGCGTAGCGGCCGGACGGGTCCGGAGGACGGGCGGCCGGCAGTATCCGTCCGGCCACGGCTAGACTGACCGCCGCCCGTCGTTCGTCAGAAGGAGTCCAAGTTGACCACGTTCACGTACTCGTCCGACGCGCCGGCGAAGGTCCGCGCCGGTGTCTTGGTCCTGCCCGTCTTCCAGGGTCCCGTGCCCGGGCCGGGGGTCAAGGAGGTGGGTCTGGAGCGTGCCTACCGCGACGCGAAGCTCACCGGCAAGCCGAACGAGAACCTGTTGGTGATCCGGCGAGACGGCGACCGGTTCGTGGCGAACGCCGTCCTGCTGGTCGGCGTGGGCGACAAGGGAGCTTTCACGCCAACGAGCATGCGTCGCGCTCTCGGCCGGGTGTCGGGCTCCCTCAGTCGATTCGGCACGGCAGCCACCACCTTCCCGCAGGCGGCGGGCGCTCGCGACCTCGCTGCCGCGGCGCAAGCCGCGGTGGAAGGCGTCGTGCTCGGCGGCTATCGATTCGATCGCTACAAGACCGTGAAGGCCGCGCCCAGCCTGTCACGCGTGATCGTCGTGGGATCCGCTCGGGCGAACGCGACGTCGGCGCGCGAGGGGATACGCCGCGGTCGGATAGTGGCCGAAGCGGTCTGCTGGGCGCGTGACCTGGTGAACACGCCGGCGGGGGATATGCCGCCGGCGCAGATCGCCCGTGAGGCGCAGAAGATGGCACGCCAGGTGGGTCTTCGCTGCAAGGTCTGGGGCAAGCCGGAACTTGAGAAGGGCGGGTTCGGCGGGATCCTAGGAGTCGGCGCGGGCAGCGTGAACCCCCCGCGGCTGATCGAGCTGTCGTATACGGGTGCGGGCACACAGACTCCGATCGCCCTCACGGGCAAGGGGATCGCGTTCGACTCGGGTGGTCTGTCCATCAAGGACGCCAAGGGCATGGAGACCATGAAGGACGACATGGGCGGAGCCGCGTCGATCATGGCCACCATGAAGGCGATCGCGCAGCTGAAACCCAAGGTGAACGTGATCGCCGCGATCCCGTCGTCGGAGAACATGCCGAGCGGGTCCGCCACCAAACCGGGAGACGTGCTCCGGCATCGCGGCGGCAAGACCTCCGAGGTGTTGAACACCGACGCCGAGGGCCGGCTGGTCCTGGCAGACTCGCTGGCCTACCTGGCCGAGAAGAAGCCGAAGGTGATCATCGACACGGCCACGCTCACGGGCGCGTGCATGGTCGCTCTCGGCGACCTGGTGACCGGCGCCATGGGCAACGACGACGCCCTGTTCCGCGACATCGCCGCCGCGGGCGAGGCGGTCGGCGAGACCATGTGGCAGCTCCCTCTCTTCGCGGACTACCGGCGCCTGATCGACTCCAACATCGCCGACGTGAAGAACATCGGCGAACGATACGGTGGCGCTATCACGGCCGCCTGGTTCCTGGCGGAGTTCGTGGGTGACACGCCCTGGATCCACCTTGATATCGCGGGCCCCGCGTTCAGCGACAAGGGGAACGACCTGGGCCCCAAAGGGGGTACGGGCGTGCCGGTTCGGACACTCGTCCGCTACATCTTGGATCAGAGCGCGTAGGAGTATCGGTGCCCGACGACACGCCAACACCTCGGACGGGCCCGGTGCTCGGGGTATTCGCTCATCCCGACGACGCAGAGATCGCGGCGGGAGGCACTCTCGCCAAGTGGTGCGCGGCGGGTCGCGAGGTGCATCTGCTCGTCCTCACGAACGGCGATCGCGGCTCGAGCGATCCGCTCCGCGACCGTGGTGAGCTCGCCATGACCCGCTTGGGGGAGACGCAGGCGGCGGCAGAGGTCCTGGGCCTCGCGAGCGCCCAGATCATGGGTATCCCCGACGGAGAGCTCGAGAACACCCAGGTGGTTCGCGAGGCCGTGATCCGCAGGATCCGCGAGGTACGTGCCGAGACCGTGGTCTCGGTGGACCCGACCGCGTGGTTCTTCGAGAACCGCTACTACAACCACACGGATCACCGTCGCGCCGGCGAGATCGCGCTCGACGCCGCGTTCCCGGGGGCGGGCAATCCGCACTTCTTCCCCGAGCACCTAGGCGAAGGGCTCGACGTGCGCGAGATCCACGACATCTGGCTCGGGTGGACGAACGAGGCGAACCACACCGAGGACGTGAGCGACTGGTTCGAACGCAAGGTAGCGGGGCTCGCGGAGCATGCGAGTCAGCTCGTCGAAGGGATCCGGTTCTTCGAGGAGTTCCTGACCGAGGAGGCCGTGAGCGCAGGCAAGAAGATAGGTGTCGAGCGCGCCGAGCAGTTCCGCGTCCTGGACCTCAGCTGACCCATTCGATCCGGTCGTCCCGCGCGTTGCCTTCCTTGTCCTCGTAGAGGGCTTGATCCGCGCGCGCCACCGTGTTCGCCGGTAGCTCGCCCTCTGCGTGCACCGCGATGCCGGCGCTGAACCCGACCGGAGGGCGTCCTTGGAGCCAGCCCTCGCGGAGGCGTTCGACGATCGCCTGGGACCGCTCTCCGACCCCCCGGAGCAGCAGGAGGAATTCGTCGCCGCCGTAGCGGATCGCCGCGTCACCTTCTCGCAGGCCCTTGGCGAGATGGGCGCCGAACCACCGTAGCGCCTCGTCTCCCGCCGCGTGGCCCCTCGTGTCGTTCAGCTCTTTGAACCGATCGAGGTCCATCAGGACGATCGCATCGCCCGACTCCAGGCGTGCGAGCGCGTGATTCAACGATCGCCGGTTGCCCAGTCCGGTCAGCTCGTCCCGGAGGGTGTCGCTCACCAGAGACTCGACGGCGTGCAGCCGCTCGAGCATGAGACCGGCCTGGGTGGCGAAGCTCATCGCCATGTCCACGTCGAAGCGGTCGAGGGCCTTCTCTTCCCGATCCAGGTCGGCGAGGAGCACGCCTTGAACCGTGGACACGCCGCGCAGGGGGACGAACAGCAAGGTGCCTCCGTCGTCGGGTCGGAGCGCGAGGCTGGCTGGAAGCTGATCCTGCGTAGCCACCATGGGGGCGGTTCCCCGAAGTGCGCCGAACAGAGACGGCGCCTCCGCTTCCGACAACCGCGCTCCGATCTGGGCGTCGGGCCATCTGGCCGTTCCTCCGATGACGAGCGAGCCTCCGTCATCTGGGAGGAGGACGATGGCGCCGGCGGCCCGCAGCAGCTGTGTCGACAGGTCCGATGCAACCTCGGCGGCTCGCGACGCCTCGGTCAGGCGGGCGAGGATGTCGCCGGCGTGCAACAACCCCTGCATGTCCCACAAGCGTTTGGCCTCCAGGGCCTCGGCGCGGCGCAACTGCTGCGACACCCATCCCACGGATTCGCCCACCAAGGCGCAGATGGCGAGGATCTCGAACCCGGAAACGACCGCTGCCGACGATCGCGCGTGCATCCAGACCGGCACGGCGTAGGCGACGGCTCCCAGAGGTAGGAACCAGAGCGAGGTCCCCCGCGGGTGAGAGATGCCGATCCACATGAACGCCACAACGAAGTAGGCGGCGAACGAGTACGCGCTGAAGCTGCCGAAGGCGAACTTGACGGTCACCAGACCCAGCCCCAAAGGCAGGAGCCAGAGCGTTCGTGAGCGCGGCCAACGTTGCCAAGGGAGGAACCAGCACACGATGCCCGCCAGGAGTGCAAGCCCACCCGCGACCCTTACCACCGGCGCGTTGAACTGGGGTTCCAGCCCGGACAGCGAGAGCACGAGAACCACGAGGCCGGCGCCGATGAACAGCACGCTGGCCATCCGACCGACGACACGCTGGGAGAGGGTCTCCATGGTCGAAGTATCGGGACGATGCAACAGCCGCTGTAGACGGGGTCGATCTGCGAGCGTGGACGCTACGGCTTGGTGCCTACCGCCAGGATGACGTCGCGGAAGTCGTTCAGCGGATCGGAGAACCGCTCCTTGAAGGCCGCGCGGGCCCTTTCCTGGAACGCGGGCCACCCCTCGTCGCCGATCATCTCCCGCACGAACCTGCCGGTCGCCCAGATCCCGAGACCGTCCAGGTAGTCGTTCTGCGAGTACTGGAACCGGAACTGCCGCTTCTCGGTCCGAACGCGCCGCAGGCCGCTCCCGATCAGGACGTCTTCGAGAGCCTGTCGATCGGCGAACTTCGCGTGCCACGGGGCGGCCGCGGCCCAGACCGGCTCCAGCATCTCGCGCGGCACCACGGAGGCGACCAGCTCGGCCCACGTCTCCTGGAGCTCGTCCTTCACGTCGGACCATGAAGTCAGTGCGATCCGTCCCCCCGACTTGGTCACGCGGAGCATGTCGAACAACGCCGTGTCGTATTGGCGGAAGTGTGAGAGCACGAAGTTGCCGGTCACCGTGTCGAACGTGCCGTCGCGGAACGGCAGGTCGATCGCTTGGGCGCCCACGAGCGTGAGCGACGAGCGCTCGCGATGCCCCACCGTGAGCATCCCGGTCGAGGGATCGATGCCGACCACTCGTGCCCCGCTCTCCGATGCCGCCTGTGCCGCCACGCCCGTTCCGGTTCCGACGTCCAGCACGAGCTGTCCCTCGCTCACCTCGGCGAGCCCGACCAATGCGTGCGCGATCTCCAGCAGCCGAGGCGCGTGGACGCGCTCGTAGGTCTCGGCAACCTCGTCGTAGGAGCGCCAGTCGTTCATGGGCGGCAAGCCTACCGGGCGGCGCGCCCAACGCTCGGTCGCTTGCACGCGACCGGTACGCTCTACTGCCTATGCGGAAGCGGCGCACATGAGCGGCTCGGCGGGGGTGATGGCGCTCGTGCTGGCCGAGACGGTGGCGGGCTCCCTGGCCTTCCTGTGGTTCACCCCCCTCTGGGGCGAGGTGAAACGCGGGTACTTCACGCTCTCGGGGGTGCTCCTGTCCGTGGTGGCGTTCGCGGCCTGGCGGGCGGCCGCGGCCGGAGCGATCGTCGGCGACGACGCCGGCACTTGGAGCGTGCGTCTGGCACTCGCAAGCATGGTCGTGACGCTCGCCTGGACGGCGCTCCAACTCTTCAAGGCTAACTCGGCCGCACGTGTCCTGGGGTTGCTCTCCGTCCCGGTGTCGATAGCCGTGCTCGTGGCTATGGCCGGGACGGGACGGCAGGAGCCGGCGCTCGCGCTGTTCGGGCTCCTGGCCGGGGCCGCCTTCCTGGGGTCGGTGCTAGACGGTCTGTTGCTCGGACACTGGTACCTGACTGATCGCGGGCTCGGCCGGACGCCGATCAACCGAGCCACGACGATCATGCTGGTGGCGGTCACGGTCGAGGCCGTGGCAGTCATCGCTGGGGGGTTCGGCGGGGTGGGCTCGTCGGAGGCGTTCAACCCGCTCCTGACGGCGGGTGCTCTGGCGCCGTGGATAGCGCTCGGTATGGTCGGGACCACCGCCCTCGTCGCCGTCATGGTGAAGGCCGCGCTGCGCGGTGAGCGCGCCTCCGCGGTGCAGTCGGCGACCGGCTTCTTCTACCTTGCCGTCGTGACGGCCTTCACGGCGGAGGTCGCCGTGAAGGTCAGGTTCCTCCCGGTGTAGACGGTGCAACCGCTCCTGATGTTGCTCGGGGCGCTCGCTGAGGCTGCCGGCTGGCGGCTGGTGGCCACCGGCCGCGCGGTCGTCTGGCGCCTGATGCCGCCGATCCTGCTGGGCATGGGGGTGGTCGCCGCGCTTGCGCAGCGACCGGTCGCAGCGACGGAGGTGGACGAGGGGACCGCTCTCGCGATGGGCGTGGTGAGCGGGCTCACGCTCTACGTGGCGACCCGCGCGTTCGTCGCCTTGGCCGCACGCTGGGAGCCGTTCCGCCGACAGGTGATCGACAAGTACGAGGAGGCGGCGGAGATCTCTCTGGCGCGCTCGCTTGGCCTCTCCCTGTTCATCCTGGTACCAGGCGAGGAACTCTTCTGGCGCGGGTTGTTCCAGGCGCGCTTGGGTCAGGCGTTGGCGGGGGCCGCGGCGGGCGCTTGGACGTGGCTGGCGTACGTGGGGGTCAACTCGGCGAGCGCTAGTCTGCCGATCGTAGCCGGGGCCGTCGTCGGTGGCGCCCTCTGGGCGGGGCTCGCTGTCTGGTCGGGCGGGATGCTCGCGAGTCTCGTGAGCCATATGCTCTGGACCGGACTGATGCTCGCGCTCCCTCCCGGGGCCGGGCGGAGGGTGCGAGCGTCATGAGCTTCCTGTCAACCGCGGTGCAGCAGGTCCTGGAGCAGGGTTCGTTCTGCGCCGTTGCCTCCACCACCCCGCGAGGACCGCACTGCACGCCGCTGGTGTTCGCGTACTCGGGTGGTCGCGTCTGGCTCACGACGTCTCGCCGATCGGTCAAGGCCCGCGCCTGGAAGGTCGACCCGGGCGTGGCGGGGCTGGTGCGCTCAGGGGAGCTCTCGATCACCTTCACCGGCACCGTCCGCACCTACGACGTGTTCGATCGCAGCACGTGGGCCGCGGCGCTGTCGGGCGCCACGTCGATCGCGCGCGCCGGCACGGCGTTCGGCAAGAAGAACGCGAAGTTCTTCGCCGGCTATGCGGTCGACGCCCGCCAGGTCCCGTTCGCGTGGATGCCTCCCGGGCGCGTGTTCGTGGGCATCGACGTGGAGCGGACGGCTCTCCTGGGAGAAGACGGCGTGCAGGAAGGGCGCGGCCGATGGGGCGGCGAGAGTCTGTCGAACGAAACCTTCCGCTCGTCCAAGCGCGGCGCCGATCCCCTGAGCGGACTTCCAGCCGACGTGCGGGAGGCGCTGGGGAGCGACGGCGAGGCATCGCTCACCATCTCAGGCGCACGTGGGCTCGTGGTTCTCCCGGCCCGGTGGCGCGTGGACGGTGGGGGACTTTACTCGGCCCTCCCCGCCGAAACGCTGGCACTGGCGGGTGCCGGACCCGAGACACCGGTCGCGCTCACCATGGACCGGGCTTCGGAGTGGCGGGCCCGCGACATGGTCGGAGCCATGGTGCAGGGAACCGGCGGGATCTTCGTGCTGGACGCCCTTGGGTCGGGGGCGAAGTCAGCCCGAGCACTGGCGAATTCGATCGACCCCGAGGCCGGAGCGCTATTGCGGATCAAACCCGCCCGCATGGTCTGGTGGAAGGGATGGACCAGCGGGAGTCTCGGCGTCGGATAGCTTCACCGTCCGCTAGCCTCACCGCCTGATGACGACGGTCGAGTTCTCTGTGGAGGTCGACGCGCCGCCCGAGCGTGTCTGGGCGGTCACGAGCGATCCGGCGAACCTCCCGCACTGGGACCGGCATATCGAGTCGGTACGCGTCCCGCCCGAGGGGCTCAACCTCGGGGTCCGATACGAGGTGATGATGCGTTTCGTGGCATTCCGAACCACCGTCGATGCGGAGGTCCTGGAGTGGGAGCCGCCGTGGCGGGCGGTGGTTCGACTCTCCGGGTTGCTCGAGGCCACCGTCTCCACCTCGATCGCCGCGTTGCCTTTCGAACGCAGCGTGCTGCGTCACGAGATCGCGTACCGGTTCCGCGGACCGTTCGGCGGGTTGGGGGCGCGGAGCATCCAGGCCGTGGGTGGATCCCAGCTGGCCTTGAAGCGTGGCGTGCTCGCGCAGAAGCGCGACATCGAAGCGGGCTGACCGTCGCCTATCATCGCTCGACCATGAAGCCGCGCAACGTCTTGATCGGGACGGCCCTCCTCGTCGCCACGGCCGCCGTGGGTAGGAGGTCGTCCACGGCAGAGGGGCGCGAGGTGGACGCGGAGCTTTTCGAAACGCTGAACCGCGGGCACGGTCACGAGGCGGATCGGTTCTTCACCGGGGTGACGGAACTGGGGTCGCTCTGGGCAGCCGCGGGGGCGGCGGGTGTGCTCGCGATCACGGGACGCCGCCGCGCAGCCGCGAGCGCGTTGGGCGCGGCCGGGATCACATGGCTCGCGGGCCAGGGACTGAAACGCGTGGCGAACCGGTCCCGCCCGTACGAGGCCGACGGCGACGGCACGCGTCTGTTGATCGGTCCGCCTCACGGCTCCTCCTGGCCGAGCAGCCACCCCGCCGTACTGACGGCGTTCGCCACGGTCGCCGGGCGCGAACTGGGGATCGGGTCCTTGGCTCGGACCGGTCTGTCGGCACTCGACATGTCGGTGGCAGCCTCTCGTGTCTACGTGGGCGTGCACTACCCGTCGGACGTCTTGAGCGGTTTGCTGCTGGGCCGCGCCGTGGCCCGCCTGTGGCCCGGCCGTTCTCACGCCCCCCGGTAGACTCGAACGTGGTGCTATCGCTCCTCGCCTCCGTCGGCTGGCCCGTGCTCGACAGGATCCGCATCGGCGATGCCTTCGCTATCTCGCCGCACGGTCTGGGCATCGCGATCGGCTTCCTGATCGGCGGGTGGCTCCTCGGCCGGATCGGACCCAAGCACGGTGTCTCGGCCGAGCACATCAGCACGATGCTCTTCTGGGCACTGATCGGCGCCATCGTCGGTTCGAGGCTCTTCTACGTGATAGCCCATCTCAGCGAGTTCGAGAGCCCGCTCGAGTGGCTGCAGGTGTGGAAGGGCGGGATCTCGCTCCTGGGTGGGATAGCCGGCGCGATCTTGATCAACGTGCCGCGGATGCGCGGGTATGGCTATCGCTTCCTCCAGGTCATGGACCCGGTGGCGCCCGCGCTCGCCCTGGGGATCGCGATCGGGCGGATCGGCGATCTGATCATCGGGGATCACCTGGGCAGGCCCACGAGCTGGCTCCTGGCGTGGACCTATGAAGGGGGCAACCTTGCGCCACCGTTCAACCAGCAGCCGGGGAGTCTGGGCTTCTGGGGAGCCCAGCTCCAGAACGATCATGTCGAAACGATCTCCCGGGCAGGGGCACAGTTGCTCAAGGGGCAGACCGTCATCGCCCAGGGCGTCGGCGTCCATCAAACCGCGCTCTACGACATGATCCTTGCCTGGATCCTTTTCGCGATCCTGTGGAACATGAACAAGAAGCCTCGGCGCGAAGGGGTGCTCGCGCTCACGTTCGGGCTCTACTACGGGCTCGCCCGGCTGCTCGAGGACTCCCTCCGGATCGACAAGCGGTTCTTCGGGCCGTTCTCCGGCAGCCAGTGGACCGCGCTTGCGGTCGCGAGCATCTCGGCCAGCATCCTGATCTGGTGGGCGTTCCACCCGGCCAAGTCGCCGCCGGACGCGAGTGCCCATGAACCGGAGGGCGAGACGGCGGCAGCCTCCGCCGACGAGCTTCAGTCGCGGCCTTCGGCCCAGTAGGTCCAGCCGTCGAGATCGGGGACCTCGAGTCCGAGCGCACCTAGCGTCGAACACACCTGAGTTCGATGGTCGTCGCCGTGGTGCAGCGCCTGGAGGAGCAGCAGGGTCTCCGCGTGCGGCGTGTCGGGGTAGTCCTCGTGACCGGCGATCGTGGCGTCGAGGGTTCCTGCGTCCAGCCGGTCCAGCTTCTCCGTCCAGCGATCCGCGTGGCTCGTCATCCGCTCTCGCAGCTCCGCGAGCGGCTGAGCGCCATGATCCTCGTACGGGGGCAGGGTCGGGATGGTGAGTCGCTGCAGGTAGCGGTCGTCCGCGTCCACGAGGTGCGTGAGGGTCTGCGCGATCGACCCGTAGGTCCCGGGGATCGCGGAGTCGGGGTCGGCCGAGAGCGCTTCCAGCGCGTCGATCAGCGCGATCGTCGCCCACACGTGGTGGGCGAAGCTCGCGCGCAGGACGTCGTCGGGGGTGGTCAGTGGTTGTGTCCAGCGTGATCGTGACCGGCGTGTCCAGCTGCCGCTGCGACCGGGGCATTCGTCATCAGAGTGAGCGGCTTTCCCACCTTGGACTTCGTGGCGCGCGCGACGGCGCGTGCCGCTTCGCGCAGAGCCTCGCTCGCCGGGGCCTCCGGATCCGTGACCACGATCGGCGCGCCCAAGTCGCCGCCGGCGCGGAGCGCCGGCACCAGGGGGACCTGCGCCATCAGCGGCACGCCGAGCGTGTCGGCCGCCTCCTGCCCGCCGCCCGTCCCGAAGATGTCGTCGCGGCCACCGCAGTGCGGACAGACGTAGAAGCTCATGTTCTCGACCACGCCGATCGGTCGCAGGTTCGTGCGTTCGGCCATCTTGCCGGCGCGTTCGGCCACCTTGCGGGCGGCCTCTTGGGGGGTGGTCACCACCAGCATCGACGCGCCCGGGATGAACGAGGCCAGACGAGATCGACACGTCGCCGGTGCCGGGCGGCAGGTCGCAGAGCAGGAAGTCCAGGTCGCCCCAGTACACGTCGCCCAGGAACTGTTCGATCGCCTTGTGGAGCATGGGTCCGCGCCAGATCACGGGCGTCTCCTCGGGCACGAAGAACCCCATCGAGATCACCTTCACGCCGTGGCCCTCGAGCGGCAGGATCATGTCGTTGAAGCCGACCGGCTTGCCGTGCACCCCGAGCATCCGCGGAACGCTGAACCCCCACACGTCCGCGTCCAGCACGCCGACCCGGTGACCTTCGGCGGCGAGCGCGCACGCCAGGTTCACGGTGACGCTCGATTTGCCGACGCCGCCCTTGCCCGAGGCCACCGCCACGATCGCGGTGGACGGTGGGAACGAGATCCGGCTCTGCTGCGGCGCGGCCGGCGTGCCTCCGCGGAGTTGCTGCACCAGCGCCTCTCGCTGCTCCTGCGACATCGGCTCGAGGGAGACCGTCACCCGTTCGACGCCCTCGAGCGGCGAAACCGCGGCGGTGACGTCGCTCGTGATGCGGTCCTTCAGCGGGCAGCCCTCGATCGTGATCAGGACGTCGACGTTCACCGCGCCGCCGTCGATCCCGATGCCCCGGAGCATGCCGATGTCTTCGATCGGGCGTCCGATCTCGGGATCCAGCACGTTTCGGAGGGCTTCGCGGACCTTGGCTTCGGTGACCACCGGTGTCCTTTCAGGCTCTAAGCTTGGTTGACACGGTGCGAACCGTGGAAATCCATCATACGGCGAGGTCCCGCTGATGCCCGACCCATCACCCATCGAGGTCCACAAAGCTCTCGCGGAGGACACGCGTTACCGCCTCTACCGCTACCTGCGTCTGTCCGGCCGGCCGGTGCCGGTACGCGAGCTCTCTTCGCGCCTGTCGCTGCACGCCAACACGCTCCGCCCGCACCTGCGTCGGCTCGAGGAAGCGGGTCTGGTATCCAGCGAGGTCCACCGTGGCACGAGCGTCGGGCGTCCGCAGGTCTTGTACTCGGCGATCGACCGTGAGGAACGCGAGGGCCGCGACTATCGGCTCCTGGGCGACATCCTCGCCGGTCTGCTGACAGGGGTGCGTCAACGCGAGCGAGCCGAGGCGGCGGCCAGTGAGTGGGGGGCCTACCTGATCGGACGCAGCGCCCCCCGTCCGAACGCCCGGGGTCCGTCCGGCCTCAATCTGGCGGTGCTTCAGGAGGCGCTTGCCGAGGCCGGGTTCGATCCGCGCTTCAGGCGCAAGAGCGCCAAGATCGTGGAGATCTCTCTGCGCGACTGCCCGTTCCGCGACCTTCTCGACGATCACCGTGAGCTGGTCTGCGCGGTCCACCGCGGCCTGCTGGAGGGCATGTTGAGCGCCTCCCGGCCGCCGCTTCGTCTGAGCGAGTTCGAACCGCTCGCCGACCGTTCGACGATCTGTCGCCTGGTGGCTCGCCGCTCCTAGATCCTCGAACTCGTTGGGGTTGCTTCCTAACGGCACTGAAGTCGTCCCGGCCGGTGTCCGATGAGTAGAGGGTGCCGTTCGGCTGGCGGCGGCGCGTACCCGAACGAGGAGAGAGGTCTTGATGGAAGGCGTGACCGAACCGATAGTCGAGGAGTTCCATGGTTGGCTCGAAGGCCTTCTGGAGGGCGAGGGCTCCGATCTGCACGTCAAGGTCGGCTCCCCTCCGATGTACCGCATGCCCGAGGGTCTTCACCGGCTGGATCGCGCGCCGCTCACGAGCGAGGAGACCACCTCGATCGCCGACGCGATCGTCCCGGGTAACCGGCGCGACCGGCTGGAGGACCACGGCGAGGCCGACTTCGCGTACTCGGTACACGATGTCGGACGGTTCCGCACCAACGTGTTCCGCCAGCGCGGATCCCTCAGCATGGTGTTCCGCCGTCTGCGGGTGGGCGGTCCATCCTTCGGGGAGATCGGGCTGCCGGACGCCGTGCGGGAGATCGCCGACGCGCAGCGCGGCCTGATCCTGGTCACCGGCCCTACGGGCGCGGGCAAGACCACGACCCTCGCGGCGATGATCGAATACATCAATCAAACGAAGCCCGTGCACATCGTGACGATCGAAGACCCGATCGAGGTCCTGCACCACGACAAGACGGCGTCGATCAACCAGCGCGAGGTCGGCAACGACACCGACGACTTCCTGTCCGCGCTCCGCGCCGCGCTTCGGCAAGACCCCGACGTGATCCTGATCGGCGAGATGCGCGACACCGACACCGTGAGGACGGCGATCCAGGCTGCGGAGACGGGTCACCTGGTCCTGTCGACTCTCCACACGGTAGATGCCACAGAGACCGTGAACCGCATCATCGACTTCTTCCCGCCGCATCAGCAGAAGCAGGTGCGCCTGGCGCTCGCAGGCACGTTGCGCGGCATCGTGTGTCAGCGGCTGGTCCCGACCATCGATGGCGGCCGGACGCCGGGCCTGGAGATCCTGATCAACACGGGTCGCATCGCGGAGCGGATCGCCGACCCGGATCTGACCGCCGAGATCAAAGAAGTGATCGCCGACGGTGGCTACTACGGGATGGTCACGTTCGATCAGTACATGCTGGAGCTGGTCAAGAAGGGCACAGTGACGATCGAGGCGGCGATGAAGGCGGTCTCGTCGCAGCACGACTTCTCGCTCGCGTTGCAGCAAGCGGGGATGACGGTTCCCGTCTAGGTCACTCCTGGGCAGGTTCCGCTCGCCCGTCACCCGACGCCTGTTCGGCCAGCGCCACGACCCCTGCCGCCAGCCCAGCTAGCTCCATGGGCACGACGATCTTCGAGGACGGCGACGAGCCGATCTGCTTCAGGGTGTCGAGGTACTGCAGGCTCATGGTATTCGTGGCCACGAGGTTGGCCACCTCGTTGATCTTGTCGAGCGCCAGAGAGAAGCCCTCGGCGCGCAGGATGGCCGCCTGCCGCTCACCCTCGGCGTTCAAGATCGCGGCCTGCCTCTGGCCCTCTGCATTGAGGATGGCTGAGGCCTTGTTGCCCTCGGCCACCGTGACCGCGGCCTGCTTGGATCCCTCGGCCTCTGTCACGACGGCGCGACGCGTCCGCTCGGCCGACATCTGGCGGGTCATCGCCTCCTGTACGGCGGGCGGCGGCATGATCTCGCGGATCTCCACGTTAGTGACCTTCACGCCCCACCGCTCCGTGACCTCATCAAGCTTCGTGCGAAGGGTCTCGTTGATGTGCTCGCGCTTGGCGAGCACATCGTCGAGCGACATATCGCCCACCACCGAGCGGAGCGTCGTGGCCGCGATGTTCTGCGCGGCTCCCGAGAAGTTCTGGACGGCCAAGGTTGACAGCTGTGGGTCCATCACCTTGTTGAAGACGATGAAGTCGATCGAGATGGAGGCGTTGTCCTCGGTGATGGCGGTCTGTTGCGGGATCTCCAGGTAGAACTCGCGGAGGTCGACGGGGACCGCCTTGTCGATGAAGGGGATCAGGATCACGAGGCCGGGACCCTTCGTGGCGAGCACGCGCCCCAGTCGGAACACGACGAGGCGTTGGTATTCGCGGACGATGCGGATCGCGGAGGCGAGCAGCGCCACCACGATGAACACCACGACCGCGAGCCCGATCAGGAACGCGTAGTTCATTGAGCAGCTCCTTCCGTCGGCGCGGAGGCCGACACGTGCTCGTCCGAGAACGGCTCGACGGTGAGCACCAACCCGTCGAGCGCAGTGACGCGGACCCGGGTGCCTCCGGGGAGCGGTCCGGCGGGCGACGTCGCCCGCCACTCCTCGGCGGCGATCCGAACCACGCCGCTCGGCCCGAGTCCGGCGCCGATCACGACCCCATCCTTACCGACCAGGGCATCGGCGCCGTGCGGCACCGGTGGTATGTGTCGGATCTCGAGCACCTTGGAGACGGCCAGGCCGAAGAAGAGGCCGACGCCGGCCGTCACCAAGATCAGGACCAGGGGTGACACATGGACCCCCCCAGAGCCGTCGTAGAGCAGCAACCCACCAGCCAGCAACGAGACGAGCCCCGCGATCGACCAGACGCCGAGCCCGGGCGCAGTGATCTCCACCACGAAGAAGACTGCCGATGCGATCAGCAGGGTTATCCCGAGCAGTCGCACCGGAAGGAGCCCGAACGACGCGACCGCGGTGACCAGCAAGATCGTGCCGATGGTTCCGGAGAAGATATGTCCCGGTACGAGCAGCTCCAAGATGATCAGGCCCAGGCCCAGCCAGAAGAAGATGAAGGCGAGGTTCGGGTCGATGAGCCCGTGCAGGAAGGAGGCCCCCGGCGACAGGGCGCGTTCGTCTATCGACGCATCTTCGAGACCGGGCACGACGACGGTGGAGCCATCGCCGAGCGTCACCGTCGTGCCGCTCACGTCGGCGAGAAGAGCATCTACGCTCGGCTCGATCAGGTCGATGACGTTCTCGGCGAGTGCCTGCTCCGCCGTGATGCTTGTGGCATCGCGCACGAACGACTCGGCGACGTCTGTGTTGCGGTCGTAGGTCTCCGCCATGCTTCGGATCGAAGCGATCGCGTCCTGCGTGACCTTGCGCTGCAGCACGACCCCCGACACGCCGACCGGCGTTGCCGCCCCCACGTTGGTTCCGGCTGCCATGGCTGCGACCGGGCACGACATCAGCACGAACGCCCCGGCAGATGCGGCGCGGGCTCCCTCGGGCGCCACGTAGCAGATGACGGGGATCCGAGAGCCGAGGATGGCCTGCGTCATCTCGCGCATGGAGGAGGAGAGCCCTCCGGGTGTGTCTATCGTGATGAGCACGGCGAGAGCGCCCTCGTCGTTCGCCGATCCCACCCCGCGGCGGATGTAGTCGGCCAGGAACGGATCCACCACGCCGTCAAGGCGCAGGCCGATGATCCCGGGGGTGTCCAGATCCTGGCCCCGTGCGGTTCCGGCCGAGGTCAGCCCCAGCGATACGACGAGTGCGACCAGGGTGAAGCGGACCATCCAAGCTCGTCGCTCGCTCATGCGCACAACCCGCAAGGCCACCCCTTGTTACGCGTGCCGATAGCCGTCAGCCTACGCCCTGGGTTCGAAGTCGTGCATGTTTGAAGGTGGACAGGTGATAATCGAAGCGCCGGTGGCCCGCAAGCCGCGCGGAGTCCAGGCGCCGTATATCGAAGGGAACATCGGGTGCAAGCTCGGAACGACGGTCCGCTCCTCCCTCGAGAGGAACAGCGATTGGTGGAAGGACTCCTGGCAGGTGACGACGTTGCCATCCGCGCGATCTATGCGCGCTTCGGACGACCGGTCTACACGCTTGGCATGCGCCTGCTCGGAACCCGCGAGGCGGCCGAGGAGCTCACGCAGGACGTCTTCCTCACGGCTTGGCGCAAGGCGGCTCGGTTCGACGCCACGCGGGGTCGCCTGTCTACATGGCTCATGACGATCGCGCACAACTTGGCGGTCGATCGGCTCAGGCGTGAAACTGGGGTGACTCGACCCACGCTGGTGCTGGTCGACGAGGTGCCGGAGCGCCCGGGCGTCGACGAAGAGGCGGTGGTGCTCGAACGCGATGCGGCCATGCGCGCGCTCGCGTCGCTCTCGGACGCGGAACGCCGGTTGCTGGCGCGGTCGTACTTCCGGGGCCTCACCGCCCGTGAGATCGCCGAGGCGGACGGGATCCCGTTGGGCACGGTGAAGACGAGGCTGCGTGCCGCTCTCATCAAGGTCCGTCGCGCGAACGAAGGCAAGGAGCCGTCGTGAACTGCGTCGCGGTTCGCGACAGACTTCCCGAGCGCGCGCTCGGCGCCGTGCCGCCGAGCGAGGTTCAGGTGTTGGATCGGCATCTCGCCTGGTGCGCCGCCTGCAGGAAGGAGGCCGGCGAGTTAGAGAGCGCGGCGGCGACGTTCGCGTTCGCGCTCGCTCCCGTGGAGCCCGGCCCGGATCTCGCGGACCGCATCGTTGACGTCGTCGGCTCCGTGACTTCGAAACGCCAGCCGCTCGTGGCTCGCCGTGGTCGGCTAGCTGTCGCGCTCGCCGTGGCTGGGATGGTCGCCGTCTCGGGCCTGGGTTGGGGGGCGGTCATGGCCGGGCGGGCTGCGCGCTTCGAGGATCTCTCAGAGCAGGTGAAGGACGAACAGGCCGATGCCGCCCAGCGGTTCCAGCAGCTCTTGGCCGAGCTGGAGTTCGCCGACCCAAGCAACCAGGTGTCCGTCGCCAATCTGACCGCTGAGACCCGCGGAGCGACGGCCAGCGGTTCCGCCGTCACGTTGGCGTCGTCGACCACACCCGACGTGGCGATCGTGATGGTGAACGGGTTCGGGCCTTCGGATGCCGAGGGGCTCCCGTTCCGGGTGTTCCTGTTCTCGGAGCGCGGCCGGATGCTCCGGGTAGGCGTGATCAGGTCACTCGATTCGGGTGGCGGCGCGATCGCGTTCCGGCGGTTCAACCTGGATCTCTCCCGGTACACCGGGATCGAGGTGCGTAGCTCGGACGGGTCGATCGTGCTGCAAGGCAGCGTGACCCTCCAGAACGCCATCTCCACTCCCGCCCCCTAGCGACCGAGCCGCGCTGACGCCGCGTCGTATCCTCCGCGCATGCGCTTCGGGCTGGCTCTGCCTCACTACGGCTTCTCGCTCCCGGACGCCGAGCCCATCAGCTTCCACGCGATGTCGGCGGTCGCGCGACGTGCCGAGGCGTTGGGGTTCGACTCGCTCTGGGTGTCCGATCACCTCCTCTACACGTTCTCTCGTTACGGTGTGGAACCTGCACCGATAGCCTCGCTCGAGGCGATGACCGCCCTCGCGGGGCTCGCGGCCGTGACCGAGCGGGTGCGTCTGGGCAGCCTGGTCCTGTCGGCTCCGTTCCGCCATCCCGCGCTCCTTGCCAAGATGGCCGCCACCATCGACAGGATCAGCGGCGGCCGGTTCGACCTGGGCATCGGTGCGGGGTGGTTCGAGGAGGAGTTCACCGCCTTCGGTCTGCCGTTCGGATCGGCGGGGGACCGGTTCGACATGTTGGAGCATGCCCTGGAGTTGCTGACCGCGTTGCGAGGTCCCGAGCCGGTCACGTTGGACGCGGGCCCGTTCCATCTCCGCGACGCCGTGCTGCTGCCTCCCTCGATCCAGGAGCCCCAGGTCCCGGTGTGGTTGGGAGCGAAGGGCGGCGACCGTGCCCTGGACCTGGCGGCCCGCTACGCGGACGGATGGAACGCGGCCTGGAGATGGACGCCCGAGGCCTACGGTGAGCGGGTGGCGGCCGCCAGGCGGGCGTGCGAGGCCGTAGGTCGCGACCCGGCGACGCTTCGTCTGTCTGTGGGGCTCTATGGATTGATCGGCATGGATGAGAGCGCGGCTCGAGCCGTCTTCGAGCGTGGGCGCGCCTCCATGCCCGGCGGGGCGTTGGACGGCGAGTCGCACGACGACTGGCGTGCGGATACCCTGTCCGGGACGCCGGAGCAGGTGCGCGACCGTGTCCGGACCTTCGCCGGGCTCGGTGTCGAGGAGATAGTCATCTCGCCGTGGGTACTTCCGTTCGCGCTCCAGGAGCCGGAACAGCTCGAGCTCTTCGCACAGGAGCTCATCGCCTACGGCGATGTCCACGCCTGATGGACCCCGCCCACGCCGTGGAAGAGGTCCTGCGAACCGCCGGCGAACCGCTGCACTGGACGGTGGTCCTGGATAGGGTCCTTCGCCAAGGCCTGATCGACCCATTCACTACCACGGACGTCCGCGGCCGTGTGCAGCTGGCGTTGCGCGAGGGCGTGCGCGCGGGCACGGTGATGAAGACAGGGAAGGGCGTATACGCGATCGCCGAACCAGAAGGCGAGTCGGGGAGCGGCTAGACCGGCTTCTTCCGCGGCCGCCCGCGACGCTTGGGCGCGGCGCGTGTCGTCTTCTTGGCGGCGGGCTTCCTCGGAGCGGTGCCTGCAACCGCGCGAGGCCGCCCGCGGCGCGGTTTGCGCGCTCCCGCGGTCAGCTCGTTCACGTGCGACGGACAGAGGTCCTTCACGAAGTTCCCGCGCGAGGTCTTGATGGTGACGGTCTCGGCAGCGGGCTTGCCGCATGTGTCGCAGACGAGGATCGTCTTCTCGGCCATCCTGGCTCCTTCCTTCAGGTCGTTCGGGGCGCACGATAGCCGAATCGGAGCGGTACTGACGGCTGCCAGGTATCGCTGCGACCCTTACCGGCGGTACGCGATCGCCGAGAATCGTTCGAGTTTCTGGAACTGATGCTCGGCCTCGACGTAGCGGACGGTTCCCGAATGCGAGCGCATCACCATGGAATGCGTGGTTGCGCCGTCGGGCCAGTACTTCACTCCGCGCAGGAGGGAGCCGTCGGTGATCCCCGTGGCCGCGAAGAAGACCTCGTCCCCCGACACCAGATCGTCCGTCCCGAGGACCCGATCCAGGTCGAAGCCCTGCTCCACCAGAGTCGCGCGCTCCTGGTCGTCCCGCGGCCACAGCCGGCCCTGGATGGCACCGCCGAGACACTTCAATGCGGCGGCCGCGATCACCCCTTCGGGCGTGCCTCCGATCCCGAGCAGCAGGTCGATCCCGGACCGTGGGGTGGCGGCCGCGATGGCGCCGGCAACGTCGCCGTCGGATATCAGGAACACGCGAGCGCCCACCCCGCGAACGGCCTCGATCATGTCGACGTGGCGGTCCCGATCGAGGATCGTCACGGTGATGTCCTCGGGACCGACACCTTTCGCCTTGGCGACGCGCCTGACGTTCTCCGCGGGAGGCGCGGCCACGTCGATCGCATCGGCGGCCTGGGGTCCGGTGGCGACCTTCTCCATGTAAACCGCGGCGCCTGGGAAGAACATGGTGCCCCGTTCGGCGAGCGCGATCACCGCCAGGGCGTTCGGCTGACCGAGGCTGGTGAGGCGCGTGCCGTCGATCGGGTCAACCGCAACGTCGACCCCCGGCCCGGTGCCGTCGCCAACCTCCTCACCGTTGAAGAGCATCGGCGCTTCATCCTTCTCACCCTCGCCGATCACGACCGTTCCGTGCATCGAGACCGTGTCGATCATCAGTCTCATGGCGTCGACCGCGGCCCCATCGGCCGCGATCTTGTCGCCGTGACCGATCCAGCGACCGGCGGCAAGCGCCGCCGCTTCGGTCACGCGGACCAGCTCCAGCGCGAGGTTGCGGTCTGGTCGGCTCTCGTTCACAAGGCCCTCCGTGGTCGGACGCGTCGCGGGCAAGGCGGTCGGACCGTCATGGTACGCCTCCGGTGGGCAGCGGCCGGATCACACCCCGGTCGGCGTACCAGCGCAACGTGCGTTCGATGGTGTCCTCGAGCGGGCAGTAGGAGAGTCCCAGATCCCGGGTCGCCAACGAACCGTCGTAGCGGTGCCCATGCAGCAGCGTGCGCGCGAGCTCGGGGCAGAAGGGGACGGAGCGGCCGGTCACGGCGGAGATCCCCGACGCGATGACTCCCGCGGCGGTCGCCGCGCTCCTGGGCAGACGGAACGCGCGCCTTGGTCGACCGGCGACGCTCCTTATCAGCTCCACCGCTCGCCGCGTCGTCAGACTCGCCCCGCTGACCACGTACCTTTGGCCGGACGTGCCGCGCGACTCCGCCAAGACGTGCGCCTGCGTGCAGTCTTCCACGTCAACGATCGACAGATGGGTGTTGACGATGAACGGGAGCCGCGCGTCCACAGAGCGGATGAGGATCCGGGCCGAACCACCGGTCCGTCCCGGACCCTGGACGGATGAGGGGTTCACGCACACCACCTGGACGTCCAGTTCCTCGGCGAGGCCGAGCACCCGCTGCTCGGCGAGGAACTTCGAGCGCTCGTACTCGGAGAGGAACGTTCCGCGGTGCGGGGTGTCCTCACGGCCGACGACCCCCATGGGTTCGCCGATCGTGGTGGCCGACGAGGTCAGCACCAGCCTCCGCGCACCCACCGCCGCCGCGGCGCGCAGCACGGCCTCGGAGCCTTCCACGTTCGTGCGAAGCATGGCCTCGGGGTCCCGCATGCACATCGCGTTCATGCCGGCCACGTGGAACACGGTCTCGCAGCCACGCATACCTTCGAGCAATGCGGCTACGTCTGACAGATCGCCCGCGACCGAGCGGGCGCCTGCGGCCTCCACGGATGCGGCGGCCTCCGCCGACCGGGCGAGCGCCCGAACGTCACGACCGTCCGCGATGAGCCTGGCCAGCAACGCCCCGCCGACGAACCCGCTCCCCCCCGTGACGAACGCGGGCCCCGACACGCAGCTACCGGTCGGATCGCCGGGTGAGCATCCCGCCGAACCTGGCGAAGTATTCGACCCCCGAACCGAGGGTGACCACGGCCGCCGCGAGCATGACGTACTGGTCCAGGTAGAGCGGACCGATGGGCTCTCCCGCACGAAGGATCGCCAGGAAGATCGCCAGGAACTGAACGTTAGCTTTCAACTTCCCCCAGATCGACGGCTTCACGACGGTGCCGTCGGCGGCGCTGACCGCGCCGCGCAATCCCAAGATCACGACCTCACGCCCCACGATGATGAAAGCGACCCACGCCGACGCGAGCCCCACGGAGACCAGGGCGATCAGGACGCCCGACACCAACAGCTTGTCGGCCGTGGTGTCCAGGAACGTGCCGAGGGTTGTGGTCTGCTTCCAGCGCCGGGCCAGCCGTCCGTCGAAGAAATCCGTGGCAGCAGCGATCGCGAACAGGGCGGCCGCGGCCAAGTCGACGGTCCTGCTGCTTTCGGGGATGAGCACCAAGGCCATCACGACGGGCGTCAGCACGATGCGGAGGTAAGTGATGCCCTTCAGGAAGGCAGCGGCGCGCGCGTCCGGAGAGCTCACCACGACCGCCGCATCGTAGCAGTGGGTCCTCGGTCCGCTAGGCTCGGGCCGTGGACGATACCCGGCAGATCGTGACTGTCGACGACTACGAGCCGATCGCGCGAGAGCATCTCCCAGGCGACGTGTACGACTTCTACGCGGGCGGCGCAGGCGATGAGTGGACGCTCGCGGAGAACCGCCATGCGTTCGATCGTTGGAGGCTCCGGCCGCGCTACCTGCGCGGGGCGGGCAGACCGGATCCCTCCACGAGCATCCTCGGGGTGCCTATCTCGTTCCCGGTTCTGGTGGCGCCGTGGGCGTACCAGGGGCTGGCTCACCCGGACGGTGAGCTCGCCACGGCCAGGGCCGCCGCCGCCGCCGGCACCACCATGGTGGTGTCGTCCACCGCGATCGAGTTCCTGGAGGATGTCGCCGAGGCGTCCGCCGGACCGAAGTGGTGGCAGCTCTACGTCTTCGAGGATCGAAAGATCACGTCGGAGATGCTGAGCAGGGTCGTGGCCGCCGGCTACGGCGCGGTCTGTCTGACCGTCGATTTCCCCGTGATGGGTCTGCGGCACCGCGACACGCGGAACGGCTTCAAGCTGCCGATCGGCATGCCGAAGTCGTCGCTCACCTTCGACCCACTGCTTTCCTGGGATGACATCGGGTGGATCCGTGAGCGCACGCCCGGCCTGGGGGTTCTGGTCAAGGGAATCCTCACGGCCGAGGACGCCGAGCTCGCGGTCGCGGCCGGTGTCGACGGGATCGTCGTATCGAACCACGGGGGGCGACAGCTTGATGGGGCGCCCGCCGGTATCACGGCGCTGCCCGAGGTGGTGGACGCCGTGGCCGGCCGCGTTCCTGTACTGGTCGACGGCGGCGTGCGGCGGGGGACCGACATCTTGAAAGCCCTCGCGCTCGGGGCGGCTGCGGTGATGGTGGCCAGGCCGCTCATCTGGGGTCTCGCGGTCGACGGGCAGGCGGGCGTGTCACATGTGCTCGATCTGCTGCGTGCGGAGTTCGAGAATGCCATGGCCCTCACCGGATGCCGCACGGTCACCGAGATCACCGATGCTCTCGTGACTCCAGCTCCTTAGAGCCTCCGGCGTGACGGCGCTCGCCGGCATCTGTCACCATCGACGGTCATGGCCGGATACGACCTCCACGTTCACACCAACCGCTCCGACGGCACGTTCACGCCGACGGAGGCGGTACAGCTCGCCATCGAACTTGAGCTGACCGGCGTCGCGATCACCGATCACGACACGCTGGAAGGGTTGAACGAGGCTGAGGCGTCAGCTCACGGCCGGATCGTGGTGATCCCCGGCATCGAGTTCTCCGCCGAGTACGAGGAGGCCAGCCTCCACGTGTTGGCCTACTGGATCGACCCGGCGAACGAGGACCTGCTGGCCGAGCTGCAGCGGTTGACCGACACCAGGTTCCGTCGTGGAGAGCTCATGGTGGAGAAGCTACAGGAGCTGGGTTACCCGATCGACTTCGGGCGCGTACGGGAGATCGCCGGCGGCGACACGATCGCCCGTCCCCACGTTGCTCAGGCGATGGTGGAGGCCGGGATCGTTTCGAACGAGAAGGCGGCGTTCACCGAGGAGTTCATCGCCGACGGCGGTCTCGCGTGGGTTCCCAAGCATGCCTTGCATCCACTCGACGCGCTCACGCTGATCGGTGGGGCCGGCGGGGTCTGCGTGCTGGCTCACCCTGGGATGTGGAAGGGTCAGGGGTCGGTGCCCGACGACCTGATCGAGGCCATGGCCGAGGGTGGCATGGTGGGACTGGAGGTCGATCACCCGGATCACGACGAGGCGCAGCGCGCCCGGTACCGAGCCATTGCGGATCGACTTGACCTGGTGGCCACGGGCGCTTCTGATTGTCACGGCCATCGCTACGAGCCCGTCCGGATGGGGTGCGATACCACGGACGCCGATCGATTCGCCGAGCTCCGGCGTCGCGCCGGTCGCCAGTCACGACCTCGCTGAGCATCGCCCGCTAGCATCGGGGCGTGCTCGAGATGGTGTTCTTCGACATCGGCGGCGTGATCTACGACGACACGGTCTATGCTCGCGCGCTGAACGCCGCGCTCCGCACGCTCGGGGCCGAGTTCAGCGACCTGGAGTTCGACGACGTCTACCGGCAGGCTCGCGCGGCGCAGTCGGGCTCGTTCCGCCGGCTGCTCGCGAAGCGATTCCTGGGGGAGCATGCCGACGTGGCGGCGCTCGAGGCCGAGGCCTCGCGGCATTGGGCGTATCCGCCGGACGCGCTTGAACCCGACGTGGTCCCGTGCCTCGAGGCGCTCGCGGGGAAGTACCGTTTGGGCGTCATCGCCAACCAGCCGAGCGCGGTGAGAGACGCCATGAGTCGTGACGGTCTCGACGGGTACTTCGAGGTGTGGGGAGTTTCCGAGGACGTTGGACTGGAGAAGCCAGACCCACGGTTGTTCGCACACGTTCTGCAGACGGCCGCGGTAGCGCCTGGCCGGAGCGCGATGGTGGGCGATCGCCTGGACTACGACGTTCGTCCTTCGAGGGCCGCCGGGATGCGTGCCGTCTGGCTGCTGAGAGGTGAGGCGCCCGACGATCCGACCCCGGGACAGCTCGCCGAGGCCGATGCCGCGATCCACGGCTTGGATGAGCTGCCGGGCGCGCTTCGGGCGATGCTGGCGACGGGGCTGTGACCGGCGAGCGCGTCCGATCCCAGGTTGACTCTTTCCGAGATCCGCGAGCTAGGCGCCCTTGCGACGCTGCTTCTGGAGTTCGCTCGCGGCCTGCAACGCCTTGTGGCTCCGCGCGATGTCCGGCATCTCGTGACCGCCGGCCAGCTCCTCGGCGGCCCACTTCGTGAGATCGCGGATGGAGACCAACCCGACGACGCGGGTGCGATCCACCACCGGGAGGTGTCGGATGTTGCGATCCACCATCAGCTCCGCGGCTTCGGCGATATCCGTCTTCGGGCCCACCGTGATCAGGTCGCGTCGAGTCATGCCGTGCGCCACCCTGACTGAGTGAGGGTCGCCTCCGGCCGCCACCAGATTGACGATGTCCCGTTCGGTGACGATGCCTCCCAGCTTCTTGCCCTCGAGCACGACGACTGAGGAGATGCCGTTCGTCCGCATGGTCTTCGCCACGTCTGCGAACGTGTCCTCGGCGTCGGCCGTCTTCACGTCGGTGTGCATGATGTCCCCGACCTGCATGGCTCCTCCTAGATCACCGGGCCGCGCGGACACGGGCCGCGCCACCCACAGACTACTAGTGGTCGCTGCGGCCGCTGAAGTGGAACGCCTCGACCTTGAGCGCTGGGACGCGGGAGGCGGAGAAGAAGAACTCGCTCGCGAGCTCCGCTCGATTCCCAACGAGCGAGACACTCGATAGGGCATCGAGGATGGACTGAGTGAACCGGAAGTTCATGACGGGGCCAACGACCTCGCCGCGCTCGATCAGGAACGTGCCGTCGCGGGTCATGCCGGTGATGCTCGACTCCACCGGGTTCACGATGTTCGAGTAGTGGAACCGGGTCACCAACAGCCCTCGCTCCGTGGCGCCGATCATCTCCTCGACGGTGCTCTCGCCTTCGGCCATGAAGACGTTGAGCGGGAACGGCCCCTCGGGGTTGGGTGAGGGGAGTCCATGCCCGGTGGAGGTTCGTCCTGCCTGTTTGGCCGTTCGCATGTCGTAGACGGCGTCCAGGAAGACCCCGTCCTCGATGAGCTGGACCCGTTGGCGCGGCACACCCTCGAAATCGAACGGCGCGCCCAACGTCCTGGGATCGGTGGCGTCGTCCCACATGGAGATGGACGGGGCGGCCACCTGCATGCCCTGCTTGCCGCTGAAGCACGAACGATCCTCCAGGTAGGTCCGCCCGCCGAACCCGACGTAGGCCAGGAACCCCGCTAGGGTCGCCACCGCGGACGGCTCCAGGACCACGGCGTAGGTCCCGGGGTCGAGCGCAACGGGCCGCTGGCTGGCAACAGCCTTGTCCGCCGCGCGGAGTCCGATCGCCTGGGCGTCGATCTGGTCGGCCGAACCTGCGAACGACTCTGCGAACCCGCTTCCATGTTCGCCCCCCGTCATGACGGTGGTCAGCGACGCCATGGACGACGGCGACCAGCAGGCGAGTCCCTCGGTGTTGGCGAGCCCCAGCTCGACCGCGGCCGTCTCGAAGGCGCCGGCGGCCACGAAGCCGTCCGGGCTCTGGCCGATGAGCTCGGCCACGGCGTCGGCGCGGGATGCGGGCGTGGCGCCGGCGGTCGCCTCGGAGAAGCGGTCGACCGAGGGGATATCGACCTTGGGTGCGAGCCCGGGGAAGTGTGGATCGGGAGCCGCCACGTCGGCCATCTCCTTGGCACTGCGGGCCGCTTCCCGGGCCCCGCTTTGGCTGAAGTCGTTCGACGATGCGACACCGGTGCGACCGCGCGATACCACTCGGACCCGAAGCGCCGTGTCTTCCCGGAAGGTGGACTGGTGGATCTCGGAGTTGGCGAATCGGGTGATCCCACTCCATTCATGGATCGATAACACCTCGACCCCGTCGACGCCGGGAAGACTGAGCGCGGCAGCGGCCACTTCCGCGAAGCCGTCCGCCCCGATCAGCCCGGGCATCAGCGCACGCCGATCTGGACGTCGCGGAACCTGGCGGGCGACGTGCCGTGACCCACGCGGCCCACCTGCCCCGGCTGGCCCTTTCCGCAGTTGGGCGTTCCCCACAGGGTCCACTCCTCGCGTCCTGCCACCGCGTCGCACGATCCCCAGAACTCGGGCGTTATGCCCGTGTAGTTGGGGTTGCGGTAGAGCTGGGTGAGCTTGCCGTCCTTGATACGCCACGCGATCTCGCAGCCGAACTGGAAGTTGATCCGCTTGTCGTCGATCGACCACGACTGGTTCGTGGCCATGAAGACGCCGTCCTTCGTGTCTCCGATGATCTCGGCGAGCGAGCCCTCGCGTGGCTCGATCGAGATGTTCGTCATCCGGATCAGCGGGAGGTGCGACCAACCGTCGGCGCGACTGGTTCCGTTCGAGACCTGCCCGACGGCCGCCGCGGTCTCCCGGCTGGTCAAGAAGTTCTGGAAGATGCCGTCCTCGATGATCGGAACCCGCTGTGCAGGTACCCCTTCGTCGTCGTATCCGAACGAGCCGAGTCCACCGGGGAGCGAGGCGTCGGCCGTGATCGAGACCAGGGGGCTCGCGTAGCGCAGGGTTCCGCGATCCTCGGGCTTCAGGAACGACGAACCCGCGTAGGCCTCCTCCATGCCGAGCACCCGATCGAGCTCGATCGGGTGACCGATGGACTCGTGGACCTGGAGCTCGATCTGCCCGCTGTCGAGCACGAGGGTCGTCACCTCGCTCGGACATTCTGGAGCGGCCAGCAGCTCGACGGCCTCCCTGCCGGTGCGCTCGGCCTCCTCGATCAACCCGAGAGTGCGGATGTGCTCCCAGCCCGCCGCCTTGATGTGACCACGGAAGGAGTTCGGGTAGGAGCGACGCTGCACCTCTCCGTCCCCCACGGCGGTGGCCTCGATCCCGCCGCCCGCGTGGACCACGACCTGGTCGATCGCCGCGCCGTCGCTCGAGGCGAACCACGTCGATCGTCGGAAGAGGTCGAGACCGCCCTCGGCGAACGTCACGCCGCTCACGGTCTGCATCCGGCGGGTGGCCTCCATCAGCAGGGCCACCTTCTCTTCAAGGGGCACCGTGAACGGATCCTCTCCCGTCGGGCTCCGCCACGATGCCACCACGGGCTCGACGGGTGAGAGCTCCACCGGGACGCCGGGCTGATGGGAGGCTGCCTTGGCGATCTGCACGGCCAGCTCGGCCGCGCGTTCGACCTCGGCCTCGTCCAGCCGAGACGTGGCCGCGAACCCCCAGCGACCCGCGACCAGGACTCGCACCCCAACGCCGGTCGATGTGGACCGGTCGATCCCTTCCATCTCCTGGTTGCGGATGGTGAGGGACTCGGTCTCGTCGGTGCCCATCCGCGCGTCGGAGTAGTCGGCTCCAGCTCTCACCGCAGCCTCGACGGCCATCTTCGCGACGTCCAGCGACACGTCCGCACCCCCTGGAGGAACCGCATGGCCGGGTCCGAAGGCCCGGCCGAACGGGGGGCATCGTACCCGAGGCCACCGACGGCCACTTGAGTAGGCTGCCGGAGACTGAGGAGGTGTTGCGGTCATGACCACGGCGGAGGATGCGTTCACAGCGGAGCAGGCGACGGCGGTGGCCGCCGAGATCGGCATCCACTTCGAGCGCGTAGGGTTCGACCTTGAGCAGTTCCGGCGGGGGATGGAGGTCGAGCTCGAACACGGCTCGCACGACCCGCTCACGAACGTGACGGACGACGATCCGATCCTAACGGGCAAGATCGCGTGGGCGCATCTGCGCGAGTTCCCCGACTACTACGATCGTCTGGACCGGATGGAGGCCGAGGCGGAAGGCAAGGTGTGAGGGAACAGGAGCCCGCCGGCTGATGTACCCGTGGTGGAGGTTCGTCCACGTGGTCGGCGCGTTCGGCTTCCTGGCGGCGCACGGCGCGACCGCGGCGGTCGCGCTGCGCCTGCGGAAGGAGCGCGACCCGGCGAAGATCCGCGCCCTCCTGGGCCTGTCGCGCTCGACGCGCCCCTGGATGTACGTATCGCTGCTGGTACTGCTCGCCGCCGGCATCGTCGGCGGCTTCCTGGGTCACTGGTGGGGGCAAGCGTGGATCTGGGTGGCTCTGATCTTGCTGGTGGTGCTGCTCCTGGCCGCCTTCCCTCTCGCCGTTCCGTACTACATGCGGGTTCGCAAGGCGGTCGCTGAGGACGCGACCACCACTCCGGACGAGCTCGCCGAGCTCCTGATGTCCCCAAGGCCGATCGTCATCGCGGTGGTCGAGACCGCAGGCATCGTAGTGATCGTCTGGCTGATGGTCTTCAAACCCTTCTAGCGGAAGGTCCACCCCGCTACGCTGCGGGCGATGCTGGTCTGTTCCACCTGCGGAGCTGAGAATCCCGTGGGCGCGCGGTTCTGTAACGCGTGCGCCACCGATCTGCGCGTCGATGAGGGGGAGCCCCGCGAGAGCCGCAAGACGGTCACGATCCTGTTCTGCGACCTGACCGGATCGACCGCGCTTGGCGAGCGGTTGGATCCCGAGACGTTCCGCCGAGTCGTCTCCCGATACTCCGAGGCGATGCGCGAGCCGATCGAGGCGCACGGCGGTGCTGTCGAGAAGTTCATCGGCGACGCGGTGATGGCCGTTTTCGGCGTGCCTCACGTGCACGAAGACGATGCCCTACGGGCCGTGCGAGCCGCCCAAGACATGCGCGAGGCGCTCGCGACCCTCAACAAGGAGCTCGATCGAGACTACGGCGCGACCCTGCAGATCCGGATCGGCGTGAACACCGGAGAAGTCATAGTGGGTAACCGCGCAGCGAGCGAACACATCGTAGTGGGCGATCCCGTGAACGTTGCCGCTCGCCTGGAGCAGGTCGCGTCGCCGGGCGACGTGTTGATCGGCGGATCGACCCTACGCCTCGTCCGAGATGCCGTCGACGTCGAGCCGATGGATCCGCTCGTCTTGAAGGGGAAGTCTGAGCCCGTCGCCGCGTTTCGGCTCCTTCGCCTGATCCCCGGAGCGGCTGGCTTCGTGCGGCGGCTCGACGCGCCTATGGTCGGGCGTTCGAGGGAGCTCGGCCTGCTACGCGGCGCCTTCGACAGAGCGATCTCGGACCGGGCGTGCCAGCTCTTCACCGTGCTCGGCGTGGGAGGGGTCGGGAAGTCGCGGTTGATCGGGGCGTTCGTCGACGATCTCGCGGATGGCGCGACCGTGCTCCGCGGTCGCTGCCTGTCGTACGGCGAAGGCATCACGTTCTCGCCGATCGTCGAGGCTGTTGCAGATGTAGCGGATCTCGCCGACGCTGACGGTCCCGACCAGATCCGTGGGAAGTTGATCGAGCTGCTCGGTGAGGATGAAGACCGCGACCGGATAGCCGATCGCATGACGCAGCTCATCGGCGCTGGCGGCGAGGCTGTGCCCGAGGAGACGCTCTGGGCCGTTCGGCGACTCCTGGAGGCTATGGCCGCGACCCGGCCGGTCGTGTTCGTGATCGACGACATCCAATGGGCCGAGCCGACCCTGCTCGAGCTGATCGAGTACATCGCCGACTGGTCGCGAGACGCGCCGATCCTACTCGCGTGCATGGCCCGTCCAGAGCTGCTCGAGGAGCGGCCGGCCTGGGGGGGAGGAAAGCTGAACGCTACGGCGATCGCGCTGGAGCCCCTCACGGCCGAGGAATGCGAGACCTTGGTCGCGAACCTGCTTGCGGTCGACGACGTGGCTGCGGACGTGCGCGAAAGGGTGGCGGCCGCAGCCGAAGGGCACCCGCTGTTCGCCGAGGAGATGCTCGCGACGCTCGTCGAGGAAGGGATCCTGGTCCGAGACGACGGTGTGTGGATCGCGGCAGCCGACCTCGCGGAGGTTGTCGTTCCGCCGACGATCGCTGCCCTGCTCGCCGCTCGGCTCGACCGGCTGGATCCTGCGGAACGCGCCGTCCTGGAACGTGCCTCCGTCATCGGCCACGTCTTCTACTCCGACGCGGTAGAGGCTCTATCTAGGCCCGACGGGCCGCAGGCGCGAACGGCGCTTTCGTCGCTCGCGCGCAAGCAGTTCGTTAGGACCGAACGCTCGGATCTTCCGGGCGTCGAGGCGCTTGCGTTCCGGCACCTCCTGATCCGAGACGCCGCGTACGACCAGGTGCCGAAGGCACTGCGGGCCGATCTCCACGTGCGGTTCGCCGACTGGCTTGAGGAAGCGCTCGGAGACCGGATCGCGGAGCAACAAGAGATCGCCGGGTACCACCTCGAACGAGCGAGCCGCCTGCTCGAAGAGCTTGGTCCGGCGGACGCCCGAGCGTCCGCGCTGGCGGAGCGCGCTGCCAAGCACCTACGCGAGGCTGGCCGGCGCGCCTACGACCGCGGAGACATGTCGGCGGCTGCGGGCCTCCTGCAGCGGGCGGGCGAGCTGATGTCGCCAGACGACCCGGCGCGGGTCGACGCTCTGATCGACGCCGGCTTGGCGGCTCGCGAGGCGGGTTGGCGAGCGGTGGGTACTTCACTCCTTGAGGACGCGGTCGAGACGGCTGAGAGGACGGGTGTGGAGGTCCTCATAGCTCGCGCTCGCCTCGTTCATCACAACAGAGGGGTGGTCATGACCGACCCTCTGTGGCTGGAGGAGGAGGCGCGACTCGCGCGTCTGCTGCTTGATGTCGCGGGGCCAGCTAACGATGATCTGGGCCTGGCGTGGGCTTGGTACGTGATCGGCGGTTGCGCGTGGCAGCGCTGCCGATCGGATGAGGCAGAGCCCGCCTGGCGAGAAGCGCTGGATCATTTCCGACGCGCCGGGGACCGGCGCATGGCGGAGGAATGCTTCGGATGGTTCTGCGGGATACCCCTTCTCGGCCCGATGGATTGCGATGGAGCGCTCAGGCTGCTTCGTGGCTACGAGGTCGAGGTGCTCGGATCCGTGGAGGCGGAATCGGAGCTGCAAGCGACGATCGCTTGGATACTGGCCTATCAAGGGAACGTCGACGAAGCCCGGGCCATCTTCCACGAATACGACAAGCTCCTCCGGGAGCTGGGGCGTCGGGAGACCGCCGCTTTCACCACGCAGATGATCGGGTGGGTGGAGCTCATCGCCGGCGATTTCGAAGAGGCCGAGCGCCTCGCCGAAGTGGCGGTGGTTGAGCTCGAGGCTATGGGGTCGGAGGTGGGCGGCGTTCTCTGGTCGATCCGCGCGCAGGCGCTGTACGAGCTGGGGCGCTACGACGAGGCCGAAGTTGCCGTTGATCGAGGCGCCGAGCGATTCCGTGACATGTCGACGCGCGTGATGGAAAGCTCGGTCCGGGCGATGGTGCTCGCGCGCCGTGGTCTCTTCGAGGATGCCGAGCGGATCGCTCGAGATGCTGTCATTGAGATGGACACGACCGACTTCCCCAGTGAGCGGGGCGACGCCAGGATGGCGCTCGCCGAAGTCCTGCAGCTCGCCGGCCGCCCCGACGAGGCGGCCACGGCGATCCAGGAAGCGATCCAGCTCTACGAGGGCAAGGGCAACGAGCTGCAGGCAGGCACTGCCCGGGCGAAGCTCGCGGCGCTCACCGGATAGGATTGCCGCCCGTCGCACCGCCCGCCGGAAGGAGCAGCACCATGCCCGTCGAACGCGCCTCAGACCACCCGACCTTCGAGCTCGGCGGGAACACGATCACGAGCTTCGCGGCACCGGCCCGCGGCGCTTACGAGGTGGCGCTCTACCGCGTTGATATGCCGCCGGGTGGTGGTCTTCCTGCGCATCGACATGATCACCTCGACGTGTTCATCGTTGTTTCAGGGGGAGGCCTTTTCCACCTCGACGAAGAGACGTTCGACCTGGTCACCGGCGATTCGGTCGTTGTTCCTGTTGGGGTTCGCCACACCATGTCGGCAGGGCCGGCTGGTGCGTCGTTCATCGTCACGATGCTTCCCGGCAACAAGATGATCCGGGACGACGGCTCCGAGGCCGTGCCCGAGTGGGTGCGGTGATGTCGCACTACTTCTCGAACGTCACGCTGTTCGACGGACGCACCGTCAAGACGAAGCAGGGCGTGCATGTGGCAGGCGGCACGATCGAGTGGGTCGGCTCGCACGCTCGGGCTCCCAGGGTCGCGCGTGCCGCCTCGGAGATCGAGGGCTCCGGCCGCACGCTCACGCCCGGTCTGATCGACTGCCACGTCCATCTCTCGTTCGATGGAGGGGCCGACTTCGCGGGCGAGGCCGCCGGGCTCACGCAGGCGAGGGCAGCGATCAAGGCGACGCGCAACGCCACTCGTCATCTGGCGCGCGGCGTCACCACCGTTCGCGATCTGGGTGGCGTGGACTCCGCGATCTGCGACGTGGGGCGAGCGGTCGACGAGGGCATCGTCCCGGGCCCCCGCATCCTCGCGGCCGGCAGGGCCCTGACCGTCACCGGCGGCCACGGCCACAACCTGTCCCTGGCCCGCGAGGTCGACGGAGCCGACAACGTCCGTCGGGCGGTCCGCGAAGAGATCAAGGGCGGGGCACGCGTCATAAAGGTGATCGCGACCGGCGGTGTACTCACGCCTGGGATCGACGCGACGTTCACGGCGTTCACCCCCGAGGAGCTCGCCGCGGCGGTCGACGAAGCGCACAAGTGGGGGCGCGGCGTGGCCGCGCACGCGATCGGCGCCGAGGGCGCCTGGAACGCCGTCGTCGCCGGTGTGGATTCGGTCGAGCACTGCAGCCAGGTGAACGCCCGGCTCGCGAGCGAGATGAAGGAGCGCGGGACGTTCCGTTCGCCCACGCTCTGCGCGATCCGCGGGATCATCGACAACGCGGATCAGGTTCCCGAGTACGCGGTGGAGAAGGCCAAGGCGCTCGAGGCCGATGCGAGGGATTCCTTCCGCCGCGCGGTCCGTGCGGGTGTGCGACACGTCTGCGGGACCGACGCCGGCACTCCGTTCAACCCGCATGGCAGCGCGCCTAACGAAGCTGATCCACATGGTGGAGTGGGGGTTGACGCCGCTGAGGGCGATGCAGGCGGCAACGGCTAGCGGCTCGGAGCTGCTGCGTCTGCCTCTGGTCGGAACCGTGGAGCCGGGCAAGGAGGCCGACGTCGTTCTCTACGCCGGCAACCCGCTCGAGGATATCGGTGCTCTGTTGTCACCCCACCTGGTGATGAAGGCCGGCGACGTCGTCGCCGGAGAGGGGGTCGCTCCATGAAGTTGCTCTTGATCGGCGGCACTTCGTTCGTCGGCCGCGCGGCGGTCGAGGGGGCCGTCGATCGTGGTCACGACGTCACCGTGTTCCACCGGGGAGAGCGTGAACCCAACGAGCTGGCAGCGGTCGAGCATATCCACGGCGATCGTGACGGAGGTCTCGACGCGCTCCGCGGCCGAACCTGGGACGCCGCGCTCGACACTTGCGGCTACGTGCCGAGGGTTGTCCGCGATTCGGCCCGGCTGTTGTCCGACGCGGTCGGCACGTACTGCTTCGTGTCCAGCCTCTCTGCGTTGCCGGATGACGCCATGGCGGGGGCGAACGAGGAAACGCCCGTCCACCAGCCGCCGTTCCCCGACACCGAGGAGATCACCGAAGAGAGCTATGGCCCGCTCAAGGTGGCGTGCGAGCTGGAGGCGCGGGCGGCGCTCCCCGGCCGGTGCCTGGTGATCCGCCCCGGATACATCGTGGGGCCGAACGACCCCACGGACCGCTTCACCTACTGGCTCCGTCGTGCGCGAACAGGCGGCGACATCCTGGCTCCGGGTCCAGAGGACGGCGATCTGCAGGTGGTCGACGCCCGCGATCTGGGGGCGTTCATGCTGGACCACCTGGAATCGGGCACGGCCGGCCTCTTCGGCGTCACGGGTCCGGCGGAGCCGCTCACGTGGGGCTCGTTCCTTCGGCTCGGCTGCGATGTGGCCGGGGCCGAACCGTCGCTCACCTGGGTGGGTCGCGCGCATCTGGAGGCCGAGCTCGGCGAGGATATCGACGCGGCCCTTCCGTTGCGCGACTATCCCTACCAGGGCCTGCACCGGTACGACATGCGCCGGGCGATCGCTGCCGGGCTCACCTACCGACCGCTCCGCGAGACGATCGCCGACACGCTCGCGTGGGACAGCGGTCGAGATAGATCGGAACCCATGAAGGCCGGGCTAACCGCGGAACGCGAACGTGAGCTGCTCGACTCGTGGCACGCGGCGAACGACTAGGACCCACCAGGACCGCCGACCACGCGCTCCAGCACGTCCACGCCGTCGGCCAAGATCGAGAGCTCTTCGGCGGGCAGCGTGCGGAGCGTCGAGGCCAGAGCCTCCACCCTCTGGGCCCGGCCTCTCTTCAGAGCTCGCGACCCCGACGCGGTCGCGCGGATGACCACTGCGCGCCGGTCGTCCGGGTCGGGAGTGCGCGTGACATATCCGTCGCGTTCCAGTGCGTCCACCAGCCGCGTCATGGTCGGCGGCTCCACCTGCTCGACATCGGCCAGCTCGCCGATCCGGCGCGGTCCGCCGAACACAAGGACGGAGAGAGCAGACAGGCGGGGAGCGGAGATACCCAGGGTCTCGTCCTCGGCGCGCAGGCGGCGCAAGAGGTGGAGCGTGGCCGAATGCAACCGGTCGGCCACCGCGTCCACCTCCCGCGCTGGAGAAGTCCGCCTTGACGAGCTCATCACTATTTGCTTAGCCTAAGCAAATGAAAGTCTCGCACGGAGGATGACACATGGCAAGCATCGAGGACGGGGGACACGCACAGCATCGCGATCATCCGCGGTGCACTCGAGGACTAGCCGGCGAAGACGTACTCCTGCTCGACCGAGTCACACGGATTCCCGCGACCGAACGTGATCCGCATGTCGGTCACGTCGGCGACGCACCAGAAGCACGTCACGGGTCCTTCGTCGCCTTCCGCCTCGTGGCGGCAGATGGAGTCCGGCGCGTGCTCGTGGTCGGAGAGGATCGTCCGCATGTCGTCCTCGGTCACCGTTCCGTCGGGCCGCTCAGCCAGTAGTTCCCCCGCACGTCGGTAGCGCACGGCGGACCGCTTCGCATAGGTGGGATCCCCTTCGAAGCGGAGCATCGCGTCGCACACGTAGTGGTTCGTGTGGACCAGGTGGCCTCGTTCGTCCGGCTCGGTCAGTTCGGCCCTGGTGGCGGAACCCTCGACGTTGATCACGCTTCCGTCGGAAGACGCCAGCACGTTGTTATAGGACGACGCGCGGTCGTGACGCAGTGCCGTCCCGATCATCGCGTCGAGCGAATCGTCGCGGAGCATCGCTCGGACCTGTATCTCGCGGGGGATGCCGACCCGTTCATCGTTCGGCGAGAGTTCGTTGCCCGTTAGCGACAGGCCTGCGGAGTTCCATCCGACGCTGATCCATACCCCGTCGCCGATCGTGAAGACGGTGGGGTCGCCCGGGATCTTCCTCTCTATCGCTACCACTTCGTCGCGATAGCGAGGCGATAGGTCGTTGTTGTGTGCCACAAGCACATGACCGCTGGCGGTAGCGGGCGGTGCGGCGACCAGGTCGCTGCAACGACCGTCGAGCGCGGCGCCACCTGCGGTCGAGCGTGCCGGGTACCAGATCTCTTCGACCGTGCACGCGAACAGCGCGAGCGGATCCACATCCGCTGCGACGGCCGCGCCGTCGAGCTCCTCCAGGACCCAGGGTATAGCCTCCGCGGTCGAGGCCCGATAACGCTCGGCCAGCGTGAGCTGCTCGGCTCGGGTGCGTCCGGCGGGTAGCCGGTCATCAAAGGCCACGGCGTTCTGCAGAACGTCGCCGCACGCCTCCCCGATCTGCTCTCCAACCTCTCGATACGACCCCTCGAACCGGAACAGCGGGATCGTATGCGGCGTCATGGCTGCGGCGTGGTCAGCGGAGGAGGTGGCGGGATGGGCGGTGGCGGGGTCGAGCCCGCGACCACCGGAGCCATCTCTCCCGCGTCACGTCCGGTGGCCCGCGCGGCGATGACCAGGGCGCCGAGGCCCCAGACGGTCGCCGCCAGCCAGGCGAAGCCGGCGATGACGGGGATCAGCGCGATCGCCCGCAGGATGGCGAAGCCGGCCAGGAACGCGAGCAGCCTGTGCTTGGGCGCGGCGACGAGCCGGCGTCCGAGTGAGTACGCGCCCGCCGTGTAACCCAGCCAGTAGAGGAGTCCGAGACCGAGGAGCAGACCGATCCCGAGCGGGATGCCGACCAGGATCGCGATCGCCACGACGGCTGCGAGCGGCAACGCGACGAACGCGAGAGCACCGAAGCCGAGCGAGGCGCCGAACCGTTCGGTGGCGGTACGGGACGCGATGTCTGCCGCCCTCGGCACGAACAGGATCAGCAGGAGTCCCAGCAGGAACGAGGAGACCGACGTGGCCAACCACACCAGGATCCGGCTGACCACGGCGAAGTCGCCGAGGTCGGTGTTGAAGCGGGCCGCTCGTCGTATCTGGCCTTCCACGGTCGCGGACTCCGAGATCACCGGCCGATACCTAGACACGACATCGCCGCCGACATGGGCGCCGTCGTCCAGGTACACGCGGCCGTTGATCGCGACGACGCCTTCGTTCACCGTTCCCGAGACGATCACGTCACCGTTGAACGCGACGACCTGCCCGGAAACCTCTCCGTCGATCTGGGCCGGTCCGTTGAAGATGATCGCATCGTCGGCGCTGCTCCCGACCGGCAGACGTAACTCTCCCGTCAGGACGACGAAGGGCTCGTCCAGCAGTGGCCCCTGCGCGAAACGATCCCCGAACGCCGGCGCGGCGATGACGATCGAAGCACCCAGGATCAACGCGGCCAAGAGCAGCGGACGACGGAATCGCATCGAGCATCCCTCCCAGATCTGCCTCTGTGGCAGAGGCTACCCGAGCCCCGACCGCGCCGGCCTAGGCCGTCAGTTCCTGGATGAAGGAGTCGAACGCCCCTAGGTAGAGCTCCACGTCCTCATCCGTGGCGGGCACCGAGCAGGTCGGACCGGCCCCGACGATCGCCTCCCACACTCCGCGGTTGGCCAGGTACACACGAAGGGTCAGGCTGAGGAGCACGTCCTTGGCCGCGTACGCCTCGAGCGCGTTCCTTGGCATCGCCGGCGCGAACGTCACGCCGGAGCGTGGCCAGAACCGGTGGGTGGTCCAGGGCAAGCCGGCGTCGCCTATCGCCTTCTCGATACCGTCGGCGAGCACGGCGCCAAGGCCGTGCGTGTGTGCGTACGCGTCACCGGTCAGGACCTCGCCCAGCGTCGCCCGAGCCGCCGCCATGGAGAGCGGGTTGCCGAACAGCGTGCCCCCGGTCATCGACTCCGCAGCCTCGGATCCGCCCGTAGGATGCTGCAGCGTCTCTGCAACGGCCTCGCTCATGCCGTACGCGCCCAGAGGCACGCCGCCCGCGATCGCCTTGCCGATGGTGACGACGTCGGGGTCCAGGTTCCACATCTTCGTGAGCCCGCCCGGACCGACGACGTGCGTGTGGGTCTCGTCGTAGGCCAGGACGGTGCCCGTCTCGCGGGTGATCGTGCGGAGGGCGTCGTGGAACCCGGGCTCGGGCAGGAGCAAGCCCACGTTGTTCGTCAGCGCGGGCTCCGTGATCACGATCGCCACTTCGCGCGGCTCCAGCGCTTGCCTAAGCACTTCCGGGTCGTTGAACTGCACGATCGCGGTCTTGGCGGTGACGTCGCGCGGCAAGCCAGCCACCTCGGGCACGAGCGCGCCGTCCTTCAGTTCGACGAGCGCTTCGTCGAAGTGGCCGTGATACTTGCCGTCGAAGAACAGGACCTTGTCGCGGCCGGTGAGCACGCGTGCGATGCGGATCGCCTCGGTGTTGGCCTGCGATGCAGCCAGCGTGAACTGCCATTTCGGCAACCCGTAACGGCGACCCAGCTCCTCGGCCACCCATAGGGCGTCCTCGCCGGGAAGCAGGAACTGCGTGCCCTGCTCCGCACGGCGCGCGATCGCCTGGACGACGGGTTCCGGCGCGTAGCCGCCGAACATCGACATGTCCGCGATGTTGAAGTCCGAGTACTCGTGTCCGTCGACGTCCCGGAACCGTGCGCCCTTGCCCTCGGCCACGAACAGCGGAGGATGGTCGTACGAGCTCCGATGCCACGACATCGGAACGCCGTCCGGCATCGTGGATCGCGCCTTCGTCCACAGCTCCGCCGAGCGCGGGACGCGCGGCCACGAACGCCGCATCCTCGCGGTCCTTGATGCGTTGGAGTCAGTTCTCGGTCGATGTCGCCGGAGGCGGTCATGACCGCCTCATGATGGCAGGCCGGGACGATCGATCACCATCAGCCAGGAGGGGACGCGCTCTCCGTTCACGGTGTCGGTATCCAAGACGCGGGCGACCTTGCGCATGCCGGCCTTCTCGTATGCGCGTTGCGCGCGGATGTTGGCCTCGGCGGTCGTGAGCGCAACAGCGGAGGCCCCGCGCTCATCGAACAGGTAGCGACACAGCAGCGCGACTGCCGCGGACCCGACGCCTCGATCGATCAGGTCGGGTTCGCCGATGAGGATGTCCAGCCCGAACATGTCTTCATCGGCGGCGAAGCCCATCGCGGTCATCTCGTCTGGGTGGTCGTCCCACGGATAGAACTGCAGGTAGCCGACCGGGCGATCCTCGAGGGTGATGATGCCGGCGACGGTGGGCGAGGAGACCTCCGTCCGGGGGCGGTATCGCTCCGTCAGTGCCTCCTCTCCGGCGTCGTCCGTATCCCACCATTCGGCCACGTGCGGCTCGGCCCGCCACCGCGCTAACAGCTCGAAGTCGGTCGGATCGTCGCGCATCCGGCGTATCGCCAGATCGCCGTCTCTGATCAGCTCGTCCACCCAAGGATCGTGACACGGGGTTCCTCCGCATGTCAGAGCCCGTCCGTACGGTGGAGCGGTTCCCCTTCGACGGAGGTGCTCGCATGGATCAGCTGTGGATGGGACTCGCGGCGCTCGCTGTGGGCGTGGCCGTGGGCGGAGCCCTCGTGGCCTCGCGCCGTTCGCGCGTGGTGAGCGACGGCGACGGCTCGCTCGGGATCGTGCAGGCTCGGCTGGAGGCCCAGTCGGCCGAGCTCAGACGCCTCGCCGACGCCACGGCCTCACGCGACGTTGCGGGAGAGCAGCTGCGCGCCGGACTCGACGGTGCCCGCCGGGTGCTCCAGGAGTTGAGCACTCGCGAACAGGAGCGCCGTCAAGCCGACGTGGAGGGGCGTGAGGTGATCAAGCGGCTCTCCACCGTCCTGGCGGGCGGCGCATCGAAGGGTCGCGCGGGCGAGAACGTGCTGCGCGAACACCTGGCACAGCTGCCGCCGGGCATGTTGGTCAACGATCTGCGTGTGGGTGGCAAGGTGGTGGAGTTCGCGTTGCTGCTGCCGGACGGTCGGAGGATGCCTATCGACTCCAAGTGGACCGCCCTCGCCGAGCTCGAGTCGCTGGAGGCCGCGGAGGACCCCGTCGCTCGCGCCGCCTGCGCCCGTGATGTGGAGCGCGCCGTCGCCGCCCGGGCGAAGGAGGTCGCGCTGTACCTCGACCCGGCGGTGACCTCCCCTGTAGCGGTCGCGGCGGTTCCCGATGCGGCCTATGCCGTGCTCAAGCGTGCCCATGCGGACGCCTGGTCCAAAGGGGTCGTGATCGTGCCCTACACGTCGGCGCTCCCGATCGTCCTGTTCCTGTACAGCCTGGTTCAGCGGTTCGGCGATGCGGCCGATGTGCAGGCCAGCCTGGCGGAGGTCTCGTCGGCGCTCGAGGCGATGGGGGCCGTCGTCGAGAACAAGCTGGCGCGCGCCGCGACCATGCTCACGAACGGCGCCGACGAGCTCCGTTCCAACCTGGGCAAGGCCCGCGGGTCGATCGCCCGCGCCCGGCCCGGGGGCGTGAGCGGCAGGGACAGCGCCCTTCTGGAGGACGGACCGGTCGAAGGGGTGGAGGACCTCCCGGACGGTCCGTTCAGGGTGATACGAACGGCTGGTTGACGGTTCTATGCAGTTTGTGCATAACTATCCGTCATGTCGGAGTCCACCCAGCTACGGGTAGCGGTGCTCGGCGCCTCCGGGTTCGCCGGCGGTGAGCTGATCAGGTTGCTGGCGGAACACCCCGCGGCCCGTGTCTCCTACCTAGGGGCGCACACCGCGGCCGGTGTCGTCGCTCGCCGAGGCGCATCCGCACCTCGGTTCGCTGCCGGTCGGGAGCGCCATCATCGGAGGGCTCGAGGCGGCCGACGTGATCCAGGCGGCGGACATCGCCTTCTGCTCCCTTCCGCACGGCGTGAGCTCGGAGCTTGCACCGGCGCTGCTGGAAGCCGGCCTGCGCGTGATCGATCTGGCGGGGGACTTCCGTCTGCCGGCCTCGGCCTATCCGGACTGGTACGGGTTCGAGCATCAGGCACTCGATTGGCTCGGCAAGTCCATCTACGGCCTTCCCGAGCTCTTCGCCGAACAGCTTCCCGGTGCGCAGCTGGTGGCGAACCCCGGCTGTTTCCCGACCCCCGTCATCCTGGGACTGGCGCCGCTCCTGTCGGCCGGTCTGGTGGAGCCCGGCACTATCCACGTCGACGGAAAGACCGGCCTGTCCGGAGCGGGCCGGTCGATGAGCGACGCGACCCTGTACACCGCCGAGCGAGGAGAGTGTGCGTCCCTACAGGGTGCCGCGCCACCAGCACACACCCGAGATGGAACGAGGGCTTGAGCTGGCCACGGGATTCACCCCGCCGGTGTTGTTCGTTCCCCATCTGGTTCCGGCGGTCCGCGGCGTGGTGACCACTTGCTACGCGCCGCTCGCGGCCGGGGTGACCACGGATGCGCTCACGGCATGCTTGGCCGGGGCCTACGCCGGGCGTTCGTTCGTTCGCGTGCTGCCTCCGGGTGAGATGGTCGACTCCAAGCGAACCCGGGGCACCAACGTGGTCGAACTGCAGGCGGTAGCCGACCCGCGAAGCGGGTCGGCGGTCGTGGTGGGGGCGCTGGACAACCTGATCAAGGGCGCGGCCGGGCAGGCGATCCAGAACATGAATCTGGTGCTCGGCCTGGATGAGTCAACGGCTTTGCCGACCGTGGCGGTCTACCCGTGAGCGTCACCTATCCACGCGGGTTCCGCGCTGCCGGCATGAGCGCCGGTCTCAAACCCTCGGGACGCCCCGACCTGGGACTCCTGATCGGCGATCCCGGAACCACGGTCGCCGGGTTGTTCACGACGAACAGGGTCGCGGCGGCGCCGGTGCGGTACTGCCGCGAGGTGTTGTCCGCCGATCGCGGACGCGCGGTCGTGGTAAACAGCGGACAGGCGAACGCGGCGACCGGCGAACGAGGCGATGCCGACGCCCGCGCGGTCGCGGCTGCCGCCGCGACCGCGCTCGGGGTGGATCCCGCAGACATGCTGGCGTGTTCGACCGGCGTGATAGGCGAGCCGCTGCACCTGGACGTCATGCTCCCCGCTATCCCCACGCTCGCGGGGACGCTCTCGAGCGAGGGCGGTGCGGACTTCGCGCGGGCGATCATGACCACCGACACCGTGGAGAAGCAGGCCACGGCGGATGCCGGAGCGTTCCGGGTGGGCGGCTGCGCCAAGGGCGTCGGCATGATCGCGCCGAACCTGGCCACGATGCTCGTATTCGTCACGACGGACGCGGCGGTCGGAAGACGAGATCTTCAGCTCCTTGCGGACGAACAGCTCAAGCCTCGCTTCAACGCGCTCACGGTCGATGCATGTACCAGCACCAACGACACCGTGCTCGTCTTCGCGAGCGGCGCGGGGGCCGACGGGCCGCTCACGCAGACATCGGCCAACTGGGACGCGCTCGCCGGTGCGATCGGCGAAGTGGGGGAGTCGCTGCTCCGTCAGCTGGCGGCCGACGCCGAGGGCGTGAACCACGTCCTGCTGATCGATGTGGAAGGCGCGCGCACGGAACAGGATGCCCGTGTGATCGCCAAGGCGGTCGCGGATTCACCCCTGGTCAAGACCGCCGCGTTCGGCGGCGATCCCAACCCCGGTCGCATCCTGCAAGCGGTGGGTTCTTCGGGTGTCGACGTCGACCCCACGCGGATCGACATCGCGATAGGCGAACATCGGCTGGTGGCCAACGGCGTCATCCCACCCGCCTATTTCGGAGAGGATCCGCTCGCCTCGGCGGCGCGTGTCGCCATGAAGGAACCCGAGATCCGGATCCACGTGTCGGTGGGGGAAGGCCCCGGCCGTAGCCGGGTGCTCGGGTGCGATCTCTCCTATGAGTACGTGCGGATCAACGGGGAGTACACGACTTGAGCCAAACCGAGCTTCCGCCGCAGACGCGCCAACGCACCGTTGCCAAGGCCCGTACGCTGCTCGAGGCGCTGCCGTTCATGCGGGAGCATCACGGCAAAGTCATCGTGGTGAAGTACGGCGGCGCCGCGATGGAGCAGACGCCACTGATCGCGTCCTTCGCGCAAGACGTGGCGCTGTTGCAGAGCGCGGGGATCCTGCCTGTGATCGTGCACGGCGGCGGGCCGCAGGTGACGAAGTTCTCCGCACGTCTGGGCATAGAGACCACCTTCGTCGATGGCGTTCGCGTGACCGACGCGGAGACGCTCGATGTGGCCACCATGGTGTTGGCCGGCAAGCTGAACACCGATGTGGTCGCGTCCCTCGTGACCGGGGGCGTGCCCGCGGTCGGGTTGTCGGGGGTCGACGGTGGTCTATTGCTAGCTCGCAAACAGACCGCTCCCGATCTGGGGTTCGTCGGCGAGGTTGTCCACGTGAACGCAGACGTGGTCCGCACGCTCATGGCGGAGCGTTTCGTGCCCGTCGTGGCCTCGATCGCCGTTGACGAGTTCGGCCAGGCGTACAACGTGAACGCCGACGTGGTGGCGGCCGAGCTCGCGATCGCGCTCGGCGCCGAGAAGCTGGTGTTCCTGAACGACGTTCCTGGCCTGATCGGGCCCACCGGCGACCTGCTGTCGGAGCTATCGGCCGAGCAATGCCTCGATCTGCTCGGCAGGGACGGCGTGGTCGAAGGCGGGATGATCCCCAAGCTCGAGAGCGCCGTCGATGCGATCAAGGCCGGGGTGGCCCGGATACATCTCGTCGACGGACGCGTCGAGCATTCCCTGGTGCTCGAGCTGTTCACGCCGGAGGGCGTGGGCACCATGATCACGCCCGACGCGGGGCTCGATCCGTGAGCCGCGGCAACGGCGCTCTCAAGTCCAAGCGCCAGCAGACGATCCTGTCGCTGGTCGGACGGGAACGCCTGTCCTCGCAGGAGGAGATCCGCAGGCGGCTGGAGGCGCTCGGTATGGACGCCACGCAGTCCACGATCTCGCGTGACGTGGAGGAGCTGGGTCTTGCGCGGGTACACGACCACGACGGTCTGCGCTACGTGGTGCCCGGCGAATCGCGCGCCGCCGCTCCCTCGGGGCTCCTCAAGCATCTGCTCGACGAGTTCGCGCTGTCGTTCACGCGTAGCGACCACGGGCTGGTCATTCGGACCCCGCCCGGTGCTGCCGCCGCCCTCGCCGAGGGCATCGATCGCATGGGGCTTGCAGAGGTGGCAGGCACGATCGCCGGTGACAACACCATCCTCATCCTCGGCCGGGAGGGCATCGCCGCGACGACGCTCGAAAGGTCGCTAACGACGATCATGGAGGCTGACGGATGAAACGGGCGGTTCTCGCGTACAGCGGCGGGTTGGACACGTCGGTCACGATCAGGTGGCTGGTGGAACAGGGCTACGACGTGCACGCGGTGGCAGTCGACGTTGGGCAACAGGAAGAGTTCGACGCGGTGGTGGAGCGCGGACGGCTGGCCGGAGCGACCGACGTGCGAGTGGTTGACGCGGTGGAGCGGTTCGCCGCCGAGTACCTGACCCATGCGATCCAGGCGAACGGCCTCTACGAGGGAAAGTACCCCATGGTGTCTGGGTTGGCGCGCCCGCTGATCGCGGAGGAGGTCGTGGGCGTGGCCCGCGAGGTCGGTGCGGACGTGGTGGCGCACGGCTGCACCGGCAAGGGGAACGACCAGGTGCGCTTCGAGGTGTCGTTCGGCGTGCTGGCCCCCGATCTGGAGGTGCTGGCGCCGATCCGCGACGCGAACATCCCGCGCGAGAAGGCGATGGTCTTGGCAGACGAGTGGGGCATCCCTTTGGCGTCGATCGTGGGTTCGTACTCGATCGACGAGAATCTGTGGGGACGAACAGTCGAGTGCGGACCGCTGGAGGACCCGTGGGTGGCCCCGCCCGAGGACGCGTTCGCGCGGACCGCGCCGCCAGGAGAACGACCGAGCGAACCGACCGAGATCGTGCTCACCTTCGAGCGCGGCCTGCCCGTGGCGCTCGAGGGCGAGGCCACCCCTCTCCCCGCCGTCATCCGCGGGCTGGACGCGCTCGGCGGATCCTACGGGTTCGGGCGGGTCGACATGATCGAGAACCGCCGGGTGGGCATCAAGTCGCGCGAGCTCTACGAGGTCCCGGGCGCGCTCGCGATCATCACGGCGCACCGGGCGTTGGAGGACCTCACGCTAGAGCGCGAGGTGGCTCACGAGAAGCCGAAGATCGAGCAGCGCTGGACCGAGCTGGTCTACGACGGCCAATGGTTCTCGCCGTTGCGAGCGGCGCTGGACGCGTTCGTCGACCGGACTCAGACCCACGTGACCGGTGACGTGCGGCTGCGCTTCGAAGCCGGATCGTGCACGGTGGTAGGTCGCCGCTCGCCGCATTCCCTCTACGATCTTTCGCTGGCGACCTACGGTGGTGGCGACGCGTTCGATCAGTCCCACGCCGAGGGATACGTTCGGTTGTACGGGCTGCCGCTCAAGGTGTGGTCGGCGAAGCAGGGCGGCGCATGACCGATCGTTCCGACACCGGGACCAGCTCGCCGCTGTGGTCCGGCCGCTTCGAGTCCACCCCGGCGCCCGAGGCGCTTGCGCTCGGCCGGAGCCTCAGGTTCGACGTCCGCTTGGCCACCTTCGACGTGGATGCGTCGATCGCGCATGTCCGGGCGCTTCAGGATGCGGGCCTGCTCCAGGCGGACGAGGCCGCCGAGCTCGAGGAGGCACTGGCGTCGGTCGGTCACCTGATGTCGGAGGGCGGATTCGAGTTCGACCCCGCGGACGAGGACGTGCATTCGGCTGTGGAGCGAGGCGTGACCGACCGGCTCGGGGATCTGGGTGCCAGGCTCCACGCGGGGCGTAGTCGCAACGATCTTGTCGTGACCGACCTGCGCCTGTGGTTGCTGGCAGCCGGTCGCCGGGCCGACGGCCTCGTCACCCTGCTGATCCGCTCGCTGGTGGCTCGGGGACGCGAGCACTCGTCGACCGTGATGCCGGGCACCACGCACGCTCGCGCCGCGCAGGTCGTGACGCTCGGACACCATCTGCTGGCGCACGCGTGGGCGTTGCTCCGAGATCTGGAGAGGCTCGACGAATGGGCGGAACGCACGTCTACATCGCCGCTCGGAGCCGGCGCGATCGCGACGTCCACGTTGGGTCTCGATCCGGACATGACGGCCACACGACTGGGCTTCAGACGGGCGTTCTCCAACTCGATCGATGCTGTGTCGGATCGCGACTTCGTTCAGGAGTTCCTGGCGAACGCCGCGATCTGTGCCACCCATCTGTCCCGGTTGGCCGCCGACCTGACCCGCTTCACAGATCCTTCGCTCGGCTGGGCAGATCTGGACGAGGCCTACAGCACCGGGTCGAGCATGATGCCCCAGAAACGGAACCCCGATACCGCAGAGCTGGCCCGGGCGAAGGCGGCCCGGGTGGCCGCATCGTTCGCAGCCCTGACGGCGGTGCTCCAGGGCTTGCCCCTTGGGTACCACCGGGATCTCCAGGAGGACAAGGAGCCCGCGTTCGATGCCGCGGACACCTTGGAGCTAACCCTCAGCGCGCTGATCGGAGCGCTGGAGACCGTTCGCTTCCATCCGGATGTCATGCGTCGGGACGCGACGGACGAGTCGCTGTTCGCGACCGACCTCGCCGAGGCCCTGGTCCTAGACGGCGTGCCCTTCCGTGAGGCCCATCATCGAACCGGAGCGCTGTTGAGGGAGCTCGCTCGCGAAGGGCGCGGCCTGCGGGATCTTGTCGACGAAGAGTGGAAGGCGTACGGGGTTCCCGACGGCTCGGCCTTGCTCGATCCGGACGTTTCGGTTCGTGCGCGAACCATGCCGGGGGGTCCCTCGGCGAGTGAGGTCGAGCGACAGGCGGTCGGGATCGAGGCCACGCTGGCGGCGCGTACCTGGCCCTAGCCGACGGGGGGCCGAGCGCGATCAGCCGAGCGAGGATCCGGTGACCGCGGCCCGGTCGTCGGTCACCGAGACGAGCAGCGGCACGGAGACCGTGAATGTGCTTCCCGCACCAGTTCGCTCCGGACCTCGATGGTTCCATCCATGGACTCGACGAGTTCGAGCGAGATGTGCAGACCCAGTCCAACACCACCGTAAGCTCGCGTAGCCGATCGATCCACTTGGTAGAAGCGGTCGAAGATCCTGGGGATGTCGTCGGTGGCGATCCCGATCCCTTCGTCTTGGACCCAGAAGCGCAAGGTGGCGTCGCTGACATCGGCCCCGACGATCACAGGCAAAGGTATCCGCCCGCCCTTCGAAGGGGTGAAGCCTGCGTTCGTGCTGCTACCACCTCGAGGCGCTACCCTCCTGACATGGCCTTTCCGAGTGCGTTGGTCCTGTTCGCCCATCCCGACGATGCCGAGTTCATGTGCGGCGGAACCGTCGCCAAGTGGGCGCTCGAGGGCTGCGAAATCCACTACGTGGTGGTCACCGACGGATCTGCCGGATCCAACGAACCCGGGGTGACCCGCGAGGAGCTACGCCCTATCCGCGAACGGGAGCAGCGCGCCGCCGCCGAGGTGCTGGGGGTTCGCTCTATCACGTTCCTGGGCGAGGTGGACGGGATGCTTGAGGTCACGCTCGAGACGCGTCGCAAGGTGACGCGGGAGGTCCGGCGCCTGCGCCCCGACGTGATCGTCGCCCCGGATCCGTCGCGCCTGTGGCACGGGAACGGGTACGTGAACCATTCCGATCATAAGGCGGCCGGCATGCTTGCGCTGTCCGCGGTCATGCCCGACGCGCCCACACGTCTGATGTTCCCCGAGCTTCTGGACGAGGGGATCGAACCGTTCGAGGTGCGCAACCTGTGGCTGAGCTCGGGCGAGCCCGATACCCATGTGGACATCACGGACACGATCGAGATCAAGCTGAAGGCGCTGGCGGAGCACGTCTCGCAGGTGGGTCCCGACACCGGGGCGCGGGTGCGGGAACGCGCTCAGGAGATCGGTCGGGAGGCGGGGCACGAGTTCGCCGAGGCGTTCAAGACGTTCCGCTTCGTTGACGACGATGAAGAGGCGTGATGGAAGACAACTCCGACGCCGAGGAGCCGATCGAGCTCACTCCCGACGAGCGCGCGGACGTCGAGGCGGACCTCCACGACCTTGCCGCCATGCGTGGGCTCTTCTCGCCCCAAAGCGTGAAGGGCGTGGTGATCGCCTGCCAGGACTGCGGCGCGAACCACTTCTACGAATGGGCGCTGTTGCAGGACAACCTGGAGAACATGCTCCAGACGGGCGAGCCGCGGATGCACGAGCCGGCGTTCGAGATCTTGGAAGAGGAGTACATCCAGTGGGACTACGGCAAGGGCTACATCGACGCTCTGGCCGACACGGGATTGGAGCCCGACCGCAAGATCGAGGTCGCACAGTGTCCGTGGTGTGAGACGGCGTTCGAGCCCCACTTCCACTTCTGCCCGCGGTGTGGCCGGTCGCTCGGCGCGGTACGCCTGTACCACGAGATGGTCGGCCGCGGGATGGAGGAGCGCGAGGTCCGGGCGCTCCTGGTGAAGGCGGGCTACGAGCCCTTCTGAGTTCGGTTTGCGCCCGCACCTGATCCAGGCGCAATATGTCGGACCCGAACGGATGGAGGCCGCGATGAGCAAGTACCTGTGGAAGGTGTCGTACACGCAGTCAGGCCTGCAGGGTCTGATCAAGGAAGGCGCGGTGAGCCGTCGGGAGTACATCTCGAAGCTCGTCGCCGATCTCGGCGGCACCGTCGAGTCGTTCTACTGGGCTTTCGGCGAACACGACCTGTACGCGATCGCGGATATGCCGGACAACCAGACGGCCGCAGGGGTCGCGATGACGGTGGGGGCGAGCGGCGCAGTCTCGATAGAGACCACCGTCCTGCTGACCGGCGAAGACGTCGATGCCGGCGCAGCGAAGGCGGTGCCGTACCGCGCTCCGGGCGCGTAATCCATCACCGACCGCGGGGGCCCTCGAGGAGGCAATCGTCGGGCGTCTTGTCGGGGCGTAGCCCCTTGAACGACGGGGCGCGCATCTTCTTCGCGCCCTTCGTGATCTCCAGGAACTCGACCTCGCAGACGAGTTCGGGCTCCACGAATCGCGCGCCCTTCACCACCGCCAGCTCCGGATCTTCGATCGGCGGAGTGTCGCGCGCCAGCGGATCGAGCTGCTCCTGCACGGTCACGAGCATCTGGTCGGTGAATCCCGTACCGACCTGACCGATCCATCGCCACACTCCGTCGTCGAGCGCGCCGACCAGGAGTGCACCGAACGTCTTGGAGCGCCCGCCCTGCCCGGGTGTCCAGCCCAGGATCACGCAATCCTGGGTGTTCGTGAGCTTGATCTTGCGCCACGTGTCGGAACGTCTGCCGGGCAGGTACTTCGAGCCCTTCTTCTTGGCCACCACGCCCTCCAGGCCCAGGCCGCGCGCCGCCTCCGTGAACGCCTTGCCCTCGCCCTCCACGTGTGTCATGAGCTGGAGGCGATCGTCCTGCTCGACGATCAGCTCGAGCAACTCTCGGCGCTCCTCGAGCGTGAGCCCCGTCGTCTCACGACCGTCGAGCCAGAGCAGATCGAACACCACCAGCGCCACCGGCAGCTGCTTGGCCAGCCGCTTGATCTCGCGCTCGTTCGCCAGGTTCATGCGTTGCTGGAGAGCCTCGAACGAGTTCTTCCCCTCGGCGTCGAACGCCACGATCTCGCCGTCGAGCACCGCGTTCACCTGGTCGACCAGCTCGTGGATCATATGGATGTCGGGGTACTGCGACGTGACGTCGCGACCGGTGCGCGTGATGAGCTTGGTCTCGCCGGTCGTCATCTCGGCCAGGCAGCGGATGCCGTCGAGCTTGGGCTCGAACCACCAGCCGTCGTCGTCGAACGCCTGCCACCCGCCCTCGGCGAGCATCGGTTGGAACCGCCTCGGCGACTCGATCATCGGTGCCTCTTGCGCGCTCGCCAGGAACGCCAGCCAATCGGTCCTCGTCTTCACGAAGTGGAACTCGAGCCCGGGGTACCGCCGGCCGTGCAGCGGAACGAGACCTTCTTGTCGTCCCACTCGACGGACTCGTACCAGCCGTCGTCGAAGATCCGGACCTCGCCCGCGCCGTAATGCCCGGCGGGGATCGTCCCCGAGAACTTGCCGTACTCCAGCGGGTGATCCTCGGTGCGAACGGCCAGGCGCTTGTCGCCCTTCACCGTGGGGAGGCCCTTGGGCACGGCCCAGCTCGGCAGGGCGCCGTCGCGCTCCAGCCGCACGTCGTAGTGCAGGCGCGTCGCGCGGTGCTTGTGGATCACGAACGAGTTGCCCTGGCCCTCCGAAGCGCCGGGCGCGGGCTCAGGCGTTCCCTCGAAGTCCCGTTTGCGGATGTACTCGGCCAGGTTCGGATCCTTCGAGGCGGCGATCACGTCCTCGGACGTTCGGGTGCGCGTGGGCTTCGCGTCACCCTCAGCGCTCATGCCGACCGCCTCGAACGCGTTGGTCAGGTCCATCGCCTGGGCGCGCACGCCCTCGAACAGATCGCCGACGCGGGCGAACCGTTCGGAGACGTTGTCGATCCGGAAGTCCTGGGGCTCGAACCCGCCTTCGAACACCTCGTCCCACGTGAGCGGCGTGGAGACCGGGGCGCGCGGTTCCGGTCGCAGGGAATACGCGGCCGAGATGTTCGCGCCCGAGCGGTTCATGTTGTGGTCGATGAAGGTCTTGCCTGTTCGATCGGCGATCTTCCACGCCATGGTCACGCGGTCGGGGTCGGCGTCGTGGATCAGCCGTCCGCAGCGGCCGACGAGATCGCGGACCTGCTCGTACGTATAGGTGCCCCGCTCGACGGGGATGTAGATCTGCAAGCCGGTCGCACCGCTCGTCTTCGGGAACGCGGCCAGGCCGAGCTGATCCAGGAGCACCTTGATGTGGCGCGCGACCGTGAGGACGTCCTCGTACGTGTAAGGCGGGAACGGATCGAGATCGAAGAACATGTAGTCGGGGTGCGCGACGTCTTCGCACCGCGAATGCAGCGGATGGAACTCGATGCAGCCCAGGTTCGCGATGAAGAGCAGGCCGGCCGTGTCGGCGATCGTCATGTAGTCGATCACGCCCTTCTTGCTGTCCTCGCTCATGACAGGGCAGCGGCCGATCCAGTCGGGGACGTGCGAGGGCGCCGACTTCTCGTAGAAGTGCGGGCCCGTGATGCCGTCGGGCATCCGCTTCAAGGTGAGCGGACGCTCGGCCAGGTGCGGCACGATCAGATGCGCAACGTTCATGTAGTACGCGACAAGGTCGCCTTTCGTGTAGCCCTCGTCGGGCCAGAAGATCTTGTCCAGGTTGGACAGGCGGAGCTCGCGCCCGTCCACCTCGAACCACCAAGCGTCGCCGTCCCGGCGCGCGTCCAGCGCCAGCGGGAACTCGACGGTGAACGGGGTCGGGGAGGTGCGGGCGCGCTGCCGCTTGGGTGGCATACCGCGATGGTAGTCGGCACCCGCTAGACGACCCAGAGCTGATCCAGCAGTGCCCCCCACTGGGGATGGCTTTGGTAGTTGCCGGTCCTTTCCGACACGAGGCCGCTCTCGAGACGCACGACGAGCGGAACGAGCGGGGCGAGGTCGACGATCCGGTGTTCGATGTCCGTCCAGGCGACCGTCGCGGCGGCCGGATCTTCCACCTGCAGTGCTCTCGCTTGATCCATAGCCTCGTCGATCCCGGGCTCGCAGAAGAAGAAGACGTTGGTGCTCAAGCCACAGCGGAACTCCGGAGGGAGCACTCCGGCGGGGGCCGGGTAGTCCGGTGACCACCCCAGCAGCGCCATCTGTGTCTTCCCCTGGGAGATCAGAGCGAAGAACTCGCCCGGATCCGACGTAGCCTTGATAGTCGCGCGCAGTCCGAGATCGCGCAGCAGACCGGCGAAGTGGTCGGCGACAGCCTCCACTGGAGCGGGGAGCCCGGTCCAGACCGCCACTTCGACCTTTCGTCCCACCTCGCCGGCGCGCGAGATGAGCGCGCGAGCGCCCTCCAGATCGGGTCCGTTCCAAGTGGGGCCAGGGTCGAGCGTGAACGGGCAGTACGGATCGTACGAGGGGAAGTTCGGCGTGAGGATCTGGCACGTGGATCGGCCGGTCCCGCCGAAGATGGCGGCGATGCGGTCGCGGTCGATGCCGAGGTTCACCGCTTGACGGACCCGGACGTCGTTGAACGGCGGTGCCGTCGTGTTGAGGATCATGTGCCAGATCGCGGTGGTCGGGGCGAGATGGATCTGGCCGGGTCGCTGCGTGAGGAGCTCATCGAGGACCTCCGGAGACGGCTCGGAGTTCGTCCAGTCGAGGGAGCCGTCGAGGACCCGCTCGATCGCGGCATCGCCGTCACCCAGGATCTCGATCACGATCCGATCGGGGAACCCATCCGGACGGGCTGGGGAGTTCCATGCTTGGAACTCGGGGTTCCGGTCGAGCTCGACGACGTCCCCGCTGCTGCTGGTGATCATGTAGGGGCCCGTCGCGGGAACGGGATCGAGCGCTTGGTTGCCCTCCGGGGTATCGGGTGGCACCGGGAAGGCGAACGGCATCGCCAGCTCGTAGAGGAACTCGGGATCAGGCTCGCTCAGGTGGAACGTAATCGTGTTGGCCGTGGGATCCACGACGATCCCGTCGGACAGGTCGCATGCACCGCCGACGATGCAGCCGTCGGCTCCCAAGATCGCCTGGTAGAACTGCCGTCCGTCCGACCTGGATGCCAGCACGCGTTCGATCGCGAATCGGACATCGGTCGGTTCGACGATCTCGCCGGTCGAGTAGCGGATGCCGGGACGGAGCTGGAATCGGTACGTCAAGCCGTCCTCGGTCGGGGTCGGCAATGACAGGGCGAGGTCGGGTACGAGCGTGGTGCCGCCGATCCCTCCGACGCGTCGGTATCCGACGAGGCCATCGTTCGTGAGGGAGATGATCTGCCACTCCGGACCATAGGCGAAGCCCGGATCGAGGATATCGACAAGGGGCATCGAGATCCGTAGCGTGCCACCGCGATGACCCCCGGCGGGGGCGCCAGCGGTCGCCCAGATCTGCTCGCCGGTAACGGCGATCGACGCGGTCGTCTTCCCCATATCGACTTCCCGATCGATCTGGTTCGTTCCTGTGTCGATGCTCACGACGCGCCCCTCGAAGGCTGTCGTGACCCAAACGGCGCCCTCGGTCGCCGCGAGGGCGCTCGGGTCGCGCCCGACCTCGATCGTGACGCGCCTCGTGCCGGTCTCGGGGTCGAGTCGGTCGACCGTGCCGTCGAGCCGGTTCGCCACCCAGATCGCTCCGGAGGTCGACACGATGGCCTCGGGACCGTTGCCCACCTCGATCTCGCCCACGACCTCGAAGGTTGCCGGGTCGACCCGTACCACCGTGGCCGAGGTGGTGATGGACACCCACAGGGCTCCATCGGCGACGGCCACCCCGGTAGGGGTCCCGGGGAGCCGGATCTGCACCGTCTCGCCGGTTCCCGGGTCGATCCTGAGCGCCAGGGAGTCGAAGGCGCAGGTGACCCAGACGGCGCTGAGCCCGGTGGCGATCGCGTTCGGGCCGCTGCAGGTCTCGATGGTCTCCACGACCTCGTTCGTGTCCGGGCTGATCCGCGAGACGCTAGGCCCTCCCGCGTTGGCGACCCAGACCGATCCCTCGCCGACCGCGATCGCCGACGGGTCGACGCCGACCTTGATCGTGTCGACCACTGCCCCCGAACCCGGGTCGATCCGGCTTACGCGGCCGTCGTCGGGGCTCGCGACCCACACGGCACCTGCTCCGGCGGCGACCGCGCCGGGACGGGTGCCTAGCGGAACCGACGCCTCGACCCGTCCGTCCTGGTCCATCGAGACGAGCGAGTTCGTCTCGATCACGATCGGGTCGCCCTTCGACAGCGAACGGACCACAGGGATCCCGACCGCGATCAGTGCGATAGTCAGGCCCGCGGCCACGAGGATGGTGCGCCGCCGCCGCCGTGATGGCCGCTCAGAGGTTGGCGGCGGCGGCGCGAACGCGGCGAGTTTCTCGGCGGGATCGTGCGTCTCCGAGATCACGCGAACCACGGCGACCGGCTCGGCGAGTCCCTTCAGGCTGAGGCTTCCGTGCTCTTGGTAACGAACGCCCTCGACGTGCCTCGCCAGATGCACGACCTCCCTCGATGCCAGGATCTCGCCGGCTTTCGCTTGCCCGCAGAGCCGAGCGGCCAGGTTCAGCGCGCCACCGCGATAGCCACCCTCGACCGCTACCGCCTCCCCGGCATCCAGGCCGATGCCGGCGGGCAGGGGGAGGTCGGGGTTGGAGACGGTTTCCTCGAGGAGTCGGTCTTGGAGGTCAACGGCTGCACGGATGGCCTGTCGTGCGGAGGAGAACACGCATAGCGCCTCGTCGCCTCGAAGCTCCAGGACGATCCCGTCGCGGCGTTGCACGCCCTCGCGAACCACCTCGGCGAACCTTGCCGCGAGCTTGGCGGCAGCTTCATCGCCATGCGTTTGTGTGAAGAGGGTCCATCCCCGAACGTCGACGATCAGGAAGGTCTTGATCGAAGCATCGTTGGAGCCAGATTCGCCCGGGGGTGGCCGCGCATCATCCACGTCGCCGCGGCCCTTGGGACCACCTCCGTCCATGGACGGGAGTATGGGTCTTGGTCGAAGCTGGTGCCAGGCAGAGCCGCTCACGTCTCTGAGCAGCAGCGTCGGTCCTTCGGGGTAGGGTCGTGATAGACGGAGAGCGATGCTGTATACTGCGCTGTATATGGTATCGACTAGGACGCAGGTGTATCTGACGGTGGAACAACGCAAGCGGCTGGATGCGATCGCCCGAAAGGAGGACCGATCTTTGGCGGAGATAGTCCGTGAAGCGATCGACGCCTACCTCGCCGGCGCGCCTCCTGAGCCGAGGGTGGCGCTCGATGCCACGTTCGGGATCGCCCCCGACTTCCGAGTCCCTTCGAGGGACGAATGGGATCGCGATGGCTGATCTACTGGTCGACACCGACGTCTTCGTCGACCATGTACGTGGCGCGTCTCCGATCAAGGTGGGCTCGCATCGCCTGTCCTACTCGGTCGTTACCCGGTGCGAATTGTTCGCCGGTCGCGATGCCGAGGAAGAGTCGCTCGGACTGCTACTTTCACCGTTCGCAGAGTTGTCGGTCGATCGAGCGATCGCCGAACGTGCCGGTCGGATCCGTCGGGCTACCAACGTCCGCACGCCCGATGCCTTGATAGCTGCCACGGCCCTCGAACACGGTCTCGGGCTCTTGACGCGGAACGCCGCTGACTTCACCCGCGTGAAGGGGCTCAAGGTGAACGCTCCCGCTTGAGTCGCCGGCCTTGAAGCACTTCACATCGGGCTCGGCGCGATCCATGGATTCCGAAACGCTCCGACGGCGACCGATCCCGAGGGGTGCTTCTTGTCACCCGGCTGACGTGCATATACGCCGGGTTCGTTCCTGGTGCGCCCCCCGGCCAGCTGCGAAGTCCTTTCGCCGGAGGCACGAGCGGATTCCTCGCTCCTCCTGGGGTTGAGTCACACGGTCGGATCGACCTATCGTCGATCTCACTTGCGACATATACCGATCGAGCTGTCGCGATGCTATGTGGCACGGGGTGCCACGATCTGACCAGCCGCAGGAAGTAGCGTCGGCGGCTCGGGGTAGAATCGCGTTTCCGCTGCGTGCGGGTGGGAACACGCTTGCTTGGAGGACGACATGCCCAGATCCATGTGGAAGGGGGCCATCAGCTTCGGCCTCGTGACCATCCCGGTGTCCGTCTACCCGGCCACCGAGGAGAAGACGCTCCGGTTCAACCAGCTCCACGACGAGGACGGCGGGCGCATCCGCATGAAGCGCACCTGCTCCGTGGACGGCGAAGAGGTCACTTTCGACCACATCGTGAAGGGCTACGAGTACGAGAAGGACAAGTACGTCGTGCTCACAGAGGACGACTTCGACAAGGTGCCGGTCGAGTCCAGCCGGGCGATCGACATCGTGCAGTTCGTCGACCTCGAAGAGATCGATCCCATCCTGTACAAGAAGTCGTACTACCTCATCCCCGAGGAGACCGGCGCCAAGGCCTACGCGCTGCTACGCGAGGCGCTCTCTCAAGAAAACAAGGTCGGCGTGGCGAAGGTGAGTTTCCGCGACAAGGAACACCTCGCTGTCCTCCGGTTCAAGGGCGACGCGTTCGTGCTGGAGACCATGTATTGGCCCGACGAGATCCGCGCCGCGGAGTTCGGCGACGTGAGCGTGGACGCGAAGGTCCGTCCGCAGGAGCTCGAGATGGCGAAGACCCTGATCGAGAACCTCACGTCGGACTGGAGTCCCGAGGAGTTCACCGACGAGTACCGGGAGGCGCTGCTGCGGATCGTCGAGGCGAAGATCGCCGGCGAGGAGATCGAGATCGTCGAGGCCGAGCCCACCGCGAAGGTCGTCGACCTGATGGAGGCGCTGAAGGCGAGCGTGGCCGCCGCGAAGAAGAAGCCCGAGGAGCCGGCCGCGAAGAAGTCTTCCGCGAAGAAGGCCGCCGCCAAGAAGCCGGTGGCTCGCAAACGCGCTTCGGGAGAGTGAAGCTCCCGCAGGGATATTCGGCGCGTCCCGCCGGACCCGACGATCTCGACGCGGTTGCCGCATTGTGGGACGCGTGGGATCTCGCCTACTTCGGCGAAACCGATGGCTCGAACCGCGTGGCGCTGCAGTACGAATGGGGTTCGCCCTGGGTGGATCTCGAACGTGACACCCGCGTGGTTCACATCGGCGATGGGGCCCTCGCCGCGTACGCGTTTCATGCGAAGCGCGACCCCGGCGACCGGTTCGAGGTCGGGGCGCTGGTCCATCCTGGGCACGAGGGCCGAGGGATCGGCTCGGGGATCCTCGCCTGGACCGAGGAGAAGTCCCGCGCGCAACTTGCGCCGAGCACGAGCATGCCGCTGTGGAACGCAACGGGAGCACCGAACGAAGGCGGTATCCGTCTCCTCGGCGCGCATGGCTACCGCCATATCCGGACGTTCTGGCAGATGATGCTCGACCTGGAACCCTCGTTCGAGGCGGGTCCGGCGCCTGAGGGTGTAACCGTTCGGCGATACGTCGAGGGCGCCGACGATCGGGCTGCTCACGCGGTGTTGGACGAGGCGTTCTCGACGCATTTCGGCTACGTCAGCGAACCGTTCGAGGAGTGGTGGGAGCATCAGCGAGCCGACGAAACCTTCGATCCCTCGCTCGGGTTCATCGCCGAGATGGATGGGCAGGTCGTCGGCGCCTCGATCAACGGTGTGATCGACGGGACCGGCTGGATCTACGAGATCGGTGTCCGTCAGGCATGGCAGAGGAGGGGGATCGGACGAGCGCTCGTTCGGCATTCCTTCGCGATGTTCGCGGCCCAAGGAGTGAAGGCGGCCCGACTGGGCGTCGACACGGAGAACGTGAAGGAGGCGCTCGAGCTCTACCGCTCCGTGGGGATGCGCGAGCACCGCGAATGGCGGCTCTTCGAGAAGCGCATCGAAGCGGACTAAGCTACCGTCCCCGGCCGGGAGGACATTGGTGAAACTCATCACCGCGATCGTGAAGCCGCACCGCATCGAAGAGGTGAAGGAGGCGCTGCGCGACATCGGCGTCAGCGGTCTCACGACGACCGACGTCGAGGGCTTCGGGCGCCAGCGCGGTCACACCGAGGTCTACCGCGGCGCCGAATACCAGGTGGACTTCGTCCCGAAGGTCAAGGTGGAGGTGCTCGTAGCCGACGACGACGCGCAGGGCGTCATAGATGCCATCGAGAAGGCGGCGCGGACGGGCAAGATCGGTGACGGGAAGATCTGGGTCACAGAGGCCGAACAGGTGATCCGCATCCGGACCGGCGAGCGCGGCCCCGACGCGCTCTGACGTGAACGCGGGCAGCGGCACCACCGCCGCTCCGGCGCCCATCGCGCGACTGAAGGACGAGCTGTTCGCGCTCGAACGCGCGTACTCGCCTGGTCATCACGGGCTCTGGTCGGCCCGGCGGCGCGCCGAGCTGGTCGACGCCGCGCTCATCGAGCTGTTCGAGGCCGCCCGGCCTGCCGACGCCCGGGCGCCGCGGCTGGCCTTGGTCGCGCTGGGCGGCTACGGCCGCGGCGCCCTCTGCCCGCACTCGGACATCGACTTGCTGGTGCTTCACGACGCCGCGGATGCGGACGCGGTGAGCGCTCTCGCGGAGCGCCTGTTCTATCCCCTCTGGGATGCCGGCTTCACCGTCGGTCACGCGGTTCGTACGCCGCAAGAGACCGCACAACTAGCAGCTGAACGACTGGACGCAGCAACCTCCGTCCTCGACGCACGCCTGCTGGCAGGGGACGAAGAGTTGCTGTCCACCGCACGCGGCGCGGTTGCAGATCCGCTCCGCGCTGATCCCGACGCGTTCGCGGACCGGCTCGCGGATGCGGCTCGCGATCGTCGGGAGCGGTACGGCTCCGCAACGTACCTGTTGGAGCCCGACCTGAAGGAAGGCGGCGGAGGGCTGCGTGACATCCATGCGTTCGGCTGGTTGGAGGCGGCCAGAGGCCACTCATTGGAGGCGGGCGGGCTCCTCCGTCCCGCCGAGCGAGAGCAGTTGGACGGCGCCGAGGAGTTCCTGACCCGGGTGAGGAGCGCGCTTCACCTGGAGGCGGGTAAGGGTGTCGACCGGCTGCTCCTTGAGCAGCAACCCGCGGTCGCCCGGGCCATGGGGTTCCAAGACGAACCGCGGCTGATCGCCGTCGACGGTCTGATGCGAGCGGTGTTCGAGCACGCTCGCGCGGTGGATGCTCTCTCGGGCGATGTGATCGCGCGAGGTCGCGCGCCGCAGGACGCGCCGATACTGTTCGTGCACACCCTGGGCGACGCGCTCCGACTGGTCGCCGATGCCGCGGGAGCCGATCGTGCCCTCACGGCCGGCGAGATCGATGCTATCGAGGAGGCCGCACCGGGCGAAGCGATGGGCGAGTGGACCGACGAGGTTCGAGATGCCTTCCTTCAGATCATCCGTGCGGGAACCCGTGCTGAGGCCGGCCTTGAACTGCTCGATCATCTGGATCTGCTGATCCCTTTGATACCAGAGTGGGCGGACGTCCGCTGCCGGCCACAACGAGATCCCTACCACCGCTACACGGTCGACGTGCACCTGTCGCGCGCGCTCGGCCGCATGGCACTCTCACTCTCGGTTCCCGATGCGTCGGACCCCATGGAGGTGGCCGCGGCCTCGGAGATCCACGAACGCGACGGCGCGCTTCTGGGTGCGATGCTGCACGACATCGGCAAGATCGGCCAGGGCGGTCACCTCGCGATAGGTGACAGGGTCGCCGCCACCATCCTGGACAGGATGCGATTGCCCCCCGCTACGATCGAGCTCGCGCACTTCATGGTTGGCGCCCACCTCCTCCTACCCGACACCGCCACCCGCCGGGACCTGACGGACGACGATCTGATACTGGACGTCGCGGCGCAGATCGCTACCCCTGAACGCCTCGCAGCGCTCTATCTCCTCGCGAAGGCCGATGCGCGCGCCACCGGCCCTGCTGCGTGGACCTCGTGGAGGCAGACCCTGATCCGCGAGCTGGTGGCCAAGATGCAAAGAGTCTTCGAAAGCGGGGAGATGGGTGTTGAGGTCGCCGAGCGCCTGACCGATTCGATCGGCCGCGTCCGTGATCTCCTCGCGGACGAGCAGCCGTCCGAGGTCGAACGGTTCATCCTGCGGATGCCACGCAGCTACTTCCTCTCGCTCCCGCCATCGCAGATCGCGAGGCACTTCGCCACCGTCGCTCCCGACATAGGACGCCAAGACGTCCGCACTTCCGCCGGTGCCGGTTCGCGCGCCGGCGCGTACGAGCTGCTCGTGGTCGCGGCCGACCGCCCGGGCCTGCTCTCGTGGATAGCTGGAGCTCTTTCGCTCGCGGGCCTATCGATCCTCACCGCTCAGGTGTTCACGACCGAAGACGGCGTGGCGGCAGACGTGTTCGAGGTCGCCGGGGCGTTCGAGCCCGAGGTGGGGGAGGAGCGCTGGCGCGAGTTCCGTAGCCTCTTGCGCAAAGCGATCGAAGGACGGGTCTCGCTCGAGCACAGCATGGACGAGAAGCGCCGTCACTATCCGGTTCCCAGGAGGACGCCGGTGACGGTCAAGGTCGACAACGAAGCGTCGGACTTCTTCACCGTGATCGAGATCGGCGCGTCCGACCGTATAGGGCTGCTCTACGACATCACGCGCACGCTGAGCGAGCTGGAGCTCGACGTACACCTGGCGAAGGTCGCGACTTACACGAACCGGGTCGTCGACTCCTTCTATGTGAGGGATGCCGTCGGCAGCAAGGTCGTCGATCCCGAGCGAGTGGAGGGCATCCATTCAGCGGTGCGCTCGCTGCTGGAATAGGAGGGAACCGGGCCTGCTCCTCAGTCCCTGGCTAAGCCTCGGTCAACCCTTGCGTGGATCTTGCGCAGCCGGCCCCAATATGTAGGCCTTGCGCCACGAAGGAAGCCCTCGGTACGGTCGCCGGGTGCAGTTCCGTGTGCTCGGCCCGTTGGAGGTGGACGCGGGGGAGGGCCCGGTGCCACTTGGCGGGCCCAAACAACGCGCCGTCCTCGCCAACCTCTTGGTTCGCGCGAACGAGGTTGTTCCGGCGGACACCCTGATCGAGTCGATCTGGGGCGACGAGCCGTCCGGCAACACCCGAAACACCCTCCAGACCTACGTCTCGAACCTCCGGAAGGCCCTCGGCGACGGGATGCTCCAGTGTAGGACCCCTGGCTACGTCCTGGTCGTCGATCCACTCGATGTCGACGCCACGCGACGGGCGACCACCTGTCGGTGATGTTCTCCGAGTTCGAACAAGGCGTCGATCGCTACCCGTGAGCGCTCTCGAACACCGAGATCCGCACGCTTGCCGACGTCGTCGCGTTCAACGAGGCGAACCATGACAAGGAACTCCAGTGGCACAACCAGGCCCTCCTCGAGGGCTCGGTCGATTCCGCCCCGCTCCCGAACCCCGAGTACCTGCGAGCGCTCCGCCGGTCGCAGCGCGTGGCGCGAGCGGACTTCGCCGACGTGATGCGTCGGCACCGGCTCGATGTGATCGTGGCCCCGACGTTCGTCCGCGCGTGGCCGATCGACCTGATCGACGGAGATCCCGTACGTGGGCAACGGTGCCGCCGGGCCCTCGAACGCAGCGGGCTATCCACACCTGACCGTGCCAGCGGTGTTCATAGGCAAGCTGCCGATCGGCATCTCGTTCCTCGCTCGTGCCTGGCAGGAACCGAAGCTGCTCCGGTTCGGGTACGCGTTCGAGCAGGCGGTGCAGGCACGCCGCGCCCCGATATACCTGGACGCAGGTGCCGACTTCGTTCCGCACTGACCACCCTGGTTCACGTCCCGGTAGCAGGTCTGGCATCCAGTCGCGAGGCTCGGTCTACTCCAAGGGGGCGATGGCACCACTATGATGCCAAACATGGTTGACGATGGCACCTGGCAGTGCCATCATTGCGCCATGGAACTGGGACCGTACGTGAAGAGCATCCATAGCCAACTGGGGGTCGCGGCCGGGGCGGGGGGTGATGAGGCTCGTGCGCTGGCCGAGCGTCTCGTCGCGCCTCTGGACGCGGCGATCCGGCTGGCGTTGCAAGACGCCCTGTCGGCGGCGACTGAGGAGATCACCACCGAGCTCGCCCCGGGGTCGGTCGAGCTACGACTGCGCGGGCGTGACCCTGAGTTCGTGGTGACGCTACCCCCGGGAGATGCCTCCGTGGAGGAGTCGCTCGAAAGCGACGAGATTGCGTCGGGTCGGTGGCCGGCCGCGGGTGTTGGCCCCGATCCGACCGGGGGCGACGAGGGCACGATGTCCCGGATCAACCTCCGTATGCCCGATCACCTGAAGGCCCGGATCGAGCATGCGGCCGTCAGCGACGGGCTGTCGGTCAACGCCTGGCTCGTGCGAGCTGCAACCGCCGGGCTTCAACGAACCGATGCGGCCCATCGGGCCGAAAGACGCGCGCCGAAGGGCGCTCAGCGGTACTCGGGCTGGGCCCGCTAGTCAGGAGGAACGTTCGATGCCTACCTTCGATACGTCCGAACCGATCTCCGTCACCCTGGAGGTTGGCGTGGGTGACATCCAGGTCGTGGCGAGCGACCGCACCGACACCGTCGTCGATGTTCGCCCGAGTGACCCGGCCAAGCGGTCCGACGTGACCGCCGCCGAGCAGACCCGTGTCGAGTATGCGAGCGGCAGGTTGCTGGTCCAGGGGCCGAAGGGTTGGCGGCACTGGTCCTTCCGCGCGAACGGGGAGTCGATCGACGTCCACATCGAGCTTCCGGCGGGATCACAGGTGAGCGGTGAGGTGGGGGTTGCCGCATTGCGCAGCACCGGTCGCATCGGCGGATGCCGCTTCAAGACCGGGGTCGGCGACATCCACCTGGACCAAGCGGGCCCGCTCGAGCTCAAAGCCGGTGCAGGTGACATCACGGTGGGACGAGCCGTCGGTGATGTCGAGGTTTCGACGGGCACAGGAGCCGTGGGGATCGGAAGTATCGACGGGACGGCGGTGGTCAAGAACTCCAACGGCGACACGTGGATCGGTGAGGTCACGGGCGACGTGCGTGTGAAGGCGGCCAACGGCAGGATCACGATCGACCGGGCGCGGGCCGCGGCTAGCGTGAAGACCGCCAACGGCGACCTGCGCCTGGGCGAGGTCGAACGTGGTGCCGTCCTCGCCGAAAGCGCGAACGGCAAGATCGACGTCGGGGTCCGCGACGGCGTGGCGGCTTGGCTGGACCTCAACACGCGGTTCGGCAACGTTCAGAACGACCTGCAGGCCTCCGACCGTCCTACCCCGGACGAGGAGGCGGTCGACGTGCGCGCCCGGACTTCCTTCGGCGACATCACCATCCGCCGCTGCCGTGCGAACGACAACGGAAGTGATGAGGCATGACGACCACGGTAGGTCCGGCCCTTGACGCCGTCCCGCACGACGATGGTCGCCATGTCTCGAGTTCATGCGGTGTGCAAGATCTGTGAGAGAGACTCGCCTATCGCGCTCCGTCGAGGGCGTTGAGCAGCCGTCTTGCCATCTTCGGGCTGGCGCCCTCGTCTTCATGCTTGAAGTAGCAGAAGACATCGCTTCCAGCCGCCAGCGCCGGGGCGATCCGGTCGGCCCACGCCCTCAGCTCGTTGTCGGAGTACTCCGTCTTGCGGAGCCGGAGGTAGCCCGCCGGCTCCCATGACAGGTCGTCGGGGCCGGGATCCTTTTCGTCGGTCTCGGCGACGCACCATGCGACGCCCTGCGACAGAAGCAACTCCCGCGCCTCGGTCCACGAAGGATGACGGAACTCCATCGCGAACCGGGGGACCCCCGGACCGGGCGGCGGCAGGTAGCCCACGAACGCCTCGATCAGCTCGCGCCGGTACTGCAGCGACGGCGGGCATTGGAAGAACACGCAGCCCAGCCGGTCGCCGAGGGCCTTGGCGATCTCCAGGAAGGCGCGCACGTCGTCGTCGGTGTCCTCGAGCCGCTTGAAGTGCGTGATGCGCTGGTTCGCCTTCAGCGTGAAGACGAACCCCGGCTGCGCTTGCTCGCGCCACGCGGTCAGCGACTTCTCAGTGGGGAACCGGCGGAACGTGTAGTTGATCTCGACCGACGACAGTTGCGACGAGTAGTAAGAGAGCATCTCGCGGTTCTTGAGGCCCTCCGGGTAGAAGACGCCGTGCTTCCACTCGTCGTAGGAGAACCCCGACGTACCCAGATAGAAGGAGCCGGTCACCCTGGCATGATGGCACGCGTGAGCGCATCCGAGGAACGGCTGACGATCGAGGGCGGACCCTCATCCGTTTCCGGTGTCTACGCGCGACCCGTTGGGGCGACGGTGACGATCGTCGTCGCCCACGGCGCGGGTTCCGGCATGGATCACCCGTTCCTCGTTGGTTTCACCCGCGCGATGAACGACGAGGGCGTCGCCACGCTGCGATTCAACTTCCCGTACATGGAGGCTGGTCGACGATCGCCGGATCGAGCGCCGGCCGCGATCGCCACCTGGCGCGCGGCGTCGGCGGAAGCCTCGCGCCGCGGGTCGGCGGGTGAGGCCATCTGGGCGTCGGGCAAGTCCTTCGGCGGTCGCATGGCCTCGATGGCCGTGGCCGAGGGGATGCCGGCCGCCGGTCTCGTCTTCCTGGGATACCCGCTTCACCCGCCCGGCAAGCCCGAGGCTATCCGCGACGAGCATCTGTACGGGATCGAGGTCCCGATGCTGTTCCTGGAGGGAACGCGCGATCCGTTCGCGGCGCCTGAACTGCTCGCAGGAGTGATCGGGAAGCTCGGCGATCGCGCCACCTTGGTGACGATCGAGGGCGGGGATCATTCGTTCAACGTGCGCGGTGTGAAACGCGATACTCGCGAGGTGGGTGTCGCTCTGGCCGTCCACGTGGCCCCCTTCATCAAGGAGCGCGGCTGATGCCGCGCAAGAACCGAAGGAATCCCGAGTTCTTCCAGGCGCCCGAGGCGCCGCCCGCCCGCGCCGACGCGCCGCTCTGGGCCCAGGTCCCCGGCTTCGATGTCCGCCACGTCGGAGGTCAGAAGGAGTACCGGTGCCCAGGCTGCGACCACGTAGTCCGCCAAGGGATCTGGCACCTGGTCGTGGTGCCGGAGGGCGACCTGGAGTCCCGGCGTCACTGGCACACGGAGTGCTGGCGGAGTGAGCTAAGACGTCTCGGCCGATATCGCCCACCCCCACCGGGGATGTGAATCCCCAGCTGGCGACGGTGTCATACACCCCGGCTATCATCCGACTGCGATGGCAGACGACATCCGGGTTCGCATGTGGGAGACCGGAGGACGTTGGTATGCCCACATCCTGGACGCGCCGGCGTTCATCGAGGTGACGGGGACCACGCGTGAGCGGTGTCTGCTGGAGCTCCGCAAGACGACGGGTTACGACGTATCACTGACGATCGACGTGGTGCCTCAGATCGTCGGCGTGGCCGAGGCGGCCGAGATCATGGGTTGGGACAAGCGCCGCGTCGTGACCTACCTTGACCGAGGGCAGTTCCCCGAGCCGCTCACATCCCTCGCCTCCGGCCGGATCTGGCTCCGCGAGGACATCGAACGCTACGCGGGCGACTGGCGAGCCCGCCGCGCCGAGAAGGACCACGGATGACCGACGAGGGCCGCCGCCTGTACCTGATCCGCCACGGCCGCGCCTCGCGCCGCTCGGGCGAGGAAGCGGAGACCACGCGCGGACGCGTCGCCGACCCACCGCTCGATAAGACCGGGCTCGAGCAGGCGCAGGTCCTTTCGAACAGGCTGCTCAAGATGCAGCGTCCTGCGGCCATCTACGTCTCACCGCTGCGGCGGGCCCGTCAGACGATCGCTCCGTTCGAGGAGACGACCGGCGTTGCCGCCACGGTCGTGGACGACCTGGCCGAGTGGTACGGCGGAGGGTGGGAGTTCAAGGAGTTCGAGGAGCTGCTCCACGAGCATCCGGAGGTGCCCTCGCGGGTCCTGCTACAGGACCCCATCTTCTTCCTCGCCCCCGGCGGCGAGGCTCTGGACGCGTTCCGGTCCCGTGTTATCGGAGCGGTCGAAGCAACGCTCACCGCCAACCAGGAGGGCGACGTCTGGATCGTGTGTCACGGCGGCGTCATCAACGCGTACGTCGGGATGCTGATGGGGATGCGAGAACAGGACATGTTCTTCCTGCCGCCCAACGCCAGCATCAACACGATCCGCGTGATGGGCGACGAGCGCCACGTTTGGTTCTTGGCCGACGACTCGCATCTGACCGAGCCGGGGCTCTACGCCGACCATCTCCACGCACCCCTCTATACTCCCGGCCACCCGAACCCGATCTCTAAGGAGTAGCGCCGTGACCGTGAAGTTCCTGTCGCAGGAATGGGCCGACATGCTGAAGACCGCGTTGAACGCCGACGATGCGTTCAAGGAGGCCGCCGCCGGAAGGACCGCGGCGATCCAGCAGGTCATCGGCGGCGCCGATGGCGATACCCATTACTGGATCCGCATAGCCGACGACACCATCGACATGGGCGTGGGTGACACCGAGAGTCCCGACGCCACCATCACCCAGAGCTACGACACGGCGGTCGCGCTCGCCAAGGGCGAGCTCTCGCCCGTGACGGCGTTCATGACCGGCAAGATCAAGGTCGCGGGAAACATGGGCATGCTCCTGGGGTTGCAGGGCGTGCTCTCGCTCCTACCGACGGCTATGGCCGCCATGGACGTGGAGTACTAATCCTTCTCCGACGTCACCGAGAGCGTGGAGCGCGCTCTCGCCAGTAACCGCTCGGTCGCATCCACCACCTCGGCTTCGGCGAACCCCAGCTGCCGGCCGATCTTGACGGTTCTGCCTCGAGCCACGATCCGGCCGGCGCGGCCCACCGCCAGGAACTCGACCGCCAGGTTCACGGTCACATGGCGACGACCCGGCTCCAGCTGGGTGCGCACCGCCAGGCCCATCGCCGTGTCGGCAAGCGTGGCGAGGATCCCGCCGTGGACCAGTCCCTGAAGGTTCACATGCTGCGGACCGGCTTCGAACGAGATCTCGGCCCGCCCGGGGGCGGCATCGGTCAGCTCGATCCCCGCCCACCGATAGAACTCGTTCCCCTGGAGGCGTTCTCGCAGCTCACGGATCAAAGCGACATGCTCATCCATCCCCCTACCCCTCCGACTGCGTAGTCTCCCACGGGAAGCGCGTTTGACGGTTCGCGTGGCCGAACGCACAATCCGATGCGTCCGGAGACCTCGCGGTCCCGGCGTGCAAGTGTGTTAGGGAGGGGGAATCGATGCGGAAACGTTTCATGCGGTTCGCCGTACCACTGGTCCTGTTGGGCCTCGTGGCGGCGGCTTGTGGCGGCAGCGACGAGGAGCCGGCCGACGGCGGCAGCGACACCGGCGGCGGCGCCGTCGAGTGCAACGCCGATATCAAGGTAGGTGTCGCGTTCGACGTCGGTGGTCTGGGCGACAAGTCGTTCAACGACGCGGCCGACGCAGGGGTCCAGAAGGCGATCGCCGACGGCCTGGTGTGTGAGGAGAACGTCAACACGAACGAGGCCAACGCGACCGGCTCGGACCGCACCCAGAACGTGGTGGCGCTCGCCGATGCCGGCTACGACCTGGTGATCGGTGTTGGATTCGCGTTCTCGCCGGACATCAACACGATCTCACCGGACTACGCGGACCAGAGCTTCATGATCGTGGACGGGTACGCGACCTGCGGAACGATCTGCGGTCTGGACAACGACGACCTGACGAACGTGGCCGACTTCGCGTTCAAGGAGCAGGAGGGGTCGTTCCTGGTTGGGGCCGCCGCCGCGCTCAAGTGCGAGTGCGACACGATCGGGTTCCTGGGTGGCCAGACGGGCCCGCTGATCCAGAAGTTCGAGGCGGGATACGTCGCGGGTGCGCAGGCGGTCAACCCGGATATCACCGTGTTGGTCGAGTACATCGGTGACGACGTGGGCGCGTTCAACGACCCGGTCAAGGGCCAGGCCCTGTCCACCAAGATGTACGACGATGGGGCGGAGATCATCTACCACGCCTCTGGCGCGTCGGGAGCCGGGCTGTTCAACGCCTCCGTCGAGGCCGGGAAGCTGGCGATCGGGGTCGACTCCGACCAGTACCTGACGGCGAGCCCCGAGCAGCAGCCGTTGATCCTCACATCCATGCTGAAGCGTGTTGACACGGCTACGTACACCGCGATCCAGCAGGTGGGCGACGGCAGCTTCACGGCCGGCGGCGTGGTCTTCGGTATGGCCGAGGACGGCCTCGACTACTCGCAGTCGAACACCGCCGAGCTGAGCGCCGACATCGTCGCGCAGCTCGACGACTACAAGCAGCAGATCATCGACGGCACGATCGTCGTTCCCGAGACCCCCGAAGGCGCATAGCCGGAACGGGATCTGACCGACATGACGATCGGTGAAGGGGCGGGGCGCGCGAGCGCCCCGCCCCTCGTCGTCCTCGAGCACATCACCAAGCGTTTCCCCGGTGTGCTGGCGAACGATGACGTCTCCCTGGAGCTTCGCCCGGCCGAGGTCCACGCTCTCATCGGAGAGAACGGTGCGGGAAAGTCCACGCTCATGCGTGTGCTCTACGGGATGTATCCGGCCGAGGCGGGCCGCATGATCGTGCGCGGAAAGGAGGTGAAGATCGCGTCGCCTCGCGACGCGATCGCTCTTGGGATCGGCATGGTCCACCAGCACTTCGTGCTGGTGGACCCCTTCACCGTCACGGAGAACATCATCCTCGGCGATGAGGGCGGAGCCATCCTCGATCTGGCGCAGGCGCAGAAGAGGGTGCAGGAGCTCGCGGACTCCTACGGGTTCCAGGTGCGTCCCGACGCCGTCATCGAGGAGTTGTCGGTTGGGGAGGAGCAGCGCGTCGAGATATTGAAGGCGCTCTATCGCGGCGTGGAGATCTTGATCCTGGACGAGCCAACCGCGGTGCTCACTCCCGGCGAGGCGAAGGAGCTCTTCCAGAACCTCCGGGAGCTGCGTGGGGCGGGGAAGTCGATCGTCTTCATCTCTCACAAGCTGGACGAGGTGCTCGAGATAGCCGACCGGATCACGGTGCTGCGACGCGGCGCGGTCGTGGGTGAGACCACCCCAGCGGAGGCGTCCAAGGCGAAGCTCGCCGAGATGATGGTCGGACGCCCGGTGCTGTTCCGGCTGGAGAAGCCGAATGTCGAGCGTGGCGACCCCATCCTTCGTTGTGGAAGGGCTGGAGGCTCCCGGCAAGCTGAACGGGCTATCGCTCGAGGTTCACGCCGGCGAGATCTTGGGCGTGGCCGGCGTGCAGGGCAACGGCCAGCTTGAGTTGGCCGAGGCGCTGATCGGCCTGCGTCCCGCGGCGGGCGGTCACGTTTGGCTGGAGGGCAACGAGATCACCGGGCGTAACGTGGAAGACATCCGCAACGCCGGCGTCGCCTACATCCCGGAGGACCGACAGGAGCAGGGCTTGGTGCTCGACATGACCCTGTGGGAGAACGCGGTTCTAGGTCGCCATGACGACGCCGAGTTCTCGAGCCGCCTCGGCATCCTCTTCATCAAGAGGATCAAGGAGCTGGCGGCGCGGATCGTGAAGCTCTTCGACGTTCGCACTCGCAGCATCGACGTAGCGGCCTCAACGCTATCCGGCGGCAACCAACAGAAGCTGATCCTGGCTCGGGAGCTGGAAACGGATCCGAAGTTGCTCATCGCCGCGCAGCCGACGCGCGGGCTCGACGTGGGCGCGATCGAGTTCGTCTGGAAGCAGATCTTGGATCAGAAGGCCGCCGGGCGTGCCGTCCTCCTGATCTCGGCGGAGCTCGATGAGATCTACGCGCTGTCGGATCGGATCGTGACGCTCTACGAAGGCAGGATCACCGGCGAGTACGCGCCGGATGCGGCGCCGGAGGATGTCGGGGTGGGCATGCTCGGCGGCGCCACGCAGGAGGTAGCGGGCTGATGGCCATGAGCGGCACCGCTGAGCCGATCGCGCTCCCCCGGGTACGCACGGAGTGGCTCGAACGGCTCGGAGGACAGCTCCTGGCGCTCGTGGTGTCCTTGGCGATAGCCCTGCTTCTGGGCTCGATCCTGATCATCGGGTATGGGGAAAGCCCCGCCGTCGTCTACCAAGCGATCTTCCGCGCGTCGCTCGGCAGCGTCAACGGGTTCGGCTATGTGCTGGCCATCGCCACCCCTTTGATCTTCTCGGCGCTGGCCGTGGCGATCTGCTTCAAGGGGGGCATGTTCAACATCGGCGTGGAGGGTCAATACCTGGTGGCCATGGTCGCCGCCGCATGGGCGGCGCTGACCTTCGACTTCCTTCCGGGCCCGGTGCACCTGGTCGTGATCCTGATCACGGCCATGCTCGGCGGCATGATCTGGGCCGCCGTCCCGGGCGTCCTCAAGGTGAAGACCGGCGCCCACGAGGTAGTCACGACCATCATGATGAACGGGATCGCCATCAGCTTCCTCGCGTGGGCCATCAACTTCCCGCTCAAGTTCTCGAACGCTCCCGCCGGGCAGAACGTGGACCTACGTACCGACCAGTTCCCGAGGTCAGCTCTGGTCGGAGACATGGGCAGTGTCCTCGGGGTCCGGCCGGGCGCACATCTGTCCTGGCTGTTCATCCTGGCCGTGGCAGTGGCGATCGTGATCTGGTTCCTCATCCGTCGGACGCGGTTGGGATATGCGGCGCGCGCCGTGGGCTCGTCCCAAGGTTCGGCCCGCGCGGGCGGGATCTCGGTCGGCTCGACCCAGCTACGCCTGTTCCTCATCTCGGGAGCGCTCGCCGGGTTGGTCGGGATGCAGCAGATCCTGGCCGTCTCCGGCTACCTGGGCCAGAACTACGTCGCTCAACTCGGCTTCACGGGGATCGCGGTCGCGTTCTTGGGCCAGAACAACGCTATCGGCATCATCTTCGCCGCGATCTTGTGGGGGATCTTGGCGAGAGGCGAGGTGACCCTGCAGATCGAGACCGAGGTGCCGCGCGAGTTCGTGATCATCCTGCAGGGGATCTTGATCCTGTCCGTCGTGATCACCTACCAGATCGCCAAACGCCGGCTGGCCGCGCGGCAGCTCCAGCGGGCCGGAGCTCTGGGCGAACTCGAGGACTCGGCCGCAGAAGCGGATATCGAGGGCATGCCTAAGGAGGATCGCTGACATGCCGTTCACCGATATCGCCGTGGCGATGCAGATCTCTTTCACCTACTTCACGATCATCTACCTGACCGGCCTGGGCGGCCTGTACAGCGAGCGTTCCGGGATCGTGAACATCGGCCTGGAGGGGCTGATGATCATCGGCACCGTCACGGGCGCCTGGGGCGCGCGGTTCTTCACCGACACGCTCGAACTAGGCCAGCCGTGGGGGCCGATACTTGGCCTGCTGGCCGGGGCGGTCTGCGGGTTGCTCTTCGCAGGCATCCATGCCGTTGCGACCATCTCATTCAGGGTGGATCACATCGTGTCCGGTGTCGTCATCAACCTGGTGGCCATCGGGTTGGCGCGGTTCCTGTCTCAGGCGTTCTTCAACGGTCAGGCGACGCAATCCGACCCCGGCGGTCCGCACCTCGCCACGATGGACATCCCATTGCTCTCATCCCTTCCCTCGGGGCTGGGGCGTGCGTTCTCCGGCTTATCTCCCATGGTGATCTTCGCCGCCCTGATGGTGATACCTGTGTCGTACTCGCTCTACCGGATGCGCTGGGGGTTGCGTCTGCGATCCTGCGGCGAGAACCCCGAGGCGACGCGCTCGCTGGGCGTCCGCGTCCCCGCGTACCGCTACCAGGGCGTATTGCTGTCTGGAGCTTTCGCCGGCATGTCCGGAGCGTTCCTGGCCTCAGAGGTGATCGGCAACTGGCGCGAAGGGCAGACGCTCGGCTTGGGCTTCATCTCGCTCGCCGCCCTGATCCTGTCCAACTGGAACCCCGTCCGGCTGATGTTCTTCGCGTGGCTGTTCGGGTTCGCCCAGGCCATCCCGCTGCGTCTGAACGACGCTCCGGGGCTCAACCTGCTTCCGCCGCAGTTCATCCGCATGATCCCGTACGTGGTCACGATCGTGGCGATCGCGGGGTTCGTAGGGAAGGTGCGGCCTCCGGCTGCCGCTGGACGCGCTTACGAAGGCGGCGGCGGGAGCTGAATCGGAGCAGTTCGCTACTAGTCTGAGCCAGACTAGTGAGGCTCGGTCCCGTACAGACGATCTCCGAAATCCCCCAGGCCGGGAAGGATGTAGGCGTTCTCGTTCAGCTGGCGGTCCAGGGCGCCTGCCACGATCGGCACGTCGGGGTGATCGGCCTCCATGCGTTTGATGCCCTCCGGCGCGGCCACCACGCACACGAACGTGATGTTGCGCGGCGAGGCCTTCTTCACGAACTCGCAGGCCGCCGAGCCTGAGCCTCCGGTCGCGAGCATGGGGTCGAGGAGCAGCGCGTGGCGCCCCTGCATGGAGGGCAGCTTCGCGTAGTAGTCACGTGGCTCGTGTGTTTCCTCGTCTCGCTCCATGCCCAGGTAGCCGACCACCGTGTCCGGGTACAGGTCGGTTACCGCGTCGAGCAGTCCCAGACCGGCGCGCAGGACGGGGATGGCGACCAGGTCGACGCCGAGCATCGACCCCGTGAATGGCTCGAGCGGTGTCTGGACCTCTGAAGGGACGGTCGGGATCTGGCGTGTGGCCTCCACGACCAGTACGGCGCCGAGTCGTCGCGTGAGCGAACGGAACTCGGCCGGGCCGGTCCGCTTGTCGCGGAGCCTGGTCAGGAGATCGGCGGCAAGCGGGTGGTCGAGGACGGTAAGCATGTGCGCATCCTACGCCGAGCGGCCCCCGCATAGGACGTCTGGCCCGAAGGGGGCTGCCGCTTGCCACGGTCGGGGCGGGTCTGACACCATGGCGGCCGACATGCGTGACTACGTCTATGGCTGGTTTACCCACTTCGGGCCTGGCCCGGCGTAGTCGCCTGCCGAGACACAACCGACAGCGACCCCGGGCCGGACCCGGGGTTTCTTCATCCCCGGGCGGCCCGTGGACCGGGGAACGGAGGAACAGATGGTCGTCGTGATGAGGCAGGACGCGACGGAGGCGGACATCGAGGCCGTCGCCGAGAGGGTGCGCGCGAACGGGGGCGAGGCGTTCGTCTCGCGCGGGAGCGTGCACACGATCATCGGCCTGGTGGGCGACACCGGCCGGTTCCAGACCATCCCCTTCAAGCAGATGCCCGGCGTGGACCACGTGATCCAGGTCGGCAAGTCCTACAAGATGGTCGCGCGCGACCTTCACCCCGAGACCACGACCGTGAAGGTCGGGACCACGCCGGTCGGGCGCGACTCGTTCACGATCATCGCCGGCCCGTGCGCGGTGGAATCCGAGGAGCAGGCGTTCGCGGCGACCAGGGCGGCCAAGGATGCGGGCGCCACGATCCTGCGCGGCGACATCTACAAGCCACGCACCTCGCCGTACTCGTTCCAGGGGCTTGGGGAGCGGGGCCTTGAGATCCTCGGCGAATGCCGTCGCGACACCGGGCTGCCGATCATCGTTGAGGTCGTGGACGTATCGCAGGTGCAGCACGTGGCCGAGGTCGCCGACTGCATCCGGGTCGGCACGCGAAATGCTCAGAACTTCGAGTTGCTGAAGGAGGTCGGTCAGACCAACAAGCCTGTGATGCTGAAACGCGGCCTTGCCATGACCATCGAGGAGTGGCTTCAGGCGGCCGAGTACATCGCGCAGCGCGGGAACTCCGAGATCATCCTGTGCGAACGTGGCATCCGGACGTTCGAGCCCTCGACGCGCAATACCCTAGACCTGGCCGGCATGGCAGTCGCACAATCCGAGACACACCTGCCGGTGATCGTCGATCCCTCGCACGCGGTCGGAAAGCGGAACCTCGTGACGCCCATGGCGCTCGCCGCGGTCGCCGCGGGTGCGGACGCCGTGATGATCGACGTGCATCCGGATCCCGAGGTCGCGCTCTGCGACGGACCCCAGGCGCTAACGCCCGACGAGATGGTTCTGCTGGGACGCCAGCTGGAAGCGGTCGCGGCGGCGGTCGGCCGGCCCGTCAACCGGTAGACGCTAGGCCGGGACGTCGGGTGTGAGCTCGACGATGTGGCAGGTGCCGCGCCAGCGGTTCACCGAATCGGCGGGCGGCCCAACGCGGCTCTTGCGCTTGTCGACCAGCAGTTGCGCGGCCGCTTCCCATTCGGGACCCTCGAGCGGGCGCTGCGCGGCGTAGAACTCCTCGAGCGACGTGTCGCGGCCCTTCCGTCGGGTCACAACGATCAGCTGGTGCGCATCGGGGACGCCGGGGATGGTCTGCTCCTGGGCTCCCGATTCCTTCTGCGATAGCACGTAGATCTTGCCTTCCTTGTACGCGAACCAAGCGGGCGCGGTCTCACGGCGACCGCTCGGGCCCTGAGTCCCGACCCAGATGATGTCGGACTTCTTCAGCCCGTCCTCGGTCTCTTTCGAGAGCTTGATCGGTGCGACCTGTACGAACACGGGGATGTCGATCTCGCCCACGATCTCGCCGTTCAGGATGAACGACGCCACGAACGTCCCAGTCTCGTCGAACACGGCATCCGAGACGGTGTCCAGCTCGGTCGTCAGATCCATGGAGCCGACCATGCGCCGCGCCTCGGGACCCCACCGGTAGATCGTGCGCCCCGAGGGTCCGATCAGGCGGAACTCCTCGTTCACGTAGCCGGTCGGTACCTTCCACGCCCTGAAGACCACGAAGGGGAACGCGGGCCCCGGCCGGCCGACCAGGTAGACGCCGTCGTTCGATCGGTTGCCGTAGGCGTCCCAGACGCGCTTGTCCACCACGGCGGCGGCGACCAGTTCCCCCACGCTGCTCATCGGGCGCAAAGGATAACCGACCCGGCGGGGCCGGCTCGCGCGCCTCCTGGCGAGCCCGGGCGGCTCAGGCGGTGCGGGCGAGCCACAGCCGCGGCTCTTCGATCTCCGGGAGCGACGGCATGGCCTCGGCCGAGTCCCACATCAGCGTGAGTGTGGCCTCGTCGGTCTGTTCGACCACGGTGTCGCAGAACGCCCGGCCCTGCTCGTACTGCTCGCGCTTCATCTCGATGCCCAGCAGTCGCTCGAACACCGGATCGCCCGCCTCACCCTCGCGGTAGCGGCGCATAGCCTCGTCGATCCGCACGTAGGAGGGGAGTAGCTCGCGTCCCAGGGCGTGCATCACATGGTCGCCGTAGCCCTCGGCCGCCGCCATGAACGACTGGATCCGGCCGAGCTTGATCCGCTGCTCGTCGTCGAGCACGGTGCCGAAGAGTCCCTCGTCGGACTCCATGACGCCGCGCAAGGCCTCGGGGTCGGCGCCGTCGAGCGAGGCCAACCGCTCCTGCATGGCGCTCGCGTCGATCTTCAGTGTCGATAGGAAGTCCGCCAGCACTTGGTTGAAACGTTCGCGCGCCCAAGTGCGCGCGAACTCGAACCGATGCGTGACCTCGTGGATCGCCACGTACGTCCGGAAATCGGTGGCGTCTAGCGACCAGTCCTTCTCGAACTGCGCGATGTTGGGCACCACGAAGAGCAACGTGCCCGGCCCGGATCGCGGGACCGCGATGTCGTACTGCCCCAGCACATGCTGACCCAGGAACCCGAGCACGGTTCCGACCTGCGCACCCAACAACAGCGGAGACAGCTGCTCGAACATGCCGCTCATTCCCTGCATCTCGGGCGGGAGCTGGGCGGAGCCCATCGCCTCGCGCGAGGCCTCGCCCATGGCGGCCGCGATCTTCTGTGCCGCCGGGTCCAGCAGGGACTTCAGGCTCTCGGTGTTCGCGTTCACCCACTCGGCGCGGCGGACGGGCCGGACCTCGGCGACGTCGGTCGGTGCATCGAGGCCCGTGAACCGGCCGACGTGGAGCTCGGCCACGCGGACTGCCTCTTGGAACGTGGTGCGGTCGGCCTCCGTCGGTACGGGGTCCTCGCGGCCCTCCTGCGCGCTCGCGATCCCGATCTGGCGCGCAAGCTCCCAGTTCACAGGCCCCGATGACGACGCCATGACGCGCTGCAGCTCGCGGAAGAGCGGCGCGTCTGCGAAGGCCTCGGGATCGCCACCGAACGGGAAGTCCATGCACCAATCGTACGACCGGCCCCTCGATAGGATGACCTGCGTGTCTGACCCTTCACTCATCCGCGTCACCGCTGATCCGCTCTCCGTGGATGAGGCGCTGGCCGCGGTCGGCGATCCAGGGGCGGGAGGAACCTGCGTGTTCGTGGGCACGGTTCGAGACCACTCCGACGCTGGGGACGTCACCGGCCTGCGGTATGAAGCGTGGGAAGAGCTGGCCATCAAGCGCCTGCAGGAGCTGGCCGCTGAGTTGGCCGAGAAGTGGCCCGTGAAGAAGGTGGCCATCCTCCATCGCACCGGGGACCTCGAGGTAGGCGAGGCGAGCGTGGTCATCGCCTGCTCGGCCCCACATCGCGCCGACGCGTTCGAGGCTTGCCGCCACGCCATCGAACGTCTGAAGGAAGACGTCCCCATCTGGAAGAAGGAAGAGCTCGCCACGGGTGAGGCGCACTGGGTCATGGGCAGCTGATGGGCAGAGACCTAGCGATCGACCTGGGGACGGCCAATACGCTCGTCTACCGACAGGGTGATGGTGTGGTGTTCGACCAGCCGACCGTCGTAGCGGTGCACGGCGGCAGCGGTGAGGTCCTGGCCATGGGTGACGAGGTCTGGCACCTGATCGGCGGTGACTCTGGCAGCGTGGTGGCGGTGCGGCCGCTGCGGACAGGCGTCATGACCGAGTTCGACATCACGCAGCGGATGTTGGAGGTCGTGGTCAAGCGCTCGGTGGCATCGCGCTTCCCGAAGCCCCGCGTTCTGGTCGCGGTTCCGTCCGTGGCCTCGGAGGTGGAGAAGCGCGCGATCGAGGAGGCGATCAAGTTCGCGGGTGGCGGACGCAACGTGACGCTCGTGGAAGAACCGTTGGCTGCCGCGATCGGCGCCGGCCTTCCCGTCCACGAACCGATCGGCAACCTGATCGTAGACGTTGGCGGCGGGCGCTCCGAGATGGCGGTCGTCTCGATGGGTGGTGTGGTGAGCGGCCGCTCGGTCCAGCTCGGAGGGTTCGACCTGGACGTAGCGATCCAGGAGCACATCCGCCAACGCTATGGCGTGGCGATCGGTGAGAAGGCGGCCGAGGAGATCAAGATCGCCATCGGTTCGGCGTACCCCAGCTCGACCGGCAAGGCGGCGGTGATGATCGGCCGGGAGCTCGCCAGCGGCAACACGGTCGAGGTCACGGTGACCGAGGACGAGGTGCGCCAGGCCATGTCCGGCACCGTCCGAGGCATCGTGGATACGGCGCGTCTATGTCTGGCCGAGGCGCCACCGGAGCTCACGCACGACATCTTGGAGACAGGGTTGTTCCTGACGGGCGGCGGGAGCATGCTCCGAGGCCTCGACATGCTGCTAGCGCAGGAGTGCGAGGTGGCCGTCCACGCCACCGAGCGTCCGCTCGAGACCGTGGTGGTCGGGGCGGGGAGGATGCTGGAGCACCTGGCCGATTACCAGACCTCCTTCCAGCTCGTGCGACGGAAGGTGAACCTATGACTTCCTCCAGCGCCGCGACGGATCCTGCCTCCCGCTGACTACGACGCGAAGTCGTTGAGCATGTGCGCGACAGCCGAACCCGCCTGGTAGAGCGTGAACGCCAGGAGCGCTGTCGCGACGGTGATCGCGATCAGCAGCCCCAATACGCCGACGGTCCGCGTCTGCCAAGATCGCCGGTCCGCGCTGAGCGGCACGTATGCCCCCGATCCAGGCGAACCCGCGGGGCCGGTCAAGGCCTCGGGAAGGAACCCATCTCCGCCGTCGGCGACGTTGACCCGGCCGGCGCGGAGCGTCAGCCAGAACACGAGGGCGCCCGTAACCAGCGCGGCGGCGAACACGATCACATAGGCCATGAGGTCGTCCGGGCGAGCGTACTCCCATCGTCCCGGCCGTTCATCCCGGCTCCCGTACGATGGCCCGGCTGCCATGGCACGGTTCCGACGTCTCCTCACCGGGTTCGGGGTGGTCCTCGCGCTCGGCCTGGCCTTCCTCCTGGGGTGGGTGCGCTTGCCGTACTACGCGCTCGGACCGGGTCCCGCCCGCGACGTCCAGCCGCTGATCCACGTGAGCGGTCATCAGGAGTTCCCTTCGGAGGGGAAGCTGATCATGACCACGGTCAGCTTCCACGAGGTGAGCGCGATCGGCGCTCTGGTGGCCTGGCTCGATCCGCACCAGGCCGTGGTGTCCCGCGAGGTGCTGTATCCGCCCGGAGAGACCGCGGAACAGGAGGTCGAGCGGGCGCTCTCGCAGATGGATCAGAGCAAGATCGATGCCACGTCGGTGGTCCTCAGACGGCTGGCGGACTACCCCGAGGAGCACGGGGACGGCGCCTTGATCGAGTTCGTGTTCCCGGGTTGCCCGGCCGAGGGGGAGCTCTTCGCTGGCGACGTGGTCAGCCAGATCGACGGCGAGGCGATCCACTCCCAAGACGACGCGGCCGAGGCGCTCGATGACACTCCCCTACACGAACCCATCACGTTCGAGGTGGCCGCGGGCGGCGAGACGCACGCGGTCACCGTTACGCGAGCCAGGTGCGCAGGGAGCGAACGCCCGCTCGTGGGTGTGAACCTGATCGACCAGTTCCCGTTCGACGTGGACATCTCGAGCGGCGATGTCGGGGGCCCGTCGGCGGGGCTGATGTGGGCGCTCGGGCTGTATGACCTGCTCACGCCCGGCGATCTGACGGCCGGCCGGACGGTCGCCGGCACGGGGACGATCGACACACGCGGTCGCGTCGGGCCGATCGGCGGGATCCTCGACAAGGTCGAAGGCGCCGAGCGCGCCGGCGCCCAGATCTTCTTGGTGCCGGCCGACAACATGGTGGAGGTTGCGGGAGTGGACACCGGCGACATGCAGCTCATCTCGGTGGCCAAACTCCAGGACGCGCTCGACGCGCTCCAGACCTGAGGCGCCGCCCGAGGACGCCTCGAAGGGTGGTATCTGGCGGCATGCGTTAGGCTGCGTTCATATGATGCGAAGGACCATCCCGGCGGGTACGCGCCGGTGGCCGATCGTCGCGATCGGCATCTTCATCCTCCTGTTCATCATCTTCACGGTGATGTCGGGGTTCTACGTCGACCTGCTCTGGTTCCGCGAGGTCGACCTCCAGAGCGTCTTCTGGACAGTGCTGCGGACCAAGGTGCTGCTGGGGCTGGTCTTCGGGTTGCTGTTCTTCGGTCTGCTCTACGCGAACATGCTGATCGTTCGCCGGACCACCCCGACGACCCGGATCCTTACCCCCGAGCAGGAGATGGTGGAACGGGTGAGGCAGAACATCGAGCCTCACCTGGGGTGGATGATCCCACTCGGAGCCGCCGCGCTGGCGCTGCTCGTGGGGATCGGCGTAGCTCAACAGTGGCGGACGTTCCTGCTGTGGCGCAACGGGTCCGGGTTGTCGTTCGGATCGCCGGAGCCCCTGTTCGGTCGCGACCCCGCCTTCTACGTGTTCTCTCTCCCGTGGCTGCGCTTCGTGCAGGGGTGGCTTTTCTCCTCTCTCGTGGGCGTGACGGTGATCGTGGGGATCGCTCACTTCCTCTGGGGCGGCATCCAGCCGCAGGCGCCGGCGTTCGCCGATAAGGTGACGCCCCCCGTCCGGGCGCACCTTTCGGTGCTCCTTGGCCTGATCATGGTCGCCAAGGCCTGGGGCTACTACTTGGGCCGGTTCGATCTGTTGACCTCGCCGCGCGGGGTGGTCGAGGGAGCGTCCTACACCGACGTCCATGCGCAGCTACCGGCGCTCAACTTCCTGGCGATCGTGGCGGTGATCTGTGCGGTGCTGTTCGTGGTGAACATCCGCGTCCGGCTTTGGAGCCTGCCGGTGATCGCCGTCGGGCTCTTGGCGTTGGTGTCGGTGCTCTTGGGCACGGCGTACCCGGCTTTCGTGCAGAAGTTCAGGGTGGAGCCGCAGGAGCAGCAGCGCGAAGCGCCCTACATCGCCTACAACATCGAGGCGACCCGTCGGGCGTTCGGGTTGGATGCGATCGCGGTCTCGGAGCGTCCGGCCGACCTGAACGTCTCGGCAGACGCACTCGAAGAGAACCAGGTCACCGTATCGAACATCCGGCTGTGGCGTCCTACCGTGCTGGGCGAGAACTTCCAGTCGCTGCAACGCATCCGCCAGTACTACGAGTTCCACGACGTGGACGTGGATCGTTATCCGCTCTCCGGTGCGCCACGAGTCCTCATGGTGTCGGGTCGCGAGATCAGCCAGAACGGCATCTCCGCATCCGGCCGCTCATGGCAGAACCAACATCTCGTGTATACCCACGGGTACGGAGCCGTCGCGGCGCAGGTGAACACGGCCACGAGCGAGGGTGCCCCTGTCCTTTCGCTGAGCGACATCCCTCCGGTGGGCGTTCCGCAGGTCGACGAACCCCGGATCTATTTCGGCGAGGTAGCGGATGTCCCGTTCGTGATGACGAATACCGGTGCGCAGGAGTTGGACTACGAGGGCGCCCCATCCGGATACTCATATGACGGCACGGGCGGGATCCCGGTGGGCAACATGTTGCAGCGGGCGCTGTTCGCCTGGCGCTTCAAGGACGTGAACCTGCTGATCTCGGGCCTCATCAAGCCCGACAGCCGGATCATGATCAACCGATCCCTCGAAGAGCGTGTACCGAAGCCGGCGCCGTTCCTGACCCTCGACGAGGATCCGTACTTCGCGGTGGTGGATGGACGCCTGACGTGGATCTGGGATGCGTACACGACCAGCGTCGAATACCCGTACTCGCAGGAGATCGACCTCGGCACGGCGACGGACGGCGCCATTCAGGGCGGCGCCAACTACATGACCAACTCCGTGAAGGTGACGGTCGACGCGTACGACGGAACCATGAAGTACTACATCGTCGACGAGGACGACCCGATCGTACAGGCGTGGGCGGCGGCGTTCCCGGATCTGTTCACGCCTCTGTCGGAGGCACCCGCCGACCTGGTGGCGCACTTCCGTTATCCGGAGGGTCTGTTCCAGGTGCAGGCGACGCAGTTCGCCACGTATCACGTCACGGATACGACGGTCTTCTTCCAGAAGCAGGACGTCTGGCAGATCCCGATCGACCCCACCATCTCGGCCAACCAACCCTCGGCGAGCGGCGACTCGGCTTCGTCGGGTCCGCTCCGCCCCTACTACTCGCTGATGCGATTGCCGGAGGAGACCGACGAGCGATTCATGCTGATCCTCCCGTTCACGCCGGCCGAGCGTCAGAACCTGGTGTCGTGGTTGGCGGTCAGCTCCGATCCGGGCTCCTACGGAGACATGGTGGCGTATACGTTCCCGGCGGGACGCAACGTGGACGGTCCCACCCAGGTGTTCGCGCAGATCAACCAGGACCCCACCTTCTCGACGTTCCGCACGTTGCTGGGTCAGGTGGGGTCGAGGATCGTCTTCGGCGACTTCCTGGTGATCCCGATCAACGATTCGCTGCTCTACGTGCAACCGGTCTACGTCCGTTCGAACCAGGAGAGCTCGATCCCCGAGCTGAAGCGGATCATCGTGGTGAACGGGGACACGGTCGGGGTCGGCATCACCCTGTCCGAGGCGCTCCTCGCGTCCACCACCGGTCAGCAGCCCAGCACGGGAGGCGGAGAGGAACCGCCGCCAATCGGAACGATCGATGAACAGGTTGCGGACCTGCTCGATCAGGCGGTCGAGCACTTCCTTGCCGCCGACGTGGCCCTGCGTGCCGGGGACCTGGCCACCTATCAGCGGGAGCTGCAGGCGGCGCAGACCCTGGTGGAGCAGGCGAACGAGCTGCTGGTGCAGCAGACCGGCGGCGCCTCGGTGAGCCCGTCGGCGAGCCCCTCCCCGTAGGGGCGGACCTCAGCCTTCTAGGCGGAAGCTCAGGTCGGCTTCGAGGTCGGCCACGTCCATCTGCGCCTTCTGCAGGTGTCCCGAGTAGTCCCAGTTCATGGCCTGCCAGCGGGTGAACTGATCCAGGACCCAGATGCCGGACTGACGGCTGCCGTTCCCGCTCCGTCCGTTGCCGCCGAAGGGCAGGTGCGCCTCGGCGCCCGACGTGGAGTTGTTAACGCTCACCATCCCGGCCGAGATGCGCTCGCGGAACCGGAACGCGCTCAGCGGATCGCGCGTGTAGATCGACGACGACAGCCCGTACCCGTGGCCGTTCGCCAGATCCATCGCCTGATCGAACGTGTCGAACGAGGCGACCGCCACGATAGGGCCGAACGTCTCGGTCGAGTACAGCGCGTCCTCGGCGCGCACTCCATCCACGATCGTCGGGTGGCAGTAGATGCCCATGTCGGGGTCGCCCACGAACCCCTCGCGCGGGTTGGCGGCCGTGATGCGCCCGATGCCTGTGGAGCCGCTGACGCGGTGGTGCGGCTGGATCAGATCGAGCCATCCGAGGAACCGGTCGCAGAACCGCTGGCTGATCATGGGTCCGTAGAGCACGTCCTGCGTCGGGTCGCCGATCGCCGCCTCGCCTGCCGCCTTGTCGAACCGCGCCATGAAGTCGTCGTGGACGTCGGCGTGAACGATCGCTATGCCGAGCGAGGTGCAACGCTGGCCCGCCGTCCCGAACCCGCTGAACAGCGCGCCCTCCACGGCCAGGTCGAGGTCAGCGTCGGGCATGACCACGAGCGGGTTCTTGCCGCCCAGCTCGAGGCACGGCGATTGGAGGTGACGTCCGCAGAGCTCGCCGATCCGCCGGCCCACATCGGTTGAGCCGGTGAATCCGACCTTGTCCACGAGGCCGTCGTCCAGCGCACGCTCCAGACCGGCGAACGTCTGGGTCCCGTCGGTGAGCACCATGCTGAAGGCGTCCTCGGGGAGCCCGGCGTGAAGGATCAGCTGCGCGAACGCCTCAGCGATGGCCGGTGTGTACTCGGCGGGCTTCCAGACCACGGCGTTGCCGCACAGGAGAGCCGGGACCAGGTACCAAGAGGGGACCGCGACCGGGAAGTTCCCCGCCGTGATGATCGCGGCCACGCCGACCGGCATGCGGAACGTGAAGAGCTGCTTATCGGGCATCTCCGAAGGCACCGTTTGCCCGTAGAGCCGGCGTCCCTCACCCAGGAAGAAGTTGCAGGTGTCGATGACCTCCTGCACCTCGCCGCGCGACTCCTTGATCGGCTTGCCGATCTCGCGGGTGATCAGTTGGGAGAGCGCCTCTTCGTTCTCCTCCACCAGGCGTCCGAGTTGCTGGATGACGCGTCCACGGACGGGGGCGGGGACCGCCGCCCAGCCCGGCTGCGCGGCCCGCGCCGTTCGACAAGCGTCGACGAACGTGCCGGCATCGCCCAGGAGTGCTTCGGTAAAGGTCTCCGACAGGTCGGCTGGGTTCGCGACGGTGAGCCGTCCCCCGGGCGAGGTGCCGGTCGACGCATCTCCGACGATGGAGGAAACGGTTCGTGCCATGGGGCGATGCTACCCAGCACCGGCGGGGCGTGCGCGTCTCAAGCGACCTGCTCGTTCGGTCGATTCGTTCGGTGGAGATGTCCCTGGAGGTGTCGCATCCGCACTGACCTCGCCGTGATCTTAGGCGCATGCATCGGGCTGCTCGGCTACCAGTGGGTGTCCTTCTCTCGTCGGCTCCCGAGGAGGGAGGTCCTGAAGCGAACCGGAGCCCGGGGTGCGTTCTTGGTCGTCCTCGTGATCGTGGCCCTACCCGCTGGCTGGTTGGAGGGCTGGCGGGCGATCCCTGTCCTCGTGGGAGGGATCTGGCTCTTCGAAGTGTTTCTGTTCATCGTTCGCTTGGCAGGGTTGAGGCGTTGCCTACGTCGAGAACTCGTCTCCGGCCCCCGGCCTGGCGAGCCCCTCGAGGGCGAGGTTCCCACCGTGTTGGTGGAGTGCGTCGACGGGCTCATCGCCGCAGGATTCGGAGCGATCAGGGCTCGTCGCTGTCCGAACGGCACGATCGAGATCGTGCTCCTGCGCGTGCGCGATAGCGTCGTGGCGCAGGTCATGACGGCACGGCGCCAGAGGAAGGAAGGCGCTCCTGACGTGGAGTTGACGTCGCTGGTCGCGGATCGTCATGGCATGGCCTGTACGGCCACGTCGAGCCGTGGACCGCGGCTATGGGAGGGGGAACTTCTCCAGGTGTTCCCCGGGGCTTCGATCGGAGACGTGGTCGACCATCACGAGGACTCTCTCGCGTTCTTGACCAGACGAGGGGTCCATGTCGATGTCGTGACGAGGGACGAAGTGGACGCCCTGATGCGGTGGGCCTTCCAGATGGGAACGGGGGCTGCGGTGGGGGCCCCCAGGGCGAAGTTCTGGAAGGAGGTCTTCCTGGTGATCCGCGGAAGAGAGGGGCATCTCGGCAGGCTCGCCGACGATCCGGCGATCGAGGCTCGTCTCTCGGCGTTCCGGGAAGCCGTGTCCACGACGCCCGCAGCCCCCTCGTAGCGCCAGCGACCCTCTGGTTGCCCTTCAAGGTGTGGATAGCCCCGCGCCGATGATGGTGTGGGGGAGGTGGGAAGCATGCCTGAGGCTGTCGATGCGCTGCGGATCCTTGCCGGCTTGCGGTCGCACGGTGTTCGATACGTGCTGGTCGGCGAGTTGGCGGCCGCGATCCATGGTGCGCCGCTGGATACCGACGACGTCGACATCTGCGTCCCCGACGACGAGCAGAACCTGGCGCGCGTGTCGCTCGCGCTGCAGCAGCTGGGGGCCCAGCTCGGCGACGCAACCGGTGGGGACGAGCACAGAGCAGTGTTCAACACGCCGTTCGGGCATCTAGGTTGCCTCGAGAACGCCGCGGAGTTCGCCGCGCTCGACGCGAACGCCACCGAAGTGACCCTCAGCCACGGTGTGGCGACGCGGGTCGCGTCGCTCGAGGACCTCGCACGCCTGAAGCAGGGATCGACGGACCTGCAGGGAGCCGTCCGTCTGGCGGCCCTGGCGGATTCGGCCGACGGTTCGGCGGCGGCGCGCCTCGATCTCCCGGTCGACCCGGATCCGGAGCCTAACGGCCGCATCGACCGCATCTTGGGGAAGCTCGCCGGCATCGACGAGTTCATCACCGACGTGAACCGGGGTAAGCGGCCCCTATGGCGGAGGCGGGCCTAGCCGCGCCTGGACATGCGGATCGTTCCCGGCCGAACAGACGGAGTTCAGTCGCCCTACCCCCCGCCGTGCTTGTCGAGATGTCGAGCCCTCGGCTAGCATCTTCGTGCGGGGTGGAGCAGTCCGGTAGCTCGCTGGGCTCATAACCCAGAGGTCACAGGTTCAAATCCTGTCCCCGCGACGAAGAAAGCGCAGGTCAGAGGTGTCGGGAGGCCGGCACCCTTTCCCGTTCCCGGATCTACGCGTGCCGCGACGACGGTAGGCCGGTTCGACAGCTTCGAGCAAGAAGACGCTGGGCGAGCGCGCCGCGCCCGGCTATTCGCGGAGCTGGCGCGGCTCGCAGACGATGCGAGCCCGCGTCAACATGATCGAGTCCTTTGGTGTCCGTGTCACCAATGGATACTTCGTCGTCGCCGGCGATCGAGGATGCCTTCGGGTCGGCGACGTCCGTCAGGCTGTTCGCCGAAGAGCGCGACCGGCTGTCCTCAGCGCTCTGGCGTGATCACCCGTGATCGCCACGAGGCGGAGGACATCGCGCTAGCACGGTGCCTGCGGGACTTGGAGCAGTGGGACCGGCACGGCGATCCTGACGACCCCTCGGCCTATCTCGTCCGGAGCGCATGAGCGTCCTTCCGGAATCGCCGACGACGGGCCGCCGTCGCGCTTCGCCACGCCGTCTCAAGTTCGGAGTCCCGCGCGATCTCGAGGCTGTGGAGGCGCGCGATGTCGTGGTGCGCGCGCTCGGCGCGCTGGCCGCCTCCGAACGTGCACGCCTGGTCGTGATCGGAGCTACGTCGACATGCCGATCGCACGACGAGGCGATGGCGATGAGGAATCGGCCCGGCCACCGTTCGCGTCCTCGCGGCACGCGAACGCGTCGCCCTGCCAGCCTCCGGAACGGAGACACCGACGGATGCACGTCAAGCACGTGCTCGAGCGACTCGCAGGTCTCGACTTGCCTCTGACCTGCGGGTTTCGACCTGGGCGACGCTGCGCGACTTCGTGACCGTCGTGCGCGTCGGCGCAGGGTCGGAGCGATGGGCGTGGGGCTCGGTCTGACGGTCGCCATCGTCGGTGGCGCCCTCGCGCTGCGCCCGTCCGGCTCGGACGGTCGGCCCCTTGGCTCGGGCGGAGGATCGCTCTCGGGCCCACACACGTCGCTCCGTGGGCGCAGCAGTGCTCACCAGGACCGATGGGCATCGGGCTGCTGGCCGTCGAACGCCGGGAGGACGGCGAGTTCCTCGGCATGTGCGGCCTTCATCACCAGGAGGGTTACCCCGACGAGCTCGAGGTGGGGTGGCGCCTCGCCTACGATCACTGGGGGAACGGGTATGCGACCGAGGCGGCCACCGCGTGGCTGGACCACGCGTTCGACACCCTCGGTGCGCCGCGGGTCATCTCCATCGCGGATCGACCGAACGTGCGCAGCCTGGCGGTGATGCGCCGGCTGGGCATGAGCTTCGACCACGAGGCCGAGGTGTGGGACAACGGCGTGAGCTTCCAGGCCGTCGTTTACGCGATCACGCGCGATAAGTGGGCACGACGATGAGGTTCCTCAGGCGCTTCATTCCGCTCACCCTCGTGTTGCTTCAGCTGGCGCCGGTCGCGCCCGCTCAGGCAGACACCGTGATCCGCAACCCTGGGGAGCCCTCGTACGTGGTGGCGCTGCGTGGCGGCGCGCTGGGTCACGACTGGCGCGGCACGTCACGCGTCTCGTTCACCAACCTGGATGCCGACCCGCTCTCCACCATCTGGCTCCGCCTTTGGTCCAACGGCGTGAAGGGCTGCGGCGCGCAGGCGATCGTCGTCATCGACGTGACAGGAGGCACGGCGGGCAAGCTCTCACGCAAGTGCACGGCGTTCCCGGTGGAGCTCGACGTGCCGCTGGCGCCGGGAGAACGCGCGACCATCGCCATGCGCGTGGCCATCCACCTACCCGCCAAGAACGACCGCTTCGGGTACCACGGCGGTCTGGCGTTGGCCGGTACCGCGCTCCCGACGCTCGCCGTCCACGACGACCTCGGCTGGCACCTGGATCCGTTCGTGGACATCGGCGAGAGCTTCTATTCGGTGGTCGGGGACTACCGGGTCACGTTGAACGTCCCCGCCGGCCTCAGTACGCCCACGTCGGGCTCGGCGAGTCGGATCACGAACCCAGGGCAGGCGCCGGATCACTACCTACGTGGCGAACGACGTCCGCGACTTCGAGTGGGCCGCAGGGCGCCTCGCGTCCGTCAAGGGCAGGTCCGGCGGGACCCGTGTCGTGGTCTCGTACCTGCCACGCGATATGAGCGTGCGGCGGGCCCGGGCGGCGCTCACCGTCGCGGTGCGATCCATGGACAAGTACTCGGAGGCGTTCGGGACCTTCCCGTACCCGGACATGGACGTGGTCCTCGCGGACTTCAGGACGTTCGGCGGCATGGAGTACCCCACGATCATCTTCACCAACCGCGACCGATACACGATCAGCCATGAACTGGCTCACCAGTACTTCTACGGGATAGTCGGAGATGATCAGTTCGCCGAGCCTTGGCTGGACGAGTCCTTCGCCACCTGGGCGCAGTACCTGCCGTTCAGCGCGTGGAAGCAGTGCTCCGGATTCGATTGGCCCTCGGCCGGCGCCCGCCTGACGAACGACATGGCCTATTGGGCCACACATCTGGGGGAGTACTTCACGATCTACAGCGGCGGCGGCTGTCTGCTGGCCAACCTGGCCGGTCTCTTCGGGGTCGACAGGTTCGTGGAGGTCCTGCACGACTACGTTCAGGCTCATTGGCTGGGTGTCGCGCGCACGGACGGATTCAAGACCGCGATCGAGGCCGCCGCCGTAACCGACGGGATCGCGTTCGACCCGGCGACCTACTGGGCGCTCTGGCGGGTGGACTGAGGACCGGGCGTCCGGGGTAGGATTCGCGGATACGTTGCACCGCTGGTGAGGGGAGAGGGCCGTGGGGACGACGAAAGCCAACGTGAGCCGCCTGGCCAAGGTGCCACTGTTCGCGGACTGTTCGCAGCGGGACCTTCAGACCGTGGCCCGAGTGGTGCGCGACATACCTCACAAGGCCGGAACCGTTATCGCCCGCGAGGGCGAGCCGGGCATCGGTCTGTTCATCCTGGTGGAGGGGACCGCCGACGTCACGATCGGCGGCAAGAAGAAGGCGACACTAGGCCCCGGCGAGTTCTTCGGCGAGATCGCCCTGCTGGACGGCGGGCCTCGCACGGCGACCGTCACCGCCACGACCGATGTACAGATGCTCGGGTTGACCGAGTGGGTGTTCCGCGGGCTCATGCAGGAGCATCCCTCGATCGCTCTCAAGACCCTGCAGCAGATGGCGGGTCGTCTGCGCTCGGCCACCAAGGCCGCGACGGCCTGACGCTTAGCCGACCCATCCCGGAGGCGCTGTCCCATGGGTGAGGCGCCACGAGACGTTCGAGATCTGGCCGACGAACGCGCCGAACGGCGCGCCGCGAAGGACTTCGCGGGGGCAGACGAACTCAGGGACCGGATCGTCGCAGCTGGTTGGACCGTGGTCGACGAACCCGACGGGTGGCGCCTCGAACCGCTCCTCGCCGCCGGATCGACGGCGGGCGAAGGCCCGGCTCGCCTGCGGGCGACCGATGTCGGGTCCGTCCTGGACCAACCCGCGACGGCCGACGTCTCGATCCATTGGGTCGTCGAGGGCTGGCCCGAGGACGTCGTCCGGGCCATCTCATCGTTCCGATCCAACGCGGGCGCGCGTCGGGTGCAATACGTGGTGGCCGACGTCACGGGCCTGGTCCCGTCGGTGTTCGGCGACGAGGTCGAGGTCGTATCTCTCGAGGAGGGAACGGGGTGGGCCGCCGCCCGAAACGCCGGACTGAAACGGTCGCGGGGTCGCGTCGTGCTTGCCATGGACGGATCCGTCGAAGCAACGGGTGACGTCTTGGGTCCGCTGGAGGCCGCGCTCGAAGACCCGACGGTTGGGGTGTGCGGGCCGTTCGGGATCGTGTCGCCCGACCTCCGCGAGTTCGATACGACCGAGGGGCCGGAGTGCGACGCGGTCGAGGGATACCTCATGGCGTTCCGACGAGAGATCCTCACGACCGCCGGGATGTTCGACGAGAAGTTCCGCTGGTACCGCACGGCGGACATCGAATACTCGTTCCGCATCAAGGATCAGGGCTTGCGCGCATTGGTCGTTCCCGTGCCGGTTGAGCGGCACGAGCATCGGATGTGGTTCCAGACGCCGCCCGAAGAGCGAGCCAAGTGGTCCAAACGGAACTTCTACAGATTCCTGGACCGCTGGCGCGACCGCTACGACCTCACGGTGTCAGGCGAGCCGCCCGATGAGCCTCGTCCTCGCGGAGACTAGTCTGTGCTGGACTAGTCTAAGGCGGGCATCGGCGGCGCAGGTGGTCCCGCGGGTGAAACCCCGGAGGATGCCGCCTCTTGAGGTTCGGGGGTGGGTCGGACCGTCTTCCTGCCGTTCGGCTGTGCCGTGGCGGGATCAGGGATGGGCTTGGTTCCCGTGGCGTAAGCCTCCAGGTCGGCTCCATCCATCGACTCGGTTACGAGCAGCAAGGCCGCCAGGTCGTCGAGCAGCTGCCGGTGCTCCAGCAGGATCCTCTCGGCCCGATCGTGCGCCTCGGTGAGGAGCCTGTTGACCTCCTGGTCGATCGCCTCGGCGGTCTGCCCGGAGATCTTGGGCGCGCTGAATATGGAGTTGGCGTCCTCGTGGCCGAGCGAGAGCGGGCCGACCTTCTCGCTCATGCCGTACTCCGTGACCATGGCGCGCGCCACCTGCGTCGCGCGCTCCAGGTCGTTCTGCGCGCCGGTCGAGATCTCCTCGAAGCAGAGCTCCTCTGCCACGCGCCCACCCATGGCGAACGCAAGCATCTCGTTCAGCTCGGGCTCGGTGGCGAGGTAACGATCCTCGAGCGGTCGCACCATGGTCAGGCCGAGTGCGGCCGTCCCGCGGGGGATGATCGTCACGCGGTGGACGGGGTCCAGGTTCTCGCTGAAGTGGGCGACGAGCGCGTGACCCATCTCGTGGCTGGCCACGCGGATCCTCTCCTTCTCGCTCATCACGCGTGACCGGCGCTCCAGTCCCATGCTGGCGCGGTCGATCGCCTCTTCCAGCTCCTCTTTCGTGACCGAGTTCTTCTCGCGACGCGCGGCCAGGAGCGCGGCCTCGTTCACAACGTTCTCCAGGTCGGCGCCCGTGAAGCCTGGCGTGCGGGAGGCGATCGTGTGCAGATCGACGTCGGGGTCCAGAGCCACGCCGCGCGCGTGCACCCGCAGGATCTCCTCACGGCCCCGCAGGTCGGGGCGGTCCACTACGACCTGGCGGTCGAAGCGGCCGGGACGGATCAGCGCCGGGTCCAGCACGTCGGGACGGTTGGTGGCGGCCATGATGATCACGCCCTTCGACGAGTCGAATCCGTCCATCTCCACCAACAGCTGGTTGAGCGTCTGCTCGCGTTCGTCGTGTCCGCCGAAACCGGCGCCCATCGCCCCGCCCCGTCCCTTGCCGATGGTGTCGATCTCGTCCAGGAAGATCAGCGCCGGCGCCTTCTCCTTAGCCTGCTGGAACAGGTCACGCATGCGCGCGGCCCCGAGGCCCACGAACATCTCCACGAACTCCGAGCCCGACATGAAGAAGAACGGCACGTTGGCCTCACCGGCGACGGCGCGGGCGAGCAGGGTCTTGCCGCACCCGGGAGGCCCGAGCAGCAGCACACCCTTCGGGATGCGCCCGCCCAGTCGCTGGTACTTCTTGGGGTTCTTCAGGAAGTCGACGATCTCGCCGAGCTCCTCCTTGGCCTCGTCCACGCCCGCGACGTCGTTGAAGCTGGTCTTCATCTCCTTGCGGTCGTAGATCTTCACCTTGTTGCGGCCGAGGTTGAGCGCGGAACCCGCCCCCCCTCCCATCTTGCGGAACACGAAGTAGTAGATGAGCACCATCACCAGCGCGAAGGGCAGGATGTTGAGGATGAGCGACGTGAACACGCTCGGCTGCACGCCTTTGTAATCGACTTTGAGCTCATCCAGCTGGGTGGTGAGCGTGGACGTGTCGTACCCGGGCGGCAGCGTGGCGCTGAACTTGGTGGTCTCGCCGTCTTGCTTGAACTCGCCGGAGACGCTGGATGACGAGATCTCCACCGTGCCGACGATCTGCCCCTGCTCCGCGTAGGCGAGGAACGTGGAGAGGTCGATCTGGCGGGTGCCCGCGTTGTTGAGGTAGCTGCTGAAGAGCAGCATCCCGAGCAGAAGGAGAGGGACGGCGAGCCAAGGGCTGAATCGAGGCCTGGGCGTGCCGGAGCCTCCGGAACCGCCCGAGTCGGGGGTCCAGCGGTTGCGCGATCCGCGTCCGTTGCTGTCGGGCATTCGAGCCATCTTCCCACCCTCCCTCGAGTTGTGACAGCTTCACGGAAGGCCCGGAGGGTCATCGGCCCTGGTCATAGGGGATACTGCGTTCTCATGTCGATAGCGGGAGAGACCGCGACGCCAACGGACGTCGCCGCGCTGCGAGAGCGATTCGAGCGGGACGTGATGCCTCTCATGTCCGGCCTGTATGGGGCGGCCCTTCGGATGACCCGTAACCCGGCCGACGCGGAGGATCTGGTGCAAGACACCTATCTGCGCGCCTTCCGGGGCTTCGCGGGCTTCAAGGAGGGCACCAACCTGAAGGCGTGGCTCTACCGGATCCTCACGAACAGCTTCATCAACACCTACAGGAAGAAGCAGCGTCAGCCCCAGATCGCGGAGGGCCCCGACGACCTCGACGAGTGGTACCTGTTCGACAAGATAGGCGCGCGCAGCGTGGAGGACTCGGCCGAAACGGAGGTTCTCGATCGGATACCTGATGAGGCTGTGAAGGGTGCGTTGGAGTCGCTACCCGAGAACTTCCGGCTGCCTGTTCTGCTGGCCGACGTGGAGGGGTTCAGCTACAAGGAGATCGCCGACATCATGCAGACGCCGATCGGCACGGTCATGTCGCGTCTGCACCGGGGAAGGAAAGCCCTGGAGAAGGCGTTGTGGGACACGGCGAAAGAACGGGGATTTGTCGATGGGTGAGGGAAGCTATGGCTGTCGGGAAACGCTTCTGGAGATCGAGCGATTCCTGGACGGCGAGCTGGCGTCGGACCTGGGATCGCTCCTGCAGCGACACCTGGACGATTGTTCACCGTGCATGCAGCACGCGGACTTCCAGCGCCACCTGAAGGAGCTGATCGGCGCGAAGTGCGGCGGCGACGTCGTGCCGCCTGACCTGTTGGTCCGGATCCAGCTCATGATCCGAGAGCACGACTCCCCAACGAGCTGATCGAAGCCCCGCTACCATGCCCTGACGAAAAAGCGGAGGGCGATGTGATGGACGGGCTTGGAACGATCCTGGGGATATGGGCCCACCCCGACGATGAGACATACCTCACCGCAGGACTGATGGCGCAGGCCGTACGTGACGGTCGGCGCGTGGTCTGCGTGACCGCCACGCGTGGCGAGGGCGGCTCCATGGACGAGGAGCGATGGCCCGCGGCCACGATGGGCCAGGTCCGAGAGGCCGAGCTGATGCGCTGCTTCGAGATCCTGGGCGTGACCGAGCACCACTGGTTGGATCTGCCGGACATCGACATGGACGTCGCTCTTCCAGAGACTGGATACGAGAGGGTCCGGGACATCATGGCCGACGTGCAGCCCGACACCGTGCTCACGTTCGGACCCGATGGCATGACCGGGCATGTTGCGCACATGTCCGTGAGCGATTGGGCGACCCGAGCGCATGCGGAGGTCGGTAGGTCCGGCTCGCGGGTGCACTACGCGACCAACACGCAGGAGTGGGCGGACGAGTTCGTGCCGATCTACAACCGGTTCGACGTGTTCCGTCCCGGCACTCCGCCCGTGACGCCGCGAGAGGAGCTCTCGATCGACTTCCCGCTTCCGCCGGATCTCCTGGAGTTGAAGTTGCAGGCGATCGAGGCTCATGACAGCCAGGTCGGAGGGATGGTTCAGGCGTTCGGCCAGGATATCTTCCGCCGTGCCATGAAGGCCGAATGGTTCCGCCTAGGCGCGGTGAAGGAGGCGTGATGGACGGCTCGGTGTCCGAACAGATGCAAGCGATCATCAACGGGCTCGGGAGGTTCGCCGAGTTCGGAACGGCCGACGAGTTATGGGAAGCCCTGCGCCGGCCAGAGTCGTGTGACTTCATGTTCGGCAATCCGCAGGATCTACCTGTGCCCGGCTACGTTGAGGCTCTGCGGGGCGGGACGGAACCGACGGGCAAGGATCACTACGCATACACCATGGACCTCCCGTCGGCGACGGCGGCGATCGGGGCCGGGCTCCGCCATCGGTTCGGACTCGCGTTCCGCGACGACGACATCCACATGACGAACGGGAACTTCTCCGGCCTCGCCATCGTGCTGCGGTTGCTGGTGGACCCAGGTGACGAAGTGATCTTCGTGTCACCGCCGTGGTTCTTCTACGAGGCCCTCATCGTCGGATCACTCGCGACACCTGTGCGTGTCTATGCGGACCGGACCACGTTCGACCTGGATCTGGACGCTATCGCGGCCGCCATCACGCCGCGCACGAGGGCGATCATCGTGAACTCGCCCAACAACCCGTCGGGCCGGATCTACCCGCCTCAGCTCCTGGACGACCTCGCGCGGCTTCTCGAGGAGGCATCCGAGCGAAACGGCAGACGGATCTTCCTGCTCTCGGACGAGGCATACAACCGAGTGGTGTTCGACGGGAGGGTCTTCCCCACGCCCGTCGCGCACTACCCTCACTCGTTCCTCATCTACACGTACGCGAAGACGTTGCTCTCACCCGGGTCTCGTCTCGGCTACATCGCGACGCCACCGGACATGCCCGAGACCGACGAGATCCGCGTCCCTCTGCTCGTAGGGCAGATCATGTTCGGGTGGGCCTTCCCGGTGGCGCCTCTGCAGCACGCCATCCCAGAGCTCGAGAAGCTGTCGGTCAACGTCGACACGCTTCAGCGACGGCGCGACCGCCTCGTCGGTGCTCTTCGCGAACAGGGGTACGACGCGATCGAGCCTGAGGGGACCTTCTACGTTTTGGTCCGCTCACCCTTGGAAGATGACGAGGCGTTCTGCAAGATCCTCGTCGGTCACGACGTGTATGTGCTTCCCGGTGCGATGTTCGAGATGCCCGGGTACTTCCGGATCTCGCTTACTGCGAACGATGACATGGTGGAGCGAGCGATCCCGGGCTTCGCGAAAGCGATCGCCGAGGCCGGGGTATGAGCGAAGGTGCGTTCGCGCTCATGGGGTCGGGCGAGTTCGAGTCTTGGCACGACGACGTCGACGGTTGGCTGCTCGAGCACTCGGACGGCGACGGGTCGGTGTTGATCGTACCCACCGCGTCTGCGCGCGAGGGTGACGAGGTCTTCGAAGGCTGGGCGAACAAGGGCCTCCAGCACTACGGACGTTCAGGGATCGTTGCTCGGGTGCTACCCATCCGGACCCGTGAGGATGCCGAGCGCCCTGAGTACGTCGACGACCTATCCTCGGCGTCCGTCGTCTTCTTCTCCGGGGGGAACCCCTGGTACCTGGCCGAAACGCTTCGGGACTCCGCGTTCTGCCGAGTCATGCTGGATCGTCTGGGTCGGGGTCTGGCCTACGCAGGTTGCAGCGCGGGGGTCGCGTGCTTGACCGAGCTGACGTTCGACTCCGACGCCGACGATCTGGAACAGGTGTTCAAGCCAGGGTTGGGCTTCGTCCCGCGGACGTTGTTCGGTCCGCACTGGGACATGATAGATACCTGGATCCCAGGGGCCAGGGCATTCATGACCGAGGCCGTTCCCGAGGGTGGGCGACTGGTGGCGATCGATGAGGAGACGGCGATGGTCGGCGACGGCCATTCATGGTCCGTGGCCGGCCGTTCCGGGGTGCACATCTGGGAAGGCGGCAGCTGGGCGGACCACGCGAGCGGCGACGCCTTCTCGCTCGAACTGATGAGCTGATGGCGCTAACCCGTGATTCCCCTATCCAGGATCGCGCTCCCGAGATCGTGAAGCGCCTCTCGAAGGCGTACCCGGACGCCCATGTGGCGCTCAACTTCTCCAACCCGCTCGAGTGCCTGGTGGCGACCATCCTGTCCGCGCAGTGCACGGACGAACGCGTCAACATGGTCACGAAGGATCTCTTCAAGAAGTACCGCTCCGCGAAGGACTACCTGAAGGTCCCGGATTCGGAGCTGGCCGCCGATATCAAGTCGACCGGGTTCTTCAACCAGAAGACGAAGTCGATCCGGGGAGCGTGCTCACGCATCGTGGAGGTCCACGGCGGCAAGGTCCCCGACACCATGGAGGACCTGATCACGTTGCCCGGAGTGGCGCGGAAGACGGCGAACATCGTGCTCGGCAACTCCTACGGCGTCGTGGAGGGGATCGCCGTCGATACCCACGTGCGACGTCTCGCGGAACGCCTGGGGTTCAGCACCGAGAAGGATCCCGACAAGATCGAGCGGGACCTCATGCGGTCGATCCCGCGGAAGCGGTGGTTCGACTTCACGTACGCCTTGATCGACCACGGTCGGTCTATCTGCGTCGCGCGCAAGCCGAGGTGCGAGGAGTGCCCGGTCAGCGACCTCTGTCCCTCGAGCCTGGTCTGAGCGCCCGGGTCTCCCGGCTATCGCCGGGAGACCCTCAACCGTTCGCCCGATCAGACGCGTGCGAAGAAGATGAACTGCAGGGTTCGTGGATGCGGCAGTGGGTCCCCGCCGAACGTGTCCGTCAGCACGCTCATGTCGGTCCAAACCAGGTTGGCCCGGCCGTCAGACCCGAAGTCGAGTCCAAGGTAGTCGCCGTTGAACGATGCGCACTTCTTGCAGCCCGGTGCGTTCGTCTGGAAGAAGAGCGAGTTCGTGGGGTCCGATGGATTCGCGCTCACGATCGAGCGAGTGAACGATCCCGGCGTGCCTACGGCGTACCCCGCGTTGTACAGATCGGGGTTCGCGGCATCGCGGGTGTTGTAGATGACGCCGAGCTGCCCCGTTACCGGGTTGATGTCGGCCCATGGGAACCACTGGTCGCTCGGACCGGCGTCCACAGCGGTGGGAGCGCTCCAAGTGACCCCGCCGTCCGTCGACATCACCAGGTAGATGTTCATGTCGGTGATCGGATCCGGCACGTCGTGCGTGCCGGCGCGGTTATCCGCGAACACGATGTAAAGGGTCCCGTTACCTCCCACCACGATGTTGCCCGCCGAGTTCACACGCAGCTGGTACCCGTTCAGCGTCTGGCGCCCGAACACGGACTGGGGCAGGTCGTGCTTGCCGTCCTCAAGGTCTACGGCGTTCACGGGCGGGCTCCACGTGACGCCGCCGTCCGTCGAGCGGACCACCAGGTAGCTGCTCTCCCACTCGCGGCCGTACTCCCACGCCGATGAGTTCTGGCCGTTCTCGAAAGCCACGTAGACGGTCCCGTTCGGAGCCGTGACCGGGACTGAGAACTGGTTCTCGTCGCACTTGCCGGCGGCGCCTGCGGTTTGGAAGGTGCAGAACGCCGCGCTGCCCGAGATCTCCTGCTCGGGGCTCCAGGTCAACCCGCCGTCGTCGCTGTGTGACTCCCAGATGGGCGACTTCTTGTAGTGGCCGTGGCGGGCCACGAACCGGCTCCACGTCAGGTACGTGCGGCCGTAGAAGGGCGAGCCGGGATCCGTGTCCGTGACCATCCATTCCTTGTCGTTGAAGATCTGCAGCGGAGCGCTGTCGGCGCCCTCGCCGTCCGACACCACGACCGGCTTCCCCCACGTGATGCCGCCGTCGGTGGAGATCGAGACCACCAGGTCGCCGTCGGTCGACTCACCGCCGGGCGTGAACCGGTAGTTCAGCGAGGAATGGATCGCGTTCCCGCTCTTGGGATCGATCACCGTGACGGGGTCGCTGCCGGTGCGCTTGATTCCCTCGTTCGACATGTCGCCCACCGTCCAGGTCTGTCCACCGTCGAACGTGGTGTAGAAGGCGTCGCAGCACTGGTCGTAGTCGTTGGAGCTGGCGATCATGTGGAGCGGATCCTCGGGGTCGACCACGATGTCCGGCTCGTTGTTCGGGAGCTCGGAGTCGCAGTCGAGCTGCGTATTGGTCGCTCCCGGAGCGGTGGTGGCTGTGCAGTCGATCGACGACGCCACGAAGTTGGACGTCGGTCGGCGAGTCGCGGACGCGATCCCGTCTATCGAGCGGCGGATATGGCTGTTGCCCTTCGCTGCCGTTCGTACCGGACGCTGCCGGGCTGTGCCCTCTGCCGTCGAGGCGACCAGTGATGCGAGCAAGCACATGGTTGCGAACATGATCGAAGCGCGTCTCACGTGACCCCTCCCTCTCCGGCGGCGGAGCCGCCGACGAATGTCCCGCCGGCCGGGGAGGTCGGAGGGCCGATGGACCTAGAGCTGCGTCATCATCACACCGCTGGTGGATCGCGTCGACCCAGGTTGAATCGTGCTAGCGAAGCACGACCTGGAGGGTGGATGCTCGCCGCCGCTCGCGGCGGATCTCGCGCCGCTCGTCCTCGTCCAGGCCGCCCCACACGCCGGCGTCCTGGGCCGTCACGAGCGACCACTCCAGGCAGTCGGGCTGGACCGGGCATCCTCGGCAGACCGCCTTGGCGCGCCCGGTCTGCGACTGTACGAGCGAGGGTGCGCCCATAGGGAAGAAGAGCTCCGGGTCTTCGCCGATACAGCGCGCCCGATCGACCCACACCGTATGGGCGGGGTCGTGCCTGAATCGCCGTTCAATCATCATGCGTGTGGGTTCGACCATGAGCCTGCAGGGCAGGGAGTAGGGTGAGCCTAGTGTCTGAACGAAGATTCAGTCAAGAGGCCGACAGGCTGGTCGTGGCGCACCGTGGGTTCTCTGCCATGGAGGCCGAGAACACCCTCGCTGCTTTCGACGCGGCGGTGGCCGTGGGGTCAGACGTCGTGGAGTTCGACGTGCGGATGACCGCCGACGACGTCGCCGTGGTTATGCACGATCCGGATGTTTCGCGAACCACCGGCGGACACGGCCTGGTGCGCGATCTCCGCCTGGACGAGCTGAAGGCGCTTAGGATCCGCACGGCCGACGGCGCGCTCGTCGAGGTGCCCACGCTAGAGGATGCGCTCGCGTGCCTGTCCGGCCGGGCCGCCGTGGACGTGGAGATCAAGAACATCCCCGGCGAGCCTGACTTCGACGGCGAGAACGAGCTCGCCGTTGAGGCGACGCTCCGCGCCCTGGACGAGGTGGCGTTCGTGGGCACGGTCTTGATCTCGAGCTTCAACCCTTCCTCGATCGCGCGGGCGCTCGCGCTGGCGCCGGACGTTCCGACAGGGTTGCTCACGACAGAGGACGTCGACCCGCTCGCCGCGTTCGGGTTCGCTCGGGATCAGGGTCACGCCTGGGTCCTGCCTTTCGCTGGAGGGGTGCTCGCCGCTGGATCCTCCTTGGCTGATCGCGTACACGGGGAAGGGATGCGACTAGGCACATGGCTGACCGACGATCCTGCCGATGCCGTCGCCCTGATGAGGTCCGGGGTGGACGCCGTCGCCACGAACGACCCGGCCGCGATCGTCGCCGCACGGACGGAGGCCTTCGGACCGTGAGGCTCCGTCGGAGACGGCTGCCCCCTGAGCTCGGGTCCTCGTTCGCGGCGTTCCGCAGGGTCCTGGACCAGATCGAGCCGGCGAAGGCGGCGCTCACGGATGTCATGCCGACCACGCGGATGCCGGGTCGCTCACTGCCCGACGCGTTGCTTGAGTTCGAAGAAGGGGTGACGAGAGCGCGAGCGCTTATGCCGGCGTGGTGCGCGGATGCTGTCGAACCCGATTGGGCCGCGTGCGACCGCGGGATCGACGAATCCCTTCGGCGGGCGCGGCGACTCCGCGAGGAGGCGCCCGAGCTGGGAGGGTTCGAAGGGCTGATCTGGGCCGTGGAAGAGCTCCTTGGTCCGCTCGAGGTCTTCGTGTCAGCGGCGGCCCGGTTCCGCGAGCTGGGGGCTCGGTAGCCGGACCCGCTGCCGCTCGCCCCACCTCCGCGATAGCCTTCCCGGCTGACGCTCACCCCGAGGCCGCAAGGAGGACGTGTGCCCACGATCGAGATGCTGACCGAGCTCCCGGGTCCGAACTCGCGCGAGATCATCGCTCGCAAGGAACGAGTGGTGTGCGACCCGCTCGACCTGCACGTGAACTCGGTCATCGACCACGGGCTCGGCGCCGCCGTCACCGACGTCGACGGCAACACCATGATCGACTTCTCGAGCGGATTGGGGTGTCTCCTGGTAGGTCACTCGCACCCCAAGGTGGTGGAGGCCGTACAGCGGCAGGCAGCCAAGTTCTCGCATACGGACTTCTCGGTGGTGCCGTACGAGGTCTATGTGGAGCTGGCCGAGAGGTTGGTCCGAGCCGTGGGGGGCGACCGCAAGGTGGCCCTCTTCAACTCCGGCGCGGAGGCCGTGGAGAACGCGGTCAAGTTCGCCAAGGCTGCGACAGGACGGCCGGGTGTCGTGTGCTTCGAGGGGGCGTTCCACGGACGGACGCTACTGACCATGTCACTCACCAGCCGGCACACGCCTTACAAGCGCGGGTTCGGGCCGTTCGCGCCCGAGGTCTACCGCGTGCCGTTCTCGTATCCGTATCGGAGCTCGAACCCGGAGCGATCGGGGCAGCTCGCGCTCGACGTCTTGAAGCGCGCGTTCACCACCGTCGTCGACCCTCGCTCGGTCGCGGCGGTGATCTTCGAGCCCGAGCAAGGGGAGGGTGGCTACATCGTGCCGGCGCCCGAGTTCCTGCCGGGCGTGCAGGCGCTCTGCCGCGAGCAAGGCATCCTCACGATCGCCGATGAGATCCAGTCCGGGTGCGGGCGGACCGGCCGTTTCCTCGCGAGCGAGCACTTCGGCCTGGACCCCGACATCGTGATCCTGGCGAAGGCGCTCGGCAGCGGCTACCCGCTCTCGGCCGTGGTCGGTCGCACCGAGATCATGGACGCTCCCGGTCCCTCCGCGATCGGCGGCACGTACGTCGGGAACCCCGTAGCATGCGCCGCCGCGAACGCCGTCATGGATGTGATCGAGGAAGAAGGGTTGATCGAGCGGGCCGAGATCGTAGGCAAGGCGATCCGTTCGCGCTGGGAGGAGCTGTCCGGCGACGTGCCGCAGATCGGCGACATCCGCGGCCTGGGTTCGATGATCGGCGTGGAGATGGTGAGCGACCGGGAGACCAAGGAGCCGGACGGAGACTACGTCGGCCGGCTGATGGCCGAGACGCAACGGCGCGGCCTGATCACAGTCTCGTGCGGCCTGTACCACAACGTGTTGCGCCACCTGCCACCTCTCGTTATCACCGACCAGCAGCTGGACGAGGCGCTCGACGTGCTGGCCGACGCCGCGCTCGCCGCGCGCGGATCCTAGCCGTGGGCGATCTCCCGATCGGCGACCCGGTCTCGCAGACACCGGCGCGGCGTCCGAGTCGCGAACCGATCGAAGGCAGGTTCGTGTCGCTCGTACCGGTGGACCCGGACGCACACGCCGCGGGGTTGTTCGCTGCCTCCCATGACGGAAGCGACGAAGCCGCGCGCATGTGGACGTACATGGCGTACGGGCCGTGGGCTGACCAGGGTTCGATGAGCCTGTGGATCGACCCATTGCCAGAGTCGGACGATCCGATGTTCTTCACGGTGATCGATCGCCGGTCCGATGATCCGGTCGGTCTGGTGACGTTCATGAACATCGATCCGGACATGCGCCATCTGGAGCTGGGGAACATCTGGTTCGCGCCGCGCGCGCAACGCACACGGGCTAACACCGAGTCCGTGTACCTGATGCTGCGGACCGCATTCGACGAGCTGGGGCACCGCCGGGTCGAGTGGAAGTGCGACGCGTTGAACACCCGGTCGCGCACGGCGGCTGAGCGCCTGAGCTTCACGTTCGAAGGCGTGTTCCGCCAGCACATGATCATCAAGGGCCGCAACCGCGACACCGCGTGGTACGCCCTGCTCGACTCAGAGTGGCCCGCCGTGAAGGCGAACATGGAGCGCTGGCTGGAGGCGCCGGATCCACCACCGTCGCTTCGCGAGATGAACGCGACCCACCGACCGTGACCACGCTTGCCGCCTTGGTCGGCGTCGAGAAGTCCTTCGGCTCTTGGACGGTCTTCAAGGGTCTGGACTTCGAGGTGACGGAGCGTGCCCGGATCGGCATCGTCGGTCCCAACGGCGCCGGCAAGTCGACCATGCTCAAGATCCTGGCCGACCTCGAGACGCCGTCGGCCGGCGAGGTGGTCCGGCGTCGTGGGCTGGTGACCGCGTACCTGGATCAGAACCCCGACGGCGATGAGCGGACCGCCGAGGCGACGGTCATGGCCGCGCGCCCCGATGTGGCGGACCTGGACGGGCAGCTGCGCGCGGTAGAGCAGGAGCTGGCTCGCCCGGACGTGATCGCGGACCTGGCGCGGATGGAGCGCGTCCTCACTCGGCAGCAAGGGTTGCTGGACCGGTGGGTGGAGATCGGCGGCCCGGGCCTGGCCGGCCAGGTGCGAAGCCTTTTGCTCTCGCTCGACATACCCGAGGACGATCTGGCGCTGCCGACGACTCAGCTCTCGGGTGGACAGCGGAAGCTGGTCGCGCTCGCGGCCTGCCTCATCCGGCAGCCGGATCTGCTTCTGCTGGACGAGCCCGAAACCCACCTGGACGCCGACCGGCGCGAGCAGCTGGAGGATCTGATCGCCGGGTTCCCCGGCGGGGTGGTGTCGATCTCGCATGACAGATACCTGTTGGACGACACGGTCGATCAGATCGCCGAGCTGGACGACGGGAGGATCACGCTCTGGCCCGGCAACTACTCCGCGTTCGCGGTGGCGAAGGAGATCGCGCTCCAGCGTCAGCAGCAGCTCTACGTCACTCAGCAGAAGGAGATCGCGCGGCTGGAAGAGGCGATCGCCCGGTTCAAGCTCTGGGCGAGCATCGTGGTGGACGAACGCCACATCAAGCAGGCGCGGAACAAGCAGCGGCAGATCGATCGCATGGACAAGGTCGACCGCCCGGTGTTCGAACGACGGAAGATCGCGCTCGAGATGCGCGCCACGGAGCGGGGCGGCAAGAAGATCGTGGAGCTCCGCGGCGTGTCCGTGGCATTCGGAGACGATCCGGTGCTCCTGGACGTCGATCTCACCATCACGCGCGGCGAGCGCGTGGGCGTGATAGGTGCGAACGGCGCCGGCAAGAGCGTGCTCGGCCAGGTGCTGACGGGTGCGATCGAGCCCACGACGGGGGAGCGATGGGTGGGGCCGTCGGTGAGGTTCGGCTACTTGGCGCAGGGCCATGAGACCGAGCCGCCGCACCTCACGCCTATCCAGTTCGTGCGCAACGCGAAGCCCATGTATGAGGAGGACGCGGTCTCGCTCCTCGGTCGGTTCCTGTTCCGCTACGAGCAGATGCGCCAGCCGGTGGGGACGCTCTCCGGCGGCGAACGCACGCGGCTGCAGCTATGCCTGCTCATGCTCGGCGGGGCGAACTGTCTGCTGTTGGACGAACCCACGAACCACCTGGACATCGAGAGCATGGAGGTGCTCGAGTCCACGCTGGAGGCGTTCGACGGGACCGTGATCGTGATCTCGCACGACCGGTACCTGCTGGACCGGATCCCCGATCGGATCCTGGAGGTGCGCGACGGCGAGGTCACGTCCTCCATCGGGGGGTTCGACGACTGGGCGGCCGCGCGCCGGTGACGCGCGACATGTTGACCGACGTCCAGGCCGAAGTCGTCGCTTGCCGGGCATGTCCTCGGTTGGTCGCCTGGCGGGAACAGGCGGCTCGCGAGAAGGTCGCTCGCTTCGCCGACCAGGAGTACTGGGGCCGGCCGGTGCCGGGCTTCGGAGATCCGGACGCACGCGTGCTGATCCTGGGGCTCGCGCCTGCGGCGCATGGTGGCAACCGGACGGGACGGATCTTCACAGGGGATCGATCGGGTGACTTCCTCTACGCCTCGCTCAACCGCTGCGGTTTCGCGAACCAACCGACGTCGGTCTCGCGCGGCGACGGCCTGCTCCTCTACGGCGCTTATGTGAGCGCGGTGAACCGTTGCGCTCCGCCGGGCAACAGGCCCACCCCCCAGGAGCGCGACGCGTGCCTCCCGTTCCTCGAACGCGAGATCGCGGCCCTGCCGGAGTTGCGAGTGATCGTCGCGCTCGGGTCGTTCGCCTGGGACGGGGCGCTGCGTGCGCTCGCCACGCTCGGCCACTCCGCGAAGCCCAAGCCGCGGTTCGGACACGGGGCGGAGGCCGCCCTAGCCCCCTACTCGCTGATCGGCTGCTTCCACCCCAGCCAGCAGAACACGTTCACCGGCAAGCTCACACCCTCGATGCTCGACGAGGTCATGAGCCGGGCTCGCTCCCTGGTGCAAGATCCCATCCATCCGGAGGTCGTCTAGAGCCTGGCCGTCCGCGGTCGTATCGGTGGGCGCCCGTATCCTTGCCTCATGGGTCGCCACGGCCGTTTCTTCGCTGCTCCCCTCTCGGACGAGGACAAGCGTCCCATCACGCGAACCACGGTCCGCCGCGTCGTGGCGACCTTCAGTCCATACCGACGTCGGGTGGTCGTGGTCGGGGTCGCCATCGTCTTGACCTCGGCCCTGGGTATCGTGAACCCGCTGCTCATAAAGCAGGTCTTCGACACGGGCCTGAACTGCACCGCGACGGCGTGTCATCCCGATCTTCCCGTCCTGTATCGGCTCGTCGCGTTGATGATCGCCATCCCCATGATCACGAGCGCGATCGGTGTCGGCCAGACGTATCTATCGAACCTCATCGGCTTGAAGGTGATGCAGGACCTGCGCAACGGTCTCTACAGGCACCTGCAGTTCATGCCGCTGCGGTTCTTCACCACGACCCGGACCGGTGAGATCCAGTCTCGGCTGGGGAACGATGTGGGCGGGGTCCAATCCGTGGTCACCAGCACGGCCGCCTCCCTCCTCGCCAACGTCGTGATCATCCTGAGCACGCTGATCGCGATGCTTCTCCTTTCGTGGCCGCTCACGGTGATGTCGCTCTGCATCACGCCGATCTTCATCTGGCTCACCGTCAAGGTGGGACGCGCCCGTCGTGAGGTCGCGACCAACACCCAGAGGACGCTCGCCGACCTCACCGCGATCACCGAGGAGACCCTGAGCGTCAGTGGCATCCTGCTATCGAAGTCGTTCGGACGTCAGCGACACGAGATCGACCGATATCGTGAGGAGAACCAGCGACTCACCGGGTTCACGATCCGTCAGACGATGATCGGCCAGTCTTTCTTCGCGATCGTCGGGACGTTCTTCGCGATCATGCCGGCGTTGACCTACCTCGTCGTGGGATGGGTGACGTCGAGCGAACCGGCGGCGATCACCGCGGGCACGATCGTCGCGTTCACCACCCTCCAGTCCAGGATCTTCTTCCCGATCGGATCGATGCTGCAGATCTCGAACGACGTTCAGACGTCGTTCGCGTTGTTCGACCGGATCTTCGAGTACATGGATCTGCCTCAGGACATCCAGGACGATCCGGACCCGGTCGTGGTCGACCCGGAGCAGGTCCGCGGGCACGTCCGACTCCGCGATATCCGCTTCCACTACGACACGCCGCCTCCGGACCGGCTCCCGATCTCGCCTCCCGACGTCGTCGTGTCCGAGACCGATGTGGACCAAGAGGCGCCGCGACCCTGGACGCTCGATGGCGTGGACCTGGAGATCCTCCCCGGGCAGCTTGCGGCCCTGGTGGGTCCGAGCGGTGCCGGCAAGACCACCATCACCTACCTGGTGCCGCGCCTATACGACGTCCAGGAGGGGGCGGTCGAGATAGACGGGATCGACGTTCGGAAGATCGCCCTCGAATCCCTCGGCGACCTGATCGGCGTCGTGACGCAGGAGACCTACCTCTTCCACACGACCATCCGGCGGAACCTGCTGTACGGCAAGCCCGAAGCGACTCAGGAGGAGTTGGAGGCCGCGGCCCGGGCCGCCAACATCCACGACCGGATCGCCGAGCTCGCCGACGGGTACGACACCGTGGTGGGGGAGCGGGGCTACAAGCTCTCCGGCGGAGAGAAGCAGCGCCTGGCGATCGCGCGCGTGGTTCTGAAGGATCCGCGGATCCTCATCCTGGACGAGGCCACGTCCTCGCTCGACACCACGTCCGAGCGGCTGGTTCAGTCGGCTCTCGAACCATTGATGGAAGGCAGGACAACGATCGCCATCGCTCACCGGCTCTCGACGATCTTGAAGGCCGACGTGATCTTCGCCCTCGACCGCGGACGTATCGCGGAGCGCGGGACGCACCAGGAGCTCTTGGAGCGGGGCGGGCTCTATGCGCGGCTCTACGAGCAGCAGTTCCGCGGTGGACTCATCCAGGCCGAGTTCGAGGACGGCGTGATCCTGGCGAGCGGCGAGATCGTCCGGACGGCCAGCGGAGCCGGAGATGCCTGACATCTAGTCTGTATCAGACTAGTCGCTTCGAGTACGACAGCAACACGAAGCCGTCGGGGAACACACGATCGTCGTCTCGGGAGTAACCCAACGACTCGTACATCCGCTGAGCGCTCCGCATCCGCAGTGTCGTGTTGAGGGTGATGAGGGTTCGTCCGGACGCCGCTGCGCGCACCTCGCAGGCCTCCATGATCAGGCGTCCGATCCCGCGTCCGCGAGCTTCGGGAACCACCCCCAACATCCGGATATGTGCCTCGTCGGGTCCGAGCGGATCACCCTCCGGCTCGGTCCTACCGTCCAGCTCCAGCGTGGCGGTTCCAAGGATCCGGTCGCCCTCGACGGCCACCAGGATCGTGGTCCGCGAGGCGCGGTCGGCGACGTCGGCCAGGCGCACGAGGTACTCCTGCCAGTCGGGGTCGCCTTCGAGCGCGAACTCGCGATACGCCTCGGCCGTCACGACCCCTGCCTGCGCATGTTCCTCGGCCTTCGCCTCCCTGATCGCGATCGACATGTCCCAGAGGCTAGCCGGTGGCGATGGTCAGGCGCATTGACCAACCCGACGCGTATGCGACACGATGTCGTCGTGTCCGAGGTCGATCTGGTTCGAGTGCTCCTGGAGTCCCATCGAGCGCTTTCGATCGAGCTCGCGCACGCGCTCGAGGAACGTGGATATCCCGACGTCCGCCCCGGGCACGCATCCGTGTTCCTCCATGTGGACCGGCGGTCCGGGACGCGTCTCACCCAGCTCGCGCACAGGGCGCGGATGTCGAAGCAGGGCATGATGTTGGTGGTCGACGACCTGGAGTCGCGCGGATACGTGCGCCGTGCGCCCGACCCGGACGATGCTCGCGCGAAGGTGGTGAAGCTGACCGCCCATGGCCGGCGAGCCGCCACGGAGTGTCGCAAGGCCGTACAGGCGCTCGAGACCCGCACCCGGCGGCTGCTCGGCGAACGCCGGTACGAGGTGCTGCAGGAGGCGCTCGACGCTATCGCGACCAGCGCGGGCGCGCCGGTGTGACCGGCTCGGATGGGGTTAGCATCGATCCTATGCCAGAGGAAGCGCACGGCAAGACCGGCCTCCCCACCGAGAAGCGGCAGAAACCGCAACGTCCACGTGATCTGCTCGGGCGCCCCCAGCCGTGGGGCGCCGAGAACCAGCTGCAGATGCCCGATTTCGACAACCTGACCTTGGATGAGAACCATGAGCTGGGCCGCACGTTCACCCGGGAGGGGCAGTTCTTCCCGGCCCACGAGGCGTGGGAGACGGCGTGGAAGCAGGCTCGCGGCACCCACGACGCCGAGTTCTTCAAGGGGCTCTCGCAGATGGGGGCGGGCTACGTGCACCTGCTTCGTGGGAACCCTCACGGAACGGTCACGCTCCTGCGGCGCGCCTCAGCGCGGATCGGGGGTTATCCGGATGGCCACCGCGGGATCCACACGCTGACCTTGCGCGACAAGCTGGAGGCCGACGCCGCCAGGGTCGACCGGGGAGCGCTCGTACCCGGTGCCGAAGCGGCGTTCGAAGCCCCCGACGTGTAGTCTTCACTGGTAGATGAGCCAAGGCGCCGCTACGGAGATGGAGTGGAAGGGTCGGACGGGACCTTTCACGATCCTGCTGAACCCCGGCGTCTTCAGTCCCACCCACACCAGTCGCACGATCGCCGAAGCCCTTGAGATCGGTCCTGACGACACCGTGATCGACGTGGGTTGCGGCAGCGGCGTCCTGTCGTTCGTCGCCGCTCGCCTGGGCGCCAAGCGCGTGATCGGCTGCGATATATCGGAGGAGGCCGTCGAGGCCGCCGCCAGGAACGCCCGACGCCTGGGATTGGACGATCGAGTCGAGTTCCGCGCGGGCAGCCTCCTGGACCCCGTTCGGGACGTCCAGGCATCCGTATTGATCGGCGACGTGTCGGGGATCCCCGACGAGATCGCACAGGTGACCGGCTGGTTCCCCGACGGCCGTGCGGGTGGACCGACCGGAGCGGAGCTCCCTCGGATGATGCTTGAGAGCATCGGCGACACCCTGGCACCCGGAGGGCGTCTCTACCTGCCCACCGGAACGATCCAGGACGAGCGGTCCATCCTGGAGGCTGCTCGCAGGTTCTTCGGCGACAACATGGAGTCCGTGATACAGCGCGAGTTCCCGCTTCCGGACATCGTGGGCAAGTCGGTCGCCGTGGCTCGGATGATGAAGGAAGGGCTCCTCAACCTCCATCGCCGCGGCAGTCGCTGGCTGTGGCGTCTGCAGATCTGGCGCTGCGTCCGCAACTGACGGCGCATATCGGATCTGTGCTCAGTCGATCGGACGGAGCATCGCTACGGCGGCCACGTCGTAGCCGGCCTGGCGGAGCTGGTCAGCGCCTCCGCGATCGATCGCCAAGACGATCCGGGTAACGTCGACACCAGCCTGCTCCAGAGCCTTGGCCGCGCGCAAGACCTGGTGACCGGTCGTGCTGACGTCTTCGATCAAGATGGCCTTCGCTCCCGGCGGCGCGTCCCCTTCGATCTGAGAAAGCGTGCCGTATGCCTTCGCCTCTTTCCGGACGACGGCGATCGGGAGTCCGGTCTCGAGCGACACCGCGGCCGCCAGGAGCGTCGCCGCCCCCTCGGGCGCGGCCAGGTGATCCGTGCCGGACGGGATCAGGCCCGCCACCTCTTTCGCCAGTTCGCGCAGGAGCGAGGGTTGCGTGAGGAATCGGAACTTGTCGAAGTAGACGCTCGAGCGCTTGCCGCTCGAAAGGACGAAGTCCCCGCGGAGTTCCGACGCCTCGACCAAGCGCCGCGCAAGATCGACGTTCGTGTGATCGGACATGGGCCCGGTAGCATAGGTGTTCGATGGGTTGGTACTCGGCCGTCGGCCGCCCGCTGTTCTTCGCCCTCCCGCCGGAAGCGGCCCATCGCGTCGCTCGTGCCGCGTTAACCCTCCCGCTGCCGTGGGCGCGGATAGGGCACGCCACCGACGACCCGAGTCTGGCGACGACCCTCGCCGGGATCCCGCTACGCAACCCGATAGGCCTAGCAGCGGGGTTCGACAAGACCTGCTCGCATCTGGATGCCTTGGGAGACTTGGGGTTCGGCTACGTGGTCGGGGGAACCGTCACCTATCTGCCTCGGCGGGGCAACCCCAAGCCCCGGATCGTACGGTACCCATCTCGCGGATCCATGTCGAATGCGATGGGTCTTCCCAATCCCGGCGCCGAGCGCGCGGCCGCGAATATCCGTCGTCGTTCGCGCGCGGTCGTCCCACGGCTCATCAGCCTAGCCGACGAGGCGCTCGACGATGCTCTCCAGGCGCTCGAGCAACTGGAGCCTTACGCAGACGGGATCGAGTTGAACGCGAGCTGTCCCAACGTGTCTTGGGGTCGCGACCGTGACAACGAGGCACACCTTCGCGAACTGGTAGCCGCGATCAGTGGACGGACCCCCAAACCCACCTTCGTGAAGCTGCCGCCGTTCTCGACCCCGGTGGAGCGCGACGTGGTGCTCGCGCTGGCAGCCGTGGCTCAGGAGTCGGGGGCATCCGGGCTGACCTGTTCGAACACGCGATCCGTGCAGGACGCCCGGCTCTCGACGAGGAAGGGGGGGTTGTCTGGGGGCGCGCTCTTCGAACGGACACCTACGATCGTGTCTGAGGTGCGCGCCGTCACCGGTGGAGCGCTCCCCATCAACGCGTGTGGCGGCGTGTCGTCGGGAGCCGACGCCCTGGCGTGCCTGGAGGCCGGGGCCACGACCGTGCAGATCTACACCGCGCTCATCTACCTGGGACCGACGGTCGCCGGCTCGCTCACGCGCGAGCTATCCGAGGCGCTGCGCGCCAGCCAAGGCGTATTGCCGTCGCGGTGATTCCCGTTCAAGATGTGCCATCCATCGGGGCTTCCAACGGGGGATCTGGCTTGACCGAACCTGCCATAACCACGGCCGACACGTCGTCCGCCCCGCGCGCGGGTGTCGCCGTTCGCTTGGAGAAGGTCGTGAAGCGTTTCGGCGACGTGGCCGCGGTGGACGGCGTCGACCTGGACGTCTTGGAAGGGGAGTTCTTCTCCATGCTGGGCCCGTCGGGTTCCGGGAAGACCACCTGTCTGCGCATGATCGCCGGGTTCGAAGTGCCTACAGAGGGCCAGGATCCTGCTGGACGGTCAGGATGTCTCCCGCCTGGCTCCGTATGAGAGGAACGTCAACACGGTCTTCCAGGACTACGCGTTGTTCCCCCACATGACCGTCGCCGAGAACGTGGACTACGGCTTGCGCGTGAAGAAGGTCGCGAAGGACGAGCGAGTCGATCGCGTGAACGAAGCGCTTGCCATGGTGCAGCTAGGCGCGTTCGGAGTCCGCAAACCCGCGCAGCTCTCCGGCGGACAGCGTCAACGGGTGGCGCTCGCTCGCGCGCTGGTGAACCGCCCGAAGGTGTTGCTCTTGGACGAGCCACTGGGGGCGCTCGACCTGAAGCTCCGCCAGGCGATGCAGATCGAGCTGAAGGAGATCCAGCAGTCCGTTGGGCTCACCTTCATCTATGTGACCCACGACCAGGAGGAGGCGCTAACCATGAGCGACCGCCTGGCGGTGTTCAACCGAGGCCGCGTGGAACAGGTGGGCACCCCCGCAGAGGTATACGAACGACCAGCGACGGGGTTCGTAGCTGGTTTCGTGGGCGTGTCCAACGTCTTGGAGGGCACGGCCGCGGCCGAGATCTCAGGGAGCGAGCATGCGTTCACGGTCCGGCCGGAGAAGATCGCCATGCGGGAGCATGACGCGCCGGTTGGACCCAACGACTGTTCGGCATCCGGGCACGTCCGTGAGGTCGTATACCTGGGTGCCATAACGCGGTATATCGTGAAGCTCGACGTGGGGGGCGAGCTGGTGGTGATGCAGCAGAATCTGTCGACGTCGTCGATGGAGGCGCTGCAGGTGCGAGGCAAGACCGTACGTCTGGTGTGGGATCGGAAGAACAACCGACCGGTCGACGAGGCCGGAGGCGTACTCGAGGGGTCCATGGACCACGAGGAGGGGGCTCGATGAGGAAGAAGCTGAAGTGGTTGGCGGTCGCGGGGGTGCTCGCGCTCGTCGCGGCTGCGTGTGGGAGCGACGATGCCGTCGAGCCGTCGACGACGTATGACGCGATCGGCGAGGGTGAGGGGGCGCTCGAGCTCATCGCCTGGCACGGTTACACGGAGGACGGCACGACCGAGGGTTTCGAGAGCATCGACTGGGTGACGCCCTTCGAGGAAGAAAGCGGTTGCGACGTCAACGTGACATACGCCGACAGCTCAGACGAGATGGTTACCTTGATGCGTCAGGGCGAGGGATCGGTGTACGACGGCCTGTCGGCGTCCGGCGACGCTTCGAACCGGCTGATCGCGGGCCAGGACGTGGGCGCGGTGGACCCGGCGCTGTTCCCGGAGATGGCCAACGTCATCGCGCCGCTGAACCCCGATGGCGGGACGAACAATGCGCACTACGTCGTCGATGGCAACGTGTACGGAACCCCATACATGTACGGGCCCAACTTCCTCATGTACAACACCGAGGTGGTTAGCCCAGCCCCGACGAGTTGGGACATCACGTTCGAGGCCGATTCGCCTTACGCGGGCTCGATCACTGCCTACGACTCGCCCATCTTCATCGCTGATGCGGCTATGTACCTGATGACGGCGGATCCGGACCTCGGGATCACGGACCCGTATGAGCTCGACCAGACGCAGTTCGACGCAGCCGTGGCGCTCCTGAAGCAGCAGGCGGCGCTGGTGGGCAGCTACTGGGCGTTGTACACGGATGAGATCGACGGGTTCGTGAACGGCTCGATGAACGCCGGCACCGCGTGGCCGGTCAACTTCACCTACACGGAGCCCGAGGCGCCGGTCGACGCCGTCGAACCCGTAGAGGGTATGACCGGCTGGGCCGACACGTGGATGATCTCGGCCAACGCGCCGCACCCGAACTGCATGCTGAAGTGGATGGACTACACGCTGCGCCCCGACGTGCAGGCGGTGGTGGCGGAGTACTACGGCGCAGCCGGAAGCAACGTGAAGTCCTGCGACGAGCTGCGCACGCTCATGGTCGAGTACTACGGCGAGGGTGCAGATGCCGCCGTGGACACTCTCAAGCAGGCCCACTGCGGGGACGCGTCATTCCTGGACTCGCTGTTCCTGTGGAAGACGCCGCAGGTCGCCTGCGGCGACGACCGGGGAGACGTCTGCATCGACTACTCGGAGTGGACCCAGGCCTGGACCGAGGTCCGGGGCGGGTAACGACAGCTGAGTGAACGGGGGCCGCCGGAGGCGGCCCCCGTTCGTTCGTCAGGACGGGAGGCGTGTGGCTTCCGATATCGCTTCGCCGCCCGTCGGCTCTCGGACCCGGCGGGCCAGCGCCTACCTCTTCCGCCATCGGGGGGTCAAGCTCGGTCTCTCGCTGGGGGCGCCACTCACCTGGATGGTGGTGGTCTACCTCGGGTCGCTCGCTCTGTTGTTGGCGTCGGCGTTCTGGCGGCTGGATGTCTTCACATCCGAGATCGTCCACGACTGGACCCTCGCCAACTTCAAGACGCTCTGGGAGACCGACGTCTATCGCACGATCACGCTGCGGACCGTCGGTATCGCCGCCGCCGTCACGCTGACCGACATCGTCCTAGCCTTCCCGTTCGCGTACTACGCGTCCCGGATGGCCACCCCGCGAGCGCGGCGGGTGTTGATGATCGCGGTCGTCCTGCCGCTTTGGGCGAACTACCTGGTCCGGGTGTTCGCCTGGAAGATCATCCTGACGCCCAACGGGCTCCTGAACTGGTTCGTCGAACTCACCGGCGCCGGATCGCTCCAGCTGGGGCGGTCGAATTGGTCTGTGTGGCTCACGTTCGTCTACCTATGGCTCCCGTTCACGCTCCTCCCGATCTACGGGGCGATCGAGCGGGTCCCGGACTCGCTCCTGGAAGCCTCCGGCGACCTTGGCGCACGAGGCTGGACCACGTTCCGCAGGGTGATGTTCCCGCTGATCCTGCCGGGGGTCGTAGCGGGCTCGGTCTTCGCCTTCTCGCTCACCCTCGGCGACTACATCGCGCCCGAGCTCGTAGGCAACACGCAGTTCATCGGGAACGTGATCTACGACAACGTGGGGGTGGCCGGCAACATCCCGCTGGCGGCCGCATACGCGATGGTGCCGCTCGTCGTGATGGCCCTGTACCTGGCGCTCGCGAAACGGGCCGGGGCGTTCGAGGCGTTGTGATGGAGTCCCGGTTCGCGCGCATCATGATCAAGGCCGGGACGTGGTTCACGCTGGCGTTCCTGTACATCCCGCTCGGGGTCGTCGTGATCTACGCGTTCAACGACAGCATCGGACAAGCGTGGCCTATCGAGAGCTACACGACGAAATGGTTCGGGATCGCATGGCGGAACGCGGACGTGCGCGAGGCGCTGACGAACTCCCTGGAGATCGCGACGATCGTGACCCTGATGGCGCTCGTCCTGGGGAGCGCGGCAGCTTTCGCCGTCCATCGGTTCCGGTTCTTCGGGCGGAACTCGGTCTCGTTCCTGCTGGTGCTTCCGATCTCGCTGCCGGGGATCGTGACGGCGATCGCCTTGAACTCATCGGTGAACACCGTGGGGATCCCGTTCGGCTTTCTCACCATCGTCATCGGACACGCCACGTTCTGCGTCGTGGTCGTGTTCAACAACGTGGTGGCGCGCCTTCGGCGCACCCCTACCTCGCTGGTGGAGGCCTCCATGGATCTGGGTGCCGATGGGTGGCAGACGTTCCGCTACGTCACCTTCCCCTCGATCCGCAACGCCGTCATCGCCGGGGCGCTGTTGGCTTTCGCGCTCTCCTTCGACGAGATCGTCGTCACGAACTTCCTGGCGGGAAGCAAGCTCACGATCCCCAAGTTCATCTTCAACAACCTACGGCTGCCTCGGAACCGTCCGGTGGTGAACGTCGTGGCCGTCGTCGTGGTGCTGACCATGGTGATCCCCGTGTACATCGCGCAGCGGCTGGCGGGTGGCGCAGAGGCCGTCGGAGCGACCAGCGCCGGCGGGACCTCGACGAGGGTCGAGCCGCTGGAGGGTGCTGAACCCTAGAGGTACTGACCGCTGCGGGGCGGTCCGTCCTGCGGCGCATCTACCGGCTGGCCGCTGGGCAGGCCGCGTCGCCGGAGCTCTTCGAACTGAGCACGAGCGGCCGCCTGCTGGGCGAACATCGCGGCCTGGATCCCGTGGAACAGGCCCTCGAGCCATCCCACCAGCTGCGCCTGAGCGATCCGGATCTCGGACTCGGTGGGGACCGTGTCGACGGGAGGTGCCAGCGTCGCCAGCTCCTCTTTGAGGTCCTCGGAGATCGATCCGCCGAGCTCCTCGACCGACCGCTGGTAGACGTCGGCCAGACGCTTGCGACCCTCTTCGTCGAGCGGGGCGTGCCGGGTCTCTTCCAGCAGCTCACGGACCATGCTGGCGATCCGCAGGAGCTTGGCGGGCTCCGCGATGGTCTCCTGGGCGCCGAGCGGGATCTTGGGTTCGTCGCCGGCCTCGACCGGCACCGCTTGGACCACCTCGACCGGTGCTTCGGGTTCGGTGCTCATGCACCCCAACGTAGCACCGGAGATGCCCTCCGACGGGTCACGCGTCCTCTAGAAGAACGCCGAACCCATGGCTCGACAGGCGCAGGATCACGTGTCCGGGGCGGCGGAGGTCAGCCACCCGCTCTGCCGACAACTCCTCCAACTCACGGAGGCGGGAGCTGAGCTCATCGAGGCTGTGCCGACGGGCGAGGCTGAGCGCCCGCGCGTTCCGCCACACCTTCCCTCGAGCCTCTTTCAGGAATCGTTTCGACCCCGACGCGGTTGAGCGGGGTCAACAGGTGGTCGAGCACCGTGCGATCTCCCGGTTGCTCCACCTTCTTCAGCTCTAGATCCTCGGCGGCTACGCGGCTCGCCAAGATCCCATCGATCCGCTCGTGGTCCCTGGCTCGGCGTTCCACGAGAGCGGGGTCGTCGAACTCCTGGTCGGTGATCACCTGGATCAGCGCCTGGGGCAGGTCGAAGTTGATGTGGGCGTTCATGCCGAGCAACAGGTGACGGAGCGGCGGGACGCGCGGCGAGACGTTCGCCGCCTTGAACGCGATGCTCCACGGCCCGGGGGCCGTGCCCTTGTCGTTCCATTCGTCGAGCGCGTCCAGGTACAGATCAGCGAACCCGATGTCCCAGCGCTCGGTCCACTCATCGTCGACGAAGGCCCCTCGATCGATCTCGTGCTTGACCTCGAGCGTGGTCCGCATGTAGGTGGCCAGGAAGTGTTGACGCTCATCGCCGGCGGCGAGCATCGGCCGGAGCAGACCTTCCATACGCGCCAGCAGGTCGTCGATCGGCGCCATCGGAGCCTACGAGGCGTCCGCGAGACCCTGGATGAATAGCGCCTCGGCCACGGTCATCCGTTCGACCTCGCCCAGGTCGACGCTCTCGTTCACGGAGTGGGTGTTGGAGCGTTCGTCCGCGGCTCCCCACATCAGCACGGCGATGCCTGGGAACGTCTCGGCCAGCATCGGCACCAGCGGGATGGAGCCCCCCGAGCCGATCTCCATGACCTCCCGGCCGAACGCCGCCTTCAGCGCGTCGGTGCGCAGCGAGCATGGCCGGAGCGGAGGTGTCGACCACGTACCCGGCCCCCGCCTCGAACGCCCCAGGGGCGACGTCGACCTCCACCCCCCACGGGGCGGAGTCCCGGAGGAAGTCCGCGAGCTCGCGGGTGGCGGCCACCGGATCGTCTTCCGGTGCCAGCCGCAGGCTCACCCGGGCCCGAGCCATGGGAACGATCTGGTTCGACGAACCGTGGATCGCGGGCGCGTCGATGCCCAACACGTCGACCGCCGGCCCGGTCCAGACCCGGTCCGCGATCGGCCCGCTCCCGATCAGGCGCAGTCCCGCGATGGCTCCGGCCTCGTCGATGAACTCCCCTTCAGGATAAGGGGCTCCCTCCCACGGGGAGCGACGTAAGCCGGGGATCATCACGTTCCCGTCGTCGTCGTGCAGGCGCGAGATGATGCGGGCCAGCGCGACGAGCGCGTCGGGGATCGGACCGCCGAACGAACCGCTGTGCTGGGCCTGGTGCAGCACGCGGACGGAGACCACGCAGTCGGTGACGCCGCGGACGCTCGACGTGATCGTAGGTACGCCCGTGCGGTAGTTGCCGGCGTCCGCGATGACCGCCACATCCGCGCGGATCAGGTCGGCGTGCCCGCGGACCAACTCGGGGAGGTGGGCGGTCGAGCACTCCTCCTCGCCCTCCACCAGCACCTTCACGGTGATCGGCACGTCGCCGGCAAGGGACCGGACGGCCGCGGCGTGCATCACGATCCCGGACTTGTCGTCCGCGGCTCCCCGCCCGTACAGGCGGCCGTCGCGAAGCTCCGGTTCGAACGGCGCCGAGTCCCATCGCTCGGTCGGACCCTCGGGTTGCACGTCGTGGTGGGCGTACAGGAGGACCGTGGGCGCGCCCTCGGGTCCTGGGATCTCGCCGAAGACGGCCGGATGGCCGCCGTCCAACTCCAGCAGGTGGGCGCCGGCGAAGCCGGCGCCCACGAGGATCTCGCGCGTCGCCTCGGCCGACGCGCGCACGTTCGCAGGGTCGTAGCCCGGGTATCCCATCGAAGGGATCCGCACCAGTCGCTCGAGCTCTTCGATCGTCCGCGGCATGTCGCCCGCGACGCGCATGCGGAGTGTCTTCGATGCTCACGGGCGCGAACGATACCGCGTGGGTCAGGCCTTCGGCTCGCTGGCCGCCATCCGCCAGTCGTACGGGCTGACGAACGAGGTGACCAGCTGCGCGTAATTCGCCCGTGCGAACGCGACAGGGTTGGGGATGTTCGCCTGGCTCATGGAGCCGCGGAGCTGCTCGACCGACTCGTAATCTCGCTCTTCCATCCAGGTCTCGATCTCCCTGAGCACGACCCCAACGTATTCGGGTCCCTCGTGCAACAAAGCGGAGGCGAGCATCACGACGTCCGCGCCCGCCAGGAGCATCTTGAGCGCGTCCGCACCCGAGTGAACGCCGGTCGTGGATGCCAGCGATGCGGAGATCCGGCCGTGCAGGATCGCGATCCAGCGCAGCGGCAGCGCAGCTCGTCGGAGGTCGACAGGCGGAGCGAGGGGTCCACCCGGAGCTCATCCAGGTCGATGTCGGGCTGCATGAAGCGGTTGAACAGCACCAAGCCGTCCGCGCCGGCGTCCACGAGCTGGTGGGCCACGTGGCCGACCGAGCTGAAGAACGGCCCGATCTTGACCGCGAGCGGGATCGTGATCTCGGCGCGGACCGCCCGGACCAGCTCGACGTAGCGCTCCTCCACCGCGGCGCCCGGCTCGTCCGGCTCCGCGGCGATGAAGTAGACGTTCAGCTCGAGCGCGTCTGCGCCCGCCTCCTGGATCCTTCGGGCGAAGGAGGTCCAACCGCCGAGAGAGATCCCGTTGAGGCTGGCGATGACCGGGATGGCCAGCTCCTTCTTCGTGTCCTCCACGTGGCGGAGGTAGGCGTCGGTCCCCGTGTTGTACTCCTCGAACGTCGGCAGGTAGGACAGTGCCTCGGCGTAGCTGTCGGCGCCCATCTCGAGCGCGCCGTGGATCTGCACCTCGTCGTGCTCGATCTGCTCCTCGAACAGGGACGGCAGCACGACCGCCGCTGCGCCGGCGTCCTGCAGTCGTCGGAGCGTGTCGATCCGCTGTCCGAGCGGAGAGGCGGAAGGGACGATCGGATTGGCCAGATCGAGTCCCAGGTAGCTGGTGCGCATGTCGACGGTCATCTGGTGGGTCCCTCCCTCGTCGTCGGTGATCTCCGCGTCCTCGGCTCGGCGCTCGACGTTCGCGAGCTGCTCGTACAGGCGACGACGCGCGTCGAACGTCCTCCTGTGCCTGGCGGAGCAGACGCTCCGCGCGATCGGGATCGGTGCGCGTGAGCATCGCGAAGCGGGCCTCCTTCGAGGTGAACGTCTTCAGGGGGATCGAAGGCGCCTTGCTGTCCAGGTGGAACGGGTGTTCTCCGGCCTGCGCATGACGCGGGTCGAAGCGGTACAGAGGCCAGTAGCCGCTGTCGACAGCCTCCTTCTGGTGGCTCATCGCCGTCGACATGTCGATCCCGTGCGCGATGCAGTGGCTATAGGCGATCACGAGCGACGGGCCACGGTGCGCCTCGGCCTCGGCTAGGACCTTCACCGTCTGCGGCATGTCGGCGCCCATGGCGATCTGCGCCACGTACACGTTGCCGTACGCGGTGGCGATCATGCCCAGGTCCTTCTTGCCACTGGACTTGCCCGCCGCGGCGAACTTGGCCACGGCGCCCCTCGGGGTGGCCTTCGACGCCTGGCCGCCGGTGTTCGAGTAGACCTCCGTGTCCAGGACCAGGATGTTCACGTCGCGACCCATCGCGAGCACGTGGTCCAGGCCGCCGAAGCCGATGTCGTACGCCCAGCCGTCGCCGCCCACGATCCACACGGACTTGGGCACCAGCGCGTCGGCCACGGCCTCCAGGTTGCGGGCAGCGGCTCCCTCCAGGCGCGAGAGCCGTTCGCGCAACTGCTCCACGCGGAGGCGCTGCCGCCCTATCTGATCGTCGCCGCGGGCGTGGATCCCGTCGTGGAGGCCGACGACCAGGTTGTGGCCGAGCTGATCTTCCATCTCCTCGAGCAGGGTCCGCGCTAGATCGGCCTGAGCGTCGAGCGCCAGGCGCATCCCCAGCCCGAACTCGGCGTTGTCTTCGAAGAGCGAGTTCGACCAGGCCGGCCCGCGTCCGTCGGCATCCACCGCCCACGGCGTGGTCGGAAGGTTCCCACCGTAGATCGACGAGCATCCGGTGGCGTTGGCCACGAGCATCCGGTCGCCGAACAGCTGGGTGAGCACCTTCAGGTACGGCGTCTCGCCGCACCCGGAGCAGGCGCCCGAGAACTCGAAGAGCGGCCGCAACTGTTGTGAGCCCTTGACCGTGTCCGCGCGCACGTCGGTCCGCTCAGGGTCGGGGATAGACAGGAAGAAGTCGAACCACCGCCGCTCATCATCCAGGTGCCCGAGCTTCGGCTCCATATCGATCGACTTGTGCTTCACCTGCTCCTTGCTGCGCGCCGGACACACGTCGACGCAGATGCCGCAGCCGGTGCAGTCGTCGGGCGCCACCTGGATCGTCATACGCATCCCCGGCTGTTCGCGCGACTTCCACTCCTTGTCCTTGAAGCCCTCTGGCGCGCCCTCGAGCTCCGACGGTTCGAAGACCTTCATGCGGATCGCGGCGTGCGGGCACACGAGCGCGCATTTGGCGCAGTCGATGCAGATGGACGGATCCCAGATAGGGATCTCTTGGGCGATGCTCCGCTTCTCCCATCGTGCGGTATCGGTTGGGAATGTCCCGTCGACGGGGAACGCTGAGACCGGCAGCAGGTCTCCCTGGCCCGCGATCATCTTCGCGGTCACCCGACGGACGAAGTCAGGAGCTTCATCTGGCACGGGCGGAAGCACGTGGAGCTCGCCGCTCGTCGCCGAGGGCACGTCGACCTCGTGGAGCGCCGCCAGCGCGCCGTCCACCGCGGCGAAGTTCCTGGACAGCACGGACTCGCCGCGCTTGCCGTAGCTCGAGACGATGGCGTCCTTGATCGCCGAGATGGCTTCCTCCACAGGGAGGACGCCGGCGAGCGCGAAGAAACAGGTCTGGAGAACGGTGTTGACCCGCGTCCCCAGGCCGGCCTCCTTCGCTACTCGGTAGCCGTCGACCACGAACAGCCGCAGCCCCTTATCCAGGATCTGTTGCTGGGTCTCGACCGGCAGTCGATCCCAGACCTCGCTGGGCCCGAACGGACTGTTGAGCAGGAACGTGGCGCCGGGCGCGGCGACGCTGAGCACGTCCGTGCGCTCCAGCCGTTCGAAGTCGTGGCACGCCACGAAGCTGGCCTGCTCGATCAGGTAGGTGGACCGGATCGGGCTCGGACCGAACCGTAGGTGAGACACGGTGACGGACCCGGCCTTCTTAGAGTCGTATACGAAGTACGCCTGCACGTGCAGGTCCGTGTGCTCGCCGATGATCTTGATCGAGTTCTTGTTGGCACTCACGGTGCCGTCGCTACCCAAGCCGAAGAACACCGCGCGCACGACATCGTCGGGCTCGGTCCGGAACGACCCATCAACCGGCAGGCTCGTGCCCGACACGTCGTCCACGATCCCGACGGTGAAATGGTTCTTGGGCTCGCTGGTGGAGAGCTCAGCGAAGACGGCGGCCGCCATCGCCGGCGTGAACTCCTTCGAGGACAACCCGTAGCGGCCGCCGATCACGCGTGGCATGCCACCGTCGAACCGCGCCCGTCCTTCGCTCAACTCCTCGGCCAGGGCGACGACGACGTCCTGATAGAGCGGTTCACCCGGCGCCCCCGGCTCCTTGGTGCGGTCAAGAACGCCCACGTCTCGAACCGTGGTCGGCATGGCGGCCACGAGCGCCTCTGCTGAGAACGGCCGGAAGAGCCTGACCTTCACAAGGCCGACGCGTTCCCCTCGCTCCATGAGCGTCTGGACGGCTTCCTCGGCCGCGCCGCACGCCGAGCCCATAAGCACCAGGATGCGTTCGGCCTCCGGATGCCCCACGTAGTCGAAGAGCCGGTACGGCCGGCCCGTCCGCTCGGCCAGCCGGTCCATCGTCTGCTGCACGAGGTCGGGCAGGGCCAGGTAGAAGGGGTTGGCCGCCTCCCGCGCCTGGAAGAAGACATCAGGGTTCTGCGCCGTGCCGCGAAGGACCGGGCGGTCTGGAGTGAGCGCCCGGGCCCTGTGAGCTCGAACCAACCGGTCGTCGACCATGGCTCGCAGGTCGCCGTCGTTGAGCGTTTCGATCTTGTCGACCTGGTGCGAGGTCCGGAACCCGTCGAAGAAGTGCAGGAACGGGATGCGCGCCTCAAGGGTCGTGGCGTGCGCGACCAACGCCAGGTCCTGCGCCTCCTGCACGGAGGATGACGCGAGCATCGCGAACCCGGTCGTCCGTGCGGCCATGACGTCACTGTGATCGCCGAAGATCGACAGCGCGTGCGTGGCGATGGTTCGAGCTGCCACGTGCATCACGAACGGCGTGAGCTCGCCTGCGATCTTGTACATGTCGGGCAGCATTAGCAGCAGGCCCTGCGACGCTGTGAACGTGGTGGCGAGCGCCCCCGCCTGGATGGCACCGTGCAGCGCCCCGGCCGCGCCGCCTTCGCTCTGCATCTCGACCACGTTCGGCACGGCGCCCCACAGGTTCGGATGACCGATCGCCGACCACGCGTCCGCCAGCTCACCCATGGGCGAGGACGGAGTGATCGGGTAGATCGCGATGACCTCCGAGAGCTGATGCGCGACCCACGCAACGGCCTCGTTGCCATCAACCGTCGAACGCGGCCGCACGGCAACCTGCTCTTCGGAACGGGTCCGGATGCTCACTCGACCGATGCTCCCCGCTCGCAAGGAGCCGCAGCAGGGTCGATGGTCCCGCAGGGCGGGGGCCAAGTTGGGCTATCGGCCGGCGCTGGACGCGGCAGTCTGGATGGGGGAGCCGACGAACAGGTCGAGCACCCCCGAGGAGGCCGAGCTCCGTGGACATCCGAGTGCGACACCAACAGGGTGACCGGTTCCGGGTCACCATCGGTGCTCACGCGATCACCGTCGATCAGCATGACTCCGGCGACGCGGGTCCTACGCCGACCGATCTCTTCGTTGCATCGCTGGCGGCCTGCGTCGCTCACTATGCCGGGCGGTTCTTCGTGCGCCACGGGATCGCGCCGGACGGGTTCGGTGTGGACTGCGCCTTCCAGATGGCGCAGGGGCGGCCGGCACGTGTGGGATCCATCGGCATGCGGCTGGTCCTTCCGGCAGCGTTCCCGGAGGAGCTCAGCGATCGCCTTCGCGCGGTCGTCGAGCACTGCACCGTGCACAACTCCATCCTGCAGGCGCCGGAGATCCGGCTTGACCTCGACGCGGCCGTGCGCGCCGCCTAAGGGGAGAGCCGCTCGACGCGCCAGCCGGCTGGCTCCTCCGGATCGCGGGTGTATCGGAACCGGTCGTGCAGGCGGAACGCGCGCGCCTGCCAGAACTCGACCGTGTCAGGGTAGATCCGGAAGCCGCCCCAGAACGGCGGGCGTGGGACGTCGACCTGATAGGTGGCGTCGACCTCGACGAAGCGGGTCATCAGGTCGTCCCGTGACTCGAGAACCGTGCTCTGACGCGAAGCCCACGCGCCGATCTGCGCCTCGCGGGGACGAGATGCGAAGTACGAGTCCGATTCCTCGGCCGCGATCCGCTGGACGGGTCCGCTCACACACACCTGCCGGTCCAGCTCCTTCCACAGGAGCGCGAAAGCGGCGTTCGGGTTCTCTCGCAGCTGCTGAGCCTTGCGACTCTCGTAGTTCGTGAAGAACACGAACCCTCGATCGTCGAAGCCCCGGAGCAGGACGTGCCGCGCTGTGGGGAGACCCTCCGTGTCGGCCGTGGCCAGTGCCATCGCGTTCGCCAGGTGGATGCCCTCCGCCTCGGCGTCCTCGAACCACCTGCGGAACTGGATCATCGGGTCGCCGCCCAGATCGTCGGCTTCCAACGAGAGGTCCGGTTTGCCGCTCACGGTGCCCTCAGCATTTCACAACAAGTGAACGGTCCCGGGTTTCCTGGAGGCTCTGATGTACCCCCACTTCGGGGAGTCGGTTCGCTCGGATCCCCATGCCCGTGACTCCCGGAGAGGGCGGCATGCTAAGCAGGTATCCACCGGAGCTCAGACGCAAAGCCCTGAACCCGACGCTCGGTGGAAGGAGTGGAGTCCGCTCGAGCGCACTGGGAGCGTCCTGGTTCCCAGCGAGCTACCGGACGCGCTCGAAGAGATACGCGTATGGCGACTTCGTGTACGCGATCCCTCTTCCCGTCTCGTGCAGGCGCTCCTTGGTGACCTCCGCGGGATCCTTCGCCACGAGGTACGTATCCAGTTTCGCAGTGCTCACGCGATACGCGCCCGACCTGGACAACACCACGCCGGTGAGCTGGTAGGAGGGATCGATCGAGGCCATGGCGGCGTCGCCGTGGCTGGGATTGACCAACAATGCTCCTCCCACCCGTAGATAGCTTGTGCAGTGCTCGGACACGAACCCGGCATACAGCGACACCAACAGGTCGAAGGCCTGGCAGGGCAGTCCGAGGTTCTGGGTGTAGTCGCCCTGGATGAACAGGGGCTCCGGGTCAGCTGGAGCGCCTGGGTGCGACGAGATGATCTGCCGCACGCCTTCCTCGTCGGCGAAGAACTCGGTGGCCCGGTGATCGATCTCGACATAGGTGACCGACCGGAAGATGAATGACGGAGCGATATCGACGAAGCAGCCCGGGTACAGGACCTTGTCGGCGTCGATCGCTTCGGCGACCGCCGTGAAGAGCCTCCAGCGGTCGCCCTCATGTTGGTCTTGCTTCGCCCAGAGCTCTCGGGTGTTTCTGTCCACCGACAGATGCTACGTAACCGGATCGCCCGTCAAGCGTTTGCATACTCGGCCATTAGCGCCGGACGGTCAAAGCGTTCTTCGCGCAACCACCCTTTCATCGCGCATCTGGCAGATCCGGTCGAACCTGTCCTCGTCGGTGCTCGAGGGGGCCTGGCCACATCCAGCCCCTCTTCCGCACACCGCTTCTTGGACCCCCGTATATGGATCGGTGCCCCCGGCAGGACTCGAACCTGCGCTTCCGGCTCCGGAGGCCGGCGCTCTATCCTCTGAGCTACGGGGGCGCGGGTCGCCCGGTCACCGAGTCTACCGGTGGTCGCGCCCCCTCCTCACGGCCCGCGGCGCTCGTGCAGCTATCCTCCCGGTATGTCGGAAGCGAACGAACCGTCCGAGGAGCGCCCTCCCGTCGTCCTCCTGGTCGATGACGACCCGGTGATCACTCGGTTGCTGGAGGTGAACTTCCGCCTCGACGGATTCAAGGTGGGGATCGCATCTCGGGGGGATGCGGCCCTTGAGCGCGCGCGCGCCGTCCCGCCCGATGCGATCGTGCTCGATGTGATGCTGCCGGGTCTCGGTGGGTTCGAGGTGGCACGCCAGATGCGGGCGATCCCGAACCTCAAGAGATGTCCCGGTCGTGTTCCTCACGGCTCGGTCACCCGAGGATCAGCAGGCCGAGGCCCACGATCTGGGTGAGATCGACTTCATCGCCAAACCATTCGAGCCGGTCGATCTGGTCGCCCTGGTACGCCGGCGGGTCGGAGAACGCGAGGCACGGTGATCGAGGAGCAGCTCCTCGAGCTGATCCGCTCCGCGCTCGAGGCGGCTGCTCCCGGCCTGGGGATCGAGGGCGAGCTGCCGCGGCCAGAGCTATCGGTTCCCAAACAGAAGGTCCACGGCGACTTCTCTTCGAACGTGGCTCTCGCCATGGCCGCGCGGGCGAGCCGCCAGCCGCGAGATGTCGCGGAGGCCGTCCTGGCCGCGCTTCCCGAGGCGCCATTCCTGGAGCGGGTCGAGATCGCCGGTCCGGGGTTCCTGAACTTCTTCTTGACGAACGCTTGGCTTCACGAAGCCATGCGTGAGGTTGTGGCCCGCGGCGCGGCCTACGGCCGCGCCGCGCCCAACGGCAGGCGCATGCAGGTCGAGTTCGTGAGCTCCAACCCGACGGGACCCCTCACCATCGGCCACGCGCGAAACGCGGCGATCGGCGACGCGCTCGCGCGGCTCCTGGAACATGCCGGATGGACGGTAGAACGCGAGTACTACTTCAACGACGCCGGGGGACAGATGGACCGGTTCGGTGCATCGGTCCAGGCGCGGTTCCTCCAGGAGCTCGGCCGCGATGCGGAGTTCCCGGAGGACGGCTACCGCGGGGACTACATCTCAGACATCGCGCGCGACATCTTGCGGACCGAGGGCGCTGGCCTGGCCGACCTACCCGAGGCCGAGCGGTTGGCGACGGCTGCGCGATGAAGGAGCCGCTCGCATCCTCGAGGGGATCAAGGCCACGCTCGAGCGGTTCGGAGTCCTCTTCGATGTCTACCGGTCCGAACGCGACCTGGCCGACGCGGGCGAGATCCAAGAGGCCATCCGACGCCTGCGCGACGCCGGATATGTATACGAGGCCGAGGGCGCCGAATGGTTCAGGTCGACGGACTACGGGGATGACAAGGACCGCGTGGTGGTCCGCTCGAACGGAGTGCACACGTACTTCGGTGCGGATTGCGCGTACCTCGTCGACAAGTTCTCGCGCGGGTTCGACCACGTGATCTATGTCTGGGGCGCAGATCATTTCGGCACGGTGGCCCGAGTGAAGGGCGCCGCGCAGGCACTCGGCTTCGATCCGGCGAGCGTCGAGATCGTTCTCTATCAGTTCGTGGCGTTCCTACGTGACGGCGAGCCGGTGAAGATGAGCACGCGCGCCGGCGAGTTCATAACGCTGGATCAGCTGATCGACGAGGTGGGCACCGATGCGGCTCGCTTCACCCTGCTCCAGTACTCGAACGACTCCGCGCTCAACTTCGACATCGAGCTGGTGAAGCAGCAGACCATGGAGAACCCGGTCTACTACGTGCAGTACGGGCACGCGCGGATCGCGTCGATCCTGCGCAGAGCCGAGGCTCAGGGTCTCGCGCTGAAGCCGCTCGCCGACGTAGACCTGAGCCTGCTCGCACACCCGGCCGAACTCGATCTGCTCCGCGCGCTCGCCGACGTACCCGGCCAGCTGATGCTCGCGGCCGAGCAGCGCGGACCCCACCGGCTCACGCACGCGTCCCAGAGCCTGGCCGCCAGGTTCCACCGCTTCTACAGCGAGTGTCGCGTCGTATCCGACGACGAAGGGCTTACCCAGGCACGTCTTTGGCTCTGCGCCGGCACGAAGCAGATCCTGGCGAACCTCCTCGGCCTGCTCGGCGTCTCAGCCCCCGACTCGATGGAGCGCGACGATGGTTGAGCCCGCGGCCCCTTCGGCGACGGCGATCTCCGCTCCGTCGGCCGGCACTCCCGACGCCTTGGTCAGCCAACGCGACGTTCGACACCCAGGGGCTGTGGATCGGCGGCCTGCCGGCCGACGAGCTGGCCGGCAGGTACGGGACCCCGCTCCTCGTGTTCGACCGGGCGGACCTGGTCTCCAGGCTCCGGGCCGCGCGCCTCGCCTTTCCTCGCACGTTCTATGCCGTCAAGGCGTTCACCTCTCATGCGATCCTGCGCCTGGCTTCCGACGAGGGGCTCGACCTGCTGGCCGCGAGCGGCGGCGAAGTGGAGGCGTGCCTGCGTGCAGGTGTGCCAGCCGCCCGTATCGCCCTGCACGGCCGGAACAAGACCGACGAGGAGTTGGAGCTCGCCGTCCGATCGGGGATCGGAACGCTGATCGCGGATGGCCTGGACGAACTCTTGCGCCTCGATCGCGTCGCGGCTGCGGCTGGCGTCGTGCAGCCCTTCATCCTTCGTGTGAACCCGGGTGTAGGCGTCGACACTCACGAGTCCATCGCCACCGGGCACGAGGCGACCGCCTTCGGAGCATCCACCTTCGAGGTTCGGGAGGCGGCAGCGCGGGTCGCCGATCTCCCGCACGTCCGTTTCGTGGGCCTGCATGCTCACATCGGTTCGCAGGTGCCGGACGTCGGTCCGTTCCTACAGGAGGTGGATGTGCTGATCGCACTGGCCGCCGACCTCCGTCGGCGTCACGGCCTCGATACCGAGCTGGTGGATATCGGCGGCGGTTTCGGCATCACCTACACCGACGAGCGCATCCCCGGCGTGGGGGCTACGGCGGAGGCGGTCATGGAGCGGATCATGCGCCGGTGCTCCGATCTCGGCCTCCCTGTTCCGCAAGTGGCCGCGGAGCCGGGTAGGAGCATCGTGGGCAACGCAGGTGTCACGCTCTACCGGGTGGGCGATCGCAGGGTGTTGGGCGACGGCCGTACGGCGATCGCCGTGGACGGGGGGATGTCGGACAACATCCGCCCCATGCTCTACGACGCGCGGTACACCGTGGCGCTCGCCAACCGGGCGAGCGCGGCCGACGAGAGGGATCTCACCATCGTGGGACGCCATTGCGAATCCGGCGACGTGCTTGCCGAAGCCGTGGCGCTCCCGGGCGACGTGCAGCCGGGTGACCTGCTCGCGTTCGCGGCGACGGGCGCCTACACGTATCCGCTGGCCAGCGCCTACAACCGTATAGGCCGGCCCGCGGTGGTCGCGGTCGAAGACGCCCGACCCACGCTTTGGCTCAGGCGCGAGGACGCGGGAGACCTCGATCGGCTGGAGGCGACCTCGGCCCGGCATGAGCCTCCGGCGAAGCCGGACGGGATCGTGTTCAGGCCCGCGCGTTCTCGCGACGCCCGCCCGTTCCAGTCGTTCTGGCGTGAGATCGTCGCCGAGGGCGGCTACGTCAGGACGGAGGAGGCCAACACACCCGCACGGGTGTATCGGACGCGATTCCGCGCCTCCTGGACCGATCGCGAAGCGCAGGTGGTAGGGCTCGACGGCGGGCGCGTGGTCGGCCACGTGTTCGTCCAACGGGAGGTCCATCCAGTGACGCGGCACGTCGCGACGCTGGGGATCGCCGTGGCGGCCGATCATCGAGGCCGCGGTATAGGCGCGGCGCTGATGGGCGAGGCGTTGCGATGGGCGCGCAGCGTGGGCGTCGAGAAGATCATGCTCTCGGTGTACCCGCACAACCACGCGGCGATCGCGTTATATCGGCGCTTCGGGTTCGTGGAGGAAGGACGGCTCATGGGACACTCCCGGAAGTCCTCCGGCTACGAGGACGAGATCTTGATGTCGGTGTGGATCGGAGAGGATCGAGGAGCATGACCGAGCAGACCGTGCGTGTCGGCCTCCTCGGCTGCGGCACCGTCGGGGCCGCCGTGGTCCGCATGGTGCATGAGCACGGCGACGACATCGCGCTTCGGACCGGCTGCCGCCTGGAGGTGACTCGGGTGGCGGTCCGCGATCTCGAGCGCGATCGCGGTGTCCCGCTTCCCGCTGGGGTCTTCACCGTCGATGGCGTCTCGATCATCGACGACCCCGAGATCGACATCGTCTGCGAACTGCTCGGCGGTATGGAGCCGGCGCGCTCGCTGATCATGCGAGCCTTCGAGCGTGGCAAGGCCGTCGTCACCGCGAACAAGGAACTCCTGGCGAACTCCGGCAAGGAACTGTTCGACGCGGCCGACGCCGCCGGGGTAGACCTGTCGTTCGAAGCCGCGGTCGCGGGCGGCATCCCGTTGATCCGTCCGCTCAAGGAATCCCTTGTGGGGGAGCGCGTATCCCGGCTCCTCGGGATCGTGAACGGAACGACCAACTACATCCTTACGCAGATGTCCGAGCACGGATGGTCGTTCCAAGACGCGCTTGCGGAGGCGCAACGGCTGGGCTATGCGGAGGCGGACCCGACAGCCGACGTCGAGGGGTTCGATGCCGCCGCCAAGTGCGCCATCTTGGCCTCGATCGTCTTCAATACTCGAGTCGTCGCCGGCGACGTCTACCGCGAGGGCATAACGGGGATCCAGGCGCAGGACATCGCCGACGCGAAGCGTCTCGGGTATGCGGTGAAACTCCTGGCGATCGCCGAGCTGGAGGATGGGGAGGTCTCAGCTCGAGTGCATCCCGCCATGGTGCCCGTCACCCATCCGCTGGCATCGGTGAGCGATGCGTACAACGCCGTGTTCCTTGAGGGCCAGAAGGTCGGGCAGCTCATGTTCTACGGCAAGGGGGCGGGCGGCGATCCTACCGCCACCGCTGTGGTGGGCGATCTGGCGAACGCCGCTCGCAACCGCGTCGCCGGTACCAGAGGGATCGGCTGCACCTGCGTCTACGAGCGCCGGATACGCCCCATGGACGACACCCGCGGGCAGTACTACCTGAACCTGCACGTGGAGGACAGACCTGGTGTTCTCGCCGAGGTGGCGGAGCACTTCGCACACAACGACGTGTCCATCGAACGAGTGTGGCAGGAGGGGTTCGCCGACGAAGCCACGTTGGTGTTCATCACGCATCGCGCGCAGGAGGGAGCCTTCCAGAAGACCCTGGCGGAGCTCCGAGATCTCCCGGCCGTGCGGGCGGTGGCGAGTGTCCTGCGGGTGGAGGGTGAGGAGTGAGTGTCGGCGACGGCATGTCTGAGGCCACTAGTCTGCATCAGACTAGTGGCGGCGCTCATCAGTGGCGAGGCCTGATCGAGGAGTACCGCTCTCGTCTCCCCGTGTCCGACGACACACCTGTGATCACGCTGCGCGAGGGCGGCACGCCGCTAGTCCGCTCGGAGCCGTTGTCAGAAGAGACCGGCTGCGATGTGTGGCTGAAGTACGACGGCGCCAACCCCACGGGCTCGTTCAAGGATCGCGGGATGACGCTCGCGATCAGCAAGGCGATGGAGGAGGGCGCCAAGGCCGTGGTCTGTGCGTCCACGGGCAACACGTCCGCGAGCGCCGCCGCGTACGCCGCCAAGGCCGGGATCACATGCGCCGTCTTGGTGCCGAAGGGCAAGATCGCCCTCGGGAAGATGGCTCAGACGCTCGTGCACGGCGCTCGGGTCTTGGAGGTGGAGGGCAACTTCGACGCGGCGCTCGAGCTGGCGCAGGAGATGGCGGACCGCTATCCGGTCACGCTCGTGAACTCCGTGAATCCGTTCCGGCTGCAGGGACAGAAGACCGCCGCGTTCGAGATCTGTGACGCGCTCGGACGCGCGCCCGACATCCATTGCGTGCCCGTCGGGAACGCCGGCAATATCTCCAGCCACTGGCTCGGCTATTCGGAGTACCTGGCGGACGGACTGATAGCCGAGCCGCCACAGCTCTTCGGGTTCCAAGCGAAAGGGGCAGCTCCGATCGTGGAAGGCGCGCCGGTGAAGGATCCGCAGACGATCGCGACAGCGATACGGATCGGGAACCCGGCGTCGTGGGACAAGGCCGTCGCGGCCGCGACGGAGTCGGAGGGGCAGATCCTGGCGGTGACCGACCGCGAGATCCTGGCCGCCTATCGGCGCGTCGCGAGGGAGGGGCTGTTCGCAGAACCGGCGAGCGCAGCGAGCATCGCTGGCCTCTTGCATCTGCACGCCGACGGCGTGCTCCCCAAGGGCGCGACGGTCGTGTGCGTGCTCACCGGCCACGGTCTGAAGGACCCGGAGTGGGCGATCGCCGGTGCGGCGCACCCCGCCGTGGTGCCGACGGATCCCACGGCCGTGGCCGCCGAGCTCGGACTCTGATGCCGTGAGGTTGACCGCCCGGGTCCCTGCGACCTCCGCGAACCTCGGACCCGGCTTCGATTGCTTCGGCCTGGCCCTCGACCTGTGGAACGACGTGACCCTCGACACCGAAGCCGAACCGGGTGTGACCTGGGAGGGCGAGGGTGCCGACGAGCTCTCCTCGGACGGCACGGACATGGTGAGCAGGGCGCTCGCCCACGCGGCGCGCGCCGGGGGGGCGCCGATCCCGTCCGTCGCGCTCCACGGCGTGAATCGCATCCCGCTCGAACGCGGCCTCGGCTCGTCGGCGGCCGCGTGCGTGGCGGGCATCTCCCTGGCCGACCGATTGCTCGATCTGGGGCTGGAGCCTGAGGAGATCCTGGATCTCGCCGTGGAGATGGAGGGCCATCCCGACAACGCGGCCGCGGCGATCGCCGGTGGATTCACGATCGCGTTCGGAGACGGTGTGATCCGCCTGGATGCGCATCCATCGCTCCGACCGGTGGCCTTGATACCCGACGTCCGGCTCGCGACGGTCGAGGCGCGCGCCGCGCTGGGGGATCCGATCGCACGCTCCGATGCGGTGTTCAACTCGGCTCACGCGGCGGCTACCGTGGTGGCGCTCACGTCGGAGCCCGGGTTGCTCACGCAGACGCTCCGCGATCGGCTGCACCAGGACGTTCGCCTGGCTCTAGTTCCAACGGTCGAGGGCGTGTTCATGGATCTGCGAGCGGCCGGCGTGCCCGTCTGCCTCTCGGGCGCCGGGCCTACGCTGCTCGCCTTCGAATCGGACGACACGACTGTTCCCGATCCCGGTGATGGGTGGAGCGTCCTCAGGCTCGCCGTGGCCCCCGCCGGGGTCGAGATCACCCAGGGCTGAGACACCGACCCTTACACTGAAGACATCGTGGTCACGATCGCCCATATCTCCGATCCGCACGTCGGCTCGCCGTACTTCGTCCCGAACCTGATGAACCGCGTCATCTCAGAGGTGAACGAGCTGAAGCCCGACGCGGTCGTCGTGAGCGGCGACCTCACCAGCGAAGGCTTCCGTCAGGAGTACAAGAGCTGGGTGGCCTATGCGGACCGGATCGAGGCTCCCGCTGTACACGGTTCCCGGGAACCACGACTCCCGCAACGTGGGCTACCTCCACTTCGAGGACCTGATCGGCCCGCGGAGCTGGTCGGTAGACATCGACGGCATCCGCGTGGTCGGCATGGACTCCTCAGAGCCGGATCAGAACGAGGGCAGGATCGGCCGGGGCCGCTACGAGTGGATCTCCCGCGAGTTCCTGCAACCTGCGGAACTGAGGGTGTTCGTGCTCCACCATCATCTGCTGCCCATCCCCGGAACCGGGCGCGAGCGGAGCACGGTCATGGACGCAGGCGACCTGTTGGAGGTCCTCATCCACGCGGGTGTGCAGGTCGTGCTATCAGGTCACAAGCACGTCCCTTACGTCTGGCGCCTGGAGGACATGTATGTCGCGAACGCCGGAACGGTCTCTTCCCTGCGGGTGCGCGGCTACACCAAGCCCTGCTACAACGTGCTCGAGTTCGACGGGGACGAAGTAACGATCCACCGGAAGTTCCCGTTCGGCGATGGGCAGGTGATGGCGCGGTTCTCGCTGTCGGGCGGGCCCGTCCACCGGGAGCACGAGCTCCCAGTGCAGGAGCGCGTCGCGCCTGTCGGCGATTAGGCGAGGGCGGTTCAACCGGCTCCATCCACGATCCGAGAGGAGGTCTCTTTCATCCTATGCGGGTGATCGTCCTGGTCGACGGCGAGCACTACCCGCCTGTTACCCGGTGGGGGATCGAGGTTGCGCGCGAGCGAGGTCACGACGTCGTCGGCGCGTTGTTCGTGGGGGGCACGGAGAAGATCGACCCGACGGCGGTGCCGGACCTCGGAGTCCCCACCCGAGTGGTGGGCGACGACCGGATGGCGGCGCTTGCCGACGCGATCGACGAGTTCGGACCTGACGCGGTTCTGGATCTGTCGGACGAACCCGTCCTTGGTTACCGAGAGCGGATGGAGCTGGTGGCGGTGGCGCTCGTCCGGGGCCTGCCGTATCTGGGAGCCGACTTCCGGTTGGACCCACCCATCACGGGACCGCCGCTCGTGCTTCCAACCATCGCAGTGATCGGAACGGGCAAGCGAACCGGCAAGACGGCGATCGCCGGCGAGCTGGCCAGGACGGCCGCGCGGCGCGGGTTCACTCCCGTCGTCGTGGCCATGGGACGCGGAGGCCCCGCGGAACCTCAGGTTGCGCCCGCCGGCTCAGTGGATCTCGCCGACCTGCTCGAGCGGGTCCGCAAGGGAGAGCACGCGGCGTCTGACTACCTGGAGGACGCGCTTACGACAGGGGTGACAACCGTCGGGGCGCGCCGGGTGGGCGGTGGCCTGGCGGGCGCCCCGTTCGCCACGAACGTCCGCGAAGCGGCGCAGGTCGCGGTGGCCGCCGAGGGGGCCGATCTTGTGATCCTGGAAGGAAGCGGCGCGTCCGTACCCCCGATCCCGTGGGACGCAGGCGTGCTGGTCGTGCCAGCGGATGCTCCGCCGGAGTATCTGGGCGGATATCTTGGTCCCTTCAGGCTCTTGTTGTCGGACCTTGTCGTTGTTACCATGGCTACCGGCCCAGTCGCTGGGCACGAGAATCTCTCCGCACTTCGCTCTCACGTCCGCCGCTTCCTCGATGATCCGCGGCAGATCCTTACCGACTTCATCCCGGTACCGCTGGCAGACGTGAAGGGTGAGCGGGTGTTCCTAACCACCACGGCGCCAGCCGAGGTGGCATCGAGGCAGGCAGCTCACCTCGAGGCCGCCAACGGATGCACCGTCGTGGGTTGGAGCACCAGGCTGGCCGATCGGGCCGGACTGGCGGAGGACATGGAGGGAGCCGAGGCGTTCGACGTCCTCCTCACCGAGTTGAAGGCTGCCGCCGTCGACGTGGCGTGCGAGCGGGCTCTTGCTCGAGGGGCGGAGATCGTGTTCGTGGACAACCGAGCGATCGTGGTCGAGGGCGAGATGGACCTCGACACGGCGCTGGGCGGGGTCATCGACCAGGCCTTGGAACGTCAACGAACGAGGTAGAGGCGTGACAGAGAAGGGAAGCAAGACCCCTCACATCGTGATCTCGGATCGCGAGCCTGGGCTGCCGTACTCCAAGGGGCTCATGGCTTCGCAAGTCATGGTCACCGGCCTCTCGCCGTTCAGGGCCTACCAGGTGGCCGAGGAGATCGAAGATCGACTGCGTGAGCGTGGTTCCACCTCCCTCACCACGGACGAGCTCGCCGAGCTGGCGCTCGAAGTGCTGACTCACCTCGCGGGCGATCGCTATGCGAAGAACTTCCTTCGCTGGCGCGAGGTCGAGAAGCTGGATGTCCCGATCGTGATCCTGATAGGCGGTGCCACCGGGGTCGGCAAGTCAACGATCGCTACACAGCTGGCCGCCCGACTTGGGATCGTGCGCTTCGTGGCTACCGATGCCATCCGCGAGGTCATGCGCTCGATGTTCTCTCCGGAGTTGATGCCCACGCTGCATACCTCGTCCTTCGAGGCCGACGTCGCGCTCCGCGAGCCCCCCACGCGTTCGGCCGATCCGTTGATCGTGGGTTTCCGCGAGCAGACGGCTGCCGTCGCGGTCGGGATCAACGCCCTGATCGAACGTGCCGCCCTGGAGGGGACCAGCATCATCATCGAAGGCGCGCACGTGGTGCCGGGGTTCTTCGACCTGAAGGCGTTCGCCGGCAGGATCCTGGCGGTACCGTTCGTCATCTCCGTGGACGATGTGGAGCGCCATCGCTCCCATTTCGGGGCACGTGAGGATGCGATAGCCGCTCGGCCGGCGCGGCGCTACGCGAAGGGCTTCGACAACATCCGGCGACTCCAGTCCTATGTGAAGAGCCAGGCACTCGCGCACGACGTGCCGATCATCCCCAACTACGGATTCGACCAGTCGATCGCCGCTGTTATCGACCTGGTCATGGAACGCACCACGGCGCGTGCGGTCGAGGAGGCCGCCGGCGCCGAGCCCGTACTGAAAGGACAGACGACATGAGGTTGTTCCTCGACACCGCGAGCATCGAGGAGATCCGCGAGATCAACCGTTGGGGCGTCTTGAAGGGTGTCACCACGAACCCGTCGCTCGTGGCGAGGGAGAACGAGGACCCAGACGCGGTATGGAAGCTGATCCTGGACGAGGTCGACGGCGACATCTCGCTCGAGACCACCCAGCCGCAGGCAGACGCCATGTACGAGGAGGGCGTCCGGCTTTCACTGAAGGCGTCGAACGTCGTCGTGAAGGTGCCGATGACTCCGGACGGGCTTCAGTGCGGGAAGCGGCTGACCGATGAAGGTATCCGGATCAACGTCACGCTGGTGTTCTCACCGGCGCAGGCGATCCTCGCGGCCGAGATCGGCGCGTACATCGTCTCCCCGTTCCTCGGCCGTCTCGACGATGTGGGGAGCGACGGCATGTTCTTGCTCCGGCAGATCTGCGAGGTCTATCAGATGCAGGGCTACCAGACGAACGTATTGGCGGCGTCGCTCCGCCACCCGATGCACGTGATCGATGCGGCGCTCGCAGGCGCCGATATCGCCACGATGCCCTACGACGTCTTCACCAAGCTGGTGAAGCACCCACTCACCGACCTCGGTCTGGAGAAGTTCCAGGCCGACTGGACCAAGCTTCAGAACGAGTTGAAGGGAGAGGCATAGCCTCATGGATACGACGATTGACCGCAGCGTCCTGGAGGGGAAACTGATCCCCGAATTGCAGCAGATCGCGCAGAGCTTGGGCATCGAAGGTGCCCAGAAGCTGCGCAAGGCCGGCCTGATCGACGCGATCGTGTCGGGCTCCGGTTCTGATGAAACACCGGCCGCACGCGCGCCGACCGAGCCCGTGGCGAGTCCGTCCGACGACGAGGGCGCCGAGGTGATGAACGGTGAGGTTCGAACGGACCGATCCGGTGAGGGCCAAGACGAAGGATCTCAGCAGGATCGCCCTCGCGAGCGAGGTCCCAGCGAGGATCGTCCTCGCGATCAGCGGTCGCAGGTGGATCGTCCCCAAGGCGACCGAACGCAGGGCGATCGGCCCCAGGCGACCGAACCCAGGCGATCGGCCCCAGGGCGACCGAACCCAGGGCGACCGAACCCAGGGCGACCGAACCCAGGGCGACCGAACCCAGGGCGACCGAACCCAGGACGGTCGCGATCGACGTCCGCGCCCTTCGCGTGAGGATCGACGCCGCTCGCGAGAGGAGCGAAGGGTCCGCGAGGAACAGGAGCGGGCGGAGGAGATGCAGAACGCGCCGGTCCTGACCGGTCTGCTGGACATCCTTCCCGAGGGCTATGGGTTCCTTCGAACGTCCGGGTATCTGCCCGGGCCCGAGGACATCTATGTTTCCCTGTCGCAGGTTCGGCGGTTCGCACTCCGCAAGGGTGACACGGTGGCCGGCAAGGTGCGCCGGCCGAAGGACAGCGAGAAGTACTTCGCTCTGCTCGACCTGGACTCGGTTAACGGCCTCGACGTCGAGGCGGCCCGCGCCCGCCCGAACTTCGACAAGCTAACGCCGTTGTTCCCCGACGAGCGGTTCCGGCTGGAAGGTGGTCCGCTCGAGGTGGCGCAGCGGATCATCGATATGGTCGCACCTATCGGGAAGGGTCAGCGGGGGATGGTGGTGTCGCCACCGAAGGCCGGCAAGACGACCATCCTCAAGCAGATCGCGAACGGCATCATCGCGTCGAGCCCCGATACGCACGTGATCGTCCTTCTGGTCGACGAGCGGCCCGAGGAGGTCACGGACTGGCAGAGGACCGTTGAGGCGGCCGAGGTCGTGTACTCCACGTTCGACAAGCCGGCCGACCAGCACATCCAGGTGACTGAGCTCGTGCTGGAACGTTCCCGCCGTCTCGCCGAGATGGGCCAGGACGTCGCTATCCTCCTCGACTCGGTGACGCGCCTAGCTCGCGCCTACAACCTGGCCGCACCGGCTTCCGGCAAGATCTTGTCCGGTGGCGTGGACTCCACCGCGCTCTACCCGCCGAAGCGGTTCTTCGGGGCGGCGCGGAACATCGAGGAGGGCGGGTCGCTCACCATCATCGCGAGCGCGCTCGTTGAGACCGGTTCCCGCATGGACGAGGTCATCTTCGAGGAGTTCAAGGGCACCGGGAACATGGAGCTTCGTTTGGATCGTTCACTAGCGGAGAAGCGGTTGTTCCCGGCCATCAACGTCGACGCCTCGGGCACCCGCAAGGAGGAGCTCCTCATGCCGCCCGAAGAATTGGCACTCGTCGTCAAGCTCCGCCGCGTGCTACACGCGCTGGAGCCGGGCGCGGCGTTGGAGCTCCTGACGGACAAGATCCGCGCGACCAAGTCGAACGAGCAGTTCCTGAAGGAGATCGCGAAGGCGCCGTCCGGCAACTAGTAGGCTGGGCCGCCCGAGAGGAGACGAGAGCATGAAGCAAGGCATCCATCCCGAATACCAGATCGCGAACGTGCACTGCTCGTGCGGCAACACGTTCCAGACGCGCTCCACGGTGAGCGAGATCCGCTCGGACATCTGCTCGAACTGCCACCCGTTCTACACGGGCAAGCAGAAGCTCATGGACGCGGGCGGCCGCGTCGAGCGGTTCCAGCGGCGGTACGCCAAGACCCAGCCGGGTTCGTCCAGCTGATCGCCCGCACGGCATCGTGACCGAACGCTCTCCGGCGTCGGCGCATCTCTACGGCGGACAGGCCGTGGTCGAAGGCGTCATGATGCGTGGCGCCCACCACTGGGCTGTCGCGGTTCGGAAGCCCGCCGGTGACATCTACGTCGAATCCCACTCCATCGATTCGATAGCCAAGCGTCACCCGCTCCTGGCCAAGCCCTTCCTCCGCGGGATCATCGTGCTGGGTCAGTCGCTCGCGATAGGCACCCGCGCGCTGCTGATCGCCACCAACCAATCCATGGAGGAGGACGAGCAACTGACGTCCCGCCAGGTGGGATTGGCCCTAGCTTTCGCGATGGTCCTCTTCGTGGGCGTCTTCATCCTGGGCCCGACCGTGCTCTTCGCGTGGGTCCATCGGGAGGTGGGAGCCGGCTTGCTCACTAACATCCTCGAGGGCTTGTTCCGTGTGGCGCTCTTCGTGGGTTACCTGTGGCTGATAGGTCGGACGAAGGACATCCACCGGGTGTTCGAGTACCACGGCGCCGAGCACAAGACCATCGCCGCCTACGAGCACGGCGAGACGCTGGACCCCGACAACGTGGATCGGTACTCCACCGTGCACGTTCGCTGCGGCACGAACTTCCTGATCATCGTCATGATCATCACGATCTTCGTCTTCACGCTGTTCGGAACACCGGGGATCTGGTGGCGGATCGGGTCCCGGATCCTGGCCATCCCTTTGATCGCGGGCCTGGCCTACGAGGCCCTGCGTCTGGGAGCCCGGTTCGAGTCCTCCGGGGGCATGCGCGTGTTGATGGCTCCCGGTCTGTGGCTTCAGCGGATCACGACCCAGCCGCCCGATAAGGGGCAGATCCAGGTGGCGATCAGCTCGTTCTCCGAGGTCTTGCGCCGTGAGGCCGAGGCCGCTGAGTCCTCCAGCTGACGCCCTGACCTGCCGATACTCCCGACTTAGGGTCGTTGCATCTTGGGATCGGCCCCTTGAAGATGGGTCGTTACCCGACGACCCCGGGAGGTTGTCCGATGGCCACCGATATCGATCTACCGTTCCTTCCGAGCGCCGCACAGATCCGTCGCCGCGAGTTCGCGTCCGTCCGTCGAGGCTACGATCCCGACCAGGTCCGCGACTATCTGGCGCAGGTCGCGGAGCAGGTCGAGGGACTCGAGAGCCAGCTGCGCGAGGCAAGGTTGGCTGAGGGAGCGAGCGGCCCATCCGGTGCACCGCCCGGCCCGCCGCCCTCTGACGATCCCTACGAGCGACTCTCGAAGCGCCTGACCACGCTCCTCGCCACGGCCGACCAAGAGGCTGAGGGGATCCTGGTCGAGGCTCGGGCCGACGCCGCCCGCATGCTGAACGAGGCCCGAACCGAAGCCGATCGCATCCGGGTGGACGCCCAGGCGCGAGCCGAGGAGGCGCGGCAGGAGGGCAACGAGCTGCTGGAGAAGGCCAAACAGGAGTCCGATCGCGTGTTGGTCGGGCTCTCGGCACGCAGGGAGGACCTGGTCCAGCATCTGCAGGAGATGCAGTCGCGTCTGATCGGTGTGGCGAAGGAGCTCGAGGTGGCGATCGACGAGCCCGTCCTCGCCAAGGAGACGAAGAAGGAGACAGGCCGGAGCCGCGAGACGGCGGTCGCCGCCGCACCCGCCGACCCACCTGCCGCGGCCGACGATCACGAAGAGACGAGCGACCCCGTCGACAGCCTGGAGGGCATGCTCTCCGACGAGGCGATCGAGATGCCGGCCATCCCGCCGCTCGAGCTCGACTTCGAGTCGGAGGAAGACGAGGAGTAGCCGCTCGCCGGCGCTCGTGCCTCTCCGGTGAGGTTCTCGGCGCGTCCGGGATAATCCAGTCATGGCCGAGTCCCTCGATGCACGTCTGGCGGAGATCGAATCTCGCTACGAAGCCGTCTCGCAAGAGCTGGCCGCTCCCAACGTGGCTGCGGACCAGGATCGGTTCCGGACCCTCGGGCAGTCGTTCGCCGAGCTGGACGAGATCGTCCGACCGTATCGCGAGTACATCGACGCATCGCGTCAGGCCGAGGAGGCGCGGGAGATGGCCTCGAGAGAGCCCGACGCGGACATGGCCGCCTTCCTTCGCGATGAGGCTGAGACCGCGCAAGCACGGGTCGATGAGCTGCGCGGGAAGCTCGAAGTGCTGCTGGTGCCGAAGGATCCGAACGACGGGAAGGACGTGATCGTCGAGATCCGCGCGGGGGCCGGGGGACAGGAGGCCGCGCTGTGGGCAGGTGAGCTCTTCGAGATGTACCGACGGTTGGCGGAGCGGCATCGCTGGAAGACCGAGGTTCTCTCGGCGTCTGAGGCGGAGGTTGGCGGTTTCAAGGAGGCCGTCGTCGAGGTCAGAGGCAAGGACGCCTACGCCCGCCTGAAGCACGAGTCGGGCGTCCATCGGGTCCAGCGAGTGCCTGTCACGGAGTCGGCGGGCAGGATCCACACCTCGACAGCGACTGTGGCGGTCCTCCCCGAGGCCGAGGAGGTCGAGATCGAGATCCGGGCCGAGGACATCCAGATCGACGTCTATCGCTCGTCTGGCCCCGGGGGGCAGTCCGTGAACACGACGGACTCCGCGGTTCGGATCGTGCACAAGCCGACGGGCATCAAGGTGGAGTGTCAAGAGGAGAGGTCGCAGCTCCAGAACCGCGAGAAGGCGATGCGGTACCTCCGCGCGCGGCTGCTCCAGCGGGCGCAGGACGAGGCTCAGGCGAAGGAGGCCGCCAGCCGCCGTTCTCAGGTAGGCACCGGCGAGCGGGCAGAGAAGATCCGGACCTACAACTTCCCCGAGGGCCGCGTGACCGATCACCGGATCAAGCACACCTCGCACCAGCTACAGGAAGTGCTCACGGGCGGCGAGGAGCTCGACGGGTTCATCGACCTGCTGCGTTCGGCGGAGCGGGCCGACCAGTTGGCGGGCCGCGACGAGCAGGGTTGAGCCGGTGCGTCCCGCTGAGATCGTCCGCCGCGCGGCGGCGTACCTGGAACGTCACGACGTGGAGAGCCCGCTGGTAGAGGCCGAGGTGTTGCTGGCGCATGTGCTGCGAACCGATCGCGCCGGGCTCTACGCTTCGGATCGCGGTCTCTCCGGCCCAGAGGCGCGGCGCTTCGGTCGCGCGCTCTGCCGGCGATGCGTTGGAACGCCGCTCCAACATCTGACCGGCGAGCAGGCGTTCCGTCGCCTGACGCTCGCGGTGCGGCCGGGTGTGTTCATCCCTCGTCCCGAGACGGAGGTGGTCGTGGATTACGCGCTCGCATCCATCGAGGGCCTCGAGGAACCGGTCGTGATCGACGTCGGGACCGGCACGGGCGCGATCGCGCTCGCCGTGAAGGATGAACGCTCCGACGCCCGGGTGACGGCGATAGACATCTCTCCGGAGGCGATCGCGCTTGCGGCGGAGAACGCGACCAGGCTGCACCTGGAGATAGGGTTGCTGCAAGGCGATCTGTTCGAGCCGTTGCCGAGCGAGATGTCAGGCAGCGTCGATCTAGTGGTGAGCAACCCCCCTTACATCGATGTGGAGGAACTCCCAGAGCTCCCGTGCGACGTCCGTGGAGACCCGGAGCTGGCGCTCGTGGGGGGGGCCGAGATCTACCGGCGGTTGTTCGCGGGCGCGGTCCATGTTCTCAGACCGGGTGGTGCGGTGGTTGCGGAGATCGAGGAGCATAGCGCCGACGCGGTGGGTGATATCGCCGAGGCGGCAGGGCTCGTCGCTGCTCGGATCCTGCCCGACCTGACAGGCCGAGACCGCCTGATCACGGCGCGGACGCCGTGATGCACGCGCTCGTGGACGCGGCGGAAGCGCTCCGCGAGGGCGAGCTGGTCGTACTCCCCACCGATACCGTCTACGGACTCGCCGCGCGCCCGGACGATCCGGCCGCAACGGCACGGATCTTCGATGCCAAGCGGCGCCCGAGGGGCCTGTCCCTGCCGATCCTGGTTCCTTCTGTGGAGGCGGCACGGGGCGTGGCACGTTTCGACGACATCGCAGACCGCGTGGCGTCGGCGCTCTGGCCGGGGGCGCTCACGCTGATATTGCCCAGATCGGAGGCCTCCGGCGCTTGGGGGCTCGGCGCGGATGCCGACTCGATCGGCGTTCGTGTCCCCAGACATGCCCTGGCGCTCGCGTTGCTCGAGCTCACGGGGCCGCTCGCGGTGACGAGCGCCAACCTCTCGGGAGAGCCACCGGCGGGGACCTGCGACGAACTCCAGGCCGTCTTCGGAGACCAGGTGGCCGTGTATCTGTGTCTCGATGACCGGAGTCGGGGAGTGGCTTCCACCGTGCTCGACCTGGCCCACGGCGACGCGCGTCTGCTCCGCCTCGGCGCCGTCGATGCGCTTGAGGTCGCGCAGCTCATAGGGCTCGAGGTGCCGCTGTTAGACTCGCCCCCTTCAGGGTGACGCCCTCGCGAATGACATCCATCCTCGTGGTCTGTACGGGCAACATCTGCCGCTCGCCGATGGCCGAGGGGTTCCTACGGGCCGCCCTGAGCGCCCGTTTCGGGGACGCGGCGCCTGCGGTTTCCTCGGCGGGGACCATGGGCCTGGAAGGTTCAGAGGCCACGCCGGAAGGGGTGGAGGCGGCCCGCGAGCTGGGGAGCGACATCGCTGGGCACCGTGCGCGCCGCATCACCGTCCCGGTGACGAGCCAGGCCGACCTACTGCTGTGCATGGCGACGGACCATCGCGAGCTGTTGGCGCGATCGGGACCCGAGCTCGCCTCCCGAGCCTTCACCATGAAGGAGCTGGTCCGGCTGTTGGAGACCCTTCGCGCGCCCGAACTTCACGCGGGTCCGGCCACCCTTGCCGCGCGGGTAGCGGCGGCCGACCAGGCCCGCCGAGCCGGCGCGTTGCCGAGATCTCGGGACGACGACGTGGCCGATCCGCTGGGCCAGCCGTTCGAGGCCTACCGCGCCACGGCGTGGGAGCTGGAGACGTGGCTCGAGCGCCTTGTGATCGGGCTGTACGGACCCGCCGCCTCCGGTTCTGAGGCCGCGGGGGGAGGAGCGTGAGCGTGCTGATCGCGATGGGTGCCGACCATGCGGGCTTCGCGCTGAAGGAGGAGCTGAAGGTGTTCCTGGTCGAAGAGGGACACGAGGTGATCGACTGTGGGACCGACTCTGAGGTCCCCGTCGACTATCCGGTCTTCTGCGCGGCTGTGGCACGGGAGGTCGCCGAGGGTCGCGCCGACGCTGGGATCGTGGTCGGGGGATCCGGCCAGGGAGAGCAGATCGCCGCGAACAAGATCCGCGGCATCCGCGCGGCCCTGTGTCAGGACCTGTATACCGCTCGGTTGGCGCGCGAGCACAACGACGCGAACGTGCTGAGCCTCGGGGCACGGGTGATCGCGGCCGCCTACGCGAAGGAGATCGTCCGTGTGTGGCTCGCCACGCCGTTCGAGGGCGGACGACACGTACCCAGGGTTAACCAGATCGCCATGATCGAACGAGAGGAGCTCTGATATGAGGGACTACGCAGCTAGCTGGGACGCGCTGAAAGCAGCCGATCCCGAGGTGGCCTCGGCGATCGCGAATGAGCTGGAGCGCGAGCGCACGACCCTTCGCCTCATCGCCTCTGAGAACTACGCGAGTCCGGCGGTGCTCGCGGCGATCGGATCCTCCATGAACAACAAGTACGCGGAGGGATACCCGGGCCGCAGGTACTACGGGGGGTGCGAGTTCGTCGACGTGACGGAGCAGCTGGCGATCGACCGAGCGAAGGAACTCTTCGGTGCCGACCACGCGAACGTGCAACCGCACGCCGGCGCGCAGGCGAACATGGCGGTGTTCGGTGCGTTCCTGGAGCCGGGCAACCCCAAGGACAAGGTGCTTGGCATGGCGCTCGCGCACGGAGGGCACCTGACCCACGGCTCGCCGGTGAACGTCAGCGGCATGTGGTTCAACTTCGTGGCCTACGAGGTGGACCAGCAGACCGAGCGCTTGGACATGGACAGCATCCGCGACCTGGCCAAGGAGCACAAGCCCACGATCATCCTCGCGGGCTACACCGCGTACCCGCGTGAGATCGACTTCGCTGCCTTCAGGCAGATCTGTGACGAGGTGGGCGCGCTCCTGTGGGTCGACGCGTCGCACTTCATCGGGCTGGTGGCCGGCGGAGCCTATCCATCGCCGGTACCGCACGCCGACGTGGTGACGTTCACCACACACAAGGCGCTTAGGGGACCGCGAGGCGCGATGATCCTCTGTCGTGAGGAACACGCGAAGGCGATCGACAAGGCGGTCTTCCCGATGATGCAGGGTGGGCCGCTCGAGCACTGCATCGCCGGGAAGGCCGTGGCGCTCAAGGAGGCCATGACGCCCGGCTACCAGGATTACGCGCACCGGGTGGTGAGGACGGCACGCGCCTTGGCCCAGGGGATGGGCGACGAGGGTCTGCGGATCGTCTCGGGCGGCACGGATTCACATCTGGTGCTCGCCGACGTTCGCCCGCTCGGGGTGAGTGGCAAGGACGCGGAACGCGTGATGGATGAGGTCGGGATCTCGATCAACAAGAACGCGATACCGTTCGATACTCAGCCGCCCTCGACGCCCTCGGGCATCCGCGTCGGCACGCCCGGCCCGGCCACGCTCGGCATGGACGAGCCCGAGATGAAGGAGGTCTCCGGCGTCATGGGCGATGTCCTGCGTCATCCGGACGATCGGGCCGTGAAGGACGCCGCGCGAGGCCGAGTACGCGAGCTCATGGGCCGATTCCCCGTCTACCCCGATTGACAGTCCTCCCGATGGCGGATGCCCTGGGTAAGCGCAGGCTGAGCGGGGACTGATGGCCTACCTTTGGGTGTTCCTGGCCTGCGCCGGGACGACGTTCGCGATCACTCCGCTCGTCCGCCGGCTGGTCGTGCGCTGGGGTGCCATCGATCACCCCTCCGACCGGAAGGTCCACCCGAGGGCGACGCCGACCATGGGCGGGGTTGCGATGTACGCGGGGTTCCTGGTCGGCCTGGGCGTATCGCGCTTCTTGCCGTTCTTCTCGGAGATGAACGATGCTAGTTCGGTGCCGCTCGCAGCACTCGTCACGTGCACGGCGATGGTCGGACTGGGCGCGATCGACGACAAGCGAGGCACGTCGGCGCTGGCCAAGTTCACGGCGCAGGTCTTCATCGGGGGCTTGCTCATCCTCCTTGGCGTGCAGGTCGTGTACTTCTGGTTCCCCAGCGCGGCGATCGTCTCGGTCAGCTCTGATCTGGCGGTGCCGCTCACCATCCTGTGGCTGGTGCTCGTGGTGAACGCCGTGAACCTGGTCGACGGCCTGGATGGATTGGCGGCGGGGATGGTTGCGATCGCCGCGACTGCGTTCTTCATCTACATGACCCGCACGCCGAGCACGTTCGAGGGCGACGCCTCCTCGGCGGCGCTGCTGTCGGCCATCACGGTCGGGATCTGCCTGGGGTTCCTCCCCTGGAACTTCTTTCCTGCGCGGATCTTCATGGGCGACTCCGGGTCCATGTTGCTCGGCATGTTGCTCACGATCGCCACGCTCTCGGGCGTCGGGCGCAATCCGTATCCACCGGGTGCCGGCGACCTGGCGGCAATCGCGGGGACCGTGCTCGTCCCTCTGCTGGTGTTGGCGATCCCCATCCTGGATGTGGCGCTCGCGGTCGTCCGAAGAACGTGGAGGGGCAAGGGGATCGGGCAGGCGGATAAGGAGCATGTTCACCATCGTCTGCTGGACATCGGCCATAGCCATCGAGGGGCGGTGCTGCTGATGTACCTGTGGAGCGCGCTGATCTCGGCCAGCGCGCTGGCGGTCGGGTTGATCGATGGGCGGCTGGCCGTCGGAGCCGTAGTGCTGGGGGCGCTCGTGTTGTTCGCGGCCACCGCTTTCCCCCGATTGGCGCGCTGGCGGAGCCAGGCTGAGGTCGCTGATGAAGTGGGAGCCACGCCCGGCCGGCCCGATGACGCCGCCCCCGACGTCTCGGCCTGACACCGGTGATCGTCGTGTGGGCCCCCGTGACCTGTGACCGGGTGCTGTGGCATGATGCGCGCGAAGCTTGAAGGGAGTGGACGTGCCTGAGATCGATGTGCGCCTCGATCGAGTCTCCAAGCTCTTCGGGGACGCGGCCGCGGTGGACGACCTGTCTCTCGACATCCTTGAAGGCGAGTTCTTCTCGTTGCTCGGACCGTCGGGTTGTGGCAAGACCACCACGCTCCGCATGATAGGCGGCTTCGAGGACCCCACGTACGGCACCGTGTATCTGGGCGGACGTGACGTCACCGACCTGCCTCCATACAGGCGCGACGTCAACACAGTGTTCCAGTCCTACGCGCTCTTCCCGCACCTCGATGTCTACGAGAACGTGGCGTTCGGACTGCGGCGCAAGAAGGTCGACAAGAGCCAGCTCGAGACCCGGGTCAAGGAGGCGATGACCTTGGTCGACCTCATCGGGTTCGAGAAGCGCAAGCCTCCGCAGATGTCTGGTGGTCAGCAGCAGCGCGTGGCTCTCGCTCGAGCGCTCGTGAACCACCCCCAGGTGCTTCTGCTCGATGAGCCACTCGGTGCGCTCGACATGAAGCTCCGCAAGCAGATGCAGCTAGAGCTCAAGCGCATCCAGCAGGAGGTCGGGATCACGTTCATCTACGTGACGCACGACCAGGAGGAGGCCATGACCATGTCGAACCGTCTCGCGGTCATGCGTCTCGGCAAGATCGAGCAGCTGGGGGAGCCCGAGATGGTCTATGAGAACCCTGCCACCGAGTTCGTCGCCGGGTTCCTGGGCGCTTCGAACATGCTCGAGGGCCAGCTCGGGGAGGGGTCGAACGGCATGGCAACCGTGTCGCTTTCGGCCGGCGGGTCGGTCACCCTGCCGAGTTCCCGGTTGCCCTCCGATGCGCAGGGCACCGTGAAAGTGGGCGTTCGCCCCGAGAAACTCACCATCTCCCGGGGCGACGACGCAGACGTTCCCGCCGGGTTCAACAGGGTGTCGGGACGGGTGACGATGTCCACGTACATAGGCGTGAGTCACCAGTACAAGATCGAATCTGTCGGCGGCACGATCATGACCGCTTACGTGCAGAACCTCGGCCACGAAGAAGCGCCGCGACAGGGTGAGGGTGTAACGGTCTCGTGGAAGCCCGAGCATACGTTCGCGGTCGCTCCCCAGGAGGGCCTGACGATGGAGGAGGAGCAAGCATGACCAGGGATCGCAATCAGATCGACCCGGTGTTCGCCGCCTCGCTCATGCGCGGCATGACCGAGCGCAGGCTCTCGCGTCGCAACCTGATCAAGTACGGAGGGGTCTCGGTCGGCACGTTGAGCCTCGCGTCGATCTTGGCGGCGTGCGGCGGTGGCAACGGCGGGGGCGGCGACGGAGGCGGAGAGGAACCTACCGGTCAGACGGTCGACTTCGGCGCCGAGCCGGGTGCCGAGATCGACTTCGCCAACTGGCCGCTTTACATCGACCAGGCCAAGGACAAGGAGACCGGCCAGCGCGTCAATCCTTCGTTGGTGGCCTTCACGGACGCGACCGGCATCAAGGTCAACTACAACGATGAGATCCAGGCCAACGATTCGTTCTTCGGCGAGCTCCTGCCGCAGCTGCAGGCGGGCCAGGACACCGGTCGCGACATCATCGTGATCACGAACGGCCGTGAGCTCACAGCGTTGCTCGTCAACGGCTGGCTCACCGAGCTGGACCCGTCGAGGCGGCCCAACTTCGATGCCAACGCGGCTTCCTGGGCCAAGGACCCGGACTTCGATCCCGGGAACAAGTTCTCGATGGCGTGGCAGTCCGGCCTCACCGGCATGGGGTGGAACACCGAGAAGGTGAGCCAACCGCTCACGAAGCTCGACGACCTGATGAACCCCGATATCGTCGGAACGAACTCGGTCGGCATGATCACCGGCGACATGCCCGACGTGGTCATGATCAACCTCGGCATCGTCCCCTCGGAGTCGGGACCGGAGGAATGGAAGGAAGCCGCCGACTGGATCGAGAAGCTGAAGGCCTCCGGCACCCTGCGGAAGTTCTACGATCAGGGCTACGTCGACGACTTCACGGCAGGCAACCTGGCGGCCTCGATGGCCTGGTCGGGCGACGTCCTCTACTACAAGATCTGGGAGGACCAGCCGTTCGAGTTCATCGTGCCCGATGGCGGCGCGCTGCTGTGGATCGACAACATGCTGATCCCGGCCAACTCGGCCAATCCCCAGGGCGCCTACCAGCTGATGGATTGGGTGTTACAAGCCCGAGATCGCCCAGCTGATCACCGAGTGGGTGCTCTATATGTCGCCCGTGTCTGCGGTCCAGGACCTGATCGCCCAGCATGCCGCCGAGGAGAAAGGCGCGACCGCCAAGGACCTTCAGGCAGACCGCGGACAGCCCGCTCCTGTGGCCCGATGACGCCCTGCTCGCGAGGACCCCGTTCGGTCGCAACCTCACGACCGACGACGAGCGCGAGGAATGGGACGCGATCTTCATCCCGGTGACCGAGAGCTAGATCTCGTGGCGAACGGAGAACGCGACCTCGAGGCGGCGCTGGCGGCCGCGACCGCGACCGGCGGGGAGGGCGGCGAACCACCTAAGCGTGCGGATCAGTTCCTGGCCCGCCGGCAGCGTCGCGTGGCGTACGGCGATCTTGGGCCCCGGGGCGATCTACCTGGTCCTCGCCTTCATCGTGCCGCTCATCCTGGTCGTCTACACGTCGCTGCAGAGCGGTGGCCTGCTGTCGGGTGGATACAGCTTCACCTGGGCGTTCGACAACTATGCGGACGCCTTCTCCTCGTCCAAGACCTTCTTCGCGAGGTCGCTGTTGTATTCGGGTCTGGCGACCGTGCTCGCGATCCTGCTCGCGTTCCCCATGGCTTACTGGATCGCTTTCTACGCCGGCAAGTGGAAGTCGACGCTGTTCTTCCTGATCCTCGTGCCGTTCTTCGTTTCGTTCGTGATCCGCACCGTGCAGTGGAACTTCATCCTGGCCGACGACGGCCTGCTGTTCGGTCCGCTGAAGAGCATCGGACTCCTGCCCGAAGACTTCCGGGTGCTGGCGACCCCTGTGGCGGTGGTATCCGGCATCACCTACAACTTCCTGCCGTTCACGTTCTTGCCTCTTTTCGTAGCGCTCGACCGGATCGACAAGCGCCTCGTCGAGGCCGCCAAGGATCTGTACGCCTCACGCTTCCAGGCGTTCCGTAAGGTCGTGCTGCCGCTGTCCTTCCCGGGTCTGTTCGCCGCGCTCATCCTCACCTTCGTGCCGGCGACGGGCGACTACGTGAACTCGACGGTGCTGGGGTCCAACCGCACCACGATGATCGGCCAGATCATCCAGACCAAGTTCTTGCGCCAGGCGGACTATCCGGAGGCCGCCGCCCTGTCTGTGATCCTGATGATCGGCATGCTCGTGATCGCCGTGGCCTACGCCAAAGCCCTCGGCACCGAGGACTCGACGCTTGCGGCGGGAGCTCTATGAGCGCGGTCGTCGTGGACGAAGGAGTGGCGGTGGATCGTCCGCCGCTGCGCACCAAGCGCAAGAGGTGGACCGCGTACATCCTGCCGGTGTTCACGGGCTTGATGATCTTCTACCTGGCGAGTCCCGTATTCGTCATGATCCTGTTCTCGTTCAACAAGCTCGTGGGGCAGAGGCAGATCGCCAAGTTCACCTGCTGCACGCTGACCTGGTGGGGCGAGCTGTTCGCGATCCCGGGGCTCAACGAGGCATTGAAGACGTCGATCCTCGTGGCCATCCCGGCGGCGATCGTCGCGACCGCGCTTGGGACGCTGATCGGCCTGGTGCTGGGCCGGTACTCCTTCCGCGGTCGAGGGCCGACGAACTTCGTGATCTTCCTCGCCATCGCGGTCCCGGAGATCGTGCTGGCTTCATCGCTGTTGTCGATGTTCGTGCTCGCGAAGACGCCGATCGGATACGGATCGATCCTATTCAGCCATATCGGGTTCTCGATCGCGTTCGTGGCCATCACGGTGCGAGCTCGCGTCCAGGGACTCGACCGATCGTTGGAGAACGCCGCACAGGATCTGTTCGCGACACCCTTCCGGGCCTTCATGAAGGTCACGCTGCCTCTCATCCTGCCCGGGATCGTGGCGGGCTTCTTGCTGGCGTTCGTGCTCTCGCTGGACGACTTCGTGATCACGAACTTCGTCGGTGGTTCGGTCAACACTTTCCCGACATGGGTGTTCGGCGCATCGAGGATCGGCGTTCCGCCGCAGGTGAACGTCTGGGGAACGATCCTGTTCGCTGCCGGACTCTTCGGCGCTGGCGCCAACCTGATCGGGAGCTTCCGAGCGAGCCGGAAAGCTGCCGGGTAGGCTCGGCGGTCGGCGAGGACCTGGGACGTCACTGGTGCGTCGTCTCGGCCTCCGTCGGTCTAGGCCCAGTCAGACTTCGTGAATCCTTTCACAAGCTCACAAGGAAACCGCCCCTGACCTGCGGAAACGCTGGCTCGCGAGCTTTGACGCCGTTCCGAGGCGCCGCCTATACTGTGGCGCCCATGGCCGCCAACGAGCAGCGGAGCGACCAGTGGTCGGGCATGGGAACCGGCTGGGCGATCACCTCCACGATGATCGGCGGGATCGCCACCCTCGGGGCGTTGGGGTACCTGGTCGATCGACTGCTGGGCATCGAGCACGTGTTCCTGCCGATCGGCTTCGTGCTCGGAGGGGTCGCCGGGGTCTACACCATCTGGTTGCGGTACGGGAGGGGAGAGGGTGACGGGGACTGAGCCCGAGCGCGAGCTGATCCGCCGCGTGACGCCGTTCGCCGTTCTCGCCGCGGTCGCCGCTTATGCGATCGGGGCGCTCTTCGGCGGCCCATCGTCCGGATGGTCAGCGGTGATCGCGATCGCGATCGTCTACCTGAACTTCGTGGCGAACGCCCTGTCGATCGCCTGGGCCGCGACGATCTCGCCGACGCTCGTGAGCGTCGTGGCGCTGGGTGGATACGCGATCCGACTGATCATCTACACGCTGGCCCTAGTACTGCTGAACCAGATGCCCTGGTTCTCGCCCGTTGCCTTCGCGCTCACGTTGGTGCCGGCGGTCGTCGCGCTCCTCATCTATGAGACCAAGGCGCTTTCCGGACGGATGCAGGCCGACCTCTGGACGTTCGAGGAAGCGCGGCGGCCGTGATCGGGATCCTCGCCGCGACGTTCGAGCCACCGAGCACGGAGGACTTCGTCTTCGGGTGCTGGGGGCCGTCGATACACCTCGGTGGCTTCGATCTGTGCTTCAACTTCATCACGTTCCTGGTGACGCTCACCACCGTGGTCGTCTTGGCTCTATTCATCGTTGCCTTCCGTAAGCCGAAGGTCGTGCCGAGCAAGTTCCAACTGGTGATGGAGCTCGGGGTGTCGTTCGTCCGCGAGAACATCGCGGAGCCGATGCTCGGGAGCCACGCCGGACCGTTCATGCCGCTGCTGGCGTCGTTCTTCTTCTTCATCCTGATCGGCAATCTGTTCGAGGTCATGCCGGGGATCAACTTCTCCGCGAGCAGCCGCGTGGCGATCCCGCTCGTGCTGGCCATGATCTCGTGGTTCACGTACAACATCGTCGGCATCCGCAAGCACGGTTTCTTCGGCTACCTCCGGCACACGTGCATCATCCCGGAGGCTCCGGCGATCCTCCGGTACGGGCTGTTGATGCCGATCGAATTCATCTCGAACATCATCGTGCGGCCGATCACCCTCACGGTTCGTCTCACGGCCAACTTCGTGGCCGGGCACTTCCTCCTGGCGATCTTCTTCCTCGGGACCGTCTTCTTCCTCGAGAATGGCCCGAAGACCTGGCCGTTCGTCGCGTTGTCGTTCCCGCTGTCGTTGATGCTCGTCGGACTCGAGCTATTCGTCGCGGCCCTACAAGCGTTCATCTTCGCCGTCCTCAGCGCCTCCTACATCGGGCAGGCTATGGCGGAGGGGCATTAGAAGGAGGCACTGGATGTTCGATCTCATCGCACAAGTCTCGGGGACACTGGACGGGCTGGCCACGATCGGCAGGGGCCTCGTGATCGGGCTCGCGGCGATCGGCCCCGGCATCGGTCTGGGGATCCTCATCGGCAAGTCGGTCGAGGCGATGGCTCGCCAGCCCGAGTATGCCGGTCAGGTCCGCACCACGATGTTCATCGGCATCGGGCTGATCGAGGCGCTCGCGCTATTCGGCATCGCGTTCTCGTTCATCATCTGACAGGAGGGGGAGCGATGCTCGGTCTCACGCTCGGCCTTCTGGCCGAGGCAGCGGCAAGCGACAAAGAGAACCTGTATCCCCACGCGGCGGAGCTGATCGTCGGCGCGGTCGCTTTCGCGATCATCTTCTTCTTCATGTGGAAGTGGGTGCTGCCCCGCGTGAGCGTGCTCCTGGAGCAACGGCGCGAGCAGATCCAGGGCGAGATGGAGAAGGCTGAGCAGTCTCACCAGGAGGCCGACGCTCAGCTCGCGGACTACCGGGAGCAGCTCGCCGGCGCCCGCGACGAGGCCAACCGGATCATCGAGGAGGCTCGTCGGACGGCGGATCAGTTGCGTGTTGACCTGCAGGCGAAGGCCGAGCAGGAATCGCAGACGATCGTCCAGCGTGCCCAGGAAGAGATCCGAGCGGAACGCGACCGGGTCTTCCAGGAGCTGCGTACCCAGGTGGGCGAGATCGCCGTCGAGCTGGCCGGCAAGGTCGTGGGCGCCGAGCTCGACACGTCTTCCCACGAACGGCTGATCGACGAGTACATCGACCAGGTCGCCTCCGGGAACGGACAGAACTGACGTGACGAAAGATGCACTCATCGGCGGGTACGCGCAGGCGATGTTCGCTGTGGCGCGCGCCGAGGACGCCCTGACGGCCGTCGAGGACGAGCTGTACGCGTTCGGGAAGGCCCTCGAGCGGCACACGGAGCTGCGGGAGTCGCTGACGGATGCCGCGCTGCCGGTCGAGAACAAGAAGGCGGTACTGGGAGAGCTGCTCGGCGGCCAGGCGAACCCGGTCACCATCAACCTGCTCGGATTCGTCATCGACGCCGGTCATGCCCGTGAGTTGCCGAAGATCGTGGACGAGCTGGCCCGGATGGCATCCGCCGAGCGCGAACACGCGTTGGCCGAGGTCCGCACGGCCGTAGAGCTTTCTCCCGAGCAGCGCGAGCGCCTGGCGCAGGCCCTCTCACGCGCCACCGGACGCCAGGTCGACGTGAAGGTCGTGGTCGACCCATCCGTGGTCGGCGGCGTGATCGCCCGTGTGGGCGACGAGGTTTTCGACGGCTCTATCGCGAGCCGTCTCGAGGACGCCAAGCAAGCACTAGGGAGCGTGTGATGGCATTAGATATCGACCCGTCGAAGATCGCGGAGGCGCTCAGACGGAACGTCGAGAGCTGGACCCCGTCTGTCGATCGCGAAGAGGTTGGGCGCGTCTCGGAGGCCGGCGACGGCATCGCGCGCGTCCAGGGCCTGCCCAGAGCGATGGCGAACGAGCTGCTCGAGTTCCCCGGCGGGGTCTTCGGTCTCGCGTTCAACCTGGAAGAGGCGGAGATCGGCTGCATCATCCTGGGCGAGTCTGACAAGATCGAGGAGGGTGATGCGGTCAAGCAGACGGGTCGCATCCTGTCGGTCCCCGTTGGAGACGGGTTCCTCGGGCGGGTCGTCGACGCGCTCGGCAGACCTCTCGACGACAAGGGACCGATCCAGTCGGACACCACGCGCAACCTGGAGGTGCAGGCCCCGAACGTCGTTTCTCGCCAACCGGTGAAGGAGCCTCTTTACACCGGGATATCGGCGATCGACGCGATGACCGCGATCGGTCGTGGTCAGCGTCAGCTGATCATCGGCGACCAGAAGACCGGCAAGACGGCCGTGGCGATCGACGCGATCATCGCGCAGCGCGAGAACTGGGGAACGCCCAACGCCGTGAAGTGCATCTACGTGGCCATCGGCCAGAAGGCGTCCACGGTGGCCGAGGTCGTGGAGACACTCCGTGAGAACGGAGCGCTCGACTACACGGTCGTGGTGATCGCCGCAGCGTCGGACCCGGCCCCCTTCCAATACATCGCTCCGTACGCGGGCGCGGCGTTCGGCGCCCACTGGATGTATCAGGGCGACAGCGCGCTCGTGATCTACGACGACCTGTCGAAGCAGGCCGTGGCGTACCGCGAGATCTCGCTGCTGCTCCGGCGCCCACCGGGGCGCGAGGCTTACCCTGGCGACGTCTTCTACCTCCATTCCAGGCTGTTGGAGCGCGCGGCCAAGCTCTCCGATGAACTTGGCGCGGGCTCGCTCACGGCGCTCCCGATCATCGAGACCAAGGGCGGCGACGTGTCGGCTTACATCCCGACCAACGTGATCTCGATCACGGACGGTCAGATCTACCTGGAGCCCGAGCTCTTCTTCTCCGGAGTGCGTCCCGCTATCAACGTCGGCATCTCGGTCTCCCGAGTGGGAGGAAACGCGCAGGTCAAGGCGATGAAGAAGGTTGCGGGCCGTCTCCGCCTGGACCTGGCCCAGTTCCGCGCCCTCGAGGCGTTCGCGCAGTTCGGCTCCGAGCTGGATAAGGCGTCGCAGCAACAGCTGGCGCGCGGCGCACGGGTGGTCGAGGTCTTGAAACAGCCCCAGTACCAGCCGCAGCCGGTCGAGCGACAGGTCACGGCCATATACGCGGTCACCGGCGGCTACCTGGATGTCTACCCGATCGAGGACGCGAAGCGTTTCGTCACGTCGTTCAACGACTTCGTGGACACGCGATACCCCGAGATCTTGTCCACCATCCGGGACACGGGCGATCTGTCCGACGAGACCGAGGCGAAGCTGAAGGAGGCACTGCAGGCCTTCGGGTCGACGTTCGTGCCGACCTCCACGGGCGTCGGCTCCGAGGCCGCGATCGGCGAGACCACCCCGCCGGACGAAGTGAAGCCGGACGTGGGTTGGGACCGGATGTCCTCGGCGGACGAGGACGAGCCGAGCGGCCCCGACGAGCCCGCGACCACATAGTCCATGGGCGCACAGCTCCGCGTCGTCCGTCGACGGATCAAGTCGGTCCAGTCGACCAGGAAGATCACCCGGGCCATGGAGCTGATCGCGTCCTCGCGCATCCTCCGGGCGCAGCAACGGGTCGAATCCTCTCGGCCGTACGCGGTTCAGCTGACGGCGGCTATGGAGGACGTGGCCCGGCAGACCAGCTCCATGGTTCATCCGTTGCTCGAGGAGCGGGAGACCATAACTAAGGTCGGCGTGCTCGTGGTCACTTCCGACCGCGGCCTGGCCGGCTCCTACAACTCGAACGTCCTGAAGATCGCCGAGGAGATCCTGATTGGCGTCCGTCGCCGGGGCGTCGAGCCGGTCGTCTACGTGGTCGGGAAGAAGGGCGTCGGCTACTTCCGGTTCCGGGCGGTCCCGATGCGGGCCTCTTGGCAGGGGTTCAGCGAGGTTCCGCCATATGCGAAGGCCGAGGAGATCGGCCGGGGACTGATCGACGACTTCGCGAACTCAGAGATCGACGAGCTGCACTGCGCCTATACCGACTTCCGTTCGGCGTTCACGCTGCGGGCCACCTCGAAGCGGTTCCTGCCGATCGCGCCCGAGGAGGTAACGGGCTCCGGCGGCGGGACCGTGCCGGCCGAGTACCTGTTCGAGCCGGAACCGGCGCAGATCCTGGATCACCTGCTTCCCCAATACCTGATCACGAAGGTATACGCGGCGCTCCTGGAGTCGGCCGCGTCGGAGAACGCCGCGCGGCGGCGTGCCATGAAGGCCGCCACCGACAACGCGGAGGAGCTGATCAAACGCTACGTCCGACAGGCCAACCGCGCCCGTCAGGACGAGATCACGACCGAGATCCTGGAGATCGTCGGCGGGGCGGAAGCCCTGGCCGCGGCATCGGAGGAATGACGGATGGCTGAAGAGAACTCGCACTCGAACGGACGTGTCGTGCAGGTGATCGGACCGGTGGTAGACGTCGAGTTCCCACCGGCCGAGCTGCCAGAGATCTACACGGCCCTGAAGGTCGACATCACGCTCGCCGATGAGACCACCACGATCACCTGCGAGGTTGCGCAGCACATAGGCGACAACCAGGTGCGAGCGATCGCGCTCAAACCCACGGATGGGCTGACGCGTGGCGCTCCCGTCCAGAACACCGGCGCGCCGATCAGCGTACCCGTGGGCGAAGGGGTCCTTGGTCATGTGTACAACGTGCTGGGCGAGCCGCTCGACGCGGACATGTCCGACATCCACCCCGACACCTACTGGCCGATCCACCGCGAGTCGCCGCCGTTCGCCGACCTGGAGCCGAAGAAGGTCATGCTCGAGACCGGCATCAAGGTGATCGACCTGCTGGAACCCTACGTGCAGGGCGGCAAGATCGGGATGTTCGGCGGCGCCGGCGTGGGCAAGACCGTGATCATCCAGGAGATGATCCGCCGCCAGGCCGAGCAGCACGGAGGCGTGTCGGTGTTCGCCGGGGTGGGTGAGCGCACGCGCGAAGGCAACGACCTCTTCCTGGAGATGACCGAGTCGGGCGTCATCGAGAAGACCGCCCTGGTGTTCGGGCAGATGGACGAGCCACCCGGCGTGCGCCTGCGCGTTGCTCTCTCGGCTCTCACCATGGCCGAGTACTTCCGCGACGAGAAGCACCTGGACGTGCTCCTGTTCGTGGACAACATCTTCCGTTTCACGCAGGCGGGGTCCGAGGTCTCGACGCTGCTCGGCCGTATGCCGAGCGCTGTCGGCTATCAGCCGAACCTGGCGAGTGAGATGGGACTGCTGCAGGAGCGGATCACGTCGGCGGGAGGGCGGTCCATCACCTCGCTGCAGGCGATCTACGTTCCGGCCGACGACATCACGGACCCGGCGCCCCACGCGGCCTTCGCCCACCTGGACGCCACCACCGTGCTCTCTCGTGACATCGCCTCGCTCGGCATCTATCCGGCCGTGGATCCGCTCGAGTCGAGCAGCCGGATCCTTGACCCGCGATACGTCGGCGAGGATCACTACGCGGTCGCGCGCCGGGTGCAGGAGATCCTGCAGCGCTACAAGGACCTTCAGGACATCATCGCGATCCTGGGCATCGACGAGTTGGCCGAAGAGGACAAGGTCATCGTGTCGCGCGCCCGCAAGATCCAGAAGTTCCTGTCGCAGCCCATGTTCGTGGCCGAGCAGTTCACCGGACTGCCCGGCAAGTACACACCGATCGACGAAACCGTGGCGTCGTTCAAGGGACTCTGCGAGGGCGAGTACGACCACCTGCCCGAGCAGGCCTTCTTCCTGGTCGGTGGGATCGAGGAGGCCGTGGCGCAGGCGAAGCAGTTGGAGACGGTGTAGCCCGTGGCGCTCGAGGTCCATCTGGTCACCCCCGAACGCGAGGTTTGGGTCGGCATGGCCGAGATGTTGGTCGCGCACGGCGTCGACGGCGATGTCGGGATCCTGGGCGGTCATGCGCCGCTCCTGGTGCAGCTGGCGATCGGGATCGTGAAGATCGATCTCGAGGGCGGCGGGAGGCTCGAGGCCGTGGTGGACGGGGGGTTCATGCACGTCGGCACGCACGAAGGCGTGACCCGGGCGGATGTGTTGGCCTCGTACGCCGAGCTGAAGGACGAGATCGACGTGGAGGCGGCGCGGCAAGCGGTCGCGCGGCTGCAGAACCACGACACGCTTCTGGCCGAGGCCGAGCTCGCATCGGCGAAGGCCGAGCTTCAGAAGGCGCTCGCTCGCGTCAACCTCGCAGGCTGACGTGCTCAGGTCCTCCACCGAAACGTCACGGCTTCTTCGCGGACCGTGCGTTCCCCCGCGTTAGCATCGGACCATGGATCGCCTGTTCGTCACCGGTGGTGCGCGCCTAGAGGGCTCTGTGCGGGTCTCCGGCGCGAAGAACTCCGCGCTGAAGCTGATGGCGGCGTCTCTCCTGGCTCCGGGAACGAGCGTCGTACGTAACGTGCCGCGGATCCGAGACTGTGCCGTCATGGCCGAGATGCTCGAACACTTCGGTATGCGGGTCCGGTTGAAGGATGGTGTCGCCGAGCTCGACGCGCGCGAGGTGCATGACGTCGAAGCGCCCGACGAGTTGGTCCGTCAGATGCGAGCCTCGATCGTGGTGCTCGGTCCGCTCCTAGCCCGTTGCGGACGCGCGCGCGTCTCCATGCCGGGCGGCGATGAGATCGGAGCACGTCCCGTGGACCTTCACGTGCGAGGGCTGGAGCGGATGGGCGTCTCGATCCGTTCCGAGCACGGCTTCCTGGTCGCCGAGGCCGACCGGCTCCTCGGGGCGGCGATCACCCTGGACTACCCGAGTGTCACCGCAACCGAGAACCTGATGATGGCGGCGGTTCGCGCTGAAGGGATCACCACGATCGACAACGCCGCGCGCGAGCCTGAGATCGCGGACGTCGCCAGCTTCCTGGTCTCGATGGGCGCCAAGATCCGAGGGGCTGGATCCAGCACCATGGAGATCGAGGGCGTCGACGAGATGGTGCCCGCAGATCACACGGCGGTTGCAGACCGGATCGAGGCCGGCACGTGGGCGGCCGCCGCAGTCGCCACGCAGGGCGACGTGACGGTCAAGAACGCCCGGCCCGAGCACCTGGAGCTCTTCCTGACGAAGCTCGCCGACGCGGGCGCCGACATCTCCATGAGCGACGCGGGCCTGAGGATCCGTCAGGTCTCGCGGGCGCGCGCCGTCGACTTCGTGACGCTGCCATACCCGGGCATCGCCACCGACTTCCAGCCGATCCTCCTGGCCATGCAGGCCACTGCCGACGGCACGGCGATCGCCACCGAGAACGTCTTCGAAGGCCGGTTCCTATATGTAGGCGAGCTCCAGCGGATGGGCGCAGATATCCGTACGGAGGGGCACCACGCCGTGATCCGAGGCGTGCCACGGCTCTCGGCTGCGCCGGTCCGTGCGCTCGATATCCGGGCAGGCGCCGCGCTGGTGATCGCCGGCCTGGTCGCCGACGGTGTGACCGAGATCTCCGATATCGAGCATCTCGACCGCGGCTACGAGGACTTCGAGACGAAGCTCGAGGCGCTCGGTGCCGAGGTTCGGCGCGAACGCGAGCTCGTCACCATCCCGTGAGGCATCCGCTCCGCAGCCTCCTCGTCGGCTCGCTCGTCGCGTGGTGTTCGCTCTCGGCGACATCCGCCTCGGCGCAGGTCGAACCCTCCGGACGTGAGGTACTGGTGTTCAAGGTGGACGATGTGGCGCTCGAGGTGCTGCTCGAAACGCCGGGTTTCGATGGCTTGGCGCAGACCGGGGGCGCCGCGCTTCTGATCGTCGGCGGGCCAGATGGTGCCGCGGCTGCCCTTCGGTCATTACCCGGGCCACGGATCGACCTGTCCGCCCAGATCCTCGTTACCGACCTGGGGTCGATGGCAGCAGCTGATGGCCGTACTTCGTCGCTGTTGTGCAAAGGTGCAGCCGGCGAGGTCATAGCTGCTCTCGATGCGTCGGAGGCCGAGCACACCCTTGTCATCGTCGCATCGAGCTCCCCCCCAGCCGTGAACGAGGACGCCGGCGACCACCTTGGCGCGATCGTCATGGCTGAGGGGGCGCCGGCGGAACTCGCGACCGCGATGCGAACGGTGTCGGCCGCGGCATCGCACACCCTTACCTCGGACTCGACACGCCGGGTAGGCGTTGTGACCAGCGGCGACCTCGCCGAAACCGCGATCGGATACGCAGGCATCGAAGGACTCGAACACGCACCAGACGGGGAGCGGATCCGCGTCCTCGGCGAGCCACCGCCGATCGACCTCCACACGCGCTATCTCCAGTCCAAGCGCCTGACCGTCCCGATCGGAACGGCCGCAGCGCTCTTCGTCACGGCCGTCGGGTTGCTCGCGCTCTGGGCGTTGTTGCGGGACAGATCTCCCCGATGGCTTCGGTCGGCCTGCGCCTGGATCGCGATCTCCTTTCCGTTCCTGGCGCTCTCGCTCCTGCTGGTCGGACACCTCGCGTCGTTGACGTACGTCACCGTGATCCCGTTCGTGAGCGCCGCGACAGCGCTGCCCACCCTCGCGCTCGCGCCGGTGGCGCGGCGCAGAGGAACGCTCGTGGCCGTTGCGGTGGCCGGCGCCCTCTTGCTCGCCGCACTCGCGATCGAAGCGATCCTGGGTTGGCCGGCGGCGCTCACGCCGCTCCTTGGCGGATCGCAGCTCGACGGTGGACGGTTCTTCGGTTTGCCCAACGCATTCATCGGCCTGCTACTGGGAGGCTCGATCTACGTCGCCCAGCGACTGCCGAGGGCCGCGGGCAGCGTGCTGATCGCGGCGACGGGGCTCTTCGCCGGTCTGCCCTGGACGGGATCGAACATGGGCGGGGCGGCTACGCTCTTCGCCGCTGCAGGCATCTGGTGGGGACTGCGCGGTGGCGTGGGACGGCTCCGCACGGCGTCGGCCGCACTCGCGGCCGTCCTGGTCGGCACCGCGCTCGTCGTGGTCGCCCACCGCTACCTCGGTTCTGTCTCCACGCACATCGCTCGTTTCTCCGAAGACACGGGCGGCATCGCCGGCATCTGGGACAAGCTGGTGGATCGCCTGCAGGTGGGTACCGACCTGATCGCAGCGAACCCGTTCGCGCTGGCTCCCGTGGTCGGTGTCCTGTTGACGCTCGTCGCCGTCCTCCGACCGCCGGTGTCGATCCGCATCACTTTCGACGAAGCACCCGTGTGGCGAAGCGCCCTCCTCGCGATCGTGCTCGGCAGCGTCGTGGCCTACCTCACGAACGACTCCGGCGCTGCCGCGATCGGCGAGGGGTTCACGACATCGCTCGGGGCCCTGCTGTTCGTGTCGTTACTGCGGAGGAACGACATCATGGGGGAAGCGTGAGCACAGCGATCCCCCCTCGACCCGACTCGGGCGTCCCCGTGGACCCCCGCCCCGCGGATGCCCGCGTCCGTTCTACGTGGGGATGGTTCGAGGCGGTCGGGGTCTACTTCCTGGCGTTCCTGGGTGGAGGCCTGGCCAGCTTGCCGATCATCTTGGCGCTGGGGGACACCACCTTGGACGGAGCGATCGGGCGATCCGAGATCATCGCCACGATCGTCGCGGATGTGGTCATAACCGGGATCTTGGTGGCCTGGCTCTCCCGATGGCACAGGGAGTGGCGGGAAGCGATGGTGTTGTTACCCGAACGGCCGCGCCTCGGTCGCCACCTTCTCTTCGGTGCGATCGCCGGAGCGATCATGGTTCCCGCGGTCGGCTTGGTCAGCGGTGCGATCCAGGTGTTGTTCCAGCAGGTGAGCGGACACGACGTGGCCCTACCCGAGCAGGTCGCCCCCGGCCTCTCGCCTGTGGCGAGCGTCCTGCTAGTGCTCCTGGCGGCCGTCGTGGCGCCTGTAAGCGAGGAGTTCTTCTTCCGCGGCGTGCTGTTCCGCTCCGTTCGTGATCGCCACGGGTTCTGGCCGGCGGCCCTCGCCTCCGCGATCCCGTTCGGTCTGGTCCACTACGTGCCGGCTCCTGCCATCCAGGCTCTACTCCTGCAGGTCACCATGGTCTTCACGGGTCTCGGATTCGCCTGGATCTACGAGCGGCGCGGCACCATCGTCGCGCCGGCGGCTGCTCACGTGGTCTTCAACATCGTGGGCGTCGTGACGATCCTGGCCGTCGCGCGGTAGCGGCCTGAGTGCTCCGTATGCTGTGGTCTGCGTCCGCGTGGAGGGGGAGTGGACATGCCCAGGTTCCCGACCGACCCCTGGTTCCAAGACTTCATCGCGGCGATCAACGCCTCGGAGCGGTACCAGGAGGCGGCTGCCGGATGGGAGGGTGGCGTCGCCTTCCAGATCGAGGCGGAGCCGGACAAGGGCGTGCCCGAGACGGTCTGGGCCTGGCTCGACCTTTGGCACGGGAAGTGCCGGTCCGGAGGGATCATCGACGCGGAAGCAGGGGCTGCGTGTCAGTACGTGATCAGCGCACCGTACTCCCGATGGCGCGAGGTGCTGGAAGGCGACCTGCTCGCCGTCCGCGGGATGATGCAGGGCAAGCTGAAGGTGAGGGGTGATCTCCCGACGATCATCCGCTACGTGAACGCGGCCAACGAGCTCGTCTACCTCACGGGCACGATCGACACCGAGTTCCCCGACGGGAACTGACGTCGTGCGGGCGGTCGTCTTCGACGAGGTCGGGAGGGTCCTGCTGGCCGATGCTCCCGCGCCCGTCGTTCAGCAGCCGGGCGACGCCGTGGTGCGGGTGACGCGTACCGCCATCTGCGGATCGGACCTGCACTTCTTCCACGGCAAGGCGCCGCTCGAGCCCGGCGATGTGATGGGCCATGAGGCCGTCGGCATCGTGGAGTCGATCGGTGCCGACGTCATGCGGTTCACGCCGGGCGAACGCGTGGTCGTGGCATTCAACATCGCCTGCGGATCGTGCTGGTTCTGCCTGCGCGGCGAGACGCAGCTCTGTGAGGGTTTCCGGAACCTCGGCGCAGGGGTCTTCGGCGGTGACCTGCCGGGAGCCCAGGCGAGCCACGTGCGCGTTCCGACCGCCGACGTCAACCTGCTGCATATCCCCGACGACGTCGACGACGAGCGGGCGCTGTTCGTGGGCGACGTCCTAACCACTGGCGTCTACGCCGCGTCGATCGCCGCCATCCGACCGAACGACGTGGTCGCCGTGCTCGGATGTGGTCCGGTCGGCTGGTTCTGTGTCCAGGCCGCCCGGGGGGCGGGCGCCGGCCGGGTGTTCGCGATCGATAGGGAGTCATCTAGGCTGGAGCTCGCCGCCAGCGTCGGGGCCGAGCCGGTCGACATCCGGGAACGTCATCCGGGAACCGCGCTCGCCGAGAACACCGACGGACGAGGAGCCGACGTCGTTATCGAGGCCGTCGGGTCCACCGCCGCCTTCGAGAGCGCCGTCGAGATCGTGCGCCGGGGCGGAAGGGTCGTGGTGGTCGGCGTGTACGCCGGGGAATCGGTCGACGTGCAGCTCGGGGTCTACTGGGCGCGCGCCTTGACCGTTCGGTTCGCCGGCATCTGCCCGGTCCACGCGTGGTGGGCGCGCGCGATGGAGGAGGTACGGTCTGGACGCATCGACCCGATGCCGCTGATCTCGCATCGGTTACCTCTCGAGGACGCAGCCGAGGGCTATGCGATCTTCGATAGGCGCGAAGCCACCAAGGTCGTGCTGATACCGTGACGCTGGTTCACATCGAAGGCGTGGACGAGGTGAGCGGCCTCGCGGTGATGGTCGGCATGCTGATCGAGCAGAACCTGGAGCGCGACCCTTCGAGGCGTCGCCTGCTGCGGCCCTCGGTCGCATGTCTGAGCGCGACCGATGCGGAAGTGTCGGTCACCATCCGGATCTCTCCCGGACGTGTAGAGATCTCCGACGGCCTGGCGGACGATGCCCACGTTATGGTCATCTCGGACTCCGCACGCCTGCTTGACCTGACGACCGCTCCCTTGCGGTTCGGTCTACCGGATGTCCTCGATCCTCGCGGACGAACCGTTCTGGGCGACGTCCTCAGCCGGCGCATGCGGATCCGAGGCAGTCTTCGCCACCCGCGAAGGATGGCCCGCCTCGCCTCGCTCCTGTCGGTGGTGTGACCGGGGTGCAGGGATTTCCGCCGTCCACCACCACACCTCCCACCCGGCCCGACCGGCCCGCGGGCTCGAGGCGCCCGTCACGCGGCGGCTTGGCCACGCTCGCCGTCCTAGGGGTGATCGTCACGGTCGTGCTGGGCGGCTATGTGACGGCGGACGCGCTGTCAGAGCCCTCCGGGTCGGCCGTGGACGTCGCGGGCGTCGTGCGTGTGCGGCCGCTCTCGGGATGGGCCCTCGCCGGTCGGGGAGAGATGGCCGGTGGGCAGTTCGTCCATCTCACGCGAGGCAGCGGGAACCTGGTCGTCGCGGCCTTCGGAGGCCCTCGGGAGGACGCTGGATCGCTCGCGCGCGGATACGCCGATCTGTTGTCAGGCCAACTGAGCCGGCTCTCGGTGTCTCGGCCGCAAGCGGTCAGGCTCGCCTCGGGAGCGGAGGGCGTGCGGTTCGGATACGTAGGGGTGGTGGCCGGGACCGGCACATCGATCGAGGGCGAGGTCGTGGTGATCGTGGCCGCTTCGGGCGACGGAGTGGTGTTCGACGCGTGGGCGCCCGCGGGCGCGCTCTCCTTCGTACGTTCGGACATCGAGACCATGATCGATCTCGCCGAGGTGGCTGCCGGTTGAGCTCCGTCGCCGCACCGCGCGGGCGCCGCCGATCCCCTCTGCACGAGAGCAGGCTCTTCCAGCCGCGGCGCCCCGCCTTCTGGCTCTATGCCGGCGTCATGCTCATCACCGGGATCGTGCTGGTGGGGGAGCAAAGTGCGTTCAGGCGGATCTCGCCAGCCGGCTGGGGGTTGTCGTGGGGTCTCCTCCTGCTCTACGCCCTGCCGGTGTTCGTATTGGTCTACCTCCTGGATCTCTACGAGCGTGAACCGATCTCGCTGGTGCTGGGCGCGCTCATGTGGGGTGGCATCGCCGCGACCACGCTGTCCGGATTCGCGAACGACGGATGGGGATTGGTCGTCGCGCAGATCGGTGGCCCGGAGTTCGCGGCTCGATGGACCTCGGCGCTAACGGCTCCGATCGTGGAGGAGACGCTCAAGGGACTAGGCGTCGTCCTGATCTCTCTGATCGCGGTCGACGAGATCGACGACATGATGGACGGCTTCGTCTATGGGGCCGTCTGCGGGCTGGGGTTCGCAGTGGTTGAGGACGTCTTCTACTTCATGGGGGTCTTCGGTGGCAGTCCGGCCGGTGTGCTCCAGGGGTTCTTCGTCCGCGTCGTTGCGAGTGGCCTCTACTCGCATGTGCTGTACACGGCCTTGGTCGGGATGGGCATCGGATACTTCGTTTCACGACGCGAGCGCCGTTCCCTCGGTCGGCGTGTCGCCGTTGTGGTCGGGCTCTCCGCCGTAGCCGTCCTCGGTCATTTCCTATGGAACTCACCCCTCCTCGACCTGTTCCCGGACGGTGCCGTGACCGGCGCCGGATGGATGATGATCCCGGTCGCCACCACCGCGAAGGGACTCCCGCTACTGGTGTTCGTGGGCTTGGCCGTGGTGCTGTCGCGCAGACGTGAACACAGGTGGCTCGCGGCGGCTCTGGATGGCGAGGTGGGGAGCTTGGGCGTGTCCGCCGACGAGCTCGCCGTTCTGGGGGAGCCACGTCGCCGGCGCGCCGCAGCCCGCGACATGCGCCGCCGTGCCGGCGGGGGGGCCGCCGGACTGCTCCGCCGCCTCCAACGCGAGCAGGTGAACCTAGCGATGGTTCGCTCGAAGGTGCCCGACGGTGATCCGGCGCTCTTGGAGCAGCGCGCTTACTGCGGTTCTCTACGCGACGCCCTTCGCGCCATCCCGGGGGCCGCTCCGGCGGAGGCCGGTGACCGCTAGGCTGCCCGACGTGGATGTGGAAGCGATCGTGGCCGGCGTGCTGGCCGGGGACCGGCGGGCGGTCGCCCGCGCGATCTCGCTCGTGGAGGACGGCCGTCCCGAGCTCGAGGCCCTCTCCGCGGGCATCTACGCCAGTACCGGTCGAGCTGCCACTATCGGGCTGACCGGCGCGCCCGGCGTGGGGAAATCCACCCTGGCGACAGAGCTCGTCCGGGCCGAGCGCGAAGGGGGCCGGTCGGTCGCGGTCCTCGCCATCGACCCCACGTCGCCATACACGGGGGGTGCGCTCCTGGGCGATCGGGTTCGGATGCAGGAGCACGCGACGGATCCGGGGGTGTTCATCCGCTCCATGGCGACGCGCGGACACCTGGGCGGCATGGCGCTGGCCGCTCCGGAGGCGGTCCGGGTCCTGGACGCCGCCGGATACGACGAGATCGTCGTCGAGACGGTCGGCGTGGGTCAGGCGGAGGTCGACGTGGCGGCGGCCACCGACACCGCTGTTGTGGTGCTGGCGCCCGGCATGGGGGACGCCGTCCAGATGGCGAAGGCGGGCATCCTGGAGGTTGCAGATGTCTTCGTAGTGAACAAGGCCGACCGGGGAGGTGCCAGCGAAGTCGTCCGCGAGCTGCGACAGATGCTGCACTTGGGTGCCGCTCGCGAGTGGGATCCACCCGTCCTGCAGACGTCCGCGACCGAGCGGGAGGGGATCGACGAGCTGCTCTCGGCCATCACGGTGCACCGCGACCACCTCCGTACGTCCGGCGAGCTGGTGTCGAAACGGCGCTTCCGGTTGCTCCGCGAGGTCGAGAGCCTGGCGGCGGAGCGCTTCCGTGCTCGTGCGGAGGCCGTCCTCGCCGCCGACGGGTCACTCGGCGGCGAGCTCGAGGCCCGTCGCATCGACCCGTACCGAGCCGCAGCTATGCTGGACGATCAGACCGCCGCCGAGCCCGAGTAGCGGCGGCCCGATCCCGAACGGTGCCGGTGGGCGAGCCAGTCGAACCAACCGAACCAGCCGTTGACCCCCCCGGATCGTTCACGACGCTCTCCGGTGAGCCGCTCAAGCCCTCTTACGGCCCGAACGACCTGGCGGGCTTCGATCCCGGATCGGCGCTCGGCAAACCGGGGACGTACCCGTTCACCCGGGGTGTCTACCCGTCGATGTACCGGGGACGCCTTTGGACCATGCGTCAGTTCGCAGGGTTCGGATCGGCGGCCGAGACGAACGAGCGATACCGGTTCCTGTTGGAACGGGGACAGGGCGGTCTCTCCGTGGCTTTCGATCTGCCGACCCTGATGGGCCTGGACTCGGACGACCCGCGCTCCGAGGGCGAGGTCGGTCGCTGCGGCGTGGCGACAGACACCTTGGATGACTTCGCTACCCTGTTCGACGGCATCCCGCTCGGCGACATCTCAACGTCGATGACGATAAGCGGTCCGGCCGTCGTGCTATTCGCGTTCTACCTGGCGACCGCCGAACAGCAAGGTGTGCCGTGGGACCGCTTGGACGGCACGCTGCAGACCGACATCTTCAAGGAGTACATCGCCCAGAAGGAATGGATCTTCCCGCCGAGGCCTCACCTGCGGCTGATCGGCGACCTGATGGAGTTCTGCATGGAACACACCCCGAAGTGGCACCCGATCAGCGTGAGCGGCTATCACATCCGCGAGGCGGGGGCGACCGCGGCCCAGGAGCTCGCGTTCACGCTCGCCGATGGGTTCGCCTACATCGAGCTCGGACAGCAGCGTGGGTTGGACGTCGACCGGTTCGCCTCCGGCCTCTCGTTCTTCTTCAACGCCCACGTCGACGTCTTCGAAGAGGTCGCCAAGTATCGGGCGGCGCGTCGGATCTGGAGCCGCTGGCTGAAGGACAGGTACGGGGCCGCGGACGAGAACGCCATGCGGCTTCGGTTCCATACCCAGACCGCAGGTGTGTCGCTGACCGCCCAACAACCTATGAACAACATCGTTCGGACGGCGCTTGAGGCGTTGGCTGCGGTCATGGGGGGCACGCAATCGCTCCACACGAACGCGCTCGACGAGGTCCTGGCGCTGCCGACTGAGGACGCGGCGAAGATCGCCTTGCGGACACAGCAGGTGATCGCCTACGAGTCCGGCGTCCCCGATGTGACCGATCCGCTCGGCGGCTCGTACTTCGTCGAGTCGCTCACCGACCGGATGGAGTCACTCGCCGAGGAGATCTTCCAGAAGATCGATGCGATGGGGCAGGGTTCCATGCTGGAAGGGGTGCTCACCGGGATCGAGAGCGGTTGGTTCCAGCAGGCGATCGCGGACTCCGCCTTCGAAGAACAGCGACGCTTCGAGGCGGAGGATCTCACGAAGGTCGGTGTGACCGCGTTCGTGGACGATCATGAGCAGGTCGTAGACACGCTGGTGATCGGCCCCGACGTCGAGCGACGACAGCTGGAGACGCTCCAGGAGGTGCGCTCCTCCCGCGACGGAGATGCGGCTCGCGACGCGCTCGACGCGCTCGTCGTTGCCGCTGGAACCGACGCCAACCTGGTGGAAGCGCTCGTGGTCTGCGCGCGAACCCTCTGTACGGAGGGGGAGATCATGGGCGCTCTTACCCGGGAGTGGGGCGCGTACCGAGAGACCCCACGCTTCTGACGTGACCACCGACGTCTGTGTATCAGTTGCCGCAGACTGCAATTGCCATCCATGGCAGAAGATGGTTGGATGCTGACCTTGGGAACGTTCGGGATCATCGCGGCCACCGCCGATACGACGTTCGGCATCGGTGTGATCCTGTCTGCCTTCTTCTTCGGCTTCAGGCACGGGATCGACTGGGATCACATCGCCGCGATCACCGACATCGCGGGCTCGCAGGATGATCGCCGAAGCGCCATGTTCTTCGGCACCCTGTATGCGCTCGGCCATGCGCTCGTGGTCTTCCTGATCGGTACGGCGGCGATCCTGCTCGGCGAAAGGCTCCCGGAATCGGTCGATAACGTGATGGAGCGGATCGTCGGCGTGACGCTCATCGTCCTGGGTGTATTCGTATTCGTCTCGCTCGCCCGGCACGGCCGGGAGTTCCGGCTCCGAAGCCGATGGATGTTGATCTTCTCGGGTGTCAGGAACGCCTACCGGCGGGTCAGCGGGTCACGCGAGGACGCCCACGACCGAGAGCCGGTCCACGTGCATGGCACGTCAGGTGTTGAGGACGAGACTGGGTCGATCGCGGTCGCTGTGGCTGAAGACATCCCGGTGTCGGATTGGCATCACGGCCATCACGGGCGTCCGGGACACCACCACCACAAGCACCCGGAACCCGACGACGCTTTCATGAACTACGGCAGGAGAACCGCGTTCATCGTCGGGATGGTCCACGGGGTCGGCGCGGAGACGCCCACGCAGATCGTCATCTTCCTGGCGGCTGCCGGCGCCGGAGGGAAGGTCGTTGGAGAAGCGGTGCTCGCCGCCTTCATCATCGGCCTCCTCACCTCCAACTCGCTGATCACGTTCGGCTCGGCCGCCGGGTTCCTCAAGGCTTCAGAGAACTGGAAGGTCTACGTATCGATCGCGGTCATAACGGCGGTCATGAGCTTGGTGATGGGCATCCTGTTCCTGTTCGGCCAGGGTGCGGTGCTGCCCGCGATCTTCGGAGGCTAGAGCTCGAGAGATCCGCCGGGCCCTATCGACGGCAGAGGGGGCGGGCATCCGGGGAATCGGAAACGACTGACGGCAGCGTGCTCGTGTCCCTCTAGGTACACCTCGGCCCGCAGGCGGAGTCGATCAGCGCTGAGGTCCGAGCCGGGTTCGTCGCCTATCGCGTCGCCCATCGGGATCACGAAACGACTTACCTCGTGCGGTTCGAGGCTGGCGAAGTCCGGGACCGGCGTCATGAACACGATCGGACCGTGTTCGTGTTCCGCGCCGCGGATCAACGTGAGCATGAAGTGGATGTCAGGACCGATCGTGACCGGGCGATCCGCGACGCTTCGGACCCACAGGGTGACCCTTGCTCCACCCGTCTCCAGGCAGTGGAAGCGGGACTTCGTTCGAACCAGGTCGTTCGACGGGATCGCTCGGGCGATCGTGACCGGTCCGAGCGTGGCGAGGATGACGAGTAGCGCGAGGGTGCGACGCATCGGCTGACTCCTTCGGTCGAGATCTCGCTGGGACGCCCCGAAGCCTTGGCCCAGTTCCCGAAAGATCAGGGTCGGCTGGCCGCAGAACAGTCGCTGCACATGCCGGTGATCGCGAAGTGCGTGAGGTCGGCTTCGAACCCGTGGTGGCTGCGGATCATGGTCTGCAACTTCTGAGCTTCCCTGAGCGTGAGCGGATCGTCGTGACCGCAGTTGCCGCAAACCAGGTGGATGTGCTCGGCCTCCTCGGTCCGGTGGTACTCGGCGCCGCTCTCCAGGTGCATGTGCTGGAGCACTCCGATCTCTTCCAGCAGGGTGAGGGTGCGGTAGACCGTAGAGGCGTTGACGCCTGGCATCTCGCTCTGGATCTTCCGGGTCACATCGGTGGGGGAGATATGGCCCTGTGCGAGCATGACCGTGGCGACGATCGCTCGACGTTGGGGCGTCATCCGCAGTCCGCGTGAGCGGAGCAGCTCCAAGACGTCCGTCTGGCTCACGGTGTCCACGAACGGGCAGTCTAGCAGTGGGTTGCAGGTGCAACGCCGGGCCGGATCGGGCAGCGGGGCGGATACCATCGAGCATGACCGTGATGGTGACCGGGGCGTCCGGCTTCATCGGGCGAAGCCTCGTCCCGCTCTTGGTCCGCCGCGACGAGGTCCGGGCGTGTGTGGGGCGGCCGGAAGCGGCGGACGCCCTCCGGGTCCTGGGCGCCAAGGTGGCGGTGGGCCGTCTCGATGACGCGGACGCGTTGGCGGAAGTGCTGCGAGGCGTCTACTCGCTGATCCACCTGGTAGGCGGCCCCAACCAACCCGACGGCGTCACGCTCCTCGCTGCCAATCACGGCTCCACTCTGACCGCGTTGGCTGCCGCCCGCGAGGCGGGGGTTCGGCGCTTCCTGCTCGTATCCGTGCCCGGCGCTCATCCGGATGCGGGCCCGCCGTTCTTGCGCGCTAAGGGCTTGGCGGAAGAGGCGGTCAGGAACAGCGGACTCGAGCACGCCATCGTCCGGTCGACGCACGCGTACGGACTCGGCGGGCTGTGGTTCACCGCCGCCGTTGAAGGGGCCGTGGCCTCGCCACCATTCGTGGTGGGAGACGGCGAACAGGAGATAGCCCCGGTGTGGGCGGACGACCTCGTATCGGTGCTCGCAGCAGCCGACGATCGGTCCGGCGATCTGTCGGGCACTTGGGCCCTCGAAGGCCCCGACTTGATCACTCCACTCGAGCTGGGCGAACGCCTCGCGGGCGGAGGTTCGCCGCCTCTTCCTCTCACGCCCGCTCAGGCTGCCGGACGGCTGACCTCGGCGCTTGGCCTGAACGTCTCGCTCACGGCGACAGAGCACTTCGCGGCGCCGTCGCGTGCGGACGCGCCTGATGCCGCTGTGGAATTCGGCGTTGCTCGCACATCTCTGGAGACGGGACTCCGACGCACCCTTGAGCGTGCGGCGGCGGCCGGTCGGTAGGCTAGGGCCATGGGGGAATTCGTGTGGCTCGAGATCGACGACGGCGTCGGTGTGGTTCGTCTCGACCGGCCACCGGCGAATGCGCTCAACCATCAAGTAGGTCTGGAGCTGCAAGACGTGTTCGCGGAGGCCGCCGATCGCGATGACGTGGGGGCCGTGGTCGTATGGGGAGGTCCGAAGATCTTCGCGGCCGGCGCTGACATCAAGGCCATGGTGAACTTCGGGCCGGCAGAGATCCGGCCTGTGGTCGCCGCGCTCGGAGATGCGCTCGACCAACTCGAGGTCATGCCGAAGGTGTCGATCGCGGCGATCAACGGGTTCGCGCTGGGTGGGGGATTCGAGCTCGCACTCGCCGCCGATCTCCGATACCTGGCCGATGACGGGACCGTGGGGCAGCCCGAGATCCGCCTAGGCGTGATCCCAGGCGCGGGAGGTACCCAACGGCTCACGCACCTGGTCGGTCCGGGTCGCGCCCGTGAACTGGTGTACACGGGGAGGCAGGTCCCGGCCGACCAGGCGCTCGCCTTGGGGCTGGTAGAACGGCTCGCGCCGCCGGAGCAAGTGTTGGACTCGGCGGTGGTCGATGCTCGCGCCTTCGCCGCCGGGCCTCGGGAGGCGCTCGCGGCCGCCAAGGCAGCGATCCACGCCGCCGTCCTCACCCCTGGTGAGCAGGGGCTCGCGACCGAGCGGGACCTGTTCTGTGAGCTCTTCGGGACGCCCGATCAACGCGAAGGGATGGGGGCGTTCGTGGAGAAACGTCAGCCGCGATTCGGCCCCTGACCTGCGAGATCGGGCCCACGGACCGCCCCGGTCGGCGTCGTTCGGCCAGATCCGGAATGAACCGCACACGTCTTTCGTTCGAAGAGGGAGTTAAGGACCGCTACAGATGCCCCTCCGCGGTCCAGCGGAAGGATGTGAGCGAACGTGGAAGACGAGAGGTTCCGGGGAGCATCCGCCCGGACGCTCCCACGGCCGAACAAGATGTTCGGGTCGGGGCGCGTCTGTGCCGATCCCGGCTGCGGTACCAAGCTGTCCGTCTACAACAAGTGGGACTACTGCTGGCAGCACGAGCCCGTGCACGCCTACATCCCCCGCGGTAAACGCAAGCGCCGCGCTGCCGCATAGAGCCGAGTCAACAACAAGGCCGAAGCCCTCCCTGCGGGAGGGCTTCGTTGCGTCCTGGACACGTTGGCGCGGGAGGTTCAAGGAGAAGCAACACCCGTCCGATGATGGTGTGGACCGCTCCCCCCGAGCGTGCGAGGCCCGATGCCGAACGAGATCGACGATCCATCCGCCATGCAGGAGGGTGAGTGTCCCTTCTGCGAACGGACCGTCCTCGTCTACGAGGAGCCGCCGCGCTGTCCTCTGTGTGCCTGTCCGATGGATGAACGGCGGATGCGCCCCTTCTCGTTCCCCGTGGAGGATCCGGCGGCCGATGCCTAGGGCACTGCCCACTCTCGCGGGATGCCACCTGTAGCGTGCCTTCGTGTCCGTGGTTGCGAGATCCCTCGAATGGGACAGCGGAGGATTGGGGGCGTTGGGCGTGCGGGCCGTCTCGCCGACCGAGAGAGGTCCGTTCGTTCGCATGGCGCTACTCCTAACCCGCGTCAGGTTGGAGTCATGCATACGTAGGGGTGTCACGGTGTAGACCGCGAAAGGCATGTGGATCGAGGAAAGGGTGTGACTAGCGGGTTGCGCAGGATTGGACGGAGAGTTAAGGCCGCCGTGCTAGAAAGGAACACGATATGTGGCGAGCAGTCGCAGGCATTGCGTTTGCTGTCGCCCTTCTTGGGGGCGCCGCAGCGGCAAGCGGTCTAGGCAACCAGGCCCCCGATTCGGAAGGCGGTGGCGCGTTCGACTGCCCGAAGCTGGGCTTGGGCGGTTGGGTCGTCAATGCACTGCCAGACCCGACCCAGGCGAAGCCCCTTGAAGAGGCGGTTGCGGCCGGCCTCGAGGACTCCTACGGGCTCCCCGTTGACGCGGCCTTGGTCGTGGCGAATCTGGAGGTCATCTCGGATTCCGGTAGCAACGTCACTGTCCAGGTGAGCAAGGTCATAGAGGGTGAACCTGTGCAGATCGTGTTGGCCAAAGTTGGGGATGGATACGTGATGGAATCATTGGTTCAGTGCCAACCCTCTCTAGACGAAGTCGAGGAGCCGGCATGATTCGAACTACGAGGCTCCACCACGTGACTGCGTCAGGCTCTCCTCGGGATGTTCTTCGGACTCTCGCTAGGCCTGGGTGGAGGGGTTGCCAACGCCCATCCGGCCGCCAACTGGTACCCGACCAAGTGGGGTCCCGCCTCGCTGCCGATCATCAACTGGAAGTTCCACACGGGCTTCCCCACGGGAGCATTCAGAACGCGCGTCCTGGACGGCGCTGGAAAATGGAACGCGGTTCAGGCGACCGCGTTCACGTTCACCAAGCTGTCTACGGATAACGCACAGGGCTACTCGGTGCCCGCCAATTGCGCAAGCGCCCCGTACATGCAGGAGGAGAACGTCGTCTACTACCGCAGCATCGGGGCCTTCGGTGTAACGGGCACGTGTATGAACTCTCAGGGGAACATCAAGTACGCCCTGGTGTCGTTCGATAGCACGGGCCAGAACTGGTACACGGGCACCGGCGACCCGGGAGCAGCGCAGATAGATGCCCACTCAGTGGCGTCTCACGAGTTTGGGCACTTCACGGGGTTCAGTGGACACTTCACAACGCCAGACATATGCCCCATTGTTAACCCGGTCAACCTCGACGCTTGGCAGACGATGTGCGACGGCGTGGTAGTTCTCACCCCCTTCGCTGACGACCTGGGCGTCAAATTCCGGCGAACGCTTGAAGCCCACGACAAACACACATTCGACGGCGCGTACTAGCCCCGCGATGAGGTGGGGTGCCGCCGCAGCGATCTCGCGGTTGGTCATGTCGAAATCCAGCACGATGGAGAACCTCGCGGCGATAGGTGGCTGTTGGTCCTGAACTGCAGCCGCCGGAGCTTGGGCGCCAACTCCACTGCTGTGCCGACGCCTAGGGTGGAAGCTCAGCGCTCCGCCAGCCGCGGGAGGAGTTGAACACCGCTAAGGCTTCAGCCTCACGAGCCTCATCCACGGTGATGAAGCGTTCCCGGAGCGTGCCGTCGGCGAGCAGCGCGGCCCTCTCGGTTCCCGGTAGCAGACCGGCGTCGAGCGGCGGGGTCCACCACCGACCGTCAAGCTCGGCGGCCACGTTCGCGACGGACGTCTCCGTGATCTCGCCACGCGTGTTGACGAGCAGGACATCGTCGGCGTCGGGATGCCGGGCACGCGCTTCCTCGTACCGGCGTCGCAGCGTCGTCTTGTGGAACAGGAAGACATCCGCGGGGTCGACCGGCACGTCGTCCATCTCCAGGCGTAGCGGCTCCGGGCCGCCGCGATCCAACGGCGTCACGGCGATGTCGAGTCCTCCGCTCCGCGTCAGAAGTAGGCGGACCCTAACCGGGCGTTTGGAGCCTTCGCCCGCTGCATCGAGCTGCGCGCGCACGGCCTCCTGGTCGAACGCGAACCCGAAGTAGGCCGCGGACGCGCCGAGCCGGTCGAGATGCTGCCGTAGCCGGCGGATCGGCTCGCCGGGATCGCGACGCATGGTCTCGAGCAGCTCGAAGGACGGACGCCGAGCCGTGAGCACGCGCGCCTTCGCGACCGTCTCGTCGAACTCACCGGATGCCGACGAGTCGAACGTGATGCCGCCGCCCACGCCGTACTCCGCGACGCCGCTCTCCGCGTCCACCATGACCGTCCGGATCGGGACGTTGAAGGACGCGGTGGGTGGGCCCGCGGCCGTGGGCGCCAGGTAGCCGACCGCCCCGCAGTACGCGCCCCGGGGCGAGTCCTCCAGCTCGGCGATCAGCTGCATGGTCCGGACCTTGGGCGCGCCGGTCACCGAGCCGCAGGGGAACAGGGCTCGGAAGACGTCGAGGAGCCCTACCCCAGCTCCGAGCGTGGACGAGATCGTGGACGTGAGCTGCCAGACGGTCTCGAAGCGCTCGGGCTCGAACACCTTGGACCACTCGACGCTCCCGGTCCGGGAGATCCGGCCGAGGTCGTTGCGGAGCAGGTCCACGATCATGGCGTTCTCTGCCCGCTCCTTGACCGACGAGGTCAGCGCCTCGCGGATCTCCTGGTCCTCATCCGACCACCGGCCACGAGGCGCTGTCCCCTTCATGGGCCGGGTCGTCAGGCGATCACCTTCCACGCGGAAGAACAGCTCGGGCGAGGCTGAGAGCACGCGGTATCGGCCGGTGTTCAGGTAGGCCGAGTGAGCGCCCCGTTGGGCGAAGCACAGGTCACGGTAGAGCCCTCGCTCGTCCCCGCGAACGGTCGATCGAAGCCTGAGTGTGTGGTTCACCTGATACGTGTCGCCGGCCACGATGTGCTCGCGGATCCGTGCGATCGCTTCGTCATAGTGGTCCCTGTCGACCGAGGGTTGCCAGGCGTTCGCGTCCTGCGGCGTATCGTCCTTGGGCGACGGTAGGACCGTCTCCTCCCGACGTTCGAACATGGCGAACCACGCCAGCGGCAGGCGGGCGAAGGGATCATCGACGGCGCGCGAGCGGACCTCGAGTGCAGGGTCCAGGCCGGGGGCGGCCTCGTAGGCGAGGAAACCCGCGGCCCACAGACCCCTCGTGGCGGCGCCCTCCGCCGCCGCGATGGTGGGCGCCACCTCGTTCGGGCGGGTTGCCTCGAGTACGCCGACGGGCTCGGTCAGGCGGAACGACGGGGAGGCGCCCGTCAGGTCGTCGAACCGGGCCTCGATCACGCGCCCTTGCGGGACTTGACCTCGTCGATGAGGGCCGGCAGGAGTTGGAGCGCGTCGGCCACGACGCCGAGATCGGCAAGCCGGAAGATCGGGGCGTCGGGGTCCTTGTTGATCGCGATGATGGTCTTGGATCCTTTCATGCCCACGATGTGCTGGAGGGCGCCGCTGATCCCCACGGCGATGTAGACGTCGGGCTTCACGGTCTTACCCGTCTGTCCGATCTGGTAGCTGTACGGCACCCAGCCCGCGTCGACGACCGCGCGGCTGGCGCCGACCGCCGCGTTCCCGAGCGCGGATGCGAGCTGCTCGATCAAGCCGAAGTTCGCGGCGTCCTGCAATCCGCGGCCGCCGGAGACGATCACCTTGGCTTCCTCGAGCTTGGGTCCGGACGATGACTCCTCGTGATGCTCGACCCGGCGCGCCGTCTTCATCTCGTCGGGGATCTCCACGTCTACGGGGACGACTGTCGCCGTGCCACCGCTGGGCTCGGCCGCGAACGACTTCGGGCGCACCAAGACGAGACGGGGTGCTGGCCCCTCCAGTGCTACACCGACGAAGAGGGACCCTCCGGCGATCTGGGTACGCGCGTGCTCGGCGTCGAGCAGGTCGATCGCGTTGCTCATGAGCGTGGAGCCGGTCTTCGCCTGCAGCCTGCCGGCCACGTCGCGCGAGGTGTAACTCGTGGCGAACATGATCAGGTCGGGATGGTGCTCCTGAACGAGCACGTGGAGCGCGTGTGCGGCCGGCTGCGCCAGGTGGTCGGCGTAGACGGGGTCGTCACTCGCGTATACGGTTCGCGCGCCGTGATCGCCCAGGGTGGGGGCGGCGTCGATCGCCCCGGGGCCGAGTGCAACCGCCTCGACCACGTCGCCCAGTGTGCGCGCTTTCGTGAGGAGCTCGAGGGCCGCGGGACCCGCCCCGTCGGCGCCGACCTCGGCGAAGACCCATACCTTCGTCACCTCAGATCACCTTCGCCTCGGCAAGGAGGTCGGCGATGACGGACGACGCCCCCTCGGCTTGGACGACCCGTCCGGCGTCCTTCTCCGGAGCCGGTTCCACGCCCGTCACCCGCTGGGTCGGAGCGATGTCGGCGGCCGAGAGCCCGAGGTCGGCGAGCGTCAACTCCTCGAGCGGCTTGGCCTTCGCACCCATGATGCCCTTCAAGGTCGGATAGCGTGGCTCGGTCGCGCCGGCGGTCACCGTTACCAGGACGGGGAGCGGGCACTCGACGACGTCGTAGCCGGCCTCGGTCTGTCGCTCTACGCGCGCTCGCCCATCGGCGACGTCCAACCTTCGAGCGAACGTGACCGCAGGAAGGCCGAGCAGCTCCGCGACCGTCATCGGCAGCGTGCCCGTGTATCCGTCCGTGGATTCCACGCCCGCGAGCACCAGGTCGAAAGGAGCACGCCGAACGGCGGACGACAGCACCCGGGCGGTCGCGAGGACATCGGAGCTGCGGAGCGCGTCGTCGGTCACGAGCACGGCACGATCGGCCCCCATCGAGAGCGCCCGGCGGATGGCCGACACGGCCCCGGCGGGACCCATCGAGACCACCGAGACCTCGCCGTCCGAGCCCTCCGCGAGCTGAAGGGCGGCCTCAAGGGCGAACTCGTCGCCGGGGTCGAGCGTCCCTTCGCCGTCGCGCTTGACCAAGAAGTCGGCGTCGAGCGGCGCGTCCCCGTTGGGATCTGGGATCGACTTCACGAGCACCACGACGTCCATGACGCCCGAGGATAGCGGGCGGCGCGAACCATCGACCTGGGCCTGTAGCGGCATCGTGTTTCCGCGCGATAGCCTTGGGCGGACCGTTCGGTCTTCCCTCGGAAGGAGCTCATGGGTGGTCTTCGACGTCGTGCTGGAAGCCTTGACCCCGTGACCGATCGCGGTCACCCGGTCTTCGCCTGGGGCTACGCGAAGCTCGGTCCACGCATGGATCGGCATGGCACGGCAGAACACCGTCGCGAGCTCCTGCTGCGCGCGACCGGCAGGACGGTCGAGGTCGGAGCCGGGACCGGGCTGAACCTGCGGTACTACCCATCCACGGTGGCCGAAGTGATCGCAGTGGAGCCCGACCGGTCCATGTTCCGGTACCTCGTCGCTGCGCTGCCAGATGCGTCCGTCCCGGTGCGGCTGAAGCGTGCCCCAGCTGATGCGTTGCCGATCGAGGAAGCCTCGGTCGACACCGTGGTGATGTCGCTCGTCTTGTGCTCGGTGTTCGATATGCACGCTGCGCTGGTCGAGGCCCGGCGGATCCTGAAGCCGGGTGGCAGGCTCCTGTTCTTCGAGCACGTGCGGTCGGAGAACGCTCGGTTGGCGCGCCGTCAGGATCGGTTCGAGCGCCCGTGGGGATGGTTCGGAGGAGGGTGCCACCCCAATCGCGGAACGCTCGCGGCGATCGGTCTCGCGGGGTTCAAGCTCCAGGAGGTCGAACGTTTCGACGAACCTGGAGCGATGCTGGCGAAGCCGCACATCCTCGGCTGGGCCACCAGGCCTTGATAGCCTCGAACGCGTGAGTGCCTCGAAGGGGTCCGTGCTGGTCGCGATGTCGGGTGGGGTCGACTCGTCGGTCGCGGCCTGCCTGCTCCAGGAACAGGGATACGACGTGGTCGGATCCCATATGAACCTGGTGCACCTCGACGGGGTCGAGCACGGATGTTGCGGGCCGGTGGCGCGCGCCGATGCGGCCGAGGTCGCCCGGATCGCGGGGTTCCCGTTCGAGATCGTCGACCTTTCCCTCGAGTTCGCGGGGGCCGTGATCGATGACTTCGTCTCGGAGCACGAAGCCGGGCGGACCCCGAACCCCTGCGCTCGATGCAACGGTGAGATCAAGTTCGGGGCCTTCCTTCGGCGCGCCGACGAGATGGGCGTGGACTTCGTGGCGACCGGCCACTACGTGCGGACGACTAAGGACCACGAGGGCGCGTGGCACCTCCGCAGCGGAGCCGACCGGGCGAAGGATCAGAGCTACATGCTTCATATGCTCGGGCAGCAGCAGCTCGCGCGATCGCTGTTCTCGGTAGGCCACCTGCCCAAGTCTGAGACCCGCGCGCTGGCCGAGCGATTCGGGCTGCCGGTTGCGTCGAAACCCGATTCCCAGGAGCTCTGCTTCGCGCCCTCGGGCGACGCGGGGGCCTTCGTCCACGCCCTCGCGCCGCACCTGGCTCACCGCGGCGAGATCGTCGATCCGGACGGTCGCGTCCTGGGCGAGCACCAGGGTATCGCTGCGTTCACCGTGGGTCAGCGGCGGGGGCTGGGGATCGTGCTCGGCGTCCCCGCCTACGTGTTGGACGTCGACGCGCCCTCGCGCCGAGTCGTGGTTGGGCCGCGGGAGCTCCTGTCGCGACGTGGTCTGGTCGCCGACCGCTCGTCATGGGTCGCGGGCTCACCCCCGACCGGCGGCGCCTTCGAAGGCGAGGTCCGGATCCGTTATCGGGGCGACCGCGCGCCGGCTGTGATCGAACCGCTCCCCGATGACCGGTTCCGGGTTGAGTTCCGCGCGCCTCAACGGGCGGTCGCTCCGGGTCAGAGCGCCGTCGTCTACCGGGGAGACGAGGTTCTCGGCGGAGGACGGATCGTCGAAGCGTTGCGCTGAACCACCTCTTGCGCCCGATGAGCGCGGTGTCAGGCTCAGATCCTGTCCGCCGTCTCAAGGGGAGGGGATATGTCCGAGCATCCGAACGTCGCTGCCGCGCGCGCGGGGATCGAAGCGTTCGTCAAAGGCGACATCGCTACGTTCACCGCGATGATCGCCGACGATGTCGTTTGGCACGCCCCGGGGAGCAACCCGTACGCCGGAACGTTCACAGGCAAGGCGGATACGATGGCCCGTATGGGTCGTTTCGCGCAGGAGGGCGTGGTTCTGAGCTTCGAGATCCACGACGTGGTCGGGAACGACGAGCACGTGGTGGCGATGGTGGACGCGACGATCACCAAGGGCTCCAACTCGGCCAACGGACGCCAGGTCCAGGTGTTCCACGTGGGCGACGGGAAGATGACGGAGTTCTGGGCGTTCAACGAGGACCAGGCTGCGGTCGACGCCGTCCTGAGCAGCTAAGCCCAGGGGCCTCGTCCCTCGCCCGGACTATCATCGGGTCATCCCGGGTCGGAAGGAGGAGGTCGAGGCTCGTTGAGGCTGCTGAAACGCCGGACGAAGAGCTTCGAGATCCAGGTGCAGGACCTGGTCCTTCACATCACGGCCCCGGACGACTTCGCCGAGGAGTCCAGGGCGGCGGCGCTGTCCTTCTGGGAGCAGCTGCAGTCCTACGCCTTGCGCAACCCGCAGTTCCGCCAGTCGAAGCGGCCGCTACGCGAGATCTCCGGCGACGCGCCGGCGATCGTTCGGGAGATGGTCGAAGCGTCCAGAAGGGCCGGCGTCGGGCCGATGTTCACGTTCCGGGGGGCGGTGACCGACCAGGTGGGCCGTTTCCTTGCGGAATCGCTCGCCGATGTGACCGTCGCCTGCGACGGCGACTACTTCATCAAGACGAAGAAGCGCATGAAGCTGGCCGTCAAGCGACACGGCGGTGAACCGATCGCGGTCGCCGTCGAGCCATCTCGCGAAGGGGTGGGCGTGTCGACCACGCTCGGCCGGGGCAGGGGCGGCGGCGGCCCGGACGGGTTGGCGGTCCTGGCGACCTCATGCATGTTGGCCGACGCCGCCGCCGCCGGCGTTCAGGCGCTCCTGCCCAAGCCAGACGGGTTCAAGCTAGCGTTGCAGTACCTGAGGCAAGTCCCCGGCGTCCTCGGCGGCGTGGTCGTGATCGACGAGCAGATCGGCGTGGCCGGCGGCGTGGAGATCGCCCAGTCGTGAGTGGGTCGGATCGCGAACGGGCCGAGGCGAAGGTCCGGGTGGAGGAGCTTCGCGAGGGCATCAACCACCACAGCTACCGCTACCACGTCCTGGATGACCCCGAGGTGTCCGACGCCGAGTACGACGAGCTCATCCGGGAGCTCAAGGCGCTCGAGGACGCCTTCCCCGAGCTCATCACACCCGACTCGCCGACCCAGCGCGTGGGTGGCGTGCCAGCCGATCTGTTCGCGCCGGTCCCGCACCGCGCCCCGATGCTCTCGCTCGACAACGCGTTCTCGTTCGAGGAGCTGGAGGCCTGGGCCGCTAGGGTGGAGAAGCGGGTGGGTGACGCAGCTCGGTTCGCCTGCGAGTTGAAGATCGACGGAGTGGCATGTGCGCTCACGTTCGAGCGCGGCGTGCTGGTCAAGGCGGCCACGCGCGGCGACGGCTTCACCGGTGAGGACATCACCGCCAACGTCCGCACGGTCCGGGGTGTGCCCCCGAAGCTGTTGCTGAAGGACCCGCCGGACGTGATCGAGGTTCGCGGGGAGATGTACCTGCCGGTCAAGGCATTCGAACGCCTGAACGAGGAGCTGACCTCGGCTGAGCAACGGCCGTTCGCGAACCCGCGCAACGCCGCCGCCGGCTCTCTTCGGCAGAAGGACCCTAGGGTCACATCGTCGCGACCGCTCCGCCTGTGGGTGCACTCGTTCGGAGCCGCCGAGGGGATCTCGTTCGGCTCGCATCTGGGGTTCCTGGCCTGGGCAGGGACCGCTGGGCTGCCCGTGCCGCCCACCACCGAGGGGGCCGCTTCGATCGCAGACGTCGAGGCGTTCCTCCAGCGTTGGGAAGCACAGCGTCACTCGGTCGACTGGGAGATCGACGGGACCGTCATCAAGGTCGATCAGACGGAGTTGCAGCGTGATCTGGGCGCCACTTCGCACGCCCCGCGGTGGGCGATCGCATACAAGTTCCCGCCTGAGGAGCGGACGGCGCTGCTGCGGAAGATCGACGTCCACACCGGCCGCACAGGGAAGATCACGCCGTTCGCCGTGCTCGAGCCCGTGCTCGTCGGCGGCGTCACCATCACCTACGCCACGCTCCACAACGAGGACGAGGTCCGGCGCAAAGACGTTCGCCGAGGAGACACCGTGATCGTCCGGCGGGCGGGTGACGTGATCCCCGAGATCGTGGGGCCCATCCCGTCGAAGCGACCCAAGAGCGCCCGTCCGTGGAGGATGCCGAAGCTCTGTCCTTCCTGCGGCACGCCCCTCGTCCGCCGAGAAGGCGAGGCCGATCATCGTTGCCCCAACAAGGCGGGGTGCCCCAGTCAAGGTCAGGAATGGTTGTTCCACTTCGCGGGGCGCGGAGCCATGGACATCGAGGGCCTCGGCTACATGACGCTGTTGGCGCTGATCGACAAGGGCTTCGTGCGAGATCCGGCCGATATCTACGGCCTGACGGCGGCCGAACTCTCGCAGGTCGACGGGTTCGCCGAGAAGTCGATCTCGAACCTGTTGACCCGGATCGAGGCCTCCAAGGATCGCCCCCTCTGGCGGATCCTCGTCGGACTGAACATCCGCCACGTCGGATCCCATGTCGCGCAGGTGCTGGCCGAAGCGTTCGGTTCGATCGACGTGATCATGGAGGCCGGCGCGGACGCGATCGAGGCGGTGCCCGGGATCGGTCCCGAGATAGCCGCGTCGGTGCGGGGGTGGTTCGATGACCCGGAGAACGTCGCCCTGATCGAGCGGCTGCGTGACGCAGGGGTCCGTCTGGCCGACGAGGCCGTCGTTGGGGAGCGCGTGCAGCCGCTGCTTGGCAAGACGATCGTGCTCACCGGCGGCCTGGAGACGCTCTCCCGGGAGGAGGCTACCGAGCTCGCGAAGGCGGCGGGCGCGCGCGTGGCCTCAAGCGTGTCGAACAAGACCGACTTCGTGGTCGCCGGAGAGAACCCGGGCTCGAAGTTCGAGAAAGCCGTAGCGCTCGGAGTGGAGGTCGTGGACGAGGCCGAGTTCCGCAGACGGCTAGACTGACCGCTCCATGCCGGTTGAGATAGACATCGATCACGTCGCACGACTCGCGCGTCTTGACCTATCCGACGACGAGAAGAAGCGTCTTCGGACCCAGCTGAGCTTGATCCTGGAGCACGCGGCCAAGGTGGGAGAGGTGGCGGCCGCCGATGTCCCGCCGACCGCATGGGCCATCCCGCGTTCGAACGTGCTTCGTGAGGACGAACCTCAGCCGAGTCTGACGCAAGCGGCCGCCCTGGCGAACGCACCCGACGCGGAGGGTGGCCGTTTCAAGGTCACGCGTATCGCTGAGACCGGCTCGTGAGCGACGCGAACGACCGGACGGGCTCCGAGCTGGCCGAACAGCTCCGCAACGGCGAGCTCTCGTCGGCCGAGCTCACCGAGGCATCTCTCCATCGGATAGACGCGGTCGACGATCGGGTGAAGGCCTTCCTGACCCTCACCCCTGAGGTGGCGCGCGAGCGCGCCGCGGCCGTGGACGTGCACTCCGCGACGGGGGCGCCGCAGTCGCCCGTCGCCGGCATCCCGATCGCCCTGAAGGACGTCCTGGCCACGAACGGGATCCGCACGACCTGCGGCTCGAGGATCCTCGAGGAGTACGTGCCACCGTACGACTGCACGGCGTGGACGCGCTTATCGGGCGCGGGGGCCGTACTGGTCGGTAAGACGAACTGCGACGAGTTCGCGATGGGCTCGTCGAACGAGAACTCCGCGTACGGTCCCGTTCACAACCCCTGGGACCTGGATACCGTGCCGGGCGGCTCGTCCGGCGGGAGCGCCGCAGCGGTGGCCGCCGGTGAGGTGGTCTGGGCGCTCGGGACCGACACCGGAGGATCCGTCCGGCAACCGGCCTCGCTGAGCGGCGTGGTCGGACTCAAGCCGACGTATGGGCGCATCAGTCGCTACGGGCTGGTCGCGTTCGCGTCTTCGCTCGACACGGTGGGGACGTTCACGCGGAGAGTGCGCGACGCCGCCGTCCTGCTGGGCGTGCTCGCGGGCAAGGACCATCACGACGCGACCAGCTTGGAGGCCGAGGTCCCCGACTACCTCGCGGATCTGATGACCGGCGTGGCCGGGCTCCGCGTCGGGGTCGTCTCGGGAACGTTCGGAGATGGCGTCCAGCCGGACGTGAGGGATGCGATCCGCTCGTCCGTCGATCTGCTGTCGTCGCTCGGCGCGCAGGTGGGAGAGGTGACCCTACCCCACGCCGACTACGCGCTCAGCGCGTACTACCTGATAGCGCCATCCGAGGCGTCGTCGAACCTGGCTCGCTTCGACGGCGTGCGCTACGGCCTGCGCGCAGAGGGTGAACACGCCGACTCCATCGCCATGATGTCCGCCACACGCGGGCAGGGGTTCGGCGCCGAGGTGAAGCGACGGATCATGCTCGGGACGTATGCGCTTTCGGCCGGCTACTACGAGGCCTACTACGGCCAGGCACAGAAGGTCCGCACCCTCATGATCCGCGACTACGAAGAGGCGTTCGCGGACTTCGACCTGCTGGTGTCGCCGACATCCCCGACCACCGCGTTCCGGATCGGGGAGCGCGCTGATGACCCGCTCGCGATGTATCTGTCTGACGTGTTCACGATCCCCGCGAACCTCGCCGGCGTCCCGGCGATCAGCGTTCCTTGCGGACTCGACTCAGGCGGGCTCCCCATCGGCCTGCAGCTCACCGCGCCCGTCCTGGCCGAACCCACGCTCCTCCGAGCCGCTCACGCGCTCGAGGCCGCCCTCGGTCTCGAGCTCCGCCCCCCGCTCCTGGCCGGGGTCTGACGCTCGCGCCGTACCTCCGGCCGTGATGATGATGGCCACCGCGATCACGATGAGCGCCCCGGCGACCACGGTCCGCAGGGTGATCGTCTCGTTCAGGAACACGACGCCAAGCAGCACGGCGCCGACCGGTGTCACGTAGGCGTAGGTGGAGACGAGCGAGGTCCGTGTGTTCCGCAAGAGCCAGAGGTAGGACGTGAAGCCGATCCACGAACCGAAGACGATCAGGTAGCCGAGCGCGAGGATCGACGCGCGCGAGAACGATGAGGCGTCGATCCGACCGAGCTCTCCGGTAGAGACGCCGACGACCACGAACAAGGCGGCCGCGACGAGCATCTGCATGCCCGCTCCGACGAACGGGCGCCTGGGGAGCGGCGCGTGGCGCTGATACAGAGACCCAGACGCCCAGCAGATCGCTGCCCCCACGACGAGCAGCACACCGCGGGCGTCGACGTGTCCCGCGATCGACCCTCCGACCAGGATCGCGGCGCCGGCGAATCCCAGGAGGAGGCCGACCAGCACCGCGAACGGCTGCCGGTGGTGATAGACCACCCGATCGATCGTCACCATCCACAGGGGAACGGTGGCGATCACCAGCGCCGCGACGCCGCTCGGGATCGTCAGTTCGGCCACGACAACGCCGCCGTTCCCGCAGAACATCAGCAGCGTGCCGACGATGGCCGCGGCGCGCCATTGCCGGGGACCCGGCCGGTCCGCCAGGCGGTCGCCGGTCCTGATCGCGATCGCGTACAGCACGCTCCCGGCGACCAGGAACCTGATCGCGGTCGCCAGGAGAGGTGGGAGGGTCTCGTTCACGACGCGGATCGCGAGATAGGTGGTGCTCCAGATCACGTAGACGGCTCCCAGCGCAGCCCAGACCATCCTGGGGTGGGCGGTGGGCGGATCGGAGCCGTGACCGGGCATCTCACGATGATAGGAGGCCGAGGGCGAAGCCCCCGGAGCGGTCTTCGATAAGCTGCCTCGATATGACCGCATGGGAGACCGTCATCGGCCTGGAGTGCCACGTCGAGCTCTCAACACGGACCAAGATGTTCTGCGGTTGCCGCAACGAGTTCGGGGCCGAACCAAACACCAACGCCTGTCCCGTGTGCCTGGGACACCCCGGTTCGCTGCCCGTGCCGAACCGCGAGGCCATCGCGTCGATCGTGAAGATCGGGTTGGCGCTCGACTGCACGATCGCGCCCGATTCGCTGTTCCACAGGAAGAACTACTTCTACCCGGACATGCCGAAGAACTTCCAGATCAGCCAGTACGACCTGCCGATCTGCGTGGGCGGCCATCTGGACGTCGACGTGAACGGCGAGACGCGGCGGATCGGGATAACCCGCGTCCATATGGAGGAGGACACGGGCAAGACCACGCACGGCAGCGCCTCGGGCCGGATCCACGAGGCCGAGTTCGCGCTGGTCGACTTCAACCGTGCAGGCGTGCCGCTCGTCGAGTGCGTTAGCGAGCCCGACATGCGTTCGCCCGAAGAGGCGGGGGCCTACCTGCGGGAGCTCCGCGCCACGCTCGAGTCTCTCGACGTGTCGGACGTTCGGATGGAGGAGGGGTCGCTCCGCTGCGATGCCAACATCTCGCTCCGCCCAGAAGGCGCCGACGCCCTCGGCACCAAGGTCGAGATCAAGAACATGAACTCGATCCGGTCACTCGAGCGGGCGCTCGCCTTCGAGATCGAACGGCAGACCAAGGCGCTCGAGAACGAAGAGACGATCGTCCAGGAGACCCGCCATTGGGACGAGGACGCGGGCGGCACCAAGTCGTTGCGCTCCAAGGAGGAGGCGTTCGACTATCGCTACTTCCCGGAGCCGGATATCCCGCCGCTCCATCCAGATCGGGCGTGGGTGGAGGAGATCCGGGCGACGCTCCCCGAGCTGCCGCGCGCCCGCCGAGAGCGCTACGAGCGAGAGCTCGACCTTCGGTCCGACGTGGCTCGCGTCCTCGTGGCCGATCGCGCATGGACCGACCTCTTCGAGCGGACCATCGAACTGGGAGCTCCTGCGCGCGAGGCCGCGAACTGGATCACGCAGGATCTGGCGGGACTGCTCAACAAGCACGGGGTGGATCCCGCGGCCTCGAACGTGACGCCGGAGCATCTGGTGGACCTGCTGGCTTGGCTCGCCGAGGGCACCATCTCGGGCTCCGGAGCCAAGCAGGTCTTGGAAGACGTCGTCGAGACCGGCGAGGCGATCGACGCGATCGTGGAGCGGCGGGGCCTTCGCCAGGTATCGGATCCGGGTGCCCTTGGCGCGATAGCCGACGAGGTGCTCGCCGAGAACCAAGACGCCGTGGAGCAGTTCCGAGCCGGGAAGGACGGCGTGATCGGGTTCCTGGTCGGCCAGGTGATGAAGAAGTCGGGCGGCTCCGCCGATCCCAAGCTCGCGCAGGAGCTCCTGCGCGGTCGTCTGACCGGGTAGCTGCGGGGCCGCGGTGCGGGTCTCGAGCCGGCCGCCGCGCTACCCGTGGTGGCAACTCCTCCTGCTAGGGATCGCGGGGGCGGTGGAGTCGCTCGTCTGGCCTCTCCGGCGCATGTGGCGGTCGGATCAGGCGATCGATCGCTTTGGCCTGTGTCACTTCACGAGCGTCGGCGGTGACGCCTTGCTCGCGATCTCGTTGGCCGATTCGGTCTTCTTCTCGCTCCCTGTCGGAGAGGCCAAGACCAGGGTCGCCCTCTATCTGCTGCTGACCATGGTGCCGCTCGCACTGGCGGGTCCGCTCCTCGTTCCGCTGCTCGATCGGGCGGGGCCGCGGCGCGCGATCTCGTTCGCCGCTGCGGCAGGCCGGGCGGCAGTGGCGATCTACGCCGCTCCGCGCGTAGGGACGCTCGTGCTCTTCCCCAGCGCGTTGATCCTGCTCGTCCTTTCCAAGGTCCACGCGATCACGAAGAACGGGCTGACGATGGCCTACGCCTCGCCAGACGAGGGCCTCATGCGGGTGAACGCCAGGCTCGGGCGGATCGCCGCCGCAGGCGCGATAACGGTGTTCCCTGTCGGCTACCTGTTCCTCAAGACTTGGGGGGCGACCGGGCCGATCTATCTGGCGGCCATCGTGTACGGGATCTCAGCCTTCCTCAACCTCCGGCTCCCGCACCCCCGGGTGAAGGCGTCTCAGAAACCCGAGGTTGGGCCGCGCGGACGGATCCCGCAGCTCACCGCGCCGGCCCTTGGGGCTGCCGGTATGCGCGCCGCGAGCGGGTTCCTGCTCTTCCTCCTGGCGTTCTCGCTCCGTCGCGGGGGCGAGCCGCTGTGGTGGTTCGGTCTGCTCGCGACGGCAGGCGTCGCGGGCGGCCTAATCGCCGACATCTCGGCGCCCAGACTGCCGCGCGATACTCGCGAAGAGGCGGTGGTGATCGCCTGCGTGTCGGCGGGTGCGATCGGCGCGCTGCTCGCCTTCCAGGTGTTCGGGCTACCTCTGCTCACCTTCTATGCGCTCCTCGCAGGAGCGACGACGGAGCTCGGTCGACTCGCGTTCCAGAGCTTGATGCAGTTCAACGCGCCCGAGGGCGCGCTCGGGCGGGTGTTCGTTCGCTACGAGGTGGTGTTCCAGCTCGCCTGGGTCGGAGGCGCGTTCGTGCCCGCGCTGCTTCCGATCGGGTTCCGCGAAGGCATCCTCATCCTCGCCGGTTTCTACGTCGTGATCGCCGCCGCCTACGTCTTTCACACCAAGCGCAGGGACAGCCCCCCGGAGCCGGCACCCTCGACAGATCAGCCGCCGTAGGTCGCCAAGGCCTTCGCCGCCAACAGCGGGTGCGCGTTCGACCACTTCGCGAGCAAGTCGTTCAGTTCGTCGTAGAGCGCCAGCACCTCGTCCTGTTGACCTCGGAGCTGACCGACTTGCCGTAGGACCGACTCGAGGGTCTTAGGGTTCGGGTCCGCTGCCTGTCCGGCGACGATGGCGGCCAGGTGCGCGTAGTTCGAGGTCTGGCCGAAGGCCCGACCAGCGGTGCCGTTCGCGTCCTTCAGAGTGGCATCCGCGGGCTCGCGCGGATCCTGGCGTTCTTCCGCCTGGTCCGCCAGCCGTTCGAGCTTGCTCGCCCGCCTCTCCAGCGTGGCCGCGTCCTGCTGAAGCGCCTCGAGATCCCCTTGCTTGGCGTCCTGCTCGATCTGAGACACCGACTGGCCGACCCTGACGACCTGTTGGCTGAGCTCGACCTCGTCGGTGGTCGCGTACGCGAAGACCTTGAGGTCGTCCTCGCTTCCCGGAGCGTCCTCGCCCTCGGAGTCGCCGCTGCCAGAGCCATCTCCGCTGCCACTCCCATCGCCGGGGGAGGCACTCTCGCTCACCTCACCGCCGTCGGAACCCTCGCCCGCGCTCGGGCTCGAACCGACGCTGGCGCCGCTCGTGCCCGATGCCGAGGGTGGGGAGGCATCCTTGGAGCAGGCGGCCAGGGCGAGGCTCAACCCGATGCCGACCACGATCATCCGCAGGGTCCGTGTCTTCCGGGTGTGTGTCTTCGCACTTGTCATGTGGTCTCCGTTCTTATCTCATCGAGGCCGTAAGCTGAACACCCTACCCGCGCTCCGGATCGCCAGGAGGGAACGCATGCCAGAGTTCGTGTCGGTCGGTCGCTCCGACGAGATCGTCGAAGGTGAAGCCAAGGCGTTCGACGTGGGAGGCCGGGAGATCGCCGTGTCGCGGGTCGGCGGGGCACTCCACGCCTTCAGCGACATCTGCACGCATCGGCGCTGCAACCTCTCGATGGGTGGTGACATCGAGGGCACGGCGATCACGTGTGAGTGTCACGGAAGCGTGTTCGACATGGCCACCGGAGAGGTTCTGGCGGAGCCGGCAACCGAACCGATCGCTACCTTCCCGGTCAGGGATCAAGGCGGCGACCTCCAGATCGAGATCTAACCCGCGTGGCGGACCCGCGATCGTTCGTCGTGGTAGGCGCCAGCCTCTGCGGCGCGACCGCTGTTGCGACGCTTCGCGACGAAGGCTTCGACGGGCGCATCGTTCTGATAGGTGCAGAGGATCTGGCGCCGTACGAGCGGCCTCCGCTCTCGAAGGAGTATCTGCGGGGTGAGGATCCCCTGGAGCGGATCCTGGTGCGTGCGGACCCGTGGTACCAGGAACAGGACATCGAGACACGTTTCGGGACGCTGGTGACCCAGCTCGACGTGCACGAACGCGCCGTCGTGCTGGCCGGCGGAGAACGGGTTCCGTTCGACTCGCTGTTGGTGGCCACAGGAGGCCGCAACCGGCAGATCGATGCTCCTGGGGCGGCACTACCGGGGGTGTTCGATCTGCGAGACCTTCGCGACGCCGACGCCATCCGCGCGGCGGTGCGGGGAGGGGTCCGTGTGGTGTGCGTGGGGATGGGATTCATCGGCGCCGAGGTCGCCGCATCCCTGCGGGGGATGGGATGCGAGGTAACCGTCGTCGAGATCTTCGAGACCGCTCTTTACCGCGTGCTGGGGGGCGACATCGGGCGGGTGCTTGAGTCGATACACCGTGACCATGGCGTGGCGATGCACTTCAACGACGTGGTTGATCGATTCGAGGGGGACGGGAAGCTCGAGCGCGTCGTGACGAAGGGCGGCCGGTCGTTCGACGCGGAGATCGCGATAGTGGGGATCGGCACGGAGCCCGTCGTCGAGCTGATGGCGGGTACCGGCCTGGATCAGGCGGGAGGGATCCCCGTCGGTCCGTCGCTCGAAACGGTGATCCCCGGGGTGTTCGCCGCGGGCGATGTCGCGCGACATGACCATCCCGCCTTCGGCCCTATGCGCGTCGAGCATTTCGACAACGCGATCAAGATGGGCGCCGCGGCCGCCCGAGGGATGCTGGGGAAGGCGGAGGTGTTCGACGACCCACACTGGTTCTGGTCCGACCAGTACGACGTTCAGATCCAGATGGCCGGCTTCGCACCCACGTGGGATCGGATGATCGTCCGAGGTTCGCTCAAGGATCGGTCGTTCTGCGCCTTCCTGCTGGATGCGGTCGGTGTGGTCCGCTCTGCGGTGTCGATGGAGTGGCCCCGTGACGTCCGTCGTTCCTTCGAGCTGATCCGCCGCCAGGTCCGTCCGGACCCGGTCGCGCTCGCCGATCCGGCCGTCGACCTACGGTCGTTGGTGCCGGATGGGGGATGATGTGGAGGATGCATCCCAGCCAGGTGGTGATCGGGCACCCAACGTGCGACATGGAGCTGCAGCGCCGGATCCATGAGTCCCGGCGTGACGCCGTTGCGCGAGCGGTCCGTCGACGATCGCTCCCTCCGGGGAAGCGCTCGTTCCTGGACCGGGTGCTCGGGCGGCACCCCGGCCAAGATAGCGTCGAGCTGGATGCCACCGCACTCCGCGATCGCGGCGAGGACGTGTGGCACTCGCTGCGTTTCTAGCCCCTAGAACCGGTCGGTCGTGATCCGACCAGCGAGCTCACCGGGGCGTCCCTCGGCCTCCACGCGGCCGTCGTGGAAGAGCACCACGCGGCTGGCGTATCGGAGCGCCTCCGGGTTGTGTGTCGCCGCGAGCACCGCTCCGCCTCTTCGGATCACGTCCCACAGCGCGTCAAGGATCAGGTCCGCGTTCTCGGTGTCCACCTCGGCGATGGGCTCGTCAGCGAAGACCACCTCGGGTTCGGCGATGAGGGCGCGCCCTACCGCCACCCGCTGTTGCTGCCCGGCGGAAAGCTCGAATGTTCGGTTGTCCATCCGGTCTGCCAAACCGAGGCGTGCCAGCCAACCCGTGGCGCGCTCGCGCGCCTCGGCCAACGGTGCGCCGGCCACCCTGAGCGGCAGCTCCACGTTCTCCACGGCCGAGAGCGAGGGTATGAGCCCGAAGCTCTGGAAGACCACACCCATGCCGGTTCGGCGAAGCGCGCGCCGCTCCTCGGGAGTCATGGCGCCTATCAACGTCCCCTTCCACCGCACCTCGCCCTCGTCGGGACGATCGAGCCCCGAGAGCACGCCGATGAACGTGGTCTTGCCCGAACCAGACGGACCCATCAGTGCGACGAAGTCCTTCGGCATGAGGGCGAGCGACGCCCCGCGAACGGCCAACACGCCGTTGGCGCCCGCGTAGCTCCGAACGATGTCGTCTGCGGCCACGAGCGGGGTTGTGGGCTCAGGCATGGCCGGTCTCGCTCTTCCGGCGCAGCCGCACCTCGTCGGGGGTGATCTCAGCTTCCAGCTCGCCGTCGCCGAGCGCGGCGACGGCCTCATCCGGCAACCGGATCCGCCCGTCGTCTGTGATCGCGGTGACGGCCATGCCCTCTTTCAGTATCCGTCCGTCCCTCACGCGGATGCGTGAGGTGGCTCGCCGTGCGGCGACCAGGTCGTGGGTCACCATCACGATCGTGACGCCGAACTCGCGGTTCACCGCTCTGAACGCATCCAGGACCCGTTCGGCGGAGACCGAGTCGAGCTCGGCCGTCGGCTCGTCGGCCAGGAGCAGCGTGGGGGTGTTCGCAAGCGCCACCGCGATCGCGGCTCGCTGCTGTTCCCCGCCGGAGAGCTGGCCCACCTGGTGATCGGCTCGCTCCGCCATCCCAACCAGCTTCAGGAGCTCCTCGGGGTTCCGGCGGCGCTCCACCGCCAAACCGCGGTGAAGCACCCTGGGCAGCCTGACGTTATCGCGCACCGACAGGTAGGGGACCAGGTTGCGGGCCGTTCCCTGCCAAACGAACCCGATCCGTTCGCTCCGGTAGCTGGTGAGTTGGTCGTCGTCCAGCAATCCCAGGTCGTGACCCTCGACCTCGACGGCGCCGGCCGAGGCGCGGTCGAGCCCGCCGACCAGGTTGAGGATCGTCGACTTCCCTGCGCCGCTCGGGCCGATGACGGCCAGGAAATCGCCGCGGGCGATGTCCAGGTCGACCCCGCCGAGCGCCACGACTCCCGTGTCCTTCACGCGGTACACCTTGAAGACATGGCGCAAACGAACGAGCGCGGTGCGGCCCTCGGGTGCGAAGAACTCCGGACTCACCATCGTCACTCGGCCTCACCTCGCAGCACGCCGGTCACGGACGATCGCATGAGGGTACGGATGGCGAGGCCCAGGCCCGTGACCGTTGCGATGACGATCGCCGCGAGGGCGATCCCCAGGCTCGTCCAGTCGATCACCAGCAAGGGCGGGGGGTAGGAGACCCCTAGGCTGGTGCCCACGTACGGCATCACCAACCGGAGCATCAAGTACCCCAACCCCAGTCCCGCCACGATGGCGAATCCCAACAGGACCCCCTGTTCCAGGATCAGCGCGCGCCGGATCTGGCTTCGCTCGGCGCCCATCGCCCGGAGAGCGGCGAATTCGTAGTCGCGTCTTCGCTGCGCGAAGTACAAGCTGGCCGCCACTCCGATCACCACGAGGCCGATCCCACCGGCCGCCGCGGTGAAGTTCATCCCGACCGCCAGGCTCTGGGGAAGCTGCGCGAGCGCGGCCTCGATCTGCGCCGCGCGTTGCACGTTGATGCCAGGGATGAACCCGGCGGCCCTAAGGGCCGGCAAGGGACTCGCATCACCCGTGGACCAGGCCTCGTTCAGCGTGAGGCCGGGTTCCGGCACGGCGAGCTCGCGTTCTAAGAGACCTGGTGCCGACACCACCAGGAACGGCGAGTTGGGAACGGCGCTCGGGAACTGGACGGCGGTGGCGACCTGCCGGAGCTCGATCTGCTGGCCACCCAGGGTCACGGTGAAGGCCTCGCTGACCGAGGCGGCGAGCGAGTCCGACAGGAGCGCGGGCATGGCCGTCGGGTGGGGAACCAAGCCTGCCACAACCCTCCCGGCCCCGATCTGGATCCGGAACCGGTAGCCGTTACCATCCGGCTCCAGCTCTCCCGTGCTGCCACGCCACGTAAGCGGTTCCCAACCGTCGAGGGCGAGCGGCACCCCGTCGATCTGCGCGCCGTCGATACCGATCGCGAAGCGGAAGGGGAGGTCCAGCGAGGACTCCGCCTGCAGGGTGATGGACAGGATCCTGGTCCCCGGCGCCATCGGAACGCCGTACGCCCCAGGGCCGGCCTCGATCGTCACGGGAGGAGCCGTGTGCGCGGCGCCGTCGGCGTCCAGGACGGTCGCGGAGAGGCCGAGCCCCGCCGCGGCCGGCGGCACGTCGAGCGACAGGTTGAGGGTCGACGCCCCCGGTGCCAGGTCGAGCCCGAGCGGCGCCGTTCGCAGGTCCGCCAGGATCTCCTCGATCGGCGTTTCAGAGAAGTCGTCTCGCCACCACCCGCCCTCGGCATAAGTGGCGGGATCGATGGCGATCGCGGTCGGCGGTAGGGAGAACGAACCTTCACGAAGGTCGAGCTCCGTCCTGATGACCGGTGTGGTGCCAGCTGGCATCTGCTCCACGGCGCGCAGGACGTCCTCGGGCGGCGCCACCTGCACGTTCCAGTCGGCGCCCACCAGGGTGTGCGCGGCGTCCTGGTGGTTGCGGAGCACGATCGCGCGGTACGAGGTCGACACGACCAGCAGACCCATAGAAAGGAGCAGGAGCAGTGCGGCCGCGAACCCCGCACCCGGGGCGCGGCTCAGCTTCCGCCCCGCCAAGTACACCGGCAACCGGCGGGTTCGCCCGATCCGGCCGTCCATACGCCGGAACGCGAACAGGAGTAGCCGTAGAGCTAGGAAGGACGCCGCGAACAGCAACAGCGTTGGCGCCAACAAGACCAGCGGCTCGATCGCCCCGGAGCCGGGCTTGGGCTTGGTTCCGCCCCGTAGCTGGACGAACGCGAACAGCCCGACGGGCAGGATGACCAGCTCGACCGGCACCCGAGACAGGAGCGGGCGATCCTCGCGCGACGCGGCCCGACGTTCCTGAAGAACGGTTCGTGAGATGTAGGGGAGGGATAGCAGGAGCAGGATCGTGGCGCCGACCACGGCCGTGACGGCCCCCAGGATCTCCGCCGTCGCGTTCAGGTGGATCGGGAACAGCACGCCGGGTAGCGTCGGGCCGTTCGAGTGGCTGGCGAGAGTTGCCAGAGCGAGTCCGATGGCCAGCCCGAGTGGATACGCCACGATGGCGGCGAACACCGCCTGGACCCCCTGCCCGAGCAACAGGGTCCGACGAGAGAAGCCGCGACTGTGAAGGACCGATAGCTCGAACGCCTGGCGCGTGAGCGTGAGGGCGCCGACACCGGCGAGCACGGCGAGGGTGACCGCTCCTATCTGGAAGACCACCAGCAGTATGGGGATCCTCAGGTTCTCCACGCGCTGCTGGACGATGTTGAAGAGCGTGTCGAGCCCGGATGCCACCCGGATCCCCTGCATGCCAGGCTGGGCCTGGAGCTCGCCGGCGACGCGCCTGAGATCGCCGGGGATGGTTCGCGCCTCAACGAACGGCACACCGTCGAGCGCCAGGTACGCGTCCCAGACGAACTCGGTCGTCAGGCCGAGCTGACGGCTGGCGGCCACTCCCGAGGCGGGCGACACGATGATCGGCTTGGCCTGGCTCGAATCGGGCGGGGGAAAGGGGGTCTGTGATCCGAACCAGAACGGGTCGTCGGCGACCGGTAGCGAATAGGTGCCGCTCACCGTGAGCTCGAGCTCCTTCCCGGTGGGACCGAGCACCGTCACTTGGTCTCCGATCCGGATCCCCGCCGTCTCCGGGCTGTTCGCGACGATCGCCGCTTGTCCCGGGCCGGGCGCGTCGCCTTCGAACGTCAGGTTGTCCTCCGCGCCATCGCGGAAAAGCAACGGCACCGACGGCCCGTCGGCGCCTCCGAGGCGAACGGTGGCCAGGCCCTGGCGAACCAGGGTCCTCACCGGGATGGACTGGAGGTGGGTGTCTATCGCGGCGTCCGCCAAGTCCCAGCCGAAGTCGGCGTCACCGTAGACCTGGAACCGGGCGTTCGCCGTGCTGACCGCGGCGCCCTGGAGGGTAGAGGAGAAGATCGCCTCGCGGGCGGCGTCGGCGTAGATGGGGCCGGCCACCAGGACGCCGACGCTGAACGCGAGCGTCACTATCACGGCCAGACCCAGCAGCCGCTGGGCCGCGAAACGCTTCAGCAGGAATCGGAGCGTCGCCATGATGGTGGGTGAGCCGCCCGGTGTCCGGCTTCACCACACCCCCGACGGCCCGCCCGATGATACGGACCCGGCTTCTGCGCGCGCCTGGACCACTTGCGGAACCTTGCTGTCCGCATGCGCGAGTGGCCGCCGAGTTGCGCATAGGTCGCCTGCTAGGCTGAGCTTCCCGAGCCCATGCGCCGGCGATATCGGCGCTCGATCACCCAGGAGTGAACATTGGACAGGCCCGAGATCATCTTGGCACCCGGCCCCACCCCCATCCCGCCGGAGGTGCTCCTCGCGCAAGGGAGCCCGCTCGTATATCACCGGGGTTCGGGGTTCGGGAACCTGATGCGCGACGTGACCGACCACCTGAAGGAGCTGTATCGGACCTCGACCGCAGATGTGCTCATCATGACCTCGAGCGGCACGGGAGGGCTCGAATCCGCCATCCAGAACTGCTTCTCGCCCGGCGACGAAGTGTTCGTCCCGCTCGCTGGGTTCTTCGCCGACCGGTGGAAGCGCCTTGCCGAGGCCTACGGCCTCACGGTCCGAACGATCGAGTACGAGTGGGGAACGAGGATCCGGCCTGGCGAAGTGGCGGAAGCGCTGGCCGAACACCCGGTGAAGGCCGTCCTTCTGACGCAGAGCGAGACGTCCACCGGCGTCATACAGCCGATCCAGGAGCTCTCCCGCGTCGCCGTGGAGGCCGGCGCCTTGGTGGTCGCCGACGTGGTGTCGTCACTCGGCGCAGTACCGTTCGCGTTCGATGAGTGGGGCGTGGACGTGGCCGTCGGTGGGTCGCAGAAGGCGCTGTCGGCGTCGCCCGGGATCGCCTTCGTCGCGTTGAGCGAGCGCGCGTGGGCCGCGCGGGAGACCGCCACGAACCCCCGGTTCTACTTCGACTGGTCGATCTACAAGCAGTACGCCTCGCTCCCGGATCCCGAGAACCCGTGGACCCCTGCGATCAGCGTGATGCAGGGCCTTCAGGCGGCACTCCGGCTCTACTTCCAGGACGGGATCGACGCAGCCCTGGTGCGCCACGCGATGCTGTCGCGAGCCGTGAAAGAGGGCGCTCAGGCACTCGGACTCGACCTGTTCGGTGAGGGGCTCGAGAACAACTGGACGGTCACGGCGATCCGCGCTCCAGAGGGCCTGGACGCCGATACGATCGCGGCCCGGATCCGCTCGGACTTCGGCGTGGTGCTCGCGCCCGGTCAAGGCCCGCTGAAGGGCAAGGTATTCCGGATCGGGCATTTCGGCTACTTCAGCGAGCTGGACATCCTGCGGGGGCTCGCGGCCCTGGAGATGACGCTCGAACGGTTGGGCTACCCCGTGAAGCGCGGCGCGGCCGTGGCTGCCGCCGAGGGAGCGTTCGCGGAGGCGGAGGGCTAGCGGGCGTGCGGGTCCTCGTTACCGAGAAGCTCTCGGAGCAGGGCCTGGAGCTACTGCGTCGTGACTTCCAGGTGGACGTGCGTCCTGAGCTCGCCACGGGCGACCTGGTGGCCGAGATCGGCCCGTACGAAGCGCTGATCGTCCGCTCCCGAACCCGTGTTTCTGCCGACGTGTTGGCGGCTGCTGAGCACCTGCGGGTGGTCGCGCGAGCGGGCATCGGGCTGGACAACGTCGACGTCGAGGCCGCGACGCGCCGAGGCGTGATGGTGGTCAACGCGCCGCAGTCCAACGTGATCTCCGCGGCCGAGCACACTGTTGCGTTGTTGCTCGCCCAGGCGAGGAACATCCCTCAGGCGGACGAAGCGCTGAAGGCGGGACGGTGGGAGCGCGAGGAGTGGGAGGGTGTGGAGTTGGCCGGCAAGACCCTCGGGATCATCGGCCTCGGGCGCGTGGGAGCGCTAGTCTCGCATCGCGCGGCCGCGTTCGGCATGCGGGTGATCGCCTACGACCCGTACGTCTCCGCAGATCGCGCCAAGGAGATGGGCGTCGACGTTATGCCCACGCTCGAGGCACTCCTGGTCCAGGCCGACTTCGTCACGGTTCACCTGCCTCGCACGGCGGAGACCGAGCTGCTCATCGGTGCCCACGAGCTCTCGCTGATGAAGCCGGGCGCTCGCCTGGTGAACACCGCTCGCGGCGGGATCGTGGACGAGGAGGCGCTCGCGAAGGCGCTTGAAGGTGGGCACATAGGCGGCGCGGCCCTGGACGTGTTCACCACCGAGCCAACCATCGACAGTCCCTTGTTCAGGTTGGGGGGTGTCGTGGTGACGCCCCACCTGGGCGCCTCCACGCGCGAGGCACAGGACAAGGCGGGTGCGACCGTGGCGGAGATGGTCCGTCTGGCGCTGCGCGGAGAGTTCGTCCCTTACGCCGTGAACGTCTCAGCCGGGGCGGACGTCTCCGAGATCGTCCGACCGTTCGTTCCGCTAGCGGAGCGCTTGGGGGCGCTGCTGGCGGGTTTGGCTGAGGGCGGCGTGCGCTCGATCGCCTGCTCCTACCTGGGGCGTATCGCCGAGGCGGACACGCGCGTTCTGACGCTAGCCATCTTGAAAGGCGTCCTGGGCAAGGTCGTCCACGAGCCGGTTTCGTTCGTGAACGCTCCGACGCTCGCGCGCGAGCGCGGTATCACCGTCAGTGAGATGCGCTCCACGATGTCGGAGGACTACGTGAGCCTCATCTCCTTGCGCGCCGACACCGACGACGGTCCTGTGAGTGTAGGCGGCTCGCTGGTGGGCAAGCGCAACGCCGAGCGCGTGATGCACGTGTATGACTTCGACGTGGAGATGGCGCCCGCCGAGCACATGATCTTCTTCACCTACAGCGATCGCCCCGGGGTCATCGGCAAGGTCGGGACCATACTCGGCGAGCACGGGGTGAACATCGCCACCATGGAGGTGGGGCGCCAGAGCGAAGGGGGCGCGGCACTAATGTGCCTCACGGTCGATGCGCCCGTCCCCCCCCACGTGCTCACGCATGTGGCGGAGGAGATAGGCGCCAGCCGCCTTCGCGCGATCACGCTCCCTGCCTGAGATCTCACCGTCGGATATCGTTCGACGTCGAGATATCATGCTAGACTCGCCGGGTTATGAGGCGACTCCACTCGAAGACCCCGAACGCCGGCACGGTCTGACGCGCACCCCCGCGTCACGTGCCCGGTAGGTCGTCGAGTCTCGCCCACCCTCGAACCACAGGAGTCGCTCCATGGAACGCTCGCCAAGGTCCAACGTCCGCAGACTGGCCTTCGGCCGCCTCATCTCGGTCACGGGAGGGGCAGCGGCCTATACCGCGCTGAACTTCACGATCTGGCAGGAAACACATTCGCCGAAGATGCAGGCCCTTTCGCTTCTGATGACGTTCGGCGTGGCCGGTATCCTTGGACCGTTCGCGGGAGCGCTCGGCGACCGGTTCGACCGCCGGAAGGTCATGATCTGGTCGGAGGCCGCCGCCGCCGTGGTGTTCGCAGCGATGGCGTTCGCGAGCGAGCCCATCTGGCTGATCGCGCTCGCGTTCGGATCGGCGATGGCCGAGCAGCCCTTCTTCTCATCATCGCGCGCCGCGATCCCGGCGCTCGTGGAACGGGAGGAAGACGTGTCCTGGGCGAACAGCCTGGTTACCACGGGTGTCCACGCCGGCATCGCGATCGGTCCGGTGATCGGTGGCTTGCTGGTGGGTACCGTCGGCGCCTCGGCCGTGTTCGCGTTGAACGCAGCGACCTTCGTCGTATCGCTCCTGCTTACCCTCACGATCAGAGGGCGATTCAAGGAAGCGACCTCACACGCGACCGAAGAGCATCGCGGGATCTCGGCCGGCCTACGGTTCTTGGTGACCGATCGGGTCTTGCTGCGCATGTCCGTGGCTTGGCTCGTGTTCGTGATCGGGATGGGGATGGGGATGGTCGCGGATGCGGCCCTGGCAGATCATTTCGGTGCCGGCGCGTTCGGCTTCGGGCTGCTGATCGCATGCTGGGGAACGGGATCCGTCCTGGGCTCGCTCGGCGGTCGCTGGATGACGGGGCGGACCGAGCCGGTCTGGATGGTAGCCGGCGCGGGAGGGATCGCATTGGCGGCGTTCGGCGTCGGGTTCCTCCCGATGTTTGGGCTGGTGCTGTTGTCCTTGTTCGCGATGGGGGTGAGCGACGGGCTTACGATCGTGGCCGAGAACGGCATCATGCAGCGCCGGACTCCGGACGCGATCCGGAGCCGGACGGTCGCCGCGTTCGAAGCGGTCCTTTCGTTCGGGCTCGCGATCGCGTACATCCTGGCGGCGCCGGTGCTGCGGGCCGTTGGCCCGCAGGCCGTCTACCGGATCGGCGGCGCGGCGGCGTTAGGCGCCGCGCTGATCTTGCTCCCGCTCGCGCGGCTAGGTCGGGATCGGGAGGTCGACGAGGGGACGCCTATCGACCGGCGGGCTCTTGACGCGACGGTGGAGCTGACGGCACAGCCCGCGGCGCCACCGGGTCTGAGCTGAACGGATGGTCAGGGAGCCTCGGCTCCCTGACCGCACCGTTCGGTAGCCTCGCTCGCAGCCAGGCCTCCTTGCCCTGAACGGCGGTTCAACAGTAGGGTAAGCCGGTTCCTACTCCTATGACGGACATCTACGACGCGATCGTGATCGGCGGGGGCCACAACGGCCTCGTGGCGGCTGCATACCTGGCCAAGTCCGGCGCGCGAACGGTCGTCCTGGAGGCCCGGCACAAGACAGGGGGCGCGGCCGACACCATGGCCCCTTGGCCGGAGGCGCCCGAGTTCAAGGTCACCACGCTCAGCTACGTGATGAGCCTGATGCCCGACACGATCCTTCGCGATCTGCAGATGGAGCGGCACGGATACCGCGTGCATCCGACCGGGCCCTACTTCCTGCCGTTCCCCGATGGGCGCTGCATCGTGCAGTACGACGATCCGTCACTGAACTACGACGAGTTCGCCAAGTTCTCGAAGCACGACGCCGATGCGATCGAGCGGTGGAGCGCGTGGATCGGCGGACTGGCGGAGGTGCTCGGCCCGCTTCTCATGACCACGCCGCCGACGTTCGGTTCGAAGCGGCCGAGAGACCTCTTCGAACAGCTGCGACTCGCGTGGAGATTCCGTGGGCTCGACGTGAGGACGATCGGAGACGTCACCCGCCTGATGACCATGTCGATCGTGGACATCCTGGACCGATTCTTCGAGTCGGACCAGGTGAAGACGGTCATGTCGTTGAACGGCCTGATCGGCACTTGGGCGGGACCCCACCAGCCGGGCACTGGCTACGTGATGGCCCACCACTCGATCGGTGACGTAGGTAACGGAAACCTCGGCGCATGGGCGGTGCCGGAGGGCGGGATGGGCGCGGTCTCGGCGGCACTTGAGTCCAGCGCGCGAACGTTCGGTGCGGAGGTGCGGACCCACGCGCGCGTCGCGCGCATCCTGACCGTCGGGGGTGCGGCCCGCGGCGTCACGCTCGACGACGGTGAAGAGTTGCTCGCGCCCTTGGTCGTCACCGCCGTCCATCCTCGGATCACCTTCCTGCAGCAGCTCGAACCATCCGAGCTCCCGGCCGACTTCGTTCGTGACATCGAGTCGTGGAACTCGCGCAGCGGTGTAGTGAAGGTCAACTGCGCGCTCGATCGCCTGCCGGTGTTCACTTCGTTCCCGGAGCTGACGGATCAGTCGGGGGGTGTGGAGCTCGCGCACTCGGTCGCGTACCTGGAGGAGGCGTTCCAGGAGGCGCGCTCGGGACGGTCTGCGACGCTGCCGTTCTCGGACGGCGTCGTCCCCACAGTGCATGATCGATCGCTCGCGCCCGAGGGCAAGCATGTGATCTCGCTCTTCACGCAGTGGGTACCGCACGAGTGGAGCGAGGAGCCACACCACGATGAGCTGGAGGCTTACGCCGACCGTGTCATCGCCGGCTATGACGAGCTGGCGCCCGGGTTCGCGGACAGCGTCCTGCATCGGCAGGTGATCGGTCCGTACGACATGGAGCACGAATGGGGACTGATCGGCGGGAACATCTTCCACGGTGAGCTCTCCGCGGAGCAGCTGTTCCACATGCGCCCCGCGCCGGGCTATGCGGACTACCGCACCCCGATCCGCGGTCTCTACCAGTGCTCCAGCGCCACGCACGCGGGCGGGGGAGTGACCGGCATCCCCGCGTACAACTGCGTGAGGGAGATCAAGAAGGACCGCAAACACATGAAGCGATCACGACCGAAAGGCTGAACTATGACGGATCAGCACACGACGTTCCCGTTCTACATGGCCACGTGGTACCGCAAGTCCCCCTATTACCTGCGGACCGTGGAGGCCGGGTGCACCAGCTGGGATCTGTACAACCACATGCTCATCCCCACGCTCTACGACGACGACCTGAAGGAGTACTGGCACCTGCTGAACCACGTGACCCTGTGGGACGTGGCCGTGGAGCGGCAGGTCGAGATCACCGGGCCTGATGCGGCCCGGTTCACCCAGCTGCTCACGCCACGCGATCTGTCCAACACCGCGGTGGGCCAGTGCAAGTACGTGCTGATCTGCGCGCAGGATGGTGGGATAGTCAACGATCCGATCCTGCTGAAGCTCGCCGAAGATCACTTCTGGCTATCGCTCGCCGACTCGGACGCCCTCTTGTATGCGAAGGGTGTGCAGGCGTTCGCGGGGATGGACGTCGAACTGCGGGAGCCCGACGTCTCGCCGCTCCAAGTGCAAGGACCGAAGTCGAAGGACGTTATCCGCAAGCTCTTCGGCGACGACGTGACCGACCTGAAGTACTACTGGTGCGCGGAGACCGAGGTCGATGGCATCCCGGTGGTCGTCTCGCGGACCGGGTGGACCGGCGAGGTGGGGTACGAGATCTACCTTCGAGAATCGAGCCGAGGGCTCGATCTTTGGGACAAGGTGATCGAGGCGGGGCAGGAGTTCGAGATCCGGCCGATCGCGCCGAGCGACCAGCGCCGGATGGAGGCCGGGATCTTCAACTACGGCAACGACATGGACGCCACTAACAACCCGTTCGAAGTGACCGGTCTGGAGCGTCTCGTGGAGCTCGAGAACGACAACGTCGTGGTCTCACGCGACGCCTTGGAGCAGATCGCCGCCAGGGGAGTGACGAAGAAGCTCGTCGGTGTGAAGATCGACGGCCCACCGCTCCCGATGTGGCTCGAGGACTTCTGGCCCGTCATGAGCGGCGGCCACGCCGTGGGCCGGCTGACCTCGGCGTCCTTCTCACCCAGGCTCGATCTCAACATGGGATACGCCTGGGTGCCTATCGGGCTCGCGGCCGAGGGGACCCCGCTCCAGATCGCTTCGCCCACCGACGTGATGTCGGCGACCGTCGTCCCGCTACCGTTCCTCGACCCGAAGAAGGATGTGCCGAAGGGCTAGTCTGGAACAGACTAGTGGCACATCTGCCGGGCGCAGGCGATGATGGTGTAGTGGAGAGCCTTCGTGGACATCTGTTGATCGCGAACGCCACGCTCTGGGACCCCAACTTCCGCCGGACCGTGGTCCTGATCGCGCACCACGACGACGACGGGGCGGTGGGCGTGGTCCTCAACAGCGTGACCGGCGCGACGGTGGCGGAGGCCATCCCGGAGCTCGGATCGCTCGTGGCGACCGACGAGCCGCTCTTCGTCGGCGGACCGGTGCAGCCGGAGGCGGCCGTCGTGATGGCAGACTTCGCCGACCCGGGGGTCGCCGAGATCGTGGCGCTGGATTCGATCGGGTTCCTGCCGCCCGAGTCGGGCCCCGAGATCGAGCGCTCGATCCGTCGGGCGAGGGTGTTCGCGGGGTACTCCGGATGGGGACCTGGGCAGCTGGAAGCCGAGCTGGCCGAGGACGCTTGGATCGTGGAGCCGGCGCTCCCCGCCGACGTCTTCGCCGCCGACCCGTCGCGTCTATGGGAGGACGTCCTCAGGCGCAAAGGGCACGCGTTCGATCTGCTGCGCCTGATGCCCCTCGATCCGAGCGTGAACTGACCGCACGGACTGCGGTAGCGTCCGGCGAACGGCACTCGAGGAGGATCACTTGGCATCCGAAACGTTCACGTTCTACATCCAGCCCTGGTATCGGAAGTCGCCGTACTTCGAGGCGACCAAGCGGGCCGGCTGCAAGAGCTGGGGCCTGTACAACCACATGCTGCTGCCCACGCTCTACGACGACCCGGTCGCCGAGTACTGGGCGCTCCTGGATGACGTCACGATGTGGGATGTCAGCGTGGAGCGGTGCGTGGAGATCACCGGGCCAGACGCGTTCGAGCTGACGAACCTGATCACCTGCCGGGATCTCACGGCTTGTGCCGTCTGGCAGTGTAAGTACGTCCTGCTCACGGCCGCCGACGGGGGCATCGTGAACGACCCGGTGCTGCTGCGGCTGGGGGAGAACCACTTCTGGCTGGCTCTCGCCGACAGTGACGCCCTGCTGTTCGCAGCCGGTGTCGCGGCAGGCCGCAACATGGACGTCACGATCCGCGAGGCCGACGTCGCCCCCATGCAGGTGCAGGGGCCCAGGTCGAAGGAAGTCATCGGCGCGCTCTTCGGCGATGCCGTGCGCGATCTTCGTTACTACTGGTGCGCCGAAACAGATGTAGATGGTATCCCGGTCGTGGTTTCTCGCACCGGGTGGACGGGTGAGGTCGGCTATGAGATCTACCTGCGGGACAGCTCCCGCGGAGACGACCTGTGGGAACGGGTACGACAGGCCGGTGAGCCTTTCGGCATCCGCGCCATCGCTCCGTCCGAGGCCCGTCGGATCGAGGCGGGGATCTTCAACTACGGCAGCGATATGGGCGTGGAGGACACGCCGTTCCACATCAGCGGGTTGGAGAGGTTCGTGGAGCTTGATCAGGAGGCGGATTTCATAGGGAAGGCCGCGCTCGCGCGGGTGGCGGAGACCGGTGTGGATCGCAAGCTCGTGGGGATCGACATAGGGGGAGAGCCGATGACGGAGGAGGGCGCGCTGAACGACGTGTGGCCGGTCCACGCGGCGGGTGGCGGTGGACGGATCGGACGCGTCACCGCGGGCGCTTGGTCCCCGCGCCTCGAGCGCAACATCGGGTATGCGTGGGTCCCCACGGGGTACATGGCGGCGGGTACCGAGCTGGAGGTGAGTTCGTCGGCCGGACCTCGTCGGGCGACGGTCGCCACCCTTCCGTTCGTGGATCCGGAGAAGCGCATCCCGGTGTCTTGAAGTCGGGACCCCGTCGACGGAACGGTTGGCTAGTATGGGGTCTTGGCAGAGCGCGGAGATCCACTCGCTTTCGATCACACCGTCGACTTCTACGACGAGACCCGCGGCTTGTCCCAGGACGCCCTTCGTTCCACGATCGATCTGTTGGCCTCTCAGATGCGTGGCTGCCAGCACGTGTTGGAGGTCGGTGTGGGAACCGGCTTGATCGCTCTGCCGCTCTCGGCACGCGGGCTCCGAGTCGACGGGATCGATCTGTCGCAGCCGATGCTCCATGCCCTGCAAGACAAGAGCCCCTCGAGTCGGATAGGTCTGGCCGTTTCAGATGCGACGCGTCTCCCATTCCGCAACGCTGCGTTCGATGGCGCGTACCTTCGCCACGTGCTGCATCTGATCCCTGACTGGCATGCGGCGCTCGCAGAGGTCGTGAGGGTGGTGCGTCCCGGCGGTCGTTTCCTTGCCAGCATCACCGACTACTCCGGTCTGTACGGAGAGGTGCAGGAGCGATTCCTTCGCGAGGCAGGCGACCTGCCGCTGGCCGTGGGTCTGTCTCCGAACGATCCCAACTCACTGGCCGCGAAGATGGCGGAGCTGGGCGCGAAGGGGCGGCGACTGCCGCCGGTCAGGGGACGGCGGGGCCTAACATTGAACCGGTTCCTGCATCACATCGAGCGCGGACACTACACCTGGACGTGGCGCGCGTCGGAGCGCGACCGACTCCACGCCGTGAGCCGCGTCCGTTCGTGGCTCCATCGTCGGTTCGGAGACCTGGATCGTCCGGTCGAGCCCGAGTACCTCGTGGAATGGTGGGCGTTCGACATACCGGATCGGTTGCTCCCCACGGCCAGGTGAGCGACCGTCCGGACGCCCCCTCCGTCGGGTTCGATCGAGCCGCGGAGCACTACGACCGCACGCGCGCGGGCACGCTGGAGGGCCTGCGCCAGACGATCGATCTGCTCGTAGGCGAGCTCGGCGGACGAGGACGCGCGCTGGAGGTCGGAGTGGGGACAGGTCAACTCGCGCTCCCACTCCATGCGTCCGGCGTCTCGGTCGTAGGTCTGGATCTCGCTCGCCCCATGATGGACAAGCTCATCGAGAAGGCGGGTGGTCGCTCGCCGTTCCCGCTCGTACAGGGCGACGCGACCCTGATGCCGTTTCGCAGCGACGCGTTCGGCGGCGCCTACCTGCGGTGGGTGCTACATGTGATCCCTGCGTGGCGGGACGCGCTGACCGAGATGGTCCGCGTCGTCCGGCCAGGAGGCGTCCTCCTGACATCGCTGGCGAGCTGGGGTGGTCAGCGATTGGAGATCCGCGATCGGTTCGCAGAACTCACGGGCGTGTCGACCCAGCCCCCGGGGCTCAGGTGGGACGACTACGACCAGCTGGATGAGGCGGCGGGGGCGCTCGGTCTCGCTTGCCGCGACCTGCCCCCGATCCGCGAGATGCAGCGCGACGGCCCGGGCGTGTTCATCGACGGTATCGCGGATAACGCCTATTCGTGGACCTGGCAGGTGGAGGACCCCGACGTCCTGTCGCGTACCGCCGCTGAGGTCCGTCGTTGGGCGGAGGAGCGCTACGGCCCCCTCGATGAGATCCCGCTCGGGGAATGGACGACGGTCTGGCGCGCGTACGACCTGCCCGGCTGACTCCTGCCGGGGCCGTCCGGTTGCCGATATCCTGTCCAGCACATCTCCGGGCGCTGTTCCGCGTCCGGTCGAGACGAGGAGGGTCCACGGTGCCGATCACGCAGGTCGAGAAGATCTGGATGGACGGTGAGCTCGTGGACTGGGCTGACGCCAAGATCCACGTGCTCTCCCACGCGCTGCACTACGGCACCGGCGTATTCGAAGGCATCCGCGCGTACGAGACCGCTGGCGGCGCGGCCGTCTGGCACATGGACGAGCACCTCCGCCGCCTCTACCGCAGCGCGAAGCTCTATCACCTGGACATCCCCTTCGCGGTCGAGGCCGTCGGCGAGGGCATGAAGGACGTGATCCGCGCGAACGGCCTGAACGCCTGCTACATACGTCCGCTCGTGATCCGCGGCTATGGCGAGATGGGGGTGAACCCGCTGAACGCGCCTGTGAACGTGATCATCGCCGTCTGGCCGTGGGGTGCTTACCTGGGCGAGGACGCGCTAGAGCAGGGCGTGCGCATCAAGATCAGCAGTTGGCGTCGCAACGGGCAGAACTCGATGCCGGCGGCGGCCAAGGCCACGGGCCAGTACATCAACAGCGTGCTCGCCAAGATGGAGTCGCTGAAGGCCGGGTACGACGAGGCCATCATGCTGAACGAGCAGGGGTTCATAACGGACGGCTCCGGCGAGAACGTGTTCATCGTGCGGAGCGGCATGCTCACCACGCCGCCCACACAGGCGGGCTGTCTCGACGGCATCACGCGCGGCTCGGTGATCCAGATCGCGCGTGATCTTGGCTACGAGGTCCGCGAGGAGAACCTGGTCAGGAGCGACCTCTACAACGCGGACGAGTGCTTCTTCTCAGGGACCGCCGCCGAGATCACGCCGATCCGGGAGGTGGACGACAGGGTGGTCGGAGAGGGGCACCGCGGGCCCGTCACGAAGGAGCTCCAGGGGGCGTTCTTCGCCGCCACCAAGGGGGAGACCGAGAAGTACGCGGACTGGCTCACCCACGTGAACTGACGATCCGCGAGTGCAAGGAACGGGAAGGTCGGGCTTCTGCGGCTGGAGTAGCATTCCTCGCCGTGCGTGCGTGAGGTTCGGAGGGGAACCGCGATGACCGAGGACACCGAAGCCCGGTACCGCCTGCCGCGAACCGCAACGCCGAACCGCTACGACCTGACCCTCGAGCCCGACCTGGCGGCGGGAACGTTCGTGGGCAGCCAGGACGTGGCCGTCACCGTCCACGAGCCGGTGACCGAGGTCGTCTTGAACTCGGTCGATCTTGACGTCTCGGGGGGATGGATCGCGGCATCGGACGGGCGCAGGGTCCAGATCTCCAAGGTGCGTCTGGACGAGGAGACCGAGCGGGCGCATCTGGAGCTGGACGCGACTGTCGAGGTCGGCGAATGGTCCCTCCACCTCGACTTCAGCGGGGAGCTGAACGACAAGCTGGTGGGCTTCTACCGCTCTACCTATGAGGGTGAAGACGGAGGAACCGAGGTCATCGCGACCACGCACTTCGAGGCGACCGACGCCAGGCGCGCCTTCCCTTGCTGGGACGAGCCCGACCTCAAGTCGGTCTTCGGCGTGACGCTGGTGGTCCCCGCGGGGTTGACCGCCCTGTCGAACGGCCCCGAGATCGAGCGCCGGGCGCTCGACGACGGCCGGGTCAGCGTTCGCTTCGCCGACACGATGTCCATGTCCACCTACTTGGTTGCGTTCGTGGTGGGTCGCCTGGAGCTGACCGATCCGGTGGACGCCGGTGGGGTTCCGACCCGTGTGGCGCTGGTGCCCGGCAAGGAGCACCTGGCAGCGTTCGCGCTGGACGTCGGCGCGCATTCTCTGAACTGGTTCGCGGCCTATTACGGCATCCCATACCCCGATCGCAAGGTCGACCACGTGGCGCTGCCGGACTTCGCCCAGGGCGCCATGGAGAACCTGGGTTGCATCACGTACCGGGAATCCGCGCTGTTGTTGGACACGGACACCTCCACGCACAACGAGCAGCTGAACGTGGCCGAGACCGTGGCGCACGAGCTGGCGCACATGTGGTTCGGTGACCTGGTAACGATGCGTTGGTGGAACGGCCTGTGGCTGAACGAGGCCTTCGCCACGTTCATGTCGATGCTGGCAGTGGACGCGTACCGCCCGGATTGGGACGTCTGGAACCAATTCGCGCGGTCCCGGACGGCCGCGCTGGAGGTGGACGCGCTCGAGTCGACGCGACCGATCGAGTACCCGGTGCACTCGCCCGACGACGCCAACGGGATGTTCGACACGCTCACCTATCTGAAGGGCGGCGCCATCCTTCGGATGCTGGAGCAGTACCTGGGAGGGGACCGCTTCCGTGATGGGATACGTCGTTACCTCGGCAAGCACGCCTACGGCAACGCCGAGACCCACGATCTGTGGGACGCGCTCGAGGAGGAGACCGGAGAGCCTGTCAGGCGGATCATGGACAGCTGGATCTGGCAGGGCGGTTACCCGCTGATCTCGGTGGCTCTAGACGGCGACGTGGTGCGTTTCTCGCAGCGCCGATACCTGCCGTCGCGCCGTGACGACCAGGCCGCGTGGACGGTGCCGCTGTTGGTGCGCCAGACCGCGCCGGACGGGAGCTCCTCGACCGAGGCCGTTCTCATCGAGCCGGACGGCACGACCCTTCCGCTCCTTGCCCCCGACGCGGTCGTGGTGGCTAACGCGGGTGGGTTCGGCTTCGTACGGGTCTGGTACGACGAAGAGCTAGCGTCGCGACTGGCGGAGAACGCACAGCGGGAGCTGAGTCCGCTCGAGCGCTACGCTCTGGTGGACGACGCCTGGGCGGCCGTCACCGATGGAACCACGAGCGCCTCGTCGTTCTGCCGGTTCGTGGAGGGGTTCGCAACCGAGACCGACCTGCCCGTCTGGCAACTGATCCTGTCGGGCCTCTCTTGGTGCGACCGGTTCATGTCCGGCGCTCCCCGCGATCGGTTCCGCGACTACGTCCGGAACTTCCTGAGGCCGTCGCTCGAACGCCTGGGCTGGGAGCCCGGCCCCGATGAAGCGGATCTCACGAGGGCTCTTCGGGGAACGCTGGCTCAGGCGCTCGCCGTGCTCGGAGACGACCCCGAGGCCAAAGCTCAGATGCGCGAGCTGGAGGGTGAGGCGCGCGCCGGTGGCGACGTCGATGCCCACCTGGCCGCGGCGGCCGTCCAGGTCGTTGCCGCCAACGGCGATGCCGGCGACTTCGCCACGTTCCGGCGCATGGTTCACGACGGCTCCACGCCCCAAGAGCAGCTGCGGTACCTCTTCGCGCTGGCTCGCTTCACCGATCCCGGCCTGTTCGATCAGGTGCTCGCGGCGACGCTCTCGGACGAGGTCCGACCGCAGGACGCGCCGTTCCTGTTGGCGCAGGCCACGGTGCACCGGGACCTGGGCAACCGGGCCTGGCGGTTCATCGCCGACCATTGGGACGAGGAGGGGGAGCGGTTCGCCGCGTCCAACATGATCTCGCTGGTATCCGGCGTCCGGTTCCTATCGCTCCCCGAGCAGCAGGTAGACGTCGAGTCTTTCTTCGGTTCGCACCAGATCCCGCAGGCAGGGCTGATGCTCGATCAGATGCTCGAACGCCAGCGCACGGCGGTCGCGCTGAGGGAACGTACGACCGTCGACCTGGCCGAGGCGTTCTCGACGTAGCCCGGCGCCCTTCGTGGGCCCTACCCCGCTTGACAGGCCGCGGCGGGTCGCCATACCGTTCGCTCCCGAACGACCGGGCGACGTTCGACCCATCCTGACGGGAGGTAGCTGCACGGGCGCATCCGCCACCATCGAGGGTGTCGAGGTCTCGACCGAGCACTGGATCGGCGGGCGACGCGTGGCCTCCGATGCCACGTTCACCGACGTCTCGCCGATCGACGAGCGGCCGATCGCTGAGGTCTCGCGCGGGGGATCGAAAGAGGCCGACGCCGCCGTGGCGGCAGCGCGGGACGCCGCCCCTACGTGGGGAGGGTTGGCGCCCATCGACCGAGCCGCCATCTTGCACGCGATCGCCGATGGCGTGGAGGCTCGGGTCCCGGATCTGGCCACCGTCGAGACCCGCGACAACGGTTCGCTCCAGCGTTCGATGAGGAACTCCGTCATGCCGCGCGTCGCGCGGAACTTCCGATCCTTCGCCGACCGTCTGCTGGAGCTCGGTGGCGCCGACGTGGACTTCAACGGGTTCAACGAGCGCGCGTCCTGGGATCCCTCGGGCGTCGCTGTGGTGATCACGCCATGGAATGCGCCTCTCATGCTCGCTACCTGGCGTCTGGCGCCCGCGCTCGCCGCGGGGAACACCGTGGTCCTCAAGCCTCCGGAGTGGGCGCCCCTCACGGCTTCGATGCTTGCCGACATCGCGCATGACGCCGGATTGCCCGACGGCGCACTCAACGTCGTGCAGGGGATCGGGGAGGAGGCCGGCGCAGCGCTCGTGGCTAACCCCGACGTCGACCGGATCGCCTTCACCGGCTCGGTGCCGACAGGCAAGCTCGTCGCGGCTTCTGCGGGTGCGAACCTCACGCCCGTCTCGCTGGAGCTTGGGGGGAAGTCGCCGTTCATCGCGTTCGCCGACGCGGATATGGACGCTGTGGTGAAGCAAGCGGTGGGGCAGTTCGACAACGCGGGGCAGGTCTGCCTGGCCGGAACGCGCCTGCTGATCCAGCGCGAGATCTACGACGTATTCCTGGACCGGTTCACGGAGGCCGCGGGGGCTATCCGGCAGGGGGATCCCCGTGACGACCCCACCGACATCGGACCGCAGATCAGCCGGGAGCACTTCGAGCGCGTAGACGGGTTCGTGCAGCGCGCCAAGGCCGACGGCGCCAAGGCCGCGTTGGGCGGCGGCCCCAACGAGGATCTAGGTGGCCTCTACTACCGGCCGACGCTCTTCGTAGACGCCCCCGCGGGCTCGGAGATCTTGACGCACGAGGTGTTCGGACCGGTCTTGACCGTTCAGCCGTTCTCCGACGAGGAGGAGGCCGTGCTGCTCGCCAACGGCACGGACTACGGCCTCGCGGCGATCCTGTACACGGGTGACCGGGAACGAGCTGAGCGCGTCAGCGCCAGGTTGGTCGCCGGCACCGTCTGGGTGAACTGCTTCTTCGTCCGCGATCTGAACGCTCCGTTCGGAGGATCGCGCGCCTCCGGGATCGGCCGCGAGGGCGGGATCTGGAGCTTCGACTTCTACGCTGACGTGAAGAACGTCTGTACCGCACCGTGGAACGAGGGGAGTTGAACGCACATGGGTGAGATCGTCGGCGCAGCGATCGTGGCGCACGTCCCTACCATCATGCTGCCGGAAGAGGTTCGCTTAGAGATGAACGACGGCAAGGAGATCACGCTCGTACCCGGACTCCGGCGCATGAAGACCGAGTGCTTCGACCGGCTGAAGCCGGACACCGTCGTCGTGATGGACACGCACTGGGACGTAACGTTCGAGCACATCATCACGTCCGAGGAGCGGCGGAAGGGCACATTCACGTCGCACGAACTCCCTCGCGGGATGAGCCAGATCGAGTACGACATGCCCGGCGACCCCGGATTGGCCCAAGCGCTGGCCAAGATCGCCGACGCTCGTGACGACACATGGGTGCTGGCATGCGACGACCCGTATCTCCCGATCCAGTACGGGACCGTGAACATCTGGTCGTTCCTGCACGGTGATGAACGCTGGGTCTCGGTCGGCATCAACCAATGCGCCGACACATATGACTACCTGCTGCTGGGCGAGATGCTCGGGCAGGCCATCGCCGGGCTCGACCGCCGAGTGATCCTGCTGGCGTCGGGAGGGATGTCGCACCGCTTCCTCCCGTTCAGGGAGCTCCGCACGCGTGAGTCCTCGAGCATCGAGAACATCATCACGCCGGAGTCGGCGGCCGCCGACCAGCACGTCCTGGGGCTACTTGGGTCTGGCGACCACGCGGGTGTTATCGACTGGCTTCCCGAGTACCGGAAGTTCGGTCCCGAGGGGAAGTTCGGGCATTACCTGATCATGGCGGGAGCCATCGGCGGCGCGCGTTGCCAGGCGCCGGGCGAGCGGTTCAGTGAGTACGAGGCCTCGGTGGGGACGGGGCAGGTGCACGTGTGGTTCGAGCGTCCGGCCGACGGCTGGACGGGATAGCGGTCAGCGCGAGGCGCGACCGGAGGGAGGGGGACTCCAGGTGGCAGATCAACAGTCGGAAGTCGGCTACGAAAGGCTCGGGGGTAAGAAGCTCGGCCTGATAGATGTGATCGCGCAGTCGGTCGGGTTCATGGGTCCGGTGTTCAGCGCCGCGTTCATAATCCCGCTGATCGTGGGCGTGAACGCGGCTGCTCGTGGCGCCGGAACGTCCGCTCCGCTTGCGGTGCTGATCTCGGGCGTCGGGGTGTTCGCGCTGGGATGGATCGTCGCGCAGTACGCGAAACGGATCCACGCGGCCGGATCGCTCTACGACTACGTCACGAACGGGCTCGGGGTCACGGTCGGGGCGGCGGCCGGTTGGCTCTACTACGCCGGCACGATCATCCTGACCACTGGGTTGGGGGTGCTGCTCGGAGGGTACGTCCACGACAACCTGATGCCGGGGGTCTTCGACGTGACAGGGGGTCTCCTGCCGATCTGGCTGTGGGACGCCATCTTCGCGTTGGGACTGTTCGTGGTGTTGTACTTCGGCGTCCAGATCTCCACGCGCGTCCAATTGACGCTGGCCTTGGTGTCGGTCGCGGTCGTGCTCACGTACTTCCTGTCGGTGATCGTCCGGCTCGGTGGCGACAACGACTTCGCGAAGGCGTTCAACCCGGACCCGTCGCCGGATGGGTTCTCCGGCATCGTATTCGGCGTCCTTTACGGGGTGTTGATCTTCGTTGGGTTCGAGACGGCGGCCAACCTGGCGGAGGAGACGGCCGAGCCGAAGAGGTCGATCCCGCGTGCGGTCCTGCTGTCCGTCGTGGTCGTATCTGTCTTCTACATCATCGCCGCCTACGTCGAGGTGGCGGGGTTCGGGTTCGACATGTCGATCATCACGAGCCCCGATGTGGCGGGTGCGCCGTTGTTCGCGCTCGGCGCGCCGGGTGGCGAGTTCGGCTCCGACTTCGTTCTGAAGCTGCTGCTCGTCGTCGTGTTCCTGGACATGCTGGCCGTATACGTTGGAGCGGCGGTCGCGTCGACGCGCGGCGTCTTCGCCATGGCGCGTGACCGGCGGTTGCCAGCCATGGCCGCGACGGTCTCGGAGAAGCACGGGACTCCGGTCGGCGCGATCGTCTTCCTGATCGTGGTGCAGGCCCTGCTGATCGTGGCGAGCCAGTGGTGGAACAGCTTGTTCGCGCTGGAAGGCCTGCCGCACTACTTCTCGCTGTTCGCCTGGTGCGCGACCTTCGGAGGGTTCGCTCTTCTGGTCGTCTACTTCCTGATGTCGCTCGGGGCGATCCGGGGGCTCGCGGACGATCCCAGCAAGGCGAAGGTCTGGATCTCGATCATCCTCGGCCTGGTGATGACGGGCGCCGCGATCTTCGGTTCGTTCTACAAGGTGCCGAGTCCCACCGTGCTGGCTCCGTGGTACGCGGTGATCTGGTTCGTTCTGGGTCTGGTGGTCATGAGCGTGGCGAAGGGCCGTGATCCGGCGAGCCGGGTGCTCCACGATCTCCACACCGAGATCGACGGGAAGGAGATCTGAGCGCTCGTACCATCAAGAACATGACGGAGCCCGAACGGCCGCTCCGGCTCGATGCTCCGCGCGAGGAGGTTCTCGCGCACGCGACGAAGCTGGTGGAAGAGGCCTGGCGGAGCTTCGACCGGTACCGGCCCGAGGAGCCCCCGCTCGACGAGCGCGTGCGGGGGCTCCTCGGCACCGGCCTTCCCGAGGGACCGGTTCCGGTCCATGAGGTGTTGGAGGACGCCGCGCGGATCCTGGACGAGTCGATCGCCCAGCCGCGCCCTCGCTATTTCGCTTTCATCGGGTCCTCGGGCCTCGAGATCGGCACGATCGCGGACCTGCTCGCTCACACCTACGACATCAACCTCGCGGTAGATGCCCGCGCCGCCACCGAGATCGAGCAGCAGGCCGTCCGCTGGGTCAGCGAGTTCGTGGGGTTCCCGGCCACCATCGGCGCGTTCACGAGCGGGGGGACGATCAGCAACATGACTGCGCTCGCCGCTGCACGCGAGCAAGCCCTTCCGGGTTCGCGCGCGACCGGCCTGTCCGGCCGGCCCGTGGCCGTCTACTGCTCGTCCGAGGTGCACTACTCGATCACACGAGCCGTGGAGCTCCTGGGGATCGGCTCGGAGAACCTGCGAGACCTCCCCATCGACGCGCACCGGCGGCTGCGACCAGACGCTCTGGCCGAAGCGATCGACCGTGACCTTGCCGAAGGAGTCACCCCCGTGGCGGTCGTCGCGACCGCGGGCACCACACTCACCGGCGCGATCGATCCGCTCGATCCGATCGCGGATGTGTGCGACGAGCGCAACGTTTGGCTCCACGTGGACGGAGCGTACGGTTTGCCCGCCGCGTCGGTCCCCAGTCACACGCCGTCGTTCGCCGGCCTGGCTCGGGCGGATTCGGTCTCGGTCGACGCCCACAAGTGGCTCTACCTGCCGAAGGCCTGCGGGGTCGTGCTGGTCCGCGAACACGGCGCCCTCACACGCGCGTTCGCGCACGAGCAGGGCTACCTCCCGCACCAACAGCACGAGTTGCATGCGGTCGACATCACTCTGGAGTACTCACGTCCGTTCCGAGCGCTCAAGCTATGGCTGGCGTTCCGAGCGCACGGCGCAGAGCAGTTCCGTCTGGCGATCGAGCAGAACCTCCACGAGGCCGACCTCCTGTATCGCACCGCCCAGAGATCGGGTGACTTCGAGACCATGGTGGCGTTGCCACAGCTCTCGATCGTGCCGATACGTCACGCGCCGCAGGGCGTAAAGGATCTCGATGCTCACAACCAGGCGCTCGCCAAGGCGATCCAGGCCGACGGCCGTGTGTACCTGGCCTCGGCGCTGATCGACGGGGAGGTCTGGCTACGTCCGTGCTTCGTCAACTTCCGCACGACCGATCAGGACGTGCTCGCGATCTTGGACGTCGCGCGCGAGCTGGGTGAGCGGATCGCGGCCGAGGGCGCCGGTTGAGCGACGACCTACTGCCGGCCGAACGCAAGGTCCTGGAGGTCCTCGGGGACAAGGCCCTCGACTTCCGCGCGATGTGGGCCGTCTCCAACCTGTTCCGGGCGTCGGCCGCCATCCGCCGTCACATGGAGGCGAACGTGCTCGGCCCCGATCGGCTGTCGTGGACGTCGTTCACCGGCCTGTGGGTCCTTTGGGTTTGGGGCGAGATGGAGACCCGCGGGTTCGCGCAGGCGGTGGGGGTCAGCCGTCCCACCGCGACGGGTGTCGTCACCACGTTGCAGGGACGAGGATTCGTCCGTCGGCGCAAGGACGTGCGCGATGGCCGGATGGTCCTGGTGTCCTTGACCCCTGCGGGCAAGCGCAAGATCGAGGCGCTGTTCCCACGCTTCAACCACGCCGAGGTGGAGCTGACCTCGCATCTGGATCGAGCGGAACAGGATGCGCTCGCGAACCTGCTGCGTTCGATGTATCGCGCGGTGGATCGCAACGGAGACTAGTCCCACGCGGACTAGCTCGATCTGAGTTGGCTCGGTCAGTGTGCAACGGTCGACTGAGGGGGTGGGAGGTCTTGGAGGCGCTGCCATAGGTTGGGGTCATCCTCGAGACGACCGAACAGCCAACGCTGCGATTGCGCATCCGGCGTGAACTGCCTCACGATCGCCCGGTTCGACGTCGAAGCTAGCGCCGCCGCCATCATCCGGAGACCCCACGAGCGTTCCTGGTGGAGACGCTCGATGGGGTATCGTTCGACGGCGATCCCGCGCTCCCCCAGGAGCCGGACCGCTCGTTCGTGCTCGTTGACCAGCACGGGCGCGGCCGCCCCCGGGAAGTGCTGCCGGAGCTCCCCTCTCCAGTAGGACGGTCCTAACGCCATCCTCGAGTTCGTGCACAGCGCCCCTGCGTGCCCCTCCAGGATGCTGGTCAGTTCGACGACTCGATGCCTCGTCGCGTCAAAGCGGCGATCATCCAGTGGAGGCATCCCGACCTCAGCCGCAACCGAGTCCGACTCACGGAACAAGATCAGATACGTCCAACCGTCGCGGTCGATCCCCTGCTCGGTCTGCCGGAAGCCGCTGGCCTCAAGTTCGGTGGCCTGTGTGGAGAGCCACGGTGAGAGTGGCCCCTCCAAGGGAGAAAGCTCGGCCGGGTCCGCGGACACCGTGGCCCTGGCGCGCGCCCGCCAGCGTCCGATCTGAACGCGCCGGACCGCTTGCACGATCAAGCAGAACATCGAAAGTCCAAGCGCAAGGACGGCGCAGGCCAAAGAGAATGCTGCGAAGACCGGATTCGGGACCACCGACAGGATCAGGAGGAGCACGACCTCCGCCGCCAGGAACCTCGTCCACTCACGATGTCCCGGCCGCCGCCCGATGAGCCCTCGATAGAGCCATCCGAATAGCACCGCGAAGGCGGGCGCGAACAAGACCAACGCGACCGCCTTCACCGCCATCGCTTCGCTCGGCCTCCTGGCGCGGGGAATCACCCGACCATCGACCTAACGCGACGATCGCTTGAGCCCGCCTACCCGAAGTTCAGCGCCCGGGGTCAACGCTCTTCCCGTGGGGGGCTTCGCTAGCTGGAGATGACCCGAACCGGCATCCGTTTGATCCCGTTCACGAAGTTGGAGCGGATCCGTTCGATGGGGCCAGCCAGCTCGATGGAGTCCAAGCGCGGGATCAGCTCCTGGAACAGGATCTTGGTCTCCAGGCGAGCGAGGTGCGCGCCCAGGCAGAAGTGCGGCCCACCCGGTCCGAACGTGACGTGGTCATTAGGTTTGCGTGTGACGTCGAAGCGATAGGGGTCCGGGAAGACCTCCTCGTCGCGGTTGGCGCTGATGTACCAGGTCACGACCTTGTCACCTGCCTTGATCTGCTGGCCGCGGAGCTCGACGTCACGCGTGGCCGTCCGACGGAAGTGCATGACGGGCGACGCCCAACGCAGCAGTTCCTCGGTGGCCGTGGAGATCAACGAAGGATCGTCCTTGAGCAAGCGGAGCTGATCGGGGTTCTGGATCAGTCCCAGCATGCCTGCGGTGATCGTGTGTCGCGTCGTTTCGTTCCCCGCGATCATCAACACGGCGAAGTAGTTCAGGAGCTCGCGCTCGTTCAAGATCCCTTCGCTCTGGGCCAGCGTGAGGGCGCTGATCACGTCGTCCGTGGGTTGTTCCAGGCGGGCGTCTCGCTGTTGGCGTGCGTACTCGAATACCTCGAGCGCAGCGGGGGAGCGGAACTGAAGCGTCCTGTATTCCTCGGTGTCGTCCTTGTCGACAACCAGCCGAGCAAGGTCGGGATCTTGGTTGGCGATCATCTGGTCGCCCCAGCTGATGAGCTTCGGGGCGTCGTCCTGGGGCACCGTGAAGATGGTGCACAGGAACCGGATGGGCAATTCGCGGGAGATCGTGGGCACGAAGTCGAACTCGTCGGCCTGCAGCGCCTGGTCTAGGACCTTGCGGGCCACGTCCCGGATGAAGTCTTCATAGATCGCCACCCCGCGCCCGGAGAACTTCTTCGAGCAGATCTTGCGGAGCTCGGTGTGGCGAGGGGGATCGGTCTCGAGCATCGTCTTGCGAACCTCGAGCTGCTCGGGATCCAGCTCCTCCAGCGCCACGGCCCCTGTCTCAGAGGAGAACGTCTCCCAGTCCATGTGGATCTGGGTCAGGTCGTCGTAGCGGGTGACGGCCCAGAACCCGTGGTTGGGTGCCGGCTCGGGATGCCATGCGACGGGAGCGTCGTGCCGGAGATGGTCGAACCAGTCGAACGGAACCCCTTCGACGTAGTTGTCGGGGTTGGCCAGGTCGATCCCGTCGAGCGTGGCGGTCATACGATCCCCTCTCGGCTCCGTCGCGGGCGGCGGCCGGTATCTTGCTACCGAAGTACCTGCCCCCGCAACCGAGTAGGCACCCGGGTCAGATCACTTCGAAGTAGCGGCGGCGCTCCCACTCGGTGACCGCGCTCGGCGCCTGGAACTGCTCCCACTCCCACCGGCCGGCCTCGGCGTAGTGCGCCACCACGTCCTTGCCGAGGGTCGCCGTCGTGAAGGCGCTCTCGCGGAAGCCCTTCACCGCGTCACCGAGCGTGGACGGCAGCGGCGTCACTTGGCGCTCGTAGTCCTCACCCACGAGCGGTTCCCCGGGATCGGCGCCCGTCCAGATGCCGTCGCCCGCGGAGGCCAAGACGCCGGCGATCGCCAGGTACGGATTCACGTCCGCGCCGGGGACCCGCCACTCCAGCCGGGTCGACTCGGGCGATTCGGTGAGGACGCGGCACGAGACCATGCGGCTGTCCCAACCCCACGACAACCCGTTGCCGCTGAACTCACCGCTCCTGGTCCGGCGGTAGGAGTTCACGGTGGGCGCGTAGAGCAGCATCAGGTCGGGAGCGCGCTGCAGCACGCCGCCCACCGCCTGGAGCAGGCTCGCCGACACTCCGTTCTGGCCGTCCGGATCGTAGAAGACGTTGGAGCCGCTCGCGTTCACGAGTGATAGATGCAGGTGACACGACGAGCCGGTCGTGTCACCGAAGGGCTTCGGCATGAACGTGACGGCCATGCCGGCGGCCGCGGCCAGATCTCGCAGCGCCAGCTTGAACAGGATGTGGCGGTCCGCCATCTCCAGCGCACGTTGGTACTCCAGGTTGATCTCCCACTGACCGAGACCCCACTCCGCTTGGCTGGTCCACAGACCCAGGTTGGACGCGCCAAGGGCCTCTCGCACACCGGCGAAGAATCCCTCGTGTCGATCGCCCGCCTGGATGGTGTAGTCGGCGCGGGCGAGTGTTGACGGTTGCAGCGTCTCGTACCCCTGAGCACGCCCTTGGTCGTACGTGCCGCGATAGAGCGCGAACTCCAACTCGGTCGCCACCTGAGGCGTGAACCCTGCGTTCTCAAGGTGTTCGATCTGCCGCCGCAGGATCGTCCGGGGGGCCACAGGAACGAGTTCGTCGCTCTGCATCTCCACGAAGTCGGCAACGCAGACCGCGGTTCGATCCAACCACGCTGCGGGGCGGAGCGTCTGCAGGTCAGGAACCAGGCGGACGTCGTGCCAGCCGGTGTGGTGACCGGTGTACTCCTGCACGGGTCCGGGCCACTGATCCACGTCCCAGCCCAGCACGCAAGAGCTGAGCGCCACACCCTCGTGCAGCAGCCGACGGAAGACCTGAGGAGGGAAGCGCTTGCCGACGAGCCGGCCCGTGACATCGACCGACGTCACGATGACCGTAGTGAAGCCCTCTTCCTCGAGCTCATCGGGCGACAGGATCGGTGTCATGTGCCGATCCTCGAGAACGCCGTGCTGGAAAGGTCGACCGCCAGGCCGCCGCCGTCCGCGACGAGTATCGCGCCCGTCACGATCGACGAGTCGTCCGAGGCCAAGAAGAGGCAGCACGAGGCGATCTCCTCTGCAGTGGCCGCGCGCCGCAGCGGGACCTCGGCGGTGGCCAGATCGTAAGCCCCTTGGCGGTCGGTGCCCAAGGTGGCCGCCAACCCGTCCATCTCCTCGTCGCCCATGGGCGTGCTCACCCAGCCCGGACACAGTGCGTTGGCGCGGATCCCTCTAGGCCCGTAGTCGACGGCGATCGAGCGGGCAAGGCCGAGAAGGCCGGCCTTGGAAGTGACGTAGGCGGCGGAGTCGGTGGCGGCCACCAGGCCCGAGACGCTCGACACCAGGATGATCGATCCGCCACCGCGCTCGATCAACACCGGGAGGGCAGCCCTCGTCAGCACCATCGGGCCGGTCAGGTTCACGTCCAGCGTGCGCTGCCAGCTCTCCTCGTCAACGTCGCCCACCGAGCCGCCGAGCCCAAACCCGGCGTTGGCCACGACCACGTCGAGCCCGCCGAACGTCGAGACCGCGGCGGCAACGGCCTCGGCGGCATGCGCCGGGTCGCTCGTATCGCCGGCGATCGCAACGCCTTCGACCTCTGCGGCGACCGCCTTGATGGGTTGGGGACGCCTGCCGGTGACGACCACCTTCGCACCCTCCCGCGCGAAGAGTCGGGCGGTCGCGGCCCCGATGCCGGATCCACCGCCGCTGATGAGCGCCACCTTGTTCGCCAGTCGCATCGGGACCCCCGCCCGTAGTTCGGCATAGTCTGCCGTATCCGGGACCGATCGAACGAGCCACTGGAGGCCCGATGGCGAACATGGAGCCGCTCCGTCGGCAGGACCATCCCGAGCTCGAAGAGCTGTTCCAACGGTACGACGACACGCTCTCGTTCGTGCCCAACAGCCTGTTCACGATGGCGCGGCGGCCCGAGATCCTGAGGGCCTTCAGCGAGCTGATCACCCAGATCTGGCGGACCGGGACGCTGCCTATGTCACTGAAACCGTTGGTGGGGATCGTGTCGAGCGTTGCCGCCGGGTGCCGCTACTGCCAAGCGCACGAGGCCGTCGACGCGAAGATGCGCGGCGTGGACGACGGCAAGATCGCGGCGATCTGGGACTTCGAGCGCTCACCGCTGTATGACGACGGTGAGCGGGCCGCGCTCCGGTTCGCTCGAGATGCCTCCCTAGTGCCGAACGAGGTGACGCCTGCGCATTTCGAGGAGCTGCTTAAGCACTGGGACGACGGCCAGATCGTGGAGATCTTGGCGGTGGTAGGTCTGTTCGGGTTCCTGAACCGGTGGAACGACACGATGGCGACGGAGCTGGAGGAAACCCCTCTAGGGTTCGCCACCGATCGATACCGGGAGCATTGGGAAGCAGGCAAGCACGAGCCGTCCGTCAGTGGAAGGGAAGGTAGTACCTGAGTTCCCAGTCGGTCACGTCGGTGATGAGTGGGTCGGCCCCAGAGGCCAGGTACCGTTCCCATTCGGCACGCTTCAAGATCGTGAACGCATCGACAACCTCGCGCCCCATGGCGTCCACCAGCTCGGTGTCGTTGGCCAGGGCGTTCAGGGCAGCCTCCAGGTTTCCCGGGATCCGCACATCGGTGTTGGGCTCGCCTGCGACCGGCTGGGGCGGTGGCAGCTCCAGGTCGTGCTCCACTCCCAGGCGCGCCGCGTGAAGGACTGCGGCGGCGGCCAGGTATGGGTTGGCGGCGGCGTCGGACGTGCGTTGCTCCAGCCGGGTGGCGGCCCCACGAGCGGGAGGGACCCGTACGGTGACGCTGCGGTCGTCATGACCCCAGTTCGCCCAGTAGCCGTTCAGCATGTCGGGCTGCAACCGCTTGTAGGCGTTCACGTGGGGCGCAAGGATCGCCGCCATGCCTTGGTGATGTGCCAGCAGCCCTGCGATGCACCTCCGCGTGAGTTCGGACAGGCCCTCAGGGTCGTTGGGATCGTGGAAGGCGTTGGACCCGTCGGGGCGGCGGAACGAGAAGTTCACGTGCAGGCCACTCCCACCTCGATCGTCGAACGGCCTTCCGAGGAACGTGGCGAGCTTGCCTCGCCGCTCACACACTTCCCGAACGAGCAGCTTGAACAGGAACGCCTCGTCGGCTGCCGGTATGGCGTCGGCGTACTTGATGTTCACCTCGTAGGCGGCGTTGTCGAACTCGCTGCACCAGCTCTCCACCGGCAAACCGATGGCGAGAGCCGCCGTCACGATGTCGTCGATCACCCCTTCGGGGTCGACGGACATGCCGGTTCCGTACACGCGGTGTGACGGCACCGCCACCGGTCGCCACCCGCCACCGCCGTCGGGCTCCAGGAGGTAGAACTCCAGCTCGAATGCCAGCTGCGGCTCCAGGCCCATCTGACGCCACGCCTCGACCGCCTGCCGAAGCACATGGCGAGAGTCCCACGGCGCGGGCTCTCCGTGGGACTCCAGGTCAGCGATCCCTATGACGGTCTCCGGCTCCCAGCTCGGACGCAGCGTGTCTCGATCGAGGGTCGCCTCCACGTCGTGCAGGCCCACGTCGAACTGCGTCCGCGGGACCGGAAGGATCTCCTTGTCGTGCGTGAGCGGGTACACGCCGACGCAGAAGGCCGCGATCCCGGCTTGGGCGCTCTCGCCGAACAGGTACTTGCCGCGTTCGAGGCCGTGGAGATCGGGGTAGAGGAGCCTGAGCCGCTTGCCCTTGGTGTCCATCGACCCTCCTTGCGCGCCTGGATCCTTCGGGCCCAAGATACCCATCTCCACCGAGCCTCGGGAGGCATCTTGACGGTCGGCGACTCGATCACGCTGGAAGAACTGGAGCGAGACCCCTACCCCATCTATGCGCGCCTGCGCGTTGAGGAGCCCGTGAGCTGGGTCCCAGCCGTCCAGCTCTGGTTGGTAACGCGCCACGACGACGTCCGCGCGGTGGTGATGACCCCCGACCTATTCACGGCCGAAACCGATCCGTCCACGCTCAACCGAACCATGGGCAAGAACATGTTGGGCTCGGAGGGTCCGGACCAGGAACGGATCCGGCGTATCACCGAGGTTCCGTTCCGTCCGCGGGATGTTGAGGAGCGGACCCAAGGCATGATCCCCAAGCTCGCTCACGAGCTGGTGGGCTCTTTCGCGGATCGTGGCCAAGTGGATCTGTTCACGGCCTACGCCGACCCTATGTCCGTGCGGGCGTTGCGCTTCATGCTCGGCTTGGACGAGGTCCCCTGGGAGGATCTGCTTCGCTGGAATCAGGGGATGATGCCCGGCCTGGCTAACTTCGAGGGCAACCCCGATAAGCAGGCGCCGGCCGATGCGGCCAGCGCCGAGCTGGGGCAGGCCATCGAGCGCGTCTTGGACCGTCTCGAGGACGAACCAGACGGCTCGGTGTTGTCGTGGATGCTCCACCACGAGGCGGACGGCGATCGCATGACCCGCGGGGAGATCGTCGCGAACACCAAGCTCATGCTCTCCGGCGGGCTGCAGGAGCCACGCGACATCATCGCTCTAGTGATCTGGGCCCTGGGAACGCACCCGGAGCAGCTTGACGAGGTCCGTCTGAACCACGCGTTGATCAAGCCGGCCGTGGAGGAGACGCTGCGGTGGGTGGGGCCGGTGGGCACCGCCACCCGGCAGATGACGAGGGCGACCGAGCTTGCCGGGGTGCAGCTGGCGGCGGGTGATCTGATAGGTGCGGTGCTCACGTCGGCCAACCGGGATCCGGAACGCTTCACAGAACCCGACCGGTTCGACATCCACCGGAAGGAGGGAGCGCATATGGCGTTCTCGGCCGGCACACACTTCTGCCTGGGGGCTTGGTTCGGCCTGCACCTGGCGCGCGTGTCGCTCGAGATCCTGCTGGACCGCCTGCCCAACCTCAGGCTGGATCCTGAACGGCCGGTCACGCTGTCCGGCTGGGAGTTCCGCGCGCCGGACTCCACGTGGGTGCGCTGGGATCCGGCGTGACTACACTGCGGCCAAGACGGCAAGGCGGGGACCCTCGCAGGTTGCGGAGAAGACCATCGGGGCCCTCCTCCGAGGGCCGCGGTGGTTTCGCTCGCGCGGTCCCTCAGTCGATCTTCTGGCCGCAGCCGGGGCAGAACCTAGCCCCGTCACCTATCGCCTGACCGCAGTTCGCGCAGAAGTGACGGCCTCCCGTCTGGGTAGTCATCACTGTCCCTGGAGCGGGCTGCACCGCCGGCGCCGCTCCGTTGCCCGTGGACTGGGTCGAGGCGCCCGAGGGCTGTGAGGCGTGCTCCGGCGGAGCGGTCTGCCGGACCGGCGCGACCGGCGCGACCGGCGCGACCGGCGCTGCGGCTGTCGGCGGCGCGCCAGTACCCATCGGCCGCCGACGGACGGCGAAGAGAGCTCCGACGACGAGCAGCAAGGCCAGCACCCCTCCGACCACCGGGAGGACAGGGAAGCCACCACCGGACGCAGCTTCGGGCTCGGAAGGCTCCGGGATCTTCGCAGCCTCCTTGACCGCGAGGACCTTGAACTCCTGCGCCTGCTGATGCGTCGGCGAGAGCGCGAGGACCTCGTCGAAACTCTCGACCGCGGTCTGGTACTCGCCGGAGAAGTACGCGTCGAGGCCGGCGCGGTACGCCTCGTCGATCGGTCCGAGCTCGTTCTGGACGCCGTTGCGCGCCAGCATCTCGCTAACGAGCGACGACGGCGTGATGAAGTTGAACGCCTCCGTCTCGCCTACGATGCTGAAGCTATTGACCCCCACGACGTTCCCGTCGAGGTCGATCGTCGGACCGCCGCTCATCCCACCGGAGAGCGCGGCGCTCATCTCGTATACGGGAAGCAACCCACCCTCACGGGTCTTCTTCGAGTTGACCTGCCCATCCTTGAACGTGGGCTCGTAGGTCGCGTCGGTCACCTGGTCGCTCGAGCCCGGGTATCCGATCGAGAGCACGTCGGTGCCGATCGCGATCTCCGAGTCGATCGCGATCTGGATCGAGGGGAGGTCGGCCTGCTCGATCTTGAGTAGCGCCACGTCGCCGTCGTTGAGGCTCTGGTACTCGAGCACCCGCGCGGGGAACGCTTCGCCGGTCTTGAGGCCGCCGGCCGCCACGCCCCGCTGCACGTGGACCTCCCGGTCTGAAGGCGTTCCGCGCTCAGCGCCCTCGACACCCCAGGAGAGGTGCGCTTCGTCCAGCCAGAACCCGAAATCCCGCTGACGGGCCCAGCCGTCATCGATCAGCCACTGAACGGCGAACTCGAGCGCCGTGCCACGGGCTCCTAGTTCCCCCTCGTCGACGCAGTGACCGGCCGTCACTATGTAGCCCGTGGGGTCCACGGTGAAGCCGCTGCAACGTGTGCCCCACTTGAACGGCTGGCCTCCGTTGACGTAGCCGCTGAAGAACAGGTCAGAGTTGTTAGGCACGCGAACCCAGGCGGTCCATCGCATCTCGATGTACACCAACGCCGGCCGGGCGACGGCAGCCGCCCTCTCCTCAGGTGTACCGGTCACTGCCCGCGCGGCACCTCCGCCGAGCGGCAGCATGAGCGCAACGGCCAGACCGAGCGCCGACGAACGGACGATCTTTCGCATGACGACACTCCTCGTTTCCATGGGAGCCCTTCGCGCCCCCTTCTCGTTCTGCGCAGGCGGCGATGCGATGCCTGTCTCCCTACATATCGGAGCGACTCCTGTTGACCTTGAAGGGAACCTTCGTCGATCGGCTTTCGGGCGGAGGTACGATCGGTCTCGGTTCCAAGTCCGCAGGTCAGGGTGCTCGAGAGCGGGTGAAGGGGTGCATCTGAGCCCTCGCCCGGTCAGAGCGTGGGATGCTGGTCGGCGTGGGTTTCATCTTGTGGGTGCTGTCCGTCCGCCTTCTTGCTCAAAGGAGCCGGTCAGGAACGCCTAACCTGCTCCACGTGACCGGTTTCGACCAGACTCGCCGTGTGCCGCCAGCCCTTTAGGATCGGCGGGTGAGCGGGCCCGCCAACACTCCACGCCGCCCGTCGCGCGCTGAGACGGTCGGCTCGCTCCTCCGGCCGCCCAAGCTCCGTGCAGCCGTCGAGGCTTTCTACGACCCTGGCCATTCCTCGGCTCTCGACGTGGAGCGCACGCGTGACCGTTCCGAGTTGACCGCCATGGAAGACGAGGCGATCCGAGCGGCCATCCAGCGGCAGATCGACTGCGGGCTCGATGTGCTGACCGACGGAGAGTTCCGGCGGTGGATGTTCATGAACTCGTTCTACGACGCGGTCGAGGGCGTGCGGACCGGCAAGACCGTGACGTTCCGCAACGATCGGGGCGAGGACGTGCAGTTGAACATCCACGAGATCGTGGGGCGGCTGCGCGCGATCGACTCGCCCGCGGCGCGTGAGGCTGCGTTCATGTCCGAGACCTCGGGCGGTCACCCGTTCAAGGTGACGTTTCCGGCAGCCTCGATCTTCACGCATCCGTTCACCACGGTGGCCGGTCTCGATGGCGGCGGGTACGGGAGCCTCGATGCGTTCGTTGAGGATGCCGTCCGGATCGAGCGCGTCCTGGTCGCAGAGGCGATCGCAGCCGGCGCCCGCTACATCCAATTCGACTTCCCGCTTTACCCCTATCTGGTCGACCCTGCATGGATCGAGCGGTTCGAGGCTGCGGGCCATGGGATTGCCCAACTGATCGACCGGGCGATCGCTGCCGACGTCGCCGTGCTCCAGGGGATCCCTGACGACATCACGGTCGGACTGCACATCTGCCGCGGGAACTTCCGCTCCTCGTGGATGTGTGAAGGCTCGTTGGAGCCGGTGGCCGAGCGCGTGTTCGGCGAGCTGCCCTTCGACACGTTCCTGGTCGAGTGGGATGACCGCGGGCGCGACGGTGGCTTCGAGCCCATCCGGTTCCTGCGCGACGGCGGCGTGATGGTTATGGGCATCATCTCGTCGAAAGTCCGGGAGCTGGAGGACGAAGACGGCCTGGTGCGCCGTATGGAGGAAGCTGCGGGTATCGTCGGCGGCATGGATCGTCTCGCGATCAGCCCGCAATGCGGGTTCGCGAGCGTGATAGTGGGCAACGAAACCGACGAGGACACCCAGTGGCGCAAGCTCGATCGGGTGGGTAGAGTCGCCGACCGCCTATGGGGATGAGCATGAGGGTCGCGCCGGCGATCATCCAAGGCGGGATGGGCGTGGCCGTCTCAGGCTGGCAGCTCGCTCGCGCGGTCTCGCGGACCGGTCAGCTCGGGGTGGTGTCCGGCACGGCTCTCGACATGGTGCTCGCCCGCCGGCTGCAGCTCGGCGACCCCGAAGGCGACGTCCGGCGGGCCATGGCGGCCTTCCCCGCCCCCGCCGTGGCCGAGCGGATACTCGCCGGCTACTTCGTGGAGGGTGGGATCGACGACGGCCGGTCGTTCAAGGCCGTGCCGGTGTTCACCGCCGAGCCGCACCGTCGGAGCCTCGACCTCGCCACGATGGGCGGGTTCGTGGAGGTGTGGCTCGCGAAGGAGGGGCACGACGGGATAGTGGGGATCAACTTCCTCGAGAAGATCCAGATGCCGACGCCGCCGACGCTGTACGGGGCGATGGTCGCGGGTGTCGATGTCGTGCTGGTGGGCGCCGGGATCCCGCGCGAGATCCCGCGGCTGCTCGACGGCCTCGCCACGCACGAACCCGTCGAGCTGCCGCTGCACGTCGCAGACGGCGACGGGGTTGCCCTCCGGTTCGACCCGCGGAGCGTGGTGCCGGCTCCGGGCGCGCCGGTGGCGCGCCCGATGTTCCTGGCGATCATCGCCTCGACGGCCCTCGCCATCAGCCTCGCTCGCAAGACCCGGGGCGTCGACGGGTTCGTGATAGAGGGGCCGACGGCCGGAGGCCACAACGCGCCGCCGCGGGGTGCGGGCGGGCTCGTCGGCGGCGAGCCCTTGTACGGACTGCGGGACGAGGTCGACCTCGAGAAGATCCGAGAGCTCGGGCTCCCGTTCTGGCTCGCGGGCGGGCAGGCTACGCCCGAGCGGTTGCGGCGCGCGCAGCACAGCGGCGCGGCGGGCATCCAGGTGGGCACGGCGTTCGCGTTCTGCGAGGACTCGGGCATGGCGCCCGAGATCCGCGCACGGGTGCTCGCCGAAGCGGAGGCCTGCCGGGTCACGGTCTTCACCGATCCTCTGGCCTCTCCCACCGGGTTCCCGTTCAAGGTGGTGGCGCTCGAGGGCACGCTCTCGGACGACGACGTCGTGGAGGCGCGCGAGCGCCGGTGCGACCTCGGGTATCTCCGCGAGGTGTACGTGGCTCCCGACGGGCGTCTCGGCTACCGCTGCCCGGCGGAGCCTATCGAGGACTATGTGCGCAAGGGTGGCAACCCGTCCGACGCGGCGAGCCGCAAGTGCATCTGCAACGGCCTGACCGCGGCGGTCGGCCTGGGGCAGCGTCGGCAGGGGGTCGAGGAGCCTCCGATCGTGACGGCCGGGAACGACCTCGAGGAGCTGGGCCGCCTCCTAGGCCCGGACCATCATGCCTATTCGGCCGCCGACATGGTGGCCTACCTCCTGGGCGCTTGAGGGACTAGCGCACGTCGGCGAGGCTGTGGTACACAACGCCGACCATCGGGAGGGGGTACATGGCGATCGTGGCTGAAGAGCCGGCCGAACGACCCTGCGTAGCGATCCGCGAAGTTCCACACAAGCTCGCGCTCGTCGGCATCATCTTCTTCTCGGTTTCGGGCGGACCGTACGGTCTGGAAGACACGATCGGCGAGAGCGGGGCTGGGATGGGGCTGCTCCTCTTCGGCATCACCCCGATCATCTGGAGTCTCCCGACCGCCCTCATGGTGGCTGAGATGACCACCATGATGCCCGTCGAAGGCCGAGCCAGGTCGATACCGGGAACGAGACGGCGAGGGAGTTCATCCCCTTCGAGGTGCTCGAGAACCCGGTCATCTTTCCGCTGCCGGAAGCGTTGGAGGCGCTACGGTTCACTGAAGACCTGGGCTAGGCCAACGAGCTGTACGACGAGGCATGGGGCCCGGGTGAAGGCCGTCTGATCGTCGCCGGTTTCCGGACGACATGAAGGCGCTCGTCCTCAAGCCTCACCGGCTCTCGCTCGCCGGTCACGTAGGCGAGGCGCTGTCGGATCGCGGCGCGGTGCTCGTCGATCACGTGCTGTCCGAGGAAGGCCGACCACCGAACGCCGAGGCGTTCGATGCCGTCCTGGTGATGGGCGCGCCGTGGTCCGTCTACGGCGAGCACGTTGCCCCATGGATCGAGGGGGCGCTCGCCGCGATCCGTGACGCCGTTGAGCACCACGTGCCGGTGTTCGGTATCTGCTTCGGCGCGCAGGCGTTCGCGCAGGCCATGGGCGGACGTGCACGCCCGGCCGACGACCACGAGGTCGGATGGCGCGAGGTCGAGACCGTCGACCCGGCAACGATACCGGTCGGTCCGTGGTTCATGTGGCACGGGGACACGTTCGATCTGCCCCCGGGCGCGACGCCGATCGCCCGGACACCGAACGGGGTCCAGGCATACGAGCTTGGTCCTCACCTCTGCGTGCAGTTCCATCCCGAGGCGACCGCGTCGATGGTCGCGGCTTGGCTCGATCACGACGACTCGGACTTCCGCCGGGCCGGGATAGAGCCCGCCGCAGTCCTCGAGGAGACCCGGGCGCGAGAAGGCGATGCGGGAGTGCGCGCCGACTCCCTGGTGGACCGGTTCCTGCGGGGGGCGTCCAGCGCTAGGTCGTAGCGGGTGCCAGGCGGCGAGCGACCTCCACCTGTTCGCGCAGGGCCTCGCCGATGCGATCCGTGAGCGCCTGCACGTCCGGCCGATGCTTCGGGTCCCCCTCCGCCTGGATCGGCGGGCCGAACGCCACGCCGAGGGTTGGTCTGAGCGGCGCCTTGAAGTGAAGCCCGGCCTTGGGGTAACGGCGCTGGGGGCCCCACAGGCCGACCGGGATCACCCGGCATCCCGCCAGCAGCGCGATCCGGGCCGGACCCTTCTGGATGGGAAGAAGATCCTCGCCCGTTCCGACCGTGCCCTCCGGCGCGATCCCGCCCAGCCAACCCTCGCGGATCACGCCCGCCATCTCCTCCAGTGGATCCCAGGCGCCTGCGCCGCGACGGATCGGGACCTGGCCCAAGCCGCGCAGCGCCCGTCCCATCATCGGCCGCTCGAAGTCCTCGGCGAGCGCGAAGCAACGGATGATCCGGTCCCGGCGTAGCGCGGGGATCGCGACGAAGATCGCGTCGATGACGCTCACATGGTTGTAGACGAGCAGCGCGCCCCCACGACGGGGGATCTGTTCCTGGCCCGTGATGCGGATGTTGAAGCCGGCCCTCGCGATCGAACCCACGGTCCCCGCGGCGACGCTCCACCACACGTCGCGCTCGTGCCTGGATGCTCGCCCGTCTCCGCTCCCTCCGTCAGGACCGTCGGAGGCTACACCGTCTGGTCAGTCGCGGCGCGGTGGACGGATCCCCCGGAACTCCCAATCGCCTCCGAGGGTGGTCGAGATGACCTCCTCGGACTCCGAGGGCTGCGCGCCGACGTCATCGCGGATGGGGATGGAACCCTCGACGATCGTGTTGCGGAGCGTTCCCAGGCCCTCGACCTCCACCTCGACCACGTCGCCCGGCTGCACCGGTCTTGAGTTCGCGGGCGTGCCGGATAGAAGCACATCGCCGGGGAGGAGCGTGATGGTCCGGGCGATGTCGGCCACCAGGTAGTGCATGTCCCAGATCATCTCGTCGGTGTTACCGTCCTGCTTCACCTCGCCGTTCACGCGGGTCTGGATGCGCTTGCCGTGGAAGTCCCAGTTTGTGACGAGTCCGGGTCCGAGGGGGCAGAGCGAGTCCGACCCCTTCACGCGCAGCATGGAACCGGCGTCGGTGTCGCGGAAGTCATGCAGGCCGTAGTCGTTGGCCACCGTGTAACCGAGGATGTGGTCGGCGACCTCCTCGGGCGCGATGTGCTTCGTCTCGGTGCCTATCACTATCGCGATCTCTCCCTCGAAGTTGAGGTACTTGCAGCGCGGGGGCCGTATCACGTCGCCGCCGTGCGCGTTGAGCGAGGTCGTCGGCTTGTGGAAGAACGTGGGCGCTGGCGCGAGAGTGATGCCGAACTCAGCGCGGCGGCTCTCGTAGTTCAGGTGGACGCAGACGATCTTGGTCGGCTCGACAGGCGGGAGGTGCTGTTCGTCATCCAACCCCACCCTTCGTCCGTCGGAGGAGACCAGCTCATCGCCGTCTCGCGTGACGGAGGTCGGCACGCCGTCCAGCAGGATCCGTCGGCTCTCCATGGGCCGCTAGTATGGCGCGCGTGTCGCGGCTGAGGGGGTTCATGGCTCCGCGGACGCCGGAGGGCCGGGCGTCCATCGTCCCCAGCCCGCCGTGGCACTACTCAGGCGACGTGCTCACGATCGAGTACCGCGCCGAGCCGGCCAACGTGGCCGCGCTGCTGCCCGATGGCGTGGATCTGGCGGACGACGATCCCGGAGCGGTGGCGATCATCTGGGCGGACTGGCAATCGTGCAGCGAAGGCGGAGCGGAGCTCCTGGATCCTGTCCGCTCGCAATACAAGGAGTGCTTCGTCGTGGTCAGATGCAAGTGGAACGGTGAGCACTACTCGCGCTGCGTCTACATATGGGTCGACAAGGACTTCGCCCTCGCGCGCGGCTGGTACCAGGGGTACCCCAAGAAGATGGGCTCGATCTGGATGACCCGGCCCGTCACGGTGGGCAAGGCGGGTCCGCGATTGGAGGCGGACGGGCGGTTCGGGGCTACGCTTCAGGCGAACGACTGTCGCCTGGCCGACGTGACTCTCACCCTTTCCGGTGCTTCGGTGACCGCTGGGTTCGTCAACGCTCTCCCCATGCTCCACTCGCGCTGGATGCCCTCGATCGATCCGGCGGAGCCTGACGCGCTGGACGAGCTCGTGACCATGCGATCGGAGGACGTCGAGCTGGGGCCGGTGTACACCGGCAAGCCGACCGTGGAGCTGTACGAGGCTCCGGGGGAGGAGCTCGCCGCGCTCCGTCCATACGAGATGATCGCGGGCTACTGGCGACAGGTGGGCGCCACGTTCGCCGGTGGCACCAAGCTGGCATGAGGCTCGTCAGGTTCAGATTCGGTGATCGCATCGCGACCGGCGCGATCGACGATGACACCAACGGCGTTCGGATCCTGCAGGGGACGTTCTTCGAGGATCCACTCCCCACCGGAGAGGTCGTGCCGCTCGACGACGTCCGGCTGTTGGCGCCGGTGCTCCCCTCGAAGCTCGTGTGCGTGGGGAGGAACTACGCGGCGCACGCCGCGGAGTGGGGGATGGAGGTGCCCGAGGAGCCGCTTCTCTTCCTGAAGCCTTCGACGGCCGTCATCGGACCCGGCGACCCCATCCGGTTGCTCCCGATCAGTCGCCGTATGGACTACGAGGGCGAGCTGGCGGTGGTGATCGGTCGCCTGGCCCGCGACGTGAGGAGCGAGGACGCCTACAGGTACATCCTCGGATACACGTGCGCGAACGACGTCACCCTCCGCGACCTCCAACACACCGAGGACCAATGGGCGCGCGCGAAAGGCTTCGACGGGTCGTGTCCGCTCGGTCCGTGGATCCAGACCGAGCTGGACCCCAACGACGTGCGTGTGGAGACGCGGTTGAACGGTGAGATCCGCCAGGCGGGACAGACCTCCGACATGGTCTTCGGCGTAGCCACCCTGATCGAGTACATCACGGAGTTCATGACGCTCCTGCCCGGCGACGCCCTCCTTACCGGCACGCCCGAGGGCGTCGGACGTCTCGCCGCAGGCGATGTGGTCGAGGTCGAGGTCGAAGGCGTGGGTTCGCTCTCCAACCCCGTGGCGGCATGACCGTGTCCGACACCGTTCGCTGCCGGTTCGCTCCCGCCCCCTCCGGTTCGATCCATGTGGGCAATGCTCGTTCGGCGCTGTTCAGCTGGCTGTTCGCCCGGCATCACGGGGGCGCGTTCGTCCTGCGCGTAGAGGACACCGACGCGAGCCGAGTCTCCGAGGAGGGTTTCCGCGGGGTGATCGAATCGCTCCGCTGGCTGGGCCTGGACTGGGATGAGGGTCCCGACGTGGGCGGGCCGCACGGCTCCTACCGTCAGTCGCAAAGGAGCGACGTCTACCGGGAACAGGTGGACCGGCTGCTCGCCACCGGAAGCGCTTACCGCTGCTACTGCACGGCCGAGGATCTGGAGACCATCAAGCGAGCCGCGATCGCGAAGGGAGTGCCGCCCGGGGGTGACGGCGGCCGATGCCTGCGGCTTGCAGACGCCGAGCGCCAGGCGTTCGAACGGGAGGCTCGGCCGTTCACGATCCGGTTCGCGATGCCGGACCGCGAGTGGGTCGTGGACGACCTGGTGAAGGGCGAGGTGCGATTCCCTGCGGGTCAGCTGCGCGACTTCGTGTTGGTCCGGTCGGACGGGACGCCCGTGTTCCTGCTGGCCGTTGCGGTCGACGACATGGCGATGGACATCACGCACGTCATCCGTGGGGACGACCTTCTGGCCAGCGCCCCCCGGAACTCCGCGGTGATCGAGGCGTTGGGCGGAACGCCGCCTCGGTACGCTCACCTGCCGCAGGTCGCCGGCATAGATGGCAAGCCCCTGTCCAAGCGCCACGGCTCCACGTCGGTCGAGGCGTTCCGCGAGCAGGGATTCCTGCCTGAGGCCCTCATGAACTACCTGGCGCTGCTGGGTTGGTCCAAGGACGAATCGACGACGTTCCTGTCGCGCGACGAGCTGATCGGGGCGTTCGATCTGTCTCGCGTCTCCAGCAACCCGGCAGCGTTCGACACGCAGAAGCTGGAGTGGATGAACAACCACTACATCCAGTCGCTGGGCGACGACGAGCTGGCGGCGAGATGCCTGCACTTCCTGACCGAGGCCGGCCTGCTTCCCGATCCGGTCACGCTGCGGGCAGCGATGCCGCTGGTCCGCGAGCGGATGAAGACGCTGACGGAATCGGTCGAGCTGCTGCGGTTCTTGTTCACCGACGACGTCGTGCCGAACGAGAAGGCCTGGGCGATCATGGAGAAGGCGCCCGAGGGGTATCTGACGCGGGCCGCGGATCGGCTGACCGCCGTTGACCCATGGAACCACGACACGATCCAGGCAGCGCTGGACGAGCTCGCCGCCGCCTCCGACCTCAACCGGACGAAGGGCTGGCAGCCCGTTCGGGCGGCGGTCACCGGTTCGAACGTCTCGCCGCCGCTTCCGGAATCGCTCGAGTTGCTCGGCCGGGAGGCCACGGTCGCCCGCCTGCGCGCGGTCGCCTCCGGATGAGTCGAGCGATCGCCGCCGCGCTCCTGGCGGCGACGCTCTCGGGTCTCGCCGACGAGCCCGGCACGGCGGTCCCCATCCAGCCGCCCGGCGTCACACGTCCTTCTATCACCTGGCGGCCGATCCCGTTCGGCCGGCACCGGCGGCAGCAGATGGGCGCCTATTCTCACCGCCACTACGGCGAGTGGATCTGGCGGTTGACCCATCCGCACGCGATCGTGGAGCACTACACCGACGGCAGCAGCATGTCGGGCGCTTGGGCCACCTTCTCCGCGAACGGCGTCCATCTGGGGGAGCTGCCGGGAGTGTGCACGCACTTCGTGATCGATACCGACGGAGCCATCTATCAGCTGGTCGGCCTTCGGGTCCGATGCCGCCACGCGATCGGCATGAACTGGACCGCGATCGGCATCGAGCACGTCGGGACGAGCGACCGAGAGATCCTGGCGAACCGGACCATGATGCGCTCCTCACTCCGGCTGACGCTCTGGCTCATGGACCGCTTCAAGGTCCAGGCGCGGAACGTGATCGGCCACGCCGAGACCCTTAAGAGTCCCCTCCACCGCGAGGCCTACCCATCCTGGCGATGTCTTACCCACGCCGACTGGTCGCGCACCGAGATGCGGGTCTACCGGCGGCGACTTCGGGAGCTGGCCCGCCATCAGGGTGTCCGGGTCGGTCCCCGGCCCGCCTGGGTCGACCCCCCCTGTTGACCGCCTCGGACCAAGCTCCGCCGTTCGTCTTCACCCGTTCAGGCGATGCATCGACATCTTGCCCCTACTACGATGCGCCTCGTGCGCCTGATGAGGCTGCGTGACTTCCGTCTGCTGGTCCTGTCGAACGGGTTGTCCTCGCTCGGGGATGAGCTGGCGCTCGTCGCCCTGACCATCAAGGTCTTCGACGTAAGCCATTCCGGGATCGCCGTCTCCGCCGTTCTCCTGGCCGGGATCCTCCCGATGGTCGTCTTCGCGCCCCTCTCGGGCCTGATCGTGGACAGGACCGAGAGCACGGGCACGCTCGCCATCGCATCCGCGATCCAGGCAGGGTTGGCGCTGGCGTTGGCGTTCGTCGATCCCGTATGGGCGATCGTCGCGTTGTCGTTCCTGCTGGGCTCGGTGGCCTCAGTGGCGTCGCCCGCGGTGTTCGCGATCATGCCCAAGGCCGTGGAGGAAGAGGACCTCACCGAGGCCAACGCCAACATGGAGACTGCCCGGTACTTCGGGATGGTCGCAGGTCCGCTGATCGCGGGAGGGCTCGCCGCTGCGACGGGCAACTCAGACGCCGCGCTGCTGGTGGATGCGATCACGTTCCTGGTGATCATGTCGGCGGCTGCATCGCTCAGCATCCGGCGGCCTCCAGAGCCCGTGGGGGAGGGCGGGCGCCAGAAGGGAGAGGCCCGCAAGGGGTTCGCGTTCATAGCGAAGGACCGCGTGCTGCTGATCGCTGTCGTCGCCATCTCGGCGACGGTCCTGTTCGCGGCTATGGACAACGTGGCCGAGGTGTTCTTCGCCCGCAACGTCCTTGATGCCGGCAACTGGGGATACGGCGCGTTGGCCGCAGTCTGGCTGGCGGGCATGGTCGTCGGTGCGGCCGTGATCGCGCGCCGGTTGCCGAATGATCGATTGGCGCCGGGGGTACTGATCGCCGCGTTCGGGGGCGGGGTGGCCGTTGCGATCGCCGCCGTGTTCCCTTCCATCGGTCTGGCGCTCACGATGTTCGCGCTCGGCGGCGTGTCGAACGGCGTGGTGAGCGTCGCCATGCGGAGCCTGCTTCACCACCGTGTCCCTGATCAGCTACGGGGGCGCGTGTTCTCGGCGTACTTCGGGATCGCTATGGCGGGCCAGCTGGGTGCGACAGCGCTCGGAGGCGTCCTGGTCGTCACGATAGGTTCCAGGAGTGTGCTGCTGATCGGCGGGATCGGGGGAGCGGTGGTCGGGCTGCTGGGTCTGGCGGCCTTCAGGGTGCTCCCACGCTCGGCTAGGGCGTCGAAGGTGGTCGTCCTTCCGGACACCGAGCCCGTCGAGAGGCGTGTGGTGATGGTGCGTGACATCACGCCGCCGCAGGATGCTGAGATCGAACGAGTGGAGGTACTTCCCTCCGGAGACCCATCGTCCTAGCATGGGTATCGGGACGATCTTGGGGAAGGGGTCCTGATGTCGAAGCTGCTGAACCTGCCGGAGCGAAAGGACATCGACGGCAACTGGCATCAGGTCATGCGCGACGTGTGCTACTGGTGCGGTTGCCGCTACCTATACGCCGAGGACGACCGCGACCTGGTCTGGGAGCCTGGCTCCGATCGCCAGAAGGGCTGCTCGGACGACGAGTGCGAGTGCCACATCAGCGCGGTGATCGGCCAACACCGCGACTAACGCCTCACCTTGACCACCCGTACGACCTGCAGCGCAGTGAGTCTGTCCTGCCGTCGCAACCCCGAGGAGTACGGTACGTCACCACGCGCCGAGACCCGCAGCCCCGCTCGACGGTTCGATAGCCGAACGGCGGTAGACCCGGGCTGACGGAATCTGTTAGACCTCTTCGCGGACAAAGACCTCAGGGGGGGAAGATGACGAGTAGTAGAAGAAGCACCGTCTTCGTGTGCGCGGCCCTTGCAGCGGCGATCGCAGTCTCTGGAACGCCGTCCGCGACCGCGAGTCACGGTGGGAGTGGGTTCAAGACAGGGCAAGATCCGATGCTCACCTCGGTCATGGCAGGCGTGAGGATCACGCCGCTCCTGACCGTCGGAGACGTGCTTCCGAGCGGTTTTCGCTTCGAGGCCGTCCCGGACGGGACTCGTCCGTGCGAGCCACCATGGGTTGGCCGGGATCGCGGATACGGCCGGGTCGAGATCTTCGTGAACCACGAGACCAGCAAGGTGCCGTTCCCCTACAACACAGCGGCGACCGACCGCGGCGAACGGGGAGAACGACTTCGACAACGCGCAGGTGAGCAAGCTGATCCTCAATCGGCGCTCGGCTGGCGTGCTCAACGGCTCGTTCGCCATCTCGAGCGATTCTGGCTATCAGCGATTCTGCTCCAATTTCCTCGCCACCAGGAAGGAAGGGTTCAGCCGGGACATCCTGTTCACGAACGAGGAGTCTCCGGACTATTTCTTGCGGCAGGAAGCATCCTGGCCCCCCGTGCCCGGTGAGCCCGGAGGAGCGCGAAGCCGGCGCTCGTCATCGCGCTCGATGTCAGGACCGGCCAGCACCGCCCGATCTACGGGATGGGCAGGCACAACCACGAGAACGCGGTCGCCATCCCCGGCTATGGGAAGCCGGTCGTTCTCTCAGGTGACGACACGTTCACGAGCGGTCCCCTCACGGATCCGCTCGCCGTCCCACCGACGCAGCTGGCACCGGCTCAGTCACAGCTCTACTCCTACATCGCGCCAGCACGTACTCGCTGCTGGCCGACAAGGGCGATCTCTGGGCCTTCGTCTCCGACACGCCGGGCGTGAAGAACTACTACGACGTGCTCCCCGGCTCGGGTACGGACGTCACCGGCCACTTCATCCAGGTGCCGAAGGACATCGCCACCGGCCTCAATCCTGACGGTTCGGAGCTGAAGGCCGCGGACAAGGGCTATCCGCTCCCTCCGACGGATGGCAGTTGGCAGAGGGACCTTCGCCTGACAACTCCGACCGGCATCGATGGCCCGCAGTGGGTGCTCGAGTACTGGAGCGACATGAACGACGTGTTCCAGTTCGTCCGCGTCGAAGACATCGCCTACGACAAGCGCCGCGGCATGGGGAATGTCGTCTACATCGTCGACTCTGGCCGGGGCCGTGCGAGCGGCACCGACACGCCGTTCCTATCCTCGAACGGTCGTGTCTGGAAGATGGAGCTCGACAAGCACGACCCGACGAAGTGACCTCGCTCACCGTGTTCGTCGAGGGCGACGACAACCCCGTCAAGACGTTCGACGAGGTCCATCAGCCGGACAACATCGAGACGACGCGCAACGGCCTCCTGCTGACGGAGGACCCGGGATCGAGTCAGCAGTTCGCCTCGCCGACCAGGGGCTACCCAACGCGACCACGGCACGGCTCTGGTACGTGCCCGTTCTCGGGCTACGCCCGACGGTCGTCGCGACGGTCGACCAGTCGGCCGACGGACGAAGGCGACGGACGTCGACGGTAGGGCCTGACGGGCAACTGGGGCGCCTGGGAGTCGACGGGCATCGTCGACGCCTCCGCGGCCTTCGGTCCCGGAGCGTTCTTGATCACCATCCAGGCGCACACGCTCTGGGTGGAGCAGGCGCCGGGTGAAGACAACAACGGCGACCTTGTGCCCGACTTCACGTACAAGCGCGAAGGAGGGCAGCTGCTTCTGATCCGCCTCCCGTGGTGGATCTAGCTCGCCGACAGCAGAGCGAGGGGCGCCCTTCGGGGCGCCCCTCGGTCACGTAGTACCTGGTCAGACGGCCCAGTGTCGGATGGCCGCTCGGTCGAGGGCGCGCTCGTGGAACCGGCCGTCCTCGCGCAGTCCAGAGACACCTCCCCGCTCGACCAGCGTCTCGAGGAGCGGGGCGAGCTGGGCGCCGTAGAGGCGCATGCAGGCCTCCGGATGGACGCCGGGCCACGAGTAGCACGACACGACGGTGCGGCGATGCTCGTGCGGTACGCCGTCGGGAACCGTGCGCTCCCAGGCCGGGTCATCGGGCGGGAACACGTAGCCGTCCAGGTCGCCCTGAGGGATGCCCTCGATCCCGCGGACCGTGGGTGGGTCGGTGTGTAGCTGGTAGGGGTCGACGACGCAGTCGCATATCACGGCATGCTCGGGCAACAGCTCGATCGACGCATTGGGGACGAGCGGGACGCTCGGATCCGATCGGAGCGTGGTGTCCACCAGCACGTCGGTGACGCGTAAGCGCTCCTCCATGTATCGCGCGTCCCCGGTCAGGTTGCGCCCGACCGTGACCACCTCCACCCCCGGCACGCCCCTGGACAGGAGGTCGCCCGCCCGCTCGGTCTTCCCGTACTTCGTGGCGGCCTCCACCGCGTGGCGCCCGATAGCCCCCGCTCCCATCACGGTCACGTGGATGGGTGGCCGATCGCGGTCTCGGAACTTCGGGTAGGTCTGCTCGAGCGCGTCGAACGCAGCCTCGAGCCCGTTCCAGGCCACGGATCGGCTGTCTTCGACCAGTCGAGTGCCGCTGTCGTCGACGATGCAGTCCATCGCGATGGCGTCGACGCCTTGCCGACAGAGCCGCGCGACGCGCCCCGAACGGGTCGGGAAGTGGAGCATCGACACGAGGGCGGCTCCGCGCCGGACGAGACCCAGCTCGTCGTCGTTCGGGCAGCGGAGGACCACGACGATGTCTTGCCGGTAGGCGTCCTCGTGCGAGCCTGATCGGATGTGCGGGCCAAGGGCCGCGTAGTCGGAGTCCTCATAGCCCATCCCGGAGCCGATCCCTCGCTCCACCACGATGTCTGCCCCGTGGTCGATGAGCTTGCCGATGAGCGGAGGAAGGAAATCCCTACGCTCCCTTGGCTCCTTCCGCATCCGCGGGAAGCCGACCGTCAATCGGCCAGAGCCGCTCTCCATGTCGACAGCTCCCCTCTCATGGCGGCACGCTCCTCGTACGGACCGTCCACGCCATCCCATCCGTCGACGGGCGCCGTCAGGATCAGTGTCATCAGCGGTTCCAACTGGCTCCCGTAGACGTCCATGCAGCTCAGCGGGTGGATCCCGGGCCATGCGTAGCACGACAGCGCGGTCCGGCGCTCCCTCGCGTCGACGACGGGGTCCTGCCGATCCCAGGCGGGGTCATCGATGCGGAACACCCACTGGTCGAGGTTCCCCTGAGGGATGCCCTCGATGCCCTTGACCATCGGCGGATACGCGTCCGGGATGTAGGGGTCGCTCGCCAGGTCGAGCAGGACCGCGTCCGCAGGAAGCGCCGCGAGCCACGCGTTTCGAACCACCGGCGTCGAGGGATCGATCCGGTGGGTGGCGTCGATAAGGAGATCGGTGCGCGCTAGCCGATCGAGCATGTAGTCCTCGTGCCACGTGAGGTCGAAGTCCACGACCGTGACCTCGACCCCCGGGACGTCGTTCGCGACCAGCTCCTCACGCAGTTCGGGGTCGCCGTAACGGGTCGCGGCGTGCGTCGCGTGACCTCCGACGGCGCCCGATCCGAGGCATGTCACCCTCAGGGGTCGACGGCCTGCGTGTGAGAAGTCCTCGTGGGTCGCGGCCAGCTCCTTGAAGGCTGCCTCAACTCCGTTCCAGCCGACGGCCCGCAGGTTCTCCACGAGCCGACGTCCGGCGTCGTCGGTCACGGATTCGAGGCTCAGTCCGCCGATCCCGAGCTCGTCGAGCAGCCGAACACGCCATGGACGGGTCGGGAAGTGCAGCATCGACAGGAGCATCGACCCGGGTCGCATCCAACGGATCGCCTCCTCGTCGGGACAACGGATCACGACGACGACGTCTCGTTCGAAGACCTCGCGATACGTCGCGAAGCGCACGCGGGGATCGATCGAAGCGTATTCAACCGGTTCGAGGTCCATCGCCGCGCCGTACCCATCCTCCAGCACGACTTCGGTCGCCCCGTCGCGGCATAGAGCTGCGACGAACGACGGTAGGAGATCCCTCCGTTCCCCGGCCTCCTTGTGCATGCGTGGCAGCCCCACCCTCATGCACCCATGTTCCCGGGAGAGAGCCGCCACCCGCAAGGGCCGTTCGGTCCGCTGAAGGTGGGCCGAGTTCCGTGCTGCGGTCTCATTGGCGGTTTGGGCGAGTACTGCTCGCCGTGCCCAATCACCCGGCACCCGATCGAGGCTCTTCGCTACAGCGCGCCGCTCCCCTGGCACTCTCGCAGGCGAGTGGCGAGCATCTCCATGATGTGGAAGGCGATGTCCGGATCGGACCGGATGAGATCGAGAAAGGCCGTGCGCGACAGTCGAGCCGTCACGATGGATGATGCGGCGACCACGCTGGCCGAGCGGGGTGAACCATCCAAGAGGGACAGCTCGCCGAAGACGTCTCCCGGGCCGAGAGGTTTGATCGTACGACTCCCGACCACCACCCGGGCGGTGCCCTCTAAGAGCACGAACACCGAACCGCCCCCACGCACCCCCTCCCCCAGCACGATCCGGTCGGGGCCGTAGCTGACGACCATGGCCTTGTCGGAGAGCGATCGGAGTCGTCGCTTCGACAACTCCGAGAACAGCGGAACTGCTGCGAGAATCTCGACGCCCGCGCGTCCCAACGGTTGGCCGACGGAGAGCCCGGACCCCTCGCGCGAAGGCCTCCTGTCGCTCACGATCGAACCGTAGCCGGTCGGATCGACGTCGTGCAACCTCCCGTCGAAGGTACCCTTTCGTCCTCTTCCAGGTCGATCAGCACGGCGAGCTATCCAGCATCGTCACGGAGGGACAGCCTCCGATCAGCGCGGCACTGATGGGGAGACTTTCCTGATCTCGCCTATCACGACCCCTGCGTTTTCGAGAGGAACGGTCGCCACGGCTTGCTCCCAATGTCCCGGACGCGGTTAGCTGGGCCCGTCGGAGACGGTCAGGAGGGAACGGATGGCTGCCGAGAAGCGAGCGGACGTCACGTGGCGTGGCGACCTGATGAGTGGGAACGGCACGATCGAGCGCGTGGGTAGCGGGGCGTTCGGACCGCTCGGTGTGTCCTGGGCTGCGCGGACCGGCGAGGGCCAAGCCGAGCTCACGAGCCCCGAGGAGCTGATCGCGGCGGCGCACGCCGCCTGCTTCTCGATGGCGCTGTCCAACGGGCTGGCCAAGGCCGGGACGCCGCCGGAGGGCCTGAACGTCGCGGCCACCGTCACCTTCGTCCCGGGGACAGGGATCACTGCTTCGGCGCTGGACGTGGAGGGCTTGGTCCCCGGGATCACGGAGGATGCGTTCAGAGACGCCGCCGAGCAGGCGAAGGATGGCTGTCCAGTCTCGGGTGCGCTGAAGGGGAACGTCGAGCTCAGCGTGACTGCCCGGTTGGTATCGACCCACTAGAGTCGTCCCTCAGCAAGCACATGACCAACCTCGAAGACATCGAGCGCCTGCTCCACGATCGCCTGGACGCGCTCGGCCCCGTTCCACACGCCGAGCTGCTCCACACTGATGCTTCCGGACTTCGACCGCGCGCGGCAGATCCGGTTGTTCTCGCATCGCCAAGACGCGGACGTCCGCGGAGCTCCTGATCGACTTGGAGGAGTCGCCGCACGCTCGAGGCGTAGTGTTGGGGATGCTCTGGGAGGAGGAGATGCACGGGTGGATGGGATGACCGAGCAGCCGAACATCCTCGAGTTGGAGGGTCCGCGAGGGGGCAAGTACTTCGCAGCCGATCTCCGCGACGGTCGGCGTCTGTATGTGTCCCGCAAGAAAGACGACAAGCGCGTTTCGCTACGCCGGCCCGACGTTCCCGGTTCCCTCCATGACCAACGCGGCGGGATCGGAACCATCGACAAGCTACTCGATCAATGCCCCTATGCGAGCACGTGAGCAGCTCGTGGCGTGGCTGGACAGCGAGCCAGATCAACACGACGCGATGCGGGCCATCGAGTTCCTAGACGAACTGCTGCAGCGGCTGCCGGCCCTGAGCAGAGTTTCCCCCGGGAGACTCTCGTTTCGATCTTGGCTCCATCCTGGCAGGAGGGATGACATTCGTGCGCATCGTTAGCGAGACGCCGTTGCCCGGTATCGGCGTCCGGTACGAGTTCGTCACCGAGGACGGCGCCCGTGTCGGCGTGGTCCACCACCGCTCGGGGATGCGGGAGCTGGTGCTCTTCGAGCGTGAGGATCCCGACACCTCGCACGACCTCGTCCGGCTGAGCGCGGATGACAGCCGCACGCTCGCGGAGCTGCTGGGCGTGTCCCAGGTGGCCAAGGATCTCGCGGAGCTCGAGCAGGACGTCGAGGGGCTCGCCGTGGATCGGCTGCCGCTCCCCGGGACCTCGCCGTTCGACGGGCGGACGATCGGCGACACGGCCGCCAGGACGCGGACCGGGGTGTCGATCGTGGCGGTTCTTCGCGCGGGTTCGGCGAACCCGGCACCTGGTCCAGAGTTCGGACTGCGGGGCGGGGACGTACTCGTAGTGGTGGGCACGCCCCGCGGCATCGAGGAGCTCGCCATCCTACTCCGCTCGGGTTGAGCGGTGCAGGACTCGCTGTTCCTCATCGAGCTCGGCGGCGTCGTGCTGCTGCTCGCGATCCTGGCCCGGCTGGCCTCCCGATTCGGCTTCTCGCCGATCCCGCTCTACCTGCTGGCAGGTCTGGCGTTCGGACAGGGCGGTGTGATCCCGCTTGTAACCGCGGACGAGTTCATCGCGGCAGGAGCGGAGATCGGCCTGATCCTACTCCTGTTCTCGCTTGGGCTTGAGTACTCAGCCCGTGAGCTGGTGGGGTCGCTCCGCTCCACCGCGCTCGTCGGCGGGCTCGACCTGGTGCTGAACTTCACGCCCGGCTTCATTGCCGGCATCATGCTCGGTTGGGATCCTGTCCCGGCGGCGTTCCTGGGTGGCGTGACCTACATCTCCTCGTCCGGCGTCATCGCCCGAACGCTCGACGACCTCGGGTGGATGGGGAACCGCGAGACACCGCTCGTCCTCGCGATCCTGGTGATCGAGGACCTGGCGATGGCGGGGTTCCTGCCGCTCGGGACGGTGTTGCTTGTGGGGGGCGGTCCTTGGCGCGTTGCGATTTCCGTCGGCATCGCTGCCCTCGTCGTCCTCACCGTGCTTGCGGTCGCCGCTCGCTACGGTGAGGCGATCAGTCGCGCAGTCTTCAGCCGCTCGGACGAAGCGCTGCTGTTCGCGATCCTCGCCGTCCTGCTGCTGACAGCCGGTGCGACGCAGTCGCTCAACGTCTCGGCGGCGGTGGGCGCGTTCCTCGCCGGGATCGCCTTCTCGGGGCCATCGGCGGGTCGAGCTCGATCGCTACTCATCCCCCTGCGCTCGGTGTTCGCCGCGGCGTTCTTCCTGTTCTTCGGCTTCGAGGTCGATCCTGGAACGCTGCCCCGCGCGCTCCCATCCGCCGGTGCGCTGGCGCTCGTCGGCGCCGCGAGCAAGTACGCCACAGGATGGCTCGCCGCCAGACGGGCTGGGCTTGGCCGTCGAGGTCGGATCCGCGCCGGCGTCGGGCTGATCGCCAGGGGCGAGTTCTCGATCGTGATCGCCGGCATCGCGGTCGCGTCGGGTGCGGAGCCGGACATCGGACCGATCGCGGCCGCGTACGTGCTTCTCCTAGCGGTGGGCGGACCGCTCCTCGCGCGATTGGCCGATCGATACGCCGCCGCGCCGGCTCCGATGCCCTGATCGCCGCGGGCGCGTCTCGCCGATACGAAGCCCCAGTTACCGAGCGTCTACGCTGTGTCGGTCGACGTCGGCTGCGGCCTGTCATCCCGGCCTTTCGGTTGCCTCCACGCCTCACGCCTACGACCCACGTGTCGGATTCCGGCTCGACAAGCAAACGGGTTCGAGGGGATCCCGAAACGCCTGCTCAACCTGGCGAGTTCGTCGGTAGAGTCAGCGACCGCAGGATGCTGAGTGGACGACCCTTCCGGATGGCACGGGCCTCTGACCTGCGTAGTCCCAACGGGGTTCGAACCCGTGTCTCCACCTTGAGAGGGTGGTGTCCTAGGCCACTAGACGATGGGACCGAACGACCTGGACTGGGTCGCGCGGAAGTGTAGCAACTGGGCCCTCGCCGACTTCACGAGAGCAGCTCGATCGCCTGCTGGGTCCCGTAGGCCACGGCGACGAACGCCAGGAAGCTGCCCACCATCAACCGGAGGGTCCGCTCATCGGCGCCCAGGGCGATCTTGGCTCCCAGTCGAGCCCCTGGCAGCGCCCCGATCGCAAGGAGAAATGCCGCAGTCCAGTCCAGGTGGTCAAGCGCCGCGTGGACGATCGTCCCCGGGATGACCAAGACCACCACGGCAACCAGCGAGGTGCCCAGCGCCCTCTTCAGCGGAACGTCCAAGATGCCTGCGAGCGCGGGCACGATCACCAGGCCACCGCCGATCCCCAGCAGTCCCGAGAGGAGCCCCGCGACCAGGCCGACCAGGACGAGCGTCCACGCCGGGATCGCGACATCCTCGATCTCGGAGCCCACGCGCGATCGTCCGCGAAGGATCTGAGCGGATTGCCAGGCCAGGAGCGCGGCGGTCACCAGGAGCAGGAACCTCGCATCGACCACCCGCGTGAGCGCGGCCCCCACGGCCGAAGCCCCCGCCCCGGTCAGCGAGATCCACTTGGCGGCCCGGATGTCTACCTCGCCGGCCCGATAGTAGGTGTATGCGCCCACCGAAGCGGTCGGCAGGATCACCGGAAGGGGCGTCGCGATCGCTACGATCGGCGCGAGGCCGGCCAGGGCGGTCAGTCCCGGTGTCATCACGATCCCGCCACCCACGCCGAAGAGGCCGGACAGCACACCAGCGCCCAACCCGACCGCCACTGTCAGGAGCGCCTCCGCCGTGGTCATGGAGGACATCTTCTATGACCGGATGGCGGTCGCGCTGCAGCGCAGCGTGAAGTACCATCCGGAAGCAACAGCGTTCCCCAACCGCAAGGACCATTCACATGCCGAGCGAGGCGCACGTCGCACGATCCACCCCGCTCAAGGAAGTGCCGCCTCCCAGTCGGTTCGCCAACCGAGAGCTGTCCTGGCTGGACTTCAACGCCCGCGTGCTGGCGCTCGCCGAGGACAACGAGCGTCCGCTCCTAGAGCGCGTGAAGTTCCTTGCGATCTTCAGCCGCAACCTGGACGAGTTCTTCCAGATCCGCGTTGCCGGACTGAAGGATCAGCTGTCGGTAGGGTTGTCGACCACTTCGCCGGACGGTCTGACCGTGCGGCAGCAGCTGGACGCTATCAGCAAGCGGGTCAAGTTCCTGATGACTCGCCAGCACCAGATCTGGGCAAAGAGCGTACGGCCCCGGCTGGATGCGGCCGGGGTCAGCATCGTGGACTGGGAGGACCTCGGCGCCGACGATCGGATCCACATGCGGCAGACGTTCGAGCGCCGCGTGTTCCCCATCCTCACGCCGCTATCCGTCGATCGGGCACACCCGTTCCCGTATATCTCCGATCTCTCCTTGAACCTGGCGGTCGTGGTCCGCGATCCCGCAACGCACCTCCGGCGATTCGCACGGGTGAAGGTGCCGCCGAACATCCCCCGGTTGCTACCGCTCCCCGGGGACGGGCGATTCGTCCCGCAGGAGCAGGTGATCGCAGCCAACCTGGATCTTCTCTTTACCGGCATGGAGATGCTGGCCGTTCACCCGTTCCGCGTGACGCGCGACCTCGACCTCGACCTCGAGTTAGATGAAGCCGACGATCTGCTCGCTGCGATCGAGTCGATCCTCCGCCAGCGGGAGCGATCGCCGGAGGCCGTGCGCCTGGAGGTTCATCGTTCCATGCCCAAGGCGGTCCGTTCGCTGATCGAGGACGAGCTCGGGGTCGAGAAGTCCGACGTCTTCGTGACCAAGTCGATGCTGGGTCTGGGCGATCTATGGCAGCTGACATCGCTCGATCGCCCCGACCTGAACGGGGAGCCGTGGACCGGCGTCACTCAGACCAGGCTCCAGCCCGTCGCGAGCGGACACGTTGACATCTTCAGCGTGATCCGCGAGGGAGACATCCTCGTCCATCATCCCTATGACGCCTTCTCGACGTCGACCGAGCTATTCGTGGAGCAGGCAGCACGCGATCCATCCGTCCTGGCTATCAAGCAGACGCTGTATCGAACCTCCGGAGAAGAGAGCCCGATCGTTCGCGCGTTGGTCCGCGCAGCGGAGCTGGGCAAACAGACGGTGGCGCTCGTGGAGCTCACCGCTCGGTTCGACGAAGAGACCAACATCACGTGGGCTCGCGTCCTAGAGCAGGCTGGCGTTCACGTCGTGTACGGAGTGGTCGGGTTGAAGACGCACGCCAAGTGCTCGCTGGTCGTCCGTGACGAGGGCGACGCGATCCGACGCTACGCGCACGTCGGCACCGGCAACTACCACCCGGTGACGGCCACCCTTTACGAGGACCTGGGGCTGCTCACCGACGACCCCGATATCACGGCCGACGTAGCCGACCTCTTCAACTACCTCACCGGGTACAGCCAGCAACTCGCATATCGCCGGATCCTGGTGGCTCCGATCAGCTTACGCTCACGCCTCCTCTCCCTGATCCGCGAGGAGGCCCAGGCCGACGACGGACGCATCGTCATGAAGATGAACAGCTTGGTGGACTCCGAGATGATCGATGCGCTATACGAAGCGTCCCGGTCGGGGACCCGGATCGACCTGATCGTGCGCGGCATCTGTTGCCTGCAGCCCGGCGTCCCGGGTCTGTCCGAGAACATCCACATCCGCTCGATCGTGGGGCGGTACCTGGAGCACTCCCGCGTGTTCCGGTTCGGCAGCGAGCGCCGCGGCGTCCGCTTATACATAGGTTCGGCCGATCTGATGCCGCGGAACCTCGACCACCGCGTGGAGTGCGTTACGGAGGTACTGGACCCCAGCCTGAAGGATCGGCTGGACGAGATCCTTCAGGTGAACCTGAAGGATGACGTCTTGGCGTGGGAGCTTCACCCAGACGGCTGGTCGAAGGTCCCATCGGAGAAGGGGATAGAGACGCAGGCGTTCCTCCAACGGTTGACGGAGGGATGGGCGGGCTGATGTCTTTGGAGCGGGAGGTCAAGCTTGCGGCCTCTCCCACGTTCCGGATGCCGGCTCTCGACGACTTGGGCGACGACGTTCTGGTCGTCCCGTACGACCCCGCGCGGTTGGAGACGGTCTACTTCGACACCAGCGACCTTCGCCTGGCCCGGTGGGGGATCAGTCTGCGTCACCGCCAAGGCCAGGGCTGGACGGTGAAGCTCCCGCCCGAGGACGACGGGGTGATGCTGATCCGCGGTGAGTTCGAGTTCCCAGGTGAGGACCCCAACTCCCCGTCTGGCGAGGCGATCGATCTCATCCGCGCATACGTGCGCACGGCGACCCTCGGTCCCGTTGTGAAGCTGCGGACGATCCGCCGCAAGACGCAGCTGCTCGACTTCGACGATCACGGCCTCGGAGAGGTGGTGGACGACGAGGTGTCGGTGCTGGCAGGGCGTCGGATCGCGGCGAGGTTCCGGGAGCTCGAGATCGAGATCACCGACGACACGCCGGCGGGGTTGCTCGACGAAGTGCTCCGCCGGCTCCGCGAGGCCGGCGCCGGAGCGACGGATCCGACCACCAAGTACGTGCGCGCGTTGGGACCGCTGGCCCTCGAGCCGCCGGAGCTTCTTGTCCGCGATCTGCGGCACGACGCCACTGTCGCTGCCGTGCTGGGTAGGGCGCTCTCCCGATCGGCGATCCACCTGATCCGCCACGACGTCGTGATGCGGCTGGACGCGGACCCCGAGGGTGTGCACCAGGCGCGGGTCGCTTCGCGGAGGCTTCGTTCGGATCTTCGAACGTTCCGCATAGCGCTCGATCCCACGTGGGTCGAACCGCTCCGAGCGGAGCTCAGGTGGCTGGGTGCCGTCCTGGGTGAAGCCCGAGACACAGACGTGATGCTCGACCGGGTGCGGGGCCGTGCGGAGTCGATCCCATCGCCGGAGGCGCCGGGCGTGGCGAGGGTGATCGAAGGGCTGGATCACCGCCGGAAGGAGGCGCATGTCGCGCTGATCGAGGCGCTACGCACCGACCGCTACTACGCGCTGCTCGATCGGATCGTCGAGGCCGCCGACGCGCCGGGTGTACTGCCGGATGCCGACGTTGCGGTCCGGGTCATCGTGAGGGACCTGCTGCAGGGTCCCTGGCGACATCTGCGACGGGCGGTGCGCTCGGCGGGCAAGCACCCGGGCGATGTGGAGCTGCACACCATAAGGATCCGCGCGAAGCGGGTTCGTTACGCGGCCGACACGTTGGCGCCGCTGATGGGGAAGTCGGCCCGATCGTTCGCCGAGGCGGCGGCCCGGCTGCAGATCGTGCTGGGCGAGCACAACGACGCCGTGGTCGCGGCGGCCTGGCTCCGCACCTGGGCCGCCGACCATCGGTCCGGCGATGCGGCCTTCGCGGCAGGGATGCTCGCGGGGATAGAGCGCGTGGCCGCCATCGAGGCCAGGGCTCATTGGCGGAAGGCCTGGAAGCTCTTGGCGTCAGCCCGGGATGAGTTGTGAGTCAGGGAGGACGGTCCAAGTCTGGCTCACCCGTACGGGCGGCCGGCGGGATCGTGTGGCGTCGTGCTCCCGCTGGGATCGAGATCGTTCTCGTCCACCGACCCGCCTACGACGATTGGTCGTTCCCCAAGGGCAAGCTCTATGAAAAGGAATCCGAGCTCGATGCCGCGCTACGCGAGGTCGAAGAGGAGATCGGCGTTGCATGCCGCGCTGGGAGCGACCTGGGGACCATCTCGTACGTCGACAGCCGGATGCGCCCGAAGACCGTGCGTTACTGGACCATGACCCTGGCCGGGGGAGACTCGATCGCAGCCGCCAACGAGGTCGACGAGGCCCGGTGGGTCGACGTGGCCGACGTGGGCTCGCTGCTCACGTACCCGCACGACCGGGAGCTCTTCGATCGCGTGCGTGCGGAGTTCCTCTCCGCTCAGTTCTCGCCCTGATCTCGCGTGAATCCCAGCTCGCCGTCGAACTCTTGGAGCTTCTCGATGTGCATCCAGCGGTGACGGCTGGAGATCCGTTGCAGGAGCTCGTGAACGTCGTCGTCTGGCAGGTCGCCGGGGTTCTCCTTGATGATGAACCGAGCGCGCCAGTGATCGAGGGTGTCGGTGATCGCTCCCGTCGGCGGGAACACCTTCGTCCCTCGCGACGAGACCATCTTGAGCGAGAGCCTGGTGTCGGAGGTGAGCTCCATGAGTGACGCCCCCAACTCGCTGGCCTGTAACGGCGACTCCACGAACACGTCGAGACCTACCACAGCGCGTGACTTGGGCTTCACGTAGTCCGGGTTCGGCGCCAGCCGCGGGAGCTTCAGTGCCGTGTGCTCGCGAACGGTCCAGGTCTCGGTGCGCCGTCCCAGGTTCCCTATGATCGCGTCGGTGTAGTCGGTGGTGGGCGTGCCTCGGTCGTACCCGAGGACGTCGCCCGTCAGCACGCCCGCCTCCAGGGTCACGCCGATCGCGTGCTCGATCGCGTCGGCCTGCTCGAACAACTCGAGGTACCGGAGCATCATGACTGCCGACAGGATCACCGCGGTCGGGTTGATCACGTTCTTGCCGGCGTATTTCGGTGCGGAGCCGTGGACAGCCTCGAAGATCGCGATCTCGTTGCCGATGTTGGCCGACGGGGCGTACCCCAGCCCGCCGATCAGGGCCGAAGACTCGTCGCTGATGATGTCTCCGTTCATGTTCGTGGTCACGATCACGTCGAACTGCTCGGGGCGCTTGACCAGCTGGTGCGCGCAGTTGTCGATGATCACGTGCCACGACTCGATCTCCGGGTAGTCGGGCGCCACCTCCTCGAAGACGCGCTTCATGGTTCCCTCGGTCATCTTCATGATGTTGGCCTTGGTCGCGCATGCGACGCTTGCGCGTCCCTCCGAGCGCGCGTACTCGAACGCGAACCGTACGATCTTCTCGGAACCCTTCACCGAGATGAGCTTCAGGCACTCGGCGACACCCGGCGTCTGCATGTATTCGATACCGGCGTAGAGGTCCTCGACGTTCTCGCGCACGACGACCAGGTCGACGCCGCGACCCGAGTAGGGCGTCTTCACGCCCGGCATCTCGCGTACGGGGCGGACGTTCGCGTAGGTCTCGAAGAGCTTGCGCAGAGTGACGTTCGCGCTCTTCTCGCCGAATCCGATCGGTGTTTCCAGCGGTCCTTTCAGCGCCACGCGTGTCCGGGTGATGGAATCCATGGTCTCGGCCGGAACGCCCGAGGGCAGGCCTTTCTTGAATACCTCGGCGCCGGCCTCACACTCCTCCCAGGCGATCGGGGCGCCGGCCGCCTCCAGGATGCGCTGGGCGGCGGTCACGCACTCGGGACCGATGCCATCGCCGGGGATCAGGGTTACTGGGATCGTTCCGTTGGTGGAAGAACCGTTCGAACTCACTTGGCCTCCTTCGCGTCGTCCGCCATGCTACCCATCGGAACGTCAAGGTCTTGGCCCGCCCTGACCGATACCATGGGCGATCATGGTTCGGCGGAGACTTCCCCGTGTCGTCACGCTCGTGGTTCTGGCGAGCGCCGTCGTTGCGGGCACGATCGGGTCTGAGCCTCCTGCCGTCGCAGCGCGTCAGCAGCCGAGCGCCATCGATCCCGCGCTGGGGATCAAGAACATCGAGCACGTGATCTTCATCGTGCAGGAGAACAGGTCGTTCGATCATTACTTCGGGACCTACCCCGGAGCCGACGGGTTCCAGCGCACCGCCGGAGGCGAGATCGACGTTTGCATCCCGGACCCGGATTCGACCGTTTGTCGTCGGCCCTTCCACGACACGAACACGCTCGACGCGGGCGGACCCCACAACGAGAAGGCGTCGCGTCTCACCATCAACAAGGGCAAGATGGACGGCACCGTCGTGGCTCTTCGCCGCATCGGCAACGCTTGCAACGCGAACCCTGATCGAACGGGGTGTGATCAGGCCAAGCCGGGACCGCATGGCACGCCGGACGTGATGGGGTACCACGACAACCGCGAGATCCCGAACTATTGGCGCTACGCCCAGAAGTACACGCTCCAGGATCGGATGTTCGCGCCGTCGGACTCGTGGACGTTACCGGCGCACCTGTACCTAGTCTCCGGGTGGTCGGCCACCTGCCCGGACCTGAACGACCCGATGAGTTGTCGCTCGGAGCAGCGGTTCCCCGGCCGCAACGCGGCCGATGATGGTCGGTACTGGGTGCCTGCCGACGGGAAGCCCCGCCCCTACGTCTGGGCGGACATCACCTGGTTGCTCTACAACCACGGGATCAGCTGGGCGTACTACGTGGGGAAGGACTCCTGCATCAAGCCCCCCTGCAGCAAGCCCACCCAGGAGAGCACCAACCCGATAATGAACCCGCTCCCCGGGTTCAAGACGATCGAGGTCACCAAACAGTTCAAGAACATCCGAGCGAACACCGAGTTCTTCGACTCCGCAGCGAGCGGCACGCTGCCCTCGGTTTCCTGGGTCGTGCCGACCATCGGCAAGAGCGAGCATCCGCCCGACGACATCGCCGACGGGCAGGAGTGGGTGACGAAGGTCGTGAACGCGGTCATGACCGGGCCGGAGGAGCAGTGGCTCCACACGGCCATCTTCATCACCTGGGACGACTGGGGCGGTTTCTACGATCACGTGAAGCCGATCAGGATCGACGAGAACGGCTACGGCATCCGTGTGCCGGGGATCATGATCAGCCCATGGGCACGCCGCGGCATGATCGACCACCAGACCCTATCCTTCGACGCTTACCTGAAGTTCATCGAGGATCTGTTCCTCGGCGGCGCCCGTCTCGATCCTCTGACCGACGGCTGGCCGGACTCGCGGCCGACCGTTAGAGAGAACGCCACTCGGCTGGGTGACCTGTCCCTGGAGTTCGACTTCACGCAGGTCCCGCTCCCTCCGCTCGTCCTGGACCCGCGGCCTTAGGGGCCGCCTGGGAGGTGAGGGGACCGACCGGGTAGCATCGGTCCTCGATGCGGCCACCCTCACGCAACGCGATGCCGGTCGCGCTGTTGTGCCTGGGGGCGATCGTCGCCGCAGCTTGCAGCGGCGAACCGGCGGGACCCACCGAACCCGGTGTGCAGGCGCTCGCCGCCGCTAGTCCAACGCCACGCCCGTCCCTGGACCCACCCATCGACCCCGACATCGGGATCAACAACATCCGCCACGTCATCGTGGTGGTGCAGGAGAACCGGTCGTTCGACCATTACTTCGGCACGTTCCCGGGTGCGGAGGGCTTCCCGCGCGATGCGCGCGGCCGCATCGACGTCTGCCTTCCGGATCCCGAGTCCGATCGATGCCGGCGTCCCTACCACGACACGAACCGGTTCGATCGAGGAGGGCCACACGGGATGGCAGGGTCGCTGATGTCGATCGGCGGTGGTCGGATGGACGGGTTCGTCCGGGCTCTGCGCCGGTACGGCAACGGATGCGAGAAGAGACCAGATCCCTACGCCTGCCGGCAGGCGGATCCGGGCCCCGCCGGTCAACCCGACATCATGGGCTACCACACGGCCGCCGAGATCCCGAACTACTGGGCCTACGCTCGGCATTTCACGCTTCAGGACCGCATGTTCGCTCCGCAGTCTTCGTGGACCCTGCCGGCGCACCTGTACCTAGTCTCGGGTTGGGCCGCCACCTGTCCCGACCTGAAAGATCCTATGAGCTGCCGCTCCGACCTGGATCTGCCCGGCCGCAACGCCGCGGACAATGGGAGGACATGGAGGCCCGCCGACGGCGCACCCCGCCCCTACATCTGGGCGGACATCACTTGGCTGCTCCACAAGCACCACGTCAGCTGGGCCTACTACGTGGGTTCGGGCACGTGCCTGCGTCCCGGGTGCGGTCCGAAGCCCGACCAGGAGGACACGGTTCCTGTACAGAACACGCTGCCGGGCTTCAAGACCGTCGCGGTGAACCATCAGCTCAAGAACATCAAGTCGAACGATCACTACTTCCGCGCGGCCGCCGACGGGACCCTGCCGGCGGTCTCGTGGGTCATGCCCACCGTCAATAGGGGCGAACACCCCCCCGACGACATCGGCAACGGACAGGCCTGGGTGACCAAGGTGGTGAACGCTGCCATGAAGGGACCCGATTGGCTGCACACGGCCATCTTCATCACCTGGGACGACTGGGGAGGGTTCTACGACCACCTGGAGCCACCGAAGGTGGACGCCAACGGTTACGGGATCCGGGTTCCCGGTCTGCTGATCAGCCCCTGGGCGAGACCGGGTTTCGTGGATCATCAGACGTTCTCCTTCGACGCGTACCTGAAGTTCATCGAGGACCTGTTCCTGGACGGGGAGCGTCTGGATCCGAGAACCGATGGGTGGCCGGATTCGCGGCCCACGGTCCGCGAGGACGTGCCCGTGTTGGGCGACCTGGCGCTCGAGTTCAACTTCGATCAGGAGCCGATCCCGCCGTTGATCCTCGACCCCTGGCCGGATCGCTGATGGCGCGCCGCGAACCCCTCAGGACGATGGCCTCTGTGACCTTCGCGGCGATGGTGGCGGCCGCATGCACGGGAGGGGGAGCCGAGCCATCCGGGAGCCCTGCCGCCAGCGCGGCGTCTCCTACCTCGGCGTCCACGAGCTCGGCGCCGTCGGATGAGCCGTCACCTAAGGGGGTGCTCGGCGCTCCGAACCTGGTCGACGAGCCGGACCCTGACGCCGCTCCGAACGGAGTCGACACCTCGTTGCTCGAGGATCCCCCCGAACCGAGCCCGAGCCCAGACCCCGAGCGTCCGATCGATCCCGAGGCGGGGATCTTCAACCTGGATCACCTGATCTTCATCGTCATGGAGAACCGGTCCTTCGATCACTATTTCGGGACCTTCCCCGGGGCTGACGGGTTCCCGCTCGACGATCAAGGCAGGATCGATGTGTGCGTCCCGGATCCCGATCAGCCCGGGGTCTGCCATCGCCCCTACCACGACACGAACACGTTCGATCAGGCCGGCCCCCACGGTGAGATCGCGTCGGACATCGACATCAACGGCGGTCAGATGGACGGATTCGTACGGTCCCTCCGAGCGATCGGGAACGGCTGCATGAAGCATCCGGAGGAGTTCCCGTGCAGGCAGTCGAAGGACGGGCCCCAGGGTCAGCCCGATGTCATGGGCTATCACACCGAGGCGGAGATCCCGAACTACTGGGCCTACGCGAAGGCCTTCACGCTGCACGACCGCATGTTCGCGCCGACCGACTCGTGGACGCTTCCCGCGCATCTGTTCCTGGTCTCGGGCTGGTCGGCAACCTGCACGGACCTGGAAGATCCCATGAGCTGCTCGTCCGACCAGCAGTTCCCCGGTGGGATCTGGGCCAAGACGGGGAAGCAGTGGGTCCCGGCCGACGGCGGCCCGCGCCCCTTCATCTGGGCGGACATAACGTGGATGCTCTACACCCACGGCGTCAGCTGGTCTTACTACGTGGGTCCGGGAACCTGTATCGCGCCGCCGTGCGAGGACCTCATGGGCATAGAGACCGCCCCGGTGCAGAACCCTCTGCCGGGGTTCCTGTCCGTGCAGGCGACCGGACAGTTGAGCGAGATCAGGCCCAACACAGAGTTCTTCCGGGGCGCCAGGACCGGCGATATCCCCTCGGTGTCGTGGGTGATGCCGGTGGTGGACCGGGCCGAGCATCCTCCGGACAACATCCAGGATGGCATGTCGTGGGTGACGAAGATCGTGAACGCCGTCATGGCTGGCCCCGCATGGGAACGATCGGCGATCTTCTTGGTGTGGGACGACTGGGGCGGGTTCTACGACCACGTGGAGCCGCCCGTGGTGGACGAGAACGGCTGGGGGCTCCGCGTGCCCAGCATGGTCATCAGCCCATGGGCGAGGCCCGGCTTCATCGACCACCAGGTCTTGTCTTACGACGCGTATCTGAAGCTGATCGAGGATCGGTTCTTGGGCGGGGCTCGGCTAGATCCCGCGACCGACGGCTGGCCCGACTCCAGACCGACGGTGCGTGAGGAAGTGGCGATCCTTGGAGATCTGGCCGACGACTTCGACTTCACTCAGCAGCCGCTCCCACCGCTGATCCTGGATCTCTGGCCACTGCGGAACTGAGGGTCTCGAGAGCGTCTGCGCTGCAACCTAGCTGGCCCGCCTGGATTCGAACCAAGACTAACTGATCCAGAGTCAGTCGGGCTACCATTACCCCACGGGCCACCGTGTCGAGCCGTTGCCGACTCGAGGGGCAGGATACCAACTACCCGGTCGTGGACCGAGCAGCTACGGCGTGGCTGTGGACGGCGCCAGGTCGAGGACGTCCGTCACCTGATCTGCCGGGGGCGGCTGGATATCCACCGGATCGCCCACGTTCGAGAGCGTCAGGATCATCCCGAACGAGCCCCCATCGCCGGTCGCCCCTTCTGAGATCTCGAAGACGTACTGAAGCTGCTTCAGGTATCCATCGTCATCCACCCAGATGTCGATCGGCATGCTCGTGAGGTCGTGACCCCCCGTCTGTTGCTTCATCCCGTCCATCGCCTGTTGAAGCGCCTCGCGATGGGCGGCCGGGATCTGCTCGAGCGCTTTGGCGAGGTCGAACGTGGCGCGGTAGTGGGTCGCCTGGGTCCCATCGACCGCCTCCACGCCGATCTCCTTCACGTCGACCAGGCCGTAGAGCATCGTCAGGGAGCCGGTCGGGTCGGACTGGCCACCGGTGAGTGACCCCAGCTGGCCGGCCATCCCGGGGACCGTGGCGGGATCGATCTTGATCCATGGAGTGGGCGCACCGAGCATCTCGGTGAAGACCGGGGACTTCAAGTAGACGACCGGTCCCGCGTCGAGGGTCATCTCCATGGAACCGATGTCCATCCCCAGCGTCTTCGGGAACGCGAATCGCATATGGGCCTCGGCGGTCGCGGGATCGCCGTTGCCGAAGTTGACGTCGGCGTCCCCGGTGAACGACTGGGCGGTGTCTCCCGACTGGACCGAGAAGGCGAACGCCAGATGGGCGGAGCCCGCCGCCTCCGTCTTCTCGGCCGCCGCGATCAAGATCGCGGCGGGATCGATCGCTCCACCGCCGTCACCGGCGCTCGGGGCGTTGGCGCAACCTACGAGCGATACCGCGAGCACGAGCCCGGCGACGAGGTTCCTCATCCATCCATCATCGTTCTCTGAGCCGCGGTTCTTGAACGCGCGGACCCGGTTTGACCCCTTGCGCCGCTTGGGACTACGGTGACCCGAACGCCAGACGACCTCGGAGGGAGCGCGTCCATGAACAAAGGTGGCTTGGTCGCAGAGGTCTCCAAGCGAACGGGTCTCAGCAAGGCGGATGTCGGCAGAGCCGTGGACGCGGCCATCGACGCCATCCGCGAGACGGTCGTGAAAGGCGAGCGGGTGACACTCGCCGACTTCGGCACGTTCGAACGCAAGCACCGTAACCAGCGCGTCGCAAGGAATCCCCGCCGACCCGACGTTCCGATCGTGGTGCCTGCCCGCGATCTGCCGGCGTTCACGCCCGGCAAAGAGTTCCGCCAGCAGGTCTTGACGAAGGGACGCAAGAAGAAGGGCTAGTCGATCGTCACGATCCGGAGCGACCGGGCCACCTTGCGCCCGGCCTCGTCGGAGAGGTCGAACTTCACGCGCTGCCCGATCCGGAGCGTGCGAAGCCCGGCTCCCTCCAGGGACGTCGCATCGATCGCGACCTCCGTGCGGTCCTCCATCAGGAGCGAGCCGCTCCGACTGGGTCCGTCGAACTCCTTGATCGTTCCTTGGGCCACCGTGATCTCCTCGTCTTCAGGTGCGGGTCCCGATGCGCGCCGGGAGGTCCATGTCCAGGCATACCGCCCGCGTCCGGCCACCTCGCCGCGCCTCGAGCACCGTGAGGATATCTGCCGGGAGGTCCAGGTCGAAGCCGAGCTCGGGCGTCTCGACCACCGCCGTGGGCAGATCCGCCAGGGCGGCGGCCTCGAGATGTTTGCGATACGAATCCGTGCCGAACCGCGCGTGGATCGCGCTCGGCGGCCGGCGGACCAGCAGGTTCGTTCCGCCCTCGTCCGTGGAGGGGGCAAGCACCACCGGTCCGAGCGTATGCAGCGCCCGCGTGAGCGCCTCCGTCGTTACCAGCGGAGTATCGGGCAGAAGCACGGCGAGCGCGTCCACCGACCGCCCCGTCGCCTCCTCTTCCACCTGGCGGATCGCGTTCGACAAAGGGGGCTTCTCCTCGATGATCGCACGCGCACCACGCGTGACGGCTACCTCCAAGACGGCCTCGTCGGGAGAGATCACCCAGGTCTCCCACCCCGCCATGGCCTGGGTCGCGTCCATGACGTCTTCGAGCATCGCCAAGGTGAGAGCCCCGCGTTCGAGCAGCGAGAGCACCGGAGACAGGCGGGACTTCGTCTCGGACAAGGACTTCACGGGCAGGACGATGGCGCGCACGGGGTGCCAAGGGTAGCCCACCGCGCGCGGTAACCTCACTCCCAACCACAGGAGGAGGGTCTCCAACGTGTCCACGATCGCGCTCACCCTGGCGCCCCCGCGGTCGCAGGCGGGAGCCCGCGTCGCGTTCCAGATCGCGTGCGCTCTGACCGGCAGCGCGCTGATCGCCGGCCTGGCACAGATCTCGTTCAACCTGCCGTTCACGCCGGTTCCTGTAACCGGACAGACGCTCGGCGTCCTACTGGTGGGGGCGGCCTACGGCCCGGGGCTGGGGGCCGCCACGCTGGGGTTGTACCTGCTGTGGGGGGTGGTGGGGCTCCCTGTGTTCGCCCCGGACCCCAGCGGCTCCCACGACACCGGTCTGGCCGTGTTACGCGCGGGCTCGCTCACCGGTGGGTACCTGTGGGGCTTCGTGCTCGCCGCCGCCGTGGTCGGCTGGCTCGCCCGCCGCGGTTGGGACCGCTCGCTCCGGAGCTCGATCGGCGCCATGTTGCTCGGCTCGATCGTCATCTACGCGGTAGGCGTTCCGTGGCTCTACCACGCGCTGCCACCGGAGATCGAAGGGGCACCGGTGACGCTTGAGACGGCGCTCTCGTTCGGGCTGTACCCATTCATCATCGGCGACACGTTGAAGCTTATGGCGGCCGCCGGTGTGCTGCCCCTGGCGTGGCGGCTGCTCGACCGTCTGCGCCCCGACGCCGACCAGAGGGACCATCACTAGCGTGGGCGGAGACGGAGGTCGTCCACTGGAACCCTGGTACCACGTCGCGAAGGCCGTCGGGCTTCCGCCGGTGAGGCTCTGGTTCTCGTGGCGGTTCGAGGAGCTCGAACGCATCCCCGCCGAGGGGCCGGCCCTCATCGCCTGTAACCACATCTCTTACCTCGATCCGTTCGCGAACGCCGAGGCCGTTATCCGCCGAGGCCGTCGTCCGCGGTTCCTAGCGAAGGACCAACTGTTCGATATCCCGGTGGTGGGCACGGCGCTCCGCGGCGCCGGTCAGATCCCGGTGAGCCGCGGGACCGGTGACCAGACCCCGCTCCGTGAGGCGCAGGAGGCACTCGAGGCGGGGGAGGTGGTGCTCGTCTACCCGGAGGGAACGGTGACCGACCGGGCCGATTCCCTCCCGATGGGCGGCAAGACCGGAACCGTTCGCCTATCGCTCATGAGCGGCGTCCCCATCCTCCCGATGGCGAGCTGGGGCTCTCGGGCCGTGTGGCAGAAGTCCGGCATGGGCAGCTTGAAGTTCGGGCGTCCGATCTGGACGAAGACCGGGCCTCCGCTCGACTTCTCGGAGAGAGCGGACCAGGCCAACGACCTCGAGGCGCTGCATTCTATGACCGCCGAGCTCATGGCCGCGATCACGGTCGTGGCGGAGGATCTACGGACCCGGTACCCGAAGCGCTGGGCGACCGACGGGTAGGCTGGAGTTCATGGCCGACGAGAGGGGACGCCGCTTCTCGACGAGGGCCGTCCACGGGGCCAAGACGCCTTGGATCGACCAAGAGACCCCGAGCGTGCCGATCTTCCAGACCTCCATGTATCGGTTCGCCGACTCGGACCACTACGCGGACACCATCAGCTTCCGCGAACCCGGGTTCACGTATACGCGCGGCTACGGGAACCCCACCACCCAGGCGTTCGAGGCGCTCATGGCAGACCTTGAGGGCACCGAGAGCGCGTTCTCGTTCGCGTCGGGGATGGCGGCCATGCACACGGTCTTCACCACGCTGGCGGCGTCGGGCGATCGCATAGTCTCGAGCAACGAGCTCTACGGCGGCGCGTACTCGCTGTTCACGAAGGTGATGCCCCGCTACGGCATCGCCGTCGACCTGGTGGATCCGCATGATCTGGATGCGGTCGCCGCGGCCCTGCCGGGCGCAGCGTTCTTCTACGTGGAGACGATCGCCAACCCGAACGTGACCGTGGCCGACCTGGAGACCCTCGGCGCGCTCTGCCGGGCCGAGGGTATCCCCGCGGTCGTCGACGGCACGTTCGCGTCGCCCTACCTGAGCAACCCCACGGGGTACGGATTCGACTACGTCTTGCACTCGGCGACCAAGTTCATCGGGGGACACAACGACCTGATAGGCGGCGTGGTCTGCGCGTCCGCTGCAGCGTGCGAGGGCCTGAGAGATACCGTCATCGACACCGGCGGCACCATGGCGCCGTTCGAGGCTTGGCTCTGCATGCGTGGACTGGTGACGCTCTCGCTCCGGATGGAGCGGCATTGTGAGAGCACCTCACGCCTTGCGACGTTCCTGGAGATCCATCCCAAGGTGGAGCGCGTCTGGTACCCGGCGCTCGACTCCCACCCGCAGAAGGCGGTGGCGGAAAGGATCCTGCCGCACGGCTGCGGTGGGGTGCTCGCGGTCGAGGTATCCGGCGGCGTGGACGGAGGCAAGGCCTTCTGTGACGCGCTGGAGCTGGCGTGGGTCGCCACAAGCCTCGGCGGGGCACACACGCTCGTGAGCCACGCAGCCTCGACGACGCACCGGCAGATGGATCCGGAGGCCAGACGGCGGGCGGGGATCGCCGACAGTCTGGTCAGGGTAAGCGTCGGGCTCGAGGACCTCGACGACATCATCGAGGACTTCGATCGGGCGCTGGAGAAGGTGTGAGCCACCGAAGGCGTCGCGTCGCCGTCTTGTTCGGCGGCCGATCTGCCGAACATGAGATCTCGTGTATCTCCGCCCGGTCCGTGATGGATGCCCTGGATGCCGCGACGAACGAGATACTCGCGATCGGCATCACCCGGGAGGGGACGTGGGTCCGGCTCCCAGGGCCGCCCGCGCTCCCGAGTGAGTCTGGCGTCATGCCTGCGGTCACCGCCGGCGCCGGCGACGCGGTGGAGCTGAAGGGCGGATCCGGATCGCGAGAGCTCGTGGCCGCCGACGGCTCGCGCCAGCCGATCGACGTGGTCTTTCCGGTCTTGCACGGACCGCGCGGAGAGGACGGAGCGGTGCAGGGGCTGTTGGAGCTCGCGGGGGTGCCCTACGTGGGGGCGGGGGTTCTCGGCTCGGCCGTCGGGATGGACAAGGCGGTACAGAAGGTGCTCTTCGCGGCGGCGGGACTGCCCGTCGTGCCGTACGAGGTGGTGCGCGAGTCCGAGTGGGACGAGGACCCTGAGGGCGCCGCCGCTCGAGTCGGCGGCTTGGGGTTCCCGGTGTTCACGAAGCCCGCAACGTTGGGTTCCTCCGTGGGCATCACCAAGGTGCGGACTCCCGGTGAGGTCGATGCCGGCATGCGGGAGGCCTTCCGGTACGCCCGCAAGGCGGTCGTCGAGCAAGGCCTCCAAGGTATCCGCGAGATCGAGTGCGCGGTTCTTGGCAACGACGATCCGGTCGCGTCGGTCGCCGGCGAGGTCGTCCCCACGGGTCACGAGTTCTACGACTACGAAGCGAAGTATCTGGACCAGGCGGGCGCCCGGCTCGAGGTGCCGGCGGACTTGAAGCCCGATCTGATGGACAGGGTCCAGCGGATGGCGGTGACGGCGTTCCGCGCCGCGGAATGCGCCGGCATGGCGCGCGTCGACTTCTTCCTGCGAGGCGAGGACGAGCTCTGGGTTAACGAGATCAACACGATCCCCGGGTTCACACAGATATCGATGTATCCCAAGCTCTGGGAGGCGTCAGGCCTGACGTACGGCGAGCTGGTGGAGCGACTCCTGGATCTGGCCGTGGAACGACACGCGACCGAGCAGGGCAAGGATACGGGCGTCCGCGAGCTGGGTGGAACCTGATCCCTACAGGTGCACCACCGGGCAGGTGAGGGTGCGCGTTATCCCTTCCACGGCCTGGATGCTGGCCACGACCAGCTTGCCCAACTCGTCGACCGACTTGGCCTCTGCGCGCACGATCACGTCGTAAGGACCCGTGACGTCTTCCGCCTCGGCGACCCCCGAGATCGCTCGGACCTCCTGCGCCACGGCCGCGGCCTTCCCGACCTCGGTCTGGATGAGGATGTACGCATTGACCACCTGGACGCCTCCTGTGCTCGATGGGAGCGCCATGCTAGCCCCGGCGTGACGGCGGGCGCAACGCGCACCGCCGTCCTGACCACGGATGGCCGGTCAGGCGACGGAGGTGCATCATCGAGGGGTGTTCCGTGATCGGGTGGAGGCGGGGGAGCTCCTGGCGGCGTCGCTCGTCGGCCGGTTCCGGGGTGAACACGTGGTCGTCTTAGGGATACCGCGCGGCGGAGTCGTGGTCGCCGCCCCCGTCTCCGACGCCCTCAAGGCCCCGCTCGACGTGGTGGTCCCTCGCAAGTTGGGGGCTCCGGGCAATCCCGAGCTCGCGATCGGTGCGATCGCGCCGGGCGTTCGGGTCCTGGACGAGCGCCTCCTCCGAGCGCTCGGGGTCCCTGAGCGCTACGTCGAGGAAGAGATCGGGCGTCAGGAGGAGGAGATCCTCAGGAGGACGAAGCTGTACCGCTCGGGAGGGGACGCGACGGCGATCGCCGGCACCACGGTCGTGGTCGTCGACGATGGTGTGGCCACCGGGGCAACGGCGATGGCGGCGCTCAGGTGGTGCCGAGCGCAGGGAGCCGTCCGCGTGGTGTTCGCGGTCCCCGTCGGGCCCAGGGAGACGGTCCGCAGGCTCGCCCAGGAGGCCGACGAGGTGATCGTCATGGAGACGCCGCCCTCGTTCGCCGCCGTGGGGGAGTGGTACCTGACGTTCGATCAGGTCTCGGACGACGAGGTCATCCAGATCCTCGAAGGACGCCTGTGAAGGTCCTCGAGGCCACGATGGTCGTCCTCTTCACCGCGTTGGGTGTGCGATCGCTGCTGTATTGGGTCCGCAGGCCGTTCGACGGCTCTGACGTTCGCGATCATGTGCTCTTCGCACTGTTCGTCACGGGCCGCGTCGGCCTGTGGTTCGGATCGGCCGGATTGTTCCTGCTCTATGCGCTGACGGACACGCGCGGACGAGCGTTCATCGACGATGTGCGCAACTACGACTGGTTCGCCCTGGTGTTCGTGGGATCGGCCGCGATCCAGTTCCTGGCGGGTTACTTCCTGGGGCGCCGGTCCGCGACCCGTTCCCAGGATCCCGACAGCTAGTCTGAGTCAGACTAGCGTTAACCGGCGGCCTTCACGATGTCGTCCGAGAGCTCCACGAACTCCTGCAAACGCGCGACTCGCTCGGTCTTCAACCGGTCCACCAGCTGGGAGTACTCGTCCGCGCGGCCCTGTCGTTCGAAGAGACGTCGCGGTTGGAGCAGTTCCGGGTCGTCTATGTCGGGCACGGCATCCGCCACCAGGTAGCCGAAGTCCGGGTCGTCGGTCCAGGTGATCGTTTCCTCGGCGATCCCCTTCACGCATGCGGATGTGTGCGGGATCTTGAGCTTCTTCGAGCGATCGTCGTCGTCCTTACCCCCCACACGTCCGGTGTTCAGCAGGAAGGTGTCGATCGGGTGGGACGCGAGGAGCTCCAGGATGCGGTTGCCCTGCAGGCCGTGCGGCAATGGGAAGAACGGGTTCGTGCCCGGGACGCGCAGGAACTTGCCCGCCTCGGCCGCGCCTCCTGCACTGGTGCCGGTGGTCTCGCCCAGCATGAAGAACGCGGCCGCCTGCGCCTGCGAGAGCTTCGCCACCGCGGGGATGATGTTCTCGTTGCGGTTCAGGATCAACAGGTAGTCGACCGTGCCCACGTCGCGCGCGTCGCGGAACCGATGCAGGTCCGACATCTCGAAGACGGCTCGCCCGTTCTGCGTGTAGCTCTCCTCGAAGAAGTTCACCTTGCCGCCATCGTCCTGATAGACGTTCTCAAGGAACGCCGTCGGCTTGGTTACGGCGCCGTAGATCGAGGGCTCGAAGTCGGGGTCGAGCGAGAACGTCTTGGCGAAGCAACCGTTCTCGGTGCCGTAGGCGTATCCGCCCGGCATCAGGCCCACGAAGTCATCCTGCACGGGTTCTGACCCGTTCTGCGTGGTGAACGTGGTGGTGGTCTTCCCGGTCCCAGACAGACCGATGATCATGAAGACCTTCTCGCCGGTGTCCGTCGGGATGACCTTCAATCCCGCGTGCAGCGCGAGCCCGCCCTTGCGGTAGACGATGTCGTTCCACATCCGCAGGCCGCCCTTCTTCGACTCGCCGAAGTAGTCGGATCGAAGGACCCGCGTGACGCCGTTCTCCAGATCCACCGCGATGACTCGCTCGTCGGGGTATCCCTCGGCCAAGAGGTTCGGCGTGTAGATCACCTCGACCTCCGGGTCGGCACCGTCGGTGCGTTCGAAATAGAGCTTCTGCTGCATCCCAGCGATGTTCGCATTCGCCTTCTCGATCGTGAGCCGAGCGGCGGTCCGCATCTCGGGGTCGTTGCCGATGTAGCCGTCGATCACGATCTGGTCGCACTCGTTGAGGTAGGTGTCCTGCAGCGCGGCGATACGATCGAACTCCTCACGCGTCATGGACTTGCCGGACGTTGACGAGGGGTCCGAGGTCACGACGTACGTACTGCCAGCGCTGCGGGACACGACCTCTGTCTGGACGTTCACGTTGTCGAACTCGGTGATACGGCACTGCTGCATCTCTTCGGTGAAGCTGCGTAGCTCTCCGGGCGTGGGGTTGACGTGGGTCTGCGGCACGTTGGAGGCCTCCTCGTTGGTTACCGTGGGTTGTCGCGGTCGCACCGCGAAGACGACTTAGAGTCTACTGAAGCCGAACGTCATCTCGGGCCGCCGCGGGACGAACCTCGGCCCTGCAGGCAGGAAGACGGAGCCATGGATCTCACCGAAGAGCAGCTGCTGGAGGCGATCCGTCGGGTGCTGTCGGGAGCGGGCCCGGAGGTACGGGTGGGGGTGGGCGACGACGCGGCCGTGCTTGCTCCGACCGCCGGCGAGCTAGTCATCACCGCCGACTCGCTGGTGGAGGACGTCCACTTCGTCCGAGCAGCAACGAGTGCCCGTGACCTGGGACACAAAGCCATCGTGGTGAACGTGAGTGACATCGGGGCCATGGGGGCGAGCCCCCGCTCGGCCGTCTGCACCCTCACCCTCACGCCGGACGTCGAGGCATCGTGGGTGATGGAGCTGTTCGGCGGGATGCGGGAGGCCTGCGACGAATACGCTCTGTGGCTGGTTGGCGGCGATCTGTCCCGCGGCGGCGAGATCGCGATCTCGATCACGGTGACCGGTGAGGTCGCTCCGGGCCGGGCGGTCCTTCGATCGGGTGCACGGCCGGGGGATCGGCTGGTCGTCACGGGCGAGCTGGGTGGCTCCGCGGCGGGGTTGCGGTTCGCACGTCTGCGGAGGAGGCCGACGCAGGAGCAGCGGGCGGCGATCCGGCGACACCTGCGTCCGACCGCGCGCGTTGGTGAGGGCGGGGTCCTGGCTCGCCACGGAGCTTCGGCGATGATCGACATCTCCGACGGCCTCTCGCTCGACCTGTCGCGTCTGTTGAAGGCGAGCGGGGTCGCGGCTCGGTTGGAGCTCGGTCGCGTGCCGGTGGCGCACCTCGCCACGCTGGAGGAGGCGCTCGGAGGCGGTGAGGACTACGAGCTGCTCGCCACGCTTCCCGATCCGGACGCGGTCGACGCGGCCGCCGTGGAGCTGAAGGAAGCGTTCGGCGTGTCGCTCACCGAGATCGGCGTAGTGGTGCAGGGCCACGGTACGGTAGCCGTCGGCTCCGATGGGTCGGAGCATCCGATGGAGCCGACGGGTTGGGACCATTTCCGATGACGGGTTCCGCTCCCCGCCCCCGTGCTCTCACGATCGCCGGCTCAGATTCGGGCGGCGGGGCGGGGATCCAGGCCGATCTCAAGACGTTCAGCGCTCTCGGCGTGTTCGGTGTGACCGCCGTCACGGCCGTGACCGTCCAGAACACGCTGGGCGTTCAGAGCTTCGAGGCGATCTCGCCCGCGACGGTGCGGGCGCAGATCCTCGCGGTCGTGACGGACATCGGCGTGGACGCGGCCAAGACAGGGATGCTGGCGAGCGCGGAGATCGTCACGGGCGTAGCAGATGCGATCGATCAGGCCGGGATCCGCAGCCTGGTCGTGGATCCGGTGTTCGTGTCCAAGCACGGACACCCGCTCTTGGCGGAGGACGCGGTCGAAGTGCTCAGGTCGCGGATCCTCCCGCTCGCGGCTCTCGTCACGCCGAACCTCCCCGAGGCCGCCGCACTCGCCGGGACCACGGTGGAGTCCCGGCAGGACATGCGCCGGGCGGCCGAGTCGATCCTGGAGCTCGGAGCCGGTGCGGTCTTGGTGAAAGGCGGACACCTGCAGGAGGAGCGGGAGGCGGCCGATCTGTTCGCGGACGGCGTCCGGGAGGAGTGGATCGTGGCCGAGCGTATCGACACGCCGAACACCCACGGCACGGGGTGCACCCTGTCGGCGGCGATCACGGCGCACCTGGCGATGGGCGAGGGAACGCTGGACTCGGTGCGCGCTGGGAAGGTCTTCGTGACGGAGGCGCTCCGACGTTCACTGGCGATGGGCGGCGGCATAGGGCCGGTGGATCAGCTCTGGTCGATCCCGTGGAGCGACGGGTAGGGCTACGTGACGCGCTGAGGGATGCGCGTGACCTTGCCGGCCTTGATACAGGACGTGCACACGTGCAGACGGCGTGGGGTGCCGTCCACCAAGGCGCGAACCTTCTGGATGTTCGGGTTCCAGCGCCGGTTGTTCCTCTTGTGGGAGAAGGTCACGGATTTGCCGAAGAACGGCTTCTTACCGCAGACCTCGCATACCGCAGCCATAGGCCGCTCAGGGTAACAGACGTCTCTCGTCCGGCCGTGGCCACGTCGAGACGAAGATCCCCTCGGCGTCGTAGAGACCGGCGAGGCGCCATCGCTCGCATGATAGAACCGACCCTCGATGAGGAGCCCCTCGTGACCCTTTCACTGGACTCGCCTGTCCTGCAGATCGACAGGCGTCTCGCCACCAGGCGTTCGGGTTTCCGGACCAAAGGTCCGGAAGCCCATGAGGTGCTCGAGCGTGCCTTCGACATAAGGACGGTGGGAGACCTCCTGCGTCACTATCCGCGGCGGTACATCGACCGCTCGCGAGTGGAGACCGTCGGCGGGCTGAAGGTGGGGCAGTACGCGACGGTGATCGCCGCTGTCCGCAAGGTCGCTCGGCGCCAGACCCGTCGTCACCAGACCATGGTGACCGTCACGCTCTACGACGGGACCGGGTACCTGGATCTCACGTTCTTCAATCAGCCGTGGGCGGCCACGCTCTACAAGGAGGGGCAGGAGCTCGCGGTCTCAGGTGTCGCAACCATGTACCGAGGCAGACTCCAGCTGGCGAACCAGGAGGTCGAGCTACTGAGCGGCGACGAGGCCGACCTGATCCACACCGGCCGCATCACCCCGGTGCATCCGGCATCGGAGGGCCTAACCACACGAACGATCCGCGAGCTGGTCCATCGGGCGCTCGAGCAGCTCCCGCCATCACCCGATCCGCTCCCGCGCGAGCTGGTTAAGGCCGAGAGGCTCGGACCCTTCGACCGGGCCATCCGATGGATCCACTTCCCGCAGGATCCGTCGGAGCTGGCCCGGGCGCAGGAGCGGTTGAAGTTCGATGAGCTCTTCACGCTGGAGCTTGGCGTGGCGTTCCGCAAGCATCGGGTCGAACGCGAACAGGCCGGCGTCGCTCACGAGGTCGAAGGCCCGCTCTTGGAGCTGTCGCTCGCCTCGCTGCCGTTCGAGCCGACGGCGGCGCAGCGCGCGGCCATGGAGCGGATCGACGAGTCCATGGCCCTTCCCCGTCCTATGAACGTGCTCCTGCAAGGAGATGTCGGCTCCGGCAAGACCCTGGTCGCCCTGCACGCGGCGCTGGTGGCCATCCGGTCGGGTCACCAGGCGGCGATCATGGCACCGACCGAGGTCCTGGCCACGCAGCACCAGCGCTCGATCGCTTCGCTGCTGGCTGGGATCGGCGCCGTCCCGTACCTCATCTCTGACCCCGTGAAGGCCGACCGACAGGCGTCGCTCCTGGATCCCGAACCGCCCGGGGCCGTCGGCGCCGATGCACCCGTCGTCAGCTTCGCGCTCCTGACGGCGGCCGTCACCGGCAAGGATCGCCAGCGGATCCTTCGTGGCATAGCCGACGGCGGCGTGGATCTGGTGGTAGGGACGCACGCCCTGGTGCAGGAGGGCGTGGAGTTCCACGACCTCTCGCTCGTCGTGATCGACGAGCAGCACCGGTTCGGCCTGCATCAGCGGATGGCGCTGAGGGGTAAAGGCGCCGACCCGGACGTGGTGATCATGACCGCAACGCCGATACCACGCACCCTTGCGCTCACGTACTACGGCGACCTGGATGTCGTGGTTCTGGACGAGATGCCGAAGGGCCGGAAGCCGATCGAGACGGTTGCCGTCCGCACGCCGGAGGAACGCGACGACGCGTACGAGCTGGTCCGCGGTGAGGCCGCGGCGGGTCGGCAAGCGTTCGTGGTCTGCGCGGCGATCGACGAAGGGAATCGCTCACAGGTGAAGGCGGCCGAGGCGGAAGCGGACCGGCTCGCCACGGAGGTCTTCCCAGAGCTCCAGGTCGACCTGCTGCACGGACGGATGCGCCCTAAGGACAAGGATGCCGCCATGGATCGGTTCCGCAGCGGCGAGGCGGATCTGCTCATATCCACCACCGTGATCGAGGTTGGGGTCGACGTGCCGAACGCCACGGTGATGCTCGTGGAGAACGCGGAGAGGTTCGGTCTGGCTCAGTTGCACCAGCTCCGCGGCCGGATCGGCCGCGGAGCGCACGCCAGCACCTGCATCCTCTTCGACGAGTCCGACGAGACCAACTTGGAGGCCAGGGCGCGCATCGCCGCGATGGTCCGAACCAACGACGGATTCGAGCTGGCCGACGAGGATCTCCGGCTGCGGGGTGAGGGAACGCTCTTCGACACGAAGCAGTCGGGCATGCCCGACCTGAGGCTCGCCCGTCTGGCTGAGGACCTGGAGCTGGTGAAGCGCGCTCGCGCTCGCGCGTTCGCCTTGATCGAGGACGACCCTCACCTTGACCGGCACCGGGGCCTGCTGAGCGAGCTCCGGTCGCGCTTCGGAGGGTCGATCGATTGGCTGTTCCATTCCTAGCTCGTTGCTCCCCGTAGGCTGGATCGATGCGGGTCATCGGCGGTAGCGCCAAAGGACGCAAGCTCGGGCCGGTGCCGCCCGGGGTCCGCCCCGTGTCGGATCGGGCCCGCGAGGGCGTCTTCTCAAGCCTGGCGGCCGAGATCCCCGAAGCCCGCGTGCTGGACCTATACGCGGGCACCGGGGCGATGGGCATCGAGGCGCTCTCGCGTGGCGCCGAGGCGGCCATCTTCGTGGATCGGTCGCCCGAGGCCTGCGCCCTCATCTACGGCAACCTCGCCTTGACCGAACTGCAGGATCGAGCCACCGTGGTGGCGGCGGACACCCATGCGTTCCTCACCGGGCATCATCGGTCCGAAGACCCCTTCGACCTCGCTCTCGTAGACCCCCCCTATGATCTCGATGGGCCCGATCTTGCCGTTGTGCTGCGGGAACTGTCCTCGGGATGGCTCGCCGAGGACGGTTGGACGGTGGCGCTCACGCGCGGCGTCAAGAGTTCCACGCCTGTCATTCCGGTACACTGGGCCGTCGCGAGGCAGCTGCGCTACGGCGACAGCCTCGTCATCTTGTACCGGGAGGTTTCATGGGCCTGACCGCCCTATGTCCGGGGACGTTCGACCCGGTGACGAACGGCCACATCGACATCATCGGCCGTACCAGCGCAACCTTCGACACCGTGGTCGTCGGCGTTCTGGAGAACCCGTCCAAGCAGCCCGTCTTCACCGTCGACGAGCGGGTGGCCATGCTCGAGGAGGCCTGCTCGGCCCTGTCGAACGCCTCAGTGAGGCCGTTCTCCGGGCTCCTGGTCGAGTTCGCCCGGGAACAGGGCGCTACGGCTATCGTGAAGGGCCTGAGAGCGGTGTCCGATTACGAATACGAGATCCAGATGGCCCAGATGAATCTGCGGCTGGGTGAGGTCGAGACCCTGTTCATGCCCACCAACCCGAAGTGGTCGTTCCTGTCGTCCTCCCTCGTGAAAGAGGTCGCGCGTTTCGGCGGCGACGTGGAGGGGCTGGTCCCCGATCACGTTCGCAAGCGCCTGATCGATCGGCTCGGGGTCGGCTCCTGATGGACCTCGCCGGCCGCCTGCAGCAGCTCGAAGACGTGGTGCGCGACGCCAAGTCGATGCCGCTCTCGTCTTCTGCGCTGCTCAATCGCGACGAGGTCATCGAGATGATCCAGGAGATGCGGGAGTCACTACCTGAGGAGATCAAGCAGGCGCGATGGATCGTGAAGGATCGCGAGGAACTGCTCGCGAAGGCTCGCCAGGAGGCTGAGCGGATCGTCGAACAGGCGCGCGAGGACCAGCTCAGGATGGCCCGCAAGGGAGAGGTCGTCCAGCGCGCCGAGGAGGAAGCGGACCGCATCGTCGCCGAGGCGCAGCAACAGGCCGACGACGGCCGCGTCGAAGCCGAGACCTACGTCGACGCCAGGCTCGCCCAGTTCGAGATCGCGCTACGTCGGATCCTCGAGGAGTCGCAGGGCGCGAATCGAGCCCTCGCGAAGACACTGGACCAGATCGAGATCGGTCGCGAACGTCTGCGGGCGCCCACCACGGCTGCCGAGCAGGAGTTCGGGAGCCCTGACAAGCCGGAGGGCGAGCTGTTCGACGAGGAGGCCCGGTGATCGACCCCGTCGACGTGCGCGACCTATTGGGTCACCCTGGCTCGTCACGCACCTTGCACGTCCGCGGGACGCTGGAAGGCCTCGGCTCAGAGGTCGCCACACTCAAGGCGGACGAACCGGTGGAGGGGGACTTACTGCTGGAGTCGGTGGTCGAAGGGATCCTCGCGACCGGACGACTGGCCGGCACGTTCGCGCTCCGCTGTGCCCGGTGTCTGAAGGACTTCGAGCTACCGGTCCAGGTCGACGTGCACGAGCTCTTCACGCCCAACCCCGCAGACGACGACGCCGACGTGTACCCGCTAGACGCCGAAGGTCTCATGGACGCCGAGCAGATGGTCCGTGACACCCTCGGGCTCGAGTTGCCGTTCTCCCCGCTGCATAGCCCCGATTGCCAGGGGCTCTGCAGCGTTTGCGGCGGCGACCGGAACCTCGGCGAATGCCCAGGCGACCACCCTCAGATCGATCCTCGGTGGGCCGACCTGGATCTGGTGCTCCAGGACCTCGAGGACTGAACCCGGAAGGAAGGAACCGATGGCCGTTCCCAAGAAGAAGCAGAGCAAGACACGCAGCGCAAAGCGTTCGGCGAACTGGAAGAGTCAGGCTCCCGCTTACGCGGAGTGTCCACAGTGTCATCAACCCAAGCTTCCGCACCGGGTGTGCGGCAACTGCGGCTACTACGCCGGCCGGCAGGCCGTCGAGGTCGAGTAACGGCGTGAGCTCCGTCCCCGTCGTGGCGCTCGAGTCGCTCGACCGGGCCCTCGGCGTGTCGTTCCTTGACGCCTCGCTGCGTGAGGCCGCGCTCACCCACCGCTCTCACGCGTTCGAGCGCGGCTCCACCGTGACGAACGAACGGCTGGAGTTCCTCGGGGACTCGGTGCTCGGTCTGATCGTCACCGACATGGCGTACCTCACCTACCCGGACATGCCCGAGGGGGCGCTCGCTAAGCTTCGGGCCGCGATCGTGAACATGACCGCTCTCGCCGATGTCGCCCGCTCGCTCGGCCTGGGGAACATGGTGCTGCTGGGCAAGGGTGAGGAGCTCTCGGGCGGCCGTGACAAGGCGAGCATCCTGGCCGACGCGCTCGAGGCAGTGTTCGGGGCCATATACCTGGATCGGGGACTCGACGTATCCCGCGAGCTGATCGAGCGGCTCTTCCGTCCCCGGATGGAGGCCTATGTCCGCGGCGAAGGCGATCGCGACTACAAGACCATCCTGCAGGAGCTCGCGTCGCAGGAGCTGCGCTCCATGCCGGAGTACCGGCTGGAGGAGCGGGGGCCCGATCACGAGAAGGAGTTCACGGCCACCGTCTACCTGACCGGAGAACCGTTCGGCACGGGAACGGGGCGGTCCAAGAAGGAAGCCGAACAGCAGGCGGCCCGGGAGGCCTTCGCGCGGATCTCGCAGCCCGGCGATCGTTCGAGCTCGTAGAGGGGGGACGAAGTGGAGCTACCCGAGGTCGAGGTGATGCGTCGCGACCTGGAGAAGGACGTCGTCGGCCGGCGGATCAAGAAGTCGGAGGTGAAGCCCTCGAAGAACGCCATGCGGATCATCCGTCGACACTCCAAGCGCAAGGAGTTCACCGCTCGCCTGGACGGTCGAAAGATCGGCAAGGTCGAACGGCGTGGCAAGTACCTCTTGATGCCGCTCGACTCCGGTGACGTGCTCGTCACGCACTTCGGGATGAGTGGCCAGTTCCAGCGGGGCACCGGGCGGGTCGCGGTGGCACCTCACACCCACGTGGTGCTCACGTTCCAGCAGGGCGGGGATCTGCGCTACATAGACCCGAGGACGTTCGGCGAGATGTTCGTCTCGACATCGGACGAGGTCGGCAAGATCAAGGAGCTGCAGCATCTGGCGATCGACCCGCTCGACCAGGTGTTCACGTGGCCGACGTTCCAGTACCTGCTCGCGGAGCGGGCGTCGAAGATGAAGCAGCTCCTGATGGACCAGAAGTTCATCGCGGGGCTGGGCAACATCTACTCCGACGAGGTCTTGTTCGCGGCGGGGATCCGCTTCGACAGGATGTCCGACACGCTGTCGTCCCAGGAGGTTCGACGGTTGTACAGGGCCATCCAGGAGACATTGCAGGATGCCATCAAGGCGCGCGGCACTACGCTCGACGACGAGGCCTACGTGGACCTGTTCGGCAAGCCGGGCGAATACCAGAGCGAGCTCAAGGTCTACGGCCGGGAAGGGTTGCCGTGTCGTCGGTGCCGCACGCCGATCCAGACCGTGAAGATCGCGTCTCGCGGCGCCTACTTCTGTCCTCAATGCCAGAGCTGATCGAGCCAGGGTTGATCGAGGGGGGGTAACGGTGAGTCATCTAGTCTGAGACGGACTAGACGATCTCGGCGCCGGCGTCGCGCATGCGGGCGATGGCCCGCTCACCGTCACCCGGCTCCAGCTCGACCCCTCGGATCGCGGCGGCGATCACCTGCACCGGGTACCCGAGCATGCGCGCGTCCACCACCGTCTCGACGACGCAGTAGTCGGTGGCCAGACCGCAGATAGCCACCCGCTCGACGCGGCGCTCGCGCAGCAGCTCGTCGAGGGAGGTCGCGGTGGTCTCGCCGCTCGAGGGGTCGCGGACCGTGAAACCTGAATACCCGTCGCCGCCTCCGGAACCCTTGCGCACCAGCGGTCCCTCCACCCTGAGGTCCGGGTGCAGCGCCGCGCCCCACGTTGCCCCGACGCAGTGGACGGGCCAGATCCCTCCGTCCTTCTTGAAATGCGGCGTCGTCGGAGGGTGCCAGTCCTGCGTGTATACGACGAACGCGCCGGCATCCAGGGCCCGCTCGACCTCCTGGTTGATGAGCGGGATCACCTGGTCGCCACCGGCGACGCGAAGGCTCCCCTTGGGGGCCGCGAAATCGTTCTGAACGTCCACGACGATGAGCGCGGTCTCTGGGTTGTACGCGGGCACGGCCGAACCTCCTTGCGTGTCAGGGTATCGCGCCGAGCCTTGTCCGCCAGCAAGCGATCCGTCCTGAGAGCCGGCGACGAAGAATCTGTGAGCGGCTCCCGGGTTGGGTGGAAGCCCACTGTTAGCATCGCGCCGCATGTTCTTGCGCCAGATCCAGATCCGTGGCTTCAAGTCGTTCGCGGACAAGACCGTCCTGGAGTTCCTCCCAGGGGTGAGCGTGATCGTCGGGCCCAATGGGGCGGGGAAGTCGAACCTGGTCGACGCCATCAGCTGGGTGCTGGGCGAGCAGGGGGCTCGCGCCCTGCGTGGTGGACACATGGCCGACGTGATCTTCGCCGGCACCCCGTCTCGGCCCGCCCTGGGCATGGCCGAGGTGAAGCTCGTCATCGACAACACCGAGGGCAAGATCCCTGTCCCCATGTCCGAGATCGAGGTCAGTCGCACGATCTTCCGCTCGGGCGAGAGCGAGTACCGGATCAACGGGCAGTTGGTGCGGCTACTCGATGTGCAGGAGCTCTTGTCCGAAACGGGGATCGGGCGTGCGCTGCATACGGTCGTTGGGCAGGGTCAGCTGGAAGAAGTCCTCCTGTCCCGTCCGGAGGAACGGCGCAAGTACATCGAGGAGGCCGCGGGGATAGCCAAGCACCGCCGTCGGAAGGAACGTGCCGAGCGGAAGCTGGAGGGCCTCGACCAAGATCTCCTCCGGCTTCAGGACGTGCTGGCCGAGCTGCGGCGCCAGCTCAAGCCGCTGCAGCAGCAGGCGGAGATGGCTAAGAAGCACGAGACGTTGAGCGCGCAAGCCGAGGAGCTGTCGCGGCAGCTGGCCGCCGCCAGGCTGCGCGCGCTCCTCCGCGAGAAGGAGCGCCGCCAGACCGGCTGGGACGAGGGCCTCCAGGCCCGCAAGACCGCGCGCGCGCGGCTGGACGAGCTGGATGGAGGCGTGTTGGCGGCCGCCGACCAGCGAGCCACGGCCTCCCGCGTGCTGGTAGACGCAGAGCAGGCGTTCCGCGCCGCTCAGGTCGAGCGGAGCGACTCGGAGCAGGCGTTCCGGGCCGCCGTCGAGCTGGAGTCCGCCGCCCGGAGGGATCTGGCGGCTGAGGCATCTCGTACCGCTCGGATGGACGCGGTTCGCGGCGAGCTCGATCGGGCGGAGAAGGATCTGGCGCGGGTGCTGGCCGATCTCCAGGCCGGCGAACGAGAGCTGGCCGAGGCCGAGGAGGCCTTCAGCTTGGCGGAGGAGCGTCGTCGCCAGGTCGAGGACGTGCGTCGCCGGATGGGCGAGGAGGCCGCGGGGCGGCGGGCCGAGGTGGAGGCGCTCCGGCGGAGCATGGCGTCCTCCGAACGGGAGCGCGAGCGCTTGGAGACCGGGATCGCCGACGTCGCGGGACGCGTTGGGAGCCCTCGAACGAGAGCGCGACGCGCTGGAGGCGGACATCGAACGCCTGGATGGGCAGTCATCTCCGCTCACCGACCGGCGCCGGCTTCTCGACCAGGAGCGGCGGGGTCTGGTCGAGAAGATCGAGGAGCTCGAGGACGTGGAGCGTCGGCACCAGGCCCGGCGCGACCTGCTGGAGGCTCGCCGGCGCGATATCGAGGAGACGGCCGGCTCTCGGTTCCTGCAGACGCACAAGGGTCACGCGGTCGGGCCGCTGCGTGATCTGGTCCGTATCCAGGCCGGCCTGGAGCGCGCGCTGGTGGCGGCCCTCGGCCCGCTGGCAGATGCGGTGGTCTACCAGGACGGCGACAGGGCCCTCGCCGACGCCCCCGAGGGGGACGGCGCCATCCTGGCGATCGCGGGCGGGGGGCCGGTGCCGATCGGCCTCCGCGGCGAGAGAGCGCTGCTCTCGGTCATCGAGGCCGAACCCGTGGCGCGCGGGATCGCGAGCACCGTCCTTCGGGACGTGTACCTGGCCGATACCGTGGAGGAGGCCGCCGAGAAGCAGGCATCACACCCCGCGGCGTCGTTCGTGACGCCCGATGGTGTGCTGGTCGGCCCCGCGGTGATCCACACGGCAGGGGTGGCCGACGCCCGTGCCCGTGAGATCCGGGCGGAGCTACAGGTGTTGGAGCATGACCTGGCCGCCACCCGCAACGTGCTCAAGCCGAAGCGTGAGCGCGTCGAGGAGATCGGCGGCGAGGTCGCCTTCTTGGGCGAACAGATCGATGCGGCCGATGCCGAGATCACGTCGGCAGCGGAGCGTCTGGCCCGGATCGAGATCGAGCTCGTCGGCGTTCGCAGGGAAGAGGAGTTGCTGCGTCAGCGAGCGGGCTCTGTCGAGGACGGGATGGCGATGTGGCGAGAGCGCCTGGCGGACTCGGAACCGCTCCTCGAGGAGATGCCCGAGCTTCCTCCGAGACCCCAACCACCCGTGTCCGCCCGCGTCGCGGTCGAGACGCTCCGCCGGGATCGGGCGACGCTGGACGCCCGCCTGGTGGACCTACGAGCCGATCGGGATGCTCTAGCGTCGCAGGATCCGGTGCAGCTACGCGCCGCGGTCCAGACCGCCGAGGACGCCCGCGCGCATGCAGAGGAGGCCGTGAGGCGTGCGGAGGGGTCTGCGGCCGAGGCCTCCGTCGCCCGCGACGCGGCCGCCGAGGCAGAGCGTGTGGCCGCCGAGCGCGAGGCCGAGGTCAACAAGGCGTGGCGCGACGCGTCTACCGAGCTCGATCGGCTCCGCGAGACCTACGAGGATGAGGACCGCCTGCGCGGCGACATCGAACGCCGGATCGGCGAGGCGGAGCGCTTGTTGCGCGAGGGCCATCAGTGCGCCCCCGCAGACGCTCTCGCGACGCTCACTGAGGAGGATTCGGTCGGATCGCTCGAGAAGAAGTCCGAGCTGGTTCAGCGCCGGTTGGCGCTGCTTGGTCGTGTCAACCTGCTCGCGACCGGCGAGTTCGACGCCCTGCAGGAGCGCCACGACTTCATGGCGCGCGAGCTGGACGACGTCCGCAAGGCCCGGCGCGATCTCCTGGAAGTGATCGCGAAGGTGGATCACGAGATCACCGAGACCTTCGATCAGGCTTACCGCGACGTGGCCCGTGAGTTCGAGCGGCTGATCGCCGAGCTGTTCCCGGGTGGCTCGGGGCGGTTGATACTTACGGATCCGGCGCAGCCGCTCACGAGCGGGATCGAGATCGAGGCCAGTCCCGGTCGCAAGCGCGTCAAGCGGATCTCGCTGCTGTCCGGCGGCGAACGGTCGCTCACGGCGATGGCGTTCCTGTTCGCGATCTTCACGGCTCGACCCAGTCCGTTCTATCTGATGGACGAGGTGGAGCCGGCGCTCGACGACGTGAACCTGCATCGGTTCCTGCGATTGATCGAAGGGTTCGCCCGCGATTCACAGGTGATGATCGTGACGCACCAGAAGCGGACCATGGAGATCGCCGGCATGATGTACGGGGTCTCGCTCTCGAAGGACGGCACCACGAAGATCGTCTGCCAGCAGATGGAGGAACCGCGACGGATCGCGGACCAGACCCAGACGTTCTCTCTGCCGGAGACGGAGCCGGTCCACTAGCCTGGACCCGTGAACATCACCCTCCTGTTCATCCCGATCGCGATCCTCTGCGTGGTCGCCGGTGTCGTGGTGATCCGACGCCGCCGGGCGCTCATGTTCGATGTGGAAGACGACTCCGACGTCGACGAACAGATGGATGTCATCACGGCTCCGGGAGGGGGAACGGGGCTCGGCGAACGCGTGCGCGCCCTCTTCGGACGCGGCATCTCGCCGGACACTTGGTCTGCGCTGGAGGCCCTTCTGATCCGGGCGGACGTGGGGCCTCGCGGGGCGGCAGATCTGGTGGCTCGCGTGCGCGAACGATTCGTAGTGGGCAGCGACCCGGTCGCTCTGCTCCGGACCGAGGTGATCGCGATCTTGGGGGCGGACGGCGAGATGGAGCTGGCGCGCGACAAGCTGGCGGTCATCCTGGTGGTCGGCGTGAACGGATCCGGGAAGACCACCACGATCGGCAAGTTGGCCCGCCGGTTGGCGGTGCAGGGACACGCGGTCAGTCTTGCAGCGAGCGACACGTACCGTGCTGCGGCGGGGGAGCAGCTCCAAGTCTGGGCGCAGCGCACCGGGGCCCACGTGGTTTCCCAGCAGCGAGGCGCCGATCCCGGCGCCGTGGCTTTCGATGCCGTGAAGTCGGCCACCGCGCGAGGCTCCGATGTCCTGATCGTCGACACCGCGGGTCGTCTGCACACGAAGACGCCGCTCATGGATGAGCTGGCCAAGGTCAAGCGAGTGATCCAGAAGGCCGGCGCCGAGGTCGACGACACCCTGCTCGTGTTGGATGCGACCACCGGACAGAACGGCATCGCCCAGGCGCGGGCCTTCACCGAGGCGGTCGACGTCACCGGAGTCGTGCTCACGAAGATGGATGGGTCCGCGCGAGGCGGCGTGGTGCTGGCGGTACGCGAAGAGCTCGGCGTCCCGGTTCGGTTCGTGGGCGTCGGCGAGGGCGCCGATGACCTCCGTCCGTTCCGGGCCGATGCGTTCGCCGACGGCCTGCTGCGGAGCTAGGCGATGGCGAACGTCCTGATCGTCGAGGATCACCCGACGATGAGGGAAGCGATGCGACTGGTGCTCGAGGAGGACGGCCACCAGGTAGAGGAGGCAGTGGACGGCGAGAACGGGATCGCGATGGCGCGGGAGCGCCCGCCCGACGTGGTCCTTCTTGGACCTGAACATCCCGGTCGTGTCGGGAAGCGACGTCCTCGAGGCGCTCAAGGCCGATCCGGACACGGAAGGCGTCCTCGTCGTCATCGTGACCGCGACCGGCGAAGAGGGGCGCAAGCGCGCCCTCGCCTTGGGAGCCGACGACTACATCACGAAGCCGTTCAGCCCGCTCGCCCTGCTCCGGACAATGGAGCGGGTTCTTCGAGGGTCCGGGACGTCGGGATCGTCACCGTGAAGGTTGCCCCGTGACCGGGCGCGGACTCCACGGTGATCCATCCGCCCATCGCCTCCGTGAGCTGTCGGGCGATGTAGAGCCCCAGGCCGGCGCCTTCGGAGTGCGCTGCGGTGGACTCGCTCTGGTGGAATCGGTCGAAGATCAAGTCCAGCTCTGCCGGTGGGATACCCGATCCCCGGTCGCGCACCGCGAAGGTCACCGTTCCGGTGGAATACGAACCGGCCGCCAGATGCACCGGTTTATCGGGCGGTGAGAACTTCAGAGCGTTCATCAAGAGGTTCGTGAGTACCTGTATCACTCGCTGAGGATCCGCGACCAGTTCCCTGGGCATGCCAGGTGATTCGACCATCACGACCCGATCCGCAAGATCTCCCAGACCGTGACGCACCGAGGTCAGTAGCTCGGCGGTCTGGACCTGCTCGGGGACGAACGTGAGCTTGCCGGCCTCGATGCGGGAGATCAGGAGGAGGTCCTCGACCAGGCGGATCAGCCGGTCGGTCTGAACGTGGATGATCGACAAGTACTCCTGCACCTCCTCGGGGCTGAGTTCCTGCTGCCGCCGGCGGAGCGCGTCGACGAAACCCCGGACGGCGGTGAGGGGCGTTCGGAGTTCGTGACTCGTGATCGCCACGAAGTCCGACTTCAACTCGTCGAGTTCCCTCAGCCGGGTCAACGTCTCTTCCTGCCGCGACCGAAGCCGCGCGGCCTGGATCACCAGCGAGACCTGGTCCGCGAGCCTGCCGAGCAGGAGCAGTCGCTCGCGATCGATCGCCCCGGGTGCCTCTCCCTTCTCGTGGAGGATCCCGATCACCGTGTCTCCTGCGCGTAGGGGCACCACGGCCTCAGCCGGATCGTCGTGCAGGCTCGGCCGGGAGAAACCGGGGCCGGCTTCGAACGGCTCGGCGCCGCCGACGAACCGCGTTCCGCGACCATAGCCGGGATCGCCGAAGACCCCCGCCGATACCAGCTGTTCCCCGCCGCCTTCGACGGGTTCCAGCAGGAGCACTCCGAGTGCGTAGCATCCGAGCTCGCGCCCCACGGCCTCGGCGATGGCCTGGATCCCATCGGCCGGATCTTCGGCGGCGATCCCGGCGAGGATGGCTGTGTGGAACGCGGACAGGTCCCGTTGAGCCTGGGCCTCTCGCCCGGCGGCCTCTTCCGCGAGCCTGGCGGCCTCCTCCGCCATCGCCGTGCGCTCGCTGGCCCGTTCAGCCTCTCGACGGAGCGAACCCGCGAACATCCCAGACACCACGGCGATCACGGCCGCCATCCCGACCCTGAACGAAACGTCGGACGTCGCGAACGCATATCTAGGGAACTCGGCGGCCATCGACAGCTCTCGTCCGAGCTCCGACAGGAGGATGACCGACAGCGGCGCCAGCGCCCCTGGCATGCCGTAGCGCATCGCACCCTCGATAGGCAGGAGATAGACGATCACCCACGCGGGGTCGGCGGGGTGGTGAGCGGCCACCCAGACGAGTCCCAGGATGACCACCGAGTCCAAGACGAACGCCAGGACGCCGATCCACCCGAGTGTCCGGCCGTCGTTCGCTTTGCGGGCGATCCGAGCGATGAGGATGTTGGAAACGAACAACCCCGCAGTGAGGGCCCCTCCGAGAGGCACCGCGAACGAGGGGGCCCCCGGATCCGCCGTCTCGATCAAGGTCTGGACGAGCCCGTATGCCACCAGCAGCCATCGGAGCTTGACCAGGCCAAGCTCCAGTCTCCGAGCCTGCTCCAGGTCTCGCCTCATGGGCCCCGCACTCCCCGCCATTGATACGATGCGGCACCGGCACGGTGCCACCCGCCGTTGTTCCGTACGTAACCATGTTCGACACCCTCACCGACCGCCTGAACGGCGTCTTCAGGAAGCTCCGCTCCCGGGGGAAGCTCCACCCTAAGCAGGTGGACAATGCCCTGGCGGAGATGCGCACGGCCCTGCTCGAGGCCGACGTCGCGGTCCAGGTAGCCGACGACCTGCTCGAACGGGTCCGAGAGCGCGCGCTCTCCGAGGAGGTCACGAGGAGCCTGACCCCCGGCCAGCAGATCGTGAAGGTGGTGGATCAAGAGCTCACGGTCACCTTGGGCGGCGAGCACCAACCGTTCACGCTCCCTTCCGTTCGCCCCGCCGTCGTGATGATGGCGGGCGTTCAGGGGTCGGGCAAGACGACGGCGTGCGCGAAGCTCGCGAAACTCCTTAAGGGGAAGGGACGGCGGCCGCTACTGGTGGCAGCCGACCTAGAGCGCCCGGCTGCCGTGGAGCAGCTGCAGACACTGGGCCGTGAGATCGGCGTGCCGGTCGTTTCAGATGGGCGCGACCCCGTCAAGGTGGCCAAGAGTGCGCTCAAGGAGGCGGAGCGTCAGCAGGCGGACGTGGTCATCATCGACACAGCCGGTCGCATTCACGTGGACGACGAGATGATGAAGCAGGCGCGGAGGATCCGCGACGTCGCCAAGCCCCACCACGTCCTCATGGCGTGCGACGCCATGACCGGACAAGACGCTGTGGTGCAGGCGCGCGCCTTCATGGATCAGATCGATACCACCGGGTTCATTCTGACGAAACTGGACGGTGACGCCCGCGGCGGCGCGGCGCTGTCGATCACCGCGGTCACCGGCAAGCCGGTGTACTTCGTTGGAACAGGTGAGAAACCCGAGGATCTGGAGCCGTTCTATCCCGATCGAATGGCCGGCAGGATCCTCGGCATGGGCGACATGCTCACGCTGATCGACAAGGCCAAGGAGACCATGGACACCGACGCCGCCCGCGCCTCCGCCGAGCAGCTGTTGAAAGGCCAGTTCACGCTCGACGACTTCCTGGCCCAACTTCGCGAGATGCGTAAGCTCGGACCCATCCAGGATGTCCTGAAGATGCTCCCGGGCGTCCCGGGAGGTCGGGACGCCATGAAGGAGCTCGCGGACCAGGTCGATGATGGTCAGCTCGGGCGGGCGGAGGCCATCATCTGCTCCATGACCGCGGAGGAGCGGCGGAATCCCGCTATCATCCATGGGTCCCGGCGCCTGCGGATCGCCAACGGCTCGGGTACCACTACCAGCGACGTCAACGGGCTACTCAAGGATTTCGAGGGCGCCCGCAAGATGATGCGGACGATGATCGGCGGCAAGCGGATGCCCGGCATGATGAAGATGCCGGCCGGTTCCGCTCCGAAGAACAAGAGGCGTTAGAGAGGGATCGACGACATGGCGACGAGGATCAGGCTGCGGCGGTTGGGCGCGAAGAAGCGACCCTTCTACCGCGTGGTGGTGGCCGACCAGCGGGCTCCCCGCGATGGTCGATTCATCGAGAACATCGGTAAGTACCATCCGCTCGACGACCCCTCGCTGATCGAGATCGACGAGGACCGCGCCCTGCACTGGCTGCGGGTCGGCGCGCAGCCGAGCGATCAGGTGCGGAACCTGATGGTCAAGATCGGCATCTGGGACAAGTTCGTGATCGAGCGCCCGGCCGCGGCTGCGTTGGTGAAGACCAGGACCGAGAAGCCAGTCAAGGAGAAGGTCTCGAAGAAGGCCGCGGCCAAGGCCGCCGCCGAGGCCGAGGCACCGCCCGCCGAGGCGATCGCCGCTGAGCCTGCGCCAGACCCTGCGCCAGAAGCTGCCCCCGAGTTGCAGGAGACGGCCGAGTCGCCGCTGGCGGAGGGCACGTCTGATGGTGGGGAAGGGTCCGCCTCCGACTCGGCCGCTCCCTCCGACGAGACACCCTCGGAGGAGCCGGCCGCCGAGGAGCCGGCCTCCGATGTATCTCCCGCGGAGGAGACGGCCGCCGAGGAGGCGCCGGAGGCGTGAGGGAGCTCGTGGAGTTCCTTGCCCGAGAGCTCGTGGACGACCCTGGCTCCGTGTCGGTGACGGAATCCACGGATCAGCGGGGAGTCCTGCTCACCGTTCGCGTGGCTCCCGACGACATGGGCAAGGTCATCGGCAGGGGCGGCCGCACCGCGAAGGCTATCCGATCGGTGGTCCGGGCGGCTGCGACGCGCCAGGGCATGTCCGCGCGCGTCGACATAGCCGACTGAGGTGTCGGAGCCGACCGTCGTCGTCGGCAAGGTCACGAAGGCTCACGGCCTGCGCGGGGAAGTCGTCGTGCTGGTCATCTCGGACAACCCCGACCGGTTCGACCCAGGGTCGTCCGTGTTCCTCGAGGACGGCAAGGAGCTGCGGATCGGCGCCTCACGTCCGAACGGCGGCCGGCTGCTCGTCTCGTTCGAAGGGGTGACGGATCGTAACGCGGCCGACCTGCTCCGCGGCTCGTGGCTCGTGGTCCCTCTGTCCATGCTCCCCGAGCTCCCTGAGGGCGACTACTGGCCTCATCAGCTGGTCGGCTGCCAGGTAGTCACGGAATCGGGCCGCTCGCTCGGCGCCATCCACGATGTGTTGGCGAACCCCGCCAACGACCTGTGGGCGGCCGTCGACGACGCCGGCACCGAGACGCTGATCCCCGCCATCCGAGAGGTAGTCGTCGACGTCGACGTCGCGGCCAAGCGCGTATCGGTGCGCGATCTTCCGGGCTTGACGATGCCGGAGGATGAGGGATAGCGGTTCTTCGTTCCCCCGTCAGAGACCGGCGATCTTCGCCAAGCCATCGACCTTCTTCAGCACGTAGCGCCGCCCGTCCTTGTCGACGAGGCCTCGACGCTGGAACTCGCTGAGGACCCGGGTGACGTTCTCGCGGCTGCCTCCGCAGAGGCTGGCGAGGTCTGCGTGCGTGACGGTCGGGACCACGACCCCGTTATCGGGCAGATCGTCGAGGCTGGGCGTCACCATCTGGAGCAGGCGCTTGGCTACCCGTCCCTTGAGGTCGAGGAAGAGCAGGTCGTCCACGAGCGACTGGTCAGCGTGAACCTGACGGGCGAGCGCCCTGAGTACGTTCCGCGCGGCTGAGGGTTCCTGCGTGAGGAAGGACAGGAAGTCCTCGGAGTGCACGACCGCGATGGTGACGTCCTCGAGCGCCAATGCGCTCGCCGTCCGGGCGATATCGCCCAGGACACCGAGCTCCCCGAGGAACTGTGGAGTGTCGAGCGTGGCATGCAGCACGCGGCTGCCGTTGGCTGCAACAGAGCTGATCTCGACCCGGCCCTCAAGGAGGAAGAAGACGTCCGGCGCCGGGTCGCCCTGATGGCAGAGGTATGTATTGCGACGGTAATGGCGGACAAGGCAACGCTCGGCCAGTCCTGCGACCGCCGGCCTTGGTACGTCTCGCAGGTAGGGGGAGCCGATGAGCGCGTTCTCGAGAGCGGTCGTCGCGGCAGCAGCCTTCGCCATCTGGCGTAGCCTAGTCGGGCGAACGGATCGTCACCAACGGAACGGGCCCGGTCGAAGACCGGGCCCGTGCTTCGCTTGAACGCTCGCTAATGCTTCTTCTTGGAGATCTTCTTGCGCGAGATCTTCTTCAAGCTCTTGCGCTCAGCGGTTCGATCTACCGCCTTCGACCCCGCGGCCTTGGGCTTCTCAGGTGTGATCCGCTTCTCTGCCATCTCGGTTCCACCTCCCCCCGGTCCGTCGTCAGCCGATGGTCCCTCGCGGAGCCCGGGTCCGCCGGTGATGGGCGTCTCGGAAACGTTGTGTTTCGCGTCACACCCCTTGATGGCAGATGGGCCCGGCGTGCCGGGCCCATCTGGGGGTGTGGCACTTGCGGAAGTGTCCTAGTTGGACAACTTCTTGTGGCTGAGCTTCTTGTGGCTGAGCTTCTTGTGGCTGAGCTTCTTCATGGTCTGCTTCTTGGTCACGCGAGCGGCGGGCTCCTCAGCGGCGCGGGCGCCATCCGGGGCGACCGGCGAGATCTTCTTCTCTGCCATCAGGTTCACCTCCTCCGTCGCTCTCCGACCCTTCTCGGGTCCAGGGCCGTCTTTCGATGCGCGTATCTTGCGCTTCACGAGGCGGATCGAGGGTGTCGTGCGTCACCGATGCTTGGGTGTCCTCCAACACAAGGGATGTTGTGACGTGCAGCACACCGAGATGTGACGTGCGTCACACGTCGAGTTCGGGCAGGTCCACGGGGTCGGGGCGGGGGGAGCACGCACCGCAGTACAACGCGTCCTCCACGACGATCGCGCGTGAGATCTCCGTGGTCTTGAACAGCTCCAGGATGTAGGGCTGCGTCTGCGCGTGGTCTTCGCATACCCCTCGTCCGCAGAACCGACAGACGCCGACGGAGGTTCGGCGGCAGTGCCAACAGTCCATCTCGCAGATCCTCTCGTCGTCTGGCCATGCTAATGCTGCCACGTTCTGCCGGCGGCCGTCTTCAGGGTTCCGCGACGGAACGCGTCTGCTATCACGCGGTCGAACCCCTCCCGGTCGAGCCTGAAGGCGCGGAGGGGGGTGCGGGCGACGATCGTCGCGGTGCGCGGAGAGGACCTGAGGAGAGCTATCTCACCGAAGTATGAACCCGGCCCGAGGGTCGCGACGTGGTCACCGTCGCGAGAGACGTCGACCTGGCCTGAGCGGATCGCATAGAAAGCGTCGGCTTCCTCCCCTTGGGTTATCAACTCCTGCCCCGGGGGTGCCGTGATCCATCCGCCGTGAGCCAAGAGTTCGGAGAGCGGTGCCGACCCGAGTCCCGAGAACACCGGCAGCTCCCGTAGCTCCATCAACGTCTGCATCGTCGGCGCGAACTTCGGCGCGTGGATCGAGTCGGCGAGGAGCCGGTCGAACGTCCCTTTGTCGATCTCGAAGAGTTCGGACTCGTCGATCGCTCGCGCGGTCGCCGATCGGGGCGCGGCCTCCAGGAGACCCAGCTCGCCGAACGAGTCACCCCGCGACATGACGCGCAGCACCTGGGTATCGCCCGTCTCAGGATCCTCCTCCTCGATCCCGACGCGACCCGACCTCACTACGTAGAACCCGGTCGGTCGTTCGCCTTGGCGGAACACCGGCTGTAGCGAGCGCACGCTGCGCAACGAGACCCGCCCCGCGAGATCGTTCAGGACCTCGACCGGAAGGTCGTCGAACGCCGGGAGCTCGTCTATCAGTCCTCCGGCTTCCACCCTCCATCTCGACTCGGTCCGGAACCGGATCCGGCGCCAGACCGCTCGGATGCGACGACCGATCACACGGCCGAGCGAGATCGCTCCCCTGAGTGCCGGGCCGGCGAGGAACAACCCGAGCAAGACCAGCAGGAGCCGCGACACCGTCCCGCCGTTCCACAGCGCGGAGATCAGTCCGCCGAAGATCTCCTGCCAGAAGAAGTACGCCCAATACAGCGAGACGATCGTGAACGCGATCCCGATCACACCGTAGAGGCCCAGCCCGAGCTCTTGCGGAGTGAGTCGTTCGCGCGTTCGGAGCTTGTGCCAGAGGTCGCGCTGGATGAACGCGAGGGACCGTGGACGCAGATCCGGGACCTGGATGAGGTCGGAGAGGATCCAGTAGCCGTCCAGTTCGAGAAGCGGGATCAGGTTCAGGAAGATCACGAAGTAGTTGAGGAGAGCGAACTTGAAGAGGACACCCGAGACCGAGGACTCGGGGAACACGAGGAGGTAGACGGAGGCGAGCCCTGCGAGCACTAGCTCCGCGAAGGGCCCGGCGAAGGACTGGACGATGCGCTTGCCACGGTCGAGCATCAATCCGTCCGAGGCCTCGACGAAGAATGCCGGGGACCCGAAGTAGATCATGAACCCAGCGCTCTTGACCCGTCGGTCGTAGTGCGTGAGCACCACGGCGTGCCCCAGCTCGTGTGCGAAGGTGAGCACGAAGGAAAGGCCGAGGAGGATCAGGGACTCGGCAGGTGCTGAGCTGTCTCCTAAACCGAACCGACCACTTCGCTCGACGGCGATGAAGGCCACGAAACCGCCGATCGCGGCGAGCCCTGCGACGCTCGCACCGACGCGCGTGAAGCACCAGCGGAGCAGGTTCCGATACCACCACTTGACCAGATGATCGGCCCCGCTCCAGTCGATCGAGAGGGTCTTGGCGAACGTCCTGAGCTTGCGCCGTGCGGTAGAGGCGGGATCGAGATGATCCTTGAGCGATCCCTCGACGTCGGGGGGATGGGGATCCAAGAATCCGCCGCTCTGAAGCGCCATGACGAGCCCAGTGGCGGCACCCGCGTCCAGATCGCCCTCTTCCTCCATCCGGTCGACGACGATCTCCGCGACCGTCCGGCTCCCGTCCATCAGCTCGAGGAGATCGACCTCCCACGGTTCGAGTCGGAAGAACAGCATCGCTCGAGGGTTCGCGGCCATGGCGTAGTCGTTGCCCCACCGGAGCGGGAACCGCTTGATCTCCACATCGTCGGCGAGCTTGGGTCGGAAACGCGCGGGATCCGTCCGTTCATCGAGGATGCTCCAGAGCTCGCCCTCCTTGGGCGGGACCCGGATCGCCACACGAACCGCCTCCCACACGTCGATGTCCCGCGGAGGCGCTGTGGACAGGCGATCACTCAGGACCGCGTCGATCCGCACCCGCCGGCGGGTGCGGGACCACACCGCCCCCATCCCGACCGCAGCGACGGCGAGGACCAACAGCAGGCTCAACTCGGCTCCGATCGCGACCACCTCCGAGGGCGGACGGTAGCGCAACCGCGTCGGGCGCGCCCGGTGACGGGGATCACGGCTAGAGCGTGATGGAGCCGTGCCCACCGCGTGTCGGTCGTCACCGGCGGCGCCGATCCCTCGCCGTACTGTTCGCTCATCGGATCATCGGAGGTGGCGGCGATGCTGACGGGAGAGATCGCGAGGGCACAGATCGAGGATCGGGTGCGTGCGGCCGATATGGCTCGAACCGCGCGGATGGTGAGTAGCCGGCGGGTGCGGGAACCACGGATCGCTGTTCGGTCCGTCGGTAGCGGTGTGCTCGCGGCGATCGTGTCACTAACGCGGATGGTCCCGACCACCCCGCGGGCGCGGTCCACGACGGCCTGAGCTCGCGACGCTGCTAGCCTCGCGGCGTGCGGGTCGACATCTTCACCATCTTCCCCGGCATCTTCGAGAGCCCGCTCCGGGAGAGCCTCCTGGGGCGGGCGATCGACGCGGGGATCTTGGACGTCCGGATCCATGACATCCGCGACTTCACGGACGATCGGCACCGCCAGGTGGACGACGAGCCGTTCGGGGGAGGGCCGGGGATGGTGATGAAGCCGGAGCCGATCTTCGCGGCCGTGGAGTCCCTCGGAGCCGATCGGGGACGCACGATCCTGCTCTCGCCCGCGGGGCGGCGACTCGACCAAGTATCGGTCCGAGACCTCGCCGCCGAGCCATCGCTGGTCCTCGTCTGTGGGCGATACGAGGGCGTGGATGAACGGGTGGTGGAGGGCCTGTCGGCCGAGGAGGTGTCTGTTGGAGACTACGTACTGTCCGGGGGCGAGGTAGCGGCCCTCGTAGTGCTCGAAGCCGTCACCAGACTCGTTCCAGGTGTCATCGGGAAGGAGGCCTCGCTCGAGCAGGATTCGTTCGGGGTCCAGGGGCTCCTCGATCATCCCCACTACACCCGCCCTCGCAGCTTCCGCGAACTCGAGGTCCCTGCGGTCTTGCTCTCCGGCGACCACGCCGAGATCGAGCGGTGGCGGAGCGAAGCCGCCCGTGAGAAGACGCGACGAAACCGACCCGACCTGCTTGAAGAACACGACTAGCCCGTCTGGGCTGAGAGGGGCGACTGGTACAATCGCGCACCGTTGTCATGAACAAGACCGATCTCGTCGAGCAGCCCTATCTGCGCTCGGACATCCCGGACTTCCGCCCAGGCGACACCTTGAAGGTGCACGTGCGGGTGGTTGAGGGGAGTCGCGAGCGGGTTCAGGTGTTCCAGGGCGTGGTGATCCGACGACAGAACGGCGGTCTTCGCGAGACGTTCACGGTTCGCAAGATCTCGTTCGGCGTTGGCGTGGAGCGAACATTCCCGCTTCATTCACCGTCTATCGCCCAGTTCGAGATCGTCTCGCGAGGACGGGTCCGCCGGGCCAAGCTCTACTACCTGCGCGAGTTGCGCGGGAAGAAAGCCCGCATCAAGGAGCGCCGGATCGACGACGCTAAGCTCGCTGCGATGGAGGCGGCGGCCATGGCTGCCGCCGAGGCCGAAGCCGCGGAAGCCGGGGATGAAGAGGCCGCGATCGAAGCCGCGGCCGGGCCCGAAGCTGCTGACGAGTCCCAGGCCGCTCCTCGGACCGACGAGGTCGCCGAGATCGATCGAGCCGATGACGCGGTGGACGCTCCCGTAGACGAGCCGTCCGCGGACGAGGCCGCCGACGTGTCCGCCGGCGAGGCGGAGGAGAAGGCCGAGGGCTGACCGGGTGGGTGACCGCCCGCCGGGATCGTCCGAGCCGCTAGCCGCAACACCTTCACCCGAGCTGCCAGATCTCGAACTGATTTCCGAACCGAGCTACGAGCCAAGATCGGCACCCAGCGATTCCCCCCACGAACACCCCAACGCCGGCTGGCGGTTCCTCCGCGAGATGGGGATCCTCACTATCTCCGCGCTCGTCATCGCCATCATCATCAAGACGTTCCTGATCCAGGCCTTCTATATCCCCTCGGGATCCATGATCCCCACCCTCACGAAGGACGATCGGATCCTGGTGAACCGGCTGGCGTACCGCTTCGGCGATATCGAACGCGGGGACATCGTCGTCTTCGCCGACCCGACGCCCACCCCGCACGATCGTGGGGTCCTGGACGGCGTGCTGCATTGGCTGGGCGAGGGGATAGGCGTGGTACGACACGACGACGACGACTTCATCAAGCGCGTGATCGCGCTGCCCGGAGAGACCTGGGAGATCCGCAGGGGCGTCACCTACGTGGATGGGACCAAGGTCGACGAGCCTTGGGTCAACTCCGACGATCCGGATACACGGTCCTTCGGCCCTCAGACGGTGCCTGATGGCATGCTGTTCGTGATGGGGGACAACCGGAACCATTCGGGGGACTCGCGCTTCGCGCCGCCGGGCGGCCTCGGGTACATCCCGATCGACAACGTGATCGGCCAGGCGTTCGTGATCATCTGGCCGCCGTCGCGGATGGGGTGGCTGCACTGAGGTACGGTCTGGACCTGGACCGCTACGAGCGGGCGCTCAGGGATCAAGGGTTCGCACGCATCGCAGGGGTGGACGAGGCCGGGCGGGGCGCTCTCGCCGGCCCTCTGGTCGCGGCGGCCGTGATCCTGCCCCACGACTTCGACCGCGAGGGCATCGACGACTCGAAGCTGTTGACACGGTTGCAGCGCGAGGCCGCCTACGAACGGATCGTCGCCGGTGCAGTGGCGTTCGCGGTCCGGAGGATCGAACCGCCCGTGATCGATGCCCGCGGTCTCCATCGATCGAACATCGCGTTGCTTCGGCGGTGCGTGAAGGCGCTCGACGTGGAGCCCGACTATGTGCTCACGGACGGGTTCCCGGTCCCTCGCATGCCGTGCCCCTCCCTGGGGATCAAGAAGGGCGACGCGGTAGCGGCGAGTGTCGCGGCGGCCGGGATCGTCGCCAAGGTCACCCGGGACGGGCTGATGCGGAGCATCCATCACAGGTACGCGGAGTTCGGCTTCGACCACAACAAGGGCTACGGCACTCCCGAGCACTGGGAGGTCCTCGACCGTGTCGGCCCAACGCCGATCCACCGGTTGTCGTTCGCCGGGGTCGGGCAGTCCTCGCTGCCTGGCATGGGCCGCGGGGATGTCGCGACCGCGTGAGAGGATGCCCTGGTGGAGCCAGAGGACATCGAACGGTTCGAAGAAGAGCGCGAGCTGGAGCTCTACCGCGAGTACCGCGACGTCCTGCCGATGTTCACATACGTGATCGAGACCGAGCGCCGTTTCTACCTGGCGAACAAGGTCGAAGTCACTCGGCAGGACGGAGGCTGGGTGCAGGTTGACCTGGCCGACGCCTGGGTCTGGGACATGTTCCGTCCGGCGCGGTTCGTTTCGACCGTCCGGGTGATGACGCGGCGAGACGTGAACGTTGAGGAGCTCGCGCGCCGGGACGAGCCCACCACGATCCCCGAGCCTTCCTGACGCCTTCAGAACCCTGTCGGTACCTCCGCGTAGGGTCGGTCCGTGGCGGATGCCAGAGCGGTCGCCGGCCGGGCCGGAGAGGATGCCGCTCTGGCGGCGTACACGCGGCGCGGCTACCGCCTGATCGCGCGCAACTGGCGGTGCCGGATCGGCGAGCTCGACCTCGTCCTAGCCCGAGCAGACACGTTGGTCTTCTGCGAGGTGAAGACGCGTCGGGGCGCTCGCTTCGGCGCGGGCTTCGAGGCCGTGACGGGCCGGAAGCGTGCGAAGGTGCGTGCGTTGGCCGAGGCATTCCTGCAGTCGAGCGGGGCGCGGCCGCGAGCGATCCGGTTCGACGTCGCAAGCGTGGCCCTACGAGCGGCCGGCACCGAGGTCGAGCTGTTCGAGGACGCCTTCTGAGGCGTCGAGCAGGACGTCGACCACTCGGTCGGCGTCATCATCGTCCGACAGGTAGTTCACGATGCCCGCTCGCAAGAACGTCCGGTCGCGCAACGTGGTAGTGGACACCCACCCGGCGCCGCTCACCTCCAGGGCGCGCTGAAGGCCCTTCTGATACGCGTCTACCACGGTGGGCGCCGCTCCGGCGACTGCCGTCGGCACGTGGCGGAAGCACACCACCGACAACTCGGGCTCCACCACCTCGAAGCCCTCGCTGCGTAGGCGCTCGGCCAGATGCACCGCCAGGTCGTCGTTGTGCTCCACCAACCGGGCGAAGCCCTTGGTTCCGAGGTGCTTCCACGACAACCACAGCTTCAACGCGCGGAACCGACGCGTTCCCTCGAACGAGTACTGGTACCAATGCAAAGGCTCGTCCTCGGACTCCCAGACCCGGTAGTACTCCGGCTCCCAGTGGAACGTGTGCAGCAGGTCTTCGCGTCGCTTCACGAGCAAGGCGCCGATGTCGTACGGCTGGAAGAACCACTTGTGCGGATCGATCGTGAGCGAGTCGGCGCGTTCGAGATCCGTTACGCGTCCCGCGTCTCGCGGGGAGAGCCTCACTGCGCCGCCGTAGGCCGCGTCGACGTGGAGCCAGAGACCTTCCTCATCGGCCAGGTCGGCCAGCTCGCCGATCGGATCGACGGACCCGGTGTTCGTCGAGCCGGCGACCGGCGCGATGCAGAACGGTATGAGACCTGCGGCTCGGTCCTCGACGATCGCGGCGGCCACTGAGGCCGTGGGCAACCGGAACCGATCGTCCGATGGCACCACGTGCAGCGTCTGGGGCGGGAACCCCAACATGTCGATGCCCCTGGCGACCGAGAAGTGAGCCTGATCAGAGACGTAGACGCGCGCGTTCTCCAGCTGTGCTCCGCGCGGCGGCGCACCCAGGCGAAGGAGCTTCGTCAAGTGGATGTCGCGAGCGACCGTTAGGCCCATGATGTTCGCCATCACGCCGCCCGAGGTGAGGACCCCCCAGCTCGTCTCACCGTAGCCCACCAGGTCGCGCATCCAGCGGATGACTTCCTCTTCTACGAAGGGTGCCGCCATACCGGCGAGCCAGACGTCGCTGCCCTGGTTCGTCCACGCGGCGAGCGTGTCGCCGACGACCGCCATGGGCAGGGGTGGGGGTGTGAAGTAGCTGAACGAACCGGGGTTCTGCGACGCGAACGTGAAGGGCGCCAGTCTCTCGCGGAACTCGTGCAGGATCTCGCTCGACGTCCGTCCCCGCTGTGGTGCCGGGGCGGGGCCGCCCGATGGACCATAGAAGCTCGCGCGCGTCTCCGGATAGAGGCTCGAGTCGGTCGGACGTTGCATCGCGACGTCGTAGAGCCAGTCGAGCGCCTCGCGCCACATCCGCTCGCCCAGGTCTTCGAGCGCCGCCCGAGAACGTTCGGGATCGCGCACGTCGATCAGCTCGGGTTCGGGATGCCAGTCGAACCGGTCGGACACGCGGCGGATGCTAACAGCGCGCCGTGGCTCAACCCTCCTTGAGGGTCGAGTACCAGACGCGCTCGGCCGCTTCGATGACGCTGTCGCCGATACGCGAGAACCTCCGGTATAGCTCCCGGCGGCCCATCACCTCCCGGAGGTCGTCGACCTCGAGCAGCGCCGACATCGCGTGTCGGTAGGCGCGTTCGAGATGCCGCTGGGCCTTGATCGCCGCGTCGGCCGCCTCGGTCTTCGAGCGGTCCTCCTCTCCATCGGGACGGAGCAGACGGAAGGCGTCGTCGAGGTGTCGAACGCCCTCCAGTAAGAGACCGGCCATCTTCTCGATGTGCTCGTCGGGGCCGAGCGCCATGACCTCGCATTCGCGGACCGCATCCTTCGCGCCGTTCATCACGTCGTCGAGGTGCTTGGACATCATGTAGAGGTCCTCGGCGTCGACCGGCGTGGTGAACGACTCGGTGAGGGCGGCGAACAGCTCGCGCTTGCGGTCGTCGGCGATGTGTTCGTGCTCCCGCACGCGTTCAGCACCGGATGGATCACCTCCCGCCCACTCCACCAGTGCCTCGATCCCTTCGATCGTGACGGTCGCCTGCTCCCGAAGCATGCCGATCACGTCGAGTGTCTGCGGGAGGAACCATGTGCGCCTCATGCCAACCACCTCCAGATGGGATAGCTCGCCGCTGCGATCAGCGCTGCGGCGGGGAGCGTGGTGATCCACGCGATGACGATCTTGCCGACGATGTCCCAGTGAACATGCCCTGCCCGATGCCGGCCGAACCCGGTGCCGACCACGGCCGATGAGACGACCTGGGTCGTGCTGGCGGGGGCCCCGATCAGAGAGGAGACCAGGATCACCCCCGCCGAGCCGGTGCTGCTGGTCAGCCCGTCGAGTGGGCGCAGGCGGGTGATGCGACTCCCGATCGTCCGGACGATGCTCCAGCCACCCAGCGCGGTCCCCAGCGTGAGCGCCGTACCGCAGACGAGCGTCACCCAGACCGGCGCCGCGAGCGAGTCGATCGATCCGTGCGCCACCAGGAGGGCGGCGACCACGCCCACGGCCTTCTGCGCGTCGTTCGATCCGTGGCTGAACGCGAGCCACGCGGACGTCGCCCACTGGCCCTTGCGGATCGGGCCGAGCACGCGGGTGGTCGCGCGGCCGAGCGGGCGCAGCGACAGGCGGGTGAGTCCGGCCGCTCCCCAGAACCCGAGGAACGGGGAGACCGCGAGCGCGATCAGCACACCCCACACGCCGACGGGGCGCCAGCCCTCGATGCCTCCCCAGTTGACCGCGCTCGCGCCGGCCGCCACCAGTGCCGCGCCGACCAACCCGCCGACCAGGGCGTGGCTGGAGCTCGCCGGGAGCCCTCGGAGCCACGTCACCACGTTCCAGGCGACGGCCCCGGTGAGCCCGGCGCCGATCACCGCGATCTGCTCCGACCGAGGGACCTCCACGATCGTCGCGATCGTGTTCGCCACCGCGGCGCCCAGGACGAGCGGACCGATCATGTTGCACGCGGCGGCCAGGAGCACGGCCGGAAGCGGGCGACCGGCCCGCGTTGCGATGAGCGTCGCGATCGCGTTCGCGGCGTCGTGCAGCCCGTTCGTCACCGCGAACGCGAACGCCATAGCGACGGCCAAACGGAACCCAGTCACGCCGGCGCCCTCCGATCGCGCGACCGCTGACGGTCGCCTCGTCACGGCGATGATATGTCGGACCGTGTCAGTACCTCGGGGTAGCGTCCGCGTTCGTGTACGGGCGCGTTATCGGGGTCACGGTGCTCGGCGTCGGCGGGCATCTCGTCACGGTCGAGGCGTACGTCGGACGCGGCCTCCCCTCGCTCATCTTCACCGGTCTCCCGGGTGCTGCCGTGAACGACGCGCGCGACAGGGTGCGGCCGGCCGTGGAGAGCGCCGGTCTCGAGTGGCCGCTGCGGCGGGTGGTCGTGAACCTGGCTCCAGCCAATCTGCGGAAGGAGGGTCCCGGCCTCGACCTGCCGATGGCCATGGGTGTGCTGACCGCGACCGCGCAGGTTCCAGCTGCCTCCGTGATCGGCTACGCCTTCGCGGGGGAGCTCTCGCTCAAAGGGGAGTTGCTCCCGACGCCAGGCATCATCTCGGTGGCCATCGCGGCGGCTCGCGCGGGTCTGACCGGTGTGGTGGTCCCGGCGGCCAACGCCGTCGAGGCGGCCCAGATCGACTCGCTGCGCGTGGTGGGCGTGGCCACGCTCGCACAGGTGGCGGGATTCCTCCGAGGGACGTGGACACCCTCGCCTGTGGAAGCCGAGGTCGTCGAGGTCGTCGAGGGATCGAAGGTCGATCTCTCGGAGATCCGCGGACAGGCCCAGGCACGCAGGGCGCTGGAGGTGGCGGCGGCGGGTGGACACAACCTCTTGATGGTCGGGCCGCCCGGCGCGGGAAAGACCATGCTCGCACGTCGACTCGCGACCATCCTCCCGGAACTCTCGCGCGAAGAGGCACTCGAGGCGACACAGCTGCATTCCGTCGCGGGACTCCTGCGGGCGCGTGGCCTGCTCACTACCCGGCCCTTCCGTGCGCCCCACCATTCCGTGTCGATAGCGGGGCTTCTGGGTGGAGGAACCACCTTCCTGCGACCGGGCGAGGTCTCCTTGGCGCACCATGGCGTGCTGTTCCTGGATGAGCTCACCGAGTTCCGTCGGGACGCTCTCGAGGGCCTGCGCCAACCGCTCGAAGACGGTCGCGTCGTGGTGACCCGCGCAGCCGGCTCCGTGGAGTTCCCCGCCCGGTTCACTCTCGTCGCCGCGGCCAACCCCTGCCCGTGCGGCTTCGACGGCGATACGGTGCGACATTGCCGGTGTCGTTCGGATCGGGTCCAGCTCTATCAACAGAAGCTCTCGGGTCCGCTCCTGGATCGGATCGACCTGCGACTACGCGTACCGCGGCTGAGCCGCCAGGAGCTGATGGGTAGCGGCACAGGCGAGCCGAGCGACGTCGTTCGGGCGCGGGTCCAGGATGCCCGCGACCGGCAACGCCGCCGATACGCGCCCCTCGCCGTAGCCTGCAACGCACATCTTTCGGGTCCGCTCGCCCGCCGTGAGACCCGGCTTGCGCGCGGCGCCGAGGAGCTGCTCGCCGGAGCCGTCGAAAGCCTGGCGCTCACGGGCCGCGGGTTCGATCGCGCCCTGAAGGTCGCCCGGACCATCGCGGATCTGGCGGGGACCGACCGTGTGGAGCCGGAGCATCTGGCGGAGGCGCTGTCGTACCGGGAGGGGTTCGGAGAGGAGGGACTCGCTCGTGCCGGATGACCCAGCACCCACAGGTTGGCCGGAGGCGTTCGGCGCTTCGGCCGAGGACGGCCGTGCTCTGGTGGTCCTCTCGTCGCTCCGCGGGATCACCCCCCGCAACCTGCACCGGCTCTGTTGGCGAGAGGGGAGTGCGTCGGCCGCGCTCGCATCGATCACGGCTGGCAGAGCCGGCAGCGACGGCGATCGGGAACACGCCCTTTCGGCGGAGCCCGATGGCATCCTCGCCGCCGCGGCCGCGGCGGGCGCCCGGTTCGTCGCCCCTAACAACCGCGAGTATCCGCTGGTGTTCTTGCAGCTGGACGACCCCCCGATCGCTGTGTTCGTCCAGGGGACAAGGCTCGAGGTCCCTGAGCTCCGTGTCGCGATCGTGGGCTCGCGTCGATGCTCGGTCCTGGGGCGCGAAGTGGCTCGCGACCTTGGAAGACGAGTGGCGGCGTCGGGCGCCTGCGTCGTGAGCGGCGCCGCGTACGGGATCGACGCGGCCTCTCACCGCGGAGCCCTCGACGCTGGAGGTCGGACGATCGCCGTGCTCGGATCCGGCATCGATCAGCCGTATCCGCGTTCGAGCGCCGAACTGATCGCCAAGATCGCCGCCGTGGGCTCGGTCGTGAGCGAATACGCGCCAGGGGTTCCGGCCGAAGCCCATCGGTTCCCGGCTCGGAACCGGCTGATCGTGGCGCTCGCATCGGCCCTGGTCGTGGTGGAGGGAGGGGGCAAGAGCGGCTCGCGGATCTCCGTCGATCACGCCCTGGACCTAGGGCGGGAGATCTTCGCCGTGCCCGGTCCTGTCACGAGCCCGCTGGCTGAGGTCCCGCTCGCCATGATCCGCGACGGTGCGACGCTGATCCGCGGCGCGGACGATCTGCTAGCCGACCTAGGTGTGGACGACGCGGTGGAGACCGCCGATCCACCTATCGAACTGCCCGACACCGAGCGACGGGCGTGGGTCGCGCTGATCGTGCCGTCACTCCCCGACGTGGTGGCTAGGAGCGCGCGACTTTCCATCCCTGACGCGATCGCGGCGCTGATCCGCCTGGAGCTCAGGGGGTTGGTTCGTAGCGTCGGCGGTCGGTACGAGAGGACGCTGGCCGGCGCGCGCCGGGAGGGGTCGGGTGTTTGAACCTTCGGGCAGCCGCTGGTACAAGGAACGGGCCCCAACCACCCCGCTCCCGACCGAGAGGACCATTTGGCACCCCGGGAGGACCTCCCTGCCTCCGAGGCACGGCTCATCGACGCGTTCGCCGCTCACCTGCGGCATGAACGACGGCTCTCCGAACACACGGTCGCGGCCTACGGCCGCGACCTGAACCAGCTGTCCACGTTCCTCACGCGGAACGGCTCATCGCTCGCCGCCGTCGAGTACCCGCTGCTGCGGCGGTTCCTGGCGCAGCAGCACACGCTGGGGTACGCGCGCTCGTCGATCGCCCGCCGGGTCGGAGCGATCCACACGTTCTACCGATGGGCCCTGGCAACGGGGCAGGTCGATCGGGATCCTTCAGCGCTCCTGGGCAGTCCCAAGGTGGTCAATCGCCTGCCCACGGTGCTGCGGCCGGCTGAGGCCGCCGAACTGGCCGAGGCTCCAGCGGCGGTCGACTCCAGGGCTGAGATCGAACCGTTCGAACGAGCCGTCCTGCTGCGCGATCGTGCGGTCCTGGAGCTGCTCTACGGCTCCGGCCTGCGGGTCGGGGAGGTCGCGGGGCTCACCATCGATCGCATCGATCTGGATCGGGGCCGTGTCCTGGTCCGCGGCAAGGGTGACAAGGAGCGCGAGGTGCCCATGTCCGACCACGCCGTGGACGCGATCGACGCCTACCTGTCGGCCGGACGGCCGACCATGGCGGGGGAGGACCGTTCGACCATGTTCTTCAACCGCAAGGGGAGGTCCTTCACCGGACGCGACATCCGTGCGATGGTGGAACAATATGCGGTGCGTGTGCTTCCGGGGCGGCGGATCACCCCGCACTCCTTGAGGCATTCGTTCGCCACGCACCTATTGGAAGGAGGAGCCGACATCCGAGCCGTTCAGGAACTCTTGGGTCACGCGAGCGTTGCCACCACGCAGCGGTACACGCACGTCTCCCGCCGACGGCTCTTCCAGGCTCACGAGCAAGCTCACCCCAGGGCGTGACCGTGGCGAAGAGCACTAAGACCCCCGCCCGCAAGACCGCCACCGCAACGAAGGCCAAACCCTCGGCTCCCGCCGTTACGATCCCGCCGGCCGTCGACGACGAGCTCGGTCAGCTCTGGCAGGGGTTCAAGGGCGAGGAGTCCGAGGAAGCGCGCGAGCGCCTGATCCTTCACTACGCGCCGCTCGTGAAGTACGTGGCCAGCCGTGTAGCGACCGGTCTGCCGTCGAGCGTGGAGCAGGCGGACCTGGTGTCCTACGGCATGTTCGGGCTGATCGACGCGCTCCACAAGTTCGAGCCGGGGCGCGGAAACAAGTTCGAGACATACGCCATCCCGCGGATCAAGGGCGCGATCATCGACGAGCTCCGCGCCATGGACTGGGTGCCCCGCTCGATCCGCTTCAAGGCCCGCGAGATCGAGAAGGCCCACAGCGACCTGGAGGCGATGCTCAAGCGCCAGCCGAGCGAGGCCGAGATGGCCGAGCGCCTTGGCATCAGCCGCTCGGAGCTCCACGCCGTGGTCAGTCAGATCTCTTTCGTGTCGGTGCTGGCTCTCGACGAGCTGGTGTCTGTCGGCGCCGATCGCGGCGAGCAGGTCTCGCTGATCGACACCCTTGCGGATAAGCACCTCGATCCGACTTCCGGTGTCGAGAGCCAGGAAACCCGTGGCCTGCTCGCCGCCGCCATCAACTCGCTCTCTGAACGAGAGAAGATCGTGGTCACCCTCTACTACTTCGAGGGGCTGACCCTCGCTGAGATCGGCGAGATCTTGGGTGTCACGGAGTCTCGGGTGTGCCAGATCCACACCAAGGCGGTGGGTGGCCTCCGCGGCCAGCTCTCCGAGGTCGACTGACCGACCTCGCCAGCACCGAACCGGTCGCTGGAGTGACGGATCTCACGGAAGTCGCCGACGCGCCCGCGTACCGTTGCCCGCATGCGACGAACCCTGGGGATCTTCATCGCGACCGTCCTCGCCCTCTGGCTGACGGCGATGCCGGCGTCCGCGTTCGGCACTTGGACGTGGCCGGTAGCCGGCCCCATCATCCATGGCTTCGATCCGCCCGCCTCGCCCTACGGATCAGGGCACAGGGGCATCGACATCGCAGCGACCGTCGGGACCATGGTCCTGTCTCCAGGCCCGGGGGTGGTGAGCTTCTCGGGAAGCGTTGGGGGAAGCCTCTTCGTGACGGTCGACCACGGGGGCGGGCTGTTGTCCACGGCGTCGTACCTGTCCGAGCGGCTGGTCCGCAAAGGGGACGCCGTGATCCAAGGCCAGCCGATCGGGCGCAGCGGGACCGGACACCCCGCAGACCTGCAGGCCAACCTTCACTTCGGGGTTCGGCTCGGCGGAACGTACGTCGATCCGCTCGACTTCCTCACGCCGGCCAGCGTGGTGGATCTGATCCGGCTCGCGCCGATCTGAGCGTCGCTTCCGACGATCTCCTCGTGTCGGACCCGCTCCCCTAGAATGGCGCGGCTTTGCATTCGTCCCGCTGCCATCCCGCTGTTCGTCGCCGCCTCTTTCCGAGCGCGGCTGTCGTCGCGTTCGCAGCCATCCTGGGATCGATCTGGATAGCCGCAACGGCCGCGGCCCAAGCGTCGGAGGCATGGGGTCAGGCGCAAGGCGACCCGGCTCATACCGGCTACGTCGCGGAGGCACCGGTGCCCCCGTACCAAGAGGCCTGGCGCTTCGGCGCCTCACCCGGCGGCCCCGACGGGACGTTCGGTCTTTCTGCGCCCGTGATCGCGGGCTCGACCGTGGTCGCGGTGGGTCCGCTCGTCGTCGTGGCGGCCGACCTGTACTCCGGGGCGCCGCTCTGGAGCGTGGATCGCACATACGGCCCGCCGGTCTCGCCGGCCATCGCTTCCACGCCCGACGGGCAGGCGCTCCTCTATACGCAGGGCTTCGGCGACTCGCCCCCGGGATCGAGTCCTACCCCCTCGGCGGAGGTGTCCGGCTCCCCATCCGCTTCTCCGGTCTCCTCGTCCTCAGAGCCCTTCGCCTCGAACCTGACGGCGATCGACATGAAGACGCAGGAACCGATCTGGGATGAGCCCCTGCAGCTCAAGGAAGTGAGCCGGACCGGCGTGACGGTGGATGGCGACACCGCGTACGTCGGAGACAACCGGGGGAACGTCTACGCGGTCGACGTGGCGAGCGGCTCGCTCCGGTGGTCGGCAAAGACCGGGGGATTCCTTGCCAACCCGCTGGCCTCCGCCGACGGGTCGGTCGTAGCGGCCGTCCAAGGAGGCCGAACCACCCTGGCTCGACTCGTGGCGTTCGCCGAAGCCGACGGCTCCCAGACGTGGAACGTCGAGATCCCTGGGGCCGCCCTGTTCGCGACTTCGCCGGCGATCGGCGACGGTCAGGTGATCGTGGGGATGTCCGATCAGAGCGTCCGGGCGTTCGACCTCGGCGATGGCTCGGAGCGCTGGAGCGCCCGGCTGAACAGTCCATTGTTCTTCACGGGGAGCCCGGCCCTGACGCCCGACGCGGTCGTCGTGCTTGATTCGTTCGGACAGGTCTACCGACTGGACCCTTCGAGCGGTGAGCGGGTTTGGGACTTCGCTCTCAACGTGTCGACCCCACGGACCCCGGTCGTGGTCGCCGGGGAACACGTGCTGGTCGCCACGTCCACGGGGCAACTCGTGGCCATCGACCTGGGGTCGGGCCGGTTGGCGTGGAAGAGCCCTCCCGGCCAGGCCCTGCTGCGGAGCCTCACCATCGCCTCCGACGTAGTGGTTGGGGTGAGGGGCGGGACAGATGGGGGGTTGGTCGCTTACTCCCATGACGAGGACGGCAAGCTCCTATCCGAGGCTTCACCGACGGAGCTCGATCTTCCGGCCCTACTCGGCGCGTTCGCGGCGGCCGCCGTCGGGTTGACGCTACTGCTCGCGCTCGGGGGTCGAGCGCTCGCCTCCCGTATGGGTCCCGCCTTCCTGGACGACGGCAAGGAAGACGAACGCGATCCCGTTCCGCCCGGCGGGGAGACCGACCTATGACGAACCGCAAGAAGAAGACGAAACGACCGCCGCAGCGCTCGAGCGGCTACCGAGATCCCAGATCCGCGACGGCTCCCACTCCGGCGCGACGTAGTCGTCTGCTGGACACCTTCTTCGTCACCCGCCCGCGTGGCTCGGCTCCGGGTTCGATGCCTCGCATCCGTACCGCGCTGGCTCGAGGCGTGGTGACCGTCATCGGGGCGCCGGCTCTGCTGATCTGCGTGATCGCGTTCCCGCTATTGGTGTGGGCCATGCTGATCGCGGCCGGGTACCAAGGTCCTTTCGCTCCACTCGCGAACCTCCTCGCTCTGCCCCCGATCGGCACCAGCCTGGACGCGACGCTCGCAACCAGCGTCTTCGGGCTGCAGGGGGGTCTGCTCGGCATCCTGGCGTTCCTGGCGATCCGAGCCGTGGTACTCGCGCTCCTGAGCTCGGCGGTTGTCACCATCTTGGACAGCGGCGGGCTCGGCGGGTGGGGTCCGCGACGAGCGATCCACGCCCTGCCGGTGGCGTTCGCCGTCTGTGTCATCGGGGTGGGGATCCTCACGCTCTCGAGCTTCGCTGGACAGCTGCTGGGGCCGGGGTTCGGCATCCTGCTTCAGGTCGGCGCCTTGGTGATAGGGGCGTACTTCTTCGTGTTCGCGCCCGTCATCGCCGTCGACGAGGGGCGGTCCATGCCCGACAGCCTGACCCGCTCCGTCCGCGCCGCACGGATCCCTGGCGCGGGAAACCTCACGCTCGCCGCCCTCTACGTGGTGCCCTCGATCGCGGTGATCGTCTCCCCCGGCAAGCCGGGCAACGTGATAGGCGTGAATCCCACCATCGGTGCCTGGCTGTTCGTTATGGCGGTGAACATCCTCCACGTGGCGGTTCTGGCCGCGATCGCGTTCCGCTACCTCTCGATCGCCGCCGAGGTGCCCGATCCCCCCGCGCGGCGTCCTCCACCGCCCAAACGCGGCCGCCGCTGAGACTCGAGAGCTCGGATCGAGGAGCGGGAACCCGCTGGTAGACTGCGCGCGCCGGCGCGTGAACGCCGAGCACACACGCCCGAGGACCGAGCCCCGGGGTCCCTTCCCAAGTGGACAGGGCCGGGCCGGGAAGATCCGGGCGGAGGATGAAAAACCGAGCGAAGGAGGCACCCGTGCCTGTTGTGACCAGGCGGGAGCTCCTCGAAGCGGGCGTTCACTTCGGCCACCAGACACGCCGGTGGAACCCGAAGATGTCTCGCTTCTTATACGGGGAGCGTTCCGGGATCTACATCATCGACCTCGAGAAATCCTTGGAGGGCCTCGAGGAGGCGTACGCCTTCGTCCGTGACCTCGGCCGCCGTGGAGGCATCGTCCTGTTCGTTGGGACGAAGAAGCAGGCCCAGGAGGTCGTGGCGGACCACGCCACCCGCGTCGGGATGCCCTACGTGAACAACCGTTGGCTGGGCGGGATGCTCACGAACTTCACCACCATCTCCAAGCGCCTGGGGCGCATGCGCGAGCTGCGCGAGATGGAGCGCACCGGGGCCTTGGACTACCTGCCGAAGAAGGAAGCGATCAGGTTGCGGCGCGAGCGCGAGAAGCTCGAGCGCAATCTATCGGGGATCCAGGATCTGGACCGAGTGCCCGACGCCGTCTTCATCGTGGACACGAAGAAGGAGCACATCGCGGTGACCGAGGCGCGCAAGCTGAAGGTGCCGGTGATCGCCATCGTCGACACGAACTGCGACCCCGACGAGGTCGACTACGTTATCCCTGGCAACGACGACGCGATCCGAGCGGTCACGTTGGTGGCGCGCGTGATCGCCGACGGCCTGGGTGAGGGTCGAGGGCTCGCGAAGGACGACCTGGTGGAGAAGATGACCGCCGAGGCCGTCGCAGCCGACATGCCCGAGGTCGAGACCCCGGAGGTCGCCGCCGAGATCGCCGCAACCACGGTGTTCGAGCCGGATGCTCCGTCACCCGCTCCGGTCGAGATCGCCGCTCCCGAGGAGCCGGAGGTGGTCGCAGAGCCGGCGGAGGCATCCACTCCCGCCGTCGACCAGGCGGCCGACGGCTCGACCGCTGGGGAGCCCACATGAGTGATGTGACCCCCGCGCAGGTCAAGGCGCTGAGGGAGGCTACCGGCGCGGGCATGATGGACTGCAAGAACGCGCTGGTCGAGAGCGACGGCGACCTCGATCGCGCGATAGATCTGCTCCGCGAGAAGGGCCTGGCCCAAGCCCAGAAGCGCGCCGGTCGATCCGCCGATCAAGGCCTCATCGACAGCTACATACACTTCAACAACACGGTCGGTGTGCTCGTGGAGGTGAACTGCGAGACGGACTTCGTGGCGAACACCGATGAGTTCCGGCAGCTGGTGAAAGACATCGCGCTTCATATCGCCAGTCCCGCGGCGCCCCGTTTCGTGGAGCGCGACGAGGTCCCTGCCGAAGAGGTCGATCGCGAGCGTCGCATCTTCGAGGTGCAGGCCAAAGACACAGGCAAGCCCGACGACGTGATCGAGAAGATCGTGGAGGGCAAGCTGGGCGCCTTCTACAAGGATCACGTCTTGCTCGAACAGGAGTTCGTGAAGGACGACTCGAAGACCGTGCAGCGATTGCTCGACGAGGTATCGGCCAAGGTCGGAGAGAAAGTTGCGGTCCGGCGCTTCGTCCGGTACAAGCTTGGCGAGTGAGCCGGTTATCGGGGAGGGGGCCGCGCGCGTGACCGACGACGTCGCATCGACACGGCCCGTGTACGGACGGGTCCTCCTGAAGCTGTCGGGGGACGCCTTCGCTCCGCCGGATACTGGGTATGGCATCCACACGGAGGCCACTTCGCTCCTGGCGCGTCAACTGGCCGACGTCGTCGACCTGGGGATCCAGACGGCCGTCGTGGTTGGTGGTGGCAACATCTGGCGAGGCCGGCAGGCACCCGGGATCGATCGTAACCGGGCGGACTACATGGGCATGCTCGCGACGATAATGAACGCCCTCGCCCTCCAGGACGCCCTCGAGAAGATCCACGTAACCACCCGGGTGCAAACGGCCATCCAGATGACACAGGTGGCCGAGCCGTTCATGCCCCTGCGAGCCCGTCGTCACCTGGAGAAGGGGCGCGTCGTGATCTTCGCGGCCGGACTCGGAGTGCCCTTCTTCTCCACAGACACGTGTGCGGCCCAGCGGGCGCTCGAGATCCACGCCGAGGCGCTGCTCAAGGGGACCAAGGTGGACGGGGTCTACACGGCTGACCCGCACGTCGACCCGAGCGCCAGCCGATTCGATCAGATCGCGTACGTGGAGGTCCTCAAGGAGGGCTACAAGGTGATGGACGCCACGGCGATATCGCTCTGCATGGAGAACAAGCTGCCGATCGTTGTGTTCGACTACCGCGAAGAAGGCAACATCCGCCGCGTGGTCACCGGGGAGCCGATCGGGACGCTCGTACATGGGGGGGCGGTGTGACGATCCAGACGAGCCTCTCCGAGGGGAGCGACAAGATGCACAAGGCCGTCGCGCACCTGAAGGAGGATCTGTCCGCCATCCGGACGGGACGCGCGTCTCCCGCTGTGTTGAACCGGGTGACCGTGGAGTACTACGGCGCGCCGGTGCCGCTCAACCAGCTGTCCACGATCACCGTGCCCGAGCCCAGGCTCCTCATGATCTCTCCGTTCGACAAGAACTCCATCTCCTTGATCGAGAAAGCGATCCAGTCGAGCGACGTGGGAGTAACGCCGTCGAACGACGGCAATGTGATCCGGTTGGCGTTCCCGCCCCTCACGGAGGAACGGCGCAAGGAGCTGGTGAAGACGGTGCATCATCGGGCCGAGGAGGGTCGGGTGGCGGTCCGCAACGTTCGCCGCCACGTGAAAGAGGAGCTTGAGAAGCTTGAGCGGGAGTCCGCCATCTCGGAAGATGACTTGATGCGCTCTGAGAAGGAGCTCCAGAAGCTGACCGATCGGTTCGTGGCGGAGATCGATGAGATCCAACGCCACAAAGAGCAGGAGCTCATGGAGGTCTAGTGACCGACGACAAGCCTGGCGGCGACGATCTGTTCGAGGACCTCGACAAGTTCTTCGCACCTATCCGTGACGTGGACTGGGAGTCAGAAGAGACGCCCCAGTCCTCAGAGACGCCCCAGGAAGAACACGTGGCCGTTCATGCTCCGGTCGCGCCGTCCGGACAGGGGGAACACGCCGAGGAGTCGGCAGCCACCCCGTCCATCGAAGACGATGACGATGACGAGTCCTGGTACGACACCAGCGTCCTCGAGCCCATCGACGAGCTCTTGGGATCGACGACCGACGAGGACGATGCCGAGGAGGTTGAGATCGACCAGGAGATCGTCGCGGCCATCCCCGAGGCGGGTGACGACGCCGATCAGACCGGGCTCTTCGACGCGCCTGGGGCGGGTGACGAGGGATCGATGCCGGACGAAGAGCCTTCCGAATCCGCCTTAGAGGCCGCGGCGGAGCACTTCGCCGGCTCCGTAGACCGGGATGAGGACCCCGTCGACGAGGTCGTTACGGTCATCGCGTCTGAACCGGCGACGACCATGGACGATCTGTTCGGCGATGAACCCGCGGACCAGGTCGAGGAGGACATCCTGTCCGACCTCGACGAGGAAGACCGCGTGCCGCGGACCGTCGTGGTGGGAGCCGAGGGCTTGGGCGGGCCGAGCTGGCAGGAACCAACTTCGGTGGAGGTGGGGGCAGATCTGGATCGCCGAGGCCCCAACGAGGGGGAGCGTGACGTTCCGGCGGCCGTGCTGACTGGCGTGGTGCTGGCCGGGATCGCGCTGGCGAGCCTGCTGATCGGAAAGGGCGCATTCGCCATCGTCGCCGGGCTCATCGTGCTGATCGCGCAGGGCGAGCTCTTCGGGGTCAGCGTGAAGCACCACCAGCAGCCGGCCACGTTCGTCGGGTTGGTCACCGGCGGCCTGATGATGGCGGGGGCCTACTACCATGGGGAGCCCGGCGTGCTCGCGATGCTCGCGCTGGGGATCATGGCGACGTTCCTGTGGTTCATGGCCGGTCCGGCCGCGCACCGAAAGGGCGTCGTGGGACACATCGGCGCCACGATCCTGAACATCGCTTACATCCCGCTCTTGGCTAGCTATCTGATCATCACGCTGGCGATCGGTGGGAGCGACGGCAAGGCCCTGGTGGTAGCCGTGATAGGGCTGACGTTCATATTCGACACGTGCGCGTTCCTGGTCGGTTCCGTCTGGGGTGGGTCCTTCTTCCAGCGTCCGCTCGCGCCGAGCGTGAGCCCCAAGAAGTCGCTGGAGGGGTTGATCGGGGCCACCTTGATCACGATCATCGTGGCGATGGCGCTGGTGCCGTCGTTCGTCGCCCCCTTCGAGCACAAGCAAACCGAGGCGTTGCTGCTGGCGATCGTGATCGCCGCGGCCGCGACGCTCGGAGACCTGGCGGAGTCGCTGATCAAGCGAGACCTCGGGATCAAGGACATGGGAAGCATCCTGCCGGGCCACGGTGGTGTGCTCGATCGCATCGACTCCCTGTTGTTCGTGGCCCCCGCAGCCTTCCTGCTCCTCCGCGTCATCTTCGCTTAGGCGTTCGCTAGCGGGGTTCCGCGTGGACTCGGGGTACGCTTGAGCTCATGAGATCGCTCGCCATCTTGGGATCGACGGGTTCGATCGGCACGCAGGCCCTCGACGTCGTGCGGCGCAACCCGGACCGGTTCAAGGTCGTCGGCCTGTCGGCCGGAGGCGCCAACCAGGACCTGTTGATCGGCCAGGTGCGCGAGTTCCTGCCGCCGCTCGTGGCCATCGCGGACACGGACGCCGCGGCCGACGTCAAGCAGAAGCTCGGAGGGATCCGGGGGGTGGAGCTCATCGTCGGCCCCGACGCGACCGAGGCCATCGCGCGCGACACCGACGCAGACGTGGTGCTGAACGGATTGGTCGGATCAGCCGGCTTGGCTCCCACGCTCGCGGCGCTTCAGAGCGGGAAGACGTTGGCGCTCGCGAACAAGGAGAGCCTGGTCGTCGGGGGCGAGTTGGTGATGGACCTGATCAAGGGCGAACCGGAACGGCTGCTGCCCGTGGACTCTGAACACGCTGCACTGGCCATGGCGCTCCGCGGTGAGCGGCGCGAGGACCTGAAGCGCGTGGTCCTGACCGGATCGGGCGGGCCGTTCCGTGGATGGACCCGGAGCGAGCTGTCAAGGGCTTCGGTCAAGGAGGCGCTCCAGCACCCCGTCTGGACCATGGGTCCGAAGATCACGATCGACTCCGCGACCCTCATGAACAAGGGTCTAGAGGTGATCGAGGCTCACTACCTCTTCGCGTTGGAGTACTCCCAGATCCACGTGCTGATCCACCCGGAGGGCGTGGTTCATGCGATGGCGGAGTTCAGGGATGGCAGCCTACGTGCCGAGATGGCAGTAGCAGACATGCGTCTTCCTATCCAGCAAGCTCTCGCCTGGCCGGACCGGCTCCCCACCGGTGTCGAGCCAGTGCCGCTCACCGACCGTTCACTCACGTTCGAGCCCGTCGACCGCGAGGCGTTCCCGGCCGTCGATCTGGCGTACCGGGTGGGCGGCCTGGGCCTCACGTTCCCAGCCGTCATGAACGCAGCCAACGAGGTAGCCGTGATGGCGTTCCTGGAGGGCAAGATCGCGCTCACCCGGATCGTCGAGATCGTGCAGACCGTGGTCGACGAGCATGAGCCGGCGTCGGTCGTCTCGATCGTGAACATCGAGCGCGCTGATCGTTGGGGAAGGCAGCGCGCGGCCGAGATCGTCGAAGAGCGGTAGTTCCAACCATGTCGGGAACCCTTGCGATCGTCGTCTTCTTCACCGGACTCCTCTTCATCATCCTGATCCACGAGCTGGGGCACTACCTGGTGGCCAGGGCGTACGGGTTCAAGGTGGAGCAGTACTTCGTGGGATTCGGGCCGAGGATCTGGTCCTTCACGAGGAACGACATCGAGTACGGCGTGAAGGCGCTGCCACTCGGAGGCTACGTGAAGATCGCGGGGATGAATCCGTACGAGCCGGTAGCCACCGAGGACCTGCCGCGGAGCTACGGCTCGAAGCCGATCCGGCAGCGCGCGTTGGTCATCTTCGCGGGCCCAGGCTCTCATTTCGTAGTTGCCGCGGTCATCTTCGCGATCTGGTTGTCGTTCTTCGGAGATCCGCGGACGCCGACGCCGGTCGTCAGCAGCGTTGAGACCACCATGAACGGGGCCGAGGGTCCCGCCGCCGCCGCTGGGATGCAGCCCGGTGACCGGATCGTCGGCCTGGACGATCTCTCCGAGCCAACACCGGTCGAGATGCTCGACTACACCACCGACCACGTCGGCGATCCGATCGTCTTCACGATCGAGCGCGACGGCGAGACCCTGACTCGAACCATCACGCCGAGTTGGGACACGGTGCAAGGCCGAACGATCGGTCGGATAGGCATCCTCCTAGGCCCCGCGAAGTCCGGACCGGTCGCGGCGCTCGTCGGTGGTGTGAAGGAAGTCGGGATGGCGGTGAAGGAGTCCCTTCACCAGATCACGCAGCTCTTCGGACCACAGGGGGTCGGCCGGGTCTTCACGTTGCTGTTCACCGATGCCGAACGATCGGCACAGGATCCCGCGAGCGTGGTGGGCATCGGCCAGGCCGTAGGCGCCACGGGGTCGGCCGGCGACTGGGGGACCATCCTGTACTTCCTCGGCTTCATCACCGTATTCATCGGTTTGGTGAACCTCGTGCCGCTGCCGCCGTTCGATGGTGGACACCTAGCCGTCCTGGCCGTCGAGAAGGTCCGTGGCAAGCAGATCGACATGCGCAAGCTGATCCCCGTGTCGGCGGCCGTGATGGCGTTCTTCGTGGTGTTCGTTCTGGCTACGATCCTCTTGGACATAACCAAACCACTCAGCTTCTCGCCGTAGCCGCTCCGGCCGACCGCCCCTGCCACAAGTTCTCCACAACGACGCTCGAAGGCCAGTGACACGCTGCGGATACGATGAACGGGTGAGTGATCAGACCGTGCTCGTCGTCGACGACGAGGAAGCGATCGCGGAGGCCGTCCGTGCCCGACTCGAGAGCGAGGGGTTCCGCGTCCTCGTGGCCGGTGACGGCCCCCAAGCGATCGAGCTGCACCGCCAGGAGCACCCGGACCTGGTCGTGCTAGATCTGATGCTCCCCGGCATGGACGGTCTTGAGGTATGCAAGGAGATCCAACGCACTTCGTGGACACCGGTGCTCATGCTCACGGCCAAGACCGAGGAAGCCGACAAGGTGGCGGGATTCGCCGTCGGCGCGGACGACTATCTGACCAAGCCTTTCAGCCTCCGTGAGCTGGCATCGAGGGTGAAGGCGATCCTGCGCCGGATAGAGCGGATGCGCGCGATGGAGTCCGAGGGGCCGATCCTGCGCGACGGTTTGGAGGTGGATGGCAGCCGAAGACGGGTGACCGTCGACGGCACCGAGATCCAGCTCACGCCTCTCGAGTTCGAGATCTTGGCCACCCTCGCCCGCGACCCCGGGGTCGTGTTCTCCCGTGAGCAACTGATGGATCGCGTCTGGGGTTATCGCGACTACGCGGGCGGCCGTGTGGTGGACTCACACGTCGCTCGCATCCGCCGGAAGCTGGGCGAGGATGGGAACGAGCCACGGTTCGTCCGCACGGTCCACGGCGTGGGCTACGCGTTCCAGGATCGGTCGTGAGTTCCCGACAGTTCGAGCGGTTCCCTACCATCCGGGCGAAGTTGGGCTCCACGATCATCTTCGCGGTTGGCATGACGGTCCTCCTGATCTTCCTGATCCTGGGCTACGCGTTGCGGGAGTCGTCTCAAGACACGGACCGGCTGACGCTCCTGCGGGTGGCCCGCCGGACAGCTGCTGGAGCCACTGCCACGGCACCGGCGGGGATCGTCGTCGTCAGGACGGATCCGAACGGGACGGTGCTCTCCCCGGATGATCCGCCAGCCGGACTGCCCAGTTTCACCGATGGCATGGTTCATGTGGGTATCGCGCAGGGTGTCGAGTACGCGGTCGTGCCGGTGGTCGCGTCCGGGCAGGTCGTCGAGCTGGTGTATGCGACGCACCCGGCTGCGGGGAGGGGGATCTTCGCTCGCATCGGCGCGACGTTCAGGTTCCTGACCGACTTCTGGTGGCAGTTCCTGTTGGCAGGGGCGCTCGCCGCGGGGCTCTCGCTGGTGGTGGCGCGATGGCTCGCGCGAGGTATGACCCAGCCACTGCGCGACATGGCCGCCGCAGCTCGCCGGATGGAGACCGGTGACTACACGAAGCGGGTCCACACACGCTCCCGCGACGAGGTGGGGCAGCTCGCCGCGGCGTTCAACCGGATGAGCGCGGAACTGCAGGGCCTCGAGCAATCCCGTCGTGATCTGGTCGCCAACGTGTCTCACGAGCTGAAGACGCCGATCACCGCGATCCGGGCGCACCTGGAGAACCTATTGGACGGCGTGGAGCACCCTGATCCCCAGACGTTGCAGGTGATGCTTTCCCAGACCGAACGGCTGAGCCGCCTGATCGAGCAGTTGCTGGAGCTGTCGAGACTTGAATCGGGAGAGCTGCCGCTCCAGCGGGAAGACCTGCCACTTGGTCCGCTCGTGGCGCAGGTCCTCTCCGAGATAGACGTTGCGCGCTCAGACAGCGGGGTTGCGGTCGAGAGCGAGCTACCGGAGGACCTTCCGCCGGTCGATGCCGACCGTGAGCGCGTACACCAAGTGCTGTTCAATCTGCTTGAGAACGCGGTGCGATTCACGCCGTCGGGCGGCGCCGTCACGGTCTCGGCCCACAGGCACAATGGTTCGGTCGAGGTTCACGTGGCCGACACGGGCGTGGGTATCCCTGCCGAGCACCTGCCCCGCCTGTTCGAACGCTTCTACAGAGCCGACCCCGCGCGTTCACGCGAGGACGGCGGTACCGGCATCGGCCTGGCGATCGCTCGCTCGGTCGTCGAGGCCCATGGAGGCCACATCCGAGCCCAGAGCGAGCTGGGGAAAGGCAGCGTCTTCACTTTCGATCTCCCGGTCGCGAGTACCGCCGAGAGCAAGGGGGATGGATGAGGTCGAGCACGACCACCGTTGAGGTGGTGACTTCGGAGCAGTACACGTACCTGGACCTGACCCGAGGATCTGGCGCGTGCGATCAAGGACGCGGGGGTGACCGACGGCGCCGCGATCGCGTTCTGCGAGCAGACGACCGTCGCGTTGCTGATCAACGAGTGGGAGGCCGGAGCGCTGGCCGACTGCCGGCGGCACCTCACGGCGTCGGTTCCGCAAGACGACATCTACTACGAACACGACGACTTCGACGTTCGAACACAGAACGTGCACGAGGACGAACGCAAGAACGGACATGCGCATGTGAAGGCCATGCTGCTGTCCTCAACGTCCCACGCGATCCCGGTGGTGGCCGGCGAGCCGGCGTCGGGCGGTGGCAGCGGTTGATCTTCCTGGAGCTCGACGAGCCGAAGCCACGGCGTGTGACCTTCCACGTGTTCGGCCTCTGAGAGACTGGGCGACGTGAGCCGTCCGCGCCGCAAGACCCGACAGATACGTGTCGGTGACGTCCTTATCGGGGGCGACGCACCGATCAGCGTCCAGTCCATGACCACCACGAAGACGGCCGACGTCAACGCCACGCTCCAGCAGATCGCATCGCTCGTGGCCACCGGCGTCGACATCGTCCGCGTGGCGGTCCCTCATCGGGAGGACGCCGAAGCTCTCACGGCGATCGCTGCGAAGTCGACGGTGCCCGTCGTGGCCGACATCCATTTCCAGTGGAAGTACGCCATGGTGGCGCTGGAGGCTGGCATCCAGGGACTGCGTATCAACCCCGGGAACATCAAGTATCAGGACAAGGTTCGGCTGATCGCCCGTGAGGCCAAGGCGCGTGACGTGCCCATCCGCATCGGCGTGAACGCCGGTTCTCTCGAGAAGGACCTGCTCGAGAAGTACGGCGCGCCCACACCCGAGGCTCTGGTGGAGTCCGCTCTGAACGAGGCGCGCATCCTGGAGGACGAGGACTTCTTCGACATCAAGATCTCTGTGAAGCACTCCGACCCGCGAGTGATGATCGAGGCGTACCGGCAACTGGCAGAAAGGTGCGACTATCCGCTTCACCTGGGGGTGACCGAGGCCGGGCCGATGCCGACGGGCGGGATCAAGAGTGCGGTCGGGATCGGTGCTCTGCTCGCTGAGGGGATCGGGGACACCATCCGCGTGTCGCTTACCGACGATCCGGTCGAGGAGGTGAAGGCCGGCACGTGGATCCTGCAGTCTCTGGGGCTTCGCAAGCGTGGCCTGGATCTGGTCGCGTGTCCCTCGTGTGGTCGCGCCGAGGTGGACGTCCTTGGGCTCACCAAGCAGGTGAACGAGGAGCTCGAGCGCAAGGGCATCAAAGTGCCCCTCCGCGTGGCCGTGATGGGGTGCGTCGTCAACGGTCCCGGCGAGGCGCGTGAGGCGGATCTGGGGATCGCGGCCGGCAAAGGCCAGGGCTTCTTGATCGTGAATGGCGAGGTCAAGGACAAGATCCCCGAGGGCGAGTTCGTTGCGCGGTTGGTCGCAGAAGCGGAGAAGATCGCCGCGGAGCGCGCGCTCCATCCCGCGACCGATACCTAGTCTCGCTCAGACTAGTGCCAAGATCGTCGCTCAACCCGCGGCCGGGCAGATGCCGATGAAGCTGACCATGAAGGGGAAAGCTCCGGCGCTCGCGTTCGTGGTCGCTCTTGGGTTGATCCTGCCAGCGTCCGCGCAGGTCCCGGACCGCGCTCCGGTCCCCGGGACCCAGTGTCGCGTCTTCCCTGCGAACAACGTTTGGAACATGGACGTCTCGAAGTTGCCCGTCGCTAAGAAGAACAAGGTCTGGAAGAGATCGATGCACGCGGGTTCCTCGCTGCTGCATCCGGACTTCGGACCCCCCGAGTACGGACTGCCGTTCGACGTGGTCGACCGGACGCACCAGATGGTGCATATCGACTTCGGGTACGCGGACGAAAGTGATCCCGGTCCGTACCCGTTCGGACCCGACATCCATATCGAGAGCGGATCCGACCGACACGCACTGATCATCGACGGAGACACGTGCACGCTCTACGAGCTGTATGCGGCGGAGTGGAACGGCGGAGACCCGACGGCGGGAAGCGGCGCGATCTTCAGCCTTGAGGGTTCTGCGGCCAACGACCTTCGACCGGCCACGTGGACCTCCGCCGACGCGGCTGGTCTGCCGATCTTCCCGGGCCTCGTGCGCTGGGACGAGGTGGAGATCGGCGTCATCAGACACGCGATCCGTTTCACGGTCGGCTGCACCAGCCAGCTGTACCTGTGGCCGGCACGGCACCAGGCGGGGAGCGACGACGATAGGTGTCCCCCGATGGGTGCGCGGTTCCGACTGAAGGCCGGGTTCGAGCTGTCGGGGTTCAGCGGCGATGCCAAGGTGATCCTCACAGCCATGAAGCGCTACGGGATGATCGTCGCCGACAACGGCAGCGACTGGTACTTCCAGGGCGAGGTCAACCCCCATTGGACGAACGACCTGATGGACGAGTTGAAGTCCATCCCCGCAGGAGCTTTCGTCGCGGTGAACGAGGCCGGGTGCCGTGTGTCGCCCAACTCGGCGGAGTTCGCCTACGGTCCACGCTGCCCCGCGCCTTGATCGACGCTGATCGACGGAGGAAGTTGGGATGGCTCGCCGGAAGACGACCCGGTCCTCGCCAAGGCCGTCGTAAGCCACGTGGATCGGTACGCCATCCACCACGACATCGCCATCCACCAGCTCGAAGCCCATCGCGCGATGGAACGCGATCGATCCCGCGTTCACCGGTGCTGTGACGCAGCCGACCTTCGGCAACCGCGCGTTGCCGCCAGCCCCAAGTAGCGAAGGTAGAGATCGCGGGCGATCCCGGAGCCACGATGCGCGGGATGCACGCCGACGAAGTGGACATACGCCTCGCCAGGACGCGCCGTCGACACGATCCGATGAGGAAGCCCACGAGCTCGGCGTCCACGTTGTCCACGATCAGGCTGGAGTCCCCGAAGTGCTCGAAGAAGAGGCGAGGGAGCATCCGGCGCATCGCGCGACCGCTCCACCACTCGTCGATGAACCGCATCCACACGCGCGTGGTCGGCACCCGTCGCGGGACGGATGACGGTTCTCATGGGGTGGACAGGCGCAGGAAGTTCTCCACGATCCGCGGACCCTCGGGGGTGAGGATCGATTCCGGGTGGAACTGCACCCCGAACCGTGGGAGCGTCCGGTGCTGCGCGGCCATCACGAGTCCGTCCTCGGTCCAGGCCGTGAGCTCGAGTTCTTCGGGGAGCTGGTCGCGGAGGACCACCAGGGAGTGATACCTGCCGGCCTCGAACGGGTCGCTCACACCCTCGAGGATGCCCTTGCCTTCGTGGAAGACGAGCGACGCCTTCCCGTGAACCGGGGTCGCGCGATCCACGGCGCCCCCGCACGAGATACCCAGCGCCTGATGCCCCAGACACACGCCGAGCACGGGCGTCTCGGGCGGCAGCGTTCCGAGCAGGGTCGTGAACACCCCCGCATCCTCGGGCCGGCCGGGCCCGGGGGAGAGGATGACGGCGTCGGGTCCGCGCGCAGCCAGGGCCTCTGCCGGCTCCGCGTCGGACTTCACTACCTCGGTGGGTCGTCCCAGGCTCTCGATCAGCTGGACCAGGTTGTACGTGAACGAGTCGTAGTGGTCGACGACCAAGATCATCGGGGCTCCTTCGCATCCTTTGGTCCGACGACGAGCGTACCCTCGCCCGGCGCGACCGCCGGCAAGAGCGCCGCCGCCTTGGCCTTCGTCTCGTCCAACTCACGCTGGGGGTCGGAGTCGGCCACCACGCCCGCACCGGTCTGCACGGACACGCGGCCATCGACGACCACCGCGGTCCGGATGGTGATGCAGAAGTCCAGGTCGCCCGCGAACGTGAGATAGCCCACCGCGCCCGCGTATGGCCCGCGGGCCGTCGGTTCGTGCTCGGCGATCAGCTCCATGGCGCGACGCTTCGGCGCGCCCGTCACGGTGCCCGCGGGGAACGTGACCGCGAGCGCGTCCAGCGGGTGGAGATCCTCCCGAAGCTCGCCCTCCACCGTCGACACGATGTGCATCACCTTCGTGAAGCGTTCGACCTCCATCAACTCTGTAGGGCGAACCGATCCGGCCACACACACGCGTCCGATGTCGTTGCGGGCCAGGTCGACCAGCATCGCGTGCTCGGCCTGCTCCTTCGGGTCGGCGAGCAACTCGTGCTCCAGCAATCGGTCACGCATCTCGGTTCGTCCGCGGGGACGGGTGCCGGCGATCGGCCGGCTGAAGACCCGCCGCCCTTCCACTCGCACCAGCGGTTCTGGGGACGAGCCAGCCAGTTCCATGCCTCGTGTCCGGACGAAGAACATGTATGGCGCGGGGTTCGTCACCCGTAGTCGCCGGTAGATCGGGAAGCCGCCTTCGGGAGCCGGGAACGAGACCTGGCGCGAGGGAACACCTTGGAAGATATCTCCGGCCAGGATGTGCTCCCTGAAGGCCGAGACGGTCCATCGGTATGCCTCGTCCTCCATGTTGGCCCGGCCGTCGACCGACGTGTAGTGCTCGACGACCGGAGCGAGCGAGGGGAGCTCGGCGCTCGACACGCGCGCGACCAGATCCTCGACGGCCGCCACACCCTCCTCGTAGTGGCCCGCTGGAACGTGCGCCACCAGGAGGAGCCGTTGCCGCCAGTGGTCGAACACCACCGCTCGATCGATCACCAGCAATCCGATCGGGGGACAGGGCGCGGAGGCAGGCTCGGGGGCGGGGTGGCCATCGAGCAACGCGGCCGCCTCATACGCTAAGTAGCCCATCAGCCCGCCGGTGAGCGGCGGGAGGTCGGTTGGTCGCGGTCCGCCCAGCGAGCGTGCGATCGCGATCAGCGCGGATCGGGTATCCATCCCTTCCAGGCGAGAGGCGATCGGGAGCTCGCGGACCACGTCCTCGATCCGAACGCCGCCCTCATCCACGAGGATCGTGGCGGCGGGGTCGCCGGCCACGAACGAGTACCGCCCCCACCGCTCGGAGCGTTCGACCGACTCGAGCACCAGGCCCGGACCGTCACCCGCGAGCGCCTTGAACAGTCCCACCGGCGTCGAGACGTCGGCCAGCAGTTCGGTCCAGACCGGCACCATGGGCCACTCGTCTCCGAGTGAGTCGAAGGTCTCAGGGTCTGGACGGATCTGCAGCGATGGCTCCACGTGACCGCTCCTTAGGTGGCCGGATACAGGAGAACCCCGGACCGGTGGTCCGGGGCTCGCTAGTGCTCCTCGACGCGAACGCTTGAGTCAGACGAGCGTCGGCATCGGGCTCCGCGAGCCCCGGTGCCAGACCCAGGTCGTCCCTTGCGTCCGCATCAGGCACCGATTCTCCCGCTGGGCAGCCGCGTCGTCAACGGGGCGCCCGGAGCGACCGCTATCCTGTGGAACCTCATGAGGCTGTCACAGATGTTCGTGCCGACCCTCCGCGACGATCCGGCCGAGGCTGAGATCGTGAGCCATCGCCTGCTGCTCCGCGGCGGATTCATCCGTCAGGTCATGGCGGGCGTCTACACAACGCTGCCGATGGGCCTCCGCGTGATGCGGAAGGTCGAAGCCATCGTCCGGGAGGAGATGGATGCGACCGGTGCGTCGGAGATCCGCATGCCGATCGTGCTCCCGGCCGCGCCGTGGCAAGCGACCGGGCGCTACGACCTCTACGGGGACACCCTGTTCAGATTGAACGACCGTCACGAGCGACAGATGATCCTGGGGCCGACCCAGGAGGAGGTAGTGGCCTTGCTCGCGGGAGGCGACCTGCCTTCGTACCGCGACCTGCCGGTGAACGTGTATCAGGTGGAGTGGAAGTACCGCGACGAGTTCCGGCCCAGGTTCGGGCTCCTTCGGGGTCGCGAATTCCTGATGAAGGATGCCTACTCGATCGACCGGGACGAAGAAGGGATGCGCGAGTCCTACCGGATCATGTACGAGGCCTATGAGCGCATCTTCGAACGCGTCGGCCTGGACTGCGTGATCGTCGAGGCCGACCCGGGGCAGATCGGTGGCGGGGTGAACCACGAGTTCATGGCCCGGGCGACGGTCGGCGAGGACCTGTTCGTCGAATGCGAGAACGGCGACTACCTGGCGGACACTGAGGCGGCGCGACCGATCGAACCCGAGCCGGCGGGCGAGGGCATCGAGCCGCTCACCGAAGTCGATACGCCGAACACGCCCACGATCGATTCGCTCGCGGCGCTCCTGGGCGTTGAAGCCTCGCGCACGCTCAAGTGCCTGATGTTCGATGTCGGGGGTCGGACGGTAGCCGTCTTGGTCCCCGGGGATCGCGAGGTCAACGTGGACAAGCTGGGGAAGATCGTCTTCCCCGAGAAGGTCAGAGCGCTCGACGACGACGACTTCGTGGCCCGTGGACTCGTGAAGGGCTACGTGGGGCCACAGGGGTTCGACGGATCCGTCGAGGTGTTCGCTGACATCACCGTTCGCGGCGGTCGTGATTGGGTCACCGGGTCGAACAAGGCGGATCGCCACGTTACGGGCGCGAACGCCGGTCGCGACTTCCGTGTCGACCGATGGGAGGACGTCGTCCAGTTCCGCGAGGGCGATCGTTGCCCCTTGGACGGCGGGGAGCTGCACATCAGCCGCTCCATCGTGGTCGGTCACATCTACCAGCTGGGGACGCAGTACTCGGAGCCCCTGGGAGCTCGCTTCGCCGATCTGGACGATGTGGAGCGGCCCTACGTGATGGGCAGCTACGGGATCGGTATCACGCGGATCACGGCAGCCGCAGTGGAGCAGCGGCACGACGAGAGCGGCATGATCTGGCCGAAGGTACTGGCGCCGTTCGAGGTAGTGATCGTCGTCGCGACGCACGACCATGAACGTGCGGTGGCGGAGGCCGAGAGGATCTACGCGGAGCTTCGCGATCGTGGGGTCGATGTCGCGATCGACGACCGCGAGCAGAGGGCTGGGGTGAAGTTCGCGGATGCGGACCTGATCGGCTACCCCGTACAGGTCGTCGTGGGCAAGCGCGGGGTCGAGGCGGGGACGGTGGATCTGAAGCTTCGAGCTACGGGTGAGAAGTCGCAGGCTCCGCTAGCCGACGCCGCCCTAGCCGCGGTCGACCTGCTCGCCTCGGCGCCGTAGGCTTCCTGCATGAGCGGCTCCAAGGTCCCGTACCACCTGACGGAGTTCGTGAAGCTGCACCGCCAGGTCGAGGGAGTGATCCAGCACGTGGGGCTCGCAACGTGGGATCTGCTCCTTATCGACGCGTCGGGCCTCTGGGATCGCGACGAGTTCCCAACGGAAGAGGCGGCGAGGGCCGCCTGCCTGAGCCTTGGAGTCCCAGGCCACGAGGGCTGGAGCGATCCACGCCTGGCTCGCCGGCTGAATGCCCGTGACCAGTGGAACTCCACCGACGGGCAGCGAAGGGCGCTCTGAGCAGCAGCGTCGCGGACAGCGGCTATACTCAACGTCGAACTGTCAGCAGAGTTGTGTGCGGAAGTGGGCCTGCGCCCACTTTCTTTGTCGAAGGGGACGGTCGGCGCGATGGAAGCGGAGACACTGGTCAGGCCTGTGATCGAAGGGGCCGGTCTGGAGCTCGTGGAGGTGGCGTTCCGACGCGAGTCCGGTCGCCGGGTCCTGCGGGTTGTGGTCGACCGCGACGGCGGCGTCGACCTCGACACCATCGCCGACCTGTCCGAGAAGGTGTCGCGGCGCCTCGATCTGCAGGGCTTCGCCCCCGGTCCGTACGCGCTCGAAGTTTCTTCGCCGGGGATCGAGCGGACCCTGCGGACCCCGGCGGAATACCGGCGCCGCGTGGGTGACACGGTTCGGTTGAAGACCACTACCCCGATCGAGGGCAGGGCGTCCCTATCGGGCAGGCTGGTGGCCGCCGATGACGCCGGCGTCACGATCGCCGCCGGCGACGAGGAGCTGCATGTTCGGTACAGCGGCATCGCATCGGCGCGGACCGTCGTCGACTGGGACGCGGAGCTGAAGGGGAGCACACGATGAATGCCGAGATGATCGCCGCCTTGCGCGAGCTCGAACGCGAGAAGGGCATCGCGTTCGAGACGATCCTCGCCGGCCTCGAGGAGGCCATGGCCTCCGCCTACAAGACCTGGTGGAAGCAGGAGCATCCCGACGCCGACGACGACTTCGTCGGTGTCCGGGCCCACATCGACCCCGAGACGGGCGACCTGAGCGTCTGGCTCCAGCAACTGGAGGAGGTCGAGGTCGAGCGCGAGGGTGAGGTCGCAGAGGGCGAGCAGCCTGCGCTGGAGATGAAGGTGATCTCCGAGGAACAGGTCGAGGTCACGGACGAATTCAAGGGCCGCATCGGAGCCCAGACCGCGAAACAAGTGATCTTCCAGAAGCTGCGCGATGCGGAGCGCGAGATGACCTACGAGGAGTTCGCGGGTCGCGAAGGCGACGTCGTGACGGGCATCGTGCAACAGCAGGAGCGCCGGTACACGCTCCTGGATCTAGGCAAGGTCGAGGCGCTGCTCCCACAAGCAGAACAGGTGCCGTCCGAGCCGTACAGGCATGGCGAACGCCTGAAGGCCTACATCACGGAGGTCCGCAAGGGCACCAAGGGTCCCCAGATCGTCGTCTCACGCTCGCATCCGGGTCTGCTCAAGGCGCTGTTCGCGCTCGAGGTGCCCGAGATCGAGGAGGGCATCGTGGAGATCAGGGGAGTGGCGCGCGAGCCGGGACATCGTTCGAAGATGGCCGTCTCGTCGAACGAGCCGGGCGTGGATCCCGTGGGGGCCTGCGTCGGCCCCAAGGGCTCTCGTGTCCGCATGGTGGTGAACGAGCTTCGAGGCGAGAAGATCGACGTGATCCCGTGGAGCGCGAACCCCGGTGAGCTGGTCGCGAACGCACTGCAGCCCGCGAAGGTCAAGGAAGTGAGGATCGACGAGGCGACCAGTACCGCCCTGGTGATCGTGCCCGACTACCAACTCTCGCTCGCGATAGGCAAGGAGGGACAGAACGCTCGCTTGGCCGCGCGCCTGACCGGCTGGCGGATCGACATCAAGTCCGAGACCCAGGTGGTTGACGAGTCGCGCGTCCCCGCCCCCTCTGTTCCGGCAGATGAGCCGGCCTCGGAGGCCGAGGTGGCGGAGGGCGAGGTGGCGGAGGCCCCGAGCTCGCCCGAGTGATGAGGACCCTCGCGGTCCCCGAGCGGACGTGCGTTGGTTGCCGAGCACGCGGGGCCAAGGGCGACCTGGTTCGGGTGGTGCGATCGCCGGCGGGAGAGATGGAGGTCGATCCTTCGGGGACGTCTCCGGGGCGGGGCGCCTACGTGCATCTCGACGAGACGTGTATCGATGCGGCCCTTGATCGGGGAGGGCTCGCCCGGGGGTTCCGAGTGGGCCTGGCCCCCGAGGGAGCCGCTAGGCTAAGGGCCGACCTGGGTCGACTGATGGGAGCGGTGTGAGGGTTCACGAGCTTGCGAAGGAGCTGGGCGTCACGAGCAAAGAGCTCGTGGCCGCCCTCGAGCAGATGGGGGCGACCGGGCGGACGGCGTCTTCCAGCGTGCCCGAGGACCTGATCCCTCGACTCCGGGCGAGCGGCGGCAAGGGCACCACGGTGACCGCGAAGCGCCGCGAGGTGCTGGAACCACCGCCGGCGCCCCGCAAACCGAAGCCGAAACCGAAGCCGAAGCCGGCTGTCGCGATAGTCGAGCCGGCCGTCGAGACGGCTGAGTCGGCCCCTACGACCGATGCCACCCTCGCCGAAGCGGTGGGGAAGGTGCCTCCGGCCGCGCTAACGCCGAGGCCGGAGGCGGCCCCAGCTCAAGGCACCACGCCCGCTCCGGCGCAGTCTGTGTTGCCCATCATGCAGTTCGTCCGGGGTTCTACGCCGCAAACGATCGCCGAGAAGCTCGGGAAGTCCCCTGCCGACATCGTGAAGGTGCTCTTCATGGCTGGCGAGATGGGCACGGCAACCACCTCCCTGTCCGATGAGGGGATCGGGTTGATCGCCGACGACCTGGGATTCCAGGCGGAGATCATCGGCGTCGAGGAAGAGTTGGAGGACCAGCCAGAGGAGGAGATAGACGAGTCCAAGCTGCTTGCAAGACCCCCGGTGGTGACGGTGATGGGCCACGTGGATCACGGCAAGACCAAGCTCTTGGACGCGATCCGCGAGACAGACGTGGTGGCGGGTGAGTTCGGTGGCATCACCCAGCACATCGGCGCCTACCAGGTGCACGTGGGCGAGCGAGAGATCACGTTCATCGATACACCGGGCCACGAGGCGTTCACCGCCATGCGCGCGCGCGGCGCCAAGATCACCGACATCGTCATCCTGGTGGTCGCGGCCGACGACGGAGTGATGCCCCAGACCGTTGAGGCCCTCGACCACGCGAAGGCGGCGGCTGTGCCGATCATCGTCGCGGTCAACAAGGTGGACAAGGAAGATGCCGATCCCACGAAGGTCCGGCAGCAGATGGTTGAGCGAGGGGTCGTCCCGGCTGAATGGGGTGGCACGTACGAGTTCGTGGATGTGTCCGCGAAGGCGAAGACGAATCTTGCCTCGCTGCTCGAGACGATCCTCCTCGTGGCCGACCTGGAGGAGCTGAAGGCCGACCCGGGCGGTCGCTCGCGGGGAGCGGTTATCGAGGCGCACCTTGACAAGGGTCGGGGGCCGGTGGCCACGGTCCTCGTGCAGCAGGGGACGTTGTCCGTCGGCGATGCCCTGGTGTGCGGGACCGCCTTCTGCAAGATCCGCGCCATGATGGACGAGAACGGTGTCTCGTTGGTGTACGCCGGACCGTCCAAGCCCGTGCAGATCCTCGGATGGAGCCACGTGCCGAGCGCCGGCGACGACTTCCGCCAGGTGGACGACGAGCGGGAGGCTCGACACATCGCGTCGGAGCGCGAGGCCAAGACGCGTGCGGCCGAGCTGGTCGTCTCGCGTCCGCCGACGCTGTCGGACCTGATGCGCCGCCAAGAGCGTGCCGAAGTCCCGGATCTGAACCTCGTCGTGAAGGCCGACGTGCAGGGGTCACTCGGAGCCCTCTCGGATGCGCTCTTGAAGCTTCCCCAGGAAGAGGTTCGCGTGAACCTCGTGCGAAGCGCTGCCGGAGGGATCACCGCCGACGACGTCTCGCTCGCCATGGCATCCAATGCCATCGTGATCGGCTTCAACGTACGTCCGGACAAGCAGGCCCGCGAGTTGTCCGAGAAGGAAGGCGTCGATATCCGCCTGTACCGCGTCATCTACGACGCGATCGACGACATCAAGTTGGCGCTGTCCGGCATGCTGGCGCCTGAGAAGCTCGAGAAGGATCTCGGCACCGCAGAGGTCCGGGCCATGTTCCGCGTGCCGAAGCTAGGGGTGATCGCGGGCTGTTACGTCACGCAGGGCACCATCCCGCGCGACGGACGCGTGCGGCTGGTTCGCGACAGTGTCGTCGTTTACGAAGGCAAGGTCGGCTCGCTCCGGCGCTTCAAGGACGATGTTCGCGAGGTCGCTCAGGGTTACGAGTGCGGCATCAGCATCGAGAACTTCCAGGACATCAAGGAGGGCGACCTCATCGAGGCCTTCGAGGTCCGCGAGGTGGCTCGCTCCATCTGAGCCCATGCTGGTCGCGCTCATGCGGTTCGACCTTCGCATCCCAGACGCTCACTCGCTGAAGCAGAAGAGGCACGTGGTGAAGTCGCTCAGCGGTGCCGTCCGCTCGAAGTTCAACGTGTCGGTCGCCGAGGTAGATCATCAGGATCTCTGGCAGCGGACGACCCTGGCCGTGGCCGCGACCGGTGCCGAGGGGTACCACGTTCGCGCGGTCATGCAACGGGTGGAGCGGTTCGTGGAGGCCTGGGGGGAGGTCGAGGTGATAGGAACCGATCTCACGCTCCACGACCCGGAGGACTGACACCGTGTCGGTCCCTGCCGCGGGTAGGCTTGATGCATGCCGCAAGGACAACGGGCCGCACGCGTCGGCGAGGAGTTCCGCGAAGTGCTCGCCGAGGCGATCCTGAAGCTCAAGGATCCTCGCGTGGGATTCGTGACGGTGACGGGCGTGAAGGTTACGCCCGACCTGCGTCGCGCGTGGGTGTTCTACACCACTTATGGCGATGAGCAGGCGAAGTCCGGCACGCGAGCAGGTCTACGGTCCGCGGGCCCGCATCTCCGCGCCGTTCTCGGAATGCAGATACGGCTGAAGTACCTGCCCGAGCTCGAGTTCGAGGAGGACATCACGATCGAACAGGGAGCACGGATCGATCTGTTGATAGAGGAGCTCCACTCCGAGGAGCACGGCGATGGATGAACTGAACCGCGCCGCGGAGGTGCTGGCCGCTGCCGACGAGGTGGCGCTCGTCTGCCACCTGAACCCCGACGCCGACGCCCTCGGCTCCATGCTGGGCCTGGCGGGGTTCCTCCGGTCTCGGGGCACGCGAACCGTGTGTTCGTACCCCAACGAACCGCTCGATCCGCCCCGATGGACGGCCTTCCTCCCCGGGGCCGAGGAGCTGGTACCGATGGGCTCCTTCCCGGAAGCTCCCGAAGTGATGGTCACCTGTGACTGCGCATCGCTCGATCGCCTCGGCGGACTGAGCCAGAACGCGTCGAGCGCTGGCGAGGTGATCTGGATAGATCACCATCGCTCGAACGACGGGTTGGGGACCATCGCATTGATCGACCCTGAGGCGTCATCCACATGTGAAGTCGTCTTCCGACTGATCACTGCGATGGGAGGTGCGATCCCAGACGGGACGGCAGCCTGTCTATACGCGGGGCTGGTCACCGACACCGGGCGATTCCAATACGAGGCCACGACTCCGGAGACGCTCCGCGTGGCCGCCACCCTGCGTGAGCATGCGTTCGATCACTCCGCGCTGGTGCAGGCGCTGTACGAGGACAACCGGCGCGAGTATCTGGGCTTGGCCGGCACGGCCCTCTCTCGATCGACATTCGTACCCGAGGCGGATCTGGTGTGGACCTATCTGACTCAGGCGGACATGGCGGACGCAGGTGTGCATCCCGGGGAGACCGACGATCTCATCGACCTGATCCGCACGGCGCGCGACGTGGACGTGGCCGCGGTGCTCAAGCAACAGCGAGACGGTCGGTTCAAGGTGAGCGTGCGTTCAAGAGGCCAACACGATCTGGCGACAGTCGCCGCCGCCTTCGGCGGCGGCGGTCACAGGTTGGCGGCAGGCTACACCTCGGGTCACGGCCCGGCGGGCACGATCGCCAGGCTGGTCGAAGCGCTGCAGGACGACCCCGTCGATCGGTGAGCGATCCAGAAGGCTTGCTCCTGGTCGACAAACCGATCGGGGTGACCTCTCACGACGTGGTCGACATGGTGCGACGCGCCCTCGGGACACGCAAGGTGGGGCACGCTGGAACGCTCGATCCGATGGCAAGCGGTCTGCTCATCCTCGGCGTCGGTCGCGCCACCAGGCTGCTGCGCTTCCTGGGAGACCTGCTCAAGACCTACGAGGGGACGGCGCGCCTGGGCGTCCAGACGACCACGCTCGACGCGGACGGCGTGATCACCTCGGAGCGTCCCGTCGCGGCTACCGCGGACGATGTCCGGGTGGCCATGACATCCCGGGTCGGTGATTCGATGCAGAGCCCTCCCGCGTATTCGGCCGTCAAGGTGGCGGGCAGGAAGCTCTACGAGGCTGCGCGGAAGGGAGAACGTCTGGAAGCACCTCCCCGGAAGATCCGGGTCGAGACGTTCGAGTTGCTGGCCATGCGGGGTCCCGACCTCGACTTCCGGGTGGCCTGTTCCGGCGGGACCTACGTGCGGGTGCTCCTCGCCGACGTAGGATCCGCCCTCGGGTGCGGCGCTCACCTCACGGCGCTCCGGCGGACCGTGATCGGGCCGTTCTCGGCCGAAGACGGGGCCGATCCAGAGGAGCCGGGTGATCCCCTGCCGCTCGATCGGGCGGTGGCCCACCTCCCACGTCTGGAACTCGGGCACGAGGAGGCTGTTGCCGCGGGGCACGGGAGGGTCCTGGGACCGGCGGGGATAAGGGGCCCTTACGCCGTGTTCGCGCCCGACGGGCGATTGATCGGCATCTATGCGGACGACGGGCCCAAGGCCCGCCCGGAGATGATCTTGTCCGGTCAGGTCTGAGCACGGGGGTCGGTGGGATAGGCTCCGCGCGTGAGCGAGCCCGGGATCTCGACCGCGACCAAGAAGAGGTCCGCCTGGCGCTACGTCTCCTTCGGCATCTCGCTGGCGATAGTCGTCGGGATATTCGCGTTCGCGATCCCACGGTTCGCGGACTACAAGGACGTCTGGGCTGCGATCAGGACGCTCACGCCGCTCGAGGTCGGCTCGCTGATCGCCGCCACGGTCTTCAACCTGTTCACGTATTGGTTAGCGAACATGGCGGCGCTGCCCGGGCTCCGCCTGTGGCCCGCGGCCGTCTTGACGCAGACGACGACGTCGGTCGCGAACACGCTCCCGGGGGGCGGCGCCATCGCCGTGGGGCTCACCTACAGCATCCTTCGCTCCTGGGGATCCACCGGGACGAACGTAGCGCTCTACGTTGGGGTGACCGGCATCTGGAACATCTTCATCAAGCTTGCCCTGCCGTTGCTCTCGGTCGTGTTCCTGGTGCTGCAGGAGAGCCGGAGCGCCGCGTTCGTGTCGGCTGCTCTCGTGGGCCTGGCGGTATTGGCGATGGCGGTTACGCTCCTCGCGGCGGTCTTCCGAAGCGAGCGTCTGGCGCGACGGGTGGGCGATGGGGTCGGACGGGTGATCACCTGGATCCGGCGCCGGTTCCGCAAGCTGCCGATGACCGACGGCGGCGATCGCGCGGTGCGCTTCCGCGCCGACACGATCTCACTGGTCGCGCTTCGATGGATCCGTTTGACGCTGACCACGATCCTCAGTCAGGTGGCGCTGTTCTTCGTACTTCTATTGTGTCTCCGTCACATGGGGGTCTCTGAGGCGGAGATCAGGACCGCCGAAGCCTTCGCGGTGTTCTCGTTCGGACGACTGATCTCTGCACTTCCGATCACCCCGGGAGGCCTCGGCGTGATCGAGCTCGGTTACATCGGTGGGCTGGTCGCCGCAGCGGGGAACGATCCCGCGATCGTCGCTGCCGTCTTGATGTTCCGCTCCCTGACGTTCGGGATCCAGATCCCGCTAGGAGGCTTCACCTACCTGATCTGGAAGAGCAACAAGAGCTGGCGCCGGCCGGTCGGCGACGAGGCTCAGATGTCGATGGTCTCCGGCTGATCGGTACGACGTCCGAGAGCGAGAGACGCGATCTCCGTCACGAGGGCCGCCGATCCCAGGGCTATTCCGGCGCCGAGAAGGACGCCTGCCACGACGTCTGAGAACCAGTGGGCTCGCAGGTACACACGTGAGAGCGCCATGACGAACGCGAACACGACCGCGATCCACTCCCACTTGCGTCGGCGAGGACCCTGGGGGAAGAACGCCAGCACCAGCGCCACGGCGGTGGCTGCCCCTGCCGTCGCGTGCCCCGAAGGGAACGAGAACCCCACCACGTCCACCAGTCCCGCCGGTGGCCGCCCCCGATGGAACCAGTCCTTCAGGAAGACCAGGATCAGCTCGGTTGAGGCCCACGTCAGGATGAACGCGGCCGCGCGCCGCCAGCGCTTTCGGAAGAGCAGGACGAGCGATGCCGCGGCCCGAACGGGGATCGTGACCAGGCCGCCGCCAACCACGTTCAGGAACCGGAACAACCACGTGAGGGGGGTCACGCGGACGTCGTCCATCAAGTTGTAGATGGACTGGTCGAGGTTGCCGACCGCCGGCAGCGTGGTCTGCGGAGCCGCCACGGGGGGGTGGCGCCCCACGGCGACGAGCACGAACACGAGGGACGTCAGCAGCAGGAGCGAGTACCAGAACGCCCGTCGATGGTTGGTCAGCATCCAAGGGAGCCTATCCGGCACAGGGCGGAGCGCCGGCGCCGCAGAGGGTCAGCCCGGCCGCCTCGCTAACGGCTTCCACGACGGCGTCGCGGGGCACCAGGGACACGGCTTCGATCGCCTCTATCGTCAGCGCGGGGGAAGCGCCTTCCGAGAATCGGAAGGAGAACAGGATGCAGCCTCCCGGGAACAGGAGCATGCGCTCGCCGTTGTAGGCCGGTCGAAGCGTGTCCGGCCGTACATAGACGGTCGTGCCCAGCTCATCCGATGCGGGTTGTTGCTCGACGGCATCGGTCGTGTCGCAGGAGGCTCGTAGCGAGATCTCGACCGCATGGATCCCGGCGCGGTCGGAGTCGAGCCAGAAGCGAGATAGGTCGCTCGCGATCTGTGATCCCCCGTAGCTCCAACCCGATGGGAGCTCTGCGATGCACGGAAGCAGTGTGGCCGAGGGAACGCTCTGGGCGATCAGTATGAACACGCTGTTCCGGCTCGTGCAGAACAGGGTGGAAGAGTACTCAGCGCTGCTGCATCCGGCGAGGAGCGATGCGGCCAGGGACATAGCGAGGAGCCGGGCAGCGGCCGTCCGGCTCATGTGAAGACCGCCCAATTCCCCATGACCAGTGCCAGGGAGAAGAGAGCCGCGAGACCGACGCCGAGCGTGAGCGCGATCCTGCGGACGCTCCACCTCTGTATGCGGATCGGCGCTCTGTGGGGGGCGAGAGCCCTGAACTCCGCGAGCAGATCGCGGCCCTGCAGCTTCATCAAGGTCCGGAGCTGGGTCGGGCTGGCGACGCCTCGGGTCGCCGCGAACGCCTCGGAGATCTCCTCGGGCGAGAAGTAAGCCAGCGCATGGGCGTAAACCCGAGCCGAGTCGGTCCGCAGGGCGAGCACCATCATCATGTTCGCCAGATCCACCGCTTGTCGCCAGGGAGAGGGCCGGACCTGCACGAAGAACACGTCGATGAGTCGCAACTCACCACGTTGGACCATCAGGTTCGCGGGTTTGATGTCGCGATGGGCCAAGCCGATGTCCCACATCCTTCGGATGAGCTGCAGCCCTTCGTCCACGACGTGATCAGTCACGTCGGCCTCTCCGATCTCGACGGAGTCCTCGAAGAACTCCATGACGATCATGTACTCCCGTTCGGGAGTGATCTCGACCACGCCGTAAGGCCTCGGCGCCGGCAGACCCTCGTCGTACATCAGCCGGAGCGTGTAGTCCTCGTACTCCACGAAGCGGCGGACCGTCTTGAAGGGAGTCTCGTCCTCGAGCGCTCCGTACAGGATCGTTCTTCCGAGCTTGTACCAACGGTCCGCGCGCACGTGGCTCTGCGCGTAGAGCTTGGCGAAGACGTAGCGCTGCGGATCATCCTCCGTGGCCGCAACCGTCAGGCGGAGGGGAGTGGAGCCGCCGGATGCTTCCAGACCGACCGGCTTGGCCGCGATGACGTCCAGACCGAGCTGGTCCTTGATCGCGCTCACGATCGCCTCGCCCCGCCGGCCGCCGACGTCCAGGTGCGCCGCCTTCCGGCGCGAGTAGCTAACCGGGAAGATGTCGTTCGGCGTGAACCACCGGAACGCTGTCAGCCCGATCGCCACCCCCAAGACGGCTGCGAATGCGGCGCTCGTGGGCTGATCCACACCCAGATACATGCGAGCGAAGGCAACGACTGCCAGGATCACGCCGATCATCCATTTCACGCGGTAGCGATGACGGCCGGGAAGGATCAGCGCGTAGGCGATCCCGAGCAAGGTGACTCCCAGTCCGGCGACCGGACGAGATGGGAGCGCGAAGCCGGTCCAGGGAGCGAGGATGGTCACGCCTAGCGGCCTGGGGCGCCCGATGAGCAAAGTCATCTGGTAGGCCGCGATCTCCAGAAAGATGATCGCCCCCAAGAAGACGAATAGGTGTCGCCACCTCCGGAAAGCGATCAGCACGAGGATCGTCGACCAGCGGAGGATCCGGATCGTCCATTGGGACGTCAACCAGTTCACGACCAGCATCGCATCGGTGAGCCAACCAGTGCGCAGTGTCGCGATCCGTCGCTGTTGCTCGGCATCCCACCGATCCCAGAAATCGCCGACGGAGGGGAATAGGAGCACCCCGATCACGGTCGCCGTGAAGTACAGCGTCATGAACAGCCAGAACTTGCCCGTGCGACCCAGTTGGTGTGGGAGCGGGGGAGGTTCTCCGCTCGGTCGTCGTCGCGGGGCCCCTTGCGGTTGATCCTGGGTCGAGCTGGTGGTGTCCATGGTGTCCCCACTCCCGTGAGCCGCCCGACTCTACCCGGAGGTGACCTCGAAACCCCGTGACAGCAGCCAGGCCCGAGCCACGGCGAACGGAGATCGACCGGACGCGAGCGCCGCGTTCATCCGGCGAAGATCCGACGTGCGTAGCAGCGCCGACACCGCGTTGACGGCATCGGCGAACGAGGAGCCGAACCGCTCGAGCGTTGGCCGCGACACCACGGGCGTGACGTTCTCGGCCGGCTGCAGGCCGAGGTCGTCCGCCAGTTCGACCAGATCGCCGCCTTCTATCGCCGGATCGCTCGTGAACAGCAGCCCCACGCCGATCGTGCCTCCCAGGAGCGCCTGGATCGTCAGCGGGCCGCCCGCATCCAGGGGGACGAACTCCTTGAAGCGCAGGCCGTAGACCCTCTCGAGTCCCTTGAGACAAAGATCACGCTGCTCGCATTCGGTCGGACCTCCGAAAGCGATCTCGCCGGCGTGGGGAACGAGGTCGCTGAGCGTGTGGACGCCCAGCTCCTCGGCCGTCGATGCCAGCAGCGCGAAGGTATTGCGATCCTGGGCGGGTGCCGGGCTCAGCGCGGTCAGGTCGCGGGAGCCGAGAGCGACGACCAACCGTTGGTGGGTGACGGTCTGGTCGCTCGTCGCGGAGCCGCCGAGGAACGTGAGAGCGCTTCCCGCGTACTCGGGGACCAGCTCGACCAGCCCCCGCTGAAGCGCGGGCGCGACCAGCTCGCGCGGTCCGATGCCAAGGGCACGCTCCACCCGGAAACCGCGTCCCTCCAGCACCTGCGCGTAGATCTCGGCCAACACACGGCTCTCGGGGAAGTCGAACGAGGCGACCGTTATGGAGTCATCCCCGAGCGCGGTCGTCTGTCCCGGCACAGCTTCGTGACCGCAGGCGACCAAGAGCGAATACGCCAGGGCCAGCGCCATCACGGTCTTGGGGAGCAGGTGTCGTCGACCCACAGGGGTGCACCGTAGCGGGTCGGGGCCTGAAGGGAGCAGAGCTTCGATACCCTCCGGGGATGCGGATCGAGGATGGGCTCCAGGCTCTGCCGCTCGACGATGACCCGTGCGTGGTGACCGTTGGATTCTTCGACGGTGTCCACCTGGGACATCGGGCCGTGCTCGCCCGGACGGTGGAGGCAGCCCGCGAGCGCGGCGTCCGATCGGTCGCCGTCACGTTCGATCGGCATCCGCGTGAGGTTCTGAGACCTGGGAGCGAGCCACGGCTGCTGACGACCGTCGCTCGCAAGGCGTCTCTGGTGGAAGCGACAGGGTTGGACATCCTGGTCGTGTTGCCCTTCACATCCCAGTTCTCGCACGTGACCGCCGAGATGTTCGTCCGAGATGTGCTGGTCGGCGGTCTACATGCCGTCCACGCCGTGATGGGGGCCAACTTCACCTTCGGGCATCGGGCGCTCGGCACGGTCGAGAACCTGCCGGCCCTGGGCGAGCCCTACGGGTTGTCGGCGGAAGGCGTGGCGCTGATCGATCTCGCCGGCCGCACCGTCTCGTCCTCGTCGGTTCGGGAGGCGCTTGCTGCGGGCGACCTCGACTGGCCGCTCCAGGCCCTCGGTAGGCGCTTCGTGCTCGACGGCGAGGTGATCCCTGGCCACGGCCGCGGCAAAGGCCTCGGTTACCCAACCGCGAACCTTCGGACGTGGCCCCGCCTCCTCCTGCCCGGTCAGGGGATATACGCGGGCGTCGCGGAGCATCGCGCCGATCGGTACCTCGCGGCGATAGACGTCGGTACCAACCCCACGTTCGGTACCGAGCCGCTCCACGTCGAGGCCTTCCTGCTGGACTTCGAGGAGGATTCGCTCCATGGCGCCGACCTGGCCGTCGAGTTCTGGGCGCGCCTGCGAGATGAGGTTAAGTACGACTCCGTCGACGCGCTCGTTGCCGCCATCGCCGACGACGTCGAGCGCACGCGGACCCTGGTGCCACCGACCGAGAGAGGATGACCCGTCGGATGTCGCGCGGCCGGCACGCAGGCAAGGCCCGGTTCCCGTTCTTCTGGGCCCTGATCTTGGCTATCGCGGTGGTCGGCACGGTGGCCGTGGCCTGGCCGGGCGCCGGGTCCGATGAGGTCGATCGATCGACCCTCCAGCCCTCGACGAGCTCGACGCTCGACGCGGAGGCATCGGTTGCTCCCACGCCGTCTGCCGTGGCGGCCGAACGGGAGAGGATCGTCATCCACGGCGCGGGAGATGTGAGCTTGGATCCCGGCTACATCGCCACGTATGCCTCCGAGGGATATGCCTACGCCTGGTCCGGCCTGGGCGGGCTTTTCCGCAGAGACGATCTCACGGTCGTGAACATCGAGTGCCCGGTGACGGATGACGGCGAGCAGCTCGACAAGGAGTTCAGCTTCCACGGGACGCCCGCGGCGCTGCCAGCGATGTGGAACGCAGGCGTAGAGGTGGGGAGCCTGGCGAACAATCACGCCTACGACAGAGGGCCACAGGGAGTGGTCGACAGTCGTCGCAACCTCGAGCGGGCCGGCATCTCCCCGGTGGGAGCGGGCAAGGACCAGGAGGAGGCTCTGAGGCCGGCCATGTTCGAAGAGGGCGGTTGGACGATAGCCGTCTTGGGCTTCGACGAGGTCCTCGATCCCCTCGACGCGGTCGCCGGCCCCAACAAGCCGGGAACCGCTGCCGGGCACGATTTCTCGCTCATGATCAAGGCGGTGAAGGCCGCTGAGCGTGTGGCAGACCTCGTCGTCGTCATCATCCATTGGGGCGTGGAGTTGGACACTCAGCCGCGCGACTACCAGGTGTCCGAAGGGCATCGGCTGGTCGACGCAGGAGCGGACGTGATCTTCGGTGCCCACTCGCACCGGCTCCAGCCGATGTCGGTCTACAAGGGGCGTCCGATCTTCTGGAGCCTGGGCAACTTCGTGTGGCCGAACTTCTCGGTAGAAGGGTCGACTACGGCCGTGGCCGAGGTCACGGTGACCCCCAAGGGCCGGGTGATCGGCAGGCTTCTGCCGGCCTTCATCACCGCGCCCGGTCACCCGGAGCTACGCTGACGCGCCCACCACGCGGCGTTTGGTAGCCTTGACCAGCTATGTCACTTACCAAGGACGACAAGACCCAGATCATCGGGGAGCACGCCAGGTCCCAGGGCGACACCGGTTCCGCGGAGGTGCAGATAGCGGTCCTCACCAGACGGATCGCGGATCTTACCGATCACCTCAAGACCCACAAGCAGGACCATGCCTCGCGGAGGGGCCTCCTGCAGATGGTGGGCCAGCGACGCCGGCTCTTGGACTACCTGAAGCGCGAAGACATCGAGCGGTACCGCGAGATCATCGCCAAGCTCGGCCTCCGCCGATAGACCGAAGGCGCCCTTCGGGGGCGCCTTCAGCATGAGGGAGTGATGCGAACGACCCACTGATCCACCGGAGGCGATGGAACCTGCGGTCGGTTATCAGTAGCGAGCCCCCGAGCCACGCGGAAGAAGAGCCGTGCGCGCGGAGGCCCACCACTGACAACTGGCCAGCCCGCCGCCTCCCGAACCGAACCGTTCCGCGGACCATCGTGGTCCGCCGAAAGATGAGGAGGAAACGGCCCATGGCCACCACCCTTTCCCGAAAGATCGGGAACCAGACCTTGACGTTCGAGTCGGGCAAGATGGCCCGGCTCGCCGACGGAGCAGTCATGGTCACGTACGGCGAGACCCAGGTGCTCGGCACCTGCGTCAGCTCTAACCCCCGCGAGGGGATCGATTTCTTCCCGCTCACGATCGACGTCGAAGAGCGGATGTACGCAGTGGGGAAGATCCCCGGCAGTTTCTTCCGGCGCGAAGGAAGGCCGTCCGAGACGGCGGTCCTCACCTGCCGGCTGATCGACCGTCCGCTGCGCCCCACGTTCCGCGAGGGCTATCGCGATGAGGTCCAGGTCGTCATCACCGTGCTGGGGATGGACGGCGAGAACCCGTACGACATCCCGGCGATGAACGCGGCATCGGTGGCAACCTGCCTGGCCGGACTTCCGTTCGATGGTCCGGTCGGCTCCGTCCGCATGGGGCTGATCGACGGTCAGTGGGTGATCAACCCTACGTTCCAGGAGATCGAGGAGGCGACGTTCGACGTCGTCGTGGCCGGGCGCCGGAACGACTCCGGCGTGATCGACATCCTCATGATCGAAGGCGAGGCTCCCGACAACACGTGGGCTTTGCTTGCCACGGGTGCTACGGCGCCAACGGAAGAGACGGTCGCCGAGGGGCTCGAGGCCGCCAAGGTCGTGATCGCTGAGCTGATCGACTTCCAACAGGAACTTGTCGATGCGGTCGGCGTCACGGAGCAGTCGTGGGAGCCTCGCCCGCTCTACGGCGATGACGTCTACGAGGCGGTCAGCGCGTTCGCCAAGGATCGGCTCGCCGAGGCGATCGTTCCCGACAAGGCCGAGCGCGAGGAGAAGCTCGACGCGTTGAAGTTCGAGACCAAGCAGCACCTTGCATCCGTGCTCGGCGACGATGCTGCCGCGCGCGCGGGCGAGTTCGGCGCCGCCTGGAAGCAGGTCCAGAAGAAGGTCATGCGCAGGCGCGTGATCGACGAGGGGATCCGGCTGGACGGCCGCACGCCCACCGATATCCGGCCGCTCTCGGCCGAGGTCGGCGTGCTCAAACGCGCGCACGGATCGGCGCTCTTCAGCCGCGGCGACACCCAGGTTCTCAACATCTCGACGCTCGGGATGTTGCGGATGACGCAGATGATCGACACGCTCGACCTCGAGGACGGGAAGCGGTACATGCACCACTACAACTTCCCGCCGTACTCCACGGGCGAGACGGGCCGCGTCGGCTCACCGCGCCGCCGCGAGATCGGCCACGGGGCGCTCGCCGAGCGGGCCCTCGTCCCGGTGATCCCTACGGAGGAGGAGTTCCCCTACGCGCTGCGGCTGGTGAGCGATGTCCTTTCGTCCAACGGGTCAACCTCGATGGCGTCGGTCTGCGGATCGACGCTCTCGCTGATGGATGCTGGCGTTCCGATCAAGGCGCCGGTGGCCGGCATCGCCATGGGCATGATCGCCGACGAGGGGACCTTCGTTACCCTCACGGATATCCTGGGTGCCGAGGATGCCTTGGGGGACATGGACTTCAAGGTCGCCGGGACGCGTGAGTTCGTCACGGCCATCCAGCTGGACATGAAGGTCACCGGCCTCCCAGGCGAGGTACTGGCCGGTGCCCTGAAGCAGGCACGCGAGGCCCGGCTGAAGATCCTCGACGTTATCGAGGAAGCGATCCCGGCTCCGCGAGATGAGGTCAACTCGAAGGCGCCGCGAATCATCTCCATCCAGATCCCGGTGGAGAAGATCGGTGAGGTGATCGGGCCGAAGGGCAAGAGGATCAACGAGATCATCGCGCTCACCGGCGCCGACATCGACATCCAGGATGACGGCACCGTGTTCATCGGCTCCGTCACGGGTGGCGAGGGTGCCGATGAGGCAGCGCGCATGATCGACGAGATCGCGAACCCCCGTCCGGTCCTGGTCGGCGAGACCTACGAAGGGATCGTGGTGAAGACCACGACCTTCGGCGCGTTCGTCAACCTGGTCCCCGGCCGTGATGGACTGGTCCACATCTCGAAACTGGGGCGCGGCAAGCGCCTGTCCAGCGTCGAGGAGGCCGTCAAGGAGGGCGACAAGCTGACGGTGCTGGTCGAGGATATCGACCCCCAGGGCAAGATCAGCCTCAAGCCGATCGGTCCCGAGTGGGAAGTGCCGGAAGGCGCGGAGAACACCGGTGGCGGCGGCGAGCGCCGTCCCCGTGAGGACCGCGGTGACCGAGGCGGCGGTGGTGACCGCAGCGGCGGGAACCGCGGCGACCGGCCGCGCGGGAAGCGCTTCCGCGACCAGGGTGGCGAGAGCAGCAACACGCCCCCGGCGGAGTAGCACACACGGATGACCATCCGCCGAACCGAATACACGTCGGGCCTTCGCGTCGTCACGGAGCGGATGTCCGGCGTGCGTTCGGCGTCGCTGGGCATCTGGGTCCTGGCCGGCTCACGTGATGAGGCGCCTCGGATCAGCGGCTCTAGTCATTTCCTGGAGCATCTCCTGTTCAAGGGAACGCCCACGCGATCGGCCCAGGACATAGCCGAGGCGTTCGACGCGGTGGGTGGCGACGTCAACGCGTTCACCTCGAAGGAATACACCTGCTACTACGCCCGCGTGCGCGACCGGGACCTCGAGCTTGCGGTCGATCACCTGGCGGACATGCTGCAGGACTCGCTGATCCGCGCGGCCGACCTGGATGGAGAGCGGCAGGTGATCTTGGAAGAGATCAACATGCACGAGGATTCCCCGGAGGATCTGGTCCATGACGTCTTCACGGAGGCGCTGTGGCCGGATCATCCGCTGGGGCGTCCGGTGCTGGGGACGACCGCGACGATCGGTGCCGCCACGCGTGGATCCGTCCACCGGTTCTACAAGCGTCACTACGTCCCAGGGAACTTCGTGGTGGCAGCGGCGGGGAACCTGCGGCACGAGGAGCTGCTCGCCATGCTCGTCGATCGCATGGATGCGGGGCGGCCTCTGCCGGACGGCGCCATCTCCACCTGGAACCTGCGCGCGGCCGGGCACCCGCCGCGCGCTTCCGGGACGCGCCTCGTCCGGCGTCGTAAGACGGAGCAGGCGCACATCTGTCTCGGCACCGACGGGCTGGCACGCTCCGATCCCGACCGGTTCGCATTCCTGGTGGTCAACACGGCGCTCGGCGGAGGGATGTCATCCCGCCTCTTCCAGGAGGTGCGCGAACGTCGGGGCCTGGCCTATTCGGTCTACAGCTATCACTCGCAATACACGGAGGCCGGGATCTTCTCCACCTACGCGGGGACCACACCCGCTCGTGCGGAGGAAGTGATCGGGCTCCTTCGTCGCGAGCTCGCGGACGTCGCCGGGGGTGGACTCACCGAGGAGGAGTTCGAGCGGGCGAAGGGTCACGTGAAAGGATCGCTGGTGCTGTCGCTCGAAGATCCGGGGGGGCGGATGTCTCGGCTGGGCAAGTCCGAGATAGCGCACGGCGAGATCTTGACGGTGGGTCAGACACTCTCGCGGATCGAGCATGTGACGCTGCAGGATGCGCGGCGAGTGGCCGAGAGGGTACTGTCGCAACCGATGACCCTCACGGTGCTGGGGCCGTTCCCGGGCGGGGCCTTCAAGGAGGCCATGGCGTGATCCGGGTCGGCGTCGTCGGCGCCGCCGGGCGCATGGGTCGGCAGACTTGCCGGGCGATAGCGGCCGATCCCGACCTACAGCTGGCCGCAGCTGTCGATCCCTCGCACGCGGGGTCGGTGGTCGAGGGGATCGAGCTGTCGGCGGACATGGAGGCGCTAGTTGCTGCAGACGTCGAGGTCGCGGTCGAGTTCACCCGCGGGTCGGTCGCCCCCCAGAACATCGCCTGGTGCATCGGACAGGAGATCCACGTGGTCAGCGGCACGACCGGGTTCGAGCCCGACCCAGCGTGGGAGGCACAGCGCGACGTCGGCGTCTTCATCGCCCCCAACTTCGCGATCGGAGCGGTTCTGATGCAGCGCTTCGCCGCTGAGGCCGTTCGGTACATGCCGGACGCCGAGGTGATCGAGCTCCACCACGAAGACAAACCCGATGCTCCGTCGGGGACGGCCATGGCGACCGCGCGGCGGATGGCTGCGGCGCGTGGAGCGGGGCGGGCCGAGAGAGGAGAAGAGAGGGTGTCTGGCGCGCGGGGTGCGGACGTGGACGGCATCCATGTGCACTCCGTTCGGCTCCCGGGATTGGTCGCACACCAGGAGGTCATCCTTGGAGGACAGGGACAGACGCTTCGGATCCGCCACGACTCCAGCGACTGGACCTCGTTCATGCCGGGCGTGCTTATGGCGGTGAAGGCTGTCGCGTCGCGGCCGGGCCTCACTTTGGGCCTCGACCCCTTGTTGGGTCAGGAGTGAGCCGGAGGTTCGCGGCGGTCGTCGCTCACCCAGACGACGACACGTTCGGCGTCGCAGGCACGATCGCGCTGCACGCCGAAGACCCGAGATTCCACTTCACGCTCATCCATGCGACCAGCGGGGAGGCCGGTCCGATCGCCGATCCCGCCTCTCGCCACCCGGGAGACGTTAGGACAGGTTCGCGAGGAGGAGGATCGGCGATCGTGGATCACCTTGGGACGTGAACCCGACCGGCACGAATGGCTCCGGTATCCCAACCACGGCCTGAGCGAGGCATCACGGGTCATCCCGACCACGTCACCGTGGGGGAAGCCACCGCCGTGGCGTTCCATCGGCTCCGCGATGAAGGCACCTCCGGGTTCCGTCGGTTGATCCGCGTCGCGATCCCACAGACGCTGCTCGACACCTGGAACGAGCAACTCGTGTCGTCGGGGAGGGAGCCGTTCGACCTAACGCAGCGGTACCACCCGCGCGGCGTTCCCAACGAGACGATCGGCCTCGTCGTGGATACAAGCGCAGTGGCAGCCCGCGTCGTGGCGGCCCTCAAGGAGCACAAGACCCAGGCAGATGAGGTCCAAGACATGACCGAGGAAGAGCAGCTGCTGATGTTCTCGCGTGAGCACGGCGTGATCGATCGGCCGCCGCCCCGGCCGGGTGAGCCCGTCCTACGCGACGTCTTCGACGGACTGGACTGACCGCTCCGCGCGCACGGTAGGCTCCGCTGATGGACATCGAGATCAGGCCTATCGCCGAAGCGGAGTTCGAGCCCGCTCTGCGTTCCCTCGAGGCTGCGTTCAGCGGAGGGCTCACCGACGACGACCTGCGACAAGAGCGGCTCGTCGCCGAGACCGACCGCTGGTTGGCTGCGTTGGAGGACGGCAGGATCGTTGGTGGAGCCGCGGCTGCCTCGTACCGGATGACGGTCCCCGGAGGGGCACAGGTGGCGACGGCCGGTATCACCGCCGTCGGTGTCCAGCCCACGCACAGACGCCGCGGCATCAACACGGCCTTGATGCGGAGGCAACTCGACGACGTGCGCGAGCGTGGCGAGCCGCTGGCCGCGCTCTTCGCATCCGAGGGTGGCATCTACGGGAGGTACGGCTACGGGATGGCGGCCTTCATGGGCGAGGTCAATCTGGAGGTCGAGCGATCGGCGTTCGTCCGTGGCCACCGGAGCACGGGAAACATGCGCCTGCTGGATCGTACCGAGGCGCTCCCGCTCATGCGCGGCGTCTACGACGCGGAGCAGGCTCGCCGGCCCGGGATGATCGCATTGGACGATCGCTGGTGGGAGTGGCTGTTCTTCGAATCGGGCAAGGACAAGGACGATCCCGTCAAGTACGTGATCCACGAGCAGGATGGAACGGTCGACGCTTTCGCCACCTACAAGGTGAAGCACGAGTGGCCAGAGTCGATCGCCAAGCTCGAGGTCACGGTACGTCAGCTGATCGGGTCGACCCCCCAGGGGTGGGCGGACATGTGGCGCTACCTCTTCGACATCGACCTGGTGCACTCGTTGAACGCCTGGAACCGTCCGGTCGACGAGCCGCTGCTCGACCTGATGCAAGAGCCGCGACGGTTGCGGTTCAGCCTGAAGGACGGCCTGTACGTGCGGTTGGTCGACGTGCCGACGGCCTTAGCGGCACGTGGGTACAACGGAGACGGTACGGTCGTGATCGAGGTCACCGATCCGTTCTGTCCGTGGAACGAGGGCCGGTACGCGATCACGAGCGCTCGCGAGGGAGCCTCGTGTGAGCGAACTAGGGCGGGCACCCAGATCGCCTGCACCGCGACCGATCTGGGTGCCGTCTACCTGGGCGGTACTGGGTTCCGGCGCCTGCATCGAGCGGGCCGCGTCCAGGAGCAAACGCCGGGGGCGCTGGCGCTGGCCGACGCGCTGTTCACGACCGATCCCGCGCCTTGGTGTTCGTTCCTCTTCTAGTAGTCTGACCCAGACTAGTAACCTCGGACGCCCTGCCAGACGAAGGCCAGTCCGATCGCCGCCAGGCCGAGCGAGAGCCCGCCCCGGATCCACCGGAGACCGCGTTCGCCGAACAGGGTCCTGCCCCCGCTCCCGAGAAGGGTGAACATGAAGTCCGACAGGGACACCCCTACGGTCATGGCGACGGCGGCCGCCACCGCCGCATCCCGACCCCCGTCCGCAGTCGACTCCGCGATCACCGCGGACGCGGTCGTGGCGAAGAAGATCCACGCGCCTGGGTTGAGGACCACGGCGACGATGCCGCGCATGGTCGGCCCCGTCCCGAGAGCATCGTCGTGCGGACGCGTCCGGCCGTCGGAGGATTCCCGACGCAGGTGCAGCAGCTCATCCGCCGCCAAGTAGATCAGGAACGCTCCTCCGACCAGCCGGAGACCCCGTAGCACGCCCTCGCTAGGCGCTATCGATGAGAATCCGAACGCTAGTGCCAACATCACCACGAGCAGCGTGCCGTTCGCACCGATCATCACCCTTATGCCGCCCGATAGCCCACGCTTCGCGGTCTCGGTGAGCAGGAGCAGCTGAACGGGGCCGGGTGCTGCGCCCAGCGCGAACCCAAGGGCGAACGCCGCGCCGATGTGCTCACCCCAGCTCACGTGGACGGAAGGCCCGCTTCCGCACGGAGCTCGATGACGTCGATGGTTCCGTCATCCAACAGTGTGACCAGGATCCCTTCGCACTCGCTGAGTGGCAGGATCTCCCGACCCGTCAGCCCGTACGCCGCGCGCTCGACGAGCGGCGTGTGGCTGATGGCCAGGCCGCGCTCGTCATCGGAAAGGCGATCCAGCAGCGCCCGCACACCGGCGGCCATGCCCTCCGGGGAGCCGCCGGACGCGTCCTTACCCGCGAGCCCTGGGATCACCGCGTGCTCGGGCAGCTGCTGGCCAGCGCCTCGCAGGAACCATGCGGCGGTCTCCGCGGTCCGCTGCGATGGGGAGACGAACACGGCGTCGTAGGTCACCACGGCGGACCGACCCACGTCCTCCGCCTGGGCGCGGCCGGTTGCCGACAGACGATCTACATCGGGGTCCCGGATCGCGTGCCGTCGCAGCTCTAGGAACTTCATGCTCCACGGTCTCCTTCCAGGGTTCGCGTATCATGCCGCATCCGTGAGCACCCCACGCCGCTTCGTCGCACCCCTTCTCCTGGTCGCGATCTTCGCGGCCGGTTGTACGAGCGGCGGCGACGGAGAGGGAACACCGACACCCGAATCGCCCACGTCGTTGCCTCCAACCGGGCCGGTAAGGTTCCAGCCTGGGGAGTACAGCTACCGGTTCGGCGGCATAGCGGCGGATCTCAGCTTCGATGCCAGCACCGCCACGCTTGAGGTCACGAACGCCTCAGGGGCGGAGCTCGCCCCGCCTTCGCTCTACGTGATCGATGCGACGGGCGCGCGCCACGACGGCACGGTGGACGCCGCGGCGAAGATACCCGACAGCGGCTCGGCCACCTTCCAGGTGACGTTCTCCGACGAGGTAAAGCCCAGAACGATCGGCCTGGTGATCTTGCTCTTCGGCGACTCGAACTACGGCGCGTTCGCCCCGGTGCCCGTCGAGTGACTCATCGGCTGGGGGGTTCTATCTCGCCCGCCTGCCGCCGAGCTAGCACGAACAGAAGATCCGACAGCCGGTTCAGGTACCTGCGGGTCTCTGGGTTCACGGAGCGGTCCGCCCTCTCCATCTCCACCACCCGCCGCTCGGCTCGGCGAACGACGCTCCTGGCCAGGTCGAGGGCCGCGCTTCCAGGGTTCACGCCAGGGACGATGAACGCGTCGGGCAGTGGCCGCTCAGCGACCAGGTCGTCGATCCGAGCCTCAAGCCGCTGAACCATCGCATCGGTCACGAGCGAGACCTCGGGACTGAGCTTCGCACGCTCACGTGGGTTGGTAGCGAGGTCCGCACCCACCACGAATAGGTCGCGCTGCAGCGCCAGGATGTCCTCCTGTAGCGCCGGCCCTTCGCATAGGGATCGGGCCAGGCCCAGCGCGGCGACGGCCTCGTCCGTGGTGCCGTATGCCTCGGTCGCCAGGTCGGCCTTGGAGATCCGACCTCCATACAGGAGCCCGGTGGTGCCGTCGTCCCCCGTCTTGGTGTAGATGCGCGGCATCGGGAGCTAGCATAGGGCGCGTCTACGTCCACCGCCCCGGTGGCGAAGGAGGACGGATGTCCGGCAGGTTCGGTTCGCTCATCACCGCGATGGTCACGCCGTTCCGCGACGACCATGCGATCGACATCGATGGCGCGGAACGCCTGGCGGCGCACCTGCTCGATTCCGGATCGGACGCCATCGTGGTGGCCGGCTCCACCGGAGAATCGCCCACCCTCACACACAAGGAGAAGGCCGAGCTGTTCCGGGCCGTGGGCGGCGTGATCCGAGGCCGGGGTCAGTTGATCTGCGGGACGGGCACGTACTCGACGGCCGAGACCCTGGAGCTGACCCAAGCGGCGGAGGACGCCGGTGCCGATGGGCTGCTGGTCGTGACGCCCTACTACAACAAGCCGCCGCAGCGCGGACTGATCGCGCACTTCGAGCGCGTGGCCGACGCCACTGACCTACCGATCATCGTCTACAACATCCCAGGCCGGACCGCGACGCGGATCGAGCACGACACGCTCCTGCGTCTGGCTGAGCGCCCGAACATCGTCGCCGTCAAGGACTCGACCGGGGACTTCCAGGGCGTGTCGCGCCTGATGGCCGAGGCGCCGCCCGACTTCGAGGTATACAGCGGCGACGACTGGGCGACGTTCGGCTATGTGTGCCTGGGCGCGGTCGGGATCGTGTCCGTGGCCAGCCACCTGGTGGGGCCACAGATCCGCCAGATGATCGAGCTCATCGAAACGGGCGACGTTCCCGCGGCCCGGAAGATCCACGAGGCCCTGTCGCCGCTGTTCAACGCCCTGTTCATCACCTCGAACCCGATCCCAGTGAAGGCGGCGCTCGAGATGCTCGGCCTCCCTGCGGGCGTACCGCGTCTGCCGCTCGTTCCAGCGACATCTGAGGAGCGCGACCGGGTCCGCCGAGCCCTGGAGGACGCCGGTCTCCTCTGACACCGCCGTTCGCGTCGTCTTCCTCGGTGGGGTTGGCGAGGTCGGCCGGAACATGGCCTGCCTGGAGCTGGACGACCGGATCCTGCTGATCGACGTCGGCCTGTCGTTCCCTTCGGCCGACATGTTCGGGATCGACCTGGTGCTGCCCGACTTCGACTACGTGCGCGAACGAGCCGACCAGATCGAGGCCGTGGTCCTCACCCACGGGCACGAGGACCACATCGGGGCGCTCCCGTACCTCCTCCGTGAGCTCTCCGGCATCCCCGTCTACGGCACCGCGTTCACGCTGGCTCTGCTCGAAGGCAAGCTCGAGGAGCACGGCGTGGCCGATCGGTGCCAACTCAACGTGGTCACGCCGGGGGAAGGCACGACGACCGTCGGCCCGTTCTCGATGCGCTTCTTGCGTGTGACGCACTCGATCCCCGACGGCATGGCTGTCGTGGTGGACACCCCGCTGGGGGCGATCCTGCATACGGGAGACTTCAAGATCGATCAGACGCCGCTGGACGGCCGGCCCACCGACCTCCACGGCCTCGCCGAGGAGGCGAGCGGGCTCGGAGTCCACCTGTTGCTTTCGGACTCGACCAACGCCGAAGAGGTCGGATACACGTCGAGCGAGCGGAGCGTTGGTCCGGTCCTTCACCGGATCATCGAGAAGGCCCCGCACATCGTCGTCGTGGCCTGCTTCTCGAGCCACATCCACCGCATCCAGCAGGTCGTGAACGCGGCGAGAGCCAACGAGCGAGTGGTCGCGTTCCTGGGTCGGTCGATGTTGAAGAGCGTTGAGGCCGCGCGGCGGCTCGAGATGCTCCACGTTCCCGACGAAGACATCGTCGCCATCGAGGAGGTCGATCGCCTCGATCCCAGCCGCGTGGTCGTGATCTGCACCGGCAGCCAGGGGGAACCGTATTCGGCCCTGTCGCTGATGGCCGCCCGCGAGCACAAATGGGTGAAGCTCGGCCCCGACGATACGGTCGTGCTCTCATCCTCGTTGATCCCGGGGAACGAGCCGGCGATCCACCGCGTGGTCGATGCGCTTTATCGGACCGGCGGCGACGTGTATCACGTTCCGTCGGACGCCGTGCATGCCAGCGGCCACGCGGCCCAGGAAGAGCTCCGTCTGATGCTCTCGCTGGTCCGGCCGCGGTGGTTCATCCCGATCCACGGCGAGCGAAGACATCTGCAGCATCACGCCCGCTTGGCCATCGAGGTCGGCATCCCCAGCGATCACGTGATCGTGTGCGAGGACGGCGACGTCGTGGAGGTGGGCGAGCGCGTTCAGGTGGTGGATCGCGTTCAGGCGGGGATGACCTTCGTGGACGGACTCGGCATCGGCGACGTCGGGGGATCGGTCCTGCGTGACCGTCGCAAGCTGGCCGGGGACGGGGTGGTCGTGGTGGTACTCACGGTGGAGGCCCAAACAGGCGAGATCGTGGCCGGCCCCGACATCGTGAACCGGGGGTTCGTCTATGACGAGACTTCCGGGGACATCCTTGAAGAGGCCCGCAAACGCGTCATGCTTTCCCTCGAAGGGAGCGCGGAGGCCCACGTCACGGATCCGTCGGCCCTCCAACAGAACGTTCGGCGTGTGCTGGGTAAGTACTTCTACGAGGTCACCCAGCGCAAGCCGGTCATCCTGCCCGTGATCATGGAGGTGTAGGTGGCGCAGAAGACGGCCCGCCGGGCTCCGGCCCGGCGGTCTTCCCCGTCGTCGCGGAAGCCGAGAGCGAAGAAGAAGCCGACGAAGACGCGGACCCCAACGAGGCAGATCCTGTCTCCGTGGACCCGCGATGCCGTGGGCATCGGACTCGTGGTGTTCGCTCTGCTCGCGGTCCTCTCGGTTTGGTTCGATGCGGCCGGGCCTGCCGGGCACGGCATCTCGTGGTTCCTCCAAGGTGCCTTCGGGGTGGGCGCGTACGCCTTCCCGATCGTCGGTGTGTACTGGGGCGTCGTGCTCCTTCGCGATACGGCCGTCGAGGATCGACTGCGGATGTTCATCGGCTTCACGGTGCTCGTCTTCGGAGCGCTGGGGCTGCTCTCCCTCGCCCGTGGCAACCCGAGCCCGTTCGACGGGTACGCCGTGCTCTCGAACGACGCCGGTGTGATCGGCGCATCCGCCGCTCACCCGATGTCACGGGTGCTCTCCTCGATCGGTTCGGCGATCGTCTGCACCGGCCTGACCACCCTTGGCCTACTGATCTTCACCGGCACTCCGGTTGCCCGGATGATCGAGCGTGTCCGTACCTTCCGTGACTCAAGGCCGGAACGCGATCCGGTCGGCGCGAGACTCGACTCGGAGCTGCGGTCGCCACGACCTAGCCGGCGACTGAGCGTCCGCGAGGCGCTGGGGCTTGATGAGCCGCAGGACGACCTGGTGGTCCTGCCGGAGGCGCCGGTGCTGGAAGACGAGAGCGAGGACCGGTCCGATCCCGCGCCCGCTAGGGCCGCCAGGGCGAGGACCGTTGCCACCCCTAGCGGCCCGTATCAGCTCCCTCCGCTCGACCTGCTGCGCACGGCTCCGCCGTCCACAGCCGACGGGCGTCACCAAGAGGAGACCATGGCGGCCCTCGAGCGCACGCTCCACACGTTCGGCGTGGATGCGCGGGTGACCGGCGCCCACAGGGGGCCGACGGTGTCGATGTACGAGGTGGACATCGCCGCCGGCACCAAGGTGAACAAGGTCTTGCAGCTCTCCAGCGACATCGCCTATGCGCTCGCCACTCCGGACGTGCGGATCATCGCACCGATCCCTGGCAAGTCGGCGATCGGCGTCGAGGTCCCCAACAAGCATCGCGACTTCGTGATGCTCGGAGATATCTTGCGCTCGAAGGCCGCGAAAGAGGCCACACATCCGCTCACCGTGGCGCTTGGCAAGGATGTACACGGCCGTACGCAGATGGTGAATCTCGCCGCGATGCCCCATCTGCTCATCGCGGGCGCGACCGGAGCAGGCAAGTCCTCTCTCGTCAACTCCTTCATCACATCGCTCCTCATGCGGACGACCCCCGATGACGTGCGTATGGTGCTGGTGGACCCGAAGCGCGTGGAACTCAGCCACTTCGCCGAGGTCCCGCATCTCCTCTCACCCGTGATCGTGCATCCCAAGCGCGCCGCCGAAGCGCTTGCAGTGGATCGTCCGCGAGATGGAGATGCGCTACGAGATCCTCGCCACGGTCGGCGTTCGTGACATCGATAGCTACGAGGCCGGGTTCCGCGAGGGGACGCTCAGGATCCCGCTCGGCATGGAGGACAAGTACGAGCACATGCCGTTCATCGTCGTCGTCGTCGATGAGCTTGCCGATCTGATGATGGTCGCGCCTCGCGACGTGGAGGATGCGATCTGTCGCATCGCGCAGATGGCGCGCGCCGTCGGCATCCACCTCGTGCTAGCCACGCAGCGACCGAGCGTCGACGTGGTGACCGGACTCATCAAGGCGAACATCCCCTCACGCGTGGCCCTCATGACCTCCAGCCAGGCCGACTCTCGGGTGGTCCTGGACATGAACGGCGCAGAGAAACTCGTCGGACACGGCGACATGCTCTACGCCCCCGCGAACGCCTCGAAGCCCACGCGCCTGCAGGGCGCCTGGGTGACCGAGCAGGAGATCCACGACGTGTCTTCGTTCATCCGGGGGCAGCGCGAGACCATCTATGAGCAGAGCGTCGAAGGCCTGGGCCGGCCGCCCACCGAGAGCTCCTCGGGCGCGAGCGGCTCGGGTCAGGGCGACGACGACGATCTCTTGCAGCAGGCTGCCGAGCTGGTGATCCGCTCGCAGCTAGGGTCCACGTCGATGCTTCAGCGAAAGCTGAAGGTCGGCTTCGCGCGAGCGGGACGGTTGATGGATCTTCTGGAGGATCAGGGGGTCGTCGGCGCGAGTCAGGGCTCCAAGGCGCGTGACGTGCTTATCACGTGGGAAGAGTGGGAGGAACGCCGGAGCGCCTGAGCACCGCGGCGGGACCTCTCTAGAGCGCACCGACCCGGCGGGCCACCTCGAACAGGCTGCCGGCGTCTTCCGACGCGATCTTGTAGGTGCCCACGTCGCCCGCCAGATCCTTCCAATAGGAGAAGATCTGCTCTTCGGTCCATCCGCGAGAGAGAGCCCCCCGATAGCTCCGCGCCATCTCGGTCCCTTGCCACAGCGCCGTTGGTGAGATGAAGAAACCTCCGTCTCGACCGCTCAGAGACAGCCAGTAGGCTCCTACGATCCCCCATGAGCCGTCGTCCTGCTCGCCCGCGACCTGCAGGAAGTTCACGGGTTCGTCGCTCACCAGCTGGGGGGCGTGGGCGGCGGTCGGCGTCGCCGCGAACGGCGAAAGCCGGTTCCAGCTCGAGCGTTCCTTCGTGCGCGTCATGGCTCAATCAAGGTACGCCGACCGGGTAGGGAAAGCAGCCGTCGGAGGAACGAAAGATCGCCCCTCCATTGGTCCTAGGCCGTGACGCATCGGCGCAGGTCCTGGCTAGAGTGCCCCCACGCGCCGCGCGACCTGGAACAGGTTGTCGGCGTGCTGCTGCGGGTCGATCATGAACGACCCCGAGATGCCAACCTGACCCTGCCAATAAGCGTAGATGTCGCTGTCGTTCCACCCTCGGGAGCGGGCGCTCTTGTAGCTGCGCACCATCTCGCTCCCGCGCCAAAGCGACTGGGGTGAGACGAAGAATCCACCCCGCTCGCCATCTATCGAGAGCCAGAACGACCCCACCAGTCCCCAGGCGCCGTCGTCCTGATCCCCCGCGACGAGCAGGAACCGGACGGGCCCCTCCGAGAGAAGGTCGGGCGTCTGGACCCGTTCGGAGAACGACCCCAACGGCGAGCTCTCAGCCTGGTTCTTCGTACGTTCAGCGTCGCGATCCATCGTCCCCGTGTCCCTCCCGCTGGGGACAGTAGTCACCGTTGCGGCGGCGTGCAGCGGACGGAAGGCGATAGCAGGACGTTTCTTGGTCCTAGGTCCTGCGCCGCTGACCGTCGCTACGTTCATGACCCCGACGATCGGTTCGTCCTCCTCGGGGCCTCGGGGGCGTAGATCCACGGCCGGTGTGACTTGCGGCTCTACCGAGCGCGGGTCAACTATCATCCCCGAAGACCCATGGCCGGAGGTCCCGTGCAGGATCCGATGATCGGGGTCGGCCCCGCGTTGCGGAAGGCACGTGAACGACGGGGCATCACCCTCGACGCGGCGAGCCGCGACACCAAGATCCCTATAGATCAGCTACATGCGCTCGAATCAGAATCGTTCGGGGCGCTGCTCGGCGATGTCTACGTTCGGGGCTCGCTCCGCACCTACGCCCAGTACCTCGGGCTCTCGCCAGAGAAGGTGATCGGGGCGTACGCGCAACACGCCGCTGAGCCTGCGCCGCCACCGCCACCCGCGAAGCTCGGGCGCGTGGAGCGGGCCATCGCCGCGACCAGGATCCGGGACAACCAACGGCTGATGATCTTCTTGACCGGCGTGATCTTGGTGTTCGCGATCGTGTTCGGATTCCTGTCTCGAGGTCATTCCGCGCCAACCCCTGCCACGCTGCCCACCGTAGCCGCCGATCCGGACCCCCTCGATCGCGCGATCGACGCGGTGATCGAGGCCGTGTCGGCCTTGGACATCACGGTCGTGGCGGACGGCGTCGAGTCGGCCTACTCCATGGAGGCGGGGGAGACCCGCAGCTTCATGGCCCAGTCAGAGCTTGAGCTGCGAGCCAGCGACGGTGGCGCACTTCGCGTCTCCGTGAACGGAGTGGACCTGGGGATCGCCGGTCAACCCGGCCAGCCATGGACAGACACGTTCAGCTTCGACACGACCGAGGAGGCCTAACCATCGAACCAGGCCTGAGCGCAGAGATCGTGGGGGTCGGCACCGAACTCCTGCTCGGTCAGATCTCGAACACCAACGCCCGCTGGATCTCTGAGCGGCTGGCGACGATCGGCGTCGACGTCCTCTTCCACCAAGTCGTGGGCGACAATCTGGATCGGGTCGTGAGCGTGCTGCGGTCCTCGCTGCAACGTGTGGACATCGTGTTGGTGACCGGTGGGCTCGGACCGACCGAGGACGATCTGACGCGCGACGCGATCGCCGCTTTGGCTGATGTCCCGATGCTCCGCCATCCCGAGATAGAGGAGATGCTCCGGGAGAAGTTCGCGGCGTTCGGCCGTGACATGCCCCTGAGCAACCTCCGACAGGCCGACGTCCCCGCCGGGATGCGGACCATCACCCCCGACCGGGGAACGGCTCCCGGACTCGTGGCCGAGCTCCCAGGGGGGAAGCGTCTGTACGCGGTCCCGGGGGTGCCCGCGGAGATGGAGGAGATGATGGAGGGAACGATCCTGCCGGAGCTCGCGGAACTGGCGGGGCCGGCCACGATCGTCTCCCGGACGCTCAGGAGCGCGAGCCTGGGCGAATCGCGAGTGGCCGAGATGCTGCAGGATCTGTTCGAGGCCTCCTCCAACCCCAGCGTGGCGTACCTGGCCTCCACGAGCGAGGTCAAGGTGCGACTCACCGCCAAAGCCGCAGACGTCGAGCGGGCGGAGGCGCTACTGGAGCCGCTGGTCGCTGAGGTCCGGCGCCGCTTGGGCGACGAAGTCTTCACGACCACCGACGAGACGCTCGAGGAGGCGGTCGGCCGGTTGTTGCTGGCCTCGGGCAGGCGGATGGCTATCGCCGAGTCCCTCACGGGGGGATCTGTTGGAGCACGGATAACGTCAGTCCCGGGGGCCTCCGCCTACTTCGCGGGGGCGGCGGTCGTCTACACGGCCCATGCGAAGCGAGAGCTGTTGGGCGTCTCGCGGGCAACGCTCGATGGTCCGGGCGCCGTGAGCGAGACCTGCGCGCTCGAGATGGCGTCCGGTGTTCGCCGCGTGTTCGGCGTAGACGTCGGCCTGTCGCTGACCGGGGCCGCCGGGCCCGAGCCGCACGGCAGTGCTCTTCCCGGCTCGGTGTGGATCGGGCTAGACGCGGACGGCATCGGTCACGCTCGGGAGGTCCGGGTGACAGGCGAACGCGATCGGGTTCGCAGATGGGCCGAACAGGCAGCGCTCGACCTGATCCGCCGGCACCTGGAAGGGGTGCCTCTGCCGGGGGCGGCGCCCGTGGCGGGTGGCGACCGCACGGCCTAAGGGGATCCCTGGTGGCCGGAGATCGCGCCGCACGTCCCGAGACCGCCTCGCGCAGGCTCTTCGTGGCGGTGGAGATCCCCGACGAGGCCAAGCGGATGGTGCACGAGGCCATCGAGCCCTGGCGTCTCGCCTTCCCGCGCGCGAAGTGGGTGCCTTCGGCCAACTGGCATGTGACGCTCAAGTTCCTAGGAGCGACGCGGCCCCGACTGCACGAGTGGGTGCTCGAGGCGGTCGATGGCGTGGCGACATCGCAGGTCCCTGTGACTGCGCGGCTCCACGGGCTCGGCGCGTTCCCCTCCGCCGCGCGTGCCCGGGTGTTATGGGTGGGGATCGACGACTCGGCGAACGGCCTCGGGACGCTCGCTGGAGATCTCGACGCTGCGCTCACGAAGGAGTTCCGGGTCGAGGCACGGGCCTTCCACGCGCACCTCACGGTCGCTCGATCCGAGCCGCCGCTCCACCTACCGCATGAGTACGGCGCCACCGCTCTTCTTACGGAGGCGTTCTCGATCGAGCGGCTCCTGGTGTACCAGAGCGACCTGGGCAGGTCGGCGCCTCTCTACGAGCCGATCGCGGCGTTCCCACTGAGCGGATAGACCGAATGTCCTTGTGTTCGAACACCTGTTCGAGTAGCCTCCGTCCGTCTGTGTGCGCTATACCCGCCGAATGACAGGGGTGTAAGTTATGTCGGAGCCACTCGGTAAGGTCTCTGCGATGGGAGACGAGCGCCGTCGGATCCTCCTCTCCGGCGAACCGAGGGGTCAGAAGGGGGCTTCAGGGATGGATCGCGACAAGATGCTCGACGTCACGCTGCAGCAGATCGAGAAGCAGTTCGGCAAGGGCGCTGTCATGAAGTTGGGGGAGCACCCCATGGGCGCCGGCATCACCGTCATCCCCACCGGATCCCTCGCGCTCGACATCGCGCTCGGAGTCGGTGGCATCCCTCGCGGCCGCATCATCGAGGTGTTCGGACCGGAGGGCTCGGGCAAGACCACGGTCTGCCTCCATATGATCGCCGAAGCACAGGCCAAGGGCGGCATCGCTGCCTTCATCGACGCGGAGCACGCACTCGATCCCACCTACGCCCGTGAGCTCGGCGTGAACATCGACGAGCTCCTGGTCTCCCAGCCGGACTCCGGCGAGCAGGCCCTCGAGATCGCCGACATGCTGGTCCGCTCGGCCGCCCTCGACGTCGTGGTCATCGACTCGGTGGCCGCCCTCGTGCCGCGCGCCGAGATCGAAGGCGAGATGGGGGACACCCACGTCGGACTGCAGGCCCGCCTGATGTCTCAGGCCATGCGGAAGCTGGCGGGGACCCTGTCGAAGTTCGACACGTCCGCCATCTTCATCAACCAGCTCCGCGAGAAGATCGGCGTGATGTTCGGAAGCCCAGAAACCACGCCCGGCGGCCGCGCCCTCAAGTTCTACTCGTCCGTACGTCTCGATGTACGGAAGATCGAGAACCTGAAGGACGGTACCGATGTGGTTGGTTCGCGCACGCGGGTGAAGGTCGTGAAGAACAAGGTCGCCCCGCCGTTCCGCCAGTGCGAGTTCGACATCATGTACGGGAAGGGCATCTCTAAGGAGGGTTCCCTGCTGGATGTGGGTGTCGATCTCGAGATCGTCAAGAAGTCGGGCGCCTGGTTCACCTACGAAGGGGAGCAGCTGGGGCAGGGGCGCGAGAACGCCCGGCAGTTCCTCGTCGAGCACATCGACATGCGCGACGAGATCGACCGGAAGGTCCGCGAGGCCGTCGGGCTCACGTCCTTCGGCACCGAAGGTGATGAGACACCGATCGAGATAGTGCCTGACCTAGTCTTGGAGGACGCGGCTCCTGCGGCCCCCGCCGCGGCGAAGGCCTCGAAGGCGCGCAACGGCGACGGCTGAGCCCGTCGTGGCCTCTCCGTCTTCGCGGAAGCCCAAGCATCCAAAGAGTTGCCACGAGCGCGCGCTGGGCTTGCTCGCGGTGCGCGCGCGTAGCCGCCGGGAATTGGAGCGACGTCTCCTGCAGGCTGGCTTCGACTCCACCGAGGTGGGTGAGGTCCTAGAGCGGCTCGAGCGGGTGCGGCTCGTGGACGATCGAGCGTTCGCGCGACAGCTGGCCGAGCACGCCTTCGGGGTGAAGCGTTCGGGCGTGCGAGCGGTGTCCGGCGCGCTCGCGGCGGCCGGAGTGGATCGCGAGATCATCGACGAGACGGTGGATCCGCATGCCGAGGAGGAGGAGGCACGAGCGGACGCCTTGGCGGCGAGCAGGGCGGCGCGGATGCGCTCCATCGACCCTCAGAAGGGGTTCTCCCGCCTCACGTCCCTGTTGATGCGACGCGGCTTCGGGCCGGAGGTAGCCCGCGGGGCGGCCCGCCGGGCGCTCGCGCTCGACCCTCTAACGACGACCCGGCCTTGCCTCCTGGACCAAGCGGCCGTAGCATCGTGAACACGAGAGGAACGCACGAAGATCCGACGTTCAACAACGAGGCCATGTGAGCGAGTCCGACCGACCGAACGACCAAGGACCGACGAACCGCGGCGCGTCCGGCGCCCCTTGCCGATAGCGCACCGTGACCGTGCTCGCGCACACCGTCCCCTAACGAACGGCGGGACCTTCGGGTTCTTCTCTCAAGACGCGTTCAACGTGTGTTGGGAGGAACGATGGAGCCAGTTGTGGTCGGCGTCGTCGCCCTGGTGGCGGGGATCGCCGTGGGGTTCCTGATCCGCAAGGCGATGGCCACCTCGAACGCTCAGAGCGTCGAGGCGCGTGCCCAGAAGTCGATGCTGCAAGCCGAACGCGAGGCCGATGCAACTCGGGTCGAGGCGATCCAGCAGGCCCGCGAAGAAGCCGCGACGATCCGCCGGGAGACCGAGGAAGACGTCCGCGCGCGGCGCGAAGAGGTCACGCGTCTGGAGCGCCGGATGGCGGAGTTCGAGGCCGATCTCCGCAAGCAGGCGAGCGGGGTGGAGGCGAAGGCGGCGGAGCTGAGCGAGCGTGACGAGAAGCTGCAGTACGTCAGAGAACAGTTGGAGAAGTCGGCCGAGCAACACAGAGCCCAGCTCGAGCGCATAGCCAGTATGACCTCGAGCGAGGCTCGAGATCACCTGATGGCCCAGGTCCTGGAGGAGGCGAAGCGGGCGGCTATGAGCCAGGTGCGCGAGATCGAACAGCGGGCGCGCGAGGACGGCGAGGAGCGGGCCCGCAAGATCGTGACGATCGCGATCCAGCGCGTCGCCTCCGAGCAGACGGCGGAATCGACCGTCTCGGTCTTCGCGTTGCCAAGCGACGATATGAAAGGCCGCATCATCGGCCGGGAGGGCCGGAACATCCGGGCGTTCGAGGCGACCACGGGAGTGAACCTGATCGTGGACGACACGCCCGAGGCCGTGGTGCTGTCGTGCTTCGACCCGGTGCGTCGAGAGGCGGCGCGGATGAGCTTGGAGAAGCTCGTGGCCGACGGCAGGATCCACCCGGCCCGGATCGAGGAGGTGCACGAGCGATCGCTGCGCGAGTTGGAGGAGCGGATCCACCGCGCCGGTGAGGACGCCGTCGCGGAGGTTGGGATCACGGACATCCACCCCGAGATGATCAAGCTGCTCGGACGTCTCCAATACCGGACCTCGTATGGGCAGAACGTGTTGAAGCATCTGGTGGAGTCCGCGCACATCGCGGCTTCCTTGGCGGCCGAGATCGGTGTGGATGGGACCATCGCCAAGCGGGGGGCGTTCCTGCACGATGTCGGGAAGGCGGTCACGCACGAGATCGAGGGATCTCACGCCATCATCGGCGCCGAGATCGCGCGCCGGATGAAGGAAAGCCCAGAGGTCGTCCACTGCATCGAGTCTCATCATGGTGAGGTTGAGCAGCATTCGGTCGATGCCGTCCTGGCGCAGATCGCCGACTCCATCAGCGGCGGGCGTCCGGGCGCACGCCGCGAGTCGCTCGAGACCTACGTGAAGCGCCTCGAGCGGCTGGAGGAGATCTGCACGGCGCAGCCAGGCGTGGAGAAGACGTTCGCCATGCAGGCGGGGCGGGAGGTTCGCGTGATGGTGGTGCCCGAGGACGTGGACGACGTCCAGGCCCAGATGATCGCGCGGGATATCGCGAAGCAGGTGGAGGAGGAGCTTCAGTACCCAGGCCAGATCAAGATCACCGTGGTGCGCGAGACCCGAGCGGTGGAGTACGCCAAGTGACGTCCGTCCGGTAGCCTCGATCCACATGGAACGGACCTATCTGATCCGCACCTTCGGGTGTCAGATGAACGAGCATGACTCGGAGAAGATCGCGGGGTTGTTGATGGGCGACGGCATGACGCCCACCGAAGACCTCGATCAGGCAGGTGTGGTCGTATTCAATACGTGCGCGATCCGCGAGAACGCCGACAACCGTCTCTACGGCAACCTAGGGCATCTGAAACCGCTGAAGGAACGGCACCCGGGTCTGCGGATCGTCGTGGCCGGCTGCTTGGCGCAGAAGGATCAGGGGGCGATCCAGGCTCGAGCACCGTGGGTCGACGTGGTCGTGGGCACACACGCGCTGCCGCAGCTGCTCGAACTGCTGGCCGCCGCGGAGCACGACGGTCCGCAGATGGACGTCAGGGAGGCTACCGAGGTCTTCCCCGGTGCCCTTCCTGCGGCGCGTCACGACAACTTCCGCGCGTGGGTCTCCATCGCACCGGGATGCGACAACGCATGCACGTTCTGCATCGTCCCGCTGGTCCGGGGGCCACAGCGATCGCGGACGATCGGAGACATCCTGGCCGAGGTCCAAGGGCTGGCCCGCCGCGGCGTCGTCGAGATCACCCTGCTCGGACAGAACGTGAACACGTTCGGCCGCGACCTCACCGTGCCGGGATCCTCGCGCAGGCCTCTGTTCGCGGACCTCCTCCGCGAGGTCGGCGCGATCGATGGGATCCGGCGTGTGCGGTTCACCTCACCTCATCCACACGATTTCACCCCGGACGTGATCGACGCCATGGTGGCGACACCGTCGGTCTGCGAGCACATCCACTTCCCGCTGCAGTCGGGATCGGATCGGGTGCTCGAGGCGATGAAGCGGTCGTACCGGCGCGACAGGTACTTGGGGTGGTTGGAACGGATCCGCTCTGCCATCCCCGATATCGCCGTTTCCACCGACGTCATAGTGGGGTTCCCCGGTGAGACCGAGGACGACTTCCTCTGCACCCTCGACGTCGTCGAACGTGCCCGGTTCGATAGCGCCTACATGTTCCAGTACTCGCCGCGACCGGGCACCCGGGCAGCGGGTTTCGCGGAGCAGGTCCCGAAGGATGTCGTTCAGGAGCGGTTCGATCGGCTGGCTGCGATCCAGGAGCGCATCTCTTTGGAGCGCGCCCGTGAGCAGGTGGGGCGCAGGTTCGAGGTCTTGGTGGAGGGCGCCGGTAAACGCGGTCCTTCCATCCAGGCGAGGACGCGGACGAATCGGATCGTGCACCTGCCCGATCAGCTCGAGCCGGGTACGTTCGTTTGGGCTCGGATAACGGAGGCAGCCGCACACCGCTTGACGGGGGAGCTGGTTGCCGCGCCCGAACCGATCGCGGTGTGAGGTCCTGCCGTGCCCGGCGCGCCTCTCCTCGCCCTCGTGGGACCGACGGCATCCGGGAAGACCGAGGCGGGGCTGGCCATCGCCGAGGCACTCGGAGCCGAGATCGTCTCGGTGGATTCCATGCTCGTGTATCGGGGCATGGACGTCGGGACCGCCAAGCCGACCTCAGACGATCGCGCTCGCGTTCGCCATCACCTGATCGATCTGGTGGAACCCTCCGAACCGTTCTCGGTGGCCGCCTTCCAGCGCGAGGCGAGGGCGGCCGTCGGCGGGATCGAGGGTCGAGGCGCCCGGGCGATCCTGGTCGGAGGGTCGGGGCTGTACCTGCGCGCCGTGGTGGATGATCTGGAGTTCCCCGGCACCGACGCCTCGACCAGGGCGGACCTCGAACTCCAGGCTTCGGCCTTGGGGGCCGCCCGCTTGTACGAGCGACTCGCGGCCCTGGATCCGGTGGCGGCAGGAAGGATCGAACCCGGGAACGTGCGACGGATCGTGCGTGCGCTCGAGGTCGCGGCTTTGACGGGTCGACCGTTCTCCACGTTCGGACAAGCGTGGGAGCGGTATCCGTCGGAGGCGGTCAGGGTTGCCGGCGTCCGGATGAACCGTGACGTGCTGACCGGGCGGATCGGGCGGCGCGTGGACGCCATGTTCGAACGCGGCTGGCTCGACGAGGTGCGAACCCTCGTGGAGCGAGGTTTCGGCGGATGGCTCACCTCTAGCCAGGCCATCGGCTACGCTGAGTTGGCCCGACATCTACGGGGAGACATGACGCTCGCAGAAGCGGTCGAGGTGATCGTGAAGCGCACCGGCAACCTCGCCCGACGTCAGATGGCGTGGTTCCGCCGCGATCCACGGATCCGTTGGTTCGACGTAGGGGAGCAAGGCGCCGCCGAAGCCGTTGAACCCATGCGGGCGTACCTGGAGGACGCGTGACCGACGAGCTCCGCTTCGCCAAGTACCAGGGCACGGGGAACGACTTCGTTATGGTCGTCGACCTCGACGATGAGAGACGCCTCGACGCGGATATCGTCAAGAGGCTCTGCGACCGACGAACGGGGATCGGGGCCGACGGCCTGATCCGCGTCGTGCGGAGCGGCCGCGAGGACGCGGCGTTCGAGATGGACTATCGCAACGCAGACGGCAGCACCGCCGAGATGTGCGGCAACGGGGCGCGATGCGTGGGCAAGTTGGTCGGCGACCTGGGTCTGTGGGACGGGCGCTCTCTCGTGATCGTGGTTGGGGAACAGGTCCGGGGGTTGCGCCTGCACCCCGACGAGGGTGAGGTGCGGCGAGTGACGGTGGAGATGGGCGCGCCCGCGTTCGCGAAGGCGGCCATCCCGATGCGAGGGCCGGCTTGGGAGACGTTCCTGGGCGAGCCGTTCGATATCGGCGGTGGCATGACCTTGAAGGCGAGCGCGCTATCCATGGGGAATCCTCACCTGGTGCTATTCGTCGAGGACGATCCCGACCGGTTCCACGTGTCCCACGTCGGCCCCGTCCTGGAGCGACACGAGCTGTTCCCCGAGCACACGAACGTGGAGTTCGCGCAGGTCCTAGACACAGAGATCCGAGCCCGCGTCTGGGAACGCGGATCAGGAGAGACCATGGCCTGCGGCAGCGGCGCGTGCGCCGTCGCCGTCGCGGCGAACGAGGCCGGGCTGGTGCCACGGCGAACCACGGTCCGTTTCCCAGGGGGACGGCTCGAGGTTGAGCGGATGGACGACGGCAACGTCTTGCTTACGGGTGCGGTGGAGCGCGTCTTCGAGGGCGTGGTCGATCTGGACGCCTTGCGGAGCTCCGGCCCGGCGTGATCGGAGCCCAAGCCGATCGCGAGCTGAAGGAGCGACTGGCCGCACGGACCCTGGCGTTCGTGGACATCCCTTCGGTGAGCGGTGATGAGGACGCCCTCCTCCGCGTGGTGGCCGACCTCATGCCGGTCGAACGGTTCGTCCTCATGGACGGAGGTAACGGCGTCGCATTCTTCGTCCCTGAGCGCCGACGCGCCGGTGTTCCCCTGGTGGTCCTGGCTGGCCACGTAGACACGGTCCCACCCAATGCGACCCCTCCTCCCCGCCTCGAGGGCGCCACGATCTTCGGGCGGGGGGCGGCCGACATGAAGGGAGGGTTGGCGGTGATGGTGGAGGTAGCCCTCTCGATCGCTCAGGCGCCGCGCGCAGGGGAACTCGACGTGGGGTTCCTCTTCTTCGGCCGCGAGGAGCTTCCCATCTCGGAGAGCGCCTTGCTGCCCCTGCTGGATCGGTGTGAGAGCGCCCGGTCCGTGGATCTTGCGATCGTGATGGAGCCCACGGCGAACGCGATCGAGGTGGGATGCCTGGGCAACCTGAACGCGCGGCTCTCGATCCGAGGGGAGGCCGCCCACACGGCAAGGCCGTGGCTCGGCCGCAACGCCATCCATTCGGCGATCGAAGCTCTCGGCCCGCTCTCGGACCTTCCGCCCCGAGACGTCGAGATAGACGGTCTGACGTACCGCGAAGTCATAAGCGTCACCTCCATCGAGGGCGGGATCGCCGGCAACGTCGTTCCGGACCGGGTCGAGGCGCGCATCAACTTCCGGTACGCCCCCACCCGCTCGCCCGTCGAGGCTGAGGCCCGCCTGCGCGAGCTCATCTCCCACCCTACCGCGGAGCTCGAAGTTGTCGGGAACGCGCCGCCGGGGCCTGTCGCCCTCCGCAACCCGCTCGTATCGAGACTCCGCTTGGCCGGGGAGCTGTCGATCGGACCGAAGCAGGCGTGGACCCCGGTCGCGGAGTTTGCCACGGTCGGTGTGGACGCGATCAACTTCGGACCTGGCGACCCGCAGTACGCTCATCGGGACGACGAGCGTGTGGAAGCGCAGGCGCTGGTCCGTTCCTACGAGGTGCTGCGGGCTTTCCTCGCGGCACAGGAGGTCGGTTGATGCATCTGGCACCGTCGATCCGCGACGTTGAGCCGTACCCGTTCGAAGAGCTCGATCGACGGAAGCGGGCGGCGCTCGACGCCGGGCGCGAACTGATCGACTTCGGTGTGGGCGATCCTCGCGACGAGACGCCTGGGTTCATCCGCGACGCGCTGAAGGATGCGATCACACCCGTGTCGTCCTACCCGCGGGCGGCGGGACTCCCCGAGCTACGTGAGGCGATAACCGGGTGGGTTCGAGGTCGGTTCGGGGTGAACATGGATCCCGCGACGGAGCTGCTCCCGACCATGGGGAGCAAGGAGCCGATCTACTCGCTGGCGCAGGCCGTGGTCGATCCCGCCGCCGGCCGCGACCTCGTGGTCGTAACCGCGCCCGGCTACGCCATCCCGGAGCGCGGAGCAAGAGCCACGGGCGCCGACGTGATGCGCCTGCCGCTCGAGGAGGCGAACGACTTCCTGCCGGACCTGGAAGGGGTCGACGATTCCACGTGGGATCGAACCGCGATCCTTTGGCTCAACTACCCGAACAATCCGACGGGTGCGGTCGCGACGCTCCCGTTCCTGGAGCGAGCCGCGGAGCTCGCCCGCCGGCACGGGTTCCTGCTGGTTTCGGACGAGGCCTACAGCGAGCTGTGGTTCGAGTCGGGGCCGCCGCCATCAGTCCTGCAGGTCGGGGATCTCGCCAACGTGGTCGCGATCAATACCTTGAGCAAGCGGTCGTCGATGACTGGCTACCGTTCGGGCTTCGTGGCGGGGGACCGCCAGCTGATCGCCGCCATGAAGGCGCAGCGCCCATCCGTCGGCGTGACGCCCCAGGAGTTCATCCAGCTCGCCTCGGTGGCCGCCTGGAGTGACGAGCGCCACGTCGAGGAACAGCGCGGCCGATACGCGGAGAGGAGAGCCCTGTTCCTGGAGCTGTTCAGGACGAAGGGTATCCAGGTGGCTGGGACGGTCGCGACGTTCTACCTCTGGGTGAAGGTCCCCGCGGGGCGGCCATCCGCCGATTGGGGCTCAGAGCTGCTCGAGAACGGGATCGTGGTCGCGCCTGGGTCGTACTTCGGATCAGAGGGCGAGGGCTACGTTCGCATGGCCATGGTGCCCACGATTGACGAATGCCGGCGTGCCGCCGATATCCTCCTCGACCTCCTTCCCGATCCGGCGGTGACCTCGTGAGCGACGAGCGATACCCGGATCTTGCCGCCAGGATCGAGGCGAGCTTCGATGCCCCGGACGCTGCGTTGGATGGCGGGGCCGTCGAGGAGGCGATCGGCCTCCTCGACCGAGGCCACATCCGCGTGGCGGACCCGACCGACACCGGGTGGGTGGTCAACGGCTGGGTGAAGAAGGCCGTGCTCCTCTACTTCCGCGTCCGCGGACTCGAGACGCTCGAGTGTGGTCCGTTCGAGTATCACGACCGCCTGCCGTTGAAGACGGGTTACGAGGAGGCGGGCGTCCGCGTGGTCCCGCCCGCTGTGGCCCGCCGCGGGGCGTTCCTTTCCCCGGGCGTGATCCTGATGCCCAGTTACGTGAACATCGGAGCCTGGGTGGGACCCGGGACCATGGTCGATACGTGGGCCACCGTGGGGTCGTGCGCACAGATAGGCGCGAACGTCCATCTCTCGGGAGGCGTCGGCATCGGCGGCGTCCTGGAGCCGCTGCAGGCGGCGCCCGTCATCGTGGAGGACGGCGCTTTCATCGGGTCTCGGGTCGTGCTGGTGGAAGGGGTGCGGATCGGCCGCGAGGCCGTGATCGCTCCGGGGGTCGTGCTCACGGGGAGCGTTCCGGTCATCGATGTGACAGGAGCCGAACCCGTGGAGATGCGGGGGAGCGTGCCGGCGCGAGCAGTAGTGGTCCCGGGGTCTCGCACCCGCGAGTTCCCCGCCGGGCCTTACGGGTTACCGTGCGGGCTGATCATCGGGTACCGAGACGACCGCACCGAGGCCAAGGTGCAGTTGAACGCCATGCTCAGGGAGTTCGGCTTGCCCACCGACGGGGCGTCGTGATGGCTCCAGAGGGCTCGCCGACGCGTCCGTCAACGTCTCGCAAGCGCGTGCTGGAGTCGCCGCTTTCTGCCACATGGCGGCCCGCGGTTCGAGAAAGGGCCGTCCTTGTCGGAGTCGGGAAGGGGATCGCGGAGGAGGATCTGGACGAGCTGGCCGCCCTGGCAGATTCGGCGGGAGCGGATCCGATCGCCCGTGTGGTTCAGAACCGCGCGGAGCCCGATCCCAGCACGTACGTGGGGAAGGGCAAGCTGAAAGAGCTCCACGACACCGTCCACTCCGCGGGGGCGGACGCGGTGATCTTGGATCAGGAGCTCTCTCCCGGGCAGCTGCGCACGCTGGAGGAGCGCTTGGGCGTGAAGGTCATCGACCGGACCGCTTTGATCCTAGACATCTTCGCGCTGCACGCCCGGTCGCGAGAGGGGCGGGTCCAGGTGGAGCTCGCCCAGCTCAACTACCTCCTGCCACGACTGCGTGGCTGGGGCGAGGCTATGTCGAGGCTGGGCGGTGGCATCGGCACCCGGGGTCCCGGTGAGACGAAGATGGAGGTCGACCGCCAGCACATCCGCCGACGGATGACGAAGCTCCGTCGCGACATCAAGGACATGACCCGGACCCGCGACGTCAAGGGCGCGCGCCGGCGTGGAAGGAACGTGCCGCAGATCGCGATCGCCGGCTACACGAACGCCGGCAAGTCGACGTTGCTGAACCTCCTGACCGGCGCTCGGGTGGTGGTAGCGGACCAGCTCTTCGCCACCCTCGATCCTACCGTGCGGCGCCTGGAGCTTCCGAGTGGCCGCGCCGCCACGCTCTCCGACACGGTCGGGTTCGTGAACAAACTGCCACACGACCTGGTCGAGGCGTTCCGCTCGACGCTCGAGGAGGTCGCACTGGGCGACGTCATCCTTCACGTCGCCGACGCGTCCTCCGCGGCCATCGACTCGCAGATCGAGGCGGTCCACCGGGTGCTCGACGAGATCGGCGCGGCCGAAATCCCACAGGTGCTGGCCCTCAACAAGATCGACCAGGTCGCAGGCTCGGAACGAGCGCGCCTGGCCCGACGCTTCCCGGGATCGGTCGCGGTCTCAGCACTCACGGGTGAGGGAGCCGAGGAGCTGCTGGTCGTCGTGGAGGAGGCCGTCCCGCATCCGCCGCTCGAGGTCACGTTGCTCGTGCCTTGGGGGCGCGAAGACGTCACCGCGCGCCTCTATCGTGAAGCGGAGGTGCTCGGGACCGAGACCGACGGAGAGGGAACGATCGTAAGGGCGCTCGTCGATGAGCAGGGGTTCGCGGCGGTCCGGGAGTTCGTCAGGTCGTGATAACGCCGATCAGGTGGGCGGAGCGCCGATGGCCCATGTGGCCGGGTCCGCCCACGCACCCACGATGACGGTGTCTGGATCCTGACGGCGCTCGGCGGCGACGCGGAGCGCCAACAACTGGAGCCTCACGGTCAACGGGATCTGCGCGAGCAGGGGTGGGAGATCCGCGGTCTCGTGCAACCGGTCAACCCCGAGCCGCTCGGCCTCCGCAGCTACCGCGACCGCTTCGACCAACCCGGCCGGGTCCGGCGGATCTAGCGCGATCAGGCGATCCCGGCCGTCCAGTGGAACCGCGGAGCCGTGGAGCAGGTACTCGGCATCGTAGCCCTCGGCCAGGAACCGGGCGCCCTCGCGCAGCTTGAGGGCGCCCTCGCGGGCCGTGACGGCGGCCGGCCCCGCTCCCACGAGAACCAACAAGCGTTCCGGAACAACGATCCCCTCGATGCCGGGGTCGGCGATAGCCGCTGCCGCGGCTCCGGGAACCCTGTCCAGATCGTCTTCGGTCAGCCCTTCGGCGCCCAACTCTTTCGCGAGCATCGCGAGCGCGAGCAGCGCCGTCGTGTAGCTGATCGTGTAGGTCTCGGCCGACTCTTTCTCGACGGTCTCGATGGCCTCCGGGAAGCCGGATCCCTGCTTCGTGATCATCACCAGGTTCAAGCCGGCCGCGAAGGTCTGAGCTCGGGTAGAGAGGGCGTAGGCGGTCTCCGCGGTGTGGGTGATGACTATCACGGCGTCTTGCGGCCCCATGATCGGCGCGAAGTCCACGAACTGCATCGAGGGGACCGCCTGAGCCTGGCGCCCAGAGAGCTGGAGCATGGACGCCCCAAGCTCCGCCGCGTGAAGGCTCGTCCCCGTGCCGACGACCCAGATACGACGGGCTCGGTGCAGGCCTTCGGCGCTCACGCGGATCCGATCGCGAACCTTGGCCGAGCCGATCAGCGCCGCCAGGGCGTCGGGCTGCGCGCGGATCTGCCGTTCGAGCTGAGTCTTGGGTTCCTGCGGCATGGTCGGGCTCCTCGGGTGAAGGACGCCCGGGAGCTTACCGGCTAGGGGAGCTTGCGGAGCACGGCAACGACCTTGCCCAGGATGCGCCCATCGCGCATCTCGAACGGCTCTAGGGCTGGGTTCTCCGGGATCAGCATCACCCGGGTTCCGTCGTGACCGAGCCGCTTGACCGTGGCTTCGTCCTCCGCCGGGCCTGGAAGAAGGGCGATGACGACGTCCCCGTCGCTCGCCGAACCTTGCGCCCGGGCGACCACCAGGTCGCCCTCGAAGATGCCGGCCCCGATCATGGAGTCGCCGGATACGCGAAGAGCGAAGTGCGGTGCGTCGCCCTGAGCGAAGCTGCGAGGTACCGAGATGTAGTCCTCAACGTGCTCTGCCGCCAAGGCGGGAGCCCCCGCCGCGATCCGACCGAGCAGCGGAACCGCGACGCCGTCCACCTTCGGCTCGGCCAGGGTCATCGCCCGCGGCTTGGTGGGGTCCTTCGTGAGCAGGCCCATCCGCTCCAGGTTGCCCAGCTGCGCGTGGACGCTCGACGAGGACGTGAGACCGACGGCTTCGCCGATCTCGCGAACGGTCGGCGGGTACCCGCGCTCGCGGACGGTGCTGGAGATCACGTCCAGGATCCTCTGCTGCCGGGGAGTGATGTCAGACATGGTCGCTACCCTCCTGCCTCATGAACCGGACGCTAGCACCGCATGGTGGCCCAGGCAAACATATGTTCGACCTACCTCTTGACTCCGAACATCTGTTCGAGCAGGATACACCTATGAGCCGAACAGATGTTCGACGGCGCCGGAGGCTCCTGGGGGCCGCCATGGCCGTCGTTCTCGGGGTGTTGATGGCGGCCCCTGTGGCCACGGCCATCGGCCGACACGCCTCGCCCGGGCAGGGAGACGTACCCATCCGAAGCGAGCGGGTGTACGTGGTCCGCTCCGGCGACACGGTTTGGTCGATCGCCGAGCGGATGTCATCGGGGGATCCCACGCTGCTCGTGGACGCCATCGCGGCACGCAACGGGATGGATGTGGGGGACATCGTTCCGGGTCAGTCCATCGTGATCCCGCGTATCGCTTGACGGCTCAACATGGTGCGGGTACGGTTCGCGCCGCCACAACATCTTGTGGCACCCGACCATGCGATGTCCCTGGTGCAGCGCCGACGACGACCGCGTGGTCGACTCGCGTCCCGCCGACCGCGGCGCGGCCATCCGGCGACGACGCGAATGTGGCGCCTGCCGGCGCCGGTACACCACTTTCGAGCGGATCGAGGACGTCGGCCTGGTCGTGGTGAAGCGCGACGGGTCGAAAGATGCCTTCGACCGGGCCAAGCTCGAGGGCGGCATCCTGAAGGCCATCAAGAACCGTCCCGTTTCGCCCGAGCAGGTCGAAAGAGTCGTGGAGCGGGTGGAGGAGCGGCTACGGCGCAAGGGGCCCGAGGTCACCTCTCAGGCCGTGGGCCTGGAGGTGCTGGCCAACCTCCGCAAGCTCGATCAGGTGGCGTACATGAGGTTCGCCAGCGTCTACAAGGACTTCCAAGAGATCACGGACTTCGAGCGTGAGTTGGACGTGCTCCTGGAGAAGAAGTTGCCCGCCAAGCGGCGCGCCCGCTGATCGAGGCGGTCATCGCGGCTTTCCCCTGAGATACTAGATGTAGTGGTTGGCGAACTTTCTGGCCACTGCATCTTGACGAGGCGTCTGTCCGGGTTCAGAATCCAGAAGCTCGAATGACACAGGTGTCATTCATCCACAGAGGTTCCACAGGTTGTCCACAGGTTGCGAGAAGGGAGAGGGCATTGGCGACGAAAGAGGGGGATGTCGAGGTCATCCGCGAGGGGCTGACCTTCAGCCGGTACTTCACGACCGAGGGCCGCCACCCGTTCGACGATATCGAGTGGGAGACCCGGGACGCGGTGATCCCCAACTTCAAGGAGGGCGGCTACGCCTTCGAGCAACGCGACGTGGAGTTCCCCATCTCGTGGTCTCAGAACGCCACGAACATCGTCGCCCAGAAGTACTTCCGCGGCACCCTCGACACTCCGCAGCGTGAATCGTCCGTCCGTCAGCTGGCGGGCCGCGTGGTGGACACCATCCGCGGATGGGGCGAGCGCAACGGGTACTTCGCCTCCGCCCACGACGCGCAGGTGTTCGCGGAGGAGCTGGCCCATCTGATCGTCACGCAGAAGGCTGCGTTCAACTCGCCGGTGTGGTTCAACGTGGGCGTTCCCGACACTCCTCAGCAGTGCTCGGCCTGCTTCATCCTGGCCGTGGAGGACCACATGTCGTCCATCCTCAACTGGTACGTCGAGGAGGGCACGATCTTCAAGGGTGGCTCTGGGTCGGGGATCAACCTGTCGCAGATCCGCTCGTCGATGGAATCGCTCGCCGGCGGCGGTACCGCCTCGGGGCCCGTGTCGTTCATGCGTGGCGCGGACTCCTCGGCCGGGACGATCAAGTCGGGCGGCAAGACCCGTAGGGCGGCGAAGATGGTCATCCTGAACGCCGACCATCCAGACATCCGCGACTTCATCTGGTGCAAGGCGGTCGAGGAGCACAAAGCTCGCGCGCTCCGCGACGCTGGGTTCGACATGGACCTCGACGGCAAGGACGCGTACTCCATCCAGTATCAGAACGCCAATAACTCGGTGCGCGTGACCGACGAGTTCATGCGGGCGCACGAGCAGGATCAGGATTGGAAGCTGAAGGCCGTTCTCAGCGGCGAGACCGTGGACACGATCAGGGCCCGCGAGCTGATGCGCGAGATCGCTCAGGCCGCCTGGGAGTGCGCCGACCCTGGCATGCAGTACGACACGACGATCAACGAATGGCACACCTGCCCGGCGTCGGGTCGTATCAACGCATCGAACCCGTGCTCGGAGTACATGCACCTGGACAACTCGGCGTGCAACCTGGCGTCGCTGAACCTCATGAAGTTCCTGGACGACGACGGGAACTTCGATGTGGCGTCGTTCCGTCACGCGGTCGAGATCGTGTTCACGGCGCAGGAGATCTTGGTCGGGGAGTCCAGCTACCCGACAGACAAGATCGGTGAGAACGCTCGCGCCTACCGGCAGCTGGGTCTTGGCTACGCGAACCTCGGCGCCCTCCTGATGGCGCGGGGCCTGCCCTACGACTCCGACGGGGGTCGCGCGTGGGCCGGAGCGATCACGGCGCTCATGACCGGTCACGCGTACCGCACCAGCGCCAGAACCGCGGAGGTGATGGGGACCTTCGACGGTTTCGATCCGAACCGCGACGCCATGCTCCGCGTGATGCGCAAGCATCGTGCCGCCGTCGATGAGATCGACGGCGACCTCGTTCCGGAAGGGCTGCTCTCCTCGGCCAAGAACGCCTTGGACGAGGCGGTCTCCCTCGGTGAGGTCCACGGGTATCGCAACGCGCAGGCGTCGGTCCTGGCGCCGACCGGAACGATCGGCCTGATGATGGACTGCGACACCACCGGCATAGAGCCGGAGCTGGCGCTCGTGAAGACGAAGAAGCTGGTGGGCGGCGGCACCATGCAGTTCGTGAACCAGACCGTGCCGCGGGCGCTCGACAAGCTGGGTTACAGCGCACCCCAGATCGAAGACATCGTCGCCTACATCGCCGAGCACAACTCGGTGGTGGACGCCCCGCACCTGAAGACCGAGCACTACGCGGTGTTCGACACGGCGATGGGCGCCGAGCCGATCCACTACATGGGACACGTGCGGATGATGGCCGCGGCCCAGCCGTTCATCTCGGGCGCCATATCCAAGACGGTGAACATGCCCGAGGCGGCCACGGTCGAGGAGGTCGAGAAGCTGTTCGTGGAGTCCTGGAAGCTCGGCCTGAAGGCCGTGGCGATCTACCGCGACAACTGCAAGGTGGCGCAGCCGCTGTCGGCCGACAAGAAGAAGACCGTCGAAGCGCCTCTCGCGGAGCTCGCGCAGCCGGTCCGTCGGCGCCTGCCCATGTCCCGCCCGTCCACGACCACCTCGTACCAGGTCGGCGACGCTGAGGGCTACATCACGGCGGGTTCGTATCCAGACGACGGCCTGGGTGAGATCTTCCTGAAGACCTCCAAACAGGGCTCCACCCTGTCGGGAGTGATGGATGCGTTCGCGATCGCGGTCTCGATCGGGCTGCAGTACGGAGTGCCGCTCGAGACCTTCGTCGCCAAGTTCATCAACATGAAGTTCGAGCCGTCCGGGATGACGAACGACCCCGACATCCGCTTCGCCACCTCGCTGGTCGACTACGTGTTCCGCCGGCTGGCGCTCGACTACCTGTCCGAGGACAAACGCGAGGCTCTTGGGATCCGTTCCATCGAGGAGCGGAAGGCGGCGGCCCAGACGGAGTTGGAGGAGAATGCGCAGGAGCCGGCCCCGATGGTGGAACGGGAGGACCCACAGCCGATCGAGGTCACCCAGAAACCCACGGCCAGGATCCTCGACGCGCCGCTCTGCTACCAGTGCGGCTCGAAGATGCAGCCGGCTGGGTCGTGCTACGTATGCGGGACGTGCGGCAGCACCAGCGGTTGCTCGTAGTATCCGCGGCATGGATCGCCGGGATGGGCGAGTCGTCGGGCTGCATCACATCCAGCTGGCCATGCCCGAGGGTGAGGAGGATGCCGCCGAGAAGTTCTATGGCTACCTGCTAGGGCTCGAGCAGATCTCCAAGCCGCCCGCGCTGGCTCCTCGCGGCGGCGTCTGGTTCCGGGGCCGCGACATGGAGCTGCACCTGGGCGTCGAGGACGGGTTCAGCCCCGCGTTCAAGGCGCACCCCGCCCTCATGGTCGAAGGATTGGAGCAGTTGCTCGCGCGCCTGGACGCGGCCGGCATCCGCGTGGTGGACGACGAGGTGCAGCTCGAGGGCTTCCACCGGGTGTACGTGCGCGATCCGTTCGGCAATCGCATCGAGCTGATCGAGCCGGTCTGATGGACGTCCCGTTCGAGCGGCTTCATCAGGACGCTGAGCTGCCGACGGCCGCACATCCGGGGGACGCGGGTCTCGATCTGCGATCGATCGTCGATGTGGAGGTGGCTCCGGGAAGGCGAGCGATGGTGCCAACCGGCGTGGCGGTCGCCGTGCCACAAGGCCATGCCGGGATGGTGCTACCGCGGTCCGGCTTGGCGTCGGGGCAAGGTCTCACGCTGGTGAACGCACCGGGGCTCATCGATTCCGGGTACCGCGGCGAGGTCATCTGCGCGGTCGTGAATCTCGATCTGACGGAACCCGTTCGGATCGAGAAGGGCGACCGGATCGCGCAGCTCGTCATCGTCGCGATCCCCGAGGTCAAGGCGACGTGGGCGGAACTGCTCCCACCTTCACACCGGGGAACCGGGGGATTCGGTTCGACGGGGACCGCGTAGCGCGGTTGAAGCACCGGAGGAGCCGCGCTAGCCTGGGGTGTACGCGGACGTGGCTCAGTTGGTAGAGCACCACCTTGCCAAGGTGGGGGTCGCGGGTTCGAATCCCGTCGTCCGCTCCATCGAACGGCCGCCTCCGGCGGCCGTTCGGTCGTTCCGGGATGGTCCCGTAGACTGGGCCGGTTCGGCGGGGTGGCCGAGTGGTTAGGCAGGGGCCTGCAAAGCCCCGCACACCGGTTCGATTCCGGTCCCCGCCTCGAGAGGCCGATAGGTCCCTTGGTACAGTCCCCGCACGGGCGCTTAGCTCAGGGGGAGAGCGCTTCCCTGACACGGAAGAGGTCAGAGGTTCAAATCCTCTAGCGCCCACCAACCAAGACCGCGCGCGTTGCTCACGCGAACGCGGCGCGCAACGCGTCCATGTGTTGCTCCAACCACTCTCGGCGACGCTTGCCCTGCCGGGGCCGCCTTGGCGCTCCAACATCTCCTTGAACGCTTGCTCACCCGCTGCCGCACGGTTCTCGACGAGCGAGATCGATAGCGGGTCCACGAAGATCCCGGGCATCTCGCCCTTTTCCCTCGTCTCCCTTGCGTGTTCGTCGTGCGGGTCTTCCTGCAATGGCACGAGAGATCCCTAGGACACCGCCGCGTAGGTCGATGAGTCGGTCCGCTGTCGATAGATGGCGGGAGTGCTCCCGACCGACCTCCTGGGTTCGAATCGAGCACGAGTCGCGGCGTCAGCGTGTGCGAAGCACAGATGATCGGAGTTGTAGATCGATAGGACGGTGGTGCAGCCTGGGGCTGAGCATCGACGTCCGGGATCGCGCTTCGAGGAGGAGTCCATTGGGTGTCAACTTAGAGAAGAATGCATGTGAATCAAAGGGACCTGTCGGCCGTTTCGGGGTGACAGAGGTCGTCATCTTCCCCGGTCGAAAGTCCTGAGACCTCCGTTGTCGACATCAGCTCCGGTTCAGCACCTGCTTGCAGCATGCCCCGCGTCGAGCGTGGGGGGGTAGCGTCGCCTTTCAGCCGGGGTGAGAACCGCCCTTCCCAGATCTCCAGATGCTGCCGCCATGAGGATCACGGCGGCTCATCTCCCTGGCGGCTCGCTCAAGGGCGCGCTTGCGATCGGTCTCCGATCTCGCACGGACCCTGCCGAAGAGGTCCGTAAGGAAGCGCTTCATCTCCGCTCGCCTCCCTGCTCGTCGCTTCGCGGCCGTGTGGTCGAAGCGTAGCTTCATCGATCCAACCGACACGTTACCCCCAAGGCGCTCTGGCGGCCCCGAAGCGACCACCTCCCGTCCTTGCGGATGCCTCATCAGCTGTGCCAAACTCCCGCCTGAACTGCAGGAACGTCCCGCTCTTCGGAGCGCGGATGCGACGGCGGCACGACGCGGGCACGTGCCGCCGTCACCTTATCCCCACCACGAGCCCTCACCAGCCGACGTATCCGAATCCGCTAGGCTACGGATCCCGAAGACGGGCGCGTAGCTCAGCGGGAGAGCGCTCGCCTCACACGCGAGAGGTCGCAGGTTCAAAACCTGCCGCGCCCACATCTCGTAGCGTCCTGCAGTCCGATCCGAACGTGGAGGAACGATGAGCGATACGACCCTGCCGATAGCCCCCGTCGACGCCGTGGCCGCGAGGGCCGTCGATCTGAGCAAGATCTACGGCGAGGGCGACGCCGCCGTGGAGGCGCTCCGCGGCGTGAACGTGGAGCTTGCCGCCGGCGAGTTCACGGCCATCATGGGGCCGTCGGGGTCGGGCAAGTCGACGCTCCTTCACTGCCTGGCCGGCTTGGACGCGCCGACGACCGGGACGGTGTTCGTGGGAGACATCGACCTCACGGAGTTGAACGACAAGCGGCTTACCGAACTCCGCAGGGACAAGGTGGGCTTCGTCTTCCAGGCATTCAACCTGGTCCCCACGCTCACCGCCGGCGAGAACATCACCCTGCCGCTGGACATCGCGGGACGCGACGTCGATCGTGCGTGGTTCGACGAGGTTGTAGCCACCATCGGCCTCGGCGACCGGCTCGGTCACCGGCCGCACCAGCTGTCCGGAGGCCAGCAGCAGCGTGTCGCCGGCGCGCGAGCCCTCGTCTCCCGACCTGCGATCGTCTTCGCGGATGAGCCCACCGGGAACCTGGACTCTCACTCGGGCCAGGAGCTCCTGGGCTTCCTTCGATCCGCGGTCGACGACCACGGACAGACGATCGTGATGGTCACGCATGACGCCAACGCCGCGAGCTATGCCGACCGTGTGATCTTCCTTGAGGACGGGCACATCGTGGACGAGATGCGCGACCCGACGGCGGAGCGCGTGCTGGATCGACTGAAGTCGCTCGAGGGCTGAGCGAGTGTTCCGAGCCACCCTCAAGAGCCTCTTGGGGCGCAAGCTCCGTCTGATCCTCACCGCGCTGTCCATCGTTCTGGGCGTCGGGTTCGTGGCCGGCACTTTCGTGTTGACGGACACCATGAACAAAGCGTTCGACGACCTGTTCGCGGAGACCTCTGCGGGGACCGACGTGATCGTGCGGGCCACCTCGGCTTTCACACCGGAAGCGGGTGGCCCCGGCGGAGGGAGCGGCAACGAGCGCGGCACCATCCCGGACTCGCTCCTTCCGACGATCCAACAAGTGCCGGGAGTGGAGACGGCCGAGGGTGGCGTCTTCGGGTACGCGCAGATGATCGACCCGGCCACCGGCGACGCCATAGGCGGTATCGGTCCGCCCACGCTCGGCGCTAACTGGAGCAGCACCAGCACGGGCCTGGTCCTGCGCTCGGGCGCCAGGCCGGTCGGCCCGGGCCAGGTGGCGGTCGACGCCGGGACCGCGAAGAAGTATGGGCTCGAGATCAAACAGGTCATCCGGATCTTGTTCCAGGGGCCGCCACGTGAATTCGCGATCTCGGGGATCGCGGGCTTCGGCGACGCGGACAACCTGGCGGGCGCAACGCTCGCTCTGTTCGACACGCCGACCGCGCAAGACGTGCTCGGAAAGACCGGGGTGTTCGACGAGATCGGCGTGGTTGCCGAACCTGGCGTCACCGCGGTCCAGCTTCAACAGAGGATCGCGGACGTGCTGCCCAAAGGTGTCGAGTCGGTCACGAGCACCGCGGTAGCCGACGAGCAGTCGAAACAGCTGAAGGAGGCGCTCGGGTTCTTCCGGACCGCCCTCCTGGTCTTCGCGTTCATCGCGCTGTTCGTTGGGGCCTTCATCATCTTCAACACGTTCTCGATCATCGTGGCGCAGCGAACGCGGGAGCTGGCGCTCCTGCGGGCGATCGGGGCGAGCCGCCGGCAGGTCCTATCCTCGGTCGTGGTGGAGGCTTTCGTGATCGGTCTGGTCGCATCCGCGATCGGGCTGTTGGCCGGCATCGGGATCGCGATCGGGTTGCAGGGTCTCCTGGCTGTGTTCGGGGTAGACCTGCCCAGCACATCGCTTCAGCTCCAGCCTCGGACCGTCGTCTGGGCGTTCGTCGTCGGCACACTGGTCACGGTCTTCGCCGCCATCCTCCCGGCTCGGCGCGCGGCACGCGTTGCGCCCGTGCAGGCCCTTCGAGAGTCCGCGGACACGGGGCCCGGAGGGTCTTTGCACCGCAGGTTGGTCGCGGGCCTGATCGTGGCGGGAGTAGGCGTGGCAGCGCTCCTCTACGGCCTGTTCGGCAACCAGTCGAACGCGGGGACGCTGATCGGGTTAGGGGCCGCGTTGACGTTCGTGGGGATCGCGGTCCTGTTGCCGCTCGGAGCCCGGCCGCTGGCCAGCGTGATCGGCGCGCCGATCCGGGGGATGGGGGTTCAGGGGAAGCTCGGTCGCGAGAACGCCATGCGGAACCCGCGCCGAACCGCGTCCACGGCGTCTGCGCTGATGATAGGTCTCGGTCTCGTATCGATGGTGTCCATCCTCTCGGCTTCGCTCAAGTCGTCGTTCGACGTCGCGCTCCAGAAGTCTCTGAAGGCCGACTTCGTGCTCACGACGTCGTCGTTCACGGCGTTCAGCCCGGACGCCGCCGAGGAAGTGCGTCAGGTCGCAGGAGTGGCGACCGTGGCGGAGTTCCGATCGGGCGGGTTCCAGGTGGATGGCTCGACCGCGTTCCTCACCGCCGTGGACCCGTCGTCGATCGACGAGGTCGCGACGATGGAGTTCTCGCCGGGGGCGCTGGAGTCGCTCGATGACGGACACGTAGTCGTCCTCGACGAGACGGCAGAAGAGAACGGTTGGGCGGTGGGCGACGAGATCCCCTCGGCGTTCGCCTCGGTCGGCGAGGAACCCTTGACGCTCGGTGGCACGTTCGCCGAACGGGGACTCGTCGACGGTGACTACCTGGTCTCGCTCCAGACGTACGAGCGTTACTTCGCCGAGCAACTCGACAGGTTCGCCATGGTGAAGCTCGAGCCCGGCGCGGACCCGGCCGCGGCGCAGACCGCGATCGAAGCGGCCACGGAGAACTTCGGCGGCCTGCAGGTCCAGGACCAGACCGCCTTCCGCGAACAGCAGGCGGGGTTCGTAAACCAGCTCCTCGGCCTGGTGACGGCGCTCCTGGCTATGGCGATCCTCATCGCGCTCTTCGGCATCGTGAACACGCTGGGGTTGTCGATCTTCGAACGGACCCGAGAGCTCGGACTGCTTCGAGCGGTGGGGATGGGCCGCAAACAGGTGAAACGGATGATCCGGTGGGAGTCGGTGATCATCGCGATCCTGGGCGCCATCCTCGGTGTGGCGATCGGTGTGGGATTCGGGTGGGCCCTGCAGCAGGCGCTGGCGCCTGAGGGCGTCACCGAGCTCGTGATCCCGATCGGACAGCTCGTCTCATACGTGGTGTTCGCTGGGTTCGCCGGCGTGCTGGCCGCCATCTGGCCTGCACGACGGGCCGCGAAGTTGAACGTCTTGGAGTCCATCACCTACGAGTAGCGGGGCGGCGGCCGATATCATGGCGCGCATGCCACGCCTGACCCTGCCCGACGCATCGCACATCGAGCTTCCCGAGGGGGAGCCGGTTGGGTCCGGGTTGTCGGCCGAGGCCATCGCGGCCGTGGTGGATGGAGAGCTCCGCGATCTGTCGTTCGTTCCGGACGCAGATGCGGACGTCATCCCGGTGAACTTTACGGACGCAGATGGCCTGCACGTGCTGCGCCACTCCACGGCCCACGTCATGGCCCAGGCGGTGTGTGCTCTGTACCCGGACGCGAAGTACGCGATCGGCCCGGCGATCGACGACGGCTTCTACTACGACTTCGAGCTGCCCCAGCCGCTGTCATCCGACGACCTTCCGGCGATCGAGGAACGGATGCGTGAGATCGTCGCGTCGGATCAGCCCTTCGTTCGCGAGGAGGTCCCACGGGCCGAGGCTCTGAAGCGCCTCACGGATCAGCCGTTCAAGATCGAGATCGTCGAGGGGCTGAGCGCCGAGGAGGGCGAAGTTGGCTCGGGTGACTCCGTCACCCTGTATCAGAACGACGGGTGGGCCGACCTGTGCCTCGGACCGCATGTTCCTTCCACCGGAAGGCTGGGCGCGTTCAAGCTGACCAGCGTGGCGGGGGCCTATTGGCGCGGCGACGAGTCGCGGCCCATGCTCACTCGGATCTACGGCACGGCGTGGGCCGAACAGGCGGACCTGGACGCCTATCTGGTGCGGCTGGAGGAGGCCGAGCGGCGGGACCATCGCAAGCTTGGGCGACAGCTCGACCTGTTCTCTTCGCCCGACGAGCTGGGTCCCGGTCTCTGGCTCTGGCATGCCCGCGGCGGGATCTTCCGTAAAGAGCTGGAGGACTACGTCCGCGAGCTGCACTTGGAGCGCGGCTATGACCTGGTGGTGAGCCCTCACCTCGCACGCCGGAACCTGTGGGATACAAGCGGTCACACCGCGAAGTACATCGACAACATGTATCCGGTCATGGACGACGGCGAGGGCAACGAGTACTTCGTCAAGCCCATGAACTGCCCGTTTCACGTGCTGATCTACAAGTCGCAGGTGCGTTCTTATCGCGACCTGCCGATGCGCATCTCCGAGCTCGGAACCATCTACCGATACGAGCGTCTGGGTGCGCTCCACGGGTTGCTCCGGATCCGCGGCGGCACCCAGGACGACTCACACATCATCTGCACGCCGGAGCAGTTGGTGGATGAGATCCTCGCGGTCTTCGACCTGACGCTCGAGATCCATCGCACGTTCGGGTTCTCCGAGCCGATAGTGAACCTGTCCACCAAGCCGGGGCTCGCTATCGGCGAGCCGGAGATGTGGGAGCGCGCCACGGAGGCGCTGCGGCAGGCGCTCGATAAGAGCGGGCTCGCCTACGAGGTGGCCGAGGGCGAGGGCGCGTTCTATGGCCCGAAGGTGGACTTCCACTTCAAGGATGCGATCGGGAGGCTCTGGCAGCTCACGACCGTGCAGTGTGACTTCGCGCTGCCCGAGCGATTCGACATGGAGTACTCCGCCGAGGACAACAAGCGGCACCGGCCGGTGATGGTGCACAGAGCGATCCTGGGGACGTTGGAACGATTCAGCGCGGTGCTGATCGAGCACTATGCTGGCGCGTTCCCGCTCTGGCTCTCGCCCGAGCACATCCGATTCGTCCCTGTGGCCGACCGACATGTCGGTCACTGCGAGGAGCTCGCGGGAAAGGCTCGGGCGGCGGGCCTCCGCCCGTTCGTCGACGACTCGAAGGAGACCGTAGGCAAGAAGATCCGGGCCGCCCAGCTCATGAAGGCGCCGTACACGCTCGTGGTGGGCGACCGGGACATCGAAGCCGGATCCTTCACCGTTCGCGATCGAGAGGGGACCGAGACCCCGGGGCTCGCGTTCGACGACGTGGTGGCTGCGCTCGTGCAAGAGGTTGGGTCGCGGGCTATCGAGCAGACACGCTTCGGGGGCTGACGGCGGGGTGGAGCACCTCTGGAGTCCCTGGCGGATGCAGTACATCGAGTCCGCCAAGGAAGCCGAGGACGGTGGCTGCGTCTTCTGCGCGATCGTGGCCGGCGTGGGGCCGGTCGAGGAGCGGATCCTCGCGCAGAGCGAGCTCGCGTTCGTGACCTTGGCGAAGTACCCGTACAACCCCGGCCACCTGCTGGTGCTGCCGCTCCGGCACGTCGGCGAGCTGGACGCCCTTACCGCCGGCGAGAACGCGGAGATCGCGGATCTCATGCAGCGATCGGTCCGAGCGCTGCGTGCCGAATCCGATCCTCACGGCTTCAACGTCGGGGTTAACCTCGGCAGAGTCGCCGGGGCCGGTATCCCCGACCACCTCCACTGGCACATCGTGCCGCGCTGGGGGGGCGACTCGAACTTCATGCCGGTCGTGGGGGAGACGCGCGTGCTACCGCAGCTGTTGGCCGAGACGTTCGCGCGGCTGAAACCCAGGTTCGATCCGTGAGCGAGCCCGAAGGGTCGTCGTTCCTCGAGGTTCCCGGCGGTCGCCTCTACTACGAGGTGACGGGTGCCGGCCGGGACGTGACACTCATCCATCCGGGACTCTGGGACTCCAGGACCTGGAACCCACAGGTCCCCGTCCTGGCCGACGCGGGTTACAGGGTCATCAGGTACGACCTGCGTGGTTACGGGCGATCCAGCCGCCTCACCGGAGAGCCCTACTCGAACGTCCGGGACCTCGTCTCAGTCCTGGATGCCGCAGGATCAGAGCAGACGGTGCTGGTCGGTTGCTCCATGGGCGGCGGGGTCGCGATCGACTTCACGCTGGAGCACCCGGATCGCGTCAGCGCGTTGGTGCCGGTGGCCTCGGCGTTGGGTGGGTTCGAGGCGCTCCAGGAGGAGGACGACTGGTGGGAGGAGGTTTCGGCGCCCATCGACGCCGCGATCGATGCCGGCGATCTGGTGGCGGCGGAGGAACTACGTCTGCGGATATGGGCGCCGCTCGGCACGCAGGATGAGCCCGGGAGCCGGATCCGCAGCATCGCCTTCGACAACCTGCACGAGATGACCATGGACGAGGCCGCGCACGAGGAGCTGGATCCGCCGGCCGCGCACAGGCTCTCCGAGATCGACGTCCCCACCCTGGTGCTGTTACCCGAGCATGATCCGCCGTACGCGCGCCGGGTCAGTGAGCTGATCGCCCTGGGCATCCTCGGTGCTCGGAAGGTGACCGTTCCCGGGGCGGATCACGTCGTCAACCTACGCGTCCCACAGGAGTTCGACCGGCTCCTGCTCGGGTTCCTGGCGGAGGTAGTCTGAGGCAGACTAGTAACCTGAGACCCGCTACTTCTTGTGTGCCTCCTCGCGGGCCGTCTGATACGCCGCGATGACCTTCTGTGTCAGATGGCTCGGGAGCTCTTCGTAGTGAGAGAAGGCCATGGAGAACGCGCCCCTGCCGCCGGTCATGGAACGGAGGTCGATCACGTACCGGGCCACTTCGGCCTGCGGCACCTGGGCATGGATCCGCTGCTTCCCTCCGCCGATCTGCTCCATGCCGCCGATCTTGCCGCGCTTGGTGTTGAGGTCACCCATGATGTCGCCGGTGTATGTGTCGGGCACGATGACATCCAGGTCGACCACGGGCTCCAGCAGCACGACGCCCGCGGCCTCGACGGCATCCTTGAGAGCGAGCGAGCCCGCGATCTGGAACGCCATGTCCGAGGAGTCGACGGGGTGGAACTTGCCATCGACTAGCGTGACCTTGATGTCGACCATGGGGTTGCCGCTGATCACGCCGTCGGACATTGTCTTCACGATGCCCTTCTCGATCGACGGGATGAACTGCGAGGGGATCGCACCACCGAAGATCTTGTTCTCGTAGATGAATCCGTCACCGCGGGGCACCGGTTCCAGCTCGATGTTGCACACCGCGTACTGGCCGTGGCCGCCGGTCTGCTTCACGTGTCGACCCAGCCCTTTGGCCTTCTTCTTGATCGTCTCGCGGTAGGCGATCTTCGCGGGATGCGTGGCCACCTCCACGCCGAACTTCCGCTTGAGCCGCGCGATCTGCACGTCGAGGTGCGCCTCGCCCATGCCATACATCACGGTCTCGTGCGTCTCGTCCGAGCGGGCCACGCGCAGCGTGGGGTCCTCCTCGCGCAGGCGCGCGAGGCCCGTGGAGAGCTTGTCCTCGTCGCCCTTGGTCTTGGGCTCCACTGCGTAGGCCAGCAAGGGCTCGGGCAGATCGATCGCGGGAAGCTGAACGGGGTCGTCCTTGGTGGACAGCGTGTCGCCCGTGTGGGTGTGCGTGAGCTTGGCTACCGCCCCGATGTCGCCGGCGGCCACCTCGGATACGCTCTCGTGTTCCTTGCCGCGCAGGGCGAACAGCTGTCCAACCCGTTCCTCCGTGTTCTGGGTCGCGTTGAACACTGAGGAGTCGGGACGGACCTTGCCGCAGAAGACCCGGAACATGGTGATGTGTCCCACGAACGGGTCTGAGACCGTCTTGAAGACGAACGCCGTCGTGGGTCCACCGGGATCGCTCGCGCGCTCCTTGGGGTCGCCGGTCTTCCCGCTCACCTCGACGGGTGCGCGGTCGAGCGGGGAGGGGAACTCCTCCGTTATGAACGCCAGCAGTCGGTCGACCCCTATCGCCTTAGCGGCCGAGCCGCAGATCACCGGCGCGATCCGCGCGTTCGCGAACCCGGTCTTGACGCCGGTCACGATCTCGTGCTCCTCGAGCGCGCCGTCTTCCAGGTACTTCTCGATCAGGTCGTCGTCACCCTCGGCCACGGCTTCCATGAGCTTCTCGCGGGCGGGGTCGGCGATGGCGTGGATCTCATCGGGCCACTCACCCTCCTGCGCGATAGGACCGCTCGGGTACAGATCCGCCTTCTCGTGCAGGAGGTCGGCGACGCCCGAGAACTCGTGCTCGGCGCCGATCGGGAGCTCGAGCGGCGCCACCTGGTTACCGAAGGACGAGACGAGCTGATCCAGGGTGCCCTGGAAGGAAGAGCGCTCGCGGTCGAGCTTGTTGACGAAGATGGCGCGGGGCAGGCCCGCTTCGACGGCGAGCTCCCACGCCGCCTCGGTCTGGACCTCGACCCCATCCACCGCCGAGACGACGACTATGACCGCGTCCACGGCGCGGACCGCCGAGCGCAGATCGCCGATGAAGTCGGCGTAGCCCGGCGCGTCGAGGACGTTGATCTTCACTCCCTCCCATTCGACCGGGGCCATGGAGAGCGAGACGGAGATGCCCTTGCGCTGTTCGTCGGGATCGTGATCCGAGACGGTGTTGCCATCCTCGACGGTGCCCATGCGGGTGATCGCACCTGAGGTGAAGAGCATGGCCTCCAGGAGCGTGGTCTTCCCGGAGCCGCCGTGGCCTACCAGCAAGACGTTGCGGATGTCCTTCGCGTCGTAGGTCTTCAACACGGACTCCTTAGTGGCGGGACTCGGGCGATTCTACGAGAGTGCTACGCTCGCGCCGACCCGATGGCCACCCACCTCCCGGTTCGTCCCCGCACGACCGCCACACGGCTGTCCCTCGTGGGGGGAGCCGTGCTGGCTCTTATGGCCGGGGCGTTGATCCTCCTCGGCCGCAACGTCCCGGCGGCCTTGGCGGCCGGGGCCTCCGGCATCTGCCTACTCATAGGCGGGCACCGAGCCAACCATGGAGCGGGCGACGCGCTCGACCGGATGCTGGACGAGATCTTGGACCGACTGTGGGACGGGGCCGTCCTGGCGCCGATCGCCTGGGCCGCTCGCGAACCGGCGCCGGCCATCGCCGCGGGAGCGCTGGTGGCGCTTGGCGCGAGCTTCCTCTCCTCCTACGTGCGCGCGCGGGGGGCAGCGCTCCGATACACGGTCGAGGAGAGCCATGTGACGCGAGGCGTCCGGTACGCGCTGATCGTGGTGGGCTTGGCGTTCGGTTGGCTGGCCTGGACGGTTTGGGTCGCCGCCGGGCTGATGGTGGCGGCGGTGGCGGTACGCACGAGCCAGGTGGCGAAGGAGGAACGCGCTTGACCCAAGCGCTCGACGAGCCGACGGTCACCGGAGCTGCGCCAGAGACCCCGAAGGAGCGCGCGATCGTCCTCGCCTATCAGGCGCTCGAACGCTTGGCGCTCGTCCTTCCCGAGAAGACGGGCAGGGCGATCTTCACGCGGGCAGGACGGATGGCGTTCCACATAGCTCCCCGTGCCCGTGCGGTCGTGCTAGCGAACCAGGCCCAGGTGCTCGGGAGACCCATCGAGGATCCTCTCGTACGCGCGTCGGCGGAGGAAGCCTTCGCCCTCTACTCGCGCTATTGGGTGGACTCGTTCCATCTCACCAAGCTCTCGGATGCGCAGATCATGGACAGGATGGAGTGCGAGACCGTCGACCGGCTCCGCGCTCCATTGGCCGCCGGCACCGGCGTGATCGCGGTCCTGCCACACCTCGGCAACTGGGATGCGGTGGGTCGCTGGATGAAAGCGATCGATCTGCCCTTGGTCGCCGTGGCGGAGGAGCTCCATCCCCGGCGGCTGTACGAGCTCTTCCTGAGTCACCGGCAAGCGCTGGGGATGCAGATCATCGGTCTCTCGGATGCGAACGTGGGGGGCCGCCTGGTGAGAGCGATCGCGGCTAACCAGGTGGTCGCGCTCGTCGCCGACCGAGACTTCAGCGGACGCGGCGTCGACGTGGAGATGTTCGGCCGACCCAGGCGGCTTCCTGCCGGACCCGCCCTACTGTCGATCACCACGGGCGCGCCGCTCTTGGTCACCCCGACGTACACGACCCCGGGTGGATGGCGTCTCCACATCGGCGAACCCATCACCGTGGAGCCGACCGGGGATCGTCGTGCCGACGTGCAGGCCCTCACCGCCAAGATGGCGCGGGGGTTCGAGGAGGCGATCTCCGCCGCGCCGTCGGACTGGCACATGTTCCAACCCGGCTGGGATCCGTGAGGATCGCTCTGGCTTGCCCGTACGCCTGGGAGGACGCGGGCGGGGTTCAGGTGCACATCCGGGAGCTCGCGGGCCGCTTGATGGACGAGGGCCATGATGTCCAGGTCCTCGCACCAGCGCGGCGGGCGGTCCCGGAGCCGTGGGTTCGGGTGGTCGGCCGGCCGATCAACCTGCGGTACAACGCCTCCAGCGCCCCTATCGATCCCAGTCCGCTGTCGTATCGGGCGGTCAGAGACGCGCTTAGGGAGTTCCGTCCCGACGTCCTGCATGCGCACGAGCCCGAGACCCCGAGTACGTCGATGTGGGCGACGCTCGCGTCCCGGGCGCCGGTGGTTGCGACCTTCCACTCCGGCGCTCAGGGGTCGCGGCTCTTCTCTGCGGCCGCGCCGCTGATCCGCCACGTCACCAGACGCATCGTGGTTCGGATCGCCGTGTCACGCGCCGCGGAGCGGTTCGTGGCCCCCAGGATCGGCGGCTCCTTCCGGATAGTGCCGAACGGCATCGACGTGGACCGCTTCGCGAACGCCGAGCCCGCGGACCTCGGTCCGGGCACCAAGCTTCTGTTCGTCGGTCGGCTCGATGAACGCAAAGGGTTCCGGACCGCGGTCGGTGCGTTCGCGAGATCGGCGTCCGAGCGGCCGGACCTGCGACTGATCGTCGTCGGCGACGGACCGGAGCGATCCGCTGTGGACGTACTACCGGCGGAAACACGCGATCGCGTATCGATGATCGGAGCCGTGACCAACACCGATCTGCCGCCGTACCACGCGGCCTGCGACCTCTTCCTGGGGGCGTCGGTCGGTGGGGAGAGCTTCGGGATCGTGCTGGTGGAGGCGATGGCGGCCGGGCTGCCGGTCGTGGCGAGCGACATCCCTGGGTACGACGAGGTGGTGCGGCACGGCGTGGATGGTCTGCTGGTGGCCCCGGGAGATCAGGTCGCGCTCGCGGCCGCCTTGGGCACCATCCTGGACGAACCCGACCTGGCGGCTCGCCTGAGCGCTGCCGGACGGGCCCGAGCGCGCACCTTCGACTGGGCGACGGTCACCAGGAGACTGATGGGATGCTACGAGCAGGCGATCGCGCTCGGGCCGCTACGATAGGTCGCGATGTTGGGCGTGTGGATCCTGATAGGGGTGGTCGCCGTCGCGGTGCTCTGGGGCGTGTTGACCTACAACCGGCTGGTGTCGCTCCGCACCCGCGTGGACAACGGCTGGTCGCAGATCGACGTGCAGCTCCGCCGTCGGTACGACCTGATCCCCAACCTGGTCGAGACCGTGCAGGGGTACGCCGAGCACGAACGGGAGGTCTTCGAGAACGTAGCTGAGGCCAGGTCCCGCGCGATAGGTGCAACCGCCGTCGACGATCAGGCCGCAGGCCGAGAACGCGATCACCGCAGGGCTGGGCAGGCTGATCGCAGTCGCCGAACGGTACCCCGAGCTCAAGGCGAACGAGAACTTCCTGGCGCTGCAGGAGGAGCTGACCGGCACGGAGTCGAAGATCGCGTATGCCCGCCAGTTCTACAACGACCAGGTGATGCGCCTCAACACCTTGATCCAGCAGTTCCCCGCGAGCGTGATCGCGGGGTGGGGCCACTTCGAGCCGCGGACGTTCTTCGACATCGAGGACCCGGTCCGAAGTCCAGTGCAGGTTGACCTCTAGCCGCCGTGTACGAACAGATCGCCTCCAACAAGCGCAAGACCTTCCTGCTCCTGTTCGTGGCGTTCGCGCTCCTGGGCGCCATCGGCTACGCGATCGGTCTGGTCTACGGCGCCGGATGGGTAGGGTTCGCGATCGCAGCGGGGCTCGCGGTCGTGATGCAGCTCTTCTCCTACTTCTCCGGCGACAAGGTCGTGCTGGCCTCGGCCCGGGCCAGAGCAGTGACCCCCGAGCAGGAGCCGCGGCTCCACAACATCGTGGAGGGACTCGCGATCGCCGCCGGCGTCCCGAAGCCCCGCGTCTACGTGGTGCCTGAGCAGGCGCCGAACGCCTTCGCGACCGGGCGCGATCCCGAGCATTCATCGATCGCAGTTACGCAGGGGCTGCTCGACGCGATGGATCGTGTCGAGCTTGAAGGTGTGATCGGACACGAGATGGCACATGTCGTGGATCGAGACATCTTGTACGGCACCATCGTCGCCACCGTGATCGGCGCCATCGTGCTGATCTCCGAATTCTTCATGCGCAGCTGGTTGTGGGGCGGGATGGGCGGCCGGCGCGGCGGTGACCGGGGCGGGGGTGGCCCGCAGCTGATCGTGTTCGCGGTCGGGTTCGCGTTGGTGATCCTGGCGCCTATCTTCGGCCAGCTGATACACCTCGCGGTCTCGCGGAACCGTGAGTACCTCGCCGATGCACAGGGTGCGTTGCTGACCAGATACCCGCCCGGGCTCATCAGTGCGCTCAAGAAGATCCAGGCGGCGCCGGACGCCATGCGCTCGGCGAACAACGCCACGGCTCACATGTGGCTGCAACAACCGTCGCGGCTCCCCGGGGAGAAGAACGGCCGGGTGGAGCGATTGTTCTCAACCCATCCACCGATGGCCGAGCGGATCCGGCGCCTCGAAGAGATGTGACGATCCGGTCGAGATGACTCCAGGTGTTTGAGACGGGTCCCGCGCGCCGTTAGCATGCCGACGGGTTCCCCCAGCGGGATCCACTCCCACCGTCCGGTCGAACGACACCCAGGAGGTCCGCAACCTTGGCGCTCACGCGACGCGGTAAGGCCATCGCCTCGATCGCTGGAGCGCTGGCGCTCGTCGGCGTAGGCGGGATCGCCCTGGCGCTCACGGGCAACGCCCCTGCTCCCATCCAAAGAGCGGTGGACGCGTTCACCGGGCAAGAGCACACGAAGCCGCCGCCGACATGCCCGCTCACCGGCCTGCCTGCCCCCGGCGATGAGGTGCCGCACACGCCGGTCGTCGCAGTGAAGGTCGAGAACACGCCCGATGCTTACCCGCTCGCCGGCTTGCAGGCCGCGGACGTGGTCTACGAAGAGATCGTGGAAGGTGGCATCACGCGGTTCATGGCCCTGTATCAGTGCGAAGACGCGGCCAGGGTGGGGCCGGTCCGGAGCGCACGGACCACCGATCCGATGATCCTGGTCCAGTTCTCCGACAGCTCCGTGATCGCCTACTCCGGCGGACAGTCGGCGGTCGTGAACGCGGTCGAGCGCTCCGGTCTGGTGAACCTGGATGAGTCGAGCGGCGGCGCCGCGTTCTGGCGCGATCCGGAGCGGTTCTCACCGCATGACCTGTTCGTCAACACGACGAAGCTCCGTGCCAGGGCAGCCAAGGCGATCGCCGACGAGGGGCCGCCACGTCGTGTATTCACGTTCGACGCTGAGGCGACCGTTCCCGGCAAGCGAGTGGTGAGCGTGACCGCCGCTTTCTCGTCGTCCATCACGGCAACCTGGCGATGGATGCCGGACGCCGCGCGTTGGCAGCGGCAGTACGAGGACGCACCCATGACGCTGGACTCAGGTCAGCCGATCACCGCGACCAACGTGGTGATCCAGCAGGTCGAGGTCTTCGAGGGCAACCTGGTGGACGTACTGGGCTATCACTCGCCCGAGGTCACCCTCACCGGTTCGGGCAAGGCCTGGATCCTGCGCGACGGCGTGCTGATCAAGGGGAGGTGGAGCCGTCCCGTCATGGGCGCGGTCACCAGGTTCCTCACCAGGTCTGGCGAGGTCATCCCGCTCAGGCCCGGGAACACGTGGATAGAGCTGATCCCTACGACGGAGACCGTGACCTTCACGCACCGGTGACGCCGCCCGATGTGGCCGGGTTCGCCCCGAGGGGGCGGCGGTAGACTCGGTACACGAGTCGTGAGGAGGGATCCATCGTGGAGCGCGAGACCGGAACGTTCCGGGTGAAGGCGGGCCTGGCGGAGATGCTGAAGGGCGGCGTCATCATGGACGTCACCACCGCCGAGCAGGCCAAGATCGCCGAGGACGCCGGCGCGTGCGCCGTGATGGCTCTCGAGCGGGTCCCAGCCGACATCCGCAGGGACGGTGGCGTTGCCCGCATGGCCGACGCCACCAAGATCGAGGAGATCCAGCAGGCGGTGACCATCCCCGTGATGGCGAAGGCTCGCATCGGCCATTTCGTCGAAGCGCAGATCTTGCAGTCGCTCGGCGTCGATTACGTCGACGAGTCAGAGGTGCTGACTCCCGCGGACGAAGAGCACCACATCGACAAGTGGGCTTTCACCGTGCCGTTCGTCTGCGGCGCGCGGAACCTCGGCGAGGCACTTCGCCGGATCGCGGAGGGAGCGGCCATGATCCGTACCAAGGGCGAGGCCGGCACCGGCAACGTGGTCGAGGCCGTCCGGCACCAAAGGACCATGCTCCGAGAGATGGCCTGGCTGTCCACGCTCCGGCCGGAGCAGCACGTCGGCGCGGCGAAGGACCTGGGAGCGCCCGTCGAGCTCGTCAGGGAGGTCGCCGCTAGCGGCAAGCTCCCGTTGGTCAACTTCGCCGCCGGCGGCCTGGCGACGCCGGCGGACGCGGCCCTCATGATGCAGCTCGGTGTCGACGGCGTGTTCGTGGGCTCCGGGATCTTCAAGTCCGAGGATCCGGCGCCGCGTGCCCGTGCGATCGTGGAGGCGACCACGCATTTCAACGATCCCGACGTCTTGGCCAAGGTCTCGCGCGGCCTCGGGGAGCCCATGCCAGGTCTAGATATGAAGGAGATCGGCGAGGAGGGTCTGCTCCAGACCCGCGGCTGGTAGCGGCGAGGTCTGAGTGAAGGCCGGCGTCCTCGCGCTCCAAGGAGATTTCCGCGAACACGCCCGAGCGCTGGCCGACGTGGGCGCAACGCCCGTGGAGGTCAGAACCCCCGAAGGGTTGGCGGGAGTGGACTGTCTCGTGATCCCGGGCGGCGAGTCCACGACGATCGCGAAGCTCGCGCGTCTGGGCGGGCTGGTCGAGCCGGTACAGGTCCGCTCGGCCGCAGGGATGCCGATCCTGGGCACGTGCGCGGGCATGATCGTGTTGGCGGAACGGGTTCAGGGCGGAGAGCCGCTCTTCGGCCTTTTCGACATCACGGTGCGGCGCAACGCGTACGGTCGACAGGTTGAGTCGTTCGAGACCGACCTCGACGTGATCGGGATCGACCACGCGGTTCGCGGGGTCTTCATCCGCGCACCATGGGTGGAGGACGTGGGCCCCACCGTGACGGTGCTGGCGGAGCACGAGGGTCATCCGGTCGTCCTGGAGCAGGACAACCTGCTCGTGGCATCCTTCCACCCTGAGTTGGTCGGCGAGACGGCTCTCCACGAGTACCTGCTGAAGAAGGTGTAGAGCGATGTCAGGACACTCCAAGTGGGCCACCATCAAGCGGAAGAAGGAAGCGACCGATTCGAAGCGGTCCAACATGTACGCGAAGCTCCTGCGCGCTGTCGAGGTCGCGGCCCGCGAAGGGGGTGGCAACATCGACGGCAACATGACGCTCGCGTCCGCAGTGGACAAAGCGAAGAGCTTCTCCGTTCCGAGCGACAACATAGATCGTGCGATCAAGCGGGGGACCGGTGAGCTCGATGACGGCGCCCGGTACGAAGAGCTGCAGTACGAGGGCTACGCTCCCGGAGGCGTCGCGCTGCTGATCGAGGCCCTCACCGACAACCGGAACCGGACCGGCCAGGAGATCCGCCACGCTTTCACTCGGCACAACGGGAACCTGGGAGACCAGGGCAGCACCGCATGGATGTTCACGCGTAAGGGCCTGATCGTTGTCGAGAAGAGCGGGGCTCCGGACGAGGATCGCCTGCTTGAGCTCGTCCTCGGTTCCGGCGCCGAGGATCTCGGCGATTCGGAGAGCTCGTGGGACATAGTGAGCGATCCCACGGCCCTCATGACCGTCAGCGATGCGCTCGAGGAAGCTGGGGTGCTCGTCTACTCCGCGGAGATCACCATGCTCCCCCAAGCTACGGTGCCCGTCGACGGAGGAGAGGCCCGGCAGGTCCTGAACCTGATCGAGTCGCTGGAGGAATTGGACGACGTGCAGGCCGTCTACGCCAACTTCGACATATCCGAAGAGCTGATGGCATCTCTCTAGCGTGGCGGGTGATTGCCCCGCCTGGGGCCCGACCCTAGACTGCACGAACAGATGTTCGATACGTGCGTCCTCGGCGTGGACCCCGGGATGACCCGGATGGGCTTGGCCGTCGTCGCGCGTCGGGATCGCAGGCCCGTGATCGTGTGGAGCGGGACGGTCGAGACCTCTCGCCGGGACCCGGAAGCCATCCGGCTGCAGGCGATATCGAAGAGCGTGCGCTCGGTCATCTCCGATCACCACCCGGTGTCGGTCGCGCTGGAGCGGGTGGCGTGGAACGTGAACAAGGCGAGCGCCATGGCCGTGGCCCGTGCGACGGGTGTGGTCATGGTAGCGGCCGCCGAGGCCGGCGTCCCGGTCGAGGAGTACGGTTCCCTCGAGGTGAAGAACGCGATCACCGGCGCTGGAACCGCCGACAAGGCTCAGATCCGAACGGCGCTCATACGTGTGCACGGCCTGTCGGATGTCCCGGCCCAGTCCGATGCCGTCGATGCCGTGGCGATCGCCGTGACGCACCTGGTCCGTTCTCGGTTCACGGAGGCTGCGGCTCGCGCGGAGGCCCGATGATCTCGTTCCTGGAGGGCGAGGTCGTCGAGAAGGCGGGCGCCCGAGTTGTCGTGGACGTGGGGGGCATCGGCTACGACGTTCTCGTCCCCACGTCGACCCTCGCCTCGCTGCCACCCGTCGGTCGTCGCGCCCGGATCCACACGAGGATGATCGTGCGGGACGACGCGATGCTCCTCTACGGTTTCGGGTCGCCCGACGAGCGTGAGCTCTTCGACCTGTTGACCGGCGTGACGGGGGTTGGGCCCAAGGTCGCGCTCGCGTTCCTGTCGTCGCTCTCACCGGAGGCACTGCGACGCTCGGTGGTGGTTGGCGACGTCGGGGCGTTGACGGTCGTCCCGGGCGTCGGGAAGAAGGTCGCGCAACGCGTGGTCCTGGATCTCCGCGACCGGATGGGTGGTGAAGGCGACCTGGTGGTCGGCGGCCCGCTCGCGGACGTCCGCGAGGCTTTGCTGGCGCTCGGCCTCACGCCCCAGGAGGCGAGTGGCGCGATGGCGGATCTAGAGGTCGACGACCGAGCGGTGGACGAGCTCCTGAAGGAAGCACTGCAGCGGGTGGGCCGGTAGATGGACGAGGAACGGCTGATCGAGGTCGCCGAGCTGCCCGAGGATCCCGAATCCGAGATGGCATTGCGCCCACGAACCCTGGCGGAGTTCGTGGGGCAGGAGCGGGTGAAGGAGCAACTACTACTACTGATCGACGGGGCGCGCCAGCGCGGTGAGCCGGTGGACCATCTGCTCTTCAGCGGCCCGCCGGGGTTGGGCAAGACCACGCTCGGCCAGATCGTCGCGAACGAGATGGGCGCGGGCTTCCAGCCGACGTCTGGCCCCGCTCTCGATCGACCGAGCGATCTCGCAGCCATCCTCACCAACCTCGAGACCGGCGACGTCTTGTTCGTGGACGAGATCCATCGGATGCCGCGGACCGTGGAGGAGGTCCTGTACCCGGCGCTGGAGGACTTCAACCTGGACGTCGTCTTAGGTAAGGGCCCTACCGCGCGGAGCATCCGACTCGAGTTACCCCGCTTCACCCTGATCGGCGCCACCACTCGTCCCGGTCGTATCACGCTGCCTCTGCGAGAGCGGTTCGGCTTCTCCCCGCGTTTGGACTACTACCCGGTGGATGACCTGGGGCGGATCGTCAGACGCTCCGCCGGGATCTTGGAGCTGCGGATCGATGAGGAGGGCGCGGACGAGATCGCCACCCGTTCGCGTGGGACGCCCCGCATCGCGAACCGACTCTTGCGTCGCGTGCGGGACTTCGCCCAGGTTCGCCACGACGGTGCGATCACCGGCGACGTCTCGCGAGCCGGCCTCGCGCTCTTCGAGGTGGACGAGGAGGGTCTTGACCGCCTGGATCACGGGGTCCTTCGCGTGGTGGTCGAGAAGTTCGGGGGTGGTCCTGTTGGCCTGTCCACATTGGCGTCGGCGCTCGGTGAGGAGCCCGACACCATAGAGGACGTCGTGGAGCCCTACCTGATGCAGCTGGGGTTCCTCAAGCGCACGCCTCGGGGCCGCGTTGCCACCGAGCGTGCGTTCCGCCACCTGGGTATCAGCGCGCCCGGCACGCTGCCGCTCTGAGGCGCTCAGGAGCGTCGTTCACCCGACCGGGCGGTTAGACTCCGTCCTCGGTTCCCCGGACACGGAAGGCTTTCACATGTTGGCTTGGATCGCGCAGTCCTCTAGCCAGGGCAGCAACCCGATCACCCTATTCGCTCCCCTCATCCTGATGGGCGGGGTGTTCTACTTCCTCCTCATCCGTCCTCAGCAGAAGCGCGCGCGTGCCCAGCAGGCGCTGGTCAACTCGATCCAGGTCGGCGACGAGGTTATGACCACCAGCGGGATGTTCGGCGTCATCAGCGAGATCGATGAGGAAGAGGGCACCCTCGAGCTCGAGATCGCCGCTGGCACCCGGATCCGTATGGTGAGGTCGGGTATCGCCCGGCGACTCACCGAGGACGACGATTACGAGGACGAGTCCGAAGATGAGGACCAGCCGTCCTCGTGAGCGAACCGGGCGAGCCCGGAGGCACCGGCGCAGCCGCCTCCGTCACGCTCGAGGACGTCCAAGCCGATCCAGAACTCTCGCTCTTCATCGCATCGGCGGATCGCGTGATGGAGGGGATGGGCTACACCGAGCACGGCTTCCGCCACGCCAACCTGGTGGCGAGCATCTCCTACCAAGTCCTACACAGGCTCGGCTTCGATCAACGCGAGGCGGACCTGGCGTGCGTCGCGGGCTACCTTCACGACGTTGGGAACATGCTCACGCGGGGGTCGCACGCCCAGACGGGCGCGATACTCGTCTACCAAGCGCTCAAGGATCGGGCCGCGGGTGGCGACCTGGCGGCCATCATGGCGGCCATCGCGAACCATGAAGAGGACCAGGGGTACGCCGTCTCCCCGATCTCGGCCGCAGTCATCTTGGCCGACAAGTCCGATGTGCATCGCAGTCGGGTGAGGCGATCCGGACAAGCAGCTGTGGATATCCACGACCGGGTCAACTCCGCCGTCGAACAGTCGTTCCTGCGGGTAGACTCAGACGCCCGAACCGTCACGCTCGAGCTGACGATCGACACCGGGCTCAGTCAAGTCATGGAATACTTCGAGATCTTCCTGGGCAGGATGCAGATGTGCCGCCACGCTGCCGAGCAGCTGGACGCGCGCTTCCGATTGACCGTGAACGGCGCTGAGCTGGCGTGAGGGGCACGAAGGGGCTGTGGGCCTCGATCGTCTTCGTGCTGGTCCTGGTCTTGGCATCCCTCGTAGGGTTCGCGACGGGAGCGCTGAAGCCGCTTCTCGGCCTGGACCTAGAAGGCGGTGTTTCGGTGATCCTCCAGGCTCCCGCGAGCACGCCCGACTCCGTCATGCAGCAGGCCTTGGAGAACATCCGCAACCGCGTAGACGCGTTCGGCGTCGGCGAACCGCAGATCTTCGTGTCGGGTCAGAACATAGAGGTCCAGCTCCCGGGACTGGCGAAAGGGTCGATCCAGGAGCGCGCCAAGACGCAGTACTGCCTGGTAGATCCGCAAGACGCCAACTACGGCTGCGTCGCGGAGGAGGCGGGCGCCAAGGGCGCCCTAGCGGGGATCTCGGTGAGCGAGAGCACCAGCGTGTGCCTATCGAGCGACGACCTCACGGTGGGAACCGTCTGCTTCGGCTCAGACAAGGAGGCCGAAGCGACGATCGATGCCTTGAAAGTGAAGCGGGACACCACCCCGGGGGCAACCGGTCAGTGGTGTGTGGAGGACCCCACCAGGGTCAGCTACGGCTGTTTCGATACGCAGGATGCCGCGAAGGCGGCCAAGGACAGCGTTAGCACCACGACCACCAAGGACGTCTGCCTCTCAGGCAACGGCGCCGTGAACCTCCCATGTGGATTCCCAGACAAGGCGGCCGCGCAGGATGTACTGGATGCGATCAGCGTGCAGTCGTTCGACACCGAGTACTGCGTGATCAGCTCCGCCGACGTGAACCTGGGGTGTTCCCTCACCCAGGAGGAGGCGCAGCTTCGACTCCAGAACACCGGGCAGTCGCGCCTGCTGGACCTGATCGGTACCACCGCCCGCTTGGAGCAGCGAGAGGTGCTCACGACGCTGTTCCCTGGAGACCCCTCGTTCGCGGGCCAGGCCCTCACGTGCGACGCCGACCCGCAGAGCGTGACCCCAGATTGCCCGGCCGACGAGAACGCGCTCAAGGACCAGGACGTCTGGTTGATCGGCCAGGACGGCAGCAAGTACAACCTGGGTCCCGTGCAGATCACCGGAACGGCCATCAAGAGGGCGACGGCGGTGCTCACCACAGCCACCTCCACGAACCTCTCGTCGGGATGGGTGGTGAGCTTCGATCTCACCAAGGACGGGTCGGCGATCTTCTCGGAGGTGACCGGGCGGTTGGTCGGCAGGCAGCTCGCGATCGTGTTGGACAATGAGGTGATCTCTGCACCCACGGTGCAAAGTCAGATCGACGGCTCGGGAGAGATCTCTGGGAGCTTCGACAAGCAGGGGGCCGAAGACCTGGCTACCGTGCTGAACGCCGGAGCGCTGCCCGTGCAGCTCACGAAGCTGCAGACGCTCACGGTGAGCGCTACGCTCGGGCAGGAGTCGCTGCGACAAGGGATCGTCGCGGGGCTCGTGGGTCTCATCCTCCTCTTCCTCTATCTCCTCTTCTACTACCGGCTGCTCGGTGTGGTCGCTTGGGTCGGCATGACTATCTGGGCCATCCTGGCGCTCGCGCTCGTATCGCTCGCAGGGATCGCCTTCGGGTATTCGCTGACGCTCGCAGGGATCGCCGGGTTAGTGATCTCTCTGGGTGTCACGGCCGACTCCTACATCGTGTTCTTCGAACGACTGAAGGACGAGGTCCGCAACGGTAAGAGCGCTAGGTCGGCCGTACAGCCGGCGTTCAAGCGCGCGTACCGGACGATCGTTGCGGCCGACACGGTGACCGGGATCGCGGCCGTGGTCCTGTACCTCACTGCCGTCAGCTCGGTCCGAGGGTTCGCCCTGACCCTGGGTGTCGCCACACTCCTAGACCTCTTCGTCGTCTACTTCTTCAAGCGGCCCACGGTCTTCCTGATCGCGCGGAGTCGGCGGTTGGTGTCCATGCGAGGGTTCGGCCTACAGAGCGGCGTGGCCGGAGATGCGGACCCGGTGCCGGTGCCGGTGCCGGTGCCGGTGGCTGGGGGGGCGGAGTGAACCTCCATCACGCCGTCGCGACCTACCGCGGTCATACGATCCCGAGGTTCCGATTCATCGATCGTCGCAACGCCTGGTTCGCGTTCTCCGGCGTGCTCATCGTCCTGTCTCTGATCGGGCTGCTGTTCAAGCAGTTCAACCTGTCGATCGATTTCGAGGGCGGCGCCCAACTGCAGTACACCTTCACGACCGCCCTAACCGTGCAAGACGTCAGCGGCGTCCTTTCCGACAACGGGCACTCGGATTCCGAGGTGCAGATCGCGAACGGCGACACGATCGTGATCCGGACCTCGACGCTCACCGACGACGCTGATGGCGGCGACGCGGTGCTCGACGCGTTGGCCGAGCAGGCCGGGATCCCGAGGGCGGACATCAGTCAGCAGGACGTCGGGCCCACGTGGGGTCGCGAGATCTCAAGGAAGGCGTTGTCCGGCCTCTTCATCGTGCTGCTGGCGATCGCGCTCTACATCTCGGTCAGGTTCGAATGGAAGATGGCCTTCGGGGCGATGGTCGCCCTCGTCCACGACGTCGTGATCACGGCCGGCCTTTACGCGTTGGTGGGACGTCAGGTGACCCCCGCCACCGTGATCGCCATCCTCACCATCCTCGGGTTCTCGCTGTACGACACCGTCGTGATCTACGACAAGATCAAGGAGAACACCGAGACCTCGGCCATGGTGACGCGGCTCGGGTACGACGGAACGGTCAATCACTCGCTGAACCAGGTCTTGATGCGATCGGTGAACACGTCGCTCGTGGTGCTGCTCCCGATCCTCTCGCTCCTGTTCATCGGTGGCGACACGCTGAAGGACTTCGCTTTCGCGATGTTCGTCGGGGTGACCATCGGCACCTACTCCTCCATATTCGTCGCGGCTCCGGTCCTGACGGTCCTGAAGGGCAGAGAAGACCGCTACCGGCAGATGGAGGCCAGGAGGCAGGTACGCGACACCCGTGGTCAAAGGCCGACGAAAGCCGCGCAGGCCCCCGAGCATGACGAGGAGCGCGAGGAGGCTGTTACGGTTCCCGCGGCCGCTAGTGCAGCCGCGGCCACCCGGACCACAGCGCGAACGGGCGGCCCGTCGCGACCCCGGCCGAAGAGCAAGCGGAAACCGCCGGCCAAGCGCAAGCGCAGGTGACCCGGATGGACATCCAAGCGATCCAGGCGCTCATCCGCGACGTTCCGGACTTCCCCGAGCCCGGGATCGTGTACAAGGACATCACGCCGGTGTTGGCGGATCCGATCGCGTTCTCCACGATCATCGACCTGATCGTGGTGCACTTCGGCAGGGGCAACGTCGACAAGGTCGTGGGCATCGAAGCGCGAGGGTTCATCCTGGCGGCGCCGGTCGCCTATCACTTCGGCGCCGGCGTCGTGCCGGTCCGCAAGCAAGGCAAGCTCCCTTGGACCACCGTGGCCGAGGAGTACACCCTGGAGTACGGGACCGCCACGCTCGAACTGCACCGCGACGCCGTGCGCCCCGGAGAGCGGGTCCTGGTCGTCGACGACGTGCTGGCAACCGGCGGAACGGCGAAGGCCGCCGCGTCGCTCGTAGAACGGATCGGCGGCAAGGTGTGCGGGATCGCCTGTTTGATCGAGCTCGATTTCCTGAAGGGCCGCGAGAAGGTCGCGGGGCACGACCTGTTCACGCTGATCCACTACTGACCTCCTCCGCAGCACCTCACAGCTAGACTGGCCTTCAGGAGGCGAGGCGTGGACAGCCGTGAACAGGTCGAGGCCGAGCAACGACGTGGCGGACTGTTGTCGAGGCTGCGGCCCGGTGAGCCGCGCACTCCCGCGCGTATCGAGTCACTGATCAAGACGATCCGGGGATACAACCCAAAGGCCGACCTCAAGGAGATCCAACGCGCTTACGCGCTCGCAGAGCTGTCTCACGAGGGACAGAAGCGGATCTCCGGCGGGGACTTCATCGAACACCCCGTGGCGGTTGCCACGATCTTGGCGGACCTTCATCTGGACACCACCACCATCACGGCCGCCCTCCTTCACGACATCGTGGAGGACACCGACGTGACGCTCGGGTCGATCCAGGAGGACTTCGGCGAGGAGGTCGCGCGCATCGTCGACGGCCTCACCAAGCTCGAGCGGATCGAGTACAAGAGCCGCGAGCAGGAGCAGGCGGAGAACGTCCGCAAGATGATCGTGGCCATGGCGGGAGACATCCGTGTGCTGCTCATCAAGCTGGCGGACCGTCTCCACAACATGCGAACCCTGTCCGTGCTGGCCCCGGACAAGCAGCGCCGGATCGCCACCGAGACGCTGGAGATCTACGCCCCTCTCGCCAACCGCCTGGGCGTGCAAGAGGTGAAGTGGGAGCTCGAGGATCTTTCGTTCAAGACGCTGCACCCGGGTCCGTACCGCGAGATCGCGAGCCTGGTCGAGGCGCGCCGGGGCGAGCGGCAATCGCTGATCAACGACGTTACGTCCTCGCTCCGGGCCAAACTCAAAGGACTCGGGATCAAGGCTGAGGTCGAGGGCCGCCCGAAACACCTGTATTCCATCTACGAGAAGATGGTGATCCGCGGCAAGGAGTTCAACGAGATCTACGACCTGGTGGGTGTGCGGATCCAGGTCGACAACCTCCGCGATTGCTACGGGGCGTTGGGAGCGATCCACGCCCTGTGGCGTCCGATCCCCGGCCGGTTCAAGGACTACATCGCCATGCCCAAGTCGAACATGTACCAGTCGCTGCATACGACCGTCGTGGGTCCCGGCGGGAAGCCCCTGGAGATCCAGGTCCGTACGCGCGAGATGCATCGGACCGCGCAGTTCGGGATCGCGGCGCACTGGCGTTACAAGGAGGGCGGCAAGCAGGCAAGGGAGGCTGCCGACCTCGCGTGGCTGGGCCAGATGATGGAGTGGTTGAAGGACATGGCCGATCCCCGCGAGTTCATGGAAGGGCTGAAGATCGACCTCTACGGAGGCCAGGTCTTCGTCTTCACCCCGCGGGGTGACGTGGTGAACCTGCCGGCCGGCGCCACGCCCGTCGACTTCTCATACGCCATCCACACCGAGGTGGGGCATCGCACGATCGGAGCCAAGGTCGGGGGCAAGCTCGTACCGCTCGACTACGAGTTGCGAACCGGTGACAGCGTCGAGATCTTGACCTCTAAGGCGCAGGGCGAGGGTCCGTCCCAAGACTGGCTCCAGTTCGTGAAGACCCCGCGTGCCCGCTCCAAGATCAGGCAGTGGTTCGCGCGCGGCCGGCGCGAGGACGCCTTGGACCATGGGCGCGACGCGCTGCAGCGCCTGATGCGAAGGCAGAACCTGCCGTTCAAGCGGTTGGCTACCGAGGATACGCTCGCGCAGCTCGCCACCGAGGAGCTCAAGTACCCGGACCTGGACTCGCTCTACGTGGCTGTGGGGGAGGGCCACGTGTCGCCGCAGTCGATCGTGGCCAGGTTGACCCGCCTGCTGAGCGACGCGACGGAGGAAGACGTCACCGAGGTTCCACTAGCTCGACCGGTCCGCCTGGGCAAGCAGGCTGAGGTCGGACAGGGTGTGATGGTTCGCGGGCTCCCCGACGTCTGGGTGCGCCTGGGTCGTTGCTGCACGCCTGTGCCGGGGGACGAGATCATGGGTTTCGTGACGCGCGGCCAAGGAGTCTCGGTCCACCGGATCGACTGCCCCAACGTCCGGACCCTCCGTCAGGAGCCCGAACGGCTGATCGAGGTCACCTGGGCCGAAGGGAAGCCGACATCGTTCATCGTGGCCGTCATGGTCGAGGCGTTGGACCGCACCCGCCTTCTGTCGGACGTGGCCACCATGCTGTCCGACAATCACGTCAACATCCTGTCCGCAACCTCGGCAACCGGGCGCGATCGCATCACCCGGTTGCGATTCACGTTCGAGTTGGCGGACATCGCGCACCTGTCGAGCGTGCTGTCGGCCGTCAAGCGCGTGGAAGGTGTCTTCGACGCGTATCGCGTCGTTCCAAGTTGACATGCGTGTCGTGCTGCAGCGCGTCCGCCGGGCGTCGGTGACGGTCGACGGCGAACCGATCGCCTCGATCGAGCGCGGATACGTGCTGCTCGTGGGGATCGGCGCCGGCGACGCCCCGACAGAGGCCGATCGGATGGCCGAGAAGATCGTGAACCTGCGCCTGTTCCCCGACGATCAGGGCAAGACGAACCTGGCGATCGGCGAGGTGGGCGGTCAGATCCTAGTGGTGTCGCAGTTCACCCTCTATGCCGACACGCGCAAGGGACGACGACCCTCGTGGATCGACGCGGCGCCCCCGGAGGTTGCCGCCGAGCGCGTGGCGGCATTCGCCGACGGACTGCAGGCCCGCGGAGTGATCGTCAGCCGAGGGGAGTTCGGCGCCCACATGGACGTGGAGCTGTCGAACGACGGCCCGTTCACGCTGGTCCTGGACGGCGACCCCGGCTGATCGCCGCGGGGGTGGCTATCTCGGAGCCGGTCGGGGAGGACGCTGGGTACCATGACCGCCTCATGTGGCGCGACCTGTTCGATGACAACCCTTACGGGACCAACTGTTGGCTCCTGGCGGCCGAGGGGAGTCAGGAGGCGGTCGTGGTCGATCCAGGGTTCGAGCCGGAACGGGTTCGAAGCCTCCTGGACAGGGCTGGCAAGCGCCCCGCGGCCGTCCTGCTCACGCACGCCCATGTGGACCACGCGACGTCGGCGGGCGTGTTCGCGGGCGACGAGGTTCCCGTGTTCGTACACGAGGCGGACGCCGTAGCGTTCTCGGATCCGGAGGCGTGGAACCCCGGTTTCGCGAACCCTCTCGCCGAGGTGAAGGATCTCCGGACGATCGCCGACGGCGACGTGCTGGAGTTCGCCGGCTTTCGGCTGGAGGTGCAGCACACGCCGGGGCACACGCCAGGGCATTGTTGCTTCCGCACCGACGCGATGGTGCTCTCGGGCGACCTGGTGTTCGCGGGGTCCATCGGCCGTTCCGACTTCGCGAATTCCTCGCCATCGGACATGACTGATAGCCTGAAGAGGTTCCTCGAGCTGCCCGACGAGCTGCCGGTGTGGCCGGGTCACGGCCCGGAGACGACCGTCGGACATGAACGTGCGACGAACCCGTTCCTGAAGAGTGTCAGCTGATGGAGCTCGCGCCGCCCCGAGGGACCCAGGATCTGCTTCCTGATCAGGCCGACGCGATGCTCGGCCTCTACGAGGAGGCACACCGCATCGCCGGGCTCTTCGGCTTCCGCTACGTCGAGACGCCGATGTTCGAGCACACGGAGCTCTTCGCGCGGACGTCGGGAGACACCTCGGACGTCGTGACGAAGGAGATGTACACGTTCGAGGACAAGGGCGGTCGCTCGGTCACGCTTCGTCCGGAGAGCACGGCATCGGTGGTCCGCGCCTACCTCACGCACGCCCAAGAGCTGCCGCTCCCGTTCAAGGGCTACTACGTGGGATCTGAGTTCCGTCACGGGCGGCCACAGGCGGGGCGCCTCCGTGAGTTCCGGCAGTGGGGCATCGAGGTCATCGGATCCGAGGGTGCTGCCGCTGACGTCGAGGTGATGGTGGTTGGTGACCGATTCTTGCGTGAACGAGGGTTGCGCGACGTCGTGCTCCGACTGAACTCGATCGGCGATGACGCCTGTCGTCCCGCCTATAGGGAACGGTTGGTCGCCTATCTCCAACCGTTCAGCGATCGGCTGGATCAGGATTGCCAGACGCGATTGGCTAAGAACCCACTTCGGGTATTCGACTGCAAGGTCGATGGACAGAAGGACTTCGTACGGGCGGCGCCCACGATCGCCGACCACCTGTGCGAGGCCTGCGCGGCGCACTTCACGGCCGTTCGCGGCGGCTTGGACGATGCCGCCGTCGCGTACCAGCTCGATCCGCGGCTGGTTCGAGGCCTCGACTACTACACGCGCTCAACGTTCGAGTGGGTATCCAGCGCGATGCCTTCCGAGCAGGCGGCGACCATCAACGCCGGAGGGCGCTACGACGGCCTAGCGGAAGCGCTGGGCGGCCCGGCCACGCCTGGTGTCGGGTTCGCCTTGGGTCTGGACAGGGTGTTGTTGGCCATGAAGGCCGAGGGGATGCCCTTGCCGCCGCCTCGAGGTCCGCACTGCTTCGTCGTGGCGATCGGGGGTCCCGAGACGGAGGGTGCCGGCCGGAAGCTCGTCGCGGAGCTCAGGGAGGAAGGTCTGGCGGCGATGTCGAGCTACGAGGAGCGACCGCTGAAGGCCCAGCTGAAGATGGCCGACCGCGCTGGGGCGGTTTTCGTCGCGCTCCTGGGGGAGCGCGAGCTCTCCGACGGAACCGTGACGCTGCGCCGTCTGATAGACGGCGTTCAGAAGGTGGTGCCAGCAGGGGACGTAGTGGACTGGCTGTCGCGCCTGGACGGGTGGGTGGAGTGAGATGACGCAGATGCGGACGGCGATGCGAACCCATGCTTGTGGTGAACTACGCGCCGGCGACGCCGACGCCGAAGTCGCGTTGTGCGGATGGGTCGCGCACCGCCGCGACCATGGCGGTGTGACGTTCATCGATCTGCGCGATCGCGAGGGTGCGATCCAAGTGGTGTTCCACCCGCAGGACGCGCCGCAGGCGCATGCCGCTGCCCAGGACCTGGGTGCTGAGGACGTGGTCCGAGTGACCGGCGCCGTTCGCGTGCGTCCGGCCGGGATGCGGAACCCGAACCTCGAGACCGGTGAGGTCGAGGTCGCCGCGATCGGACTCGAGATCTTGTCAGAGACCGACACGCCTCCCTTCCCGATCGAGGATCGGATCGAGGCAGGCGAGGATCTGCGGTTGAAGTACCGGTACCTCGACCTGAGGCGGCCTGAGATGACCCGGACTCTCCGCCTGCGCCACACGATCAACCATCTGATCCGTGAACACATGGAGTCGCTCGGCTTCCTGGAGGTGGAGACACCCCTGCTCACCCGGAGCACGCCCGAGGGCGCGCGCGACTTCCTGGTCCCGTCCCGCCTCTCCCCGGGCACGTTCTACGCACTCCCGCAGTCTCCGCAGCAGCTGAAACAGCTGCTGATGGTCGCCGGTCAGGATCGCTACTACCAGATCGTCCGATGCCTCAGAGACGAGGCCCCGCGCGCCGACCGCGCGTTCGAGTTCACGCAGCTCGACGTCGAGATGTCGTTCGTGGACGAGGACGATGTGTTCGCGGTTATCGAGCCGCTCTACGCGCGGATCGTCGCCGAGACGCAGGGAGCCGAGGTCGCGACGCCGTTCCCGAGGATGACATGGGAGGAGATGACGGGCCGGTTCGGGTCGGACAAGGCGGACCTCAGGTACGGCATGGAGCTCGTAGACCTGGCGCCCGTCTTCGCGCACACAGGTTTCAACGCCTTCGCGTCGGTGCTGGCATCGGGCGGTGCGGTCAAGGGTCTCGCCGCCACCGGGGGTGGATCGCTCTCCCGCAAGGAGCTGGATCAGCTCGTGCAGGACGCGAAGGGTCGTGGCGCCGCCGGTCTGGTCTGGCTCGTCGTCGAGGAGGAAGGGGTGCGCTCTCCGGTCGAGAAACACCTGTCCGCCCAGGAGATCGCAGGGCTCCGTGAAGCCACAGGAGCCCGACCCGGCGACCTGGTAGCGATCGTGGCCGACAAGGTCGACCGCGTGAACGTGGCGCTCGACGGCCTCCGGCGTGAGGTCGCGGTTCGCCTGTCGCTGATCCCCGAGAACACGTGGGCGTTCTGCTGGCTGATCGAGCCCCCGCTCTTCGAGTGGAGCGACGAGGAGAACAAGTGGGCCTCGGCTCACCATCCCTTCACGGCGCCGGCGACGGACGACCTAGACCCGACCACCGCTCGCTCACGCGGCTACGACCTTGTCCTCAACGGCTTCGAGGTCGGCGGGGGCAGCATCCGGATCCACCGGGCCGACGTGCAGCACCGCATCTTCGAAGCGCTGGGGTTGTCCGAGGCCGAGATCCAGGAGAAGTTCGGACACCTGCTGACCGCGTTCCGATACGGGGTCCCTCCGCATGGCGGCATAGCGATGGGGATCGACCGGCTGGTGATGTTGATGGCGGGCAGGGACGCGATCCGCGACGTGACGGCCTTCCCGAAGGCCCAATCCGGTGCGGATCCGCTCACGGGCGCGCCGGCACCAGCGTCGATGACGCAGCTGCGGGAGCTCGGGATCCAGCTCGCGCAGCAGCCGAAGGAGGAGGCCTAGGTTCATGCCGAAGCTCACCGAAGATGCCGTGCGGCTGTTGCAGGGAGCCAACCTCGCCTACGTGGCGACCGTGAACGACGATGGCTCGCCCCACCTGGCACCCATGTGGGTCGATGTCGACACCGATCGAGATCTGATCCTTCTGAACACCGTGGATGGTCGCCGGAAGGTGCGGAACCTACGCCGCGACCCGCGGGTCGTGGTTTCGAGCCATGACGCGGCGGAGCCGTGGCCGCCATTGATCGTCCGCGGTCGTATCGAGCGGATGGTGACCGAGGGTGCAGACGAACACATCGACTTCCTCTCTCGCAAGTACCGAGCGGAGCCCTGGGAGCTCGTGGAGGGACAGCTGCGGTTGATCCTGGAGATGCGGCCCGACCTAGTGTCGTTCCCGCTCACCTGAGCCGATGGGGCACGAGCCGCTCGCCGCGCGGATGCGCCCCCGCACGTTCGACGAGTTCGCGGGCCAAGCTCACCTGGTGGGACCGGGGAAGGCGCTCACGAAGCTCGTCGGTGGCGGGAACCTGCCGTCTCTGATCCTGTGGGGGCCTGCTGGAACCGGCAAGACCACGCTCGCGCACCTGCTCGCGGACGCGGTCAGCGCCGACCTGATCCAGCTATCGGCCACCTCGTCGGGCGTGGCCGATGCGCGCAAGGTCATGGAGGGAGCGAAGGGCGGGCTCTTCCGAACCGTGCTCTTCGTGGACGAGGTCCATCGCTGGTCGAAGGCGCAACAGGACGTGCTGCTGCCTGCGGTGGAATCGGGGACGGTCACGTTGATCGGCGCCACGACGGAGAACCCGTACTTCTCGCTGAACACCCCGCTGCTCTCTAGATGCCTACTACTGCGACTGGAACCGCTCGCAAGGGACGACCTCCGGGCGCTGCTCCTGCGCGCTCTCGGAGACGCCGAGCGTGGTCTGGGAAAGGTCGGCGTCGGCGCGATGGACGACGCGCTCGACCACCTGGCGGAGATCTCGGGAGGCGACGCTCGCATAGCCCTTACCGGGCTAGAGGCTGCTGCGCTTGCCGCCCAGGCGGCGGGCGAGTCCGAGATCACGCGTGATCTGGCGGCGGACGCCGTCCAGCGGAAGGCGGTCGTCTACGACCGGCAGGGCGACGCCCACTACGACGTCATAAGCGCGTTCATCAAGAGCATCCGCGGTTCCGATCCCGACGCCACGCTGTTCTGGCTGGCTCGGATGCTGGAGGCGGGCGAGGACGCCCGGTTCATCGCCCGGCGGATGATCGTTCATGCGTCGGAGGACGTCGGACTGGCCGACCCTCGAGCGCTCCTGATCGCGACGGCCGCCGCCCACGCGGTCGAACACGTCGGCCTCCCGGAGGCAAGACTGAACTTGGCCGAAGCGGCGATCTACCTCGCCAGGGCCCCGAAGTCGAACAGCGTCTACACCGCGCTCGCCAAGGCGATGGAAGACGCTGTGAGCGCCGACCCCGTGCCGACGCATCTTCGCGACGCGTCGTATCCCGGCGCGAAACGCCTGGGGCACGGGCAGGGGTACGAATACCCTCACGACTTCCCGGGCCACAAGGTGGACCAGGAGTACAGGCCGGTGCGGTTCCAAGGGTCGCGCTACTACGAACCGTCGGGAGAGGGCGAAGAAGCCGAGCCGTGAGGCGGTCGCGCGGCCCGCGTGGGTATGCTACGCGGCGAACGCCCAGGCCCGACCACCGACCACGGAGGGGGAATCATGGCGCTCCTCGCGCTCAACGCCGGCGACACCGCGTTGATCATCCTGGCCGCTTTCTGGGGCCTTCTGGTGCTTTTCCTGTGCATCGTTCTGATCAACACGTTCCGCGTGCTCGAGAGCACGAAGATGATGATCGACGCGACGCGGGAAGAAACGGTGCCGTTGCTCCGTGAGGTTCGGGGTTCGGTGGAGCGCACGAACCGCGAGATCGACCGCATCGATGGCATCCTGTTGCGCGTCGAGCGCATCTCGGGATTGGTCGAGCAGGCCGCGGCCAGTCCGCTCGTGAAGATCATCTCGGTCGGCGCGGGACTCCGGAAGGGCGCCAGCCGCTTCAAGAAGAAGAAGAAGCCGCCGGAGAGCTAGGCGCCCGATGCTCCGACGAGGGTTCTGGGTGGCGCTCGGGTTGGGCGCCGGCGCCACGGGCGCGGTCATCGGCTCACGATGGGCGCGCAAGCAAGCGGATCGGATGGCGCCGGCCACGCTCGTCCGAGAGGCCAAAGGCGGACTCATGGACCTGGGCAAGCTCGTTTCGGAGTCGATCGCCGAGGGACGCCAGGCTATGGAAGAGCGCGAACGCGAACTGCGAGGCGAGGTCTCGGTGCCTCGTCACGAAGACCCACCCGCTGCCTAGCCGTCGGTAGACTGCCGCGCGTGGAGAGCCACCGGATCCGCGAGACGTTCCTGTCTTTCTTCGAGGAGCGCGATCACAAGCGCGTCGCCTCTGCTTCGCTGATCCCTCCACCGGAGGCCGGCCTGCTGCTGACGGGGGCCGGCATGATGCAATTCATCCCGTACTTCTTGGGGCAGGCGGAGCCCCCTTACCTTCGGGCCGTCAGCTCGCAGAAGTGTTTCCGATCGAACGACATCGAGAACGTCGGACACACCGACCGGCACCTGACGATGTTCGAGATGCTCGGGAACTTCTCCTTCGGCGACTACTTCAAGGCCGATGCCATCCCGTGGGCACACGAGCTGATCACCGAGGGCTACGGGATCGATCACGATCTGCTCTGGGTCACCGTGTACGAAGAAGACGCGGAGACGACCGAGTTGTGGATCGACGCCGTGGGTCTGGCACCGGAGCGGATCGTTCGTCGTGGACGCGTCGACGAGCACGGCGAGTCCGCGAACTTCTGGTGGACCCACGCGGCGGGACCGGCGGGTCCTTGCTCGGAGATCTTCGTGGACCGTGGCACGAAGTACGGCCCCGACGGAGGTCCCGACGTCGACGAGGACCGGTTCATGGAGATCTGGAACCTCGTGTTCATGCAGGATCAGGTCGACGGGCAGTCGAACATCCTCCACGAGCTCCCCGCCAAGAACATCGATACCGGCTCGAGCCTGGAGCGCGTGGCGACGCTGCTTCAGGGTGTGGACAACGTCTTCGAGACGGATCTGTTCCGACCGCTCCTGGAGATCGCCGAGTCCCTTTCGGGCAAGCGTCACGGCGAAGACGAGCGCACGGACGTCTCGCTGAAGGTGATCGCCGAGCACGGCCGGGCGACGACCTTCCTCATAGCCGACGGCGTTCAGCCTTCCAACGAGGGGCGCGGTTACATCCTGCGACGGATGCTCCGCCGCGTCGTCTCCCACGCTCGGCGGCTGGGTGTCACGTCGGCCGTGCTCCCGCGGCTCGTCGAGGCCACGGTCGAGCTGATGGGGGAGGCATACCCGGAGCTCCCCGAGAATCAGGCGTTCATCCAACAGGTCGCCGGATCCGAGGAGGAACGGTTCGCGGCTACCCTGATCCAGGGGATGCGGCTGTTCGGCGAGGCGGCCGCCCACATACCTGAAGGAGAGGCCATCCGCGGGGACGATGCCTTCAAGCTGTCAGACACGTTCGGGTTCCCGTTGCAGCTGACGCAGGAGCTCGCCGAGGAGGCGGGCCTGAAGGTCGACGTGGAGCGGTTCGGGGAACTGCTGGAGGAGCAACGGCGCCGCGCGCGGGAGTCGGCGAGGAAGGTCCCGATCGGGATCGACACCGGTGCGGTCCGACCCTCGGAGTTCGTCGGATACGGGCAACTGGAAGCCGATGGACACGTCGTGGCGATGCTCGACATGGATAGTCGTGAACTCCCGGTGGCCGAAGAGGGTGATGAAGTAAGGGTCTTCCTCGACGTCACACCGTTCTACGCCGAAGGCGGTGGGCAGATCGGAGATCAGGGCACGATCCGAACCCCGACGGGACTGATCCGCGTGAGCGACGCTCATTGGGCCGGTCCGCACGCGATCATGCACACAGGAACCGTGGAGTCGGGCGAGATCCGGGCAGACCAGGAGGCGCACGGCGAGGTCGATCCGGTTCGCCGCGAGGCGACCGCGCGTGCGCACACCTCCACCCACATCGTTCACTGGACGCTCAAGCACCTGTTGGGCGAGCATGCCCGGCAGGCAGGTTCGCTCGTGGCGCCCGGCCGCCTCCGATTCGATTTCCCGCACCCCTCCGCAGTGCCGCAGGAGATCCTGGAGGAGGCCGAGACCGAGGCGAATCGCCGGCTGGCGCTGGACGATCCGGTTCGCGTCTACGAGACCACGTTCGAGGAGGCCAAGGCCCAGGGAGCGATCGCGCTCTTCGGCGAGAAGTACGGCGACCTGGTCCGCGTGGTCGAGGTGGGGGACTACTCGCGCGAGCTGTGCGGTGGCACACACGTGCATCGAACGGGCAACGTCGCGTTGATCCGGATCCTTCACGAGGGGTCTATCGGTGCTGGGATGCGCCGCGTGGAGGCCTTGGTCGGACCCGACGCGCTCCTGGAGATCAACGCCGAGCGTGAGCTCCTTCGCGGTGTCGCGGAGGCGCTCGGGAGCACCGACCCCTTGGCCGCGGTCGAGCGCGCACGTCAGCTGGTCGAACGTGTCAAGCGCCTCGAGAGCGAGCTGGGCAAGCTGAAGCAGGGCGACGTCGCCTCGCTCGTCGACCGGATCGTTGGGCAAGCAACATCGGTCGAGGGCGTCCAACTGGTGGCCTCGCTCCAGGACGCCGACGCGGACGAGCTCCGCGAACTCGCTCAGAGGGTCGTCGGAAAGCTGGAGGGTCGGGGGGGCGCCGCGGTGGTGCTCGGCACCGGCCAAGGAGGCAAGGCGTTGATAGTTGCCGCCTGCAGCTCGCGACTGGTCGAGCGGGGCGTGACCGCCCCTCTCCTGTTGGAGCATGCCGCGGAGCGGGTGGGCGGGGGAGCCGGAGGCAAGCCGATCCTGGGGTTCGCCGGCGGGCCGAAGGCTGAGGCCGTGAAGGAGGCCATCGAGGGGATCCCGGCTCGGCTCGTCGAGCTCCTCAGAGGCCACTAGTATGGGCCAGACTACTCGGCCCGGCCGGGTGCTCGGTCTGGACCTGGGAGACGCGCGGATCGGTGTGGCCATCTCGGACGACGATCGGCGACTGGCCGTCCCGATCGGTACGGTCCCCACCGGCGCCCCTACGGATATCAGGTCGATAGCAGCCCTCGTCGCGGAGCACGCCGCCGCCATGGTCGTGGTGGGTCTCCCGTTGTCCATGGATGGAGCCCGAGGCCCGGCGGCTCGCAAGGTGGAGGCGTTCGTCGCGGTGCTAGCGGACGTGTTGCCGGTGCCGGTGGAGCTGCAGGACGAGCGTCTGTCCACCGTCGAGGCAGAGCGGGAACTCCGAGAGGCAGGGGTCTCCGGAGCGGAAAGGCGTCGGGTCGTCGACCGCTCCGCCGCCGCGGTGATCCTGCAGGCCTGGCTCGACGCGCATCGCTGAGATCGGCGGATCCACCGGTCCGTGAGTATCCTCGGTCCCCGTGGAACAGACCCCAGTGCGCCGGACGGACCGGCACGGATCCCCCGACGAGCGGTCCAAGCGCGGGGCGATACTCGTGCTGCTCGTGGCGTTCCTGGTTCTGGTGGGCATCCTGGTGGGGGTCGGGACTTACTACGGCCACTGCAAGGGAGCCGGTGGAGCCCAGACGCAGGTGGAGCTCACGGTGCCTGAAGGAGCGTCGGGCGAGCAGGTCGTGGCACGGATGCACGAACTCGGCGTGATCAGATGCGGGGGCCTGGTCGGGAGGATCTTGTTGCGCGGGACAGGCAAGGCGGACGCGATCCGAGCGGGTACCTTCGCGCTCACCACGAACATGACGTTCGACGACGCCATCGAGGTCCTGACCACGCCGCCACCCCCCGTCCCCACGGTCCGTCTGACCATCCCCGAGGGTTACCGACTCACGCAGATCGCCGAGCGTGTCCAGGAGAAGCTGGGGATCGACGCGGAACGGTTCCTGGCGCTCGCCCAGCGCAGACGTTGGTCCATCGATCCCTACCTGCCGGAAGGCAAGGGGACCGAAGGGTTCCTGTTCCCCGAGACGTATCGGTTCGCCGAGGGGTCCACGACCGCCCAAGACGTGGTCGAACGACTGCTCCAGCAGTTCGACGCCGAGGCTGAGACGCTCGACTGGTCACCGGCCGACGCGCTCGGCGTCTCGCCGTACGAGGTGGTGGTGATCGCCTCGATGATCGAGCGAGAGGCCAGGATCCCCTCGGATCGAGCCAAGATCGCGGCAGTGATCTACAACCGGCTCGCGGAGGGTATGCCGCTCGGTATCGACGCCACGATCGGCTACATCGATCCGGATCCGTCGAACGGGCTGACAGTGTCGGACTTCGAGATCGACAGTCCGTACAACACCCGGCTGTACGCCGGGTTGCCGCCCACGCCGATCGCCAGCCCCGGCATCGCCTCCCTCCGAGCCGCGCTGGCGCCGGCCGACGTACCGTTCCTCTATTACGTGTTGTGCGGGGCCGACGGACATCACCGGTTCAGCGTGGACTACGATCGTTTCCTGCTAGACAAGGCGGAATGCCTTGGTTGAGTCGCCGGCGGACCTACAGACGAGCGGCAGGACACGGGTGGTCGGCATCATCGGTTGGCCGGTGGCCCATAGCCTCTCGCCACGGATCCACAACGCCGCGTTCCGGGCTATCGGGTTGGATTGGGTGTACGTGCCGCTGCCGGTCGAGCCACCGGACTTCGACCGTGCGTTCCCTGGGTTGGCGGCGCTCGGGTTCGCCGGGGCGAACGTCACGATGCCGCACAAGTCCGTAGCGGCGGAGCTGGCCGACACGCTCTCCGACGACGCGCGTCGACTGCGAGCCGTGAACACGTTGGTGGTTGAGGGCCCGACCGTGCACGGACACAACACCGACGCCCCCGGGTTCGATCGGTTCCTGCGTCGCGACGCCGGGTTCGATCCGCGGGGGCGGAGCGCTCTGATCTTCGGCGCCGGAGGCGCCGCCCGCGCGTGCGCCCTGGCCCTGGCGCGTGGCGCCGCCGCCAGCCTGACCATCGCCGCGCGCGATCCGGCCCGAACGGAGCCGCTCACCGCTGCGATCGACGGGTTCGACATCGATGTACGTGCGGTGTCGTTCCACGAGACGGGCCGGATCCGAGCCGACCTCATCGTCAACGCCACTCCGCTCGGAGCCGGCGACGAAGCGCTTCCGTCGCCGGCCATCCGGGAGGACTCGCTCGTCGTGGACCTGCTGTACGACCCCGTGGTTACCCTCCTGCAGACCTCTGCGCGCTCCGCTGGCGCGCGCGCCTTCGGAGGGGTGGGGCTGCTTCTGCATCAAGCGGCGCTCTCGTTCGAGCTCTGGACCGGTCGGCAGGCGCCGATGGACGTGATGTCGGCCGCCGCGTTGGCGGCACTCGCCGAGCCACACTGACTCGAACATCACCGACGGAGGATCTGCGACCTTCGGGCCTCCGTCGCTCAAGCGCGGCCTACCCGCCGACGATGGATGTGTAGGCATGGATGACTACTCCGCGCTCGCGTATCGCATCGCGGGCGGCGTCGCCGACGTGCGCGGCTGTCTGATCCTGTCCAGGGATGGGTTGATCTTAGGCTCATACCCGGACGACGAGACGGCCGTGAAGCCGGCCTGGATGAGGTTCGCTTCGCTCGGAGACCCCGAGCGGAGCTTCGTCGAGTTCGGCGACCAGGTCTGGGTCTACGTCCGCCGGCCCGCCTACGGCGCTTTCGCGGTGGCCGATGCCGGCGTGCGTCCCGGACTGGTCATCGACCAACTGGAGCAGATCCTGCTCGCGGCCGAGGAGGCGCGGACGCGGCGCGACACCCTGCGGGTTCCCGAGGCATCGGGTGCTCCGTCGGGCAAGCCTCGGACCTCGCTCCATCCACCGGCGGAGCGGACCGAACCGGCTGTCACGGCCGAGACGCGAGTCTGGTCTAGAGCCGACCCCAACATGATGAAGAGCAAGGGCGGCAAGGAGGAAGACGTGCCCTCCGCCTCGCAGCCGACCCCCGTGGCGGAGGACATCGCCCGGACGGGGGATGCCAGCTCGAACGGCGAGGCGACCGGTCCGGCCGGGACCGAGCGCGGTGACCCCCCCCAGCCCTCCGCTGAACCCGTGCCCGCCGACCCACCCGAGTCCTCCGACGAGTCCTCCCCGAAGAAGGACCACAAGAAGCCCGACAAGCGTTCGGACAAGAAGGAAGAGAAGCAACAGCACATGGAACTCGACGCCGATGCGGAGGTCGATCCGGTGCTGCTGGCCAAAGAGTTCTCGGGGCTGCTTCAGGTCGAGAGCGGTGGTGACGAAGCTACTTCCTGACGACCTAGACCGAACGGACCGATAGAGCGATATGACCACGGTCAAGCGCAAGGCAAAGCAGCTCGGCCAGATCCTGATCGAGCAGGGTCTCATCACGTCCGCCCAGTTGGAGCAGGCACTCGAGGAGCATCGGAAGACTCCGAAGTCGCTGGGGCGCGTCCTGATCGACCTCGGATTGATCAAGGAGGCCGACCTGGTGCGGGCTCTTGCCGAGCAGGTCGGGCTGGAGTTCGTCGATCTGGCCGAATACCACATCGATCCCTCGTCCACGACGCTGCTCCCGGACGCGCTCGCTCGTCGATATCGCGCCATCCCGATCGGCGAGCGCGACGGCAAGCTCTTGGTCGCCATGTCCGACCCCGCGAACGTCTATGCGTTGGACGACATCCGCACCATCACCAACCGCGACGTCCAGCCGGTGGTCGCCACGGCGGCCGACGTTGAGCAGGCGATCCAGAAGTTCGCCGGCATGGACGGCCAGGTCGAGGCGCTCGCCTCCCAGGCCTCCGAGCAACTGGAGGCCGACGACGAACAACTCGAGGCCGCGCTCGAAGAGGCGCCCATCGTCAAGCTGGTCCAAGCGATCATGACCCAGGCGGTGGGAGACCGCGCCTCGGACGTCCATATCGAGCCTAACGAACGCGACGTTCGGGTCCGCTTCCGCGTGGACGGCGTGCTCCACGACGTGATGCATTCGCAGAAGAACATCCAAGGTGGGCTGATAAGCCGCCTGAAGGTCATGGCGGATCTGAACATCGCCGAGAAGCGGGTGCCTCAGGACGGCCGCATCAGCATGCGCGTCGGCGGGAGGCAGTTGGACCTTCGTGTAGCCACGCTTCCGACCGTCTACGGCGAGAAGATCGTGATCCGCGTTCTGGACAAGACGCAGGCGCTGATGAAGCTCGAGGACCTGGGGTTCCTCGACGACGCCTATAAGCGGTTCGCCGAGTCCTTCCGCAAGCCGTACGGCGCGATCCTAGTGACCGGGCCGACCGGGTCGGGGAAGTCGACCACCATGTACGCGACCCTCAACATCTTGAACGAAGAGGACCGCAACATCATCACCGTGGAGGACCCGGTCGAGTACAGGCTGGACGGCGTGAACCAGATGCAGGTCAATCCGAAGGCGGGTCTCACGTTCGCGTCGGCGCTGCGGTCCATCCTGCGAGCCGACCCCGACATCGTTCTGATCGGTGAGATCCGGGATAAGGAGACGGCCACGATCGCGATCGAGGCCGCTCTCACCGGGCACCTGGTCTTGTCCTCGCTGCACACGAACGATGCGGCCTCGGCGATCTCCCGACTGGTCGAGATGGAGGTCGAGACGTTCCTGGTCGCCTCCGCGATCGACTGCGTGGTCGCCCAACGTCTGGCGCGCGTTCTCTGTGAGCGGTGCAAGGAGTCGTACAAGCCCGAGCCGACCGAGCTCCTCCAGGCCGGATACCCCGATTGGCTGGTCCCCGAGATAGAAGAGCTCTTCCGTCCGACGGGTTGCTCGGCGTGCTCCAACACAGGCTTCCGAGGCCGGGCCGGCCTCTATGAGGTCATGCCGATGACCGAAGAGATCGAACGGCTAACGGTTGACCGGGCATCGGCCGATGTGATCAGGAGCACGGCGATACAGCAGGGGATGATGACGCTTCGCGACGACGGCCTAGAGAAAGCCCGCACGGGTATGACTTCCATCGGAGAGATCGCAAGGGTGGTGAAGTGAGATGAGCACAGTGATGCAATCGGATCAGGAAGACGTGCAGATCCCTGTCCCGGAACTGCTGACGGCGCTACTCGAGATGGGGGGGTCGGACCTCCACCTCACGTCGGGAACCCCGCCGGTCGTGCGCGTGAACGGTGAGCTGGAGAGGCTGGACAAGTACCCAAAGCTCAGCCCCAGGTCGCTGCAGGGCATGATCTACGCGATCTTGCCCCAGAAGCTCCGCGAACGGTTCGAGCAGGAGCTCGAGCTGGACATGTCGTATTCGCTGCCGGGCCAGGCCCGTTTCCGCGTGAACGTCTACCAGCAGCGTGACGCGCTCGGAGCGGCGTTCCGGTTGATCCCGTTCGAGATCAAGAAGCTGGATCAACTGGGCCTGCCGGGCGTCGTGGCCGATCTGGCGCGCTTCCCGCGCGGGTTCGTGGTCGTTACCGGTCCGACCGGATCGGGCAAGTCCACCACGCTCGCAGGCATGGTTGACGTGGTCAACGAGGAACGGGCCGGGCACATCATGACGGTGGAAGACCCGATCGAGTTCCTGCACAAGCACAAGAAGTGCGTCGTGAACCAGCGCGAGGTGGGCGCCGATACCCATGGGTTCGGGCAGGCGCTGAAGCACGTCCTGCGTCAGGACCCCGACGTCATCCTGGTCGGTGAGATGCGCGACCTGGAGACCATCTCGACCGCGATCACCGCGGCCGAGACCGGTCACCTGGTCTTCGCCACCCTGCACACTCAGGACGCACCGCAGACCATCGACCGCATCATCGACGTGTTCCCGCCGCACCAGCAACAGCAGGTCAGGGTGCAGCTGGCCACGACGCTCCAGGGCGTGGTTACCCAACAGCTGCTCCAGACGGCCGACGGGAAGGGCCGCGTCGCGGCATGTGAGGTGCTCGTGACCACTCCCGCTATCCGCAACCTGATCCGAGAGGGCAAGGTGCACCAGATCTACTCGGCCATGCAGGCGGGAGGTCGCTTCGGCATGCAGACCATGGACATGTCGATCGCCGCGCATGTGAAGGCCGGTCGGATCAGCCAGCAGGTGGCGTTCGAGCGGTGCCACGATCCGGAGGAGCTCCAGCGCCTGGTCGGAGGCTCCGGCGGTGCGGCCTATGCGGAGGGCGGCGGCGCGTTGTCGATGGGCTCGATGTCGATGGGTGGTGACTCCTATGTCTGATACCTACCAGTACAAGGTCCGGGATAAGTCGGGGAACCTGGTGACCGGCACGTTGGTCGCGGACAACGAGCGGCTGGTGCTCGAACGCCTCCGCGAGATGGGCTACACGCCGCTCGAGGTGGGCAAGGAGAAGAAGGGACTCAACTTCGAGATCCATCTCCGCCCGGGCAAGGTCAAGCTGAAGGAGATCGCGGTCTTCTCGCGGCAGTTCGCCACCATGGTTAACTCCGGGCTCCCGATCCTTCGGGCGCTCTCGATCCTGGCCGACCAGACCACGAACGCCGAGTTGGCGAAGGTGCTCGTCATCGTGCGCAACGACGTGGAGCAGGGTGCATCGCTCTCGGCAGCCATGGCTAAGCACCCGAAGGTCTTCAACGAGCTCTACATCGCCATGGTGAAGTCGGGTGAGACGGGCGGCATGTTGGACGACGTCATGCTGCGTCTGGCGGACCTTCTGGAACGGGAGGTCCACCTCCGCCAGAAGATCAAGTCGGCCATGACTTACCCGGTGGCCGTGGTGGCCTTGGTGGTACTGATCATGGCGGCGATGTTGTTGTTCGTGGTGCCGCAATTCAAGAGCATCTACTCGCAGCTCGGCGGGACGCTCCCGCTGCCCACGCGGGTGCTCCTGGCCATGTCGGACGCCGTGAAGAAGTACTGGTACGTGTTCATCGCGGGGTCGTTCGCCTTCTCGTTCTTCTTCAAGCGATACAAGAAGACGGAAGCGGGCAGGGCGACGATCGACTCCTTCAAGCTGAGGGTGCCGGTCTTCGGGCCGCTCTTCCACAAGACAGCGCTGTCCCGGTTCTCCAGTACGGCCGGCATGCTGCTGCGCTCGGGTGTGCCGATCCTGCAGGCGCTGGACATCGTGGCCGACACCGTGAACAACCGGGTCATGTCGAAGGCGGTAGTGGATGTGCAATCGAGCGTTCGGGAGGGCGAGTCGATAGCGAAGCCGCTCTCGAAGCATTCGGTGTTCCCGCCGATGGTTGTGCAGATGCTGGCGGTCGGTGAGGAGACCGGTCAGATCGACACCATGCTGGACAAGGTCGCCACGTTCTACGACAACGAGGTTGAGGCCTCGGTCGACGCGTTGACATCGCTGATCGAACCGCTCCTGATCGCGTTCATCGGTGGCGCGGTCGGCGCCGCCGTCATCGCGCTCTACATGCCGATGTTCAACATCATCAAGCTGATCCAGTGACCCTCGTTCGGAGTGGTTGAGGCCATCCCGAGGGACCGGCCTCAACCGCCGGGGCGCAGTGCCGATGAACCATGGATGCGCGAGCAGTCAGCGCCGATGACCAAGGGGCTCGAGAGGAGGTGAGGAAGGTGGGGACCATGCGCGAGCTTGCTGGGTCGGGCACAGGAAGAGGACGGGTTCACCTTGATCGAGCTGATGGTGGTCGTGATGATCCTTGCAATCCTCCTCGTGATGGGCCTGCCGACCTTCCTCGGAGTGAAGGCGCGCTTCCAGGATCGCGCTGCACAGACCGATGCTCCGGAACACCGTCCTCGCAGCCAGGATCCTCTTCACCGACAAGCCACCTTCTCCTCCGCCAACGAGCTCAACACAGGTCTGGTGCAGATCGTGCCCAACATGTGCTACGTGGGCGGCGGCACGGTGTCCGCCGCGAGTGGGACCGTCGCGTGCGTGAGTGGGGTCGGCGAAGGCTCCATCAGCGTCGCTTCGACAGCCACGCAGTTCTCCGTCGCGCGGATGGCGACTTCGACCTCATGTTTCGTGATCGTCGATTCGACCACTGGGACGAAGTACGGCAAGACGACCGCGGCGAACTGCAACGCCTCATGGGCCGGCACGGTGGGCAATGTCACAGCCACCACCCCAGCCGCCGCGGCTGGTAGCAAAGCGTACCCGATCCTAGGTAGTCCTTCCGGGTCATCTTTCCGTGATGGCGAGCAAGACCCTCAAGCCCGTGACCCATCCGACCGAAACCCGACTCAGTAGGTGCGCCGCAAGGGCGCGTCTGAGACCCAAGGAAGGGAGTTGACGCAGATGCTTAAGCGCTTCATCGAGCGCAAGCAGGATGAGGAAGGCTTCACCCTCATCGAGCTGATGGTGGTCGTTCTGATCATCGGCATCCTGATCGCCATCGCACTGCCGACGTTCCTGGGTGCTCGTACGAGGGCCCAGAACCGTGCCGCACAGTCGGACCTTCGTAACGCCCTGGTGTCCGCGAAGACGATCTACACGGATAACAGCGTCGTACACGGCGAGACCAACGCTGCGGGCCTGCTCGACAGTCGAGCCGTCGCCTGCACGTACGTGGACTCCCCCGGCCGCCTCTACGGTGGCCGCCCCGGCGCCGGTGAGCGTTTCGGTGGTCTCGGCCACGGAATGGGCCGCAGCTCGGATGTCCGCGTCAGGCACCTGCTACTGGATCCGGATAGGTCGGCGAACGGCACGACGTACGGTTCCGGTGCTGCCTGCCACTGGCGCGGCAGCTGCTGCTGCCGTCGGACCGACCTTCCCGTAAGCGACGGGGAGTTGGCATCACGAAGGGGCGGCCTCGGGCCGCCCTTTCCGTATCTGCGGTGCTCAGGGCCGTCTTCGACCGATACCCGAACCCGGTAACTCACGATGGCCCTAAAGCGTGCCCCCCGTTCTGCCGACGCTTATCTGACGGACATGAAGGTGGTAGGCGAACGCCCATGATCAGAGCGCTGCACCGAATGCGCGTCCGCACGTCGGGCCGCGCGGACGAGGGTGGCTTCACCATGGTAGAGCTCGTCGTCGGCATCTTCATCTTCGCGCTGGTGATCGGGGGGATCGTCGCGGGCATGAGCAGCTCGCTCAACCTGACCCGCCAGAACCGCAACCGCTCGATCGCCGCCAACCTGGCATCCCAGGAGATGGACACGGTGCGCAGCACCGAGTTCACGGGCCTCCCGATGGGGTTGGTGACCGCATCCCAGACCGTAGATGGTGTCCCGTATACGGTCACGCGCGAGACCCAGTGGGTGACGCCTAACGCGACGTCCGGTCCCTGCCAGGCACCTTCGGGCTCGGCTCTCGCGTACCTCTCCGTCACCGTTTCCGTGACGTGGAACAACATGGCCGGCGTGCCGGCACCGGTCTCTCATACCGTCATAACTCCGCCGGTCGGCACCTACGACACCACCAGCGGCCATGTAGCGGTGATGGTGCGGAACGCCGCGGGTGCCCCACAGGGGAGTGTCCCGGTCGCATTGAGCGGTCCGAGCGTGTCGGAGACGCAGACCACGACGACCGATGGCTGCGCGTTCTTCGCGTACCAGCCAGCCGGCGCTTACACCGTTGCCCTCGCCCGAGCGAACTACGTCGACGACCAAGGGATCGCGTCGCCCGTGCAATCCGCGACCGTGTCCGTCGGGACGACCGTCTCGCTGCAGTTCCAGTACGACGACGCCGCGACCCTGAGGCCTGACGCTCCTCGGCAACACCGGAAGCGCGGCCCCCACGAGCGTGCCGGTCTCGCTCGGCAACACGCACATCCTCCCGGGTGGCGAGAAGACGTTCACCGGGGCCGGCAGCCCTCGAACGATCGGCGGCCAGTTCCCGTACGTCGACGGCTACGAGGCCTGGGCCGGCAGCTGCCTCGACGCGGATCCGCAGGGCGTCGACGGCGGCGGGCTCTCCTATTACCCCGGCGCGAGCCGCGCCACGCCGATCGCGGTGATCGCCGGCGCGACGAGCGTCTCGACCATCCTCATGCCGGAGATCCTGGTCCACGCGGAGACGGCTACGGCCGTCCCTCGCTCGGTGGCATCGTTATGGTGTCCCACGCGGCCGACTCCGGCTGCCCCAGCGGTGTCACGTACACGCTCGGCACCACCGACGCCGCGGGCAACCTCACGGCCGCCCTGCCGTACGGGTTGTGGTCCGTGACCGCCGGAAGCACGAGCGGCGGTTCGGTCACGTTGAGCCCGTTGGACCCCCCGACGCCGGTCGCGGTGACGGTGATCGTGCCATGAGCGCCCTCGTGAGCCGACTCAGGCGGGCCTCCTCCCAGGAGGGGGTCACCCTCGTGGAGCTGATCGTGACGGTCTCCGTCATGACCGTCGTCCTCGGCTTCGTTACGCAGGGTTTCGTCTCGCTGCAGAACGCCGCCACTGGCGCGAATCTGCGACTGCAGAACCTGGACGAGGCGCGGGTCCTCATGGGCGCCGTGAGCAAGGACGTGAGGACCGCGGCCCGCCTCAACTCCACATCCTCACCGTTCGACGTCACGATCGCGCCGGCCAGCGCGTTCGGGAACGCTCCGCCGTACGCGAGCGGCACCGAGGTGTGGTTCTACTCGAACCTCACGCTCTCCGCCACGAACCCGTCGCCGTGCCCGGACATCGTCCACCTCTTCGTGGACACCGTGGCCAACCCTCCGGTGCTGAAGGAACAGATCGTGGCCGCCGACGCGGGCGGTACCCCGCCATCGTGTGTGTACACGGGTGGCTATTCGACCAGGCTCGTGGGCAAGTACGTCGCGAACCCGTCGAGCCTGCCCGTCTTGACCTACTACTACGACGATGCCACGGGAAATCCGGTGGCGTTCACGACCGGACAGACGCCGCTGTCGGCAACGAACCGTCTGCTGGTCAACGCGATCGGGATCACCCTCGCCATCCGCGCCACGACCAACTACAACGTGCCCTACACCACTTTGATCAATCGCGTGCGTCTGCCGAACGTCGACTACAACCCGCTCCCGAGCCCGAGCCCCTGAGGTGATGGACGATGCTGAAGCGATCGCGTAGGGACAACGAGGACGGGGTCGTCCTCGTCACGGTGCTGCTCCTATCGATGATCATGCTGATCATCGTGGCCGGGACCATGGCTTATGCGCTCGGTTCCCAGCCGCTCTCGCGACGCGACCAGGATTGGAACGCCGCGCTCGCGGCGGCCGAGGCCGGCCTGGACGACTACCTGTTCCGGCTCAACGAGAACGATCAATACTACCTGTACTCGGCCACGAGCCTTCCACCTGACGGCAACCTGGCGTTCACCAGCTGGGTGTCGGTCCCCGACTCGGGTTCTGCGAGCGTTACCTGCACGGCCAGTGCGAACTCGAACCTCCCATGCTTCCGCTATTCGGTGGACACATCGAACCTCACGTCTCAGGGCGCGGTCATCATCACGGCGACGGGACGCTCCCGCAACGTCACGCGGTCGGTTCAAGCGACGCTTCGCCGCCGCTCGTTCCTGGACTTCTTGTACTTCACGGATTACGAGACGAAGGACCCGGCAGCCTACAATTCGAGCGACGATTACACCCCCGCGCAGGCGCAGACGTACTGCGCGAAGCGCTACTACGAGGGCCGCGACATCCCGGGGCGAACGGACTTCGCCGGCGACACGGACGGGAACGTGTGCACGGAGATCTCGTTCAGCTCCTACGACACGATCAACGGTCCGCTCCACTCGAACGACGCGATCCGTGTCTGCGGTGACCCGGTCTTCAACGGCAAGGTGACCACCAGCTGGAACCCCGCTACGGGGAACAAATGGGTGAACACCGGCGGCAGCTGTGGGTCGGTCCCGGTCTTCACGAACGCCGGCGACCCGAAGTACGCGGTTCCGCTGACCATGCCGCCCAACAACATCGCGATCAAGGCCGATGCCGATGGAGCGCTCGGCGGCACCGGCTGTCTGTACACGGGCCCGACCGCCATCGTGCTGAACTCCGCCGGGACGATGGATGTGACGAGTCCGTTCACCAAGTCGACCAACACGAACTGCCTGGGGACGGGTAAGCCGCTGCCGGCGAACGGAGTCATCTACGTACAGAACGTACCCTCGACCGCGACCGACCCGAACTACACGAGCGGGTGCCCGTACTCCGTCACCGCTCCCGGGGGAGGGATCAATCGAGCGCACCCACTGGGCTACCCGCAGCGCTACGACATCACGACCTACGGTTGCCGCGACGGGGACGTGTTCCTCAGAGGTACGCTCAAGGGTCGGCTCACGATCGCCGCCGACAACAACATCGACGTGATCGGAAGCGTGACGTATCAGAGCGGGACCGGAGGCAGTGACCTGCTGGGTCTTGTCGCCAACAACTACGTCGAGATCTACCACCCGGTTCGGACCGATGGCTCGACCACCAACTGCGATGGCGGCAACGTCAACGGAGGCTGCAACCTTCGGATAGCCTGGCCCGGCGCGGGTTCCCTGCAGGCCACCGCGCTCCGTCTTCCGACGGTGCAGGCCGCCATCCTGTCGCTTGCCCACTCCTTCCGGGCACAGAACTACTCGTACGGAGACAACAACCCAAGCGGCGTGACGATGACCATCACGATCAACGGCGCGATCGCGCAGAAGTACCGAGGCATCATCACCCTTATCGGGTCGACCGGCTACGCGAAGAACTACAACTACGACAACCGGATGAAGTACCAGTCGCCGCCGCGCTTCCTGACGCCCGTCGCCGCCGCATGGCAGATCGTGACGTGGATCGAGCAGAAGGCCGCGTGCGCTTGGAACTACAGCGCCTCCACGGGCTGTCCGTAGCGACGCGCTAGCATCGACCCCCACGTGGATACCGCGTTCCGGGCGATCGTCGCCGGCCTGATCGGTCTGGCCGTGGGGAGCTTCCTCACGGTGGTGGTCGATCGTGTCCCGAAGAAGGAATCGATAGTCTCGCCTCGATCAAGGTGCCCGCACTGCGGCGCCGAGGTCCGTGCTCGGGACAACATCCCTATCGCGTCGTACCTCCTGCTCCGGGGCCGCTGTCATGCTTGCGGGACACACTTCTCGGCGCGCTATCCGATCCTGGAAGCGACCACCAGCGCGTCCTTCGCAGGTGTGACCGTCGTTCACGACAACCCCTGCCTGATCGTCATGCTCTGCGCCTTCTGCGCGGTCATGTTGGCGGTGGCCGCCATCGACCTCGAGCTCAAGATCATCCCTAACGCCATCACGTACCCGGCCGTTCCCGCGTTCGCGGTCGTCGTCTTTCTGGGGGCGTTGCTCGGACAGGACCTCGACCCTGCTCGGGCGCTACTGGGGGCGCTCGCATATGGGGGAGTGTTCTTCTTGATCGCGCTCATCGCCCCTCGCGGCCTTGGGATGGGGGACGTCAAGCTCACGCTGCTCATCGGCCTGGTGCTGGGCTCCCTCGGCCTTGCCTACGTCGGCGTGGCGGCAGGCGCCGCCATCCTTCTCGGCGGTCTCGGTGGGATCATCGCCCTGCTCGCGGGTCGCGGTCGCAAGTCGGCGATCCCGTTCGGCCCCTTCCTGGCAGCAGGTGCCCTCGTCGCCACGTTCTGGGGCGAGCGGATCGCGGCCTGGTACCTGAGTTCCCTCACCTGAAACCCCCGATCGCCCTCGATCGATCTCGCCGCTCGATGGCTCTCAGAGGACCCGAGAAACTCGTCAGCCGAGGTGTTTGACTACACCTGCTACCTGGTGTTTCGTAAGCATCCTCGTTGGGCTACATGTGGCTCATGAGTTCTAACGTGGCAGATGTTCAACATGTGTCACATGTGCCACGTGGGGATGGTGAGAGGGTGAGCGAACCGCAGGTCTTCGTGGCCGGTGGCCTCCTGACGGTGGCGGAGGTCGCTTCAGCCATGCGCGTCTCCAACATGACCGTCTATCGACTCATCAAGAGCGGAGAGCTTCCGGCGGTTCGTGTGGGTAAGAACTACCGCCTGCGGGAGTCCGATCTGGGGCGGTTCCTAGAGGAACGGTCCGTTCGAACGGAGGGACCGTAGATGGCGAAGGTCCGTATCGGTCTCGACATCGGCGCCACCGCTGTGCGCGCGGCCGAGCTCCAAGGGGGCGATACCCCCGTGGTCGTGCGGGCGGCGCAGGTACCGCTGCCCGAGGGCGCCGTTGAGGCCGGGGAGATACGCCAGCCCGAGATCGTGAGCGAGGCCATCCGCGAGCTCTGGCAACGCGGAGGATTCAAGAGCCGGCAGGTCTACATGGGCGTAGGCAACCAACGCGTCGTGGTTCGCGAGATCGCCCTGCCCTGGCTACCGGAGAAAGAGCTGCGCGCGTCGCTCGGATTCCAGGCTCAGGAGTTCATCCCGATGCCGGTCGAAGAGGCCGTCTTGGACTTCGATCCGCTCGGGGAGTTCGAGCAGGAAGGGCGCCGGATGCTGCGGCTCATCCTCGTCGCGGCTCAGCGGATCATGGTGAACACGGTGGTCGACGTGGCGCTCGCGGCCAAGTTGGAGCCCGTCGGTGTGGACCTGGTGCCGTTCGCCATGGCGCGCGCGGTGGGCATGCCCGAGGTCGGGATGGAGGACGAAGAGGGCGGCGAGGAGGCGATCGTCGACATCGGTGCGACCGTCACGAACATCCTCGTGCATGAACGCGGGGTAACGCGATTCGTCCGCATCCTGCCGTCGGGGGGGCGCGACATCACTCTCGCGATCGCCCGCAGCTTCGGGGTCGAGGACGACGTAGCCGAACGGTTGAAGCGCGGCGAGGTGGTCGAGGGCGGTCCCGAGATGGAGGAGGTTCGCCGCGTCTCCATGCAGAGAGCGCAGAACTTCGTGGACGAGGTCCGTTCGTCGCTCGAGTTCTACACGGCGCAGACCAGAGGCGCTCGGATCGGCAGGGTATTGGTGATCGGCGGCGGGTCGAAGCTGCAGGGGTTCCTGGAGCTCCTGCAGGAACGCGTCCCGGCTGTGATCGAGCGAGGCCGCGTGTTCCGCCGAGCCAAATCCCAACTCTCGCTATCTGAGGAGGCGCTCGCCGAGGCCGAGCCCGTCTTGGCGGTTGCCGTCGGTCTGGGGATCCCCGGGAGGCATTTCGCGTGAGCCAGGTCAACCTCCTTCCCCCCGAACTCCTGTCACGGCAGAAGACCCGACGGCTGACCACCCTGATAATCGGCGCCGGCGCGGTGATCGTGGCGGTCCTGGTGGGCTTCTGGTTCCTGCAGGGCCAGAAGCTCTCGGGCGTCAACGACGACATCGCGGCCCAGAACGCGACGAACGTCGGGCTCCAGACGGAGATCGACGGGCTGCAGGACGCTCAAGCGCTCCAGGAAGAGGCCGCCGGCAAGCAGGCCCTGCTCTCGGTGGCCTATGCGGGGGAGGTCTCGTTCTCGCAACTGCTGATGGATCTCTCGAAGGTGATCCCGTCCGACGCCTACCTCTTGTCGTACGACGCGGCGCTCTCGGGGGCAATAGCGACCGGTGCTGCGACCACCACGGATACGACCGTTCCCACCGCGTTCGCCGGCGCGTTCACGGTCGAAGGTGGCGCCGACGGGTTCGAGAGCATAGCCAGCTGGCTCACCCGTCTGGAATCGGTCCGCGGCTGGGTGAACCCATGGTTGTCCAACGCCGAGGAGACCGGGGACAACACGGGCCTCTATTCCTTCAGCAGCGGAGCCGATCTGTCGAGCGACGCCCTCACCGCCCGGGGCAGGGAGGGTACGACCAGTGGGGGGTAAGCGGGGTCCCCTCATCGCCGGGGCGGCGCTCGCGATCGTGGCGGTTCTCGTGGCGTTCTTCCTGGTCCTGCCCAAGATGGGTCAGGTGAAGGACGCCAACGCCGCTCTGGAGCTGGCCGTGACCCAACAGTCCACGCTCGCCTCCCAGCTTGCCGCCCTCGAGCAGGCCGAGGCGGACGCGCCCAAGAACCGCGAGACGATCCGCAAGGTGGAGCAAGCCATCCCGCCCACGGTCGACCAGCAGGGGTTCATCCTCTTGCTTCAGAACGCCGCGATCCAGTCCTCCGTGGACCTGTTCACGCTCACGCCCAGCACTCCCGTCTTTGATCCCGCGACGGGCTTGTCGACGGTGTCCAATACCCTGTCGGTAAGGGGGAGCTACTTCGCGCTCACCGAGTTCCTGTTCCGGATCGAGACCCTGCCTCGCGCGGCCAAGGTCACAGCAGTGAACCTCGTTCCGGGGGAATCCGGCAGTACGCTCACTATGTCGGCCAGTGTGGACGTATACACCAGCGACTCGAGCGCGGGACCGGGCTCCTCGCCGGGACCCACCGCAGGGGCGGGCACCACCACGACTCCGACCACGCCGGCCGATACGAGCACGCCGGCCGCGGTCACAACCTCGGAAGGCTAACGATGCCGCTCAACGATCGCGATCGCCGGGCCCTGAAGATCGGAGGCATCGTCGCGGCCGTCCTGGTGGTGGCGCTCCTCGCCTTGGGCCAGCTCGGTAAAGGCGGGACGGCTGCCCTCCCCCCGATCTCGATCGGACCATCCACGTCGATCGCACCAACCGAGGGCCCGACCGTGGAGCCCTCCGAGGGTCCGTCCGGCGAGCCCACGGGAGGGCCGAGTCCTAGCCCGATCTTCTCAGGACGCGATCCGTTCTCCGTTCCTCCGCAGTTCCAGGTAACCGCGTCCCCGACCGACGGGTCGTCACCAGCCTCGCCCACCGATACGGGGTCACCTTCCTCACCTGGCAGCCCGACCACCAGCCCCACGAGCGCGCCGACCAACGGGTCGAGCACCGTCGTCGGCGGACACACGGTCGTCCTGCTCGACACGTTCACTCACAACGGCGTTCAGATGGCGCAGGTAGAGGTCGACGGCACGGTCTACAACGTGGCGGAGGGGGATCCGTTCGCGGGGGGAACGTTCGAACTGAGGGACGTCGCCGGCAACTGCGCCACGTTCCTGTACGGGGACGAGTCCTTCACGCTCTGCGTAACGCCGTCCAAGTAGACGGCGCTTCAGATCCCGGCGACCCGCCCACGGGGGGAGCGGTCGCCGGCGCGGGGGCGGCTCCGTCTCGGGGTCGCCCCCGCCCCATCCCGCAAGGCGCCGGTCCCTATGATGTCCGCATGTTGCGCATGCTCACGGCCGGCGAATCGCACGGACAGGCGCTGGTGGCTGTCCTCGAAGGTCTGCCGGCAGATGTTCCCATCGCTCCCAAGGAGATCGAGCGGGAGCTCGCCCGCCGGCGTCACGGTCACGGCCGGGGTGGGCGTCAGAAGTTCGAGGGGGACCGCTTCGAGATCCTCGCGGGGATCCGGCACGGGCGGAGCCTTGGTTCACCGATCGCGATCACCATCCCGAACGTGGAATTCGATCAGAAGTACAGGGATGTCATGGGCGTCGAGGGGACCGGTGACCCGGAGCAGCGCCTCACCCGCCCGCGTCCCGGGCACGCAGATCTGGTCGGGGTGCAGAAGTATGGGTTCGACGATGTTCGCAACGTGTTGGAGAGAGCGAGCGCTAGGGAGACGGCCGCGCGCGTGGCCATCGGGGCCTGCTGCAAGGCATTCCTGAGCGAACTGGGCGTGGGTATGCTATCCCACGTCGTGCGGATCGGCACGGTGAAGAGCCCCGCCAGACGAGCGGTCCCGGGCATGGCCGAACTCGATGCGATCGACGCCTCCGCGGTTCGCTGCGTCGATCCGGAAGCCACCCGACGCATGGTGTCCGAGATCGACACGATCCGACGCACGGGCGACACGGTGGGCGGCGTGTTCGAGGTCGTTGCCCACGGGGTTCCACCCGGCTTGGGCTCCTACGTCCACTACGACCGCAAGCTCGATGCTCGGATGGCGCTCGCGCTCATGTCCATCCAGTCGGTGAAGGGCGTGGAGGTCGGGGATGGCTTCGCCTCGGCGTCGCGGCCCGGGTCCAAGGCGCACGACGAGATAGTCCTGCGGGATGGCGTCATCGGGCGAGCTACGGCCAGGGCGGGTGGGATCGAGGGGGGCATGTCCACGGGACAGCCGATCCGGCTCCGCGCGGCCATGAAGCCGTTCTCGACCGTCCCTCGCCCGCTCGCCACGGTGGACCTCGCGACGGGCCGCCCGGCTCAGGCGATCAAGCAGCGGACCGATGTCTGCGCGGTGCCCGCCGGCGGAGTCGTGGGCGAAGCGGTCGTCGCCTTCGAGCTCGCAAACGCCATGCTCGAGAAGTTCGGGGGCGACTCGATGACGGAGACGAGTCGGAACCTTGCCGGCTACCTGGAGACGCTCCAGTGATCGTCTACCTGGTGGGTATGCCGGGCGCCGGGAAGTCCGTGGTGGGCCAGGAGCTGGCCGGGCAGCTCGGCGTGCCGTTCGTCGATCTGGATGCAGAGATCGAGCGGGAGACGGGCATGTCGGTCGGAGAGATCTTCGCGACCGAGGGTGAGGCAGCCTTCCGCGCTCGCGAGGCCGCGGCGCTCGTCCAGGCCAGCACGCACGACCCATCGGTGGTGGCGTGCGGTGGGGGAGTCGTACTCGAGCCGGCGAACCGGATCACGCTTCGGAACACCGGTGTCGCCGTCTTCCTGGACGTTCCTATCGAGCAGCTGCGCGAGCGTGTCAGACCCGCGGCCGAGCGCCCGCTGATCAGGGAGGCGGGCGATCTGGAACGTCTCCTGCAGTCCAGAGAGCCTCTCTACAGGGAGTTCGCGGCACACGTCGTGGACGGCACAGGCCCCCCCGGCGAAGTGGCCGAGGCCATCGTGGAGGAGCTTCGTTGGTCCGCGTGACCGTCCCGATCCCGGGACGGTCCTACGAGGTGTGCGTAGGCATAGGCGCCATCTCGCAGATCGGGGATCTGATGCCGCAGATCCCCGGTGCATCCACCGCGTTCATAGTCGCTGACCTTACGGTGTCCTCGGCATGGCTCGAGCCACTGGCGAACGCGCTCGGCGCCGCTGGGCTGGGAGCCGTGCACCTCCCGGTGCCGGCGGGGGAGGAGGCCAAGACCCTGCAGGTCTACGAGGCCTTGCTCCACCAGCTGGCCACCCAGGAAGCTCATCGGGACGATCTGGTCGTGGCACTGGGGGGTGGCGCGACCGGCGACGTGGCGGGGTTCGTCGCCTCCACCTACATGCGAGGCGTCCCGTTCGTCCAGGTGCCGACGACGTTGCTGGCACAGGTCGACGCTGCGATCGGCGGCAAGACCGCGGTGAACCTGCCCGAAGGCAAGAACCTCGCCGGAACCTTCTACCAGCCACGCGTCGTGATCGCCGACGTGGGCACGCTCGTGACGCTCTCCGAGCGCGACTTCCGCTCGGGCCTCGCGGAGGTGACGAAGTATGGGCTCACGCTCGATCCCGAACTCCTCGAGCTGTTGGAGCGTGACCCGGCTCCTGTGGTGGCGCGCGACCCGGCCACGCTGGAGTGGATCGTGACCCGTTGCGTCACAGCGAAGGCCACCATCGTGACCGGCGACGAGCACGATTCCGGGCAGCGGTTGACCCTCAACTACGGACACACGATCGGGCACGCGCTCGAGCGACTCGAAGCCTTCGGAGGACGCTCACACGGCGAGGCCGTGGCCATCGGCATGGTGTTCGCGGCTCGGCTGGCGGAGGCACGTGGCCTTGCTTCCTCCGGCCTGGCTTCGCGGACCGCGCGACTCCTCACCTCGTTGGGGTTGGAGGTCGACGGTTCCCTGCCCCATCCGGACGCGATCGTGGCTGCGTGCCGGCTCGACAAGAAGTACCGCGACGGTGTTCGCTTCGTGCTCCTGGAGGACGTGGGCCGGGCCGTGGTGGTCGACGGTGTCACGGATGATGAGATGAGCGCCGTCTTGGAGACGATGGGAGCGAGCCGATGAAGGTGTTGTACGTGTTCGGGCCGAACCTCGGCGAGCTCGGAAGGCGCGACCCTGAGCGCTACGGCTCGGCGACGCTGGAGGAGATCATGACCGAGGTCGGCGAACGCGGACGGGCGCTCGGTCACGAGGTCGTGTGGCGCCAGTCCGATCACGAGGGAGACCTCGTGGGATGGATCGCGGGCGCAGCGGAGGAAGGCGCGGGCGCGGTCGTCGCGAACCCGGGGGCGCTCAGCCACTACTCGTATGCGCTGCGCGACGCGATCGAGGGCTGCGGTCTGCCCGTGGTCGAGGTACACATGACGAACATCCACGCGCGGGAGGAGTTCCGCAGGACCTCGGTCCTGTCCCCCGTCTGTCGCGCGTCCATCATCGGTCTGGGGGCCGGTGGCTATCATCTGGCGCTGGAGGCGATGCCGTGGCTCACGCAGTGAGACGTTCCGCCCTGACCCCGACACTCGACGAGAGATCCGTGGACGCGATCTTGATCACGCGCTTGTCGAACGTCCGGTACCTGACAGGCTTCACGGGCTCGAACGGCCAAGTGGTCGTGTCGGATCGAGAAAGCCTGTTCTTCACGGACGGCCGATACACGGAACGCTCCCGTCACGAGGTCGCCGACGCCGAGCGGATCACCTACCTGGGGGCGTTCGGCGAACCGTTGGCCGAGGCCTGCGGACGGCTGGGTATCGAACGGCTCGGGTTCGAGGCGCACGACGTGACGGTCGACGGTTTGGAGACGCTCAAGGCTGCCACGCCCGATGTGGAGTTCGCGCCCGTTGGCGACCCGGTCGGACGCCTTCGCTGGGTCAAGGATGACGAGGAGCTTGCGATGCTCCGCGAGGCGCAGGCGTGCACGGATCGGGCGTTCGAGGAGATCTTGGACGTCCTCGCCGTGGGCATGACCGAGCGGCAGGTGGCGCTCGAGCTGGAGCACGCGCTCCGGCGGGCCGGGGCCGACGGGTTGTCGTTCGAGTCGATCGTGGCGTTCGGCGAGCAAGCCGCCGAGCCTCATCATCAGCCCAGTCATCGGGTCCTCGAGGAAGGCGACGTGATCAAACTCGACTTCGGGGGTCTCTTCGGCGGGTACCACGCGGATATGACTCGCACGATCGCGTTCGGCTCGCCGCCGCCCGAGCTACGCAAGATCCACGACATCGTCCGCGAGGCGCAGCAGGCGGGCATCGATGCGGTGCGCCCCGGGGTGACCGGCGGGGAGGTGGACGCCGTCGCACGGAAGGTGGTGGAGGACGCGGGCTACGGTCCGCGCTTCTCGCACGGCCTCGGCCACGGCGTCGGACTGGAGATCCACGAGGGACCCAACTTCGCCCGAAGTGGGGAAGACGTGATCCCGGTCGGTGCGGTCATGACCGTGGAACCCGGTATCTACGTGCCCGGTTTAGGTGGAGCCAGGATCGAGGACATGGTCCACGTCGTCGAGGACGGATGTCTGGTCATCGGCACGTCGATCCGTGAGCTGGTAGAGCTGTAGGACGGGAGCGATCTACGCGTGAGTGTTTCCACGAACGAACTGAAGAACGGGATGACCCTCGATCTCGAGGGCACGCTGTTCCAGGTGATCGAGTTCCAGCATGTGAAGCCCGGCAAGGGTGGCGCCTTCGTCCGCACCAAACTCCGCAACGTGAAGACGGGCGCGGTCATCGAGAAGACGTTCAATGCCGGGGTGAAGGTCGGCCAGGCCAAGGTGGACCGCAAGGACATGCAGTACCTGTATGGGGACGGCTCCGATTACGTGTTCATGGATCTGGAGACGTACGACCAGATCCACGTTCCCGGGGCGCTCGTGGGCACCGCCGCCGGGTTCCTCGTTGAAGGGGGTCAGGCTCAAGTGACCGTGCACGAGGGCGCGCCGATCGGCGTCGACCTGCCGGCCTCGATGGTCCTCACCATCACCGAGACGGATCCCGGGGTGAAGGGCGACACGAGGACCGGCGCATACAAGCCAGCGAAGCTCGAGACCGGCCTCGTCGTCCAGGTCCCGCTCTTCGTGGAGGAGGGCGAGAAGATCAAGGTGGACACGCGCTCGGGCGAGTACATCGAGCGCGTGAAGGCGTGACGACTCGCCGCGAGGCTCGCCGGACGGCACTCGACATCCTGTATCAAGCCGACATCACCACGGCAGATCCCGAAGTCGTCTTGCTGGAGTGGCGCGCCGCCGATCGCGCGATCCCATCATTCACCGGCGAACTGGTGGCAGGCGTGGCCGAGCATCAGCCGGAGATCGACCTGCTGCTCGAGGAGCACTCCGAGGGATGGACCGTTGCGCGGATGACGGCTCTGGATCGCTCGATCCTGCGGATGGGGGTCTTCGAGCTCATGCACCTGACGGACATCCCGGTCTCCGTGACCATCAGCGAGGCGGTGGAGGCGGCTTCTGAGCTTTCGGCGGACGAATCGAGGCGGTACGTGAACGGCGTTCTGGGACGGATCGCCCGAGAACTCGGCCGAGCGGACGGTGGGTCGAGTTAAGTCTCGGTGTTGGGCTCGGTCTTCGGTTCGGTCTTGGGCTCGGCGGACTCCTCGGACCCATCGGGCACCACGCCTTCTTTAAGGCCCTTCTTGAACTCGCCCTGCGCGCGACCGACCGATCGCGCCATCTCGGGGAGCTTCTTCGCCCCGAACAGCACGACCACGGCGACTATGCCCACGATGATCCACTCAGGTCCCATGCGGATCGACCACCTTCCGTTCGGCTATCTGTCCAGTGTACGTCGGGCCCGTCCGGCGGAGCCTAGGCGGACGTCGGCCTTCCGACCCGCTATCCTACGTTTCGACCAACGACCCTTTAAGTCCGGTCCGGAGAGACCGGGAAGGGAGAGATAGATGTGGCTCAACCGGAGCGCCCTTCCGTGCACACGGGGGGGCGCGCTCTTATGAGCGGTACCCTCATGGACGCAGACGACGTCCGGCGCGCGCTGACGCGCATCGCGCACGAGATCACGGAGCGGGACAAGGGCACGGCCGAGCTTGCCTTGGTGGGGATCGCCAACCGCGGTGACGACCTAGCGCGACGTCTGGCCCACGAGATCCACGGCATCGACGGTGTGGACGTGCCCGTAGGCGCCCTGGACATCACCTTCTACCGAGACGACATCGGCCTGTCGGCTGAGGCCCCCGAGGTTCACGAGACCCGGATCGGGTTCGACATCTCCGGCCGCACCGTGGTGTTGGTTGACGACGTCTTGTTCACCGGGCGGACTATCCGCGCCGCCATGGACGCCCTGATGGACTTCGGCAGACCCGAGCGGATCCAGCTCGCCGTGCTCGTGGACCGTGGCCATCGTGAGTTGCCGATCCGAGCTGACTACGTAGGCAAGAACGTCCCGACGCATCGCCAGGACGACGTTCGCGTCTTGGTGTCTGAGGTCGACGGGCAGGACGCCGTCATCGTGGAGGAACGGGCATGAACGAACACCTACTGTCGATGCACGACGTGTCCGCGGACGATGTCGTGCGGATCCTGGACACGGCTGACTCGCTCCGCGAGGTAGGGACCCGTGTGATCAAGAAGGTGCCGGCCCTCCGGGGGCGCACCGTGGTGAACCTGTTCTACGAGAACTCGACGCGCACGAGGATCTCGTTCGAGCTGGCCGCCAAGCGGCTCTCAGCGGACGTGATCAACTTCTCCACGAGCGGTTCCAGCGTCTCGAAGGGCGAGAGCCTCAAGGACACCGCGCTCACGCTCCAGGCGATGGGCGCCGACGCCATCGTCATACGGCACTCGTCGAGCGGCGCGCCCCAACAACTGACCAAGTGGGTGCGCGGGCACGTCCTCAACGCCGGCGATGGGACGCACGAGCACCCCTCGCAGGCGTTGCTGGATCTCTACACCATGCGCGAGCGATTCGGACGGCTCGAGGGGTTGCGCGTGGCCATCGTCGGGGACGTCCTGCACTCACGGGTCGCACGCAGCTTGTCGTTCGGCCTCGTGAAGATGGGTGCCGAAGTGACGCTCATCGGCCCACCCACGCTGATCCCGCCGGATGCGCCCGCGTGGGGAGTGCAGGTGTCCTATGACATCGAAGGCGTGCTTCCCAAGGTGGACGTCTGCTACATGCTCCGCGTGCAGAAGGAGCGCCAGCGCCAGGAGTTCTTCCCGAGCGTGCGCGAATACTCACGCTTGTTCGGCCTCACGACCGGTCGCGTTGGCCTACTCGCAGATGAGGCCATGATCATGCACCCCGGCCCCATGAACCGAGGCGTCGAGATCGACTCGGACGTAGCAGATCTGCCGCGGAGCGTGATCGAGGAGCAGGTGACGAACGGGATCGCCGTCCGGATGTCGCTGCTCTACCTGATGCTCGGCGGCTCGAGGGAGGGGAGCGTCGATGCCTGAGCGGACGGTCCTCCGAGGTTCGCGGATCGTGGATCCGGTGAGAGGGATAGACACGGTGGCGGATGTGCTCGTCGAGGACGGGCGGATCGCCGAGGTCGGCGACGTCGCATCCCCGGCGGCAGAGATCTTGGACTGCGATGGCTTGGTCCTCGCACCCGGCCTCGTGGACATGCACACGCACCTGCGTGAGCCCGGCTTCGAGCACAAGGAGACCGTGGAGTCGGGCACGCGGGCGGCTGCTAGTGGAGGGTTCACGGCGGTGGCTCCGATGGCGAACACGGACCCGGTAGCGGATCACGCTGGAGTCATCCATGAGGTTCGCGACCTCGCGACCGCCGCCGGCCTTGCCGACGTGTTCCCGGTCGGTGCGATCACCAGCAAGCTCGAAGGGGAGGCTCTGGCCGAGATAGGGGAGATGGTCCAGGCCGGGGTCCGCGTCTTCAGCGACGATGGACGGTGCGTGCCGACAGCTCGGCTGCTCCGTAACGCCTTGGTGTACGGCAAGGCGTTCGATGACATCTTGATCGCGGAGCACTGCGAGGACGGCTCGCTCGCCGAGGGCGGCCAGATGCACGAGGGACTCCACTCGTACTCGCTCGGGTTGCGCGGGCAGCCGGCCGAGGCCGAAGAGGTCATCGTGGCGCGCGATCTGGCGATCGCTCGCATGACCGGCTCTCGGCTGCACCTATGCCACCTGTCCTCGGCACGCTCGGTCGAGCTCGTCCGCCGAGCCAAGGCTGAAGGGATCCGGGTAACGGCCGAGGTGACGCCCCATCATCTGGTCTTCAGCGATGAAGACCTTCTTTCCTACGACACGAACATGAAGGTCAACCCCCCGCTCCGATCGGCGGACGATCGCGACGCGCTCCGAGCGGGATTGGCCGACGGCACGATCGACACCATCGCCACCGATCACGCACCCCACGCCGTGGAAGAGAAGGAGGCCGAGTTCGATCAGTCGCCGCCGGGCACGATCGGCCTGGAGACCGCACTCGGCGCGGTGCTCACCTACCTGGTGGAGCCTGGGATCCTGTCTCTGCCTCGAGCGATCGAGGCGATGTCGGTCAACCCTGCCCGCATCCTCGGCGCCAAGGACCACGGCGGACCGATCGAACCCGGGCGTCCGGCGAACCTCGTGGTGTTCGACCCCTCAGCCGAATGGGTCGTGGAACCGCCGTTCGTCTCGAAGAGCCGCAACTCCGCGTTCACCGGGCGCACGCTCCGAGGAGCGGTCGTACACACCATGCTGCGTGGCGCGCTGACGGTCACCGACGGAAAGGCGACCAGGTGACGGGAGCGGCCGCGCTCCTCGCCCTGGAGGATGGCTCGGTCTTCCGGGGTGAGTGCTTCGGCGCACCGGGTGAGTCCTTCGGCGAGGCGGTGTTCAACACCGGGATGGCCGGCTACCAGGAGGTGCTGACCGATCCGTCTTATGCCGGCCAGATCGTGACTATGACCTCACCGCATCAGGGCAACTACGGGGTCAACCCAGACGACGCCGAGTCGGAGCGGTTGCAGGTGGCCGGCTTCGTGGTCCGCGAGGCGTCGCGACGGAGCTCGAACTGGCGGGCGGTGCGAACGCTCGGCGAGGAGCTCGAGGTGGCGGGCGTCGTGGGGATCGAAGGGATCGATACGCGCCGGTTGACGCTTCGGCTCCGTGAACGAGGTGCGATGCGTGCGGCGGTCTCGACGCTCGACGTCGATCCCGCCTCGTTGGTGGCTCGCGTCCAGGTGTCCCCGTTGATGGAGGGCGCGGATCTGGCCCGCTCCGTCTCTGCCACCGAGCCGTACCAGGCCGCGGACATGGTGGGAGCGCCCGACGAGTCGATCGGCCGGATCTACCGGGTCGCCGCCTACGACTTCGGGATGAAGCGCAACATCCTGCGCCGCCTGGCCGCGACGGGGTGTGAGACGACGGTCTTCCCCGCAGACACGCCGCCCGCCCGCATCGCCGAAGGTCGTTTCGATGGGGTGTTCCTGTCGAACGGGCCGGGCGATCCATCCGCCACCACCTACGGGACCGCTGCGGTGCGCGAGCTGCTGGGCAAGGTCCCGATCTTCGGCATCTGTCTAGGTCATCAGCTCCTCGGACTGGCGCTCGGCGGACGTACGTACAAGATGCGCTTCGGACATCGCGGCGTGAACCAGCCCGTCCGCGACCTGCGCACGATGGTGGTGGAGATCACCAGCCACAACCACGGGTTCGCCGTGGACGCGGACAGCTGGAGCCGCGTCGAGCGTGATCTCCCGACGGCCGCTACGGACTACGGGGCGGTCGAGCTCACCCATTGGAACCTGAACGACGGCACGCTCGAGGGGCTTCGATGCCTGGACGTTCCGGCCATCTCCGTGCAGTACCACCCGGAGGCTGCGCCTGGTCCGCACGACGCCCGCTATCTCTTCGGGGAGTTCCGCGGGCTCATGGAAGGCAACTGATGCCACGGCGGTCCGACATCCACAAGATCATGGTGATCGGCTCGGGCCCCATAGTGATCGGGCAGGCGTGCGAGTTCGACTACTCGGGGACGCAGGCGTGCAGGGTTCTGCGGTCAGAGGGCTACGAGGTGGCCCTGGTGAACTCGAACCCCGCCACGATCATGACCGATCCTGGGTTCGCCGACCGCACGTACATCGAACCCCTCCAACCCGCGTCCGTTCTGGCAGTCCTGGAACGCGAGCGGCCAGACGCGCTCCTGCCGACGCTCGGCGGCCAGACCGGTCTGAACGTGGCCGTCGCGCTGGCCGAGTCGGGGGATCTGGACCGGCTCGGGATCCAGCTGATCGGCGCCGGCATCGAGGCGATCCATCGAGCGGAGGATCGAAGCAGCTTCAAGCGGACGATGATCGAGGCGGGCCTCGACGTTCCGCTAGCCGACGTAGCCTGCACGGTGGCCGACGCCGTCGCCCTCGGTGACCAGATCGGCTATCCCGTGATCGTACGGCCCTCCTTCACGCTGGGTGGCGGTGGGAGCGGGTTCGCCGCCACTCCCGAGGAGCTCGCCGACCTGGCACGAAGGAGCCTGGAGATCTCGCCGGTCCACGAGATCTTGGTGGAGGAGTCGATCGCGGGATGGAAGGAATTCGAACTCGAGGTCATGCGCGACGGTGACGACAACGCGGTGATCGTCTGCTCGATCGAGAACGTCGATCCGATGGGGGTCCATACGGGTGACTCGGTCACCGTTGCGCCCATCCAGACCCTCACCGACGTCGAGTACCAGCAGATGCGGGACGCCGCCCTGCGATGCATCCGGGCGATAGGGGTCGATACGGGTGGCTCGAACGTGCAGTTCGCCGTGAACCCCCGCGACGGCAGGATGGTGTTGATCGAGATGAACCCCCGGGTGTCACGTTCCTCGGCGCTCGCATCGAAGGCCACGGGGTTCCCGATCGCGAAGATCGCGGCGCTATTGGCTGTCGGGTATCGACTGGATGAGATCACGAACGACATAACCGGCGAGACACCCGCCGCATTCGAACCCACGCTCGACTACGTGGTTGTCAAGATCCCGCGGTTCGCGTTCGAGAAGTTCCCTGATGCGGACCGAACCCTGACCTCGACCATGAAGTCGGTCGGCGAGGTGATGGCGATCGGACGGACCTTCAAGGAGGCGCTCGGGAAGGCCTGGCGCGGTCTCGAAAGAGCGGACGGACATGCACGACCGAACGGAGCGTCCCTTCAGGACCTGGCCGCGGCGGGGGAGGACCGGCTCACGCTGATCCAAGGAGCGTTGCGGTCCGGGTACTCGGTGGACCAGGTCGCCGAGTCGTCAGGGGTGGATCCGTGGTTCGTGGACCAGCTCGCGCAGATGGTCGAGGGAGCGAACGAGCTCCGGGATCGCCCCTTGGCTTCACTGGGTGCGATCGAGCTCCGCGCAGCGAAGCGGCTGGGTCTGTCGGATCCTGATATCGCTCTCCTCACCCGGGGGACGGAGGCTGCCGTCAGGCGGCATCGCGAAGCGCTCGGCGTGGCACCCGTATTCAAGACCGTGGATACCTGCGCCGGGGAGTTCGCCGCGCGAACGCCGTACCACTACTCCACCTACGAAGAGGAGAGTGAGGTTCGACCAGCAGCTCGCCCTCGCGTCGTGATCTTGGGCTCCGGGCCGAACCGGATCGGTCAAGGTATCGAGTTCGACTACGCGTGCGTTCACGCCGCGTTCGCTCTGGAAGAGGCCGGGTTCGAGTCGGTGATGCTGAACAGCAACCCGGAGACCGTCTCGACCGACTACGACACGTCGAGTCGGCTCTATCTCGAGCCCGTATCGGCAGAGGACGTGCTGGCCGTGTGCCGCGCGGAGCGGCCCGTCGGAGTGATCGTGCAGTTCGGGGGCCAGACCCCGCTCAGATTGGCCCGCACGCTCGAGGAGGAGGGCTTCGCGGTCCTGGGGACGCGGCCGGAGGCGATCGACCTGGCCGAGGACCGAGGGAAGTTCGCGCAGGTCCTCGCCGAGTTGGCGATCGCCGCGCCACCGCACGGTGAGGCTCGGACCATCGAGGAGGCGCGCGTCATCGCCGGGCGGATCGGGTTCCCGGTGGTAGTCCGCCCGTCGTACGTCCTGGGCGGCCGCGCCATGGAGATCGTCTACGACGCCGACGACCTGGAGACCTTCGTGCGCACGGCCGCTGAGGCGTCTCCCGAGCATCCGGTCCTGGTCGATCGTTTCCTCGAGGGAGCGATCGAGGTCGACGTCGACGCCGTGTGTGACGGTACCGATGTCTTCATCGGTGCCGTCATGGAGCATATCGAGGAGGCCGGCGTGCACTCCGGGGACTCCTCGTGTCAGATCCCACCGGCCACGCTCTCCGACGAGGAGCTCGACGAGATCGAGGACATCACGCGCCGACTCGCGAGGCGCCTCGGCGTGCAGGGAGTGCTCAACCTGCAGCTCGCCGTGAAGGACGAGCGGATCTGGGTCCTGGAGGCCAATCCTCGCGCGTCGCGCACGGTCCCGTTCGTCTCGAAGACGATCGGCGTCTCCCTCGCCCGGGTCGCCACGCTGGTGCTCACGGGCCGGAGCCTGGCCGAGCTCGCCGTCGAAGGGGTTCTCCCGGCGGATCCGCACCACTACCGACACCTCCCCTACACCAGCGTGAAGGCGGCTGTACTGCCGTTCGACCGGTTCCCGGGAGTGGACACGGTGCTCGGCCCCGAGATGAAGTCGACCGGCGAGGTCATGGGCATCGATCGAGATCCCGGCATGGCGCTTGCGAAGGCGCTGATGTCGAGCGGCACCGGGCTGCCGATCCACGGCACCGCGTTCGTCTCGGTCGCCAACCGCGATAAGCGCGCGATCGTCTTCCCGGCGAAGCGGTTGTCGGACATGGGGTTCACCCTGATCGCGACCGGCGGGACCGCCGGGGTCCTGGAGCGGGCTGGGATCGCCGTCACTCGCGTAGCAAAGGTCTCGGAGGCGCCGCACAACGTGGCGGAGTCGATCCGAGGTGGGAAGGTGGACCTCGTGATCAACACGCCGTTCGGCCGCGGACCCCGAAGCGACGGGTACTTCATCCGCACCGCGGCGGCTACCGCGGGGGTTCCCTGCATCACCACCCTGCCCGGTGTCTACGCGGCCGTTCGCGGTATCGAGGCGATGCGCGGATCCCCGAGCGAGCCGCGTTCGATCCAGGAGCATCACGCCGACGCTTCGCACGGTGGATCGCAGTCCCGGTTGTCCTTCGACGCCGCCACTGCGACCGTTGGTGGTGAGACGGGGTGAAGCGCACCCGCGCCGAGATCCTCTCGACCCGCCGGCTCGGCGCGTACCACTCGATCACCCTGGTCGCACCCGAGATCGCGGAGCGGTCGCGCCCCGGACAGTTCCTCGCCATCCAGATGCCGCACGGGCGGGAGTTCTTGCTCCGCAGACACTTCGTGATCCATCAGGCCTCCAGGCAGGGTGGATGGGCCGGCACGCTCGAGTTCGTCGTGGATGCGACGGGCCCCGGGACAGCGTGGTTGGGGAACGCGCGCGCCCATGAGTTCCTGGACGTCATCGGGCCGCTCGGGAAGGGCTACTCCTACCCCAAGCGCCTCACGAACTGCCTGCTGGTGGCCGAGGGGCACGGCGCGGCCTCGCTCTACTTCTTGGCCCAGGAGTTGATCGCCCGTCACAAGCGTGTCGACATGATCGTGGGCGGCGACACGCTGGAGCGAGTGTTCAAGCCCATCGAAGGCAAACGGCTGTCCCAGACGATAGAGATCGTGACAGCCGACGGGAGCCTGGGGGACCGTGGTTCTGTGCTCGACGTGCTGGGCGACATGGCCGACCGCTGCTCGGCTGAGGTGTTGTATGCGGCCGCGTCGCCTCCGACGCTCGAGCGGATCGCCGCGTTCTGTCGCGACCGGCAGATCCCCGCGCAGGTCGCCATCGAGGAGCGCATGGGGTGCGGGTTCGGCCTTTGCTTCACATGCGTCGTTCCCGTGGCGCGCAAGGACGGAAGCGGCTATGACCACCTCCGTTCGTGCGTCGACGGGCCTGTCTTCAATCCGGCGCGGGTGCTGTGGGATCGCTGGCTCTCGGACGCGCCGACGATGCTTCCGACGCCGCCCGAGGGACTTCCGGTGGTGCGTTCGTGGCCGGGGTGAAGCGTTCGATAGCCGTCGACCTCGGCGGGCTGGTTCTGGCGACCCCGGTCATGATCGCCTCGGGCTGCGCCGGGACCGGCCGGGAGCTCACCGGACTCGTCGACACCCGGCGCATCGGAGCGATAGTCACGAGGAGCATCACCCTGCGTCCGCGACGCGGTGACCCCACACCCCGGATCGCCGAGACCCCGGCGGGCATCAACTGGTCCACGGGCATGCAGAACCCAGGGATAGAAGCGTTCCTCGAGGAGGAGATGCCGAGGTTCGCGAAGGCCGGAACCGCGATCATCGTCTCCATCACCGGTGGAACCCTGGAGGAGTATGTGCGCCTTACGACACTGCTCCAGGGCAAGCCCGGGTTGACGGCCATCGAGGTTCGGCTCTCTGAGCCCGACGACGAGCTCGACCGCCCTCTGCTGGGGGCACATCCCGAGCGAGTGATCGAGGTGATCGGTGCGGTGGCTCGGATGTCGATGGTTCCGGTATTCGCGAAGCTCCCGGCGGTCGCGACCGATCTGGTCGAGTTGGCCAGGGGCGTGGTCCGCGCGGGGGCGCACGGCCTCACGTTGCTCGACGCGCCGCACGCGATGTCCGTTGATGCGAACACGCTCAGACCGGGGCTCGGCGCCGTGACGGGCTGGTTGTCTGGACCAGCCATGAAGCCGGTCACGCTGCGCGCGGTCTTCGAGGTGGCACGCGCGTTGCCCGAGACACCGATCCTCGCCGTCGGCGGTGTGCGATCGGGCCAAGACGCGGTGGAGATGCTCTTGGCGGGTGCTTGGGCCGTGCAGGTGGGAACGGCGACGCTGATCGATCCCTCCGCTCCGGTCGAGATCGCCCGGGGCGTGGCCGCCTACCTCAAGGAGAAGCGTATCGGGTCTCCCGCCGAACTCCGCGGGCGGCTCCGGGTGCCGGCGGCGGCGCAAGGGCCGCCTCGCACATGATCCCTCGGCCCGAGAACCCGATCGTCGCCGCCCTGGACATGTCGAACCTGACACGGGCGGAGGAACTCGCGGAAGCGCTAGGCCCGCACGTGGGGATGCTCAAGGTCGGGCTGGAGCTGTTCTGGGCACAAGGCCCAGGAGCGGTGCGGCGCATCGCGCCTCACGCTCCGGTGTTCGTGGACGCGAAGCTGCATGACATCCCGAACACGGTGGAACGCTCGGCGGCCAACATCGCACGCCTCGGCGTACGCATGCTCAACGTGCACGCGCTCGGAGGCGAGGAGATGATGCGCGCCGCCCGGCGGGGAGCAGATCGGGGCGCGGCTGATGCCGGGGTGCCAGCTCCGCTCGTCATCGCCGTTACCGTCTTGTCGAGTCAGTCCGGCGAAGGGCTGGCCAGTCCGACATCGCTAGCTTTCGAGGCGAAGGAGAGCGGGCTCGACGGCGTCGTCGTATCCGGCGATGACGTCGGTGACGTCCGGGCGGTGTGCGGCGACGTGTTCTGCTTGGTCGTTCCAGGGATCCGCCCGGAGGGTGGCAACGGTCACGATCAGGTCAGGGTGTTGACGCCGCGCGCCGCGATCGAGAAGGGCGCCGACTTCCTGGTGCTCGGTCGTCCCATCACCGACGCAGGTGATCCGGTGGGCGTGGCCCGCGGCATCTTGCACGACGTGAGATGAGATCGAGCGACACGCGAGCGGCGACCCATACCATCTGAAACCGCAGGCAGCGCGTCATATCCGCGTTGTCCCGCGCTCGGAGCCGTGCGTATACTCGCCGAGTTCCCGATCCGCAGAGCGTAAAGGAGCGCGTGATGGCCCTACCGACCCTGACACCCGAACAGCGAACGCAAGCCCTCGCGAAAGCCGCTGAGGCGCGGAAGAAGCGTGCCGAGCTGAAGGGCGAGTTGAAGTCCGGCAAGCTGACGCTGAAGGATGTGCTTTCAAGGTCGGGCGACGATATCGTCGGCAAGATGAAGGTGTCGAACGTGCTCGAGTCCCTGCCCGGCGTCGGCAAGGTGCGCGCTCAGAAGCTGATGGAGGAGCTCGATATCTCGGTGAGCCGGCGCGTTCGCGGCCTCGGGGCGAAGCAGCGCGAGCAGCTCCTCGAGAAGTTCAAGAAGTAACGCGCCTTGGCCTCGCGCCGAGGCAGGTTGATCGTCATCGCGGGCCCCTCCGGGGTCGGGAAGGGGAGCGTCGTCAAACGGCTCCTCGCCAGAGATCCGGAGGGGCTCGCGCTGTCCGTGTCGGCCACCACCAGAGACCCGCGCTCCACCGAGGTCGAGGGCCGTGACTACCTGTTCGTGGACCAGGCGTCCTTCCGCGCCTTGGCCGAGAGCGGTGGCTTGCTGGAATGGGCGGACGTGTTCGGGAACGCCTACGGAACGCCCGCCGCGGAGGTGGAGGATCAACTCGATGCCGGCCGGGACGTGGTCCTGGAGATCGACGTGCAGGGGGCCCAGCAGGTGAAGCAACGCGCGCCCAAGGCACTCCTGATCTTCCTCGCACCGCCCTCCCTCGCCGATCTGGAGGCTCGATTGCGGGGCCGAGGCACGGAGTCCGACGAGCGCATGACGCAGCGACTCGAGAAGGCTGCGTGGGAGATCGCCCAGGCGGGATGGTTCGACCATGTGGTCGTGAACGATGCGCTCGAGCGTGCAACGGACCAGGTCGCTGCTATCATCGACGCATCCCGCTCCGAACCACCAGAGGAGTCTGCCCCATGATCGAACCCAAGATCGACGATCTGCTCGCAGCCGTCGACTCCAAGTACACACTCGTGATCCTCGCCGCCAAGCGCGCGCGAGAGATCAATGCCTATTACAGCCAGCTCGGTGAGGGGCGCGCGGAATACATCCCGCCGCTGATCGAGAGCGGCGGTCTCACCAACAAGCCGTTGTCGATCGCCCTCGAGGAGATCGCCGAGGGGAAGATCGACTACGAGCGAACCGAGGAGCCAGCAGCCGAATAGCCTCGCCGGCCGCCGGATCCTGCTCGGGGTCTCGGGGGGCATCGCTGCGTATAAGTCCGCCGCGCTCGCTCGACTCTTGGGGTCCCAGGGGGCCGACATCCACGTCGTCATGACAGCGTCGGCGGAGAGGTTCATCGGGATCGAGACGTTCGCGGCACTGACAGCCAATCCCGTTCACACGTCGTTGTGGGAGCAGCCGGGCATCGTCCTGCACGTAGAACTGGCGAGGTCGGCAGATCTGGCGATCGTCGCGCCGGCCACGGCCAACGTCATCGCGAAACTCGCTAACGGTCTGGCCGATGACCTTTTGACGGCGACCCTCCTGGAAGCCCGCTGCCCGCTGGTCATCGCGCCGGCCATGCACACGGGCATGTGGGAGCACCCGGCCACGCGTTCGAACGTCGGAATGCTGAAGGATCGGGGTGTGCGGCTGGTCGGGCCGGCCTCGGGAGCGTTGGCAGCCGGGGATGAAGGAGTGGGACGGATGGCCGAGCCGGCCGACATCGTCGCCGCCGCACGGGGGGCGCTCGGGCGTGAGGATCTCGCCGGATTCCGCGTGGTCGTCACCGCGGGACCGACGCATGAGCCGATCGACCCGGTCCGGTTCATAGGCAACCGCTCGAGTGGAAGGATGGGCGTGGCCGTCGCGGCTGAAGCGGCGTCGCGCGGAGCCGACGTACTCCTGGTGCTTGGGCCCGGCTCGGTTCGACCACCGGGCGGTCTTTCGATCGAGGAGGTCTCGACCGCCGAAGAGATGCGCGCCGCCGTCCTGACGGCGTTCGAAGACGCGGACGCTGTGGTGATGGCGGCGGCCGTGGCGGATTTCCGTCCCAAGATCTCCGCCGAGGACAAGCTGAAGAAGGAGGCGGGCATCCCAGAGCTGCACCTCGAGCCCACCCCCGACATCCTGCGTGAGCTCGGCGAACGCAAGGGGAACAAGGTGTTGATCGGGTTCGCGGCCGAGACGCAAGGTCTGCAGGATGCGGGACGTCGGAAGCTGCAGGCGAAGAATCTGGATCTGGTCGTCGTGAACCGCGTCGGACGCCAGGGGACCGGGTTCGGTTCAGACACGAGCGAGGCGATGCTCTTGACGGAGGCCGGACCGGAAGAGGTTCTGCGCATGTGGACCAAGGCCGAGCTCGCGACCGCCATCTGCGACCGACTCGTGATCTCGTTGTCCGGACGGCGGTCAGGGTCGCGGCCCTGACCGAGGCTATACTCGCGCCGGTATGAGCCAGGACTACTTCTTCTCATCGGAGTCGGTCACCGAAGGGCATCCCGACAAGCTCGCGGACCAGATCTCTGACGCCGTGCTCGATGCGTTGCTCAAGAAGGACCCGCAGAGCCGCGTCGCGTGCGAGACGCTCGTCACGACGGGGCTCGTCATGGTCGCAGGGGAGATCACCACGGAGAGCTGGATCGATATCCCGTCCGTCGTGCGTTCTACCGTCACCGATGTCGGCTACACCGATGCGAAGTTCGGTCTCGACGGTGAGACATGCGGCGTCATCACGGCGATCCAAGAGCAGTCTCCCGATATCGCCCGCGGTGTCGAGGACTCACTCGAGCACAGGGAGGGTCACTCCGGAGATCCGCTGGACCTTCTCGGAGCGGGCGATCAGGGCATGATGTTCGGCTTCGCCTGCCGCGACACCGAGGAACTGATGCCTCTGCCGATAGCCATGGCTCACAGGCTGGCCAAGCGACTGGCCGACGTTCGCAAGGCCGGCGTCGTGCCATACCTGCGACCCGACGGCAAGGCGCAGGTGAGCATCGAGTACCGGGATGGGAAGCCGCACCGCGTGGACTCGGTGTTGATCTCCGCCCAGCATCGGGAGGAGGTCGACGTCGAGACGCTGCTGAGACCCGACATCATCGCCGAGGTGATCGAACCTGTGCTCCGTGAATTCCCCGACGTGGATGCGAGCTCCATGCGCGAGCCGCTGGTGAACCCGACCGGACGCTTCGAGATCGGCGGACCCAAGGCCGACACCGGCCTCACGGGCCGGAAGATCATCGTGGACAGCTACGGGGGCATGGCGCCGCACGGCGGCGGTGCTTTCAGTGGCAAGGACCCCACGAAGGTGGACCGGTCGGCGGCCTACATGGCTCGCTACGTCGCCAAGCACATCGTGGCCTCGGGCCTGGCCGACCGCTGTCAGATCCAGGTCGCGTACGCGATCGGCACCGCACATCCCACCTCGTTGATGGTCGAGACCTATGGCACCGAGCAAGTGGATCCGTCGAAGCTACAACCGGCGATCCTGGAGGTCTTCGACTTCCGTCCCGCCGCCATCATCCGCGACCTCGATCTCGCTCGCCCGATCTACCGGGACACCGCAGCCTACGGCCACTTCGGGCGCAAAGAGTTCCCGTGGGAGGCGACCGACCGCGTCGACGACCTCCGCCGAGCCGTCGGGTAGCCGCCTCGACGGGCCCGTCGAGATCTGCATCGACCGCCCCATCCTCGCGCTCGACCGACCGTTCACGTATCGGCTCCCCGGCGAGATGGACGCAGGAGTGGGCTCGCTGGTCCAGGTGCCTTTCCACGGGCGATCGATCAGGGGGTGGGTGCTCGGAGCGACGGACGACGTTCCGCCCCGGATCCTCGATGTCCGCAAGGCCGTCTCCCCGGTGCGGTACTTCGACGCCGACCTGCTGGAGCTCCTGCGATGGGTGAGCGAACGCTACGTGGCGCCGCTCGCGGCGGTCATCGCTAGGTCGCATCCGCCGCGGGTGGCATCCGAGGAGGCCGGTATCCGATCAGGGACGATCGGAGATGCGCGGGGTTCGGTCGTGTCCCCACGACCCCTTGGCGACTATCGGAACGGACCGGAGCTCGGCCACGCGATCGGCGGGGGGTCCGGCCTATTCCTCGTCCGTCCGGCTCCCGAAGACGAAGTGAGCATCGCCGTCGAGGCCGTGGCGAACTGCCTCGTGGGAGGGCGGAGGGCGATCGTTCTGGTACCCGAGGCATCCCCGAGGCCAGCGACGGCGGTGGCCGTCGAAGAGGCGTTCGGGGAGCGCGTCGGGATCTTGTTGGGGGGTGATCGTCGGATGCGCTACCGGCGTTGGCTGGAGATCCACGCCGGTCGGTACGACGTGATCGTCGGCACGCGTCCAGCGGTGTTCGCGCCCCAACCCGATCTGGGACTCATATTCGTCTCGCGCGAGAGCCACCCGGCTCATCGCGAAGACCGGTCGCCGTACCACCACTCGCGGGATGTCAGCCTGCGACGCGCCGAGCTCTCGGAAGCGGTCTGCGTCCTGTCTGCGATCTGCCCCTCGACCGAGTCGACCCTGCTGCCCGCGACCGTAGTCGCACCCACGACGCGCCGATGGCCTCCCGTCGAGGTGGTCCGTCCAGGCCCGGAGGGGCGGGCGCCGCGCCTCGTGCGGGCTCTGCGTGAAGCGAAGCGGGCATTCCTGCTGTCGCCGCTCCACGGGTACGGGGTGGCTCAGGTCTGCCGTGTCTGTGCGAACCCGGCGGCTTGTGCGGCATGTGGCGGCCTCCTGCGTTCCGAGGAGGGAGTCGTTCGGTGCGTCGTGTGCGAGGCGGAGGGACGATGCGCGGTCTGTGGTGCCACGGACTTCGGGATCCGACGCGGAGGCGCCGAGCGGGTGGAGGAGTGGGCATCGTCGACGGCGCTCGTTCCCGTCAGCCGTATCCCTCCGAAGGGCAGACCTCGTCTGCCGGTCGAAGGGGAGGTACTGGTTGGCGGACCCGAGGCAGTGCGTGATCTGGGTCCGGGCGGGCTGGATCTGGTCGCGATCCTCGACGCGGATCTAGCGGAACGCCGGCCTGGACTGGACTCCCGTGAGCGAGCGCTCTCCACCTGGATGGAGGCCGTGGGATGGGCACGGCCGTCGGGGCGGGCGATCGTTCAGGCAGAGCGTTCCACGGACCCAGCGATCCAGGCTCTGGTGCGGGGCAACCCAGATCGGTTCCACGCAGACGAGCGTCGCCGCAGGGAGGCCGCCGGGTTCCCGATCGGAGCCGCGGTCTTCCGGATCGCGGGGCCGCCCGCCCTCGAGGATGCGCTCTCGCGGCACAGACCGATCACGCTGCTCGTCTCGTCCGTGGGAGACCAAACGGTATGCTTGCTCGCGCTCGAACCCGACCGCGTTCCCGAGTTCGGCCGCGTGGTCCGTGAGCTCGCGGCTCGCGACCTCGTGACCAGGGTCGAGGCCGAGCCACACCTCTAGACGAACCGGAGCCGCCGACACATGATCATCCCCATCCGCACCTTGGGCGACCCTGTGCTGAAGACGCCGACCAAACCCGTCGAGCGATTCGATCGGACGCTTCGGCATCTGGCCGATGACATGCTCGAGACGATGTACGAGGCTCCGGGGGTCGGTCTGGCGGGCCCGCAGGTTGGGGTCTCGCTGGCCGTCTTCGTGTTCGACGACGGTGAGACGGGCCCGATGTTCATGGCCAACCCCGAGCTGCTGAGTCCCGCGGGCGAGGCGGTCTTGGAGGAAGGATGCCTCTCCGTCCCTGGTCCGTTCTATCCCACCAGGCGATTCGCTTCGATCGCCTGCCGAGGGCAGGACCTTCGGGGAGAAACCGTCGAGATGAGCGCGGAGGGACTGCTCGCGAGGATCTTCCAGCACGAGACCGATCACCTGCGGGGGACCTTGTTCATAGACCGGTTGGATGAGGATGGCCGGAGGTCTGTCTTGGCCGAGCTCCGGCGCATCGAGCTGGGGCTGCAGGAGCCCCGGAAGCGTCGACCTAGCGACGAGGGTTGACCATGACCTCGACGTCACGCGTCGTCTTCATGGGCAACGACGCCTGGTCGGTTCCCCCGCTCGCTGGCATCGTTGGCGCCACGGACCTCGAGGTTGTCTCCGTCGTCACGAACCCTCCTCGTCCAGCAGGGCGGGGATCGAGAACCCGGTCGACGGCGGTCGCGGATACGGCTCGCGAGCTTGGGGCGCCGCTCTACGAAGTCGACTCGGTCCGAAACGCAGGAACGATAGATCATCTGAGGGCGCTTGCGTCCGATCTGTTCGTCGTGGTGGCCTACGGGGAGCTGCTATCGGTCGATGTGCTGTCCATCCCGAGGTTCGGTGCCGTGAACCTCCACTTCTCCCTGCTCCCGCGCTGGCGCGGCGCCAGCCCGGTCCAGCATGCCCTGCTGCACGGCGATCGGGTCACGGGCGTGACCGTGATGCTCATGGATCAAGGACTCGATACGGGGCCGGTGCTCGCCAGGGTTGAGGAGCCGGTCGATCCTGCCGAGGATGCCGGGTCGCTCGGCGGGCGACTCGCGCGGATCGGCGCGGAACTGCTCGTGGAGAGCGTTCGGGCGTGGGTGGCGGGGTCGGCCCCTGAGCCGCAGCGCGGAACAGCGACATACGCGCCCAAGCTGACACCCCAAGACAGGATGCTCGACTGGACCGCGTCGGCGACGGATGTGGTGAACCGGATCCGAGCGTTCGCTCCTGACCCCGGGGCTAACACCCTCTGGCGTGGGGCGACCTTCAAGGTGCTCCAGGCCGAACCGGAGGAGGACGTCCCCGGTGCCCGTGGGGAGATCTTGGCGACCCAGGCGAGCGGCGTGCTGGTGAAGACGGGCTCGGGCACGGTGCGACTGCTCGCCGTGGCACCGGCGGGGAGGCGCCGGATGCCGGCCGCGGATTGGGCTCGCGGCGCCAGGCCTAGCCCAGGGGAACGACTCGGTTGATCCCGACCGCCAGATCCGTTGCCGTCGAAGCCGTGCGCCGGGTCGCAGACGAGGGCGGCTATTCCAGCCGGCTGATCCCTGCGCTCCTGTCGAGGTCCGGGCTCTCGGACCGGGACCGCGCCCTGGCTACCGAACTGGCCTTCGGAACACTCCGGCGACTCCCGGGCCTCGATCGTGCGATCGGGCTCCGTGCGACTCGGCCGGTCGCGCGCATGACCCCAGGAGCTCGCGCGGCCCTGCGCCTAGGGGCCTACCAGATCGCCTTCACCAGGATCCCGCAACATGCGGCGGTCGGGGAATCGGTCGAGCTGGCGAGCCCACGAGAGCGCGGCTTCGTGAACGCCATCCTGCGTCGGCTCGCCGACGATCCTCCTTCGCCACCCCTGGGCGATGCGGAGGAGGACGTCTCGGCCAGAACGGGGCTCGCGCCATGGGCGGTACGGGAACTACGCGTGCTGCTGGGGGACGACGCGGAGCTCGCCGCAGAGGGTCTCGGCGAGCGTGGTTGGCTCAGCCTCCGAACGAACACCTGCCGAACGTCGGTCTCCGCTCTGAGCGAGACCCTTCGAGCGGGCGGTCTCGACCCCCGACCCGCTGCTCTACACCCCGACTGCCTCCTGCTGGACGGCGGCGATCCCGCTCGGCTGCCCGGCTTCACGGATGGGTGGTTCGCCGTCCAGGATCAGGCGTCGGCGTTCGTCATGTCTGCGCTCTCCCCCCGCCCGGGCGACCGTGTATTCGATGTCTGTGCGGCTCCCGGCGGCAAGACCTGCCATGCCGCCTGCCTGGTCGGGGAGTCGGGTTGCGTGGTCGCGAGCGATGTGCACCCCGAGCGGGTGGCTCTCGTTCGCCGAACCGCGCGGCGACTGGGGGTGCGGGTCCTGGCGTTCGCTCAAGACGCCACCGCGCCCGCGCTCCGGAACGGATTCGATCGTGTCCTCGTGGACGCCCCGTGCTCGGGGATCGGGTCGGCACGTAGACGCCCGGAATTGCTCTGGCGGCCACAGAGGGCCGAGCTATCGAGGCTCGCCAAGCTCCAGGTCCGCATCGCGGCGGCCGCGGCCGATGCTCTGGATCCGGGCGGCCGCCTCGTCTACTCCGTGTGCACGTTCCCTCGAGCCGAGACGGACGCGGTTTGCGACGCGCTCGTCCGCCATCGCCCCGAGCTGCAGCCGGTCACGATCCAGGGACCGGACGGCCCCGCTCCTCGTCTGCGACTGTGGCCTCATCGGCACGGTTCGGACGGGATGTTCGTGGCAGCCTTCACGAAACGCCAGTGACCGGCGGGTACGATACGCGGCGATGGCCACGCTTTCCGCATCGATCCTGGCTGCCGACTTCGCCCATCTGGCCGATCAGGTCAAGCTGATCGAACCCTATGCCGAAGCCATCCACATCGACATCATGGATGCTCATTTCGTGCCGCCGATAACGATCGGACCGGTGGTAGTGGCCTCGCTGAGACCCGTGACGGACCTCGTCCTGCACGGGCACCTGATGGTCGAATCGCCTGAGGGGCTGTTCGACGAGCTGGCTGAGGCAGGACTGGATATCGTCTCGTTCCACCACGAGGCCGTAGACGATCCGGCGCCCATCATCGCGAAGGCGCGTGGGGCCGGATTGCGGGTGGGGATGACGCTCAACCTCGAGACTCGCGTCGAGGCGTCGTTCGCTCACCTAGAAGAGCTGGACGACCTGATGCTCATGAGCATCAGGCCCGGATGGGCAGGGCAAGAGCTGAACCCGGAGATCTATCCGCGTCTGGAAGCAGCTAGGGACGAAGTGGAGCGCCGGGGCCTTCACACCGCGATCGAGATCGACGGCGGCGTGAAGGCCCACAACGCGAAGCGTGCGGTGGATGCCGGGGCTACGGTCCTCGTGGCGGCGTCGGCGCTGTTCAGGTCTCCGGATCCGGCGCAGGCCGCCAGGGAACTCGCGGCGATCGCGCGCGGGGAGGCCGCCTAGTGCCTGAGACCATCCTCGTCGTCGACGACGATCCGGACATCGCGCGGTTCGTCGAGGTGAACCTGCGATCCGCGGGCTACAACGTGGCGGTGGCGGGCGATGGCGAGGAGGCGCTCGAGCGCGCCGCGGAGCTTCGCCCGGACCTCGTTCTGCTCGATGTGATGATGCCGCGGATCGATGGGTTCGAGGTCGCCCAACGCCTGCGGAAGAACCCGCAGACCGCGAACACCAGCATCATCATGTTGACCGCCAAAGCACTGTCGGCCGACAAGGTCACTGGTCTTCAGTCGGGGGCCGACGACTACATCATCAAACCTTTCGATCCGATCGAGCTACTGGCCCGCGTGAAGGGCACCCTTCGACGAGCCAAGGAGATGCGCAACCTCTCGCCGCTCACTGGCCTTCCGGGGAACATCAGGATCCAAGAGGAGATCGAGCGGCAGGTGCGGGAGGCGCGACCCTTCGCCGTCTTGTACTGCGATCTGGACAACTTCAAGACCTACAACGACCAGAAAGGCTTCGTCCGGGGTGACCGCGTTATCCAGACGACTGCCCGGATAATCCAGGACGCGGTTGTTGAGTCCGATCCAGGAGAGGGGTTCGTCGGCCACGTGGGCGGCGACGACTTCGTCGCGGTCGTCGATCCTGACGTCGCGGAGCAGGTCGCTCAGAGGATCTGTTTACGGTTCGACGAAGCGCGCACCGAGTTCTACGAGGCCGAGGACCTCGAGCGTGGGTTCATCCGGATGGAAGACCGTAAGGGAGAGATGCAGGACGTCCCCCTGGTGGCGATCTCCGTCGGCATCGCGACCACGGCCCGACGCGGCTTCGCCCACTACGGCGAGGCGGTAGCGGTCGCGACCGAGATGAAGCAGTTCGCGAAACGGGATCTCGGGTCTTCGTTCGCGATCGATCGCCGCGCGCCCTGACGGGGCGAACCGATCTCGCCTCACCGCCCCAGCCCTCGTATACTTGGCCGCAGATAGCTCGTTTCCGGGGCGGGGTGCGATTCCCCACCGGCGGTGACAGTCCGCGACCCTTCGCGAGCCACGCGAAGGTTGATCCGGTGAGATTCCGGAACCGACCGTGAGAGTCGGGATGGGAGGAGACGGGTGTAGCGATCCGCGTTGAGCGTGGGTCGCGCGCCTCGCGTTCCCACCTCGCCCCCGATGGGGGTGACCGGTGACGGAACATGAGATCCATATGGCCCGAGCGCTCAGGTTGGCAGAGCGCGCTAGAGGGCACGTCTCCCCGAACCCCCTCGTCGGGGCCGTCGTCGTCCGAGACGGGGTCGTCGTGGCCGAAGGCTGGCACGAAGGGCCAGGTACCCCGCACGCCGAGGTGATGGCTCTGGCATCGGCGGGGGAAGGCGCTCGCGGTGCCACCTTGTACTGCACGCTCGAGCCGTGCGATCACGTCGGCCGCACGCCCGCATGCACGGGCGCCGTGATCCGTGCCGGAGTTTCGCATGTGGTCGCGGCGACGGGCGATCCGAATCCCATCGTGGACGGCCGGGGGTTCACTCGGCTCCGAGCGGCCGGGATCGACGTCACCGTGGGTCCCCTGGAGCTGGAGTCGCGGAGATTCAACGAGGCCTACGAACGACACGTGACGACCGGACTCCCGTTCGTGACTTTGAAGATGGCAGCCTCTCTCGACGGAAGGATCGCGGCGCGGGATGGGTCCTCGAGATGGATCACTGGCGAGGCGGCCCGAGCCGACGTCCAGAGGCTCCGCGCGAACGCCGACGCGATCGTCGTGGGGGCCGGCACGGCGATCGCCGATGATCCATCGCTTACCGTTCGCGATCCCGGCTACTCGGGGCTGCCGCCTCTACGCGTGGTCGTCGACGCCACGGGGCGAGTCCCAGCAGAGCTTCAGCTCTTCGATCACGAGGCAGAGACCCTGGTGGCCACGACCGATGACGTGGAGCCCGACCGGGTCGACGCCTGGGTGGCGGCGGGTGCCGACGTCGAGCTCGTCGAGCGCGATCCCGCGGGAGGGGTGTCCCTTCCGGATCTTCTGGCGCGTCTGGGCAAGCGTGATGCACAGGGCGTGCTCGTGGAAGGCGGCGGATCTCTCGCCTGGGGGTTCGTGCAGGCTGGCTGCGTCGATCGGCTCGTGCTGTACCTGGCGCCCAAGCTCGTCGGTGGCGCCGACGCCCCCGGGGTGTTGATGGGGGACGGTGTCGCAACCATCGGCGAAGCGCTGGATGTGGACATCGTGAGCTTCGAGCGTCTCGGCGAGGACCTGAAGGTGGTGGCAGATGTTCACCGGGATCATTGAGGAGTGCGCCGAGGTTCGGACCTTGGAGGGCAACCGATTGTCCGTAGCCTCCCGATCGATCGAGTCGGGTGGTCAGGTGGGCGACTCGATCGCGGTGAACGGCGTATGTCTGACCGTCGTGACCAACGGTGGAGAGGGGCTGGGTTTCGAACTCTCCTCGGAGACACTCGCCCGATCGAGCCTCGGCCGACTCAGGCCAGGTGATGCCGTGAACCTCGAACGACCGGTGACGCTGTCCGCGAGGCTCGGTGGTCATCTGGTGCAAGGCCATGTCGACGGCGTGGGAGAGATCATCCGCCTGACGCCCGACGATCGTGGTGCCGTCCTCACGCTCCGAGTGCCTCGGGGGCTCATCCGCTACGTCGTGGAGAAGGGCTCGATCGCGGTGGACGGGATCAGTCTCACCGTGGCGAGGATCGAGGATGACGAGATCGATATCGCCCTGATCCCCCACACCCTTGGGGCGACCACCCTTGGCTCCTCCGTCCCGGGCGACCGGCTGAACATCGAAGTGGATGTGATCGCGAAGTATGTCGAGCGACTGATGGAAGGACATCCCGTATGAGCGAGCACGCACAGACAGACGTCGATCGTTCCGTGTTCGCGTCGATCCCCGAGGCCGTCGACGACATCAGAGCGGGACGACTCGTGGTGGTGGTCGACGACGCGGATCGCGAGAACGAGGGTGATCTCATCATGGCTGCCGAGAAGGTTTCGCCGGAAGCTATCGCGTTCATAGTCCGGCATTCGAGCGGGGTGATCTGCATGCCGGTGGAGGGGGAGCGGTTGGACGAGCTCCAGATCCCCCTCATGGTGGCGGCCAACACGGATCATCAGCGGACGGCGTTCACAGTGTCTATCGACGCCAGGAGAGATGTGACTACCGGGATCTCGGCCGCCGACCGGGCCACCACTATCCGCACGGTTATCGATCCGGCCACCGGACCCGAGGACCTCTCACGACCTGGGCATATCTTCCCTCTGCGCTACCGTGAGGGCGGAGTACTCAAACGTGCCGGGCACACCGAAGCCTCGGTTGATCTCGCTCGCCTGGCGGGGCTCTACCCGGCCGGCGTCTTGTGCGAGACGGTCAACGACGATGGAACGATGGCCCGTCTACCCGATCTCGTAGGATTCGCGAGGACGCACGGTCTGAAGATCATCTCCATCGCGGATCTGATCGCATACCGCAGGGCCCACGAGGTCCTGGTAGCGAGGGTCGCCGAGACCACCATCCCCACCCCTCACGGCGAGTTCCGGTCCTACGCGTTCGAGAGTCTGGTGGATGGCCGGACGCACATCGCCCTCGTCCTCGGTGAGATCGGCGACGGCGCCGAGGTGCTCACGCGCGTCCATTCGGAATGCCTAACAGGAGACGTGTTCGGCTCCCTTCGCTGCGACTGTGGTGCACAGCTCGACCGGGCCTTGGAGATGGTCGCTCAGGAAGGCCGAGGGGTCGTCCTCTACGTGCGGGGACACGAGGGGCGCGCGATCGGGTTGACGCACAAGCTCCGCGCCTATGAGCTCCAGGACCAGGGACGGGACACCGTCGAGGCGAACCTGGAGCTGGGCTTCTCGGCCGATCCCCGCGACTACGGTATCGGCGCGCAGATCCTGGTCGACCTGGGGGTGCGAAGCATGCGCCTACTCACCAACAACCCAGCCAAACGCGCGGGGCTCGAGGGGTATGGATTGTCGATCTCGGATCGGATCCCGATCCAGACGGCCCCGACGCCCGAGAACATCGGGTACCTACGAGCCAAGCGAGAGAAGATGGGTCATCTCCTCGACGACCTACCGGAGACGATGCCCATCACGGGTGCCACGGTGGAGCGGTGAACACGTACGAGGGTGATCCAGACGGGAGCGGCCGGCGCATCGGGATCGTCGCCGCGCGATTCAACGACGTCGTCACCAGCAAGCTGGTAGAGGGGGCTCAGGCGGGTCTATCGGCACGGGGTGTGGGCGAGGCCGACGTCGACCTCGCGTGGGTACCCGGTGCCTTCGAGATCCCGCCGGTGGCTCGACGGATGGCCTCGAGCGGCAGGTACGACGGGCTGATCTGCCTGGGGGCGATCGTTCGCGGTGAGACGGCGCACTTCGAGCTCGTGGCGAACGAAGCCGCGCGGGGGATCGCCGACGTGGCACGCGATACAGGCCTTCCGGTGATCTTCGAGGTGCTTGCGGTCGAAACGATGGCTCAAGCCGAGGATCGAGCCGGTGGTCGTCACGGGAACAAAGGATGGGAGGCGGCGGACGCCGTGCTCACCATGGTCTCGCTCATGAGCGACCTGCCCGAACCTCAGGAGGCCGGATGATAGTCGACAAACCGTGGGGCAAGGTTGCGACCCATGCCCTCAACCAACCGGCCTCCGTGCGCGTGATAACCGTCGAGCCGGGGCAGGAAACGAGCGTGCACTACCACCGGATGCGCGACGAGATGTGGGTGGTGCTGGATGCGGGGCTTACCATCGAGATCGGCAACCGGATAGTGGAAGCTCAGCCCGGTGAGGAATTCATGGTCGCCGCGGAGGAAACGCATCGGATCCGGTGCGTGGGAGTGACGCGTGGCCGGGTCCTCGAGATCGCCTACGGCTACACCACCGAGGACGATTCGCAGCGGCTCGAAGATGCATACGGGCGCCCGCTCGAGGCCGATTGGTGACGGCCGCTCGGCCGGCGTCGACACGGAGCCGGGGCGACGCCTATACTTCCTGGTCAGCAGTGCAGGACTTGTCGCTTTCGCGCACCGGCTCGACCGGTGCTTGTTTTCTGAAAGAGGTGATGCGGGGTCTCGACTGATCCGAGGATCAACGACCGGATCAGGTCTCCACAGGTTCGTCTGGTGGGGGCCGACGGCGCGCAGATCGGAGTGGTATCCACCCAAGATGCGCTGCGTCAGGCGAAAGACCTGGACCTGGATCTAGTGGAGGTTGCGCCGCAGGCCGATCCGCCGGTGTGCCGCATCATGGATTACGGGAAGTACAAGTACGAACGCGACATCCGCCAGAAAGAGGCCCGTAAGAAGCAGTCGCGGGTCGAAGTCAAAGAGATCAAGTTCCGTCCGAAGATCGACCGACACGATTACGACACGAAGAAGGGCCACGTCGAGCGGTTCCTGCGGGCCGGCGCCAAGGTCAAGATCACGATCATGTTCCGGGGGCGCGAGATGGCGCACACGGATCTCGGTCGCAAGATCTTGGACCGGTTGATCCAGGAGCTTGGGGAAAGCATCGTCGTGGATTCGATGCCGAAGCAGGAAGGGCGGAACATGGTCATGGTGATCGGGCCCAGCAAGAAGCACCTCGAGCCCCGCTCCACCGAGGCCGCGTCCGACGAAGGGTAACGATGATGCCGAAGATGAAGACGAATCGCTCGGCCGCCAAGCGGTTCCGGATCACCCGCAACGGCAAGGTGCTCCATCGCAAGGCCACAGGCAACCACATGCTGACCAAGAAGAGTTCGAGCCGGCGACGCCGGGTCGAAGGGATGTCCGAGGTGAAGGGCGAGCGCAAGAAGATCAAGCGCCTCCTGGGAGCGTGAGCTGATGGCACGGGTGAAACGATCGGTCCATGCGAAGAAGAAACGCCGTGAGGTCCTGGCCAAAGCGAAGGGCTACACGGGGAGTCGTCGGACGCGCTACCGCGTGGCCAAGGAACAGGTCATGCACTCCGGCAACTACGCCTATCGTGATCGACGCGACCGCAAGGCGCAGTTCCGCAGACTGTGGATCGCCCGGATCAACGCGGCGGTTCGCCCGCACGGGATCCCGTACTCGCGGTTCATGAACGGGCTGAAGGTCGCAGGGGTCGAGGTGGACCGGAAGATCCTCGCCGATCTCGCAGTCAATGATCCGACAGCGTTCGCCTCGCTGGTCGAAACGGCCAAGTCCGCCCTTCCAGCGGCCGGCTGATCTCGCCCGCGGGCGGGGCTTCCCACACCTCCATCTCGGCTGCAGCCGTAGACTGCGGGCGTCTCGAGCCCGATGGGATGCCGTGCTGACGTCCGCAAAGAACCCGAAGGTCGCCGCCGCCGTTCGCCTGAAGAAGCGTGCGTTCCGCGAGGAGGATCGCCGCTTCCTGGTCGAGGGCGCTCAGGGCGTCGGCGAGGCGCTCGAACAACCCGGCCATCTCAGAGAGCTCTTCGTCGGCGACGCGTCGGATCCCCTCGCTATCCGGGCGCGGCAACAAGGAGTAGAGGTCCACGCGGTCAGTGCCGACGTCATGGCCAAGCTGACGTCGACGGTAACGCCTCAAGGGATCGTCGGGATCGCGGCATTCGTCGACACCGCCTTGGAGACTCTGCCGACCGACGGTTGTCTCGTTGTCCTCCACGAGGTGCGTGACCCGGGCAACGCGGGGACGGTCCTGCGCTCCTGCGACGCCGCCGGCGCGTCCGGGATCGTTTTCACCTCGAGCTCGGTAGACGTCTACAACCCCAAGACGGTGCGTTCCTCGGCCGGATCCGTCTTCCATCTGCCGATCGCTAGGGCCGTTCCCACCCTGGAGGTGCTGGAGCTGGCTCATGAGCAAGGTCGGCGGATCCTCGCGATGGATGCCAGGGGAGCCGACGATCTGTACGCAACAGATCTGGGTGGCCCCTTGGCCCTCGTCTTCGGCAACGAGGCTCATGGACTGCCGTCCGAGGTCTTGAAGGCCGTCGACGGGACCGTTCGCATCCCACACCGCGGTAAGGCCGAGTCGTTGAACCTCGCGGCCGCCGCCACTGTGTGTCTGTTCGAATGGGCACGCCAACACCGCAGCGGCGCCGTCCCGCTAGAGACCATCGTCGCGGCGGCCGCTCACGATATCCGTTCGCCGCTGACCGCCATGAAGGGGTTCGGGTACGCCCTGGAGAAGCGATGGGAGTCGATGACCCCCGAGCAGCGTTCGCTGATGCTGCAGGGTATCGTGTTCGATGCTGATCGGATGGACACGATCCTCCGGTTACTGGTCGATGCGGGCCGGGTGGCGGCCGGCACGCTGGAGATGTTCCCCGAGCGGGTCGAACTCTCCGACCTCGCCGAGACCATCATCGAGTCGCAGCGTCGAGACCCCGAGCACCCGGAGATCCGGTGGCTGGGAACCGGCGGGTCGTTGGTGGTGGATCCCGCGCGGCTGAAGTCGGCGCTGCTCTCGTTCGTTGAGGCGCTCGTGTGGTGGGGACGCGAGGGGCCGATCGCGATCGACGGGGAGCGCGATGGCGACGTCCTGCGGCTCCGCGTCTGGCGCGACGGGACCGACCTCACGCCCGACGACGTGGAGGGGCTGTTCGTGGCGCGTCGCCCGGGGACGGGATCGGGCAGCAAGATAGGCCTGTTCGTCGCCCGAGGGGTCGCGCGGGCACAGGGAGGGCGCGCGTGGGGGGAGGTCGACGGGGGGCGACTGTCGTTCCATCTCGAGCTGCCTCTACCGCAGGCAGGCTGAACAGGGTGCCTTGTTAGACTCGGCGGCCTGATGGACCCTCAGCAGGCACGCTCGATCCTTGAGGAAGAACGAACACGAGGCTTGGCGGCCGTGGCCGCTGCGGGCACGCGTGATGAGCTCGACGCGGCGAGGGTCGCCGTGCTCGGGCGTAAGACGCGGTTCTCCGAGGTACAGAGGGCGCTGGGGAGCTTCGACCATGACGACCGCAAGGCACTGGGCGCACTGGCGAATGAGACTCGTGATGCGTTGCACACCGCGATCGAGCGACGCGGCACCGATCTCGAGATCAGCGCGGAAGCTCATCTGCTCGAGGCAGATGCTGTGGACGTTTCTCTCCCCGGCAGGCGACCGCCCAACGGCTCGCTCCATCCTCTTGCCATCGTCGAACGACGCATCGTCGAGGTCTTCACGCGGATGGGCTACCGGGTCGTCGAGGGCCCTGAGATCGAGGATGACTGGCACAACTTCGAGGCGTTGAACATCCCGCCCGACCACCCGGCCCGAACCATGAAGGATTCGCTCTACATCGACCTGCCGGGGATGCTGCTCCGCACCGAGACGTCGGCAGCTCAGATCAGAACGATGGAGGCCGAGGGCCCCCCCATCCACATCGTGTGTCCCGGACGCGTGTTCCGCCAGGAGACGCCGGATGCCACGCACCTGCCGGTATTCCATCAGGTGGAGTGCCTGGCGGTCGATGAGGGGATCTCGTTCGCCGATCTGAAGGGCACGCTCGAGGCGTTCGCGCGCGAGATGTTCGGCGCAGACCGACGTGTTCGGCTCAACCCCGACTACTTCCCGTTCGTCGAGCCGGGCGCGCAGGTGGCGGTGTCGTGCTTCGTCTGCGACGGCGCGGGATGCCGGACGTGCGGCAACGGCTGGATCGAGCTACTCGGCGCCGGCATGGTCCACCCGAAGGTCCTCGAGAACTGCGGATACGACAGCGAGCGTTACACAGGATTCGCGTTCGGGTTGGGGATCGAAAGGGTGGCCATGATCCGGTACGGCGTACCCGACATGCGTCTCTTCGTCGAAGGGGACGTCCGCTTCCTGGAGCAGTTCGAGGGCGTGGCGTGAAAGTCGTCCTGTCGTGGTTGCGCGAGTTCTGCCCGACGGAGCTGTCGGCCGAGGAGCTGGCCGAGATCCTTACCGCGAAGGGCGCGGAGGTAGAGCGGATCGATCGGCCCTGGGACGGGTTGGAAGGAGTCGTGGTCGCCACGGTCCTGGAGGTCCGCGACCATCCAGGTTCAGACAAGCTATGTCTTGCGCGGGTCTCCACGCGATCGTCCGAGCGAGAGGTGGTCGTGGGCGTCCGGAACATGCGGCCCGGCGACCTGGTCCCACTCGCCGGTCCGGGCGCGCGCGTGCCCGCGTTGCCCGCCCCGCTTGCTGCACGAGAGATCCGGGGAGTCATATCCGAAGGCATGCTCTGTTCGCCGATGGAGCTGGGGATCGCCCCGACGCACGAGGGCATCCTCTTGCTGCCGGCGGACATGACGCCCGGTGACGATCTCAAGTCGTCCCTCGGACTGGACGACGCGGTGCTTGATATCGAGGTTACCCCCAACCGACCGGACTTCCTGTCCGTGATCGGCGTGGCGCGGGAGGTTGCTGCGGCGACAGGTGTCCCGTATACGTCGCCTGATATCGATGTGCGTGAGGGCGACGAGCGGACCGAAGACGTCGCTACCGTAGAGGTCCTCGACAGCTTCGGGTGTCCTCGCTACACCGCGCGGATCCTAAGGAACGTCCAGCACACGGCGTCTCCCATCCGTATCCAAGCACGTCTGACCGCCGCGGGGATGCGCCCGATATCGGCGGCCGTGGACGCCACGAACTACGCGATGATCGAGATCGGGCAACCGCTCCACCCGTTCGATCTGGCCCTCCTGAAGGGACCGGGGATCGTCGTGCGTCGGGCGACCGATGGGGAGCGGATGGTGACGCTCGACGACGTCGAAAGGACCTTCACACCCGATGATCTCCTGATCTGCGACACCGAGCGCCCGCTGGGGGTCGCGGGGGTGATGGGAGGTGCCCTCGCGGAGGTCTCCGACGGCACCACGGACATCCTGCTGGAGGCCGCGGCGTTCGAACGTGGTGGCATCCAACGGACGCGCCGGCGGATCGCGTTGTCGACAGAGGCCTCGATGCGGTTCGAGCGCGGAGTCGACCCAGAGGGGGTGACCGTCGGCGCTGACAGAGCATCCCGCCTGATCGCCGAGTGGTGCGGAGCGCAGGTGCTCGCGGGCACGATCGACGTGGGGGCCGCCCCCGAGCGGCGTCGCGTCACGATGCGTGCGAGCCGCGCGTCCTCGCTGATCGGCTACGACGTCGCGGCGACGGACGCCGTGGCGGTCTTCAACCGGCTGATGATGCCGTCCGAGACCCACGGAGACGAGGTCACTGTGGAGGTTCCTGGATACCGCGTCGACATCGAGCGAGAGGTCGACCTGATCGAAGAGGTCGTTCGGGTCCAGGGGTACGAGCGCGTCGGTTCCACCACTCCGGCGGTGCGTCAGGCGGGCGGGACGCCCCGTGACTACGCGTTCCGAGAGCGCGTTCAAGGGTCGCTCATGCGTGCCGGCCTGAGGGAGATCCGCTCGTTCCCGTTCGCTTCCGACCAGGACCTGGAGCTCACCGGTGATGCCGATGCCATCGCCATAGCGAATCCCTTGCAGGCCGAGGAGAGGTGGCTGCGGACCCGCCTCACTCAGGGACTGCTGAAAGCGCTCCGTCGGAACGTCTACCGGCAAGTGAGGAGCGCGGCCTTGTTCGAGGTCGGGACCGTCTTCCGCCTCGTTGGGGGTGTGCCTGAGGAGCGCTCGAAGGTGGCGTTCGCGATGACCGGGATGGCAGAGGTGGGATGGACGGGCCGACGGGAGTACGACTTCTTCGACGCGAAGGGGGTCGTGGAGGCTCTCATGCGCGACCTCGGCGTCGAGTGGTCGCTGGGGGAGCCGGTAGGTTCCCCTCTGCATCCAAGCCGGTCCGCGTTCGTCATGGTTGGCGGTGAGCGGGCCGGGGTCGTCGGCGAGATCCACCCGAGGGTTGCGCACTCCCTTGATGTCCCCGGCCGCATCGCCATGGGCGAGGTCGAGTTGGCCGCGCTGCTCGGCAGCGCTCCGTCGACCATCGCGGTTCGCGATGTCCCCCGGTTCCCCCCCGTCCGCAGGGACCTGAGCTTCGCGCTCGATGAAGAGGTGGCGTCCGGCGAGGTCCTGCGCGCCATCCGCAAGGCGGGTGGCGATCTCTTGGCAGCCTGTGAGCTCTTCGACGTCTGGTCGGGTCCGCCACTCGAAGCAGGGAAGAAGAGCCTGAGCTTCGCGCTGGATCTGCGTGCATCCGAGCGCACGCTGGAGAGTCAAGAAGCGGATGAAGCGGTGGAGCGGATCGTGTCGCAGATACGCGAACGGTTCGGCGGAGAGATCAGGTCGGCGTCGGTATAGACTCGCCGCCGATGGCACGCAACTACCTGTCGGTCGACGATCTGTCTCCCTCGGAGCTCATCGCGATCCTGGACCTGGGCGAACGTGTCAAGGCGGATCCGGCCGCATACGCCGACCGGCTGCGGGGTCGCTCCGTAGCGCTCGTCTTCGAGAAGCCCTCTACGAGGACCCGCGTGTCCTTCGAGGTGGGCGTGGCGGAGTTGGGTGCCCATCCGCTCGTGATCTCCTCCTCCGACCTGCAACTCGGTCGCGGCGAAACGATCGAGGACACAGGCCGCGTCTTCAGCCGATACGTCGACGCCATCGTCCTGCGGACCTTCGAGCAGGAGCGACTCGAGCTGCTGGCTTCGGCGGCGACTATCCCCGTGATCAATTCCCTTTCCGACTTCGAACATCCCTGCCAGGCGCTCGCAGACCTGTTCACCGTTCGGGAGCGTCTGGGTGGCCTGGATGGTCGAACGCTCAGCTATCTAGGCGATGGGAACAACGTGGCCCACTCGCTCCTGCTGGCGGGCGCGAAGGTAGGCATGCGGGTGCGGGTGGCAGTGCCTCCGGGCTTCGAGCCCATCCCACAAGTGGTCAACCGGGCCGCGGAGATCGCCTCGGAGACCGGTGGGGCCGTCGAGGTGCTTCACGATCCCATGGACGCGGCCCGCGATGCCGATGTTCTGTACACGGACGTCTGGGCAAGCATGGGTCAGGAGGCCGAGACAGACGAGCGGGAGCTGGTGTTCCGCGGCTATCAGATCGACGAGAAGCTCGTGGGCACGGCCTCTCCCGAGGTCGTGGTCCTGCACTGCCTCCCGGCCCATCGTGGCATGGAGATAACGGACGAGGTGATCGACGGCCCTCGCTCAGCCGTGTGGGATCAGGCCGAGAACCGCTTGCACACGCAGAAGGCACTCCTGCTCTTCCTCTTCGACCTGGCTTGAGGCGTCGACCGTGGCCCGGGCCAACGACGACGTCGAACAAGCTCTCCTCGAATTCGCGGACCTCCTCTCGATCCTGTCGGAGGATCGCTTCAAACCGCGCGCGTATGAGAAGGCCGCCCGGGCCGTCGGCGGGTTCCACGAGGACGTGTCGGGACTGGATCTCAAGGCGATCCTGGAGATCCCGAGCGTGGGTAAGTCGATCGGGGAGAAGGTGCTCGAGATCCTCAAGACGGGGACCTTCGCCGATCTGGAGGAGCTGCGAGCCCAGATCCCTTCGGGCGTCCGCGAGCTGATGTCCATCCCCGGTCTGGGGCCGAAGAAGGCCATGGTGCTTCACCGAGAGCTCGGCGTCGACTCGGTGGAGGGGCTCATACGAGCCATCGACGACGATCGGGTCGCAGGACTCAAGGGGTTCGGCAAGCGCACTCAGGACAACATCCTGAGCGGCCTCCAGCAACTCTCGGCTTCGGGCGGCCGGGTTCTGGTGAGCGTCGCCATCGGTGTGGCTGAGGCCATGCTCGCGCAGCTCACCGCGATGAAGCAGGTACGTCGAGCCGCCTTCGCCGGGTCGCTCCGGCGCATGAGGGAGACCATCGGCGACGTCGACCTCCTGGTGGCGAGCACGGACCCGGTGCCGATCATGGAGACGTTCGTGGTGCTTCCCTCGGTCAAGCAGATTCTCGCTCAGGGCGACACGAAGTCATCGATCGTGACCGATCGCGGGTTGCAGGTGGATCTGCGCGTGGTGGCGCCCGAGGTCTGGGGGGCGGCCATGATCTACTTCACCGGATCCAAGGCCCATAACGTCCGCATCCGAGAGATGGCCGTCCGCGAGGGCCTCAAGCTGAACGAATACGGTCTGTTCGACGCGAAGAGTGGGGAGCTGCTCGCCGCCGAGACCGAGGAGCAGGTGTATGAGCGGCTCGGGCTTCCCTACATCGAGCCGACGCTCCGAGAGGATCGAGGCGAGGTCGAGGCGGCGCTCGCCGGCGAGCTCCCGAAGGTGATACAGCAGCGTCGGATCCGCGGCGACCTCCACACGCACACCAACCTGACGGATGGCCTGGCATCGCTGGAAGAGATGCTCGACGCCGCGAAGGCGCTGAGGTACGCCTACTTCGCCGTCACCGATCATGCGCCGAACCTCGCCATGCAGCGCATGACCGACGAGAAGATCCTCGCGCAGCGAGCCAGGATCCAGGCGCTCCAGCCGGCGTTCGACATGACGCTGCTCCACGGCGCAGAGCTGAACATCGACGCGGACGGGAGCGTCGATTGGCCCGATGCGTTCCTCGCAGGGTTCGATGTGACGGTCGCCTCCGTCCATTCTCACTTCACCCAACCGCGCGACGAGATGACTCGGCGTGTGATCCGCGCGATGGAGAACCCGTTCGTGAACGTGATCGGTCATCTGACGGGACGGCTCATCGGCAAGCGCCCGCCTATCGACGTGGACCTCGAAGCGGTGTTCGAGGCCGCCGCCAGAACAGGCACCGCCCTCGAGGTCAACTCGTTCCCGGAGCGCCTCGATCTGAAGGACGAGCACATCCTGTGGGCCAGGCGCTACGGCGTGAAGTTCGCGGTGAACACGGACTCCCACGCTGCCGTTCATCTTCCGCTCATGCGTTACGGCGTAGCCACCGCCCAGCGCGGCTGGCTCACCGATGACGACGTCATCAACACGTGGCCTCTCGCGAAGCTCCGTCGGTTCCTCCGAAAGGAGCGCCCGGCCTGAGCGGGGGTCGCCGATTGCCCAGGAGCTTCTACGGCCGAGTGGCCACTGAGGTCGCGCCCGATCTTCTGGGCCGAACCCTGGTCAGGGCGGGTCCCAAGGGCACTCGTCTCGCGGCTCGGATCGTGGAGACCGAGGCCTACACTTCCGACGACCCAGCCAGTCATTCCTTCCGCGGGCCCACCGCAAGGAACGCCGTCATGTTCGGGCCGCCTGGGTGCCTGTACGTCTACTTCGTCTATGGCATACATCAGTGCATGAACGTGGTCGTGGGTCGCGAAGGGGAGGGTACGGCCGTCCTCCTCCGGGCTGCGGAGCCGCTGGAAGGCCACGACGAGATGCGGGCAAGGCGGGGGCGCGAGCGGGTACGCGAGCTCTGTTCTGGACCAGCTCGACTGTGCCAGGCGTTCGGCGTCGATCGCACCCTCGACGGTATGGACCTCGTCGAAGGGGGCGACGTGTGGATCGAGGAGGGAGCGCCCGTCCCAAGGGATGCGATCGCTACCGGGCCGCGAGTAGGGATCCGCGTCGGCGTCGAACGCCAGTGGCGCTACTCGATCCGCGACGACCCGTACGTATCGTTGAAGCGACCCGCATCCCCTAAGTGCTCGGCGTCGTCAGGTCTATCGAGACGGTGATGGTAACGGCGCTCGTTTGATAGGCGCTCACCCCGGCGGCTGGGCTCTGTGAGATCACGGTCCCCGGGGGCTGGGTGGATGTTTCGACCAGGACGTGAACGTAGAACCCAGCGTCGCCCAGGAGCGTCATGGCCGCCGCCTGTGAGAGACCCACGACCGACGGCACGTTGACCGCCTGGAGCGACGTCGGCGTGGTGCAGGTCTGAGTGGGTTCGGTGCCTCCGATGAACTCCAGGATCTGGATGTTCTGAGGCAACGTGTACTGGTTCGGCAGGCAGTACGGCTCCTGGGTCACATCGACTGCCACCGCGACATAGTTCACCTCAGGCGTCGGGAACTCGCGAACCTCGAAGGTAAGCGCCGCCTTCAGCATGAAGTTGCGCCAGATCTGTGCGGGCCAGGTTCCGCCGAAGACGGTGATACGCGTGGTGGGAGGAGCCATAGAGATCTGCCCCTGCGGGAAACCGACCCAGACCGCCGCCACGAGCTGAGGGATGGCGCCTACGAACCACGCGTCGTGGTAGTTCTGAGCGGTCCCGGTCTTACCGATCTGGGGCCGGCCGATGTTGGCCGCAGCCCCGGTCCCATAGAGCACGACCTTCTGAAGGATCTGATCGGCGGCTGACGCGACGGCCGGGTCGATCACCTGGAGCGGCTTCGGGCTCGCCTGCCAGAGCAGGCCTCCCTGCGAGTCGGTGATGCTGATCACCGGGACGGGGTTCACATGCTGACCCCCCGTCGCCAAGGTCCCGTAGGCGGAGGTCATCTCGAGCGTGTTGACCTCGTTGGTCCCGAGCACCGCCGACAGGTAGGGGAGGAGCGGACGCTTGGGCTGGGTAGCCCGCAGGCAGCAGCGGATACCCATCCGCCTCGCGGTGTCGACCACTGTCTGCGGGCCCAGGAACTCGATCAGCTGGGCGTACACCGTGTTCACGGACGAGATCGTGGCCTGCTCGAGCGTCAGGCTTCCGTAGGCGCTGGCTTCCGCGTTCGTGACATCCCAAACCTGTCCGTTGTCCAAGGGGATCTGGATAGAGGATGGCGCGGGGAACGCTGTGTCAGGGGAGATCCCGTTCTCGAGCGCGGCCACCAGCGCGAACGGTTTGAACGACGACCCTGCTTGTCGTCCGGTGCTGCCACCCGTGGCCAGGTTCACGCGGCCGTCTCCGGACTCGGCGTCCCAGTAGTCGTTGTCCTTCCCCCCGACCATCGCCCGCACGTATCCCGTCCGAGGATCTATCACCGTCATGGCTCCGGCTGGATCGCCCGGGTACGACAGGATCGAGCGAACGGCAGTCTGTGCTGCGGACTGCATCCGCGGGTCGAGCGTGGTGGTGATCCTCAATCCCCCGGTGAACAGGAGCCTGTAGCGATCCTCCCGCGTCTCACCGAAAGCAGGGTTAGACAGGAACCACTGCTTGAAGTAGTCGACGAAGTACGGATACGGATAGCGCTCCTCGGAGGTGGACGGATGGAGCTCGATCGGCTCCGTGACGGCCGCGTCGTGCTGGGCTTGGGAGATCAACCCCTGGTCGAACATGGCCTTGAGAGCCTGATTGCGACGGATACGACCGTGCACGGGATGTACGAAGGGGTCGAAGTCGTTGGGCGCGCGGATCAAGCCGGCCAACAGTGCGCTCTGCGCGAGGGTCAGATCCTTCGCGTCGACCGCGAAGTATGAGCGTGCGGCGGCCTGGATCCCATACGCACCCTGACCGAAGTACACGGTGTTCAGGTACTTCGTCAGGATCTGGTCCTTCGTGAGGCGATCCTCCAGCTGCCACGCCAGGATGGCCTCGTCGGTCTTCCGGCGGAAGGTCTCGTCGTCGCCCACGTAGAGCTGCTTCACGAGCTGCTGCGTGATCGTGGAGCCTCCCTCGACGATCTCCCCGGCCGAGACGTCGGCGTAGGCGGCTCGGATGATCGCCCGCAGGTCGAACCCGTGGTGGTAGAAGAATCGCTTGTCCTCCACCGCGATCGCCGCATCGCGGACAGCCTGCGGTATCTGGGCGCGGGAGAGCACCACACGATCTTCGCCCGCGTGGAGCTCGGTGATCAGGCTGCCGTCGGAGGCGAACAGGAACGAGGTCTGCGCGAGCGGGATCGATCGTTCGCGGTAGTCGGACAACCGCGGCAGCGACCCACAGGCGGACGCGACGAGCGCGAGCATGGCGATGACGAGGGTGAGTCCCCGGCTCCTCCTCATCGAGCGAGTCTACCCTTGGCCCTCGGGTGCGCTGGTAGCATCCGGTTCCCATGGCTCCGGATATCCTCGCCCTGCTGAGGGACGGGACCGCGGAGGTCGTTCCCGAAGGTGGCCTCGAGGAGAAGCTCGGGCTTGGCCGACCGCTCCGCGTGAAGCTCGGCCTCGATCCCACGGCGTCAGACGTGACCCTGGGATGGGCGGTGGTCCTCCGAAAACTCCGCCAGTTCCAGGATGCCGGGCACACCGCGGTGTTGATCGTGGGCGACTTCACGGCCCGGGTCGGCGATCCTTCAGGGAGGTCTGAGACCCGGCCACGTCTGGACAAGGAGGTCGTCCGGTCGTTCGCCGATCGCCTGCTGGACCAGTTCTCGATGATCCTGTCGAAGGAACGCTTAGAGATCCGGTACAACGCCGAATGGCTCGAGCCGATCGATATGGAGGGCGTCCTCCGGCTCACGTCGTCCTACACGGTGGCTCGGATGCTGGAACGGGAGGACTTCGCCAACCGGTACGCGGCCGGGCGGCCGATCTCCATCACGGAGTTCATGTACCCGTTGTTCCAGGGGTACGACTCGATCGCCGTCGAGGCTGATGTCGAGCTGGGTGGGAACGACCAGTTGTTCAACCTCCTAGTTGGACGCGAGCTGCAGCGTTCGTGGGGGCAGGAGCCGCAACTCGTCATGACAGTGCCGCTGCTCGAAGGACTGGACGGCATCCAGAAGATGAGCCAGTCGCTTGGGAACTACGTGGGGATCACGGACGAGCCTGCGGAGATGTTCGGCAAACTCATGCGTATCCCGGATGAGCTGATCGGCAAGTACCTCCGGCTCTGCACGCCGGTGCCACCTGATGAGGTCGATGCGCTTGAGCGTGGCTTGGCGGACGGATCGAGGCTCCCCGCCGACCTGAAGCGCATCATGGCACGCTTGGTGGTGGATCTGTACCACGGGCCGGAAGCTGGCCCGCACGCCGAGGGGGCGTTCAACCGGGTCCACCGAGACCACGCACTCCCCGAGACGGTTGAGGACACCCCCATCCCAGCCGAGGCGGCGGACGATAACGACGTGGTGTGGCTGCCCAGGTTGTTAGTGGCGCTGGGCCGCGCCTCATCCAACTCCGAAGCCCGCAGGATGCTCCAGCAGGGCGGGGTCCGATTGGATTCCGAAGCCGTGACGGATCCCGATTTCGAGGCCCCTCGGGATGAGTACCTGGGGAAGGTGTTGCAGGTGGGACGCCGTTGGTTCGGCCGCCTCTGCTAGTCGGCGGTTGACGGCTTCGCCAGTGCTGTTACCATACCTATCCGGCGCGCCCCGCCAGAGTGCTTCCTGCACTTCAAGGCGGGACTCCGCGTCTCCTCGCACCTTGAGAACTGAACAGTGTGTCAAAAGCCAGTGCCAACCCGTCAGCTGGGAGGCGCGGTTCCGCCGTGCCTTCGACGTACAGCAGACGAGTAGTACTGAAACCGTCCGGACAATCGGGCGGGATCAGCTGAACCGGTCGCCATGGAGTGTCATCCGGAAGCGACCGACTCCAACATGGAAACGAACCCCCGGTCCTTCGGGCTCGGGGTCTTCGGATCTCTACGGAGAGTTTGATCCTGGCTCAGGACGAACGCTGGCGGCGTGCTTAACACATGCAAGTCGAGCGAGAGCCGGCTGAGGGGTAACCCTCGGCCGGGGACAGCGGCGAACGGGTGCGTAACACGTGGGCAACCTGCCCCTGACTCTGGGATAACCCCGGGAAACCGGAGCTAATACCGGATACTCTCGGCCATCCACATGGTCGGCCGAGGAAAGATCCGTCGGTCAGGGATGGGCCCGCGGCCTATCAGCTTGTTGGTGGGGTAACGGCCTACCAAGGCGACGACGGGTAGCTGGTCTGAGAGGACGACCAGCCACACTGGAACTGAGATACGGTCCAGACTCCTACGGGAGGCAGCAGTGGGGAATATTGCACAATGGGCGAAAGCCTGATGCAGCGACGCCGCGTGAGGGATGACGGCCCTCGGGTTGTAAACCTCTTTCGGCAGGGACGAAGCGAAAGTGACGGTACCTGCAGAAGAAGTCCCGGCTAACTACGTGCCAGCAGCCGCGGTAAGACGTAGGGGACGAGCGTTGTCCGGATTCATTGGGCGTAAAGAGCGCGTAGGCGGCTACGCAAGTCGGTTGTGAAAACCCGGGGCTCAACCCCGGGCCTGCATCCGATACTGCGTGGCTAGAGGTAGGTAGGGGAGATCGGAATTCCTGGTGTAGCGGTGAAATGCGCAGATATCAGGAGGAACACCGGTGGCGAAGGCGGATCTCTGGGCCTTACCTGACGCTGAGGCGCGAAAGCTAGGGGAGCAAACAGGATTAGATACCCTGGTAGTCCTAGCCGTAAACGTTGGGTGCTAGGTGTGGGCGGATATCGACCCCGTCCGTGCCGAAGCTAACGCATTAAGCACCCCGCCTGGGGAGTACGGCCGCAAGGCTAAAACTCAAAGGAATTGACGGGGGCCCGCACAAGCGGCGGAGCATGTGGCTTAATTCGAAGCGACGCGAAGAACCTTACCTGGGCTTGACATGCGGGATGAAACCGTAGAAATACGGCGCTCTTCGGAGCCCGCACAGGTGGTGCATGGCTGTCGTCAGCTCGTGCCGTGAGGTGTTGCCTTAAGTGGCGCAACGAGCGCAACCCCTGTCCTTAGTTGCCAGCGGGTAATGCCGGGAACTCTAGGGAGACTGCCGGTGCCAAACCGGAGGAAGGTGGGGATGACGTCAAGTCATCATGCCCCTTATGCCCAGGGCTGCACACATGCTACAATGCGCGATACAGAGGGTTGCGATCCCGCAAGGGGGAGCGAATCCCAAAAAGTCGCGCTCAGTTCGGATCGGGGTCTGCAACTCGACCCCGTGAAGTCGGAGTCGCTAGTAATCGCAGATCAGCATTGCTGCGGTGAATACGTTCCCGGGCCTTGTACACACCGCCCGTCACACCACGAAAGTGGGAAACACCCGAAGCCGGTGGCCTAACCCTTGTGGAGGGAGCCGTCGAAGGTGGGGCTCGCGATTGGGGTGAAGTCGTAACAAGGTAGCCGTACCGGAAGGTGCGGCTGGATCACCTCCTTTCTAAGGAGCCTTTGGCACTTCCGGGGGAGCCCGCTCGGGCTCCGGTAACCCGGCAAGACTCCAGGTCGATTCACTGGCTATTCATGTGGCCCTCCGGCCGCCAACCTCAGTAGCTCGTTCGCGAGCGACCGGGCTGCACGTCGGGGCCGCCCTGTGGACACACTGTTCAGCTTTGAGGGTGCGAGCCCTCGAGCACCTTGAGAACTCGATAGCGAGCGCGAGCATCTATAGTCAAGTGAACAAGGGCTAACGGTGGATGCCTTGGCGCCAGGAGCCGATGAAGGACGCGTCTGACTGCGAAAAGCTTCGGGGAGCTGTCGAGAGAGCTATGATCCGGAGATGTCCGAATGGGGAAACCCGGCTGGGGTCATGCCCAGTCACCCAGGTCTGAACACATAGGGCCTGAGGAGGGAACCGCCCGAAGTGAAACATCTCAGTAGGGCGAGGAAGAGAAAGCAACCGCGATCCCCCTAGTAGCGGCGAGCGAACGGGGGTCAGCCTAAACCGGTGTGGTGGTAAAGCCCGATGGCGTTGCCATGCCGGGGTCGTGGGACCCACATGAACCTGCATCGGAGGGTTCAAGGAGTTACAAATCCGACACCTAGTCGAAGGCCATGGAACGGGCCGTCACAGAAGGTAACAACCCTGTAGACGAAAGGTGAGCGGACTCCTTCGTGGGGATCCCGAGTAGCACGGGACCCCTGAAATCCCGTGTGAATCTGGGGGGACCACCCCCTAAGGCTAAACACTACCTGGCGACCGATAGTGAACTAGTACCGTGAGGGAAAGGTGAAAAGCACCCCGGGAGGGGAGTGAAATAGTACCTGAAACCGTGAGCCTACAAGCTGTCGGAGCTCCGATCTGGGTAACCAGAACGGGGTGACGGCGTGCCTTTTGAAGAATGAGCCGGCGAGTTAGCGGTATGTGGCGAGGTTAACCGTTCTCGGGAAGCCGAAGCGAAAGCGAGTCCTAACCGGGCGAAGAGTCGCATGCCCTAGACCCGAAGCCGAGTGATCTAGCCATGGGCAGGTTGAAGCGAGGGTAAGACCTCGTGGAGGACCGAACCCACCAGGGTTGAAAACCTGGGGGATGACCTGTGGTTAGGGGTGAAAGGCCAATCAAACTCGGTGATAGCTGGTTCTCCCCGAAATGCCTTTAGGGGCAGCCTCGGGCGTTCTCCAACGGAGGTAGAGCACTGATTGGGCTAGGGGGCCTACAAGCTTACCGACCTCAGTCAAACTCCGAATGCCGTTGGACCAGAGCCCGGGAGTGAGGGCGCGGGGGCTAAGCTCCGTGTCCGAGAGGGAAACAACCCAGATCGCCAGCTAAGGCCCCTAATTCCATGCTAAGTGGGCAAGGATGTGAGATCGCCTAGACAACCAGGAGGTTGGCTTAGAAGCAGCCACCCTTGAAAGAGTGCGTAATAGCTCACTGGTCAAGTGGTCTTGCGCCGACAATGTACCGGGGCTCAAGCATGGAGCCGAAGCTGCGGGATCCTTCAGATGACTCGGCCCTGGCGGGAGGCCGCCTGGGTCCAGGTCGAGGGATCGGTAGGGGAGCGTTCTCACGCGAGTGAAGCGGCGGGGTAACCCAGCCGTGGATGCGTGAGAAGTGAGAATGCCGGCATGAGTAGCGAAAGACGGGGGAGGAGCCCGTCCGCCGAATGCCCAAGGGTTCCTGGGGAAGGTTCATCCGCCCAGGGTTAGTCGGGACCTAAGCCGAGGTCGAGAGACGTAGGCGATGGACGACTGGTTGATATTCCAGTACCACCTCACCCGCGCCCAGGCCGAATCCGCGGCACTAAGGGAACCCCTTCGGGGGCTACCGACCAACGCGGTATTAGGCCAGCGAAGGGGGGACGCAGAAGGGTAGCTCGACCCAGGCGGTGGTTGTCCTGGGGCAAGTGTGTAGAGGGGTCCTCTAGGCAAATCCGGAGGGCCATCAACCTCGAGGCACGATGCCGAGCCGTTTCAGGCGAAGCGAGTGATCCCATGCTGCCGAGAAAATCCTCTAGCGAGCTGGTGAGGTGCCCGTACCCCAAACCGACACAGGTGGGCACGTAGAGAATACGAAGGCGATCGAGAGAACCCTGGTTAAGGAACTCGGCAAATTCCATCCGTAACTTCGGGATAAGGATGACCTCGGTAGGGTGAAGGACCTCGCGTCCGGAGCTTGATGAGGTGGCAGAAACCAGGCCCAAGCGACTGTTTACTAAAAACACAGGTCCGTGCTAAGTCGTAAGACGACGTATACGGACTGACGCCTGCCCGGTGCTGGAACGTCAAGGGGAGGGGTTAGATCCTTCGGGATCGAAGCTCTGAACCTAAGCGCCAGTAAACGGCGGCCGTAACTATAACGGTCCTAAGGTAGCGAAATTCCTTGTCGGGTAAGTTCCGACCTGCACGAATGGCGTAACGACTTGGGCGCTGTCTCAACCAGGGACTCGGCGAAATTGCAATACGAGTAAAGATGCTCGTTACCCGCAGCAGGACGGAAAGACCCCGGCACCTTTACTGTAGCTTGATGTTGGGTTTTGGCATGTGTTGCGTAGGATAGGCGGGAGGCTGTGAAGCCACGGTTTCGGCCGAGGTGGAGCCACCCTTGAAATACCGCCCTTCACATGTTGGGACTCTAACCCAGGTCCGTGATCCGGATCGGGGACAGCGTCTGGTGGGCAGTTTAACTGGGGCGGTTGCCTCCTAAACAGTAACGGAGGCGCCCAAAGGTTCCCTCAGCCTGGTTGGCAATCAGGCGTCGAGTGCAAGGGCACAAGGGAGCTTGACTGCGAGACCGACGGGTCGAGCAGGAGCGAAAGCTGGGCCTAGTGATCCGACGGCTTCCATGTGGAAGGGCCGTCGCTCAACGGATAAAAGGTACGCCGGGGATAACAGGCTGATCCTTCCCAAGAGTCCATATCGACGGAAGGGTTTGGCACCTCGATGTCGGCTCGTCTCATCCTGGGGCTGGAGCAGGTCCCAAGGGTCGGGCTGTTCGCCCGTTAAAGAGGCACGCGAGCTGGGTTTAGAACGTCGTGAGACAGTTCGGTCCCTATCCGCTGTGGGCGCAGGAGATTTGAGAGGAGCTACCCCTAGTACGAGAGGACCGGGGTGGACGAACCTCTGGTGTGCCAGTTGTCGCGCCAGCGGCACGGCTGGTTGGCCACGTTCGGACGGGATAAGCGCTGAAAGCATCTAAGTGCGAAGCCTCCCTCGAGATGAGATCTCCCACTGGGTCAACCAGGTAAGGCCCCTCGAAGACTACGAGGTTGATAGGCCGGAAGTGGAAGCACGGCAACGTGTGGAGCTGACCGGTACTAATAGGCCGAGGGCTTGACTTCGCTCGCGCTCGCTATCGGTTCCCGAGCTCTGCTCGAGGGCCACACCCTCAACTTCGTCGGATCCGAGGAGCGGATCCGAGACACCGTTTCGGTGGCTATGGCGGAGGGGAAACACCCGGTCCCATCCCGAACCCGGAAGTTAAGCCCTCCAGCGCCGATGGTACTGCCTGGGCGACTGGGTGGGAGAGTAGGTCGTCGCCGGAACATCGTTAGGAACGGGCTACCCGGAAGGGTGGCCCGTTCCGTTTCTCGTACCCTGGAGCATCGATGCCCAAACCACTTCGCCCCCGCTCTGGCGGGGGCCAACGCCGTCCCGGTCCGACCAACAGTCAGCTTCCGCGAGACATCCTCGAAGAGGTCCGCAGCACGGCGCGTCCATCGGATCAGCAGAACGCCATCGCTCGGCTGTCGCGAGCTATCGAGCTTCTCGAGCGAGGGGATGCGGGGGGTTCGGCGGCGGAGGCGGAGAAGGCCAAGAGGTTCGCCCCCCGGTCGGCCGCTGTGCGAGAGGTGCTCGGCCTGGCGTTGTACGGCCAGGAGCGATGGAGTGAGGCCATGACGGAGTTGAAGGCCTACAAGCGGATCACGGGGCGGGTCGACCAGAACCACCTGATCGCCGACTGCCTCCGCGGCCTGGGACGTCCAGCGGACGCCGTTCCGTTGGCCGAGGAGGAGCTGCGGGGCACGGCCCCCAACGATGCCAAAGCGGAGGCAGTGATAGTGGCGGCGTCTGCGTTGGCCGACCAGAAACGTTTCGCGGAGGCGCTGGCCTTCCTGGGGCGAGCTAAGACCCGGGATGACATCTCGGAGACGTACACGCTCAGGCTCTGGTACGTGCGGGGCGACATCTTGGCTCGCGCCGGACGCAAGGCGGAGGCTGCCGAGGAGTTCCGCAAGGTCATGCGCCACGACACGAGCGCCTTCGACGCCGCCGAACGGCTGGCTCAGTTGGGCTGACGACGCTCCAGCTCGGCACGCTGCGCTAGATACCGCATGATCCCAAGCGCGTTCATGCGGATCCCGGCGAGCGTCTCCAGGCGATCCAGGTCAAGCTGGGCTTCGGCTCCGGTCACGATCTCGGCGGCCGCCTCGCGGGCTAGCACTTCGACGATCTCGTCGACGTCGCTGGTGCGCTCCATCGCGCGCTCCACCGTCGTCGTCCAGGTACGTAGTTTCCTGACGGCGAGGTCGCAGGTCCTCTCGACGTCCGCGATAGGACCGAAGTGGGCGAAGAGCAGGGTCGATGGGTCGACCGACCGGATGCGCTCGATGCTAGCGATCGCCAGGTCGAGATCGAAGTCCGGTGGGGGCGTGGCCGGCCGGAGGATGGGCAGAGCCGGAACGTGGATGCCGAGGGCATCGCCGGTGAAGACGACGCCGGTTGCGGAATCGACGATCGCCAGGTGATGCGAGGCGTGTCCCGGGGTATCGAGGGCAGTGAGCGATCGCCCGCCAAGATCCAGTGACGCGCCGCCATCGAAGACCTGGATGCGGTCTGCCGGAACGGGTTCCACGGGTCCGAACAGGGTGGCCATACGGTCCGCTCCGTAGACGCGGGTGGCGCTCGCGACAAGCCGAGCCGGCTCGGCAAGGTGGCGTGCCCCGCGTCCGTGGACCCAGATGGTCGCCCGCGGGAACGCGGCGGCGAGGGCGCCGACGCCTCCCGCATGATCCAGGTGGATGTGCGTGAGTACGACGTGGGCTAGCGCGTCCGACCCGATCCCGAGCGCGTCGAGCGCTCGCGTCACGGGCTCGACGGACGTGCCGGGACCGGTCTCGACCAGCGCGGGCTCGGTCGCGTTCAGCAGATAGGCGGCCGTGTAGCGCTCGCGTCCCCCCATGAACGTGTCGATAGCGGTGATGCCAGGCGCGACGACGAACGTGACGATCCCCACGGTCGCGAGTCTACGGCCGGTCGTGTCGGTACCCGCTGCTAGCGTGTCCGTCGGATGAGGAGGAGCCATGGTGACGGTGAACGTCGTCGTCCTCGCGGGGACCGTGGCGGCAGAGCCGGTCGAGCGCCGGATGCCGTCGGGCGATGAGGTAACCGAGCTCCGGCTCTCCGTTCCGGAGGCGGGCAAGCGCCTCCTCCCCCTCCCGGTGGCCGTGTGGCACACGGCGGTCGGCAAACGGGCGCTGAAGGGGATCGGAAAGGGTGATGATGTGCTGGTGTATGGCACACTCGCTCGCCGGTTCTACCGGAGCGGGGCTGGAGCGCGGAGCCTCACGGAGGTGGTCGCGACGGGGATCAAGAAGCTCGAGGCAGCGGTGGGAGACCCCTAGACCGGGGTGAGGGACTCGAGCGGCATGAGGACCATCCCGGTTCGAGGTTTGGGCCAGAAGTATGTGGACTTCTGCGGCAGTCGCTCGCCCCGCTGCACGACCTCCCGAACGCGGTCCGGTGTGGTCGGTGGCAGGAGGTAGGCCGCGGTAGCGATCCCGCCTCGCACCGCCGCCGCCGCCTCTTCGGCATCCGGTGTGTACCGGAACGCTGTGGGCGGCAGTGCTGGATCGATCAGCTCCGCATGTAGAGCCCGAACCGCGGGTGGTTCGCCGCTCAGGTTCACCACCCGGACCTCGATGTCGTCCTCCGTGGGTACGACTAAGCCCACCACGGTGTCGTCGTCAGAGCACGCGGCGAGCGCCTCTTCGAGCGAGCCAACAGGGGCACCCACCGCCATCGGCGCGCCCGAGAGTTGCACTCGATGGAACGGAGCCACCGTTAGATGCTCAGAACCAGCGTCGACGATGAAGGTGAGGAGGCGATCCCACGGACCGGGACCGGAGGCGGCTCGCATCTCGTCCCGGTACGCGAGCGCCGTTGCGTAGCGATGATGGCCATCGGCGATCAGGAGGGTCTGGTTCTCGAGCCATGCCGAGACCGGCTGCTCCTCAATGATGCGCCAGCGGCGATGGCGTACGCCCTGCTCATCGACAGCTTCGCCTGAGGGTGGTTCTCGCACGGTTCGGTCCAGGAGATCCACGAGGGGAGGACACGGGCCGGTCACGATGCCGTACACGGCCGACAGATGCGTCCGCGCGGCTCGGAGCAGGCGGAGACGGTCCTCGATCGGTCCCGGCATCGTCTCCTCGTGGGGTAGGACGTTCCCGCCCCACTCTTCGAGCTCCATCGCCGCGAAGACACCGCGGACCCGGCACATCGCGGCGTCGCGCCCGACCCGCATCTCATAGGCGTGGAACGCCGGCTCCTCACGCCGAAGCACACCTTCCGCCGTCCATCGATGGAGCAGCTCTGCCGCCGCCCGGTAGCGGTCTCCCTCTGAGCCCGGCCCGATGGCCAGGTCGATCTGAGCGATGTTCCGCGGCTCCGTCTGGAGTTCTCGCCGGCGGGCCTCGCTGATAACGTCGTACGGCGGCGCGGTCACGCGGTCGAGCGGACCGGCGACGGCGGGATCGTAGACCAACGAAGGGAACGGGAAGACGCGAGGCACACCCCCTGTATAACAGCGACGACCCAAAGCAGGAGGTCTTCGGCCCGCACGCGCGCGGCCGGGCGTCGCGCATGACCGGCCGCGACCGCCTGGTTCGGAGTGAGTTCGCGAAAGCCGTCATCCTTGATCCGAGCGATGACTACGAGCACCTCGCGCTCGGGCGATCGACGACATGATGGCCATCCTGGCCGACAGGTACGAGGCGTTCCTGTTCGATCTGGACGGGGTTCTCTATAGGGGGTCCGACCCGATCCCGGGCGCCGCTGAAGCGATCGATCGGCTCCGCGCCCTCGGCAGGCGGGTCGCGTTCGTGACGAACAACTCGAGCCGCACGGCCCAGGCGGTGGCGGCGGCGCTCATCGCGGTCGGTGTCCAGGCCAGAGCCGACGAGGTCGAGACTTCGGCGCTCGCGACCGCCGAACTCCTGGTAGCCCGTGGAGTGACCGACGCGTTCGTGATCGGAGAGGAGGGTGTCCGACAGGCGCTCACGAGCGTCGGGATCGCGCTGGCCGCCGCGGACGCGGAGCGCTCGGATAGCGTCGTCGTGGGGTGGGATCGGCAGGCGAACTACGACAAGCTGCGGAGGGCCTCCCTGCTCGTGGAGCGCGGGTCATGGCTGGTGGCGACGAACGCGGACGCCTCCTACCCGGCGCCCGATGGACGGTGGCCAGGGGCGGGTGCCCTCCTGGCCGCCATCGAGACGACGACCGGGATCAGAGCGGAGATCGTGGGGAAGCCGCATCCGCCGATCCTGCGGTCGGCTCTGGCCAGGGCGGGCGGGGGACAGCCGCTCTTGATCGGCGATCGACTCGAGACCGACATCGCAGGCGCGGCCGCGCTCGGATGGGATTCACTGCTCGTCCTCACCGGTGTCACCCGGCGCGACGATCTGGCCGGATCGCCCTTCCTCCCGACCTTCGTCGGCGCCGATCTCTCGGCGCTCTTCGACGCCAGGCCGGATGAGCCCTGATAGGGCGGCGGTATGCTGAGGAACGACCGCGGTGCTCGCTTACTCAAGGAGATGCTATGACCACTCTCGACGAAGTCCGCAAGAGCATCGAGGCGACGATAGGCAACCTGACGCCGGCCAAGGCCCAGGAGCTCGCGAAGAGCCTGTCCGACCCGGGAACCGCGAAGGAGCAGGTGGCGAGGTTGGCCGCCGACATGCTGGAGTGGTCCCAGCGCTACCGCGACCGGCTACGCGACTTCATCGGGCGCGAGATCTCCAACCAGTTGACGTCGATGGGTGTGGCATCGCGACCCGAGGTTGACGCGTTGAAGAAGCGGGTTCGCGAGCTGGAACGGCGCGCGGGGATGACCGCCTCCGGGCGGAAGTCGGGTGCCAAGAAGCCCGCCGCCCGCAGGCCCGCGGCTAAGAAGCCGGCGGCCACTGGCAACGCCTGAGCGGCCGATGGCGGCTCGGCGGCGTCTCGACGCGGAGCTAGTTCGCCGGGGGTTGGTGACGAGTCGCACCGAGGCCCAGGCAGCGGTCGACGCAGGCCTGGTGATGGTGAGCGGCCACCCCGCGACGAAGCCGGCGTCGCTCGTCTCAGACGACGAGCCGCTCCATATGACGGCGTCCCCTCGACGGTTCGTGTCCAGAGGTGGAGACAAGCTCCAGGCGGCGCTCGACCGTTTCGGCATCGATCCGAGCGGTCGCGATTGCCTCGATGCCGGGGCGTCGACGGGAGGGTTCACCGATTGCTTGCTCCGGGCGGGCGCGGGAAGGGTCATCGCCGTCGACGTCGGGTACGGGCAGCTAGCCTGGGAGCTGAGGACGGATCCTCGGGTCCTCGTCATGGAGCGAACGAACGCCCGCAACCTAGACCCCACCCACCTGGCGTTCGCTCCCGAGCTGATCGTCGCCGACCTCTCGTTCATCTCCCTGAGAGCTGTCCTGCCGGCGCTCTCGCGCGTGGCCGCGCCGGCCGCCGATCTGGTGCTCCTGGTGAAGCCCCAGTTCGAGGCCGGTCCGGACCACGTGGGCCGGGGAGGCGTGGTCAGGGACCCGCTCGTTTGGCGACGCGTGCTGGGCGAGGTGACGGATGCCTGCCTCGTCAACGGGATGGGCGTCGTAGGTGTCATGGTCTCTCCGCTCGTGGGACCGGCGGGCAACGTGGAGTTCCTCATGCGCGGTCGAAAGGGGGCGCCGGAAGGCGTCGTGGACCTCGATCAGGCGATCGGTGAGGGTGAGAGGCTCCGTCGATGAGAGTGGTCGGGCTCGTCGTGCACGAGGGGCGCGAGGCGGCCATGGCCGCGGCCGACGTCCTCAGCTCGGAGCTCGCATCCGAGGGCGCGGTCGTCGTCAAGGCGGCGGGAGCAGGGGAGGAGGCGCTGGACCTGGTGGTTTCTGTCGGTGGGGACGGGACGTTCCTGCGAGGGGCTCACGTCGCCGCTCAGGCGGGCTGTCCGGTCTTGGGGGTTAAGGTCGGGCGGCTCGGGTTCCTGACGGAGGTGGAGCCGGGTGAGGCGTTCGATCTGATCTCTAGAGCCCTTGACGGCGACGCCGCCATCGAGGAGCGACTGGCCGCGACCGCGGAGCCGGCAGGGGGCGTCGAGTTCCAAGCGCAATGGGCGTTGAACGAGATCATGGTGGAGAAGCGAGCCCGGCATCGGCTGGTTCGCTTAGCGGTCGAGGTGGATGGTGCCTACGTAACGACCTTCTCGGCGGACGGCGTCGTCGTTGCGACGCCCACCGGTTCCACCGCGTACTCCTTCTCGACCCGCGGCCCGATCGTTAGCCCCGACGTGCCGTGCTTGGTCCTCACCCCGGTCGCGGCTCACATGGTGTTCGACCGCTCGTTCGTGTTGGGTGCGGAACAGCGAGTGGTCCTGGAGGTGGTCGGCGACGAGCCGGGGTTGATCACTGCCGATGGTAGACAAAGCGTGGAGATCCCCGTGGGCAGCAGGGTCCTGATCCGGGCGGCGGATAGGCCCGCGCGCCTGGTGCGGCGGCGCGGCGCCCCGGCCTTCCTCACGCGGGTTCGCGAGAAGTTCGAGCTGCCGGGTGATCCGGGCGGCGGCGCGGGATACGCCGGCGATGTCGGTACCGCGGACTAGGATCCGAGAGTGCTGCGGGAGCTGCACATCACGGGTCTGGGGGTCTTCGACGACCTCGATCTTGAGCTGCACCCCGGCCTGAACGTTCTCACCGGCGAGACCGGGGCCGGAAAGACCATGGTGACGGTGGGGCTCTCTCTCGCCCTGGGGGCCAGGGCAACCGGATCTCTCGTGCGTGACGGCGCCGGTGCCGCACGCGTCCAGGTCAGGTTCGACGCGCCCGAGGGGACCGAGGAGTGGGCCGAGGACGGCGAACTCGTGCTGGCGCGATCGATCGGTGCCGACGGGAAGAGCTCAGCGAGGGTAGGAGGACAGATGGCTACGGCTTCGGTCCTGAGCTCGCTGGGCGCCTCGCTGGTAGAGGTCCATGGACAGGGTCAGGCTCAAGGGCTGCTCTCGGCGTCGATCCAGACCGAGTTCCTCGATCGGTTCGCAGGCGACGCGCACGTGGTGGCTTTGGCGAGGTACCGGCAAACGTGGGACGGATGGCGGTCTGCGAACGCGGCTCTGAAGGAGCTCACGGAGGCTGCCCGCGAACGCGAACGAGAGATCGGGCTGCTCGACTACCAGGTTCGGGAGATCGAAGCCGTCGGGCCACGGTCGGGCGAAACGGAGGATCTCACCGGCGAGGAATCACGCCTGGCGCATGTCGAGCGACTGCTGGAGCGGGCCGCCGCCGCAGAGCAGATCCTGACCGGGGAGACGTCGCCCGCCGACGAGGCGGCCGCGGCCGCGGCGCTCCTGGAGGATGCCGCCCGGCATGATCGGGAGGCCTCGCCTCTGGGGGGACGCGCTCGTGGATCCGCGGCTGAGCTCTCCGAGCTAGCCCGTGACGTGCGGGCCTATCGCGAGTCGCTGGTCGTCGATCCGGACGCACTCCAGGGGGTTCGCGAACGCCTGGCCGCCCTGAAGGGTCTCCAACGCAAGTACGGGGCCACCGACGACGAAGTGCGGGCCTTCCTCGGCCTCGCGTCAGAGCGACTCGCGACGCTCGCGACGGCGGACGAACGACTGGCGGAGTTGACCAGCGAGGTCGATCACCTCACGAACGAGCTCGAGGATCGCGCATCGGCGGTCACGGCTGGGCGCACGAGGGCGGCGCCAGGATTGGCGGAAGCCCTGGAGCGGGAGTTGCACGAGCTCGGGATGCCCGGCGCAGTGGTCGAAGTGTGGCTGGAGACGACCGACCCGGGACCCGCCGGCGAGGAACGGGTCGAGCTCCGACTGGCGCCCTCGACGGGACAGCGACTCGCGCCGCTGGCGAAGGCCGCCTCCGGGGGCGAGTTGTCCAGGACCATGCTCGCGTGCCGGAGCGTCCTGGCCGACGTGGATGAGGTGCCGACGCTCGTCTTCGACGAGGTGGACGCGGGGATCGGAGGCGAAGCGGGGCTGGCGGTCGGCCGCCGGCTGGCGCGTCTGGCCTGTGGGCGCCAGGTCCTGGTCGTGACGCATCTACCGCAGATCGCTTGCTTCGCCGACAGGCACATCGTGGTGGCCAAACAGGCTGGCAAGGCTCACCTGCGCGTCCTGTCAGACGACGAGCGCGTCCAGGAGCTGTCGAGGATGCTCGCCGGGCTCACGGGGAGCGAGGGAGCCGTCACGCACGCGGAGGAGCTGTTGGCGGCAGCCTCGTCCTCCAGGGCCGGACCTATCTGAGCTGGACCTCCCTGAGCCCTCCAGGCGATTCGGTTGAAGGTCGGCTACCCTGCGTGGTGACCCGCGGCGGGCGGGATCGCCAGCTGAACCCGCCGAGGAGGGACCGCACACGTCAACGCCCAGGACTCGAGGTCTGCGACGACGTCCATCGCGCCGAGGGCGCCAGACGGCCGGCATCGCACGGGTGGATCGGCGAACGAAGGATCTGGTCCCGCGTGCAGGGCCGGGGGACGTGGCGGTGATCGACCACGAGGATCTGGATCGCGTCGCCGCGGAGGCACTGGTGGACGCTGGGGTCTCGGCCGTCCTGAATGCGGCCGCCTCCATCAGTGGGCGATACCCCAATCTGGGGCCGTTGATCCTGGGCGAAGCGGGGATCCCCTTGATCGACAGGGTCGGGCCATTGCTGCTGGACAAGGTTCGCGAAGGCGACGTCCTGCGACTGGATGGTGACCGTATCTACGTCGGGGATGGTCTGGTCGCCGTGGGCGTTCGCCAGACCGAGGCGTCCATCCTGCAAGCCATGGAGGATGCCGACGAGGCGGTCGAAGAGAGCTTCGCGAGCTTCGCGCGCAACACCCTGACCTACATGCACGAGGAGCGGGACATGCTCTTCGGGGGATCGGGACTCCCAGACATCCGCCACACGATGGCGGGCCGTCCGGTGTTGGTCGTGGTTCGTGGGTACAGCTATCGGGAGGACCTGGCCGCACTGCGCGGCTATATAGGCGATGTACGCCCGGTTCTGTTGGGGGTCGATGGAGGCGCCGACGCCCTCCTTGACGAGGGGTACACCCCCGATCTGATCTTGGGTGATATGGACAGCGTGTCGGACCGGGCTCTGGAGTTGGCCTTGAGGTCAAGACGTCGACGCCAACCGACCGAGCTCATCGTTCACGCCTACTCGGACGGGCGTGCCCCGGGAGCTGAGCGACTGGAGACCCTGGGCGTTCCGTTCGTGGTGGTGAGGTCGGCGGGCACGAGCGAGGATGTGGCCTTCCTGTTGGCGCACGAGAAGCGGGCAGATCTGATCGTGGCCGTAGGCACCCACGGGAACCTTCGCGAGTTCCTCGACAAGGGCAGAGGCGGCATGGCGAGCACCTTCCTGGTGCGTCTGCGTGTGGGAGAGACGCTCGTCGATGCCAAAGGTGTGTCGCGCATCTATCAGGGGCGCGGTTTCCGGGCCCTCGATACCCTCCTGCTGGTTGGCTCGGCGCTGTTCGCGATGTTCGTGGTGGTGTGGTTCTCACCGTCGCTGCGGCTCTACTGGGATCTGCTCGTGGAACAGGTACGGCAATGGCTGTTCCACGTCAAGGAACTGCTGTGATCTCGTGGCGCTACCACCTGATCTCGATCGTCGCCGTGTTCTTGGCCTTCGGCCTGGGCGTGCTGACCGGCACCACGGTGCTCAACGACAACCTCGTGCGCAGTTTGAGGTCGCAGACGACGGACCTAACTGCGCGTCTTGACGAGCTGCGTGGTGCCGATCAGGAGCATCAGGATGAGCTCGCGAGGATGAACGCTTTCGCGGAGCAGGCGATGCCGTACCTGGTCGATTCGACGCTGATCGGCGTCCAAGTGATCGTGGTCACTCAGGAGGGAGTGGACGGCGGCGCTTCCGCGGAGACCCGGATGGCGTTGGACCTGGCCGGGGCGAACGTGATCACGACCCTCACCGTGCAGCCCACCATGGCCGCCCAGACGCCGAGTGCCGAACGTGACCTGGCGGCCATCCTGTCGCTACCGGACGACACCCCTGCTCAAGCCCTGACGGCCGCGGCCGGAGGTGCGCTGGCGGGCCGGCTGGCGACCGATCCGGCCCTTGATCCCAGCGGGGTGGACCTGTTGGGCGAGATGCTTTCGCAGGGGTTCCTCACGGCGTCGGCTCCCGAGATAAGGGACGCAACGCTCGGCGAGATCGGAGGGCGGGGTCAGTTGGTCGTGGTGGTCGGCGGAGCGAGCGGCGAGCTGTCCCCGGCTTCGATCGACTTCATGGTGCCGCTGGTGGAGGAACTAGCCGCTCTCGAGGTCGTCGAGGGCGTCGGCGAGAGCCTGGACGCGGACGACGGCTTCATGTTGGCGGTCCGCTCGGTGCTCGATGCTTCGTCGGATCCGATCGTGACCGTCGACAACGTCGACCGGCCGGTCGGCGCCTCGGCCATGGCGCTCGGATTGCGTTCGGCGATCGTGCTAGGGACGGGAGGCGACTACGGCGTGAAGCCGGGTGCCACGCGCCTGCTGCCGCAGCCGATATGACATCGGAGGGACCGAGGGTCGTCGCGTTGATCGCGGCCCGCGACGAGGAGGCCACCATCCGGCGAACCGTCCTGGCCATCGCCCGTTGGGGGCCGGCCGAGATCGTGGTGGTCGATGACGGATCGTCGGACAACACCGCGGCGGAGGCGCTCGCTGCTGGGGCTAGCGTGCTACGGATCCCGGGTGGCATCGGCAAAGGGGGAGCCATGGAGGGAGCCCTGCGGCGGCTCCCTCCGGCAGACGTTTGGCTGTTCGCCGACGCCGACCTCGGAGGGAGCGCGGAGGGTCTTCGTGTCGTCGTCGAAGTGGTCAAGGACGGGCGTGCCGATCTGGCCGTGGCGTTGCTCCCCCCGCAAGGAGGGGGCGGCCTCGGCACGGTCAAACGCGCAGCAGCCTTGGCGATCTACCGGTTGTCGGGGTTCGAAGCAGAGCAACCGCTGTCGGGTCAAAGGGCGATCACAGCGGCCTGCCTTGCCGCCGTCCGACCGCTGGCTGGCGGTTTCGGCGTCGAGACGGCCATGACGATCGATGCGGTGCGGGCGGGCTTCCGCGTTGTCGAGGTACCGGTGCCGGGACTCACGCACCGGGCGACCCGGCGGACCCTGAGGGGCTTCTTGCATCGAGGTAGCCAGGGTGTGCAGATCGCCCGAGCTGCCCTGGTCCGCGTGGCGCGACCACGGTGAGGATCCGGCTGTCGGTCGCGAACCATCGAGGCGCCATGGTGCCTCGCACGCTCGGGATCCTCTTGGTGGCCTGCGCGGCGGCCTCCGTCGCGGTCGCCGCCATCACCGCGACCCCAGCCGTTGGTCGCGCAGGATGGGGAGTAGCTGCCGCATCTCTAGCGGTCTTCTGCGCCGGCCTCGTGGACGACCTGTCTCCGGATGCGACCAGAGGTGTTCGTAACCATCTCTCGGCCCTGTTGTCAGGACGCGTGACGACCGGCATCGCGAAGCTCGTCGTGGTGGCCGCGGCCGCGATCGTTTCGGTGACGCTCCTGGGTGGAACGAAGGGAGTGGGCGGTATCGCCGGCGTCATCCTCGTGGCCGGCTGTGCGAACCTTTGGAACGGGCTCGACGTGCGTCCGGGCCGGGCGCTCAAGTTTGGGCTCGTCGCCATGCTGGGCGTCGCATCTGCCCCGATCTGGCTGATACCCACCCTGCCAGGTATGGCGGCCGGGTCCCTGCTCGCTCTGTGGCCCGACCTTCGCGAGCGCGCGATGCTGGGAGACGGCGGTGCCAACCTCCTTGGCTTCAGCATCGGGCTCGGCCTGTTTGCGGTGCTCACGGGCGCGTGGCTGGTGGTCGCGGCGTTGGCGGCGGTCACGCTCAACGTCTTGGCGGACACGCTGACGCTGTCCCGCCCCATCGACGCGGTGTCGGCGCTGCGATGGTTCGACCGGCTGGGAAGGCTCCCGGATTGAACGAACTGAGCAGGAAGGGAAGTTCGCGACTCGATCTAGCCGACCCGTCGGCGGCGTCTGCTAGGCTCGCATCCCGTGGTGAGAACGCAACCGAAGTTCATCTTCGTCACGGGTGGAGTCGCCTCCGGACTAGGCAAAGGCATCACCTCCGCCTCCCTCGGCCGCCTCTTCAAGTGTCGCGGTCTGAAGGTCGCCATCCAGAAGCTCGACCCCTATATCAACGTCGACCCAGGCACCATGAACCCGTTCGAACACGGGGAGGTGTTCGTGCTGGACGACGGATCCGAGACCGATCTGGACCTCGGACACTACGAGCGCTTCGTCGACGAGAACCTGCATCGCGGCTCCAACTTCACGACCGGCGCCGTCTATTCCAGCGTGATCGCGAAGGAGCGCAGGGGCGACTACCTGGGCAAGACGGTGCAGGTCATCCCGCATATCACCGACGAGATCAAGGAGCGCATCCGCGCGCTAGCTGAGACCGAGGCAGCCGACCTGGTGGTCGTCGAGATCGGAGGCACGGTGGGCGACATCGAGTCCCTGCCGTTCCTGGAGGCCGTCCGGCAACTCCGCAACGAGATCGGTCGCGAGAACTGCGCGTTCGTACACGTCTCGTTGATGCCGTTCATCGGTCCGTCCGGTGAGCTGAAGACGAAACCCACGCAGCACTCCGTCAAGGAGCTGCGCTCGCTCGGTCTTCAACCTGACGTGATCGTCTGCCGCTCCGACCGGCCGATCGGCCGGAACTTGAAGGAGAAGATCTCTCTGCTTTGCGACGTTCCGATCAGCGGCGTGATCTCGGCCGTCGACGCCGCGTCGATCTACAAGGTGCCGCTTGTGCTGCATAAGGAAGGCCTGGACGTGGAGATCGCCCGGCACCTGCAGATCGACGCGGAGCCCGATCTGGCAGAGTGGGAGACACTCGTCGAGCGGATCGATCGCGCGACCGAGCCGGTCAAGGTCGCCGTGGTCGGCAAGTACGTGAACATGCGCGACGCCTACCTGTCGGTGATGGAGGCGTTGAAGCACGGGGGGTTCGCCCACGGGGCCGACGTCCAGATCGAGTGGGTGGCCTCCGACGATCTGGGAGGCGCGGCCACAGAGGACGCGCTCGCCGGCGCGGACGGGATCTTGATCCCGGGAGGGTTCGGGGTCCGCGGCGTGGAGGGGAAAGTCGCCGCCGTCCGATACGCGCGCGAGCGCGGTGTGCCGTTCCTGGGGATCTGCCTCGGCCTGCAGTGCGCGGTGATCGAGTTCGCGCGAAACCTGTGCGGATTGGAGGGGGCCAACTCGAGCGAGTTCGACCCGGCCACTTCGCATGCGGTGATCGACCTGCTGCCCGAGCAGAAGAACGTGACCGACATGGGCGCCACCATGCGGCTGGGCGCCCAGCCCTGCTACATCGTGCCGGGCACGCTCGCGGAGCGGTGCTACGAGGCCCCTGTCGTCGAGGAGCGCCATCGTCACCGCTGGGAGGTGAACCCGGCGTACCACGAGACGCTTCAAGAGGCGGGGATGGTCCTGTCCGGGAACTCCCACAACGGCCGGCTGACCGAGATCATCGAGCTTCCCGATCATCCCTTCTTCATCGCGGGGCAGTTCCATCCGGAGCTCCGCTCGCGACCCACCAGGCCGCACCCGCTCTTCCGCGAGTTCGTCGGGGCTGCTCAGGTTCACCGCAGGGCTCGCTCTGATCGCTCGGTGTCCGTCGGCTGAGTCGTAGCGCCGATGGCCGAGCCCCGAGGGAGCCAGTCGGCGTTCCGGGGGAGAGTCGTTCGTTTGGACGTCGAGGACTGGGAAGGACATCCTCCGTACGAGGTCGTCCATCACCCGGGAGCAGCCGCGGTTCTGCCGATCACGCCGGATGACGACGTACTCTTGGTGAAGCAGTTCCGGCCCGCGATCCGTCAGCCGCTGACCGAGATCCCCGCGGGGCTGCTGGACGTCGACGGAGAAGACGCACTCACCTGCGCCGGTCGAGAGCTCTTCGAGGAGACCGGATTCAGGCATCGAACCATCGAGTTCCTTGGTGGCTACTACTCGTCGGCAGGCTTCACCGATGAGTACGTACACCTGTTCTGGGCGCGGACGAACGCGGAACCGGATGCCCCCGCGGAGCAGGGGATCGAGGTGAGCCGGGTGCCGTTCGGCCAGATGGTCTCCTCGGCGCGAGCCGGTCGAGTCCGTGACGCCAAGACCGCCCTCGCCCTTCTACTGGCCGACGGACGGCCTGCGCTCCCGTGAGCGACAGGGCTCGAATGAGGCTCGGGTAGGCTTCCCCAGGAGCGCAAGGGGCACGGATGATCGTAGGGATCCCGACCGAGGTCAAGGACAACGAGAACCGGGTGGCAGCCACCCCGGAGGGTGTTCGCGAGCTGGTGCACGCCGGCCATCGGGTGGTGGTGGAATCCGGCGCCGGCGAAGGCTCCTCCCTATCGGACGGGGAGTTCGCCTCCGCAGGCGCCGAGATCCTGGCCGACGCAGACGCGGTCTTCGCGGCGGCGGACATGATCATGAAGGTCAAAGAACCGCAGCCCGCCGAGTACGACCGCTTACGAGAGGGTCAGACCCTGTTCACCTACCTGCATCTCGCCGCCGACGAGGTGCTGACCCGATTCCTGCTCGATCGCCGGATCGCGGCCGTGGCATACGAGACGGTCCAGACCGGCGACGGCCGCCTACCGCTCCTCGCGCCCATGTCTGAGATCGCCGGGCGTATGGCCCCTCACTGTGGGGCCACCAACCTGGAACGGCCGAAGGGAGGACGTGGCGTGTTGATGGGCGGGGCGTCCGGCGTGGCCCCTGCACGTGTCGTGGTCCTGGGGGCCGGCATGGCCGGCACCAACGCGGCGTGGATCGCGGCGGGGATGGAAGCCGAGGTCGCCATCGTGGACAAGAACGTGGAACGGCTGCGCTTCGTGGATCAGATCTGGCGCGGACGGATACTCACCGTGATGTCCAGCCGCCTGGCCGTGGAGCAGTTGATCACGAGCGCGGACCTGGTGATCGGAGCGGTCCTGGTTCCGGGTGCCAAGGCGCCTCACTTGGTGACGGAGGCGATGGTCGCCGCGATGCCCGCCGGTTCGGTGGTCGTGGATATCTCGATCGATCAAGGCGGGTGCTTCGAGACCTCGCACGTGACCACCCACTCCGATCCCACGTTCGTACGTCACGACGTCGTCCACTACTGCGTCGGCAACATGCCGGGAGCTGTGCCAAGGACCTCGACATACGCGCTCACGAACGTGACGACCCCATACGCGATAGAGATCGCGAACCTGGGTCTGGAGGATGCCATCCGTGCGGACGCGGCGCTCGCCTTGGGCGTGAACGCCTACGGCGGGCACGTGACGAACGCTCCGGTCGCCCAGGCTCACGGGCTTCCGTTCACCTCGCTCGCCACGCTGGTCGACGGGCTCGGCTGACCGTCGGCGGGGCGGAGCCATGGCGGATCCTTTGGCGACGTGGCTCGATCGGTACCTGGATCACCTCACGGTGGAGCGGGGCTTGTCTCCGAACACGCTCGCCGCCTATCGCAGGGACCTGCGTCGGTACGTGGCGTTCTGCACCGCCCGCGAGGTGCGTACGCCCGGTGAGGTCGAGCCGTCGACGGTTCGTTCGTTCGTCGCCTCGGTCTCAGCCTCGACCTGGGGGAAGGATGAGCGTCCCTACAGCGCCCGTTCGGTCGCCCGAGCCTCATCCTCGGTTCGGTCGTTCCATCGCTTCATCCTGCGAGAGGGCGGGGCAGATCGCGATCCTGCCTCGGCGGTGACGCAGCCCAAGCTGCCCCGGTCGTTGCCGCATCCCCTCCCGCTGGGTGAGATCATCCGCCTGCTCGAGTCACCACATCCCCGGACTTCAGCCGGCCTTCGCGACCGGGCGATCCTGGAGCTCCTCTACGGAGCGGGGCTCCGGATCTCAGAGCTCGTCGGGCTGGATGTGGACGACATCGATCTGGAGGAGGGCTCCGTCCGCGTCTTGGGAAAGGGCGGAAAGGAGCGCGAGGTCCCCGTAGGCAAGATGGCTCGGGAGGCGGTGGGTGCCTACCTCAGCCGTTCCCGGCCGGAATTCGCGTCACGCGCGAGCCGCGCGGCCTTGTTCCTGAACACAAGGGGCGGGCGTCTGACCCGGCAGAGCTGCGCGCGACTGCTCTCGACCCATGTGACGGCCGCGGGCATCGGTCGGCGCGTTACGCTTCATACGTTGCGGCATTCGTTCGCGACGCACCTCTTGGAGGGTGGAGCGGACGTTCGAGTTGTGCAGGAGCTCCTCGGCCATGCAAGTGTCGCGACCACGCAGATATACACGTTGGTGACCAAGGAGCACCTGCGTGAGGTGTACTACTCGTCGCATCCCCGCGCGCGTCGCGGGCCGAACGGAGGGAGATGACATGGCGGACCCGGCGTCCTTCGCGGGCCTGCGGGCCCAGCTCGAAGAGCAGCGCCATCAGCTGCGTAGTGAGATCTCAGAACGGGGAGCCGATCCCGATTCCGACGAGGTCGCCTTCGTCGACGATTCGGGGTTCGCGGATCGCTCGCACAGCACCGAGGAGCGATCGCGCTTGATCTCGGTGGTTGAGGCGCTCCGCTCGAACCTCCGCGACGTCGAACGCGCACTGGTGAAGCTCGACGGCGGAGCCTACGGCTCGTGCGAGCGGTGCGGTAACCCGATCGGGCGTGAGCGCCTGGAGACGCTGCCGGCGGCCCTGCTGTGCATCGACTGCAAGCACAAGAGTGTCTCGGCGTGATGCAGGTTCGCGTTCCCCGTGTCCTGCTGGTCATCTGCGACTCGTGGGGAGTGGGCGATGCTCCCGACGCTTCAGCCTACGGCGACGACGGCTCCGACACCCTGGGGAACACCTCCCGCGCCGTGGGGGGACTGCGGCTGCCCAACCTCGAAGCGCTGGGGCTGGGCCACCTGACGGCGATCGAAGGGGTCGCGCCCCGCGCGCAGGTTGGGAGCGCCTACGGAAGAGCGACCGAGCGCTCGGCCGGCAAGGACACCACCACGGGGCACTGGGAGATGATGGGCGTCAGGCTGGATCATCCGTTCCCGCTCTATCCGGACGGGTTCCCGCCCGAGATAGTCCACCAGTTCGAGGAGACCGTAGGGCGAGAGATCTTGGGCAACGTGCGGGCGTCGGGTACGCAGATCATCGAGGAGCTCGGAGAGGAGCATCTGCGGACGGGGCAGCCTATCGTCTACACCAGCGGCGACTCCGTCTTCCAGGTCGCGTGCCACAAGGGGATCGTTCCTCTCTCCATGCTGTACGAGTGGTGTCGCGTGGCGCGCCGGTTGCTCACGGGCGAACACTCTGTCGGGCGGGTGATCGCAAGGCCGTTCGACGGAGAGCCCGGTCGCTTCGTGCGGAGCCCCGAGCGCAGGGACTTCTCGCTTCCGCCTCCGTCCCGAACCATCCTGGACCACCTGGAAGAGGCGGGCGTGACGGTCTTGGGCGTCGGCAAGATCCGCGACATCTTCTGCGGCCAGGGGATCACCGAGGGTAGGTACTCGGACTCCAACGACCACGGCGTGGATCTGACGCTCGAGTATCTCCGGCGTCCAGGGCATACGTTCGTGTTCACGAACCTGGTCGACTTCGACTCGAAGTACGGGCACCGCAACGATCCGCGGGGATATGCGGTGGCGGCGGAGGCCTTCGACGCTCGCCTTCCGGAGCTGGTGGACGCTCTCGACGGCGGGATCATGTTCATCACCGGCGACCACGGATGTGATCCCACCACTCCGCCTACCGATCACTCTCGCGAGCGCACCCCACTCCTCGCGGCCGGTCTCGATGGGGGACCGTACGAGATCGGCACCAGGGGATCGTTCGGCGACCTGGGCCATACGATCGCGGCGCTGTTGGGTGTAGACGTACAAGGTCTGGAGGGTTCGAGCTTCACCGACCTTATCGGGTTCGATGTATGAAGCGGTCTAGCCTTCGTCGGAGGATGATCTCCATCTGGTCTCCATGCGGACGGGAGGTCTCGCGTGACACTCGATGACCCCCGTCTCGTCGTCGCCCGCAAGCGCGACGGCGAGACGCTTGATCCCCAAGAGATCGAGGAGTTCGTCGGAGCCTATACGCGGGGGGAAGTCACGGACGCCCTCGCGGCGGCCTTCTTGATGGCATGCCTGTTGCGGGGCATGGACGATGCCGAGACCCTGGCGCTCACACGCACCATGGTCGACTCGGGAGATCGGGTTTCGTTCGGAGAGCTCGGGAGACCCGCTGTGGACAAGCATTCCACGGGAGGGGTCGCTGACGGCGTCACGTTGGTGTTCGCACCGCTGGCCGCGGCGCTCGGCCTGGCGGTCGCGAAGCTATCGGGCCGCGGTCTGGCGTACACCGGAGGAACGCTCGACAAGCTCGAGTCGATCCCGGGCCTGCGGACAGACCTGGACCCTGAGGCGATGGCCCGCCAGGTCGCCGAGGTCGGATGCGCGGTCGCAGCTCAGTCACCGAACCTGGTTCCAGCTGACGGGGCGCTCTACGCCCTGCGCGACGCCACCGCCACCGTGCCCTCGATCCCGTTGATAGCGGCGAGCGTGATGTCGAAGAAGTTGGTGGTCCAGACGGATCTGATCCTGCTGGACGTGAAGGCGGGCTCGGGGGCGTTCATGAAGTCGCCTGAGGACGCGCGGGCGTTGGCCGAGGTGTGCCTGTCGCTGGCTCTAGGATGGGGGAGACGGGCCGGGGCGGCGGTAACGGATATGTCGCAGCCTCTCGGTGATGCCGTGGGCAACGCCCTCGACGTCGTGGAGGCCGTGGCGCTGCTCCGCGGGGAGTTCCGCGGGCGCCTCCGCGAGCTCGCGGTGTGGTTCGCGGCCCGAGCCCTGGAGGCGACTGAGGCCGTGGAGCACGTCGAGGCCATCGAACGCGCCGAGCGCGCTCTCGACGGGGGCGAGGCGCTGGAGCGCTTCCGCCGGATGGTCGAAGCCCAGGGTGGGGACCCGCATGTGGTCGACGACCCTGTCGGACTCCTGCCGCGCGCGCCGATCGTGGTGCCCATCGTTGCCGATCGAGCGGGTACTCTCGCTGCCGTGGACGCCGAGGCGATCGGGCTGGCCAGCGGCGCGCTCGGCGCCGGCCGCATGCGTAAGGGCGACCCGATCGATCCGGCCGTCGGTATCGTGTTGCGCCCCAAGATCGGTGACCTGGTCACGGCGGGCGAGCACCTGGGTGAGGTTCACGCGCGGACGCCGGACGATGCGGAGGGGGCGATCCGCCACAGTCTGGCGGCTCTCGGCTTCGTGGACGGCCCCGTGCAACCGCCCGACTTGATCCATCGTTGGCTGAGCGTGGGCGACGCTTCATGACGGCCCTTCGCTTCGCGGGCTACCTCGCGGTCTCTCTGCTCGTCGCGATGGATGCGCGGGAGTACGCTCGAGCCTCCACGGCATCGCGTCTGGGTGATCCCACGCCCCGGTTGTGGGGCCGGCTGTCCCTCAACCCGAAGGTATGGTTCGAGCCGTTCGGCAGCGGCGTCCTCCCGGGGCTCATCCTCCTGCTCTGGGCGACGGCATCGTCGTTCCTGCCTCCCCCCGTGGCGTACGCGAAACCCGCCCCGATCGATCCGAACTACTTCCGTAACCGGACGCGCGACACGGTGATCACCGCGTTCGCCGGCTCGGCGGCGAACGTCGTGGTCGCCGCCGCCGTCGCCATGCTCGTCCGCGCGGGACTCGGGGGTGAGGTCGGCCTAATGCTGCGGGCGCTTCTCTTCGCGAACCTCTGCGTGGCTGTGTTCCACCTGCTCCCGCTCCCGGGGCTCGACGGCGCGCGCCTGGTGGCGCTGGCGCTTCCTCCGAAAGCACGAGAGATGTACCGCAACGCGGATCAGTACCTCGCCCTGTTCGCGCTGGTCCTGCTCTTCCTCTTCGCCGGACCGCTCACGTCGATCGTGTACTCCCTCGTGAACTCGCTCTGCCGGCTCCTCGCGGGCTCGGGTTGCATCAGCGTCTAGCGCCTCCACGGTCCGACCGCGAGGCCGCGCTATCCTTGCCCACATCGACCGATCCACCCCCACCTCATCCGCCCGCAGCCCACGTGTGCTGACAGGGTTCCGACCGACCGGGCCTCTGCATGTCGGCCATTGGGCGGGCAACGTCGGGAACGCGGTTCGTCTGCAGAGCGAGGGCTACGAGTGCTTCTACTTCGTCGCCGACTGGCACATGCTGACGACGCACTATGATCGGACCGACACCCTCCCTTCGGCCGTCGAGGCGTTGGTCCTCGACCTTCTGGCTGCCGGGATCGACCCGGAGCGATCGGTGATCTACCGGCAGTCCGACCTACCGGAAGTGGCGGAGATGGCGCTCCTCCTCGGTATGATCACGCCGCTCGGCTGGCTGGAGCGCGTCCCGACGTTCAAGGAGCGTTTGCGCGACATGGCGGAGCGCGACATCGCGAACCTCGGCCTGCTGGGGTACCCGGTGCTGCAGACGGTGGACATCACGATCGTGCGAGGCGAGCTGGTGCCCGTGGGGGAGGATCAGGTGTCGCACCTGGAGATCTCGCGGGAGATCGTGCGGCGCTTCAACCGGTTGTACGGCGATGTCTTGGTAGAGCCTCAACCGCTCCTGTCAGAGACGCCGCTGATCGCCGGCTCAGACGGACGCAAGATGTCCAAGTCGCTGGACAACACGATCGACCTCATGGATGAGCCCGACGCGATCCGCGCCAAGGTCCGTTCCTTCATCACCGACCCGCAGAAGCTCCGTAAAGGCGATCCGGGTCGTCCGGAGATCTGCCCGGTATTCGCGTTGCACCGTAAGTTCTCTCAGGACATCTTGGAGTGGACGGACGAGCATTGCCGCACCGGCGAGCTCGGCTGTGTCGATTGCAAGACCAACCTGGCTGACCGGATCGTCGAGGAGCTCCGACCGTTCCGCGAGCGGCGCGCAGAGATGGCTTCTGCCCCCGAGCTCGTAGAGCAGGCGCTTGCCGGGGGCGTGGAACGCGTCCGTCCTGTCGTCTCCGACACCATGGCGGCCGTTCGCGCCGGTATGCATCTCACATGAGCAAGGACACGGACGCTCCGCCGACCGGAAGCTTCGCGGTGGAACTGCCCATCTTCACTGGACCTTTCCGGTTGCTGGCGGAGCTCATCTTGGAGCAGAAGGTCGATGTGTGCGACGTACCCGTCGCGACCGTGACCGACAGCTACCTCGCCCACGCGAAGGAGGCGGAGGGCTGGAACCTGGAGGAGGCGACCTGGTTCTTAGCGATCTGCGCGATGCTTCTGGAGCTGAAGGTCGGCAGGCTGATGCCCCGGCACCGCGAGCCCGACGAGGACGATCTGCTTGGCGGTTCTCCCGACCTCGCATACGCGAGGAGCCTGGAGCTAGCGGCGTTCCGCCGGGTGGCGGTGGAGTTGGCCCGACGTCTGGAGGACGAGGCCGGCTACTTCGCGCGCGACGTTGGACCGGGGCCCGAGTACTCGCACCTGTACCCGGACCCACTGGTGGGCACGGTACCCGTCGACCTCGCACGCGTGGCCGCCCAACTGCTCCGTCCTCCGCCCACCCTCGATCTCTCCCACGTGACGCCGATCCGGTACTCGGTCGAGGACGCCATGAGCGCGGTGCAGGAGCGCATGGTGGGGTTCGGGCGACCCGCGTCTTTCCGGGATCTCGTGGCCGACTGCCCCGATCGTATCCACGTCGTGGTGCGCTTCCTCGCCATACTCGAGCTGTACCGTGAAGGGAAGGTCGAGCTCCAGCAGGGGCCGACGTTCGGGGAGATCGAGGTCGAGTGGAAGTCCTGAGATGAGCGATGTGGCGGCCTTGGACACCAGAGCCATAGAGGCTCTGTTCTTCGTCTCGGACGAGCCCCTCACCGCGTCGGTGCTGGCGCAGGCGCTCGAGGTAGACCGCCGCACGGCCGAGGGTCTGTGTGATCAGTTGGCCCGGGACCTGGAGGAGCGAGGGTCCGGCTTGGTCCTGCGCAACGTCGCGGGTGGTTGGCGCCTGTTCACCCACCCTGATACGGCTCCGGTGGTGGAGCAGTTCGTCTTGTCGTCGCGCCAGGCTCGTCTCACGAAGGCGGCGCTGGAGACGCTCGGGATCGTCGCGTACAAGCAACCGGTCACTCGGCACCAGGTATCTGCGATCCGTGGCGTGAACTCCGACGGCGTCCTGCGAGCGCTGGTGGATCGAGGGCTGGTCGAGGAGGCGGGCCGAGAGGAGACGCCGGGCCGCCCCGTCCTGTTCGGCACCACGCCAGGCTTCCTGGAGCGGCTCGGGCTGCCGTCGCTGGCGTCGCTGCCGTCGCTGGCACCCCTGCTTGGAGCCGACCTGGACGACGCATCATCCGCGGTCGAGGGGATCGCGGCCCCATCGGATGTGCCCGAGGACGACGAAGGCGGCGGCGAGGTCGGCGACGTCTCCGCTCCCAGCGGCGACGAACCGGCCTGAGTCCATGCCCGAAGAGCGCGTGCAGCGCGCACTGGCGCGTGCCGGCTTCGGCTCCCGCCGGGCCTGTGAGGAGCTGATCGCGCAGGGCCGGGTCAGCGTGAACGGGACGGTCGCAACGCTCGGGGATCGCGTCGAGGCCGAGACGGATCTGGTCGCCGTTGACGGAGTGACCGTGAACCTCGACCCGAACGTGAGGTACTACGCGCTCCACAAACCCACTGGGGTCGTCACGACCATGCGCGATCCTCAAGGTCGTCCCGACATGCGGGGCCTCTTGCCCACGGACGGACCTCGTGTGTTTCCGGTCGGGAGGCTCGACCGCGACTCGGAAGGGCTGCTCCTGCTGACCAACGACGGAGAGCTGGGCAATCGACTCCTGCACCCACGCTACGCGATCGAGAAGGAGTACCTGGCCGAGGTCGACGGTACGCCCTCCGAGCGCCAGATCGCACGACTGAGGCGTGGCGTTGAGCTTGATGACGGGCCGGCCACCCCCAAGTCGGCGAGGATCGTGGCCGCGAGTGGCGGGCGCGGTGCCGTCCGTCTCGTCATGACCGAAGGCCGCAAGCGCGAGGTCCGGCGGCTTCTGGCTGCGGTCGACCTCCCGGTCACGCGGCTCGTGCGACTGAGGATAGGACCGGTGCGGCTGGGACGGCTAGCGCCGGGGGCGATCCGAGAGCTCACGCTCGAGGAGGTCCGCGGGCTCTGGCGCGCCGCCGGCATGTAGCCTTGTCGCTCCGAGGCGACCGCCTTGGGGAGGGACGCCCAGATGCGTGTTCGCGCGGCCCGCGGGGCCATCGTCGTCGCTCGAGACGACGCAGATACGCTGCTCGCCGCCACGGGACGGCTCCTGCAGGCATTGCTCGAGCGCAACGACGTGGATCACGCTGAACTGATCAGCATCCTGTTCACGGTCACGGACGATCTTCGCTCGGGGTTCCCGGCCGAGGCTGCCCGCGGGATGGGTCTGGGTCTCGTCCCGCTCATGTGTGCCCGGGAGATCCCGGTCGAGGGTTCGATGCCCTCGGTCGTGCGCGTCTTGGCCCACTTCCACTCAGAGCGCGCCCTCGACGACATAGTCCACGTCTACCTCGACGGCGCGGAGTCGCTGCGCGATGACCTCGACCCCCGCTGAGCGGATCGCCGTCATCGGCACCGGCCTGATGGGGACGTCGATCGCCATGGCCTCGGCGCGCGTGGGGTGCAGGGTGAGCGGCTGGGATGCCGACGTCCAGACCGCGGCCCGTGCGGCCGAACGTACCGACATGCAGATCGCCCCGACCTTCGCGGAGGCGGTGCGCGACGCCGACATCGTGGTCGTATGCGCCCCGATCCCGGCCACGCCGGAGCTCGTGACTAGGGCGCTACAGGCGGAGCCGACGGCGATCGTCACCGACGTTGGAAGCATCAAGGGGCACCTGGTGCGCGAGGTCGGACGGACGCAGGGGAAGGCGGCCGCGGAACGGTACATCGGCGGCCACCCGATGGGCGGATCCGAACGATCGGGGCCCGAGCATGCGTCGCCCTCGGTGGTCGACGGCATCGTGTGGGTGCTCACTCCCGACGAAGATGTGGACGCCTCCTCTATCGAGGGGCTGGAGGCCTGGATCGAGCGGATCGGCGGACGCCCGGTTCGGATGTCCCCGACTCGCCACGACCGGTTGGTGGCGTTCGTGAGCCACCTGCCCCAGGTGGCCTCGACGGCCCTGATGGCGCTCGCCGCGACCGAAGAGGCCGACGAGCCAGAGATCCTCCTTCTGGCTGCGGGGGGGTTCCGCGACCTCACCCGACTGGCCTCGTCCAACCCCGCGCTCTGGAGCCAGATCCTCCTCGCCAACCGTGAGGCCATCGCCGAGGCGATCGACCTGTTCTCCGCCAGGTTGCAGGACCTCCGCGATCAGGTCCTTCAGGGACAAGCCGACTCGATCGAGGAGACGTTCGACAGTGCCAAGCGGGCGCGCCTGAGATTGGCCGCCAAGCCGCAGATCCGGGCGGGGGTGGCGGTGCTCCAGGTCCCGATCCCGGACCGTCCCGGCGCGCTCGCCGAGCTCACATCGGCACTCGCGGAGGGCCAGGTGAACATCGAGGACCTGCAGATCGTGCACTCGCCCGAGGGCGGGCGCGGCACGGTGCATCTCACGGTCGCGGCTCTTTCAGCAGATGTCGCCCTCCACGTGCTGGCGTCGCGGTCCTTCGATCCCGTCCGCCTGGCTTGAGAGGTTGACGATGCGCGTTCGCGTCACGCCGGGACCCATCACATCGAGGAACGTGCGCGTGCCCGGGGACAAGTCCATCGCGCACCGCTGGTTGATCCTGGCCGCCACGGCTCGCGGCACCAGCCGTCTAGTGGGCCTTCCACCGTCGCTCGACGTTCGGTCGACCGCCGCATGTCTGGCGAAGGTGTCGGGCCGGGCTAGACGTGCACTCGAGGCTTGGGCCGGGAACGTTGGGGGAGCCGCCGAGGGTCACGGTTCCACGTGGAACCCCTACGACCCCGATCCCTCCGAGCAGGTCCTTGAGGTCGAGGGTGAGGGGTGGTCCGGCTTGGTCGAGCCTCCCACCGATCTTGACTGCGGCAATTCCGGCACTGCGATGCGGTTGATGGTGGGAGCGCTCGCGACGGCGCCGTTCAGGTCGACACTGACCGGTGACCGGAGCCTCTCCGCCCGCCCGATGGAACGCGTCGCCGTACCGCTTCGAGAGATGGGTGCGGTCGTTCGCACCACCGACGGACACGCACCGATCACGGTCGAAGGCCGGCATCTTCATGGCGTCGCGAGCGTGCTTGCACTTCCTTCGGCCCAGGTGAAGGGCGCCATCCTGTTCGCAGGTTTGGGCGCCGAGGACACGACCGCCGTGACCGAGCCCGCCCCCACCCGCGATCACACGGAGCGTGCGTTCGCTGCCCTGGGCCTTCCTGTGAGCGTCGAGGGCTCCACCATCTCCGTTCGAGGGGGATCTGAACACGAGGCCTTCGCGGCCACACTGCCGGGGGATCCCTCATCGGCCGCCTTCCTGGTGGCCGCTGCCGCTCTATCCGGCGCCGAGCTCTCGATCGCGGGGGTCGGCCTCAACCCGAGTCGCCTGCACTACCTACAGGTCCTATCTCGGATGGGGGTCAGAACCCGGATCACCGTGGAGCGGCATGAGCTGGGTGAGCCGATCGGCGAGTTATGGGTCGGCCCAAACGCCGAGCTGGTAGGCACCGAGGTCGGCGCCGACGAACTACCCCTGATCATCGATGAGGTCCCCGTCCTCGCGCTACTTGCAGCCCACTGCCGAGGGGAGACCTGGTTCGCGGAGGTGGGGGAGCTCCGCGTCAAGGAGAGTGACCGGCTGGCCGGCATCGCTCGTGGGATCGTGGCATTGGGTGGCCACGCGGGGGTCGAGAACCAGGACCTGGTCGTCTCCGGGATAGGATTGCGAGGTGGGGTCGCGGATCCCCTAGGGGATCATCGCCTGGCCATGGCGTTCGCGGTGGCGGCCCTTCGCGCAGACGCACCGTGCGAGGTGTCGGGCATGGAGGCCGCCGATGTGTCGTTCCCAGGGTTCCTGGCTGTCGTCCGAGGGCTGGGTGCGACGGCGGAGCCGGTGTCATGACCGACCTCCGCGTGATAGCGATCGACGGCTCGGCCGGATCGGGCAAGAGTACGCTCGCTCGCGGCCTCGCACGTGAACTCCGTGTGCCGTACGTGAACACGGGCGTCATGTATCGAGCGCTGACGCTCGCCGCGATCGAGGCGGGGGTGGATCCAGGCAACGGCGACGCTCTCGCGGAGCTCACGCGAGAGTTGAGGTTCAGCCTGGGAGCTGGTGCGTCTCCCGAGCTCGAGGTCGAGGGTTCCCCCCCTTCGTCGGCCCTGGAGAGCGATCGGGTTGAAGAGCACGTTTCGCAGGTCGCGAGGCATCCGCAGGTCCGGGAGCTCATGCGCCGGGCGCAGCGTGCGCTCGGGTCTCCTGATGCGGTGGTCGAAGGCCGAGACATCGGCACGATCGTGTTCCCCGACGCTCCGGTGAAGCTGTTCCTGACAGCATCCGCCGACACGCGGATCGAGCGACGCGCGGCAGAGCGCGGCGCGGCGGATCCCGCGGTCGGGTCAGCGTTGCACCAGCGCGACGCTAGGGACTCCGTCGTGAATCCGTTCGAGCCGGCACCGGGTGCTGAGGTCCTGGACACCGGCGATAAGACCGTGAGCGAGACCCTGGAAGCCGCGCTGGCCGTCGTGTTCACGCGGCTACCGGAGGTCGCCCGATGACGCGCCTTCCCAAGGTGGCGGTAGTCGGTCGCCAGAACGTCGGGAAGTCCACCTTGGTGAACCGACTGTTCGGTCGGCGTGAGACGATCGCACACGAGACCCCCGGGGTAACGCGCGACCGGGTGGAGATGGAGGCTTCCTGGCGCGGCCGGCGGTTCATATTGGTCGACACCGGCGGGTACACGCACGCCGCGAGGGGGATCGAGTCGCTCGTCGCCGGACAGGCCGAACGAGCCGCAACCGAGGCGGACGTCGTCCTGCTGGTCGTGGATGCGCAAGCGGGCGCCACGAGCGAGGACGCCAGCCTGGCTCGCCGGCTGCGGCGAGCCACCACCCCGGTACTCCTGGTAGCGAACAAGGTCGATTCGGATCGGGACGAGGCCGACGCTTCGGCTCTGTACTCCTTGGGACTCGGCGAGCCGATGCCCGTGTCAGCGATGCACGGGCGGGGAGCGGGCGACCTCCTGGATCGGATGATCCAGCTCTTACCCCACACCCCGGAGCCGATCGATGAACCTGCCGAGGAGCCACGGTTCGCGCTCGTCGGCAGGCCGAACGTGGGCAAGTCGTCCATCTTCAACTCCCTGGTGGGACAGGAGCGTTCGGTGGTCTTCGAAGAAGCCGGGACCACCCGAGACAGCGTCGATGCGGTCCTCGAGTGGCCGGACGGGCCGGTGCGGTTCGTCGACACCGCCGGCATGCGTCGCCAGACCAAGGTGCGGGGCTTGGAGTTCTACAGCTTCGTGCGGGCAACTCGCGCTATCGATCGGGCACACGTGGCCGTCCTGGTGATCGAGGCTCCTGAGGGGTTCACGTCTGAGGACAAGAAGATCGCCGTCCGAGTGATGGAGGCTGGTCGAGGCCTGCTCGTGGCCGCGAACAAGTGGGATCTGGTCGAGGAGAAGGACCGAACGTTCAAGCGTCTGCAGGAAGACGTCGGCCTCTTCGCCGCGGCCGAGGCGATCCGGACCTCCGCCACGAAGGGTCAGGGCGTCCACCGCCTGCCTCCGATCCTGCTGGACCTGCATGGACGATGGAGCCGCCGCGTTCCGACCGCCAAGGTGAACGAGGTCCTCCAGGACGCGCAGGCTCGCCGTCCCACCGCGCGGAACGCCGGTTCTCTCCACTACGCCACCCAGGTCTCGGCCGGTCCGCCGAGCTTCGTGATCTTCGGAGGTGCACGTGAGCCGGACCCCGGGTACCAGCGCTACCTGGAGAATCTCTTGAGACGTACGTTCGGGTGGAACGGCATACCGATCCGGCTGACGTTCCGTCCGCGTAAGCGCGGCGGAGGATCGAGGCGCGGCTAGTCTGGGACGGACTAGTGGCGTCCTCGCTGGTCACTGCAGGGTCCGTGGGCTCCACCTTGATACGATGGCGCCTTCGGGACGTGGCGCAGTCTGGTAGCGCACTGGTCTGGGGGACCAGGGGTCGCGGGTTCAAGTCCCGCCGTCCCGACCGATGAAGGGGACGAACGACTCCGACCGGGCGTCGTCGGACGTGTTCACCATCCCGAACCTCGTGTCGTCCTTGCGCATCCTGCTCATACCGGCGTTCGTGATCCTGATCGTCCGCCCGTCGACCACGACCTGGGGGTTGGTCCTGTTCGCCGCCGTCATGGCGACCGACTGGGTCGATGGATGGGTTGCCAGGCGGACCGGACAGGTCTCCGAGCTGGGCAAGGTCCTGGACCCAACGGCAGACCGTCTGGCGATCGCGGCGGGTTCGATCGCCCTCGTGGTGCGCGGCGTGTTCCCGCTGTGGGCGGCGCTCCTGGTCCTGGCCAGGGACGCGGCGATCCTCCTGGTTGGTGCGGTGCTCCTGACCAGACACCATCTGAGGATCGAGGTTCGGACGATCGGCAAGGTGGCGACCTTCACGCTGATGTGCGCCATCCCCAGTATCGCCTGGGGCAACCTCGAGCTCCCTCTCGGCCCTGCGCTCCTAGTGCTCGGGTGGGGGGCGTTCGCGGTGGGCATCACGGAGTCCTACGTGGCGGCAGGCATGTACGTCGGCGACATCCGCAGAACTCTCGCGAAGCAGCGCTAGGACACCCGGGGGGCGCCAGGAGCTATCGTTGCCGCCGTCGACCTCACGCACAGAAGGAGAGCCACGTGGAATACCCGCAGGAACTCCGCTACACCGAAGAGCACGAGTGGGCACGGGCCGAGGGTGACCGGATCCGCGTCGGGATCACGGACTATGCCCAGGACGCTTTGGGCGATGTGGTTTACGTAGATCTCCCCGAGGTCGGCGCTACCGTTCAGGCTCACCGAACCTTCGGTGAGGTGGAGTCAACGAAGTCCGTGTCCGACGTCTTCTGCCCCGTCGATGGAGCCATCGTCGAGCGGAACCCGCTGCTGGACGAGCATCCCGAGCTCGTGAACGAGCAACCCTACGGGGACGGATGGCTCGTCCTCGTGGACCCGGCCGACCCCGCGGCGTTCGACGGACTGATGGAAGCCGATGCGTATAGAGCCTTCGTCGAAGGGGCGTAGAGGTCGTCCACCCATGGTGGAGCGTTGGGGTCGTCGAGGGTCGAGGGTTGCCCCTAGGCACGGTTGACCCTCTGGATGTGCTGCGATAACGTCCACGCGCGGTACAGGGTCGAGGGTCTTCCCCAACCTCTATCCTTCGCATGAGGCCGGGTTCGAGGGAGACCTGACGGTGTTCTGCACCCACTGTGGACATCCCAATCGCGACGACGCGCGTTTCTGCGCGGAGTGTGGTCGTCCCCTGAAGGATGACCCGACGGTCACTCTCACCCCAGTCGAGAGCGACGATGAGGGTCAGGGTGACTTCCCGTTCCCTCATGACGAGCTGGAAGCAGGGCAGGGTCTCCTTCTGGTGAAGCGTGGTCCGAACGCAGGGTCGACGTTCCTGATCGAACGCGACGAGACATCGGTAGGTCGCAACACGGATAGCCATGTCTTCCTGGACGACATCACCGTGTCGCGCGCCCATGCGTCGATCCTTCGGCACGAGGATGGCTCGTTCTTCGTTCGAGACTCCGGCAGCCTGAACGGGACGTACGTGAACGGCGAGCAGGTCGAGGAGACGAAGCTCGCATCGGGTGATGAGGTGCAGATCGGGATGTTCAAGCTGGTGTTCTTCGTTGCGGGGGAGTGATGTGACGATGGCGGGCACACGCAACTACCAGTCGATCGGGGAGGTGTTGGTGTCGGTGAAGACCGAGTTCCCCGACATCACCATCTCGAAGATCCGGTTCTTGGAAGCCGAGGGGTTGATCGAACCGGAGCGCACGCCGTCGGGGTACCGGAAGTTCTACGTGGACGACGTCGATCGCCTGAAGTCGATCCTGCGGATGCAGCGCGATGAGTACCTGCCGCTGAAGGTGATCAAGGAGCGCCTCCTCAGTCAGGGGGGCGACGGAGACGGACTCGATGAGGACGGTGCCGGATCGGACGGCGGGTCGGGCGGCGACGGTGCGCCCAGCGAAGAGCTGGCGGAGGCGCCGACCGGGTTGCAGATGTCGCTCGAGGAGATGTCGGCCGCCACCGGTGTCGAGCGCGATCGGATCAAGGAGCTCGAATCCTTCGGCATCGTGTGCTCGCACGGCCCCGACGGAGCCCGCTACTACGACGGAGACGACTACATCGTGCTCTCGATCGTTAAGGACTTCTTCCGGTTCGGGGTGGAACCGCGTCACCTGACGATGTACAAGCATTTCGAGGAACGGGAATCGGACTTCTTCCAGACGATCGTTGCGCCGACGCTTCGACAGAAGAACCCCGACGCCCGCCGCGCCGCCTCTCAGGCGCTCGGCGATCTGGCGGTGACGTCCCGGAAGTTCAAGCAGGCGCTCCTGCGAGCGAACCTGCGGGGTCACCTCCACAGCGCGTGATACCCCGCCGGCCGAGGGTGGGCCGCACCGCCCTGATGGTGTTACTCACCCTGGCGGTGATGTCCGCGCTGAGCGGCTGGGCGGGGGCGCAGCTCGCCGCCGGTCCACCGCCTACGCCGGTCCCGCCCGACGGCTCACTGTCCCCGTTCCCACAGGTCCTGCACACGCCCACCGACGCTCTGTCCACGCCCGAGCTCTCCGCGGCGTCCGCGATCCTCATAGACCAAGACAGCGGCCAAGTGTTGTTCGTCGAGAACCCAGATGCCGAGCGCGCGATCGCAAGCCTCACGAAGATCATGACCGCGGTCCTGGTGTTGGAGCGCGCCGACCTGACCGACATCGTGACCGTCGCCACTGACGCCGTCATCGCAGAGGACGACCTATCGGGCATATCGGCGCTCGGGCTCCGCGAGGGGGAGCAGATCTCGGTCCGAGACCTCCTCTACGCGCTCCTGCTCCAGTCGGCCAACGACGCCGCCGTCGCACTCGCCGATCACGTCGACGGATCGGTAGCTCGCTTCGTGAAGAGGATGAACGCACGCGCCCTCCGGCTGGGCATGCGTCACACTCGCTTCTTCTCGCCGAACGGACTGGACGACCGCGGCCTCTCCACCGCCCGCGACCTGGCGATCCTTACCCGAGCCGCGATGAGGACCGCCGGGTTCTCGGCCGTCGCCGCCTCACGGTTCCACACGATCCCAGGCCCCGACGGCATCGATCGCCAGATCCAGAACCGGGACGCGCTGCTGTGGCTCTACCCGGGTGCGACGGGAGTGAAGACCGGGTTCACGTCGCGAGCGGGTTTCTGTGTCGTCGCCTCCGCGGAACGGGACGGCCGGAGACTGGTCGCGGTCGTGCTCGGCGCTCCGAACGACGCATTCTCCGACGCCGCCGCGCTCCTCAACCACGGGTTCTCCGCGTTCACGCGGCACACGTTCGTGTCGGCCGGCGAGCCGGCCGGCGTGGTGACGCTCCCCGGAGGAAGCGTCCCTGTCGAGACCGGGGGCGATCTGGAGGCGCTCGTGCCCACCGCCTCGGTCGGGGCCACGAGACTGCAGATCATCGTGCGGCCCGGCGTCGCCTACCCGCCGACGCCGGGGGAGCGCGTAGCGGCGCTCAAGGTGACCATCCCCGGTCTCACCGTGGGGCGTGTGCCTCTCGTGGTGTCGTCGGTGCCTCCTCCTCCTCCGATCGAGGATGCTCCTTGGTGGGAGCGAGCCGCGGGCGCTGTAGCCGACGCGCTCACGTCCGCGTTCCGCGCCGTCGCGGCCTGATCCGCTGTGGTTCCCGGATCCTTGGGGTCGGGACTGCTAGGCTCCGGGCCGATGACGGAGGTCGCGAGCGTCCTGTACGGACGCGAGGACATCCGCCGCCGCGTCGAGGAGCTCGGCCGCGCCATAACCGGGGACTACGCGGAGCGGGAACCCGTCCTCGTCTCGGTCCTGAAGGGCGGAACCGTGTTCCTCGCGGACCTGATCCGTGCACTTGCCCATCCCCCTGGAGGTGCACTTCATGGCCATAAGCCGCTACGGGGACGCCGAGGAATCGCTGGGCCGCGTGCAGATCCTCCTCGATCTCGACGTGGACCTGGCCGGGCGCGACGTGCTGCTCATCGAAGACATCGTGGACACGGGCCTCACGCTTTCGTACCTCATGTCGGTCCTGCGCGCTCGCGCCCCCGCCTCGCTCGAGGTCTGTGCGCTGCTCGACAAGTCGGTCCGGCGTATCGCGCCGCTCTCGGTTCGCTACACGGGCTTCGACTGCCCCGATCGGTTCGTCGTCGGATACGGACTGGACTTCGCGGAGCGGTACCGCAACCTGGCCGACATCCTGGCCGTCGACGACCTCAAAGCGCTCCGTGAGGATCCCGACGTGCTCGCGCCGTTGCTCACATCGCCGTGAGGTTGCCCGTCCATGAGGCCGCCTCTACAGTGCGGGTGAGCCCATGATCGAGATGGAACTGACCGGTGTACGCGTGGAGCTGCCCTCGAACCAGCCGATCGTGCTGCTGCGGGAGCGGGGCGGCGAGCGCTACCTCCCGATCTGGATCGGAGCCGCGGAGGCGGCGGCGATCGCGCTCTCGCTGCAAGGGGTCCAGACCCCGCGGCCGATGACCCACGACCTGATGAAGACGATCCTGGAGGACCTGACGGTCGAGGTGCAGCGGATCGAGGTCACGGAGCTCCGCGAAAGCACGTACTTCGCCACGATCCATCTCCTGAAGGGCGAGGATAGCTTCGAGGTCTCATCTCGACCGTCGGACGCGATCGCGCTCGCGGTCAGGATGTCGGCCCCGATCTTCGCGCACGAAGACGTGTTGGCGGAGGCGTCGATCCTGATCCCGGGTGACGAGGATGAAGAGGTGGAGAAGTTCAGGGAGTTCCTGGACAACGTCAAGCCGGAGGACTTCGATGGATAGCCTCGGCGTGACGGATCGCGGCCTTTCTCAGCCGTAGAAGAAGACCGTCACCCACAACACGCCGTCCACCCTGACCGCCCCGATCGCCACGCGGTGGAACGCGCGGCTCAGCACGTTGGTCCGGTGAGGTGCGCTCTTCATGAAGGCGTCCTGGATGCTCTTCACGCCTCCAGGGGTGAAGCCGACGTTCTCGCCCCAGGTGTGCCACGAGATCCCGTTCAGGTAGACATCTACGTCGCCGGAGTGGAACAGCTCGCCTCCACGGGCCATCGCCAGGCTGTGGCGCCGTGCCACCTGGGACATCTCGCGGTTCAGTCTGAGTTTGGGGACATCGAAACGTCCACGGCTCGCATTGGTTGCACGGAAGAGCTGCCAGGCCTCCGCTCCGACTTCGCTCCGCGTGTCGACGGGGGCAGGTCGGGGGGTCGCCCGAACGGGTGAGGGGATGAGGCCCACGAGCACCGTGACGGCGATCGCGGTCGCGACGACCGCCGATCGTGGATGGAGCCGATCTCGTATGCGCTCGCTGCCCATGTCGCCCCTTATGCACATCCGGGTGTGGTCCTTCCTGTCTAGGGACCATCGGCGGCTCCCATGGCCTCCTTGAGCCCCGAACGGGGGAAGGTCGTGTCCCCCCGTTGACAGGCCCCGGGAGCCCACCTAAGCTCAGCGCCACACCCACGTAATTACGGAGCTGTGATGAGCGAACAGGGCTACCGAGTCGCCGGAGATCAGGGTTATCGCGTTCCGGATGTCTGCCGGATAGTCGGCATCACCTACCGCCAGTTGGATTACTGGGCCAGAACGGATCTGGTAACCCCATCCGTCCGCGACGCCCACGGATCGGGGACCCAGCGCCTGTACTCCTTCCAGGACCTGGTCTCGTTGCGGGTCATCAAGAACCTGCTCGATACCGGGATCTCGCTCCAGCGCGTGCGCAAGGCGATCGAATACCTCCAAGAGATGGACCGCCCGACCCACGGGGTGACGCTGATGTCCGACGGCAAGGGGGTCTACGAGGCACACTCGCCTGAGGCGGTGATCGACCTCCTCAACAAGGGGCAGGGCGTGTTCGCTATCGCATTGGACAAGGTGTGGGACGACCTCGAGGGGGCCCTGGCAACGCGGAAGACCGGGCGTTCGGCAGCCGGAGGGTCGTGAGCGCTCAGCCCGCCGCTCCCGACGAACTCGGCAAGAGCGACAGCACCCCATTCGCCCACGCGAGCGAACGTCAATTCGCGCAGTTGCTGGACTTCTACGAGATCGAGTGGGAGTACGAGCCGACGTCGTTCGACATCGACTGGGACACGAACGGCAACGTCCTGCAGCGGTTCACGCCCGACTTCTATCTTCCTACGTACGACCTCTACATCGAGATAACCACGCTCAACCAGAAGCTCGTTACCAAGAAGAACCGCAAGGTGCGCCGACTGCGTGAGCGCTACCCCGAGATCCGGTGCAAGGTCTTCTATCAGCGCGACTACCTCTCTTTGGTCACGAAGTACGGGCTGGAGGACGAGTCGGGCTGACCAACGGCCGCCGGGCACCCGCGACCGTAATATTCCGGGCGTGAGGTTCACCCCGCACACCGACGACGACGTCCGGGAGATGCTCGCCACGCTCGGGATCGTGAGCATGGACGAGTTGTTCTCCGACATCCCGGCCGGGGTTCGGCTCGATCGGCCGCTCGCGCTCGAGCCCGGGATCTCCGAGATGGAGCTCGTGGCCGACATGGGCGTGCTGGCGGCCAACGACCGGAGCATGGACGACCTCGTGTGCTTCGCGGGAGGTGGCGCTTACGACCACTACGTGCCCAGCATCGTTTGGGCGCTGACGGGGCGATCGGAGTTCTATACCTCGTATACCCCTTACCAACCGGAGCTTTCGCAGGGCGTCCTCCAGACCCTGTTCGAGTTCCAATCGATGATCTGCGAGCTGACGGCGCTCGAGGTGTCCAACGCTTCGCTCTACGACGGGGCTACCGCCCTGGTGGAGGCCGTGAACATGGCGCGGGGACACGGACGAGGACGGGTGTTGGTCTCGGCAGGGGTCGATCAGCGGCTGCTCGAGACCCTCCGGTCCTATGGCAGGGGAGCGGGGTATGAGCCCGAGGTCTTCCCGTTGGTGCAGGGTCGGGGAGGAGCACCTGAGGTGGGGCCGGACGTGGCCGCGGTGGTCGTCCAGCACCCGAACGTCTACGGGGTGCTGGAGCCCGTCCGTGAACTGTTCGGCCTGGCGCACGACGGGGGAGCGCGGGCGGTCCAAGTGTTCGACCCGCTCTCGCTGGGGATCCTCGCCCCGCCGGGGGAGCTGGGGGCAGACATCGCTGTGGCCGAGGGTCAGGGCCTGGGCAACCATCTCAACTACGGTGGTCCCTACCTCGGCCTGATCGCGGCCCGGATGGACGATGTTCGGAGGATGCCTGGCCGCATCGTCGGCGAGACGATCGACGTGGACGGCACGACCGGCTACGTGCTCACCCTCCAGGCCCGCGAACAGCACATCCGCCGAGAGAAGGCCAACTCGAACATCTGCACGAACCAGACGCTCATGGCGGTCGCTGCAACCATCTACCTGGGATGGCTCGGGCCCGGCGGACTCTCGGAGCTAGGGAGGCAGTGCGCGTCGAAGACCGCCTACGCGGCGGCGCGCCTGACCGAGATCGACGGCATCGACCTCTTGTTCCCGGCAGCCCCCTTCTTCAAGGAATTCACGGTCACGCTGCCTCGTAAGGCCATCGACGTCCGCGACGCGTTGCTCGAGCACGGCTTCCTGGGCGGCGTGCCCATGGCGGACGCTGGCGGACACGCGATGTCGATCGCCGTCACGGAGCGCCGTTCCAAGGGCGAGATCGACCGATTCTGCGAGGCGCTCGAACTGGTGTTGTCGTGATAGGAGCGCCGATCCGTCGACAGGGACCGGCCGAGGGGGTCGGCACGATCGCCGATCGCTCCCGGCCGGGGCGAACGGCCTACAGCTTTCCTCCGCTCGATGTCCCCGACATCCCCGTCCCGCAGGGCGATCGACGCCGGGTCGCACCCGGCCTCCCCGAGGTGTCCGAGGTCGACCTGGTTCGCCACTACACCCGTCTGTCGCAGATGAACCACGGACTCGACACCGGGTTCTATCCGTTGGGCTCGTGCACCATGAAGTACAACCCCAAGGTCGCCGAGACGGTGGCGGCGCTCCCAGGGTTCCAGCGTCTGCATCCACTCCAGCCCGACCACACGGCTCAAGGTGCGCTGGAGCTGCTGTGGCGCCTGGAGCATGCGCTCTGCGAGATCACGGGGATGGCGCGGGCGACGCTGCAACCGCCGGCGGGCGCCTGCGGCGAGATGACAGGTCTGTTGATCATGCGGGCCTTCCACGCCGAGCATGGCGGTGGACGGACGAAGGTGATCATCCCCGACTCTGCGCATGGGACCAACCCCGCGAGTGTGCGTTTGGCCGGGTTCGAAGCCCTGCCGGTGCCGTCGGATGCCAGGGGTCTGGTCGACGTGCGGGCGCTCGCGAAGCTGGTTGACGACGAGGTGGCGGGACTCATGCTCACCAATCCGAACACGCTCGGGCTGTTCGAGCAGGAGATCGAGGAGATCGCGCGGCTCGTGCACGCCGCTGGCGGACTCGTGTACTACGACGGAGCGAACCTGAACGCGATCTTGGGCCGCTGCCGCCCTGGCGACATGGGGTTCGACATCGTGCACATCAATACCCACAAGACCTTCGCGACGCCTCACGGCGGGGGAGGGCCGGGCGCCGGTCCCGTGGGTGTGGTCGAGGAGCTGGTCCCGTTCCTTCCCTCACCCCTCGTGGAGCAGGACGAGGTGACGGGTGAGTTCGGATGGGATCACGAGCGACCGCGCTCGATCGGACGGCTCCACGGCTTCAACGGCAACATCGCGGTGTTGGTTCGGGCCTACGCCTACGTGTTCCTGCACGGGGCCGACGGCCTGAAGGCGGTCAGCGAGCTTGCGGCCCTGAACGCGAACTACCTGGCAGCTCTCATCGCCGAAGAGTTCCCGCTCGCGTTCCCCGACGGGCGTCCCATGCACGAGTTCGTGGCGACGGCGAGCCTCCTGAAGGAGACGACCGACATCCGGGCGATGGACGTGGCCAAACGCCTGATCGACCTCGGTTACCACCCGTCTACCGTCTACTTCCCGCTCGTGGTGGATGAGGCGATGATGATCGAGCCCACCGAGACCGAGACGAAGGAGACGTTGGAGGCCTTCGGCGCGGCGCTCCGTCAGGCTGCCTGGGAAGCGCGGACAGATCCGGATCTGCTCCACGAGGCTCCGACCACGACACCGGTCCGTCGCCTCGATGAAGCCAGGGCCGCCCGACACCTCAAGTTGCGTTGGAGCGCGGACGGCCACGGCGCCTCGCGATGAGCCGATCGGGATCGTCAAGGCGGCTCTCGGAGGATCCTTTCGCGTATCGCACGACCAAGGACGGTCGGATCCTGATCGATCGCGGCGGGCGCACCGTCACAACGGTGGCCGGCCGTGCGGCCGAGGCTCTCGCCGCGAAGCTCCGCTCGGCCGACACGGAGGGGGTTCAGCAACTCCTGGCCCGCGCCACAGGTGACTACCGCCACGGCAACGAACGGTGAGTCCTCTCTGTTCAAGGTGACATAATATCCATTATGGGCGTTAGGCCTGCTGAACGCGGGGAGAGCCACGGAACCGAGCCTTGAGACCCCAGACCGTCACGAGCCAAAGCGCCTCGGCCACGATCCTCCGGGAGATCTTCGAGCGACCGTGCTCGCGCTCGCGGAACGTGATCGGGACTTCGCCGATATCCCATCCGGCATGCCAGGCACGCATCACCAGCTCGATCTGGAAGCCGTACCCCTCGGAGTGCAGGGGCAGAGAGGCCAGCTCCTGGAGCAGGGCGCGCCGGTAGACCCGGAACCCGCTGGTGGCGTCGTGCGCGGGCAGCGCCAACATGAACCTCGCATAGCGGTTGCCCGCACGGGACAAGCCAACCCTGAGGGCGCTCCAGTCGGTAACCGAACCGCCGGGTATGTAACGACTGCCTACCGTGAGGTCGTGCGAATCGCCTGCGGCTCGTAGGAGGGCAGGGAGCTCCTCCGGCTGGTGCGAGAGGTCGGAGTCCATCTCCACGATCAGGTCGTATCCGCCATCGATGGCGACCTTGAAACCGGCCAGGTACGCGCTGCCCAGGCCGGACTTGGTTGGACGCGAGCGGAGTCGAACGCGTGGTTCGGTCGCGGCCACGGCCTGTGCCAACTCGCCGGTGCCGTCGGGCGAGGAGTCGTCGACCACCAGGATGTCGACATGCTCCGGGAGCGCCAGGAGCCGCGCCAGGACCCATTCGATGGTGTCCCGCTCGTCGTAGGTCGGCAAGATCACCAGCGTTCTCCGGTGATCAGGCGAGAGGGGAGCCGGCGCACCCCGTGCAGACGCCCGTGTTCGCGGAACGAGGATCGAGCCGACCACGAAGGCCAGGCACAGCCACGGCAACCAATCCCCCAGGCCGACGTACGGCGTGGTGCTCTTCGATGTTCGGATGGTGTGGCGTACGATGGCCGACTCGAACAGGCCGGCCTCGGCCACCACTCTCCCGGAAGGGTCCACGAACGCCGTGATGCCGGAGACGGCGGCGTTGATGACCCATCGGCCGGTCTCCACGGCGCGCATCCGGCTCATCTGGAGGTGCTGAGCAGAGGCGGCGGTCATCCCGTAAGAGGCATTGTTCACGGGGACGACCAAGAACTCCGCGCCCGCGCGCACGAACTGCCTCGTGAGCGAGGGGAAGCTGTTCTCGAAGCAGATCGGGGTGCCGACGGGTGGGAGCCCATCATCGGAGACCGCGCGGATCATCTCCCCAGGTGTTCGATCCACGGGGATCTGCTCGAGCGCGGACATCCAGTCCAGGGATCCCCGCCACGGCACGTACTCCCCGAACGGGACCAGATGGACCTTGTCGTAGCGGTCGACCTGCATCCCTGAGGCGTCGAAGACCAGGACGCTCGTGTGCTGACTCCCGTCGGGGTCATCCGGCACGGAGCCGACGATGGTCGGTGAACCCACCTCAGCTATCGTGCGGCCGACGGCGTCCAGGGTCCCGGGATCGTTGGCGGCTCCCGGGTCGAGCGCGCCCTCGCCCCACAGGGCCAGGTCCGGCGGATCCTCAGCCAGGGTTGCGTGGAGCGCCATGTGCAGGTTGGCGACGCCTAGGTCCTCGTCGGTGGTCGAGCCCTGGGCGGCTAGACGCACATCCACCTGCAGGGCCGCGACGTCCAGGTCCGATCCAAGGGGAACCGAGAACGGGATCAGCACGGGGACGGCGACCAAGATGAGGGCGATGCCGACGCGGGCGAGCCTCCGCACCCCTCCCCCACCACCGAGGACCGCCTGCAACACGAGGGCGTTCACGAGCACGACCACGAACGTCACACCCCAGACGCCCGCAACGGTGGCCAGACGAACGGTGAGACGATTGTCGACCTGGGACACGCCGAGCGATCCCCACGTGAACCCTCCGAGAGGCCACGATCCGCGGACCCAGTCGACCAGGGTCCAAAGCGCGGCCAGGCCGAGCGCCGTCATCAACGGCCGTTCGCGCCGGAAGACCGCTGGGGCCACCGATCCGAACAGTGCCGTGGAGAGCATGCAGAGCAACACGAGCCCTACGAACGCGAGCTCGCCGAAGCGCAGGATCCAGTAGAGGGTGACGCCGTAGAAACCCAGGCCGAACGCGAGTCCCAGCAGGGCGCCGCGGCGAGGCCCGGTCGAGGAGAGCAACCACAGCAGGGGCGCCACCGCCACGAACGCCACCGGCCACCAGCCGATCGGAGGGAAGGCCGTCGACAGCACGATCCCACTCGCCAACGCGACCGGCAGGGAAAGGGAGAGCGGCGGACGCACCTTCAGGCGCAGTCTCGGCAGAGCATCCTCTTCTTGTCTGCCAGCTGGCTCCTGTGCTTGACCAGGAAGCACCTCTTGCATACGAACTCGGTCGACTGGATCGGCTCTACGCGGGTCTCCACGGGTTCGAGACGCTCGTCCTTCGTGAGGGCGACCACGGGCTCGTCCTCGTCTTCGGCCTCTTCCTCTTCGGCCCTCGCCTCCTGCTTCACCAAGAGGTCTTGGATCGACTCCACCTCGGCGTTCACCGGATCGGCGGGGTCCACGGGCTCGGCCGGCACCGCGGCGCCTTGTAGATCGGCCTCGGAGGGCTCGGCGTCGTCCGGCTCATCGGAGCCGGCCACTTCGTCGTCCTCCACGGATCCATCGATGTCAGTCATCCGGTCCTTCGATGTCTTCGGAGTTCCAAGCTTCGACCGCCTCGGTCGCGCGCGGATTGTACTGCCGTCGAATGACGCTGCAAACGATGCCGCGGGCACAACACCGCGGGGCCTCCATCCATTCCCCGAGGAGCGAGGAAGGGCCAAGAACAGGTAAGGACCCAAGAGACCTTTGGGGCCGCGACGCCGGGGCGCCGCGTTCTCTACTCAGCCTCTTGGGTCCTACCGTGCGCCTCCGCCGGGGCGGTGACGCGACGCGAAAGGTACGCCGCGTATGTCCGAAGCGTCAAGCTGAGCGGCCAACAAAGAGTGACAAAGCGACCATCTCATCGCGCGAAGACCTCCCGGCCCAGCGAGAGAGTGAGGATCGGGCGTAGATCCTCGACTGAGGTGGCGGTCATGGGGTCTTCCTCGAACGCCACCAGGTCCGCGTGCATTCCGGGGCCGAGCGCCCCCTTCTTCTCCTCCTGGTGTCCGATGCGCGCGCTTCCCACTGTGTGGAGACGGACCGCCTCGAACCTCGAGAGCCGTTGCCCCGGTGCGTGATGCGACTCACACGCAGCGATCGACATCATGGGGTCGAACGGCGTCACGGGCGTATCCGAACCGGCCCCGAGCTCGATCCCCCGTTCGACCATGGTTCGGAACGGGTTCATCAAGCTCGCCCGGTCCCACCCAAGCGCCGCTTGGTAGAGGCCGCCCTGTTGGCCCCACAACCGGTCGAACGTCGGCTGCACCGAGACCGCGAGACCCAGCATGGCCGCGCGTTCCACCTGCGACGTGGTGGCCATCTCGAAGTGCTCCACCCTGTGGCGGCGCGCGCGGAAGTGTCGTCGTTCCCTGGAGTCGAGCGCGTGATACACGCGCTCCCACACCGATAAGACCTGCTCGATGGCGCGATCCCCGATCGCGTGGACTCCGACCTGGAGTCCAGCGACGTGACCGCCCTGGAAGAACGCGGCCAGCTCGTCATCGGTGTGGTAGGAGGCTCCGGCGCCTGCCTCGTCCGCGTAGGGCGCCATGACCGCTGCCGTCCGAGCTCCGATCGATCCGTCCAAGGGTAGGTCGCCGCCGATAGCCGGCAGTCCCAGATCCATGATCTGAGGGATGTCCATGGTGGCAACGATCGGCTCGGCGTCGAGCGGCAGCCGCTCTCGATGACCCAGGAACACCTGGAGGTCGCGCAGGCCGAACCAGTGAGGCATGGACATCTCGTGCACCGCGGTGACGCCGCGAGACGCGCCGAGCGCCGCCGCCTGGAGCTGGAGCTCCTGGATCGCGTGGTCGTCGAGCGACCCAGCCGTCCACCGACCCAAGCGGTGAAGCGCTTCCCGCGTGACCCTTCCCGTCGGGCGGCCCGACGCATCGCGATCCACGCCCTCCTCATCGTCGGCCAGGCCGGCAGCGTGAAGGGCCGCGGAGTTCGCGAGCGCGAGGTGACCGTCGGCCCGCTGCAGAACCAGTGGCCGGGCGGTCACGGAGTCCAGATCCTCCATGGACGGGTGTCTGGGGTCGTCCCATCGAGTCTCGTCGAACCCTCGGAGGAAGATCGGTCCGTCACCTCCCGAGGCGCGGGCCCGGGCAAGGTCTAGTAGTTCCGAGGCCGAAGCCGCCTGCTCCGTATCGCGGTTCGTGAGGGCCAGCCCGGTCGCCGTGAGGTGCACGTGGGTGTCGATGAAGCCCGGCAGGATCGTCGCACCTGGAAGGTCCACGACGCGGTCGGCCACCGGCGGCGCCCCGCTCCCCACCCGCTGGATGTGCCTGCCGTCCACCAGGACCCACTCGCCGGTCTCCGGGAAGGCGAGCGTGTGAACCCGAGCCGCGCGCAGGAGGGTCTTCACCGGAGGCGATTATCGCAGCGAGGCAGCACCCGTGGGCGAATTCGATCGGGCGCGAAGGGCACCGAAACCATCCCGATCCAGCATCTGGGTCTTGGCGTCGTTGATCTCCAGGCCAACGGTCGACCACGCCCGGCGCAGCCGATCCAGGGCCCGAACCGCGCTCCGCGCATCAGGCGAGGCGATGACGACGTCGTCGACCCAGCGCAGATGCGCGATCCCTGACGTACGAAGGGCGATATCGCCTGCCAGGAGTACGGCGTCGGCGAGCACCACGGAGGCCTCGGGGCCGATCGGCAGGCCAACCACCCCCGCATCGCCGAGGAGCTCGAGCCAGCGCCCCACCTCACTCGCGATACCAGAGGGTGTTCCCAGGGACGCCAGTTGGTCCTGGACGACCGAAGGGCCTATGGACGCGTAGCACTCCCTGACGTCGGTGATGGCGATGACCCGGGCCGTTCGTTCGAGCCTACGGAGCCCCCGGTTCCAGCGCTCGCGAGCCTTCGCCCACGGCTCCAGGGACAAGAAGCCGCACCGCGGGTCCGATCCATACACCCGGTTGGCGACGGCCTCCCATCCACGCGCTCGCTCCACGAACGGAACCGCCTGGGCGACCGTGCCGGTGAACCGTAAGGCATCCTCGGTCGTCAACCGCGCGAGTGCCCTGGTTCCCCCTCGCGGTCTGGGCGCGGATCCCCACCGGATCGGACCACGCAGCGCTGGTCGCGTGGGGCCTGGTCGAAGCGACATCAACCCTCCCTCGTCGTGCGTCTTAAGAGGGAGGCTCGAGGAAGCGCACGCTAACGGCAGAGGGGCGCCGGGCACAATCGGCCGACCCGAGCCACGATCGTCCCCCGCGCGTGTCCCCCGGCCGCCACCGACGACTCCCCTATGATGACGGCGTGCTGGATGAGCGCGACCTGGACATCATCGCGGCGCTCCAGATGGACGCCCGGGCGACCTATGCAGATGTCGCGGCGCGCGTGGGTATGTCGACATCCGCCGTTCACGAGCGAGTGCGCAAGCTGGAGCAGTCCGGTGTCATCCGCAGCTACCGGGCCGAGGTCGACCCACATGCCTTGGGGCTCTTCGTCACCGCACTCATCGCGGCAACTCCGCTCGACCCACAGCAACCCGACGACCTGCCCGAGCGGGTAGCGGAGTTCCCGGAGGTGGAGGACTGCCTGAGCGTGGCCGGTGAGGCCAGCTACATACTCAAGGTGCGGACGAAGACGACCGGCGATCTGGAGGATCTGATCCGCAGGCTGCGTGAGAAGGCAGGGGTGGCCACCCGCACCACGATCGCGCTCTCGATCCCGTTCGAGGGCCGCCCCCTGCCCACCTAGAGCGTTCCTGGTCTCGAGAACTCAACACCGCCGCGCTGCGGGCTCACAAGGAGCACGGCGGTGTCGCGTCGAGGGATCGCGGTGCCTATCCCGCCGAACCCGGCGGACTCCGCGATGCCGCCCACCGCAGCGCCATCACCACAACATCTGGCCGACACACCCGTGCGGCCGGACATGGACAAGGAGTAGGGGAGCTACCTCAGGCTCCGGGGTATCCTGGCCGCTTATGCGGCTGTACAACACCCTCACGCGTCAGGTGGACGAGGTCGTTCCGGTCGACGATCGACACGTCCGCATGTACTCCTGCGGTCCAACCGTGTACCGCTTCGTCCACCTGGGCAACCTCCGCACGTTCATGCTGGGCGACCTGATCGTGCGCGGCCTGGAGTTCGAAGGCTACGACGTCACGCAGGTCATGAACATCACCGACGTTGGCCACATGACCGACGAATCCTCCGCCGAGGCGGTCGACAAGATGCTCCTGGCGATGGAGGACGAAGGGTTGCAGCCGCTGGAGATCGCCGCGAAGTACACGAAGGCCGCGCTGGAGGACATGGCCGCGCTGGGCATACGCGTGCCCACCGTCCTGCCCAAGGCAACCGAGCACATCCCGGAGATGATCGCGATGACCGAGCGACTGATCGAGCGCGGCCATGCGTACGTCGTCGACACGGGATCGGTCTACTTCGACGTGACGTCGTTCCAGGGCTACGGCAAACTCTCGGGCAACACCCTCGACAACCTGAAGGCGGGACACCGAGACCTCGAGACCGATCCGCGCAAGCGCAACGATGCCGATTTCGCGCTCTGGAAGTCGGCCGGGCCCGGACGCGTGATGAAGTGGGCCTCTCCCTGGGGAGACGGGTTCCCCGGGTGGCACATCGAGTGCTCGGCCATGTCCATGAAGTACCTCGGCGATCGTTTCGACATCCACACCGGGGGCAGCGACCTGCGCTTCCCCCATCACGAGGACGAGATCGCGCAGTCCGAGGGCGCGGTGGGACATCAGGTCATCTCGGTGTGGGTTCACGGCGGTCACCTCCGGCTGTCGGGTCAGAAGATCGCGAAGTCAACCGGAAACGTCGTGCGCGTGCCTGATCTGATCGAGCAAGGGATGGATGCCCTGTCGTTCCGCTGGCTCACGTTCCAGACGCGCTACCGCAGCGAGATGGACTTCACATGGGACGCCATGAAGGACGCCGACGATCGCGTGAAGCAGTTGCGCCGGCGTATGGCGGGGTGGGCGCCGGGAGCGACCGACCTCGGCGAGGCGGCGGCCAGTTCCGACGACCGCTTCCGGACGGCGATCGCTACCGACCTGGACATGCCGGCGGCCGTCGTCGTGGTGAACGACATGGTCCGCTCCCCCGACGTTCCCGATGCCGAGAAGTACGGGCTGTTGGCGTCGTGGGACCAGGTGCTTGGCCTGGATCTTGAGCGCGAGGCCACCACCTTTTGGGAGCCGAACGGCGAGCTGCGCGCCCTCATGGACGAACGCGATAAGGCTCGCGCCGTGAAGGATTTCGAGGCATCGGACCAGATCCGGGATCGGCTCACGGCCTTGGGGTTGGAGGTCATGGACACCGCCGAGGGAACAAAGGTCCGCCCGCGGGACTAGTCCGCTTCAGACTAGCGTCCGCTCGTCAGTCGACGACGTGGAGCTCCCGAGACGAGCGGTTCAGGCGCTCGACACCGTCGGCCGTCACCACCACGATGTCCTCGATCCGCACCCCGAACGTTCCCTCCAGGTAGATCCCCGGCTCCACTGAGAACGTCATCCCCTGCTCGAGTACCGTCTCGTTCCCCTCGATGATGTAGGGCGGCTCATGAACCTCCAGGCCTATCCCATGACCGGTCCGGTGGAAGAATCGCTCGCCGAACCCGGCGTCGTCGATGATGAGGCGGGCGACCCGATCGATCTCTTGAGCCATCACACCCGGGCGGACGGCCTGGACTGCTGCCTCCTGGGCCGCGAGGACGACTGCGAACACGTCGGGGAACCCGGCCGGGGGCTCCCCGACCACTACGGTACGGGTCGTGTCCGAGTAGTACCCGGCCAGCTCGCCCCCGAAGTCGAGCACAACGGCATCGTGCGGGAGGATCGTTCGGCCACCGGGCTCGTGATGCGGCGAAGCCGAGTTCGGGCCGCTCGCCACGATCGTGAAGTCCGCGCGGGTGTGCCCGTTGGTCACCAGGAGCTCGGCCAGGTCGGCGGCGATCTCCTCCTCGCGTCGTCCCAGGAACCGCATCCCGCAGATCGCCCGGAAGGTTTCGTCGGCACCCCTGCCGGCACGACGGAGCGCCGCGAGCTCGTCTTCGTCCTTCACGGAACGGAGGCGGGCGATGGTCGGGGACGCCGCCTGGAACTGCAGCCCCGGAGCCACGCGCTGAAGCTCAAGCACATGAGAGGCCCAGGTCCGGTCCCCCACCGCAACCCGGCCCGATCGCGGAAGAGCATCCGCGACGATCTCGTAAGGATCGACCCCGTCTCGCCAACCCACTATCCGATCCGCATCCAGGCTCTTGCCGACGAGCGAGTCGATCGCCAGCGGCCGCTCCAGCTCGGGCACCACCAGCAGCGCGTCGCCAGCGGAGCTCACGATGAGGAGCGTTAGCCGTTCCATGAGCATGGGGTCATAGCCCGCCAGATACGTCAGGTCGGGAGAGGGCGTCACCACGACGGCGTCCAATCCTTCTTCGGCGGCGACGGCCGCGAGCCGCTGGCGACGGGCAGCGTGATCGGCGCTCATAGCTTCAGCAGTATCGAGCGAGGCACGATCTGGAACGACGCCGGCGTGGTGCCCAGGAGCTCCCCGTCGGCGACGATCGGGAGCGGACGCTCGGCCTCGATCGCCATGCGGATCCTGGCTCGTATCTCGCGGATCCGTGGGTCCGGGATATGGTCGCCGTGGCGGAAGATCCTCGGGAGCAACGTGTAGGCGTCGGAGCGGGGGCCTTCGAACACCAGAACGTCGAGCACGCCGTCCCCGGGGAACGACCTGGGCGACAGGCGTAGTCCGCCGGACGCGAACTGCGCGTTGCCCACGATCACGTTGAAAGCGGGACCTTCGTACGTGCTCCGGTCGGCCTCGATCCGCACGTCGCGCACCCTGGTTCGCGTGTAGGTCGACCAGAACGCCAAGAACGACCTCGTCCGGCCGAGCCAGGCCGGCATGCGTGCCGTTCTGCGCATCACCGCTGCACCGAAGCCGATCTCAGCCAGGTTCACGCTGTAGCGGATCCGGCGCTCGCCGCCTGTATCGGTGTAGGCCACCTTCATCACGTCGAACGGGTAGGTGTTCTCTCCAGCCAGGTGACCGCATGCGGCGTCCACGTCGCCGGGCAAGCCGAAGCTCCGCACCAGGTCGCATCCGGAATGCGCCGGAACCACTCCCAGGACCGGCTCGTCGACGATCGGGCGACCGTCGCGGAACATGCCGTTCACGACCTCCTGGACGGTTCCGTCACCACCCACCGCCACCAGATAGCGCACCCCTTCGTCCATGGCAGCCGTCGCCAGCCGTGTCGCGTGGCCGGGCCCCGCCGTCACGGCCAGCGAGTAGTCGAGCCCGATGGCGGTTAGCTCTCGCTCCACGGCCGGGAGCTCCCGCCCGACGCGTCCGGCTCCCGCGTGGGGATTGGCGATCACCGCCAGCGGGCCGAACGGGCTCTTCGTCACGCTGCGCATCGTAGCTACAGCCCCGTGTAGGCGACGACGCCATGGAGAACCGCGGCACGCGCATCGCGAAGGAGGGCCGCCGTCGGAGGCTCGGCGACCTCCTCGATCTGGCGGAGCAGATCGACCAGCTGCTTGCAGTTCCGCACGAAGTCACCGGGAGCCATCTCGGTCTCCTCCAACGCCCGCTCGAGCGGCGCGCCCTCCGCCCAGTGGAACACCGGCGTCGCGAATCCGGCGTCCAGCGTGCGGCTCAACTCCACCTGATGCTCCTCCTCGGTGCGTCGGATCCGACGGTAGGTGCGCATGAGGATCTCGTACCGATCATCGGTCGGAGCCGTCGGCATCTCGCCGGGTGAGGGGACACGTTCCCGCGACTCGTAGACCACGCTACTGATGAGCGACGCCACCTCCGACGAGGAAAGGTCGTCGAACAGACCGCCGGCCAACGACTCTCCCACCAACAGATCGCCCTCTCCGTAGATCCGAGCAAGCGTCCGGCCTTTCGGCGTGAGCGTCCAGCCGCTCACGTAACCGAGTGCCTCCAGGACGGCCAGGACCCGGTCGAACTGCCGGCCCAACGTCTCCGTGCGGGTCTGTATCCGTCGATCGACGCCTCTCATCTGCGACGCGAGGGCGTCGGCGCGAGTGGCCCACCGTTCATGCTTGCTCCTCTCGGGGCACGCGTGACACGGATGCTCGGCGGCCTCGGCCTCGAGGCGGGCAGCCTTCGCCTCCACCTGCGGATCGGCTCGGTACGGCGCCTCCCCCGGGCGCTTCATATGCAGCGACACCAGCCTCGAGGCCACGTCCCGTCGATACCGAGCGCTGCGCGAGCTCCCCGATCTAGGAAGCTGCACCCTGGTAAGCACCGAGGGCGGGTCGTCGAAGTCCTTCGCGGACAGACGCAGATAGGTCCGATCCTCGGAGAGTGCGGTGGGCCGACCATCCCTCGACGAAAGCACGACCGCCAGGCCGCGCCGCCTCGCGCGCGGTACGTGGATCACGTCGCCGGGGCGCAGACCTGCCACCGCTGACCGGACCGCATCGGCCCGATCCCTCTCATGGCCGCGTCGATCCTCTTCGCGAAGATGCTGGGCCTTGGTGAGCATGCCCCAGAACTCGTCGAAGTCCCCCAGATGACATACGAGGTTGCCGCGATAGCCCTCCAGTGCCTCTCGATCGCGCTCGCGTTGACGCTGCAGCGCGACCACCCCCTTGTCGGCCAGGAACTGTGCGAACGACGAGTTCAACAGCTGGTGCGCCTGCTCGGGCGTGTAGTTGCGCACCAGGTTGACAGCCATGTTGTACGAGGGGCGGAACGACGACGTGAGATCGTACGTGCGGGTTGCCGCCAGGCCCGCTACCCGCTCGAACGGCACCTGGCGTTGGTACACGACGACCGCGTGACCCAGGGCGTCGATCCCTCTCCGTCCTGCCCGGCCCGTCAGCTGGGTGTACTCGCCTGGGGTGAGGATCTCGTGTCGCTCCCCCTGGAACTTCCACAGATCCTCGATCACAACGGTTCGCGCCGGCATGTTGATACCCAGCGAGAGGGTCTCTGTGGCGAAGACGACCTTCACCAACCCCGCTTCGAACAGCTCCTCCACCGTCTCCTTGAAGACGGGCAGCATGCCGGCGTGGTGGGCGGCGACGCCTGCGGTGAGTCCATCCAGGAATCCGTAGAAGCCGAGCGTGGCCAGATCTTCATCGTCCATCCATGCCGCCCGGCTCTCGGCGCGTTCACGGATCCGATCGGCCTCTGCCCGTGTGGTGAGCCGCAGCCCCGAGTCCCGCATCCACTGCACGCTTCGGTCGCACCCAGCGCGGCTGAACACGAAGTAGATCGCCGGCAGCATGTCGGCCTGCGCCAGCACCCCCACGACCTCCTCACGCCTGGGGACGTAGACGCGACGGTGTCCCTCGCGGGGCCGGTCGTTGCGGTGACCCTGGGTCGTACCACCGTTCGCTCGCCTGTAGTGCTTGATCCGCATCTCCTGCTGATCGAGAGAGACCACGTACGGGTTCGGCAGCAAGGCGCCGTCCTGTTCGATGTGCATAGGGTGCAGGCGCCGCCCGACCAGGTAGTGATGCTCCAGCGGTACCGGCCGTCGCTCCTCGATCACGACCGTCGTCTCACCCCGGAGCGTCTGGATCCAGTCGCCGAACTCCTCGGCGTTGGAGATGGTGGCCGAAAGGCACACGACCGACGCGGAGAGGGCCAGGTGGATCAGCACCTCCTCCCACACGGCGCCGCGGTACGGATCCTGAAGATAGTGGACCTCGTCCATGATGACCGTGACCAGCCCATCCAGCGTGCCGCTGCGCTCATAGAGCATGTTGCGGAGTACCTCGGTGGTCATGACCACGACAGAGGCCTCGGAGTTGATCGCGTTGTCGCCCGTGAGCAGCCCCACACTGTCGGCTCCGTGCTTGGCCACCAGATCCCCGAACTTCTGGTTGGACAGCGCCTTGAGTGGCGTTGTGTAGAACGCCTTCCCGCCTCTGTCCAGGGCCCGTTCGATCGCGTACTCGGCCACCACTGTCTTCCCGGAGCCCGTCGGGGCGGCCACCAGCACCGATCGACCGGCGTCGAGCGCCTCGATCGCCGTGAGCTGGAACCCGTCCAGGGCGAACGGGAACTGGGCCGCGAAGGCCGCAGGAGTGGTCACCGGGCCAGTCTACGGGCGGACTTCAGGCCCCGAAGCAGCGCTCGAGATGGAGGGCGAGCAGCTCATCGAACGCCTCGGGCGCCTCTAGGTTCGACAGGTGCCCCGCGTCTTCGATGATCGAGAGTTCGGCGTTCGGAACCAGATCGGCCATAGGCATGGTGGCCTCGGGCGGGATCAGAGCGTCCCGAGTGGACGTGATGATCAGCGTCGGCACGTCGATCGTCGGGAGGTCGGATGTGGAGTCCGGTCGATCGGCCATCCCCAGAGCCGCCGCGGCGATGGATCCGGCCGGCTGTCCGGCGATCATGTCGCGGATCCGGGCACGGAGCTCCGCCGAGGCGCCGTCGGAGAGCAGCGGCGGAGGGTTCTCAACCAAGAAGTCGCTCCCCTCAGCGCGCAGTCGCTCCGCGAGAGCACGACGGCCGGCGGCGCCCTCCGGGGTGTCGGCGCCTGCGCGGGTGTTGGCGAGCACCAGGCCCAGGAATCGCTCCGGCGCCATCCGCCAGAGCGCGAGCGAGACGTATCCGCCCATGGACAGGCCGCAAACGACGGCCCGGTCCACTCCTGCCGCATCCAGCGACTCCAGGCAACGCGCGGCCGCCTGGTCCATGCTCATCACATCCTCTCCCTGTGTCCCCCCGAACCCGGGGAGGTGCGGGGTGACGACGGGCACGGCGTCGGCGAGCGCCCCGATCTGCGGCTCCCACATGCGTGCGTCCAGAGGGAACGCGTGGATGAACAGGACCCCGTCGGTCAACCTACGGCCCTCGCGTCCGGACCGACGACTATCGGCAGGGTCTTCGGCAGAACCTCGAAAACAGCCGGCAGCGGCCCCACTCGTTCACCGTCGGCGTAGACCTGAACCCGTCTATCCGCCTCCAGCTTCACGTGTTTCCCGCGGAGCATGGTCACCTTGGGGTGGTTCGTGTGCCACCCACGGAAGACCCGAGGGAACGCCCGCAAGAAGGCGCCGGTTCCCATCGCAGACACGATGCAGACGTCGAGCTCGCCGTCGTTCAGTATCGCGGTCGGTGTGATCCTCATACCCCCACCGTACGCGACGCTATTGCCGATCACCACGAGCATCGCGTGCAGGTCCAGCGACCGGTCGTCGAGCTGCATGTGGAAGGCGGCGGGCACGAACCTCGGCAAGGTCTTGATGACGGCCGCCACGTAGGTGCCCGTGGCCCCTAGTCCTCCCCGCATGGCGTTGGCCGTCTCGTTGACCTCGGAGTCGAACCCAGCTCCCGCCACGTTCACGAAGTAGCGATGCTCTGCGCCGGCCGTGAGCCGGACGACGTCTATCGGGCGGATGTCGGGATCGGCGAGCAGGCGGGCAGCCTGCTCCAATCGCCTCGCGCCGATAGCCTTGGCGAAGTCGTTGCCCGTGCCGGCGGGCAGGACCGCGAGAGCCGCCCCGGTCCCGAAGACGCCGTTGGCGGCCAGACCTACGCTCCCGTCGCCTCCGAGGACGGCCACGATCCGCGCACCCTGCTCGCCCGCGTCACGTGCGAAGGTCTCCAGTTCCGGTCCGGATCCCGACACGCGGATCTCGTGTTCCACGCCGATCTCATTCAAGACCTTGTCCACCCGGCCGATCAACCGGCCCCCCTTGCCGTGACCCGAAGTCGGGTTGGCCACCACGACCACAGGTGTCATGGCGGGCATATCGATCCCTACTACCCGCCCGTCGGCAGCGCGGGCGTCTCGACGATCTGTACGGAGAGAAGGGCCTGCTGGTAGTCGCTCCAGCCCTCAGCCAAGATCTGGTCGGCGGAGGCCGCCAGCTTCTTCGCGCGCCTCACCAGGGGTATTCGGTCGGTATCGGACGCCACGGCAGCCAGCGCGGCCACGACGGCTGCCTGACCGTAGAGATCAAGCGCTTCCGCGATCCGAGCCTGCGAGTTCAAGAAGTAGTTCGCCTGCCCCTCGGTCATCCCTTTGTTTCGGATCTCCTCGACCAGCGCATATGCGAGGATGGCCTCGCTCGCCGCCGTGGCTTCGTCCTGAGCGGTCCGCAGGGTCTTAGCGGCGCCTTCCGGCACCTCACCTCCGTCCAAGGCCGCGATCGTGTCCCCGATCGCCGGTAGCACGGTGGGTGACGCCTCCTGGTTCAGGGTTCCGATCGCGCCGAGCGTGGCCTCGACCTCGCCCTTCCACGCCTGAGCCGCCGCGCGCTGATCTGCGGCCTCGGCGCTCTTCTGGTCGTCTTCGCGCTGCTGGCGCAGGCCGTTCGTGACCCACACCGCCAGCATCATCACCAGGATGCCGGTGACGAAAGCCAGGATCACCTGAACCCTGCGCCGGAGGAAGAACGGAACGGGTACGTCGACCGGCGTCCTGCGGGGCGCCCGTGCCGGCGCGCGGCCCTTGGTCTTGCCTTTGCCTTTGATCGCCATCGTTTCCTATCTCTTCATCAAGCGACCGACGATGATAGCGGCCTCGTAGAAGAGGTACATCGGCAGGGCCAGAGCCAGCATCGTGTACGGATCCGACGAGGGTGTGATGATCGCCGCGAAGATGGCGATCCCCAGGATCGAGAACCTGCGCCACTTCCTGAGCCTCTCGCTGGACACGACCCCCACCAGCTCCAGGAAGATCAACACGATCGGGAACTCGAACGAGAGCCCGAAGGCGAACGCGACCAGAACCACGAACGTGATGAACCTGTCCCCGGTGAGGATGGGGACGAAGTCCGATCCGGCGAACCCCAGCAGGAAGTTCAGTCCCTTCGGAAGGGTTATGTAGGCGAACGCTGCGCCCATCGCGAAGAGCACGACCGAAGACGCCACGAACGGCACCGTCATGCGGCGTTCCCGAGAGGTGAGCCCCGGGACCACGAACCCCCAGAACTGCCACAGGAGCACGGGCAGTGCCACCAAGATCCCGATGAACACGACGACCTTGAGCTTCACCACCATCGCATCGAGCGGCCCCATGTAGAACAGGACGCACGAGTCGGTGGTGCGGAGCGCCGGGTCGAGCGTGTTCCAGTAATCGCAGTAGGGCTTCAGGAGCAGGTCGACGACCGGGTTGTAGAGGAACCACCCCACGACGGCACCGACCGCTACGGCCACCATGGAGACGATGAGGCGCTGACGCAGCTCGTCGAGATGCTCGAACAGCGTCATGTTGCCCGTTCTCTCGTCGGGCGATCGACGCCGGATCTTGTGGAAGACGCGCATGGGTGTTAGGGCTGCCGCTACTCCGCGGCTTCCGGCTCGACGTCGGCCGGCCCCTCGCCCGCGGATGGAGGCTCAGCGGCCGAAGGATCCGTCAGATCTGTGACTTCGTCGACCTCGCCCACATCGTCGGGCTCGGTGCTGCGAACCTTGTGCGGTTTGGCTACCGGCCTGCTGGGCGGATCGAGCTCGGGGTCGAGATCGATCTTGAGCGTGTCGCGTACATCGTCCTGCATCTTGCGGAACTCCCTCATGCCTCTGCCTATGGTGCGGCCGAGCTCTGGCAGGCGCTTGGGGCCCACCACTACCAGGGCGATGATCAGAACGAGGATGAGCTCCTGAGGGCCGATGTTCAGCATCTACAGCAGGGGGCTACGCCCGTGCCCGATTCTACCCCGAGCCCCTGGTGGACGAGCCCCCGCTCCGCCGGGCCCCGATGGCTGACGTGTGTTCGCCGGCCTTCTGCCCTTCGCGCGCCACATCGTCGGCTATCGGCTGGAGTTCCTCCTGGAGCTGTTTCACCGATCGCCCCAGGATCAGCAGATGGCGGACCAGTCCTATCAGGCAGGCCAGGATCGCGACGGTCGAAACGATCCCGATCACGAACCAGACGACGATCCAGGAGCCCACGAGGCGATGCTACCGCAGAGGTGAGTCGAGGACGTGGACGGGCTCAGACGCCGTCGCTGCTGGCGAAGAAGTCCTGGATGTAACGGTCGTCCTGCAGCAGGAAGTGGAACTCGATGACATCGTCGATCGAGAAGGCAGGTCCTACAGGCATGGAACGGCCTCCGTCCACATCGTCGAACAACATAGCCGACTGTAGATCACCTTCCGATCGGGCCATATCGACGCCGGCCGAGACCAACAGGGCCACGATCTTGCGGTCCGCTCGCTTCTCGACGTCGTCGGCGCAGCTCGGGCAGGTGAACCTGTAGCTCCCCTCGCGTCCGTCGTCCTTGACGGACAGGAGGATCGCCTCGGGTCCCATGTCGACCTCGCCGCAGCGGGGGCAGGTTGTCCGGATGGTTGTCATCTCCCCCCGAACATCGGCGGAGAGGTCCAACGGCTTGAGCCTGTGTCCCCCGAACGGGGCTACCCCCAAAGGGCTGGTTACTCCCCGTATCGGTCGAGGGTTCTCCTGGCCAGTTCGCGGACCTCCGCCTCCAGCTCGGGCGGGTCCAGCACGGTGACCTCGGGACCCACCCGGAGCAGGAGTCGGGCCACCCATCCCAGGCTCCTGGCGGGCAAGATGACATCCAGGGAGCCGTCATCGCATTCAACCGCTTCCAACGTGGCGTAGTACTCGCCGATCCACCGAGCCCCGGGCGTCAGCCGGAGGCGAACGGCGACGTCCTCCTCGGTCGGGGTGTATAGGGACCGCCCCGCGCCCTCCAGGCCTCTCGGCTCGAAGAGCTCGCCGGTCGCCTCTGCGTCGCGGATCCGATCCGCGCGGAACAACCGTTCGGCGTCCGCCGCCACGTCCCACGCCGCCACGTACCAGTTGCCGATGCTCGAGAAGACCTCTTCCGGGTCGATCTCGCGGCGGCTCCATCCACCCGATGAATGCGCGAAGTACTCGATCAGCAGACGCCGGTGTTCGCGAGCGGCCTGCCGCAGGAGCTCGAGGTGCTCGATCGGAGGACCGGGTGCGGCCATCTCGATCCTTCTGGCATCCCCGAGCGTCTCGGGGCCGAGCGACGAACGAAGCTTGTCCAGCGCCGAGGCGAGAGCGGTGGTCTCGTGCAGGCCCGCGGTCCCGAGGAGCTCGGTCCCCCGGAGGTAGAGAGCGAGCGCCTCGTTCCGCGTGAGTCTCAGCGGGCGGGCGAACTGCTCGGCCATAGAGATGTAGATCCGGCCGTCCTCGTCTACCTCGACCTCGATCAGGTCCCCAGGACCATAGGGCGGCAGACCCGACATGAAGAGCAGGTCCAGGTCGCGCCGGAGCTGATCCTCCGGGACGCCGAAGACCTCGGCGACAGCGGGCAGGGAACTCCCCGGATGTTGCACCAGGTACGGCACTATCACGAGCATCCGCCCTAGACGCTCGGAGGTCCTTGCGGCCGGCTTGCCACGGGGTTCAGTCAACGAGCGCCTCCAGCCGCGATACGACCTCGTCGCGAAGCGTTGCCGGCTCTAGGACCACGACGTCGGGCCCCAGCTGGAGGATCACGGGCGCCAGTGCGCTTTCGTCGGCGACGGGCACCCTCAACTCGACCCAGCCGTCCTCGCGCGTGCCGGTGATCTCCGCCCCCGTCAACGTACTGGCGGCCCACCAGGCCACCTCAGGCGAGAGCGCTACCACGGCCTGCTCCTCCCCCGTCGACACCCAAGGACCGCCCATGATCAGATCGGCTGCGCGGAACCCCTCTGGCGGCTCCGCACCTTCTCCTGTCTCATCCAGCTCCGTGGTGAACCGCGACAGCCGGAAGGACCGCACCTCATCCCTTTCGTGATCGAACCCCGCCAGGTACCAATGGCCGGCCCGGAACACCACGGCGTAGGCATCCACGTCTCGCTCGGATGCCGCCCCTTTCGACGTCCGATATCCGAACCGAACGCGCCGATGGGCCTGCGCGGCGCCCGCCGCCGCCATGACGAGCTCCCCCCCGACGTCCGAGCCCGACACCAGCGGTCCCCCGGCGAGGCCGGCCAGCACCCCGCTCCCTGCGCCCGACATCAGCTTCCGAACCGCCTGCTCCGCTGGGGTGTCGCCGCGAACGCCTTGTGCGGCAACCAGGAGAGCCCCCAGCTCCTCGGGGGTGAAGGCGATGTCGGGTAGGTAGTAACGGTCCTTGGGGATCAGGTATCCCTGCTCCGTCCCCCAGGCATCCGTGTCAACGAGCTCCAGAGGCACGCCGTAGTCGCGAAGGATGTCCTTGTCGCGTTCGAACATGCGCTTGGCCGTGTCAACGTTGCTTTGTGCGTAGGGCTCCAGCGTGGCCCGGATCTGCTCGAACGTGAGCGGGGTGCGGGTCTCTAGGAGGAGCCCGACCAGGTTCAACAGCCGTTCGAGCGGTTCCATCCGGTCCTCCCCCGCCATCGTGCGGCATCATAGCGGGGCCATGTCGGCCGACAGAGGAACCTCGTGATACGCCTGAGGCGCGGCATGGTGACCGCGCTCGGGGCAGCGCGTCCCGGTTCGCATGAGATCGAGGTGGACGTGGACGGTGGGCAAGCGGTCGCGATCGCCTATCCGGAGCTCGTGGGTCCCGTAACCGTCGGAGACACAGTCATCCTGAACACGACCGCGGCTGCCCTCGCATTGGGAACAGGCGGGGTGCACTTCGTGATCGCGGTGGAAGGTGCCGCACCGGCGGACCTCCAGCCGCCCGGTCGCGTCATGAAGGCTCGATACACGCCCGTGCAGACCGCCGTGACGAGCGTCGAGGAGACCCATCGCGACGTGTTGGAGGGATCTCGTGGTCTGGAGCTGACCCCCGTGGTCTGTGCCCCGCTGCACTCGATGGTGGCGCCTGTGGCGGCGGGAGCGAAACGGGCGGGGGCCTCCTCTATCGCCTTCGTCATGACCGATGGAGCCGCGCTGCCGGGTGCCTTCTCCAGGTTGGTGTTCGAACTGCGGGAGACCGGGCTGTTGGACGGCTGGATCACGTGCGGTCAGTCCTTCGGCGGCGAGCTCGAGGCCGTCACGGTGTGGACGGGCATGCTGGCCGCCAGGGAGGTGATGGGCGCCGACGTGATCGTGGTGGCTGATGGGCCCGGCAACCTGGGCACCGACACCACCTGGGGCGTGAGCGCGCTGGGGAGCGGCAACTCCTTGAACGCAGCCGCCACGCTCGGAGGCCGTCCCATCCCCGCGCTCCGCGTGAGCTTCGCTGACACACGCGAACGCCATAGAGGTCTGTCGCATCATTCGCTCACGATCCTGCGAGACGTCTGCAAGGTCGAGGCGTTCGTACCGGTTCCTTCACTGGTGGATGACGGGCAGCGCCAGGCCGTGTGGGGCGCACTTCGTGCGGCGAAGCTCGAAGAAAGGCACCAACTCGTGGAGGTGGACGGCCGCCCGGCGCTCGACGAGCTCCGCGCGCGCGCGGTCGTGGCGCGCTCCATGGGTCGGACCCAGGAGGACGACCCCGCGTTCTTCCTGGCGGCCGGGGCGGCTGGCGTGCTGGCCGGTCGTATGGCCACGGGCGGCCGTCGATGGCGCGAAGGGGTCGAGACCTAGGATCCCTTGGCGTCGTCCCGACCGGCGTCGAGCTTGTCGGCGAACCGTCGCCCGATGCGCTCACCTACCGTCTGAAGATGAAGGTACCCCACACCCGCCCAGAGCAGGACGAGGGCGACGTCGAGCAGCGCCAGGAACACCCAGAGCATCCCGCCGGCGGGTCGCCACGAGCATCCCCCAGGACACGAAACAGGCCTGGCGACCCATCCTGAGAGCGTGAACAGCCCGAGGATCAAGTTCGTGCCCACCGTCACCCAGCCGAGTACACCGAAGGAGCGATCCACGGACTCGACCGGGTCCGGTCTCTGCGGCGTCTGGTCCCGGGCCATCACATGTGAGCGATGAGCTGTTCGACGCGCTCGTCGACGCTACGGAAGGGATCCTTGCAGAGCACGGTCCTCTGGGCCTGATCGTTCAGCTTGAGGTGCACCCAGTCAACCGTGTAGTCGCGGCGCTTGGCCTTCGCTTGGCGAATGAAGTCGCCGCGGAGCTTCGCACGTGTGGTCTGCGGCGGTTCACGCATCGCGCGGTTGATCTCGCGATCGCTGCAGACTCGCTCCACCCTGCCGCCCTTCTCGAGCAGGTAGTAGAGACCCCGCTCTCGGTTCACGTCGTGATAGGCGAGATCGAGCAACGCGATCCTAGGCGAGGCGAGCGGCAGGTCGTGCTTGGCCTGGTACCGCTCGATCAACAGACGCTTGGTCACCCAGTCCACCTTGCGCCCCAGACGTTCCGGGTCGCCTTCGGAGAGCGCCTCCAAGGCCTGCCGCCACTCTTCGAGAAGCGTCTTGGAGACTTCGTCGGTGCCACGGCGCTCCAAGAACCTCGCCGTCTTCTCGTAGTACTCGGTCTGCAGCTCGATCGCCGTGAGCTCCCTGCCGTTCGCGAGCTTCACGTTGCGGGTGCAGCTCGTGTCGTGGCTGATCTCGCGGATCGCACGGATCGGGTTCTCGAGCGTGAGGTCGCGCATGACGGTGTTCGCCTCGACCATGCGAAGGACCAGGTCGGTGATGCCGACCTTCATGAAGGTTGTCCACTCATTCATGTTTGAGTCACCCACGATCACATGCAGACGACGGAAGCGTTCGGCATCGGCGTGCGGCTCGTCGCGCGTGTTGATGATCGGGCGCGAACGCGTGGTGGCGCTCGAGACGCCCTCCCAGATGTGCTCGGCCCGTTGCGAGATGCAGAACTGCGCGCCGCGAGGTCCGTGCAACACCTTCCCGGCGCCGCAGTAGATCTGTCGAGTCACGAAGAACGGGATCAGGACGTCGGCCATGCGCGCGAACTCGCCGTGGCGCGCGACGAGATAGTTCTCGTGACAACCGTAAGAGTTGCCGGCCGAGTCGGTATTGTTCTTGAAGAGGTAGACCTGTCCGCTGATGCCCTCTTCGTGCAGGCGGATCTCTGCGGCGCCGAGCAGTCCCTCCAGGATCCGCTCCCCCGCCTTGTCGTGAGCGACCAGCTCGCGCACGTCGTCGCATTCGGGTGTCGCGTACTCGGGGTGGGATCCGACGTCTAGGTACAGCCGAGCGCCGTTCTCCAAGAAGACGTTCGAAGAGCGGCCCCAATGCACCACTCGACGGAAGAGGTAGCGAGCGACCTCATCCGGCGAAAGCCGCCGCTGCCCACGGAACGTGCAGGTAACGCCGTACTCGTTCTCCAGGCCGAAGATCCGCCGATCCATGACGACGAGTCTAGGCCTAGACCCATGGAGGGTTGGGACGCGGGTCAGCTGCCGAGGATCTGGGAGATCTCTCCGTCCTCGAGGCGGTGGAACTTGCGGCGCTGCGGACGTCCGCGATCGAGCACGCCTGCTTCGATATTGTCCGCCTCGATCTCCCGCGACTCCGGTGACCCCAACGCGTTCACTGCCGAGCGGACCGCCGTGGGGAGGTCCCATCCCTCCTGGTACTCCTGCCTCAGGGTCTCGGTCAGATCCTCCGCGTGGCCGCCGATCGCGATGAACCCGTGCTCGTCGGTCACGCTCCCATCGAAGAGCACGTGATACAGGGCAGTGCCGCTCGCCTCGCCGTCAACCTCCGCGACCAGGATCTCGACCTCGTAGGGCTTCATCTGTTGCGTGAAGATGGTGGAGAGCGATTGCGAGTACGCGTTCGCCAGGTCACGCGCCTTCACGTCCTCGCGCCCATACGAGTAGCCTCGAAGATCGGCCAGTCGGATACCGGCGATCCGAAGATCCTCGAACTCGCTGTACTTGCCCACTCCGGCGAACGCGATCCGGTCGTAGATCTCGCTGATCTTATGCAGCGTGGCGCTGGGGTTCTCGGCGATGAACAGCAATCCGTCCGCGTATTCCATGCCGATCACCGAGCGGCCGCGCGCTATCCCCTTGTGCGCGTATTCGGACCGATCCTTCATCATCTGATCCGGCGAGACATAGGGCATGAACGACATCTAGGACCGCTCCTCCAGGACCGCGGCCACCGCGGCCGCCACCTGCTCCTCGGGCACATCATCGGCTCCGGACAACGTCACGGCGACCGCGTTCGGGAATATCCGCCGCGTCACGTCCGGGCCACCCGTGGCCACGTCGTCCTCGGCCGCGTCCAGCAAAGCCTCGACGGCCACGCGAAGAGCCTCCTCACGCGACAACCCCGCATGCCACCGCTTCTTGAGGGAGTTCTTGGCCGGCTGTCCGCCGGAACCGGTCGTCTGGTAGTCGTCTTCCTCCCAACGACCCCCTGTGGCGTCGTAGTAGAAGATGCGGCCCTCACCGCGACCCTCATCGAATCCGCCGAACAGCGGGACGACGACCAGTCCCTGCATGGCGAGCGGGAAGTTCGAGCGGATCATCTGTGCCAGTCGGTTGGCTTTGCCCTCTAACGACAGCCGGTCACCTGTGATCTTCTCGTAGTGCTCCAGCTCCAGCTGGAACAGCTTCACGAGCTCGATCGCCTGACCGGCCGCGCCGGCGATCGCGATGGCAGAGTAGTCGTCGGCCGCGAACACCTTGCGCATCTTGGGATCGGCAACGGTGTAGCCGGCCGTTGCGCGACGGTCGCCGGCCATGATCACGCCGTCCGCGTACTTGAGCCCGAGAACCGTGGTGCCGTGCGGGATGGGTAAACCGCTCGCGGAAGCCGCGTGTGTCAGCGGGGACGACACCGCGTCGGGCCGAGCCTGCCGTAGAAGGTCCACGAAGCTCGGGTTCGCGCCGAACGACGCGCCCGAAACGGGCGGGCCCAGCTGCTCGCTCACTCGCCGCCCTTCTGGACGTAGCTCTTCACGAACTCCTCGGCGTTCTCCTCCAGTACGGAGTCGATCTCGTCGAGGATGTCGTCCATCTCCTCCTTGAGCTCGGCGGCCTTTGAGGACTGCGTGACTTGGCCGGCGTCGGAATCGCTCTTGCTTCCGCCGCCACCCTTGCGCTGTGTCTTCTTCTGCTCTTGTTCCTGCGGCATGGTCGGTCTCCTCGGTGCGGGCCCGCCTATCCTACCGAGTGCTTCGGCCTGAACGACCTAGGACTGAAGGCGGGCTACCAGCGTGGCCGCATCTTCCGCGTCGCGGAGGAGATCCTCGACGTGCTCCCGCGTGCCGCGCAACGGCTCGCGCATCGGGATCCGTTGCAGCGCATCAGCTCCTGTGTCCACGATGATCGAGTCCCACGACGCCGCGGCGATCGCGTCCGGGAACTTCGCGATGAAGCGGCCACGGAAATAGGCCCGCGTGTCCTCGGGAGGCTCCATCACGGCCTCATCGATCTCTTCGTCCGTGGTCAGACGTTCCACCTTGCCGCTCGAGACCAGGCGGTAGTAGAGCCCTTTCTCGCGACGCACGTCGTGGTATTGGAGATCGATGGCTCGCAGCTTGGCGTCCGTCCAATCCAGGCCGTCGCGCTCACGATAGGCGGCCAGCAACCGGTACTTCGCTACCCAGTCCAACTCGCGGTGAAGTGTGAGCGGTTCCGTCTCCAAAGCTGCCAGTGTCGTCTCCCACCGCTTGAGCACCTCGTGGTTCTCAGGCGTGTCGTCTTCTCGATCCACGTACTTCTTCGCGTGCTCGAAGTACTCCCACTGCAGTTGGACGGCCGAGAGCTGCCTCCCATCGGCCAGCCGTATGGTCTGGGTGCAGGTGACGTCCCCCGAGACCTCGTGCAATGCCGCCACAGGGTTCTGCAGCGTGAGGTCAGGGAGGAACTGGTCCTCGATCATCTTGAGCACGATCGCCGTCGTCCCGATCTTCAGGAACGTCGCCACCTCGCACATGTTCGCGTCTCCGACGATCACGTGGAGGCGCCGGTACTTCTCGGGGTCCGCGTGCGGCTCATCGCGTGTGTTGATGATCGGCCGCTTGAGGGTGGTCTCCAGACCAACTTCGGTCTCGAAGAAGTCCGCCCGCTGGGTCAACTGGTAGTCGACACTCCCGCGATCGTCCCACGGTGCCTCGGTTCCCACCTTGCCGGCGCCGCAGAACACCTGTCGGCTGACGAAGAACGGTGTCAGGTCACGCACGATGTCGCCGAACGGCGTGGCGCGGTCCACCAGGTAGTTCTCATGTGTCCCGTAGGAGTTGCCCTTGCCGTCGCTGTTGTTCTTGTAGACGGTCAGACGTGGGGTCGTGGGGAGCTCGCGAGTCACCTCCTCGAGCGACCGTTCCAGCACGCGCTCCCCTGCCTTGTCGTGGATAACCAGGGCGCGCGGCGTGAGGCACTCCGGGGTCGAGTACTCGGGGTGCGCGTGATCCACGTAGTAGCGCGCCCCGTTGGGCAGGATCACGTTCGCCAGGCCCAGGTCCTCGTCGGTGCCTTCCCTTGCCGGCACCGGCTCGAACCCGCGTGCATCGCGTAGAGGCGACTCCTGCTCATAGTCCCAGCGGATCCTGCGGAGGGATCCGGCGTAGGTAGAGATGAGGATCGAGGACGACAGCACGGGGTTGAATCCCGGTGAGCCTGCTGCCGCGATCCCGTATTCGGTCTCCGTGCCGAAGACCTTGGGGATGGCCATCGGCCAACCTTACAGGTACTGACCCGCGTTCACGCGCTCGACCTGTCGTCCGTCGCCGTCGTCGCCGAGCAAGGTCCGGACGTACACGATCCGCTCGCCCTTCTTGCCCGAGATGCGGGCCCAGTCGTCCGGGTTAGTGGTGTTCGGCAGGTCCTCGTTCTCCTTGAACTCATCGCGGATCGCCTGGACGAGATCTTCGCTCTTGATCCCCTTCTCGCCCGTGGACAGGAATCGCTTGATGGCTTCCTTCTTGGATCGCCGGACGATGTTCTCGATCATGGCGCCCGAGTTGAAGTCCTTGAAATACAGGATCTCCTTGTCCCCCGAGGCGTAGGTGACCTCCAGGAAGCGGTTGCGGTCGGAAGGCTCGTACATGAGCTCGACGGTCTTCTCGATCATCCGTGCAGTGGCGAGCGATGCATCACCGTTGTTCCGATCGATCTCGTCGGGGTGGATCGGGATGGACGGGTGAAGGTACTTAGACATGATGTCCTTCGCCTGTGGGCCGTCGGGACGCTCGATCTTGATCTTCACGTCCAGCCGGCCCGGCCGCAGGATGGCGGGGTCTATCAGATCCTCGCGGTTGGAAGCGCCGATCACGATCACGTTCTTGAGCGTCTCTACCCCGTCGAGCTCCGAAAGGAGCTGCGGCACGATGGTGGACTCAACGTCGGACGAGATACCCGTACCGCGGGTCCTGAAGATCGAGTCCATCTCATCGAAGAACACGATCACCGGCAGGCCCTCTTCGCTGCGCTCCTTCGCGCGCTGGAAGATCTCGCGGATCTGGCGTTCGGTCTCGCCCACGTACTTGTTCAGCAGCTCAGGCCCCTTCACGTTCAGGAAGTAGCTGCGCGCGTCGTCGCGTCCGGTGCGCTCCGCGACCTTCTCGGCGAGCGACTTCGCCACCGCCTTCGCGATCAACGTCTTGCCGCAGCCGGGGGGTCCGTACAGCAGTACCCCCTTGGGCGCTTCCAACTCGTGCTCCTGGAAGAGCTCCGCGTACAGGAACGGCAGCTCCACCGCGTCGCGGATCGCCTCGATCTGGCCCTCTAGACCGCCGATGTCCTCGTAGCTGACGTCCGGGATCTCCTCCAGAACTAACTGCTCGACCACTTCCTTCGGGAGCAGCTCGAGCGCGACACCTGAGCGCGAGTCGTACAAGACGGGGTCGCCGGCTCGCACCGCCTGGCCGACAAGCGAGCCCGCGAGCGTAGCCACGTATTCCTCGTCACCGCGGCCGACCAACATGACACGGTCGTCGCCTAGGCGCTCCTTCACCTTCAGCACCTCGCCTTGGCGGTCGTGATCCAACACCTCGACCGCGTTCAGCGAGTCGTTCAGGATGACCTGCGCCCCGGGGTTGAAACGTTCGATCTGCAGATCTGGAGCCGGTGTAACGCGCATCTTGCGGCCGCCGGTGAACACGTCGATCGACCCGTCGTCGTTGGCTCCCAGGTACACGCCGAAAGACGCGGGGGGCTGGCTCAGCTTCTCGACCTCCTCGGCGAGCGCCTCGATCTTCTGACGTTCACCGCGCAGCGCGTCGGCCAGCTTCTGGTTCTGTCCGATCGCACGGGTGAGTTGATCGCGCGTCTCGACCAGCTTCTCTTCCAGGATGGTGACCTGCCGCGGAGCATTGGTGAGACGGCGGCGAAGTAGTCCGACCTCCTCCTCGAGGAACTTCACCTGGGACTGGAGCTCGTGGACCTGCTTCTCGTAGCGTTCCACCTGCTCGTGATCGGGCATCTGCGTCACCTCCCCGGTGCGCGCGGAGCGTCAGTATATGTCCGGGCCCTCGGCCGACCGCGGAAGCTCGGGCAAGTGCCTCTACCTCAGTCATACGGCACTTCGGCGTGGAGCGATGATGCCTTGAACCGGGTATTCCCCAACTTCTCGCCGAAAGGGACTCCAACGCTAGCGAACGTCGCCGACACGGCGGGCGATCGTGAGGAAGCCCGTGTGTCCAACCATGCGGTGATCGGGGCGCACGCTGCGCTCGGTCACGTGCCACGATCGCCGCAGGGTCTCGAAAGTCTCCACGTGCTGGAACCCGTTCCCGCGGAGGGCAAGAACCAGCTCTTGCACCTGTCCCGTCGTGGGCAGGTAGGCGCAAACCACACCGCCCGGCTCCAGGACGCGGTTGAGGACGGAGAGCGGAACCCAGGGCTCGGGCAGATCGAGCACGCATCGGTCGAACCGTTCGCCCGTGGTATCGACCTCGCTGATGTCACCCTCGCGCAGATCCAGCCACGACGGGAGCTTGCCGAAGAACGCCTCGACGTTCTCGATGGCCTGAGACCGGTGATCGGGACGCAGTTCGTAGCTGACGACGCTGCCATCCGGGCCGGCCGCCTGGCAGAGCGCGATCGTGAGCGCGCCGGATCCCGTACCCGCCTCCAACACGCGGGCACCCGGATGTACATCGGCGTAGACGACGATCGGGCCCAGGTCCTTCGGGTATACGACCTGCGCGCCGCGCGGCATCTTGAGTACCACGTCGGCCAGCCGAGGGCGGAAGGCCGTGAGCACCATGCCCTTGGATGTCTCGACGCGGACCCCTTCCTGCGCGCCCAGGATCGAGTCGTGCGCCAGTGTGCCGCTATGCGTGTGGTAGGTGGCGCCCGGCTCCAACCGGATGAGGTAGGTCCGGTCCCGTTGGTCGACCAGCAGCACCCGCTCCCCCGCCTCGAAGGGGGCCCTCACGCCGAGCCTCCGAAGATCTCGACGGGCATGACCTCGTCGGCCATCTCCTCCGAGGTCGTCGCGTCGTCCTCTGGGGATGTCGAGCGCTCCCCCAGTCGCTCCCCCAGGATCTGCGCCCGAGCGCGACAGAACGCGCAGAACCGCGCTGTCGTCGGCTGGCCGCAGTTCTCACAAACGGTCAGGACGGCAGAGTCCTCGGACCTGAAGAGCGGCACGCCGCGATCGAGGTATCCCAGGAAGAACTGCGCCTTCGTTCCCGGCGAGTTCGCCTCAAGGGCGTTCATAGCTTCCTTGTACCGGAGCTGTGTGTTCCCAGCCACCAGCGGACACTCCTCGACCACGTAGTCGATCCCACGCAGGAACGCGAAGGCCGCCGTCTCAAGTTCGGAGAGTCGGAACAGTGGTTTGACCTTCTTCACCATGCCGTCCTTCGCGGCCAGGGCGGGCGACTGACGGGCGATGTATCCGGTCTGCCAGCGCAACGTGTTGCCCAGGAGGTTGGCGGCTTCGTCGTCCAGGTTATGCCCGGTGGCGACCACGTCGAACCCGCCGTCGAGTGCCGCCCGGTTGAAGACGTACCGCTTGCTAAGCCCGCATACGGCGCAGGTCGAGCGCGAGCCCTTCCTCCCCGCCGTAGGGATGTCGTACCCGAAGTCGCGCTCCAGGTCGACCAACAACAGCTCCGCGCCGCGATCCGCAGCGAACGACTTCGACACCTCACCCGAGCGCGTGGAGTAGGTCCCGATCCCAAGTCCCAGGTAGAGGCCGGTGACGTCGTAGCCGAGATCCAGCAAGACGTCCCACAGCGCCAGGGAATCCTTCCCGCCGGAGACCGCCACCAGGATGCGATCCGTCGTGGCGAACATGTCGTACTGGGAGATCGCGCGCTTCACCTGCTCGCGGAACACATGGAAGAAGCAATCCTTGCAGTAGGCGGCGTTGTGGCGGCGGATCTCGATCACGGCGGAACCCCGGCAGCGGCGGCACTTCACGCGGCGCCCCCCGAGATGACGGGTCGGATCTCGATCTCGTCGGCATCGTCCAACCGGGTCTCGCGCGTGATGAGCTCGCCGCCGCGGATCACCAGCACAGTGTCGGGATCGACGCCCAGGTCATCTAGGACGGCGTGAACCGCTCGACCCCCCACGACCTCAACCGCTCTGTCGGGGTTACGCAGCCTCACCTTCACCGCTCAAGGCTAGCGCACGGTCGTCGACCGGCGGCGTGGCGCGAGCCGACGCGCGGGCAAGGAACCAGATGAATCCCCCCATGGGCGCGTACCACAGAGCGGTGAGCTCCCCCTTCATCGCGCCCACGATCCCGATCGCGACGAGCAAGGCGGCCACGACCCGTCCGCCTAGTGATGCCGCGGCTGTGGCGCGGGCGAAGCTTCCCGTCCGCCACCATATCGCCGCCCTCAGGATCCGCCCGCCATCGAGCGGCAGGCCCGGGACCAGGTTGAACAGCGCCACGCCTAGGTTCACGAGCGCAAGCGTGAAGGCGACGGCCTCCACGGCCGTCCATCCGAGTCCGCCTGCCCACTCCGCCAAGAGGGCGAAGACGCTCCCGATCGCCACGGACGTAGCCGGTCCCGCCGCAGCCACCGCGAACTCGGCTCCCGGAGACGGCAGCTCGCCCCGGATCTCGGCGACCCCTCCAAGCAGGAAGAGGGTGATGCCGCGGACGCTGACACCGAACCGGCGTGCGACGACAGCATGGGCCAACTCATGCACGCAGAGGCATCCGAAGAACGTCAACCCCGTCACCATGGCCATCACGAGGCGCTCGGCGATCGGGAGTTCGGGGAAGACGTCCCCGAACGCCACGGTCATCGCCCAGACGGCGAGCCCAAGCACCACGAACCACGAACCATGTACCCAGATCGGGATCCCCAGGATCCGCGCGACGCGGAGACGGAAGCGGTGCACTCGCCTAGCCTACGGGCCGGTACCCGGTCGTGGACGCAGGCTACGGAAGCTCGACCGGGAGGGGCCGAGTGCCGAGGGTTACCTCGATCGTGCGCGACCGTCCGTTCACGCCGATCACCTGGACCGGAACCCGGTCGCCTGGCTCGAGTCCTTCGAGCACGCTGCCAAGGTCCTCGCCGGTCGCGATCGGGTTCCCGTCGATGCCAACGATGACGTCGCCCTCCAGGATGCCAGCGGCCGCCGCGGGCCCGTCACCGGTGAGGCCGAGCACGTACGCACCCTCGCTCACGGTGAGGTCGAATTGCAGTGCCAGCGCCGCGGTCACCGACTGAGTGGAGACACCCAGGTACGCCGCCGGGGCCAGCGGATCGGCCTGGGCGTCCGCGATGACCTGCTTCACCGAGTCGATCGCGATGGCGAAGCCGATGTTCTGGGCGCTGTCGTCGCCGGCCGTGTTGATACCTATGACCTGTCCCCGCATGTCCACGAGGGGGCCGCCCGAGTTGCCGTGGTTGATCGCGGCATCGGTCTGGATGGCGCCGGTGTAGGTTCGCGCGCCGTTCTCGCAGACGTCGCAGCCTGGATCGGAGGCTGTGATCGTGCGGTCCAGGGACGACACGATGCCGGTGGTCACGGTGGGTCCACCCTCGAGGGCGAGCGCATAGCCCAGCGCGACGACACGCTGCCCCAGCAGGAGGTCGGCGGAGTTGCCCAGGGCAACGGTGGGCAGACCCGACGCGTCTATCTTCAGGACCGCCAGATCATGGAGACAGTCGCCGCCGATCACTCGGGCGTCGTACTCCCTCGGCTCGACGTCCGAAGACGACACCGTGATCTTGGAGGCGCCCTCCACGACGTGGCAGTTGGTAACGACGATCCCATCGGCACGAACCACGAAACCCGTTCCTACTCCCTGACCGGTCTGCCCGGCGCCTTGGAAGACATCGGTCGTCACGTTCACCACGGCCGGCAGGACCCTTTGCACGACGGCTTCCACCGAACCGTTCTCCAGCGGGAGGGGCGGTGCGGTTGTCTGCTCAGACAGGGTCCCGACTGGCCCGGTTGAGTCCTCGGATCCGAAGCTGAGCGAACAGCCGCTCGCCACGATGGCGAGCACTACCAGCGGCAAGATGGTTCGGCGCATGCGGAACCTCCGGAGGGTCGTGGTCATGCGGGTGATTCGTACCGGACTCACACGAGGTTCGTACGACTTCCCGCCGTAACAGGATACCCACACCCCTCCGGAGAGCGCCGTTACGCCAGGTTGCCGGCCGGGACCTCCTTCTTCGGGTCCACGAACGGGATGGCGGCCGTGGTGCCCGTGAGGGCGCCGTTCTCAGACTCCACGTCCAACGAGGTCCCCAGCTCGGCCAGCTCGATCGGCACCCAGACGTACCCGATGTTCTTCTTCAGACCCGGCGACCAGACCGCGTCTGTCATGCGTCCGACACGCTTTCCGTCCTTGTAGACCGGCCACGCCTCGGACATCTCCGCACGGAGCTCGTCGCCGTCCAGGACGATCCCGACCAGCTTGCGATCCACGCCCTCGGTCCTTAGGCGCTCCAGCGTAGCCTTGCCGATGTAGTCCTGCGGCTGTTCCTCGACCAGGCGCTCCAGGCCCATCACGTGGAACGGTGTGTCCGAGAGGGTGATGTCCGAGCCGTAGTTGAAGATGCCCGCTTCGATCCGCCTCGCCTCGCACGGCGCGATCGGCCGGATGTTGAACTCCTCGCCCGCTTTGAGGATCGCCTCCCAGAGCTCGTTGCCGCGCGAGAAGTCGAGCAGGTTCACCTCGAATCCGGGGATGGCCGTCCATCCGGTGCGGCTGATCACCACGGGGATCCCCTGGATGTCGTAGTAGCCGCACCAGTAGTACTTCAGGTCGAGGATCTGGTCGCCCACCAGCTTCTGGAGCGTCATCACGGCCTTTGGGCCCTGGATCTGGACGGGATGGACGTCGGGCAGGGTCACCCGCGCGTCCAGTCCGGAGTTGGCGAGGACTCCCAGCGCGTAAAGGCCGGCGTCGGAGTCCGCGAGCTGCATCCACCACGTGTTCTCCTTCACGTGCAGGAGAACGGGGTCGTTCACGATCCCGCCGTCGGGCGCGGTGACCGGCATGTACTTGCCCTGGCCCACCTGGCACTTCGTCAGGTCGCGACAGGTGATCATGTCGATCAGGCGATCTGCGTCGGGCCCACTGACCTCTACCGTGCGCTCCACGCCCACGTCCCAGAGCGTCACGTCGTTGTTGAGGGCGTAGTACTCGATCTCCGGGTCGTCGTAGTAGCCCGGCAGGTACATGTGGTTGTAGATGTCGTAGGCGGTACAGCCGGCACGCCGGGTGGCCTCGAACATCGGCGACTTGCGGTACCAGGGCCCGAAGTAAAGGGTGGCGCTCTTCTCGAGCATCTCCTCGCGCTCGTTCGTCATACCGACCTCTCCTTTACATTCAACCGGCCGGGCACAGACGCCCGGCACGGTTGAATGATGGTTCAAACCCCCGCCCGAAGGCAAGCCGCGAGGTGAGCGGGGGCTCTACGAGACCGGGATCGTCTTCTCGGGGTCTACGAACGGCATCGGCACGACCGTGGCGGTGCGCGTTCCCCACTCCGTCTCGACCATCACCGTCTGGCCCTCGGTAGCGTTCGCGGTTGGCAGCCAGCAGTAGCCGATGTTCTTGCCCAGGCGCGGCGAGTAGATGGCCGACGTGACCTTGCCCACTTGAGCGCCGTCGATCGATGCCTCCCACTTCACGTTGTTCAAGGCCGGGAAGGGATCCCCGTCCATCTCCACACCCACGATCTTGCGGGTAAGGCCCGCGTCGCGGATCCGCTTCAAGGCGGCGATCGAGAGACAGACTTCGTCTGCTAGGTCCCACGCGATGAGACGGTCCAAGCCCATCTCGATCGGGTTGTTCTCGTAGGTCATGTCGGCGCCCCAGTTGAATATGGCGCCCTCGATCCGGCGGATGTCGGAAGGACCGGTGGGCTTGATGTTGTACTTCTCCCCCGCCTTCATGAGCGCTTCGAAGACCTCGGTCCCGCGCGTGGTGTCGGTCAGATAGACCTCGTAGCCCACCTCGGACGTCCAGCCCGTGCGCGTGATGACGACCGGGACGTCCGCGATCTCGGCGTTGGTCCACCAGTAGTACTTGAGGTCCAGGATGCTCTCGCCCAACAGGTCAACCATGAGGTCCTTGGACTTCGGGCCCTGCACCTGAAGCGGCGCGACGTCGGCCTCCTTGATCGTGACGTCGAGCTCCGGGTAGGCGTTCTTCAAGCCGCGAGCCCAGAGCAGCGTGTCGGAGGACGCCAGCGCGAACCAGAACGTGTTCTCGTCCATACGCGTCAGGACCGGGTCGTTGATGATGCCGCCGTCGCTGTCGACCACCAGCACGTACTTGGCCTGACCGACCGCGCACTTCGACAGATCACGGGGGGTCATCAGCTGCGCGAACCGGAACCCGTCCGGTCCGCTGATCTCCAGACACCGCTCGACGGAGACGTCCCACAGGGTCACGTCGTTCAAGAGCGTCTCGAACTCGTTCTCGAACGTGTCGAATCGGATCGGGAAGTACATGTGGTTGTAGACCGTGAAGCCCTTCGGACCATACTTCTGCGTCGCCTCGAAGTAGGGCGTGCGTCGGTTGCGGGCCCCCCGCTGCACCAGGCTCATGTCGAACGGCTCAGCCATCTCAGGACTCCTCTTCAATGGGAACTGGGCGTATCGTGCGGGCGCGCACGTAGAGTGACAAGAACGGGCCTTGACCCGAGGTCAGAGGCATACGAAGAGCGGTCAGGCCAGGGAGCCCGCCGCGTATACCCGCTCCCCCGCTACCAAGGTCAGCTCCACCGAAGTCTGTGGCAACTCCTCCGAGGGACCGGCGAACAGATCGCGGTCGAACGCGACCAGGTCGGCTTCCTTCCCGACCTCTATCGAGCCCGTGACGCCATCGAGATGGTTGACGAATGCCGAGCCGATCGTGAAGGCGGCGATCGCGGCCGGCAGATCGATCCGCTCCTCGGGCCCGAGTACCTCTCGAACGTGTTCGCCTAGATACTCGTAGCCGGACTCTACGCGCCGCTCGATGGCGATGAACATCTCCGCGAGCGGGTCGGGGCTCGATACCGACCAGTCGCTGCCGAACGCGAGCGTCGCTCCGGCGGTAAGGAGGCTGCGGAACGGGTACTGCCAGGACGCGCGCTCCGGGCCGATGAACGGGATGGTGAGCTTGTCCATCTGCATCTCGTGGCTGGCCCACAACGGCTGACCGTTCGCTACAACCCCCAGTTCCCGGAATCGTGGCAGGTCGATCGGGTGGATCACCTGGATATGCGCGATGTGGTGGCGGAGGTCGTTCGGACCGTTGGCCCCGCGCGCGGCCTCCACCGCGTCGAGAGCTTCACGCACTGCACGATCGCCGATCGCGTGGAAGTGCACCTGGAACCCAAGGGCATCGAGCTTGGTGACGTATCCCTTCAGTAGACCCGGTTCGACGAAGGAGATCCCGCGGTTGTCGGTCGGTCGCCCGTCTTCGTCCAGGTACGGCTCGAGCATCGCAGCCGTGAAGTTCTCGATAACGCCGTCCTGCATGATCTTCACCGAGGTCGGCGAGAAACGTCCTACCGTCCCACGCGCTCGGGCCTCGACGAGGTCGTCGATCTGTTCCTCGCCACGATGTCGATCCCACCAGAGGGCTCCCACCACGCGTGCCGTCAGCTCGCCACGTTCGGCGGCCTGCACGTACGCGTCGAACGTCCGGTAGCCGCCATCGAGCCCAACGATCGCGTCCTGCCATGCCGTGATCCCGAGCGAATGTAGGTAGGTCTGCGCCACTCGGAGGCCCTCCGCGAAGTCCTCGGTTGTGTCCTGAGGTGCGACGTGTTCTAGGAGCTCCATGGCGCCCTCGTGCAACGTGCCGCTAGGCGAGCCGTCGGCATCCCGCTCGATACGACCGTCGCCCGGGTCGGGCGTCGACGCGTCGATCCCAGCCAGCTCCAGCGCGCGGGAGTTCACCCAAGCGGAGTGACCATCACGACTCTGAAGGAACGCCGGCCGGTCGGGAAGGAGCCGGTCCAGTGGCTCCTTCGGAGGTGCGCCTCGGGCGAACACGCCCATGTACCATCCGCCCCCGAGGATCCACGGCACGTCCGGTCGGTCCGCCGCGTACGCCGCGATAACGGCCTCGTAGTCGGTCAGGGTGTACGCGTCATTGAGATCACAACGCAGCATCTCCAGCCCGCCGCTCGGCGGGTGGATATGCGCATCCTGGAACCCCGGGAGGAGCGATCGTCCGCCGAGATCCACGATCTCAGTACTCGAACCCGCATGCAGGCGAACGTCGTCATCGGTACCCACGGCCTGGATGAGTCCATCCTTCACGGCGACCGCGTGCGCCCAGCTGCGGGCCGAGTCCACCGTGTAAACCGAGCCGTTCAAGAAGACCAGATCTGCATCTGCTTGTTCGCTCACCGGTTCGTTCGCTCCGATCTGTCTCCGCGTGGGGTCGGCGCATGATACTCGCCTCAGGCGAGCGCCACGAGTTCGAGCAGATCGTCGCTCCAGAAGTCGAGCGTGCCGTCCGGCATCATCAGCACCCGGTGCGGGGCAAGCGCTTCCACGAACTCGATATCGTGGCTCACCAGAACCATCGTCCCCGGCCACCCGGCCAGTGCCTCGGCGATGGCGGTGCGGGAGGGCGGATCGAGGTTGTTCGTCGGCTCGTCCAGCAGGAGCAGGTTCTTCTGGCCCGCCACCAACTGCGCGAGTGCGAGCTTGGTCTTCTCCCCACCCGAGAGCGTGCCCGCGTCCTGGAACGCCATCTCGCCCGTGAGCCGGAACATGCCGAGCAGCGAGCGAAGCTGCTGGTCCTCGGCTCCCGACTCCGCGCGCATGTGCTCGAGTACCGCGACCTCGTCGCGGAGCCCTTCGTGCTCCTGCGCGTAGTACCCGAGCTCCGCGCCGTGGCCCAATCGGAACGAACCGTGATCAGCCTCGGACTCTCCCGCCAAGATCCGGAGCAGGCTGGTCTTGCCCGCGCCGTTCAAACCCATGATCAGCAGCCGCTCACCTCGAGCCACGTCGAACGAGATGTCCTCGAACACCGGGGGCCCGCCGTAGCTCTTGGTCAGGTCGTTCGCCACCAGGAGCACCTTGCCGCTGTGCGGCGGTTCGGGGAACCGGAAAGTCACGCGCTTCTCCCGCGTTGGGCCCTCCACCTTCTTGGCGGTGAGCTTCTGGACGCGCGTGTCGAGGGTCTTCGCTTTGCGCGCGCGCTTCGCGGTCTGGCCGCGCATGGAGTCGGCCAGCGTCTTGAGGCGTGTGATCTCGTGTTGCTGCCGACCAGCGAGAGCGCGCAGTCGTATCTCGTCCTGCTTGCGTGCCTCCCGGTACTGCGAGTAGGTGCCGCGGTACTCCACCACCTGATCGCGGTCCACGTGCAGGATCCGGGTGATCGACGCATCCAGCAGCTTGAGGTCGTGGCTGACGACCATGAGCGCGCCCCGGTAGGACGCTAGGAACTTCATCAGCCAGAGCTTGGCGTCGGCATCCAGGTGGTTCGTGGGCTCATCCAGCATGAGCAGATCGCTCCCACCGAACAGGATCCGCGCCAACTCCAGACGCCTGCGCTCACCTCCGGATAGTGCGCGAACGGGCAAGGCAAGACGGTCTTGGGCCAAGCCCAGGCCGGCCGTGATCGTGCGAGCCTCGGACTCCGCCGCGTATCCGCCGAGCTCGCGGTACTCCTCCTCCAACCGAGCGAACCGCGTCACGTCGCGTTCCGCGTGCGATTCCTCCAACTGGATCCGAGCCTTCTCCAGACGTCGGGCCAGGTCGATCAGGTCGCGCGCGGCCAGGATGTGCTCCAGGCCGGTGAGCTGATCGTCCGCGCGGTGCTGGCGTGGATCCTGCCGCAGGTAACCCAAGGCGCCGGTGTGAGCAGCGCTGCCCGCAAGCGGAAGCTCCTCCCCCGCAAGCACCTTGAGCAGACTCGTCTTGCCGGCGCCGTTGCGTCCGACAACACCCATCTTGTCGCCGGCGCGCAGCGTGAAGCTCAGGTCTTGGACGACGGTCTTGCCGCCGACCTCGACGGAGAGATCGCGAACCTCGAGGGTGGTCACAACACGACGCTCCTGGGGCGAGCGGGACGGGGCAAGTTCCTGGTTGAGGCGGGAGTGAGCATCTCGGTCGGCCTCCTGGCTGGGTACACGAACCGGGCGCCAAGTGTGGCGCGCGGCGCTGCCGAGGAGGGCCAGCTAGCTCATCTGGTTCGAGTGTCCCAAACGCCTCAGGGTGTGTCCAGCACCCCCGACTCCGGGAAAAGGTGGTCTGGCTTTCGGGTCGAGCGTCGTCGCGCCTTCCCGATCGGGTTCGTCGGCGTCGAGAACAACCTCTCCCCGCTGGCCGAGACGGTGCGACGAGCGAACGATGATCGGGATGCCGAGCGCCGCCAACAACGCAGCGAACGAGAGCATGACGATCCGAAGGATCCGTAGCAGACGCGAACGCGGCGTCACTCGACGAACCACGTCTCACCTCCGGACGATCCCATCTTCACTCCCGATCGGATGAGATCCGCTGCATAACTTCAGCTTAGTGCTCGCCGATCGCCTGCGGCTGGATACTGCTTCCATGCCCGATGGTCAGCGCGCAGATCGCTTCGGCCGGTTGGCAGGTGGGCTCTTGATCGCAGAGGGCTTGGTGGTTGCGGCCGCCCGGATGATCACGCTCGTGTACGTGCTCGCTCGTGAGGCCTACGTAGCGGACCGGTTCCGAACACCTTTGCCCCGGTTGGTCCCCTGGCTGCTGACCTCCGCCGGACTGATCACTGTGCTCGTATGGGCGGGCTCACTGATGACAAGAACGCCAGATGGTGCTTGGAGAGAGGCCCGGGTCGTTGGCCGAGTTGTCCTGATCGCGGCCTTGGCCGCCAACGTCGGTGCCCTCGTGTGGACGGCGACCGGACTCATCAGATCCCCAGCCACCACTGAAGCACTCGCTTCATGGCTCGTCATCGGGCTGGCATCAGCTACGGCAGCGTACGGGCTCATCCGCGACGCCGTTCGGCGCTAGCTTCGCCTTACTCGCGAGCCCGTTCCTACTTCGATTCGGAGCTGGCACGCGCGAGACGTCACTTCTAGGTGGTGTCGGAGGGGGGATTTGAACCCCCACGTCCTGCGAAGGACACTAGGCCCTCAACCTAGCGCGTCTACCAAGTTCCGCCACTCCGACGTGAGCGAGTCAGGATTCTAGCAACGGGGGGCGCGTGCTCTACGGGTTCCAGCGCCAGGCCAGCCAGATGGTGCAGAGCCCGAAGACGACGGCAGTGGCCACCGTGATCTTGTCCAGCGTCCGCTCCATGGCGGTGCCGCCGGACAGGTTGCTCCCCCCACCGAACATGTCGGACAGGCCGCTCCCGCGCCCGGAGTGCAGCAGGATCGTGACGATGAGGAACAACGCTGAGAGGACGTCCAGGACGATGATGACCGTGTTCAGCATGCGTGAGACTCCAGCTCAGTCCGAGGAAGCCTCGATAGTACGGTCTTCCAAGGGGAAATGGCACGCAGCGACCTGTCCGGGATGCTGCGGCATCAACTGGGGGTCATCCTCCTGGCAGCGCGGGAACTGCGCCCGGGGACAACGGGGGTGGAACCGGCACCCGGAGGGTGGATCGATCGGCGAAGGTACATCCCCTTCGAGGATGATGCGCTTCTTCTGTCTGGCGATGTTCGGATCGGCTACCGGCACGGCCGAGAGCAGGGCCCCCGTGTAGGGGTGCTTCGGCGTCCTGTACAGCGTGCTCCCGTCGGACATCTCCACGATCTTGCCCAGGTACATCACGGCCACTCGGTCCGACACGTGCTTCACGACCGAAAGGTCGTGGGCGATGAACAGGTAGGTGAGCTTGAACTCCTCCTGCAGGTCGCCCAGGAGGTTCAGGATCTGCGCCTGGACCGAGACGTCCAAGGCCGAAACCGGCTCGTCGCAGACGATCAGCTTGGGGCGAAGGGCAAGCGACCTGGCCACGCCGATACGCTGACGCTGACCGCCTGAGAACTCGTGCGGGTACCGGTTGTAGTGCTCCGGGTTGAGGCCCACCAGCTCCATCAGCTGCTGGACCTCGCTCTTGACCGTCTTGCGGGGCACGGTGCCGTGTAGGCGGAACGGTGTGCCGATGATGGTCCCGATGGTCTTGCGCGGGTTCAGGGACGCGTAGGGGTCCTGGAAGATCATCTGCATGTCGCGACGGAGTTCGCGAAGATCGCCGCCCTTGAGTTGAGTGATGTCCTGGCCATCGAACCAGATCCTGCCTTCCGTAGGCTCGAAGAGCCGCATCACCACACGTGCGAGCGTTGACTTGCCGCAGCCGGTCTCCCCCACCAATCCAAGCGTCTCGCCGGGTGCCACCTCGAGGTCGACGCCGTCTACAGCGTGCACGTCGCCGACGTGATGCTGGATCAAGATGCCGCGTGTGATCGGGAAGTACTTCTTGATCCCTTCGATCCGGATCAAGGGCTCCCCGGACGGAGGTGAAGGCGGTTCGGCGCGCTCGGTGACTTCGGTGCTCATCCTCGGGCCAAGACCTCCTGCTCCAAGATCCTCTGCTTGTCGGCCAAGCTCAAGTGGCAGGCCGACGCGTGGTGGCCATCGACCGGCATTAGCTCGGGGACGTCGGACCTGCACACATCCATCACGTAGGGACACCGAGGATGGAACGCGCAGCCCGTCGGCACGTTGATGAGCGACGGAGGTAGCCCACGGATCGGATGCAGTGGCTCCTTGTCCTCCGCGTCCAGACGCGGGATGGACCGGAGCAGACCCCACGCGTAAGGGTGCAGTGGCCGGTAATAGATGTCGTCGGTGTTGCCGTACTCCACTGCCTTGCCCCCATACATCACCTGGATGTTGTCGCAGTGCTCGGCCACCACCCCAAGGTCGTGCGTGATGATGATCACCGCGGCGTTGAACTCATCCTTCAAGCGGTCGATCAGATCCAAGATCTGCGCCTGAACGGTGACGTCTAGAGCGGTCGTGGGCTCGTCGGCGATCAGCAGGTCGGGGTTGAGCGCAAGTGCCATCGCGATCATGGCCCTCTGACGCATACCTCCGGAGAACTCGTGAGGGAACTGCTTCGCACGCTCCTCAGGTCGAGGGATGTTCACCTTGCCGAGCATCTCCACCGCCTGACCGAAGGCCTCCTTCTTGCTCACCTTCTGGTGTTCGCGGATCGCCTCGGCGATCTGATCGCCGACCTTGTAGAAGGGGTGCAGGGACGTCATCGGGTCCTGGAAGATCATGGAGATCTTGGCGCCACGGATGGTGCGCATCTCGTCGGTCGGCAGCTTCAGCAGATCCACGCCACGGAACCACACCTCACCCGAGATCTTGGCCTGTGGCGAGTCGGTGAGCCTAAGCACAGTGAGCGCGCTGACGCTCTTGCCGGATCCCGATTCGCCGACGATCCCAAGGGTCTCCCCCGGCTGGATCCCGAACGACACGCCGTCGACGGCTTTGACGACCCCGTCCTCGGTGTGGAAATGAACCTTGAGGTCCTTGACCTCCAAGAGCGGGTCGGCCACTACGTGTACCTGACCCTGGGGTCGAGGAAGGCGTAGACCACATCCACGACCAGGTTGGCGAACGCTATGAACAGAGCCCCCAGGACCGTGACACCCATGACCATGGGGAAGTCCTGCGTTTCGATCGACTTGACCGCCAGCTGGCCGATGCCGGGGAGCGCGAACAGCGTCTCGGTGATGAACGCGCCACCCAGAAGTGCGCCCAGATCCAGTCCGAGCATGGTGACGACCGGCGTGAGCGCACCTCGCAGCCCGTGTCGGAAGATGACGCGCCTCTCGGGCAGACCCTTCGCTCTCGCCGTACGGATGTAGTCCTCGCTCATGGTCTCGATCAGATTGCCGCGCACCATCCGGGCGTAGAAGGCGGCAGATGTCACGGAGAGCGTGATCCACGGCAGGATGAACCTCCCCGAGGCGATCGACTGCCAGATGGTCGCGTTGATCTCGAGCCCAGAAGCCGGCGCGACCCCCAACTTGAACCAGAAGAAATACAGGAGCAGCTGCCCTAGCCAGAACACCGGTAGCGAGACACCGATCAGTGCGAACAGCATGCCCGCCCGATCCCAGAATGATCCGCGCTTGATCCCCGAGATGATCCCGATCGGGATCCCCAGCATGAGCCAGAGGACCGCGGCCCCAAGGGCGAGGGTGATGGTCACCGGGAGCCGCCTGTAGATCTCCTCCTTCACGGGCACGAAGTTGCCGTAGGAGTAGTAGACGTCCTCCGTCAGGAACAGCCCCGGCCAGGGCAGCAGGCCCTTGGCGAAGCGCCCGTACTGCACGTAGATGGGTTTGTCCAAGCCGAACGCGACGCGAGCCGCCTCGATCTGCTCAGGGGTCGTGGTGCGACCGACGGCACGGCGCGCGGGATCGCCGGCCGGCAGCTTGACGAAGATAAGGAACGTGAGCAGGGAGACGACGAATAGCACCAGGATCATGAAGAGGAACCTTCGGATCAGGTACCTTCCCACCCGCTACGCCTCCCGCCCTCGCTCGATGCTCGACCGGAGGGGGCCGCTCGTCGCGGCCCCCTCCGAGTCGTGCGTGTCACCTGTTACTTGAGGTCTCCCACGATCAGCTGGCCACGGCCATCTGATCGAACGCTGCGAGACCCGCGAACTGGTCGAACGAGTAGTTCACGACGTTGTCGCTGATGATGTCGACGTTGTTGTCGAACAGATACGGCGCGAACGGCACCACATCCTCCATCAGCATCGTGTCGAAGTCCGCCCAGCACTGGAACAGCGCATCGCCAACAGCCTCACCGCATGCGTCGATCGCATCGTCGACGCTCGGCACCGAGGTAACCGCCGTGTAGCCCCACTCCTTGATCTGCTCGGGGGTGGCGCCCAGGCCGTTGTAGTTGCAGCAGCTCTCCCAGAGACTCTCGTCTCCGAAGAGCGGGCTGGCGAACGTGAAGCCCGCCGGGTAGTCCTTGCCCCACGCTGGGCCAAGGCAGATGCCGGCGAGCGCGTTCATGTCGACGCACTTGTTGTACATGGTCGTGCGCTCGAGCTCCTTCACGTCGAAGGTCAGCCCGATCTGCTCCATGATCGGCGTGATAAGCGCCGCCTGCTTCGGGTAAGGATCCTGGTTGTCTGTCATGGCCAGGATGTCCGAGCACTCAGGCGCGTCGCAAACGCCGTCCTGGTTGGTGTCGTACTTCGACTGCTTCATCTCTTCCATCGCCTGCGCGATGTCCCCGGCCGCGTTAGGTGTGGGGTACGGGTCGTAGTCCACCAGCAGGTTGTCTTGCAGGCTGTTCACCATGATGTGGCCGGCGATCTCACCGGTCGTCTCACCACCACGGAGCTGCCGCATCCCGGCTTTGTCCAACGCCCAGTTGAACGCCTTGCGGACGTGGATGTCGTCGAAGGGCGGCACCAGCAGGTTGAACGAGATGTACCGGAGGGCATCCGACGGGTTCACGTTGATCTTGCCTTGCAGGTCGGGATTGGTCTGGTACTCACGGATCGTCTCGGGCGGCACGGCGCCGTCCACGACGAAGTCCAGCTCGTTCGCCTTGATCTGGTTGTAGAGGTCGTTGTTGTCGCCGCCGATCGCGACCTCGATCCGGTCCGGGTAGGCCTTGCGCAGTTCGTCGGTCGCCGGGTCCCACTGCGGGTTGCGGACCAGCACGATCGAACGACCTGGGACGTAGCCCGCCACTTCCTTCTGGTCGCCCGCGGGGACCGAGAAGTCGAGCGCGTCCGCACCCTCGAACTGGTAGGGGCCGGAGGACACCAGGAACCGTCCGTAGTTCTTGTCGTGGCCCTGGGCCACACCCAACGGGGCGTCACCGTTCGGCGGGATCGGAGCGGCCGTCGGCATGGCCAGGCGGTAGCTCAGGTCGGCCGTCGGGCCGGTTACCTCGATCTGGAGCGTGTGGTCGTCCACAGCGGTCATGCCCGAGATCGTGTCGGCATCGCCGGCACCGAACTCATCGAAGCCCTTGATCACGCTGTAGTAGAACGAGTACCCACCGACGTTCGCCTTCGAGTTGGCGGTCCGCTCCATCGCGCGGATGAAGTCCTGGGCCGTGATCTCGACGTCGCCGAGCGGGTCACCGTAGTAGATGCCAGGCTTGATCGAGTACGTCCAGGTGAGCCCGTCGTCAGAGATCGTCGGGTCGGACGCGGCCAGGTCCGGGAAGATCTGCGTGCCGCCCTCGGCGGTCGGGACCCCCTTGTAGGACATCAACATACGCGTCAAACAACAGCGGTAATACTCCCACGTGACGCTGTAGTACTCCTTCTGCGGATCGAACGCCGCCGATACGTCTCCCAGCTGTCCCATACGGAGCGTGCCGCCCGACAGGTCGGTAGCGGCGCTCGGTGCTCCTGTGTCGGAGCCCTGGTCGGTTCCTCCGTCGTCGCCGCTACTACACGCAGCCGCCACGACGGCGAGGACCGCCACGACGGCGATCATCTTCAGTGTTCTTTTCAACGGTGCCTCCCTTCCCTAGGTGCAGGTCTCTACTTGCACATCCGCTTCGGTCCGGTGCTGCCTGATGTCCTCCCTTCGGCCTCCCGCGTTCCCGTTGTTGGATACGGTCAGCCCGAGGTCCGAGGATCGAGTGCGTCGCGGAGGCCGTCGCCGACCAGGTTGAACGCCAGGGTGGTCATGAACAGCGCGACCCCCGGGAAGATCATGAGCCAGGGCGCGTACGTGAACGCGGAGCCGGCCGAGGCCAACATCGCGCCCCACGAAGGTGTGGAGTCCGGTACCCCCACGCCCAGGAACGATAGTCCGGCTTCGAACAAGATGTTGGACGGGATGATCAGGGTCGTGAACACGATGATAGGAGCCGCGACGTTCGGCAGAACCTCCCGCAGGACTATCCGGAAGTTCGACGACCCGAGCGACCGCGCCGCCTCCACGAACTCCTTCTCACGCAGGGACAGCACCTGACCGCGGATGATGCGGGCGATGTACGGCCAACTGAACAAACCGATGATGAGGCTGACCAGCACCAACCCAGGCGTGATGAGGCCGCCCATGCAGCCCTCGGCGGTCGCCCCGCACGCGGCGGCCAGGCCCAACGCCAGCAGCAGGATGGGGAGCGACAGCACGACGTCGGTCGTCCGCGAGATCACCGTGTCCACCTTGCCGCGGTAGAAGCCGGCGATGAGTCCCAGGATCACTCCTATCACGAGCGCCATCCCGGTGGCGAAGAACGCGATCACGAGCGATGTCCGAGCGCCGTAAACGACACGTACGAAGAGGTCCCGACCGGTCGCATCCACGCCGAACCAGTACTCGGAGCTCGGTCCTGCCGGCAGACCGAACGAGTCAAGGGCCAGCAGGTTCACGTCGTTCGGACCGTGATGGGTGATCTTGACGAACAGTGGGGCGAAGATCGCCATCAGGATCATGAAGATGACGATGAGGGCACCGGCGATGGCCCAGCGATCCTTCTTGAACTGGCGCCAGAAGATCTCCCACGGCGAGCGGCCGACGATATCCTGTGGCGCCTGGATCTCGGGAGCCTCGTTGCCGGTGCCGATGGCCTCCGCTTGCTCGGCCTCGATCAAAGCCTCGACGTCCCGTGGCGTCCTCATGACAGGGCTCGCATGTTAGGAGCATCCCCCCGGCTCGGCAATCTAGGGCCGGATGTTACGGCAGGAAACCGCAATCCGCACCCTCACCAGCTACGACGTCATGAGCGAGGTCAAGCGAGGGAGGATGTCGACCCCTCTAAGCTGCCCCAGCGACCCGGTGGCGCATGCGTGCTCCCCGAAGGTGGAGGATCCGTCCGACGAAACGCCGCCCCCGCTCACCACGAGCGGGACCGGCTCGGCGGTGTGCGCCTTGCGGACACACGAGGTCGAGTGGTCGGCGGTCACGGCGACGATCGTGGTCGCTGGATCGATGGCTCTCATGATCTCCGAGAAGAAGCCGGCGTCTATCGCGGCGATCACGTCGCGCTTGTCTTCGAACCGGCCGTCGTGCGCGGGGACGTCTGGGCCCTTTATGTGAACGTAGAGCGCGTCGTAGCCCCCAAGCGCATCGGCCGCCAGGCTCGCCCACCCGGCGTACTGCGCGACCGCCGCCTCAGGCGAGGCGTCGATGGTCAAGCGAGGCGCCGCGACCGGATGCATCCCCAGCATCTTCGCGATGCCGCGTTCCACCGGCATCTCCACGAAGCACCCCCAGTCGGGGCCGAAGCGCGAGCGGATGTCCTGAAGCTCGGGCAGGTGGTCCCCACCGTCGCGCGTGAGGATGAGGTTCCCAGGGAGCTTCCCCAGACGACGCCGTTCGTCGTTGACCTCAGAGGCGTCGAGGATCCTCGCCGCTTCGCGGACGAACAGGTTCGTGAGCTCGGCCGCTCGATGAGCGGCGTCGAGGTCCTGCAGCGGCTCGCAGGTGGCCACGATCGGCTCGAAGGTCTCGAGCGCCACCCCGAGGGACCCTTCCTTGCGGTAGGCGGGATCGGTGTTGGTGACCTCGGCCGAGAGCGCTCCATCGTCCGCGCGGATCACCAACGAGCCGCGATGCTCGACGGTGGCCGCCAGCGTGAACGAGGCGTTGGGGAGCGAGAGCTTCTGGTTCACCTCATCAGCGAGTGCATGGGACTCCTCGGACGAGAGATCGCGGCCCACCCGCCGGTCGATGATGTCGGGCCATCCGCCCGTGGCGAAGTTCACCCTGTAGGCCAGGTCCCCGTCTCGGAACTCCATGTCCGAACCGACGGCCTCAACGACGCCGCGTCCGGGGTGCTCCTCTCGCGGGTCGTAGCCCAAGATCGCGAAGACGGCGATGTCGGACTCCGGGGCGATCCCCTCGCCGACGGTGACCACGGAGCCGGTCCGACCACGGGCGGCGAGCGCGTCTAGCGCAGGCGTGGGCGCGGCCTCGAGCGGTGTTCTGTGATCCAGTTCGGGGATGGGGTCGTCGCCGAGTCCGTCCAGGCACACGTACAGAAGCTTCTTCACCGAAGGCTCCTTCAACGGTACTTCACGATGAGAGCGAAGTCCTCGGGATCCAGGCTGGCGCCGCCTACGAGAGCGCCGTCGATCTCGGGGTGGGCCATGAAGTCTCGGATGTTCCCGGGCTTCACGCTGCCGCCGTACTGGACCCTGATGCCCTGGGCGACGGCATCGCCGTAGCGTTCGCCCAGGACGCCTCGGATGAGCTGCACGACCTGGCCGGCGTCGGCCGGCTCGGCGTTGCGGCCCGTTCCGATCGCCCAGATCGGTTCGTAGGCAACGACGACCGAGGTTGCCTGCTCCGGGGGAACTTCCTCGAACGCGCGCTTGACCTGCTGCTGGATCTTCGACTCGGTGCCGCCGGCGTCGCGCTCCTCCAGGGTTTCCCCGACGCACACGATCGGCTTCATGCCGTGGGCGAACACGGCCCTTACCTTCCTGTTGACCAGCCGATCGTCCTCGCTGAACAGCTCACGTCGCTCGGAGTGACCGACGATCACGTAGTCGACCTTCAGCGCCACGAGCATGGGTGGCGAGACCTCACCGGTGAATGCGCCCTTGTCTTGGGTGTGGACGTTCTGCGCCCCGAGGCCGTACCCGAGACGGTCGGACTCGATCAACGTCTGCACCGAACGCAAAGCCGTGAAGGGCGGACAGATGACCACCTCGACGCGATCGCCGTCATCCTTGTCCAACAGATAGGAGAGCTTCTGCACGGCCTGGATCGCCTCGAGGTGCGTCTTGTGCATCTTCCAGTTCGCCGCCATGATCGGGCGTCGCTCGCTCACGAGCCGTCCTCCAGGATCGTGATGCCTGGCAACTCCTTGCCCTCCAGGAACTCGAGCGAGGCGCCGCCGCCGGTCGAGAGATGGTCGAACGCGATGTCCAGACCCGACTGCCGCACGGCCAGAAGACTGTCGCCGCCGCCGACCACGCTGAACGCGTCGGAGGCCGCCACGGCCTCGGCCACGCCACGCGTGCCAGCGGCGAACGGCTCCAGTTCGAACACCCCCATAGGTCCGTTCCAAAGGACCGTCGCACCCGACGCGATCACGTCCGCGAAGGCCGCCACGGTGACCGGGCCGATATCTAGCCCCTTCCAACCGGCAGGGATCTCGTCCGCAGGGACCGTCCTGACCGGCACCTCGGCGGAAACCTCTTGGGCCGCGACGACATCGCTCGGCATCACGATCACGACCCCGCGCTCTTCCGCCCGGTCGATCGCAGCCAGAACTTCGTCGAACCGATCGGGCTCCACCAGGCTGTCTCCGACCGCTCCTCCCCGGGCGGCGATCAGGGTGAACGCCATGGCGCCGCCGATCAGCAGGGCGTCGACCCGTTCGAGGAGGGCGTTGATGGTGCCGAGCTTGTCCGACACCTTTGCCCCGCCGAGGATCGCCACGTAGGGCCTCGCCGGGTCTCGTACGAGGTCGCCTAGGACCTGAACCTCGCGTTGCAGGAGCCGACCGGCAACGGCGGGGCGTCCCGTCGCCAGCATCAACTCAGGTAGGGCCGAGACGCTCGCGTGCGCCCGGTGGGCCGCCCCGAACGCATCGTCGACGTAGGCGTCCGCGAGTTCCGCCAGCCCTCCGGCGAACAACGGGTCGTTCGCCTCCTCGCCCGGATCGAACCGCAGGTTCTCGAGCAGGACGACGGGGTCCTCGGGCGATGTTTCCGGCACGGTGGTGGACAGCGCCAACACCGGCTGGCCCAGCAGCTCCGCCAGCCGGGCTCCGACCGGCGTGAGACGGAGGTCGTCGCGCACCTCGCCCCTGGGCCGTCCCAGGTGAGATGCCAGAACCAGCTGCGCGCCGCCGTCGAGCAGCTCCCGGAGCGTAGGAACCGTGGCGCGGATCCGCATATCGTCTGCGACCCCGCCGTCGTGCAAGGGCACGTTGAAGTCCACGCGGACGAAGATCCGCAGGCCGGAGACGTCGCCGAGGTCGTCGAGCGTGCGAAGCGTCACCGTGTCGACGCGACCCGCTGGACGAGATCGACGAGCCGGTTCGAATAGCCCCACTCGTTGTCGTACCAGCCCATGACCTTGACCATGTTGCCCAGCGCCATCGTGAGTGGCGCGTCGAACGTGCAGGACGCGGGCGAACCTACGATGTCGGATGAGACGATCGGCGCCTCGGAGTAGACGAGCACCTCGCTGAGCGGTCCCGACTCTGATGCGGCGCGGAACGCGCCCTTCACGTCGTCGGCCGTGACGTCCCTCCCGAGGATCGCCGTGAAGTCGGTGATCGACCCGTCCGCGACGGGAACCCTTAGCGCCTGCCCGTCGAGGCGGCCCTTCATCGCCTCGAGCACCAGGCTCGTTGCGCGCGCCGCGCCGGTCGAGGACGGGATGATGTTGAGGGCGGCCGCGCGCGCCTCGCGCAGATCCTTCGACGGTCCGTCTACCAGCGCCTGCGTGCCCGTGTAGGCGTGCACGGTGGTCATCAATCCGCGCTCCACGCCGAACGCGTCGTCGAGCACCTTGACCATGGGGACGAAGCAGTTCGTGGTGCAAGATGCGTTAGAGATCACCTTGTGACGCGTTGGGTCGTAGGTGTCGTCGTTCACCCCAACCACGAAGGTGCCGTCCACATCCTTGCCGGGCGCCGAGATGATGACGACCGGCGCGCCGGCGTCGAGATGCTGGGCCGCCTTCTCGCGATCGGTGAACAACCCCGAGCACTCGACGACCACGTCGACGCCGAGCTCCTTCCACGGCAGGGCTTTGGGATCGCGTTCCGCGAGCATCTTCAGAGTATCTGCATCGACCTTGATGTCATCGCCGACGACCTCTACGTCGGCCCCGAACGTGCCAAGGATCGTGTCGTACTTCAGCAGATGGGCCATGAGGTCGAGCGGGAGTAGATCGTTCGCCGCGACGAAGTCGAAGTCCGCTCCTCGTTCCTTGGCCGCTCGGAAGAAGTTGCGGCCGATCCGTCCGAACCCATTGATGCCGATCTTCGTCGTCACGAGATCCTCCTAGAAGGCTGGGGCGGACCCATCCTAGCCAGCCCACGGCACGTCCGACCGGGCGGGATGTCCTGGACGCACCGGGACTACGACCGATCGGCTCCAGGATCCGCGCTGGCGCCTAACTCCGTTCGAGGTCGCGGTGTTCCACGGCTACGGGTTGGCCCCGTTCCTTGAAATAGCGGGCAAGCTCCTCGGAGGCCACGACCGAGCGATGCCGGCCCCCGGTGCATCCCACCGCGATCGTTAGATAGGACTTCCCTTCGTCGACGTAGCCGGGGACGACCACGTCGAGCAGCCCCCGGAGACGATCGATGAAGTCTCGGTATTGCGGCTGGCCCTCGACGTAAGAGCGCACCCGCTGATCCGTGCCCGGCAGTGGCCGGAGCACGTCGACCCAGTGGGGGTTGGGCAGGAAACGCACGTCGAGCATCATGTCGGCGTCACGTGGGGCCCCGTACTTGAAACCGAACGAGATGAGCGTCACCTTCAGGCCATGCTCGGGGGGCGACTCGGCGAACGCCTCGCGGATCTTCTCCCTGAGTTCGTGCGGCGTCAGATCCGAGGTGTCCATGATCAGGTCGGCATCGCCACGCAGGCTCTCCATCATGAGCCGCTCCTTGCGGATCCCCTCCACCACTCGGTCCGCGGGCGCGAGCGGGTGCCGGCGGCGAGTGGCCTCGTAGCGGTTGACCAGATCGTCGTCGGACGCATCCAGGTACAGGATCCGGTACTCGACGCGCTCCTGGTCCAGGTCCTCCAACGCCTTGGACAGCTCGCCGAAGAAGACCCCGCCACGCGCGTCCACGACGATGGCGACCCGGGCCGGGCCTCCCGGCCGCGACGCCAATTCCGCCATCTTCGGCAGCAACGCCGGTGGGAGATTGTCGACCACGAAGTAACCCAGGTCCTCGAGCGAATGGGCGGCCTCGGAGCGGCCAGCGCCGGACACACCCGTGATGAGCGTGAACGCCGGCGACGTCTGCTCAGCGGCGTGATCGGGACCGGGCAGGACGGTGCGGGGCATCAGGCGCTCACCCGCTGCGTGGCGTCCGGCGAGCCGTGCAGGTGCTCGTACACGACTGCCGCCAGGTCAGGACCGACCCCGGGCGTGGCGGCGATCTGATCGGGTGTTGCCTCTCGCAGCCGGGAGAGGGAGCCGAACCGCTTCAGCAGCGCCTTCTTCCTGGACGGACCGACGCCCCGGATCTCGTCGAGCGGTGAGGCCAGCGCCCGCTTGGCCCGCTTCTGCCGGTGATACGTGATGGCGAACCGGTGCGCTTCGTCTCGGATGTGCTGGAGAACGAACAGCGCCTCCGACCCCCGGGGGATCATCAGCGGCTCGGGACGTCCTGGGAAGTAGACCTCCTCCAATCGCTTGGCCAGGCCCAGGTGCGGGATGTTCAGTCCAAGGTCGGCCAGGACCTTGCTGCAGACGCCAAGCTGGCCCTTCCCTCCGTCTATCACCACGAGCGAGGGGGGGTAGGAGAAGCGTCGTTTCGTACCGACGGGCCGATCGCGCTCTTGGAGCAGGCGAGCGAAACGGCGGCGGAGCATCTCCTCCATGCTTGCGAAATCGTCCTGGCCAGGAACGCCCGTGATCGCGAATCGACGGTAGTCGGCTCGCTTCGGCAACCCGTCTTCGAACACGACCATGGAGCCGACCTTGTCCGTCGGCCCGAGGTTCGAGATGTCGAAGCACTCCATCCGCAGCGGCGCCTGCGGCAGTCCGAGCTGCTCGGCCAACTCGGAAAGAGCCCGGGATCTGGCGCCGAAGTCCGACGCCCGCTTCAGCTTGTGCCGGTGGAACGACTCCTCGGCGTTGCGCGTGACCGTCTCCATCAGCTGCCGTTTCGCCCCGCGCTCCGGCACCGCGATCGAGACCTTCGTTCCCCTGCGAGCACCCAGCCACAACTCGAGGACCTCGCGCCCGTCGGGCACCGAGGGCGTGAGGACGCGAGCCGGGACCTCCTGGCGCTCCATGTAGAGCTGTCTGACGAACGATCCCACGAGCTCCGCACGATCCAGGTCCTCCACCCGGTCTACCACCCAGCCACGCCGGCCGAGGACCCGCCCGCCCCGGACGAAGAACACCTGGAAGGCCGCCTCCAGATCATCTTCCGCCATACCGATCACGTCCAGGTCCTCGGGTTGGGTGAGGACCATCTCCTGGGTCTCCATGGCCCGCCGGGCGGCGCCGAGCTGATCTCGGAGCTTTGCCGCCTGCTCGTACTCCTGGCGCTCGGCGGCCGCGGTCATCTCGCGTTCGAGCCGGGCTATCACCGGACGGGTGTTCCCCGCCAGGAAATCCCCGAGCGCGTCCACGTCGGCGCGGTAGGAGCCCTCGGTGACGCCGGTTGCCGCCGGCACGCATGGCCCAGAGCACCGCCCGATGTCGTAGTACAGGCAGGGTCGGCCCGATCGGGCGCGCTGGTCGAAGAAACTGTTCGTGCAGGTCCGAACCGGGAACACACGCGTGAGGGCGTCGAGCGTGTCGCGGATGGCCCATGCATGGCCGTAGGGCCCGAAGTAGCGAACGTTCTTCCGCTTGGCACCCCGCAGGACCTGGGCGCGCGGCCACGTCTCCCCCACCGTGAGCGCCAGGAACGGGTAGGACTTGTCGTCGCGGTAGCGGATGTTGAAGCGCGGGCGGTGGGTCTGGATCAGGTTGTACTCGAGCATCAAGGCGTCGACCTCTGTGGAGGCGATCATCCACTCGATGGTCTCGGCAGCCTCGGTCATGGCCTGGGTGCGCGGATGAAGAGGCTTGCCCCAATAGCTGATGACGCGCTTGCGCAACGACCGGGCCTTGCCCACGTAGACGACGCGACCGTCGGCGTCGCGGAAGAGGTAGGCGCCCGGCGCGTCGGGGATGCTCGACGTGTCCGGTCGGGGGACGCTCACCCGCTCATTCTAGGGGGGGACGCCGACCCACCCCGGATGGATCGCGCTCTACTTGACGGTGAGCGTGCCCGTCATGGTGGTGGGATGGACGTCGCACTGGAAGAAGTACGCGCCGGCTGTCTGGGCAGGCACCTCCAGGTTCTCCTTCGCCGGACCGGCGATGATGCTCCCCGCCGCGAGTGACGTTCCTCCCTGCGAGTCGAGCACGTTCACGTTGTGTGGAACGGTCGAGTCCCGGTTGTCGAAGCAGATCGTGAAGGGCGTGTCGGCCGGGGCCGTCAGCTCCGTGACGTCGAAGCCAGCGGCCGTCGCGCCTGGTGGCGCGATCAGCGGGATCCCGTCCTTCGGACACTCGACGGTCGGCGCCTCTGAGGCGGGAGGAGCCTCAGCAGCTGTGGGACTCGGTTGTGCCACCAAGAGGTCATCGACCGGTCCCTGCACGCCGAGCAACAGGTCCTCCGACGAGAGGTCGTACCACGCCAGGAAGACATACTTGCCGTCACCACTCACCGCCAGGGATGGGTATCCGCCCCCGGTGGCGTCAGGGGTCTCGACGAGGGTGAACGCGGATCCGTCGCCGCTGGAGAGAAGGACGCCCTTCCCCTGGTCGAACCAAGCTACGTAGACGATGCCCTCGTCGTCCCGCGCGACCCCGGTCGTCTGGGCGAAGTTGCCGGTGCCGTCGCCGGGGTTGGCATCGGCCACCTTGGCTGTCGTCCAGCCTGCTCCGGAAGAGCTCGCCAGGTAGACGGATCCATCGCCGTAGTAGGCCGTCAGCGGATCGCCGTCTGCGCCCACCGTCATGGAGAGCCCCGTCGGGGCGACGCCCGCGTGCACCACCGAAGTGGTCCACTGATCGCCGTTCTTGGTCGCCGCCATCAGGTCCTCGGTCACCCCGTCGACATACACCACCACGGGACCGCCAGAGGTCATCCCGATCTGGGTGGGACCAGGTTGCGAACACCCGGAGCCCAAGCACGATCCGATCGTGGCCACCGTCTCGGTGGTCCACTCATCGCCTGCGAGGGTGGCTACCTGCACGGCTTGCCCGGTCGGAGTGACCACGGTGTAGGCCACCCAGGGCGTGTCCGCCTCATCGACCGCGACCGAAGGGCGCCCGAGCGGTCCGGCGTGGTCTAGAGAGGGCACCCACTCCTCGACCAGCGACTGCGTAAACCCATCGACCCCGCCCGCGTACCAGATGCCGTCCCGGCCGGCCCAGACCACGTGCTTGCCACCGTTCGCGCCGATGGCGATGTCGGTCCCGTTCGTGTTCGCGGCCGTGGAGCCGATCAGGCTCTCAACCGTTGCCGGTCCATAGGGAACGATGACCCTCAGAGGGGGATCCTGAACCTGGGCGGCCGCACCACGGGTCCACGTGCCGTCCGCGCTGACGCTCGCGACGCCGACCGCCGCCCCCTCCTCGGATGGCTCAGACGCTGATGCGGTCGTGAGGATGAATGGTGCGCCGATCGGGCGCGGTATCGGGATGGCGTCGGCCTTCAGCTCGCCCGGAAAGATCAGGTAGGAGGTGTACGGGACGCCGTCCTGATCCAGGGCGATCGCGTTCCCCAATCCCGCGTCGTCCAGGTTGTCGGCCACGAACGGTACGAACTCCACACCCGAGCCATAGTCGACCTCCGCCGGCGCAGGATCGCTACAGGCGGCCGTCAAGAGGGCCGCCGCGCATGAAAGGATCAGGAGGCGCTTTGCCACGTCGGCGGGAATCCTAGCAAGCATCCTCACACCTGCGGCACAAGCTCAAGTTCATCCTGATCGGCCTGATCGGCGATCACCGGTCTGCCCAGGACCTCGGCCAGGAACCGGCCGGTATGGGAACCGGGATCGGCCGCGATGTCCTCGGGCGTGCCCGCAGCGACGAGCATGCCACCCATGTCCCCTCCCTCGGGACCCAGGTCGATGATCCAGTCCGCGGTCTTGACGACGTCAAGGTTGTGCTCGATCACCAAGACCGTGTTCCCGGTGGCGACGAGCCTTTGCAGCACGCCGAGCAGCTTGCGGATGTCCTCGAAATGCAGGCCGGTCGTGGGTTCGTCCAGGACGTAGATGGTGTTCCCTGTAGCCCGCTTGTGCAACTCGGACGAGAGCTTGATCCGCTGCGCCTCGCCCCCCGAGAGGGTGGGCGCAGGTTGCCCCAACTTGATGTAGCCCAACCCGACCTCGGACAGCGTCTGCATGTGTCGCTTGATGGGCGGGATGTTTTGGAAGAACTCGAGGGCCTCGTCCACACTCATCTCCAAGACGTCGGCGATCGTGCGTCCCTTGTACTTCACCTCGAGCGTCTCGCGGTTGTACCGGCGACCCTTGCATAGCTCGCACGTCACGTAGACATCGGGCAGGAAGTGCATCTCGATCTTGATCTGTCCGTCCCCCGCGCAGTTCTCGCAGCGGCCGCCGCGTACGTTGAACGAGAACCGCCCCGGCAGGAACCCGCGGAGGCGCGCCTCGGGCACCTGCGCGAACAGCTTGCGGATGTGGTCGAACACGCCCGTGTAGGTGGCCGGGTTCGACCGGGGCGTGCGGCCGATCGGCGACTGGTCGATGTCGATCACCTTGTCCAACTGCTCCCAGCCGAGCATGCGCTTGTGCTTGCCGGGTAGCAGGCGTGACCGATAGATCTTCTGCATCAGCGCGCGCAACATCACGTCTTGGACAAGCGTGGATTTCCCGGACCCGCTCACACCGGTGACACAGACGAAGAGCCCCAGTGGGATGTCCACGGTCACGTCCTGCAGGTTGTGCTCGCGCACACCCTCCAGGCGCAAGCGGCGTTTACCGGGCGAGCGGCGGACCCGCGGGGTGGGTATCTGGCGGCGCCCCGATAGGTACGCCCCCGTGAGCGACCGCTCCTCTTCGAGTAGCCCCTTCAGATCACCCGTGTAGACGATCTCGCCGCCGCGCTCCCCCGCAAGCGGCCCGATGTCCACGATGTGGTCGGCCTCCATGATCGTGGCCTCGTCGTGCTCCACGACGATCAAGGTGTTCCCGATGTCACGCAGCCGGATCAACGTGTCGATCAGACGGCGGTTGTCGCGCTGATGCAGGCCGATGGAAGGCTCATCCAGGATGTAGAGGACGCCCACCAGCCCGCTGCCGATCTGGGTGGCCAGTCGGATCCGCTGGGCCTCGCCACCAGCGAGTGTCCCCGCAGCGCGCCCGAGCGAGAGGTAGTCGAGACCCACGTCTACCAGGAAGCCCAACCGGGAACGGATCTCCTTCAACAATCGCTCGGCGATCATGTGCTCGCGTTCGGAAAGCTCCATGCCGTCGATGAACGCCAGTGCATCGCGGATGGCCTTGGAGGTCAGCTCCGAGATGTTGATGCCGCCGACGCTGACCGCCAGGCTCTCGGGGCGCAGCCGCATGCCTTGGCACACGCTGCAGGGGATCTCCCGCATGAACTGCTCGAGCTTCTCGCGCGCGGCGTCGGAGTCGGTCTCGGCGTGCCGCCGTTGGATGTTGGGGATGCACCCCTCGTAGGTGGTGTGATACGCGCGCTGACGGTTGTATCGATTCTTGTAACGGACGAACACCTCCGTGTCGGAGCCGTACAGCACGACATCACGGGCGGCCTTCGGGAGCTTCTTCCACGGGGTGTCGAGCGAGAACCCGTGCGCCTCACCGACCGCTTCCAGCACGCGGTACCAGTACTCCAGCGTGTTACTGGCCCAAGGGGCCAGGGCGCCTTCGTCGATCGTGAGGTCGGGGTGGGGAACCACCAGCTCTGCGTCGACCTCGAGGCGGGTCCCTAGGCCGTCGCAGGTGGGACACGCCCCATACGGCGAGTTGAAAGAGAAGTTCCGGGGGGCCAGCTCGTCGAACGAGATGCCGTCGAAAGTGCAAGCCAGCTTCTGCGAGAAGTTCTGGATCTCCTCGGCGCCTTCATGGGTCTCCACGGCGATCGCCGCGATCCCCTCGGCCAGTTCCAGCGCTGTCTCGATGGAGTCGGCCACACGTCGGCGGATGTCCGACTTGGCTACCAACCGATCGACCACGACCTCGATCGTGTGCTTGAAGTTCTTCGGCAGACGGATCGGCTCGGACAGGTCGCGGACCTCGCCGTCGATCCGGGCTCTGGGGAAACCCTTACGGCCCAGATCGCCCAGGAGCTTCTCGTACTCACCCTTTCGGCCTCTGACCATGGGAGCCAGCACCTGGAACCGGGTCCCCTCGGGCAGCTCCATCACCTGATCCACTATCTGGTCCGGCGTCTGCCGGCCGATCGGGCGGCCGCAGCTTGGGCAGTGCGGATGCCCGACCCGCGCGAAGAGCACTCGTAGGTAGTCGTACACCTCGGTGATGGTCCCCACGGTGGATCTGGGGTTGCGACTGGTGGACTTCTGGTCGATCGAGATCGCGGGCGAGAGTCCCTCGATGAAGTCGACGTCGGGCTTCTCCATCTGTCCCAGGAACTGTCGCGCGTACGACGACAGAGACTCCACGTAGCGACGCTGACCCTCGGCGTAGATCGTGTCGAAGGCGAGCGACGACTTGCCGGAGCCGGACAAACCCGTGAACACGATCAACCTGTCACGGGGGAGATCGAGCGTGACGTTCTTCAGGTTGTGCTCACGGGCCCCGTGGATGACGAGCCGCTCGGTGCCCACGGACTGAAGTGTAAAGGCGACGCCCGACACGCCATCTGGGGCCTATCCTTCGCGGATGGACAGAGACCTTCGCGAGACACCTCTCTACAAGGAGGTGGAGGACTTCTACCGCCGGGCCCTTGGGCCGGGGTTCGGCGAGTTCTCGGACGTGTCCGACCCGCGGCCCTCCCCCGACAGTCGGTGGATCGCGTTCCGGGGCGACGTCTTGGAACGGCTCGAGGGCCATCCCGTCGGACGGATCGGGCTCGCCGGCGTCGACGGGTCGTCGAGCCGGCGGATCACGGACGGCCCCAACGACGACGATCAGCCGCGATGGTCGCCGGACGGACGGACGTTGACCTTCAGGTCGGACCGGGCGGAGGCGGGCAAGCACCAGCTATTCGCGCTCGACTCCGATGCGATCGGCGAGGCCCGAGCGCTCCCGCAGGTCGAAGGCGTCGCGGAGTCGCACGCGTGGTCGCCCGACGGTTCCATGATCCTGATCGTCGTCGCAGGCCTGGAGGCGGAGCAGTCCGACGCCGTCGGGTCCGGCGTGGTGGGGCGGTCGGATGAGCTGCCGGCCTGGGTCCCTGCGGTGGAGTCCTCGGACCGGCTGGACGCGACGCGACGGCGGCTGGTGACGCTCGACGTCGAATCGGGTGAGATCTCCCCGGCGTGTCGAGGCGACCTCAACATCTGGGAGGCGGCCTGGTGCGGTGACGATCTGATCGTCGCGATCGCCTCGGACGAGCCCGGCGAGGGCGCCTGGTACCGCTCACGCGTCGTCGCGATCGACCCCGCTGTCAGGACCGACCGAACGCTCTTCGAGACGGACGTGCAGCTGGGGTGGGTTTCGGCCGCTCCCGACGGCAGCCTCGCAGCCGTCGTCGAAGCGATCTGCAGTGACCGACTGATCGTGGCCGGCGAGCTCCTGCTCCTCGATCCGAGGAGCGACGACGTCCGCCGGGTGAACACGCTGGATGTCGATGTCGCTTGGCTCGCTTGGCGTGCGGACGGCGCGCTCTTGGCCACCGGCATCCGCGGTCTGGACACCGTGTTGCTCGACGTCAACACCGACGCCGGCGCGGCGCAGGAACGCTGGGCCACTAGCGAGGGGTGCGGCGCCCTGTTCCTAGCGGCAGCGCCGATCGGCGACGACGTCGTCACCACGCGGAACTCCGCTACCCGCCCCCCCGAGATCGTGGTCGTGGCGGACGGTGAACCGCGCACGATCGTCTCGACGGTGACCGAGGGAACGGAGGCGGTGGCGTCGGCGGTAGCCTCGAGAGAGGTACTCACATGGTCCGCGCCGGACGGTCTGGAGATCCAGGGCTTCTTGACCCTTCCCGCCGGAGAAGGCCCATTCCCGCTGATCCTCGACGTGCACGGCGGCCCGGTCTGGGCGTACGCCGACCTCTGGCCGGGGACGTTCCTCGGGCTCCTCTTGGCACGCGGCTACGCACTCCTCCAGCCGAACCCGCGCGGTTCCTGGGGGCGAGGGCGGGACTTCGCTTCTCGGGTCGTCGGTGATATGGGGGGCGCCGACGCGCTGGACCTCCTCGCCGGGGTCGACCACGTGCTGAGTTCGGGCGTGGCCGATCCAACCAGGCTCGGGGTATTCGGCGGGAGCTACGGTGGCTTCATGGCGGCGCTCCTCCCATGTCTCGATCAGCGCTTCGCCGCATCCGTCTCGATCGCGCCTGTGACCGACTGGTACTCCGAGCGGTTCGACAGCAACCTCGGCGTCTGGGCACAGGACTTCCTGGGCGGCGATCCGCACGATCGACAGGCCCACTACCACGAGCGGAGCCCCGTCCTTCTGGCCGACCGCAACCGGACCCCTACGCTCCTCACCGCCGGGTATCTGGACCGCGCCACCCCGATCGGGCAGGCGACCGAGTTCCACCGGGCCCTCCGCGAGCACGGCGTCCCCACCGACCTGGCGCTGTATCCGCTGGAAGGTCACGGCGTCCGGAACTTCCCGGCCCTGCTCGATCTGGTGACCCGCACGCTCGCGTGGTTCGAGCGGTTCATGCCGCCCGCTCCCGCGGCTGAGTAGGCTGGACGCATGTCGACCCGTGAAGAGCTCGAGCTCCTGACCACGAAAGAGTTGTACGACCGCGCGATCGACCGCGCCAAGCACCATCTGGACGTGGGCTTCCTCTGGGATCTGGTGAAGGCGCTCCCCGTGGCGGAGGAGGTCATCGGCGACGACGAGCGAAGCAAGGTAGATATCGCCCGTCCGCTCGCCTTGATCAACGACCTCTACGATGCCGGCGAGGGAGAGTTGGGCGAGGCGCTCCGACCGATGTACGTGGAGTACCTCGAGGAGCACCCCGACGCCTGAGCGCTCGCTGCTCTCCTACCGGGACGAGTTCCCGGTGCTCGAGCGCAAGACCTATCTGATCAGCGCGTCACTCGGTCCCGTGTCGACACGGTCGCAGCGCTATCTGGCCGACTACATGGACGCCTGGGCGACCAAGGGCGCGCCCGATCACGTGTGGATGGAGGACATCTTCCCGCGGATGGCCACGCTCAAGCAGACGTTCGCGACCTTGACTCGTTGCGACACCGACGAGCTGGCGATCACCACCAACACCTCGATCGCCCTGGCAACGATCGCGACTTGCCTGACCTTCACCGGCGAGCGCAACCGGATCGTCATGTCCGAGTTGGACTTCCCCACCGACGGGCATGTTTGGCTCGCCCAGCGGTCACGCGGCGCCGAGATCGTCTGGCTTCGGTCAGAGGACGGCCTCACGATCCCGATAGAGGCCTACGAGGAAGCGATCGACGAACGGACCGCCCTGGTGATGGTGAACCGCGTTCTGTATCGGTCGAGCGCGATCGTCGATGCGAAGGCGATCTGCACCTTGGCACGCGAACGAGGTGCCCTGTCGTTCGTCGATGACTACCACGGCATCGGGATCGTCCCGCTGGACCTGCACGACCTGGGCTGCGACCTGTACGTCGCGGGGACCCTCAAGTTCCTTCTGGGCGGCCCCGGGACGGTCTTCCTTTACGCGCGCCGCGAGCTACTGCCGAACTTGGAGCCAGCCGTTACCGGGTGGTTCGCCACGAGCGAGCCGTTCTCGTTCGATAACCAGCACCTCGAGTACCACCCGACCGCGCGAAGGCTGGAGCACGGGACGCCGCCGGCGCCCGTGTTCTTCATCGCGCAGGGCGGCCTGGACATCATCGCGGAGGCCACACCCGAGCGGATCCGCGAACGTCAGGGCGAGCTGACCGATCACGTGATCGCCCGAGCGGATGAGGCCGGACTGCCGGTGCGGACGCCACGCTCTCGCCAGGCGCGAGGCGGCGTGGTGAACGTGGGGGTCGGACCCCAAGCCGCGAGGATCTGTCATGCGTTGCTCGACCGCGACGTCTGCACTGACTTCCGGGGGGACGGCCTTAGGATCAGCCCCCACTTCTTCAACACCGAGGAGGACGTCGATCGCTGCTTCGACGAACTCCGAGCCTTGATCTAGTCCACCTCAGACTAGCGAACGTGAACTGTGCTCGATGAGCCCGTCCCGGCCTATGCTCGGATCCAAAGGAGTCGCCCAGCACCGACTTGAGGTCCCGCGCAGCTCCCGCCGCCACGGAACTCCCACGTCAGGCGAGCGCCAGACATCGACCACCCGTACCGCGCTGGCATAGGCGATGCCGTCGGGTGGTTGCACCGCCCCTCTTCCGGAACGAAGACCACCATGTCCGGTTTGCGGTAGAAGAGCGCGCCAGTCTGGCTGAGCGACCCATCGATATCGATCTCGTAGGCGCCGCCGCGCAACCGTATGTCGTACGTTCCCGGCTCGGTGACGTCGTCACTCGGGCCCACGGAGAGGAGATACGTACCGTGAGGCGCTGCTGTCGCCTCGGTTGGCAGGTCCTTCTGGAGCCCGATCGCACCATCCTCGGTCGGGATCACCGGGCCGCTGTACGATCGCCACCAGTCGTACAGCGTGAGATCGAACAGGTCGTTCCGGATCGCTTGTGCGTAGATCAAGAGCCTTGCGTCCGTCCATTCGATGTGGGATTCGCCCTCCACCGGATCCAGATTCGGTCCGAATTCGGACGCTCCCGCCGGTCTCTGCGTATAGCACAAGACGCGGCCCGCAGCTTCGCCCCCAACGGTGTACGCGGTCACGGCGACCCGGTCGGTGGCACACTCCCCTGCCGGGGCACTTCTCATGTTGGCGTTGACATCGAAGGCCGCGTCCATAAGGTCGAGGCGCGGGAACAGCTGGTAGAGGACTTCGACCGGCTCGTCGTGACAGACGAGCGCCGCCAGCTGGGCCCCGACCGGGTTCGCGCGATCAAGCGGCAAGCAGTCGGTCATGCCCTCGGGGAGATAGCTCTGGAGACGCGTCTCATCGGACGACAGGGCCCGCTCCACTGTGGCGAAATGCGGTGCGGGTGTCGAGCTCGAGGTGGGACCGAGGCTCTGCGTCGGCGCCGGGGAGTCCTCACCACCATCGGCGACCGGCGTTCCCCCACTGGCGAGGGCGAACACGATCGCTCCGGCGGCCAGGGTGGCCACGAGCGCCGCGACCCCGGTGCGCCTCCTCGCCGACCGATGGACGGCGCGACCGTCCTCCCCGAGTCCCTCACCAGCGAGCGCGCCGAGCGCTTCACGGAACGCCGACGCGAACGATCCGCACGTCGGGAACCGATCAGCTGCGCGTTTGGAGAGTGCTCTCGCGAGCACGCGATCAGCCTCAGCCGGCAACTCCGGGCTCGTCAGGCGAGGTGGGCGTTCTCGCAGGTGCGCGTAGAGGACGGCCATCGGTTCATCGCGAGCGAACGGCGGGTTCCCCACCAGGCACTCGAACACCAAGCACGCAAGGGAATAGACGTCGGTGCGACCGTCGAGCGGCTTCCCCTCGATCTGTTCGGGGGCGACGTAGTCGACGGTTCCCACGAACTGCCCGATCTGCGTGAGGCCGCCGGTTCCCCCTTCGAGTCGCTTCGTGAGCCCGAAGTCCGAGAGATAGACGAGGTCACGGCCCTCCCTCCCTCCTCCCTCGACCACGAGGACGTTCCCAGGCTTGACGTCTCGGTGAACGAGGCCACGTGCGTGCGCAGCATCAAGAGCAGACGCCAACTCGCCGACGATCCAGGCGACACGATCGGACGGGAGCACGCCTTCGCTCCGGATCAGGCCTCCGAGATCCGTACCCGGTACGTACCGCATGGCGATGAACAGGAGGCCGTCGTCTTCACCGGCCTCGTAGATCGGGACGATCCCCGGGTGCTCCATCCCTGCCGCGATCCGGGACTCTCGCACGAACCGTTCGCGGAACCGAACGTCTTGCGCAAGCTGAGGGGCGAGGACCTTCAGCGCGACCTTCCGCCTGAGCGAGAGGTGCTCCGCCAGGTACACGACGCTCATGCCACCGCGACCGAGCACGGAGTCGATCCGGTAACCCGCGAAGCTACTCCCGGGGGTGAGCTCCCCCGCTACCGACCGGGTCGAGCGAGGAATCGGCGTCGCTTCGACCAGCTCCGGGTCCTGGCGGAGGATCCGCTCGTGGAGCTGCTGGAGCTCAGGGGACGGATCGATGCCCAGCTCCTCCGCGAGCACCTCCCTGGCGCGGCGATACGCGTCCAAGGCCTCCGCCTGCCGACCGTTGCGGTACAGCGCGAGCATCAGGCCCCCCCACAGCCGCTCGCGGAGCGGATACCGACCGGTCAAGCTCTCGAGTGCGCCGATCACGGTTGTGTGCCGACCTAGCGCGAGCCGGGCCGAGATCTGTTGTTCTATCGCCACGAGACGAAGATCCTCCAGCCTCGCCACTTCACCTCGGAGCGACGGGTCGCCAGGCAGGTCCGAGAAGGCGGGTCCCCGCCAAGACGCGAGTGCCTCGTCCAGGCGCGCGAGGGCACCTTCCGGATCCGAGTCGAGCAACCGGCGGGCCTCGCGCACGAGGACCTCGAACCGGGCTGAGTCGATCTCACTGGGGTCCGCACGGAGTCGATAGGCGCCGGCGGCAGACTCGATGCGCTCCTCGCCCAACACCTTCCGCAGCCGATAGACGTACGTCTGCAGTGTGTTCCGCGCGGTTTCCGGAGGTTCCTCGCCCCAGAGTTCATCGATCAGCTGCTCCGCCGTCACGACTTGGTTAGCGCGAAGGATCAGCTGGGCTACGACGGCGCGCTGCTTAGGTCCCCCGAGCGGAAGGGAACGATCGGCCGACCAGACCTCCAGCGGTCCAAGGATCCGGAACTCCACGAGCAGAACGCTATGCCGACGCTCCCGTCAAGTCGAGGGCGATACGGGTGACGAGGGGCACCTTCCAGCGATCCTCCAGCGCATTGCGGCCGATCAGCGAGTGCCCGCCCCGAACGTCGGGGCATGGACACAACGAGCAGCCCGACCAGCCGTTTCGCAGTGCTTGTCGCACTATCGGCATCGATCGCGTTCCTCGGTCCGACCTCGACGGTGTCCTCACTCGCGAGCGGCACCATCATCTACGGGGGCCATGCCGCGCAGAGGGCAGGTGTCGAATGGGCCATCGAGCGCTTCCGGTTGGCCGCTCTTTGGCCGCTCCCGCCGACCCTAGTATTCCTCCATGGATCAACGGCTCCATGCCATGGCAAGATCGGCTATTGGTGGCTAGGGCGTATCGACCTGTGCACCGGTCGTTCATCCGAGCCGTACGCGCGAAAGTTCGCGCTCCATGAGGTCGCCCACGCGTGGACGGTTGCCAACGTTGACGAAGGCATCCGGGCCCGGTTCTTGGCGCTGCGTGACATCCGTGTGTGGGACGACGAGTCGGTCCCGTGGAAGGAACGCGGCTTCGAGCAGGCTGCCGAGATCATCGCTTGGGGACTAGGAGAGGGGTCCATCGCACCACTCCTCCCTTCACCGGCCACCGGCGCAGAGCTGGTCGCTGCCTTCGTACTCCTGACAGGGCAACGGCCTCTCTTTGGGGCGGCCAACCTGGTCGATAGACTTAGCCGACTAGTCTGACTCAGACTAGCGGACGATGACCGGCACCCGCTGCACCATGTTGTTGAGGAGGCCGTGGTGGTTCCACCGTGCGTCGAGCGGCTGAACATCCCCGGCGTCGTCGGTGGCACGCACGACGAGCTCATGCTCGCCTGGAACGGCCGTCCATCCGAACGTCCAGCGGCGCCAGGCGTACGGTCCCGCCGGGGGCTCCAGCGCCGCGTCATCCCAGCTCGTTCCCCCATCAGCGCTCACCTCGACCCGTGTGACGAGGCCCGATCCCGACCACGCGCGCCCCTCCAGCGTGGTGGGCCCGGCGTCCAGCGTCCGCGTTCGGTAGAAGAACTCAGGGAACCCGGGCGGGATCATCAGCGCACGCGGCTGCATACGGGTGACGGGGATCCCTTCATCGCCTGATTCCTGTCGCAAGCGGTAGGCGTCCATCTGGTACCCGTCGAACGGCTCGGCGACGGCGGTGATCCGCCGGAGCCACTTCACGCTCGTCATGCCGTACCACCCCGGAACGAGCAGCCGGAGCGGGAACCCGTGCTGCGGCGGGAGCGGCTGTCCGTTGATCGCATACGCGAGGAGGACCTCGTCGCGCATCGCGTCGAGGATCGTGAGGCTCCGTTCGTAGTCCTGCTCGATCCCTCCCTGCGTGCCGTGGTCGGCGCCAGCGAAGACGAGCTCGACGGCGTCGTCCTCGAGGCTCGCCTCTTCGAGCAGTGGCCGGAGCGGCGTACCGGTCCACTCGGCGGTTCCGATCGCCTCAGAGAGCCACGGCTGGCTGATCGGCCGCGGGTGCAACCTGGCTCGCCCGTTGCCGGCGCACTCCATGGTCACCTGCATGGTGACCTCCGGCCGCGAGCGGACGTCATCCATCGAGAGCACGAACGGGCGCCGGACGCGGCCGCCGATCGACACGATCCACGAGGCCTCATCCGCCTCAGGGACATCGAAGTGAGTCAGGAGGTAGTGCATCCCGATCGGCGTCACGTCGTAGCGGAGCGCCTCGAGCGGCATGCCGTGGTTCCGAGCGGCGAGCTGGAGCTCCTCTAAGGTGATCTCGTCGGTCACGGCGATCCCCGCCGGTCGTTCGGTCTGTGCCATGGCGCGTGTCTACCCTTTCGCGACGGGCGTTGCAACCCGGATCAGGGTGGGAAGATGACCTTCCCCGCACGGATGACGAGCCGCAGGTCGTCGAACGCCGCAAGATCGTCTAGCGGGCTGCGGCCGAGGGCGATCAGGTCGGCGGGCGCGTCCAGGTCCATCGGGGCCCGCACCATGGCATGGAGGATCTCCTCGGGCTCCAGGCCTGCGTCACGGAGCAGGAGCACCTCCTGGGTGTGGATGCCGGGCGGGATGGAACCGTTGCCTAGGTCGGTGCCGTAGATCACCGTGCCGCCGGCTGTATGGAAGCGGCGGAGGTTGTCGATCGCTGTGCGGATCTGCGGCGTGTCGAGGCCGAACGACAGGATGTCGAGGGTGGAGACGACACGCATCCGTTCGGCGGCGTTCTGGATCACCTCGTCGGAAAGGCGTGACCACGGTGTATGGGCCAGCTCCTCGATCCCAGCACCCAGCGCGCGCTCGACCTGACCGGCGCCCTGCGCGTGCGCCGTCACGGGCAGATCGTGGCGATGCGCCTCGTCGCAGATGGCCGCCAGCTCCGAGTCGGTCGGCGTGGGTCCGGCCTCGAAGTTCAGCGAGACCTTGATCGCCGTGGCCCCACGCCCGACCAGATCGCGGACCGCCTCGATCGCGTCGTCGGTCCCGGCGAGTTCGCGTCCCGTCCCGGGCGGCGCCCAAGTCTCACCGGTCGGATAGCCGCCGTGACCGGTGAGCATGGGTCCGGCCGCGCGGATCAACGGTCCCCTGTAGGACGGCAGCTCCGACGCATCGGCCAGGGGGAAGATGCGCTCGGATGGCCACCCCAGATCCCGCACCGCCGTCACTCCCCCTCGCAGCACGGCGGCGGGGTCGGACAACTCGATATGCACGTGGCGGTCGGCCACCGCTGGCATCAGGAACCCGCCGACCTCGAGCGCCTCGTCGGCATCGCTGATCGGCGTGGCGGGCCCCGCATACGTGATGATGCCTCCGTCGCAGACGATCTGGGCGTCTTCGACCAACCTGCCCGGTCCGAGCCACGCGAGCCCGGCCCGGATGGATAGCGTCACGCCCCGACCCCCGCCGCGCGGAGCTGCTTCAGCTCCTTGCGGAGGTCGACCACCTCGTCGCGCAGGCGCGCCGCGTATTCGAACCGCAGATCTTTCGCCGCCTCGTGCATCTCGTCTTCCAGCGTCTGGATCAGACGCTCCAACTCCTCAGTGGGCATCTCGGGGTGGGCGGGGCGCTTGCGCCGCTCCCGTTTGGGTGTAGCCGCCTTGGTATCCCCGCCGAGAGACAGAAGTATGTCTGACACACGCCGGCGTATCGTCTGCGGGTCGATGTCGTGCTCCGTGTTGTAGGCCATCTGGAGCTTTCGCCGCCGCTGCGTCTCGCTGATCGCGGACTTCATCGAATCGGTGATCTGGTCCGCGTACATCAGCACGGTGCCGTCCACGTTGCGCGCCGCTCGGCCGATCGTCTGGATCAACGACGTCTGGGAACGGAGGAACCCCTCTTTGTCGGCGTCCAGGATCGCCACCAGCGAGACCTCGGGGAGGTCCAGGCCCTCGCGCAGCAGGTTGATGCCGACCAGGACGTCGAACTCCCCCAGACGCAGGTCGCGCAGGATCTCGATGCGCTGCAAGGTGTCGACCTCGGAGTGCAGGTAGCGCACGCGGATCCCCATCTCGACCAGGTAGTCGGTCAGGTCCTCCGCCATCTTCTTCGTGAGGGTGGTGACCAGCACGCGCTGGTCCTTCTCGGCGCGGGCGCGGATCTCGTTGATCAGGTCGTCGACCTGGCCCTTCGTGGGGCGTATCTGGACCTCGGGATCGACCAGCCCGGTCGGCCTCACGATCTGCTCGACGATCCGCTTCGTGACGCGGAGCTCGTACGGGCCGGGCGTGGCCGACATGAATACGACCTGGTGCGCGCGTTCGGTGAATTCGTCGAACCGCAGCGGGCGGTTGTCGATGGCGCTCGGCAGGCGGAACCCATGTTCGACCAGGGTGGACTTCCGAGACAGGTCGCCCTCGTACATGCCGTGGAGCTGCGGCACGGTCACGTGAGACTCATCGATCACCACCAGGTAGTCATCTGGGAAGTAGTCGAGGAGGGTGTACGGTGCGGTTCCGGGGCCTCGTCCGTCGATGTGGCGCGAGTAGTTCTCGATGCCGCTGCAGAACCCGACCTCGCGCATCATCTCCAGGTCGTAGGACGTGCGCATACGCAGGCGTTCGGCCTCCAGCAGCTTGCCCTGTTCGTTCAGCTCAGCGAGCCGGTCGTGTAGCTCCTGTTCGATGGTCACGAGCGCGCGCTTCATGCGGTCGTCGCTCGCCACGTAGTGCGACGCGGGGTAGATGGTTATCTCGGTCAGGTCGCCAACGATCTCGCCCGTGAGCGGGTCGAACTGGCTGACCCGCTCGACCGCGTCGCCCCACCACTCGATCCGCGTGCCGATCTGCTCGTACGGCGGGAACACCTCGAGGGTGTCGCCGGTGACGCGGAACGTGCCGCGTGCCCGGCTGACCTGGTTCCGCTGGTACTGGATGTCGACCAGCCGCTGCATGGCGAACTCGAGCGGGATCTCGGTGCCCTTGAACGGACGGAGGATCTGGCCCTCATACTCCTCGGGCGAGCCCAGGCCGTAGATGCACGAGACGCTGGCTACGATGAGCACGTCGCGCCGGGACAGGAGGGCGGCTGTGGCGGCGTGGCGCAGGCGCTCGATCTCGTCGTTCACCGACGAGTCCTTCTCGATGTATGTGTCGGTGGTCGGGATGTATGCCTCGGGTTGGTAGTAGTCGTAGTAGCTCACGAAGTACTCAACGGCGTTGTCGGGGAAGACCTCGCGGAACTCGTTGGCGAGCTGCGCGCCGAGAGACTTGTTGGGCGCGATGACCAGGGTGGGACGCTGGACGGCCTCCACCACGTGTGCGACCGTGAAGGTCTTTCCGGTCCCGGTGGCACCCAGGAGCGTCACGTAGGGATCGCCCGCGTTGACGCTCTCCGTGAGTTGGGCGATCGCCTCGGGCTGGTCCCCAGAGGGCTTGAAGTCGGCGGCGATCCGGAAGGGCGGCACGGAGCGATTGTAGGTCCCGGCGCCGACACGGACCTGGCGGCGTGATCGCAGCGGACGGATACTCATCCCCCGATGGAAGGGGAGACGATGAGACGGTCGATGACGCTTGTCACGGTTGCGGTGCTCGCGGTATGCACGATCGGCGGGAGTGCCGCCGCCAGGTCGGGCAAGCTGCGCATCTACGAGGGACCCTTGGGCGGAGCGGGCGGCTCTATCCAGTTCGAGCTGATCAAGAGGGACGGGCACCCGCTCGGCATGAGCTCGGTCAGTTTCGGGGTGACGCTGACGTGCGATGTCGATGGGTCGGTGCAGGAGTGGGTCGTTGGATACGGCTGGGGAGGACAGCTTCCGGAGCTCCCGTCGCACTCTGTCGACCTGGACGACGTGGGCGGCAACCAGGCCCTTCACCTACATGGAACGATCCAGGCCGTTCACGGTGGTGGAACCCTCTCGTTGGCCGTTGTCCAGTTCACGCAGGACGAGCAGGTGCAGATCTGCAGCACCGGGGAGTTGGCTTGGGCCGTCGATCGGACGGTTCCGCCGGTTGAGAGCCCAGCACCGCCCCCGGAGATCAAGGCGTTGCGCTACGTCACGGCCAACGGCGCTCTCGTCACGATGACGAGGATCGCGTAGGTCGACGAGCCGCGCAACTCCATCCGCCCTCCCGCTCACATCCGGCCTGCCGCGATGATCCGCTGCAGGAACTGCTTCGTGCGCTCCTGCTTCGGGTCCGTGAAGATCTGCTCTGGAGGACCCTGCTCCAGGATGACGCCTTCATCTAGGAAGCACACCCGGCTCGCGATGTCGCGCGCGAAGCCCATCTCGTGGGTCGCGATCAGCATGGTCATGCCACCGGTCGCCAGCTCGCGGATCACGTCAAGGACCTCCGCCACCAGTTCCGGGTCGAGCGCGCTGGTGACCTCGTCGAGCAACATGATGTCGGGCTGCATCGCGAGAGCTCGCATGATGGCCACGCGCTGTTGCTGACCGCCCGACAATCGGTCGGGGTACTCGTCGGCCTTGTCCAGCAGCCCAAACCGATCCAGCAGCTGGCGCGCCTCCTCGTCCGCTTGGGCGCGCGGCATCTTCAGTACCCGCGTCGGCGCCAGCGTGATGTTCCGACGCGCGGTCATATGCGGGAAAAGGTTGAAGGATTGGAAGACGATCCCGATCTGGCGTCTGATCGCGTTGACGTCGACCCCTGGCGCCGTGATCTCCCGTCCATGGATCACGATCGAGCCCGAGTCGATGGGCTCGACCAGGTTGAGGCACCGCAACAGGGTCGACTTACCCGAGCCCGACGCACCGATCAAGCAGATCACCTCGTGGTCCTCGACCGTGAGGTCCAACCCGCGTAACACTTCGAGTGTCCCGAATCGCTTCTTGAGCCCGGATACGCGGATCGCCTCGGTCACAGCGCACCCCCTGCCTGTCGCTTCTTCCGCTGACGACCGACGAGCCAGTCGGTGAACCGCGTCAGGGGTAGCGTGATCACCAGGAAGCAGATCGCTGCGCCCAGGACGGGCGTGAAGTTGAACGTGGCCGCCTGGAAGATCTGAGATTGGAGGAACGCCTCATAGGGAAAACCCGCCACCACGGCGACGAGCGCCGTGTCCTTCTGAAGGGCGATGAAGTCGTTCAGCAAAGGCGGGATGACACGTCGAACCGCTTGCGGCACGATCACGAACCTGAGGGTCTGCCAGCGTCCCAGTCCGAGCGAGCGAGCCGCCGCCGCCTGGCTCGGATGAACGGACTCGATCCCCGCGCGGTAGACCTCGGCCACGTAGGCCGAGTAGCTGAGGATCAGGCCGAGGAGCGCCCAGGGGATCGCCGAGGTCGGCAGCCCCGGGATCTGCAGGGCCGGCACCCCGAACCCCAGGAGGTAGATCACCAGGATCGTGGGGATCCCGCGGAACACGTCCACGTAGATGGTGGCTACCAGTCGCAACGGGAAGAAGACCGGTCCGGGAAGCGACCTCATGACCGCGAGCAGCAGGGCGAGCGCCAGGATGATCGGCTCGGCGATCAAGAAGTAGAGGATGTTCCTCCGGAACGCGCTGAGGATGTCGGGGAAGGTATCTCCCAGCACCTGCGCGTTGAAGAAGGCCTGCTTGAACTCCAGCCAGTGCGCCGAATGCAGCACCACGAAGACGATCAGGCCGATGACGACGACGGTGCTGATGGTGGCGACCAGGACACCGCGCCCACCCTCCGCCCGGAGGGGGCCGAGGATCTTGGACGATCGATCACCCGGTTCATGCCGGGGGTCACCCGGCTGGACGTCTGCGAGACCCGGCCCGCCGTACGACACGTTCCTCGCTAAGTGGTGAACTCAGGAACCGTGCCGACGTTGGTCTTGTCGGACAGCCACTCCTTGGTGATCGCGTCGAGCGTCCCATCGGCCTTCAGCTCGTCGATGGCCATGTTCACGCATGCCGTGAGCGGACTCCCCTTGGCCAGGACCATGCCGAAATACTCGGGCGTGGAGCCCTCAGGGTTCGCGAACTGACCCACGACGACCGACTTCTTCACCTGCTGGACGAACGGGTCCGCCATGTAGAGCGCGGTCGGATAGTCGACCACCAGCCCGTCAACCTGGCCGGCGTTGATAGCCGCCACGGCGTCGGAGAGCTTCTGGTAGACGCCGGCATCCTGAGTCGGTTGGATCACGTTCTGGATGTAGTCAAAGCTGGTGGTCCCGAGCTGTGTTGCCAACGCGTAGTCCTTGAGATCGGCGATCGAGGTCGCGCCGGTGATCGGCGTGCCCTTGATCCCGATGAGCGCTTGGTTCACGTCGTAGTAGCTCTCGCTGAAGTCCACGGCCTGCGCGCGCGCCGGCTTATAGGAGATCTGGTTGATGTCGACATCGAACGCCTTGGCGCCGGGTGCGTAAGACTGCACGAACGGCACCATGGTCCACGACACCTGTTCGGCACTGAACCCGAGCCTCTCGGCCACCGCGTACGCGACCGCGCTCTCGAAGCCCTCGCCGTTGTTGGGGTCGTTGAACTCCCAGTCCGAAGCCTTCTCGCTCCCTCCCTGGAAGTACGGCGGGTACGCGGGGTTGTCCGTACCCACGGTGAAGGTCCCGGCCGTGATGAAGGTGGCGTCCGCGGCACAGGTCGCAGCCGTGGCGACCACGGACGGTGACTCAGAGGAAGTCTCGCTAACGCTGGGCGTCGAACCCGCGCCGGAGTTGTCTTCATTGGCGCACGCAGCCGCGACGAACGTCAACGCGACCAGACCGACCAAGAGCTTGCGCATCACGGAACCCCCTCGTTCACCTGCCAAGATGGCGGACCGAAGACTCCCCGATCCGAGGCGGCGAGCCTAGCACAGCGACCTACTTCCGAGGCTCCCAGCTGAAGAATCGAGCCGCCAGGATCAAGCCGACGAGCCCCCACGCCGCCACCACGAGGATGTCCGACCAGTCGAACTCGAATGGCGATCCATAGAGGCTCGCCATGATGGCGTCGAAGAATGGTTTGATCGGAAACACGCGCCCAATGAACGTGACCCACGCCGGCGCGTCTACTCCCAGCGGGATGAACACCCCGGACAGGAACAACAACGGCAGGATCGACGCGTTCACGATCGGCGGCGCCGCGTCGGCGTTAGGGATCACCGAGGTCAGCGCGAGAGCGAGCGCAGCCAGACTCATGGCCCCCACCACGATGACGAATAGCGATTCCACGATCTGCACGCCCGTAGGTACGTCCGCCCCGTAGAAGGCGGCGCCGAAGGCCTCGGTGATCACCACGAGGATGATCGCGACCCCCAGCGAATGAACGATTCGCGCGGCGAGATACGCCGAACCGGGCAAGGGTGTACCTCGCGTCCGCTTGAGGATGCCGGCGTCGCGGTTGAAGCACACGCTGATCGCGATGTTGGTGTAACAAGCCGAGATGACCGAGAAGGCAGCCATCGACGCGACGTAGTAGGTCGATTGGTCGATCACGATCCCCGGTGCGACCTCTATCGTGCCGCTCCCCAGGAGTGAAGTGAAGATCACGAGGAACATCAGCGGGAAGGCGAACGTGAAGAACGCCGAGGCCGGGTTGCGCCAGAAGGCCTTGTTCGTGAAGCGGACCTGCCGAAGCGTCAACCCGACGGTGCTCACTCCGAACCCTCCTCTCCGCCGGTGATGTCCAGGTAGACGTCCTCCAAGCTCGGGCGGGTCACCTCGAGCACTTCGAACTCGACCCCACCGACGAGCGCCCAGCCGGTCAGCTCGTGAACTGGCTTCCTCGGATCTTCGGCTCTGATCTCGAAGGAGCCGTCGTCCAGGCGCACTTGTCCGAGATCGGGCGGAGTCGCGCCGTCACCCGCCACGCGAAACCGGATCCGCGCGAGCATCGTGTCCCGGCCCGACAGCGTGTCCGGTGGCCCCTCGGCTACGATCTGGCCGTGGGAAATCACCGCGACGCGGTTCGCGAGGTACTGCGCCTCGTCCATGAAGTGCGTCGTGAGGAACACGGTCTTCCCGATCCCCACCAGGTTCTTCACGATCTCCCACGCGTTCCGCCTGGCGTTCGGGTCGAACCCGGTCGTCGGTTCGTCCAGGAAGAGCAACTCGGGATCCCCCGCGAGCGCGATCGCGACGTCCAGGCGCCGCTGCTGCCCGCCGGAGAGCTTGTTCACCCGCGTGGTGCGCTTCTCGGCCAACCCGACGAGGTCGATCACCTCGTCGACGTCGCGCGGATGCGGGAAGTAGCCGCTGTACAGCTCGACCGTCTCGCGCACGGTGAGGAAGGGGTCGATGCCGGTTGACTGGAGCACGATCCCGATCCGCTGTTTGAGCGAGACCTCTCGCCGCGCGGGGTCGTGTCCCAGGACGCTCACCTCGCCGTCCGTCTTCGACCGGAACCCTTCCAGGATCTCCGCGGTCGTCGTCTTGCCGGCGCCGTTGGGTCCGAGGAGGGCGAAGACCTCACCGCGCTCCACGTGCAGGTCGATCCCCTTCACGGCCTCGACGTCGCCGTAGGACTTCCGCAGGCCTCGGATCTCGATCACGCGCTCGGTCACGGAATCACCCTAACCCGGCATGGATCCGAGGTCCTGGCGCAGATCGCAGTCCGTCTTCGCGCCCATGGCCAGGACGACTGGCCTGTCAGGACTCACAGCGACTTGCGTCCTGAGAACCCGGAGCGCTCCTCGTGGTACCAGGCCACGTCGTCCTCGCCCAGGCGCCAACAGAGGAACACGCGACGCCCTTCGACCACCCCGGGGAAGTCCACCAGCCCCGTCTCGGGGTCGCGGAGCAGGATCCCTCGTTCGGCCAAGTACTCGACATCTGCCTTCAGCGTCTGCTGCGCGCCGAACCAGTCGGTGCCTGCCACGCCACCTCCATCCACGGCGACCGCCTCGGTGATGCGCGCGCTCGCCTTGATCAAGGCGTGCCGAGCCTCCCGGATGCGGGGTAGGCGCTCGCGCAGCTCTTCCAGCTCGGCCTGGGCCTCGTCGCGGGTGAAGAGACGCTCCGGCTCAACCACGCAGCAGCCCCGGGATGTGGGCGAGGTCGCTCACGCGCACCCCGTCGTGGTCGGGATGGCGCCCTCGGCGATCGATGAGGATGGGGAACATACCGAGCGCCGCGGCCGGAACGACGTCGAAGTCCGGCATGTCGCCGACGTACGCGACCTCGTGAGCCAACAGACCACTGCGCTGCAGGGCCAGCAGGAAGATCGACGGGTCGGGCTTCTCCACTCCCTCGATCCCGGAGATCACGCGCACCGGTAGCAGATCAACGAGCGACAGGTGCACCAACAGGTCCTCCAGCCAAGGCTCGAAGTTGGAGATCACGCCCAGCAGATACCCTTGCTCTGTAAGTGATTCGAGCGTAGGTCGAACATCGTCGAAGGCCGTGTAGTTGTGAAGGGCTGTGAACTCCCGGAAGAGCGTATCGGGAAGTCCGTTCGCCTGCGGGATGTCGAGCGCCTCCAGGAACAGGTCGTATACGCCCAGCCAGAACCGCCGCGAGCGACCGGGGCTCGTCGTCCAGAGCTCGTTCTCCCTAGCGGCGCGGGAGAACTCGTCGGACACCATGGAGAGGCCTTCCATGATCTGTGGGATGTCGCGCGGATGCCCCTCGCGCGTCACGATGGCGGCGAAGAGCTCCGGGAACGAAGGCGCAGGGTGCACGAGCGTCTCACCGGCATCGAAGAAGACGGCGCGGAGCGTCACGGGCGCGATGATACCGACGGCGAGCTCACGGGTCGGCGACCGCTTGCTCCGCCAGGTCGCTCCAGAGACGGTCGACCTGCCGCTCAAGCTCTTCGGGCTCGCCGTCGTTGTCCAGCAGCACCCCGGCCACACGAGAACGATCGTCGTCGGACACCTGAGCGGCGATCCTGGCACGCACCTCGCGGGGGTCCAAGCCCCGATCTCGCGCGACGCGTTCCACGCGGGTTCGCGCATCCGCCACCACGACCACGACCACATCGAACGCGTCGGCCATGCCCAGCTCTACCAAGAGGGGGACCGAATAGACGACCACGTCGTCGGTCTCTCGATGCTGGTTCAGCGCCTCCGCGAATAGGCGGGCGACCTCGGGATGAACGATCCCCTCCAGCTCCTGACGCAGGGCCGCGTCGGCGAATACGACCTCGCCCAGCCGACGACGGTCCAGATCGCCGTTGCCGGAGAGGATGTCGCTACCGAACACCTTGACCACACGGTCGAAGGCGTCCGTGCCGGGACCGACCGCCCGTCGAGCCAGATCGTCGGCATCGATGACGACGGCGCCACGGGCGGCCAGTAGCCGGGCAACCGTCGACTTGCCAGACCCGATACCGCCGGTGAGTCCGACGAGCAACATGTCGAGACGGGCCGATCCGCGGCCCGGCGTCCCTACTCTTTGCGACCTTCGCGCCGGCGAAGATCCTCGAGGATGGCCTCGAGCGAGACCTCCTCGTCGGACGCCGCCGGCTCGGCGGTCTCGGGCTCGACGATCTCGGGCTCGGCGGCAGCGGGTTCGGAGGGGGCCTCAACTGCTTCCGCCTCGACCACGGGCTCTGGCGCTGGTTCAGACTCCGGTTCGGCGGCGACGGGCTCGGCGACCGTGACCTCCACGGGAGCCGCCTCCTCGACCTCGATGACGGGCTCCTCTGCAAGCGCCTGTATGGGGTCGGCCGAAGCGGACACCTCGGCGAGCTCGTCCATCGCGGCTTCCGCTACCGAGCTCTCAGCCTCGGCCGGGGCATCGGCCTCGGCCTCCTCGGCCGGGGCATCGGCCTCGGCCTCCGCCACCGCATCAAGGATCGCCTGCGGCACCTCCAGCGTCGCGGGCGCCATCTCCGGCTCGGCTGCCGCTTCGGGTTCGACCTCGGCAACGATCTCGGTCGCGCGCGGCTTGTCCATCACCGCACGCATGGAAAGGCTCACGCGTCTGCGCGACACGTCGACGTCGATGACCTTCGCGCGGACCTCGTCGCCCACCGAGAGGACGGACTCCGGTGTGTCGACGTGCTCGTGGGACAACTCCGAGATATGCACCAGACCCTCGATCCCCGGCGCCACGCGGACGAATGCCCCGAACGGCACGAGCTTCGTGACTTGTCCGTCGATGATCTCGCCGGCCTGGTAGCGACGCTCGAACTCTTTCCAGGGGTCTTCCTGCGTCGCCTTGAGCGAGAGCGACACGCGCTCACGTTCTAGGTCGACGTCGAGCACCTCGACCTCGACCTCTTCGCCGACCGTGACGACCTCACCGGGGTGATCGACGTGCTTCCACGAGAGCTCGGAGACGTGCACCAGGCCGTCCACACCGCCCAGGTCGACGAAGGCCCCGAAGTTCACGATCGAGCTGACCGCACCCTTGCGACGCTCGCCCTTGGTCAGGCCCTCCAGGAACGACTTGCGGCCCTCGGACTGCGACTCCTCCAGGAACGCGCGGCGGCTGAGCACCACGTTGTTCCTGTTTCGGTCGAGCTCGATGATCTTGCACTCGAGGTCGGTGCCCACGAACGGATGCAGATCACGTACTCGGCGAAGATCCACCAACGACGCTGGGAGGAACCCGCGCAGGCCGATGTCCAGTATCAACCCGCCCTTCACGACCTCGATCACCGGCCCCGTGATCGTCTCTCCTGACCGCATGACCTCTTCGATGTTGCCCCACGCCCGCTCATACTGCGCGCGCTTCTTCGAGAGGATCAGCCGGCCTTCCTTGTCCTCTTTCTGCAGGACCAAGGCCTCGATCTTGTCGCCGACCTTCACTACCTCGTTCGGGTCGACGTCGTGGCGGATCGATAGCTCCTTGCTCGGGATCACGCCCTCCGACTTGTAACCGATATCCAGTAGGACCTCGTCGCGGTCGATCTTCACGACCTCTCCGTCGACGATGTCGCCGTCGTTGAAGTCCCGCAGGGACTCCTCCATGGCGATGATGAGCTCTTCAGGCGTCAAGTCCCGCTCAGGCTCGGCGGGCGCCGCCGACTCGACGGTCGGCGCCGTCTCGGTGGCTTCAGCCACGGCGATCGCCCCGGGTGCCTCGGTGGTGTCGGTGCTCTCGGTCGCGTCGGCGACCTTCGTCTCGTTCTCACTCATGCGGTGGTTCTCCTCCTGGCGCGCCGGGCTCACCGACTCGCGGTTTGGGATTTGCGAGCGGCGCAGGAGCCCTGCGGCCAAGAGGGATGGTAGGTGACCAGCCCAAACGCCGTCAACGCCGCGAGGGGTCAGTGGCCTTCGGGAGCTGCTTCAGACCAGTTGGAGCCCCAACCGATGTCGGCGCGCAGAGCGACCTCCAACTGGACGGCGGCCTCCATCCGTTCCTTCACCAGCGCCGCGGCCTCATCGACCGTGGCTTCGCTCACCTCGAACACCAACTCGTCGTGGACGGTCATCAACATATGGCAGTCGAGCTCCGGATGTTCCCTCAGCGCACGGTCCACGTGGATCATCGCCACCTTGAACACATCGCTCGCGCTCCCCTGGATCGGGGCGTTCAACGCCTGCCGCCGGCCAAGGTCGCGCACGCGCGGGTTCGACGCATGAAGCTCGGGGATATAGCGACGTCTGCCCAGTAAGGTCTCGGTGAATCCGTCGACGGTCGCGCGATCCACCTGACGGTCCAGATACTCACGGATGCCGGGGAAGCTCGCGAAGTAGGCATCCATGATCTCCTGCGCCTCGTCCGGCGCGATGTCCAGTCGCGTCGCCAGGCCCCATGCGTTCATGCCGTAGGCCAGGCCGTAGTTCACCATCTTGGCCCGCGAACGAAGGGCGGGGTCCACCTTGTCCTCTGGCAATCCGAAGACACGCGCCGCGGTCGCCGTGTGGATGTCGTGTCCCGACGCGAACGCCTCGCGCAACCCTTCGTCGCCGGACAGGTGCGCCAGGATCCGCAGCTCGATCTGCGAGTAGTCCGCCGCCAGCAGGACCTGACCAGCGTCGCCCGGGACGAAGGCGCGGCGGATCTGGCGTCCGAGCTCCGTCCGCACCGGGATGTTCTGCAGGTTCGGATTGGACGAGGACAACCGCCCCGTGGCCGCCACGGCCTGATTGAACGAGGTGTGGATGCGTCCATCGCCAGGGTCGACCAGCCGGGGCAGCGCCTCCAGGTAAGTCGAGTTCAGCTTGTCCAGCTCGCGCCAGTCGAGCAGCGCGTCCACGACCGGGTGCTCGCGGAGCTTCTCCAGCACGCTCGCGTCTGTGGAGAGCTGGCCCTTGGGCGTGCGCTTGCCGGGCGAGAGGCCAAGCTTCTCGTACAGGACCACGCGCAGCTGAGGCGGCGAGTTCAGGTTGAACTCCTCGCCGGCGGCGCGGAACACGTCCGCCTGCAGCTCGTCCATACGCTCGCGGACCGACGTCCCCATCTCATCCAGGTAGCCCACGTCGAGCGCGACCCCTCGCGCCTCCATGCGGGCGAGCACCGATGCGAGCGGTAGCTCCACCGTCTCGAGCAGCTCACGGAGACCCTGCTTGTCGACCTCCTCGTACATCACGGGGGCCAGGAGCGCCACCGCTGCCGCCTCCGCAGCGACCCTGCGCCAGCCGGCCTCGCTGAAGAGCTGACCCTCTTCCTCGTCGTCGATCGATCCCAGAACATCGGCGCCCAGATACTTCTCGCCAAGGGCCCCGAGCGGGTAGTCGGCGGCCGCGGGATCCAGCAGGTACCCCGCCAGCAGCGAGTCGAACACCACCCCATCGATGGCGACGCCACCCGCGATAGCTCCACGCTCCAGCGACTTGGCATCGTGCGTCCATTTCGGCGCGGCCGGCGAACCGAGCACCATCGCGAGGGGCTCGAGAGAAGTGAGCGACGCATACGCGGCCTGTGCGCCCCCCGCCGACGCGGCGGCGCCCCGGATCTCGCTGGCGGTCGCGTCCAACCGCACCGCCTTCGGCCCCGAGGTCTCCAGCACGCCCACGAGCTCCGCGACCGGCACCTCTCGCAGATCCAGCTCTATCACCTCGACCTTGGCCTTGGAGACCCCCGCCTCCTGCAGCCGGTCGAGCAGCGATCGGAACTCGAGCGACGTGAACAGCCGCCGTACCTCGTCGGGATCCCAATCGCCCAGGACGCAGTCCTCCGGCTCAACGTCTAGCGGGAGGTCCGTCACGATCCGCGCCAGCTCTCGGTTCAGGGAGAGCTGTTCGACCGACGCCTTGACGTTGTCCCTGAGCTTGCCGCGAAGCTCGTCCACGTTGGCGACGATCTCCTCAACGGACCCGTACTGCTGCACGAGCTTGGCCGCGGTCTTCTCCCCCACTCCCGGCACACCCGGGATGTTGTCCGAAGGGTCACCCTTGAGGGCCACGTACTCCAGGTACTGCTCCGGCTTCACCCCGTAGCGCTCCTCGACGGCCGTCTCATCGAACAGAACGATGTCGGAGATCCCGCGCCGGTTGAACATCACGCGGATCCCAGGCCTCACCAACTGGAAGAAGTCCCGATCGGCGGTGACGATCACCGCCTCGATCCCTCGTTCGGCGGCTCGGACCGCGAGCGTGCCGATGGCGTCGTCCGCCTCGTGATCCTCGACGCGAACCATCGGCACGTGAAGTGCGTTCAACACCTCGTCGATCAACCCCAGCTGCGGCTTGAACTCGCTCGGCGTCTCGGCGCGACCGGCCTTGTACTCGGGATACTTCTCCAGCCGGACCGTTGGCGCGCCCAGGTCGAACGCGACGGCGAGGTAGTCGGGGCGCTCGTCGGCCAGCAGTTTGATCAACATGGATGTGAAGCCGTAGACGGCGTTCGTGACCTGGCCGGTGCTCGTGGCGAGTGTCACCGGCAAGGCGAAGAAGGCCCGGTACGCGAGCGAGTGTCCGTCCAGCAGGAAGATGCGTTTCGGACCGTCGGGTCCGTGCGAGGGGGCCACGCGGCGGATTCTAGCCCGCTCATCCGACGCCCCTCCGTGGCCGGTTCGTCCAGGACAGATGATCCGGGGCCGAACGAGGTTGCCTCATATCCGACCTCTTAGATAGGATTCAGCCGGCCGTTAGGTCGACCGAAAGGACCGAGGATGCTGCCGACGTTCGTCATAGGACTCCGAGAGGGGATGGAGGCGGCACTGATCGTGGGCATCATCGCGGCGTTCCTGATCCAACGAGGTCAGCGCCATGCCCTACGGCCGATGTGGTTCGGAGTGGGACTGGCCGTGGTCCTGTGTGCCGGCGCCGCCATCATCTTGAGCGCGATCGGACGGTCCCTCCCGCTCCGCCAGCGGGAGACGATGGAGGGCGGCCTAGCCCTGGTGGCAGTGACCGGCGTGACCTACATGATCGTGTGGATGCGTCGCCATGCGAAGGAGCTGAAGGGAACACTCGAGGAGAACGCAGCCCAGGCGTTGGTCGCGGGCTCCGTCGTGGGGCTCGTGGCCCTGGCCTTCTTCGCCGTTCTGCGCGAGGGACTGGAGACCGCGATCTTCATGCTCGCCGCGTTCCAGAGCTCATCTGACCCCGCCGCGACCGGGAGCGGCGCAGTCATCGGCGTCGTCATCGCGGTCGGTCTCGGGTACGCGATCTACCGCGGCGGCATCCGGATCAACCTGGCCCGGTTCTTCAAGGTCACGGGCTTCGTCCTGGTCCTGGTGGCGGCGGGCCTCCTCGCGAACGCCGTCCACGCGTTCGCCGAGGCCGGCGTCGTGACCGCTCTGCAGGGGTCGGCCTTCAACCTGTCGTGGCTCGTGGCTCCCGGGACCGTCCGGGCATCGCTCCTCACCGGCATGCTCGGTCTTCAGCCCGTACCCACAACCGCGGAGGTCTTGGTCTGGCTCGCATACGCGATCCCCATGGCTGCCTACGTTCTGTGGCCGCAGCGCGGCCGCCTGGCAACTGCGACCGCCCCGGCTTCGCAAGCTGCCTGACCCACCAGGAGGGATACAGGATGGTTCGAAGGAACGTCTCGCTCACGCTCGTGGGCCTGTTGGTTCTCGGTGTCGCTGCTTGCAGCGGGGGCGATTCGAGCGAGGCAGACATGCTGATCGACCTGGCCGATTTCTCGGTGGAACTCTCGACCGATTCACTCGCGGCCGGCGACGTGACCCTCGTCGCGGAGAACGCGGGGCCGACGACCCACGAGTTCGAGGTGTTCTCGCTCCCGGATGGGGTAGATCTGGAGCAGATCGAGATCGTGGACGACGTGGCCGATTTCGCAGCCGCAGGTCTGGTGTTGATCGACGAAGTCGAGGACATCGTCTCCGGGACGAGCGCAAAGCTCAAGCTCACGCTCGAGCCCGGTTCCTATGCGATCATCTGCAACCTACCGGAGCATTACGAAGCTGGGATGCACGCGGGGTTCTCGGTCGAATGATCGTGTCACTCTTTCTTCCGACAGGCTCGCACGACGCCCACCTGCACCTCTCGTTGAGATCGCCTCGTTCGCAGGCGTTCTGGGCGAGTTGACAGCCCTCAACCTCCAGTCTATCTTTCGCTGCGGTCCCGCGGAGGGCGGGCTCGGACCGGGAACGGGACGAGCGCGGTCACTTCGGGACCGAAGCGTGACGGGCCGCGTCGCTCGTGTCGAGGCACTCGCGTATGGGGAAGGCGCGAGTGGTTCGCAAGGAGGCGCGGCCCGTCTCTCTTTGTGTGGGAACGGCTCTCGCTCGGCGCTCGCGCCGCCTACAGCACCGCTTCGAGGAACTTCTTGGTCTCGGGGTTCTGCGTGTGATCGAAGAGTTGATCCGGTGAGCCCTCTTCCAGGATGACGCCCTCGTGGAAGAACATCATCCTGTTAGCGACCTCTCGTGCGAACCCCATCTCATGCGTCACGACCATCATGGTCATGTGCAGATCCATAGCGAGCGACTTCATAACCGTCAGGACCTCGCCGATCAGCTCCGGGTCGAGCGCGGAGGTCGGCTCGTCGAAGAGCATCACATCGGGCTCCATGGCGAGGGCGCGCGCGATCGCGACACGTTGCTGCTGACCACCGGAAAGCCGGATCGGATACACGTCGGCCTTCTCTGCGAGACCGACCTTCCCGAGGATCTCCATCCCGGTCGCTCGGGCCTGGTCCTTGGGCAGCCCCTTCACCGTCACGGGTCCCTCGATGACGTTGTTGATCACCGTCAGGTGCGGGAACAGGTTGAACTGCTGGAACACCATCCCGGCGTGAAGGCGAACGAGGCGGATCTGCTCCCGCTTGCCGCGGGTCCGGTGACCGCCCTCCAGCCGGATCCCGGAGACCTCGACGGTCCCCTCCGTGGGGTCCTCCAGGAAGTTGATGCATCGCAGGAGCGTCGACTTGCCGGATCCGGAGCGGCCGAAGATGACCACGACCTCGCCCTTGTCGACCTCCATGTTGATCCCCCGGAGCACCTCGAGCTCGCCGAACCGCTTGTGCAGGTTCTCGACCTTGACGACGGCTTCACCGTTGGGAGGGCTCATCCTGAGTCTCCGCCTCCTTGATCCGGACCCGGTGCGTGGGGCGCCCCGGGATCGAGGCTGCTGGTGGGCTCGGTGAACGCGGGCCGAACCGTCCCTGGGGGCCCAGCGGGGAGGAACTGGGTCCGCTTCCGACCCATAGCCGTTTGCGCCTCGCCTCGGACATAGCCCGCCGACATCCGCCGCTCCAACCGCATCTGGAAGAAGGTGAAGATCGCCGTCAGAGCCCAGTACATCCCCGCGGCGATGATCAGAGACTCCAGGCGCTTGAGGTCCTGGTTCCCGATCAACTGTGCCCTGCGGAACAGATCCGCCTGCTCCAGAACCACTCCCAGGAACGCCACCAAGGACGTGTCCTTCATCAAGGCGATGAAGTCGTTGCCGGTCGGCGGGATGATGACCCTCGTGGCCTGGGGCAGGACCACCCGGCGCATCCGTTGCGCGTACGACATGCCCAAGGCGTCCGCGGCCTCCGCCTGCCCGTGCCCCACGGATTGGATCCCCGCCCGGAAGATCTCGGTGATATAGGCCCCGTAGTTCAGACCCAGGCCGATGACGCCGGCCTGGAACGCCGTCAGCGCAAGGACGTTCAGCAGCGCTCGGCTCCCCAAGCTCGCCCCGATCTGCGGGAGCGCCAAGTAGATCAAGAACAGCTGAACGATCAACGGGGTGCCTCGGAAGAAGGACGTGTAGAAGCCGGAGATGCCGAACGCGACGGGGTTCTTGGAGAGCCGGCCGAGCGCCCCGAGCAGCGCCAGCACCACCGCGATGATGATGGCGCCGACCGCCAGCGCGAGCGTGTAGATCGCCCCCTTCGCGATGATGCTGAAGTTGTCGGCCATCCATCGCCAATCGAGCCCGATCTGCGAAAAGAAGAGCGCCAGCACGAAGAAGATCCCGATCCAGACACCTGTGAGCTTGAGGCGGAAGGGAACATGCGCGCTCGAGAGCGCCATGGCCTCCGGCTTGCCCGCCGCGTGACGGCCGAGCATCAGGAACACCACCTCGAGGACCGCGAATCCAACCCCCAAGTAGGCATCGGTCCACGAGGTCAGGCCCTTGTCGGAGACCAGCCACCCGGCGGTTGCGAGCGACACGATCGCGGCGAACCACACGCTCCACCGAAGCCTGGAGTACAGGAGACCGCCCGCGACCATACAGGCGACCGCGAGGGTCCCGAACGTGGCGATGTCGCCCACGGGGACGTCGAAATCGGGCGTCAACGACAGGATCGGGAGGAAGAGCAGGGCGAGTCCTCCCTCGGTGAGCAGGAGCCACGCCGCGATGAGCTGGAAGATGGAGCCTCGGGGGATCTCCGCGACGTAAGCAGCAGGGAGCCGAGCCTCCCCGGCTCCCTGCTGCGATGTCGCCGTGCTCACGGGTCCCCCGACCGCTTTCGGATGATCAGACCTGCGTGATGTCTTCGCCGTACCACTTCATGGACAGCTCGGTGAGCGTGCCGTCCGCGTGCATCTCCTCGATGATCGCGCTCACGGCCGCGACCAGACTTGCGTTGTCGATCGGCGATGAACTGTCGAAGGCGACCGCGAGTGGTTCCCCGTACAGCGGGTCACCCACGTTCTTCACTGTTCCACCGTCGGCGATGAACTGGTCGATCGTCGGCGTGGCCGTCATCGCGGCGTCGCAGCGCACCCCGTCGCCCAGAGCCAGGTTGTCCAGCGCGTCGGTGTCCGTGGCGTACGTGATGATCTGAGGGTCGTCGATCACGACGTCGAACGAGTATCCCGGGATGTTCAGCTTCCCCAGTAGGTACGTCTCGTACGTCGTCGACGACCCGACGCACACCTTCTTGCCGTCCAGGTCGGTCGTGAGGTCCTGGATGGAGGTGTTCTCGGCGTTCACCGCGATCGATGCCGGTGTGTAGTAGTACGCCGGCGAGAAGGAGAAGATCGAACTGCGCTCCAGCGTGACGGTCATCGAGCCGACGTTCATATCCCACCGGTCGTTCCAAGATCCCGCGGTGACCAGATCCCATTCCTGGTGAGCGATCTCGGCCTCGACCCCGAGACGGGACGCGATCTCCTGAGCGACCTCTACGTCGAAACCCTTCCACTCGCTGTTCTTGGTGTCGTACCACGACTGGGGCTTGTACTTCTGGTCGGTGGCGACCCGGATGACGCCGTCGGCCTGGATCCGCGCGAGCAGGTCCGGCTCGCCGGCCGGACTAGTGGTCTCCGAACCCGCATCCGACGGCGCGGCTGGTTCTTGTTCGGGCTCGTCGCTGCAGGCGGCCGCCACCATGGCGAACACCGCAAGCGTCAATGCGAATAGCCGCAGCTTGGAGTTGCGCATGCCCTCCTCCTTCCGGGGAAGCCAGAGAGGCGCCCCCTCCCATCGCAGGGAACTATATGGGGGTGGCTCCCAGGGGGCAATCCAACGCGACCGTGGGGCGCCTGCTTACGAGCCGGTCTCGGCGGGGATGGGGGTCCCGGGGAAGTACTTCGCGAACAGCAGCGCATACCGGCCGTTCAGCAGCAACCGGCGGAGCTCACGGTCGAGTGTCGCCACCAGGATCGCGTCCGGACCCCCCGTTACGAAGACGTCGTGGGCGCCCGTGTCCAAGCTCTGGGCGACCGCAAGTCCGGGACGTCGCTCGATGGCCGCCCACGCCCATGGCTCCAGGTCGGCGACCACCGTGTATCGGCCAGACCCCAAACCCCCGTAGGCGTCCGCGCGGCGAGGCACGATCCGCACCTGGGCGCCTGTCGCGCGCAGGACGTCCTTCGCCCAAGCCGCGGTTTCCGGGGTCCGGATCACGGCCACGAGGTCTCCGGGTCCCAATCGGTCTAGGAGTGGGCGGTCCCCACTGGCCGATGTTCGCTCGGCCACGAGGGCGACCCGCAGGCTGAGCGCCACACCGCTCGTCGGAGTGCCCTGCGCGACCGAGGCCGACGGCGCCAGCACCGCATCGAGCGTTCCCGCGGAGACCGCCGCCAGGGCTCGACCGCACGGCAACTCGCTCCACGACTCGGTGAGCCCCAGCCTGCGAGCGATCACCGCCGCGAGCTCGACGTCGAACCCCAACAGGCGGTCCCCGGCCGGATAGGCGAACGGCGGACCCGAACGGCAAGACGCGACCGAAAGGTAACCGGGCGTGCCGACCGGCACGGACCCCTCGTCTCCGGATCCCCCGAGCGGTACCCACCTCAGCCCCTCAGCTCGGTACGAGTGCATGCGGACGGACCCGGACTCCAGCTCGCCTTCGTCCGAGAAGCGATACGTGTTCGCCAACCCACCGTAGGGCGAGACGCCTGCGAGAGCTTCCGCCACCGCCCCGCGATCCGTCGCACCGGTCTCGAACGCGGCGATCAGCATCCCCGCGACGTCCCACCCCTCCGCGGCGAACGCTCCCGGCGGCGAGCCGTAGCGTGATTGGTAGTCGTGGATGAATCGACCGGCCTCCGGGCGGGTCGAGGAGGACAGGTCCGCGCATGCGCAGACGACGATCGTGCCGTCGGCGGCTCCATCGGTCTCGCTCAGGTAGGCATCAGCCTTCATCGCATCCGCCCCAACCACGTCGATCGATGCGAGATCAGCATGGACGAGTGCCACCCGGAGCGAGGCTGCCGAGGCTGCGGAGCCGCTCCAGGCGATGCTCCCGCACGCCGATCGGCGGATGCGCTCCACGACGGCCGTCACCGGTGCGGCCTCCGGCAGTTCATCGTCGAGCGCGATGCGGTCGGACCCGACCCTGCGTCGCACCAGCGAGGCGAGCGCGTCACCGTACGCAGACGCATCACTTAGCAGGCACACCCCTGACGCCGGAGCCGCCGAACCATGGACCGCCGCGACGAGCGAGGAGGCCGAGCGCTGGAGCGGCGGAACGGCGCGCCACCACGGCGTACCGCTCGGGGACGTCTCGCCCCACGACGAGAGACTGACCGTTGGGATCGCGGCCTCGCCGAGAACAGCCTCGGACACGTCGGTGAGGCGCATGAACGGTCCCTGCACCACGGCGACGAAGGCTGGGTCATCGGCGATCTGCCTGGCGAACTCGCCTAGGAGACCGGGATCTCCCTCCGTGTCCATGGCCTCGATCTCTGGGACGACGGGAAGCTCGCCGCGCTCGGTCGCTTGCTCGAGCGCGAGCCCTATGGCCAAGAGGGAGGGCGTCACCAGCTGTGAGGCGCCGGGGACGGTCAGATCCTGTAAGAACGCCACCTTCACCGGGATGGGTGCGGGGGTTGCGTTCGGTGGAGAGCCGCCGCCGGTGCACGCGACGGCGAGGGTCGCCGCCAGGGCGACCAGGGCCGCGGCGGTAGATGATCGTCGGCTCACGTCGGTCGGGGTCGCCCGGCACGCTTCGGGCGCGCGGACGGGATGGGTAGTCTAAGGCGGCGCCGGGATGGCGGAACTGGCAGACGCGCGGGACTCAAAATCCCGTGGGCTTCGGCCCGTGAGGGTTCGACCCCCTCTCCCGGCACTCAGACGACATGGCCCTCGGCCACGAGGTCTCCCGACGTGAACCGTTCGAGCGCGAGCGAAGAGACGTCCACGGAGTGGGCACGCCCCTCCAAGATCATCTCGGCCAGCAGCTTGCCCACGACCGGGGCGTGCTGGAAGCCGTGGCCGCTGAAGCCATTGGCCAGATACAAGCCCGCCACGGGCGTCTCCCCCAGTATCGGATGGCGGTCTGGAGTCATCTCGTAGAGCCCGGCCCACGTCCTTGCGATCCCGGCGTTCTCGATCGGCGGGAAGATCCGTACGGCCGTCGGCAGTAGCTCGTCCTCGATGAAGCGATGGTCGACGGACAGATCGAACGACGGCTTCTCGTCGCGACCGCCCATCCCCGTCAGAACACCGTCGCCCTCGCGGTGGAAGTAGTACGACGTGGCCGCGTCGATCACCAGCGTCCGGCGCCGTGGGACGCCGGGGAACGACCCCGTGGTCACCACCATCCGTGGGATCGGCTCGAGGGGCAGCGACACCCCCGCCGCGGCCGCGACCGCGCCCGCCCATGGGCCCGCGGCGTTCACCACGGTGCGCGTCGCGATCACCTCGTTGGCGGTCCGAACGCCGGTCACGCCGTCACCCGCGGTGTCGATCCCGACCAACTCCGAACCCAGCCGGATCTCCGCGCCCGCTCTCCGCGCCGCGGCAGCGTAGCCCTGCGTGAGCCCCGACGGATCGGCGATGCCGTCGTCGGGGCAGAACGCGGCGCCGAGGACGTCCTCCAACGAGATCCCGGGCACCAGCTCCGCAGCCTCCTTGGCCGAGAGCAGGCGAGCATCGACCCCCATCGAGCGCTGCAGCTCAGCGGCTGCCCGGTACGCGTGAAGATCGGCCTGCTTCCTGATCAGGAATAGGTAACCGTCTTGGACGACGTCGAGCGGCAGTCCGTGTTCCTTCGTGAACCCCAAGATCATGGGGACGCTCGCGAGCGAGAGCTCGATGTTGATCCGGCTGGAGAACTGGTGGCGGAATCCACCCGCGCAGGCGCCGGTCGATCCCGTCCCCACCGCGTCGGCGCGCTCGACCAGCACCACTCGCCCCGCCCCCGCCGCAGCCAGGTGGTAGGCGGCGCTCGTGCCCACGGCTCCGCCCCCGACTATCACCACATCGGCGACCGAGCTCATGCGGCGTCAAGGGCCGCGCGAGCCACGGCCAGATCCTCGAACCCCATGCCCACCGACTTGAACACGGTCACGTCGTCGCGCGACGTTCGTACGACCGCGCCGGACACGAGCTCCTTCAGGTCGGCTCGAACATGGTCGGCGCCGATGACACCCTCCTGGATCGCCAGCAGCAGCTCGCCCGCTTCCTCCAGCGCAGCCTCGCGCGTTTCCACCACGACCTTGGCCCGGACGATCGTCGCTGAGTCCAGCTCGCGCGCCGTGGCCAGGTGGGTGCCGACCGCAACGACATGCGCTCCTGCCTTCAGCCAGCGGCCGTCGAACAGCGGCGAGGTGGCGGTCGTGCACGTGCAGATGATGTCGGCATCTGAAACGGCTCGCGGCGAGCCGACAACGCTCTCCAAGCCCTTACCCCGGGCGTCTGCGGCCAGCGCCTCGGCTCGCTCCGGGGTTCGCGACACGATCGTGACGTGCTCGATCGGACGAACGGCGAGCATAGCCTCCAGGTGCGACGCCGCCTGGACACCGCTGCCGAAGATCACCGAGCTTGTGGCGTCGTCGTTCGCCAGCCAGCGGGTGGACAGTCCCGACACGGCGCCGGTGCGCAGAGCTGTCAAGGCGGCCCCGTCGATCACCGCCTCCGGTTCCTGAGTGACCGCGTCGAACAGGACGTATACCGCGTTGATCAGGGGCAGCCCGCGATCGGGATTGTCCGGCGAAAGGGTTACGAGCTTCACCCCTACCCCGGCCGCGCCGCTCGCCGGCATCAGCAGCAACGATCCGGCAGGAGTCTCGACGGTGGAACGAAGCGGTCCTGCGGTTGGGTCTCGTTCGCGGAACGCGATCTCCAACGCGTCGATCGCCGCCCTCATGGAGAGCCGGCGACCGAGCTCCTCGGCGCCGATGATCTCCATCAGAGCTCCCCCAGGTACGCCTCTCGCATCAGTGGGTTGACCAGTAGGTTCGCAGCGGTATCGGACAGGACCACCTCGCCGGTCTGGATCACGTACCCGCGATCGGCGATCGACAGTGCCATGTTCGCGTTCTGTTCCACGACGAAGATGGTCGTCCCCAGGGATCGGATCTGTTTGATGATCTCGAAAACCTGATCGACCAGGACCGGGGCGAGCCCCATGGATGGCTCGTCCATCAGCAGCACCTTCGGTTTGGCCATCAACGCGCGGCACATGGCCACCATCTGCTGCTCGCCGCCGGAGAGGGTGCCCGCCTTCTGCTTCAGCCGCTCGCGGACGCGTGGGAACACGTCCATCAAGCGCTCCCGGTCCTCGGCGATCCCGGGGCGGTCGGTGCGTTGATAGGCGCCCAGATCGAGGTTCTCAGACACCGTCATGTTGGCGAACAACCGGCGATTCTCCGGAACCATGGAGACTCCGCGCCGCACGACCTCGGTGATCGGCATGCCACTCACCACTTCGCCTGAGAGGACCACGTCCCCCTCGCTCGGCTTCACGAAGCCGAGGATCGTCTTGAGGGTGGTGGTCTTGCCACTCGCGTTGCCGCCCAGCAGGCACACCATCTCGCCGGGGTAGATCTGTACGTTCACGTGCCGGAGCACCGCGACCAGCCCATAGTGGGTCGACACGTCTCGCAGCTCGAGGATCGGTTGACGCTCTTCGGTCATCCGACAGCCTTCGTGCCGAGGTAGGCCTCGATCACCTGAGGGTCGTTCGCGACCTCCGCGTAGGTCCCCTCGGCGATCTTGCGTCCGTAGTCGAGCGCGATCACGCGGTCCGACACACCCTTTACCACGCGCATGTCGTGCTCGATCACGAGAACCGTGAGGCCGAGCTCGTCGCGCATCCGAACGATGTGGTCCTTGAGCTCGATCGTCTCGGTGGGGTTCATCCCGGCGGTCGGCTCGTCGAGCATGACGAGCACGGGGTCGGTAGCTAACGCACGGGCCATCTCGAGCCGGCGTCGGTTGGCGTAGGACAACGCGAACGCAGGCTGCTCCTCCCGGTATCCCGCGAGGCGAGAGCCGAAGAAGGCGAGGCTCTCCTTCGCGCGCTGACGGATCCGCTCCTCTTCGCGGCGGGTGCGCGGCAACCGCGCGATCGAGCCGAACACTCCCGCCCGGGACCGGCAGTGCTGGCCGACCATGGCGTTCTCTAGCACGGTCATGTTGGGGAACAGATGCACGGTCTGGAACGTCCTGGAGATGCCCAGCCGAGTGATCCGGTTCGGCGATAGACCCACGACGCTGTCACCGCGGAACCGGACGTCTCCCTCGTCTGGCCCGTACAGACCGGTGATCACGTTGAACATCGTGCTCTTGCCGGCGCCGTTGGGCCCGATCACCGAGACGATCTCTCCGGCGTCGACGTGCATGTCCAACCCGGACAGCGCGTACAGGCCGCCGAAGTGCTTCTGGACACCGATCAGCTCTAATTGATGGGACCGGTCGCTCATTCCAAGTCCTCCACGTCGCCACCCAGCGCCCCTCCAGGTAGGACGCCGGCGACCGCCTCGGCCTCGCCAACCGCGCCCTTCGCCCAAGCATCCTGCGCGCTCTCAGACGCCTCCAACTCGCGGCTGCGGCGAACGTTGGGGATCAGACCTTCCGGGCGCAGGATCATGATGGCGATGATCGCCCCACCGTAGATCAGCAGGCGGTACTCCTCGAACTCGCGGAGCAGTCCAGGCAGGCCGATCAGTACGAGCGCGCCGACCACGACCCCAGGGAGGCTGCCCATGCCACCCAGGACCACCACGGAGAGCGCGGTGATCGAAACGAAGATCTCGAAGCTCGCAGGTGACAGGGAGCCCAGGTTGACGGCGAAGAGCGCACCGCCGAGCGAGCCGATCGCGCCGCCCATCGCGAAGGCAAGCAGCTTGAACCGGGTCGTGCTGATGCCCATCGCGTCCGCGACCTGTTCGTCTTCCCGCATGGCGTTCCACGCTCTGCCGACGCGAGACGACTCGAGCCTCCAGGAGACGAATAAAGCCAGCACTACGAAGGCCAACGCCAGGTAGTAGAACTGCTGCGGATGGTCCTGGGGATTGAATCCCAGGACCTGGGCCTTGGTGACGCCACGCATGCCCTGAGGCCCACCGATCAGCGGCTGCGCCCATTTCGACGCCGTGATGACGGTGACGATCTCGCCCAACCCGAGCGTGACGATCGCCAGGTAGTCGCCGCGCAGGCGAAGCACAGGCGCGCCGATGAGTAGTCCGACGCCGGCGGCGAGAGCAGCGACGATCAACACGGCCACGTAGAAGTTGAAGTGCGCCGAGAGCGCCGGTTCCGCCGCACCTTCAGTGGTGTTGAGGAACGCCCCGGTCAACACCGCCGTGCTGTATGCCCCGAACGCGAAGAAGGCCACGTATCCAAGGTCGAGCAACCCCGCGTACCCGACCACGATGTTCAACCCGATCCCGAGCAGCACGTAGACCATCACCTGGGACAGGACCTCTGAGATCACCGACCCCAGCAGCAGCGGCAGGGAGAACAGGACGGCGATGATGACGACGAGCAAGCCTAGGCGCGCCGCCGGCTCGGCCCGTACCTTCTGACGGAGCTGCTCCCGCGCGCTTCCCTCGTTCCGGTTCCAGAACACGCTCGCGCCAGCCCCCAAGAGGAAGACGATCGCAGCCCCCAAGAAGGTGAGTCCACGGCCACGCCGGTAGAGCCAGTCCACCTCGAAGCCGAGCTCGACGAAGACGATCGGGACGATGCGCTGGAGCATCCCCAGCAGCAGGACCGCGAGGAGTCCGGTGGTCACCGGATGGCGGATCCTCGCCGGTGCGGTCCGGGCGAAACCGCCGATAGCCCCTCCGACCCCGCAAACGCCAACCAGCAGCAGGAGCCCGCCGGGCACCCCCCTCCCAAGCGTCAGGAAGTCGATCAAGGCCTCGGTGACCGAAACGAAGATCTCCCTGATCCGGTCGACACCGAACCACTCGGCGAAGGCGACGGCGCCCGCGAAGACCACACCCGTCGCGAGCCCTGCCCATCCCCCTACACCTACCCCGGCGGGGAAGGCGACCGGACGACGTTCGCCCGCCTCGACGCGAGGTCGTGTCACCGCGTATGCGGTGACGAGGGCCGGTGCGACGAGCAGCACCCGGCCCAGGGTGACCTGCTCGCCGACCAACTCGAGGGTGGCGAACTTGGTGTAGAGGCCAACGAGCGCGAGATAGATCGCGGCCACGCCCCCGATCAGACCCCCTCGCACGATCGAGCGCCTCGAGACGCCGCCCATTCAGACCTTCTCCGATTCCCCGGAGCCCAGGATCCCGCCGGGCCTGAAGACGAGGACCAAGACGAGAACCAGGAAGGTGAATGCGTCCTTCAGCTGGAACGGTGAGGGGATGCCGTAGCCGGTCAGGATGAGCGCTGGGCCCAGGGACTGCAAGAGTCCCAAGGTCAAGCCCCCCAGCGCGGCCCCGGCGACGCTGCCGATCCCGCCGAGGACGGCCGCCGTGAACGCGGTGATCCCTAACCGGACCCCCATCGAGAAGTTGACCGATTCGAACGTTATGGAGAACAACACGGCCGCGATGCCGGCGAGCAGACCGCCGATCGCGAAGGTGATAACGATCACTCGATCGACCGGGATCCCCATGAGGCTCGCGATCTCGCTATCGGCCGCGACGGCGCGCATCGATTTCCCGGTCCGCGTCCGGGCGATGAACAACGACAGGACAACGACCGCCACGATCACGGTCAGGACGACCATGACCTGGACCCTCCTGACTTCCAGACCCAGGATCGTCCACGTACCCTCGAGGACGTCCGGGACGCCGAACCCGCGGTTCTTTGCCCCGAAGAACCCTCGCGCGGTGTTCTGGAGGAACAGCGAGGCTCCGATCGCCGTGATGAGCGGGACCAGCCTAGGGGCGTTCCGGAGCGGTCTATAGGCGACCCGCTCGAGCAAGACGGCGACGCCCATCGACGTGAGCATCGCCACCATGAGCATGATCGCGATCGAGACCACCGGGTTCGAGTTGAGGAAGCCACTTCGCTCGTAGGCGGAGGAGAAGAAGTACGCGGCGAAGGCCCCGAACATGAAGACCTCGCCGTGGGCGAAGTTGATCATCTGCAGGATCCCGTACACGAGCGTGTACCCGAGCGCGATGAGGGCGATGATCGCGCCCTGGGCGATGCCCAGGACGATGAAGTTCCGCCACGAGTCGAAGGAATAGCGGTCCTCGGCCGGCAATGTGAGCGTCTTGTAAGCACCGATCGAGACGATCGAGACGATCAGCACCGACAACACGACCAGGATGATCCCTCGCCATGGCAGGCGCTCGAATCGCCCCAACCGCGCGCGTTGCGGCTGTGGCCTGGCTCGTGGGACCCGGTAGCCATCGGAGGAGCCTACATCCTCAGGCGCGGCTGCGGGTGGGCCAGAAGGCCCACCCGCATCTTGCCGCGTCCGTTCGTGCTAGGCGACGTCAGCCAGCGTCAACGTCTTCGAGAAGACCGGGTCGGCAGGCGTGGATCCGCCTGCAACCGGCCAGAAGTCGTACTCGAAGATACCGATCGTAACGTCGGTCGCGCAGTCCCCCAGCGGGGTGCAGGTGATGATCCCCGTGAGACCCTCGTAGCCGCTCGTCGCGAAGACCGCGTCGCGCAGAGCAACTCGGGGGATGGAGAGATTGCCGCTCCCATCGTCGATAGCCACGGCCTCGATCGCGTCGAACACAACGTTCACCGCGTCGAAGGCGTGAGCGTTGAAGACCGACGTGGGCTCTCCGAACTGCTCCGTGTAGGCCGGGAGGTACGTGTCGTTGTAGAACGCGCCGCCCTGGAACACGGTGACGTCCGGCGACGAGGCGATGTACTGCGCCCCCGCGACCGGCTTACCGACCGTGTCGATGAACGAGCTCTCCAGGCAGCCGTCCGACCCGATCTGGATCGTGCCCTGGGGCAGGATCTTCGCTCCCTGCGTGTAGCTCAAGGCGCAGACGGGGTTGAAGTTCGGACCGTACACGACATCCGGCTTGCCGGCGGCGATGCTGGTCAGAACGGGACCGAGGTCAGTGTCGCCGCTGTTGACCTGCTCGATGTCGGTGATCGTGCCGCCGAGCGCCTCGAAGTTGTTGCGGAACGCGGCAGCCAATCCATCGGCATATGGGCTCTCGTCGTTGATCGTCGCGGCCGTCGTGAGGCCGAGCTCGGTGTACACGTACTGCGCGACGATCGCACCCTGGATCCGGTCGTTGTGCGCGGTGCGTCCGTAGAAGGGCTGGTGCGCCTCTTCCGACGTCAGTCCCGGGTTCGTGTTCGACGGCGAGAACAGCAGGATGCCCTTGTCACTCAGGATCTGGTCCGCGACTCCGAGCGCTGCGCTCGAGCACGAAGTCCCGAAGACCGCGACGATGTCCGGGTTAGCGGCAAGCGCCGTGGCACCAGCCGAACCTCCCTCAGCCGAGCAGAGGTCGTCTTCCTGCTGGAGCGTGACGTCGTGGCCCAGCAGCTGCCCGTCCGTGGCATCCAGGCTCCGTCCAGGTTGTCGATCGCCAGCTGGACACCGTGGTTGCTGTCGATGCCGAGGAACGACGCGTCTCCCGAGATCGCCAACAACGAGGCGAGCTGGATCGGCGCCCCAGCGGCCACCTCGACGCAGCCGAACTCGACCGTGGCACAGTCGACGGTGGCTCCTCCGCCGTCGCCACCGGTGTCCCCGCCGGGTGTCGGCTCCTCGTCGTCACTCGCGCACGCGGCTCCGACGAGCGAAAGCACCGCGACGAGCGCGAATAGCCTCAATACGACACTACGCTTCATAGACCCTCCCTCCGTTCCTTCTCTTACTTTGGATGGTGGTTGGTACCACATAACGCGGTACAAGACCAGCCATCCGTTCGGTGCACACGCACCCGTACCGGTCACACTCGGATACGCAGGCGCTGGCCCTTCGGGATGGCCTAGTTCAGGGGCAGCGCGGCCCTGAAGGCTCGAGCGGACCCTAGCAGCCCCTCTCCCCCGGACTCCAGGAACCGTTGCATGAGGGCGCTACCCACGATCGCCCCATCGGCGAAGGACGACACCTGCGTGGCCTGCACCGGGGTCCCCACACCCACCCCCACCAGGAGCGGCAGGTCCGTCAGGGGCCGGAGACGATCCACCAGCTCGCGGGCCGAGGCGGCGACGGACTCGCGGGCTCCCGTGACGCCATAGGTCGCCACGCAGTAAACGAAGCCCCGCGAGACGGTGGCGATGCGGGCCAGGCGGTCTCCCGACGTGTCCGGGGCGGCCAGCTGAACCGCGGCCAGCCCGTGTGCGCCGCAGGCATCCATCCACTCACCGGCCTCGTCGACCGGAAGGTCGGGCACGATGGCTCCTGCCACACCGACGCCCTCGGCCGCTGTGAGGAATTCATCGAACCCCGCTCGGAAGACCGGGTTCACGTATGTCATGACCACCACGGGGAGGTCGAGGTCCGCCTCCTCGATCGTGCGGAGTATCGAGTCCGGCGTCGCGCCTGCCTGAAGCGCCAGTCGGGAGGACTCCTGGATAACACCTCCGTCCATCACGGGGTCTGAGAACGGGATGCCGACCTCCAGGGCGTCGGCCCCAGCCTCTTGCAGGCCCCGCATGAGAGCGGCGTCTATGCCGGGGAGACCACCCGTTACATAGGGAACGAACGCGCGCCCCCCCTCGTCACGTCTCCCGCGAAGCGCCGCCTCCAGGTCAGGCATCCGAACCTTCGAGCGCTGCCCGGATCGTGTCCAGGTCCTTGTCTCCCCGCCCGGAGAGGCAGACCAGGATGGTCGACCCCTCAGGTAGAGGCCGCGAGAGGAGCCATCCGATCACATGCGACGGCTCGAGGGCGGGCAGGATCCCTTCGGTGCGGGCGAGCGCCTGGAACCCCGCGAGCGCCTCACGGTCGCTGGCCGACACGTAAGACGCAAGGCCGGCGTCCTGCAGGTATGCATGCTCCGGCCCGACCCCCGGATAATCCAGGCCGGCCGAGATGGAGTGCGTGTCGGCGACCTGGCCGTTCGCATCTTGGAGGAGGTATGAGAGCGCGCCGTGCAAGATACCCGGCTGTCCCTGCGTGATGGACGAGCAATGCTCCCCCAGCTGCGACCCGCGCCCACCCGCCTCCACACCGATCAGCCGCACCCCGGGGGCGCCCACGAACGCCGTGAACATCCCTATCGCGTTGCTCCCACCTCCGACGCAAGCCACCACCACCTGCGGGTCGACGCCATGGATATCGGCGAACTGCGCGCGTGCCTCGTCACCGATCACGCGCTGGAGATCGCGGACCAGCAAGGGGAACGGATGCGGTCCGACGACCGAGCCGATGATGTAGTGGGTGTCGCGCACGGACGTCGCCCAATCGCGGAGCGCCTCGTTGACCGCCTCCTTCAAGGTGCGGCTCCCGGCCGTCACGGGCACGACCTCGGCGCCGAGCAGCTTCATGCGCGCGACGTTCGGCGCCTGGCGGTGCGTGTCCTCCTCGCCCATGTACACCACGCAAGGCAGCCCCAGAAGCGCGCACGCCGTGGCGGCGGCCACGCCGTGTTGCCCGGCACCCGTCTCCGCGATGATCCTTCGCTTGCCCAGGCGTTTGGCAAGCAACGCCTGGCCCAGGCCGTTGTTGATCTTGTGCGCACCCGTGTGGGCGAGATCCTCACGCTTCAACCAGATGTCGTACCCGAGCTCATCTGAGAGCCGCCCGGCGTGGGTGACAGGCGTGGGCCTACCCACGTAGTCACGGAGCAGCGCGTCCAGCTCGCCGCGGAACCCTGGATCGTCTCTGAGCTCGGCCCAGGCCGCAGCTAGCTCGTCGAGGGCCGGGATCAGCACCTCGGGTACGTAGCGGCCCCCGTAGGACCCGAACCGGCCACGATCATCCGGCACCGCGGGTGGCAGCTCGGCGACGGTGCTCATCTCGAGGACTCCTCTCCCAGCAGATCTCGGATCTTCGCCCCGGGATCGTCGGAGCGCATCAGCGCTTCTCCCACAAGGATGGCAGACGCCCCGGCAGCGACGGCGGCCTCCACCTGAGCCCGCGAGGCGATCCCGCTCTCCATGACCGCGATCCGGTCGGCAGGGATCCGCCTTAGTTGCTCCAGCGCTCGCTCGACGTCTACCTCGAGCGTCTCCAGGTCGCGGGCGTTCACCCCGATGACTTCGGCTCCCGCGTCGAGCGCCTTCTGCAGGTCCTCGTCGGAGTGCGTCTCGACCAGAGCGTCTAGGCCAAGATCCTGCGCCGTGGCCAGCATGGCCACGAGCTCGTCCTTCGACAGGCACGCCGCGATCAGCAGCACCGCGTCGGCTCCTGCGGCTCGAGACTGGATGATCTCGTCCGGATGGACCAGGAAGTCCTTCCGCATGATGGGAAGCTCACACACCACCCTCGCGCAACGCATATCGGCCAGGGAGCCGTTGAAATGAACCGGCTCCGTCAGTACCGAGATGGCGGCCGCACCGGCCGCGGCGTACGCGGCGGCCTGTTCGCCGGGGTCTCGATCGGCGATCTCGCCCGCGGACGGCGAGGCCCGTTTGACCTCCGCGATCACCGCGGGCGTCCGCGCCCTGAGCGCGGCCGTGAATCCGCGGGTGAGCGGCAGCGCCAGGGCGCGACCCAGCAGGATGGACGCGTCGAGAGGCCGACGCTCCAGGGTTCGCCTTCGCTCGGCGGTGATGTCGGAGAGGAAACCCATCGGGCCGACGAGTCTAGCGGGCGGGTTCTGACCCTCCGGCGCTCACTCGAGAGAAGCGATCGCGGACGCGAGGTCGAGTTCGCCCTCGAGGGCGGCACGTCCCACCACTGCTCCCTCGGCCCCCGACCGACGCAGTCTCGGCCAAGTGCTCGACGCTCGCGATACCACCGGCCGCCAGCACGGGGCGGCCGGTGCCGACGACCTGACGGACCACGTCCATGTCGGGACCACCCAGCGACCCCACGCGCGGGATCGACGTCACCAGGAATCTCGCCGCCCCGGCGGTCGTGAGCGCGCCCAGTGTCGCTTCGAGCGGAAGGTCGGTCGCGCTGCGGCCTCGCGCGCGGATCCGTCCGCCTTCCACCTCGATCCCGACGACGAGTCGATCGCCGACCTCGCCGATCAGGCTCGCGGCCTCCTCCAGGTCGAGGAGGGCCCCGGAGCCCAAGACCACCCTCTCTGCCCCGGCCGAGAGGGCCAGGTCGACATCCATGGCGGACATCACGCCACCGGCCGCCTGCACCCTCAGACCCAGCTCGGCCACCGCGGTCACGACGCCGAGGTTGCGGGCTACGCCGGTGAAGGCCCGGTCCATGTCGACGACGTGGACCCATGTGACGCCGGCCGCCAGGCACGTGCGTGCGGCCAGCACCGGGTCGCCCCCGAACGCCGCCATCGGCGCTGGTCCTTCCGGGGTGTATCGAACCAGCGACCCATCCTGCACGTCGATCGCGGGGATGAGCGCGAACCCCATCGGGCCCGGCCTACGCGACGTCGTCCGGACCGACGCGGGCCGCCCCGGCGCCGAGGAGAGAACGCAGCTCGCCCAGCAGCGACGCCGACGGGTCTACCCGAACGCTCCCGACCTCGAGGGGGGTGACGCCCTGAGACGACTGAAACCGGACCTGTACCGGTGCGCTCCCCGGGTGGGACTCCAAGAGCTCCTTCACTCGGGCGAGCACCGCAGGTGTGCAAGCTGCGGCGGGGAGGTCGACCTCCACCCGGCGAGGAACGAACTCCAGAGCGGCCTCGCCCAGATCAGGCTCGCGGATCTCGTTCGCTCGGATCTGCAGCTCACGTCCACGCAGGTCGATGCGTCCCGTGACCAAGACGATCCGATCCACCTCGATCAGTCCGGGCACCGCCTCATACACCGACGGGAACGCGATCACTTGTGCCCCGCCCGCCAGGCCCTCCAACCGGAACTGCGCGTAGGGCTCCCCGCGTTTGGTGAACCTCCGCTGAACGGCGCCCACGATTCCGCCGATGGTTACCAGGTCGCCGTCGCCGAGCGCGGCAAGGTCTGCGATCTCATGCGTGGTCTGGGCCGACAGCGCATCCTCGACGCCGAGCAGCGGATGATCCGTCACGAACTGCCCGAGCATCTCCTTCTCCTCGCGGAGCAGCGTCCGCTTGTCGAACTCCTCACCATCGAGCACCGATTCGTCGACCTCGTTCACGCCGGAATCCCCGCCGAAGAGCGAGAACTGCCCGGCCGCCTCGGCCTTGCGCTCCGCCACGATCGGGCCCGAGACCTTGTCGTGGTTCTCGATGAGCGCGCGGCGCGAGTACCCCATCGAGTCGAACGCACCCGCGAAGATCAGGCTCTCCAACACACGCTTGGTCAGCACCGACGGTTCCACCTTGCGGCAGAAGTCGGCGAACGAGGTGAACGCGCCCTTGGTCAGGCGCGCCGCGATGATGTGCGAGACGGCGCCCTCCCCAACGTTACGGATCGCCGAAAGCCCGTATCTGATCGCCGGGTCGTCTCCCGGCGCCGGGGCGAAGTCCGTCTCCGAGCCGTTCACGTCCGGCGGCAACACCTGGATCGCCATGCCGCGACACGCGTACAGGTAGAACGGCTTGCGGTCCTTGTCGTCCTTGACGCTCGTGAGCATGGCCGACATGTACTCGACCGGATGATGCGCCTTCAGATACGCCGTCTGATAGGCGACGTAGCCGTAGGCGCACGCGTGGGACGCGTTGAATCCGTAGTCGGCGAACGGCACGATCAGCTCGAACAGATCTTCGGCCATCCGCGTCGGATGCCCGCGCTCTACACACCCCTTCACGAACGCGTCGCGGTGCGGAGGCAGCAGCTCGCGGATCTTCTTGCCCATGACCTTCCGCAGGGTGTCGGCCTGACCCATGGAATAGCCGGCCATCACGACCGCCGCCTGCATCACCTGTTCCTGATAGACGATGATCCCGTACGTGTCCTTCAGGACCGGCTCGAGGTCCGGATGCGGATAGGTCACCGGCTTGCGTCCGTGCTTGCGCTCCGCGTACTCCGTGTGTTGGCCCATCGAGAGCAGGCCTGGGCGATAGAGCGCCACGAGCGCCATCAGATCCTCGAACCGGTCGGGCTCGAGCAGCTTGATGAGACTGCGCACGCCCGGCGATTCCATCTGGAAGACGCCCGTGGTGTCGGCACGGCAGAGCATGGCGTACGTCTCAGCGTCGTCGAGCGGAACGTGGTCGATGTCGAGCTCCACGCCGCGGGCCTTCAGGTGCCGCACCGTGTCGTCGATAACCGACAGGTTGCGCAGCCCCAGGAAGTCCATCTTCAGCAGGCCGAGCTCCTCCACCCCGTGCATGTCGAACTGCGTGACGACGCGTTTCGAATCGTCGCGCGAGTCCTTGGAGAGCTTGAGCGGAAGGTAGTTCACCAGTGGCGCGTCGCCGATCACCACGCCGGCCGCGTGGACAGAGTCCTCGCGACGCAGACCCTCCAGTGCTCGCGCGGTATCGACGATCTCTTTGGCCTCCGGTTCCTTCTCGTAGGCCTCGCGCAGCTCCGGTGAGATCTCGAGCGCCCGCTCGATGGGCTCGTCGCGTCCCATGATGGCGGGCGGATACATCTTGCAGAGCCGGTCGCCTGTCGCCGCGGGGAACCCCAACACGCGCGCGGCGTCGCGTATCCCCTGCTTCCCCTTGATCGTCTGGAACGTGATTATCTGGGCGACGTGATCCGAGCCGTACCGCTCGGTGGCGTAGCGGATCACCTCGTCGCGACGGCGCTCGTCGAAGTCCATGTCGATGTCCGGCATCTGTCGCCGCTCGGGGTTCAGGAACCGCTCGAAGATCAAACCGTAGCGCAGCGGATCCAGGTCGGTGATCCGCAGGCAGTACGAGACCACGGAGCCCGCAGCCGATCCTCGACCGGGCCCTACGCGGATCCCGCTCTCGCGGGCGAACCGGATCAGGTCCCACACGATCAGGAAGTAGCCGGCGAACCCCATCTGGGTGATGACGGCAAGCTCGTCGTCGATCCGCCCCGCGATCTCGTCGGTGATCTCTCCGTAGCGACCCCTCGCCCCCTCGCGGGTGAGCTCGCCCAGATAGCTGTCGAGCTCCTTGCCAGGCGGGACCTCGAACTTGGGCAGGTGGAAGCGCTGATCGGCCGGCGCGCGATCGCCGAAGACCAGATCCAGGTCCACGCCCTCGGCGATCCGCAGCGTGTTGTCGCACGCCTCGGGGAGCTCCCGGAAGACGCGCCGCATCTCCTCGGCGCTCTTGAGGTAGAACTGGTCGGAGTCGAACCGCAGCCGCTTGGGGTCGCTCTGCAGCTTCTGCTGTTGGATACAGAGCAAGACGTCGTGCGGCTTCGCGTCCTCGCGCACCGTGTAGTGCAAGTCGTTGGTGGCCACGAGCGGGATGTCGAGAGAACGCGCCAGCTCGATCTGCTTGGGCAGCACTCGCCGCTGATCGGCGATGCCGTGGTCCTGCAGTTCGATGAAGTACCGATCGGGTCCGAAGATGTCCCGGTATCGCGCGGCAGCCTCCTCAGCCTTTCGATCCTGACCCGCGAGAAGCAGGGTGGCTATCTCGCTCGAGAGGCAACCCGACAGGCAGATCACGCCTTCGGCGTGTTCGGCGAGCAGCTCCTTGTCCATGCGCGGGCGGTGGTAGAAGCCCTCCAGGTATGCAGCGGACACGAGCTTCAGCAGGTTGCGGTAGCCAGCCTCGTTCTGGGCGAGCAGCGTGAGGTGGTGGTACTTCTCCTCGTTCTGCCCGGGGTCGCGCTCGAAGCGCGAGCTGGGGGCCACATACGCCTCGACCCCGATGATGGGTTTGATCCCGGCGCGCCTGCCTTCTTCGAAGAACCGTAGCGCACCGAACATGGCGCCGTGATCGGTGACGGCGACCGCCGTCATGCCGTGGCGCTCGGCCTCCGTGAAGATGGTGGGGGCGTCCGGGTGGAACTTGGGGGCCTCGATACGCGCCGCCCCGTCGAGCAGGGAGTACTCGGAGTGGACGTGGAGGTGTACGAATCCCTGATCGGTCATCGGTCCGGCGACGTCCCCTCTTCCCACATCTCGCGCATATATCCAGTTATCCACACCGGGGGATAACTACACCGGTGTGATTCCGGGGAGCCACACCGTACGCCCGGCCCCGAGGGGCGTCAAGGCCGCAGGTCGGGGCGGTACTCGGCGGCGCCTCAGTGAGCGTCCCTGGTCCGCAGACGCACCAGCGCTCGCTCTAGGTCCTCGGGCAAGCCCTCGTCTCGCTCGAGGAGTTCCCCGGTCAGCGGATGCCTGAACGAGATGCGCCAGGAGTGCAGGAAAGGTCGATCCAGCCCGAGATCGCGGGATAGATCGCCGACGCCCCCATACGTCCGATCCCCCAGGATCGGGTGCCCGATCGCCGACAGATGCACCCGGATCTGATGGGTCCTGCCGGTCCGGGGAGCAGCCTCCAACAACGTGGCACGGTCGAACCGCTCCCTGACCTCGAAGCCGGTTTCCGCAGGTCGCCCACCCGTCTGGTCGACCACGATGCGCGCGGCCTGCCGGCCGAGTGCCGCGTCGACGGCGAACGCGTCGTGATCCACGGTGCCGCGCACGAGCGTCAGGTATCGCCTCGTGACCTCGTGGCCCTTGAACATCGCGGCGAGCGCCACGTGCGCCTCGTCCGTCTTAGCCACGATCATCAGACCCGATGTTCCGGCGTCCAGCCGATGAACGATGCCCGGACGAAGCGAACCGCCGATCGTGGACAGCGGCATCCGCATCCCGAGGAGACGGTTCACCAGCGTGCCTGTGCGCCGTCGGTCGGTCGGGTGGGTCACGATGCCGGCGGGCTTGGCCACCACCAGAAGGTTTGCATCCTCGTAGAGCACCGGGACGGGCGGGCCTTCGGGCGCGAGCGCCCTCGTTGGGTCCAGCTCCACGTCGATCCGCTCGCCCCCGGCGAGCAGGAAGGACTTCGGTCTGGCCGTGCCGTTCACTCGCACACGCCCGGCCGCGATCGACCGCTGCACGTCGGCGCGGGTGACGCCGGTCATCCGGGCGACAACCGCGTCCAGCCGCCCGGGCTCCGCGAGGATCCGGTCAACCGTCATCGGAGGAGGGAGACGAGTCCCGATCGGCCCCGAACGAGGAGAGCGCCAGCATGATGGCACCGATCACGATCGCGCTGTCCGCCAGATTGAACACCGGCCAGATGTGGAAGTCGACGAAGTCGATCACGTGTCCCGTGAACCGCGGACCCCGGAGCACACGATCGGTCAGGTTTCCCAGCGCTCCACCGAGGATCAGCCCCAAGGAGATCGACTTGAGGATGTCGGTATGCCGGAACGCGGTCGCGACGATCGCGACGGTTACCAGGATGGACGCCCCCACGAAGATCCAAGGGGCGCTTCGTCCAAGGCTGAATGCACCGCCGGAGTTCGTCGTGAACCGCAGATCGAGCACGCCGGGGATCACGGTGATCGGCGGGCGGCCCGCCAGCGAGCGATCGACCCACACCTTCGTGAGCTGGTCCAGCGCCCACGTCAGACCCGCGACCGTGAAGAGCAGCGCCGCGGAGCGTCCCCGGACGGTCACGAGGACTACCGCCGGGACTGAGCCTGGGCGTCCTTGATGCAGAGGTCGACGTACGGGAGGGCCTTCACTCGTGCCTTCTCGATGGGCTTCCCGCAGATGTCGCAGATGCCGTAGCTCCCTTCGTCCATACGGCGCAGCGCGCGCTCGATCTTCTGCAGAAGATCGCGGACGTTGTTCTCTATCGAAAGATCCTTCTCCCGCTCGAACGTGGCGGTTCCCGCGTCGGCGGATTCGTCGTCGAGGCCGACGTCGCCAGACATCTCGGACTGCGACGCGGCGAAGGAGTCCTCGAGGATGGTGGCCAGCTGCGTCTCCAGCTGGGCGCCCTCCTCCTCCAGGCGAACGCGCAGGTCACCTAGCTCTTGCTTCGTGAGTTTGCTGGTCCCGGCCATGGTCGAGGGAGGGTAGCACAGGGGTCTTCTGGGGTCCCGGAAGACCCCTCATGCCCGGCCGATCCGGAGCTCGAGCTCCTCGGAGGTGAGTCCTTCCACATCGAAGACCTTCGTGCGTGAACGGACTCCGGCCCGCAGGCTCACGCGGCCTGGGGCGACCCCAAGCGAATCGGCCAGCGCTCTTGCGGCCTCGTCCGTGGCTCTGCCCCGCTCGGGAGCCGACCGCACACGGACGACTACACCGTCGGGGCCTACCTCGACCCTCGTTCGGCCCGAACGCGGGACGACTCGAACCGTGATGGTGGCCATAGCGGGTGTAGCATGACCCGGACAGGCGACGACGGGAACGAGTAGCGGGGTCGTCCAGCCAGAGCGAGCCGGGGATGGTGCGAGCCCGGCGCGAACCCCCCGTGAACATCCTCCCCGAGCCGCTGCCCGAACCGGTGCGGGTCTTCTCCTGCAGCGCAGTAGGCGCAGCCGGGCCCCGCCCGTGACAGCGGGAGGCCGTGATGGCGGTCGTGAGCGGTCGGGCGCCGAGAGGCGCCTGACAAGCGGGGTGGTACCGCGGGGCCAACGCCTCGTCCCTGCAAGGGACGAGGCGTTTCGCATGTCGGGGCGCGGAAGGAGGCGACGAGAGGATGCGGTTGTTCGAATCGGTCGACCCGAAGGTCAACTTCCCTGAGCTCGAGAAGCGCATCCAGGCGCGCTGGAAGCGAGAAGAAGTCTTCCGCCGGTCCCTCGAGCTCCGGGAGGGCTCGCCGCTCTGGGTCTTCTACGAGGGTCCACCGACCGCTAACGGCAAGCCGGGGATCCACCATGTCGAGCCGCGCACGTTCAAGGATGTCTACCCTCGGTTCAAGACGATGACCGGGCACTACGTCCCCCGCAAGGGCGGATGGGACTGCCATGGCCTGCCGGTCGAGCTCGAGGTCGAGAAGGAGATCGGGACAACCGGCAAGCGTGACATCGAGGCGTTCGGCATCGCCGAGTTCAACCAGCTCTGCCGTGAGTCGGTCGGCCGCTACGTCGACGAGTTCGAGCGCCTCACCGAGCGGATCGGCTTCTGGATCGACATGTCCGACGCCTACTGGACCATGGACACCGAGTACATCGAGAGCGTGTGGTGGTCGCTGAAGCAGCTTCACGGGAACGGTCTCCTGGTCGAGTCGGACCGGATCAGCACCTACTGCTCCCGTTGCGGCACGTCGCTGTCCGACGCTGAGGTGGCCATGGGCTACCAGACCGTGGAGGACCCGAGCGTGTTCCTGCGCTTCCCCGTCGTCGAGGCGCGCGACCCTTCGCTCGTCGGCGCGTCGCTGCTGGGCTGGACCACAACCCCGTGGACGCTCCCGTCGAACGAGGGAGTGGCCGTCGCCGAGTCTGCCGGCTACGTCGTGGTCGAGCTCGAGGGCGAGCGACTGGTGCTCGGCGCCGAGCTCCGCGAACGCGTGCTGGGTGAAGGCGGGAGCGTCGTCTCCACGATCACGGGTGCCGATCTGGTGGGCGCCCGCTACGAGCCGCCCTACCCCAACGTCGAGGGCGCCCACACCGTGGTGGCGGCCGCCTTCGTCTCCATGGAGGACGGCACCGGGATCGTGCACATGGCGCCCGCGTTCGGCCCCGACGACCTGACGGTCGGTCGCGCTCAAGGTTGGCCGATCTTCAAGCCGGTCGACGACACCGGCAGGTTCAACGAGCAGGCACCGGGGTTCATCCGCGGTCTGTTCGTCAAAGACGCCGACCTTCTCATCGTGGACGATCTCCGAGACCGTGGCGTCCTGCTCCGCGCCCAGACGTACAAGCACGCGTACCCGTTCTGCTGGCGATGCGGAACGCCGCTCATCTACATGGCCCGCACCTCCTGGTACGTCCGCACGACCGAGGTGAAGGATCGTCTGCTCCAGGTGAACGACGCCGTCAATTGGTTCCCCGACCACATCAAGCACGGCCGGTACGGCAACTGGCTGGAGAACAACGTGGACTGGGCTCTATCGCGCGAGCGCTACTGGGGCACGCCGCTGCCGATCTGGCGCTGCGCGGCGGGACACCAGACCGCCATCGGGTCCTTGGCCGAGCTCGGTGTGCTCGCCGGGCGCGACGTGAGCCAGGTCGACCCTCATCGACCGACGATCGATGAGGTGACCTTCGACTGCCCGGAGTGCGGCCAGACCGCCACGCGCGTCTTGGAGGTGATCGACACCTGGTACGACTCCGGCGCCATGCCGTTCGCGCAGTGGTCGTATCACCCCGAGCTGGGACGCGGCCAGGAGGTGTTCGCGGAGCGGTTCCCCGCCGACTTCATCACCGAGGCGATCGATCAGACGCGTGGATGGTTCTACACGCTGATGGCCGAAGGGGTGCTCCACTTCGACGAGACCGCGTACCGCAACGTCGTGTGCCTGGGACATCTGGTCGCCGCCGACGGCAAGAAGATGTCCAAATCCCTCGGCAACGCGATCGACCCGTTCGAAGTGCTAGACAGACAGGGCGCGGACGCGCTCCGCTGGTGGATGATCACGAGCGGCTCGCCTTGGGCCTCGCGCAGGATCGGCCACGACGTCCTGGACGAGATCGTGCGGCAGTTCCTGCTGACGCTCTGGAACGTGTACGCGTTCTTCGTCACGTACGCCAACGCCGAAGGGTTCGACCCTGCCCAAGCCGCGCCGCCGACGGATGAACGCCCCGCCCTCGACCGTTGGGCGCTGTCGCAGCTGGCCCGCACGGTGCGTGAGGCACGCGAAGGGCTCGAGGCCTACGACGCGACGTCGGCCGGTCGACGGATCGCCGCGTTCGTAGACGATCTGTCCAACTGGTACGTGCGGCGAGCGCGCCGTCGTTTCTGGGATCCGGGCGGCGAGGGTTCGGACGACGCTCGGGCCGCATTCTTCACCTTGCATACATGCCTGGTCGCGGTGGCCCAGCTACTGGCGCCCTTCACCCCGTTCATCGCCGAGGAGATCTGGCGGAACCTCGCAGCCGACCGCGGCGAGGCTCCTTCATCGGTTCACCTGTCCGACTACCCCGTGGCCGACGAGGACGCGCTCGACGACCTATTGGACGAGGCCATGCGCGCAGCCCGCGGGATAGTCGAGCTGGGTCGACGGGTGCGTGTGGAGACCAAGACCCGGACGCGTCAGCCCCTGGCCGAGGCGGTCGTTCACCTCACCGGTGACCACGCCGCGATGCGCGACGTACTGGCTCTGGTGGCCGACGAGCTGAACGTTAAGGAGGTCGTGTTCGCCGGATCGGAGGCCGCTTTCGGCACCTGGCGCGCCAAGCCCGACTACAAGGTGCTCGGACCCAGGCTCGGTCCGCGGGTGAAGGACGTGGCCCGACTCCTCGCTAGTGACGATGGCAGCGTCGCGGCCGCCCTCGCGCACGACGAGGAGGCCGAGCTCGTCCTCGACGATGGCTCAACACTCTCGCTCTCCCCCGATGACGTCGACCTGACGCAGGAGGTGCCGCAGGGTTGGGGTGTGGCGTCCGCCGGTGGCATGACCGTCGCGCTCGATCTGGAACTCACGGATGAGCTCCGTCGCGAAGGCCTTGCGCGCGAGCTTATCCGCGGGGTCCAGGACGCTCGCAAGGAGGCCGGCCTGGACGTGAGCGACCGGATCGCGCTCGGCATCTCCGCCGGTGAACGGATCACGGAAGCGCTCGCGGAGCACCGTGGAACGGTTGCCGGCGAGACGCTTGCGGTGGATCTCGTGGATCGGGACCTCGACGGCGAAGCGTTCCGCCAGGATCTGGATGTCGACGGAGAGCCTGTCTCGATCAGCCTGAGGAGGGTGGACGACCCGAACGCCTGACGATCCCCAGGGCGAGCAACAGCAACCCACCAAGGCTCGCCACAAGCGCCACCAGAACAGGACCGGTCCCTCGCTCGGACAGGAGCCCCACGCCCAGGGCCAAGGCTGCGGCGAGGATCATCGCGAACGCGCTCGCGTAGAGCAGGGCGACCGCCGCGGGGCGGTCGCCGGCGGTCACTCCTCGCCCCAGAAGAGCTCCCTGAGCGATGGATCTCCTCCCTCGCTCGTCGCCTCGTCGTCAGACTCGGCGGCCGCGACCGATGCCGTGGCCGGTTCCTCGACTCGGATCGGCTCTGTCTGCTTCGGCGCGCCCGCAGCCTCTACGGGCCCCGACCGCTCGACCGCCTTCGCGGATCCGGCGGCCGGAGCGGCGGACCCCGGCTTCGGGCCCCTGCTGGCCTTCGCCATACCCTTGACGGACTCTGCATGGCCTTGCACCAGCGACGCGAGCTGCTGGAGGAAGTCGCGCTCCTGTGCCAGGAACGCCGCCACCGCAGCCCGCCCGGCATCGGTCGTGGGTCCCCCGGCTGCCGTTACTGCCTGCTCGCGAGCCTCCTGCAAGATCGTGGCAGCCTCCGCTCGCGCTCGAGCGATGATCTCGTCGGCCTGTCGCGACGTATCGGCCAGGTCCGGCGCGCCGATCGGTGGGGGCGACGGCGCTACCGGGAGTCCGCCGGCCGACCGCACCCGTTGGTTCTCATCGGCGAGTTTGGTCATGGCTTCCGTGACCTGATCCAGGAACTCGTCGACGTCGCGCATCCGGTATCCGCCGAAGCGCGACACCCGGAACTCCTTCTGCTGGATGTCCGCGGCCGTTATGGGAGCGGACGCCGGCATGCCGGAGAAGTCCTGCGAGTCGTCTGCGGCGTCCTTTTCCTTCTTCTTCATGGAACCTCCCTCGCTCCCCTCATCGGCAGATCGCGTTCTGCAGCACGAAGATGATCACGAACGCCACGATGACCGACAGGTCGAGCGGCCCCGCGGGAGGGATGACCCGTCGGAGCAGCCGAAGCACCGGCTCCGTGACGTCGAAGAGTAGCTCGAAGAGGGTCCGCAGTGGGCCGGTCGGCGGAGGCCGGACCCCCGCCAGCTCTATCCAGCTCACGATGACCCGCGCTAGCAGGATGAACGAGTAGACCGGCAGCGCGATACAGACCAGCCGAAGGAAGGGGTTCGCCGCACAGATCATCGGTTGAGAAGGCTAGCAGCCGGGCTACCCGCGGCGGGAGCGACCAGGGTCGCGCGCCTCCGGCGCCCGATCAGAACTGGTTGTAGAACGCCCCGCCAGCGATCCGCTCGCGTTCCTCGGCCGAGACCTCCACGTTGGCAGGAGTCAGCAGGTATACGCGGTTGGCGACGAGCTCGATCTTGCCGTCGAGCCCGTAGACCAGTCCGGATGCGAAATCCACAAGCCGCCGCGCGATGGTGTCGTCGGTGCTCTGCAGGTTCATGATGACCGCGGTGCCTTCCTTGTAGCGGTCGGCAACCTCGCGCGCCTCGTTGAACCGCTTGGGCTCGGACTTGTAGATGGCCGATGACGCTGCGACCGCTCGCGGCGACGCGATGGTGCGGACGACACCCTCGGTCTCGGAGGAGACCTCGCGAACCGCCTGCGGCTTCATCCGTCGGACCGGCGCCGGCTCGGCGTCGGGGATGTCATCCACGAATTCCTCATCGTCTTCCACGAGTCCGAGGTAGTTGAGCGTCTTCTTCCACACGCCGGCCATCACTTCCTCCCTACGTCAGCGGCACCCGGGGACCGAACAGCGCCGTCCCGACGCGGACCATCGTAGCGCCTTCTTCCACAGCGACCTGGTAATCCAACGACATCCCCATGGACAATTCCAGCACCTCAGGGTGTCGTTCGCGGATGCGATCACGCAGATCTCGAAGCCGGATGAAGAACGGTCGCGCGTCCTCCGGTCGAACTGGCACGGGCGGCAGGGTCATCAGACCAACCAACCGGAGACCGTCGAGCGAGGCGATACGGTCCGCGAGCTCTTGCGTCCGCTCCGGCGGGACGCCGGTGCGCTCACCGGTGAAGTCGACCTCGATCAAGACTTCGACAACCCGCCCCGCTTGGACGACCCGGCGCGCGAGCCGATCGGTGGCCCGGCCCTCGGCGACCGTCTGCACGACGTCCGCGAGCACCGCCACGTGATGGGCGCTACCGGACTGCAGGGTGCCGATGTAGTGCCAGCGCACAGAGGGAAGGTCCGGCCGCTTCGCACGCATCTCATTCACGTAGTTCTCGCCGAAGTCCTCGACTCCTGCGTCGTGCACCCAGCGCATGTTCTCCAGGGGCACCGTCTTGCTTGCAGCCACAAGTCTGACGGTCGACGGATCCCGCTCGGCCTTATCGCAACCGCTCGCGATCCCCTCCCGCAGTGCGCGGAGGTTCTCGAGCGTCTCCTCACGGGTGGCGACCATGCGGGTACCAAGAGTGGCAGAAACATGGAAAGGGGACGGGGAGGTCTCTCGGCCAAGAGGCGGGGGAAGGGCGCCTCCTAGCTCGGAACCTCCCCGTCCCCTGCGCGAGGCCGCGCGGGACGGACGGGATCGTCCGCTCAGTTCTTCAAGAAATCCGGGATGTCCAGATCCTCCTCGGCGTCGAACCCCACCGATGCCGGCTCCGAGTCGCCCGCGCTCGTGAAGACGTCGACGTCCTCGTCGATCTCTTCGGACAGGATCGATGGGAGGGCGTCATCGCCACGATCGGGCTCCTCGAGCAGCCGGGAGAGCCGACTTTCGAACCTGCTCGTCTCAAGCGACGAGGCCAACTTGTCGAATCCGGCCGCGACGACCGTGACCCGGACCTCCTCGCCGAGGGCGTCGTCCACCACCGCGCCGAAGATGATGTTGGCGTCGGGGTGTGCCACCCGGGTGATGTGGTCGGCGGCCGCGTTCACCTCATGCAGCGATAGGTCCGTGGGACCCGCGATGGACAGAAGCACACCCTTCGCGCCGTCGATCGAGGACTCAAGCAGCGGAGAGGAGATCGCCGACTTCGCCGCTTCGACGGCACGGTTCTCGCCCGTGCCGTGCCCGATCCCCATGAGGGCCGAACCTGCACCCGTCATGACCGACTTCACATCCGCGAAGTCCAGGTTGATCAACCCCGGCGTCGTGATCAGCGACGTGATCCCGTCCACGCCTTGATATAGGACCTGGTCTGCCATGCGGAACGCCTCGATCATGGGCGTGGTGGGGTCCGAGACCTGCAGCAGGCGATCGTTCGGCACCACGATCAGCGTGTCGACCGCCTTCTTCAGCTCGGTGATGCCGACGTCAGCCTGCGTCGCGCGCTTGCGCCCCTCGAACCCGAACGGGCGCGTCACAACCCCGATCGTCAGCGCGCCGAGGCCGCGTGCAGCCTCGGCGACAACGGGTGCGCCGCCGGTCCCGGTGCCACCGCCCTCACCGGCGGTGATGAAGACCATGTCGGCCCCCTTCAAGATCTCCTCGATCTCGTCGCCATGCTCATGCGCCGCCGAGCGCCCCACCTCAGGATCCGATCCGGCACCGAGTCCTCGGGTGGTTTCACGACCGATGTCGAGCTTCACCTCCGCGTCCGACATCAACAGGGTCTGGGCATCCGTGTTGACGGCGATGAACTCGACGCCCCGGAGGCCTGCCTCGATCATCCGGTTCACCGCGTTCACGCCGCCGCCGCCGATCCCGACCACCTTGATAACGGCGAGGTAGTTCTGGGGAGCATCCATCATCGCTGTCCTCCGAACGGCGGGCCTTCCGACCCGCTCGTCACCTGGGGAAACGCCGTCCATGCCTCGACAACCATAACCATAAAGTTTACCGTTATTGTTATATCTACCTGACGTAGAGAGCGCAACGCTACTAAGAAAGCGCAGGTCCGTCAAGCAGGAGACGGGGTTTCGTTATGCGCTCGGATGACACGCCGGATGGTCCCCCGCGCCCTACTACCCCAGTCGGACCGTGGGGGCTGACGGGACCCGGACATCCGCCGATGCGATGGCCGCCCCTTGGGCAGAAGCCCAGCGCAGGAGCGCTCGCAATGCGTCGCCCTTGGCCACCAGATCCACCGCCCGCCCGTAGCTAACCGCGGCGCCGCCTTGCAGATCCACGCGCAGCGTGCCGTCCGCGAGGATCAACACCTGAGCCACCTCACGACGAAGGATGGGTGCCATCGCCGCGACCACGCGCGCAGCGTCGTGGATCGCGGTCGGAGCCGGATCGGACCTCGCTTCCTCGGCCGAGGCGATGAGCGGTAGCGAGACCCCGGGTCCAGCAGCATCGAGCAAGGTCCCGTCGTCGGCGACCAAACGCAAGAGCCCGATCGACTCGATGACCGCTACCGGATGGCGCTCCCGGATGTCCACTACCAGCGTGGCGGGAAGGTGCTTGGAGATGGTCGCTTCTGCCACCCAGATATTGGCCTCCAGTCGACGTTCGGCCTCACCCGCATCCAACATGAAGACGTTGACCCCGACGGCGATCTGGGCCAGCCGCAACACGTCCGACCGAGTCAGGTGCGATGCACCGTGCACGCGGATCGTTCGTGCGTGAACGAACGAGCTGCGCGTGAGCCCGACACCGGTCGCCGAAACGAGGACCACTGCGATGGCGGCGATGGCGGCCCAACGCTTGCGCCCCCGGTGCGGTGTTCCCCGGATCCATGGCTTCCGATCCACCGCAGCGGTCTCCGAGATAGGGGTAGCCGGAGCGGCGGTCACCGGATCCGGGGGCACCGGCTCGGCCACGCGGGTGATCGCTGCGGCCTCGGGTCCGGTCGCTTCAGCGTCTGGCATCGTCGAACGCTCCGATCAACTTCACTTCTGGCTCCAGGTGGACACCCGCTACCTGCTCGATCAGCGTCTGGATCTGACGGATCAGCGCCGCCACGTCGGCTGCCGAGGCGCCTGGTTCCGCCACGATGAAGTTGGCGTGCTTCGAGGAGACAACAGCCCCTCCGACGCGAACACCCTTCCCTCCGGCAGCCTCGATCAGACGGGCCGCGTGGTCCTCGGGTGGGTTCGTGAACACGCTCCCGCAGTTCGGCTCTGAGACCGGCTGGGTCCTGCGCCGCCACTCGCGCGCCTCGTCCATGCGATCGCGGATCGCCCGTGGGTCGTTGTCGGCCAGCCGCAAGACCCCTCCGGTGACGACGGCGTCGTCCGGCAGCGCCGTCCGTCGATAGGCGAATCCGACGGCCTCTGGAGTGAGGGTCTCGGACCCGCCTCTCTCCAGGCGGTAGATGTGAACCCCCTCCAGGACGTCGGCCATATCGCCACCGTGCGCTCCGGCGTTCATGCGGATCGCGCCGCCCACGGAGGCGGGGATCGCGACCCCGAACTCGATCCCCGAGAGCCCATGTCGGAGCGCCACCCCCGCGAGTGCGGGCAACGGCATGGCGCCGCCCGCAGTCAGGCGCTCACCGTCACGCGCCGCCCATCGGAAACTCCGACCAAGACGCAACACGAGGCCCGGGAACCCCTCGTCGGACACGAGCACGTTCGACCCCTTCCCGAGCACGACGACCTGGATCCCCCCAACCATGGCGGCCTCACCGGCGGCCGCGAGATCCGTTTCCGACTCCGGCTCCAGGTAGAGAGCCGCGGGCCCGCCGATCCGGAAGGACGTGAGCGCCGCCAATGGGAAGCCGGTCTTCACCCGATCGCCGCACGCCGTTCTCAAGATCGCCTCCGCCCGTGAGATCGAGGTGTTCATCGGGCGGCTCCCCCGATCAGTTCGAGCGCGGCATCCGCGAGCATCCAGACGTCTCCGCATCCCATCGTGATCACCAGGTCTCCGTCTCTCACCTCGCTGTCCAGGAATGAGACAACATCGCGACGATGCGGCAGGTACACCACCCGCGTGCCGGGCGCCGCCTCCGCGACTCCATTGACCACCAGCTTGCCTGTCACGCCCGGGATCGGATCCTGATCGGCGCCGAACACGTCGGTCACGACCACGATGTCCGCCCCCGTGAGGCTCGCGCCCAGCTCCCGCCAGAGCGCCAGCGTCCTGGAGTACCGGTGCGGCTGGAAGACAGCAACGAGACGGCCGGGTCCCGTGCGCCGAGCAACGTCGAGGGTCACGGAAAGCTCGGTGGGGACATGCCCGTAGTCGTCATAGAAGTCCGCGCCGCGCGCTCGGCCCCGGAGCTCGAAACGCCGGTGGACGCCCGTGAAGCCGGCAAGCGTGTCCGCCGCATCCGACACGTCGACGCCGAGGAGCGCGGCCGCCGCGATGGCGGCCGTGGCGTTCAACAGATTGTGCGCGCCGTCCACGCGCAGGCGCAAAGCCGTCACGGATCCCGAGGGATCCGTGACGGACCCAACGGCGCCGCCGGGTCCAACGCCCTCGACCACCAACCGCCAGTCGCTCCCCTCGCCGCACCCATACGACACGACGGGCTGTGAGCCCCCCGCGGAAGCGATCGATGCCCGCACGCCGGGGTCGTCCGTGCAGGCGACGACCCGATCGCACCGCGCCATGAATGCGGCGAACGCCGCTTCGATCTCGGCGCGCCCGCCCGGGTAGAAATCGACGTGATCGACCTCCACGTTCGTGACGATCCCGATCGACGCATGGGCCAGCAGGAACGAGCCGTCGCTCTCGTCGGCTTCGAAGACGAAGACGTCGCCGTCGCCCGATCGCGCACCACTGCCGCTCTCGTTCAGGTCGCCCCCCACCAGGAACGTCGGATCCAGCCCGGCGCGTTCAAGCACGACGGCGAGCATGGACGTCGTGGTTGTCTTGCCGTGGGTACCACCGACCGCCACCGCCTTCCGATCCGCCGCGAGCGCTGCGATCGCCTGTGCGCGCGCCCATATCGGGACGGCGCGACGATCGGCCTCGCCCAGCTCCACGTTCCGCTCGCCGATCGCGCTCGAGACGATCACCGCGTCCGGATCGCCTATCGCTCCTGCGTCGTGACCGACGGTGATCCGTGCGCCTAGGTCACGCAGTTCGCCGAGGCCCTTCGAGTCCTTCAGATCCGACCCGCTGACTGAGACCCCTCGCGCCATGAGCAGGCGAGCCAGGTTCCTCATGCCCGCCCCCCCGATCCCGATCATGTGTACACAGCCGACCCCGGCGAGCGACGGCACGGCCAAGGTCGGGATGCTGCCGGCCGGCGGCGAGTAGCGATCGGAACGGATGCTCATCGTTTCGCCACCTCGACCACCAGGCGCGCGAATCGATCGACGGCGTCGGGTTTGGCCCACGAGAGGGACCGCTCGGCCATGGAGGCGAGCCCGGCGGGATCGCCGAACATGGAGTGCACGCGATCGACGAGCACCTGGGCCGTAAGATCGACGTCCAGCACAACGCCGGCGGCGCCAGCGCGCTCGAGCTCGCGAGCGTTCGCCTCCTGGTGGTTCTGGGTCGCGTGCGGGTACGGGACAAGGAGCGCCGGCAGGCCGCAGACGGTCTGTTCGGCGATCGTGGTGGCGCCCGCCCGCGAGACCGCCAGGTCGGCTACCGCGAGCGCCAACTCCATCCGGTCCAGGAAAGGCAGCGCTCGGACACGGATCCCGGTCGCTCGCTCGGCCGCGGCAGCCACGACGGCCAGGTTCGCTGCTCCTGTCAACACGATGAGCTGGAGATCGTCATCCGATCCCAGGAGCGGCAGCGCCGCCGCGACTACCTCGTCGAGGTGCAACGCACCCTGGCTCCCACCCCACACAAGCACCGTCCTGCGGTCCGGGTCCAGATCGAGATCCTCGCGTGCCTCGTCCGCGAGCTCCTTCCGGTGATCCGCGACGCGGAGAATGGCCTCCCTAACCGGATAGCCGGTCACCTCGATGCGCGCGGGACCCCGCAGCCGTTGCCCCACTCCCTCGAACGCCACTCCGATCGCGTCGGCGAACCGAGCCAGGATGCGGTTCGCGAGGCCGGGTCTGGCGTTCGGCTCGTGAAGAACGATCGGCACATGAGCGCGGCGAGCCGCGAGGATCGCCGGCACGCTCGCGTATCCACCGGTGCCTACCGCGACGTCGGCGCCCTCAACCAGCGGCGCGCACGCCAACGCGGAACGCAGGGCTACGACGGGCGCCTTAGCGGCTCGCAGCGACACTTCCCGGAGGAGGGGCGTCGAGGCGACGGCGTCGAACCGGTACCCCGCCGCCGGCACGCGCGCCGCCTCCTGGCCGTCGGGCGTGCCGATGAACCGAACGTCCGCACCGTGATCGCGCGCGAGCGAATCGGCCAGGGCCAACGCCGCGAAGATATGTCCGCCCGTTCCACCAGCTGCGATCACGACCCTCATGCAGACACCTGTTTCGTGGCCGCGCGTGGCCGGGCGCCGCCGCCCCCCTTCTTGGGCCGCGGGCCGACGCTCGCTCGTGCGATCGAGGCGAGGACGCCGACGGCGCCCAGGGTCACGATGAGGGCCGTTCCACCGAACGAGACGAACGGGAGAGGCACACCGGTTATCGGGAGGAGGCCCGTGACGGCTCCGAGGTTGACGATCGCCTGGAGCCCGATCCACCCGGTGATACCGGCGGCCAGCAGTCGACCGAAGGTATCGGGCGCCCTGACCGCGATCCGGATGCCGGCGTACACCACCGAGCCGAACAGCAGCAACACCACCAGCTCCCCGAACAAGCCGAGCTCCTCGCCGAGCACGGCGAAGATGAAGTCGGTGTGTGCGTTCGGCAGGTACGCCCACTTCTGGCGGCTGGCGCCGAGCCCCACCCCGAACCACCCACCGGAGCCGAGCGCGATCAACCCCTGGATGAGCTGGTAGCCCGTGTATCGCGGGTCCTCCCAAGGATCGACGAACGACAGGAACCTGGCGCGACGGTAGGCCGTGCCGAGGATGAGGTAGGCCAACCCCGCCAGCGAGACGACCCCGGTCACCACCAGATAACGCATCCGGACCCCTGCGATGAAGAGCATCGATAGGACTCCGCCCACGATGATGATCGTGGTCCCTAGGTCCCGCTGCATCATCACTATGCCGGCGACCAGCAGCACGATCGGACCTAGCGGGAGGGCGATGTGCAGCCAGTCATCCAACTTGCGACCCTTGCGGGTCAGCACGGACGCCGCGAACGCGATCACCGCCAGCTTCGCGAACTCCGATGGTTGCACGGTGAGTGGGCCGAGCGCGATCCAGCGGGATGCACCGTACGCCGACACGCCCGCCGTGGGGTGCAGCGCCAGCAAGAGGAGCGCGATCGAGATCGCCAAGAAGGGGCCGGCCAGCCGTCTCCACGCGGCGTACCGCATGTGAGCTGTGAGGAAGAAGAACCCTATGCCGAACGCTGCGTAAACAGCATGGCGCTCGAGGAACCAGAAGCTGTTGTCGTAGGTCGTGAACGCGAACACCGAACTCGCGGAGAAGACCTCGACGACCCCGATGGCGGTGAGGACCGCGGTGGGCGCCAGGAGGAGGAGCAGGCTCGTCCGAGCCATCGCCGCGGGGTCCTTCCGCGACCGCCGATCGGGCTCTCGTACCACCCGCAGGCTCGTCGGATGTCCGCGGCTGGGTCGCTGCGTCAGAGGTCGGGCGTCGCGAGGAGTCGACGGACTCCGGCGACCTCGGGAAGCGGGCGCTCCATCACCCACGGGCCCCAACCTCCTCCATCAAGGCGCGCGCGGCGGCGGCGAACCGGTCGCCGCGCTCCTCATAGCTGCTGAACATGTCCCAGCTCGCGCACGCCGGAGCCAGCAGTACTGTGCCCGGACGGGGTGCGAGCTGCAGAGCAGCTCTGGTGGCCTCTTCGATCGAACCCGATCGCCGGACGGTGAGCAGGCCGTCGAACACGGACTCCAGCTCGTCTGCCGCTTCGCCGATGGCGACGACGCCCACCAGGCGATCCACCCTGGCACGCAGCGGCGACAGATCCACGCCTTTCGTGCGTCCGCCGGCGATCAGGACCGCGTCGTGCACCCCGTCGAGCGCGGCCAACGTGGCGTGCACGTTCGTCGCCTTGGAGTTGTCGAGGAACCGCACGTCGTCAACGATGGCTACGATCTCGCCGCGATGCTGGGCGGGGACGAAACCAGCCAGACCTCGCCGCACTGCCTCGGCCGATGCACCGAACGAGAGCGATGCCGCCGCGGCCGCCGCGGCATCCGCCCGGAAGCCCGCTCGCTCGCCGTCGACGGGACCCAACGATCCCCCGTCGCCGATGCGCGAGAACAGCTCGTCGCCTTCGTAGCCCACCTCCCCCTCGTCGGGCGTGCCTAGTCTGAACCAGACTAGTGTGCAAGGAGCCGCCCGGGAGATCGCAGCCGCCCTGCTGTCGTCGAGATTGGCCACATGAACGTCTCCAGGACCCTGGGCGCGGTAGATGCTCGCCTTCGCATCGACGTAGGCCTGATCGGACCCGTGCCAGTCCAGGTGATCGGGCGCCAGATTGAGGAGCACGGATACCCGCGGATGGAACGTCTGAACGAACCGGAGCTGGAACGAGGAGGCCTCGACCACCAACGCATCGTGTCCCTCGGTCGCGGCGACGGAGAACGGATGGCCGATGTTGCCGCAGGCGATCGCGTCGGTCCCACCCGCGCGCAGACATGCAGCGATCATGGCCGTCGTCGTGGTCTTGCCGTTCGTGCCCGTCACCGCCAGGTACGGCACCTCGCACAGGTGCGCGCCCAGCTCCAGCTCTCCCCAGACGGGGATCCCGAGACCCTCGGCCCAGGTCAGCACCGGGGCGTCTTGCGGCACTCCGGGACTCGTGACCACGAGCGATGCGCCATCCAGGTGTGCCGGTTCGTGGCCCCCCGCCAGGACCGTGACCCCCAGCTCTCGGAAGTCGTCCAAGAGCCCCAGATCAGCGGCTACGCGCGAGTCGGTGACGATGACCTCGGCGCCCTGCGCCACGGATGCCCGCGCGGCTCCCAGACCGGCTACACCGGCCCCCACCACCACAACCCGGCGGTCTCGGAGCGACCCGCTCACCCCAGACCACCTCGGCTGATGAAGTCGACGTAGAAGAGACCGAGCCCGACGGCTACGCACAGGCCTGAGACGATCCAGAAGCGCACGATCACGGTGAACTCCGGCCAGCCCGCCAGCTCGAAATGGTGGTGGATCGGGGACATCCGGAAGATGCGCCTGCCGAAGCCGCGGAACGAGATCACCTGAAGGATCACGGACATGGCCTCGATCACGAACAGTCCGCCGAGGATCACCAACAGCAGCTGGGTGTTGGTCGTGATGGCGAGAGCGCCGAGCAACCCACCGAGGGCGAGGGAGCCCGTGTCGCCCATGAAGATCCGTGCGGGGGCGGCGTTCCACCAAAGGAACCCCGTCGCTGCGCCCATCATCGCGGCAGCCACGATCGCGGTGTCGAGCATCGCGTCGATGTCCACCGGGTAACACGCCTGGGGTGGTCCACCGGCGCACGTGTGCCGGTACTGCCAGAACGCGATGAAGACATATGCCGCCAAGACGAGCGTCGACGCTCCAGAGGCCAGCCCATCCAGTCCGTCGGTCAGGTTCATCGCGTTCGACGACGAGGTCAGGATCACGAACGCCCACACCGCGAAGAAGGCCCCGAGATGCAACCCGGTCGACCGGATGAACGAGAGCTCGGTCGACGTGCCCGTATCGGCCGAGTAGTGCATGACGATCAAAGCGAATATCACTGAGACGATCGCCGTCCCCAAGAACTTCTGGGCCTTGGACAGCCCGAGCGAACGTCGGCGGCGGACCTTCAAGAAGTCGTCCAGGAACCCCACGACCCCGAACCCTACGGCGGCGAACATGAGCGCCAGGCCGGCCGGTGTGAGTCGCTGGAACGTGATCCGCGACGCGACGAAGCCGGCCACGAGCCCGATCAGGATGACGATCCCCCCCATCGTGGGCGTGCCCATCTTCTCCAGATGCGTGTGCGGCCCGTCCTCGCGGATCCGCTGGCCCCATCCCCACACCCGGAAGGCGCGGATCGCCACCGGCGTGCCGAGCAGGGTGACGGCGAGCGCGAGCGCGCCGGCGATCAGGATGGATATCACCGCATCGCCTCGGCGAGCCGCTCGAGCCCAGCCACGCGGGATCCCTTGAACAGGACCAGATCACCGGGCCGGGCGGTCCGGCGCACGTCGTCCAGGGCCTCCTGGGGATCGTCGTAGCACGCCACGTTCGCGGGTTCGACGCCTTCCCGCAGCCCGGCCGCGGCGATCGGCCCGGCTGACTCCCCCACCGCGATCAGACGATCCACGCGGATCCTCGCTGCCAACTCGCCGATCCGCTCGTGCTCCCGCGCGGCGATCGGCCCAAGCTCAGCCATCGTCCCCAACACGGCGATCAGATGTCCCTCGCCCGCCATCCAGCGAGCCGCTCGGAGCGCGGCCGCCATGGACTCGGGGTTCGCGTTGTAGGCGTCATTCACCACGCGGATGCCATCGCCGGTCGTGAAGGTCTCCATGCGCCAGGCCGAGACGGCCGCCTCAGCCAAGGCGAGGGCGCACCGCTCGAGCGGGACGCCCAGGGTCACTCCCGCCGCCGCCGCCGCGAGCGCGTTGGACACCATGTGCTCTCCGGGGACGGCGAGCGTGACCGGAACCCGCTCGCCCGCCGAGACGAGGGTGAAGGTCGAGCACCCATCGGACGCCAGCGTGACCCCTTCAGCGCGAACATCGGCTGTCGGCGACAACCCGAACGTGACGACACGTCCCGCGCAGCGCTCCGCGTACCCCGCCACGACTGGGTCATCGGCGTTCAGCATCGCGATCCCATCCTCACCGAGCGCATCGACCGGCTCAGCGGACGCCTCTACGATCCGTTCCCACGATCCGAAGATCTCGAGATGGGCCACTCCCACGTTGGTGACTATCACCATCTGCGGACGAGCGATCCCGCACAGGATGGCGACGTCGCCTACGTGGCGAGCACCCATCTCCGCCACGACGACCTCCGTGTCCGGTGCTGCTTCGAGGAGGGTGACCGGCAGCCCTACCTCGTTGTTGTACGACTCGCGACTCGCGTGAGTGCGCAACATCGTGCCCAGGACGGACGCGGTCATGTCCTTCGTCGACGTCTTTCCGTTGGCACCGGTGACCGCCACGACGCGTGCACCCATCCTGGAGCGCTCGTCGCGTGCGAGCATCATCAGTGCCTCGCCGGTTGATCTGACGGATACGGCGGGTCCGTCCACGTCCAGACCGTCGCGCACGAGTACGCCGGCAGCACCGTTGGCGAACGCCTCGGGGACGAACCGACCGCCGTCGGTGCGCTCCCCCGGCAGCGCAACGAAGAGCGCCCCCGGTAGCACCTCACGCGAGTCGGTGGCCACGGAGCTCACCTCGGCGTCCTCGCCCAAGAACAATCCCTCGACGGCTCGGGCGACGTCCGACATCCGCCGTGGCTTCATGCTCCCCGTCCGATCGCCGCGAGTTCTTCGCGGGCCACTGCCTGGTCGTCGAACGGGATCGTGCGGTCGCCGAACTCTTGGGTGAGCTCGTGCCCCTTGCCGGCGATCACGACCACGTCGCCGGGCGCGGACCGCTGCAGAGCCAGGCGGATAGCCGCGCGTCGGTCGGGCTCGATGAGGAAGGCACCGCCACCCTCGGTCGCGCCCGGCTCGATCTCCGAGATGATCGCGAGGGGGTCCTCCGATCGTGGGTTATCCGAGGTCACGATCGTCAGATCCGCGGTAGACGTGGCAACGGCTCCCATCAGGGGACGCTTGTGACGGTCACGGTCTCCACCGCAACCGAACACGACGATCAGCCGACCAGACGCCAGCGGGCGTGCCGCGAGGAGCACGCTTCGGATGCTATCGGGCGTGTGCGCGTAGTCCACCACCACCAGCGAACCTCGTCCGGCGTCGAACGTCTCCATGCGTCCCGGAACGTGGTCGAGTGCGCCGATCCCGGTGGCGATCTCGCCGTATCCCACACCGAGCGCGCGAGCCGCAGCTACGGCGGCGAGCGCGTTCTCGGCATTGAACCGTCCCTTGAGGCTCGAACGGATCTCTACACCGTCGACCGCGAAGGCGATCCCGTCGGCGTTCGCCACGACATCGACCGCGCGGATATCAGCGTCGTGATCGATCCCGTACGTGGTGATCGGGATCGATGGAATGAGCAGATGCCGGGCGGCCGGGTCATCCATGTTCACGACCGCGCGTCTGGCATGGGAGGGTGCGAACAAGCGGGCTTTCGCCTCGAAGTACGCCTCCATGCTTCCATGGAAGTCCAGATGATCCTGGGAGAGGTTCGTGAAGACGGCGACGTCGACGACCAAGCCATCGACGCGGTGCTGCGCGAGCGCATGAGAGGAGATCTCCAGCGCCGTGGCACCTACGTGGCGATCCCTCATGGCGGCCAGGAGGCGGTGCAGATCGGGGGCTTCCGGCGTGGTGTGCGATAGGGGCACTGGCTCGCCCGCCACACGGGCACCCGTGGTTCCTACCACGCCCGCCCTCCAACCCGCGGCCTCGAAGATCGACTCTAGGAGATAGGTGACCGTGGTCTTGCCGTTGGTCCCAGTCACCCCGACGGTGATCATCGACGCCGCCGGGTCACCGAATGCGACCGACGAGATCGGGCCCATCGCCTCGCGCACCGATCCCACGAGGACCTGCGGGGCTGCGAGCTCGAGCCATCGCTCTACCGCGAGTGCGACCGCCCCTGCCGCCAACGCGCTCGGCGCGAAACCATGGCCGTCCGTACGTGCTCCGGGGACGCAGAAGAAGAGGGAACTCGGCGCGACATCACGGGAGTCGTACGCGACGTCGGAGACCAGGACGCCCGGGTCACCGTGGAATCGGGCTCCGGGAACCGTGGCCGTCAGGTGTTCGAGCGCAACGGGGGGGAAGGCCGGTGTCACCTCCCCCGAGCTTACCCGCGCCCCCGATCGCGGGTCCGCTCCGGTCATGGCGTCCGGAACACGTGGGGTGGAGCAGGCACCTGAGAGGCGGTGGGGATCCCGAGCTTCTGGATCGCGTACCGCGCGACCTGCTGGAAGAGAGGGCCTGCGGCGATGCCGCCGTAAACGGTCGCCGGCTCATCCAGGATGGCCGCCACGATCACCCGGGGGCGGCCTGCCGGCAGGAAGCCGATGAAGGATGCCACGTAGCGATCCGAGTAGTAGCCGCCGCTGGGGCTGGGCTTCAGAGCGGTGCCCGTCTTGCCCGCTACCTGGTACAGGGGGATCTGCGCGCTGGCCCCCGTCCCACCGTCGACGACGTAGGCGAGCATCTCGGTCAGGGTCGTGGCGGTCTGGTCCTCGATGACCCGTTGGCTGGGCGACGGCGGCGCGGGCGTGAAGTTACCGGCTTCGTCCACGGTCCCGTCGACCAGGCGAGGTTGTACCCAAACCCCGCCGTTCGCGATCGTCGCGTAGACGGACGCCATCTGAAGTGGCGTGACGCTGATGCCCTGACCGTAGGCGATAGTGGCCAGGCTGGCGTCGCTCCAATCCTCTAACGCTGGAACGATCCCGTCGGACTCGGCCGGGAACCCGAGGCCGGTCGTCCGCCCGAACCCGAATCGGTTCATGTAGGAGGCAAGCGTAGCCTTGCCTATGAGCCCGGCGACCTTCGCGATCCCGATGTTGCTCGACTGCGCGATGATGTCCGAGAGCATCATCGTCTGGACCGGATGTGGGTGGGAATCGTGGATGGTGTACTCGTCGACCTGCATCGAGTCCGGGACCTGGAACCGCTGCGTGAGCGACACCGTGCCGGACTCAAGCGCTGCGGCGGCGGTGATGATCTTGTTCACTGAGCCCGGCTCGAAGGCATCGGTCACCGCCCGGTTGCGCCATCGGTCGGGATCGGTGTCGGCGAATCGGTTGGGGTCGAACGACGGGAAGCTCGCCATCGCCAAGATGTCTCCGGTCCTCGGATCCATCACGATGACGATGCCGGCCTTGGCCCCGTTGTCCCGGACGGCGCTCGACAAGGCTTGCTGCGTCTGGAACTGGATGTCGCGGTCGATCGTGGTCCGCAGGCTGACGCCGTCGTCCGGCTCGGTCTCGGCGTCGATGCCCTGGGCGATGGGTTGACCGTTCGGCGCCACCTCGATCTTGCGCTCCCCCGGCGTCCCCGCGAGCTCGGTCTCGAACTGCTCCTCCAGGCCCGCCAACCCGGTTCCATCGATCCCCACGAATCCCAACACCTGCGAGGCGAGCACGCCCGCGGGGTAGTAGCGCTTCGGTGCAGAGATGGAGCTGATGCCCGCCAAGTGGAGATCCTCGACCCGCTGCGCGTCCTCAAGGTCGACCTGGCGCGCGACGTAAGCGAAGGTGCCGTCGGTCGCGAGCGCGGATCGCACGTCCTTCGGCTTGAGGCCGAGGATCAGGGCGATCTGTTCGGCCTCCGCCTCAACGTCGGTCACTAGCTCCGGGTTCGCATAGATGTCGCGGGCATCGAGGGTGATGGCGAGCGGCACGCCGGTCCGGTCCAAGATCCGTCCACGCGCGGCCGGCAGTTCGGTCGCTCTAACCCTCTGCTCGAACCCGAGTGCCGACAGCTGGTGATCGCCGAGCTGAAGCGCGGCCAGGCGGGATGCGATCCCACCAAGTGCCAACAGCATGGCGACCAGGAGCACCACGAGCCGCCTTCCCGTCCTGCGTCTCATGGCCTTGCGGAGCCACCCAGCCGTGGCACCTGCAGGATCACGACGTGCTCGGGCATCACCATCTGGGACAGCTCCGCCCACGCAGAGATGCGGCTCGGCGACGACAGCTGAGCAGCCTTCATCGCAAGCACATCGTGCTGCTCGCCGAGCTCGGTCACCCGCGTCTGCATCGAGTGCACAGCGAACGCCGTCTGCGCGAGCAGAGCGTTCAACGCGACCACCCCCACGACGAGCGTGATGATGACCGCGGACGCGAAGACCAGGAACCTGGGGTGGAGCCCGCGGCGCGCCCGCCGGATACCCTGGGGAGGGATAGAGGTTCGCGGGCGCGCCGCGGCCGTCCGCGCGGGAGACGCGGGACGTCGTTGCGTCGGTGACGGCGGGCGCAGGGATCCCGGAGCCGTTCCGACCTTGCGTGCCGGGACGCTCACGCGGCCACCTCAGCGCGTTCTGCGGCGCGGAGCTTCGCGCTCCTGGCGCGCGGGTTCGCCCGGATCTCGTCCTCGGTGGGTTGCAGGGGTTTCTTGGTCAGAACCGCCAAACGATCGTCCCCGCGGAAGGTCTGCTTGACGACGCGGTCCTCCAACGAGTGATAGGCGATCACCACCACGCGGCCTCCGGGAGCGAGGAGGTCGACCGCCTGAGGCAGGGAGGCGGCGAGCTCCTCGAGCTCCCGGTTGACCGCGATGCGGAGCGCCTGGAACGTGCGACGCGCGGGGTGGGGGCCCCCCGGACGTCGTCCCACGGCGCTCACGACCACACCGGCGAGTTGATCCGTGGTCTCGATCCGCTCGCGCGCGCGCGCTCGAGCGATGGAGGCGGCGATCCGCCGAGACTTCTGCTCCTGGCCGAACCGGAAGATCAGATCCGCCAGCTCCTTCTCAGGGAGCTCGTTCACCAGATCTGCGGCGGTTGGACCATGGTCGCCCATCCGCATATCGAGCGGACCGTCCTCGCGGTAGCTGAATCCCCGTCCGGCACGATCCAGCTGCATCGATGAGACCCCGAGATCGAAGAGCACGCCGTCGACCGGGCCGTCGACCTCATCCTCACCGATCTCGGAGAACAGCGCCTGGACCGTTCGGAACCGGTGGCCGAACGCCGTCAGTCGGTCGCCGGCGATCGCGAGCGCCTCCGGATCGCGATCGACGCCGACCAGCCGTTCGACGCCGGCAGCGAGCAGCGCCTCGGCGTGGCCGCCGGCCCCCAAGGTCATGTCAACCACCATCCTCCTCCCCCGCAGGAACCCGACCACCTCTTGCACCATGACCGGGTCGTGCGGTGCGTCCGTCACCGTCAGCCGATGTGACCGGCCAGGAGCCCCAGGCCGATCGAGGCGAGCACCGTGACGGCGGCCATCGCGATCAAGGTCAGGCTCTGGCGGACCTCGGTCCCGAGCTTGTTGGGATTCATGCGTTCCTCCTGGGGTCGAGGTCGCCGGCCTGGTAGGCGGAGGCGTACCGATCCGTGTAGCGGTCGTAGGCACCGCGGTCCCAGATCTCCATCCGGTCGCGGATCCCCAACACCACCACGTCCTTATTGATGCCGACGAGCTCACGCAGACGCTGCGGGATCGTCACGCGACCCTGCCCATCGAGCTTCGCCTCGTCGGAAGAGCCGAAGAACAACCTGGCGTACGCGCGTCCGTCAGCGTCGGAAAGGGGTGAGGAGGCGACCTCGTCGGACCGCCGCTCCCACTCGACCCTGGGGAAGCAGAACAGGCAGCCGTCCTGGCCGATCGTCAGCCAGAGCCCATCCGCGAACGCCTCGCGGAACCGCGCCGGCAACGACACCCTGCCCTTGGGGTCGAGCTGATAACTGTGCGTGCCGAGCAGTTCGGTCACGCCCCCTCCCCTTTCCTCCACTTTGGTCCACTGTTATGCCACTATCACTCCACCGCGTCAACAGCGGAGGGCACATAAAAGGCAAGGAGGGACAGGAGTTGTGGTGCGCAGGTTGGCGCCGTGCTAGGAGAGGTAGCTCTCCCAGCCGGGTTCCAAGCGTCCAAGGGTGAGGCGGAAGCCGTCGCTCGGCGCGAACGGACGGCGCGCCAGATGGAAACCGGCCTCCTGGGGGGTTCGGTTCTCCTTCTTGGCGTTGCAGCGCCGACAGGCCGCCACGACGTTCTCCCAGGTGTGGGTACCCCCACGCGAACGTGGGATCACGTGGTCGAGGTTCTCCGCCTGCGCGTCGCAGTACTGACACGTCCACTCGTCACGCGCGAAGACGGCGCGACGCGTGAGCGGAGCGTGTGGTCTGTAGGGGACCCGGACGTAGCGGCGCAGCCGAACCACGGAGGGGGCCTCGATCGAGATCGTCGCCGAGCGGAACACCAGGCCGTTCGAGGCAACGACCTCCGCCTTGTCCTTCAGCACCAAGACGACGGCTCGCCGAGCAGCTACGACGGCGAGCGGCGCGTCGGAGGCGTTCAGGACCAGCGCACGACCCATCCAGGCAGTGTAGCGGGCCACTTCAAGCAGATGGCCGGCGCTTCACCCTCACGCGAATCACACGGGTGTAATCTTGCGAGGACACGACGGGTCGGCCCGGGCGAGATGCCTGGGAGTTGCGAACAGGGGCCGCGCGGGGCGTCCGCCGGCCGGGTCGGCCCGTCGTTCTCTACCCGGACGGTTCCCTCCTCCCTCGGGAGCCGTCCCGCCGGCGCAGCGCCTACCCACCTTTTCGGGAACTTGCGCCCGTTTCCGGCCGTACGATCCCGGGTGGCTTCGTGCCCAGCTTCTTGACCGGGTACCGCCGTAAGATGGTCCCCCCCGGCCGGGAGGTGCTTGAGTGGAGGTACGACAGCGACCCGACGAGTGGCAGCGGTTCGCCGCGCGGTTCCACGAGATCGAGGCCAACGTGGAGCGCGTGGTGCGTGGCAAGCACCGTGAGATCCGTCTGGCGCTCGTGGCGCTCGTGGCCGAAGGGCACCTGCTGATCGAGGACGTTCCCGGCGTGGGCAAGACCATGCTGGCCAAGGCGATCGCTCGATCGATCGACTGCTCGTTCCGTCGACTGCAGTTCACACCCGACCTGCTCCCGAGCGACGTCACAGGCGTGAACGTGTTCAACCAAGAGCACGGTGACTTCGAGTTCCGCCCCGGCGCGATCTTCGCGAACATCGTCTTGGGTGACGAGATCAACCGCGCAAGTCCGAAGACCCAGTCGGCCTTGTTGGAGTGCATGGAGGAGCGCCAGGTCACGGTCGACACACAGACCCACCCCTTGGGGACCCCGTTCATGGTGATCGCCACTCAGAATCCGATCGAGCACGAAGGTACGTACCCGCTACCGGAGGCCCAGCTCGACCGGTTCATGCTCCGGCTGTCGATCGGTTACCCAACGAACGACGTCGAGGCCGAGATCCTGGCCAGCCACAGCGCGGGAACCCCCCTGAGTGAGATCGGACCTGTCGCGGACGCTCCAGCGGTAGCAGGCATGATCGAGCAGGCTCGTCAGGTGCATGTGGCTCCCGCGATCCGCCGCTACATCGTCGCCATCGTGGAGGCGACCCGGCGCCACTCGGACATGTACCTGGGAGCCAGCCCCAGGGCCTCGATCATGATCCTGCGAGCCGCGCGCGCTCTCGCCGCCGCCGAGGAGCGCGACTACGTGATCCCCGACGACGTGAAGGCGCTGGCGGCGCCCTCGCTCGCCCACCGCATCATCGTCACGGCCGACGCGGTGATGACCGGTCGGTCACCCGAGGTGGTGCTCCAGGAGATCCTGGCGGACGTAGAGGTTCCGATCGCGGAGACGCCGTGACACCGTCCGGCCGCGGCGCGGCCGTCTTCTTCTCCGGTTTGACCATGTGGCTCGTCGCGCGGATCATCGGCTCGCCCGGGCTGGAGGTCATCGGCCTCGGGCTGGCGGCGCTCCCGGCGATCGCGGCTCTGTTCGTACGATGGGGCCATCAACGGATCGTCATCCGACGCCACCTCTCCGATGTCCGAGTGGTCCCAGGCACGCGGGTCACCGTGCACATAGATGTCGAGAACCGCTCCCCGGTCTCCACCTCGTTCCTGATGCTCGAGGATCGGCTGCCGTCCGCGCTCGGCCGCTCGGCTCGGCTGGTCGTGGCGGGGATCCCCGGACATCGCAGCCAGAAGACGTCCTACACGGTGCTCCCGCAGAGCCGCGGGCGCTATCAGCTCGGACCGCTCCTGGTGGATGTCTCCGATCCATTCGCGTTGATCCGGCAACGACTGGAGTTCGATGAGCGAGAAGAGCTGATCGTGACCCCCGAGATCGAGGACTTGTCCGCTGCCCCGGAGTCGTCCTTCGGCGCCAATGCCGGCGCCTCTCGAACCAGGAACCTCTTCCGGACCGGTGAGGAGTACTACACGATGCGCCAGTATCAGGAGGGCGATGACCTCCGGCGGATCCATTGGCCGAGCGTCGCGCGGACGGGGGCGCTGATGATCCGGCAGGACGAATCGTCCCAGCGATCGAGCGGGTTGGTCTTCCTGGACTCGCGCGAGGGCGCACTCGGGCAGGCACACGGAGCGGCCTTCGAACGGGCCGTCTCGGTCGCCGCCACGCTCGGGGTGGTGCTTTCGCGCGGCGGTTTCAGCCTGAAGCTCGCGACCTCGGACACGTCGGCCGCCGCACTTTCCGAGGAGCGATTCCTCGAGGCCCTCACCAGCGTCTCGCACGTCCAGGTCCGTTCCATCGGTCCCGCGCTCGCGCACCTCAGGGCGGGAGCATCGGGGGACACGACCCTCGTCATGGTCGCCGCGCCTCCGCAGCCGGCCGAGCTCATCAGCGTGGTCCGCAGCGGAGGCGCGTTCGGACCCAAGCTCGCCGTGCTCATCTACCCGGTGGACCCCGACTCCCTGCCACCTGAACGACAGGCCCAGCTGGAAGGACGGGCCACGCAGGCCCGTCTCACCCTGATCCGCGCCGGATGGGACTGCATCATCTTGGCCCCGTCCATGCGCCTGAAGGACCGATGGAACGCCCCCAGGGAACGTCTCCTCGTACACAGCGTCTGATCGCGCTGCTGGCGGTCGGTGGGATCGCGGTCGCGACCGCGCTCGCCTTCGGGCGCGTGTACGTCGGCCACGGCTCGACGTGGCGATTGATGTTCGCCGCCCTCGCCTCCGGCGCGATCGCCTGCGCACTGGAGCGTAGGAACCTATTGCTGGCGACGCTGGTGTCTTGTGTCTTCCTCGGCGTCACGGTCGGTCTCATCGTGTTCCCACGGACCACCTGGCACAGCCTGCCGACGCTAGACACGCTCCGTCACACCCTGGACGCGTCCCGACTGGTTGGCGAACAGGCCCGGCTCCAGGTGGCGCCGACCGTGCCGCTGAAGCCACTGATCCTGGCCGGCGTGGTGGCCATCTGGGCTGCGTTGTTCTCCTGCCATGCGCTCGCCTTCCGGGCCGGGAGTCCCATCCTGTCCTTGCTCCCGCCGATCGCGCTGCTCGCGTTCGCCGATACCGTCCTAGAGGAGTTCATCAAGCCAGCCTACGGCGTGGCCTTCTTGGGGGCGGCGTTGCTGGTGGTGTTCGCCGACGCCTTGCGCCGGGTCCAAGGGTGGGGTCCGGTCTGGGTGGGTCCGGGATCGCGCGCGCGACTGTCGACGACCGCCAGCCGTGGCGCTCGCCGGGTGGCCGTCGCCGCCCTGGCGACGGCCGCGCTCGTTCCGTTACTGGTCCCGGGGTTCGGATCCAAGGCGATCTTCGACATCAGTTCGACTTCTTCTGCGGACCGCGTCCGCATAGACCCGCTCGTCTCGATCAAGGCCAGCCTCAACCGCAAGGATCCCGTGGAGGTCTTCCAGGTGACCTCCGCTGAGCCGTCGTACTGGCGGATGATGGCGCTGCCTGACTTCGACGGCGTCACTTGGAGACCTGACTACACGAGGGAGGGGACGTCGGTCACACCCGGAACGACCCTCTCGACCGCGCCCCTCGGGTCGCGATCGATCGATCAGACGTTCCAGGTCTCCAGCGACCTGGATCTGCCTTGGCTCCCGGTCGCGTATCCACCGCAGACGGTGGAGGTGCCCGGCGTCTCGGTCAACTTCGACGCCGAGACCGGCACGGCGCTCTTGGGCGGTGGACTCGACGCCGGCACGGTCTACCGAGCGACCTCGTTCTCCGTTCAACCCACCCCCGAGCAGCTGGCTGCGGTCGTCTTCCCGTTCACGCCCGACGTCAGATACACGGCGCTTCCCGAGGACCTGCCGTCTGGGATCCGCGAGATCGCGCTCGACTGGACCGCCGGAGCCACGAACGACTACGAGCGGATCCTGGCGATCCAGGATCGGCTCTCCGATACCACGGTGTTCACGTACTCGCAGGACGTGCCCGCGCGCGATGACAGCTTCACCCTGCTCGACTTCCTCACCCGAACCCAGACGGGGTTCTGCCAGCAGTTCGCGAGCGCGATGGGGGTGATGTTGCGGAGCCTGGGGATCCCCGCTCGGCTCGCCGAGGGCTACACGCCGGGAACCTTGGACCCCGAAAGCGGCACCCGGCACGTGACCAGCCACGAGTTGCACGTCTGGGTCGAGGTACTCTTCCCCACCTACGGGTGGTTATCGTTCGAACCCACGCCCGGCAGGACCAACCCGGTGGCCTCCGTCTACCAGCACCCGGCGGCGGACTGCCCCTCCGGAGAGCAGGGCTGCGATCCTGGGACCTCGGGTGGGGCCAGTGGCGGCGCCGACGGGGCCGGGGATAACGGGGGACTCCCCCAACAGCTCCGAAACCTGATCGGCCGCCGGGTGACGGTCGGCGGGGGTCGGTTCGGCCCCGAACTCGGCGGCCTGGATCAGGTGGACACCCCGGCCGCCGATCGCCTTCCCGCTTCCCTGGTCATCATGGTCATGGCGATGGCGGCTCTGCTCATCGCCCTGGTCATCCCTCCCGCGCGCGCGCTCGCGCGGCGCCGCCGGATCAGAAAGGCCGGTCATGAGCCGCGGGCTCTCATCTTGGTCACCTACGACGTCTTCACCGAGCGCGCCGCCGATCTGGGGCATCCACGTGGGCCTGGGGAGACTCTCCAGGAGTACCGTCACAGGCTGGGGAGCTCCGGCACCGTGAAGACGGATCAGCTCGATCGCCTGACGGCGATCACCGGGCGCGCAGCCTACGCGCCGGAGGATCCCGCGGTCGAGGACGTGCACCGAGCCTCCGAGGCGGCGACGGCGACGCTGCGCGGCCTTCGCGAGGGTGCGAGTCTCCGCCAGCGGGTACTCGGGCAGTACCGGCTGCGCTCCTGAGCTGCTGAGTTGAGGCGTCAGGAGCCGGTGGCGGTGTGAACCGCCGCCTCGCGTAGCGCTCTGACGAATCGCTCGCGGTCCTCGCTGAACTGCGCCACGTTCGTGCGGACGCTGGAGGCGATGTCGTCGATCGCAACGAAGAACGCCATCTGACCTTCGCGCAGGGCGTCGATCACCTCCCCGTCACGCCGGCAGATCTTGAAGATGCTCTGCCCGTCGGTGACCAGTTTCACGTCCGACAGATGTCGATCCAGACCCGCCTTCTTGTTGAGGAACTCCCACGCTCGGCGGACCCGCTGCAAAGACATGCCGCCGTCCAGGAGCGACTTCACCACGCGAAGGGCGACCAGGTCCCTGAATGAATAGAGCCGAGGAACCCCCGGGCGGCCGCCGGTTCCCTGGACCGACGGTTGCACCAGCTCTATCTGATCCCAGTAACGGAGCTGCCTGGATGTGCAGCCGGTGAACTTGCTCGCCTGGTGAGCCGTGAATCCCTCCATGGACGCGCGCCCTTTCGCAACCACTCGCCTGCCACACCGTCGATGCCATCGCACGGATCGGGTCCCGGAGGAAGACTCAACCTCGGGTGAACCGTCACGCGCCCTAGGGAAGGATGCCCTTTGTACAGCAGCGCGCGGAACCCTGGCAAGCGCTGAGGTCACAGGCATCGACAAACCACCCGGACGGGCTAGATCGAGACGGCGTTAGCGATCGGCGGGCGAGTCAGCTCTTTGGGGAGTCGCTCGGTGGCGTCTGCCCCCCGGCGAACCGTCCCGCGATGCGACCGAGGAAACCGGTGAGCGTCAATCGGCCGGACGCCTGCATCTCCCGGATCTGATCCCGACCAAGCTGCCCGAGGTACCGGTAGATCAACAGCGCCGCGAGGACCATGATCACGAATCCAGCCGCGGCCACCAGCGGGTTGACGACGAAGAGCAGCAGCAGAAGCAGACCGACCACGAACGCCAGCACGGCGATGCGGATACGCCGCGCGAGATGCGTGTAGAGGTCGGTTCGGCCGACCTGCTCGTCCAGGCGCGGATCCTCCTCCGCGAGGCGCTTCTCGATCTCTTCGAGGATCCGTTGTTCGTGCTCGCTTAGGGGCATCTGTCTTCCTGCCTCGGGCGGGGAACTGCCGTGGTTCGATTATAGGGACGTGAGCCGGATGCTCGAAGGGATAGCGCGATCCGGGATGGTTGAGGGCTGAGCCTCAGCGCCTCCGATCACGGTCGATCAGCGATGCCGGACGAGCCGCCCCGCGACCGAACCGGCGCTCGATCCGGTCGATCGCTCGCTCCACATCACCCCACCGCTCGCCGTGAAGGAGGGCGAGCTGTTCGGCGCCCGCAGGCACCAAGCTGGTCGCCTGGACCCCCAGCAACCGGATCCTCCTACGCTCGCCCGGGAGCGCCGAGTAGAGCTCGGCGACCGTGCGGTACAGGTCGGCGCCGATGTCGGTCGGGTCGGACAGGGTCCGCGACCGGGTGAGGGTCTGGAAGTTGGCCAGGCGTGCCTTCAGCACCACCGTACGAGTTTGGTAGCCGTCCTCTCGCAGCCGTGATGCGACCCGCCCCGCCAGGGACAACAGCTCCCTCAGGATGTCCTGGTTCGCGTCGAGATCGCGTTCGAACGTCTCCTCGTGGCTCACGGACTTAGGCGGCTCGTACGGGATCACGTCGCGGGGGTCGATCCCGTTGGCGAGCTCCCATAGGTGTCGCGCCGAGACATCGCCGAGGACACGTCTCAAGATGGCTTCCGGAGTGCGGCCCAGGTCGCCGATGGTGCGGATACCTAGGCGCCCGAGCGTCTCTCCGGTCTTCTCCCCCACCCCCCAGAGCCGTCCCACGGGTAAGGGGGCGAGGAACGCCTCCACACCATCGGTCGGCACATGCAGCAGCCCGTCGGGTTTGCAGCCATCGGAGGCAAGCTTGGCGATGAACTTGGTCGGCGCGATCCCTACCGAGCAGGTGACGCCCACTTCTTCGGCTACGTCGGCTCGGATCTTGGCGGCGATCTGGACCGGCGGGCCGAACAGCGTGGTGGCGCCGGCTACGTCCAGGAAGGCCTCGTCTAGCGAGATCGGCTCGACGAGCGGGGTATGGGCCAGCAACACCTCGCGGAACCGGTGGGAGTGGGCGCGGTACGCCTCGAAGTCAGCGGGCAGGAAGACGATGTCGGGACAGAGTCGCCGCGCACGGACCGCCGGCATCGCGGAGCGGACGCCGTACTTCCGGGCCTCATAGGAGGCCGAGGCGACCACGCCTCGCGTGCCAGCTCCGCCCACGACGACCGGCTTGCCCGCGAGAGACGGGTCCTTCAGCACCTCGACCGAGGCGTAGAACGCATCGAGGTCTACGTGCAGGATCGGCTCCGGCGGTCTCACGATCTCACGGCTCTCATCCCGCCGAGCCCGGGCTCGAGTGCCACAGTCGGCGCGACGGGAGGGCGGGCTCGATCCGCTCCGTCCCCATCGCCTCCCGCAAGCGTCCCTCCCCCCGCGCGCGATGCAGCGCGGTGAGGTCCCAGACCTCCTCGGCGATGATACTCACGCCCCTCACGCCGGTCCGACGGAGCTCGCCCCACACCGCCATGGCGTAGGAGTGGAAGACGGTCTTGGCCACCTTCGACTGGACCGACTCGAAGATAGTGACCTCGATCGGACCGGTCGCATCGTCGAGGGTCAGGAAGATGATCCGCTGGCCGCTGCGGATCGCCGGCGTCTGCGAGGCGACCTTCACGCCGGCGACCATCAGGTGTTCGCCGCCGCGGTGACGGTGCAGGTCCTTCGTCCGGGTCACGCCCAGATCGGCGAGGAGCGGCTCGAAGAAACTCACGATGTGACGGGAGGCGTCCAGGCCGAGCACCTCCAGCTCTGCGCGCACGACCTCGGCGTCGGAGTAGTCGGCGAACCGGTGCGTCGGGACGGCGGCGTCGGCGAGCGTGAGCTGGTCGCCTTCGCGTTCGGGCGCGGCCGTCATGGCAGTGAACAGATGCGTCCGCCGGTTCGCGCTGCCCTCGCCTGCGCTCCGGAGCCTGTCGAAGGCCCCGGCGTGCGCCAGGGCCTCGGTCACCGGCCTCGAGACGGCGGTTCGGCGCAGGAAGTCCCCCACATCGTGGAACGGACGGTAGGCCCGAGCTTGCAGGATGGACCGGATCTCGGCGTCCGAGATGCCGTGCACTTCTTGGAGGGCCAGCCGGATGCCGAGCGAGCCATCGCCTGTCTCCTCGGCCACGTACTCGGACTCGCTCAGGTTCGCGTCCAGCGGCAGGATCGGAACGCCGTGCTGGCGGGCGTCCTCCAACAGCAGGCGCCGTGGGTACATACCCGGATCGTGCGTGAGGATCCCGGCCAGGAACTGAGCCGGGTAGTGCGTCTTCAGCCACGCCGACTGGTAGGTCGGAACCGCGAACGCCGCCGCGTGCGCCTTGCAGAACCCGAAGCTCGCGAACTCCGCCACCGCCTTCCAGGTCTCCTCGGCAGCGCTCGGATCGACCCCGCGCGCGATCGCGCGTCGCAGGAAGTCGGCGCGGAACCCCGGGAGCAGGTCCTCCCGGTCGAGGTTGCGGCGGATGTGATCGGCGTAGGTCAGGTCGTAGCCGGCGAGCGCCGCAAGCGTCCGGATCACCTGCTCGTGGTAGACGATCACGCCGAACGTCTCTTTCAAGGCCGGCCGCAGGTCCGGATGGATGTAGACCGGTCGCTCCATGCCCGAGCGGCGACGCAGGTACGGCCGGATCATGTCGGACTTCACCGGCCCTGGCCGGAAGAGCGAGATGTCGACGATCAGGTCTTCCCACCGCGTGGGCTGGAGCTTCTGGAGAAGCTCGCGCTGGCCGGGCGATTCGATCTGGAAGCACCCGAGCGTGTCGGATGCGCGGATCCGTTCGAACGTGAGCTCGTCGTCGAGCGGGATCCGGTCGAGGTCGACCTTCTCGCCGGTGGTGCGCGCGATCTCGTCCAGGGCGTGGCGCATCGAAGAGAGCATCCGGATCCCGAGCACGTCGAGCTTCAGGTACCCGAGAAGCTCGACGTCGTCCTTGTCGGCCTGGATCATCCGGTGACCGTTCGCGCTGCGTTCGAGAGGGACGCGCGTGACCAGGTCGTGTGAGGAAAGGACGATCCCGCACGGGTGCAACGCGATGTGGCGCGGGAAGCCGTCCAGGCGCTCGGCCACTCGGAACAACAGCTCGAGCTGGGGCATCGGCAGGTTGATGCCGTGGAGCTCCGGCAGACGCTCGACGGCCTCGCGCAGATGCCGGGCCGAGATGTGCGGGAACGCCTTGGCCACGACCCCGAGCTCCGCGTCGGGAAGGCCGAGTGCCTTACCCACCTCGCGGACCGCCGAGCGCGCCCGGTACGTGTCGATCATGGCGACGCACGCCGCTCGATCGTCGCCGTGACGCGAGAGCACCATGTCGTACACGTCCTCGCGACGCGCCGACTCCACGTCGATGTCGATGTCCGGCGGCTCGTCGCGCATAGGGTTCATGAACCGCTCGAACGCCAGGTCGTGGCGGACGGCGTCGACGTCGGAGATGCCGGTCAGGTAACAGACGAGCGAGCCCGCGGCCGAGCCGCGGCACGCGCAGCGGATCCCCATCGACTTGATGTCCGAAACGATGTCGGCGACCGTCAGGAAGTACGCGGCGAACCCCTGCCGGTGGATCATGGCGAGCTCGTGGTTCAGGCGTTCCGTGACCTCGGCGGTGGCCTCCACGCCGCGGTCCTCGATCCCGCGCCAGCATCGTTCCGCCAGGACCGATGTGGCGGAGCGCCCGGCCGGCACCGGGAAGTCCGGGAAGTGCACCCTCCTGAGCCCCAGGTCGAACGAGCAGCGCTCGGCTATATCGAGGGTGGCGTCGCAGAGATCCGGCCGCTCAGCGAAGAGCGCGCGCATCTGGGCGGCTGGCTTCAGCCAGCCCTCGGCGTTCTGACGGCTTACGTGGTTCGAGGCGATCGGCACGATCGCGCGCATACATTCGAGCGCGTCGGCCAAGAACGCATCCTCGGGCACCAGGTACCGGACGGGGTTCGTCGCGACCGCGCGCGCGTCGAGCGCCCGCGCGAACCGGAGCATCGCTCGGACCTCGTCGTGGGAGCCGGCCTCGATGCGGTTCTCGACAGCCACGAAGCACCGGTCTGCACCGAACGCCTCGCGGAACGGACCGGCCGCTCGGGCGGCGGCGTCTGTTGAGCCCTTGACGACCAGGCGACCGGGAGCCGAGCTCTGACCCAGGAGCACGATCAAGCCGGCGGCGTGCGCGCAGATCTGGGTCGTGGTGAGCGATGGGTCCGCGCGCTCCCCCAACATGTGCGCGTCGGTGATCAGGCGGCAGAGGTTGGCATAGCCCTCGACGTCTTGGGCGAGGAGCGTGACGTGGTGGTCGCGGTCGATGGCGGTCGGGTGTCGTTCCTCGCTGCTCGGACGGCTTCGCTGCGCTCGCCGCCTCGACGACGCTGCGGACGACACCCTCCCTTCTACCGGCTGTGACCGGACGGTGAGCGACGCGCCGAGGATGGGCTTGATCCCTTCGCGTTCGCATGCCTTGACGAACCTCGCGGCGCCGTAGAGGGCGTTGCGGTCGGTGAGCGCCACGGCCGGCATGCCTAGCTCGGCGGCCCGGGCTATGAGTTGCTCTGGGGTGAAGGCACCTTCCTTCATAGAGAAACAGGACCGGACGTTCAGGTGCACGGAGGGGGAGGTTGATGACAGTGGTCCTCATTCAGTCCCAGAGACGTTCCATATGCCAGGCGTTGCGCTTGAGGTCGTGGTACAGGTCCCATACCGCGCCTCCCTTGGCCTCGACGCGCCAGTACTCGCGGTCGCGGCCGTCGGCCCACCACCGGCCCTCGATCCGCCATCGGCCGATCACGTCGACGACCTGGTAGCGCCGGCCGCGCCACACGAAGATCGAGGGCATCCCGGCGTCGCGTTCCACCTGGACGTCTTCGTCGTAGCGCTTCGACACCCGTTCCATCCCATCTGACGCCCTCGGGAATCGAACGTATGTTCGAGAGGGAAGATGAATCTACTCCCGACCTCCGACAGCCGTCAAGACGGACGTTCGGGGCCGGGGTACGGTCCGCCCATGTGGTCCCCGGGCGACGTGGTAGCGATCCGCGAGCTCTGGAACGGGCAGGTCTTCGAGGCCCGGCCAGCATCCGTCGTCGCGGATCTGCCGGAACAGACGACGCTATTCGTCGCGCCGTTCGTCCGCTGCGGCGTTGCGATCGACGACGCGGGCATTGAGCTCCGCTTCCCCGACCGGCCGTGGCACCTGTACGTCCGCGAACGCGGGGACTTCGGCGTGCTGTCGTTCGCGTGGCCCGACACTCCTTACTCGGTCCTGCTGCTCATGGAGCCCGACGGGTCGCCGCGTGGGTGGTACGTGAACATGCAGGCGCCGCTTGCGCGCACGTCGATCGGGTTCGACACCGTCGACCACCTGCTCGACGTCCTGATCCCGATGGATCGGTCGTCGTGGACGTGGAAGGACGAGGAAGAGCTGGCCGAAGGCATCGCAGTCGGCCTGTTCACCGAGGACGAGGCCGTCGCTCTCCGCTACTGGGGGGAACGCGCGATCGAGCACGTGCTACTGCGGCTGCCGCCGTTCGACGAGCCCTGGGAGGACTGGCGCCCCGATACATCGTGGTCCGCGCCCGAGCTCCCACCAGGGTGGGACGTCGTCTGAGCGATTAGGCTGCGGTTCCAGTCATCCCTAAGGAGCCATCCATGAGCGACATCCCCGGCGGCCCGACGCCCCCACCACCGCCTCCTCCCCCACCGATGATGGGCGGTCAGCAGGGCGGCATCCCGCCGAAGACGCTCGGCGAGATCCTCTCGGCGGCCTTCAACATGTATAAGGCGAACATCGCCAAGCTCGCCGTCATCGTGGCGGTCGTGGTCGTGCCGCTGTCGTTCGTCAGCGCACTGCTGTCGAGCGTCGTCTTCGCGCCCGGGACGACTCGGATCGTGGTCCTGGGCGAGCCTGCCGACGTCGTGGACTCGCGCGGCATCTTCATGTTCTTGCTGGTAGCCGCGATCGGAGCCGCGATCTCGGTGATCATCTGGGCGGTCCTGGAGGCCGCCATCCTGAGGGCGGCCGCGCAGGCCACGATCGGCGATCCCGTCGATACCGAGGCGAGCTACAGGTACGGCTTCAAGCGCCTCGGGAGCGTGATCCTGGTCTCGCTACTGGTCGGCCTAGCGGTCCTGGGGGGCCTGATCCTGCTGATCATCCCCGGGCTCATCTTCGCGGTGTTCCTGAGCGTTTCCATCCCCGCTCTGGTGGTGGAGAACCGACGCGGGACCGACGCCATGAGTCGATCGTGGAACCTGGTCAAGGGGCACTTCTGGCACGCGGTGGGTGTGATCGTCGTCGCCGGCTTGATCACGGGCGTCATCGGCAGTGTGATCGGGTCGATCGGCGGGAGTGCTTGGATCGTCCGCTGGATCTTCACCGCGATCGCGACGGTCATCACGGCGCCGTTCTCCGCGCTGGTCTCGGTGCTGCTCTATCTGGATCTGCGTGCCAGGAGCGAGGCGCTCTCCGCGGACACGCTCCGATCAGAGCTGTCCGCGAACGCGTAGGCCGGATCGCATCGAGATGACTCTCGACGTCGGTCGCATCCGCGCCCGGTTCCCTGCCCTCGCACGAGCCGGCGACGATGGACGCCCGGTGGTCTACGCGGACGCACCGGGCGGGTCCCAGGTTCCGGACACCGTCATCGATGCGATGGCCGAACATCTCCGCAGCGGCATCTCGAACACGCACGGAGCGTTCCCCGCGAGCGAGGAGACGGACGAACTGATCGCATCTGCTCGGGCCGCCGCCGCCGACCTCACCGGCGCGGATCCGGGCGAGATCGTGTTCGGACCGAACGCCACCACCTTGCTGCTGCATCTCTCTCGTTCGTTCGCGAAGACCCTGGGGCCGGGAGACGAGGTCGTCGTCACCAAGCTCGATCACGACGCGAACGTGCGCCCGTGGATCCTTGCGGCTGAGGACGCCGGCGCGACCGTGCGATGGGTCGACATCCTGGATGACGACGTGACGATCGACCTGGTCTCGTTCGATGCTGCGCTCTCGGAGCGCACCCGGCTGGTCGCGTTCACCTTGGCGTCGAACGCCGTTGGGACGATCCCGCCGGCCGCAGACCTGGTCCGGCGTGTTCACGACGCCGGCGCGTTGGCGGCCGTCGACGGCGTGCACATGGCGCAGCATCGGGCCCTCGACCTGCACGGGCTCGGGGCCGACATCCTCGCATGCTCGCCGTACAAGTTCTTCGGGCCGCATCTGGGCGTGCTCGCCGTCCGCCGGGAACTGCTCGAGACGTGGATGCCGTACAAGCTTCGCCCGGCCCCAGACGAGGCGCCGGAGCGATGGGAGACCGGCACCCAGAACCACGAGGGGCTAGCGGGCATGACCGCCGCAGTGGACTACCTGGCCGAGCTGGGCAGGACGTTCGGCGCTCCCGCCGGCGACGACAGGCGCGAAGAGATCGTCGCGGGGTTCGACGCGATCGGCGGCCACGAGCGCAACCTGTCGGCCCGGTTCCTGGAGGGGATCACCGACGTGCCTGGGCTGCGGCTGTGGGGGGTTTCGGATCAGGCGCGACTCGCCGAGCGAACACCTACGTTCGCGATCCGGCTGGGTGATGAGGATCCGTTGAAGACCGCGTCGGAGCTCGCGAGGCGAGGCATATACGTGTGGGACGGTCATTACTACGCGATAACCATCATGGAGCGCCTCGGATTGCTCGACACCGGCGGCGCCGTTCGGATCGGGTTCTGCCACTACCACTCGATCGAAGATGTCGATCGGGTCCTCGTCGCGCTCGAGGAGATCGCGCGAGCTGGCGCCTGACAGAACCTCTGAGCTAGCCGCTAGGTCCCGTCCTCGCCCTACATCAAGGCGGGGCGGAGCACGAGGGTTCCATGAGGCTCGACCACGTCGACGACCCCATCCAGGTCCGAAGCCACGAACAACCTGATGTCATCCCGCTCCAAGACCAGATCTCCGGCGAGCGGGGCATCCGCCAATCCGAACCTCACTACCTCCTCCACCGCGGCGATCCGGATCCCTGCGTCCGGCACGAACCGGCGCGCGGCCGTAGAAGCGACCCGCATCAGCGTCCACGCGGCGTCCGTCAGCTCGATCACGTGGGGAGTCTACGGAGTGGACCGGGAACCTCCCCGACTACGATGCCTGCCATGGACAGACACGACGCTATCGCGGCTGCACCCACGCGGGGATGACGACTCGGCTGGCCCTTCCTCTCGTAGGCCCCGGGGATGAACCCGTGGACCTCTGGAGAACCATGGATTCCCACGGGTTCGCCGAATTAGCGCCCACGCGACTCGACGAGCAAGCCCGGACGTTGGACGTCACGCTCCGGGTTCGGGGAGGTCGCCCCCGGCGCGTCCGGATCGCCGAAGGTCGGCGAGGGAAGGCCTCGATCGAGATCTTCGGACCGGTCGCGGGCGCCCGTGTGCGCGATGACGTCCTGGCGGGAGTGCGTCACGTGCTCCGACTCGATCACGATCTCGCGGGGTTCTATGCGGCGCTCGGCGACGATCCCGAGCTGGCATGGGCGGCGACGGGCGCCGGGCGGATGCTCCAGAGCCCGACGGTGTTCGAGGACGTGGTGAAGACCATCTGCACGACCAACTGCGCGTGGAGCGGAACCGTACGGATGGTGAACGCCCTCGTCGAGCACCTCGGGGATCCTGCCGTAGGTGGCGACGGCCCGAGGACCAACGCGTTCCCGACGGCCGAGGCGATGGCATCGACCCCCGAAGCGTTCTACCGGGAGGTCGTTCGCGCCGGCTATCGCGGCGCCTACCTGATCGCCCTGGCGCGGTCGGTGGCGAGCGGTGAGCTCGACCTCGAGGCGCTCGCACGATCCACTGCCCAGGAGCTCCCCGACGCAGATCTCGAGCAACGGCTCTTGGCGCTCTCCGGCGTCGGTCCCTACGCGGCGGCGCACATCATGATGACCATCGGCCGCAACTCACGATTGATCCTCGATTCGTGGACGCGCCCAACGTACGCGCGCCTGGTGGGGAGGAAGAGCGTCCCGGATCGGCAGATCGAGCGCCGGTTCCGCCGGTACGGCGAGCACGCGGGACTCGCGTTCTGGTTGTTCGTGACCAGAGACTGGGTCGTCTGAGTGAGGTTGTTCCGGCCTCCATCGCAGGCCATACTCCCTTCGGACCCATCGGGTCCTTGCCCCTGATCGAAGAAGGATGCGAACCGTGAGCGTGCCGTTATGGCGATGCCTCGCCGCGCCAAGCGTGTCTTCCGGTCCCTGCGAGCGGAGCGTCGGACGCTCCGGCAGGGCATGGTCGCGCTCATCCTCAGCACGGTCGCGGGCTTCATCGCAGGGCTGACGCTCTCAGGCATCAGCGACACGCTCCGATCTCTCCCCGGCCTGTTGGTCCTGATCCCAGCCGCCGTCGGCATGCGCGGCACGATCTTCGGCGCGATCGGTGCTCGGCTGGGCACCTCGAACGCCGCCGGGACGTTCGAGGTGACGCGCCGTCGCGGCGGCGTCCTGTACCAGAATGTCTACGTCGCCGTGGTGACCACGTTCGCGTCGTCGCTCTGGCTCGCCGTTGTTGCGAAGCTGGCCGGGTCGGCGTTCGGCGCGCCGACGATCTCCGTGTGGAGCCTGATCACGATCTCCGTCGTGGGTGGAGCGCTCGGCTCGTTGCTGATCCTCCTGATCACCGTGGCCCTGTCGGTGCTCTCGCACCGACGGGGGTGGGACCTGGATTCCGTGTCGACGCCCATGGTCACCGCTCTGGGCGACATGGCCACGCTGCCCACTCTGTATCTGGCAACGTTCCTGGTCGGCAACGACACGATGAACGCGGTGGTATCGGGCCTGTGCGTTCTGGCCGGGCTATACGCGATCGTCCGCGCGTACACCGTGGACTCCTCGGCCGTGCACCGCATCGTGCTCGAGATGACCGCCGTGATCCTGCTGACGCCCATCCTCGATGTCTTGGCTGGAACCCTCCAGGAGAACCGCCTCACGGAGCTCACGGCGGTCCCGGTCCTGTTGATCTTGATCCCCCCATTCGTCTCGCAAGCGGGGGCGCTCGGCGGGATCTTCGCCTCGCGTATCAGCTCCAAGCTCCAGATCGGGGTCATCACACCGCGCGGGTTGCCGGAGGCACCGGCGCTCGTGGACGGCACCGTCGTCTTCATCCTGGCGGTGGCGGTGTTCTCGCTGATCGGCACGATCGCGGTCGGACTGGCCACGCTCACGGGCCATGCCCCCATCTCGCCGGGGGCTGTGATCGCGGGTTCGCTCGTCGCCGGGATGATCGTCACGCCGTTCACGATCGTCACCAGCTACTACCTGGCGATCGTCACGTACCGGTTCGGCCTTGACCCCGACAACCACACCGTTCCCATCATCACGAGCGTCATGGATCTGGCGGGGGTCGCCTGCGTCCTGTTCGTTATGTCAGTATCGGGAGTGCTGCCGTATGGATGACGAACCGAAGACCGTCAAAGAGCTGCTCGTCGAGCTGAAGGACGCTTCCGAGCTCATGGTCGACTTGGCCTACGCGGCCGTCTTCTTCAACGAGGAGAAGCTGGCTCGCGAGGTCGGACGGCTGGACGAGCGCATGACGTTCTACCTGCGGCGACTGCGCACCATGGCCATGCTCGCAGCCCGTAGTCCTGAGGACGCGGAGGGCATGGCTGGGGTGTTGTGGATCGCCGATGCGATCGAGCGGATAGGCGATGCCGCGTCCGATATCGCGCGGGTGGTGGCCGCCAGGCTGGGCATCCCCGACGCTCTGCGTTACGACCTCCGCCACGCCGACGAGATGACGGCCCGCGTGAAGATCCGCCCGGACGCGGTCGCGGCCGGCCAAACGCTGCGGGATCTCTCGCTACCTACCGCGACCGGCATGTGGGTAGTTGCGATCCGCAGCGGCATGGACTGGCGGTTCGACCCCGGACCCCACGACGTCGTCTCCGAGCAGGACGTGCTGCTGATCCGCGGGCCTGAGGAGGGCGTGAACCTGGTTCGGGCGATGGCCGCGGCCCCTCCCCTGCCTGAGATGGAAGGTGATGACGTCCCGGCGTTATCTGAGCTCGATCGCGCCGTCGACATCCTGGTGGAGATGAAGGACCTGGCCGAAGCGGCGGTCGGGCTCGCCTACTCGTCACTGCTGTTCAACAATCGATCGCTGGCGGCGGAGGTCGGCGCGCTCGAGGCTCGCAGCGACATATTGCACGACGAGCTCGAGTCGTGGGTTCTCCGAGCGGCACCAGAGGCTCGCAACCCCGACGAGCTACGCGGCCTGCTCCGCCTCGCCAGCGCGAGCGAGTACATGTGCGATTCCGCGCGCGACATGACGTGGTACGTGGAGCACGGCGAACCACTGCATCCCGTCGTGCAGATGGCCTTGGAGGAGACCGAGGAGACGTTCGCGGAGACCGTCGTGGAGGGGGGCTCCCGCGCAGACGGTCACTCGCTCCGCGACCTCCGGGTGGAGACCGAGACAGGCATGTTCGTGCTGGCGGTCCAGCGGGGTCCTCGCTGGACGTACCGCCCCCGGGCGCGATTCGAGCTCCGCGCCGGGGACCGGCTGATCTCCGTGGGTCCCGAGGACGGCGAGGATGAGCTCCTCGAGCTCTGCGGGGCCAACAGATCCGCCCTGGTGGAGGGCTGAGCATGGACGCTTACGTGTACCTACAGGTCGAGCCCGGCAAGGTCGGCTCGGTCCTCACCCAGCTCGCCGGGCGGGCGGGGCTCCGCCGCTCGATCGCGGTGATCGGCGACTACGACGTCCTGATCCAGGTGGAGGGCACAGACCTGGAACAGATCGCCACGACGGTCTTGACGCAGATCCACAGCGTCGAAGGCGTGACCCGCACGCTCACGGCTCCGGCCGTACCAGCGGACCGGGTGGGGATCGCCGGGTTCGGCACGTTAGAGGCCCCCGCCATCGTGGGTGGCGCGAGCTACGTACACATGCAGATCGATCCGGGCGCGGCGGCCGGCCTCGTCGAGCGGATCTCGGAGATGCCCGATGTGGCCGGCGTGGCGGTGCTGGGTGGCGAATGGGACCTGATGGCCTGCGTCGTGCAGCCCTGGGAGATCGCGAGCGGCGTGATACTCGAACAGATCCACTCGCTCCCCGGTGTTCGTTCCACGAAGACGCTGGTGTCGATCCTGTACGAGGAACCCGACGAGGACCGCGATCAGTTCAGCGCCTGGAGCTAGGGCTAGGCGCCGGGCAGCGGCACCTCTCGCACGCCCGCCGGCAACGAGAACCGAACGGATTCCTCCGCGAGCGTCACCACCTCCACGTCGGCGAACCCGTGCGTGGCCAGCCAATCGAGCATCCGGTCGATCAACCACTCCGGTGCGGACGCCCCCGAGGTGAGACCGACGGTGACGGCATCCACCAGCCACATAGGGTCGACGTCCGTCTCGTCATCCACCAGGTGGGCGGGCGTTCCTCTTTCGCGGGAGACTTCCGCCAGGCGGTTGGAGTTCGAGGAGTTCTTGGAGCCGATCACCAGGAGCACGTCAACCCGTGGCGCGATCGCCTTCACGGCATCCTGGCGGTTCTGGGTCGCGTAGCAGATGTCCTCACGAGGAGGACCTTCGATGCCCGGGAACCGGTCGCGCAGGATCTGCAGGATCTCGTTGGTCTCGTCGACCGAAAGCGTGGTCTGGGTCAGGTAGGAGAGGTCCCCGGGGTCCGGGATCTCCACCGTCCGGGCCTCCGCCGGGCTCTGCACCAAGATCGTCCGGTCGGGGGCCTGGCCGGTGGTGCCGACGACCTCCTCGTGACCGGCGTGTCCGATGAGCACGATCGTCCGACCATCCGCCGCGAACCGCCGCGCCTCCACGTGGACCTTCGTCACGAGCGGGCACGTGGCGTCGATCACCTCGAGGTCTCGAACCCTCGAGTTCGAGTAGACCTCCGGCGCCACGCCGTGGGCGGAGAGAACGACCACCGCACCCGGGGGAACCTCGGTCTCCTCCTCAACGAACACGGCGCCCTTGGACTCCAGATCTCGGACGACGTGCAGGTTGTGGACTATCTGCTTGCGCACGTATACGGGTGCGCCGTGTTTGGCGAGCGCCCGCTCCACGGCGTCCACAGCTCGATCGACGCCGGCGCAGTATCCACGAGGCGACGCCAATAGCACCTTGCCTGTCATGTCCCCCATGGTAGCCGGACCTCCGACGACCCGATCCATGATCCTCGGGTTGTGACTCGCGGTCAGGTCCGAGTTGTCACATCCTGAACGTCTGGTCTAGGGTTTGCAGGTCCACGACGGACGGTCGTCCGTTCCTTCCCCCCGCACACGAGTGCGCTTCCACCTTCCCAGGGCGGTTGGCGCATGCGCGCGTGCTGGGGGAGCCGGGACGACCGGACGGATGTGGGCGATAGGTCACACAGAGACCATCGACCACAGGAGGTGATGCGCGCACCCACGACCTATCGCGGGTCGACCGGCTCCGGCGGAGTCCGTAGCCGTCCGGTCGCAAGGAACGGAGCCGCCAGCTCTGGGCCACCGCGGGGGTGGATCCTGCTATGACATATCTCATGAAGATGCGCCGCCACATGGTGGCAGCGCTCTCCATCGCCGCGATCCTTTCGGTCGTGCCCGCCTCGATATCGCAGGCGGCCACCGTAGGAGCCCGGCGAGACGCACAGGTGCCCGCCAAGGTCTGCGATTACGACTGGCGCAAGGGCACCTTCCAAGTCAGAAAGCTGATCCGCTGCGCCGCAGAGCGCTGGAAGGTTCCGGGAGGAGCCAGACTTGCGCTCTACATAGCGGATCGCGAATCGAACTTCTATCCGAGCGCCTACAACTCCTCCGGTTGCGCAGGCATCTACCAGCACATGCTGCGCTACTGGCCCGGGAGAGCCGCTGATTTCGGGTTCCAGGGTTGGTCGGCCTTCAACGCAAGAGCGAACATCATGGTGACCATGCGGATGGTCCACGAAGATGGATGGGGGCCCTGGAGCGCCTGAGCCAGACCTCAGCCGACCGGCCCACCCGGACGGGGGATGCCTTTCACGAGCCCCCGGACCTCCTCCAGGGAGGTGGCCACCACGGTGGCCCCGGGTGTGTCCCGGTCGGTGACGATGCGCATGCCCGGGAAGCCTTCCCGGGCCAAGGCGGTAAGCCGTTCGAAAGGCCCGAACACCACCAGCACGTGTGGCCGCTCTGCGTCGATCTGACCGATCGCGTCGGGCTCGTTCGTCGCTCCCCCGGCTAACTCCCACTCCACGGAGACGGTCGCTCGCTTGAGGGCTCGCAACGCGTCGTCGTCCTCGGCGACGCACAGCACCTTCAACGCCCGACACATGCGCTGCCCCGAACTAGAGCCACCCGTTGCGCTTGAACACCACGTACAGCGCGGTCGACGACACCGCCATCATCCCCAAGGCCAACGGGTAGCCGACCGACCAATGGAGCTCGGGCATGCCCTCGAAGTTCATCCCGTAGATCCCGGCGATGAGCGTCGGCACCAAGATGATCCCCGCCCAGGCGGTGAGCTTCTTCATCACCTCGTTCAACTGGTTCGCGGCCTGTGCGGTCCGAACCTCCAGGATGGTCGTCAGGGAGTCGCGCACGTTGTCGGCAAGCTCCACCGACCGAAGCAGGTGCTCTGCCACATCGCGGTAGTAAGGCAACAACTCCCGGTTCAAGGACCACAGCTCATCGTGCAGCGTGTCGATCGCTTGGCGAAGCGGCATCGCGGATCGCCGAAGGCGAACGACGTCTCGGCGAAGCCGGAGGATCTGCGTCTGCAGGTCGCCCTGATCCCCCTCGATCCTCCCGCGGCCGAAGACGCGGTCTTCCAGATCATCGGCGCGGTCCTCCAGGGTTTCGACCAGGTTCAGGTAGCCGTCGGCAACCTCGTCGATCAGCATGTAGAGCGCCACCCCGGTGCCGCCGCCCGCCAGCGTTCCGTTCGCCTCCCACCGTCGCACCACGGCGGCGAGATCGTAGGCCGGCGCGAACCGGAGGGTGACGAGCCAGCGGTTAGATACGAAGGCGTGGATCTCGGCCTCAGCGACGTCACCGGATGCAGCCACCGTCAGCGGACGCACCACGACGAACGCATGATCCGCGAAGAGCTCGACCCTCGGCCGCTGCTGTTGATGCTGAGCGTCTTCCACGGTCAGGGGATGCAGACCCAACTCGGTCTGTAGGGTCGAGAGATCGTCCGGGGTGGGGTCGACGACGTCGAACCAGCACCACTCGCCCTCGGAGAGCGTCTCCATGGAGCCCGGCCCGAACCGATGGCCCTCGGGTTCACCGCCCCCGTAGACCCTCCCGTCGATCACAGGTCGAGCGTAGCGCACGGTAATCTCCGCGCGTGCCCACCCCGGAGTACTTCCATCGATTCTGGTGTGCGCTCGACGCGTGCTTGGGCCTCGTGGAGCCGACGTGGTGGGGCGCGGTCGTCACCGACCCGAGGTTCCCGACGGTGTGGGACGCGAACTACGCGCGGATCGATGCGCCCGCCTCCGACCTGCGACTGGGCGAAGTGGCCACCGCCCTCGTTCCGGCGCTAGGCCGCTCCGGCGCCGAGGTGTTCCATACGGTGGTCTTCCATCCCGAAGAAACCACGGAACTCCTGGCTGAACTGTCCACCCTGGGGCACGAGCTGTCGTGGGACCTGATCATGCAGATCGCCGAGAGTCCGCCGATCCCCGAGACCAGCGCGATCGTGCAGGAGCTCGAGCCCGGACCCGAGCTGTGGGACAGGGTAGAGGCATCGATGGAGCTGTTCGGGAACGAACGGGACGTCGCGCTCCAGCTCAGATCGATCGAGGAGCTCCTGCCCGCGGCCTGCGGGAAGCGATGGTTCGGGATTCGCGATCGAGACGACGTCCTGACCTCGCTGGCGGCGCTGGTCGTCCTGGAGCATGTGGGCTACGTGGACAACGTCGCGACCTTCCCCGTTGGACGCGGGAAGGGGCACGCATCGGCGCTGACCGCACGCGCGGTTGAGGAGGCGTTCGCCGCGGGCACGCGCGACGTCTGCCTCGTGGCCGATCCCGACGACACGGCCGTGGTGAGGATGTACGAGCGACTGGGTTTCCGCGGAGTAGGGCGCCTGGCCTCGACCAAGGGTCCGCTACCGAACGGTAGGTGAACGAAGGGTGAACCCGCTACCCTGATGGCCGCACGGGCTGGGCCGCATGAGACGAGGAGCGCCGGATGAAGCTGAAGATATCCAATCGCCCCGACGCGTTCTTCGGTCTCTTCTCGGAGTCTGCCGAGAACCTCCGGATAGCCGCCGAGCTCCTCCAGGATCTGATCGGCGATTTTCGCGACGTGGACCTCAAGGCCCAGCGGATCGCGGACCGCGAGCACGAGGGCGACGAGGTGACGCACGCGATCATCCGCCTCCTGAACACCACGTTCGTAACGCCGATGGATCGAGAGGACATCTACCAACTGGCCACTGCGCTGGACGACGTGATGGACGCCATCGAGGCGGTGGCCGATCTATTCGTCCTCCACCGCATCGAGTCTCCCCTCCCGGAGATGAAGGCCCAGATCGACGTGCTGGTGCTGGCTGCGGGCCAAGCCGAGAAGGCGCTCGCGGAGTTGCCGAAGATGAAGCGCGAACAGCTCGAGCCCTATTGGATCGAGATCAACCGTCTTGAGAACGAGGGCGACCGGCTGTACCGGCGAGCGATCGCCGATCTGTTCTCGGGCGAGCACCGCGCCATGGATGTCCTCAAGTGGAAGGAAGTCATCGAGAATCTCGAGGAGGCTCTCGACGGGCTCGAGAACGTGGCCAATATCATCGAGTCCACCGTGCTGAAGCACGCGTAGAGGCTATGAGCCTGACCGTAGTACTCATCATCGGCGTCGCGCTGGCCTTCGACTTCTTCAACGGGTTCCACGACGCTGCGAACTCGATAGCGACCGTGGTGTCGACCCGTGTGCTCTCGCCTCGCAAGGCGGTGGCGTGGGCCGCATTCTTCAACTTCGCTGCGTTCCTGATATTCGGAACGGCGGTGGCTGCCACCATCGCGAAGGACGTAGTGAATGAGTCCGCCTTGAACAATGAAGTGATCTTCGCCGGGCTCTTGGGTGCCATCGTCTGGGACGTATTGACGTGGTACGCGGGGCTCCCAACCAGCTCCTCGCACGCGCTGGTCGGTGGCATGGCGGGCGCTGCCGTGGCGAGCGGTGGATGGGCGGCCCTGATCGGCTCGGGGCTTCAGAAGATCGCGGTCTTCATCGTGCTGTCGCCCCTGATCGGTCTACTGCTCGGCTTCACGATCATGGTCAGCGTGTACTGGCTGTTCCACCGCAAGACCGCGGTGGATCGCCTGAACCGCGGGTTCCGCAGGATGCAGCTGGTATCAGCGGCCGCATTCAGCCTGGGCCACGGTGCGAACGACGCTCAGAAGACCATGGGGGTGATCCTGGCGCTCCTGATCGCCAACGGACAGTTGCCGTCTGACGCGAGCGTCCCGCTGTGGGTGGTGCTGTCGGCGCACACGGCGATCGGTCTGGGGACCCTCTTCGGCGGGTGGAGGATCGTGCACACCATGGGTTCGAAGATCACCAAACTAACGCCGGTCGGCGGGATGAGCGCCGAGACGGCAGCGGCGGCCACGCTCTTCTTCACTGCAAGCGCGGGGATCCCCGTGTCCACGACGCATACGATCACCGGAGCGATCGTCGGGGTGGGCACCACCCAGCGCCTGTCCGCCGTGCGATGGGGCGTGGCGAGCCGGGTCGTATGGGCTTGGGTACTCACCATACCCGGGGCGTTCGTCGTGGCCTACTTCATCTCGCTGCTGCTCTTGGAGCTCAGATGATGGTCTCCCGTCGCGCGCTGTTCTTCCTCGCGGTCTCGGCGATCTTCCTGCTCATGATCCCCCCGACACCACCGGAGTTCCGTTGGCTCAACCTGACCATGGCGGGTCTTGCGCTCTTCTGGGCCACGTTGCTAGGGATCGAGGATCTGCTGGGTCGGCGCCTTCCCGTGGATATCCCGGCAGAGGAGCTTCCCTCCGCGGACCCACCCGCGGCCGATTGAACTAGTCCGTCTCAGACTACGCGTACTTCAGCGCGATCGACTCGATCGTGTTCGAGATGCTCTGGCACCGGTCGATCGCGTCCTCGATCTGGTCCAAGATGTCCTTCCACTTCAGGACTTCTATGGCGGGGTGCTCGCCTGAGAACAGCTCGGCCGTAGCCCTTCGGTAGATACGGTCTCCTTCTCGTTCCAGTCGGTTGATCGTGGCCCAGTCACGCTCGATGGCGGACAGCGAGCGGAGATGGCGAACCTCCGTCGAGACGGCGTGGGTGATCTTGACGAGAACATCGGACTGCTGGCGGATCGCTGGCAGCGGCGTCTCGACCCGATGTAGGACCAGCAGATCCGACACCGCTTCGATCGAGTCCAGGACGTCATCCAGATTCGACGCCAACCGGTGGATGTCCTGACGGTCGAAGGGCGTGACGAACGTGAGACTGAGGGTCTCAACGATGCGATGGGTGAGTTCGTCGCCCTCGTGCTCAAGATCACGGATGCGACGGTGATGGCCGGCGGGATCCTCCAACGACTCAACGAGTCCCGCGAACTCCCTAGCACCGGCCGCGACCGTGTCGGCGACCTGCTCGAGGAGGTCGTAGAACGCTCGTTGCCGCGGGATCACCTGGAACGCCACAGCTGCACGCTACTCGCGGGTCACCCACCGCGTCCACCGTTGACCTAGTCGACGAACTTGTAGCCGAGCCCCCTCACCGTCACCAGGTGTACCGGGTTATGGGGGTCCGTCTCGATCTTCTTGCGGAGGCGTTTCACGTGAACGTCGAGGGTCTTGGTGTCACCGAAATAGTCCGCTCCCCAGACCTGTTCGATCAGGAAGTCCCGAGTGAGCAGGCGCCCTCTCCTGCGGAGGAAGACTTCGAGAAGTTCGAACTCTCTCGGGGGGAAGGCGACGGCCTCCCCTGACACCCGCACCTCGTGCCTGACCACGTCCAACTGAACCGGCCCTCCGGCCACGACGTCTTCCGGTGGGGCGTCCGACTGCATCCGCGAGCGGCGCAGGAGCGCGCGTACCCGCGACACGAGCTCCCGCACCGAGAACGGCTTCGTCACGTAGTCATCGGCACCGAGCTCCAGGCCGGTCACCTTGTCGGCCTCGGAGTCTTTCGCCGTGACCATGATGATCGGCACGTCGGATCCGGCGCGGATGGATCGGCACAGATCCAGACCCGATACCTCCGGGAGCATCAGGTCCAAGATCACGAGCGAGGGCGACTCCTCGCGGAAACGCTCCAGCGCCTGACGACCATCGGTGGCCACCGTCACGGCGAACCCTTCACGTTCTAGGTTGTATCGAACGGAATCTGCCAGAGGTTCCTCGTCTTCGACGATCAGGATCCTGGGTCGGGCGTCGGCGTCCATCGACCTAAGCGTCCGCTGGGTGAGAGGCGTCCGTGAACTCGCGGAACTCGCCCGTGAGAAGGAAACTCACCTGCTCCCCGATGTCGACGGCGTTGTCTCCGACGCGCTCGAGCGCCCGGGCGGCCATGTTCATGTGGAGTCCCCAATCGAGGCTGCGAGGATCATCAGCGAGCTTGAGCGCCTCGAGGTGTGTACTCCGATTCAGTCGGTCGACTGGGTCGTCCATGGTGGGAAGCGTGAGGCAGAGCTCGAGGTTGCGTCGGGCGAAGGACTCCATGGCGGTCCTCAGCATCCGTACCACCACGTCCCCCATCTCGGCGAGCTGCTGGCGCATGGTCTGACTCCCGGGCTCGTCCCTGGTGGCGATGTACAGCTTGGCGACGTTCACGGCCTGATCTCCGATCCGCTCCAGGTGTAGACAACTGTGGAGCATGGCGGAGATCAGCCGAAGATCAGCCGCAACCGGGGCCTGGAGCGCCAGCAGTTGGAGGATCTCCTGGTCGATCCGCAGGTATAGCTCATCGATCGCATCGTCGGCGTCGATCACGGCTTGGGCCTTGGTCTCGTCGCGTTCGACGATCGCATCGACCGCTCCTCGAACGGAAGTCCCCGCCAGCTCCCCCATGCTGAGGAGCTCGAGCTCGATCCGCTCCAGAGACTCGTGGAAGCTCTCCCTTGTCATCCGGACCGCCCTGTCACGTAGTCCTCCGTCCGTGGGTCCGTCGGGTTGGTGAAGATCGCCTCGGTTCGGTCGAACTCCACGACCCTGCCCGTCCGCTGTCCAGAGTCTGTCACCTCGACCGTGAAGAACGCCGTGCGGTCGCTCACCCGTGCGGCTTGCTGCATGTTGTGGGTCACGATCACGATGGTGTAGTCGGAGACGAGCTCTTGCATCAGGTCCTCGATCTTGGCCGTGGCGATGGGGTCCAGCGACGAGCAGGGCTCATCCATCAAGATCACGTCAGGCCGGGTGGCGATCGCTCGCGCGATGCACAGACGCTGCTGCTGCCCACCTGAGAGCGCGAGCCCGGACTCTTTCAGCTTGTCCTTCACCTCGTCCCAGAGCGCCGCACGACGCAAGGACTCCTCGACCAGATCGCGCAGGTCGCCTTTCATGCCCGCGATCCTCGGGCCGAACGCGATGTTGTCGTAGATGGACTTGGGGAACGGGTTAGGCTTTTGGAAGACCATGCCGATCCTTCGGCGCACCTCGACCGGATCCACCGCTTCGCCGTAGAGGTCGACGCCGTGGTAGAGGACTTGCCCCTCGATCCGCGCCGTGTCGATCAGGTCGTTCATACGGTTCAAGCAGCGCAAGAACGTGGTCTTACCGCAGCCGGATGGACCGATGAGCGCCGTGATCTCGTTCTGCAAGATCGGCAGCGTGACGTCGCGGATGGCTCGGAAGTCGCCGTAGAAGACGGACAGGTCCCGGACATCGAAGACGACCTCACGTTCCTCGTCAGGTGCGACGGTCTCGCCGGGCACCTTGACCATCATCTGCGCCTCCACCCTTTCACCACCTTCGTTCATAGCGGTTCCTCAGCAGGATCGCGGTCAGGTTCACCAGGAAGATCAGGGTCATCAAGACCAGGATGGCCGCAGCCGCTAGTTCTTGGAACTCAGGCTGCGGCTTCCGAACGTACGAGAAGATCAACGTCGGGAGCGCGGTGAAGGCCTGTTGCAGCGATGCCAGCACGCCTCCGCTGGTGGCCAGGAATCCCGTCGCTGCGCCCACCATGATCAAAGGCGCTGTCTCCCCTAGCGCGCGAGCCATAGCGAGCACCGACCCGGTGAGGATGCCTGGTGCTGCGTTCGGGAGAACGTGGCTGCGGATGACCTCCCACCGGGTCGCGCCCACGCCGAAGCCGGCCTCCCGGATACTGAGGGGTACTGCGCGGAGGGCCTCCTGTGTGGTGATGATGATGATGGGGAGAACCATCAGGGAGATCGTTAGTCCACCCGCCAGCAGGCTCTTGCCCTCAACGGGTCCCGGTCCCGTCAGCGGTTTCAGGAGCTGGACGAAGAGCGCGAGCCCCAAGATCCCGTAGACGATGGCTGGAACGCCCGCCAGGTTGCGGATGCTCGCGTTGATGAACCGCGTGAGACGTGTGTTCCGTGCGTACTCCTCCATGTAGATCGCCGCCCCGACGCCGAGCGGGACCGCCAGCGACCACCACGAAGGCCATCAGGTAAAGCGAGCCGATCAGCCCTTGCTTGAGCCCGGCCTTGGCCGGAAGCGACGAGTATCCGTTCTGGAAGAGCGTCACCCCTCGATCGCCGATGACCGGGATGGCGGTCTGCGCGACGTGAAGGAGGAGAGTGATCAGGACCGCTAGGACAACCACGAGCGCCAGGAACAGGAGCAGGCTGAACGCGGTCTCTCTGGGGTTGTGCCGGCGGCCGCTGATCGCCCGTATCACCTCGTCTCTCGTCGCTCGGGTGACCGCGACCCGAGCACTCATCAGTACCGCCTCCCCACACGCCGGACGAATCGCTCAGAGGCCAGGTTGAGCGCGAGGGTGATGAGGAACAGCAGCATCCCTACGAAGAAGAGGCTTGGGTAGGCGGGGCCGCTGCCCCGGACCTGATCGGAACCCGTAGCCAGAGCCGTGATCGCCGCGGTCATGGTCTGACCTCCCTGAAGCGGGTCGAGGTTGAACAACGACCCCCCGGTTCCGCCGGCCACTATCGCGACGATCATGGTCTCGCCGATCGCTCGGGAGACCCCGAGGATCAGTGAGGCGGTGATGCCGGAGACCGCGGCCGGGAACACCACGCGCAGACTCGTTGCCCGGCGTCGAGCACCCAGGCTGAACGATGCCTCGCGCAAGGCGTGGGGCACCGCGTGCATCGCATCCTCGGCCACGGAGGCCACGAGCGGCGTGACCAGCAGGCCCACCGCCAGTCCACCGGCCGCCAGGTTGAAGAGTGGGACGTCCGATCCGAAGAAACGCTGGATGACGTCCGGGCTGATGACCCGGAGCGCGAAGAAACCCATCACGACACTCGGAACGCTCGCGAGGGTCTCGACGATCGGCTTGAGGAACCGTCGCGCGCGAAGCGAGGCATACTCCGACAGATACAGGGCTGCGCCGAGCCCGAGCGGGGCCGCGACCACCATGGCGATGCCCGCGACGATCAGGGTGCCAGCGACGATCGTCTTCACATCGAAGAGGTTCCTCCGAGGGAACCAACCCTCGGACCAAAGATCGGATGGCTGGATCTTGGACAGGAAATCGGCCGCTCCGCCGGCCAGGCTCGCGACGATGGCAAGGCTGATGACGACCGAGCCGAGGGCGGCGGCGAAGAACAGCCCTCTCATGCGGCGTTCACGATGGAGGCGTGCCGGGTTGCCCCGCAGCGCCTCCGCGGTGATGGGTCCTTCGGTGGCCGCCTGCACGTTCAGCCTCCGCTCCGCTGGGCCCCCTACCTGGAGTCCCAGGTTGCCCGTGACGTATCGAGGTCCGACCCCGGCAACGCGATGTATCCGACATCGGTGGCCGCAGCGAGTCCTTCGTCGCTCAGGTAGAAGTCAACGAACGCCTCCAGGGCGTCGTTCCCGGCGAGCTTCTCTCTGCCTACGTAGACATAGAGCGTTCGCCCGAGCGGATAGGTCCCATCGTTCACCGTATCCTCACTCGGCGCGACGCAGCCTCCGCCATCGTCGATCTGGAACTCCCTGACCGACCCGCCCGCGTTCTGCGCGTAGGCGAAACCAACGAACCCGAGGCCGCCCGGCGTCCCTCCCGCGCTGTCGATGATCACGTTGTCGTCGGCCGAGATCTGGTAGTCGGGCCGGAGTACGTCATCGGGATCCTGGCCTCGCTCCTCGGCGATGCTCTTCGTCGCGAGGTCGATGAACGAGCCGTACGTGCCCGACTCCTCACCCGGTGCCACGATGGTGAGGGGCACTTCGGGGAAGCCGCCGTTGCCGCCCACTTCCTGCGCCAATGCGTTCGCCTGCGACCAATCCTCGAAGCCCTGGGATTCCGGTCCGAAGAGCGCGTACAGGTCACCGAGCGAGAGGCAATCGACCGGGTTGTCGGGGTTGCCAACGACCGTGAGCGCGTCCTTCGCGATGGCTAGCTCGAGGTAGTCGATCCCGTTCTCCTGGCATAAGGCGATCTCCTCGTCCTTGATCTGACGCGAGGCATCGTTCATATCGGTCTCGCCGTTGCACAGGAGCGCGAAGCCATCGCTCGTCCCGGGGCCGTTGACGACGATGTCGACGCCAGGGTTGCTCGACCGGAAGTTCTCGGCCACGAGCGACGTGATCGGCTCGACCGTTGACGAACCCGAGATGCTGAGCGACCCCGCGAGATCCGCTCCGCCGGCGCCACCGTTGGCATCCCCACCGCAGGCGGTCGATACGAGGATGAGAGTGAGAACCCCAACGACGATGCCAGTCTGCCGCACCTGCCGCATCCCTTACCTCCTCGTGGGTGTCGAGACGATGCTAGGGAGTAGGGATGTCCGGTCGAGGGCCCCAGGATGAACGGAGCGTGAACGCGCCGCAGGCGCGCCCACCGCAGCGAACCCGCAGCTCAGATGGCCCCTACACTGCGCTCGATGAGCACGACGATGGTGACGGGCTCGCTGGTGGCCGGGGCGATCGCCGGCGTCGCCGGCTACTTGGCGGGACGACGTTCCGTAAGAGCCCGCATACGTGCTCTCGAGGGCGCCGCTCGACGCTCGGCCGAGGAGCTCGAAGATCACACCCTGGCGGCGAGCGAGGAGCGACAGGCACAAGATCGCATCCTCGGATCCATGAAGGAGGGCGTGCTCCTCCTCGATGGCGGCTGGCGGACGGCGTTCGCCAACGACGCGATCGAGCGGCACCTCGGGTCGCGCCCCCAGGCGCTCGCGCAGGTATTCCCCTCGGGGCTTCGGGAGATGATCCGTCGGACGGCGGAAACGGGGTACGCCGAGATCGCCGACTTCGAGATCGGATCGCCCAGCCGTTGGCTACGCGTCACCACCACGCCTGCGGGCGCCGACGGATCCGTCGTTGTCGTCATCGGCGACGTGACCGAGGCAAGGCGCCTCGAGGCCATCAGGAGGGACTTCGTGGCGAACGCATCGCACGAGCTGAAGACGCCCGCCGCGTCGATCCGAGCCGCCGCGGAGACCCTTCGGCACGCCGCTCAGGATGACCCGGACGCGGTCCAACACTTCGCCCAACAGCTGGAGCGGGAGGCGATCCGACTGTCGCGGATCGTGAGCGACCTACTCGACCTGTCCCGCTTGGAGTCCGGGAGCGAACTGAGCGACGCCGTTCCGATCGATCGACTGGTTCACGATGAGGGACGGCGCTTCCAGGAAGCCGCACGCGAGACCGACCTGTCGCTGACGATCGACGTCGAGCCCGTTCCTTCGATCCAAGGCTCCGCGCGAGATCTCGGCCTCCTGGTACGCAACCTCTTGGACAACGCCATCCGATACACGCCCTCCGGAGGCACCGTGCACGTCACAGTGTCAGCCGTATCGAACGAGGTGGTCCTGCGGGTGGAGGATTCCGGGGTAGGCATCCCGACCAAGGACATCCCCCGCGTGTTCGAACGTTTCTACCGCGTGGATCGGGCGCGATCGCGTGAGACCGGGGGCACCGGACTCGGCTTGGCGATCGTGCGGCATGTGGCTGAGAACCACAGAGGAACCGTGACGGTGCGAAGCGAGCTGGGCCGCGGCTCGACGTTCGAGGTTCGCCTGCCGATCGGGACCGACCCCGGGTCGGAACCGATCCCCACGTAGCTCGGACGGTCCGGCCGCCGCGTATGCTGCGGGCGCCCATGACCACCCTCTTCCTGATCCGTCACGGACTCACGGCCGTCACCGGCATGACCCTCTACGGCCGGACGCCCGGCATACCGCTCGACGATCGCGGGCGCGCTCAAGCCGAACGGCTGGCCGAACGATTCTCGAGTGTGCGCCTCACCGCCCTCTATTCGAGCCCGCTGGAACGCTGCATGCAGACCATGGAGCCTCTGGGCGCCCGCCAGAAACTCGAGGTCGTGCCACGTGCCGGTCTGGTCGAGATGGACACTGGCACCTGGACGAACCGCTCTTTGGCGCAGCTCCGCCGCACCCGGTTGTGGCGGGAGGTTATCGAGCGACCATCGCATTTCCGGTTCCCTGAGGGAGAATCGTTCGCCGAGGCGATGGCGCGGGCGCTGGCCGAGGTGCATGCCATCGTCGCCCGCCATCCGCGTGGCCGCGTGGCGGTCGGCTCGCACGGCGACGTGATCCGGATGCTCGTGGCCCACAATGCCGGCGCGCACCTGGATCGCTTCCAACGTACTGTCGTCGACCCGGCCTCCGTGTCTGTGGTGCACCTCGGACAGGGAGAACCACACGTCTTGCTGGTGAACGATGACGGCGGCGGCCTGGCGCGCTTCGCTCCCCCACCGCGCCCGAAACGGAACCTGCGAGGATAGGCGGCATGGACCTCGACCGCGTGGATCGCATCACCGCGGACGCCATCGGGGAGCCTGGAGCGCGCACGTTCTACCTTCAGGCGCGCCGTGGCGACGACCTGGTCACGGTGCTCGTTGAGAAGGAGCAGGTGCAACTCCTCGCAGCGTCGGTGCTCGATCTGCTCGCCACGATCGGCCTCGAGACCGGGACAGGGCCAGACGAGGACGCCTTGGATCTAGAAGAGCCGTTCGAACTGCGGTGGCGCGCCGGGCGGCTGTCGATCGGCTACGAGGAGGACTCCGACCTGTTCATGTTGGAGATCGAGGAGTTCCAACCCGACCTCGATGAAGGTGACCCGGAGCTACTCCTCCGCTCCGAGGCCGAGATCCTCCGCCTGTGGGCAACGCGTGAGCAGATGTTCGCCCTCTCGCGACACTCCGCGGAGGTGGCCGACCGCGGACGCCCCACGTGTCAGTTCTGCGGCAACCCGCTCGACCCGGAGGGCCTCCACGCATGCCCCGCCATGAACGGGCACTCGAAGCGCGCGTGACCCATCCGCTGGAGCTCTCCGCCCTAGCCTCCGGAGAGATCGAGCTCCTTGGCCTGCTACCGAACTCATCGAACTACACGTTCTTGGCACGCGCGCGGACCCCGGAGCGCGATGTCCTGGCCGTGTACAAGCCGAGACGGGGCGAGACGCCCCTGTGGGACTTCCCGCGAGGGACCCTCTGTCAGAGGGAAGTTGCGGCGTACCTGGTCGCTCGCGAGCTCGGATGGCCCGATGTTCCTCCCACCCTGCTCCGGGACGGCCCCGAGGGTCCCGGCTCGGTGCAACTGTTCATGGAGTTCGACCCTGCCGAGCACTACTTCACCCTGGAGGGAACGAGGGACGACGTGTTCCGGCGCGTCGCCGTGTTCGATCTCATCGCCAACAACGCCGATCGCAAAGGGGGCCATTGCCTCCTAGCCCCCGACGACACGATCTGGGTGGTGGATCACGGCGTCTGCTTCCACCACGAGGCGAAGCTCCGCACGGTGATCTGGAGGTTCGTCGGCGAGACGATCGAGCCGGAGATCCTGGCAGACCTGACTCAGCTGCGAGAGCGCCTGGGACAGGGTGCGCTCCGTGACGAACTGGCCGAGCTGCTGTCGGTCGAGGAACTCCAGGCGCTCGGCGACCGGATCCAGACGGTGATCGAGACCGGCGCCTTCCCCGAGCCGGGACCGGGACGTCCCTATCCCTGGCCGCCGGTGTGATGGACGTACCGGTCTGCACCACGGTCGAGACGCCTCTCGGGAGGCTCGCCATCGTGGTGACCCCTCGGGGTGTCGTGGCTACGTCCTTCGACGACGGGGACCTCGACGTGGAGCTCGAGCGGATCGAGCAGAGACTCGATGTCCCGATCGCGCGTCACGGTCGGGGGCTCGCATCCGTTCGCCGGGAGATCGGCGGCTACTTCGGTGGCTCTCCCCGTCCGTTCCGAACCCCTGTGGATCTCTCGCTAGCTCCGGGAGGGTTCGGGCGCAGGGTCCTGGACGCAACGATCAGGGTCGCGTTCGGGGAGCTCGCCACCTACGGAGACATAGCGGCCGCAGCCGGCTCCCCAAGGGGCGGACGGGCCGCGGGGAACGCCTTGAGCCGCTGCCCCATGGAGCTCTACGTGCCCTGCCATCGCGTCGTTCATGTGGGAGGGACGGTCGGAGGGTACGGCCGGTTCGAGGACCGCAAGCGATGGCTCCTTCGCCACGAGGGCTCGCTCTGACCGGTCGTTACGAGCCGGACGCGAGAAGATGAACGCGATGCCCTCCCGCCGGATCCTCCTATCGATCGCGCTCACCGTCGGTCTCTTGGCGGGCGCCTGTACGGGATCGGACGACCCCGTCGTCGCGGATCCGTCCTCATCCGCCACCGCGGCTTCCTCGCTCGCGGCGTCGGTCGCGAGCGCCGACCTGGCCGCCGGTTCGCCGCAGAGGTTCTCGCTCGGGATCTTCTCGAGCGACGCAGACGGCGTGAAGTTGCTCACCTTCGGCCAGGTCACGTTCCGTTTCACGTTCCTCGGCGACGGATCGAGCTCATCGGAGCCGGGACAAGACGTGAGAGGGACCTACCTGAGCGCTTTCGGCATGCCGGAGGGCGGAGCCACTCCTGAGCTGTCGGCGCCCTCCGAGGCCAGAGGCATCTATCAGGCGGAAGGGGTGGTGTTCGAACAGGCCGGCGTCTGGCAGGCGGAGGTCACCGCCGACATCCCGGGCTCCGGCACACAAACCCTCACTACGACGTTCCCGGTCGGAGAACTACACACGCTGCCCGCACCGGGCGACGAAGCCCTCCGCACAGAGAACCTAACCATGGACTCGACGGACGCTCCTGCGTCGGCGATCGACTCGCGCGCCCTCGACGGGGAGGACGTGCCCGACCCCGAGCTGCACGCGACCACGATCGCCGACGCGCTCATCGCGCACCGGCCGATCGTCGTGATCTTCGCCACCCCAACGTTCTGCGTGAGCCTGTTCTGCGGCCCCGAGGTGGACTCGGTGGCCGACCTCGCCGAGCGCTACTCGGACCGCGCCGTCTTCATACACGTCGAGATCTGGCGCAACGCCTCGGAGCAGGTCATCAACAAGGCTGCCGCGGACTGGCTCTTTCGAAACGGCGATCTCACGGAGCCGTGGGTCTACCTGATCGGTTCCGACGGGATCATCGTGGACCGTTGGGGACCGCTCTTCGATCAGGACGAGATCGCCGAGGAGCTGGCCCAACTTCCGCGCATGAGCGCATGAGCGCATGAGCGCATGACTCCTGACCTCGCGGCCTCGCGCTGACTACCATCGGTCCAACCGATGGTAGACGACGAACGGCACCTACATCCGCACGAACACTTCGGGACCCCCGACGCCGCGTTGCTCGCCACCGCGAGCGGAGTTCGCACCACGTGGATCTCCCTCGGTCTCCTCGGCCTTACCGCCGTCGCGCAACTCGTGGTCGTCCTGCTGACGGGGTCCGTCGCTCTGCTCGCCGACACGATCCACAACTTCACGGACGCGCTGACGGCCGTCCCGCTGTTGATCGCCTTCCGGCTGAGCCGACGGCCCGCCAACCACCGGTACACCTACGGGTACCACCGTGCCGAGGACGTCGCGGGCCTGGCTATCGTTCTGCTCATCGCCGCGTCCGCGGTCTTCGCGACCGTCGAGGCGATCGACCGGCTGAGACACCCGACGTCGCTCCGCCACGTCGGCGTCGTACTCGCGGCCGGCATCATCGGGTTCGCCGGCAACGAAGCGGTCGCCGTATATCGCATCCGGGTCGGGCGCCGGATCGGCTCAGCGGCTCTCGTGGCGGACGGCCTCCATGCACGCGCCGATGGCCTCACGTCGCTGGGTGTGGTCGCCGGCTCGGTGGGAGTCATGGCCGGTTTCGCCAGGGCCGATGCGTTCTTCGGCCTGCTGATCTCACTCGTGATCATCTACACGCTCATCGAAGCGACCAGGGCGGTCTTGCATCGCATCCTGGACGGGACGGATGAGGCGACGGTCCGTTTGATGGAAACGGCGGCGGCGGCCGTCCCGGGCGTGGAGCACGTCACGGAGACCCGAGCTCGGTGGATCGGACACAGCCTGCGTGCCGAGCTGGCGATCGACGTCGCTCCCCGCATATCTGTTGAGTCGGGGCACGACATCGCCGAGAGCGTCCGGGCGGCACTGCTCAGCCAGGTCCCGCGCTTGGGCGAGGTCTCGGTTCACGTCGATCCCCACGAACACGGATCGCACGCTCCGACCTGATCCGCCAACGCAGCCGGTCCCGACCCGTACCATGGCCGGATGGACGAGGCGGCCACGCTCCCACCCCCGCCGACCACAGAGCGCTGTTACCGGCACCCGGAGGTCGAGACAGGTGTGCATTGCACGCGCTGTGGGCGCCCCATCTGCCCCGATTGCATGATCCCCGCGCCGGTCGGCCACCACTGCCCCGACTGCGTGGCCGAGGCCCGCAGCGAGTACCGCAAGGGCCCGGGACGACGGGTCGCCGTGGCGAACATCCGCAGAGGAGCCACTGCCACGTCGATCCTGCTCGGCTTGATCGGGGCGGCGTACCTGCTCGAGATCGTCTCGGGCGGGGCCGGCTCACTCATGACCGGGCCGTCCATAGATAGGTTGGTCGACCTGGGTGCGTCGGTGGCCTTGGCCCAGAGCGCTGACGGCGGACTGATCGGTGTCGCCACGGGCCAATACTGGCGGCTCATGACGGCGGTGTTCCTTCACGCCGGCCTGTTCCACATCGCGTTCAACGCGTATGCCCTTTGGATATTCGGCTCGGTGGTCGAGCGGGAGCTCGGACATCTGCGGTTCCTGCTGATCTTCTTCGCGGCCGGGTTCTTCGCGAGCGCTGCGTCTTACGCGTTCGGCCCGAACGCCGTGGGGGTGGGCGCCTCCGGGGCAGTCTTCGGGATCTTCGGAGCGTTCGTGACCTACAACTACCGTCGCCGGCATCTGGCGATCGCGTCGGCGCGCCTTCGAGGTGCCGTGATGCTCTTGGTGATCAACGCGGTGTTCTCGCTATCGGTACCTGGGATCGACTGGCGCGCGCACGTCGGCGGGTTCCTGGCAGGACTGGTCGCGGGGTTCGCGGCTGAAGGCGTTGGGTCGGCCCCCCAGCGGCGAGCCATCCTCATCCTCGGCTTCGGCGGACTGATCCTGGCGGGGTTCGCGCTCGTCGCCTGGCACACCTCGCAGCTGCGGGCCGAGTTCCCGTTCCTTTCTTGACCGCTACTTGGGAGGATCCGCCAGCCCGTACAGCTGTCCTGCTCGGGTGCCCACATAGATCCACCCGTGCCACACCGCCGGGGTCGACTCCACGCAGCCGGGGAGGTGGAGAGTCCAGAGCCGGGGTGGCCGTTTCGTGGGGTCGGACACGTCCCAGGCGTACAGCGCCCCCGTGCAGTCCCCTTGGATCAACACGCCGTCCACCACGACAGGCGACGCGATCGCGGGTGACCCGATATCCAGCTCCCACACGATCTCACCGGTCTCGCGATCGACCTCCAACACGCGGCCGGCCGCCGTCGTGAAGTAGACGTGGTCGCCGTAGAGCGCCGGCGTCGACCAACTCCCTCCGGCCCCCTCGAATCCGATCTCCGTTGCCGGGATGCTCCACACGACCGGGGCGTTCGGGTGCGCGGGGTTGAGCTTCATGAGCTGTCCCAGCTGCTGAGATCGTTCGTTGAACCGTTGGTACTCGCTCGCCACGTACAGCGCGCCGTCGTCGTCGATCACGATCGAGGCGTCGGTGTCGTCTCCGGTCCAGAACCGGAACACCCTCCGGTACTTCTCCCCGCCTTCGAGCAGATCCGATATGTCCCAACCCTGGACCAACCCACCCGAGTTGGCGAAGTACACGACCCCGTCGCGGAACGCGACCGAGTTCTCGATGGATACCTCCTGGTCGCCCAGGTCCGAGAGCAACTGATCGTCGAAACCCGGGATCGTCGCCACGATCTTCGGGTCGACCTGGACCTTCCCCTCGTCGTCGTAGCTCCTGTTCAGCTTCACCACGTAGAGCCAGCTGTTCTCGCCTCCCTCCAGCAGGTAGTCGCCGATGACGAGCGCGGCCCCATCCCAGTCGCTGTTCCATAGAGGCCTCGAGACTGTGGACCCGCTGTCGATGGACCACAGGACGGTCGGCGAGGGGCGGTCGAGCGCGATGATCCGGAACAGGTCGTCCCGAGAGCCGGCGTAGAAGAGCGGGTACCCCTCGGGATCCGACGTGGCGGACCCCTTCGCCAGATCCCCGGTCACCAGCTCGGGACGGATCGCACGCCCCGTCCGGCCGTTGAGGAAGTGGTAGTTGCCGTCGTATGCGCCCTCACGGATCTCGATCGTGCCGTCGTCATGCACGATGACGTTGGGCTGGCCCGTCCACCCGGTCCCGCACCAGAGCCTCGATCCGAACTGGTCTGAGGAGGTCGAGCACAAGCCGCCGCCCTCCGGGGACTGCCACCGGATCACCGGGTCCATGGGGACGGGTCCCTCGCCGTAGTACGTGCGGGTGGCGTTACCTCGGAACGTCGTGATCCCGCGGAACGAAGTGTTGATCGGGCCGGGCGTGGCCACGGGGTCCGTAGGCGGGGCCGACGGGGCCGCGGAGGAGGCCACGGACGACGCCGCGCTCGTGGGTCCCGAGGTCGTGGATACCGGCGCACCGGCCCGATCCCGGTCATCGCTGCGGAGCACCTGCCACAGCGTGATCCCACCCGCCACGAGCGCTAAGGCCAGGAGCAGCATCGGGAACGGGACCTTGGAGCGAACCGCGTGCCGGCCGGCTCGTCCGGTCATGGACTCAGGCGGGGTCGGCGGCGGCCCGGTACGAGCCCAGGACACGGATCATGGACGTATGGGTGGCGACCTCGTCCAGCGCCTCCGCGAGCGCCGGGGCGTCGCCCGCCACCATCACGTCCACGTACATCACGTACTCGAACGGCTTCCCGCGCCGCGGGCGCGATTCGATCTTGTGCAGGTTGATCCCGCGGGCGGCGAACGGCTCCAGGGCCCCCAACAGCGAGCCCGGCTCGTCCAGTACGGCCATGACCAGCGAGGTCTTATCGTGAGGTCCTAGATCCGGGTCCCCGGTGCCGATGACAGCGAACTTGGTGAAGTTCTCCTTCTCGGTCTGGATCCGCTCGGCCAGCACGGAGAGACCGGATCGCGCTCCCGCTTCGACGCTGGCGATCGCCCCGTCTTCGTCGCCGCCCGACGCCGCTATCATCCGGGCCGCGCCCGCGGTGTCATGGACGGGGATCGGCTCGATCCGCATCGACGCCAAGAACTCCTCGCATTGCGCGAGCGCCTGCCAGTGCGAGTGGGCGCGACGGATCCCCTCCAGCCGGGCTCCCGGCCGCCCGAGCAACGCGTGGTCCACACGGACGAGCGTCTCCCCCACGATGCGGAGCAGGTTCGTGTTGAGCAGCAGGTCGTAGGTCTCGTTCACCGAGCCGGCTTGGGAATTCTCGAGCGGAACCACGCCGAAGGCCGTCTCGCCGCTCGTCACTCGCGAGAACACCAGGCGAACGGTGGCACAGGGCATCGGCTCGCCGTCGGGGAAGAGCGTCTGAACCGCCCGTTCACTGTAGGCGCCGGGCTCGCCCTGATAGGCCACCTTCATGACGCCAGAGGGTACAGCGCCCCTGCGCCGGATGGGTCTTCCTCCCTGTTACGGTGGAACGCGTCCCCGCGAAGTGTCGGGGCGCCACCCGACCATGCAGACACCCCCTGAGCCCTCCGGAGCGACCGAACGGACGCCGCCTCGCCCCCATCGATGGCGTCGATGGGTCATGCTCGGGCTGGCAGCCCTTGGGACCGCGTTGGTCGTGCTCCTCGCGGCCCTTGCGGTCGCCGCACCGGGTATCCGGTCGGAGCTCCAGCGCGGACGCGACGCGCTGGAGCGAGGGAAGTCGGCGCTCGTCGCCGGTCGCTCCCAAGAGGCCGCGCAGGCGTTCGATGTCGCTGAGGGCGCTTTCTCCGGAGCCGCGGACTCATCGCTGATCGGCCTCGCAGGAGCCGTCCCGTGGCTGGGCAACACCGCCGACGCCGTCCGCGCGATCGCTGAGGCGGGAGAGACGACCTCGAAGGCGGCCTCCCTCTTGGATGATGCCGTGAACGACCTTCCGGGAGGCCTGGGCGCCTTGGCCCCCGCGACCGACGGGATACCCCTGGAGCGGCTGGCAGGCCTGGCGAAGGCCGTCACTCAGGCCGAGATCCTCGCTGCAGATGCACTCGAGACGCTGCGTGCAGCCCCGACTTCATTGGTGCTTCCGCCCGTCGCCTCGGCCCGCGATGAGGCGCTGAGGGAGTTGGAGCGAACGCATCGACAGCTGCTGGCGGGAGCGACCATCCTGCGGGAGCTGCCTTCCTTCCTCGGGGCGGATGAGCCGAAGCACTACCTCTTCGGTGCCTCGAACCCCGCGGAGCTGCGAGGCACGGGAGGGCTGATCGGCGCCTACGCCATCCTCACGGTCGACGATGGCCGTCTAGATCTGTCGGAGTTTCGGCCGATCCAATCGCTACCCATCCTCGACCTGGATCGGCACGTGTCCCCGTCTCCCGAGTACTCGACCAACTTCGACTACTACCGGACCGGCGTGGGCTTCTGGGTGAACGCCAACATGACGCCGGACTTCCCCCTGGCGGCCGAAGCGCTCTGGCTCTCCTATGCCGGGGCGACCGGCGAGGAGCTAGACGGGGTCATCGTGGCCGATCCGTTCGCCCTTCAGGCGCTGATGCGGGTGACGGGCCCTGTCACGGTCAGGGGGACCGAGATCGAGTTGACGGACCGCACCGTTGTCCGCTTCGTCACGAACGAGGCCTACGCGCTCTTCGACACCAACGAGCAGCGCAAGCTGGTGCTGGGACGGGTGGCCCAGGCCGTCCTCGACGCGTTCCTGTCGGATGAGGGAGACGACCTCCGGCGCGAGAGGGCGATGCTACGCGCGTTCGACGACGGACACGTGAAGGTGTGGAGCGCCGAACCCGACATGCAGTCCGGACTTGAGCTCACTGCGGCTGGGGGCGCGTTCGATCCCCAGGGAACCGACGTCGTCTCGGTGATCACCAACAGTGCCTCCGGAACCAAGCTCGACTTCTACCAGGAGCGAACGGTCACCTACGAGGTGCACCTCGGTCCCGGAGGAACCGCGACGGCGAGCCTGCGCACCGATCTGCAGGAACGACTCGCCGACCTCAGGCTACCCGCCGTACGTGATCGGACCGTACAAGACCTACTCCACCAAGCCGGGTGAGAACGTCGCCGTCGTCGATCTCTACTGCGACAGAGGATGCATCCTGCGGGACGGGACGCGCAACGGCGAGCCGGTGGAGCTGGAGAGGTACTCGACCGACGGGTTCCCCTACTTCGAGGACTACGTGAGAACGCCGTCGGGCGACACGGCGACCATCGAGGTCGACCTCCTGCTCACGGACGCATGGGTCGGCTCGAACACGGGTGGTGCATACCGGCTCACGTTCGTGGGGCAATCCACTATCCGCCCGGCGCGCGTTCGCATCGTGATCCAGGCCCCTGAGGGGATGCGGATTCACGTCATGGAGCGACGGCTTGTCCCGCCAGGGCAGATCGCTCGTGTTCGACGGGATGCCTGCGGGGAACCTCGACCTGCGGACGACGTTCGCTCCGTCGCTCCCGGTGCGTCTGTGGCGTTCACTGATCGACAAGGTCACGTGAAGCGATCGGCAGTGATGCTCCGCGACGTCGGACATGAAAGAACAGGCCCCGTGAGGAGCCTGTTCGTGGGTGATCGCGTCTAGCGCGCGGCGAGCGTGCGGCGCCGGCCGAAGTACACGGCCAACGCACCGACCACCACGAACGCGACCAGGTACATCATGCTCGTCGACACGTTCGCGCCCGTGAAGGCGGTGCCGCCCGACCCGCTGACCCCGGGACCGCCCGGCCTGTTCGGCACGGAGGAACCATCGCCAGCGAGAGCGGGTGCGGCCACGCACAGCACGAAGACACTTGCCGTGGCGAGCAGGAACCCGATGCGCTTCATCACACGCCTTTCTCTCGATCCGTTTGGTCCCAACGGACCATCCGGACAGCCGAGAGTCTAGGGCATGGCTGGGGGAGGCTGCAATGCGACCGACGACCTACGTCCTTCGGCCCCGAGAGGGCTCGCTTCAGCGGACGGGAGCGGGTGTCGAGGTCTCGCTGGCTCCCTGGGCCCACCTGGCCACGGCCAGCCATCCTTCGGCCTTCTCGAACTCGGCGGCGGCCACCGCATCGGCGAACGCCTCCAGGATCCGATCGAGCGTGCGATCCGTACTCCGCATGAAGGAGGTATCGGCTCGGAACCACCGAAAGCTTGAGTCGGAACGGAGAAGGCGCTACTTGAGAACCGTGTCCATGATCCGGATCGCTCCAGGACCGATGATCACGATGAACAGGGCCGGCAGGATGCAGAGGATCAGCGGGAAGACGATCTTCACAGGCGTCTGCTGGGCCTTCGCCTCGGCGGCCTGACGCCGCTTGATCCGGAGCTGGCTCGCCTGCGTCCGAAGGACGCTCGCGATGCTCACTCCGAAGACGTCCGCCTGGATCATGGCTAGAGCGAAGCTGTTCAGCTCTTCGACGTCCGTCCTCTCCGCGAGATGCCTGAACGCCTCTGAGCGCGGGACGCCCAGCTGGATCTCCTGGAGCATCCGGGCGAACTCCGCCGACAGAACTCCAGGGACGTTCTGCACGACCTGAGCGATGGCGGCGTTCAGGGAGAGTCCGGCCTCGACGCTGATCGTGAGCAGGTCCAGCGTGTCGGACAGGGTCCCGAGCACTTCCCGCTGCCTCTCCTGCACCTTGCGCGCGAGCATCGAGTCGGGGATCACGAACCCGACGAAGGCGAGCAGCGCGATCGTCACCATCATCGGAAGTCCGTTGAAGTGCAAGAGCCCGGCCGCCACGGCGATGCCACCGACGAGGCCGGCGCCGGCGCCGATCACCTTGAACGCGATAACGCGCTCCGCGTCCCAGCCCGGGGGGCTCCCCGCCAGGAGCAGCTTCTTCGACACACGATCGCGTGCGTCGAGCGGCGTGACCCTCTTGGCGACCCGCCCGGCGCCTCCGACGAACGGAACCAGCACGCGATCGCCGAAGCTCCTAGCCATCTCGCGGTCGCGCAGGTTGCTCGACTCCGCTACCGAGGAAGACCCGCTCACCTGCGACTCCAAGAGCTTCACCGCGCGCTTCTTGTCGGTGACCGTCGCATCGACCGCGAAACCCACCAGGATGACGGTGAAGAACACGCACGCGACCGCAACGAGGAACCAGAGATCAGACATCGATATCCACGATCTTCCTCATCCAGAGCACACCGAGCAGGAGCATGATCCCCGCGAAGATCACCATCAGGATGCCGATCTTCGAAGAGAACAGCAGCCCGATGTACTCCGGGTTCGTCGCGAACAGGTAAGCGCCGATCCCGAACGGCATCAGCGCAAGGACCCACGCCGAGAGGCGCCCCTCAGAGGTCAGCACGCGGATCTGGCGCCTCATGGTCGCACGCTCCCGGAGCGTGTCGGCCACGTTGTCCAAGATCTCGGCTAGGTTGCCGCCCACCTCCCGCTGGATGTTCACGGCGAGGACCGCCCACTTGAAGTCGGCGCTGCCGACACGTTCGGACAATGCCCCTAGCGCGTCTTCGGCGCTTCGACCCAGGCGGATCTCCGCCACGACCCGCTGGAACTCCGTGGCAGCCGGCTGAGCGATCTCCTTGGCGACCGTGTCGAGCGCCTGGAGGAAGCTGTGTCCGGCACGGAGCGAGCTCGCCATGATCGTCAGGACGTCCGGCAGCTGCTCTCGCAGCTTCTCCGCTCTACGATCCAGCGCGACGCGCAGGGCCATCGTGGGAGAGGCGCCGGCCGCCGCGGCGACGCCGAGCGCCAACCACGGGCTCTGCAGGATCAAGTACCCCAGGATCAGGCCGCCGAACGCGGCCGCGACGGTCACGATCACGAACTCCCCCGACCGCAGGCTGACGCTCGCTGCCTCGAGCTCGAGATCCAGTCGAGAGCTGAACCCTCGCGAATCGGCGAAGCGACGGCCGAAGTGGGTGACGCGGCTGGGGATCCAGCCACCGGAGCCCTTCTCCAGCGGGATCTGCGAGGACGACTTGCCGCGATTCCCGACCGCCGCCATCCGCTCTCCGATGATCCGCTGCTGACGCTTGCGGGCCGCGGTCCCGAAGAGCATGACGCCCAGCAGGAACGCGGACAACACCACGAGGGCAACCGACAGCGCTAATGCGGCGGGGCTTCCCCAGAAGGTCGAGGCTGCGGCAGAAGCCATCACTCGAACCCCTTCGATTCGAGCGCGAAGACCTCCGGATCCACGAAGACGCCCCGCTCCTCGAGCTTGTCAAGGAACTTGGGCCGGAGTCCGGTCGACTTGAGCCGGCCGCGGAACTTGCCCTCGTCGTTGACGCCTGCCGCGAAGTCGAACAGGAAGATGTCCTGAAGGGTGATGACTTCTCCCTCCATGCCCTCGATCTCGGTGACATGCGTGAACCGGCGCGTGCCGTCCTTCAGCCGCTGCTGATGAACGATCAGCTGGATGGCTGAGGCGATCTGCTCACGGATCGAACGTGGCGACAGGTCCATCCCCGCCATCAGGGTGATCGTCTCCAAACGAGCGAGCGAGTCGCGCGGCGAGTTGGAGTGGATGGTGGAGATCGAGCCGTCGTGCCCCGTGTTCATCGCCTGGAGCATGTCGAGCGCCGCGGCGTCACGGACCTCGCCGACCACGATACGGTCGGGCCGCATGCGCAGCGAGTTCCGGACCAGATCACGGATCGAGACGGCGCCCTTGCCCTCGATGTTCGGCGGGCGGGACTCCAATCGGATCACGTGCGGCTGCTGGAGCCGGAGCTCGGCCGCATCCTCGATAGTCACGATGCGCTCGTCGTCGGGGATGAAGGACGAAAGCACGTTCAGGGTGGACGTCTTCCCGGCACCGGTTCCGCCGGAGACCATGATGTTGGTGCGACCCCTGACGCAGGCGTCCAGGAACTGGCTCACGGCCGAAGTCATGGTGCCGAACTGGATCAGGTCGTCGGCCCCGTATGGGTCGGCGGAGAACTTCCTGATCGTGAGCGCCGGGCCGTCGATCGACAGCGGGGGGATGATCGCGTTCACACGAGAACCATCGGGCAGACGCGCGTCCACGTAGGGGCTCGCCTCGTCGACACGGCGTCCCACCTTCCCGACGATCTTGTCGATCGTGCGTCGGAGCTGCTGCTCGTCATGGAACTTGGTACCGGTCCAGTAGAGCTTGCCGGCGCGCTCGACATAGATCGTGTCCCAGCCGTTCACCATGATCTCTGTGACATCGGGGTCGCGGACGAACGGCTCCAGCGGACCTAGACCAAGGACACTGTCGCCGATCTGCCGAACGATGAGGAGCTTCTCCTGCGAGGAGAGCGGTCCTTCCTCCTCGTCCAGCAACTCGCGCAGGCGCTGGTGCACCAAGCCCTCGAGCTCGTTGTCCGAAAGGGTTGAGTCGTACAGCCGGGGACCGAGGACCTCGACCAGGCGCTCCTGCACCCGGAGGCGGACGTCGGCGAGTCGATCCCGCTGGGATGCGTTCGCGAGTCGATCTGCCAGGGACATTGGGGCCTCCTTTAGGTCCTCGAGAACCGCTTGCGCTTCTTGACGGCCTTGCCTTCGCCGTTGGTCTCGATCGCCGACCCGAACTGCCCGGTGAACTTGGCCGCCAGGTGCCGCACGGCCTGGGAGACGTCCGAGGTCGGCTCGTCCAAGACGACGGGACGGCCCTTGTTCAACGCCGTGGGCACCAACCGGCTGGATGGGATCATGGCGTCGACCGTGATCTTCATGACCCGCTCCACGTCGGTCGAGTCGAGACCCACCTTGCTGTCCGCTCGGTTCAGGACGACCCGGAACCGCTCACGCGGCAACCCGATCGTGAGGAGCGTGTCGAGAGCCTTCGACAGGTGCTTGACCCCTACGACGTCGAGCGGAGTCACCAGGCAGATCGCGTCGGACAGGTCGAAGCAGACGAGCGCCGAGTCCGAGTAGTCGACCGACGCGTCCACCACGACGTAGGAGAAGTCGGCACGGAGCGTCCTCAGGAACTTGCCGACCGCCTCGCCTGCGGGCGGCTCGGCCGCCGGATCCGGCGGTGATCCATAACCCCACAGGTGGTCGCCGAACGGCACCCCGATCTCCCGGATCTTGTCGTGGTCGGCCCCCTCGCCGATACCCATCAGATCGTCCACCCGGGCGATCGGCTCGCGGCCGAAGTAGGTGAAGACGTCGCCCATATCGGTGTCCAGGTCGACGACGGCCGTGTCCTGTCCCGTGACGTCGGCGATCGCCGCCGCCAGGTTGGTGGTCAGGAACGTCTTGCCGCTGCCACCCTTCGACGAGAACACCGAAAGGATGTGGCCACGCTGCTGCATGGAAGACTCGGCCGTCTGACCGCCTACGGACCGGAGGTTCGTGGCCCATGCCACGGCCCGTTCCACTGCATCGCGGAGCTCCTCGGCCCCTTGGGTCATGTCGACCACATCGCGGATGCCCGCGCGCATAGCGGCCGGCAGCAAGCCGTTCCATGTGTGGTCGCGTACCAGGACGATGGCGGTTCCCGGCGCCTGGCGCCCCACGAATTCGGCGAGGCCCAGCGCGTCCGGCTCCTTCACTTCAGGCGACAGCACCAGCACGTCGATGGCGCTGAAGGCGTTGATCAGGAGCTCCTCTGCCACCGTGGCGGACTGCGCCCATCCGATCTCCTCGGGCTCCACTTCCAGAGCCCTGGCGATCTGCTGGCGGAAGGACTGCGGCGTCCCGACGGCGACGACGCTGGCTTCTGTCATACGGCTGCCTTCTTCCCAAGGAGGAGCTGGACCGGGACCTGCACCGCGGGGAACTGCTGTCCTTCCTCGCCCGGAGGCAGGAGGCCCAGCCAGATCTTCCCGTTCTCTTGCGCGTAAACGAGGCTGGCCGCGTCCTTCGGGAGGAGGTCCAGGGTGATCGTGACCGCGTCTCCCGTGGGCTCGCCGTTCTCGTCCACGCCGGGGTTCGAGACATCCAAGACACGCACCGTCGGGATGAGCACGGCGGTGAAGTCGGGGAGGTCCTGCCGGTCGGTGGTGCCCGTGGCGGCAGGGTTGGTCAACTGATCCAGCGTGCCCTTGATCACGGAGACGCCGGTGAAAGTGGCGAACACCGTGACGTTGTCGCCGCGCTGGATATGGCCATCACCGCCCTGCGGAGCATTGAGCTTGATCGTGACGGCTTCGTGACCCTTGGAGATGCCGAGCATGCCGCCCTCGACCTGCTCACCGCTCGAGAGGCTGGATGTCGCCAGTTGCTGGTTGGCCACGATCGGCGTGGTGATCGTTTGTCCGCGGAGCTCCGAAAGGCCCGTGACCGCGCCCTGGACGACGGCATCCGTCGGGACGTTCAACTCTTTGAAGGCACCCGATTCGATCAGGGCGTCCAGGCTCGTGCCGGCGGGGATGCTCTGGGTGGCGACGATCACGGTCGTCAGCTCACCGCCGGACTCCGCCTCCTTCTTGATGCCGTTCGTGTACAGGACGACCGCCGCGGCTGCCATCACGGCGAGCAGCACGGCGAGGGCGACCACCAGACCTCGAGACCTCATGTGTTCGTCTCCTTTCGAGACCGCTTCGCTCGTTCGTTATCGGCGCCGCAGCCGTGTTCTGGACCCCTCGTGTCTTGAGATCCTGCGGGCGGATGGGTGAACCCTCGGTCGCGTGTTCCACCAGACGGGTTCGCCGGCCCCTCACTCCCCCGCCTCGGGAGTGAGCGGCCGGCGAGGGCCGCTCGTTCTTATGGAGAGGATCGGCTACGTGCCGACCGCGGTACCAACCTCAACGAACTTCTCTTCGGCGTTTTCGCCGAGCGTGGTCACCGCAACGATGATGACGGCCGCGATCAGGGCGACCATCAGCGCGTACTCCACGGCGGTGGCCCCACCCTCCTCGCTTGCGCGAGTCTTGAGATCGTTCCACCAAACCTGTGTGCCGGTGTAGAGACGAAGGAACATGTACACCTCCTCTCGAAGGACCAGCGGGCGAGAACCCGGGCGACGTCCTCGCCGCCATGCACAACCGTAGGAGGAGTCCCTCACAGGGGGAATTCCGCGTTTCCCGCAGGATGTGTGCGTACTTCTACGTACGCACGACCCCTGAGCTGCTACTCGGGGGCGCCGACGCTCACGAGGCCGGACTGGGCGGCCATCCGGATCGCCGCCAACCGACTGCCGACGCCCAGCTTGCCGTAGATACGGGCGAGGTGAGTCGTGATGGTGCGTTCCCGCACGCCGAGGCGGGTGGCCATCTGGCGGGCCGTGAGCCCCTCAGCGGCTACCACCAAGACCTCGCGTTCGCGATCGGTGAGCTTCACCTCGACCTCGCGCCTGCGATCGATACCTTCTACGATCTGGCCCACCACCGACGACGTCGGCGTCGCCAGCACCATCTCGCGGGTGGCCGCCTTCCTCAGAGCCTGAAGGAAGTCGACCGGATCGATGTTCTTGTCCACGAAGCCGTCTGCCCCGACGAAGAGCGCCCGGCTGATCGCCGTGGGATCCGCGTTCGCCCCGCATCCCAGGATCGCGTGCGTTGGGTAACGCTGGCGGAGCGTTCGGATCAGCCAATACGCGTCGTGGTCACCGGAGAGGCCCAGCCCGACCAGGACGACGACCATGCTTCGGCGAACACGTTGGATCGCCTCGATCCCCTCGTCCGCTGTACCGGCTTCCGCCAGGACCTCCATGTCGGGGCGGTCGTCGATAAGCAGACCCAAACCCGCCCGAACGACCGGCAGCGGGTCCACGACGATCACCCCTAGGCGTCGACGTTGGGCAGGCGTGGATGCCGACCCGTTGACGGGACGTTTGCTCATGCCTCCACTATCGGCCGATGAGCCTCCGGGACTGAGCGGGCGCCCTCGGTTAACCGATCAGCGAAGCTCGATGAGGCCCAACGAGACGGCCCGGGACACGGCCTGCACGCGAGTGCGGACCTCCAGCTTGCGATAGAGCTTGGCCATGTGCGTTTCCACGGTGCGAGGCGAGATGCCCAGCCTCGTCGCCATCTGGCGCATGGTGAGCCCTCGGCTGGCCAGCAGCAGGATCTCGTACTCCCTTGGAGTGAGGGACGCGCGAACCTCGCTGCCCTCGCGAGCCGATCGGGCGAACCGCCCCAGCTCGGCCACGGCGATCTGCTCGACCTCGGGCGAGATCACGCGCTCGCCGGCCAGAACCCGACGGATCTGCGGTCCTACGGTGGCGAGGGCAGACGCCTTCACGAGGTATCCCTCCACACCGAGCCTCAACGCCCCGATCACGGCCGACCCCTCGACTCGATCCGTCAGGACGACGATGGCCCCGGCCAGCTTGTGCTCGGTCAACCCCCGGATCCCTTCGAACCCGTCGGGGAGCGCGATATCCACGATCGCGACATCCGGGCGCCGCTCCTCGCAAACGGCGAGCAGTTCGGGCACCGAATCAGCCTCGCCGACGACCTCCAACCCGGGCGTCGACTCGCAGGACATCCGTACGGCACGGCGGACGATCGGATGGGCGTCGGCCACGACCAGCCTGGCTGCCCGGGCCGACCCCTCTTCGATCATCCCGGGAAGGCTACCCCCGCGGGCTCATGCGCTGCGCGTGGCGGACCCGAGCCCCAGGCGCCACGCCAGCGTGACCGCCTCGACCTTCGAATGCACCCCGAGCTTCGCCAGGATGTTCTTCACATGGCTCTGGACCGTCATGGGTCGGATCCCTAGTGAACGAGCGATCTCCAGGGTGGAGTTCCCGTCGGCCAGGGCCCGGAGGATCTCGCTCTCGCGGCCGGTGAGGAAGTCCAGCCGGCTGGCGGCCGCCGCTGCCTTGTTCCCACGGAGCCGGTCGACCAGGCTCGAGAGGTGAACCGCCGGCAGGACCAGCTCACCCGCCATCGCGCGACGGAACGCCGATGACATGCTCTCGCCGTCTGGTTCCGGCGAAACGACGCCGCACGCTCCGGCAGCCAGCGCGCCGGCAGCCAGATCGGGACCGTGCTCCTGCGTGATGCCGAGGACCCGCGTCCGTTCCGCTCCTTCGCGGATGATCCGGACGGTCTCGATCCCGTCCCCGCCCGATCGATCCAGGTCGACGAGGATCAGGTTGATCGGGTCGGCATCCAGGATCCGAAGGGCCGCGCCGGCATCCGACACACTGCCCAGGAGCTGCACACCGTCCCCCGGCATGCAGCCGATCAGCCCCTCCGTTCGGCCGGGGCTCTCGTCCACGACGAGCACGCGGATATCTTCTGTCATCTTCTCTCTGTGACTGCATCGGCACGGACCCCGCCCCGCCTGAAGAGCGTTCGCGAGACACTGTCGCCATGACCACCAGGCGGGCGAATCGGTTGGCGGACGAGACCAGCCCCTACCTGCTGCAGCACGCACACAATCCGGTGGACTGGTACCCCTGGGGCCCGGAGGCACTGGAGCGGGCGAGGAGCGAAGATCGGCCGATCCTGCTGTCGATCGGCTACGCAGCCTGTCACTGGTGCCACGTCATGGAACGCGAGTCATTCGAAGACGAACGGACGGCAGCGCTGATGAACGAGCACTTCGTCTCGATCAAGGTGGATCGCGAGGAGCGACCGGACCTGGACGCCATATACATGGACGCGGCGCAGGCCTTGAGCGGGAGCGGTGGGTGGCCGCTGACGGCCTTCCTGACGCCGACGGGCGAGCCCTTCTTCGCCGGAACGTACTTCCCACCGGTTCCTCGACACGGGCTCCCGTCGTTCCGCCAGGTGCTCGGAGGCATCGCCGAGGCATGGCAGGAACGGCGAGAGGAGGTCGTGGAGCACGGGGCCCAGATCTCGGCGCATATCGGGAAGGTGGGACAGCTCGCGCCGTCGCACGAGCCGCTGGATGATTCGGTCACCCGCGGGGCGTTCGCTCGGCTGCATCAGGCGTTCGACAGCCGGTGGGGCGGCTTCGGTGGCGCCCCCAAGTTTCCGCAACCTATGACCCTGGAGTTCGTGCTTCGCTGCGCCCTACGCGACTGGGCCCCCGCGATGGAGATCGTCACGACCTCGCTCGATCGGATGGCCGACGGAGGCATCTACGACCACGTGGGAGGCGGTTTCGCGCGGTACGCGACCGACGAGACCTGGCATGTCCCGCACTTCGAGAAGATGCTCTACGACAACGCGCAGCTGGCACGTCTCTACACGCGCGCCTGGCAGGTGACGCACGATGACCGGTACCGGCGCGTGGCGACCCAGACCTTCGAGTACCTCCTCCGCGAGATGCAGCACCCAGAGGGAGCCTTCTGGTCCTCCCAAGACGCCGATAGCGAAGGGGTCGAGGGCAAGTTCTTCACCTGGACCTGGGAGGAGCTGACCCCACTCGTCGGCGAACCCGTCGCCCATGCCTTGGGCGCCAAGCCCGAGGGCAACTGGGAAGGGACGAATGTCCTGTGGCGGCCGGCACCGATCGCTCAGGTCGCCGCGGCTGAAGGGCTCGATCCCGATGAGCTGGTCGAGGAGGTCGCCGACGCTCTCGCGACGCTCTTCGAGATACGCGAGGGGCGAGTCCGACCGGCGACGGACGACAAAGCGCTAACGGCATGGAACGCGATGGCGATCGGTGCGTTCGCCGAAGCGGGGCGGGCGTTCGGCGAACCCGCCTTCGTGAGCGCAGCCGAACGATGCGCCGACTTCGTGCTAACCCACCTCCGGGACGACCAAGGCCGGCTGCTGCGCTCGTGGCGTAACGGCGTGGCGGGCAGGCCGGGCTTCGCCGACGACCACGCCTTGATGGCGTCGGCGTGTCTAACGTTGTACGAGACGACGTTCGAGCTCCGGTGGTTCGAGCAGGCGCGGGTGTTGGCCGATGACCTACTCCGATCGTTCCGCGACGATGAACGAGGTGGTTTCTTCCAGACGGCATCCGACGCCGAGCGGCTGGTCCTGCGTCCGAAGGAGCTGTACGACAACGCCGTTCCATCGGGCAACTCGGTGGCCGCCGAGGTCTTGCTCCGCCTGGCGCTCCTGACGGGGGACGCGGGCTACGAGACCGCGGGACTCTCCGCGCTGCGGCTGGTCCGCGACGCGATGGCCGGCGCACCGACCGGATTCGGCCATGCGCTGTCGGCGCTCGACCTATATGTCGGCCCGGCTCGGGAGGTGGCGATAGTGGGCGATCTCGCCTCCCCGGACACGCGAACGCTGGTCCAGGAGGTCACCGGGCGCGTCTTCCGTCCGAACGTGGTGCTTGCCGTCGGCCATCCTGGTGACGAGCACGCACAGCAGATCATCCCGTTGCTGCGGGACCGCGAGGCCCGCGACGGAGCGGCGACCGCCTACGTGTGCGAGGGGTTCGTCTGCCGGCTCCCGGTGACGGAGGCGGAGGCTCTGCGGGCTCAGCTGGAACCGCTGGGCGCGTCCTGAGCCCTCCTCGGTACAATCCCACCGACTCCCACGAGCTCTGAAAGGCATGTCATGCGCATCCTGATCCTGGGCGGCGACGGTTACCTCGGGTGGCCTACCGCGATGAGGTTCTCCAACCGTGGACACGAGGTGCACGTGGTCGACGACTACCTCCGCCGGCGCGCCCACGCGGAGGCGGGAACGGATTCGCTCTTGCCCATCCTTCCCGGTCTGCCCGAGCGGGTCGCCGCATGGCACCAGGTCACGGGTCACGAGATCGGATACACCGAGGGTGACCTGTGTGACTGGGCCGTCACTGAGCGGGTCTTCCGCGAGTTCCAGCCCGATGCGGTCGTGCACTACGGGGAGATGCCGTCCGCCCCTTACTCCATGAAGGATCGGGAGCACGCGGTCTTCACCCAGACGAACAACGTGGTCAACACTCTGAACGTGCTTTTCGCCATCGAACGCTTCGTCCCCGGATGCCATCTCGTCAAGCTGGGCACCATGGGCGAGTACGGCACGCCCAACATCGACATCGAGGAAGGCTTCATCCAGATCGAACACAACGGGCGATCTGACTACCTGCCCTTCCCGAAGCTCCCCGGTAGCTACTACCACCTGTCCAAGGTCCACGATTCCCACAACATCCACTTCGCCTGTCGCGTCCGTGGTCTGCGTGCGACCGACCTCAACCAGGGCGTGGTCTACGGCATAGAGACCGAGGAAACCGCGCTGGACGATCGCCTGATGACGCGCTTCGACTACGACGACGTTTTCGGAACGGCGCTCAACCGATTCTGCGTACAGGCCGTGATCGGCCACCCGCTCACGGTCTACGGCAAGGGTGGTCAGACCCGCGGCTACCTGAACATCGTCGACACGCTGCGGTGTGTGGAGCTGGCCGTCACCCATCCCGCGGAGGCTGGCGAGTACCGCGTCTTCAACCAGTTCACCGAGCAATTCTCGGTGCTGCAGCTCGCCGAGCACGTGCAGAAGGCCGGCGCCGAGGTCGGGATCGATGTCGTGGTCGATCCGATCGACAACCCCCGGGTGGAGGCCGAGGAGCACTACTACAACGCGACCCACACGAAGCTCCTGGACCTGGGCCTCAAGCCACATCTGTTGAGCGAGACGCTGATCGAGTCGATGTTCTCGACGATCACGCGTTACCGTGATCGGGTGATCGTGGATCACATCTTGCCGCAGGACCGGTGGCGGCCGGGCGTGGCCGCTCCCAGCGCGTAGCCGCCGATGCCCGCGCTCCGGATCCTGGGAGTCATCGCGGCGCTCGCGTTCTTCGTGGCGTCGATCCGACGATACCGACGCCGGCAGATCAGCCGGCTGAACATGATCAGCAGTTGCGCGATCGCGACGGTCATCATCCTTCTGTCGCTGGCGCCGTCCCTCTTCAACCCGCTCTTCACCAGCTTCAACTTCGGCCCCGGGAACGACCGCCGGTTGATCTTCGTCCTGATGGTGGCGGTCCTCGTGCTTTTCGCGCTCCTGTTGCGCGTTCAGTCCATCGCGGACGTGAACGAACGGAGCATCCGCCTGTTGGTAGAGGCATTGGGACAGGAGCGGTTCGACTGGGCCCGGGCGGAGACGCTGCCCGAGGGCCCGCGGCTGATCACCGTGTCCCCCGCCTACAACGAGGCCGAGAACGTGGGGGCTGTGGTGAAGTCCATCCCGTCCATGGTGGAGGGCTACCACGTCGTCCCATTGGTGGTGTCCGATGGGTCGGAGGATCGGACCGCCGACACCGCGCGCCAAGCCGGCGCGTTCGTGGCGGAGCTCCCTATCAGGCGGGGTGGAGGACTGGCCCTACGGGTGGGCTACGAAGTGGCGCTGAAGCTGGGGGCCGACATAGTGGTGACGCTGGACGCAGACGGACAGCATCTTCCCGAGGAGCTCCCGGTGATGATCGGCCCCATCCTGCGTGGCGAGGCCGACTACGTGAACGGCTCCCGCTTGTTGGGCGATTTCGAGAAGGAATCCACCATCCGTCACCTTGGCGTTCACTTCTTCTCGAGGGTGGTGACCATGCTGACGGGAACGCGGGTGACCGACATCTCCAGCGGCTACCGAGCGGCACGGGCAGATCTGCTCGAAGACCTGGTGCTCGAGCAGGATCAGTTCTGGACGAGCGAGATCCTGATCGAGGCTCTGCGCCACCGGGCTAGGATCGTGGAGGTCCCCATCACCATCCTCGCCCGTAAGGGCGGGAAGTCGAAGAAGCCGAAGTCCCTCAAGTACGGCTGGAACTTCTCTAAGGTCATCATCCAGACCTGGCTGCGCTAGGAACTAGCGGTTCCCGCGGCGACCAGCCCTGCCAGACGAGCGTTGTCCTCCAAGAGCGCCAGGTTGGCCTCGAGACTCCGACCATCGGTGAGGGTCGTGAGTGCGGCGAGTAGGAACGGGGTGCGCGCCTTGCCGTGGACCCCTTCGCGCTCGGCGCGGGCCTCGGCATCGTGGGCCGCGGCGGCAACCTCCGCGGCGTCCATGGCGTGCTCCGCGGGGATCGGGTTGCACAAGAGGACCGTGCTCCCTCCACCCAGGGCTCCCACTGCGCGTGCGAGCGAGGCAGCCTCGCCGGGAGTGTCCACGCGATGCTCGAGCTCGACGGGTGCCTCACGGGCCAGGAAGAAGGGCAGACGGTCCACGCCGTATCCGACCATCGCCACACCGAGCTCTTCGAGCTTCTCAGCCGTTGCGACCGGGTCGATGATCGACTTCGGACCCGAGCACACCAACAACCCAGGCGTTCTCGCCAGCTCCAGGAGATCCGCGCTCACATCAGGGTCATCACCGTGGTGCACGCCTCCTATGCCGCCCGTCGCAGCGACGGCGATGCCAGCCTTGGCCGAGGCCCAGATGGTGGCGCTGACCGTGGTGGCTCCCAGATCGCCGCTCGCCACGGCCATCGGGTAGTCGCGGCGCGCCACCTTCGAGGCCCTGCCCGGTTCGGCGAAGCGCCGGAGCTGCTCTGGGGTCAACCCGACCACCACCGAGCCGTCAGCCACGCCGATCCATGCGGGCACGGCTCCCGCCGCTCTGATCGCGGCGCTCATCCGTTCTACGCACTCCCAGTTCCTGGGCGCGGGCAGACCCTGGCCGATCACGCTGGTCTCAAGGGCTACCACGCCCAGCCCATCGGCGAGAGCCGACCGAACCTCGTCGGTCACAGCGAACGCCTCCGTCATCGGGGCACCACTTCCGGCCATATCTCGTCGCTCGCAGCGACCAACGCGCCGGCGTGGCACGCGCGTTGCAGGGCCGCCTCGGGTTCAGCGCCTCCCGCAAGCGCCGCCAGGAGCACTCCGTCGAAAGCGTCGCCCGCCCCGGTCGGGTCGATCTCGACGATCCGCTCACCCGGCACCCGGACCATGCTTCCGTCGAAGGACATGACCGCTCCCTCCGCGCCCAGCTTGACGCACGCGACGCGGAAACGCTCACCCAAGGCGCGCGCCGGGTCTTCCCCCGAGCGACCGCTCAGGACCTGAGCCTCTTCGTTGTTAGCCAGGATCGTGTCGGCTCCTGCGCCGGAAGAAGCCCTCAGGAAGCGCTCCGGCCCGAACGCTTCGAGCAGCGGCCACGACGAAGCCTCGACGGCGACGAACCCCGACCGGGAGCGTTCGAGCGCCTCGACCGCAGCGTGGGTCGTCGGGTCCTGCAGCAACAGGTAGCCGGAGACGAGGACAGCACCGCACTCCAGCGTGGCCGGAAGATCGTCGGGCTTGAGGCGGGCGTTGGCCCCGCGGTCGGCCACCATCGATCGTTCGCCCTCCTCGACGACGACCAACATGGTGCCCGAGGGCGCGTCCGCGTCGAACGTGAGCCGGGGCTCCACCCCTCGCTCGATGAGCGCCTCTTCGAGGAGCCGGCCCGCCAGGTCCGCGCCGACCCTGCCCAGCACGCGAGCGCTCGCGCCGTCCCATGCGGCCCACACCGCGGCGTTGGCCGACGTTCCCGCCGGTTGCAGGCGGACGCGGCCGTGCACGTCCCCGCCACGCGCGAGTGCGGGCGCCTCGACGTGCACGTCCACCATGACGTCGCCCACCGTGATCAGGTCCACGGCCGCAGAGCCTATCGGTATGCGCGTCTCCTACGTTGAGGCCTGCATCGCCCACGCCCTGAACGCGCCCCAGAACGGATCCAGGCCGGGATGCTCGAGCGGACGCTCGCGCGAACCATCGACCAGGACGTATCCCGTCGACGCCTCGGTGACCTCGCCGACGATCGCCGCGTCGATCCCCGCGTCATCGAGCGCCCGGCCGTAGTCGTCGGCCCGTTCCGGCCTGACCGTCGCGATCAACGTCCCTTCCGAGATCGACGTATAGGGATCGATCCCCACGTGATCGCACACGGCCCGTACCTCGGGGCGGACGGGGATCGCCGAGAGCTGCACACGGACGCCCGTCGCCGATGCGACGGCCACCTCCAGCAGACCGCCGAGCACGCCACCCTCGGTGGCATCGTGCATCGAGGTGATACCGGCATCCCTCAGGCCGAACGCCGCCGCCACGCGCGCCTCGGGCACGACCGTCATCTGCTCGAACAGCGCGTCGGCCTGTTTCACCACCACATCTCCCACGCCCGCCGCGAGGCGCTCCGGGAACGTTGCCGCGAAGAGAGCTGTCGCTTCGATCGCCGCACCCTTGGTTACCACGATCCGGTCGCCGGGTCGAGCCATGGTCGGCGTCACGAACGCGTCGGCCGGCCCCAAGGCCATGCAGGTCGCCCCGCCCACCATTGGCCAGGCGCATCCGTCGTAGCGGCCCGTGTGTCCGGTCACAACCGCGATCCCCAGCTGGTCGCACGCGCGAGAGAACGCGTCCCACAGCGCGCTGAGATCATCGTCTGTGACCTCGGGTGGCAGGTTGAGGTCGACGGCCATCCAACGAAGAGGCAGGCCGCTGGTCGCCGCGTCCGACGCTAGGATGTGTACCGCGAACCACGCCGCCCGCTCCCAGCCGTACGCCGGGACCACGAACACCGGGTCGGTGGTGACCGCCATCGCAACACCGTCGGCGACCCGCACCACCCCAACGTCCAATCCGTGCTTGGGCCCGACCAGGACATCTGGATCCGTGGCCCCCAGCCGGCGCAGGATCACCTGCTCGAACAGCTCCGCCGTGGCCTTGCCCGTGCGCTGCTCACTCACGACGGCACCTCCCCGCGACTCCGGAAGCGCTGAACCACGCCGACCAGCTCGCGCGTTGCCGCGACGGGGTCCGGCGCTGCCGCGACGGCCGAGATCACCGCGAGCCCCGCGGCGCCCGCATCCAGGACCAACGTACCGTTCGAGGCGAAGATGCCGCCGATCCCGACCGCTGGGAGCGCGGTCGCGTGCGCCAGGTCACGGAAGCCCTCCAGCCCGCGCGGTACCGCGTCGGGCTTGGTCGGAGTGGACCACACCGTGACACCGAGGTAGTCCGCCCCGGCCAGCTCCGCCTCGTGAACATCGGAGAGGGTCCCTACGCTCACCCCGAGCGCTCCGTCCGGGCCGAGCCGCCGGCGGACCTTCGCGGTGTCGTCGTCCTGGCCAACGTGCACCCCGTCGGCCCCGCTCTCGATCGCGACGTCTACACGATCGTTCACGATGAACAGCACGCCCGCGCTGCGACACGTATCGGCGATGTCCGCCGCTGCGGCCAGCAGTTCCTCGTCGGGGAGCTCGGGGGCTCGGAGCTGGATCGCCGTGGCCCCGCCGGCGATCGCGGCGGCCGCGACGTCCCGATGGTCGCGGCCCGGTCCGAACGCTCCGGAAGTGACGACGTAGACCTCGAGCCTGCGTGGATCGAGCATCGATCCTCCCTCCGCCGGTATTACCCGGTTCAGGTATGCGGGTCGCCGACGATCGGTAGCCGGCCTCTCAGCCCGGTAGTTCCCGAGCTCCCCGGTAAGTCGGTCGCAGTATAGAGCCGGAGCTCAGCCCGCGGCCCGCGCCCGGGCCACGGCGCGCTCGCGCGAGAACTTCTTCCAGTCGCTCACCTTCACGGAGAGCGTGAAGTCGGTTGCGATCTGGATCAGCCCCAGCGCGATCAGCCCCGCCGCGCTCCACCACGGGGCCCCGGACCCCGGCCAGAAGGCGAGCGCAACGAACGGAGCGAGCTTGGTGGCGATCGCTCCCGACGCGTGCATCCACGCGCGGCTGGCGGGATCCGCCCGGAGGTAGGTTGCGTAGTCGGTCTTCAGCCCGGGCCGGGGAGGTGGAGGGCCACCCAGGAAGTAGTCCGTGAAGCGGATGGTTACCAGACGACCGACGACCCAGTGTGCGGGACAGTGGATGGCCACCGACCAGATGACCCCGGCGGCCAGGAGCAGGGTGCCGGCCAGCCCCGTCGGTGCCGTCGTCCGCGCGACGATCGCCGCGCCAAGACCGATGGCCACCCCTATCAGCAACGACGTGTTCCCCAGCCAGACGGGGACCCGCAACCGAACGCGCGCCCGGAAAGCCATCCCGTCGATCCTTCCGATCTGGTCGGCGTGGCGGTCGACCAGCACACGATCGGGCTTCACCCTCGCTACGATCGGCCAGAACCCAAGAGCCCGCAGATCTGTGTTCCCGCCCTCGACGGCCGCTTCGATGCGATCGAGAGCGGCACCCAGATCGGGAGGTCCACTTGCCGGAGCTTCAGCCATCCCGCCTGTTCCCCACCGTAGAATCGCCAACGGACGCGCTCCCGTGCTCCTGAGCGCTTCCCCCAGGGAGGTCGACCACGTCCAAGAGCATCGCACAGCCCGCGGCCGCCGGTGAGACCGGAGGCCATTCGCTCGTAACGCTCGACGGCCGCTACCACATCATGGAGCGGATCGCCGCCGGAGGTATGGGCGAGGTCTTCCGCGCCCAAGATGCGGTACTGGCCCGCGAGGTGGCGATCAAGGTGCTGCACCGATCGCTCGCCGGCGACCAGCAGTTCGTCGACCGCTTCCGGCGTGAAGCGCGAGCCGCGGCGGTGCTCTCGCACCCGAACATCGTGGCCGTCTACGACTGGGGCGCCGTCGATGGCATCTACTACATGGTGATGGAGTTCGTGCGCGGCCGCGGCGTCCGGGATCTACTCAATGCGAACGGCCGGATGGAGCCGTCGCAAGCGGCCGATATCGTCCGCCAGACCCTTCTTGCACTCGAGGCCGCCCATTCACAGGGCATCGTCCACCGCGATATCAAGCCCGAGAACATCCTGGTGACGACCGGTGGCACGGTGAAGGTCGCCGACTTCGGTCTTGCCCGGGCCTTCGCCGACGGCCGCGCGACTTCGACGGGAACCGTCCAGGGCACGGTTCAGTACCTCTCCCCCGAGCAGATCCGCGGCGAGCCATCTGACCCCCGCTCGGATCTGTACTCGCTCGGCATCGTGACCTACGAGTTGCTGACTGGGAAGCTGCCCTTCACCGGCGAGACGGCCATGAGCATCGCCTACAAGCACCTCTCCGGACGAGTGCCACGGCCATCATCGCTGGTGCCGCAGGTGCCGAAGGAGTTCGACGGCTTCGTGCTGTCGGCCACCGAGCGCGACCGCGAGCTGAGGCCGGAGAGCGCCATCGAGATGCGCCGCGATCTAGAATCCCTGATGTCGTCCCTATCGCCGAACCGGTCGCTCGCCGCCGTGATCGGCGATCTGCCCGAGGTCACCATGGACGGCGACATCACCGAGCAGGTGCCGCTCGTCGTGACCACGACCCAGACGATCCCCCGTGTCGAACGGACGAGACGTCGTCGCGGGAGGAAGACCCTAGGGGTGCTCCTGCTGGTTCTCGCGCTCGCCGCCACGGCGTGGGGCGCGTGGGCGTACGTGATCCCGCACTCGGCAGACGTTCCGGAGGTGACCGGACTAGCCGTCGACGAAGCCCGAGCCCAGTTGGAGGATGCAGGGTTCCGGGTGAAGATCGCGGATGGCGTCTACAAGCTGCGGATCCCGGCCGATCACGTGGTTCAGGTCACCCCCGCGCCCGGCACCTCGCTCGAGCGAGATGCCACGGTCACCTTGGTCCCGTCGCTCGGCCCGAAGCCGGTGTCGGTTCCTGAGTTGGTCGGGAAGACCCTCGAGCAGGCTCGCACCCTCCTGCCAGGCGCACACCTCTTGTTGGGGGTGGTGACCGAGGAGTACAGCGACGAACCCGAGGACACCATCCTGCGGGTCGCATCGGAGCTGATCGATGGGAAAGCACCACGCGACAGCGCGATCGATGTCGTCGTCAGCAAGGGGCCGAGGCCGATTCCCGTGCCCAACGTCGTGGGAGCAACGCTGGAGGACGCGAAAGACAGACTCGAAAGCGCCGGATTCGTGGTGGATGACTCGAAGGCCAAGTTCTCGACGGACGTCGAGCGGGGGCGCGTGATCAGGCAGACCCCGGCCGAGGGACAGCTGCAGCCCGGAGAGACGGTGACACTCGTGGTGTCGCTGGGGCCGAGGAACTTCGGAGCTCCCGACTTCACCGGCCTGTCGCGCGACGCCGCAACGGAGCTCGCGGACCAGTGGGGACTCAGCGTCGACTTCCAGACCATCGGAACGACCTCGGGCACGCTCGTCTACAGCCAGAATCCTGGCGTTGGCGTCCTCGTCTCTTACGGGGACACGATCACCCTGTACATGGTGTGAAGATCGGAGCGCACGTCCGTCGGCGATCCGGGGGGGTCGAGAGCGCGGTGGAGGAATGCCGGATCCGCGGCGCGGACGCGGCGCAGGTCTTCATCTCGAACCCCCGCGGTTGGGCTGGGCCGCACGTGTCGGACGAGGACGCCGCCGCCTTCCACGACGGATGGGTGGCCTCCGGTCTTGGCCTGCTCATCGCGCACGCCCCCTACCTGGTGAACATCGCCTCCCCCAACAAAGAATTCCTCGCTAAGACGCGGGCATTGGCCGGCTCCACCGTTCGAGCCTGCGATGCGCTCGGCGTCGACCTGCTGGTGCTTCACGCCGGGGCCGGTGGCCCATCCGAGCCCGACGCCGCGCTCGAGCGGGCAACGACCACCCTCCGGATCGCGGCCGATCAGGCCGAGCACGTCCGGGTCGTGGTCGAATTGATGGCCGGGACCTCCGGGGCGGTCGCCTCGACGATCGCGGAGGCCGCCCGGCTGCTCGCGTCGGCTGACGTCGAGACGCTCGGCCTCTGCCTGGACACCTGCCACCTATTCGCGGCCGGCTATGGTCTGGACACACCTGACGGCGTCGCAGAGCTCTTCGACGAGATGCATGAGCATGACCTCACCGAACGCGTTGCCTTGATCCACGCTAACGACTCGTTATACCCCCGAGGTGAGCGCCGAGATCGGCACCAGGACATCGGCGATGGCTTCATCGGGATGGACGGATGGCGGGCGCTCGTGACCCGTCCCGAGCTCGAAGACCTCACCCTTGTGCTGGAGACCCCCGGAGACGCCGCACGGCACGCCGAGGACATCGCCCTCCTTCGGTCCCTCGCAGGCTGATCTCGGCCTACGCCCGCTCGAAGCGTGTGCCTTCCGGGAAGACCAGGCCGAACCTGTCCGCGAGGACCGAGAGCAGCTCCTGGGGCGAGGCGACCGTGTGGCGTTCGGTCCCGCCCGGACGCTCGACCCTTACCTCGTCATCGATCAGCATCCACCGCTCATCCAGGCCCGAACGCTGAACGACGACCTTGCTGACGAAGGGCGAACGAGGCCACGTCGACGTGAAATGGTTGGCAACCTCGTAGTCGACCGGCAGCTGCGGCTCCTCCGTGAATGCATAGAGGTCCATCCACCCGTCGCTTCGGTGGCCCCGCAGAACGCGGACCTCGTCCTCCAAGCCCATCCGGAACGCCCATGCCCCCTGGCGAACTGGCTCATCGCCTTCGAGCGCGATCGGGTCGAGCAGGGTGTCGCCTCCGAACCCGACGTCGGCGAGCCACCTGGCCCCGTCGATATCGACCGCCAGGACCATGTGGGTTCGAGGCGTTGAGCGCTCGTCGCCCATCCGGACGCGCGCGGCCAGACGCGTGACCTGGAACCCGAGGTGTTCCATCACGGCAGCGAAGAGCGAGTTCTGCTCGAAGCAGTAACCTCCGCGCCCTAAGCGAACCAGCTTCTCTTGGAGGCTCTCCATATCAAGCCGGATCGGCCTGCCGAGCAGGATGTCCAGGTTCTCGAACGGTATCGAAAGGACGTGCGCCCGGTGGATGCCGGTCAGCGTTTCGATGGTCGGGGCCAGATCGCCGGTGTAGCCGATCCTGGCCAGGTACGCCTGAAGGTCAAGATCCTCGGTCACGGCTCCAGCTCGGCGCGCGAACCTTCCTGGTGGCTGTAGCGCTCCTCGCCGAACGGCTCAGCGTGGATGTGGTATCCGCGCACCTCCCAGAACCCCCGCTTGTTCTTGGCGCTGAACTCCAGACCGGTGAGCCATTTGGCGCTCTTCCAGGCGTATCGCTTGGGCACGACCAGTCGGAGGGGCCATCCGTGCTCGGCGCTCAGGTCCTCACCGTTGTTCCGCCAGGCGACCAAGACGTCGTCGTCGTCCATAGCCTGCAAGGACAGGTTCGAGGTGTACCCGTGCGCGCAGTGCGCGATCACCCACTTGGCCTCGGACGTGGGCTCGGCCATCTCCCGTAGCGTCCGGAATGAAACGCCCTCCCACGTGTTGTCCAGGGTGCTCCATCCGGTCACGCAGTGCATGTCCGCTCCGACCACCACGTTGGGGAGCGCCCGGAGCTCCTGGTAGGACAACGTGAGCGGGTTGTCGACCAGGCCCGTGACCTCCAAGTCCCAGTCCGTACCGTCGAACGCCGGGATCGGACCGTAGTGCAGGACCGGCCAGGTCTTGACCAAGCGCTGACCCGGCGGCACCCGTGCTGCGATCTCATCGGGGTAGTTCTTCGTGAACAAGGCCATCATGTCTCCTTCGCGGCGTCCACGACGACGGAGCGCAAGGCGTCCAGAGCCAATGCCAGTCCGTCGTCGTCAACGTCAACGTGGGTGACCATCCGAACCTTCCCGGAGACGGGCGTCGCTCCCACGCCGAGGTCCGCGAGCCGACGGATCACGTCCAGGGACCGCAGCCCCACCGCGTCCGTGTCGACGTAGACCATGTTCGTTTCGACCGTTGCGGGATCGAGCGAACCAGGAAGAACCTCGGCCACCCCGTCGGCTAGTCGCCGCGCGCGCTCGTGATCCTCGTGCAGACGCTCGCGACCGCCCTCCAGGGCGACCAGGCCGGCGGCGGCCATGATCCCGGCCTGTCGCCAGGCGCCGCCGAACAGGATCTTGAGCCTCCGCGCCTCACGGATGTGCTCACGCGTGCCGCACACGAGCGATCCGATCGGAGCTCCCAGGCCTTTCGAGACGCAGAACATCATCGTGTCCGCTTCGCGGGCGAACTCGCTGACGTCCACCCCGGCGGCCACCGCGGCGTTGAATATACGCGCACCGTCCAGGTGGATCGGCAGGCCGTTATCGTCGGCCACCTTGCGGATCGCCCGAAGCTCCTCAACAGGCATCACGGTGCCGCCTGCATGACCCATGGTGTTCTCGACGGCCAGCAGATCCACGACCTCGACGTCGTAGGGATCCTCGTCCTCGACGAGCGAGCGGGCGAGATCCGCCGTCATCCATCCCTTCGGACCGGGGTCGCCTGTCCGGCAGGTGATGCCCGACAGGACCGCGGAGGTCATCATCTCGGTGCTCGCAACGTGCGCGCCGGCCGTTGCTGCGACCAAGTGACCGGAGCCCGTCACATGCAAGCGAAGGCCGATCTGGTTCGCCATCGTGCCGGTGGGCACGAACATGGCGGCTTCCTTCTCGGTGAGCTCGGCCGCGCGATCCTGCAGCCGGTTGACCGTGGGGTCGTCTCCGTACCAGTCGTCGCCAACCTCCGCCTCGGCCATCGCCTTGCGCATGGCTGCGGAAGGGGTGGTGACGGTGTCTGAACGCAGATCGACTCGGTAGGAGGCCACGGTCGCGACAGCCTAGTACAGGAACATCGGCTTGCCGTCTACGTGGCGGATCTTCGGTTGGTATTGACCCGCGTCGTACAACGAATCGACGTCGACTCGCTTCACACCTTGACGGGTGACCTCCAGCGGCACGTTGGCGTAGTTCCCGTTCCGCAGCGCGACCAGCCGTCCGTTCGTTCCCTCGATCACCAGGTCCGCTGCCATGACCGCGTAGTTGATGGCGACCATGAGGTCGAGCGAGTCGGGGCTGCCCGAACGCATGAGGTAGCCGATCTGCTGGTAGATGATCCCGTCACCCGTGATCTCCTTCAACATCTCGCTCGTCTGTTGCCCCACGCCACCCAGCTTCCGATGGCCGTACGCGTCCTCGGGACCCTCCTGGACCATCTCCCCGCCTATCAAGGTGGCACCCTCGGATATCGTCATCATGGCGTAGCTGCTCGGGTTGGACGCCTTGTCGGCCATCAGGAACCCCGCGAGCTTCTCGATGTCGAACGGGACCTCCGAGATGATCGCGCGGTCCACACCAGAGAGGTAAGCCGCCACGAGGGATGTCTCCCCGCTGTATCGACCGAACACCTCTACCACCGCCAACCGTTCGTGGGAGCCCGCACTGGTGCGCAGCTGGTGGATGAAGATCACCGTCCGCGTGATGGCCGTGGAGAATCCGATGCAGTAGTCGGTGCCGTGGACGTCGTTGTCCATGGTCTTGGGGATGGCCACCACGGGCACCCCTTCGTCCGATAACCGCAGCGCGAACGAAAGGGTGTCGTCGCCGCCTATCGGGATCAGCGCATCGAGCCCCAGATGGTCGAGCACGCGCAGGGCATGCGACGTATGGTCCCGCGGACCGTCGTCCTGCCGACCACCCGCGAGGAAGGCGGGCTCCTCAGCCGCGCGAACTTTGGCAGGGTTCGTCCTGGAGGTGTGCAGGAACGTTCCCCCCGTGCGATCGATCGTCCGCACCACGCCCGGGTCCAGCGTGATCGTGTTCGCAGTAGCGGTCGATGGATCATCGGGATCGGTCTCCAAGATCCCGGCCCATCCGCGGCGGATGCCCAGTACCTGGTGGCCATCCGAGGCCATGCGCATCGTGGCCGCCTTGATGCTGGCGTTCAGTCCGGGGACATCGCCCCCGCCGGTCAGGATGCCTACCTTCACGCGCGGAACGCTACTACGGGGAGGGGCCCTATCAGCCGGTCACGTGCAGAGGATCTCGGGGATCCGTTGGAGCTCGGCCGGTACCAGGCTGGGCTGAGCCCCCACCTCGGCGAGCGGCGTGGTCACGATCTCCCCACCCCGGACTCCGACCAGATTCCCCCAATGGCCGGCGAGGACCTCGTCCACAGCGGCCATGCCGAGCCGGCTGGCCAGCACGCGGTCGAACGCGACCGGCGAACCACCCCGCTGGACGTGGCCGAGCGTGGTCACCCGGGTCTCCGATCGGATCCGCCGATGGATCTCGTCGGCCACCAGGCTCCCGATCCCCCCGAGCCGCGGCCAGCCGTTCTCGTCGAGTGCGTACTCCGGCACCGACATGGTGCCGGGGATCGGCTCGGCTCCCTCTGAGACAACGACGATCGAGAACGGCCTCCGTTCGGAGTGGACCCGGCGGATACGGCGGCAGACGGCCTCGATGTCGAACGGATACTCCGGGATCAGGATGATGTCGGCGCCGCCCGCCATGCCGGCGGTCAGTCCGATCCAACCAGCGCTCCGACCCATCACCTCGCACACCATCACGCGGTTGTGGCTCTCGGCGGTGCTGTAGAGGCGATCTACCGAATCGGTGGCGATCTGCGCGGCGGTCCAGAACCCGATGCTGGAGTCGGTTCCCCCGATGTCGTTGTCGATCGTCTTGGGGATCCCGACGGCCGCCACATCGGGCATCGCCGCGGTGGCCCCCATGGTTCCTTCGCCTCCGATCACGACGAACCCGTCGAGGGCGTGGACCTCCATGGCGTCTCGGACCAGATCGGATCCGCCGTCTATCAGGTGGGGCTGCGTTCCCGAAGTGCCCAGGATGGTGCCCCCCCTGGGCAGGATCCCTCTCACGTCTTCCAGGGTGAGTTCGCGAGCCTGGCCGTCGAGCACCCCTCGCCAGCCGTCTCGGAACCCCAGGATCGTTATCCCTCGGTCTTCACCGGACCGGACCACGGCCCGGATCGCGGCATTCAGCCCGGGACAGTCGCCGCCGCCGGTCAGGATCCCCAGCCGCATGGATGGATGCTCAAGGGTCGGCCGGGCCCTCAAGCCTCGGCGCCCTCGCCCTCGCCCTCGCCCTGCTCCTCGAGTTCTTCTTCGCCATCGCCCTCGGCCGGCTCCGTTTGCCCCTCGAGTTCCTCGGCCCGCCGTTTCAAGACCTGGTACCACTCGGATTCGTAGGACTCGACCTCGCTTGCGGGCTTGGTCTCGTCGTTCTCGTCCTTCGGTGGCTCCCTCTCCGTGTCTTCGCGCGGTGTGTCCATAGCGGGACAGCATAGTCCGGCCGACGGGCACGTGGCCGGGAGCCGGGAACCGGCGGAACTTCGATCGTCACGGGCGGCAGCTCCGATAGGATGGCTGCGTGCTGGCCATCCAAGGCTTCCTCGAATGGTTCTTCGTGGGGATGCTGGCGTTCCTCGTCATGGCCGTCGGCGCGTTCGCGCTATTCGTGGCCGTGCAGCTATTCAGGAACCCGGCTAGGTGAACCCGGATCAGATCGTGGCCGCTCGGTCTTCGAGTGCGACATCAACGCGAACCGGCTCGCGATCCGACACTTCGGCGCTCCTTCCGTAGCCCGCCGGAGTCAGTCGGCCACTAGCTCGGTCCCGGCGTTCCCGAGAAGCGCTGCCGGTGCGTCATCTAGTTCGGCGATCACTGCGCGCGCGCCCCCTGCCTCCACGAAGTTCACGGCCGCTTGGACCTTCGGGCCCATGGAGCCCGCTCCGAACTCACCCTTCTTGAGGAGGGCCTTCGCCTCGCTCACGGAGATCCGATCGAGATCCTCCGGATAAAGGGACCCGTAACCCCGCTGGATCTTCTTCACGTCCGTGAGTATGAGTAGCACCGAGGCACCGACCTCGTGGGCCAAGATCGCAGCCGCAAGATCCTTGTCCACGACGCCTTCCTTGCCGATCAGGCGAGGGCCCTTCTCGATCACGGGCACACCTCCTCCGCCGGCCGCGATCACGATCGCGCCGTCGGCAACCAGCCGCGTGATCACGGGGGTCTCTACGATCGAGTAAGGCCTGGGAGACGGAACGACCCGACGCCACCCACCATGGGGGTCGGCCTTCATCACATAGCCGCGTGCCGTCTCGAGCTCCTTGGCCTGCACTTCGTCGTAGTAGGGTCCGACGAACTTCGTTGGGTTGCGGAACGCGGGGTCCTGGGATCGGACGCGCGTCAGCGTGAGGATCGTGACGACCGGACGCTCCATGCCGCGCTCGAAGAACACATCGCCGATCGTGACCTGCAGCAGGTACCCGATCTGTCCTTGGCTCTCCGCACCACAGACGTCCAAAGGCATCGGGTTGACCACATCCTTGGCGGCCTCCTGCTGCAGGAGGATCCGTCCAACCTGCGGTCCGTTGCCGTGGGTGACGACGACTTCCCAGTCGGCGGCCGCGATCTCGGCGATCCGCTCAGCTGCCGAACGGGCGGCTCGATACATCTCGTCGAAGGTGTCCTCGGCGCCACGACGCAGCAGCGCGTTGCCACCGAGCGCGATGACCACCCGCTCCACGATCGCCGCCTCGCTCCGGTTCGGGATCAGCCCGTCAGAACGGGCGACAAGATGTCGGTCAGCTGCGGTGAATCTGGAAGGACGTCCAGGTCGTAACGCACGCGAACCGCCGGCTTCGAGATGGAGATCACGCGCCGCAGGTCGATCGGGGTCCCGATCACCACCAGGTCCACGTCTGCCGCATCGATGATCTTCTCCATCTCCGCGAGCTGCCCGTCCGAGTACCCCATGGCCGGCAGCACGGGGCCCACGTCGTACTTGCGGAACGTCTCGTCGATGGTCCCCACCGCCCAGGGGCGCGGGTCGACTATCTCGGCGGCTCCGTTCAGGCGCGCCGCCACGACGCCGGCGCCGAACTTCATCTCACCGTGCGTGAGGGTCGGCCCGTCTTCGACCACGAGCACCCGCTTCCCGGCGATCGCGCCAGCATCGTCGACCGTCACGCGACTGTTCGCCTTCACGACGGTCGCCCCTGGGTTCACCGCTCGGATGGTGTCCTCCAGCTGACCGATCTGTTCCGTCGAGGCCGAGTCCACCTTGTTGATCACGATCACGTCGGCCATGCGGAAGTTCGTCTCGCCGGGGAAGTACGTCATCTCGTGCCCGGCGCGGAGTGGGTCGGCGACCACGACGCTCACGGTGGGCCGGTAGAAAGGCAGATCGTTGTTCCCACCGTCCCACAGGAGCACGTCGCACTCCCTCTGTGCCTGCGCGAGGATGTCCGCATAGTCGACGCCGGCGTAGATGATCGTTCCGGACGTGATATGCGGTTCGTACTCCTCGCGCTCCTCGATCGTGGTGTCGTAGCTGTCGAGGTCTTCGAGAGTGGCGTAGCGCTGCACGCGCTGGGCGTTCAGGTCGCCGTAGGGCATGGGGTGACGGACCGCGACGACGCGCTTACCCGCGTCCTTCATGGTCCCGGCTATCGCGCGCGTCGTCTGGCTCTTGCCGGACCCGGTGCGCACGGCGCAGACCGAGACCACCGGGACCTCGGCGTCGAGCATGGTCGCATCGGCGCCCAGAAGCAGGAAGTTCGCACCAGCGGCCATCGCCTCGCTCGCCTTGTGCATCACGTAGACATGCGACACGTCCGAGTACGCGAACACGACGTCGTCGACGCGCTCTCGCTTGATCAGCTGCGTCAGCTCGGACTCGTCGTGGATCTTGATGCCGTCCGGATAGTTCGGACCGGCGAGCTCGGCCGGGTACATGCGGTCGTTGATGAATGGGATCTGGGTCGCCGTGAACGCCACGACCTCGGTGTTGGGATCGTCGCGGTACACCGTATTGAAGTTGTGGAAGTCGCGGCCCGCGGCTCCCATGATCAGGACACGACGCTTCATGGCACAGTCCTTCCGGGAGAGATGTGATGCGCGGGTGGCCGAGCCTCCCCGCTCTTCGGCTCGGAGCCTATCCCATGCCGACGCGCGCGCATATCGGCCGCAGGTTGCCCTCGTCCGAGATCACGAGGGCAACACCATGGAACTCACTCGGTTCGGAGTGTTGTGGGCGTGAGGGCAAGATCACCCGGTTCGTCCACGTCGAAGAGCGTTCTCCTTGCGGGATCCATGGCCGACCACGTGGCCTCGGGGATCACGATGGGATGGAGCGCCTCCACCATGGATCGGAGACGACGGCCGCCCAGGTGAAGCAGCGTGTGCGCCGCGTCGAGCGCCTCCAGCATCCGCAGGACGCAAGGGAGTGGGCGGTATCTCTCGCGATCCGCCAGCACGACCGCGTCTACACCATCCTCCTGGGCGACGCGTAGCATCTCGACGAGCACGGCTGTCTGGAGATCGGGCATGTCTCCGCCGGCCACCAGGGTCAGCTCGGTGCGGACCGCCATCAGCCCGGTGTATAAGCCGGCGAGCGGGCCCTCCCCTTCGGTCGCGTCGCGCGTGAACCGGACGCGAGCGTCCGAGGGAAGGGGGGGTTCGGCACCGTTCGGCGAGAGGACCACGACGACCTCGTCACACACCCCGGCTAGTCGCGTGACCGCGCCGTGCAGGAGTGGCGCACCCTGATACTGCGCTGTGAGCTTGTCGCTGCCGAACCTGGTCGAGCGCCCACCGGCCAGCACGATCCCCGTCGTACCGCCAGTAGTCTGGGTCAGACTAGTCTCGCTCACGCTTCCGCACCGCAGGATCGTCGCCCTTCCGAGCTTGGACGAACGCGAACCCGAATCGTCCCTTGATGCAGAGATGGCCGCTGGTGATGTCGTTGTCCCAGGATGAGGTGACCTTGACGATCTCGTTGTCCTGGACGTGAAGCTCGAGCTCGCACCCGACACCGCAGTAAGGACAGATCGTGTCGACGACCGACTGAGAGGACTCGTCCCAGGTTCCGTCCTCGCGCTTGTCGTGCTCGCTCGTGAACATCAAGGCGCCTGTGGGACACACGCCGATGCAATTCCCGCAGTAGACGCAAGCAGACTCGTTGAGCGGGACGGCGTACTCGGTCGAGATCCGGGCGTCGAACCCACGCCCGGCGACCGCGATCGCGAACGTGTTCTGCGCGTCCACCCCACAAGCCTCGACGCACTTGTAGCACAGGATGCACTTCGAGTAATCGCGGACGTACAACTCATTGTCGATCTTCACGGGCTGAGCGACGGACTCCGCCACCGAGGGATCGGGCGGGTCGTGATGATGGCCGGCCCATCGTTCATCGCGCTCCCCGGCCGGAAGCTGCACCATCCGTGCACCGAAGCGATCGGGATCCACCTCGTACTCCCCCATCCAACGGTGCACATCTGGACCGGCGAGCTCCGTCTCCACGCTCGACGCCAGGAACTCCATCACCAGCTTGCGGGAGTGCGCCACGCGCTCGGTGTCTGTCTTGACCTTCATCCCGTCCTCGGCCTGGCGACTGCAGGAGGGAACGAGCGTCCGAGCACCTTCCACCTCGACCACACACACGCGGCACGCGTTCACCGGGGTGAGGTTGTCGGCGTAGCACAGGGTGGGCGTGTCTATCCCCTGCGCACGACAGGCGTCGAGGATCGTGGCACCCTCCGCGACCCTCACCGGTTGCCCGTCGACCTCGAGGTCGAGCAAACGACGGGGCGGGTCCAGCGGCACAGCCTGGCTCATGCGCTCACGTCCTGGCCGTCGAAGAGACGCAGCCGTTGCACCGCAGACTGCACGGCGGAGGCTGCCGTCTGGCCCAGGCCACAGATCGACGCGTCGCGCATGACCTGAGCGATCTCGTCGATCAGCGCGAGCTCCTGCGCGCGCGAACCAAGGGCGCTGCCTTGAGCCAACCGGTGCAGCGCCTCCTCCTGGCGGACGGTGCCGACCCTGCAAGGGACGCATTGTCCGCACGACTCGTCGCGGAAGAACCGCGCGATGCGGAGCACGATGTCGACCAGGTCCACCGGATCGTTGAACGCCATGACGACGCCCGAGCCGAGCGTGTACCCGCCCTCGCGCGCGTCCTCGAACGTGAGCTTGATGTCCAGGTCCTCGGGAGGGACGAACCCGCCCGCTGCACCCCCGAGGAGGATCGCCTTCGGCGTTCCCTGGATCCCTCCGGCCAGGTCGAGGACCTGGCGCAACGTTGCGCCGGACTCGACCTCGTACAAGCCCGGGCGCGCCACGGTCCCGCTCAGGCAGAAGAGCCGGGGTCCCGTCGAGCCCTCGGTGCCGATCTCGGCGTACGCCTGACCACCGATCCGCATGATCTCCAGCACGTTGATCAGCGTCTCGACGTTGTTGATACCCGTGGGTTTGCCGAACACGCCGCGCTGCACTGGGAACGGTGGCTTGTTCCGGGGCTCGCCGCGCTTGCCCTCGATCGAGTTGAAGAGCGCCGTCTCCTCGCCGCAGATGTATGCTCCGGCGCCGCGCCGGAGCTCGATGTCGAACGCGAACCCCGCGTCCATGACGTCGCCTCCAAGGAAACCACACCGGTGGGCCTCTGCGATCGCGTTCTCCAGCCGCTCCGTGGCGAGCGGATACTCCCCCCGGATGTAGATGTAGCCCCGCTCGCACCCGGTGGCATACCCCGCGATCGTCAGCGCCTCGATCACCGCGAACGGGTCCTGCTCCATGACCACCCGGTCCTTGAACGTGCCCGGCTCGGACTCGTCCGCGTTGCAGACGAAGTAGTGAGGACGTGCGGCCTGTTCCGCTACAGCCTTCCACTTGACGCCGGCTGGGAACGCCGCGCCCCCGCGACCGAGCAGCTTCGCGTCCGTGACCTCGCGGATCACGCCTTCGGGACCTAGCTCGCGCGCCCGCGGGAGCGCTTCGTAGCCGCCGTTCGCCCGATAGTCGTCGATCGACGAAGGGTCCGCGGTGCCCACACGGCGCAGCAGCCGGAGGCCGGCGCGCGTTGCGGGATCCCAGGTCTGTGGCGCTGTGTCGGCACCCGCACACACCACGGTCGAGTCCGGCCGGACGATCGCATCGAACGATGCGGCTGTCGCTCCACCGAGGGCGACGTCGGGCCGACCGGTCCGCTGGCCTAGTACGGCCGGGGCCTGATCACACATCCCCAGACACGGACTGCGTTGCCAGGTGGCGGATCCGTCGGCGGTCGGCGTGCCCTCCACTCCGACCTGCTCCTCGAGGGCGGCACAGAGCTCGATCGCGCCCGTCACCCGGCACGCGAGATCGTCGCAAACGTGAACCACCGTCTCCGGTCGAGGCACCACACTGAACATCGCGTAGAACGTCGCGACCCCGTAGGCCTCGGCCGGAGGAACGGTCAGGCGCTGGCAGACGTAGTTCAAGCCGCCCTCGCTGATCCATCCCACCCCCGCCTGCAGTGCATGCAACGCCGGGAGCAGGAGATCCCGCTGCGCGCGGGCCGCACTGCCGCCGCGCACGAACCGCGTCTCGACACCTCCGTCGCGAGGGCCACCCACCCACCCGGTATCTGGGGGCCCAAGGTGAGCGTCGACCGCGGCCCGCTCCTGGTCTGTCGGAGCCGACGGCGTCAGGTGGAGGTCCACGACACCTCCGTCATCCGACGTCCCGCCCGCCCGCTACGGCAGGTATCTGCCGCAACCTGTCGATCCGGACAGCGGTCGCCTTGAACTCGGCGGTCCCTGACTTGGGGTCGTTAGCTTCGATCGTCAGACGGTTCGTCTCGACCTCGTCGGGGAAATGCAGGGTCATGAACGTGAGACCCGGTCGCAACCCGCGATCGATGTGGACCGGCGCTTCCACCGAGCCGCGGCGCGACGTGACTCGGACGCGCTCCCCTTCTTCGACGCCGAGGGCCCCGGCGTCCTCCGGTGAGATCTCGATCGACTCGGGTCGGCGGAGCGGCGAGGTGTAACCCCCCGACTGCACGCCCGTGTTGTAGGAGTCCAGCCGTCGGCCGGTCGTCAGGCGTAACGGGAACTCGTTGTCGAGCGCATCGACCGGTGGATCGTCGATCACCACGCTGAACGGTGCCTTGGTCCCTTGCGTCTCCGGGTCGTCGAACTCCCAGAGCCGTCCGTGAAGGAAGAGCGTGCCCGGGTGCGATTCATCGGGACACGGCCACTGGATCCCCCCGAGTGCCTCCAAGCGTTCGTAAGACATCCCGGCATGCATCGGGGACAGGGTGCGCAGCTCCTCCCACGCGTCGTGGGCGGAGACCTCCCCCCAGTCCACACCCAGTCGCTTCGCCAGCTGCGCGATGATCCAGATGTCGTCTTTCGCGTTACCGGGCGGGTCGAGCGCTTTGCGGACCCGTTGCACTCGCCGCTCGCTGTTGGTGACGGTACCTTCGCTCTCCGCCCAAGCGGCGGTCGCGGGGAGCACCACGTCTGCGAGCTCCGCCGTCTTCGTCATGAAGATGTCCTGGACGATCAGGCAGTCCAGGTTCTCCAGCAACGGCGTGGCGTGCGTGGCATCGGCCTCGGAGCTCGCGGGGTTCTCGCCGATCACGTAGACCGCGCGCATCTCGCCGCGCTCCATGGCGTGGAACATCTGGGCTAGATGCCAGCCGTACTCAGGCGGGATCGGCACGCCCCACGCTCTCTCGAACCGCTCGCGCGCGGCGACGTCCTTCTCGATGTCCTGGAACCCGGGCAGCTTGTTCGGGAGGGCGCCCATATCCCCGCCGCCCTGGACGTTGTTCTGTCCGCGGAGCGGGTTCAGTCCGCTCCCGTATCGGCCCACATGACCTGTAAGCAAGCTCAGGTTGATCAGCGACAGGACGTTGTCCACGGCGTTGTGATGCTCCGTGATGCCCAGGGTCCAGCAGATCATGGCGCGATCCGCCTTCGAGTAGGCGTGCGCGACCTCCTGGATGATCTCGCCGGGAACACCGGTGACTGCTTCGCCGCGTTCGAGGGTCCAATCCATGACCGAAGAGCGGTACTCCTCGAAACCCGTCGTGGCGTGCTCCACGAACGCGTTGTGCTGAAGGTCGTTCACGATGATCTCGCGGGCGATCGTGTTGGAGAGCGCGATGTCGGTCCCGACGTCGATGCCGAGCCATAGGTCGGCCCACTCAGCGGACTCGGTACGTCGCGGATCGACCACGATCATCTTGGCGCCGTTGTGGATCCCCTTCAGGGCGTGATGGAAGAAGATCGGATGCGCCGCTCGCGCGTTCGATCCCCACAGCAGGATGAGATCCGTGTGGTGGAACTCCTCGTATGAGCTTGTCCCGCCGCCTGCTCCGAGCACTGTGGCCAGACCGACCACGGACGGAGCGTGTCAGGTGCGGTTACAGCTATCGATGTTGTTGCTGCGTAGGACCTGCCGAGCGAACTTCTGAGCGACGAAGTTCATCTCGTTCGTTGCCTTCGAGCAACTGAAGATCCCGACCCCGTTGCCACCAGCCCGCTCAGTAGCGGCACGCAACCCGTCGGCGGCCCTGTCGAGGGCCTCGTCCCAGGTGGCGACGCGCAACGCGCCGTCTTCGCGGATCATCGGCTCGGTGAGTCGCGTGAGCCCGTTCCCCATCGGCTCTCCTTCCGACCGAAAGTCGGTTCGTGAGCGATTCTACGTGGATGCGCGGACCGGACCGTCGCTACGCTTCTGAGGGACCGGTCAGGTGACGCGCTCGGATCCCGTATAGACGTTCAGCCGTCTGTCGCGGACGAAGCCTACGACGGTCATACCGAACCGCTCCCCCGCCTCGACGGCGAGTGACGTCGGGGCACTGACCGCACTCACGATCGGGATGCCCGCAACCGCTGCCTTCTGAACGATCTCGAACGAAAGCCGGCCGCTCACCTGCAGGATGTGCCGGGACAACGGCACGCGCCCCGACAGCAACTGCTCGCCTATCACCTTGTCGACCGCGTTGTGGCGCCCCACGTCCTCGCGTACCGAGACCAGTTCACCTTCAGCGGTGAACAACCCCGCCGCGTGCAGTCCCCCCGTTTGGTCGAAGAGCCGCTGTTGCGATCGAAGCACGGCTGGCAGCGAGACGAGCAGATCTGCCGTAACCACCGGACCGGCGGTCACCGGAGCGCACCTAACCTCGACGTCGTCGAGCGCCGCTTTGCCGCAGATCCCGCAGGAAGACGTCGCTGAGAAGTTGCGATGAACGAGCGTCGCGTCGAACGCCCGCTCGAGCATGACCGAGACTACGTTGTATCGCTGATCCTCACCGGGGAGGTTGTCGCAGTAGGCCACCCTGCGCACGTCCCCCGGAGCGATCAGGCCTTCGGTGAACAGGAACCCGACCGCCAGCTCGAAGTCACCGCCCGGGGTCCGCATGGTGACGGCCACAGGCTCGAGCTCTTGGCCCGGGCCCGAGACACGGATCTCCATCGGTTCCTCGGTCGCGAGGGTGTCCGGACGTTCGCCCGGCACCCCTTCGTCGACCACCACGACGCGCACCTGGGTAGTGCTCCGACGGAGCGGTTCGGAGACGGCCACGGGTCCAGCCTAGCGCTGCTTGCCGCAGAACGAACCGGACGGTGACGCTCGGCGCTGACACTTTGAGCGGGTGTGCTTGATGCCGGTCCTCGCCGCCGTGATGATCGTCTTGATCCTGGTCGAGCGATCAGCGCTCAGGTCCATTCCGTCGGATCGGGCCAGGCCCATCGGCGGTATCCTCGCGCTCCGACCCGACGCATCGAGGAGTAACCACGTGAAGAGCGGACTCGAGATCGCGCAGGAAGCGACGCTTCGACCTATCGCCGATATCGCGGACTCGGCCGGGATCACCACGGATGAGCTCGAACGGTTCGGGCGCTACCGCGCCAAGGTTGATCTGTCCGTGCTCGACCGGCTCAAGGACCGACCCGACGGCAAGCTCATCATCACGACGGCGATCACGCCGACGAAAGCCGGCGAAGGGAAGACGACGACCTCGGTCTCGCTCACCCAGGGACTGGGCAAGATCGGTAAGGACGTGATGCTCTGCCTGCGTGAGCCGTCGATGGGGCCGGTGTTCGGCATCAAGGGCGGCGGCAACGGCGGCGGCTACGCACAGGTCGTCCCGATGGAGGAGATCAACCTGCACTTCAACGGCGACTTCCATGCGGTGACCGCCGCACACAACCTGCTCGCCGCCGCCCTCGACGCGTCGATCTTCAACGGAGACCCGCTGGACATCGACGTAGAGACGATCACTTGGCCCCGCACCCTGGATGTCAACGATCGGGAGCTCCGGTACACCATGGTCGGCCTGGGTGGGAAGGCTCACGGGGTGCCCCGCGAGAACCAGTTCGTGATCACGGCGGCGTCTGAGATCATGGCGATCTTCGCGTTGGCGAGCGGTCTTCAGGACCTCCGAGCCCGTCTCGGGCGGATCGTCGTCGCGGAGGATCGGAGCGGCAGGCCCGTCACGGCCGAGGACCTCCGCGTGGCGGGCGCCATGACCGTGATCATGAAGGACGCGATCAAGCCGAACCTGGTGCAGACCCTGGAGGGGCAACCGGTGCTGATCCACGCAGGTCCGTTCGGCAACATCGCGCACGCGAACAACTCGATCATCGAGGATCGCGTCGCGTTGAAGCTCGCCGACTACGTGGTCACGGAGGCCGGGTTCGCGAGCGACCTGGGCTTCCAGAAGTTCTGCGACATCGTCTGCCGAGTGGGCGGGTTCACACCGTCGGCTGCCGTGCTGGTCACGACCGTTCGGGCCACCAAGTCCCACGGCGGGCTGGCCTTCACCGACCTCGCCATCGAGGATCTGGACGCGCTGCGACGAGGCGCCGACAATCTGGCGGCGCACGTGAGCATCGTGAAGCGGTACGGGCTGCCATGTGTCGTGTCGATCAACAACTTCCCCAGCGACACCGAGGCCGAGGTCGCGCTGATCGAGGAGCTGGCGGAAGGTGCCGGCGCCGAGACGGTGGTCGTGAACCGAGGCTTCGCCCGTGGTGGTGACGGTGCCATCGACCTGGCCGACGCCGTCGTCGAAGCCTGCGAGCGGGAGAACGAATTCGACTTCCTGACGCCTGACGGAACTTCGTTGAGGGAGCAGGTCGAAGCGATCGCGACGCGTCTCTACGGCGCCGAAGGCGTCGACTTCCTGCCTCAGGCCGAGGAAGACCTGGCCCGCATGGACGCGCTGGGGTTCGGGACGCTGCCCGTGTGTATGGCGAAGACACACCTATCACTGTCGCACGACCCATCTCTCCTCAACCGTCCCACGGGCTTCCGCCTCCCGGTACGAAGCCTGGTGCCGGCCGCCGGCGCAGGCTTCGTGGTCGCCCTCTGTGGTGAGATGCAACGGATGCCCGGCTTGGGCAAGACGCCCGCGTTCATGAACGTCGACATCGACGAGGACGGTCGGACGATCGGGCTGTTCTGAGTCGTCGGCTCAGGATGACAACCGTAGCTGGAACGCCGTCTGAGCCTCACGGATCGACTGATCGGCCCGGCCCCGCAACGTGGCGACCTCGTCGAGCAGCACGCCTCGCCGAGCCTCATCCTTCAGCGATGCGGCGTTGATCTCGACGTTCGTGATCGCGCAGAGGGTCGCGCAGTAGAGCTGGGCCGACCCGGACACGCCGTCGGAGGCCGCCCGCGGATTCCCCATCGCGGTCGCGTCCTCGGCCAGCTCCATCAGGTCGACGGCGGCGCTCGCGATCTCCAGGGGCACGGAGGCCGCGGCCTCGTATCCGGCCTGGATCGCCGCGGATCGTGCCGCCCTCTCTTCGTCGGTCCCCTTGGGCATCTTGAACGCCAGCATCACGCCGTCGAACGCGTGGGCATCGCGATCCGCCAGATCGAGGAACGCCGCCCGCGCCGCATCGGCCCGCTCGACCAGCGCGCGCATCCGCTCGTCGACATCCTCGAACCCGACCTTCCCGACCGTGAGCCGCCCGACCATCGCGATCAGCGCGGCGCCGGTCGCGGCCGAGATCGCACCCGCTGCTCCCCCGCCGGGCGTCGGCGCGTTCGAGCCGAGCGCCTCCAGGAACGCGTCTACCGTCATGGCACCCAACCGTTCGTCCGTCACTTCGCTCGTTCCTCCTCCACCGGCTCGATCAGTCGCTCCAAGATCTGCTCGTCGGGGTCGAACCCCGAGAGTCGCAGGTACTCGATATCGCCGTCGTCGAGCGCGCCCGCGGGAACCAACCCCACGATCTCGCTTTCGGTGATCTGCAGATCCTCCGCCAGCGCCTCCGCGGCAACCGCGTCGTAGGCCGTCCGCAGACTCGTGACGTCGTGGTCGACCAGGTTCATCGAAACGGTCACCATGCCGCCGCGTTCAGGCACCGCGAATCCGATCGCCCGCAAGGCCGGCAGCCCGCCCCCCGACTCGCGCACGGCGCGCGCGATCCGCTTCGCGGCCTCCTCGTCGGTCCCATCTAGATACAGGTTGAACGCCACCAGAGGCTTGCGGGCTCCCACCGCCGTGGCGCCCGCACGACCGATCTCAGGCGGGCCGAAGTCCGGCAGGCGCTCGCCACGGGCCACGGCCTCTCGCAGTCCCTCGAACTCACCCTTCCTGACGTCGGCGAGCGACGCTCTCTCGGGGGAGAGTGCCGCCCGGTCGTACAGGTAGACGGGGAGGTCGAGCCTCTCCGCCAGCTCCTGCCCGAACCGCCGGGCCAGGTCGATGCAGTCATCCATGGTTGCGTCGCGAACGGGCATGAAGGGGATCACGTCGACCGCACCCATCCGGGGGTGCCCGCCCGTATGGGTGAACATGTCGATCGACTCCACGGCCATGGCGGCGCCCGCCATGGCGCTCGCGAACACGGCTTCGGCCGATCCGAGGACGGTCGTGTCCAACCGGTTGTGATCCGGATCCGCCTCTGCGAAGACGACACGAGCGCCGGGCACCCGCAAGGCGCGGACGATCTCCTCGATCACCGGGGTGCGTCGCCCTTCGCTGAAGTTGGGCACCACACCCAGGAGCGGCTGACTCACCGCGCGAGCATACGTGGCTGAGCTATGCGCGAGGGCGCTTCTTCTCCGGGTCGTAGAGGCTGAGGGTCGAGACCGTGGCAACCGAACCGCCGACCTCGACCTTCTCGCCCTCCACCGCCGCGTCCGCGTCCAAGATGGCCAGGCCTATCGCCCCCAGACGCGGCGAGGCGGCCGGCGAGGTCACCGTCCCGACCTCGTTCCCGTCCTTGGTCACGGCGGCACCGTACTCAGGTGCTGTTTCGCTCTCGATGCGAAGCGACTTGAATCGCCTAGGCGGGTTGGCTCCATAGGCCGCCAGAGCTTCCGCCCCAACGCACTCGGTATCGGTCTTGATGAACCGATCCATCGAGAGGTCCCACGGGGAGATCTCGCTCGGGTTGTAGTCGACCGCGATGATTATCAGCCCGACCTCGGTACGGGCCAGGTCTATCGCCGTCAGGCCGAACGGAACGCCCCCCGCCGAGATCAGCGCGTCCCAGACGACGTTCGCGTCCTCGGGCGCCATCACGACCTCGTATCCCTTCTCTCCGGAGAAGCCTGTCCGAAGGACCCAGGCGTCACGACCGGCCACTTTCGTCTGCTCCGGCCAGAAGCGGAAGTACCGCAGGTCACCTAGGTCTCGATCCGTGAGCCCTTGCAACGTCGCCTGCGACGTCGGTCCCTGTACCGCGATCATGGCCAGCTCGTTGGTCCGGTGGGCGATCGATGCGTCGAGGTCTCCGGCCGTTTCGCGGAACCACTCGTCGATCCCCGCCGAGTTGATCAGGACCCAGTACTTGTCGGCGGCGTGCTTGTACACGTTGCCGTCGTCGATCATCAATCCGTCGGCGTTGACGAACGCCCCATACCGGACGGACCCGTCGGCCATGCCCTCGAGCTTGTTCGTGAATCGGCGCTGGATCAGACGGCCGGCGTCGGGTCCCGTGACCTCGTACTTGCATGTGGAGAAGAGGTCCCACAGGCCGGTAGCGGTGCGGACGGCCTCGTACTCCTCGAGCGGGTCACGGCCCTCGTGCATCATCCACGGGTAGCCGTCCTCCCACAGGAACTCCCCGTCATGAGCCACGTGCCAATCGTGCAGTGGCGAGCGATTCTCCTCGGTCACGTCCTTCCTCCTCGCATCTCGGGGCCGCCGGCGCTCAGCCGCGTGGCCGTCGCTTCTTCGGATCGTGGATCGCCAGGACGTCGACCGTCGCTTGGACCATGCCACCGTCCAGCGCGACCTGCACGGTGGTTCCGTCCAGCGCTACGTCCGTCCGCAGGATCGCCAGGCCGATCGGCCCATACAGCGGGCTCACCGCGGGGCTCGTCAGGACGCCGATCTGCTCGCCGTCCTTCGTGACGGTGGCCCCATACTCCGGGATCCTGTCGCCGGCCAACCTGAGCGTCTTGAATCTGTTGGGGGGATCCGCCGCGATCTCACGCAGCCTGTCCTTCCCCATGAACTCGCCCGGCGCGTCGAGCGCCACGACCCGATCCAGACCCAGGTCGTACGGCGAGCGTTCATGCGGTGCGTAGTCGTAGTCGGTCACGATCATCCCGGTCTCCACGCGCAGCGGCTCGATCACGTCGACGCCGAATGGGGTCGCCCCGGCCGCCTCCACCGCCTCCCAGAGCGCCTCCGCGTGCTCCGGCCGCAGGAAGAGCTCGAACCCGAGCTCGCCCGTGAACCCGGTGCGCGCGAGCCACACGGGGACGCCACCCACGGTGACCTGTTCCGGAAGGAACCGGAAGTAGCGCAGGGCATCGACATCGGCATCCGTGATCGAACACAACAGCTCTCGGGAACCTGGCCCCTGGATCTGCAGGTTGGGAAGCGATGGGGTGACGTTGTCGACCGACACGTCGAGCCCCTTCGTGGCTTCGGCGAAGTACTCCTCGCGATCGGAACCGTTCGTCATGACCCACACCAGGTCCTCGGCCAGCTTGAACACGGTCCCGTCGTCTACGAGCAGCCCCTCCTCGTCCAGTACCGCGCCGTATCGAACCTGACCGACGTCCATGCGCAAGACATCGTTCGAGTGGACGCGCTGGGCGGCCTCGAGGGCGTCGGGTCCGCGCAGCTCCCACTTGGTGAGCGGCGACACATCCCACATGCCGACGCCCCCCCGGACGGCTCGATACTCCTTCTCGGTGTCGCCGAAAGACTCCGTCCAGTACCAGCCGCCCTCCTCCATGAATGTGGCGCCGCGCGTCGCTTGGACGTCGTGGAACGCGGTGCCGATCGGGTCACTCACGGCTGGGTTATACCCTGAGTTTGAACCGCTGTTCAACCCGCGGCTCTAGTCCCCCGCCAACTCGAGCAGGTCCGCGACGGTTGGGACCCTCGTCGTCGACAGCCTGCCAGTCAACACCAGGAACAGCTGCGCCGTGACAAGAGCGTCATCGAAAGCCTCATGGGGATTCGCTACTGGGACCCCCAGGCGTGCTGCCGCCCAAGAGAGGCCGTAGCCCGCTTGGACTCGCTTGGAGCCGGGGAGACCGTCGGCCTCGATCGCCAGGTTACGCACGTCGATGGTCCGGCGCCTCCACGTCCCGGACCGTCCACCGAATATGGCAGCCAGGAAGTTCACCTCCACGTCTGCGAACCACACGAGTAGGAACCGACGAGCCAGCACTCCTCGCAGCACCTCGCGCGCCTCCTCCAGCCTCGGAGACCCTGCCAGGTCCTGTGGCCGCAGCTCGTGGATCTTCTGGGATCTCACGGACGGAGGAACGTGTGGTTCCACCAGCTGATGGATCGAGTTCCGCAGGACGACCCGTCCCTCCAGCACGGGCACGACTCCGAAGGACACGATGCTGTCGCGCGAGATGTCGAGCCCCGTCGCCTCGAAGTCCAGGGCGGCGAACGCTGCCTTCCTCCACGGCAGCCGGCGATCGCCCCGCCGCGGGGCGGGGACCCTCAGGCGGCGGGTGGACATCGCACGACCTCGGATCCGGTGACGATCGCGTGGACCGGGAGGTCGAAATGCCCACCCGGCAGATCCCCGTCCGCCAGCTGCACGTCGAAGGCGACCCCGATCCGCAGCGAACCAGGACGCGCGCTACCGAAGAGCCTGTCGTAGTAGCCACCCCCGTACCCGACCCGCCGTCCGGCGCGATCGAACGCGACCGCCGGCGTCACCACGACGTCGAGGGCCGAGGGATCGAGCACCTCGCCGGCAGCCGGCTCGCATGCGCCGAAGACGGTCTCGGTTACCGGGTCGCCAGGACGGTACGTCCGAGGCTCGAGCTCGCCGCCGACCATCCGCGGCAGTGCGGTTCGGACGCCTCGCTCGACGAGCGACTTCACGAGCGGGGCCGTGTCGACCTCGGAGCCGAACGACCAGAAGAGCATGACCGTGCGGACGGCCTCGAGCTCGGGGAGCGCGAGGAACCGGTCGCGGATCAGGAGCGAGCAGCGCGCTCTCTCGTCTGGCGCAAGGGCATCTCGGGCCGCGAGAACCTCGGCTCGGACCGCCCGTTTCGCACGCTTGAGGTCGGCGCTGTTCATCGATCCAGGAGTGCCGATGCGATCAGGTCGAGTCGATCGGCGGGCCCGACAGGCAGCACCACGAACCATGTCGCGCCGGCGGCCGACAGCTCGTTCGCGAACCCCTGGAGCTCGGAGGCCGTACCGGTCCACACACCGTCGAGGGGAAGCCCTCTGGCCTCCCGGTCGCGCTTCAGCCCAACCAGTTCGGAGGGGTCCGCCCCAACCAGAGCTATGCCGCCCCACGTAGGCGCGACCGAACGAGCCTCCGCCAGCTCGCGCAGGCGTTCGACCCGCGACCTGAACCCCTCAGCGTCGTATCCCCATCCGTTCCATGCGTCGGCTACACGAGCCGCCACCCTCAACACCCCTTCGGATCGCCCACCCACCCACAGCTCGGGCGATCCGGGTGGCACCAGGGGGCCGGAGAGCGGAGGGACCTGGGAGCCCCCCGGCCAGGACTCACCCGCGAAGACGGCGCGCAGCGCCGTGACGGTCTCCTCCAACATCGCGACGCGATCAGCGGTCGGCGGGAACGGGAGGCCGAACATGTCGTGCTCGGGCTTCGAGGCGCTGTCGCCGGTACCGAGCGCCAGGATCGCACGGCCACCGCTCATCTGATCGAGGGCGGCGGCCTGCTTCGCGAGCATGCCGGGCGCTCGCAGGGTGACGCGGGCGACGAGCGTGCCGACGTGGAGGCCCTGGTTGCGGGCGGACACGGCCGCGAGGAGCGTGAACGCCTCGAGAGCGGGACGGTCGGGTCCCGACGGCGGATAGAACGCCGGCGGGAAGAAGTGGTCCGGCGAGAAGACGCCGTCGAAGCCAAGCGCCGCGGCCCGGCTCGCGACCTGGAGCGGACGCTCCGGGTCCGCGGTGAACACCGGGAGCGATACGCCGATCTTCACGCGGTCGACTCCAGGGCGAGCATCGCGGCGCCGACCACGCCGGCATCGTTCCCGAGTTCCGCATGGACCAGTGGCACATCGGGCCGACGATCCACCGCCTCGACCGTGTCACGGAACGCCTCCCTGGCCGGGCCCAGAAGGAGTTCCCCCGCGTCGGCCACCCCGCCGCCGACCACCACAACTTCTGGATCGAGGATGTTCACCAGGCCGGCGATCCCCTCGCCCAACCGCCGGCCCACCTCGGCGATGATCGCGATCGACACGGCGTCACCGTCCTGGGCGGCCTTCGTCACCATGGGTCCGGTCACCCGATCGGGATCGCTGCCCGCCAGGTCACGGAGGAGGGTCTGGTCGCGGCCACGCATCGCCTGTCGACCGGCTCTGGTCAACGCCTGACCCGATGCCACCTGCTCCCAGCACCCGCGGTTCCCGCAACCGCAGAGCGGGCCATCGGGCTGAACGACGATGTGTCCGATCTCGGCAGCGAACCCGTGTGCTCCGCGGAAGAGAACACCATCCGCGACGATCCCGCCGCCGATCCCTGTGCCGACACCCACCAGCAACATGTGTCCGTAGCCCCGACCCGCCCCGGATCGGAATTCCCCCCAGGCGGCCGCCGTGTTGTCGTTCTCGGCGACCACCGGGAGCCCGAGAGCGCCGCTCAGGTGCTCGACCAATGAGGCGTCTCGCCATGCCAGGTTCGGGGCGAAGCGCAGGATGCCGGTGGCCGACTCGACCAGGCCGGCGGCGGCGATCCCTATCGCCCGCACCCCAGGGGACAGGACGGCGCGCGCAGCCTCGAGGATGGTGTCGAGCGTCGCCACCATGTCGTCGGCGGGCGTCGGCAGCGTCGCGCGGGCGAGGATGGAACCGTCGGCCGATACTCGAGCGGCGGCGGTCTTGGTGCCGCCTACGTCTAGGCCGATGGCGTCTTGCCCGGCGCTCACCCGATGTCGATCTTCTCGAACGTAGAGGAGCCGCTGTCGTCCGAGAGGTGCTCGGCGCGCGCGTCCATGACCGCCTTCGCCGCCAGGAAGAACTCGCGACCCGCTACCAACAGGTGCTCGATGACGTCGGGCTTCATCGGCTGCACGGCGGAAAGCGCCAGCCCGATCGGACAGAACGCGACGTTGCAAACATGCCCGGCATCGCTCTGGCGCTCGCTCCTAGTTTGCTCGGCGTCCTGTGACGGCTCCTCGGTAGAGCCCGAGGTCGGCCGTTCGGTCTCCTGCGTCATCGGATCAACTCCTTCCAGGGGCCACGTCCGCGGTCTCGGGCGATGGACCGAAGAGGATCTCCAGGTGATCGCCCGCGAAGTTCGCCTCGCGCACCACCATCCGCTTGAGCGTCTGCGGCAAGATCAGGTTCCGCTTGTACGAGCCGACGCGCACGAAGAGCTCCTCCCCGCGGCGGTGGACATCCATCTCGTCGCGCGACACGAACGGGAGGCGCATGGACAAGACGTACCCGGTCCCGCGCTTGCGGACACGGATCGGGTCGTCGCGATACAAGATCTCGGTCGCATCGCGATCCTCATAGACCTCGTCGCCCATCTCGACGAGGAGCGGCACACCTACCATCTCTCTGTCGAAGAGCCGCGCGGTTAGGATCGGTACCGGCTCGAAGGACTCGTGCACCGTGAGCAGATGCTCTGCCTGGACGTCCTTCCATTTGCCGAAGTACGGATCCGTGACCTCCTCGGGGATGATGCGGTTCACGACTACCGCATCCACCCGGTAACCGAACAACCCCAGGTATGTGTATGTGCGTCGAGCCTCGGCTATCACCATCTTCTCGGGGTTCACCACCAGACGCACCGTCGAGACGTCCTCATCGGTCAGGATCCGCTTCACCGCCTGTAGGTTGCGGTGTAGCCGCTCGACCGCGCTGAACACTTGATCGCCCGCGATCGGCAGGGTGGTCATGCGGGAGACGATCGGGCGAAGGGTCTTCACCACCCGGCGCTCCACGGGGAAGATCCTCTCGATATACCAGTTCATGACCTCAGGGAGGGACAGCAGTCTGAGTGTCTCGGCGGTCGGGGCGCAGTCAACGACCAACATGTCGTAGTCGCCGCTCTCCACGTAAGTTCGGACGTCGATCAGGCTGAAGATCTCATCCAGCCCGGGGATCACTGTGAGCTCTTCGGCCTGGATCGTTTCGGTGCCCGCCCAGCTCATCAACTGGATGAAGTACTCCTGGATCTCTCGCCAGTTGCCCTCCAGGCGCTCCTGCGCGTCGATCTGCTGGGCCCAGAGGTTCTGGGCGATCTCGGTCGGGCGAGATCCGATCTCGACCTCGAACGAATCGCCGAGGGAGTGAGCCGGATCCGTGCTCATGACCAGCGTCCGCTGACCTGAGCGCGCCGCCCGGACGGCCGTCGCCGCGGCGACCGTCGTCTTGCCGACGCCGCCTTTCCCGGTGAACAGGATCACGCGCACGGCGCCAGCTTACGGGGGATGGCTTAGGGTCGGAGCTCAGATGACGGTCTAGCCCATCTCCACGCGGCGCTTCAGACGTTCCAGCGCGTTCTCGATCACTCGCTTGGCCCCCTCTGCTCGTAGGAACCCCGGGACCAGCACCCCCAGCTCAACCGCCAGACGATAGGTGACCTTCGTCGTTTCGTCGGGGAGCTCGTTCAACAGGTACTCGCCGCGGATGTCGCGGATCGCGCCGCGGGCTTCCTTGGTGGTCCACGACAAACCGGTATCACCTGGGGCGTAGACGTAGGCGAGCGTATAGGCGGCCTTGCCGAGCACTGGGACGTCGACCTCGAACGCCACTTCCGTCCCCCGCCCGCCCTCGCCGCGCGTTAACACGTCGACCGCTTGGACCTCCGACCACTCGGGATACGCTTCGTAGTCCTCCAGGACCTCCATCACGTCCTCGAGAGGCGCCTCGATGATCGTCGACCCTTCCGCGTGTTCCATCGCGCCGGAATCCTAGCGTCTGGTCGCCGTGCCGATGACGAGGGCCACCATCACGATCGAGAGAAGCAGGATCCCGACCGTAGCCCACAAGAGCGCGCGAGATGACACCAACAGGTCGCCGCCCTCCGCCAGTCGTCGAGCCTCGAAGGCCGTCATGACATAGACCGAGATCGTGGCAGCCGCGTACGTGATGAACAGGAAGCGCACGGCGCCGCTGGATGCCCCCGACAACCCCAGCATCAGGGTCGCCAGCAGGAGCATCCCGAACAGTACGCCGCGCGCGAAACCGTCGAGCGCCCTGCCCACCAACCGATGGCCCAGGCCCGGATACACCAGCGAGCGCCGGAACGCGTCCTGCGGGTCGACCTTCGACTTTAGGCTCTCTTCCCGCATGAGCGTCGCGAACGCCGTGCCGCACGTGGCGCAGACATCCAGATCGAGCCCGTTCTGGCTCTCGCAGACCGGACACGGCCAACCTGCGGTCTTCGGTCCGACGGTCGCCGCCACGGTTGCGCGTTCCGCCGGCTGGTCGTCCGCGGGGACGGTCGAGCCGGATACGGTGGCGGGTGCTTCCTCCTCCGACTCGTTCACTCGCTCGACCTCGGGCTCGACCTCGGGCTCGTTCACGGGAGCGAAGCACATGCCGCACCACTCGGCGCCCTCGTACAGGACGGCGTCACACCGCCTGCACCGCCGTTCAGCCTGGTGAGCAGAGGTTTCCACCACGGGTTCAGCGTACCCCCCGTCCCGCGAGGAACGAACCAGGCACGGCTACCCCGCGGCTTGGCTCAGCCAACGGGCAAGACGCCCCGCGATATCCGGCCACGCGTGACGAGCCTCGACCCGCGCCCTGCCTGCCGCCCCCATCTCTCGTGCCTTGGCCGGATCGGCCAGCAGCTCACTCACGGCGTCGGCCACCTGGGAAACATCGTCGCCCTGAACCAGCAACCCGGTCTCGCCCTCCACGACGGTCTCGCGCGCTCCCCCCGAGTCGCCGACCACGATGGGCTTCCCGCAGGCCGAGGCCTCGATGAAGACGTTCCCCCATCCCTCGACCTCCATGCCCATCATCCGCGTCCGACACGGCATGGCGAAGACATCGCCCACCGCGTAGTAACGCGGTAGCTCCTCCTCGGAAACCTGCCCGGCGAAGAAGACCGAACCCGCAGGCGCCTCGGCCGCCATCGAACGCAGCCGCGCCTCGTCCGCACCGCCCCCCACGATGAGGAGCGCTGCTTCCGGGACCCTCTCGCGGACGCTGGACATCCCTCGGATCAACACGTCCTGCCCCTTGCGAGCCACGAGCCGGCTGACGCAGACGACGAGTGGCCGCTCGCCGATGCCGAGCGCTTCGCGGATGTCGGCGGTGGGTAGATCTGGCCGGAACGTCTTCAGGTCGGCTCCCGGATACAGAACGGAAACGGGGACCTCCCGTGGCACGGCGGTTCGGACGGTGCGCGCGATGAACTCGCTGCACATGACCGGGACACGCGACGCCGAGGACGTCATGCGTCGCATGAGGGCGTGGGCCCCAGGGACAACCGACAGCCAGTAGTCGAACCCGTGGGCGGCGACCAAGTAGGGCGTCCCACGCCGGGCTAGACCAGGACCGAGCATGGCCAGTGGGAACGCGTCACCGAACACCACGACCTCCACACCAAGCTCGTCTATGGCGCGGTCCAGCCGCGACCTGAACACAGTCGTCGGCCAGACGAAGCGGTCGGGCTGCCGAAGGATCGGGTACGGAGCTCGCGCGTCGAACTCGTCGGCGCCTTCCCAGGTCGGGGCCAGGACCGCCACGCGGCCTGGAGGAAGCTCGCGCCAGAGTGCCTCCAGGGTCCGCTGGATCCCGCCCACCCGTGGCGGGTAGTCGTTCGTCACCAGCAGCGTCTTGGGAACGTCCATCGCTTGAGATGATGCTCCCAGAGGACCATGGCATCCGTGACGACGATCGAGGAGCAGCTAGAAGCGCTCGATGAGGGGCGAGCGTTCCGCGATCGGTCAGGAGAGCGCATGGTCGTCGTCCGCGGGGACGGTTCGCGCCGTTGGCTGGGCGACCTGGTGACCGCGGACGTGGCGACCCTGGAGCCGGGTACGTCCCGGCGGTCGCTGCTCTTATCCCCCACCGGCCGGATCCGCGCGGACCTCACGCTCGCAGATCGCTCCGACGGCTCCTTCCTGTTGCTGCAGCATGGGGATCAGCCGGAGTCGATCGCAGGGATCCTGGCTCCCTACGTCTTGTCGTCGGCCGTCACGCTGGAGGAAATGACGACACGGCCTTCGATGTTCGAGCACATCGCGTCGGGCCATCTCACGGAACACGCACCCACGGGGGCGGACGAGGTCGTGGTCGACTCCGCCGCTTGGGAGATCTGGCGCGTCCGAAGCGGCGACCCCGTCATGGGCGTGGACTTCCCGCACGGTGCGCTTCCGGCCGAGGCGGGACTCGAGCGGACGATCGACTTCCAGAAAGGATGCTTCTTGGGTCAGGAGTCGGTCGCGAAGATCCGGAACCTCGGGCATCCGCCGAGGATCCTGCGGCATCTCCGAACGGATGGCGTCGTTGCTCCGGGACAACATCTGAACACGGCCGGAGCGCCGGTGGGCACGATCACCAGCGTGGCGCCGGCGCGCGACCACGGCTCGGTACTCATCGCCGCGGTGGATTGGGCGGCAGCGGACCTGGCGCTCTCGACCTCGGACGGCGCTTCGGTTTCACCTATAGCGGACTAGCCCGTTCGGGTCATTTCGAGTCCGCCCACCAGGGGTTCGCAGATTGCCTGCCTTCGACCCCTTCCTTTGGAGGGCCCATCGCTGGTATGAATCGGGTCCCACCGGGCCTGCCGAGCCCGGATCGAGGGGAAGGAGGTCTGTTGAGGATCGAGCGGTTCGCGGACATCGACCTGAACACGCTACCGGCGAACCCTTCCCCACCGGACTACTGGCAAGACCGAGCGGCATGCTTCGGTATCGATCCCGATCTGTTCTTCCCCGTCTCCGAAGACGAGGCGGGGCCCGCACTGGCGTTCTGCGGCGGTTGCCGCATCCGCGAGGAGTGCTTGGCCTGGGCGCTCAAGAGCGGGGAACGCTACGGCGTTTGGGGGGGACTCACAGAGCAGCAGCGTCGGCGGGTACAGCGCCAGGTCGCCTGAAGCCAGCGGACGGCACCGGCAGAGCATCACGCCCTAGACTGGTCCGGCCATGTCCTCCGATCGAGACCCGATACACGCGGTCGCGCCACTTCGCATCAGTTTCGTCGGCGGAGGGACCGACTTCCCGCACTACTTCCAGGAGCACGGGGGCGCGGTGCTCTCTTCCACGATCGACCACTACGTCCGGGTGACCATCGTGCCTCGCGACGATCGACAGGTGGTCGTCCGATCGCTCGACCTCGATCAACTCGTTGAGTACCACCTGGACGAAGGACCGGTCTACGACGGCGTGATGGATCTGGCGAAGGCCGCGATCGAGCGGGTCGGGGTTCCCGGAGGGATCGAGATGTCGATCGGATCCGAGGCGCCGGCCGGAAGCGGCCTCGGTGGTTCGTCAGCACTCGTTACGGCCGCGGTGGCAGGTCTGGCCATGCTCGGGGACAAGCCGCTCACCGCCGGCGAGCTGACCCACCTCTCCTATTCGATAGAGCGGGACGACTTGGGCATCAGCGGCGGCTGGCAGGATCAGTACGCGGCTGTCTACGGCGGCTTCAACCTCTTCGAGTTCTCGGCGGAGGGCGTCCGAGTCTCGCCGGTACGCGCCGACCCCGACGTCATGTCACGGCTCGTCCGGAACCTGATGCTCTGCTACACGGGGTTCGTCAGGCGCAACGTCGGGTTGATCGACACGCAGATCGCCCTCTACCGACAGGGGCGTGAGGACACGATCCTCGGGATGAAGCAGCTGCACGAGCTGGCATACACCATGCGCGATGCCGTGGAGGCGGGCGACGTGGACGAGCTCGGCGCATCTCTCCGGGATGCCTTCCGTGCCAAGCGGCGGATGAACCCGCACATCGCCGAACACACTCCGATCGAGGCGATGCTGTCGCTCGCGCAGGCGGCGGGAGCCACCGGGGGCAAGATCTGCGGCGCTGGAGGCGGCGGCTACCTGCTCCTGTACTGCCGGCCGTCCGCTCAACCGTCGGTCCGAGGCGAGCTGGAGCGGCTCGGCGGTCAGTTCGCGCCCTTCTCCATGTCGGCCACGGGCGTCCGCGCGACCCGGGGACCCGACGAGTGGGCCCCAGACCGCGAGGGAGCGTGACGATGGACGCCAATGCCGTTCGCGCGACTGCCCGCGCCTACCTCGTCGAGACCGCAGACGCGGTGAGACGCGTGCAGGAGCGGTGCGTGGACGACATCGCGTCGGCCGCCGCGCTCCTGGTCACGTCGCTCCGTGGCGGAGGGAAGATCTTGATCTGCGGCAACGGCGGCAGCGCCGCCGACGCCCAACACCTGGCCACGGAGTTCGTCAGCACGCTCACGATCGACAACCCTCGCCCGTCGATCCCGGCGATCGCCCTCACCACCGACACGTCGCTGCTCACCGCCATCGCGAACGACTTCGGGCCCGAAGGCATCTTCGAGCGCCAGGTGGAATCGCTCGGGCGCGAGGGGGATGTCTTGATCGCGATCTCGACCAGCGGGAACTCCGCGAACGTCATCCGCGCGGCGGAGCGCGCACAAGGACAGGGCCTCCTCGTGATAGCCCTTACAGGTGAGTCCGGCGGCAAGCTTGCACCGCTCGCCGATGTCGCCATCCAGATACCGAGCGCGGTCACGGCACACATCCAGGAATGTCACTTGGCGGTGGAGCAGCTGTTGGCATCCCTCGTGGAGGATGCCCTGTACCCTCGGACCGATCGAGAGGAGGTCTGACCATGGCGAAATCGAAGGACCGCGGTGGGGCGAGCACGAATCGCGATCAGAAGAAGAAGCCGCAGAAGAGCATCAAGGAGAAGCGCGCAGCGAAGAAGGCGAAGGGAACCGGCGGCTCTCAGGGCTGATCCGAAGGAAGGCGTGTCGGTGCCGGCCGTCAGCATCGCGGCACGATGCTTGACGCCCGAACACCTGTTCGATATGGTGCGGACTCCGCTCGGCCCCACCCGACGGAGGCGATCGTGCTCGCGGCACCCATCCAGACCACGCTCGAATCGGGCACGCCCTTGAACCAGGTCACGTTCTGCGTCGTGGATCTGGAAACCACGGGCGGCTCTCCGACCGACTGCCGCATCACCGAGGTCGGCGCGGTCAAGTACCGAGCGGGCGAGCGACTTGGATCGTTCCAGGCGCTGGTCGACCCAGAGGTCCCCATCCCTCCGTTCATCACCCATCTCACCGGGATCGACACCCGAGCCGTCGCCGAGGAACCACCGATCGAGGAGATCCTCCCAGCGTTCCTGGAGTTCTTCCGCGGTTCGGTCTTCGTGGCTCACAACGCGCGCTTCGACTTCTCGTTCCTGAACGCCAACCTCGTCCGCCTGGACTACGAACCGCTCCCCCCGCCCCCCGTGTGCACGGCCCGTCTGGCGCGGCGCGTCGTCTGGCCCGACGTGCCCAACGTCAAGCTCCAGACGCTCGCCCGCTACTTCCGGACGCGGTCGGAGCCCAACCACCGTGCCCTGGCCGACGCCGAGGCGTGCGCGGAGGTGCTCCATGGCCTGATGGACCTGGGCGGCCGGCTCGGCATCTCGACCCTGGGCGACCTGCGAGAGGCCGTCCGCGCCAGGGGCCGTCCCAACTACGGCAAGATCCGGCTGGCTGATCACCTGCCCAACTCGCCGGGCGTCTACCTGTTCCGCGGGCGGGACGGTGGAGTCTTGTACGTCGGGAAGTCGAAGGACGTTCGGAGCCGCGTGAAGTCCTACTTCTACGGCGACGAGCGCAAGAAGATCTCCGATCTGCTCGCCGAGACCACCGGCGTCGACGGCATCGGGTGCGCGTCGGAGTTGGAGGCGCTGGTCGTGGAGGCTCGGCTGATCCGTCAGCACGAGCCGAAGTACAACCGCCGTGGTAAGACCTGGCGGCGCTACACCTACCTCAAGGTGGATCCCGCCGAAGCGTTCCCGCGCATCAAGGTCGTTCACGCTGCCAAGGCAGACGACGGCTGCACCTACGTCGGGCCGTTCGGCAACACGATCCGGGCACGTCTGGCGAAGGAAGCTCTCGAAGAGGTCTTCCCCATCCGCCGGTGCACCAAGGCGATGGGTGCACGGACGAGGTTCGCGCCGTGCGCCCTCGCCGACATGGGCCGCTGTCTGACCCCCTGCGACGGCCGCGTCGATCCCGAGCGCTACGGAGAGCTCGTCCGGAGGCTCGTCTCCTCCCTGACCTCCCCGGGCGGGCTCCTCGGAGCGCTCGAGCGACGCATGACGGAGCTGTCCGACCAGGAGCGGTACGAGGAAGCGGGGCTGGTACGTGACCGCATCCGCGCCCTCGCCGACGCCCTGGCGCGGAGTCGCACCGATTCCTGGCTCGCGGGGAGCGGGACGTTCACGGTCGAGGTCGGCGGTCGCCCCTCGACGCTCAGCTCGGGGTCGCTGATCCGCGATGACGGGGCCGAGCCCATCTCCAGCCCGTGCCCGCGCGAGCGCGCCGATGAGCTGGCCGCCGTGCGCGCTTGGATGCGGAGCAACGCGCCACGTGTCGCACGGAGCGACGGTTGGTCTGGCCGAGCCGGTCGACGGCGGCGCCGCGATCGCGCGGATCCAGTCCCAGGCCCGGACGTCCGACGACCATCGAGTCGGCGCCCGCCGCCGGCCCTAGACTCGGCCGGTGGGAACCACATTCACGCGGGAGGTTCCGCGGCGTGCTCGAGCACCTGGCCATCTCGCGTCCGGACATCACCGACGCTCGGAGCGCGGTCCTGGAGGGGCATGTTCTGATCGACGGACGCGTGGTCACCAACCCCCGGTCTCTCGTTCGCACCGATTCATCGGTCGTCTTCCGCCCTCCGCGGCGACTTCGGGGCGAGGACAAGCTAGCCGCCGCCCTGGACGGCTTCGGGATCGACGTCGAGGACCGCATCTGCGTGGACCTGGGCGCGTCGGCCGGCGGATTCACCCGCGTCCTGATCGACAGTGGAGCCCGTCGCGTGTACGCGGTGGACGTGGGACATGGCCAGCTGCGCGGTGACCTCAGGAGTCACGAACGCGTGGTGAACCTGGAACGCACGAACCTGGCGGACGCGGCGACGCGCATGTCCGACTCAGACACGATCGACGTCATCACCATGGACCTGTCCTACCTGTCGGTCGCCTCGGCAGTGCCGCAGATCGAGGGACTTGGCGTTCGCACCGGATGCCGATCTGATCGCGCTGGTCAAGCCCATGTTCGAGCTGGGCCTGGACTCGGCACCCGACGACGAGCCGTCGCTCCTGCGAGCGCGGGACCTGGCTATCGCCGGCGTCGGATCGATGCCGTGGAGTGTGGCGGCGACCATGCCGTCGCCCGTAACCGGCTCCAGGGGAGCCCGTGAATGGCTCTTGCATGCCGTCAGGGCGACGCGGAAGCCGACGGCGACACCTCCGTGATGCAGAGCGAGGCCAGATCCACCCCGAATCCGAGCGGCGGATACACCCGGCAACCGACGCGATCGGCCAGGAGCTCGGACCGGCCCAGGAGCGCGTACGGGATCACGATGTGCTCCGCGGTCAGCCGCTCGGCGAGCGCCACCGCGTCGGCCGTCCTCGCCTCACCCTCGAGCCCCAGCACGCGATCGGCCTCCGACCGGAGATCGGAGGGGTACCACGTGGCCGGCGCCACATCGCCGAACATGGCCGCTACATAGGACGCCGTGTCCTGGTAGTCGAGGAAGTTCCACCAGATCACCATGTCGTAGCGGTCCGGGTGCGCCAAGATCTCCCGCCGGCTGACGAGTTCCACGGATGACCCGAGGCCGAGCCTCCGCAGGGTGTTCACGAGCCCCGCATCCCCGGTGGAACCTATCGCGATCGACTGGCAGTGTTGGCACGCTGTAACTGCGATCCTCACGACCCCGGCGCTATCCGGCATCAGTTCCCTAGCTGCCTCCCGATCCGGGAGCGTGGCGGAAGGGTCCTGCTCCCCCCCAGCGAGGTCGGGAGGTACCAGTTCGTCCGTGGGCAGCATGCCCCAGAGCCACGCGGCGACGAACCGATCGAATGCCGTCGCGAACGCTGCGCGAACGCCCGGGTCAGAGAACACCTGGCCGGTCGCGTTCAGCACCACCACGGTCACACCGGGGAGCGACGTCGTGCGAAAGCCGGGCTCGTCGCGGATGGCCCCAAAGAACAGGCTCCCCAATGAACCGACGGATCCGTCGGAATCACCCTGCCCCACCTGGTACAGCGCGTCGCCCTCGTCCAGGCCGGTGCGTATCGCGATCGCGTCGACCCCCGGTTGACGGTTGCCGCCATAGTTCGGGTTCGCTTCAAGGAGGAGCAGCTCGCCAGGGGAGTTCTCGGTCGCGTAGTACGGCCCCGCCGACGCAACGATGTCGCCCTCTACCCCCCCGGCCAGGATCGGCGTGTCCGTCGGGACCGGGCAGAAGTAGGGAGCGGCGAGGCGCTGGAGGAAGTCGCCCGACGGCTCGGTCAGGGTGATCGTGAGCGTATCGCCGGCCGTCACCAACCCTGAGATGTGCTCGGAACGTCCCGCACGGAAGTCCTCGACACCCTCGATGTCGTCGATCAGTCGCGGCCCGGGTGTGCCCGTACCGAGGTTGGGCGACAACGCGCGTTCGATCGAGTATCGGAAGGTCTCCGCCGTGACGGGCTCCTCCGATGGTGGCGAGAACCGGAACCCGTCGCGGATCCGGAACGTGTACGTGCGCCCGTCCGCCGACACATCCGGCATGGACTCCGCCACCTCGGGTTGAAGGGCCCACCCCTCAGGTGCAGCGGCTACAGGTGCGTTCAAGAGTTTGACGCACGTGGCGCGCTCGACCTGGAACATGCCGTCCTCGACGGCAAGCGCCGGATCATAGACGTGATTGAACTCGGTGGGGAACGTCAGCCGCAGGACATCGCCTGGGATGGCCGCGATCCGGTCGACGACTCCGACGCCACGACCCACCGTGAAGGCGACGAGCCCGGCCCCCGCCGCGATACCCTGGACGGGGTGACCGACGGTGATCGAACCGGTGTTCCCGTTGGTCACGTCGACCCAGCCCACCGAAGCAGAGTCGTAGTTGGCGACCCACAGCTTCCCTTCGTCGAACGCGACGGATTCGGGGCCCTGGCCGGTCTCGAAGCTGCCGATCTTGTAGCCACGAGGACTCACTTGGTAGACGGAGTTCCCGGCCTCGCTCGTGGCCCATCCGAACCCCTCGCCCCCAACGGCGAACTTGACCGGCGTCGGCACGCCCGCCTTGAATGCCGACGGTCGTTCGTCGCAGGGTCGATCCGGTTGAGTCTGTCGTCGCTCGGAACCCACAGGTATCCGTCGCTGAACGAGAGGTTGCCTGCGGTCGAGAAGACGCCCGTCGGGACCGTTCCCGGCGTGGATTCTGTGTACTTGGGCACGATCTTCGCCTGCACGGCTCCGTTCCCCGGATCGATACGCAAGAGGTTGCGGCCCACGCCCGTCCAGATCGACCCCGCACCGGCTGCGGGTCCGTACAATCCCCCGTCCCCGAGATCGGAGTAGCTGTACCGGGCCGCCTCCCTGCCGGTCCGGATATCCATACGAACGAGCACCGGGTTCGAGGCGTCCGTCACCCAAAGGGACGCGCCGTCGACGGCGAACGACTGCACCTGCGTAACGGGCGAGGAGATGGTGCGGACGATCTGGAACGTGGTCGCGTCGATCTGAACGAAGGAGAGCGGTTCGAGGTTGAGGAACCAGAACGATCCGTCGGCGAAGTAGCCTTCGACCGGATCCTGAACAGGGACATGTCCGACCTGTTCGTGGGTTTCCTGGTCGATGATCGCGATCCCTGGTCGGAAAGTGGTCGACGCCTCGGACGAACCTCCCAGGATCCGCGGCAGTCCGAGCGCGACCAGGGCGAGCACGACGACCCCCGCGGCGACCACAGGGACCCGTCTGCGGATCCGCGGGAGCCAACCCTTCGCCGGCGGCTCCGGAGCCGCGGGCGAGCTGATCCTCGGGAACCACCCGCACCGCTCGGACGGGCTCGTCGAAGCCCTTCAGGTTGAAGGACCGAAGATCCGTGTAGGCGATCCCGTCCACGCGCGCCGCCAGGTGGGTGACCGCCTCCGAGGCGAGAACCTCGCCGGCGGCCGCCTTCGCGCACAAGCGAGCTGCCAGGTTCAATGCCCCGCCGCGGTAGCCGCCCTCCGCGGCGACGGCCTCGCCGGCGTCGACCCCGATCCCTACGCCTCGGGGCAGATCGGCGTCCCGAACGGCAGCCTGGAGCTGGACGGCCGCTCGGATCGCCTGGCGAGCGGAGACGAAGACCGTGAGGGCCTCGTCCCCCCGGAGTTCCAGCAGGACGCCGCCGTGCCCCGCCACGACCTGGCGCACGATCTCCGCGAACCGAGAGGCGAGCTCGGCGGCGCGTTCGTCCCCTTGCTCCTGCGTGAACGTGGTGTACCCGCGGACGTCGGCGATCATGAACGTTCTGAGGAGGACGCCGGCCGTCTCGCGCTTGAGGGCATCGGCGGCGTCGGCGGCCAGTTCGCCCGCGGTCTGATAGCGGTCGGTCGGATCCTTCGCCATAGCCCGTGCGATGACCGTGTCGATCGCGCCGGGGAGCTCAGCCCGCTCGTCCGTGACCGCGGGAGGGGTTTCCGTCAGATGCGCGTGCATCAAGGAGGCATCGTTCTCACGGCGGAAGGGAGGATGCCCGGTGAGGCACTCGAACAGCATCGCGCCCAGCGAGTAGACGTCGGTCCGGGCGTCGAGGCGCCGTCCCTGGAACTGCTCGGGCGCCGCGTAGTCGAGCGTACCGATGAACTGCCCAGTGCCCGTCACACCGGAAAGCGAAGACGCGCGCTTCGTGAGCCCGAAGTCCGACAGGTAGACCTGCTCGGAGCCCTCCAGGGTCTCCATGCGGGCGACCAGCACATTGCCCGGCTTGACGTCGCGATGAACCAATCCGCGGCGATGTGCGGCATCGAGAGCGGCCGCGACCTGGCGGAGGATCGCCAGGGTACGCTCGGTCGACAGGGCTCCCGTGGCGCGTATCGGCTTGCGGAGATCGGTCCCGTCCACGTAGCGCATCGCTATGAACAGGTACCCGTCGGCCTCCCCCGCTTCATAGATCGGGATCACGTTGGGGTGGTCCAGGCTCGCCGCCAGCTGGGACTCCCGCACGAACCGTTCCTGGAACCTCTCGTCGGCCGAGAGCTGGGGCGCCAGGAGCTTCAACGCGACCTTCCGGCGCAGGCCCTCGTGCTCCGCCAGGTAGACGACGCTCATGCCCCCACGCCCCAGGACCTCCAGGATCTTGTAGCCGCCGATCCGGGTCCCGGGCGCCAGGTCGCCCGACGAAGAGGGGTCGGTGTTCGCGACGGGCGCCCGCGCCGAGGCCATGGAAAGCGCGGGATCTTGCGATAGGACGCGCTCGTGCAGCCGCTGCAGCCCCCTGGAGGGGTCGATCCCGAGCTGCTCCGAGAGGACGTCGCGCGCGCGTGCGTATGCGGCCAACGCATCCGCCTGGCGGCCCGACCTGTAGAGGGCCAGCATGAGCATCCCCCAGAGGCGCTCGCGCAGCGGGTCGGCGGCCGTCAGGGACTCGAGCTCGGAGATCAGCTCCTTGTGGCGCCCCATGGCGAGCTCCGCCGATATCCGCTCCTCGGTGGCGAGCGATCGCAGCTCCGTGAGCCGGACGATCTCCCCGGCCAGCGAGCGTTCATCCGCCAGGTCGGCGAACGCCGGGCCACGCCAGATCCCGAGGGCCTCTTTGAGCGTGGCGGCCGCGTCGGCGGGATCGGCGTCGACGAGCGCACGGCCGTCGCGAACCAGCTCCTCGAACCGCTCCAGGTCGAGCTCGCCGGGCTCCACCCGCAGGAGATAGCCCGCGTCGCGGCCCTCGATCCGATCCCCGACCACGTGGCGCAGGCGCGAGATGTAGGCCTGGATCGCGTTGCGGGCGCCGTCGGGCGGCTCCTGATCCCAGATCTCGTCTATCAGTACCTCGGTCGCAACTAGCTGGTTGGCCCTGAGGAGCATGTGGGCGAGCACCAGCCGTTGCCGGCGCCCACCGACGGTGAGCGGCCCGTCCGGCCCGTCCACCTCCACCGGCCCCAGGACGCGGAATTCCACGCGCGAAGCCTACGCCACCGCTCCAGGTTCGGGAACGGCTCCCTCGCAGGCCAGATGTGACGTACATCACGTGTCAGCGCCCTGTCAGCGGTGGGTCACTGGCGTGCAAGGGGCCGGGCGCAATCTGCGCGCATGGACACGACACGGAACGCCACCCGGACCGCCCTCCACATCGCGATCGCCCTGAGCGCGCTCCTCTCCCTCGGGGGGACGACCCCCCAGCAGGACGGCACCCCGATCACCGGCCCCGAGGCGATCGTGCTCCACACCCCGGGCACGGCTCAAGAAGAGCTCCTGACATGGGCCATCAAGCGCTACCGGGCAGCCGGCCTGGATCTGCCCTCCGTGGACATCTACTTCCACGAGAGCAAGGACGGCTGCCGCGGGAACGTCGGATACCAGGTGAACGGCAGGATCGACCTCTGCGTGCGCCTGGACATGGAGGCCGGACCGCAGAGGATCGTGCTCCACGAGCTGGCCCACGCCTGGTGCGACGAGCGCCTCACGGACGCGGCCCGGGCCCGGTTCATGGAGAGCCGCCGCCTCACCGGCTGGAACGACACGGCCACGGACTGGGACGTTCGCGGATACGAGCAGGCGGCCGAGATCATGGCCTGGGGACTCGGGGACGGCTCGATGAACCCCATGATCGACGGCCCGACCGACCCGCAGACGTTGGCGGCGGACCTGGCGATCCTGACCGGGATCGCCCCCCTCAGCTGAGATCGAGGGACCTGGCTGGAAAAGGCGCCCGATAGACTGGGTCGCATGGAGCGCGCGGTCATCCTGGAGGGCGCCCGGACCCCCATCGGCAAGTTCCTGGGGTCGTTCGCCGACGTCCCCACGGTCGAGCTCGGGACCCTGGCCGCTGTCGAGGCGATGCGTCGCTCGAACCTCGAGCCCGACCAGGTCGATCAGACGATCATGGGCCACGCGCGCCAGGCCGGCAACGGACCGAACACCGGCCGGCAGGTGAGCGTTCGAGCCGGGATCCCGGTCGAGGTGAGCGCCTATAACGTCAACATCGCATGCGGCTCGGGGATGAAGGCCGTTCAGCTCGCCGCGCAGCAGATCATGCTCGGAGACAGCGAGGTCGTCCTCGCCGGCGGTATGGAGAACATGACTCGGGTGCCGTTCCTGCTCCCCCAGATGCGTCTGGGCTACCGGCTAGGCAACGCCGAGGTCGTCGACGGGATGTACCGCGACGGTCTGCTTGACCCGCTGTGCGGCCTGATCATGGGCGAGACGGCCGAGAACCTGGTGGACATGTACGACATCACTCGCGAGGAGCAGGACGGGTTCGCGCTCGAGTCGCAGCAGAAAGCCGCCGCCGGGGCGGCCGCGCGCGCCGATGAGATGTTCCCGGTCGACGTACCCGGTCCCAAGGGATCGACGGTGACCGTGACGCAGGACGAACATCCGAGGCCCGACGCGACACTCGAGAAGTTGGCGAAGCTGGAGCCGGTCTTCCGGCAAGGTGGCAGCGTCACCGCGGGCAACTCCAGCGGCATCACCGACGGAGCCGCGGCCATGGTGTTGATCTCCGAGTCACGCGCGGAGAGCGGAGGGACGCGAACCCCTCGCACGCGTCATCGGCATGTCCTGGGCGGGTGTGCCGCCGGAGATCATGGGGATAGGTCCGGTGCCCGCCACCAAGGAGGTCCTGGAAAAGACCGGGTTGACGCTCGCCGACATCGACGTGATAGAGATCAACGAGGCGTTCGCGGCGCAGGTCATCGCCTGCGAGCGCGAGCTGAAGTTCGACAGGGACAGGTTGAACGTGAGAGGCGGAGGCATCTCGGTCGGTCATCCGATCGGCATGAGCGGCGCTCGGATAGTCCTCAGCCTCGCCTACGAGATGCGCGCGCGCGGCGCGGCGCTCGGCCTGGCCACGCTCTGCATCTCGGGCGGGCAGGGGCTGGCCGTCGTCCTCGAGCGCGATTGAAGGGAGCCAGACCGTGAGCGTGCATGCCGTCGTCCTGATCCAGTGCGAGATCGACGGGATCCCAGAGGCCGCCCAGGCGATCGCCGACATCGACGGCGTCTCCGAGGTGTACTCCGTCGCCGGCGAGTTCGATCTCATCGCGATCGTGCGAGTGAGCGACCACGACCGCCTCGCGACGGTCATCCCCGGCGGGATCTCCAAAGTGAACGGCGTCGATCGGACGCAGACGTTGATCGCGTTCCAGGTCTATTCCAAGCACGATCTGGAGAGGATGTTCTCGATCGGGTTCGAGGAAAGCTAGTCTGACTCAGACTAGTGGAGGATCGGGCTCCCACACGATAGCGACCGGGAGCGCCGTCCGGCCCCACTCGCCCAGATCGTCCGGGTCGCGTGACGTGTACTTGTGGACCAGCAGCTGCCGCGCCGTGGCGTCCTCGTCCGTCCCGGCCTCCACCACCCGCGCGGTCGTGGAGCACGTCACGTCCCCGATCCGGAACTGGACCAAGGGGGAAGCGATCAGGTTCTGCACCCAGTCGCTCCCGTCTCGCCCGCCCGACAAGAGGTACACCGTCCGATCCTGAAGGGCGAACCAGATCTCGATCTCGTGGGATCGTCCGGTGACTCGCCCGGTCGTCGTCAGATAGCCGAAGTCCAGGTCGCCAGGCTCGGGCACACCTCAGCCGACCGCCCAAAAGATGAGGGCGACCACCACGACCACTGCCACCACCAGCATGATCAGGTCCCCCCGCTTGATCTTGCCGGGTTGCATCGCGTTGAACCCCATGCTCGGGTCTCCTTCAGATCCGGTAATACGAACGGAACTTCTCGGGTGACAGCCAGTAGAGGTGCTGGCGAACGGTCGACGCGAACGTCCGAGCCTCCGATCCATCGCGGCACGCCCGCTCCAACACGACGGCGCCGGTCGGGTCCTCGATGGCCACGCGCCACCCGTCGGGGGCGTCGAGGATCCGGACCGCGTAGTCGCTCGCCGGGTCTGCCACTCGAGCCTCAGCCGCGGCGCACCAGGCGAGCATCGAGGCGGGCGATCTGCTGGCGGAGCGGCTCGATCACGGAGTCGCCCAGCAGCGTGAACTCCGGGTTCAGGTCCGCGATGGTACCGAGCGCCTCCTCTAGGGCAGAGCCGGCCGCCTCCGCGCGTTCCAAGGCGTCGACCAACGTCGCGGCGTAGTCGGCGTTGAACGGCTCGCCGTCCCATGGGCACTCGCCCCCCGCGGCCACCACCTGCTCGATCATGAGGTCACGGCCGTCGCGTTTACACGTTCCTTTGATCTTCACGCACTCTCCTCCTGGGTGACGAGCTCAAGGACTCGGTCCGCGAGCTCGAACGGGTCGACCGGTCTGACGAACCAAGCATCGGCGCCGGACCAACGGGCCAGCCACGCGTCCTGCTTGCGCTCCAGCAGGATCACGATGACGCCCGTGAACGGCGAAGCGTTGTCGCGGAGGGACTTCGCCAACGCGAACGCGCCCGCCCGACTCGCGATCTCATCGGCGACGATTATGTCCGGACGATCACGGAGCGCTGCGCGGATGGCCAGCTCTCCGTTCTTCGCGGCGCGGAACCGAAGGGTCGACCCGATCCGCCGCTCGATGCTTCGAACGGCAAGCGCCATCAGATCGCGCGACTCTGCGTCGGGCGACATGAGCAGGACGTCCACGGCGGCATGGTACTACGGGCCTTATCTGCCACTTCGGCGCGTCTTGGCGGGACGCCGAGCCGTGGGCTACCCTCCGGCCTCACGACCGATCACCTAGGGGGAGGCCATGGAGAACACCGGCAAGGCCGTCGTGGCGGAGTTCATCGGGACGTTCGCGCTCATCTTCTTCGGTGCGGGTTCGGTGATCCTGGCGTTGAACGGCCAGCTGGATCTGGTTGGGGTGGCGCTCGCTCACGGGCTGGTGATCGCGATCATGGTGTCGCAGATGGGCCACCTGTCCGGGGGCGTGTTCAACCCCGCGATCCAGATCGCGCTCTGGGTGACGGGCAAGATGTCCTCGTCGCGAACGGCGGCCTACATCGCGGCCCAGATGCTCGGTGCCATCGCCGCCGCCTACCTGCTGAAGTTCCTCGTGCCCACCGGCATCTACGAGGCGGGAGCAGGAGGAGCGGCCACACTAGGCGGGGGCATGAGCGCCGGTAAGGGGATCCTGATGGAGGCGGTGGGCGCGTTCTTCCTCGTCTGGGCGGTCTTCGCCACCGTCGTAGACGATCGCGGACCTTTCGCCAAGACGGCGGGGTTCACGATCGGTCTAACGATCACCTTCGGCATCTTGGCGATCGGGCCGTTCACGGGTGCCGCGTTCAACCCTGCTCGCTGGTTCGGTCCAGCGCTCGCCGCCGGCCAGTGGGCCGATTGGTACGTGTGGATCGTCGGACCCATCGCCGGCGGTGTTCTGGCGGGCGTCTCCTACTGGAGCTTGTTCCTGAGGGATCGGGAGCCGGCCACGCCCTGAGGGCCGCGAGTGACGAACGACATCTACCTGGACGCCGCCTCCGCCACCCCGCTCCTCCCGGCGGCACGGGAGGCGACGATCGCCGCGCTCGACGCCTTCGGCGACCCGCTGAACATCCACGCTCCGGGCCGCAGAGCTCGCGCGGTGATCGACGACGCACGGGCCGTGATCGCAGCCGGGATCGGCGCCCAGCCCGACGAGATCGTGTTCACCTCGGGGGGGACCGAGTCGGTGGCGCTCGCGATCTGGGGTGGGGTGCGAGCGATCCGCGAACTGGGGAAACGGCTGGTCGTAGGGGCGGTCGAACATCCGTCGGTCGGCGGCGTGTGCCACGTCCTTGAGAGCGACGGGTTCGAGGTGGAGTTGATCCCGGTCGACGGCGTGGGCCGGATCGACATGGACCGGTACGCGACGGAGATACGTCGGCCGGGCACGCTCCTGGCGAGCGTCCAACACGCGAACCATGAGCTGGGCACCCTGCAGCAGGTGGCCGAGGCGGCCCGGCTCGCTCGCGGTGCCCACGTACGGTTCCATACCGACGCCTGCCAGACGGTCGGCAGGCTCCCGGTCGACGTCGAGGCTTTGGATGTCGACTTCCTGTCCCTATCTGCGCACAAGTTCGGTGGCCCTCCCGGGGTTGGAGCTCTCTACGTCCGTCGCGGTGTGGGGGTAACCGCGTACCCGTGCGGTGACGACCGCGAGCGCAAGCGTCGGTCGGGCATGGAGAACACCCCGGGGATAGCGGGTATGGCCGCGGCGCTCACGGCGTCGCTCGCCGACATGGCCGACCGGGCCGCGCGCGATTGGGCGCTTTCCGGCAAGCTGAGGGACGCGATAGCGGGCAGCGTTCCCGGGGCACGGGTCCACGGTCATCCCACGCACCGGACCCCTCACATCGTGTGCTTCAGCGTCGAGGGACTGGACCCGGCCGCCCTGATGATGGCGCTCGACGACCGTGGCATCCGGCTTGCGGCGGGATCGCTCTGCTCGGGACAGCCCGACGATCCGTCACCGGTGCTGGAACAGATCGGCCTGCCGAACACCTCCGGGTTCCGAGTCAGCCTTGGTCCGGGCACGACCGATAGAGACGTCGACCTCTTGATCGATGTCCTGCCCGGGGTCGTCGATGAGCTACGTCAGGTCGAGTTGCTCTCGGCCGATGCGCTCGCTAGGTTCCGCGCCCCAGAGATCTGAGGCGTTCCTACGGGACGGACCAGGTATCCCCGGAGCGAAGCAGCGTGTCCAGGTCGCCCTTGCCCAGTCGCTCGGTGGCGCGCTCCATCTGTTCGTGGATCGCTTGACCGTAGACCGGCCGTTCGAACTCCCGGAAGACACCGATGCAGGTCGGTTCGGTAGGCCCGTGCGAAAGGTGCGCGAGCGCGAACGCCAGGGATGGTCTCCCGTGGGTGTCGTGGACGATGATCCGGTCCTCGGGAGTGTCGGAGGTGTTCGCGATCACCAGGCGTCCGTTCTCTCCCACCGTCACGCATCGAGTGCCCTCGTCGAACACGATCGGCTCTCCGTGGGTCATGCGGATCTGGTTGTGGGTCCCCTGCGCCTTCTCGCGAAGCAGGTCGAACGCCCCGTCGTTGAAGACGTTGCAGTTCTGGTAGATCTCGACGAACGCCGTCCCCTGGTGAGCTGCCGCCTGCCGAAGGACGTCTGTCAGATGTTGCCGGTCGTTGTCGAGTGTCCTGGCCACGAACGTCGCTTCGGCCCCCAGAGCGAGGGCGATCGGATTGAACGGGTGGTCGACCGACCCGAAGGGCGTGGACTTCGTGACCTTCCCTTCCTCGCTCGTAGGCGAGTACTGACCCTTGGTGAGCCCGTAGATCTGATTGTTGAACAACAAGATCTTGAGGTTCACGTTGCGGCGGAGGGCGTGGATCAAGTGGTTGCCGCCGATCGACAGCCCGTCGCCGTCGCCCGTGACCACCCAGACAGACAGATCCGGGTTGGCGGTGGCGATCCCTGTGGCGAGCGCCGGAGCTCGCCCATGGATGCCGTGCATGCCGTAGGTATCCATGTAGTACGTGAACCGCCCGCTGCATCCGATCCCTGAGACGAACACGGTCTTGTGCGGCTCGATCCCCAGCTCCGGCATGAAACCCTGAACGACCGACAAGATGGCGTAGTCACCGCACCCCGGACACCAGCGGACCTCTTGGTCGGACGTGAAGTCCTTCTTCTTCAGCGTGCCGACGAAGGTGTCGGTCTCGGTCTCACTCATCCAGCACCCGCAGGACCTCCTGCTCCAGCTCCTCCGCGAAGATCGGGATGCCCTGGACCTTGGTGAAGCTCGCGGCGTCGACCAGGAACCTCGCGCGGATCAGCAACGAGAGCTGGCCTGAGTTCATCTCCGGGATCAACACCTGCCTGTATGCCTTCACCACATCGCCGGTGTTCGACGGGAAAGGATTGAGGTGGCGCAGGTGTGCGGTGGCAACGGCGCGCCCCCGGTCGCGGACCCGCCGGGCGGCGGCACGGATCGTCCCGAGCGAGGAGCCCCACCCCAGCACCAGGATCTCGGCGTCTCCATCCGGATCCTCTACGACTAGGGATGGGATATCCCGCGTGATCCCGGCCACCTTCTCGGCGCGAAGGTGAGTCATGCGCTCGTGGTTCTGAGCGTCATAGCTGATGTTGCCGGTGCCGTCCTCACGTTCCAACCCGCCGATCCGATGCACCAGACCCGGCGTGCCGGGCAAGGCCCATGGACGAGCCAACCTGTCGTCGCGCGAGTACGGCAGGAACCCCTCGCCGTTCGACGGCGACGTGGCGAACCGCGGCTCGATGACGGGGAGGGTATCGATGTCGGGGATCTTCCAAGGCTCGGATGAGTTGGACAAGAACGTGTCGGCCAGGACGATCACCGGCGTTCTGTAGGTCACCGCGATGCGGACCGCTTCGAGCGCGGTGTCGAAGCAATCTGCGGGCGATGAGGCGGCGACGACCGGCATCGGCGATTCACCGTGACGACCGAACATGGCCAGCAGCAGATCGCTCTGCTCGGTCTTAGTGGGCAGACCGGTGGAAGGGCCTCCGCGCTGAACGTCCACGATGACGAGCGGCAGCTCCATGATCACCGCCAGCCCCAAGGTCTCGGCCTTGAGGTCCATGCCGGGTCCGCTGGTGCCGGTCACCGCGAGGTGGCCAGCGAACGCCGCCCCCAGCGACATGTTCGCGGCCGCGATCTCGTCCTCGGCCTGCAAGGTCACCACGCCGAAGTTCTTGTGGCGGGACAGTTCGTGCAGCAACTCGGAGGCCGGCGTGATCGGATAGCTGGCGTAGAACAGGGGCAGCCCGCTCCTTCGGCTGGCGGCGATCAGCCCCCATGAGAGCGCCGTTGAACCTGCGACGTTCCGATACAGGCCGGGCTCCGCCGGAGCCGCCTTGACCGTGTACGACTGCGCGAACAACTCGGTGGTCTCGCCGAAGTTGTAGCCGGCCTTGAAGGCCGCCACGTTCGCATCCAAGATCTCCTGCTTGCCGCCGAACTTCCGTTCCAACCAACCGATGGTGGTCTCGGTAGGGCGCCCGTACATCCAGGACAGCAGCCCGAGCGCAAACATGTTCTTGGCACGCTCGGCCTCCTTCTTCCCGATCCCCAGGTCCTCGGTGGCGCGCACCGTGATCGACGTCATCGGCACCTTGAAGATCTGGAAGCCCTCGAGCGTTCCGTCCGACGTGGGATCGCTCGAGAATCCGGCCTTCTGGTTATTGCGGGGCGTGAAGGCATCCTCGTTCAAGATGACGGTGCCGCCCTTGACCACCTTGTCGAGATCGGCCTTGAGCGCCGCGGGGTTCATGGCCACCAGGACGTCCGCGTGATCACCAGGGGTGGCGACGTCGGACGAGGCGAACTGGATCTGGAACGCGGAGACCCCGTGGACCGTGCCCGCAGGCGCCCGGATCTCGGCTGGGAAGTCCGGGAGGGTCGCCAGGTCGTTGCCGAGCACCGCGGTGGCGCTGGTGAATCGGTCGCCCGTCAACTGCATACCATCGCCGGAGTCTCCGGCGAACCGGACGACGACGCGTTCCTTCTCCTGGACGGTCTTGGGCATCTCAGGCCTTGCGGCGTGGCTCCTTGGCAGATGGATGACTCTGCCATCTACCTTAGCGCGCGGATGGCCTTCGGACCTGGACCGACACAACTTCTCCGCTAAGGTGGCTCGGCATGCGAACGCGCCGCCTCGGATCGAACGGCCCAGCGATGAGCGTTATCGGCTACGGCGCATGGGAAGCGGGAGGCGACGATTGGGGGGCCAACGAGTCGGACGACGCCGTCATCCGGGCGATCCATGCGGGCCTCGATGCCGGCATCGACTGGATCGATACGGCCGAGGTCTACGGTGACGGCGAGTCGGAGAGGCTGGTAGGACGCGCGATCTCCGATCGTCGGGACCAGGTCCTCATCGCCTCGAAGGTGGCTCCGGCGCCGGAGGGGTCGGGGTTCCGGCCGGAACAGATCCGCTCGGCGTGCGGGGTATCAATGGGACGACTCAGCCTGGACGTGATCGACCTTTACCAGTTGCACTGGAAGGACGACGAGATCCCGGTGGAGGAGTCTTGGGGAGCCATGTCGGCCCTCCAGGACGCCGGGCTCGTTCGCTGGATCGGTGTGTCCAATCTCGATGAGGGAGCGATCCGTCGTTGCGAGTCGGTCCGTCACGTCGACTCGCTCCAGCAGGAGTTCTCGATGCTGGCCCTCCACGATCGCGGTCTGATCGAGTGGTGCGGCCAGGTCGGAACCGGCGTCGTCTCCTACGGTCCGCTTGGTTTCGGACTCCTTTCGGGAAAGATCTCCGAGGCACACGCGAAGGCCACCTCGGATTGGCGCCGGACCGAGGAGGAGGGACCTTTCTCGGACGGCAAGCTCGAACGCGACCTCGCGATCGTCGATGGCCTTCGTCCGATCGCCGAAGCTCTCGGGATCACCATGGCCCAGCTCGCCCTCGCCTGGAACGTGGCCCAGCCCGGCGTGACCTCGGCTATCGCCGGCAGCCGCGATCCTGGGCACACGCGGGAGAACGCGGCGGCGGGTGACGTCGCGCTAGAACAGGGCTCGCTCGCAGAGATCGAGCGCGTCCTGGCCGACTAGGCGTCGAGGGAGCTGGTCAGCGCCCGCATCCGGCGGACGATCCCATCCAAGATCTTGATCGCCAGCTGAGGCTCGGCCTTCAGGAAACGCAGGAAGGTTCGTCGGAAGAGCCTGACCGCCACCAGCGGTGTCGTAGCTACCACGGTGGCGCTCCGGGGCGAACCGTCGAGCACGGCCACTTCCCCGAAGAAATCCCCGGGCCGCACGGTGCCCAGCCGCCGGTCTCCCTTCAGAACGGTCGCCTCGCCGGACATGATCACGAACATCGCCTCTCCCAGCATCCCTTCCTCCACGATCTTCTGACCTGGCGAGAACGAGACGACGTCGGTGTTCTCGGCGAGGGAAGCGAGGGCACGTTTCGAGAATCCGGCGAAGAGCGGGACGTGCGACAGAGCGGCCGCCGTTTCGCGCCGGGTCCGCCGAAGCGGCTGCTCGGGCTGCCGGCGCACGGAGGCGCCGGAGCGTCGTAACACCATGTCGGGGATGCTCTGGCTCACCGTCGAAGCCTACCCCGGACCGCGATGCCGGGGTAACGGCTGAGCGGGAGGTGACCGCTGGTCGGCCCGTTCGTCAGGAAGCTAGGGTTTGATGCGTGGACCGCTCCCAAGCCCTGACCGCGCTGCTGCACGAGCGCATCGTGATCCTGGACGGAGCCTGGGGTGTGCTGCTGCAGGGCCGGGGACTGTCGGAGTCGGAGTTCCGCGGCGAGCGGTTCGCCCACCACACCCGCGACGTCAAGGGAGACCCGGATCTCCTCAACCTGACGCAACCGGGGATCGTCTCGGAGCTCCACGACACCTATTTCGAGGCCGGCGCCGATATCGCCACGACCAACACGTTCACCGCGACGTCGATCGGACAGGCGGACTACGAGCTCCAGGACGCCGTGTTCGAGATGAACGTGGAGGGTGCCCGGTTGGCAAGGGCCTCCGCGGATCGCCATGGCGGCTTCGTCGCGGGCTCGCTCGGACCGCTGAACGTCACCCTGTCCATGTCCCCGAAGGTCGACGAGGCATCGTTCCGAACCATCTCTTTCGACCAGGTGTACGAGGCATACGCCGAGCAGATCCGCGGACTCCGCGAGGGCGGGGTCGACCTGCTACTGATCGAGACCATCTTCGACACGCTCAACGCGAAGGCGGCTATCGCGGCCGCCTTGGACGTAGCGCCCGAACTCCCCCGTTGGATCTCGGTGACCATCGTCGATAGGAGTGGACGCACGCTCTCCGGCCAGACGATCGAGGCGTTCTGGACCTCGATCGAGCACGCGGAGCCCGCGATCGTGGGGGTCAACTGCTCGCTCGGAGCCTCGGAGATGCGCCCGTACATCGAGTCGCTCTCACGGGTGGCCTCGGTCCCCACGAGCTGTTACCCCAACGCTGGCCTGCCCAACGCGTTCGGAGGATTCGACGAGATGCCCGAGACCACCAGCGGCCTCCTTGGAGAGTTCGCTCGGGCGGGACTGGTGAACGTGGTCGGCGGGTGTTGCGGCACTACGCCGGACCACGTGCGCATGATCGCTGAGACGGTCCGCGACCTCCCTCCGCGAGAGATCCCAGCGGTCGATGAGCGATCCACGACGTTCAGCGGCCTCGAACCGTTCCGGATCACGCCCGAGACCGGCTTCGTGATGATCGGCGAACGAACGAACATCACGGGCTCGGCGAAGTTCCGCAGGCTGATCGAGTCCGGCGATCTCCAGAGCGGCGTGGACGTGGCGCTCGAGCAGGTCCGCAGCGGAGCCAACGTGATCGACGTGAACATGGATGCCGACCTTCTGGATTCCGAGAAGGCCATGACGACGTTCCTGAACCTGATCGCGACCGAGCCCGAGATCGCACGCGTTCCGATCATGATCGACAGCTCGAAGTGGTCGGTGATCGAGGCCGGCCTGAAATGCGTCCAGGGTCGCGGCATCGTGAACTCGATCAGCTTGAAGGAAGGAGAGGACGACTTCCTCGCGAAGGCCCGTCGGATCAAGCGCTACGGCGCGGCTGTCGTGGTGATGGCGTTCGACGAGCAAGGACAGGCGGGCACCGTCGACCGCAAGATCGAGATCTGCGAACGCGCCTACCGGGTGCTCACGCGGGAAGCGGGCTACGACCCCGCCGACATCATCTTCGACCCGAACATCCTGGCGATCGCCACTGGCATGGAGGAGCACAGCGACTTCGCCAAGGCGTTCATCGAGGCCACGCGCGAGATCAAGCTACGGTGCCCCGGCGCGAAGGTGTCGGGCGGCGTTTCGAACCTCTCCTTCTCGTTCCGCGGGAACGAGCCCGTCCGTCAGGCGATCCACTCTGCGTTCCTGTACCACGCGCGCGCCGCTGGCCTGGACATGGCGATCGTGAACGCGGGGCAGCTGCCGGTCTACGACGACATCCCGAAGGACCTCTTGGAACACGTGGAGGACATCATCTTCAACCGACGCGCGGATGCCACCGAACGGATGGTGGCGTTCGCAGGAACGGTGAAGGGCGGCGGCGTCGTGCGAGAGCAGGACCTGCAGTGGCGCGAAGGGCCGGTGGAGCAGCGTCTCTCCCACGCGCTGGTGCACGGGATCGTGGACTTCATCGAGGAGGACACCGAGGAGGCGCGCCAGCTCTACGACCGCCCTCTAGAGGTGATCGAGGGTCCGCTGATGGACGGTATGAAGATCGTCGGCGACCTCTTCGGGGCGGGGAAGATGTTCCTGCCGCAGGTCGTCAAGAGCGCTCGCGCTATGAAGCGGGCGGTCGCATACCTGGAGCCGTACATGGAGGCCGAGAAGCGGTCGCTCGGCGCCGCCGCCAGGGTGCAGGCCAAGGTCGTCTTGGCCACCGTCAAGGGCGATGTCCACGACATCGGTAAGAGCATCGTCGGCGTGGTGCTGGGGTGTAACAACTACGCCGTGATCGACCTCGGGGTGATGGCGCCCGCAGATCTGATCCTGGACACAGCCCTGAAGGAACGCTGCGACATCGTCGGTCTCTCGGGGCTGATAACCCCTTCGCTCGACGAGATGGTGAACGTAGCGGCGGAGATGGAGCGGCGCGGGATGGATCTGCCCCTCCTGATCGGCGGCGCCACCACCTCGCGCCAGCACACCGCGGTTCGGATCGCGCCGAAGTATCGACAGCAGACGATCCACGTGATCGATGCATCACGCGTGGTCGGGGTGGTCTCGTCGTTGCTCGACCCCGAACGCAAGATCCAGCTCGATCGCCAGAACCGTGAGCTCCAGGAAACCCTCAGGCGACAGCATGCGGAGCGGGAGAAGACACCGCTCCTGCCCTACCGCAAGGCACGCGAACGCCGGACGGAGATCGATTGGCGGGCCGAGCAACTCCCCGTTCCGTCGTTCACCGGGACGCGCGTCGCGGAGCCAGCCCTCGCGGACCTCCGCGACACCATCGACTGGACCTTCTTCTTCACGGCCTGGGAGCTGAAGGGGCGCTTCCCGGCGATCCTGGATCATCCAGCGCACGGCGCGGCGGCGCGCGAGCTCTACGAGCACGCAACCGAACTACTCGACCAGATCGAAGCCGAGGCGTTGCTCCAGGCAAGGGGGGTATTCGGGTTCTGGCCCGCGAACTCCGAGGGCGACGACATAGTGCTCGACAACGGGGTCGTCTTCCCGATGCTGCGGCAGCAGACCGAGACCGGTGACGACCGACCGAAGCGCTCACTCGCGGACTTCGTGGCACCGGCCGAGACCGGGTTGCGCGATCACCTCGGCGCTTTCGCCGTCACCGCGGGCCTCGGGCTCGACGATCTCGTCAAGCGCTTCGAGGCCGACCACGACGACTACCATGCGATCATGGCGAAGGCCCTCGCGGACCGGCTCGCGGAGGCGTTCGCCGAACACCTGCACCAGGAGGCACGTATCGCCTGGGGCTATCAGGCCGAACGCCAACCGAACGACGAGCTGATCGCCGAGCGGTACCGGGGCATCCGCCCCGCGTTCGGCTACCCGGCGTGCCCCGACCACAGCCAGAAGCGCCGGCTGTTCGATCTGTTGGACGCTCGGGTGATCGGGATGGACCTCACTGAGTCCTGTGCCATGACGCCTGCGGCATCGGTGTCGGGCTTGTACTTCGCGCATCCGCAGGCCCGCTACTTCAACGTGGGGCGGATCGCGAAGGATCAACTGGAGGACTATGCGCGGCGTCAGGGCGAGAGCATGACCGAGGCCGAACGCTGGCTCCGCCCGAACCTCGCGTACGACACGGACTGAACGACCACGCTCCAGGGTCCGTTCCTCCTGCGGGGCCGTCTAGACCACTGGTAGCCTCGGCCCCATGGGTCACTTCTGGCATCCCTTCGCGGACATGGCCTCGGTCACCGCGCACGGCGAGTTGGTCCTCACACGCGGAGAGGGCGTCTACGTCTGGGACGAATCGGGTCGCCGGTACCTCGACGCCACCGCCGGGCTCTGGTTCGCGAACGTCGGCTTCGGTCGGCGGGAGATAGCCGATGCAGCCGCGGCTCAGATCGCGGCACTCCCCGCGTATTCCACGTTCGGCGATCTCTCGAACCGGCCTGCATCGCAACTGGCAGAACGTGTCAGCGCGCTCGCGCCGGTGACCGACAGCCGGGTGTTCTTGACGAGCGGCGGATCGGACTCGATCGACACGGCAACCAAGATGGCTCGCCGCTTCTGGCAGTTGGTCGGACAACCCGAGCGCAAGATCCTCATCCGTCGCGAACGCGCCTACCACGGGATGCACACGGCGGGCACGAGCCTGGCCGGCATCCCCGCCAACGCCTCAGGTCACGGCGAGCTCATCGAAGATGTGGCGCAGGTGCGGTGGGACGACGCGGACGACCTCCGTGCGACGATCAACGAGGTCGGCTCTGGGCGCGTGGCCGCGTTCTTCTGTGAGCCGGTCATCGGTGCGGGCGGCGTGTTCCCGCCCCCCGATGGCTACCTCTCGGCCGCTCGCGCCGTGTGTCGGGAGACCGGTGTGCTGTTCGTGGCCGACGAGGTGATCACGGGGTTCGGTCGATGCGGATCGTGGTTCGCGAGCGGTCGTTGGGGGCTCGAGCCCGACATCTTGACGTGCGCCAAAGGGATCACCAGCGGCTACCTCCCGATGGGAGCGACGATCGCCGCTCCATGGGTGGCGGAGCCCTTCTGGGCGGAGGGAGCCGGTCCGTGGCGGCACGGGTACACGTACTCGGGTCACGCGGCCGCGTCGGCTGCCGCCCTGGCCAACCTCGACATCTTGGAACGCGAGGGACTCTGCGAACGGGCTCGCGAGCTCGAATCGGACCTGGCCTCGGCGCTCGCTCCGCTGGCCTCGCACCGACTCGTAGACGAGGTTCGCGCGGGAACGGGAGTGCTCGCGGCCGTTCAGCTCTCGTCGGAGGCGGTCGCCGAGGATCCGACCCTTCCCGCTCGCGTGGTTGCCGCCTGCCGGGAAGTGGGGATCCTAACGCGAGCCCTGGTGACAGGCGGGCTTCAGATCTCCCCAGCCTTGGTGATAGACGACAAGGAGCTGGCCGAGCTGGCCGCAGGCATCACCGCGGGACTGGACGCCGTCGGCTAGGAACCGACGCCTTACGGTGGCTCTTCCGCCACCCGAGACGTCATCCGGTGGATCTCCTTGGTCAGATCCAGTATCTGCGTGGAGAGTCCGATCAGCTGCTCGTTCTGAGCCTCCTCCTCCTGCACGATCTGCCACTGGTTGTCCGCGAGCATGGTCCGCTTCTCGTCTGCGCGGTTCTGGCTGATCATCACGAACGTCGACAGGAAGATCGCCTCCAACGACACGATCATGGTGAGCAAGCCGAACGGGTAATGCTCTACCCCGAAACCGATCCACAGAGCGAACCAGAGCACGTGTATGTACACGAACGCCATCGAGCCTGCGAACCCGGTGATCCGATCGGCGATGCGGTTCTGCAGATTCTCGGCCCGGATCCGCCGGTGGAGTGCCAAAGCGGGGTGTGGTTCGGGCTCAGGCGTTGGCGCTCGACCGCTCACGACGGATCCTCCTCCGGTTCGCGCTTACTGTGGAAGCGTATGCCGGAACCGGAGATGAGGTGGGCAGGGATCAGTGGAAGGAGCTTCCACAGGCGCAAGAGCTCTGCGCCGCGGGGTTATCGATGGTGAATCCCGATTGCTCCAGGGTGTCGACGAAGTCGACCGTTGCCTGGCTCAGGTACGGGACGCTCATCTTGTCGATCACGACCCGGACCCCGAACTGCTCCTCGGTCTGGTCCTTCTCGGTGACCTGGTCGTCCAGGTACATGGCGTAACGCAGACCCGAGCACCCGCCCGGCGAAACCGCCACACGCAATGCGATGTCGTCGCGGCCCTCCTCAGTCAGGAGCTCCTTGACCTTGCCGGCTGCGTTCTCGGTCAGACTGATCATGGCTCCTCCGGTGCGAAGGGGTCGGCGGCACGTACCCGTTGATTGTACCGGCCCGGACCCTTCGAGCCGAGCCTCCTCGCCTGTCAGCCCACGGTGAACCCGGCGGGAGAGGCGCCGGTGACACGGAGCAGATCGGCGGGCGAGAGCGGGAAGACCGAGTCCGGGGTTCCGGCCGCCGCCCAGATCTCGTCCCACAGCAGGAGGTCATGATCCACCACGCAGGTGAGCCGCTCCGGGTGGCCGAACGGTGGCGTGCCACCCACGGCGAAGCCGGTGGCCTTCCGGGCTTCTTCGGGGCTGGCGCGCCGGGCCGTGCCGGCTCCCACCGCCACCGCGAGCTTGGCCTCGTCCACCCGATTCGCGCCGCTCGTGAACGCCATCACGGGCCGATCGTCGGCGATGAACACCAGCGACTTCACGATCTGCCCGACCTCGCAGCCGATCGCGCGAGCCGCGTCGGCGGCGGTCTTGGTGCCCTCCGGGAAACGACGCACGTCGGGCTGGATGCCCTGGACCCGTGCCGCCTCCAGGAACCTGTCGATGGCCCCGCTCACCGCTCCCCTCCCACGAGATCGACCGCACTCCTCGCCAGCTCCTCCGCCAGTGTCACGAGGCACTTCCGCGCGTCGGAGAGCGCCGTCTGCGCCCCGAACCGGTCCGTCATGGAAACCACGGTCACATCGACGAGCCCCAGTCCCGGTTCGGCCTGACCGCAGGCGATCACGGCGGGCACGGACAGCTCCCTCGCCAGCCGGAGGATCCCGGCCGGCACCTTCCCGCGCAGGGATCCGGCGTCCAGGCGCCCCTCGCCCGTGATCACAAGGTCCGCTTCGCTCAGCCGCGACGTCACGTCGAGGGCGTCAGATACGACCTCCACGCCCGGACGGACGTGCGCACCCAGGAAGGCCATCAGTCCGAACCCCAGTCCTCCGGCAGCGCCCGCTCCGGGCTCGTCACGGAGATCCACCCCCAGATCGCGACGGACGACCGCCGCCATGTGGCCGAGCGCCCGGTCGAGCACCGCCACGTCCTCCACCGACGCCCCCTTCTGCGGACCGTAGACGGAGCTCGCCCCGAGCGGCCCGGTGAGTGGGTTGTCCACGTCGGTCGCCGCCACACAGACGACCCGTTCGATCCTCGGATCCATCGCGGTCATGTCGACCCGCTCTAGCTCGAGCAGGGCGACGCCTCCGGGTCCGATCTCCCGGCCCGAACCGTCCAGAAGTCGCACCCCGAGCGCCTGCGCCATCCCGGCACCTCCGTCGTTCGTCGCGCTGCCGCCGAGCGCGACCACGAGTTGGTCCGGGGAGCGATCCAGCGACGCTGCGATCAGGTCGCCGGTACCCCTGGTCGTGGTGATCCGCGGATCTCGACGCGAGGGGGCCAGGAGCGCCAACCCGGAGGCGGCCGCCATCTCCACTATGGCCAAGCGACCCTCGGCCGTCTCAGCCATGCCGAACGCGGCCTCCACCGGGTCGCCCAACGGCCCGCGAACCGAGGTCCGGACCAGCCTCCCCCCGAGCGCGTCAACGAGCGTCTCCGCCGTTCCCTCTCCCCCGTCGGCCATAGGGGCCAGATCCAGCCGATCCCGTGGGCGCGCCCGGCGCCAGCCTGCCGCGATCGCCTCAGCCGCCTGCCGGGCGGTGAGCGTTCCGCGGAACTTGTCGGGCGCGACCAGGATGCGCATCCGGCCGATGCTACGATTCCGCGCCGGCTCTGACGGCCAGGACCAGCGGTGGAAGGGATCGCGACCGACGTGAGCGTCTCCAAGGAAGGGCTGATCGGGATCGCCCACGCCGAGCGCCAGCGGCTGGGCCGGACGATCCAGTACGCGGCCCCCTCCATCTGGGAGGAGCCGAGCACCTGCCCGGGCTGGTGGAACCGCGACATCGTGGCTCACCTCGCCGCTCTGGACACCGCCGCCGCTCAGCTGGTGAAGGGCGAACCGGCCGAGGAGCTAGATGAGTATCGGACCTCGATCGGCGACGGGTCGCTAACCTCCGACGACCTGAACGCCTTCTTGGTGGATCGCCGGAGCGGGCTCCCCTACCGGGACGTCCTGACGACCTGGGGTCGGGCGGCCGAGGCGTTCTTGGTCTACGGGGCGCTGCTGTCCGACGATGCGTGGCGCGAGGAGCGGTTCCCCTGGCTCTCCGGTGAGATCGCAGCTCGGTATCTGGTCCAGTCAAGGGTCGTCGAGTGGTGGGTCCATGGAGAAGACATCAGGGCGGCCGCCGACCTGGACCCCGGGTTCGAACACTGGCCGATCCATCTGACTGTCGACATGGGTGTGCGCATGCTCCCGTGGTCGCTCGGACAGGCAGGCATCGACCTCCAAGGGCGAAGCGTTCAGATCGACCTGGAGGGGGCCGGAGAAGGTTCCTGGCACTGGGGGTTGGGCGTGGGTGAGACCCCGCCGTCCGACAAGAAGCCCGACGCGTTCATACAGGGACGCGCGCCGCAGTTCGCCCTCGTGGCAGCACATCGCCTGACCCCGGACGACATGCTGGACGCCGGCGTCTTGGTGCTGGGCGGCGACATCGGCATCGCGGACGTCGTGCTCCGGAACATCCGCGCGTACGTGTAACGATCGGCCGGCGCAAGCCGCACCGCGTTCCCGGTCGTACTCCATGCGAGTACCTTGCTTCGCATGCGAGCTCGAGAGCCGGAGTCGGACGACGCGCTCATGCAGCGCTTCGCTCAGCGCGACACGCATGCGGCAGACGCCCTCTACGGGCGGTTCTCGTCGAGGATCTACGGACTGGGGATCGTGATGCTCGGGAGTGACGCCGCCGCGCAGGACCTGGTGCAGGACACGTTCGTGAAGCTCTGGCGGAGTGCCGACCGGTACGAGGCCTCGCGCGGCAAGCTCGAAACCTGGGTCTTGCTCGTAGCGAGGTCGCTCGCGATCGACGCGTTGCGCCGGCGCGTGCTCGAGGCGCGGTCGCTCGGATCGCTCGGTCCGCCCGAGGAAGCCGATCCGAGGCCCCTCCCCGACGAGTTGGCGGCGACCGCCGATCTTGCCGACCGGGCGCGGCGGGCTATGGAGCGCCTCTCGGGTGAGCAGCGGGCGGCCTTGGAGCTCGCCTACTTCGGCGGCCGGACGAGCGCAGAGGTGGCCGAGCTCGAGGGTATCCCGGTCGGCACGGCCAAGACCCGGATCCGCACGGCGCTCCTGCGTCTGCGCGAAGCGATGGTGGAGGAACAACGTGACGTGTGACAAGGTGCGCGAACTCCTCCCGGAGCACCTCCTGGGGGTCCTGGAGGAGCCGGAGGACCTCGAGGTCCGCCGGCACCTCCGCGGCTGTGCCGGATGCCGTGGCGAGATGGGCGCCCTGGCCGATGGCGTCGCCTCCTTCGCGCGGGCCGCCCACGATCGCACCCCTCCTCCCGAGCTGCGAGACCGAGTCATCACCGTCCTCGAGCAGGAATGGCGAGATACAGTTCAGCTCGCACACACGGGCCGGTACAAGGCCTGGATCGGGTGGGCGGCTGCGGCCCTGGTCCTCATCGCTGCCCTCACATGGGGCGGTGTGCAGACGCGCCGAGCCAACGTCGCGGCAGGATCCGCATCCAGCTACGAGCGGCTCCTCTCTGTCCTCGGCGGCACCGAGTTCCGGGTCGGTGAGCTGTATAGCCAGACGGATCGGATCTTCGACGGAAGCGTGGTCCTTTACGACTCACACGAGGGTCAGTCTTGGGCCATCGTGCTCGTGCGCGCCCCCGGGTCGACCGGGACCGGCGCCGTCTCGCTGGAGTCCCCAGACGGAAGGGTGATCGAGGTGGGATCGATCGAGTTCCAGCCGGACGGGGGCGGAGCCACATGGCTGGTCACTTCGAGCGACCTGGCTCCGTTCGACCATGCAACCATCACCGCCGACGACGGGACGATCCTGGCGACGACGGAGATCGATCCGGCCTAGCGCGTGACCGTCAGCCTACGGATCGCTCGAGGGTGCGCCCCGAACCGGTACTTGTAGGCGTAGTCACCCTTCAACAGGTCGAACGCCCGGCACTCATCCTCGATGGCCAAGCGGATGTCTTCCGCTACCAGGACCATCCCCGGCCCGAGCTGCTGCAGCTCCCTGTCGAACGCCGAGTTGTACAGGAAGAACGTGCCGCCGAAAGTAAAGCCGATGGTGCCGGCCGCCTTCACGCCTCCCACCTCGATGAACGTGAGCCGGAAGATCCCACGAGGGCCGAACGCCTCGCCCAGCCGCCGGAAGAAGATCTCCATGCCGGGCTGCATGAAGACGCCTTTCGGCCCCTCGCTCATCCGGTGGAGCTCCACGAATCGGTCCAGGAACGGGATCAAGGTCTCGGGGGTGGCCGTCACGATCGCGAACGGGCCGGTCTCGGACTCCAGCTTGCGCGCCTTTCGCTTGATCTCATGGCGGAGCTTCGAGGGCAACCCCTCGAGGTAGGCGTCCCACGAGGCGGCGAGCGGCAGGTACGGCGCCACGCCGTTCTGATCCTCCGTCTCCTCGACCGTGAGGCCCTGGTCGGACGCGCCGGCGCGCAGGAGACCGAGCCAGACGTCGTCTTCGGCCAGGCCCCGAAGATCGGCATCGTCCCAATCGTCGCGCGCTAGGAGACCCGACCACAACTCCTTCGCGATAGCTTCCTGTTGGTCCGGCAGACCCACGGGGCCCATGTAGTCGGTGACCTCGGTGCCCCCCAGGAACCGCAGGGTCCTCCCGATGCGCTCGAACGCCACGGCCCCCACCTGCTGCCCGTCATCGTCCTCCGCGAACGCCAGCAGGAGGTGCTCGGGTCGTTCGCCGAACTCCTCCCAGTAGAGCTTGAGGTAGTCCGGTGTATGGAAGAACGTGCCCGCCGGGTCGGCCAGGACTAGCGCCGACCAGTCACGTCGTTGGAAGTCCCGGCCATCCTCTGAGAGCACGATCCGCATCAGCGGACCATGCTACCGGGGGCTCCACTCACCACGATCCTCCACCGCCCCCGCCTCCGCCTCCTCCCGAGAACCCACCGCCTCCGAACCCACTGGAGCCCGAGCCGCTGGGCGTCGAGGAGATGGTCCCGCCGGTCGTGACGGAGAACCCCTCCATCGCGCGGCCGAAGTCCGCGTAGAGGAACGGCCGGCTGGACATGTACCAGGTGGTATCCGGAGGCATCTGATCCAGCCCTTCGAACGCCTTGGCCCACTTGTCGGTGCAGCCGAAGACGATCGCGTACGGAAGGAACCGTGTGAAGACGTTCTGCTCCTCCGCCCACCGCGACATGTGGGTCTCGGCGGTCTCGATCACCGTTCGGAAACCACCTACCCTTCGCGCTATCGCGGTGCCCTTCGCGGTCCTGTTCGGCATCCACTTCCCAGCGATGGTAAGGACGAGACCTCCGATGACGACGGGGATCGCGACCAGCCCCCAATGTGTCCACCTGGCCATCACGAACACGAGCCCGATCCCGACGACCAGGAGGAGAACCCCGAGGGCGTGCCAGGCGGCGCGCACCTTGTCCGGACGCTTCAGGAACCATCGCCGCTTGACCGCGTCGTCGTAGAGCTGCTCCTCCACCTTGGCCAGATGCGCCGCGAACGTCGCCTTGAGGCTGGACAGGGTCACGTCGCTGCCGGTGCTGAACAGGTTGGTCAACAGCGTGCGCTCGTACGTGACCAGATCGCCGTCCGCCTTGTCGGTGCGGTGCAGCGTCCAATCGGGCTTACCGAACAACCCCTCCTTCGGGATCTCCTCGATCGTCAGGTAGCCGCGAACGGCCAGATCCACGATCGTGGCTGTTACGTCGAGCGTGTTCGCCCGCTCGTCGATGATCGTCCCGATCTGTCCCGGCCGCAGATCCTCGGGAGGGGCGAACTCCACCGGAGCTACACCACTCTCGAAGAGCGGAACCGTCTGATCGGCTCCGGTGGGGTTGCCCATGACCTGATCCACAGGCGAACCTACGAACCGGCGGTCACGCCCGCGGGTCCACAGGAGCCAACCGATGCCGCCCCGATGAGGGCAAGCAGAGCGCCGGAGATACCCAGGGTCGCCGGGTTCCGGGCGAAAGCTCGGTCGATGCTCCAACGCTCGACGAGTTGCGGCACAGGTTGGGCGACGATCCCCTTGGGCATCGCGACCGCAACGGTGAGGGCCTGGAAGGCTCCGAGCTGCGCCTGCCGGAACCGGGCGGTGTCGCCGTTCGCCTTCACGCGGTCGCATGGGAGATAGGAGCCGTAAGGACCTGCGTAGCAGGCCGCCTGGACGATCCGACCCGGCATGGAGACGCTCACGGTCGCGGCCTGTACCGAGACGTCCCATTCGTCGCCTATCGCGTTCCAGTAGAGCTCGTCGTGGTCCGCGAACCCGTTCATCGCCCCTTGGATCACATAGACGATGCGGTATGTGTGCTCTCCACTTACGGTGCGGTCCGGGTCGCCGATCTTGATCTGCGTGATGCCGCCGGGCTCATCGGAAACATCGAAGTCCGCGGACGCACCCCCTGTCGCCCCCACCGACTCCACCGCTAACGGGTACACGCGGTCGTACCGGTCGTCGTAGGTCAGGCGGGTCGGGATGCTGCGGAGGATCCCGTGACGCTCGTAGGGTCCGAAGTCGTAGGCGATCGTTTCGGTGACCCGCATGGAACCGTCGGCGCGCACGACGATCTGGACGTCGTAGGAGTGGATCGTCTCGAACGACTGGGCCTGGGATGCGGGTACGGCTAGCAGCGCCATCCAACAGACGACCACCAGCGCGCGAACGACGAGACGCATCGCGGCAAGACTAGAACGGAGCGGGACCGGTTCGGCGGAGGTTAGACGGAGTGTGTTGCCGAACCCGAGGCCGCGCCGGCGCCGTCGAGCGCCTCTTGAAGCACGTCCCAACCCAGCACCGCGCACTTGATGCGGATCGGGTACTTCACGACGCCCTTCAACGCGACCAGTTCGCCGAACCCATCCTCGTCAGGTTCCAGCTCGCCGGCCATCATCCCTCGGAAGTTGGCGGCGAGGGCCAGGGCGTCCGCCACCGGCTTGCCCGTAACGGCCTCGGTCATCATCGAGGCGCTTGACTGCGAGATCGAGCAGCCGGCCCCCTGGAAGGTCACCTCGGCGAGCGTATCGCCCTCTTGGTGGACGAGCACGGTGATCTCGTCTCCGCAGAGCGGATTGTTCTGCGTGCAGCTGAAGTCTGCACCAGGCAGATCCCGTTTGTTCCGCGGGTTCTTGTAGTGATCCAGGATGACTTCCTTGTAGATCTCGTCGAGCGCCAATTTCCCTCCGCCGGTCCTAGATGAAGATCGCTTCTGCCTTGGCCAAACTCTCGACCAAGACGTCGACCTCTTCCTTGGTGTTGTAGACGTAGAACGACGCCCGCGCCGTGGCCGGCACGCCGAACCGACGCATCACGAGCTGGGCGCAGTGGTGTCCCGCGCGGATCGCGACCCCATCCTCGTTGAGGATCGTCGCGAGGTCGTGCGGGTGTACGTCCTTGTACCAGAAGCTCACGGCTCCACCGCGGATGCTCGCGTCCTTAGGTCCGTACACCGTCGCGCCGGCCTCGATCAGCCGGTCGAGCGCGTAACGGGTGATCTCCTCCTCGTGGGCGCGAACCGCGTCCATGCCGAGCGCCTCCAGATAGTCGACAGCCGCACCCAGTCCGATCTCCTGGGCGATCGGCATGGTTCCCCCCTCGAACTTGTATGGGATGGGCTTGAACGTGGAGCGATCGTGGAAGACCTCGTGGATCATCTCGCCGCCACCGAACATAGGGTCCATGGCATCCAGGACCTCGGCCTTGCCGTACAACCCGCCCGAGGCGGTCGGACCGAGCATCTTGTGCCCGCTGAATCCCAGCAGCTCCACGTCGAGCTCCTGGACGTCGATCCGGTGATGCGGCGCGAGCTGGGCGGCGTCGACGCAGACCATCGCACCCACGGCGTGCGCCGACTCCACCAGTTGCCTGAGGGGCGTGATGGTGCCGAGCGCGTTCGACATGCCGGTTACCGATAGGATCTTCGTGCGCTCGGTGAGAAGAGACCCGAGGTCGGAGAGATCTAGCTGGCCATCGTCGGTGAGCGGTATGTACCGCAGGAATGCCCCCGTCGCCGTGGCCGTCATCTGCCACGGAACGATGTTCGAGTGATGCTCCATGTCGGTGATCAAGATCTCGTCGCCCTCGCGCAAGAACTTGCGCCCCCAGCCGTGCGCGACCAGGTTGAGCGCTTCGGTCACGCCGCGGGTGAACACGATCGTGTCCGGAGAAGGAGCGCCGAAGAACCGGGCCAGCTTCGCGCGGGCCCCCTCGAAGAGCTCGGTCGCCTCCTCGCCCAGCATGTAGAGCCCGCGGTGTGCGTTCGCGTTGTGATGGGCGTAGAAGTCCGACTCGGCCTCGATCACCTGGCGCGGCTTCTGCGACGTGGCCGCGCTGTCCAGATAGACCAGCGGTCGGTCGCCGACCGTGCGCTCGAGGATCGGGAAGTCCGCGCGGATCTTGTCTACGTCCAGTCCCCCGATATGGCCCGACATGCTTGCCTCCAGCTCAGCCCTCGTCGGTAACGTCCGCTTCTAGTCCCAGCTCCTCGCGCACGCCCTCGTATCCCTTCGCTTCGAGCTCGTGCGCCAGCTCGGCGCCGCCGGTCTTCACGATACGACCCTTCATCATCACGTGAACCCGGTCGGGGGTGATGTAGTCCAGCATCCGCTGGTAGTGCGTGATGAGTAGCACCCCGAGGTCGGGACCGACCAGCTCGCTCACGCCGGTCGCCACCGCTTTCAAAGAGTCGATATCCAGGCCCGAGTCGGTCTCGTCCAAGATCGCTATCTGGGGCTCCAGGACGGCGAGCTGCAGGACCTCGTTCTTCTTCTTCTCGCCGCCGGAAAACCCTTGGTTCACGTAGCGCTGGACCATCGAGTCCTCCACGCCGAGCATGTCCATCTTCGCCTTCATGTGCTTGCGGAACGCCAAGGCGTTGATCTGTTCGCCCTTCACCGACGTGTACGCCGTCCGCAGGAAGTTCACGACCGAGACCCCGGGGACCTCCGTCGGGTACTGCATCGCCAGGAACAACCCGCGCTTGGCCCGTTCGTCGGGAGTGAGGCGGGTGATGTCCTCGCCTTTGAAGACGACCTTGCCCTGCGTGACCGTGTAGCCGGGTCGTCCCATGATCACGTTCGACAGGGTTGATTTCCCAGACCCGTTCGGTCCCATGAGGGCATGGGTCTCGCCCTGCTTCACCTTCAGGTCTATGCCCTTCAGGATCTCCTTGCCCTCGACCTTCGCATGCAGGTCCACGATCTCGAGAACCGCCGCACCGTTCGTCTCACTCATCTTTCACCTCGATCAGGATGTCTTCGCCTTCGGTCTTGGTGGGGTAGGCGTGAACCGGCAGCGTGGCCGGCAGCGTCGTCGGTTCCCCTGTGTTCAGGTCGAACGTCGAACCGTGCTTCGGGCATTCGATCGTCTCGTCATCCGTATCGACCTCGCCCTCGTCCAAGAAGTAGTGCGCATGCGAACAGACGGCGCTCACCGCGCGGAAGCCCTCGGTCCCCAGGTTGGCTACGGCGACGATGCGACCGTCCACCTGGAACCGTCGCGCCTCACCCTCCGCTACATCTGTTGCAGCACACACTCTCACGAACGTCATCAGCGCGTTCCTCCAGCGAGCTCCGAAGCGATGGCGAGCTCGGCCCCATCGCGCACCTCGTCGATCGTGACCCGATCCAAGACCTCTTGGAAGAAGCCCGTAACGATCAACCGCTCGGCGTCTTCCCGTGGGATGCCTCGGCTCTGGAGGTAGAAGATCGCCTCGTCATCAACGGGACCGACGCTCGCAGCATGGCCGCACCGAACATCGTTCGCCTCGATCTCCAGGTTGGGGATCGCGTCGGCCTTCGCGTGCTCGGAGAGCACGATGTTGCGGCTCGTCTGCATGGCGCTCGTCTTCTGCGCGTCAGGTCGCACGTGGACCCAGCCGCTGTAGACGGCGCGGCTGCGATCTCGGAGCGCGCCCTTGTACAACAGATCGCTCTGACAGTTCGGCGCCACATGGTCCTGGAGCGTGCGGTGGTCGAAGTGCTGTTCGCCATCGGCGAAGAACACTCCCAGCATCTCGCTGAACCCCCCCGGCTCGGCCAGGATGGTCTCGGCTTCGGCCCGAGCCAGATCAGCCCCGAACCCGATCGCCAGTGTCCGGATCTCGGCGTCGCGTCCCACATACGCCCGTTGCACGCCGAGATGCGTCACGCCGGCGCCCCAATCCTGGATGGACGCGTACCGCACCCGGGCGCCGTTCCCCACCACGATCTCGGTCACGGCGTCGGAGAACGCGCGATCGAGATCCGGCGAGACGTACCGGTCGATGAAGGTGCAGGACGCGTTCGCCCCCACCACGATAAGCGTGTGCGGGAAGATCGCGGCGCCGTCGGCGTCGAGGTATGTGAGGGTCTGAAGAGGTAGCTCGACCTCCACTCCATCCGGGACGTAGAGGAACGTGCCACCGGTGCGGAACGCGCCGTGGAGAGCCAGGAACTTCGTCCTCGACGTGGGGACCAACGAGTGGAGATGCTGTTCGACCAGATCGGAGTGCGTTCCGACCGCTACATCGAGGTCGCAGAAGATCACGCCGGATGCCTGGGCGCCGCTCGTTAGCTGTGTCGAGATCACGTCTGAGTTGCGCTGGATCTGCAGTCCCGCTCGCTCTCCGACAACCGCCGCCGCCTGGAGCACTCCGTGTCTGTTGATCGCCTCCGGGCCACCTCCCGACGTGTACGGAGCGAAGGACAGGTCGAAGTCCGAGAGGTCTGTGTAGCGCCACTCCTCGGTCTCCTGCGACGGGATCGGCATCGCCTCGAACTCCTGGAAGGCTCGCAGGCGTAGCGAGTCCACCGGCGGTCCGCCTCGGCAGCTCCGCCAGGGCGCGTTCGTCGAACGGGGTGGTGAGGGCGATATCGCTCATGCGCCGTGCTCGGTCAGCCGACCGAGCCCTCCATCTGCAGCTCGACGAGCCTGTTCAGCTCTACCGCGTACTCCATAGGGAGTTCGCGCGTGATGGGTTCGATGAAGCCGTTCACGATCATGGCGGTGGCCTCGACCTCTGACAGGCCGCGGCTCATCAGATAGAAGAGCTGGTCCTCGCCGACCTTCGAAACCGTGGCCTCGTGGCCGAGAGACGCGGTCTCGTCCTCGACCTCGATGTAGGGGTAGGTGTCGGAGCGACTCTCGTCGTCCAGGATCAACGCGTCGCAACGCACGGTGGACTTGGCGTGGTGCGCGTCGGGCTCCACGCGGATGAGGCCGCGGTACCCGGTGCGGCCGCCGTCCTTCGACACCGACTTCGAGTTGATCACGCTGGTCGTGTACGGCGCGGCGTGGATCGCCTTACCGCCGGCGTCGGTATGCATGCCCTTACCGGCGAACGCGACCGACAGGACCTCGCCTCGCGCGCCCTTGCCCATCAGGTAGATCGACGGGTACTTCATGGTGATCTTCGAGCCGATGTTGCCGTCGATCCATTCCATGACCGAGTCCTCGTAGGCAGCGGCGCGCTTCGTGACCAGGTTGTAGACGTTCGTCGACCAGTTCTGGATGGTCGTGTAACGAACGCGGGCGCCCTTCTTCGCGACGATCTCCACGACCGCGGAGTGCAACGAATCGCTCGAGTAGATCGGCGCCGAGCATCCCTCGACGTAGTGCACGTAGCTGCCCTCGTCCGCGATGATCAGCGTGCGCTCGAACTGGCCCATGTTCTCCGCGTTGATGCGGAAGTACGCCTGGAGCGGGATATCCACCTGCACGCCCGGCGGCACGTAGATGAAGGATCCTCCCGACCACACGGCGGTGTTCAGAGCGGCGAACTTGTTGTCGTTCGACGGGATCAGCGTGCCGAAGTACTCCTTCACCAGGTCGGGGTAGTCGCGGAGCGCCGAGTCCATGTCGGTGAAGAGCACGCCGATGTCGTCGAGCTCCTTCTTGATCTTGTGGTAGACGACCTCGCTCTCGTACTGCGCACTCACACCGCCGAGATACTTCTTCTCCGCCTCGGGGATGCCCAGCTTGTCCCAGGTTCCCCGGATGTCCTCGGGCAGGTCCTCCCAGTTGCTGGCCTGCTTCTCGGTCGAGCGGATGAAGTAGAAGATGTTGGCGAAGTCGATGTCGGACAGATCTGCGCCCCACCACGGCATCGGGCGCGCCTCGAAATGCTTCAGCGCCTTGAGCCGGTACTTGCGCATCCAATCCGGCTCGCTCTTGAGCGAGCTGATCTCCTCGACGACGGCGGCGGAGAGCCCCCGCTTAGGTTCGAAGACGGAGTGATCCGCGTCCTTCCAGTCGAAGCGGTAGCCCTTGCTCAGCTCCTTGAGGTGTTCTTCCTGGCTGATGACCACGTCATCTCGCTCCTCGGTCGATCCGGACCCGATACAGCCTACCCGCGGTTCGGACCGAAAGTCTACGCAGAGGTCGGATTCAGCCACTGGCTGTCTACACCAGCGTCGTGAGTGCGCAAAGACGTGCCTCTGTGCGCGACAGGATCCAACCCCGAACAACGACATCTTGCTCCTCCTCGAAATCCGACCGGATCTGGGTCGCCAGGAGTTCCCGGAGGTCCTCTCCGCCTGCGTCCCGGACCGTCTGGCGCCCCGCGGGCAAACCGGCCGCGATCCGGTCGACCAGAAGGGAGGCCGAGGCCTCCTCGGGAACACGCGCGAGGTACTCGCCTCCCACTGCCCTTGCGCTCTCCTGGTTTGTCAAGAGCCCTGCCAGCCGCTCGGCAGCCGAGGGCACTGAAAACGCAACCAAGATGCTCCACGGACGGGATCGGGCCACTGCTGCGATCCCACCGATCCCGATCGCCGTCGCGAGCAAACGCCGCCGGGTGATCACAGGCCGTGGAGTCACGCCGCCCCCTGAAGGTGCTCGGCAAGCCGCAGGGCCAACGCCACAATGAGGAGCGTTGGGTTCGCGGAACCGGCAGTCGGGAAGACGCTGCTGCCGGCGACGTAGAGGTTAGCCATCCCGTGGACACGGCCATCGGGATCGACGACTCCCCGCTTGGGGTCCTCGCTCATGCGAGTCGTGCCCATGTGGTGGAACCCTCCTGCCAGATCCGCCGGCCAGTCCGACCCGCCTTCCTCGAACAGTATCTTGAGCCTTCCCAACCCTGCTCGGCCGATCTCGGTCCCGACGATCTCCATCGTCCGTCGGACGCTGTGGCGGTCGGATGCGGAGAGCTGCCAGTCGAGCTCGGCACGGAGCATCCCGATGTTGTCCCGCTCCGAGGTGAGTGTGACTCGACTGTCCGGGTTCGGGGCGGGCTCGAACCGGGCGGTGATCATCAGGCTGTCGATGGGGAGGCTACCCGCGTTCTCGCTGTACAGGAAGGCCGCGACGTCCCCCAGGAAACCTGGTATGAGTGCTTGCCGTTCCGTAGGGGTCGACCGCATGAGCTTACCAACCACCTCCGGATACGGGACGGGGATGGGCGCACCTGGGATCGTCACACGACGCCACGTCATCAAGTCCGAGATCACGTTGGAGAGATCTCCTCCGATGTCGTCAGATCCCTCGCCACGAAGAGCGTCTCGCAGCGCTTTCAAGGACTCCACGGTGTCGGATTGGTCGGCGCTTTCGAAGGCCGCGTGATACACGGGATCGACGCGAGTCTGCACGTCCGTCAGTCCCTCAGCCTCCTGAGTTTCCCGGGACAGGGCGAGTCGGGGCTGGATGGTCGTTTCGTCCACCACATGCTCCTTGTAGAAGGCGACAGACAGATCGGGATGTGACGGGGCGACGACGCCCGCAACGAACCTAGGATGCTCTAGGAAAAACCGCCCGACAAGGTCGTTCTGGTTGCCGATCCCGTTCTCGAACCGGCCGCTCGAAGCCAGGAGGAGTCGGGCATTGTCGATGCCGCCCAAGGCGAGCACGATCTTTCTGGCATCCACCTCGAATCGATTCCCAGTCAACGTCGCTACAGATATTCGAGTAACCACCGTGCCAGCGTCGTCGGTCTGGATCTCGGTTGCGTTCGCCCCGAGGTACACGGCTACCCGAGAGGCCGCTTTCAGCTCATCGCCGTACACGTCGGCGAAGCGACGCCGATCCGCGGACACGATCTGATCCACCCTAGTCACGACGCGGTCTCCCAACAGGGGCAGAGGGCGAGACCGATCGAAGTACCACCCAGCTCTCCGTGTCCCATCGATCTGGGTTCAGCCGGAGCATCTCCTCAGCCCTGAGGTAGTAGGCATCTATGTCGGTCTTCCGCATGGGCCAGCCGCTGAACGGGATCCACTCGCGATGTTCGAAGTCGACCTCGTCGAAAGGACGGCACACACCAGCCCAGTGATTGGTCGTGCCTCCGAAGTACCTAAGGCGAGGCGTATCTAGTGGGAAGTATGGGAGACCGACGTTGGGGCCCGCGTACAGCGACTGCGTTTCAGGATCGAACTCCAGTGTGCCACTCTCAAGGACAGCGACGCGGACCGAACGGCCGATGAACTCGCGAGCCAGCGTGATCCCGGCGGCCCCGGCGCCGATGATGCAGAGATCGGCCTCGAGGGTGGAGTCAGCAGGAACATTCCCAGCGTCAACGAACAAAGGCACCCCGCTCCACATCGGACCCCTCGGTCCACTGCACCGCCCTGGCCCCCTTGGTCACCACGGTGTGAGCGACTCGATCCTGGAGCCCCTGCTTCGTGGGGCTCCGAGCCGTGCTGACCAAGAGAACCAAGTACCAGACCATGAGAACGAGCAACAACATTGCATCAGCGGACCCGGCAACGAAGGGACTCAGCGAAGCCTCGACACCGAGCGGGAGACCGATGCACAACCAGCGCATGAACCCCCGCGTGTACGTCACCGTGCCACCGTCGCCCTCGGTCGCGATCCGCAGGCGCAACAACCGCTGCCCTGGTGAGCCTTCGAGCCAGCGCCAACAGCCGATGAAGTACACCCCGTTGATTGCTGTCCCGAGGACGGCATTGGCGAATGCCAGTCCGCGGTCCACCGTGATCCGCACTCCATCGGCCTGATCGATGGTTACTACGGGACCGAAGATGATCGAGATTACTACGGCACCAGCGAAGGACAGAAACGTGAGGAAGACGGCGTCGAGTAGGTAGCCGATCAACCGGTTCGGAGCATCTGCGTAGTAGCGAACCTTGTCGAAGTCGGGCTGGAACGTCACTGGGTCATCACCACCGGGAAGTTGTCCTCTCGGTCATATCTCGGCTATGAAAGGAGATCCGATGATGCCGCAGTTGCCAGCGCAGGCTAATCGAGCGTCGCTCCACGGAACGTCGATCGGAACCCCCTGATGCCCCATGTCCAGTTGCACCGGATGGGCGCGAAGCATGCCAGGAGGACAGGATGCTCACCCTGACGTCATCTGAGGTGTCCCACGGGCTCCTGTCGACGCAGCCTCGCCGGGGATATGGATAGGTGTCGAATCTGAGAGCAGAGTCCCACGCAGCTCTCGCGCTGCTATCGCAACCGCCATCGCAATCACGACGAGCGGTGCGGGCAACCACCCATAGAAGGGCAACTGGACGAGGGCCATGACGATGAGCACATGGCACCAGAAGACAACTGGAGGGTTGACGGGCCTGAACCTCCAAAGCTGATTCAGCAGCCACCACACGAACAGCAGGATGCCGGGGATCCATCGAGGACAAGAACGACCAGAACTGTCCCTGGTTCCCACCGACGGGGGCGTCTAGTCCTCAGAAGGCCGAGGCCAGCCGTAGCCCAGGAGAAGGTGATTGCTTCACGTTCTGGATGGCTTCCTCGTAGAGGCTGATCCGAGCCTCATTGCTGTGCGGGTGCGCGAAGCGATGCTCGACGAGTTGTCGGAAGATGGCATGAGTTGTGCAAGGCGAACAACGTGGGGATCAAGATGAGGATGGCCCGAAGCGCTCGGCCCTGTCCTGCTATGGCTAGCCTGATCGCGGCATAGATGAGCCCTGCTCCGATGCTCAGCCATAATCCGCGGTCCAAAGAGTTCACGACCGGCACGATCGCGGCGACGAACAACGTCGCAGTCACGAACTTCCACCTCCGCGACCTTGCGTAGGTCCGGACCGATCACGAACGGGGTCAGCAACCCGAAAGCGGAGCCGATTCGTCGCGTACACGAACGGTGCCTTGGGCCGAGCCTGATCGTAGCCAAGGAAGTGTTGGATCTAGAAGGTGGCTGGATGCTGATCGTGGACGAACTCATTGAGAACTAGCCCTTGCGGCATGACGAGTTCAGCGGCGCTCTTGAACTACAACTCGGGAGGAGCACACCGAGGAACCCTCCGACCACGACAACCATCCAGAACACGGACATGATGACGATCAGTGTGCCAGTGGGTAACGCCTCGCGAGAGATGTTGAACACGTAGAGCAGGATGACGGTGGTGGATATGTGAGAGGCTTACCAGTAGCCGAAAGCGATGTAACGGATGGACTATCGAGTTGCGTGCCCGACCCCAGCATCCACAGGAGAAACGCAAGCCATATCGTCAATCCTCTCGGCGCAAGCACTCGAGATTGACGGAAGAGCCACACCACCATGGGGATCGCCAGGATCGGCCCTATCAATCCTGCGAGGCCGAGGATGCCACCACCACGAGGGAAGCCCAAGAAGAGCGCGTAGATCGGCCACCCAGGTGGGAGATACGACCTTCTGGAAAGGACCAGGACGCGCGCCAGCCGGCATCAGGCGGCCCCCCTGCGATGACGGCCGGTAGGGCCTCCGCGATCTGATCCACCCACCCCCGGATATGGCGCGGCCGGCGGATGGACCTCTTCCAGGTGTGCGGCTCCGTCGCGAGACTACACGGGCAATGCCTCGTCCCAGCCGTTCACCTGCAAGAGCCTGATGGCTACCTTCATGACATCTCCTCGTCGCTCGACCAAACTGTTCACCGCGAAATCTGTTCGAGCGACCTTGATCCTCGCGCACCATCCCTCTCGACCAACCGCAGCGCTATGCCTCGAACGCGCCGATTTCCCGAGCACTGTCGGTCTCGTGGGGGAATCCGTATTCCCCCGGATGAGCCCACTCAAGGGCTCTCGGACTATGTGCCGATGGTTCTTGCGCAAGCAGTTGACACATCCCGTGGTGGCTTCAGGTCTGGCGCGGGGGGATCGGAACCGCGGGGCGGTTCCATGGACATGGGGAGGAACCATGGCATTCGAAGCGCGGCGCTACTTCCAAGCCGCGCGAAGGCACAAAGTGTCGAGTTCTGTGGAGTCGGTGTCTCGCTTGGGCTCTTCCTCATCCTGAGCCTCCTACCGAACGGGGCCGCATGAGAGGCTGCCTCCTCGGCCCCGCCAGCTGCGCTCTACCCCTACAGCGGCGCGTACCTCGGGGCGCGCGTGCAGCAACGAAGCGGCGAATCGCAGAACGACGCATCCTCCGGGTGGAGTCTCAGATCGGGCGCAAGTTCGCGATCGACCACTACTACCATGGAGCGAGTTCGTCCCGAACTCGCAGACGTGGACGGTCGGTCAGGGTCGGATCCCGTTCATCAACTGGAAGTCCGGAGCCAGGTGGAGCGAGATCGCGAAGGGCTCTGAAGACGCAGCCATCATCGCCCGAGCCGAGGCAATCAAGAACTTCGGTTACCCGATCTACCTCACCTTCCCCATCACGAGCCTGAGAACGACCTCGATTCGTTCGGAACACCGGGGGAATATGCGGCCGCGTTCGCAGGATCGTTGACGTCTTCCGCAGCCGTGGCGTAACGAACGTCGCGTTCGTCTGGAACATGATGGCCCGGGGGTTCGACGCGAAGTACGCCGCGTCTTCGGGAGTCGACCCGAACGACTTCTACCCGGGCGACGACTACGTCGATTTCGTCGGCGGTAACGGCTATAATTGGACCCTGGCAAGCCGGGAAGCAACTGGGCCTCCTTCGAGACAATCTTCGACGACATCAACGCAGCGTCCATCGCGCACAACAAACCTTGGATGGTCGTCGAGTACGGGTGCGCGGATCCGGATCAGCCCGGACGCAAGGCTCAGTGGCTCCTCGACACGCTCGCCACGGCGAAGACATGGCCGGCATTGAAGGCCCTGATCTACTTCCATACGCCCAAGATCTTATCCGTGGGATACCGACAGCTCCCAAGCGGCGTTGGATGCTTACCGCAAGATCGGCGCGGACCCATACCTGAACCCGACCCCGAGCCAGCCGGCGCCCGCTCCTTCGCCCGCTCCTTCGCCCGCTCCTTCGCCCGCTCCTTCGCCCGCTCCTTCACCCGCTCCTTCGCCCGCTCCTTCGCCCGCTCCTTCGCCCGCTCCTTCACCCGCTCCCTCACCCGCTCCTTCGCCCGCTCCTTCTCACCCGCTCCTGGGCCTTCGCGAACACCGGCTCCCCCTCCCGGGGACCCTTCTTCAACACCTTCAATGGAGGAGTGCTCGGCAGCACGGTCTCAGCCGCGAACTCCCGTAGTGGCGGGAACGCGTTCGACACAGTTGCGATCGAGGGAGGAGCGTCGCTCGTGTTCGACAATAAGCACACGCGCGGCACCGGACTCTCGGCGCGACACACGGTCGGCCCGAGGCAGAACGCCTTCTACGGTTGGGACAAGCTCGCTGGGGAACTGGACCACCCTCTATGGCCGGGTCTATGTCTGGTTCGATGCGCTCCCGGCTGGCGACGTGCGCTTGATCCGCGGCAAGAACGACATCGAGTTGAGCTTCGCGATCGATGTCCTGCGCAACGGCAGGCTGAGGATGAGGGACCGGTCGAATCAAGCGATCGCGCGGACATCGACCCCGATCATCACCGGCGGCTGGGTCAGGATCGAGTGGCGCGTGGACGTCGTGACGGGGCAGATCGATCTGCTCGTCTACAACAGTCCGAACTCTACGACCCCGAGCGACTGTCCGCCTGGGTCCAGGTCAAGCCATCGGGACGGCTGGCAGCGGCGTGCAGATCGGACGATCAGGCGCCCAGGCCTTCTCCGCGGTGTTCTGGACCGACGATCCGGTGCTCAGCGCAGCGGGGTACCTCGGGCCAGTGGCCTAGGAGAGCCCCAATCCACGATGGAGGATTCCGGAGCATGTCGGGGCTCTCTGATCGCTGGAGGCTTGTTGCCACCTGATGCTCCCCTCG
>CAVPIB010000003.1:0-24126 GCA_963704885.1 uncultured Actinomycetes bacterium | reverse complement strand
CGGCGGCCTGGGGCGCGACGACGTCCTCCGCGAACGCGCGGACGACGCCGCGGAACGCCTCCTGCTCAGGTGAGAGGTCGAAGTTCATGCGTGGGTAGCGTAGACGTCTGGATGCCTGGAGTTGTTGTCCGGTGGCCGAACTAGAGTGTCGGTGACTAAGGATGAAGGGATCGAGGGGATGCAGCTGACGTATGACTCTGAGGCCAACGCAGCATTTCTGTACCTGGTCGATGAGCGACCGCTTCACATTGCCGAGGAAGAGCCCTGTGGACTCTATGTCGAGGGCGGGGCTTCCATGATCCTTGCGTACGACGCAGAGCGCCATTTGATTGGGATCGAATTCCTGGGAGCGTCTCGGATCTTGCCGCCAGGGTGCATAGGCGAGGCGGACCAGATTGGGTGACCCCATAGGGTCAGAGTCACCGGAAGCCTCCCTCGTTGACGCCCTTCGCGAGGTTCTTCCGGTTGCAGACGTTGACATTTCATTCGTCGTTACAGTCGCAAGAAGAAGGCTTCCAGACGCCTCAGGCCCAGAACTGAAGGATGTCGTCCTCGATGTCGTGCGATATCTGCTTGAGTCCGGCGAAATGGTCGATGTGCTGATGACCCCTACGGGCTACGAGTCAAGGGGGAACTCTACCGACGACACGGTAGGACGGATCAAGAGCATCTGGGAGGAGCGTGGAACCCCGCCCAACTTGGCTGACGTGATCTGGCTTGTGAGCCCAGAAGTCGTCGATCGATCCCGAGAGTTGCGGCGCCCTCGGGGCGATTCGCCTAGCTGAGGCTGGCGAAACCCTCGAGGTCGAGGACGGACCCGCTGCGATCTGACTTCCATACGGCCGCCACGCGCTGTCCTATCGTCCACGAGCCATGGCCGACCAGGCGATGCATCAGCACCGTGTCGGCGCCGTCGAGCTTGATCAGTCCGAGTACGACCGGTTGTTCCAAGGGCTCGCCGTCGATGTCGACGTGACCGACCGTAAAGGACTCGAGGGTGCCCTCGGGGCCGCACTCGGTGTCGGGCTGAAGCTCGGCGAAGCAGCGCTCGCAGAAGACACGCGCCGGGAGGTAGGTGTAGTCGCACACTTCGCACCTTGACCCGAGCAACACGCCCCGGTCGCGGAGTGCCTCGAAGAAGGCGGTGTTGCCCAACCCTGGCGTGTAGTGGAACGCCACCGGGAGCTCGCCGTGGACGGTGCGCGCCATCAGGCGCCTCCTTCCGTGACGGGACGAAAGTGCGCGATGTCGAGGATCGAGCCGGTGCGTTTTGCGAGCGGGCGCCACACGGCCTCGACCGGCATGCCGATCCGCACGTCGTCGGGCGCCACGTCTCCCAGCTTGTGCAGGAACCCGCCGTCGCTTGCCCCGTTCAGCCTGATCACGGCCGGGATCTCCGGTGGATCCAGGTCCCGCATGTCCCACGACACGTGGCAGATCGAGAACGTCTCGACGACGCCGATCGCCTCGACCTCGGTCCAGCGGTCCGCGGGTCGGAAGCAGCGTTCGCAGAACTTGCGGGGTGGCACCAGCGTTCGTTCGCACGAGGCGCAGGACGTGGCCACGATGCGTCCGTCGCGGAGCCCCTCCAGGAACGCGCCCATCGCCTCGCCCGCGTCCCACTCGAAGGCGATATCGAGCGCGTCGTCCACGGATCCGACAGCACCGTGGAACTCGGCGTCGGATAGCGGATGGCTCTCCGGGAGCGCGGCCGCGCCGGTTCCGCCTCCGTGCGCGTCGACGCCCATCACCACGACCGTGCCCACCTGCATCAGGTCGCCCCACGCCTGCGCCACCCCGCGCTCGGGCGTCCCCGGAACCTGGCGTGCGCCGGCCTCGCCGCGCAGCTGCCAGAAGAGCTCGGCGATCTTCATCAACCCGGCGGCGGCGATCGGGTTGCCCACGCCGAGGAGGCCGCCGGATGGGCAGCATGGGAGGTCGCCGTCGCGCGCGGTCACGCCGTCGCGCGCGGCTTCCGGCGCCTTCCCCTTGTCGAAGAGCATCAGCCCTTCCAGGTGGTGCAGCTCCTTGTAGTCGAACGGGTCGTAGGGCTCGGCGATGTTGATCTGCTTGCGCGGCTCGGTGATGCCGGCCATGTCGTAGGCCATGCGCGCCGCGTTCTCTACGTATTGGGGGTAGACCAGGTCGCGGTTGGTCCAGTAGGTGGTGTCCAGGTTCCAGCCGACGCCCTGCACCCACACCGGGGCGGGGCTCAGGCGGCGTGCGACCTCTTCCGACGCCATCACGATCGCCACCGCGCCGTCGCTGATCGGTGAGACGTCCAGCCGCTGCACCGGCCACGCGAGCACCTCGGAGGCCAACACGTCCTCCACGGTGATGTCGGCCTGTCCGAGCAGCGCCGCGGGATGGCCGACCGCGTTCCGCTTGTTCTTCACCGCGACCTCGGCGATGTCGCGCTTGTCCAACCCGTACGCGTTCATGTAGCGGTTCATCTCGAGCGCGAAGATCCAGAGCAGGTTCGGTTCCAGCGGACGTTCGATGATGTTGTCGAAGATCGTCAGGAACGCGCCCTGCGGATGCGGCTGACATGACGACATCTTCTCCTCGCAGACCACGAGGGCCACGTCGGCCATGCCGGACGCGATCGTGTACCAGCCCTGGATGGGCGCGAACACTCCGGTGCCGCCGCCCACGTAGGTGCGGATGTACGGCTTGCCCACGGCGCCGCACCCGTCGGCCAGGTAGTCGCCCTTGCGATGCACGCCGTCGAACGCGTCGGGAGCCGTTCCGCTGCATACGATGTCCACATCGGCGAGCGAGAGCTCGCACGACCTAAGCGCAGCGCTCGCCGCCTGCCACGAGAGCTCCTTGCCCGTTTCCTGCGCACGGCGAACGAACTTGGTCATGCCGGCGCCGATCACCGCGACGCGACGGCCGGTCACGCGCGCTCCTCGTACTCGAACAGCGCGAGCACGTTGCCGTCGGGGTCCGCGAACTCCACGAACCGCGGGCCTCGTCCTTCGCCGCCGCCCTCGTGTCCGATCGCGACTCCGCGCTCCGTGAGCTTGACCTTCGACGCGTCCAGGTCCGTCACGGTGAATGCGATCGTCCCCCCGGGGCGCGCGGCGACCGATCCGGTGCCGTGGAGCGCCAGCTTGACGGGTCCCGCCGAGAACTGCGCCCACTCGTCGCCCGACCGGTAGTCCAGCGACAATCCCAGGGTGTCTCGATAGAACGCCACCGTGCGATCCATGTCGGTGACGAACAGGTAGACCAGGTCCGCAGGGCCGATCATCGGCTTGCCCCGGCGCCCGTCAGCACGGCGACCGCGGCCGAGCTGCTCGGCACGCCTCGCCACGACTGCACCACGCCCACGCGCCCCTCGCCGGCGCGGAGTTGTTCCACGCAGCTCAGGAACCGCGCCAAGCCGTTCGCCTCGTGCAGGTAGCCCTCGCCCAGCGCGCCACCGGAACGGTTCATGCGCTCGGAGTTCAGCCCGGCCAGGCCCAGCGCGTCCAGGTGCTGCAGCTGCTTGTACGCGAACGTGTCGTCGACCTCGGCGAAGTCGGCGTCGAGCGGGCCGATCCCAGCTTGGGCGAACGCCATCTCGCCCGCGCGCTTGGCCGCCACGGCCTCGCCCCACGAGCGGGACTCTAGGCTGGGCGCGTCCTGGCTCCAGCCCACGCCGTCCACGTGGACACTCGCGGCTTCGCCGCGAGCGTCACCTGCCAGCACCACCACCACGCACCCGTCCGCGCTTCGCGCGGACTGGTCCGCCGTGAGCGGATCGAAGAGCATGGTCGCGTGCGGGGGATCCACGTACGACGCGCGCGGGTTCGACCGCGCGTGCTCGCGGTTGCGCTCCGCGACCTCCGCGCACTCCTCCACGGTCCGACCGCTCTCGTGCAGGTAGCGCCGCATCTCCAACCCCGCGACCGCGAGCGCCGAGACGCCCAGCGGGCGGTTCAACACCGGATCGAGCGCGAAGCGCTCGATCCTGCCGTGCGAGACCACGTCCGAGGCCTTCGAATGCGCCTCGACGGCAACCGTCTTGGCGATGCCCGACCGGATCAGCATCACGGCCGTCGCGATCGCGAACAGCCCGTCCGAGGCCACGGTCTGCACCGGCCGCTGCACCGCGCCCAGCTGATCGGGCACGTACTCGTCGAAGATGCTCGTGCCCTCCTCGAAGTCCTCGGAGGCACACACGAACGAGTCCACATCCTTGCGTGGATCGACACCGGCGTCCGCGTAGGCGGAGCGCGCGGCCTCGAACATCAGCTCCTTGTAGGAGGCGCCGGGCGTGGTGGGCGAGAAGCCGGACCAGCCGACCCCGACCACTCCGACTCGCGACTCCATCCCCACGGTTATACCGTGTCCGCGTGGACGACGTGGTGTGGGCGCCGCCGCCCGAGGTCATCGAGCGGGCCAACATCACCCGTTTCATGCGCGCCCACGGGATCGAGACCTACGACGAGCTGGTAGCCCGCTCCGTGGGCGACATCGCGTGGTTCTGGGACGCCGTGGTGCACGACCTGGGGATCTCGTTCCTCACGCCTTACGACCGAGTCCTGGATACGTCTCGCGGTGCCGAGTGGGCCACCTGGTTCCTCGGTGGCCAGACGAACCTGGCCCACCAGTGCGTAGACGTCTGGGCCGATAGGACGCCCGAGTCGGTGGCGGTCATCTGGGAGGGCGAGGACGGCGAGGTCCGCCGCGTCACCTACCGCGAGCTCCGAGAGCTGACCGATCGCCTGGCGCACGGCCTGCGCTCCCTCGGGGTGGAGCAGCGCGACACGGTCGGCATCTTCATGCCCATGGCGATCGAGACGGTGGCCGCGGTCATGGCGTGCTCGAAGATCGGCGCGATCTGGGTCCCGATCTTCAGCGGCTTCGGCCACGAGGCGGTCGCCGCGCGCCTGTCCGACGCCAACGCGCAGGTCCTGATCACGGCCGACGGCTCGCTCCGCCACGGCCGCGCTGTGCCCATGAAGGAGATCGCCGATCGGGCGGTCGACCAGGCGGGCTGTGTTCGTCACGTACTAGTCTGGAACAGACTAGATGATGCAGGCGCGCCGTGGAACAAGGCACTCGACGTCCGCTGGGAGAAGCTGCTTTCCGCGCAGCCGGGTCGCTTCGACACCGAGCCGCTCGCGAGCGAACACCCGTTGTTCATCGGCTACACCAGCGGAACCACCGGCAAGCCCAAGGGAGCGCTGCATGTCCACGCTGGCTTCCTGGTGAAGATCGCGGAGGAGGTTGCCTACCAGGTGGACGTGCGCCCCGGCGACGTCCTGCACTGGGTAACCGACCTGGGCTGGATCCTGGGTCCGTGGGAGATCGTGGGCGCGCTGGCGCTGGGCTCGACCGTGCTCCTGACCGAGGGCGCGCCGAACTTCCCCGGTCCAGATCGGCTGTGGGCCACGGTCGAGCGGCACGGCGTGACCGTGCTCGGGGTTTCGCCCACGTTGATCCGCGCGCTGATCCCATCGGGCGCCGAGCACGTTCGAGCGCACGATGTCTCTTCACTCCGCATCCTGGCCTCCACCGGCGAAGCGTGGAACCCCGAGCCGTACCGCTGGCTGTTCGAGGAGGTCGGTGGGGGACGACTCCCGATCATCAACCTGTCCGGCGGCACCGAGGTCGGCGCGTGCTTCCTCTCGCCGCTCCCGATCACAGAGCTCAAGTCATGCACGCTCCGCGGACCGGCGCTCGGGATGGACGTGGACGTCTGGGGACCCGATGGAACGCCGATGCCCGCGGGCCAGCTCGGAGAGCTGGTGTGCAAGCAGCCGTGGCCGGCCATGACCCGGGGCATCTGGGGTGACGACGAGCGCTATCTGGACACGTACTGGCGCCGGTTCCCCGGCGTCTGGGTTCACGGCGACTGGGCCAGCATCGACGAGGACGGGTTCTGGTTCCTGCACGGTCGTTCCGACGACACGCTGAACGTCGCCGGCAAACGCCTGGGCCCGGCGGAGGTCGAGAGCGCCCTCTCGTCGCACGCCGCCGTGGTCGAGTCGGCCGCCGTCGGCATCCCTCACGACGTGAAGGGCGAGGTCATCTGGTGCTTCGTGGTGGTGAAGTCCGGCGAGGACCGGACCGAGGCGCTCGCTGCCGAGCTTCGCGGGGTCGTTGCCGACAAGCTGGGTAAGGCTTTCGCGCCATCGAAGGTCCTCTTCGTCGACGAGCTCCCCAGGACCCGCTCCGCGAAGATCGTCCGTCGGGCGATCCGCGCGGCCGCGATCGGCGAGGAGCCAGGCGACCTGTCGAGCGTCGAGAACCCGCGCGCGTTAGACAAGATCCGTCGGGCTTCGCGATGACCGCGCTCATCCGAGCGCTGGGCCCGGCGGACGCCGCGGCCTGCGACCGGATCGTGGCCGGCCTGCCGGACTTCTTCGAGCTGGAGGAGGGGATCCGCGCCTGCGCCGAGGCCGTCCGCTCGGAGTCCGGTTTGGTAGCTGTGGACGGCGAAGAGGTCCGAGCGTTCGTGACCTTCGCCCGCCGTTTCGACGAGAGCGTCGAGATCACGTGGATGGCAACGCATGCGGAACACCGGCGCGGTGGCTTGGGGAGTGCGCTCATCCATGAGCTCGCGGCGTAACCGTGAAAGGATCGGCTTCTAGGGCGAAGCGCATTCCCATCCCAACGTCGGAGGGGATCTTCGATGACTGACGCATCCGATCACGTACTTAGGAACCGAGTTGCCTGGGACGGATGGGCGGCGGAGTACGAGGACCCGGGTCATCGCGCCTGGCTTGCCGAGCCGAGCTGGGGCATCTGGGACACGCCGGAGTCTGATGTGGTGATGTTCCCGGGCGAGGTGGAGCGTCTCGACTGTATCGAGCTGGGATGTGGCACCGCGTACGTGTCGGCCTGGCTCGCCCGTCGAGGCGCGCACGTCGTGGGCATCGACAACTCCTCTGAGCAGCTGCGGACCGCAACACGCCTCCAGGAGGAGTTCGATCTTACGTTCCCGACCCTGCAAGCCAACGCCGAACATCTCCCGTTCGCCGACGAGAGCTTCGACCTCGCGATCTCGGAGTACGGGGCAAGTATCTGGGCGGACCCATACCTTTGGATCCCCGAGGCCGCCCGTGTCCTTCGACCTGGCGGCCGCCTGCACTTCCTCGTCAACGGAACGATCCTGATGCTTTGCTCCGACGAAGACGTGGAGGTCCCCGCGTCGAACTCGATGCAGCGCGACTACTTCGGCATCCATCGGTTCGAGTGGACGAACGAAACCGCGGTCGACTTCCATCTGGGGTACGGCGACATGATCAGGCTGCTGCGCGCGAGCGGCTTCGATATCGAGGACCTCGTCGAGATCCGGGCTCCACAGGGCGCGACGACCGGGGCCACGTTCGTCACGGCGGAGTGGGCGCACCGATGGCCGAGCGAAGAGGTCTGGAAGGTTCGCAAGCGCGCCTAGACTGGCAGACCATGCGAGCGGCCATCTGTCAGATGCGGTCGAGCGAGGACGTCGAGGTCAACGTCGCGCTCGCGGAGCGGTTGCTTGGGGAGGCCGCCGACGGAGGTGCCGACCTCGCCGTGCTCCCCGAGGTGTTCACGTACCTCGGCTCGGCGCGAGGCCGTGCCGAGTCCGCGGAAACGATCCCCGGTCCCACGACCGAGCGCCTGGCCTCGATCGCCCGCGACCGTTCGATGTGGGTGCTTGGCGGAAGCATCCTGGAGGCCGCCGAGGGCCATATCTACAACACGTCGACCCTCTTCGATCGCGAGGGTGAGCTGGTGGCCTACTACCGCAAGATCCATCTGTTCGACGTGCAGCTGCCGGACCAGCCGCCGTTCCGGGAGTCGGCCACGTTCACTGCGGGCGACCAGCTGGTGACCCACGAGACCGACCAGGCCAGGGTGGGACTGTCGATCTGTTACGACCTCAGGTTCCCTGAGCTCTACCGGGGGCTCATGGTCCTTGGAGCGGAGGTGCTCCTGGTACCCGCCCAGTTCCAGCAAGAGACCGGCAAGGATCACTGGGAGGTCCTGCTGCGAGCACGGGCGATAGAGAACCAGTGCTACGTGGTCGCGGCGGGTCAGTGGGGCACGTTCGGGGCGCCCGAGAAGGGGCGCCGCTCCTTCGGGAACTCCATGGTCGTCGACCCGTGGGGTCGGGTTGTCGTGCGGGCGCCCGAGGAGGGCGACGGGGTGTGGATCGCCGATCTGGATCTGGGCGAGCTCCGGCACATCCGTAAGCGGCTCCCCGCCCTTCAGCACCGGCGCCTGGGGCTGACCTGCTGAGATGAGACGGCAGATCGGCGAGGGCCTGGAGATCGACGACGACCGGGATCGCGTGGAAGTCGACGTCGTACATCGGTACCTGAGCGAGGAGGCTTACTGGGTCCCCGGACGATCGCGCGAGACCGTCGAGCGACTCGTGCGCGAGTCGACCCGTGTGATCGCTGCATACGACCACGATCAGCTAGTTGGGTTCTCCCGCGTGATCTCGGATGGCTCGAACATGGCGTGGCTGGGCGACGTGTTCGTGCTGGAGTCGCACCGAGGGCAAGGCATCGGTGTGGAGCTGGTCCGCGAGGCCGTGGAGGATCCGGCCGTCCGCGACCTTCAGTGGTACCTGGGGACGCGCGACGCACACGCGCTCTACGCCAAGTTCGGCTTCGAGGCGGCGGACGAACGGACGATGGTCCGCCCGCGCCGCGAGCCCTAGGGGTCGGTAGGAAGGTCCTCCGGGGTGTCGACGTCACGCGGCGCCGGACCCTGGCACTGGATCTCCTCCACCCACTCCGGGTGGGAGGCGACCAGCTCGCGTGCCCCCACGTCGCCGTGCAGGTGGCCCGCCTCGGCGTAGATCTCGCGCGACAAGAGCGAAGGGCCAGGCCCGTCCTCGAACATCGCGCGCACGATCTGTTTGCGGGTGGCGCGGAACCGCTCGATGAGAGCCTGCACCACGTCGGCCCCCACGCCGGGTTGGTCGGCCATCAGAACGACGGCGGCCTCGCTGTCGTCGTCGAGCGCGTGCAGCGCGACGCCCAGCGACGTCGACTGTCCTTCTCGGTACGCCGCGTTGTAGACCACGCGGGCGTCGGCGGGGAGCTCGAGCCTGCTCGCCACGCGGACCGCATCGTGTCCGGTGACCAGTACCAGTTCGTCAACACCAGCCTCGACCAGGGCGTCGATCGCGTGCTGCGCGAGGGGCTTGCCGTCGACGTCGACCAGTTGCTTCGTTGCGCCGAACCGCGATCCGGTCCCGGCTGCGAGCACCACGCCCGAGATCACGGGCTCAGGACTTGGGCTTCAGCCCGAACAGCTTGCGGAAGAAGTTCGAGATGATCGACCAGATCGCCGAGAGGCCCAGGCCGATGCCACCGACGTGCTTGGCCACCGCGGGCGTCGCTTCGCCGCCCGCCGCCTCGCCGCCCGCGCTCTCGGCCGCGATCGACCGCTCCAGGCAATCCGCGAACTGCTGCGTCAGCTTCTTCGAGATCTCCGGGAGCAGCCCGCGTGACAGCTGCGCGGCGGCACCCGTGAGAGTGATGTCCGCCTGCATCTTCACGGTCGTCTTCCCCTCGACCGGAGGCTCGAGCCACGACGTCACCTTGGCGTTCGCCGCCCCCTTGCCCTTCGCCTCCATACCCTTCGCCGAGAGCACCACGCGGTGCGCCGCATCGTCGCGCTCTTCCATGAAGACCGTTCCAGCGAACGAGAGGCTCACCGGGCCGAACTTCGCGTTGAGCTTGCCCTTCCAGTTCTTGTCGTCGACGACCTCCGTGAGCTCTGCGCCCGGCATGCACGGCGCGATCTTCTCCACATCCAGGAGGTAGCTCCAAAGGAACGCGGGGTCGGCGGCAACGGTGAACTCGTTCTCGATCAGCATCGCGGGGAGCTTACCGCCACGTCAGCGACGTCGCGAGAGCGGGTTCTCCCACGTGAGTTCGTCGAACCGCTCGAAGTCGGTGTCAGCCGAGCAGAGGGTCAAGCCGTGCTCGATGGCGAGCGCGGCCAGATGCGCGTCGTACACGAGGTTCCCGCGGATCTGATACGACCGGATCAGCATCCCGAGCACGTCCCCGTGTCGGTCGGTTGGCGTTGGGATCCACGCGACGTCCGGTTCGAGCCACTCTTGGACCTGGGTCCATGCCTCGTCCGGGGTGACGGGCTGGGCGAGCGCCTTCGGTTGGGTCGATATGCGGACGAACGCCACGAGGCTCTGCCAGGGCAGGCCCACTGGCGCAGCGCCGTTGAGGCGAGCCGTGAGCCACACGGAGGATTCCTCGTGGAACGGGCTCGTGTCGTCGAACGCGAACAGGAGCAGGTTCGCGTCGACCAGCATCAACGGAAATCGGGCCCCTCGAGGGTCTCGAGCGCCTCCGCGATGTTGGTTACGTCGATGCGCAGTCCGAGGCTCCTAGTCGATTGCTTGAACGGGCGCCGGGTCTTCTTGGTCGCCGTCAGGCCGGCCCGGATCAGCTCGTTGACCGCCTCGCTCACTCCGATCCCACGATCTAGGCGGGTTCGTTCGAGCGCGGCGACCACGTCGTCTTCCAGGGTCACCGTTGTCCTCATGGTTTCAAGCTAGCATCATGATGCGGCTCCAGCAACATCGCGATGCGATCGCGTGAAACAGGCTAGCCGCTCACCGCGAGGTACGCGGCCGGATCCTTCGTGAAGGACGCCAGACACCCGGCCGAACAGAAGTAGTACGTGTTCCCGTCGTGCACGGTCCGGAACCGCGCCTCTGCCACGTCGACGGTCATGCCGCAGACGGGGTCGACCTCCTCGTGACGCGCGGGCGCCTCGGCGACCATCCCCGCCTCGAGCGACCCGGCCGCCCGCAGCTGGACGATCTCGGCCAGTATCGCGACCGCGATCTCGTCCGTGGCGACGTGGCCGAGGTCAAGCCCGGCGGGTGCGTGGACGCGCGCGAGCGCCTCCTCGGACACGCCGCGGTCCCGCAGGTATCCGAGAACCGCCTCCGCCCGTTTCCGCGACGCGACCAGGCCCACGTACACCGCGGGCGTGGCCAGCGCGCGCTCCAGGGCATCCTCGTCGAAGTGCCCCTGGGTCGCGACCACGACGTAGGACCGGTCGTCGACCCCGTCGTCGATCTCGGCGTTCTCCTCCCGCAGGAGGCTCCGCCAGCCGAGACCCGACGCGAGCGCCGCGAGAGCCCTCGCCGCCGGCGAACGTCCGATCGCGACGAGCTGCGGTTGCGGCAGGACCGGTTCCACGTAGACCTCCAGTGCTCCCTCGCTCTGGCACGCGATCGGAACGGTGACGACGCCCTCGCGCGCGCGCCCCTCGAGCTCCTCGGGCGAACCCAGGAAAAGCAGGCGCGGAGAGCCTTCCTCGAGCGCCTTCAGCGCCTCCCGGACCACCGTGGGCTCGGCGCACGCCCCGCCGAGCCAACCACGAACGCGCCGGTCGGGCGTGATCAGTGCGGTGGCTCCCTCCTTGCCAGACGATGGCGCCCGCCGCCACACCACCGTCGCAAGGACGAAAGGTTCACCGCGTCCCGACAGCTCCGCGGCGAGCGCCAGGACGTCCGGCTTCACGCCGAGGAACCTGCCTTAGCGGCCTCCAACGCCTCCCAGACCTTCGCCGAGGTGACAGGCATGTCGATGTTCTTCACACCGTCGGGCCACAGCGCGTCGATCACCGCGTTCACGTAGGCGGCGGGGGAGCCGACCGTGGCCGACTCGCCGACGCCCTTCGCTCCGATCGGGTGGTGCGGCGACGGCGTGACGGTCTCGCCCAGCTCGAACTTCGGTGTCTCCCACGCGGTCGGGATCAGGTAGTCCATGAAGTTCGTGCCGATCGCGTTGCCGACCTCGTCGAACGTGATCAGCTCCATCGCCGCGATCGCGTAGCCTTCGGTGAGCCCGCCTTGGATCTGGCCTTCCACGATCATCGGGTTGATCCGCACGCCGCAGTCGTCCACCGCGACCATCCGCCGCACCTTCCACACGCCGGTCTCGGGGTCGACCTCGACCGCGACGACGTAGGTCCCGAACGGGAAAGTCAGGTTGGGTGGGTTGTAGTAGTAAACGCCTTCCAGCCCGGCCTCCATGCCCTCGGGGAAGTTCGTGTACGCCGCGAACGCCACGTCCTGGATCGACTTCACCTGATCCGGAGCGCCGCGGACCGAGAACTTCCCGGCCTCGTACTCGATGTCCTCCTCTGCGACCTCGAGCAGGTGTGCCGCCAGCTTCATCGCCTTCTCTCGAACGCGGCGGGCGACCATCGCGGTCGCCGCGCCCGACGTGGGCGTGGAACGCGAGGCGTACGTGCCCAATCCGTACGGCGTGTTGTCCGTGTCGCCGTGTACGACCTTGATGTCCTCGGGCTGGATGCCCAGCTCGCCGGCGACGATCTGAGCGAAGGTCGTCTCGTGGCCCTGACCCTGCGTCTGGCAGCTGAGCTTGAGGATCGCCTTGCCGGTCGGGTGGATCCGCAGCTCGGCTCCGTCGTTCATCTTGATGCCGATGATGTCGTAGTCCTTGGCGGGACCTGCCCCCACGACCTCGGTGAACGACGCGACGCCGATGCCGTACAGCTTGCCCTGCGCCCGTGCCTCCGCCTGCTCCTTGCGGAGGTCGTCGTATCCGATCATGTCGAGCGCCTTGTCCATGGCGGCCTGATAGTCGCCGCTGTCGTAGACGAAGCCCGTCGACGACGTGTACGGGAACTGGTCCTTCTGGATGAAGTTCTTCTTCCGGATGTCGACCGGATCCATCCCGAGCTCGTAGGCGGCGTTAGACACCAGGCGCTCGATCAGGTACGAGGCCTCCGTCACGCGGAACGAGCATCGGTACGCCACGCCTCCGGGCGCTTTGTTCGTATACGCGCCCTCGGCCGTGACGTGGGTCGCGGGTAGGTCGTAGGACCCGCTCACGATGTGGAACAAGCCGACCTTGAACTTGGACGGCTGGGCGTCGGCGTAGAACGCGCCCTCGTCTGCCAGGAGCGAGGCCCGCAGACCGAGCATGGTCCCGTCGTTCTTCAGCGCGAGCTCGCCGTGCATGTGGTAGTCGCGGGCGAATCCGGTCGAGATCAGGTTCTCCGACCGGTCTTCGATCCACTTGACCGGGTGGCCTAGCAGGAGCGACGCTGCCGTCGCCACCACGTAGCCCGGGTAGACGGGAACCTTGTTCCCGAAACCGCCCCCGATGTCGGGAGACACGATCCGGATCTTCTCCTCGGGCAAGCCTGCCACCAGCGCGAACACCGTCCGGATCGCGTGCGGCGCCTGCGACGTCATGTAGATCGTCACCTGACCGGTCGCCGGGCTCACGTCCGCGATGCAGCCGCACGTCTCCAACGGGGCCGGGTGGCAACGCGGGTAGAACGTATCCAGCGAGACGATCTTGTCCGCAGCAGCGAACGCCGCGTCGGTCGCCTCCTTGTCGCCTGTCTCCCAGTCGTAGATGTGGTTGTTGGCCTGACCTTCCTTGTCCGTGCGGATCACGGGTGCGTCGGCCCCGAGCGCCTGCTGCGGGGAGGTGACCGGGTCCAGCGGCTCGTAGTCGACCTCGATCAGCTCCAAGGCGTCCTTCGCGACGTACGGGTCGGTCGCGATCACGGCCGCGACCTCCTGCCCCTGGAACCGAACCTTGTCTGTCGCCAGGACCGCCTGCGTGTCGCCGGACAGCGTGGGCATCCACGCCAGGTTGTGCTGCGCCATCAGCTCACCGGTCACGACGGCGATCACGCCGTCGAGCGCTTGCGCCTTCGAACCGTCGACGCTCTTGAGGTTCGCGTGCGCGTAGGGGCTCCGCAGGATGGCCATGTGCAGCATCCCGGGGAGGTTGATGTCGTCGATGTAGTTGCCGGCGCCGCGGATGAACCGGTCGTCCTCCACTCGACGGACGCTGTGTCCGATCCCGCGGATCTCTTCGGTGTCTACCATCTTCGTTTGGCTCCTTCCGCTCAGGCGTTGGCGGGTGCGGAGGCCTCAGCCTTCGCCTTCGCCGCGGCCTGGATCGCTTTCACGATGTTCATGTAGCCGGTGCACCGGCAGATCTGCCCCGAGATCGCCCACCGGACGTCGTCGTCGGTTGGGTCCGGGTTCTCCGCGATGAGCGCGGAACCGACGAGCATCATCCCCGGCGTGCAGAAGCCGCACTGCAAACCATGTTCTTCCTTGAACGCGGCTTGGATAGGGTCGAGACCGGCCGCTGTAGCCAGTCCCTCGACGGTGGTGACCTCCCGGCCGTCGGCCTGGACCCCGAACACGGTGCAGGACTTCACGGGGACGCCGTCCAGCAGGACCGTGCACGCACCACAGCTCGTCGTGTCGCAGCCGATGTGGGTGCCGGTGAGGGCGAGGTCCTCGCGGATCACGTGGACCAGCAGACGTCGAGGTTCGACGTCGGCCGTCCTGTCGGCTCCGTTGACCTTGATCGTGACTTCCATGGTTCGCGTCTCCTCCTCGGGCTCAGGCCGCGCCGGCCATCTGGGCTGCGGTCGCCAATCCGCGCCGGACGTACACGTCGACCATGTGGCGTTTGTAGTCGGCGCTGCCGCGAACATCCGATACGGGGCTCGAGGCCTCGGCTGCCAGCCGGCCCGCTTCCGCGAAAGTGGCGACGCCGGGCGCCTGGCCGACCAAGGCGGCCTCGGCCGCGGTGGCCTTGATGTTCATCAGACCAACGGACGTGAGTGCCAGGCCGGCGGTGCCGATCGTGCCGTTGCTCATGGACAGGAAGACCGCGGCCGCCACGGTGGCGTAGTCGCCCACCTTGCGCTCGAGCTTCAGGTATGTGCCGCCTGAACGAGCACCCGGCGCCGGCACGTGGATCTCGGTGAGGATCTCACCCGGTGCGATCGACGTCTGGAACGTGTCGACCAAGAACTCGCCGATGGGGACCTCGCGCTCACCGTTCGCGCTCTTCAGCACCACGCTCGCACCGAGCGCGAGCATCACCGAGCCCAGGTCGCCCGAGGGATCCGCGTGGGCGAGCGAGCCGCCGATGGTCCCCAGGTTGCGTACCAACGGGTCGGCGATCTGCGGCGCCGCCGAGGCGATCGTGGGATAGCGAGCGCTCACCACGTCTGAGGCCGCGAGCTGGTTGTGCCGGACCAGGGCGCCGATCTTCAGGCCTCCGTCGCCGTCGCTGATGCCGTCAAGGCCGGCGATCCTGTTCACATCGATCAGGTGAGCCGGAGACGCGAACCGCAGCTTCATCATGGGGATCAGGCTCTGACCGCCGGCGAGCACCTTGGCGTCCTCGCCGTAGGTGGCGAGCAGATCGAGGGCTTCATCCAGGGTCGACGGTCGGTGGTACTCGAAGCGAGAGGGCAACATGGGCGCACATCTCCTTCCGCTGGCGCGTGACTGACCGCCCGACGTGCGGACGGATGTTCGTTATCGCATGACTGGCCGGAACGGGCAACCTGACTGCGTAGGGTAAGGAAGTGGTAGTCAACGAAGGGAGGCCAGATCGTGAGTGCTCGAAACGGTGATCAAGAGAGCCCGGAGGGCGGGGCGAAGCGGCCGTTCGGCGTGGTCGTGGCGTCGGTCGTCGATGGATCCCGCACGCTCTTCCGCAAGCAGGTCGAGCTCGCCAAGATCGAGGTGGTTGAGGCCGCATCGATCCGCGCGCAGGGCGCGGGGATGATGGCCGCAGCTGGCGCGGTGGCGCTGTTCGCCCTGGGGTTCGCGGCGGCTGCGGTCGCGGCGGCGCTCGCCCTGGTGATGCCCACCTGGGCGGCGATCCTGATCGTGGCCGCCCTGCTCGTTGCGGTTGCGGGGGTGCTCGTGCTCGTCGGGCGCCGCACCCTGCGAACGGCTCCTTCGGCGGGGGAGCGGACGAGGGAGACCATGAAGGAGGACGCTCGATGGGCCAAGCAGCAGATGGCAAGGTGAAGGAGATCGAGGAGACACGCCGTCAGCTCGAGACCGACCTGCGGGAGCTGGAGGCTCGCGTCCCGGCCCCGGTCCGGTCGCTGAAGGCTGTGGCGGGCGTCATCCTCGGAAGCACGGCGCTCACCGCGATCCTCGTTCGAAGCTTCAGGTCCAGGCGCTCGAACGGGCACCCCACTGCGGAGGTGGTGGTGCGCATCGTGCGCGACGACGTGTGAGCGTCGGTCGCCCACCGAGGTTCAGCGCGCTTCGGCGCCTGGGCGTGGGCGGTCGTGGATCGGTCCCGGCCTTTCTTTCAGGAATCCACCGGCCCGGCGGCGTCGGACCGCGACGATCTCGGACACGATCGAGCCGGCGATCTCCTCCGGTCCTTCACTGCCCAGGTCCAGCCCAGCTGGGCCATGGATACGTGCGCGGTCCTCGTCGGTGATGACCACGCCCTCGTCAGCTAGCTCCATGAAGAGCCGCTGTGTGCGCGCTGCCGGCCCCAGCATCCCGATGTATGCGACGGGGGAGCCCAGGAACGAGCGGAGGTACTCCTTGTCGCGCAGGAAGTTGTGCGTCATCACCGTGACGAACGTCCGCTCGTCGGCCGCCGCTGCCTTGGCTGCTTCGTCCGGCTGCTCAACGTGGACGAACCCGGCGGCCTCGGGGTATCGCTCGGGGGTCAGGAACCCGGCTCGGTCGTCCACCACGATCGGGTTCCAGCCCAGGATCGAGGCGGCCTTCACCAGCGGGATCGCGTCGTGGCCCGCGCCGCATATCAGCAGTCGGAGCGGCGGCTCCAGGACCTCCACGAACGCGCGGACCTCGCCGGGGATCGTGCGGATCTCGGAGCTCTGGGCGGCGAGCTGCTCCAGCGCGGCCGCGGTCGCCGCCTGGTCCACGGCATCGTCGCCGAGCGTTCCCTCGCCGGTGCCATCGGGCTTGACCACGATCCGGGCACCTGACTCCACGGTTGCGATCGCGGACTCGAGGACGGTCACCACACTGATAGGCCTTTCCTCCTCCAGGGCCATCCGCAGCGCGCCGGCCACCTCGGCGGCGCGGTCGGCCGGTTCGATGAACACCTCGATCGCCCCGTTGCACCCCAGACCGAGGCCCCAGACATCGTCGTCGTCGGCCGTGAGATCCCAGCCGGCCAGTCGCGCGATGCCCTCCTCCATGACTATCTTGGCCATGTCCGCTACGTCGCCCTCCAGGCATCCGCCGCTGATGTTGCCGATCGGGGCACCGTCCTCGGGGACCAGCAGGCGGGCGCCGGGGCGCCGGTAGGTCGAGCCTCGGACCGCCACGATCGTGGCCAGGGCCATCCGTTCACCCTTCGCCGAGAGCGACTCGATGGCTTCGAGCACGTCGGTGATCTCGCTCATACCCCGATGGTACGGCGTGAGCACTCCTCGGGTCGCGCGGAGTGAGGGACAGGACTAGACTCCGGCACTGTCGAACGGCCCCAACAGCTCCGGTCTGAAAGGAGTCGCCAGTGACCAACGTCTCCGTCACCGTGAACGGGATTCAGCGCGAGGCCGACGTCGAGCCGCGCACGCTCCTCGTGTACTTCATCAGAGAGACCCTCGGGCTCACCGGTACGAACGTGGGTTGCGACACCTCGTCGTGCGGCAGCTGCACCGTGTTGCTGGACGGGGAGTCGGTCAAGTCCTGCACCTTGCTGGCGGCGCAGGCCGACGGTCGATCAGTCACCACCATCGAGGATATGGCTTCCGATGGGGTGATGCATCCGCTGCAGGACGCGTTCCACCGTAACCACGGTCTCCAATGCGGCTACTGCACGCCCGGCATGATCATGGCGGCGGCCAGCTATCTGAAGGAGAACCCCACACCGACGGAGCAAGACGTCCGGGAGGCGTTGGAGGGCAACCTCTGTCGCTGCACGGGCTATCAGAACATCGTCAAGTCCATCCTGGATGCCGCCGGCTCCATGAGCGGCGCGAAGGCCTGAGGGGGCGCGCCATGGCGACCACTGAGCAGTACATCGGGGCCGAGGTCCTGCGCAAGGAGGACCCGGAGCTCCTGACCGGACAGGCCAGCTACATCGACAATCACACCCTCCCCGGGATGGTGTGGATGGCCATGGTCCGCCCGCCTTACGTCCATGCCACGATCGACTCGATCGACACCGCTGTCGCGGTGTCGATGCCTGGCGTGGTCGGCGTCTACACGGCCGCCGACCTGGAGGTCGGCGGCCTCCCGTTCGTCTGGCCGATCACCGAGGACATCAAGATCCCGAACCACTACCCCCTGACCAAGGACAAGATCCGGTACCACGGTGACGCGGTGGCGGTAGTGGTGGCCGAGACCAGGGAGCAGGCCTTGGACGCGGCCGAGTCCGTGACCGTGAACGTCACGGAGCTGCCGGCCATGACCGACATGGAAGCCGCGATGGCCGACGGCGCGCCGTTGATCCACGAGGAGCTCGGCTCCAACGTTTCGGTTCACTGGAGCCACGGCGGTGCTGGCGATCAGGACTTGTTCGAGAACGCGCCCGTGATCGTCCAGGAGCATTACCACCAGCCGAGGCTGATCCCGAACGCCATCGAGCCCCGCGGCTGCCTGGCCACCTCTATCCCCTCCATGGGCGAGTTCACGCTCTGGACCGCCACGCAGATCCCGCACATCGCCAAGGTCACGCTCTCGGGCGTGTGTGGGATCCCCGAGGAGAAGCTCCGCGTGATCGCGCCGGACGTGGGGGGCGGGTTCGGCTCCAAGCTGAACGTCTACGCGGAGGAAGCCCTGGCGTTGACCCTCACTAAGGTCACCGGCCGGCCGGTGAAGTGGATCGAAGAACGCAGCGAGAACTACATCGCCACCATCCACGGCCGAGGCGTGACCCACGACTGCACTCTGGCGGGCACCGAGGACGGCAAGATCCTAGGACTCAAGTTCGTGGAGATCGCGGACATGGGCGCGTACTACCAGCTGCTCACGCCCGGCATCCCCGAGCTCGGGGGCTGGGTCTACATGGGTCCTTACGACCCGCAGGCCTATTGGTTCGAGTTCCGCGGAGTGCTCACCAACGCCACGCCGACCGATGCCTACCGCGGCGCCGGCCGGCCGGAGGCCACGTACGTCCTCGAACGGCTCGTCGACTCGTTCGCGCGGAGGATCGGAAAGGACCCGGCCGAGGTTCGCCGGATGAACTTCCATGCGCCCTTCGACGAGGCGACCGCGTTCATCTGCGGGCTGAGCGTCGACTCCGGCAACTACGAGCCGGCGTTCGATCGCGCGCTGGAGCTTGCCGATTACCAGCAGTTCCGCAAGGAGCAGCAGGCCCGGCGTGACAGCGGCGACACCATGCAGATCGGGATCGGGCTCTCGACCTACATCGAGATGTGCGGCCTGGCGCCCTCGAACATCCTGGGAGCGCTCCGATACGCCGCAGGTGGCTGGGACGCCGCGACCATCCGCTGTCTGCCGACCGGCAAGATCGTCGTGTCGACGGGCACGTCGCCGCACGGCCAGGGCCACGAGACCAGTTGGTCCCAGATCGTGGCCGACGGGCTGGGTGTCTCACCGGACGACATCGATGTGATGCACGGAGACACCGCGCTCACCCCGCTCGGTATGGACACGTACGGGTCGCGTTCGCTGTCTGTTGGCGGGGTCGCGCTGCACTTCGCCATAGAGAAGATCAAGGAGAAGGCTCGGGTATTGGCCGCGCACGAGCTGGAGGTGGCCGAGGACGACCTGGAGTACGCCGATGACGCCTGGCGCGTGAAGGGCGCTCCGGACAAGGCCAGGACCATCCCGGAGCTGGCGCTCACCTCATGGCACGCGCACAACCTGCCGGCCGGCTACGAACCCAACCTGGAGGCCACGGCGGTCTACGATCCGCCGAACTTCACGTGGCCCGCCGGCTCGCACGTCTGTGTCGTCGAGGTCGACACCGAGACCGGCGCGACCGAGATCCTACGTTACGTGGCGGTCGATGACTGCGGCACCGTGATCAATCCGATGATCGTTGAGGGGCAGGTTCACGGCGGCGTGGCGCAGGGCATCGCCGAGGCTCTCTACGAAGAGGCGATCTACGACGAGAGCGGCAACCTGGCGACCAGCTCCATGACGCAGTACCTGGTCCCGGGCGCTACCGAGCTGCCCGAGTTCACGCTCGACCGCACTGTCACGCCGTCCACGACCAACCCTCTGGGCGTCAAGGGGATCGGCGAGGCCGGCACGATCGCATCGCCCCCCGCGGTGATCAACGCCGTGGTCGACGCCGTCTCACATCTGGGCGTGACGGACATCGGCAAGCCCGCCTCGCCCGAGCGGGTCTGGCGAGCTATCAAGGACGCGCAAGGAGGTGGCGCATGATCCCGGCATCGTTCGAGTACGCGCGGGCCGAGAGCATCGACCACACGATCGAGCTCCTGTCCACGAACGAAGACGCCAAGATCCTGGCCGGAGGGCATTCCCTGCTGCCGCTGATGAGGTTCCGCTTGGCGAGACCATCGCTGCTGGTGGACATCGGACGGGTCGGCGACCTTTCCTACGTCAAGCAGGACGGGGACATGGTGGCGATCGGCGCCCTTACCCGTCACCACGACGTCGCGAACAGCGAGGCTCTTCAGGAACTGTGTCCCATCGTGGCTCACACGGCCAGTGAGATCGGTGATCCGCAGGTCCGGCACATGGGGACCATCGGCGGCTCCATCGCGCACGCGGACCCGGCCTCCGACCTGCCGACCGTCATGGTCGCGCTTGGCGCGGAGTTCGTGGTGCGTGGTGCCGGCGGGGCCTCTCGCACCGTGGCGGCCGGCGACTTCTTCAAAGGCCTCTTCACGCCGGACCTTGCGGCGAACGAGGTGCTGACCGAGGTACGGGTTCCGGTGACGAACGACGCCGGGTGGAGCTACATCAAGTTCCACCGTCGCGCTCAGGATTGGGCGCTGGTGGGTGTGGCCGCTGTTCGCTCGAACGGCGCCGCGCACGTGGCGCTGACCAACATGGGCGAGACGCCGCTGCGTGCCTCCGGTGTAGAGGAGGCGCTGGGTGGTGGCTCGGATCCGGCCACGGCGGCGGCCCGAGCCGATGAGGGCACCAGCCCGCCTTCGGACTCGTTCGGCAGCGCCGAGTACCGGCGAGAGCTGGCCAAGGTGCTCGTTCGCCGCGCTCTGGAGCAGACGCTCACATAGAAGGGGTTGCCGCCCGGTCGCGGTAACGGCGATAGAGGCGAGGAAGTTCTTCGCCCGGTCGTTCCCAGTAGCGGTCCTGGTCGATGTCGATCCAGCCGTCGCCGGGAACAGCTAGGCGTGAAGCGCGGGCGAAGGCGGCGATCGCCTCGAGTGCGGGCTTCGCCGAGGCGTCGGCTCGCCATAGCCCGAAGTGACGCTCGTGCACCGCCTCGTCGAGCGGCGGTTCCGTCCATATATCCGAGGAGTAGTCCGAGTAGCACCACAGCATCGCGCCCGTGCATCCGGCGCTCTACGAGGCCCGCCAGGACCTCACCCGTGTAGCGCGCCGCCTCATCCTCTTCCACGGGCGGCGATGCGCTCTGCGAACGAGCCCGATCCTCGTCGGGATCCCCCGGCCGCAATGTCGGCAGTCCGAACTCGGAGAACAGCACGTCGAGACCTCCGCCGAGCCACCGAGTGATCAGCGCCAGGAACGGCACCAGGTGGGGATCGGTTCCGCCCTCCGCCCATGCGGCGTAGATCGGGTACCCGTGCATCGTGAGGAAGTCGCAGACCTCTGCGGCCTCTCGCGGTCCGAGCCTCCGATCCTCCTCCAGGTCCTCCATGTGGAGCCCGATGGTGATGAGCGCAGAGTCATCGGCGGCCCGGATGGCCGAGGCCACCTGCGCGAGCCACCCTCTGGCCTGCGCGCGATCGGTTGGAACGACGCAATTCGAGTTCTCGTTGCCGAGGTCCCACGCCCACAGCGACTCGTGGCCCGCCAGCGCTCTTGCGGCCTCGCCGGCGAGGAGCGCCTGGGCCCGAGCGACGGAAGCGTCTGCGTACCAGTTGCGGATCCCAGCGGAGACCACCTTGCCCCCGGAGACCACCCGGAATCGATCGTCTCGCTCGAGTCCGCCCAGGGCCCATCCCGGGATCCAGTTCGCACCGCTCATGTGACCCGTGAACAGCGTGGGCATGATGCGAAGGCGAGCTCCTGCGGCCAGATCGGCGACGGTCATCAAGCGTCGGATCATGACCTGGTCCACTCGGTCCGGCTCCGGCTGGAAGTCCTCCCATCGAAGGAACAGCCGAACCGAGTCGAAGCGACCCGCAGCGATCCGCTCGAAGTCGTCGGCGACCTCGGCGGGGTCGAACGCGGTCCACCACCGCATGGCCGTGCGTGCTGGCCAGTAGTTGATCCCCAGGCGGAACGGCGTCTGTTCGCCGCCGGGACCCGTCTTCATGGCCCGGTAGAGGATCGCCGCCGATGTTCCGCGACCACCCGGTGATAGAGCGCGACGTACTCGTCGACCATCCGGGTCACGCTGAAACGGCGCTCGACCGATGCGCGTACCGCGATCCGGTCCATGTGTTGCGCCAGCTCGACCGCGTCGACCGCTTGGTCGACGGAATCGACCAGGTATCCGTTCTCCGCGTGGCGGACTATCTCGGGCATAGACCCGCGAGGGTTGGCGATCACCGGCGTGCCGCACGCCATGGCCTCGACGACGCTGAACCCGAACGGCTCCTCGAAATCGATCAGATGCAGCAGAGCGCGCGCACCGCCGAGCAGCTCGCTCCGAACATCGGGCCCAACGGGTCCGATGTAGCTGACCAGCTCTCCGTCGACATGAGGTTCGACCGACTCGTGGAAGTAGTCCTCGTCTTGCACGATGCCCGCGATCGTCAACGGCAAGCCCGCGCGCCGCGCGACCTCGATCGCCTCGGCGGCGCCCTTCTCGGGATGGATCCGTCCGAAGAACAGCAGGTAGCTCCCCGGCGTCGTTCGCAAGGTGAACCGCCCCATGTCGATGCCGTGGTGGATCGTCGCGGCGTAGTCGAGCTTGGGGTGCCGGTCGGCGTCGCTGATGGCCACGTAGTAGCCCCGGCCGTCGTATCGCTCGAACACAGGCACGATCCGCTCGGACGAGAAGCCGTGGATCGTGGTGACGACAGGCGTCTCGACCAGGCCGCTGTAGGTGAGCGGCAGGAAGTCGAAGCTGTTGTGGATCAGGTCGAACTCATCCGCCCGTTCGAAGACTGTTGCGATGTGCAAAGCCTCCCAAACCTTCGCGTCGAGGTCGGGGTCTTCCGAATAGCCCGTCGGGATCGTTCCGACCAGACGAGCGGCGGTGGTCGAGTCCGCGGACGCGAACAGGGTCACGTCAAGACCTCGTTCGACCAACCCCTCGGTGAGCAGCGACACGAACTGTTCCCACGGGCCGTAGTGTCGCGGCGGCACACGCCACGAGATCGGGGCGAGCATCGCGACCCGGAGTCGCGTTGCGGACGGGATCGTCGGCGACATCGCCGCCAACGATATCGCCACTGGAGCTCGCGACCGCCCGATCGAGATCCCTCAGCCGGGTTGTGTGGTGGCGCCGGACTCCGCCTCTGGTTGAGGCGCAACCGGTGCCAGGCGCTTCTCGTCGAGAAGGGTGTTCACCAGGCCGGAAAGGCGACGGCTCGCGTCGGCGATCTCGTTCAGGACCTCTCGTGACTCGCCCATGCTCATGTTCGGCATGTCGAAACCGAGCGTTACGACCCTGGCGTAGATGTCGCCCAGAGGCTCGCGGGCGTCCACGGCGACTGAGCGCATCAGCTGACCCTTCAACTCGTTGAGGTCATGCAGGCGCAGGGACGCTTCGCGTTCGCGCTCGGCCAGCTCTTGCTCCCGACCCATGGCGTCGTGGAGCTGGGACAAGACGATCGCCATGAGCACGAACAGCGCGATGCGAAGAACGAGGTTCGTGACCGCGAACAGGGTGCTCACGTCCAGGGCATCGAACGTCCACAGGTCCGCAACGAATCCGGCTAGAGCGCAGACAAGAGCGACCGAGATGGCGACGGTTCGGTTGCCGAACCAGGCTGCCAGGAAGATCGGGATCAGATAGAAGATCGAGAACGCGATATAGGCGCTCGAGAGGCCATCGATGAGGCCGATGAGCCCCCCGAGCACGAACGCGGAGCCCACGATCAAGGTGCGGAAGCTGCTGGATGACCTGTCCAAGCTCAAGTGGGCAACCTTTCCGATCTCCTGCAGGGAGTTTCGGTACTTCGGAGGGGTTGCTTGACGGCCGTTCTCAAGATGGCTCGAAGCGGGCGGTGAAGTGCCGGAGCGCCGGCGCCTCCTCGGCGATGCGATAGCCGGGGAGTTCCGACGCACTCGTGGCAACCGAGGTGACCACCTCG
>CAVPIB010000002.1:0-45327 GCA_963704885.1 uncultured Actinomycetes bacterium | reverse complement strand
CGGCAGCTTGGGGGGCGACGACCTCATCGGCGAATGCGCGGACGACCTTCCGGAATCCCTCCTGCTCGGGCGACAGGTCGAAGTCCACGTCGGGAGCCTACCCTTCCCCCGGAACGGGGGCGGGAGGCAGAATGACCGACATGATGCAGCCACCCGACTTCAACGATGGCCTCGAACGCGGGCGCGACGCCGTGCGTCGTCTCGCCTGGCCCGAGGCGTACGAGCTGCTCTCGGCGCTGGATGTAGCGGGTTCGCTCCCGCCCGAGGACCTCATCGGCCTGGCCAAGGCGGCATGGTGGACGGGTCATCAGAACGGGTCGATCTCGGCGCGTGAGCGAGCCTACGCCGCGCTCGTCGAACGAGGCGATCGCGCTCCTGCGGCGTTCGTGGCGCTGACGCTTCGTCGGGAGTACTCGGCCAAGCTCGCCGCATCGGTGGCGAGCGGGTGGCTGAACCGCGCGGAGACGCTCCTCGAAGATGAGCCGGAATCGACTGCGCACGGGTACCTCGCGCTAGCCCACGGTGAGCTCGCCGGCGGCAAGGGCGAGCTGGACCACGCCCTCTCACATTTCGATCGGCGCGGTCGAGACCGCGGGCCGGTCGAGCGACCGCGACCTGCGAGCGTGGACCTCGATGCGAAGGGGCATGACGCTCGTCGACAAGGGAGAGGTCGAGGAAGGCTGGCTCCACATGGAAGAGGTGAGCGCCGCGGCTGTCGGCGGTGAGCTCGGGGCCTACACGACCGGGGCGGTGTTCTGCAACGTGATCAGCACGTGCCGGGATCTTGCCGACTATGGACGCGCCACGGAGTGGGCCGACGCCGCGAAGCGATGGTGTGAGCGTCAGGCGATCACCGGCTTCCCGGGCGTCTGCCGCGTGCACCGGGCGGAGGTCATGCGCCTGGTCGGATCGTGGGCCGAGGCCGAGGCCGAGGTTCGCCGAGCCTGCGACGAGCTCTCCGAGTTCAGTCCCGTGCACGCCGGCGCCGCCTTCCACGAGCTGGGAGAGGTGCGGTTGCGGATGGGAGATCTTGAAGGGGCCGGCGAGGCGTTCCGTCGGGCGCACGAGTTGGGCGAGGACCCTCAGCCCGGGATGACGATGCTCCTGCTGGCCGAGGGGAAGACCGATGCGGCCGCCGCGTCCATCCGGCGGAGCCTCGATGAGCTCACGTGGGAACGGCTGGCTCGGGCGCGCTTGCTGCCGGCGCAGGTTCGGGTCGCTCGCGCGCTCGGCCAGGTCGAGGTGGCGCGAGCCGCCGCGGAAGAGCTCGCCGCGATCGCGAAGGAGTACGGGACCACGGCTCTGCAGGCCAGCGCAGAGGAGACCGGAGGCATCGTCTACCTCATGGGCGGGGCTGCTGAGGACGCGGTTCGCGAGCTGCGGCGGGCCGCGCAACATTGGCGTCAGATCGATGCACCGTTCGAGACCGGGCTGGCCTCCACATCCCTCGCGGAGGCCTACCTCGCGGACGGCGACCGGGACGCCGCGATCTCGGAGCTGCAGAGCGCGCTAGCGACCTTCGAGCGGCTGGGGGCCGTGCCGGACGCCCGGCGAGCTGCCGAGACGCTCGAACGCATGGTCCCGACCGACACGTCCACGCGTGAGAGCCGCACGTTCATGTTCACCGACATCGTGGGCTCCACGGCATTGGTGGAAGCGATCGGTGACCAAGCGTGGCAGGACCTGCGGCGCTGGCACGACGATGCTCTGCGGACCTGCTTCGCCGAACATGCGGGTGAAGAGGTCGACCACGCGGGCGATGGGTTCTTCGTGGCATTCGAAAGCGCTCCTGCGGCCGTCGCGTGTGCCATAGAGATCCAGCGCATGCTCGCGGAACATCGGAAGGGGCACGGCTTCGCGCCACAGGTGCGCATCGGCCTGCATGCCACGGAGGCGACGCGAGCCGGGACCGGCTTCAGCGGTTTGGGTGTTCACGCGGCGGCGCGGATCGGATCGATGGCAGACGGCGGCGTGATCCTCGCGAGCGAGGGAACGCTCGACGGCTTGGACGTGACGAGCGATGAGCCGCGGGAGGTCAACCTTAAAGGGCTGGCCGAGCCGGTTCGCGTGGTCCGGGTTCCCTGGTGATCATCGGAGAACACAAGCCTCAAGTGTCCGCGAATCAGTGACCTGAGCCTCTCCCAGGGTCTCTTGAGGTGGTCCTGTACTGCGGGTTTTGTCAGCTGTCAAGAAGAGCGCTAGCGTCCGCAGCGCCCGCATCGCCGAACACGAGGGGGAGAGATCCGATGGGATTTCGTGGTTCGCGGCGCCCGGGGCACCGCTCGACGCTCCAGACTGCGGGCCAGGTTTCAGGGATCGAATCTCGTCGAGTCGGTCGATCGGCTTTCCTTCGCAGAGCTGCCTTGGTCGTCAGCCTGCTGGTCGTCTCGGTCGCCGTCCCTGCGATAGCTGAGACGACGCGAGCGCGCGTCACCCCGCAGCGGGCAGCCAATCACGGGTTGGATGCCGCACGCCGATCGGAGGCTGCCTCACGTTTCAAGGAGCGGATGCGCAACAGCGAACCATCCACGGCCATCATGGCGGCGGGGATCCATCCATCCCCTGAGCTCGCCCGCAGCTCCGATCGGACATCGATTCGGATCCGTCATCTCATTCGACGGGCGGATACTTCGTCTGCATCGCTTCGTCTCAACGGCAACTCCATCTTCCCCACGGCAGACACCAACGTCGATATCGCAACGGGTCTGGTCTCGACGTTCGCTGGAAGTGGTACTTCCGCAACCGTCGATGGCACCGGCTCGGGCGCGAGTTTCAAGGATATGGGTGGGTCGGTCGTTGTGTCGGGCGCCGCCTACGTCTCAACAACCGGGGCAGTTCGACGCGTCGACCTGGCGACCGCCCAGGTCACGACGCGCGCCGGCTCGCCCACATCGACCGGATGCGTCGATAGCACGGACCCGACCGCCGTCAGATTCGGTGGCAGCGGGCTCTACCTGGGCGACATGGACTCCGATGGAACGTATCTGTATCTGTCTGATCCTGAATGCGGGATCCGCAAGATCGATCTAGCCAGCGGTGCCACTTCCACGCTGACCACGACGGCCACTGGCTCCGTCACGGTTGGCCCCGACGGCTTCCTGTATGTCGCCGGCAGCTCGTACATCTACCGGGTCGACACCACCACGGGATCCAAGACCAACTACTACCAGTACACGTTCTCGAAGTACGGGATCTCCATCGCCGCCGACTCGTCGTACCTCTGGGTGATCGAGGGGCTCCCGTGTGGTACCGATCTCCTTCGGATCACGCTCGCCAACGGTTCGACCACGCTCTACTCGCTGTCCGGCAGCTGCCCGAAGCTCGCCGGGATCAGCCAGCTCGCTTCCGCGGGGAACTACCTCTACGTCTCGAATCCCACCGACTCGGGGTTGGAGCGGATCACGAAGGCCGACGGCACGATCGTGCAGACGGCGGGCACCAACGGGGTCGGCTACCAGAACGGAACGGGGACCGACGCATGGTTCTCCAAGATCACAGGGGTCGCCTCGGACGGTTCCAGTCTCTGGTTGTTGGATTCCGGCAACCATCGGTTCCGCAAGGTCGTGTCCGATACGGCTCTGCCGAAGAGTCAGTCCGGCCTTGCCACATCGACGGTCGACATCTACCCGGGGCGGGTCACGACGTTCGCCGGCGATGGAACTGCGGCTACGGTCGATGGCACGGGAACAGCTGCGAGCTTCAAGAATATGGGTGGGGCGACCATCGTGGATGGTGCCGCCTATCTCTCCACGATCGGGGCAGTGCGGAGGATCGACCTCGCGACCGCACAGGTCACGACCCTGACGGGGTCCCCAACCGCGACGGGCTGTGTGGACAGCGCTGATCCGGCCCAGGTCTGGTTAGGGGGCACCGGGCTCATCCTCAGCGACATGGACTCGGACGGCTACTACCTCTACCTGTCGGATCCGGAATGCGGCATCCGGCGCGTGTCCCTTTCGACGGGTGCCACATCCACCGTCACCTCGGCCGTCACGGGCTCGCTAACCTACGGCCCCGACGGATACCTGTACGTCGCGTCGAACGGGCCATGGGTCTATCGCGTGGACCCCATCAACGGGACGGTCACGAACTACTACCAGTACACGACCTACAAATCAGGGCTCTCCATCACCTCCGATGCGACCCATCTGTGGATCACCGAGGCGATCACGCCCAGCTTCCCGTGCGGCAACGATCTGTTGAGGATCAAACTCTCGGACGGGTCCACCACGATCTACTCGATCCCGGGGTTCTGCACGGCGGTCGCGGGGATCGGTCAGCTGGTCTCCGCGGGCGACTTCCTCTACGTGTCCGCCCCAGGAGACACCGGCGTGGAGAGGATCACGAAGGCGACCGGTGCGGTCGGCAACCTGGTCGGCAGCTCAGCTGGGATGAGCGACGATTCCTGGCATGGCGCGAAGTTCTCGCAAGTGACCGGTCTCGCGTCGGATGGAACGGATCTGTGGATAGCGGACTCGGGCAACCACCGGCTCCGGCGGGTCAAGTTCGTTCCTTTGCTCGCACAAGAGATCGGACCCGCTCAGGTCGTCGACGCCTCGACGCCGCGGGCGCTCAGGGGAGACCCTGTCGATACGTCCAGCGGCAACTTCTCGTGGTCCACGACCGATGCCAGCGTCCCGGGGATCGGGATGCCGTTCGTGTTCACGCGTTGGTACAACTCCCTGCTTCCTCATGTTGGCCGATTCGGCGTGGGGTGGACTGACTCGTTCGACGCGTCCCTGGAGATCCTCGGGAACGGCGACGTGCGCGCCTTCCTTCCGAACGGGCCTGAACTCACCTTCACGAAGTCCGGAGCCAGCTACACGTCCGGCGATGGGGTGAGAGACACACTCGTGAAGAACATCAGCAACGAGTATCTCCTCACCCAACCGGATCACACCGTCTACAGGTTCAACGCCGTGGGTGCACTACTCGCCATCACCGATCGCAATGGCCACGCCCTGACGCTCTCCTACTCCTCAGGACAGCTTGACTCCGTTACGGACACGGCGAACCGTACGATCGATTTCTCATACCCGAACGCGGATACCACGGTGATGACCCTTCCTGGTGGACGAACCGTGACGTATCGCTTCGTCAACGGACAGCTGAGGTTCGTCGACGATCTCGGCGGTGGAACGACGACTTACACGTACAACGGCGCGCAGTTGGCGCAGATCACGGATCAGAACAACCAGCCGGTCGTGGCCAACCTGTATGACCTAGCCACGGGCGCAGTCATCTCTCAACTCGATGCGAACCAGTACACCAGCTACTACTCGACCCTGTTCCCCGGATCCGATTCGGGTGTCACTACCTTCACGGACAACAACGGCCATGACTGGATCGATTCCTATGACGGCGGGAAGTTGATCAGCTCGACGGACCCCAACAACAACGTAACCACGTACTCGAACTATGACATCCACAACAACCCGACGCAGATCACGCGGCCCGGGAATCGGCTGTGGGTCTACAACTACACGTACGATGACCCCGGGGACGGTCACGTGACCTCGCTGACGATCATCCCTCCGCTCACCAGCAACACCACGTCGTACACCTACAACAGCTTCAGCGAGGTCACCAGTTTCACCGATGGGCGTGGCAACGTCACGAGGTACGAGTACGACGCGGCAGGGAACCTCACGTGCGTGCTCCTGCCAACAGCGCCCGGCGCAACATGCTCGGGGGCCACGCAAGCGAACAAGCAGTTGTACACATACAACCCAACTTCGAAACTGCTCGAGACCGTCACCGATCCTCGGGGCAACGTCACCACGTATCGCTACGACGGACAGGGCAACCTCTGCTGGGTCTTCGTGGGGACGTCCCCGAACGCATGCAACGCCCCGCCCTCCGGTGCTACCAGCTACACGTACAACGTGAACACGGGCTGGCGGTTGAGCATGGTCACTCCACGGGGGAACACCTCGCCCAACCTCCCGGCCGACTACACCTGGAACTACACCTACTACCCGAACAACCAGCTGAACACGGTGACGGATCCGCTGATCCAGACGACGACGTACGCTTACAAGCCAACGGGCTCCTTGTACACAGTCCAGGATGCAAACCTGCACCTCACGACCTACACCTACTTCCCTGGCGGACGCCTGCAAGAGGTCAACGATCCGCTGGGCCGCAAGGTCTCGTTCACGTACGACGGCAACGGGAACATCGCCACCGTGAAGGACCAGAACAACAACATCACGAGCTATCAGTACTGGGACAACAACGAGCTGAAGTTGGTCACCGATCCTCTTCACACGTGGCAGTACTCGCTCTACAACCCCGCCACCAGTCAGGTCACCGAGACGCTCCCTTCTGGTGCCACCATCACCCGCACCAACGACCAGATGGACCGGCTCTCCTCGATCACCTTCAGCAACGCCCCGACGACCCCGAATGTCTCGTTCACCTACGACAACGCCGGGAACAGGGCCACCATGACCGATGGCGCGTCAGCCGTCATGAACTACACCTACGACAAGATGAACCGGCTCCTCACCGCCAAGCGCGGTCCCGGGACGGGGGCTCCCCAGTTCAGCTACATCTACGACGCCGCCGGGAATCTCACCCGAAGGACCTATCCAGACTCCGCGGCGACCAAGACCTCCTACAACTACGACAGCCACAACCGCCTCTGCTACGCGTTCGTGGGAACCTCTACGGCCTCGTGCGGGTCCGCTCCGACGACCTCCACCAGGTTCGCCTACAACGTGGGGGCCGGCACCATCACGAAGACGCTTCCCAACGCGAACGGGTTCGTGTCTACGGCGACCTACGACAAGGCAGACCGTCTCACCAACCTCACGAACATCCGCAGCGGCGTCACGCTCTCGAGCTTCAACTACACCCTGGACGCGGTGGGCAACCCCACGAAGGTGGTCACGCCGACGGAGACGATCAACTACACGTACCTCAACGACGACCGGCTCCAGCAGGTCTGCTACGACACGACGCCAACGCCGTGCTCGGCATCAACCGGGCTCACCAAGATCGCCTATGCCTACGATCCGGTCGGCAACATCACGTCCAAGCAGGCCTTCGGGACGACCCCGTCAACAACGACCTACGCCTACAACACAGTGAACCAGCTCTGCTGGTCATCAACGACGGGCGGTTCCGGCTGCGGGACCCCACCCGGGGGCGCCACGATCTTCACCTACGGCACCGACGGCAACATCTCCGCGATGGGCACACGCACGTTCACCCATGACCTCACCAACCGGATGCGCTCCACCACCTCGGGCGGTGTCGCCACCACGTTCACCTACGACGGTGACGGCAACCGCCTCACCTCCAAGGTCGGAACCGCCGCGACCACGAACTACGCCTGGGACGTGAACGCCCCGGTTCCCCAACTCGCGGTGGAGTCCACCACGGCGACGCTGCGCCGCTACATCTACGGCAACGGCCTGATCTCCCAAGGCACGCCCACCGCGTTCGGCTACTTCCTGTCAGACGGTATGGGCTCGGTCGCGAACCTCACGAGCGCCGCTGGCGCGACCCAACGGACATACACCTACGAGCCCTACGGAGCTTTCCGCACCGCCACCCAGACCGGATCCCCACCGGCGAACTTCCGCGGCTTCGACGGGGAGTACCGCGACCCCACCGGCTTCTACAACCTGAGAGCTCGCATGTATGACCCGGGGACCGGGGGCTTCTTCGAGAACGATCCTGCCTCCCAGACCCCGTCCTACGCGTTCGCCGGGGGACGGCCGACCGTGATGAGCGACCCGAGCGGGATGTCGTTCTCGTGGGGCGGGCTGTTGGATTGGTACAACGGGCACCTGAACCCTGCCTACGGGTACCTTCAAGGCTGCTTCGGATCCGATGGAACCGAGAGCTTCGGCTCTTGGATCGGGCGTTGTGCCCTCGGCAGCGCCAGCCTTGTTGTAACCGCAGTCGGGCTCGGGAAACTGAGTGGGATCGGTGCCGCGAAGACCGCGGCTGTAGATGACATCCTGCCCAAGCCAGTAGTAACTGACCCGAGGCTCCAGAACGTGGTTGACGACCTCTACAGGGGTACGACCAACCCCGGTCGTGTCGGCACCGGAACGACGGCTGATGCCGTACGCAACGAGATCCTCACGGGACAGCCCACCGGCGGGCTCTTCCACACGATGAAGGCGTTGCAGTACTCAAACGCCCTCAGATCGATCTTGAAAACCAATCTCAGCGAAGCCGATCGCCTCGTCGCCCAGTCACTGCTCGACGACCTCCAGAACGCTCTTGGACTAACACTATGAGGGCGAGCGAGTTCTCCTTCATTGGTGCGATGACCTATCTGCATCCTTGGCTGGGTGAGTTGTTGCAGGAGCATCTGGATCTCTATGACGGCCTCCTTCCCCACGTGCTTCTGGCCGATGTCGAGCGGTGGGCTGAGGCAGAGCTTTCGCGCTCGGCTGAAGGGCAGCCCACGCGCCTCATCGAACTTCTTGCCTTCGTTGAACGGGGCATGTCAGAAGGTGACGCCGAAGTTGTCGAGCTCATTTCGGTTTCCTTCCTTGAGCTCATATCGCGGGCACCAGAGCCGGGCTCGGTCCTTCGTGAAATGGTCGGTCCGAGCTGTCGCGAGCAGCTTAGGGTGATTGGGTAACGGCGTTAACTGTCACCTCGACGGACCGGGCGCTCGTGAGTGTATGGAGGGCAGCGCATGAGAGTCACCTCCCTCTCTGCCATTCAAGTCGATCACCGGCTCGCCGGCCGTACGGAGACTCACCCGGGACCATCGAGGAGGTCGTCAGCGGCTGCTCACCCACACGCGGCTGCTCACCACACAAGGAGCGGACCAGATTCCGGGGGCCGGGCATTCGTTGGGCGCGCAAGCGAGCGATGCTCCTGAGTCATTGGTACCGACGTCCCTCCGCGGCGGGACTAAGTCGGCGTCATGAAGCCCTCGACATCGAGGATGGATCCAGCGCGTTCGGACTTCACCACTGCGCGGACCCTCGCACCGATCTCCCATATGCCGTTGCCGACCAAACGATGCATCAACATCGTGTCCGCGCCGTCCAACTTGACGAGTCCTAGTATCACCGGCTCCTCCATCGACTCACCGTCGATGTCGACGTGGCACACCGTGAACGACTCGAGTGTTCCACCGGGACCGCACTCGGTGTCGGCCGTTAGCTCGGCGAAGCAGCGTTCGCAGAAGACTCGGGCTGGGAGATACGTGTACTCGCACGCCTCGCAGCGGCATCCGAGTAACACGCCCCGGTCGCGGAGCGCTTCGAAGAACGCGGTGTTACCCAGCCCCGGCGTGTAGTGGAACGCGACCGGGAGCTCGCCGTGGACGGTGCGCGCCATCACGCGCCTCCTTCGGTGACGGGTCGGAAGTGCGCGATATCCAGGATCGAGCCGGTGCGGTCGGCGAGCGGGCGCCATACGGCCTCTACCGGCATGCCGATCCGCACGTCGTCGGGCGCGACGTCGGCGAGCTTGTGCAGGAAACCGCCGTCGGTCGCGCCGTTCAGGCGGATAACGGCGGGGATCTCGGGTGGGTCGAGGTCGCGCATGTCCCAGGACACGTGGCAGATCGAGAACGTCTCCACGACCCCCGTCGCCGCGACCTCGGTCCAGCGATCGGTTGGCCGGAAGCAGCGTTCGCAGAACTTGCGGGGCGGCACCAGCGTGCCCTCGCACTGCGTGCAGGACGTGGCCACGATGCGCCCGTCGCGGAGCCCTTCCAGGAACGCGCCCATCGCCTCGCCGGCATCCCACTCGTAGGCGACGTCGAGCGTGTCGTCGACCGCGCCGACCGCGCCGTGGAACTCGGCGTCCGACAGCGGATGGCTGGCAGGCAGCGTCGGCGCGGCGCCGGTGCCGCCGCCGTGCTCGTCGACGCCCATCACCACGACCGTTCCCACCTGCATCAGGTCGCCCCACGCCTGCGCGACGCCGCGCTCGGGCGTCCCGGGCACTTGCCGAGCGCCTGCCTCGCCGCGCAGCTGCCAGAAGAGCTCCGCGATCTTCATCAGGCCGGCGGCGGCGATCGGATTGCCGACGCCGAGCAGCCCGCCGGACGGGCAGCACGGAAGGTCGCCGTCGCGCGCGGTCACGCCGTCGCGCGCGGCCTCGGGGGCCTTGCCCTTGTCGAAGAGCATCAGCCCTTCCAGGTGGTGCAATTCCTTGTAGTCGAAGGGGTCGTAGGGCTCGGCGATGTGGATCTGCTTGCGCGGCTCGGTGATGCCGGCCATGTCGTAGGCCATGCGCGCGGCGTTCTCCACGTACTGGGGGTAGACCAGATCGCGGTTGGTCCAGTAGCTGGTGTCTAGGTTCCAGCCGACGCCCTCCACCCACACGGGGGCGGGGCTGAGTCGACGGGCGACGTCCTCGGACGCCATCACGATCGCCACCGCGCCGTCGCTGATCGGCGAGACGTCCAGCCGCTGCACCGGCCACGCGAGCACCTCGGAGGCCAGCACGTCCTCCACCGTGATGTCTTCCTGGCCGAGCAGCGCCGCGGGATGGCCGGCCGCGTTCCGCTTGTTCTTCACGGCGACGGCCGCGATGTCGCGCTTGTCCAGCCCGTACGCGTTCATGTAGCGGTTCATCTCGAGCGCGAAGATCCAGAGCAGGTTGGGTTCCAGCGGACGTTCGATGATGTTGTCGAAGATGGTCAGGAACGCGCCCTGCGGGTGCGGCTGGCAGGACGACATCTTCTCCTCGCACACCACGAGCGCCACGTCTGCCATGCCTGACGCGATCGTGTACCACCCCTGGATGGGCGCGAACACGCCGGTGCCGCCGCCAACGTAGGTGCGGATGTACGGCTTGCCCACGGCGCCACACCCGTCGGCCAGGTAGTCGCCCTTGCGATGCACTCCGTCGAACGCGTCGGGAGCCGTGCCGCTGCAGACGATGTCCACGTCGGCGAGCGAGAGCTCGCACGACCGGAGCGCCGCGCTCGCCGCCTGCCACGAGAGCTCTTTGCCCGTCTCCTGCGCTCGCCGCACGAACTTGGTCATGCCGGCGCCGATCACCGCGACGCGACGGCCGGTCACGCGTGCTCCTCGTACTCGAACAACGCGAGCACGTTGCCGTCGGGATCGGCGAACTCCACGAACCGCGGACCGCGTCCTTCGCCGCCGCCCTCGTGTCCGATCGCGACGCCGTGCGACGCGAGGTTGATCCTCGACGAGTCCAGGTCAGCAACGGTGAACGCGATCGTCCCCCCGGGGCGTGCGGCGACCGATCCGGTGCCGTGCAGACCCAGCCGGATGGGTCCTGCTGCGAGCTGCGCCCACTCGTCGCCCGACCGGTAGTCGAGCTCAAGTCCCAGGGTGTCGCGGTAGAAAGCCACCGCGCGGTCCATGTCGGCGACGAACAGGTAGACGAGGTCCGCCGGGCCGATCATCGGCTCGCTCCCGCGCCGCTCAGCACTGCGACCGCGGCCGATGAGCTTGGTACGCCTCGCCAGGACTGCACCACGCCAACGTGTCCCTCGCCGGCGCGGAGCTGTTCAACGCTGCCGAGGAAGCGCGCGAGGCCGTTCGCCTCGTGGAGGTAGCCCTCGCCGAGCGCGCCGCCGGAGCGGTTCACGCGCGCGCCGTTCAGGCCGCTCAGCCCCAGGGCGTCCAGGTGCTGCAGCTGCTTGTACGCGAACGTGTCGTCCACCTCGGCGTGATCCGCGTCGCGCGGGCCGCCCCCCGCCTGGGAGAACGCCATCTCGCCCGCGCGCCGGGCCGCCACCGCCTCGCCCCATGAGCGCGACTCCAGGCTGGGCGCGTCCTGGCTCCAGCCGACGCCGTCGACGTGGACGCTCGCGGCTTCGCCGCGAGCGTCCCCCGCCAGCACCACCACCACGCACCCGTCCGCGCTCCGCGCGGACTGGTCTGCGGACAGCGGATCGAAGAGCATGGTCGCGTGCGGAGGCTCCGCGTACGAGGCCCGCGGGTTCGATCGCGCATGCTCGCGGTTGCGCTCCGCGACCTCCATGCACTCCTCCACGGTGCGGCCGGACTCGTGGAGGTAGCGACGCATCTCCAACCCCGCGACCGCGAGCGCCGAGACGCCCAGCGGGCGATTCAACACCGGATCGAGCGCGAAGCGCTCGATCCTGCCGTGCGAGACCACGTCCGAGGCCTTCGAGTGCGCCTCCACCACCACGGTATTAGCGATGCCCGACCGGATCAACATCACGGCCGTCGCGATCGCGAACAGCCCGTCCGAGGCAACGGTCTGGACCGGCCGCTGCACGGCGCCCAGCTGATCGGGCACGTACTCGTCGAAGATGCTGGTGCCCTCCTCGAAGTCCTCGGAGGCGCACACGAACGAGTCGACGTCCTTGCGGGGATCGATGCCCGCGTCCGCGTAGGCGGTCCGCGCCGCCTCGAACATGAGCTCCTTGTAGGAGGCGCCGGGTGTGGTGGGGGAGAAGCCGGACCAGCCGACCCCGACCACCCCGACTCGCGACTCCATCCCTACGGTTATACCGTGTCCGCGTGAAGGACGTGGTGTGGGCGCCGCCGCCCGAGGTCATCGAGCGGGCCAACATCACCCGTTTCATGCGCGCCCACGGGATCGAGACCTACGACGAGCTGGTAGCCCGCTCCGTGGGCGACATCGAGTGGTTCTGGGACGCCGTCGTGCATGACCTGGGGATCTCGTTCCTCAGGACCTTCGACCGGGTGCTGGACACGTCGCGAGGCGTCGAGTGGGCCACGTGGTTCGAGGGCGGCACGATCAACGTGGCGAGCCAATGCGTGGATATGTGGGCCGAGCGCACGCCCGAGGCGGTGGCGGTCATCTGGGAGGGCGAGGACGGCGAGGTTCGCCGCGTCAGCTACCGCGAGCTCCGCGAGCTGACCGACCGCCTGGCCCACGGCCTGCGGTCCCTTGGGGTGGAGCAGCGAGACACGGTCGGCATCTTCATGCCCATGGCGATCGAGACGGTGGCCGCGGTCATGGCGTGCTCGAAGATCGGCGCCATCTGGGTCCCGATCTTCAGCGGGTTCGGCCACGAGGCGGTCGCCGCGCGCCTGTCCGATGCGAACGCGAAGGTCCTGATCACGGCCGACGGCTCGCTACGCCACGGCCGCAAAGTGCCGATGAAGGAGATCGCGGATCAGGCGGTCGAGCAGGCGGGCTGTGTTCGTCACGTACTAGTCTGGAACAGACTAGATGATGCAGGCGCGCTGTGGAACAAGGCACGCGACGTCCGCTGGGAGAAGCTGCTCGCCGCGCAGCCGGGTCGCTTCGACACCGAGCCGCTCGCGAGCGAACACCCGTTGTTCATCGGCTACACCAGCGGAACCACCGGCAAGCCCAAGGGAGCGCTGCATGTCCACGCTGGTTTCCTGGTGAAGATCGCGGAGGAGGTCGCCTACCAGGTGGACGTGCGCCCCGGCGACGTGCTGCACTGGGTGACCGACCTGGGCTGGATCCTAGGCCCGTGGGAGATCGTGGGCGCGCTCGCTCTGGGTTCCACGGTCCTGCTCACCGAGGGTGCGCCTAACTTCCCCGGCCCCGATCGACTGTGGGCCACCGTCGAGCGGCACGGCGTGACCGTGCTCGGGGTTTCGCCCACGTTGATCCGCGCGCTGATCCCATCGGGCGCCGAGCACGTTCGAGCGCACGATGTCTCTTCACTCCGCATCCTGGCCTCCACTGGCGAAGCGTGGAACCCCGAGCCGTACCGCTGGCTGTTCGAGGAGGTCGGTGGGGGACGACTCCCGATCATCAACCTGTCCGGCGGCACCGAGGTCGGCGCGTGCTTCCTCTCGCCGCTCCCGATCACAGAGCTCAAGTCATGCACGCTCCGCGGACCGGCACTCGGGATGGACGTGGACGTCTGGGGACCTGATGGAACGCCGATGTCCCCGGGCCAGCTCGGAGAGCTGGTCTGCAAGCAGCCGTGGCCGGCCATGACCCGGGGGATCTGGGGCGACGACGAGCGCTACCTGGACATCTACTGGCGTCGGTTCCCCGGCGTCTGGGTTCACGGCGACTGGGCGAGCATCGACGAGGACGGGTTCTGGTTCTTGCACGGCCGGTCGGATGACACGCTGAACATCGCCGGCAAGCGCCTCGGCCCGGCCGAGGTCGAGAGCGCCCTGGCGTCGCACCCCGCCGTTGTCGAGTCGGCGGCGGTAGGCGTTCCTCACGACGTGAAAGGCGAGGTCATCTGGTGCTTCGTCGTGGTGAGGCCCGGCGAGGACCGGACCGAGAAACTTGCCGCCGAGCTCCGCGGGATCGTGGCCGACAAGCTCGGTAAGGCTTTCGCGCCATCGAAGGTCCTCTTCGTCGTCGAGCTCCCCAGGACCCGCTCCGCGAAGATCGTGCGTCGGGCGATTCGCGCGGCCGCGATCGGCGAGGATCCGGGAGACCTGTCGAGCATCGAGAACCCGCACGCGTTAGACGAGATCCGTGAGGCTTCGCGATGACCGCGCTCATCCGAGCGCTGGGCCGGCGAACGCCCTCGGCGCGGTGAGCGGCGCCGTGTGAAAGGATCGGCTGGGAATGGATGCCCTTCCCGCTTCTCGCCCACCGAGGAGATCTTCGATGAGTAACGCATCCGATCACGTCCTGCGGAACCGTGAGGCTTGGGATGACTGGGCGGCCGAGTACGCCGAGCCTGGTCACCGCGCTTGGGATGCAGATCCGAGCTGGGGGATCTGGGATGTGCCCGAGACCGACGTCGAGATGCTGCCGGATGACGCGACGGGTCTTACGACCATCGAGCTGGGATGTGGCACCGCGTACGTGTCGGCGTGGCTCGCCCGTCGAGGCGCGCACGTCGTGGGCATCGACAACTCCTCTGAGCAGCTGCGGACCGCGACTCGCCTCCAGGAGGAGTTCGATCTTGCGTTCCCGATCCTGCAAGCGAACGCCGAGCATCTCCCGTTCGCCGACGAGAGCTTCGACCTCGCGATCTCGGAGTACGGGGCAAGTATCTGGGCAGACCCCTACCTTTGGATCCCCGAGGCGGCCCGTGTCCTGCGACCTGGCGGCCGCCTGCACTTCCTCGTCAACGGAACGATCCTGATGCTCTGTTCCGACGAAGACGTGGAGGTCCCCGCGTCGAACTCGATGCAGCGCGACTACTTCGGCATCCGTCGGTTCGAGTGGACGAACGAGACCGCGGTCGACTTCCATCTTGGGTACGGCGACATGATCAGGCTGCTGCGCGCGACCGGCTTCGACATCGAGGACTTCATCGAGATCCGGGCCCCGCAGGGCGCGACGACCGGGGCCACGTTCGTCACGGCGGAGTGGGCGCACCGATGGCCGAGCGAAGAGGTCTGGAAGGCTCGCAAGCGCGCCTAGACTTGCAGACCATGCGGGCGGCGATATGTCAGATGCGATCCGGCGAGGACGTCGACGCAAACGTTGCGCTCGCTGAGCGTTTGCTGGGGGAGGCCGCCGACGGAGGGGCCGACCTCGCCGTGCTTCCCGAGGTGTTCACGTACCTCGCCTCGGCGCGGGGCCGTGCCGAGGCCGCCGAGCCGATCCCCGGTCCAACGACTGATCGCCTGGCGTCGATCGCCCGCGACCGTTCGATGTGGGTGCTGGGCGGGAGCATCCTCGAGGTCGCCGAGGGCCACATCTACAACACGTCGACCCTCTTCGATCGCGAAGGTGAGTTCGTGGCCTACTACCGCAAGATCCATCTGTTCGACGTGGAACTGCCCGGTCAGCCGCCGTTCCGGGAGTCGGCCACGTTCACCGCGGGCGACCAGCTGGTGACCCACGAGACCGATCAGGCCAGGGTGGGCCTGTCGATCTGTTACGACCTCCGGTTCCCCGAGCTGTACCGCGGGCTCATGGTCCTTGGAGCGGAGGTGCTCCTGGTCCCCGCGCAGTTCCAGCAAGAGACGGGCAGGGACCATTGGGAGGTCCTGATACGCGCGCGAGCGATAGAGAACCAGTGCTACGTGGTCGCGGCGGGTCAGTGGGGGACGTTCGGCGCGCCCGAGAAGGGACGCCGCTCATACGGGAACTCGATGGTCGTGGATCCGTGGGGTCGGGTTGTAGTCAGAGCGCCCGACGAGGGCGACGGCGTGTGGTTCGCCGATCTGGACCTGGGTGAGCTCCGGCACATCCGTCAGCGGCTCCCCGCGCTTCAGCACCGACGCCTGGGGCTGACCTGCTGAGATGAGAAGGCAGATCGGCGAGGGCCTTGAGCTCGACGACGACCGCGCACGCGTGGACGTCGATGTCGTGCATCGGTACCTGAGCGAGGAGGCCTACTGGGTTCCCGGGCGCTCGCGCGAGACGGTCGAGCGGCTGGTGCGAGAGTCGAGCCGCGTGATCGCTGCATATGACGGCGACCAGCTCGTGGGTTTCTGTCGCGTGGTCTCCGACGCGTCGAACATGGCGTGGCTGGGCGACGTCTTCGTGCTGCCGGAGCATCGGGGGCGCGGCATCGGCGTGGAGCTCGTGCGCGAGGCCGTGGAGTTCCCGGAGCACCGCGACCTCCAGTGGTACCTGGGAACGCGAGATGCTCACGAGCTCTACGCGAAGTTCGGCTTCGGGTCCCCGGACGAACGAACGATGGTCCGTTCTCGCAGCGAGCCCTAGGGGTCGGTAGGAAGGTCCTCCGGGGTGTCGACGTCACGCGGCGCCGGACCCTGGCACTGGATCTCCTCCACCCACTCCGGGTGGGAAGCGACCAGCTCGCGTGCCCCCACGTCGCCGTGCAGGTGGCCCGCCTCGGCGTAGATCTCGCGCGACAAGAGCGCAGGGCCAGGCCCGTCCTCGAACATCGCGCGCACGATCTGTTTGCGGGTAGCGCGGAACCGTTCGATGAGCGCCTGCACTACGTCGGCCCCAACCCCAGGTTGATCCGCCATCAGAACGACGGCCGCCTCGCTGTCGTCGTCGAGCGCGTGGAGCCCGGCGCCGAGCGACGTCGACTGTCCCTCTCGGTACGCCGCGTTGTAGACGACCCGTGCGTCGGGGGGGAGCGCGAGTCCCGAGGCTACCCGGACCGCGTCGTGGCCCGTCACGACCACCAGCTCGTCGACCCCACCGTCGATCAAGGCGTCGATCGCGTGTTGCGCCAGGGGTTTGCCGTCGACCACCACGAGCTGCTTCGTGGCACCGAATCGCGACCCGGTTCCGGCTGCGAGCACCACGCCCGAGATCACGGGCTCAGGACTTGGGCTTCAGCCCGAAGAGCTTGCGGAAGAAGTTCGAGATGATCGACCAGATCGCCGAGATGCCCAGGCCGATCCCGCCGACGGGCTTGGCCACCGCGGGTGCTGCCTCGCCGCCCGCCTTCTCGCCGCCCCCGCTCTCCGCTGTGATCGACTGCTCCAGACAGTCCGCGAACTGCTGCGTCAGTTTCTTCGAGATCTCCGGGAGCAAGCCGCGAGAGAGCTGGGCGGCGGCGCCGGTTAGCGTGATGTCCGCTTGCATCTTCACGGTCGTCTTCCCCTCGACCGGAGGCTCGAGCCACGACGTCACCTTGGCGTTCGCCGCCCCCTTGCCCTTCGCCTCCATACCCTTCGCCGAGAGCACCACGCGGTGCGCCGCATCGTCGCGCTCTTCCATGACGACCGTCCCCGCGAACGAAAGCGAAACAGGGCCGAACTTCGCGTTGAGCTTGCCCTTCCAGTTCTTGTCGTCGACGACCTCCGTGAGCTCGGCGCCCGGCATGCACGGCGCGATCTTCTCCACGTCCAAGAGGTAGCTCCACAGGAACGCGGGGTCGGCCGCGACGGTGAACTCGTTCTCGATCAGCACGGCGACCAGCCTACCGGTGCCGTCACGGAGCGACCGCGACGTACGACGCCGGATCCTTCGTGAAGGACGCCAGGCATCCCGCGGAGCAGAAGTAGTAAGTGAGTCCGTCGTGCACGGTCCGGAACCGCGCATCGGCCACGTCGACGGTCATGCCGCAGACGGGGTCGACCTCCTCGTGACGCGCGGGCGCCTCGGCGACCATCCCCGCCTCGAGCGACCCGGCCGCCCGCAGCTGGACGATCTCGGCCAGTATCGCGACCGCGATCTCGTCCGTGGCGACGTGGCCGAGGTCAAGCCCGGCGGGTGCGTGGACGCGCGCGAGCGCCTCCTCGGACACGCCGCGGTCCCGCAGGTATCCGAGAACCGCCTCCGCCCGTTTCCGCGACGCGACCAGGCCCACGTACACCGCGGGCGTGGCCAGCGCGCGCTCCAGGGCATCCTCGTCGAAGTGCCCCTGGGTCGCGACCACGACGTAGGACCGGTCGTCGACCCCGTCGTCGATCTCGGCGTTCTCCTCCCGCAGGAGGCTCCGCCAGCCGAGACCCGACGCGAGCGCCGCGAGAGCCCTCGCCGCCGGCGAACGTCCGATCGCGACGAGCTGCGGTTGCGGCAGGACCGGTTCCACGTAGACCTCCAGTGCTCCCTCGCTCTGGCACGCGATCGGAACGGTGACGACGCCCTCGCGCGCGCGCCCCTCGAGCTCCTCGGGCGAACCCAGGAAAAGCAGGCGCGGAGAGCCTTCCTCGAGCGCCTTCAGCGCCTCCCGGACCACCGTGGGCTCGGCGCACGCCCCGCCGAGCCAACCACGAACGCGCCGGTCGGGCGTGATCAGCGCGGTGGCTCCCTCCTTGCCAGACGATGGCGCCCGCCGCCACACCACCGTCGCAAGGACGAAAGGTTCACCGCGTCCCGACAGCTCCGCGGCGAGCGCCAGGACGTCCGGCTTCACGCCGAGGAACCTGCCTTAGCGGCCTCCAACGCCTCCCAGACCTTCGCCGAGGTGACAGGCATGTCGATGTTCTTCACACCGTCGGGCCACAGCGCGTCGATCACCGCGTTCACGTAGGCGGCGGGGGAGCCGACCGTGGCCGACTCGCCGACGCCCTTCGCTCCGATCGGGTGGTGCGGCGACGGCGTGACGGTCTCGCCCAGCTCGAACTTCGGTGTCTCCCACGCGGTCGGGATCAGGTAGTCCATGAAGTTCGTGCCGATCGCGTTGCCGACCTCGTCGAACGTGATCAGCTCCATCGCCGCGATCGCGTAGCCTTCGGTGAGCCCGCCTTGGATCTGGCCTTCCACGATCATCGGGTTGATCCGCACGCCGCAGTCGTCCACCGCGACCATCCGCCGCACCTTCCACACGCCGGTCTCGGGGTCGACCTCGACCGCGACGACGTAGGTCCCGAACGGGAAAGTCAGGTTGGGTGGGTTGTAGTAGTAAACGCCTTCCAGCCCGGCCTCCATGCCCTCGGGGAAGTTCGTGTACGCCGCGAACGCCACGTCCTGGATCGACTTCACCTGATCCGGAGCGCCGCGGACCGAGAACTTCCCGGCCTCGTACTCGATGTCCTCCTCTGCGACCTCGAGCAGGTGTGCCGCCAGCTTCATCGCCTTCTCTCGAACGCGGCGGGCGACCATCGCGGTCGCCGCGCCCGACGTGGGCGTGGAACGCGAGGCGTACGTGCCCAATCCGTACGGCGTGTTGTCCGTGTCGCCGTGTACGACCTTGATGTCCTCGGGCTGGATGCCCAGCTCGCCGGCGACGATCTGAGCGAAGGTCGTCTCGTGGCCCTGACCCTGCGTCTGGCAGCTGAGCTTGAGGATCGCCTTGCCGGTCGGGTGGATCCGCAGCTCGGCTCCGTCGTTCATCTTGATGCCGATGATGTCGTAGTCCTTGGCGGGACCTGCCCCCACGACCTCGGTGAACGACGCGACGCCGATGCCGTACAGCTTGCCCTGCGCCCGTGCCTCCGCCTGCTCCTTGCGGAGGTCGTCGTATCCGATCATGTCGAGCGCCTTGTCCATGGCGGCCTGATAGTCGCCGCTGTCGTAGACGAAGCCCGTCGACGACGTGTACGGGAACTGGTCCTTCTGGATGAAGTTCTTCTTCCGGATGTCGACCGGATCCATCCCGAGCTCGTAGGCGGCGTTAGACACCAGGCGCTCGATCAGGTACGAGGCCTCCGTCACGCGGAACGAGCATCGGTACGCCACGCCTCCGGGCGCTTTGTTCGTATACGCGCCCTCGGCCGTGACGTGGGTCGCGGGTAGGTCGTAGGACCCGCTCACGATGTGGAACAAGCCGACCTTGAACTTGGACGGCTGGGCGTCGGCGTAGAACGCGCCCTCGTCTGCCAGGAGCGAGGCCCGCAGACCGAGCATGGTCCCGTCGTTCTTCAGCGCGAGCTCGCCGTGCATGTGGTAGTCGCGGGCGAATCCGGTCGAGATCAGGTTCTCCGACCGGTCTTCGATCCACTTGACCGGGTGGCCTAGCAGGAGCGACGCTGCCGTCGCCACCACGTAGCCCGGGTAGACGGGAACCTTGTTCCCGAAGCCGCCCCCGATGTCGGGAGACACGATCCGGATCTTCTCCTCGGGCAAGCCTGCCACCAGCGCGAACACCGTCCGGATCGCGTGCGGCGCCTGCGACGTCATGTAGATCGTCACCTGACCGGTCGCCGGGCTCACGTCCGCGATGCAGCCGCACGTCTCCAACGGGGCCGGGTGGCAACGCGGGTAGAACGTATCCAGCGAGACGATCTTGTCCGCAGCAGCGAACGCCGCGTCGGTCGCCTCCTTGTCGCCTGTCTCCCAGTCGTAGATGTGGTTGTTGGCCTGACCTTCCTTGTCCGTGCGGATCACGGGTGCGTCGGCCCCGAGCGCCTGCTGCGGGGAGGTGACCGGGTCCAGCGGCTCGTAGTCGACCTCGATCAGCTCCAAGGCGTCCTTCGCGACGTACGGGTCGGTCGCGATCACGGCCGCGACCTCCTGCCCCTGGAACCGAACCTTGTCTGTCGCCAGGACCGCCTGCGTGTCGCCGGACAGCGTGGGCATCCACGCCAGGTTGTGCTGCGCCATCAGCTCACCGGTCACGACGGCGATCACGCCGTCGAGCGCTTGCGCCTTCGAACCGTCGACGCTCTTGAGGTTCGCGTGCGCGTAGGGGCTCCGCAGGATGGCCATGTGCAGCATCCCGGGGAGGTTGATGTCGTCGATGTAGTTGCCGGCGCCGCGGATGAACCGGTCGTCCTCCACTCGACGGACGCTGTGTCCGATCCCGCGGATCTCTTCGGTGTCTACCATCTTCGTTTGGCTCCTTCCGCTCAGGCGTTGGCGGGTGCGGAGGCCTCAGCCTTCGCCTTCGCCGCGGCCTGGATCGCTTTCACGATGTTCATGTAGCCGGTGCACCGGCAGATCTGCCCCGAGATCGCCCACCGGACGTCGTCGTCGGTTGGGTCCGGGTTCTCCGCGATGAGCGCGGAACCGACGAGCATCATCCCCGGCGTGCAGAAGCCGCACTGCAAACCATGTTCTTCCTTGAACGCGGCTTGGATAGGGTCGAGACCGGCCGCTGTAGCCAGTCCCTCGACGGTGGTGACCTCCCGGCCGTCGGCCTGGACCCCGAACACGGTGCAGGACTTCACGGGGACGCCGTCCAGCAGGACCGTGCACGCACCACAGCTCGTCGTGTCGCAGCCGATGTGGGTGCCGGTGAGGGCGAGGTCCTCGCGGATCACGTGGACCAGCAGACGTCGAGGTTCGACGTCGGCCGTCCTGTCGGCTCCGTTGACCTTGATCGTGACTTCCATGGTTCGCGTCTCCTCCTCGGGCTCAGGCCGCGCCGGCCATCTGGGCTGCGGTCGCCAATCCGCGCCGGACGTACACGTCGACCATGTGGCGTTTGTAGTCGGCGCTGCCGCGAACATCCGATACGGGGCTCGAGGCCTCGGCTGCCAGCCGGCCCGCTTCCGCGAAAGTGGCGACGCCGGGCGCCTGGCCGACCAAGGCGGCCTCGGCCGCGGTGGCCTTGATGTTCATCAGACCAACGGACGTGAGTGCCAGGCCGGCGGTGCCGATCGTGCCGTTGCTCATGGACAGGAAGACCGCGGCCGCCACGGTGGCGTAGTCGCCCACCTTGCGCTCGAGCTTCAGGTATGTGCCGCCTGAACGAGCACCCGGCGCCGGCACGTGGATCTCGGTGAGGATCTCACCCGGTGCGATCGACGTCTGGAACGTGTCGACCAAGAACTCGCCGATGGGGACCTCGCGCTCACCGTTCGCGCTCTTCAGCACCACGCTCGCACCGAGCGCGAGCATCACCGAGCCCAGGTCGCCCGAGGGATCCGCGTGGGCGAGCGAGCCGCCGATGGTCCCCAGGTTGCGTACCAACGGGTCGGCGATCTGCGGCGCCGCCGAGGCGATCGTGGGATAGCGAGCGCTCACCACGTCTGAGGCCGCGAGCTGGTTGTGCCGGACCAGGGCGCCGATCTTCAGGCCTCCGTCGCCGTCGCTGATGCCGTCAAGGCCGGCGATCCTGTTCACATCGATCAGGTGAGCCGGAGACGCGAACCGCAGCTTCATCATGGGGATCAGGCTCTGACCGCCGGCGAGCACCTTGGCGTCCTCGCCGTAGGTGGCGAGCAGATCGAGGGCTTCATCCAGGGTCGACGGTCGGTGGTACTCGAAGCGAGAGGGCAACATGGGCGCACATCTCCTTCCGCTGGCGCGTGACTGACCGCCCGACGTGCGGACGGATGTTCGTTATCGCATGACTGGCCGGAACGGGCAACCTGACTGCGTAGGGTAAGGAAGTGGTAGTCAACGAAGGGAGGCCAGATCGTGAGTGCTCGAAACGGTGATCAAGAGAGCCCGGAGGGCGGGGCGAAGCGGCCGTTCGGCGTGGTCGTGGCGTCGGTCGTCGATGGATCCCGCACGCTCTTCCGCAAGCAGGTCGAGCTCGCCAAGATCGAGGTGGTCGAGGCCGCATCGATCCGCGCGCAGGGCGCGGGGATGATGGCCGCAGCTGGCGCGGTGGCGCTGTTCGCCCTGGGGTTCGCGGCGGCTGCGGTCGCGGCGGCGCTCGCCCTGGTGATGCCCACGTGGGCGGCGATCCTGATCGTGGCCGCCCTGCTCGTTGCGGTTGCGGGGGTGCTCGTGCTCGTCGGGCGCCGCACCCTGCGAACGGCTCCTTCGGCGGGGGAGCGGACGAGGGAGACCATGAAGGAGGACGCTCGATGGGCCAAGCAGCAGATGGCAAGGTGAAGGAGATCGAGGAGACACGCCGTCAGCTCGAGACCGACCTGCGCGAGCTGGAGGCTCGCATCCCGGCCCCGGTCCGGTCGCTGAAGGCCGTGGCGGGCGTCATCCTCGGAAGCACGGCGCTCACCGCGATCCTCGTTCGAAGCTTCAGGTCCAGGCGCTCGAACGGGCACCCCACTGCGGAGGTGGTGGTGCGCATCGTGCGCGACGACGTGTGAGCGTCGGTCGCCCACCGAGGTTCAGCGCGCTTCGGCGCCTGGGCGTGGGCGGTCGTGGATCGGTCCCGGTCGCTCTTTGAGGAACCCGCCCGCGCGGCGGCGTCGAACCGCGACGATCTCGGACACGATCGAACCGGCGATCTCCTCCGGCCCTTCGCTGCCCAGGTCCAGCCCAGCTGGGCCGTGGATACGTGCGCGGTCCTCGTCGGTGATGACCACGCCCTCGTCAGCTAGCTCCATGAAGAGCCGCTGTGTGCGCGCTGCCGGCCCCAGCATCCCGATGTATGCGACGGGGGAGCCCAGGAACGAGCGGAGGTACTCCTTGTCGCGCAGGAAGTTGTGCGTCATCACCGTGACGAACGTCCGCTCGTCGGCCGCCGCTGCCTTGGCTGCTTCGTCCGGCTGCTCAACGTGGACGAACCCGGCGGCCTCGGGGTATCGCTCGGGGGTCAGGAACCCGGCTCGGTCGTCCACCACGATCGGGTTCCAGCCCAGGATCGAGGCGGCCTTCACCAGCGGGATGGCGTCGTGGCCCGCGCCGCAGATCAGCAGTCGGAGCGGTGGCTCCAGCACCTCCACGAACGCGCGGATCTCGCCGGGGAACGTGCGGATCTCCGAGGTCTGGGCGGCAAGCTGCTCCAGCGCGGCCGCGGTGGCCGCCTGGTCCACGGCGTCGTCGCCCAGCGTCCCCTCGCCGGTACCATCGGGCTTGACCACCATCCGAGCACCTGACTCCACCCTTGCGATCGCGGACTCGAGGACGGTCACCACGCTGATAGGCCGTTCCTCCTCCAGCGCCATACGCAGGGCTCCGGCCACCTCGGCGGCGCGGTCGGCCGGTTCGATGAACACCTCGATCGCCCCGTTGCACCCCAGACCGAGGCCCCACACGTCGTCGTCGTCGGCCGTGAGATCCCAGCCGGCCAGCCGAGCCCGGCCCTCCTGCATGACGATCCGGGCCAAGTCCGCGACGTCGCCCTCCAGGCAGCCACCGCTGATGTTGCCGATCGGGGCACCGTCCTCGGGGACCAGCAGGCGGGCGCCGGGGCGCCGGTACGTGGAGCCTCGGACCGCCACGATCGTGGCGAGCGCCATCCGTTCGCCCTTAGCCGACAGGGACTCGATCGCCTCCAGCACGTCGGTGATCTCGCTCATACCCCGATGGTACGGCGTGGCCCGCATCCGGGTCGCGCGTTCTGAGGGACAGGACTAGACTCCGGCACTGTCGAACGGCCCCAACAGCTCCGGTCTGAAAGGAGTCGCCAGTGACCAACGTCTCCGTCACCGTGAACGGGATTCAGCGCGAGGCCGACGTCGAGCCGCGCACGCTCCTCGTGTACTTCATCAGAGAGACCCTCGGGCTCACCGGTACGAACGTGGGTTGCGACACCTCGTCGTGCGGCAGCTGCACCGTGTTGCTGGACGGCGAGTCGGTCAAGTCCTGCACCTTGCTGGCGGCGCAGGCCGACGGTCGATCAGTCACCACCATCGAGGATATGGCTTCCGATGGGGTGATGCATCCGCTGCAGGACGCGTTCCACCGTAACCACGGTCTCCAGTGCGGCTACTGCACGCCCGGCATGATCATGGCGGCGGCCAGCTATCTGAAGGAGAACCCCACACCGACGGAGCAAGACGTCCGGGAGGCGTTGGAGGGCAACCTCTGTCGCTGCACCGGCTACCAGAACATCGTCAAGTCCATCCTGGATGCCGCCGGCTCCATGAGCGGCGCGAAGGCCTGAGGGGGCGCGCCATGGCGACCACCGAGCAGTACATCGGGCGCGAGGTCCTGCGCAAGGAGGACCCCGAGCTCCTGACCGGACAGGCGAGCTACATCGACAACCACACCCTCCCCGGGATGGTGTGGATGGCCATGGTTCGCCCGCCGTACGTCCATGCCACGATCGACTCGATCGACACCTCCGCCGCGGTGTCGATGCCGGGCGTGGTCGGCGTCTACACGGCCGCCGACCTGGAGGTCGGCGGCCTGCCGTTCGTCTGGCCGATCACCGAGGACATCAAGATCCCGAACCACTACCCCCTCACCAAGGACAAGATCCGCTTCCACGGTGACGCGGTGGCGGTCGTGGTGGCCGAGACCCGCGAGCAGGCGCTGGACGCGGCCGAGATCGTCACGGTCGACGTCACCGAGCTCCCCGGCGGTCATCGACGTCGAAGCCGCGATGGCCGACGGGGCGCCTTTGATCCACGAGGAGCTCGGCTCGAACGTCACGGTCCATTGGAGCCACGGTGGGGCCGGTGACCAGGGGATATTCGACACCGCGCCGGTGATCGTGCAGGAGCACTACCACCAGCCACGGCTGATCCCGAACGCCATGGAGCCACGCGGTTGCCTGGCCACCTCCATACCGTCCATGGGCGAGTTCACGCTCTGGACCGCCACGCAGATCCCGCACATCGCCAAGGTCACGCTCTCGGGTGTGTGCGGCATCCCCGAGGAGAAGCTCCGCGTGATCGCGCCCGACGTGGGCGGCGGGTTCGGCTCGAAGCTGAACGTGTACGCGGAGGAAGCGTTGGCGCTGGTGCTCACCCGCAAGACCGGCCGGCCGGTCAAGTGGATCGAGGAGCGGAGCGAGAACTACGTCGCCACGATCCACGGCCGCGGGGTGACGCATGACTGCACGCTCGCCGGCACGGACGACGGCAAGATCCTCGGGCTGAAGTTCGTGGAGATCGCGGACATGGGCGCGTACTACCAGCTGCTCACGCCGGGCATCCCCGAGCTCGGTGGCTGGGTCTACATGGGCCCCTACAAGCCCGAGGCGTACTGGTTCGAGTTCCGGGGCGTGCTCACGAACGCCACGCCGACCGACGCCTACCGCGGCGCCGGTCGGCCCGAGGCGACCTACGTCCTGGAGCGGCTCGTCGATGCGTTCGCGCGGAAGATCGGCAAGGACCCGGCCGAGGTGCGCCGCATGAACTTCCACCCGCCGTTCGACGAGGCGACCACATCCATCTGCGGCCTGAACGTCGACTCCGGGAACTACGAGCCGGCGTTCGACCGGGCGCTCGAGCTGGCCGACTACCAGCAGTTCCGCAAGGAACAGCAAGCCCGTCGAGATAGCGGCGACACCATGCAGATCGGGATCGGGCTCTCGACGTACATCGAGATGTGCGGCCTGGCGCCCTCGAACATCCTGGGCGCGCTGCGCTACGCGGCCGGGGGTGGGACGCGGCCACCATCCGGTGTCTGCCCACAGGCAAGATCGTGGTGTCGACGGGCACGTCGCCGCACGGCCAGGGTCACGAGACCAGTTGGTCGCAGATCGTGGCGGACGGGCTGGGTGTGTCGCCCGACGACATCGACGTCATGCACGGCGACACCGCGCTCACCCCGCTCGGCATGGACACGTACGGTTCGCGTTCTCTGTCGGTCGGCGGGGTCGCGCTGCACTTCGCCATGGAGAAGATCAAGGAGAAGGCGCGGGTGCTGGCCGCGCACGAGCTGGAGGTGGCGGAGGACGACCTGGAGTACGCCGACGACGCCTGGCGCGTGAAGGGCGCTCCGGACAAGGCCAGGACCATCCCCGAGCTGGCGCTCACGTCATGGCACGCGCACAACCTGCCGGCCGGCTACGAGCCGAACCTGGAGGCGACGGCCGTCTACGATCCGCCGAACTTCACGTGGCCCGCCGGTGCGCACATCTGCGTTGTCGAGGTCGACACCGAGACGGGCGCGACGGACATCCTGCGTTACGTGGCGGTCGACGACTGCGGCACGATCATCAACCCGCAGATCGTGGAGGGGCAGGTGCACGGCGGCGTGGCTCAGGGGATCGCTGAGGCCCTCTATGAGGAGGCGATCTACGACGAGAGCGGCAACCTTTCGACCAGCTCCATGACCAACTACCTGATCCCGGGTTCGACCGAGATCCCGACCATGACGCTCGATCGCACCGTCACGCCGTCCACCACCAACCCTCTCGGAGTGAAGGGGATCGGTGAGGCCGGCACGATCGCGTCGCCACCGGCCGTGATCAACGCTGTGGTCGACGCCGTTTCGCATCTGGGCGTGACCAACATCGGCAAGCCCGCCTCGCCCGAGCGGGTGTGGCGAGCTATCAAGGACGCGCAAGGAGGTGGCGCATGATCCCGGCATCGTTCGAGTACGCGCGGGCCGAGAGCATCGACCACGCGATCGAGCTCTTGTCCGCGAACGAAGACGCGAAGATCCTGGCCGGCGGGCATTCGCTGCTGCCGCTCATGAGACTGCGCCTGGCGCGGCCTTCACTCCTGGTGGACATCGGCCGCGTCGGCGACCTGTCCTACGTCAAGCAGGACGGGGACGCGGTTGCCATAGGGGCGCTCACCCGCCATCACGACGTTGCGAACAGCGAGGCGCTTCAGCAGCTCTGCCCGATCGTGGCGCACACGGCCGGTGAGATCGGCGACCCGCAGGTCCGGCATATGGGAACGATCGGCGGTTCGATCGCCCACGCGGATCCTGCGTCGGACCTGCCCACGGTGATGGTGGCGCTCGGCGCGGAGTTCGTGGTGCGTGGCGCCGGCGGCGCATCGCGCACCGTGGCGGCGGACGCCTTCTTCAAAGGACTGTTCACACCGGACCTGGCCGAGAACGAGGTCCTGACCGAGGTGCGCGTTCCCGTCACGAAGGACGCCGGGTGGAGTTACATCAAGTTCCACCGTCGCGCGCAGGACTGGGCGCTCGTCGGAGTGGCGGCGGTTCGGTCCAACGGGGCCGCGCACGTGGCGCTCACCAACATGGGCGAGACGCCGCTCCGCGCGGCCGGGGTCGAGGAGGCACTCGGCGGCGGCTCGGACCCGGCTACCGCGGCAGGTCGGGCGGACGAAGGGACCAGCCCGCCGTCGGACTCGTTCGGCAGCGCCGAATACCGCCGCGAGCTGGCGAAGGTCCTCGTACGTCGCGCGCTCGAGGAGACCTTGGCCTAGCGGCCCCGCCTGTGGCGGGAACGATGAGGGCGGCCGACGGGCCGCCCTCTCGCATCCGGAACGTGGGAACTACTCGACCGTGAAGTCCGCGTACATCCCCATCCGGAAGTGCCCCTTGAGGTTGCAGATCAGGGCGTAGTGACCGGCAGGCAGCTCGACGGTCAGGGTCAGGGTCTCGCCGGCCGGCAGGTCCCCGATCTCGTCGATGGCGTTGTAGTCGTCCTCGACGACCTCGTCACCCTCGACCGTCAGGTCGGCGGCCATCACGTCGGTCGACAGGATCACGAACTCGTGCTTCTTGACCCCTTCGTTCACGACCGTGAACGTCACCGTGCCTGCGGCGACCGTCCCTGGATCGAGGTTCATGTACATGTGTTGCACGTCGGTCTCGCCGACGGTGACCGTGACGGCCGCGCCCTCGGCTGCCGTCGGGGTCGACGCCTCGGTCGGGCTGGGCGCCTCGGTCGCGCTTGTCGCCCCGGCGGACGAGCCGTCATCGGACGAGCTGCATGCGGCCAGGACCAGCGTCAGCGCGGCGACCGTCGCCATCACCCTCAGCAGGAGCTGCGTCTTCCTCATCGTTCCTCCTTCAACTCGTTGCGGCGATATCGGATGGCGCTGACGCCGCTGCGCCCGCCCTCCTGACCCGCAGCACGAGCCAGAGGAGCAACAGGTAGATCGTCCAGATCACGACGAACGGGACGAGGATCATGTAGCTCCGCGCCCACCAGGCCTGGAGGCCCACGGGGGTGGGGTCGTACACGTACGCCGGTTGCTGGATGTCGAACGACACGACCGCCTCCGACGGCGCATAGCCGGTCGATCCCCAGAACTCCAGCGTGCCCTCGACCTGACCGGTCTGGGCCGGCGCGAACCGGATCACGGCGCCGCCGCCCTCGTTCGTCGTGCCCTCGCCGACGATCTCGTTCTTCGTCTCGCCCATGAACTCGACCGGCACGAACAGCCGCACCAGTGCGCCAGACACGGGCCGGCCGGCCGCGTCCCGGACGTGGAGGTGAAGCTCGACAGGCTGGCCGTTCACGGTCACGGTCCCCGGGTCGATGACGATCGTCGTGGCGACGTCGGCGGCGGCGTGGGCCGGCGCGATCCCGATGGCCGCTAGCACGACCCCGAAGGTGACGGCGGCGAGCAGTCGTCTCATGAGGACTCCTCCACGATCGTCGAGGCGAAGCCGGGCGACGGCACGGCGGTGGGCAGGGGTCGACGAGCGCGGGCTTCCTCGACCTCCCACCCCTCCTCGACCTCCCAGACCGAGATCACCGGGAAGATCCGGGCGAAGATCACGAACACCAGGGCGAAGGCCGCGAACGCGCCTACCGTGATCGACCACTCAACCCAGGTCGGGCGGTAGGTCCCCCACTCGTATGGCATCAAGGGGAGCGCCATCGACGGGATCACGATCACGAACCGCTTGAGCCACATGCCCATGTTCACGAGCACCGCGGCGGTGACTATCCACTTGACCTTGCGTGTGCGGGGCAGGGCGAGCAGGACGATCGGACGACGATCAAGCCGAAGAGTCGCGAAGAACCAGAAGTAAGGGGCGAACCGCCCGACGGAGCAAAGCCAACAGGAGCGTCGCCTTCGCCGACCTCCATCTTGAACCCGACGGTTGCGTACTCCGACAGCGTGAAGTAGGCGTACAGGATGCCCAGCACCAACAGGAGGAATCCGAGAGCACCGGAAGTGCATCTCGGTGATGAACTCCTCGAGGTGGTAGCCCCGGCGGAAGATCGCCATCACGACGATGATCCCGGCGGTCCCAGAAGAAGATCGGCGCCCACCACGAAGTAGGCCCGAAGATCGTGGAGTTCCACCCGTTCACGAGCGTCATCCCGAAGATCGACGAGACCACCGGTGGACCGAGACCGCGACCGGCACGATCACGACCGCCATGACAGCGATCGGCGCGGAGCAGCAGGCGTCGCTGCTCGGACAGGCCGTGCCAGCGGAGCGCGAGTCCCGAGTACAGCCAGCCACGGACCCTGCCGCCGACGCCGCCGTCGCGGAGGTATCGGCGAGGTCGGGAACCAGCGGCAGGTACAGGTAGAGGATGCTCCCGACGATGTAGGTGCTCAATCGACAGGACGTCCCAGAGGAAAGCGGCGACCGGTAGGTGCGCGTGCGTCACAACGAGAACTGCAGACGGTCGGGGCGCCCCATGTCGGCGACGACCATGGTGGCGCCCACCACGAGCGCGACGACTGGATCATCTCCGCGAGCCGGGTGATGGGTCGGCGCCACTCGGCGTGGGTCAGCCGGAGGATGCGGAGACAGCGTCCCCGCGTGGCTGATGCCGATGAAGAACACGAAGTTGGTGAGGTAGAACCCCAGCTCACGTGGTTGTTCAGCCCGGTGACCGCCAGGCCGTGTGCGAGACCTGCCCAGATCACGCGAAGATGCCCCACGCCACCACGAGGCCGAGCCCCACCACGAGGAGTCGCCCTCGCACGCCCCAAGCCCCCGGTGGATCGGGGCTTCGGCGTGCTCGAGCAGGCGCGCCGGCCGTCGTCGACCGACGCGTCATTGCGGCAGCACCACCTTGGAGTCCTCGCCGTGGCCGGGCAGGCACCAGACCCGCGTGCGTGTGCCGAGCCCTTCGTCGAAGCGGAAGGCGTTGCGCTCGCTCAGCAACGAACACCTGAACCGTCCCGAGTCCGTTCGTAGCGACGTCGGCCTTCAGGTCACGAACAGATCGCGCTCATCGGGCAGGCGCTCGCGCAAGCCGGGAGCTGTCCGTTCATCGCGTAGTGGGCACAACACGCACGTCCACGATGCCCTTGCGGTGCGGACCGGGAACTCGGGCGAGTACTTCGCGAAAGCCGCCCCGGGCGGGTTCTCGGGCTCGCCCCAGTTGAACGAGCGGGCGTCGCAGGGGCACGCCGCCATGCAGAACCTGCAGCCGATGCACAGCTCGTGATCGACGAGCACGGTGCCGCTCTCGTTGCGGAACGTCGCGCCGACGGGGCAGACGTTCAGGCAGGGGGCGTTCTCGCACTGCATGCACGGGCGTGGCAGGAACACCGTGTTCCCGGCCTCGTCCTGGACCTCGAACACCTTGATCCATTCCTGGTCGCCGGTGAAGTGCGTCTCCTGGCAGGCCTTCGTGCACTCCTTGCAGCCGTCGCAGCGCGCGAGGTCGATGACCATCGCCCACTGGGGTGCGTCCTCGAGTCGTCGTTCCCCATGACGTCGTCGGCGAACGCCACGGTCTTGCTCCCGAGCGTCACCGCGCTGGCCGCGATGAAGACCTTCCCGAGGAACGATCGGCGGCTGACCCCTTCGTTCGTCTCCGCCGCCGTGCCGCCCGTCGTCGCGTCTCGTTCGAGCTGCTCGTTCATGGCTCGACCCTAGGCCTGAGCCAGGTTGCCCCTCAGGGCGGAAGGGCCCGCGGAGTCGCTCCAGACGGGGGGAGGAGGACCTCGACCTTCGGCTAGGTAGGGGCAGGACTACTGGTCCGCGGCAGGGTCCTCGGGCGGAGAGGTCGGCTCCTGGGTGAGCCCGTGGCGATGCGCGAACGCGACCGCCTGGGCCCGGTTCTCCAGGTGCAGCTTGTTGAGGATGTCGGACATGTGGAACTTGACCGTGGCGTCCGACACCGAGAGCTCCGTCGTCGATCTGCTGGTCCGTTCGCCCCTCCGCGACGAGCCGGAGAACCTCGTCCTCTCGAGGGGTCAACGCGGCGGCGCCGCCGACGCCGCCCGACGCCAGGTACCGCACGATCTTGACCGCCAGCCCTCGGGAGAGCGGCGCCTCGCCCCGGTCGAGCGCCTCCAGCAACTCGAAGAAGTCGTTCGAAGGGGTGCTCTTCACGAGGTAGCCGTGCGCCCCGCTCCTGATCGCCTCGAACAGGTCCTCGTCGGCCTCGGACACCGTGAGGATCACAACCTTGATGTCGGGGAGCTCTGCCTTGATCAGACGGGTGGCTTCGAGTCCACCCATCCCCGGCATCATCAGGTCCATCAGGACGGCGTCGGGTGTGAGGGCGCGCGCGAGGGCCACGGCCTCCGCGCCGTCGGATGCCTGGCCCACGACCTCGATGTCGTGCGTGCGCAGGAGGCTCACGAGTCCTTCGCGGAAGAGCTCGTGATCGTCGGCGAGCAGCACCCGCATGGTCAGGCTCCCACCGGGTTGACCGGCACCGACAGGGCAACGGTCGTCCCCTCGCCGAGGGTCGACCGAACGTCGAGGGTCCCGCCCACAGCCCGCGCACGCTCGGCCATCGTGATCAGGCCGAACCGTCCCGAGCGGGCCGCTGTCGTCGGGTCGAATCCCGCGCCGTCATCTCGCACGGACAGCTCGAATACGCCGTCGTGCTCGTCGAGCGCGACCGCCATCGTCGTGGCCGCTGCGTGCCGGCGGGCGTTGGACATCGCCCTTGGGCGATCCGCATCACCTGATACCGCGCGGGACTGGCCAGGGAACCACCGGCGGTCACCGGACCCGAGAAGGACGTGCGGAGGCCCGCCTGCATCCCTGAACTCCGCCGTGTATTTCCATCGATTCCGGCCCGCCCCAGGGGCCGGTCCGGTCCGACGGAGGTCCGCAGCCCCAGGATGGCCTCGCGCACCTGGGCGCTCAACGAGCGGGTACGCCTCCAGGCCGGCGAGCTCCTCCGCGGCCGCGCTCGACCGGCCGGACGCGACCAACTCGCGAGCGGCCTGGATCTTTGTCGTGAGGTATCCGAGGAGCTGCCCGAGGTCATCGTGGAGATCCGCGATCCGCTCCCGCTCCTCGACCGTCGCCAACCGCCTGGTCCTCCTCCCAGACGCTGGGCGTTTTCCAGGCCGGCGGCCGCCGCCACACCGAACATGTCGAGGACGAGCCCTTCCTCCGCGCCGAACGACGATCCGGCCGCCCGCCGTACGAGCAGGACATGAGGCGCCCCCCCACGGGTGCGGGTGGTCAGGTACGAGCGGTCGGCGCCGTCGGACGCCGCCGACCCGGCCGAGCGGAGCAGGGCCAGGTCGATCTCGTCGGGCTCGGGGACCGGCGGGTCGGCCATCAGGCCCTCCTCGCCGTCACCGGCAGCGAGCAGCAGGACGGCCCGATCGGCGGCGACCACGTCGCGAGCACCGCGCACGATGGCCTCGTGCAGCCGCGGCACCGATGGTTCGCCGGTCACTGTGAGCGATGCGCGATGGAGCCGCTCGAGCCGCGCGGCGCGACGGGCGAGCTCGTCACGGAGCGCGGCGAACGACCGGAGTATCCAGATCGAGAACGGGATCGCGCAAAGCGAGAGGACCGCCGTCACGAGGATGTGCTCGCCCACCTCCGTGAACAGCTCGTCGGCCTCGACGATCAGCAGGATCGCCTCGATGCACATGATGAACAGCGTGGGCAGCAAGATCGCGAACACGCGCAGCGTGCGCAGCTGCGGCGGCGCGCTCGTCAGGCGCGCATACGCGACCAGCCCGACCACTCCGAGGACCGCGAGCACGGCGACGGCAACGAACGGCAGCGCGGACGTGGTGGCGCCGGCGGCACGCGCCAGGACGGCGCTGCCCGCGAGCAGCGCGAGCCAGAGCCCCAGGCCGATCCACCGGAGGCCGATCCGGTTCCGTCGGCTCGTTCATCCTCCGGCCTTCACGAGTGCTCCCTGAGTGTTGGAAGTCGCGAGGCGACGCCGCGCACCTGGATGGTAGTCCGGCCGACGTCATAGGGGTCGCTCGAGGGGTCGCTCACATCGAGGTGGCTGCGGGGCGGCCGCGGTAGCACCGGTACAAGCGGGGTAGTTCCACGCCGGGCCGTTCCCAGAACCGCTCTTGGTCGATGTCGATCCAGTCGTCGTCGGGAGCATCCGCCTGTTGCACGTCGGCAGAGGCGGCGACCGCCGCGAGCGCGGGCTTGGCCGAACCGTCGGCGCGCCAAAGCCCGAAATGACGCTCGTGGACGGACTCGTCCAGGGGCGGATCCCTCCAAGTGTCCGTGCGAGAGTCCGAATAGCACCACAGCATGGCGCCAGAGCATCCGGCCGCTATCGAGGCCCGCAAAGACCTCACCGTGTAACTCGCCGCGTCTCGCTCCTCCACGAGCCGCGAGGCGCTCTCCGAGCGCTCCTGTTCTGTTCCGGGATCGCCCTGCTGGAACGTCGGCAGTCCGAACTCGGAGAACAACACGTCCAAGCCTCCGCCGAGCCATCGGGTGATCCGCGCCAGGAACGGCACAAGGTGGGCATCGGTTCCGCTCTCCGCCCACTTCGCGTAGATCGGGTACCCATGCATCGTGAGGAAGTCGCAGACGTCGGCGGCTTCCCGCGGCCCGAGCTTCCGGTCTTCCTCCAGGTCCTCCATGTGCAAGCCCACGGTGATGAGCGCGGAGTCATCGGCGGCTCGAATCGCCGAGGACATCTGCTCCAGCCACCCCCTGGCCTGCACACGATCGGAGGGCACGACACAGTTCGAGTTCTCGTTGCCCAGGTCCCACGCCCACAACGATCCGTGACCGGCCAGGGCGGTCGCGGCTTCGCCGGCCAGGAGCGCCTGGGCCTGAGCGACTTCCCCGTCCCGTACCAGTTGCGAAGCCCGGCGGAGACCGCCGTCTCCCCTGAAGATCACCCGGTCCGACCGTCCGAATCGAGCCCGCCCCAGAGCCCAGCCCGGGATCCAGTTCACACCGCTCATGTGACCTGTGAACAGTGTCTGGAATCACTGAAGGCCGGCTCGTGCAGCCAGATCAGCCACGGTCACGAGCCGCTTGAGCATGTCCCGGTCCACGCTGTTCGGCTCCGGCTGGAAATCCGCCCATCGCAGGAACAGCCGGACCGAGTCGAATCGACCCGCGGCGATCCGCTCGAAGTCCTCGGCGACCTCGGCGGAGTCGAACATAGTCCACCACCGCATGGCCGTGCGGGCCGGCCAATAGTTCGATCCCCAGTCGGAAGGGCGGCTGCTCTGGGCGTCTTCAGCCTGCATGGTCCGCCACCACCCGGCGATAGAGCGACGCGTACTCGTCGACCATGCGGCTCACGCTGAAGCGGTCCTCGACCGATGCGCGCACCGCCGTCCGGTCCAGGTGCGCCGCGAGCTCGACCGCGTCGACGGCCTGCTCCAGGGAGTCGACCAGGTATCCGTTCTCCGCGTGACTGACGATCTCGGGCATCGATCCGCGGCGGTTCGCGATCACCGGCGTTCCACACGCCATCGCCTCGACGACGCTGAACCCGAACGGCTCCTCGAAGTCGATCAGTGCAGCAGGGCACGTGCCCCGCCGAGCAGCTCGCCTCGCGTGTCTGGCCCCACGCGGACCGATGTAGCTGACCCGCTTCCCGTCGACCCGGGGTTCGACGGACTCGCGGAAGTAAGCCTCGTCCTGCACTATGCCGGCGATCGTCAACGGCACCCCGGCTCGCCGCGCGACCTCGATCGCCTCCGCGGCGCCCTTCTCAGGGTGGATCCGCCCGAAGAACAGGAGGTAGTCGCCCGGCGTCGTTCGAAGGGGAACCGCCCCATGTCGATGCCATGGTGGATCGTCGCCGCGTAGTCGAGCTTCGGGTGGCGGTCGGCGTCGCTGATGGCCACGTAGTAGCGCCCGGTCGTCGTACCTCTCGTAGACCGGCAGGATGCGCTCGGACGAGAAGCCGTGGATCGTCGTGACGACCGGCGTCTCGACCAGACCGCTGTACGTGAGCGGGAGGAAGTCGAAGCTGTTGTGGATCAGGTCGAACTCACCGGCCCGCTCGAAAACGGTCGCGATGTGCAGGCCCTCCCAAACCTTCGCGTCGAGGTCGGGGTCCTCCGAATAACCGGTTGGAATCGTTCCGACCAGACGAGCGGCGGTGATCGAGTCGGCGGACGCGAACAAGGTCACGTCCAAGCCCCGCTCGACCAGTCCCTCGGTGAGCAGCGACACGAACTGTTCCCACGGACCGTAGTGCCGCGGCGGTACGCGCCACGAGATCGGGGCTAGCATCGCGACCCGGAGCTGCGCTGCGATCGGGTTCGATAACGACATAGCTTCCGACGAGGATATCGCCGCGCATCCGTTCGGGTTTGCGTGAACCTTGCGCGGCCCGGTCCACGATGCCACCTTGCGCCACGAACGAGGTCCTGGGTACGGTCGCCGGGTGCAGTTCCGAGTGCTCGGCCCGTTGGAGGTCGACGCGGGCGACGGTGCGTTGCCGCTGGGCGGCCCGAAGCAGCGCGCCGTCCTCGCCAACCTCCTCGTTCGCGCGAACGAGGTCGTCCCCGCTGACACGTTGATCGAGGAGAATCTGGGGCGACGAGCCGCCCGCCGGGGCGCGGAACACGCTTCAGACCTACGTGTCGAACCTGCGCAAGACACTCGGTGAGGGGATCCTTAAGGGTCGGGATCCCGGATACGTCATGGTCCTCGATCCCCTCGACGTCGACGCCACCAGGTTCGACGCACTCGTGCGCGACGCGCGGAAGACCCTTCCCGTCGACCCGAAGGTCGCGATCGACACGCTCGAAGACGCACTCGCGATGTGGCGGGGACCCGCGCTCGCCGATGTAGCCGAGCGCTCCTTGCTCGCGGAGGCAGCCCGGCTCGACGCGCGGCGGATGGAGGCGATGGAGGAGCGGATCGGGGCGCTCCTTGCCGCGGGGTGGGCGGCGCGCGCGATCGGGGAGCTCGAACCGCTCCCGCGCGCCACCCGCTGCGGGAGCGCCTCTGGGAACAGTTGATGCTCGCGTTCTACAGGGAAGGGCGTCAGGCCGAGGCGCTTGGGGCATTCCAGCGCGCCCGGGAGATCCTCGCCGATGAGCTGGCGTTTCATCCTCGGCCGAGCTCGCGCGGCTGCACGGGCTGATCCTCGCGCAGGACCTTTCACTCGAGCTACGAGGCGAGCCGCTCCGGGGCTACCGGCTGTTGGAGAAGCTCGGCGAGACGAGCTCAGGTATCCGATTCCGGGCGATCCAGCCTCGGGTTGGGCGCGATGTCGAGGTCGAGGTCTTCCACGAGCACCTCGCGAGCACGCAGGCGTTCGTCGAGCGCTTCGAGCCGGAAGCGCAAGCGGTTGCGGCCCTCGAGCACCCGTACATCGTCCCGATCTACGACTACTGGCGTGAGCCCGGTCGTGCCTACGTCGTGCGGCGCTACCTGCGAGGCTCGTCGCTACGGGCCGTCGTCGAGCGAGGAGAGGAGCTCGATCGCGGCCGAGCCCTCCAGGTGATCGAGCAGGTGTCGTCAGCGTTGGCGTTCGCGCATCGACAGGGGGTCGCCCACGGCGACTTCGACGACGCCAACGTGATCTTCGATGCGGACGGCAACGCCTACGTCACGGGGTTCTGATCGGGGCCGGCTCGCCGCCATCGGCGGAGGACGACGTCTACCGGCTCGGATCGATCGTCCGGCGTTTGCTCGGCGGCAGCCTTCCCGAACTCCTGGCGGAACTGCTCGATGGGGCGGATGGTTCGCAGCCGGTCGCCGCCGACGCGTTCGCCGACGCCGCCCGTGCCGCACTCGCCACCTCCGTGCCGCAGACCGCGGTTCTCGTCGACGACCCCCTCCGGAACCCGTATCGAGGACTGCGGCCGTTCTCAGAGGCCGACGCGTCGGACTTCTTCGGCCGTTCGATGGCCGTTGGGCAGGTTATAGAGCGTCTCCTCGAATCGGGTCCGAACGCGCGGTTCGTCGCGGTTGTCGGTCCGAGCGGATGCGGCAAGTCGTCGCTCGTGCGGGCGGGCGTCGTTCCGGCTTTGCGCGATGGTGCGCTGGGCGAGCCGGTCCTCGCCACCGAGCTCTCCCCGGTACCGCATCCGTACGACGAGCTCGAGGCCGCGCTCGGCCGCGTGTCGGTTCGAGCCGTGCAGCGCTTGGGAGACGTCGTCCGTGGGAGCTCCCGGGGGCTCCTCGAGGCCGTGAAGAAGGCGATCCCCGGCGACGCGGATGTGGTCATCGTGATCGACCAGTTCGAGGAGCTCTTCACGCTCACCGAGACGGAGGCCGAGCGGGCGGACTTCCTGGAATGCATCCGAGTGGCGTGCGCCGATCCCGAGAGCCGAGTGCGCGCTGATCGCCACCCTCCGGGTGGATCTCTACGACCGACCGCTCGTATACCCGAGGTTCGGGGAGCTGCTCGCGAGCCGGACCGAAGCGATCGCTCCGCTGCAGCCGGACGAACTGGAACAGGCGATCCGCGGCCCGGCCGAACGCGCCGGCGTGCACCCCCAGCCGGGTCTCGTGGCGGACATGATCGGCGGATGCGGCTCACCAACCGGGCTCGCTGCCACTGATCCAGTTCACCCTGACCGAACTGTTCGACCGGCGTTCCGACCGCGCGATGACGCTCGCCACTTATCGCGACCTCGGTGGCATCGTGGGCACGCTGGCGTCGAGCGCGGACCAGGCGGTGCGGCGGGCCGGCGGGGACGAGCGGCGCGCGATCCGCCAGATCTTCCTCCGGCTCGTAGCGCTCGGTGAGGGCAGGCGGGATACGCGGCGACGGGTCACGCGAAGTACCCTCGGCTCGCTGAACCTCGAGGACACGACGATCGACCACGTGCTCGAGACGTTCGGGCGCCTGATGTCCTGACGTTCGACCGCGAGCCTGCCTCTCGCGAGCCGACCGTCGAGATCGCGCACGAGGCGCTCCTCGACGCATGGCCACGGCTGCACGGGCGGATCGACGAGGCGCGCGAAGACCTGCGTCAGGAACGCATCCTGGCCCGGGCCGCGTCGGAGTGGGCCGCAGCCGGGCGCGACCCGAGCTTCCTTCTGCGGGGAGCCAGGCTCGAGCAGGCCGAGGGTGGGTCGGGTCGACGGGCCTGGCGCTCGGACACGACGTTCGGAGGTACGTGGCCGCCGCCGCCGGCGCGCGCGAGGAAGAGCGGCTCACGGACGAGCGACGGCGCGAGCACGAGGCTGAGGTCGAGCGGCGTGCGGCCCGGCGGCTCCGCGCGCTCGTCGCGGTCTTCGCGGTGGCCGCTCTCGTCGCGGGCTCGCTCACGCTCGTCGCGACCGGCCAGAGTCGCCGCGCGAGCCGCGAGGCAGCGATCTCGGGGGCCCGCGAGCTGGCCGCCGCATCGGTCGCGAACCTCGACGACGACCCCGAGCGCGCGGTGCTGCTCGCGATGGAGGCGGTGGAACGCTCGCGCGCAGCCACCGGTGCAGCGGTTCCGGAGGCCGTGGAGGCGCTCCACCGCGCGATCGCGGCGTCACGGATCGTCGCGACGATCCCGGGGCTGAGCGGCCCCGTCGCCACGAGCGTCGACGGTTCGATCGCGGCGCAAGAAGCAGACGGGCCCGGGCGCGTGGCGATCCTCGATCCTCGGGCGCCCTCGTGCGCGCCTTCGGCGCGCACGAGGGTCGTGTGACCGACATGGCGTTCACGCCGGACGGGACGAGCCTCATCACGACTGGGACCGACGGCTGGCTCCGCGTGCGGGACGCAGAGAGCGATTCCCTCTTGTGGGAACGTCACCGGCTCGCGCGAGGCACGGCGATTCGCACTCGACGTGCAGGGTTCGCTGGTGGCGGCGCGCTGGCCGTCGGCCGGCCGAGTCGTTGTGGCTCGCGCCGATACCGGGCGAGTGGTCAGGACGTTGCGAGTGGTCAGGACGTTCGATGGCCTGAACCACTACGACCACGTGGCACTCAGTCCCGACGGGTCGCGCATCGCCATCGTCATGGTGGAGAGGAACGGCGATGATGGCGGCCGCATCGTTCCCACCATCGGCCGTGGTCGCGGTGTCGCTTTCAGAGCGCCGCCCTTCAGGGGCGACGAACGCCCCTGTCATGGAGTCCCGATGGTCGTCTCCTATCGGGCAGTGCCTACGTCTGGGATTCGACGACCGGGGAGCTCTTGTACACCGCCTGGCAGCACGACGCCACCGTCATCACCTCCGACTGGAGCCCCGACGGCGAGCGACTGGTCACGGGCTCGATCGACGGAAGCGCCAAGGTCTGGGAGGTCGGTTCCACCGAGTTCCGATCGACACTGGCGTTCCTCGCGGCCGGCGGCGCCGGCGCCGGCGCCGTCACGGACGTCGCTTTCACCGCCGACGGTCAGCGGATCGTGACCGCCTCGGATGCCGTCCGGATCGGATGTTCGCCCGTGGGCGACGGGGAGCCGGCCGGTCTGTCGCTGCCGACCATCTGGTCGGGCCAGGTCGAGTTCACGCCGTCGGGGAGCCGACTCATCATCGTCGCCGACGATGGGAAGGCCGGGGCGGGCCTCCTCGCGTCCGATCTGGGGGCGCCCGCGCCGACCCCGTTCGGACTCTCCCTCACGTTGCCGATCGCCCCGTTCGAGGTGAACCCGGTCGACGGACTCGGTCATCCAGCAGCGTCGCGGTGGGGTCCTCGCCCTGGTCGAAGGGACGAGCGTCAGCCGACCTCCGATCGAGACAGCGTTCGCATCCTGGGCGCCCGATGGCGCCCACCTCGTCGTCTCGCCCACGCAGGCTTCCATCGCGTTGGTCGGACTCGACGGTCGCGAGGTCTGGCGGAGGGCGCAGCCGCTGTCGATCGGAGTCCTGGAGGTCGGTCCGGACGGGACCATCGCCATCGCCGGCGCCGACGCAGACCCGGATCGGGTCGTGGTCGTGCTCGACGGTGCTGACGGGTCCGAGATCGCCACTCTCCCACCCACGCGACCAGCGTGGCGATCGATCCTCGCGGGAAGGATCGTCACGCAGGATGAGGATGGACCCATCCGGATCTGGGACGTGGCATCCGCGCAGCTCTTGGGGCGTGTCCCGAGGAGCGAGGGGACGCGTCTCGTTCAGTCCCGACGGGTCGACCCTGGCGGTCACGGGAGGCGGAGGTGCGTCTCGACGACACCGACACGCGGGAGCTGCGTCTCACGCTGCCTGCGCCGCGCCCGATCAGGGCACGAGTTCTGCTACGGGGCGGCCTCGCGTTCAGTCCCGACGGCGCGCTCCTCGCGGCGCAGGACTGTGACGGTGTGCGCGTCTGGACCCTCGACATCGACGAGCTGCTCGCGATCGCTCGAACGAACGTGCACACGGTCGCTCACGTCAGAAGAGTGCCGCCAGTACCTGCACGTCGATCCCTGCCCATAGCGCCTTCCGGCTCCGCCTCCTGGCTTGCGGAGTTCTTGCGCACGGCTCAGGCGGCTCTCGGGGCGCAGGAGCATCCTCGGCCTCGAAATCAGGATCGTGACGAACTAGCAAGCCAGGCCATGAAACGAACTCGAGCCCACGTGCGCCGTCGACGATCGCGAGCCGCGCAGGCCGATCAAGATCCGGCCCTCTCGGCCGCATCCATCGTGGCGTCGTCGGTGTCGCCGTCCTGCTGGCGATCGGTTCGGCCCGCGTGTGTCGGTGGCGACGAAGGGACCGATCGAATCAAGCGTCGCCCCCGCTCCCACCGAGGTGGCGGCTCCTTCGGCCTCTTCCGCCGCACCCGCTGCTACAACACCTCGAGAACGTGGTCTCTGCTCGACGTCCGCGACGGCGGGACCCGGCCGCTGCCGCGCGCTCCCGCGCGGTCGCCGTGCTCAGAACTTCCAGGTCTACCGGACGGTGCCGAGTCGCGTTCACGTCCGAGGGGCAGATCTTCGTGTCGAGCATCGATGGGTCGGTATTGCGGCAGGTGACCAGGACCGGGTCGGCGTGACCCCGGTTGGTCGCCGGACGGCTCCGAGCTCGTCTTCGAGTCGAACAACCCGAGGGCAGCCCGGACGACCTGTCCGTCGTGGATGTGGCATCACAAGCCCGACGGCGGATCACGTTCGCGTCTGGCCGGGAGTTCCGGAAGCCGGGGCGGCGACCGCGTCGCGGCCCCGACGGCGGCGCATCCTATTCACCGCCACGGGGGCATGGTCGATGGCTAGGGCTGTGGACGGTCCCGACCGCCGGTGGCAGGCCGGAGCTGTTCGATCGAGAACGCCGCGTACGGCGCCTGCTCACCGGATGGGACACGATCGCCTATCACCGGACCCACCCAGGGAGTCGGCGTCCAGCTGGTGGCGACGCCGGCGATCCGGCTCGCCGACGCCGACGGGTCGCGGCGGAGGCGGCTGGTGGCCGCCGGCGGCGGGTACTACTCGTCGGCCCTCACCTGGAGCACACCCACTGGTGTGGTTGCCCGACGTACCCGATCTCGCCTGCGTGTGCGGCGGCGGTGTGTTCCATGGCTATCCGAATGGCTCCGTGAGGGTCTTCGGCGCGATCCCCGGCGACCGTGGGTCGCCGGGACGGGGCAGCAGCCCAGCTGCGCTCGACAAGGGCACCCTGATCGTCTCCTACTTCATGGCGGCGTTGCCGGAACCGCAAGCCCTCGGCCTGGCAGACGTTTCCTTCGTCGATCTGGGACCGGGAAGGCGACGGGCCTGCCCAAGAGCATCCGCTCGATCGCCGGTGTCGCCCACCTCCATGTCGCCCGACGGCGCGAACCTCGCGTTCGACGATGGGGAGGCGATCTTCGTCGCGAACGTCGACGGATCGCACATCCATTCGTTCGCACCGCAAGGGTGGTGTGTCTGCCCCCGATTGGTCGCCCGATGGGACGACGATCGTGTTCAGCGAGAGTCCCTCGGCCTTCCTCCTCGACACCGCCACCGCGACATCACGCGCGTCATCCAGGAACGGCGCGAGACTCTGGTCGCCCAACTTCAGCGCCGACGGCAAACCATCCTGACACGGCGATCCGAGACACCGACTCACCCTGCGCACCGTGCCGTCGACAGGGGGCCCTCGACCTTCCTGTCGACCGGAGCCTTTGAACATATTCCCCGGACGCAGACGACAATCGCCTACCGCAGGACCGACTTCGATGGATCCGACCTGACGGAGATGACGTCGAACAATTTGGCCGTCGACGCCGATGGAACCCACGCCCACCCAGTTGGCCCGTCGGTCTGCTCGATCAGTCGATGGACGCGGAAGCTCTGTGGCCGATGTCGTCGCCGAACGGCACGAAGGTCGCGTTGCAGACGCTCTACATGCGCCCCGTCGAGTTCGTCGACGTCGGTCTCGGTCGAGCAGCGGTCGGTGGGCGAGGGCGCTGATTGCGGCTGGCTCGATGATCACCACGTTGATCATCGAAGGGTTCAGTACCCAGCCGCATGATACACCTTCAGGAACGAGATCAAAGCGGAAGAAGAAGACATCAAAGGAACATCGGTCTCACCATGCTGACGGCGGCGATGCTGCTCCCGGCTTCATCAGCAACGCCTGGGGCAGCGACAAGATCGCCGACCTCAGGTCATCGAGCTCATCCACGGGGATGTGTCGACGACGGGATTATCACATCCGACGCGCCGGCGGCGAACACGACCATCAACCTGTCAAGGACGACCTTGATACGGTCGGCGACGATCAGGTCCCATCGCTGCGAGTGCATCAACGCGAACGCCGCAGACTCGGGTGGGCCTGTACCCACGTGCATGATCCTCAAACACCGTCCGCGCGCCGAGCGCCAGAACATGATGATGGCGGTGTCCGGGCTGGGCAGGACCAGTCCGGCGCGGTCACCGGGGCGCGGCGCTTACGCCGATGCAGGGGTTGTCCGCGTCACGGGTCGGACAGATGATGTCGTCGCAGCGCTCCTGGTTGCCGTTGGCGGCGAAGGACCAGGCTGTGGACGGTCATGAGGAACAGTGGCTCCATGGGGGTCGTCGGCGGACTTCCTCGAGTTGTAGGCCGTCGTGACGACGGCGTCGGCGGCGGCCAGCTCGGAGCGACCGGCATCGCCGAGCCGAAGTCGAACGCGGGGGTGAAGGGCAGTACCCGGCGGATCGTTCCCATGGACCGAGGCGGCGATCGCGGTAGGTGCAGATGGCGATGGCCTCGGCAAGGCTGCAGGCGCTGTCGATCACGCGTGACCACCTCGCTCGGATCGAGCGAATGGACTGGGCTGGTCCGCGCGTGAACTCCATCATCGAGGTGAACACGACACCGAGGCGATCGCGATCGACATCGATCAGGGCGTGCGACGAACACTCACGACGCTCCACGGCATGCCGATCGTCCTGAACATGATCGCCGCAGCAGAAGCCGCATCGAGACGACCGGCTCGCTCGCCCTCGTCGATGAGACCGTTCCCGCGAGAACACAGCGTGGCAAGACGGCTCCGCGAGGCCGGGCCATCCTCCTCGGTCAGCAACATCCATGAACCTGGTTTCCATCGTCGCCGACTCGCGCACTTGAACAGCTCGTCGCAGCCGACGAAGACCGTACGTTGAACTACGACCACGGCGACTTCCAGCTCTCGATCAGCGGCGGCCGTCGCCAGCGGCTTCGCCGCCAGAGCAGTCGGTCTGGAGACCTATGGATCGATCGTGATGCCGTCATCGCTCTGCGGGGTAGTCGGGTTGAAGCCCACCACTGGGCTGGTCAGCCGCTCGGGCACGATCCCCATCTCGTTCTCGCGGGACGTGATGGGACCCCTGGCCCGAACCGTCAGCGATCTGGCGATCGTGTTGAACGGGATGGTCGGTGTCGATCCGCTCGATCCGTTGACGGCCGCCAGCGAGGGGCACACACCGCCCGACTACCAGCGCTTCCTGGACGAGGACGGCCTGCGTGGCGCTCGGATCGGCGTTTGGCGCCGACACGACCTCTGGAAGGACGACGCGATCTCCAGGCGCTTCGAAGGCGTGCTTCCGGTGTTCCGTGAGCTGGGCGCGACGTTATTCGACCCTGTGGACCTCCCGAACTGGATGGCCGCGACGGGCGACCACGTGTCGGTGATGTTCTCCGAGTTCGAACAAGGCGTCGGTCGCTACATGTCCGGGCTCTCGAACACCGAGATCCGCACGCTTGCCGACGTCGTCGCCTTCAACGAGGCGAACCATGACGAGGAACTACAGTGGCACAACCAGGCCCTCCTCGAGGGTTCGGTCGATTCCGCCCCACTCCCGAACCCCGAGTATTTGCGAGCGCTCCGCCGGTCGCAGCGCGTGGCGCGAGCGGACTTCGCCGACGTGATGCGTCGGCACCGGCTCGATGCGATCGTGGCCCCGACGTTCGTCCGCGCGTGGCCGATCGACCTGATCGACGGAGATTCCTACCTGGGCAACGGTGCCGCCGGGCCCTCGAACGCAGCGGGGTATCCGCACCTGACCGTGCCCGCGGTATTCATCGGCGAGCTGCCCATCGGCATCTCGTTCCTCGGCCGCGCCTGGCAGGAACCGAGGCTGCTGCGGTTCGCGTATGCGTTCGAGCAGGCGGTTCAGGCACGCCGCCCTCCGGAGTACTTGGACGCAGGCGCTGACTTCGTCGCTCGGTGACTAGAGCGGCTCGAATCGTGCGGTGAAATGGCGGAGCGT
>CAVPIB010000001.1:0-1050646 GCA_963704885.1 uncultured Actinomycetes bacterium | reverse complement strand
CGTTCTCAGCCAGCGCCGGCCCCGGTGAGGTGATCGTCGCTCCCGCACTCCCGGGCGACATCATCCATCTGCCCGTCGACAGCTCGAAGGCGATCTTGGTGCAGTCCGGCTCGTGGCTCGCCTCCGAGCCGCGGCGTCGTCGACACGAAGTGGGGCGGCGCCAAGACGTTCTTCTCGGGTGAGGGGCTGTTCCTGCTGCGGTGCACCGGCGCCGGCGACATGCTCGTGTCGAGCTACGGCGCGATCGAGCAGCGCCCGCTCGGCCCCGGCGAGGTGCTGAAGATCGACACCGGCCACATCGTCGCCTTCGACGAGGGCATCGGCTACGAGGTCAACAAGGTCGGCGGCTGGAAGTCGACCCTGCTCTCGGCGAGGGGCTCGTGGCCACGTTCACCGGCCCTGGGAACCTGTGGATCCAGACACGGAGCCCCGCCGACTTCCTCGGGTGGCTGATCCCGAAGCTCCCGAAGTCGAGCAAGCTAGACAGACGCCGAGCGGCTTCGTGCCGCGCAGCACGATGTAGTCGAGCATGCCGCGGCGCCAGAGCAGGTCGACCTGTCGCAGCATGAGGCGTACGGCGAGATCGAGCTGGCGTCGGCCCGGGCCGCCGTACGAGCCGGTCGCGCACGAACCGCAGCGCGGGACCGATCACGCGATCGGCCACCGACTGGGCTCGCACGTCGACGAACCCGGCGTCGAGCGCCAGCGCGACGATCTCGTCGGTGGTCGCGGCGGCATGCGTGCCGAGGCCCCACACCCGGAGCTGCGTGAACGCGGCGAGGCCTTCCCCCGGCGGCGTGGCAGGCGCACGATCGGGATGTCAGACATCGTCAGCACCCCGCCCGGGCGCAACACGCGGAGCGCCTCGGCGAAGAAGCGCTCACGCGACGGGAAGTGGAACGCCGCCTCGACGCTGATCACGCCGGCGAACGAAGCGCTGCGCAGCGGCAGACGTGTGGCGTCACCGTTCACGCCGTGCGCACCCGCCTCGGCCAGTCGCGGCTTCCCGGCCACCAGCTGCGACAGCGTGATGTTGAGCGCGGTGAGCGAGCGGACCTCGGCGACCCGCGCGATCACCGGGTCCTGCTCGGCGAGGCCGTTGCCGACGTCGAGCACGTCGCCCGCGGCCGGCAGCTCGGCCGCGATCGTCTCGACGAGGCGGCGGACCGCGACCGGCGCCTCGTCGGCGTCGCTGCCGTCGCCCTGCCACAGGCCGAGGTTGAGCCACCCCGGTGCGAGCGCGACGAAGAAGTCCGAGCCCAGGCTGTCGTACACCGTCGCGGCCGGGTTCTGGCCGTGGCGGATGACACCCAGGGCGTGTCGCAGGTTCTCCCGGGTCCAGGAAGACGCCATCGCCTCAGCCCTCACTGCCGCCCGCCGGCGCCGATCGCCAGGCGTCACGCAGCTTGACGCGGGTGCCGGTCTTCAGCACGGCCCCCGCGTACAGGCGGGCCGACAGCGGCACGAGCGCCGCCGTGCCGGCGCGAGCAGCGTGACCGACAAGGCGATCTGGGCAGCGGTCGCGGAGCCGAGCGCGATGCGCACCGGCATCGCGAGGGCCGACGAGAACGGCAGCACCGACGCCACCACCGAGAGCGTGGAGTCGGGGTACTCGAGCGCACCGATCGAGATGAAGAACGACACGAAGATGATCAGGTTGATCGGCACCATGGCGTTCTGCAGCTCCTCCATGCGCGAGACCAGCGAGCCCGAGACCGCGAACAAGCCCGCGTAGAACGCGAAGCCCATCACGAACCAGGCGAGCACGACCAACGCGATGCCGACCGCGGTGCCCGGAAGCTCGAGCGCACCGATCACGAGGGAGAGTCCGATCGCGTACGTCGCGATGAACGCGAGCTGCACGATGCCGAGCAGGCCGATGCCGGCGATCTTGCCCGCGAGCAGCTGCCGGGGTCGGATCGCCGAGAGCAGGATCTCCACGACGCGGGACGCCTTCTCCTCGATCACGCCGGTCGCCACCCACACGCCGTAGCCGAACAGCTGTCCGTACGCAGCAGCACCGCGATGAACGCGATGCCGGCGTTCTCGTCTCGGTCGGGATCCTGCGGCTCGAGCGTGCGAACGCGGATCGCGGGCTGGTTGAGCAGCTCCTCGATCGCCGACGCCGGCGTCCCGGCGGCGTCGAGGGCCGCTCGCAGCCGCTGCCGCGCTACGGCGTTCCGCACGAGTTCCGTGAGTGCGGGCGGCACCGAGACGTCGCCGACGGGATCCGCGCCGTCGAGCGCCGCATCGAGCCTGCCGCTGCGCAGCGCCGGTTCGGCCGACGCGACGTCGTCCCAGTGCGAGAGTCGGAGCTCGATGCTCGCGCGCGCCGCGACGTCGCGAAGCTCGGCCGCCGTCCGCTCGAGCGCCGCAGGGTCATCGCCCACGAGGCCGAGGTCGAACGACGGCGTGGCACCACCGCCGACGGCACGGATCACGATGAACACCGTGAGCACGCTGAGCGTGATGCCGGTCGAGATGAAGAAGCCCTTGTCGCGCAGGCGCACCCGGAAGTCCCGTGCCGCCACGAGACGCCACGCGCCGCGATCGGTCGCCCGCGGCGGCCGGGAGAGGCGGTCGCTCACCCCCCCACCACCTCGCGGAAGAGATCGGCGAGGGTGGGATGGACCGGCGCGAACCGCACGACGTCGCCGGACGCCCGGGCGAGATCCAGCAGCCGCTGCTCGTCGACGTCGTCGGCGAGCTCGAAGACGAGGCCTTCGGGCGTCGGCCGACCAACCGACGCCGGGGATCGCCTCGTGCCACGTGTCGGAGCCGCCCCTGACCTGCACGACGACCAGCCGCCGCTCGCGCCGGGCGCGGAGCTCCTCGATCGTGCCGTGTGCCACCACACGGCCTGCGTCGATCAGCACGACCGCGTCGCACAGACGCTCGACGAGCTCGAGCTGGTGGCTCGAGAAGACCACGGGGACGCCGTGGTTCGCTGCCTGCCGTCGCAAGACGCCCGAGAGCACGTCGACCCCGACCGGGTCGAGGCCCGAGAACGGTTCGTCCAGCACCAGCAGCTCCGGCTCGTGCACGAGCGCCGACGCGAGCTGCACCCGCTGCTGGTTCCCGAGGGAAAGCGCCTCGACACGATCGTCGACCGCTCTGCCACCCCGAGCAGCTCGATGGTCTCCCGGGCGCGACGGCGGGCGTCGGCCGCGCCCAGCCCGTGCAATCGAGCCAGGTACACCAGCTGCTCGAGCACCCGCATCCTGGGGTAGAGACCGCGCTCCTCCGGCATGTAGCCGAACCGGCGTCGCACCAGGGCGTCGACCGGCTCTCCCTTCCAACGCACGTGGCCGGCGTCGGGAGCGAGCACGCCGAGCGCGATGCGCATCGCGGTGGTCTTGCCCGCGCCGTTGGGACCGACGAAGCCCACGATCCGGCCCTCGGGCACCGTGAACGAGACATCGTCGAGTGCCACGATGTCGCCGAAGCCGGCGCGAAGGCCGAGCAGCTCGAGCACGGGCTACAGGATGCGGAACCTGGTCGGCGTCACGCGCACGGCCACCGAGTAGTCCGCAGCGAAGCTCGCCGGCGTCCACCCGAACCCGTCGATCAAGCGGAGGTACTTGGTTATGTAGGCGGTATTTGATCGGCGGCGTGCGCCGAGGGATCGAGCGATGCCGTCCCTTCGATGGTCATGGCGTCTTCGGCGTCTTCGGCACCGACGGGGTGCAGCGAGACGAGGCTATGGGTGGTCGATGTTCGCGAGTTCGGTCGGCCCGGTTGGCTGAAGAACAGGAACGTGTCGCCGTCCCACTGGTACCAGATAGGTGTCGTCTGCGGTTGCCCCGACGGGCTCACCATCGCTTAACCAGACCACGAGGCCAGACCGGAGCCGTCTGTCGACCTCCGCGTGTCCCGTGTCGTTCAGGTCAAGCGCGTCCATAGGATGCAGCTGATCGCCGGCGGCTGCACCTCACCGCGGCGACGCCGAGCTTCCCCATGAGGGCGAGCCCTACTGGAGTCATCCGATGGAGGGTTCGCGACCCCGACCGCATGGCCGATCCATCCATCGCGCGCGAGCGCGTCCAGGAGCGCGGCCGCGTAGTCGGCCCGGGAGATGGCCTGACCCGGCCCGCCCCCGTCGATGACGGCGTCGTAGGAACCGGACCCCGGATCGTCGTTGAGGATCGGCGCCGCCAACACCGTCCACGCGAGCGCGCTGCCCCGCAGGATCGCCATGTCGCGCCGGTGCTCCGCGGCTACGTTCGCGTACTCGCCCGTGACCTCCCGCTCGGAGAACACCATGGAGTTGGCGGCGATCGCCAGCCGATGCGGACCGGTGCGCTCGATGACCCCGACGATCGTCCGGCGAGCGTCGGATATCCGCGGTGGTCACGCCGCGATCGGCCCGAGCGTGGAGATCACGGCATCCGCGCCCGCTGAAGCGCTGCCCCGACAGCCTCCGCATCGGAGGTATCGCCGATGGACCGTGACCGTGTCCGGGAACCACTGTCCGACGTGTCGCGACGACGCGACCACCTCGAGGTCCCGTCTCACGGCCTGCGCAACGACTTGCGGCCCGTCGCTGCTCGCGCCGAACATGACTATCCGCACGATCGCGAGCGTACAGCCCCTCCGCCGCCGCACCCGACCGCCCGATGAGCGACCGAGGAGCAGGGAACCGAACCCCAGGGATCTCCCCGGCCTATCCTTCTGCGAATGACGGACCCGCAGGCGGCGCGCACGTGGCGACCAGCTCGGCGAACGCGTCGACGAGTGGCTCTTCGGCATGCAGACGGGCTCCGACAGGTCGAGATGATCGGCATCGACGACCGGATCGCACGTGCCGATCGACGACGTTCCCGGCGTGGGCAAGACCACGTTGGTGCGCCTGCTGGCGACCTCGTGTTCGTCGTTCCAGCGGGTGCAGTTCGACGCCGGATCGTCAACTGCCCACGGACATCACCGGCACGTCGGTGCTCGATCTCTTCGATCGACGAGTTCGTGTTCCGCGCAGGTCCGATCTTCACCCAGGTCCGGCTGGCGGATGAGATCAACCGTGTGCACGCGAAGACCGAGGCGGCGCTGCTCGAGGCGATGCAGGTAGCATCAGGTGACGGTGGACGGCGTGAGCCACCCGCTCCCCGAACTGTTCTTCGTGCTCGCGACGCAGAACCCGGTGGAGTTGGAGGCGACGTTCCCGATCCCCGAGGCGCAGCTGGACCGGTTCCTCCTGCGGGTGCGGATCGGATACCGAACGAGGAGCAGGAGGAGTGGATCCTACCGCCTCGCGGGCGGATCGCGTCGCCGACCGAGCCGCTGGCGGGTGTCCCCGCGGTCGGGACTGCAGGAGCTGGTCGGGCGCGCGCTCGAGCACCCGTCCGCCGGTACATCGTCTCGTGGTCCGAGCGACCCGTGATGATCCCGAGCTGGCCGTGGGCGCGAGCCCTCGCGCGGTGGTACAGATGGGCGACGCGCGCGCGCGTGGGCTTGGTCGGACGGCCGGGACCACGTGCTGCCCGACGACGTGAAGGCGCTCGCCGAACCGGTCTCGGAACAGGACGGGCGCCGACGACCGACGCGCGGACCGGCGATCGCACATCCGACGAGATCCTCCGCCGAGGTCCTGCGCTCGGGTCGCCGTTCGCACGGAGTTCCGAGGACTAGGGATGGGGACGCCACGCCGGAACGCCGTCGAAGCCGCCGCCGGCGTCGCAGCGTTGGCGGCGCCGCCGGCCACCGCCTGGGGCGCACCGCCGCGCCGCTCTGGGCGGCGGCGGTGGTCGCGATAGCCGGTGGAGCGGCGCGCCGGCCTCCTCGGCCTGGATCAGGTGAGCGTGGAAGCACGGTCGAACCGCCACGTGCGCTTCCATCGACGAGGCCGACCTTCTCGGTGATCCGGATCGCCAACGCGAAGCGACGTGGACCCCGATCGTCCGCGTGACGATCCGCTTGCCCGAGGATCGATCCCGAGCCGGACCCATCGCCGACCGAGTCCACGGACACCGCCCGCGTGCGCGTCGACGGTGAAGCCGAGAGCGTGCCGTTTCCCGGCCACCCGACCGTCGCGGGGAGTTCGGCTGGATCAGGTGACCGTGGAGCTCGCAGACGCGTTCCGAGCTGGCACCGGTTCGTCGCCAGATCGACGTCGAACGCCCGTTGCTGGTGATGCCGGGTCCGCGCGGAGGCGTTCCGCTCCGGATGCGGCGGTGGCTGCCGTTCGGATCGCCGGTGCCGGCCGCACGGCTATACGAGGACCGCGAGCATTTCGCCGGCGTGCGCGACTACGAGCCGGGCGACCCCATGCACCACGTTCACTGGCGCCTGTCCGCCCACGCAGGCCGATTGCAGACCAAGACCTACGAGCCCACTCGCTCCGCCGAGGTCCTCTTCGCGCTCGATCTGTCCGACGGGGAACCGTTCTGGGAGGCGGCGGACGCCGAGCTCGCCGAGGAGACGATCGGCCTGGCGAGCTACCTGGCGCGCCAGGCGATCCACGCCGGCTGGCGCGCGGGCCTGGTCGCTAACACGCACCTGCGGCGCGGGCGCGGACCGCTCCGCGTCCCGGCCGCCTCGTCGGCCGGGCAGGAGTCCGTTCTGTTCACGGCTCTCGCGCGGATGCCGAACCAACCCACGAACGACCTGGCTCCGGTGCTCCGCGAGGTGGGTCGGCGGCTGACGCGACGAACCACGATCGTGGTGCTGTCGCCCCGTCCCGGACCCGGACTCCGTCATGAGATGGAGCGACTGCGCCGCAAGGGCTCCGACGTGATCGAACTCGCGGGCTACCCGGAACAGCCCTACGAGGCCGGGCAGGCCCTGTGATCCGCATGCCGGGGACGGGGTCGAGGAACGACGTGGCGGCCGCGGCGCTCGCCGGTGTGGGCGAGGGCGCGGTCCTGTGTCTGCCCGTGCACACGGCGATCACGGGGGGAGGCAGCCACGCGGCATCCTTCGTGGTGTTCGTGCCGGTGTTCCTGATGGTGTACGCGACCGCGGTCGCGTTGATGAGCAGACATCGCGACGCTCCGCTCACCGGCGTGTTGATAGCGGGGATCGCGATCGGCGCCGGCGCACTGTTGGAGGGGAACGGGCTGCGGATCGACGGCTTCTCGGTCGTGACCCTCCTCTTGCTCGGGATGCGCGCGATGTCGCTCGCATATCGCGACTGGAGCGAACCGATCGGAACGGCGTTCCTGGTGGGCGGCCTCGCGATGGGGGCGGAGGCCATGATCGGCTCGTCACCGTCGTGGACGTGGGGTCCGCCGCTCGTCGCGCTGGTCCCGATCTTCTTCATGGCGTCGCTCGGGAGCCGGACGGTCACGGTGTGGACGACCGGAGATGCCGGCGAAACCCCCACCGAGGAGCGGACCGCATCGCTCAGAGGCGCGCTCGTGGCCACCGGCTGGATCCCGGTCGCCATGGTCGTGGCCGTCGGTCTGGGCGTTCGCGATGGCGCACTCGACCTGGTGGGGTCCCTCCTGGCCCCCATCGGCAACGCGCTCGCCTCCGCGCTGGTGTTCGCCTTCTCCCAGCTCGCCCGACCGGTCTTCTGGCTGGTCGACCAGCTCGGCATCGACCCGGAGGGCGTTCGCCGCCTGTTCGCACGCCTGCAGACCGGAGCCAACCGCGCCGGCGAGGAGGCGCAGCAACGGATCGGCCAGCCGTCGCTACTGGGGCGGCTGATCGGGCTGGCGCTGTTCGTGGCGATCGTTTGGGCCGCCATCCGGGTGATGCGCGGGCTGCGTTCGCGATCGACGGTCTCCCCCGCGCTGGGCGAGGCCCGATCGACGGTGGAGGTTGCTTCCGCCCCGCTAGTCGAACCGGCGGCTCCACCGGAACGGAGGTCTCGCCGGGAGCCGCCGGCCGACCGCGTGCGCCGCTGGTACGCGGAGATCCTGGGGGCGTTGGAGCGGCGCGGCCTGCCCAAGGAACCGTCGCTCACGCCGGCGGAGTTCGTGCCCGAGGTGATCTCGGCCTACCCGGATTCGGCCACCTCCTTCCGTGCGCTCACGCGCGCGTACGAGGACGTGCGATACGGACGCTTGAACCTCGATCGCTCGGCGCTCCGACGGCTGGACGGCGATCACCGCTCGCTGATGTCGGCCATCCGCCGCCAGCCGCCCAGGGCGACGGAGCCCTAGCATGCCGGACCGGTCGTCGTCGGCGGAGCCCGCTAGGATTCCTCGCTTATGAGCGACACGATCATCCGCACGGAGGGACTCTTCAAGACCTTCGGGACCGTCGAAGCGCTGAAGGGTGTCGACCTCGAGGTCGACAAGGGCGCGGTGTTCGGTCTTCTCGGTCCCAACGGGGCGGGCAAGACGACGGCTGTTCGCATCCTTACCACCCTGCTGCAACCGACCAGCGGTCGCGCCGAGGTCGACGGCCTCGACTCGGTGCGTGACGCCGAGGAGTTGCGGTTCCGCATCGGCCTCGCCGGCCAGAGCGCAGCCGTGGACGAGAACCTCACGGGCCTGGAGAACCTGCAGCTCGTGGGTCGGCTGTATCACCTGCCCAAGGCGGAGGCGAGGCGCCGCTCCGTCGAGGTCCTCGAGCGGTTCGACCTGGCGGACGCCGCCGATCGTCCCGCCAAGACCTACTCGGGTGGGATGCGGCGCCGGCTCGACCTAGCTGCGAGCCTCGTCGGCCGCCCAGACGTGTTGTTCTTGGACGAGCCGACCACCGGGCTCGACCCTCGGAGCCGGCTCGACGTGTGGGCGTTCATCCGCGAGCTCCAGAGCGAGGGGACGACGCTGCTGCTGACGACCCAGTACCTCGAGGAGGCCGACCAGCTGGCCGATCGGATCGCGGTGATGGACGTCGGCACGATCATCGCCGAGGGAACGTCCAAGGAGCTGAAGGATCGGATCGGCGGCGAGGTTCTGGAACTGCACGTCGAGAACCGGGCCGACACCGCTAGGGTCGTCGAGGCGCTGCGGAACATCGGCGCGGGGGAGCCCGTCGTCGATGAAGACCAAGGGCAGATCCGCATCCCGGTCCATCGGGACGGCGCATCGGTCCTGCTCGACAGCGTGCGCCGCCTGGACGAAGCCCAGGTCCCGCTCGCCGACATCGCGCTGCACCGCCCGACGCTCGACGACGTGTTCCTCTCGCTGACCGGAAGAGGCGCCGAGCATGAGCCCGACCCCGAACTCACGCCGGCCGGGAAGTCGAAGGGCCGGCGCGGCCGACGGGGAGAGGACGCCGCGTGAGCGCCACCGCCCAACGCGGCACCGAGCGACGCGCACCGTCCGGGTTGTCGGCCCGGGTCTCGCTCGCGGTGGTCGACGGGCTGTTGGTCGCCCGGCGGAACCTCCTCACCCTGACCCGGGTGCCAACGGTGTTCATCTTCGAGTTGGTCCAGCCGATCATGTTCGTGCTGCTGTTCCGGTTCATCTACGCGAACCAGTTCTCACAGCTGCCCCCCGGCGTGAAGTACGTCCAGTTCCTGATGCCGGGGATCTTCATCCAGAACGCGCTCTTCGGGTCGACCTCGACAGCCATCGGGCTCGCCGACGACATGAAGGCGGGCATCATCGACCGGTTCCGGTCACTGCCCATGGCGCGCTCTGCGGTCCTGGCGGGAAGGACCACCTCCGACCTGATGAAGAACTTCGTCCTGCTCGTGATCGTGATCGCGATCGGGTACCTCGTGGGCTTCCAGTTCGAGAACGGGCTGATCAACGCGCTCGGTGTCGTCGTCTTGGTGCTGACCGTCGGGTTCACGTTCTCCTGGATCTCCGCGTGCATCGCCCTCTCGCTGAAGAAGGTGGAGGCCGTCCAGGCCGCGTCGTTCACGTGGATCTTCCCGGTGGTGTTCGTCAGCTCCGCCTTCGTGCCCGTCACGGGGATGTCCCCCTTGCTGCAGACGATCGCCCGGCACAACCCGGTCACGATCTGGTGCAACCTGGCGCGCTACCTGTCGAACGGGCCCATCGGCATCGTCGACTTCGAGACCCGCCTGCCGGTCGACACGTTCGAGGGCCTGCTGATCAAGTCGGTGGTGTGGATCGTGGTGCTGCTCGCGATCTTCGTTCCGCTCGCGATCCGCCTGTACCGCAAGCTCACGTAGGGCGAACCAAGGCCTCAGTCCGGCCGCCCGACGTGCCGACACCTCCTGTATGGCCATGCAGGAGCGGGTCTGCCCGGGATGCGGCGCGATCAACCAGGCGAGCGCCGAGTCCTGCTGGCGCTGCCTGGAGGGTCTCCACGAGACCCAGCCCGAGCCTCAACCCGTGCCGGAACCCCTCACCGGATAGACCTTTTCGGGAAGAGATGTCTCGTACGCTGGGTTGCATCTGACTGCGCCCGCAGCGGTGCAGCGCGTCCGGGATCGAGAAGGGAACCAGGTTGGGTCTGTTCGGTTTCGAGGGAGACAACGCACGCGAGAAGGTCATCGTGCTGCTGACCATGTGCTTCGCGTTGGCCATGGCCATGCTCGACAACACGGTCGTGAACGTGGCCCTGCCGAACATCAGCGAGACGCTAGGCACCGGAGTCTCAGGCCTGCAATGGATCGTGGACGGTTACGTGCTGGCGTTCGCATCCCTGCTGCTGACGGGCGGCATCCTGGGCGACCGCTACGGGCGCAAGAAGATGTTCCTGACGGGACTGTCCATCTTCACCCTGGCATCCCTTGGTTGCGGCCTCTCCTCGAGCACCGGCATGTTGATCGCGTTCCGCGCGCTCCAGGGTGTGGGCGCGGCGCTCCTGATGCCCGGAACGCTCTCGATCATCACGGTGACGTTCCCACCTCACGAGCGCGCGAAGGCGATCGGGTTGTGGGCCGGGATGTCCGGGCTGGCGCTGGCGCTCGGACCGACCGTCGGGGGGCTGATGGTCGAGCGCCTGGGTTGGCAGTCGATCTTCTTCCTGAACGTGCCGATCGGGATCATGGCGTTCCTGGTCGCCACCCGGACCGTGCGCGAGTCGGTCTCCGAAGAGGAACGGCAGCTCGACATCCCCGGGTTGGTCCTGGGAACGTCCGCGCTGTTCAGCCTCACCTATGCCTTGATCGAGGCGAACCAGAAGGGGTGGACCGATCCGCTGATCGTCTCGACGCTCGTGGGCGGCGCGTTGCTGGTCGCGGCGCTCCTCTTCTGGGAGTTCCGCAGCCCACACGCCATGATGCCGCTCCGCTTCTTCAAGATCCCGGCCTTCTCGGCCGGCAACACGGTGGCCTTCGCAGTCTCGCTCGGCATGTTCGCGACGTTCTTCTTCCTGTCCCTATACATGCAGCTGATCCGCGGCTACACGCCGTTCCAGGCGGGCGCGAGGTTCCTGCCGATGACGCTAATGATCATCGTGACGGCTCCCCTGGCGGGGAAGTACGCATCGAAGCACGGCTCGCGGGCACCGATGACCTACGGCCTGCTCCTCGGGGGCGGTGGACTGCTGTTCTTCGGGACCCAGCTCCAGGTCGACACCCCGTACTGGATGATGATGCCGGTCTTCATCATCATGGGACACGGCATGGCGTCGGTGATGGCGCCGATGACGGCCGCCGTGATGAACTCGGTCGGGCCGCAACGCGCCGGCTTGGGCTCGGCCATGACGAACACCAGCCGGGAGGTGGGCGGCGTCTTCGGTATCGCGCTGCTCGGCACCGTGCTCACGACCAGGCTCAAGGCGTCGCTGACGCCCACGCTCGCGGGCCTCGGGCTGTCCAACGCCCAGCAGAGCGCTATCGCGGCCGCGGGCAGCCACGGCACGCTCGACCCATCCGTCCTGCAAGGCCTGACTACCGCGCAGATCGGTCAGGTCACGGCGGCGTTCGATCAGGCGTTCATGGACGGGTTCCACGTGGCTCTGTTCATCGGAGGGATGGTGCTCGTGATCGCCGCGATCGTCGCGTACCGGTTCATCCCGGGCCGCAAGACCGCGCCGGTGATGGCGCCGGGCGAACGGGTGGCCGTCGAGGCTTAGCGGACGCTACAGCAGCGACACCCGCGCCGTGTAGATGTCGAACGTGCGCAGGGTGCCCGCTGGGTTGTCGCCCGTGCTGTTCGAGTTGTCGGCCCAGGCCGGCATCGCGATCCCGTCGACGAAGGACAGGCCCACGTAGTCGCCGTAGTCCACGCCGTTCCGCGCCTCCTTGGCGTTGGACACCCCCTGGCTCACCTGGACGGCGGGCAGGAACGTCGAGCCGCCATCGGTGCTGAACGTCAGATAGAACATCGCGTCGGAGTTGCGGACCCCATCGGTATCGCCGAAGGCTCGGTCCCCGGCGTCGTTCCGCGCATCGTGCCAGCCAAAGGCGAGGTTCCCGGTGGATGGATCGAGCGCGATCTTCGGCAGGAACTGCGCGTTCGTGGTCACGTCGTTCACGCGGACGGGCACGCTCCAAGTGGCGCCGGCGTCATCGGATGAGCGCAGCCAGATGTCGGTGTCGCTCGAGCCGTTCGGCTGCTCGTCGGTGTACACGAGGTAGAGCCTGCCGAGGTGTGGGCTGCTCGGCAGGACATCCCACGCGAACCCCGTTTCGGCGTCGACCGTGCGCGACCGCTGCGGGCGGATGGGATCGAACTGCTGCACGTTGGTCTTCCCGATCACCCTGGCCTTCGAGAACGCGAGCGGACCCAGCCCGTCCGGATCGACGGCCGTCCGGATGCTGGCCACTCGGGGGTTGGTGCCCCGCTGGTCCTTGGTGCAGACCTGGGCGACCTGACCGGTCGGACCGACCGCGATGTCCCCGAAGCTGCAGTTGAGCGTCCCGCGAACATCCTGCCGCTTGTGGAACTTCCCCACCCGGCCCAGGCCCGTCACCCGGGCCCCCGCCGCCTGCATCAGGCCGTTGTTGTTCCAGGTGAGCCAGACCGACCCCGGCCCCGTGGTGATGGTGGGCTGATCGACCGAAGAGCCCTTCGGGCTGGGCTTTCGCTCCTTGTGGTTCCCGGCAGGCTTCTCGAGCTCGCCCGCCGCCCGACGCTTCGGCGGGTTGGGTCGCAGCACCCTGAGCAAGGAGAAGTGCGCGCCACCATCGGTGCTGATCGCAACCGGGATGGCCCCCGCGTCGCGCAGATCGAGCCAGGCCATGAAGAGGTTGCCGAAGCGATCCCACGACACGGTCGGGTCGCAGCACGCCGCGCCGAACCTGTCGTTGCGCGCGAAGTTCGACACGGTCCAGGTCGCGCCCCCGTCGTCGCTCACACCCAGGATCATCCCGGTGCCGCGCTCGCGGTTGGAGAGCTCCACCACATGGTTCGGATCCGTGGGATCGATCGCGATGGCCGCCTCGGCTTGATTCCCTCCCAGGCGGGTGATGTTGACGTTGGGCGAGACGGTGGCCGCGGCGGCGGGGGTGGCTCCCACCACCTGGAGAGCGGTGAGCGCAACTCCGGCGGCGGCGAGCGAGATCCGTCTCAACATCGGGCTCCTTGGGAGGGTGGATGGGAAGCGGAGTCTACCGCCGGCGCCGCCGATGGCCGGATCAAGCATGGCCCTTATCTACGCCCCCGGCTTGAACACCATGTCCACGACTATCAAGACCAACACGAACTGATCGACGCGAGAGATGGCGAAGATCCGCGAGATGAGGCCCTGGACCGTCGGAGAGGCCGGTCCCTCGCTCGCCGCCGCCGCCGCGAGCTTCTCGGCGGTCGGGCGGATGACGAAGTTCCCGGTCACGAAGGTGCCCGCGTACCCTATGAGGCCGATCAGTATCCACGTGTCGGTGAAATCGAGCCCGGGCGCGTACAGCACCAGGGCGATCCCCGAGACGAGCACGCTCACGGATGCCACGATGAACCAAGGGGTGCTGTCCGCTACGTCCCTCGCCAGGCCGGCGACCTGCTCCGGGGTTCCGTGGCGGCGGAGCCGGGAGCCACGGTACTGTACGAACAGCCCGCTCCCGAGCCATGCGATCGCGGATAGCACGTGCACCAACTTCAGCGTGTCGTAGACATCGGCACTGAACGCGAGCACCTCATCCCCTTCCTACTCCGGACGATCCGAACGACGGAGGACCCTATCGCACGAGCGTCGCCAACCGTCGCCGTCGAGCCAGACCATCACCTCGCCGATCGGCTTCCTGGTGATGTCGGGGACCGTGGCGTCCTCCGCCGGATAGCCGACCGGTATCAGCACGAACGGCCGCTCGTTGCGCGGTCGGTCCAAGATCTCGTTCAGGAACCGCATCGGGCTCGGGGTATGGGTCAGCGTCGCGAGCCCCGCCTGGTGCAAGGACGCGAGCAACAAGCCGACCGCGATGCCGACCGACTCCTTCGCGTAGTAGGGCTTCGCCTCGCCGGCGCCGCCGTGGATCTCGAAGACGACGATCAGGAACGGCGCATCCTCGAGCATGGGCTTGCGCCAGTCGGTTCCCAACGGCGCGAGCGCGTCGTGCCACTCGGAGTGTGGCGCCTCGTAGAACGCCCGCTCCTCCTCCTCCGCGCCCTCGCGGATCCGGAGCTTGAGCGCCGGGTCGCTCACCACGACGAACCGCCAGGGCTGACGGTTCGCGCCCGAGGGCGCCGTGGCCGCGGTCGCGACGGCGTTGCGGATCAGCTCGGGGTCCACGCGACGGTCCGAGAAGTCACGGATCGTGCGGCGCCCCGCCATGGTCTCGAGGAAGCCGCGCGAGACCCGGAGCGCCTCGTCCGCGTCGACGTCGTATCGGGGCGCGGGAACCGTTGTGTGTTCCGGCGTACACGTCATGGCCAGAGTATGTAGCCCGCCGGCATGATCACGCCGTCGGATGTTCAGCGTCGTACCGCGAGAGACCCGGAGCGAGCAGGCGAAGAACACCGACGCCGACGACCGTGAGCACGCCGCCCGAGACGACACTCACGGGCACGCTCCAGATCGACGCCACGATGCCCGACTCCAGGTTCCCTAGCGACGGGCCGGTCGCCCACACCGCCATCCCTATGCCGTCCAGCCGGCCGCGCACCGAGTCCTCGACGGCCGCCTGCAAGATCGTCATCCGGAAGATGCCGCTCACCATGTCGCCGGCTCCGGCGATCGCGAGCATCGCGAGCGAGAACCAGAGCGTGTCCGAGAACCCGAAGGCCACGATGGCTGCGCCCCAAACGGTCACGGCGAGCATGATGGCGCGGCCCTGCCGACGGACGTGCTTGGCCCGGCCCGAGAAGGTCGTGGCCAGGAAGGCCCCCAGTGCCGGCGCCGCATACAGGAGTCCCAAGACACCAGCCCCCGACCCGTGCCCCAATCCTTCGGCGATCGCCGGGAACAGGGCTATAGGGAACCCGAAGATCATGGCGTTCAGGTCGATCGCGAACACCGACTGGATCGTGTGCTTGCCCTTCACGAATCGGAACCCGTCGACGATCGCCGACCAGCTCACCGAGGCGTCTTCATGGGTTGGAGGGCGACGGCTTCATCTGCCAGACCATCGCGACCACGACCAGGAACGAGACGGCGTCGACCATGAACGCGCCCGCCGGCTGGATGGTGAGGATCAGCACGCCGGCCAAGACCGGACCCGCCATCCCCGCGAGGGTGCCCAAGCCGGCTTCGAGGGCGTTGGACGACGGCAGCAGCTCGCGCGGCAAGAGGCGCGCCGGCCAGGTGGACATCGCCGGCCGGTTGAACGTGTATAGGCCAGCGGAGATCGTGGCGAACACGTAGAGGGGCCACAGCATCGGTTGCTCGAGCGAGGCGTTCCAAGCCATGAGCCCGGACATCGCGGCGAGGATCGCATGCATCACGATGACGAACCGGCGGCGTTCGACCGCATCGGCGAACGCCCCTCCGAGGATCGGCATCACGAAGACCGGCACCAGCTGAGCGAGTCCGAGCAGTCCCACGGCGAGCGTCGAGTGGGTCAGCTGGAAGACCTGGAACGGAACGACGGTCGCCACGATCTCGTCGCCGAAGTCGGAGATCGACTTACCCGTGAAGAGCAGTCGGAACTCCCGCGACTCCCGGAGTGGAGTGAGATCCATCAGGTGCCCGCGGGCGCGAGCGAGGAGGCCCGGCCTGTCGTCGGGCGGTCCGCCGGAGTTCGTCACCGGTTGCGGATCCAGCGCTCGAGGTCGCCCCGATGGACGATGCCGAGTATCAGCACGATCCGCTCCTCTTCCGAGACGTCGTACATGATCCGATGGTCGCCGACGCGCAGCCGGTGGAAGGAGTCGCTGACGCCGTGGATCGTCTTGACGGTCTTCCCGCCGACGCAACCGGGCCTCGCCACGTCCGCCGCCAGCTTCTCGAGCGCCACCTTGATCCGCTTCTTGACGTTCGGATCCAGCTTCTTGAAGGTGCGGACGGCTGCGGGCGACAGCTCGACGTCGTAGGCGCTCAGTCCAGATCCTTCAGCTTCGTCGAGCTGCCCTTCGCGTGAGCGGCCCGCGCTTGGCGCCGGAGACGGATGTACTCGTCGGCGTTGGCGAGGACCAGGTCTTCGGCCTCATCGACGGGCAGGAGCACCGCCGCCGGACGGCCACGCCTCGTCACGACGTAGGCGGCCCCGCCCTCCACGTCGTCGATGACCGCCGACGCGGTCGCCTTGAGCTCCTTCACGCCGATCTCAGCCATCAGCCCACCTTCCTCCGCGAAGTGACTACCTATGTGGTCACTATAGCAACGCCGAGGGGCGTCGGCGCAACTAACGGATCAGTCGTGAGAGCCTGCGGTCGGCCAGGATCTTCCCTCCGGTCTGACACGCCGGGCAGTACGTGACCTCGTGAGACTCGTAGCTCACGCGACGAAGATCCTCGCCGCACCGTGGGCACGGCTCGCCGTACTTGCCGTGCACGACGAAATGGTCGCCGAGCTTGGTCGGCAGGCCGCCCGTCCGCCCACGCTCGACCCCCAGGGCCGCATCGAGCACTTCGGTCGTGGCATCCAGGAGCGCCCCGCGCTCGTCGGGCGCGAGCTTGCCGAGGGACGCGTACGGCGACATCCGTGCGCGATGCAAGATGTCGTCGCTGTAGCCACGGCCGACCCCGGCCACCGTTCGTTGATCGCGAAGGATCGTGTGGACGCGTCGCGCGTCGTCGGTTTGGCGGACCCAATCGGGGAACTCATCGGACAACACCTCGGGACCGAGCTTCGCGAGTGGTCCGTCGTCGCCCTCCGCGAGCACCCACCAGCCGGCCTTGCGCTGTGTCCCGAACTCCTTGATCAGCACCGAGGGGTGTTCGGCGAACCGGATCCGTAGCACCTTCCCGCGCGGCTTGGTGGCCTTCGGTGGATCCTCCAGGTCCACGCGGCCGCCCTGCGACAGGTGGAACAGCATCCGCGGTCCTCCGAACCACATCACGGTGAACTTGCCGCGGCGCGTCACTCGGTCGAGGTTCCGACCGAGCAGCTCTTCCGGCCGAGGCGCGAACGTCTTGAGCGAGGAGAACTGCAGCAGGTCGAGCCCCTCGAGCGTCGCACCCGCGAGAGCGGCATCCAGCCGCTCGACCAACCCCTGGATCTCCGGGAGCTCAGGCACCGACCTGGGCGGCCACGTCCCCGACGATCTGGATGCACTCGTCGATGCGGTCGCGATGGGTCCGGTGGCTCACGATGCACGCGCGGAGGATGTACTCACCGTGCACCTTCGTGCTGGACAATAGGACGCGCTTCGAGGCGTTGATCGCCTCGAGGAACCGTTGGTTCGTGGCCTCGTCGGCCCCGCGCAGTCGGAACGGAACCACCGTGAGCTGAGGCGACCATGGGACCTCCACGTTCGGCATCTCCTGCAGGGCCGCGAACAGGTGATCGGTGAGATCGAGCTTCTCGTCGAGCGCCTCGCGGAACGCCGAGACGCCGTGGAGCTTGAGCGGCACCCACACGCGCAGGCCGCGGTTGGCTCGTGAGAGCTCCGGCGAGTACTCCGTGAAGTTCGGGAGCTCGCCCTCGGGCGCCAGGTCCTGGAGATAGGCGGCGCCTTCGTAGTGCGCGTCACGCAGCGCCGCACCGTCGCGCACCACGAGCGCTCCCATCCCGTACGGCAGGAACAGGCCCTTATGAGGATCGAGCGTCACGGAGTCGGCGCGCGTGATCCCGTGGAAGCGCTCGCGCCCGCGTTCGGTCAACTGGAAGAAGCCCCCGTAGGCAGCGTCGACGTGCATCCAGAGGCCATGGTCCCGCGCGATATCCGCGATGGCATCCAGGGGATCGATCGCACCCGTGTTCGTGGTCCCCGCCGATGGCACCACCAGGAACGGGCGCAGCCCCGCCGCACGATCGACGGCGATCATCTCGCGCAGCGCCCCGGGGTCCATACGGAGCTCGGAGTCGGTCGGCACCAGACGCAGGTTCCGCTCGGAGAAGCCGGCGAGGTTCGCCGCCTTCGCAACGCTCGCGTGGACCTGTTCGCTGACGTAGTAGGTGCCATCCAGGAAGTCCTCACCGAGTCTCGTGTGGCGTGCGGTGACGATCGCGGAGAAGTTCGCCATGGAACCGCCCGACGTGAGCAAGCCGCGAGCGTCCTCCGGGTAGGCGAAGAGATCGCAGAGCCACCGCACCACGTTCTGCTCGATCTGGACGAGCGCCGGCGAGGGCTGCCACAAGTTGATGAACCGGTTGACGCCCTGTGCGAGGAACTCCGCGAGGGCCGCGGTATACAGACCGCCGCCCGGGATGTAGGCGAGATACCCCGGCCCGGCGAACTCGTAGGTCTTGCTCGCGGCGGACTTCACCTGGTCGAAGAGCTCGTCGAAGTCGCCGCCGATCTCGGGAGGCCCGCCGCGCAGCTCGCGGGCGAGCTCGATCCCGCCCTCCGTCGCCTCGGCCGGCGCGTCATCGAGCCCCTGGACGAAATCGACCAGGTAGTCGACGACCGCCTCGCCCATGGCGCGCATGTCCTCGGGCTTGGGATCGAGCGGGTACATGGCGCCCATCGTAGCGGCGCCGGGCGCCTCAGCCCGAGGTGGGTGCGACGGAGTCCAAGAGCCGGCGCGAGGCCTCGGCCACTTCGTCCACAGCCGCCACGAACGCCTCGGTGTTCTTACGGGAGGGCTCCCGGTACCCGCTCACCTTCCGCACGAATTGCAGCGCGGCGGCGCGGATCTCTTCGTCGGTGGCCGGCTCGTCGGCCCGGCGGAGCGTCTTGATGCTTCTGCACATGACGGCACGCTACCGCGTTCCGCGCGCCGCGTCGGCACTGAGGTCAGCGGTTCGCGACCAGCTCACGGACCCGTGTGACCGCCTGCTTCGCCCGAGCCAGATCGGCGTCGGCTGCTGGGTGGCCCGAGAACCGGTCGCGCTCGAGCGTGGCCACGACCACCTCGGCCTCCGACACGATCGATCGCTCGATCGCGGGGTCCTTGGTTACCGCGTACAGGTACTCGCGAGGCGTGGCGTGCTCCACCAGCGGATGTCCTCGGCTCGCGAGCACCTGCGCGAGATCCAGGTAAGCCCCAAGCGCCACGGGTTGGGCCGGACCGAGGGCTCGGCGTCGCCGGCGAACTATCAGCAGCCAGACCGCGAGCGTGAGGGAACCGACCACCAGCGGCCAGGCGCTCTGGAGCCGATCCCACACCACACCCAGCCCGACCGCCGCGTCGTGGAACAGCCGTCTGACCGGTTCGGGCACGACGCTCGACACGAAGCGGCCTACGGCGGCCAGGACCTCGCCGGCGATGAAGCGGCTGCTCGCGCCGGGTGCCGCCTCAGGCACGCCGAACGTGGGGTCGTAAGGAACCCATCCGATCCCCGGGTACAGCACCTCGACCCACGCGTGGGCATCGGACTGACGGACCTCGAAGTACCCGGTCAACGGATTGCGCTCGCCGGGGCCGTAGCCGGTTACCAGGCGCGTGGGGATCCCAAGTGCGCGCAGTAAGACGGCGAGCGAGCTCGCGATCTGCTCGCAGAAGCCGACACGCGTGACGAACAGGAAGTGGTCCACCGCGTCCACGCCGGCCGGATCCCGCGGGACGTCCAGGTCGTATCTCGTGTTCGTCCGCAGCCAAGCCTGAACCGCCTCGACCCGGTCGTACTCGTTGGTGGCGCCGGCGGTGATCTCTCGCGCCAGATCCACCACCCGCTGTGGCAGATCGACGGGGAGCTGGAGGTACTGAGGATCCACGAGCGCCGCCGACGGGGTGCGAACGCTACGCAGGGTGACGGCGTCGGTGACCGGCACCTCGGAGATCACTGAGTAGACGAGCCCTTCGTCCAACAGGATCGGCGACCGGATCGATCCGTACCGATCCGCCTGCAGGCCTCCCGAAGGGAAGAAGACCTGCTGGGGAACCGCGGCCGCGAACAGAACGTTGGGCTGAGGAGTATCCACGTAGAAGGTCTGGGTGATCTTGACCGTGGGTACGGGCCCGATGCTCTGGGTGAGCGACGGCGGCAGCGCCATAGCGCCGGGCGAGTCACCCCAGCTCGTCAGGGGCTGAGTCGCCGGATCGGCGATCGTCCACCGCGTTCCGTCATAGGTGTCGAAGGCTCCGGCGCGCCAGAGCGCCGCCTGCGGCGAACGGACGCGGAACGCGATCTGGTCCGAGAGACGACCGCGAGCCCGTAGGTCCACGACGTCACTGAACCCCGGGTACGCATCGGAAGCGAAGTCCACGACGCCGTTCCCGGCCTGCGAGGGCAGCTCCGGATTCTCTACGCCGCCCGAGAATCCCTCGATGGCCGAGGCGGGTCCGGTGAGGGAGAACGGGAGCGATCGGATGAGGCCGCCCGGTAGTCGTGGGATCGCCATGAAGACCAGGGCGCTCGCGGCCAGCACGATCACCCCGGTACCGGCCGCCGTCCGCAAAGGCGCGAGGATCGTCCCCCCCGGCGAAGGTCTGCGACGGATGGCGACCGGCTGCACCGTGGCGCCGCCCGGAGGTCGGCTCGACACGAAGAGCCAGAAGCCCGCCAGGACCGACCAGGGCAGGAGCAACACCGCGAACGAGGACGATAGGGACAGCGCCCCCGCCTCGGCCATGAGGATCACGCTCGAGACCACCGAGAAGGCGAGGTCCCGACGACGGGGCACGTCGAACGCGTGCAGCACCTGGACCCACAGGAACAACGTAGCGAGCGGCACGCGCGCCTGGTCCACGGAGCCGGCCAGGCGGACGCTCTGCAGGAACTGAGCGAACGCCGCGAGCAGGCCGATCGACAGCAGGACCTTCGTGGTGATGTTCGAACGGTGGCGCTGCGTGTAGGAGAAGTAGTAACCGAGCGGCGCAAGGAGCAGCGGCAGGATCGCGGCTAACCCGCTCACGCCTCCCTGCAACACGACCGCCAGGATCGCCACCTCGACCGTCCCGGCGACGGCCAGTCGCATGGGGACGGAGTCCTCAGGAGGGCCGGCTGTCGGCCGCAGGCGCGCCAAGATCCTCTGACCCGTGCTCACAGCGCCATCGCCGCCTCGACCATCAGCGCTTCCGGCAGCGGCTGCCCTCGCCGCCACGTGAAGACCTCTGCACCGGCTCGCGCAAGCGCGGCTTCGACCTCGTCGACCTCGTCCGGGCGAAGGGCGGCCACCCGCCGGGAGTCCTCGGGGCCGACCTCCACGACGACGGCCACCACATGCGCACGAGCGCCGGCGAGCGCCTCCACGGCGCGTACGAGCGCGGGATCGCCGTTGGTCCGCCACGTGGGGAAGAGCAGGACCACCTCATCCACGCCGGACAGGGCGGTGGCTGCCTCCTCTACCGCGGCCGCCATGGCGATCCCGTTGGGCTGGAGGCGCGCCAGCCGTCTGCGGAACGAGGTTTCGTCGATCTCGTCGGCCGCCTCGATCTGGCCGCGCGGGGCCACGGCGGATAGCGACCGGATCGCATGACCCTCGTTGAACGCACAACGTGCGATGGACGCCGCCGCGGTGCAGCAGGCATCGAGCGGCGTGCCCACGTCCCCGACATCCGTCAGCGTGTCCACGAGGATGGCCAGCCGCCGGGAGCGCTCCTCCTCCAGCTCGCGAACCATGATCGTTCCGGTACGTGCGGTGGAGGGCCAGTGAACGTGCCGCGGGCTGTCGCCGGCCCGGTACTCACGCACACCCAGGTACTCCGGACCGCCACCTCGCCGCGACGTTCGGCTGGACGCGCGCGCGACGTCGGAGGCCCGGCTCACGAACGGTAGGTGGCTCAGGGGGATGACGGCGGGCAGCACGGTCGTGCTGCCCGCCACCTTCAACTTCCGGCGCCGTTCGGCTACGCCGAACGGCGCCGTCGACCGCACCACGACGGTGGACCCCTCATGCACGCCCCGCTTGGCTGCCAGGCGCGCGGTGACCAGCTCCACCCGTTCGCCGGGCAGGACCGAGGTCACGTACAGGCTGGTCGGAGCGATGTGTTGGTCGTCGATGCGGAGGCCGAGTCGCACACCTCGGGCTCTGCTCGAAACGATCAGCTCGACGGGGACGTCGGCGCCCTGCTCGACCTCCTCCGGGGCGAGACGCTCGACCTCGACCCCCCGGAGCATCCGGCTCGGAAGCAGCACGCCCGCCACGACCGTTCCCAGCAGGAGTGCGCACATCACGTAGAGCCACCCTGCCTGGACGTTGGTGCCGAGCAGGAACAGGACGCCGGCGCCCAGCGTGAGAGCGGCTGCCCGCTTGCGCAGGCGCATGCTCAGGACCTCCCGACGACCCCGAGCGGGACCGTGACCTCTTCTAGGACGCGACGGACGACCTCTCTGCCGACACCCGCCGACGTGCGGCCCTGCCGCGGGATCAGCCGGTGCGCCAGCGCCGCCGGCGCCAATGCCTTTACGTCGTCCGGGAGAACGAAATCCCGCCCTTCGCTGATCGCGCGGGCCTGCGCGCACCGGGTGAGCGCGACCGTAGCTCGCGGCGACGCGCCGAGCGCTATCTCGGGCGCGGTCCGGGTCGCGTGGACCAGGGAAACCACGTAATCGATCACGGTCTGGTCGACGTGGACCTCGCGCACGGCCCGCTGGCACGCCACGATGTCGTCGGGGCCCAGCACCGGCTCCAGATCCTCGATCGGGTGCCGCAGGAGCTGGCGCCGCACGATCTCGGCGGCGCGTGCCCGTTCCGGGTATCCGACCGAGACCGTCAGCGAGAAGCGGTCCAGCTGTCCCTCGGGCAACGGATACGTGCCGTGCTGCTCGATCGGGTTCTCGGTCGCCATGACGACGAAGGGAGCCGGCAGTGGGTGGGTCACGCCTTCCACCGTCACCTGCCGCTCCTCCATCGGCTCGAGCAACGCCGACTGCGTGCGCGGTGTGGTCCGGTTGATCTCATCGACCAGGACCACGTTCGCGAAGATCGGACCCGGCTGGAACCGGAACTCGTGGCGGCCCTGGTCGTAGACGCTGATGCCGGTGATGTCGGAGGGCAACAGATCGGGCGTCGCCTGGATCCGGCTGAACTCCCCGCCGATAGACCTGGCCAGAGCGCGCGCGAGCATGGTCTTGCCCACTCCGGGGACACCCTCCAGAAGGAGGTTGCCCTCTGCCAGCAGACAGATCGCGGCGGTCTCAACCACTACGGGATTGCCCGCGATCACCCGCTCGACGTTCTCGACCAGACGACGGAAGGCAGCGGTAGTTTCGCCCACGGCGGGCTCGGGGAGACTCACCCATATGGTTTCGACTGGGGCGGGTGCCCTCTTGAGGCGCAGGAACGCGTCGCTAGGGCGCTGACCGCCCCACCTAGGCGATGGGGAGGCGCCCGTCGGGCACAGGTGCTTCAGCCCGGGGAAGCTCGACGGCGAACGTGGCTCCCACATCGAGCGTGGTCTCGACCGCGATGCGACCTCCCATGGCCTCCACGAGCGCCTTGCTGAGCGCGAGCCCCAGACCCGTCCCCGCGCTTCCGGTCGTCTCCGCGCCCAGGCGGTCGAACGGCGTGAACAGGCGCTCCAACCGTTCGGGCGCGATGCCATGGCCGGTGTCGGAGACCCGCAAGGTCACGTGCTCCTCGGACGCGTCGCAGGAGATCGTGATCGTGCCTTCCTCGCGATCGAACTTCACGGCGTTCGAGAGCAGGTTCAGCAGCACCTGCTCCAGTCGCTGCACGTCCGCCATCACGTGGAGGTCCTCGGGAGGGATCTCCGTCCGGAGCTCTATCCCTCTCCCGCGCGCCTGGGGAGCGATCAGATCCAACGCCCATCCGACGACCTCCTCGACCGACACCGGCTCGATCGAGAGCCCCAGTCGGCCCGCGTCGAGGCGGGAGATGTCGAGCACCTCGTTCACCAGCTCCAGCAGGTGCCGGCCGGCCTTGACGATCTCCTCGACGCTCTCGGAGTCTTCCTCCGGCAGCGCTGAGCCTTCCAGGAGCTGGCCGAACCCGAGGATGGCGTTCAGCGGCGTCCGCAGTTCGTGGCTCGCGCGTGAGAGGAACTCGCTCTTCGCGCGGCTGGCCCGCTCGGCGCTCTCCTTCGCGCGCTCCGCCTCCTGCATGGCGACCACCGCTTCGGCCGTGCGCTCGGTCACGCGCTCCTCGAGCTCGGCGTTGATCCGACCGAGCGCCAGCTCCGCGTTCGTTCTAGCGATGGCTCCACCGAGGACACCGGCGACCGTCTGCAGCAGCTCCAGCTCGTGCCCGGACCACACCCGCTCGTCCACGCAGTCGTCGAACGACATGAAGCCCCACCACTCACCGCCGGCGAAGACCGGCACTAGGGCGACGGAGACGACGTCCTCGTTCTCGAGATCCCTCGCCAGGGCCTCGGGGAAGTCGGGTCGACTGCCGTGGATGATGCGCCCGGCACCGAGCTCGCCGATCCACGACGTGTAGTCGCCGTCGTACGGGAAACCTGTGTTGGTGGGGTCGTCGATGGTCGTCGAGACGCCGGGAGCGACGAATTCGTAGGTGAGGGTCATCAGGAGCGTGCCGTCGTCTCCCGGTTCGTTCTGGAAGAGGCACACGCGGCTGGAGTCGGTCGCCTGGCCCAGCCGGGCGAGCACGCTGTCGATGTCCACCCCCCAAGGTCCGTCCAGGAACCGTTCAGCCGCGAACGCAACGGCGCCGAGGATGGCGTCCCGCCGCCGCAGGATGTCCTCTATGGCCCGTCGTTCGGTGACGTCGTGAACCGTGATCAGGCTTGCCTCTTGTCCCCCATGGTCGATGCGCCGGAGCGTCGTCTCGCCGACGAGACGAGTGCCATCCTTCCTCACCACCTCGATATCCACGGGTGTCTCGCTCCCCGATCGAAGGTACTCGTATGCCCGAGAGATGGACTCGGGCGCCACCACGTCTGTAGGTGAAGACCCGATGGCTTCATCAAGGCTGAGGTCGAGCAGCTCGCAGAAGGCGCGGTTCGCCTGCACGATGTGACCGCCCGCGTCTACGATGATCACGCCCTCGAGGGCCGCCTCGGAGAGCTGGCGGAACCGCTCCTCGCTCGCCGTGAGCTCCTGCTCAGCGCACTTGCGGGCGGTGATGTCCGTGGACATCCCCTCGGATCCGATCAGTCGGCCGTTCGCGTCGCGGACGCGCGCGAACGTTCTCGGAGACCCAGATCGTGCTTCCGTCTCTACGGGTCACCTGATACTCGAATCCCCGCATGGTGTCCTCGCGGTCGAGCCTGCGCAGGAACTCCTGGCGCCAGACCGGGTCGGCATAGATACCGGCCACGTCAGTCACACCGTCCATGAGCTCCTCGGGCGACGAGTAGCCGAGCATCTCCGCGAGCGCCGGATTGGCCAGGAGGTAGCGCCCATCCAACGCGGTCACGAAGATGGCCTCGGCCGCGTTCTCGAAGACGCCACGGTATCGGGCCTCGGCCTCCGCGAGCGCCTCCTCGGTCCGCTTGCGCTCCGAGATGTCGTACATGATCCCGCGGAGCTCGGCGGGAGCGCCGGAGTCGTCGTGGACGACTTCACCCTCGTCGCGGATCCAAACGACACGGCCGTCCCGAGCGCGCATCCGGTACTCGCATGCGAACGGGGTCCCGTCGGCCTTGCTTCGCCGCTCCTCCTCGAGCGTCCGCTCCAGGTCGTCCGGATGGATCAGACGCATCCACAGCCCCTCGTCGGCGATCCATTCCTCCGCCGGGTATCCCAGGATCCGCTCCGCCTGAGGGCTCACGTAGAGCCACGGCCCCGGCTCTCCGAACTCGGCGGAGTACACGATGGCCGGGATCCGCTCCACGAGCGTCCGATACTTCTGCTCAGCCTCCGCGAGGGCTGCTCGGTGCGCCTGCGCTCACCCGTGGCCAAGGATGGCCTCCACCAGCTGCAGGAACCTCTGCACGTCGATGGGCTTGGTCACGTACTGGGCCGCGCCCGCTTCGAGGAGACCTCGTGCGGTTCCCGGAACCGCGTCCGCCGAGAGCACGACCACCGGGATGTCGGAGGTCGTGGGGTCATTGCGGAGTGCGCGCAGCGCCTCCTCGCCGGACATGTCGGGAAGATGCAGGTCCAGGAGGATCAGATCCGGCCGGTGCTCGCGTGCGAGCTCGAGACCCGGTCGCCCCTGCATCGCCGAGAGGAGAGTCACGCCGGGCACCCGTTCGAGGATCCGCTCGACCAGCTTCTGGTTCGCCGGGTTGTCCTCGATGTGCAGGACCGTTCGACCTCCTCCCGCCCACTCTGCGGACTCGGGTCTCATCCCGCTCTCGACACGCAGGCCACCGGGCGCCTCGACCGACGCGAGGCTCACCGTGAAGGTGCTGCCGCGACCGACCACGCTCGCCACGTCGATCGCTCCGTCCATGGCTTCCATGAGCCCCTTGGAGAGGGCGAGTCCCAGGCCGGTGCCCTGCACCTCCGGTAGCTCCGCGCCCAGGCGATCGAAGGGAGCGAACACCCGGTCCATCTGGTCCGCGGGGATGCCGGACCCCTGGTCCTCGACGTGCAGGCGCACGCGCTCGTCAGGATGCCGCTCCCATGTGATGTTCACCTCGCCGTCCTCGCGATTGAACTTGACGGCGTTCGACAGGAGGTTGACGAGGACCTGCTCCAAGCGGCGACGATCTGCCATCACGTGGAGGCCGCCGTTGTCCTGGGCCCGCAACGTCACGCCTCGCTCGCTCGCGAGTGAACGGACGATGTCGAGAGATTCGCGCACGACCTCGCTCACCTCGACCGGTTCGATCGAGAGCGAGAGCTCGCCCGACTCGATCCTCGAGATGTCGAGCATCTCGTCGACCAGGCTCATCAGGTGCCGCCCGGCCGTCAAGGATCCGGCCGGCGGAGCCCAACTGCTCCTCCGTGAGGTCGTCCATCTCCAGGAGTTGGGCGAACCCCAGGATGGCGTTCAGGGGAGTGCGCAGCTCGTGGCTGGTGCGCGAGAGGAACTCGTCCTTGGCTCGGTTGGCCCGCTCGGCCTCCTCCTTGGCCTCCCGGAGCTCCGTTTGCATGGTTCTCAGCTCGGTGACGTCCTCCGAGATCCCGAGCAGGTAGCGCGCCCGGCCCCGCTCGTCGAGCACGGGGACCTTCTTCGTATGCATGTACCGGAGACCGCTCTTCGTCGCGCTGAGCTCTTCGGGGATGTCGAGCAGCCGTCCGCTCTCGACCGCCTCGCGGTCCTGGCTCGTGAAGATGTCGGCCACGTCCGCGGGGAAGAGCTCGTGGACCGTCTTGCCGATCAGCTCGTCGCGGCGGAGGCTGAGCGCCTCCTCGCCGGCCCGGTTGACGCTGACGAACCGAAGGGTGTCCGCGTCCTTGACGAACACCTCGGAGGGGATGTTCTCCACGATCGATTCGAGGAAGGTCTCGCTCCGGCGGAGGGCGTCCTCGGCCGATCTGCGCTGGGTGATGTCGACGGCCGTGGTTCGGCTTCGGAGGAAGTTTCCCGCCTCGTCCTTGATCGCCGACGAGTTGACGAGTATCGGGAACCTGGTGCCGTCCTTGCGGATCATCTCGACCTCACAATCGCGGATGTGCCCCTGCTCCTTGAGCACGGGGAACAGCTCGCTGAACATCCGCACGCCTTCGGGCGTGGTGAGGTCGGTGAAGCGCTTCTCGCCGATCACCTCATCGCGCGTGTACCCGAGCCACGCAAGCGCGGTGTCGTTGATCTCGAGGAAGAGCCCGTCCGGTCCGAGCGAGTAGTAGCCGACCGGGGCGTTGTTGTAGAGGTCGCTGACGCGATGGGCCTGCTCTCGGACCTCTTCGACCAGACGCTGACGTTCGATCTCGGCATGCTTGCGCTCGCTGATGTCACGGACGATCGCCGACATGTCGGTGACATGCCCGTCGGCATCCTTCACGGGAGAAAGGGTGATAGTGACGTCGAGCAGGCGCCCGTCCTTGGCCTGGCGGACCGTTTCGAAATGCCGGATGGACTCCCCCCGCGCCACGCGCTCCCAGATGCCGACGGTCTCGTCGGGGCGGTCGGGCGGGAACGTGATCGAGATCGACAGGCCCACGGCCTCCTCGGCCGAGTACCCGTACAGGAGCTCGGCCGCGTGGTTCCACTCGGTGATCGTGCCGTCGAGGTGGTGCCGACGATGGCGTCGTCGGCGGATTCCACGATCGCGGCGATCCTGGAGCGCTCCTCCTCGGCACGCCTGCGCTCGGTGATGTCCCGCGCGGCCCCGATGAGCAGCCCGCTGTCTCGGACACCGGCGGCGCTCCAGAGGAGCCATCTGTACGATCCGTCCTTGCAGCGGTAGCGGTTCTCGAACGAGACCGTCTCGGCTCCCAGCCCGAGCCGTGTTGCCTCCGCGACGGTCGCCTCGCGGTCTTCGGGGTGGACGAACTCGACGAAAGGCCTCGCCATCAGCTCCTGGACGCTCCACCCGAGGGTCTTCTCCCAGGCGGGGTTCAGCCTGCACGAAGTAGCCGTCCAGGTTCGCGATGCACAGCATGTCGAGCGACAGCCCGAAGAAGAGCTGCCGCTCGTCCTCGATCCGCTGGCGGGCCGACTCGGCGCGATCCACGGCTCGGGCGGTGATCCCGATCAAGGCGATGGCGATCGCTGTGAGCGCGCCCACCAGTAGCGAGATCCCCAAGTGATCATCGACCTGCCCGTTCCTTTCCGCGATCAGGTGTAGATAGCCGAGGCCGAGCAGCGAGGCGATCGCGGCGGGCCCCAGCCGGCGGACGATCACCCCGGCCGGGCCCTCCTTGACCGCCATACCGAACACGCCGAGGGTCGGTCTGGCGATCCGGGTTCCGAAGGCGAGCACGAGGAACCCGATCGCCGTGTTGAAGGGCATCGGGGTGAAGCCCTCGCCGCCGGTCAGGTAATGCGACCGCATGCCGTAGAAGTACGCCACGACGGTCGCCAGGCAGAAGAGGGAAACGGCCGCGAGCGTGATGTCACTCAGCCGACGCACCCACGGGTTCCGCACGTTCAGCAGGGCCACCGCCGCGCCCAGCGCGATGAAGCTCGCCGACGTGGCCAGGGCCATGCGTCCCGGGAACGCGGTATCGACGGCGCCGGGTGACTCCCGGAAGAGCGCCTGATCGATCCCCGCGTTCCAGGTGAAGACGTACTCGCCCAGCGTCGCGAGCCCGACGAGCACCGCCGCCGCCGCCAACGCCCGCCCCACCCGGCGCCTGCCCGGCCCGGCCGTCTCGGGTGCGAGCAGCACGAGCGCGACACCGAGGATGACGAAGCACGCGGCCGCGTTCGCCTTCATCTCGACGTGGCCGACGAGGACGCTCTTCAGCGCTCCGACGCCCGCAGCCCACCCGATGAGCACGGCGACCCCGACCGCCACGGCGATGGCGCCCGCGGCCGGGGGCGCGAGGCGCGCCCAGCGGGGAGCGGGCGGTGTGTCCACGCTTATCTCGACGTCGGCACCCATATCGGTCGGCTCCTACCGCCACCCGCTCAAGGTGACGGTCGTTTCTGGTTCGAGCACCCGCGCACGGACGGATGCACCTCCACACCCCACTATCGGCAGCCATCGTCGACCATTGAACCTAGGCCGTGAGCTGCGCCTTCAGCCCGGTCGGTTGCCTGCCGAAGAAACTCATGTGGAACGAAAGTAGGAGCATTGCCCCGATGTCCTCGAGCGATACGTACTCCGTAGAAGCTGGCGAGAGCTCGCTCTTCGCGGGCGGCGACGTGTTCGACCCCGAAACCCTCTTCGATCCACGGATCTTGATCGTCGACGACGAGGAGTCGAACGTTCGGTTGCTCGAACGGATCTTGACCCGGGGCGGCTACCAGCGGCTCGAGGCGGTCACCGACCCCCGCTTGGTCCCCGAGATCCTGGCCCGGTACCAGCCGGACCTCATCCTGCTCGACCTGCACATGCCCCGGCTAGACGGGTTCGGGGTCCTTGAGCTGCTTGGGATGCTGGTCCCGCCGGGTGCCTACCTGCCCGTGCTGATCCTCACGGCCGACGTCACGCAGGACGCCAAGCGCAAGGCGTTGGCCAGCCGGGCGCACGACTTCCTCACGAAGCCCTTCGATGCCGAAGAGGTTCTGCTGCGGATCCAGAACATGCTCCACACGCGCTGGCTCCATCTTCAGCTGCTGGAGCAGAACGACGACCTCGAGGCCCGGGTGCGGGAGCGCACGCGCGATTCCGAGCAGGCTCAGATCGAGACGTTCGAGCGCCTGGCCCTTGCGGCTGAGTACCGGGATGACGAGACCGGCCAGCACACCCGACGGGTGGGGCGGATGACGGGGCTCATCGCGGCCGAGCTCGGGCTCCCCGCCGACGAGGTCCTCCTGATCGGGCGTGCGGCCGCGCTGCACGACCTCGGGAAGATCGGGGTGCCGGATGCGATCCTGCTGAAGCCCGGGCGTCTGGAGCCAGACGAGTTCGACGTCGTGAAGACCCACACGGAGATCGGGGCGAGGATCCTTTCCGGCAGCAGCTCGCCGCTCCTTCGCATGGCTGAGCAGATCGCGGGCACTCACCACGAACGGTGGGACGGCGGGGGGTACGCCGGGCTCGCCGGCCTGAAGATCCCGCTCGTGTCCCGCATCACGGCTGTCTCAGACACGTTCGACGCGATCACGAACGATCGGCCGTACAGAGCGGCCCGCTCGCTGGAGGAGGCGGTGGAGGAGATCCGCAAGGTTCGAGGGCAGCAGTTCGACCCCGACGCTGTAGACGCGTTCCTGCAGGCCCACGAGCGCGGCGTCGATCTCATCGAACCGGCGCCCGCCCTAACCGAGGACGTTGAAGACCTCTCAGCCTAGGGTGGCGCAGGCCGGATCAGGGGCGTTTCGCGGCGAGCGCGCTGATGGCTTCCACCACGCAGCGGTGCGCGAGCAGCGCCGTCACCTCGGCGCTGTCGTAGGGCGGCGAGACCTCCACCACGTCCATCCCGACCAGATCCACCTGACCCACGATCTGGCGTATGGCCCGCAGCAGCTCGCGCGCGAGCATCCCACCCGGCTCGGGCGTCCCGGTGCCCGGCGCCATGCCCGGATCGACCACGTCGATGTCGACGCTCAGGTAGATGCAGTCCGGGCCGTCGAGCGCCTCTGCGATCGCGTCGGCGACGACGGCTTCAGCGCCGCGATCCTCGATCTCGACCATCGTGTGCCAGCGGAGCCCTTGCTCCCGCATCCAGTCGAACGTCTCCTTCTCGGGCCAGTAGCCGCGAAGTCCGACCTGGACGAAGTTCGGTCCCTCGATCCAGCCCTCTTCGATCAGCCGGCGCATGGGCGTCCCGTGCCCGACCAACGATCCCCATTGCTCGGCGCCGGTATCCGCGTGCGCGTCGAAGTGCACGATGCCCACCTTGCGGGGGTGTCGGTAACGCGAGACGGCGGCCGCGCTCGGATACGTGATCGAATGATCCCCGCCCAGAACGATCGGGATCGCTCCGCTCTTGGCAACCCGGAACACCTTCTCGTGGATCACGCGGAGGCCTCGATCCAAGCGCGCGGGGACCACGGGCGCGTCACCTGCGTCGACCACCTTCAAGACCCTGTACGGCTCGACGTCCAACTGGATCGACCAGGCGTAGTCGGGCGACCAAGCGGTCGGCGCCATCCTGATCGCCCGCGGCCCGAACCGGGCGCCGGGCCGCGACGACACGGCATCATCCAGGGGCGCGCCCACTATCGCCACGTCGGCGTTCGCCGCATGTAGTGCTTCATCGTCGGTCGCCCACGGGAGCTTCTCGAAGGATCCGCGCCAGTCCGAGTAGTACGGCAGATCCGTCGAGCTGAACTCCGCGAACTCGTCGTCGGCGCGGAGCTCGCTTTGCTCGATCCGGAAATCCCGCTCGTCGCCCATGGCCGCCGAAGCATACGGCCGCTACCACCCTCGCCGCTCGTGAGGTGGGAAGATGCGGAGATGCACCCGGACACCTGGGAGGACGGCGACCGGTACGAGCCTTACGTCGGTCGCTGGAGCCGCCTCGTCGCCGCCGAGTTCCTGGACTGGCTGGACGCTCCGTCCGGCGGCCGATGGCTGGACGTAGGGTGCGGCACGGGTGCGCTCTCCGAGACGATCCTGGTGCGTGCTCTACCGGCGGAGGTTCGCGGCATCGATCTCTCCGAGGGATTGGTGAAGTACGCGAACGCCCGGATCGATGACGAACGCTTCGAGGCGCAGATCGCAGAGGCACAGAAGATCCCCTTCGACGACGACACGTTCGACACGACGGTGTCGGGGCTGATGCTGAACTTCGTCTCCGACCAAGGCAGGGCGATCAAGGAACTCCGGCGCGTCACGGTCGCGGGCGGCACCATCGGCGCCTACGTCTGGGACTACTCAGGAGCGATGCAGATGATGCGCTACTTCTGGGACGCGGCCATCCATCTGGACGCCAGCGCGCGTGAGCACGATGAGGGCGAGCGGTTCCTCGACATCGCCAGCATGAAGGGGCTCGGCTCGCTGTTCGAGGTCGCGGAGCTCAAGGACATCCGCACTCGCGCGATCGACGTGCCAACGATCTTCCGTGACTTCGACGACTACTGGACCCCGTTCCTCTCGGGGCAGGCGCCCGCGCCCGCCTACTGCATGTCGCTCGACGACGCCGCGCGCGCCGAGCTCCGCGAGCTCCTGAGCGTGCGCCTGCCGGTCAAGGCCGACGGCACGATCCGGCTGACGGCCCGTGCGTGGGCCGTGCGAGGACTGGTCTGAGCGAGCTCGAGACCCTGATACGCGAACGCGTCGAGGCCGCGCGCGCCAAGTCGCGGATCCCGGCTCTTGGCGCGGCCATCGTCACCGCAGACGATCAAGAGACGCCGATGTGGGTGACCGGCGACCGTATCCGGGGGCGAGGAGAGCCCGCGACCTCAAACGACCTCTGGCACATCGGCTCGTGCGCGAAGGCGATGACGGGCGCGCTCTACGCGCGTCTCGTGGAGCGCGGCGAGGCCACCTGGGAGGCGACGCTCTCAGAGCTCTTCCCGGACCTCGACGGGATAGACCCGGCGTGGCGCCGCACCAGGATCGATCAAGTGCTCACCCACCGGGCGGGGCTGCCCGCGAACCTCGACCGCTCGGGGCTGGAGGGGTGGTTCCGGCGATGAACGGCCGATCGTGGATCAGACGGACCGCGGCGACGGCGATGACGCTGTCACGAGCCTCCACGCAAGCCCGGCTCCTTCCGGTACTCGAACCTCAGCTACATCGTGGCCGGTGCCGCGATGGAGCGGATCCTCGGTCGATCGTGGGAGGAGGCCGTGGTCGACGACGTGTTGGCTCCGCTCGGGATCACCTCGGTGGGGTTCGGAGCGCCGACCGGAGCGCAACCCTGGGGACATCGCTCGCGGTGGCACGGGGTCGGCCGGGGAGCGCCGGTCGATCCCGGCACGCCCGAGCGACCCGAGGCTCCGAGCAGACAACCCGCCCGTGATGGGCCCCGCCGGGCGCATCCACCTGACGCTCGCGGACTGGGCTCGATTCATCAGGGTCTTCCTCACCGACGGTGGCACGCTGCTGGCCCCGCGTCGATCGCGAAGCTCACGACCCCTCCAGAAGGCAAGGGCCCGAAGCAAGCGATCGGGTGGGCGATCCCTCCCGGGAAGCTCAGCGCCGAGGTCGCCCTCGGACAACAGGGATCCAACACGGCCTGGGTGGCTACCGCCCTGATCGGCTCGAAGAGGGATCGAGCGGCGCTCGTCGTCTGCAACGACGGCCGCGGCCGCATGCTCGCGGTGACAGGCCACCTCGCCGTCGGCCTGCTGGCCTCGCTCCCTTAGGGACCGGGTGCCGCGAACCACTCCACGTCGGACTAGCTACAGTCGTTGCGCCATAAGGCAACCGGTCTAAAGGGCCCGTCGGTTAGGCCGAAGAAACGGAGATAGGAAACCGGGCCCTCCAGGAGACGGATTCTTGCTATGCACACGCTGAACGGAACCGGGCGATCGACCCCTCCCTCGCAGGTCGCGCGAGGACCTCGTTCATCCATAGCCATCGTCTCCCTCATCCTCCTGTCCGCGCTCATGATGCAAGGTGTCACGGCTCCGCCTGCGGGCGGGACCCCATCCAAGGCCCCATCGCTCTCGATCGATAACGCGAAAGTGAAGGAGGGGGACTCCGGCCGCAGGAAGCTCGTCTTCACCGTCACCCTGTCGAGGCCGTCATCCGCAAGGGTGCACTACCGAACCTTCAGCGGCACCGCCACTAAGAGCGACTTCGTCGCGGTCCATGGCTCGCTCCGGTTCACCCCGAGCATCACCTCGCGCCGCATCGTGGTGAAGGTGATCGGGGACGCGCTTCATGAGGCCGATGAGACGTTCCGCCTTCACCTCTCCAACCCCAAACGCGCGCGCATCGCCGACGGCGTCGGCCGCGGGACGATCCTGGACGACGACGATCTCGGCGGTGCGGGCCCCGTCTTCTCCATCGGCGATGTCACGGTCACCGAAGGCAGCGTGGGTACCACGGATGCGGTGTTCGACGTGACCGCATCATCCTCGTCGACGAGCCCGATCTCGGTGGACTTCGCGACGTCCAATGGCACGGCCGTCGCGTCCGATTACAACCCCGCCGGAGGAACGCTCGTATTCGTTCCAGGCGAAACCGCGAAACAGGTTACCGTCCAGGTGATCGGGGATACAGTGGCCGAACCAAGCGAGAACTTCAGGGTGACGCTATCCGACGCGATAGGTGCCACGATAGTGGATGCGATCGGACTGGGCACGATCACCGATGACGACTCCGGGACCCCGGTGCTTCCCTCGATCTCGATCGGCAACGTTACCGTGACAGAGGGCAACAGCGGGACGACGAACGCTGTGTTCAACGTCTCGCTCTCGGCCACGACGGTCAACACGGTGACCGTTGCCTACGCGACCGCACCGGGTTCGGCGACCTCGCCGGCCGACTACGTCTCGACGAGTGGCGTCCTGACATTCAACCCGGGTGAGACGTCGAAGCAGATCACGGTCCAGGTAGTTGGGGACACGATCAGCGAGGCCAACGAGACGTACTCGGTGAACCTGTCCGCGGCGACGAACGCGACGATCTCAGACGACACTGGTCTCGGCACGATAACGGACAACAACACTCCGACGATCACGATCAGCGCCTCGACAGTGACTGAGGGCAACAACGGGACCATCAACGCCGTCTTCAACGTCAACCTCTCGGCTTCAGTCAGTAACACGGTCACCGTTAACTTCGCAACGGCCGACGGAGGGGCAACGGCGCCGGCCGACTACCTGTCCAACGCTGGTGTCCTCACCTTCAACCCGGGAGAGGTCTCCAAGCAGGTCGTGGTCCAAGTGGTCGGCGACATCCTGATCGAGACAACTGAGACCTACTCCGTGTCCCTTTCGAGTCCCACGAACGCGACGATCGCCGGAGCCGGGTTCGCGCTGGGGACGATCACCGACGACGACGCCAGGACGGTGACGATCAACTCCGTGACCCTGGTGGAAGGCAACGCGGGGACCACGAATGCCGTCTTCACCGTCACGCTCTCGGCCTCGAGCGGCAACACGATCACCGTGGACTTCGCCACGGCCGATGGAACGGCAATCACCCCGACCGATTACACCTCCGTGAGCGGCACCGTGACGTTCAGTCCGGGCCAAACGACGAGAACGATCATCGTGCCGATCGTAGGAGACCTCGTCACCGAGCCGGATGAGACGTACTACGTGAATCTCTCGAACCCTACGAACGCCACCATCACCGGTACGGGCTTCGGACTGGGTACGATCACCAACAACGACTGATCAGTTCTTCCTCAGGTCGCTCAGGATCTGCCGTGCGGCGTTCGCGCCCGGGCCGCCTGTGATGCCGCCGCCCGGGTGAGCGCCGGAGCCGGCCAGGTATAGACCATCCAGTACGAACCGGTAGCGCGCCTGGCCGTTCAGCGGCCTCCACATGAAGAACTGATCCAGGCCGGGCTCGGCGTGGTAGACGTGCCCGCCGCTCAGGCCGTACTCGGTCTCGAGGTCCTCGGGCGTGATCACCTGTCGGGCCTCGATCAGCTCGCCCAGGCCCGGTGCGTATCGCTCGAGCGTCTTCACCGCGATGTCGCTCAGGCGATCGCGGTCGGTCGACCAGTCGCCCTCGCGCAGATGTCGCGGAGCGGCCTCGACCAGCACGCTCATCACGTGTCTGCCCTCGGGAGCGAGCGATGGGTCCAACAGAGTGGGGATCGTCGCCTCCAGCCACGGCTCCTCGGCGACGTGTCCGAACTTCAACGCATCTTTAGCCTTCTCCACGTGATCGATGCTGGTTCCGATCACGATCCGGCCCCGCAGCCGCGACAAGTCGCCTGCGCCGCTGAACTGCGGCACGTCGGAGAGCGCCAGGTTGACCTTGGCGGTCGCGCCCGGTTGGCGGATGTTGCCGGCCCGCCAGACCATCGTGGGTCCGAGCTCGACCGGATCGCACATGCCGAGTGTGCGCTTGGGATCTACGGCCGACACCACGAGCGAGGCGTCGATCGTGCCCCCATCTGCAAGGGTGACGCCGACGACGCGACCGTCCCGCGAACGGATCTGGGCCACCTCGGCGCCGGTGCGGATCTCAACCCCCAGGGCCTTCGCCGCAGCCGCGAGCGCGTTGGCGAGAGCCCCGCTGCCGCCACGGGCGATGGTCGACTGCCCCGGCGCTCCCCCATCGTTACCGGCCGAGTCGTTCAAGAAGACGGCCGCCGAGCCCGCGGCCCACGGCCCGGTAGCCGTGTACAGCACGCCTCTAGTGGCGAGTGGACCTCGAACGGCCTCCTCCTCGAACGCCTCGGCCACGAGATCCGCGACCGCCATCGGCAGGGCACGGATCGCCTCGCGCCCGGTCCGCGCGCCCAGGTCGCGGAACGCCTTCCCAAGCTTCAGACCCGCGATCGCATCGGCGATCGACGGCGACTTCGCGTCGGGCGGGGTGATCGCGTTGATGTGGGACAGGAAGCTCGCTACGGCGCGGACCTTCTTGTCGAACCCGGAATACGCCGCCGCGTCGTGTGGGCTCCGCGACTCGAGCTCGGACGCCGTCCGCATCGAGTCGCCCCAGAACGTCACCGCCGATCCGTCCGGCTGGGGCGCGAAGATCCGGACGTCGGGCTCCAACAGCTCCAGGCCGTGTGACCGGAGCTTCAGATCCTTGATGACAGACCGGCGCAGACGACCGACCGTGTGCGCGATCCCGGGCGCCGTGAAGCCCGGCGCGATCTCCGTGTTCGCCAGGATGCCGCCGACCACGTCGCGGCGTTCCAGGACGATGACCTTCTTGCCGGCCTTCGCCAGGTAAGCCCCGACGACCAGGCCGTTGTGGCCGGCGCCGATGACCACGACCCGCTCGGATCGCGCCACGCTCAGGCCACCTGCTTCCCGCCGCGCTTGTTCTCCTTCAGGTACTCGAGCGCGGCGATCCGGCCGGGCGCGCCCATGATGCCGCCGCCGGGGTGCGTGGCCGAGCCGCACATCCACAGGTCCTTCACCGGAGTGCGATACCGGGCCCACCCCGGCACAGGCCGGTTGAAGAACAGCTGCTCCAGTGAGAGCTCGCCTTGGAAGATGTTGCCCTCGGTCAGACCGGTGATGTCCTCGATGTCCTTCGGCGTCACGAACATCTTGTGAAGGATCAGCTTCCGGATGTCGGGGAACCGCTCCTCCAAAGTGTCGATCACGTTCTCACCGAACGCCTCGCGCTCGGCGTCGTTCCACTCCTTGCCGGGCTCCAGCTTGTAGGGCGCGTACTGCACGAAGCAGCTCATGACGTGCTTGCCTGGGGGCGCCATGGACGGGTCGACGAGCGTCGGCATGATGCAGTCGATGTACGGACGCCGGCTGAACCGGCCGTACTTCGCGTCGTCGTAAGCGCGCTCCATGTAGTCGAGGCTCGGCGAGAAGCTGATCGCGCCTCGCAGCCACGGACCGACGCCCGGCTTGCACGCGAGCTCGGGCAGGCCGTCGAGGGCCAGGTTCACCTTGCCGGATGAGCCGCGGTACTTATAGCGGCGGACCTCCGCCTCGAAATCCGGATCGAGCGTGCCCGATCCGAGCAACTTGAGGAACGTGAGGTTGGAGTCGACCGACGACATCACCACTCCGGCCTGGATCTGCTCGCCGGACTCGAGGGTGACACCCGTCGCGCGGCCGTCGCGCACGTCGATCCGCGCGATCGGGGCCTCCGTTCGGATCTCGACCCCCAGGGCGAGGGCAGCGTTCGCGATCGCTATCGAGATACCTCCGGTGCCACCCTTGGGGATGCCCCAGGCCCGGAAGGCACCGTCGATCTCTCCCATGTAGTGGTGCAGCAGGACGTATGCGGTACCCGGCGAGCGCGGACCCTGGAACGTGCCGATGATGCCGCTCGCGCTCATGGTCGCCTTCAGCGGCTCGGTCTCGAACCATTGGTCCAAGAAGTCGGCTGCGCTCATGGTCATCAGCTGGATGAACGTGGTCTGCAGACGTGTCGGCAGGTCCTTGAAACTCCTCGCGAGCCCCGCGAGCGGAAGCCAGTCCATCGGGTTCAGCTTGCCGGGATCGGGCGGGACGATCGAGAGGATCGGCTTGATGAACCGGGCCATCTCGGCCATCAACTGGCCGTACTCCTCGTAGGCCTCGGCGTCGCTCCGCGACCACCGGCGGAGCTCGCGGATCGTGCTGCCGTGGTCGTTACTGCGCCACAGGTAGTCGTCATCGAGCGGCGTGATGGTGCCGTCCAGGGGGAGGATCTCCAGGCCGTACTTGGGCAACTCCAGCTCGCGGATGATCTCGGGACGAAGCAGCGAGACGACGTAGGACAGAACGCTGAAACGGAAACCGGGGAAGACCTCCTCAGTGACGGCTGCGCCGCCCAGCACGTGGCGACGTTCGAGGACCAGGACCTTCTTGCCGGCCTTGGCCAGGTAGGCCGCGTTCGTGAGGCCGTTGTGTCCCCCGCCGATCACGACCACGTCGTACCGCTTGGCCACGGACCCTCCTGATGAGACGGACGCGGATGCGCCGGTCGCCAATGGTAGCCGCGGCGTTCTGACCACACCAAACGCCCTCTGACCAAAGGTCAGAGGGCGTCTAGAGCGTCAGATCCGGCCGACGCGAGCGATGAACGGAGCTAGCCCGAGTGAACCCTATATCGAAGGCTCGGGCGAGCCGAGATCGCGTGCGACGTCGTGGACACGAGCCACATCACCAGGATGACCACCGTCAGGGTCATGAACACGGCCTCGTTCGCCATGATGAGACCAACCACGATCAGAACCAGCGCGACGGAGCCGAGCACCGACATCACCGCCGTGAACGGGTCTTTGAGCGATGGCGCCGAGTCGGTCGACGCGCCCAGCACGCACATCGCCAACCCGACGGCGCCCAGGACAGCTACCCCCGCGGCCACGCTCCCCAGCAGCGGCCAGCCCCACCCCTGCGCGACCGCCATCGCGATCGCCACCGTGCAACCGGCCAGGATCGTCGTGACACCGTCCCTCCACGTGAGTCTCATGGAAGTCGCCTCCTTCGGTCCTCCGGCTCCATCCTGCGCGCTCCGACAAGCGCATGGGCAGGTAGAAAGGCCTACGGTCGTCGGGCCTCAGCGCACCTCCGATGCCCTCGGGCTACGGAGGTGCGGAGCCGAGCCATTCGCGGTCGAGGATCGCGTAGACCAGCTCGCTCTGCCACTCGCCCTTCACGAACTCGTTCTCCACGAAGTGGGCCTCTTGGCGCATACCCAGCTTCTCGAGCACGCGCGCCGAGCCCGTATGGCGTGCCTCCACGCGTCCGAACACCCGGTGCATACGCATGTCCTCGAACGCGATCGTGAGCATCGCTCGGCCGGCCTCCGTCGCGTAGCCCCTGCCTGCGTGATCGGGGTGGATGATGTAGCCGAGCTCGGCTTGGCGCTGTTCGTCATCCTGCCGATGGAGGATGAAGTCGCCGATCATCTCCGATGTTTCCTTCAGGACGACGGCTAGGGCCAGTAAGTCGCCCGGCGCACGGATGATGCCGCTCTGCAGCTTCTTTTCGAGGGACTCTCGTACCTCCGCCTCGTCCCGAGGTCCCCACAGTAGGAACCGCGCGACGTCGGTTCGTGACTGGTATGAGTAGAGCGCGTCGAAGTCACTCGGTACGAGCGGGCGAAGGAGCAGCCTCTCGGTCTCCAACGGATACAGAGGTCCGGAGTCGTCCATCTGGCGGGGAACCGTACCCGATGCGGCGAACGCCGGATCCCACGATAGAGCCATCGCCTCTCTGACCTGAGGTCAACCCCGATCGCGAGGTGCTCGGGCGAGGCTCCGCTACGCTAGCGCACCTGGTTGAGGAGGGAGTCTCGTGAGCGTCGGCACCGCGTTCTTTCCGCGTGAGGCGGAGCTGAACCATCACCTCGCCTGGGGCGAGTGGTCGGGATACCACAGCGCCGCCGTCTACGCGGACTTCCACGACATCGAATACAACGCCATCCGCGAGGCCGCGGCCGTCGTGGATGTCAGTCCCCTCTACAAGTACGTGGTGAGCGGGCGCGACGCCGGTCGCTTGCTCGACCGCGTGATGACGCGCGATATCTCCAGGCTTCAGGTCGACCACGTCTACTACACGCCCTGGTGCGACGAGGACGGCAAGGTTATCGACGACGGCACGGTGACACGCCTGGCCGAAGATTCGTATCGGATCACGGCGGCCGACCCGTGCGAGCGCTGGTTCCGGATGAACGCGACGGGACTGGACGTCGAGGTCGAGGACGTGAGCGACGCGACCGCGGGTCTGGCGCTACAGGGCCGGTTGTCGCGCGAGGTCCTGCAGGAAGCCACCGGACAGGACTGGACGGACGTTGGGTACTTCCGCCGGCGGGTGTCGGAGATCGCGGGCGTGGAGGTCGACGTCACCCGCACCGGCTACACCGGCGACCGCGGATACGAGCTGTGGATGCCTGCCGACGGCGCGCTCGCGGTGTGGGACAGGATCTTCGACACGGGCCAGCGCTACGGGATCCACCCCTGCGGCATCCGGGCGATGGACGTGGCGCGCGTGGAGGCCGGCCTGCTCCTGATAGAGGTCGAGTACTCGAGCTCCCACCGCGCCATCGCCGCCGAGCAGCACTACTCGCCGTACGAGCTTGGCTTCGGCAGGCTGGTCGCGCTCGGGAAGGAGTCACCGTTCAACGGCAAGCGGGCGCTGATCGCGGAGAGGAAGCTGGGCGGACCGGCGCGGCGGTTGGTCGGCCTGGAGTTGGAGTGGGCGGGGATCGAAGGGCTCTACGCCAAGCACGACCTGGCGCCGGCGGTGTCGGCGCTCGTGCACCGCGACCCTGTACCGGTCTACAAGGAGGGTCGTCAGGTGGGGCGCGCCACCAGCATCACATGGGGCCCTACGATCAAGAAGATGGTCGGGTTCGGCTCGGTCGACAAGCAGCACGAGAAGGTCGGGTCTCGCCTCTCGGTCGAGTGGAGCGTCGAGGGCGAGCGCGGCAAGGTGGCCGCGACCGTGGTTGCCACGCCGTTCCTGGACCTCGAACGCAAGCGCACGTAAGCCCGGCAGGGTCGGCCGCCGCAGCGGGAGGAATCGCCATGGACACCGCGAACCCGGCTGCTCCCCCCGGCGCACAGGCGGCCGAGGCTGCCGGCCTCGCCTTCGAACTGGTCCGCACCGAGCGACCGGCGAGTGCCGAAGAGAGCGCGGCCCTACAAGGGATAGAGCTCGGACAGCTCCTTCGGACGATCGTGATCCGGCGAGGCGCCGATGACTACGTCTTCGTCCTTGTGCCCGGCGGCCGGCAGATCCACTGGCCGAAGCTCCGGGCGCATCTGCGGGTCAAGCGGCTCTCGCTCCCCGACGCCGGCGAGGCTAAGGCAGCGACCGGATACGAGCGCGGCGCGATCTCGCCGTTCGGCGCCACGAACGCGTGGCCGGTCATCGCCGACACGACCGTCCGCGACCGCGAACGGGTTGCGATCGGTGCCGGCGCTCACGGCGTGAACCTCCATGTAGGCTCGGCTGACCTTGTGGACACACTCGACGCCGAGGTGGCGGACGTGACGCAACCAGACGGCGGAGCATGAGCGATCTGCCCCCCGATCGGGAAGGGCAGGTGCTGCGTGCAACCGTCACCGTGACCGGATGGGAAGCCGGCGCCGAGCAGGACATCGCCGATACGATCGAACGGGTCGCCGGAGCTCGGGTCTCGATCGACGACGCGAAGCCCCCGATCGTGGTGCTCGACCGATCCCTCCCGGAGGACGCCAAGAACGCGGCCGCGAGGCTCGAGGCCGCGGGAGCCGAGGTGTCGATCGAGGAGTTCTGGGTCGTGCGTGGTGAGTCGCACGAAGGTCGCGCCCGCCAGACCTGTCCCGTGTGCGGTTCCGCGCACACCCAACCGTTCGGTCACGCAGGGCCAGCGGCCCGCGTGAACCGCAAGTGCACCGACTGCGGCCACCTGTTCAAGATCCGTGTAACGACGACCTAGATCCGGCGAGGTCTTCGCGTGTACCTGATGGTCACGCGTCGCGATGTCGCGGAGAAGCCGGATGAGGGACTACGAGATACCCATCACCGTCTTGGTCAACCGGACCGCGGAGCTGGCGTCTGGCGCGAAGCCGTCGGCACCGACACTGTCGACCAAGGCCTGGTCGACCGGTGCGCCGCCGATCAGGATCTTCACCTGATCGCGTAGGCCGGCCGCCTCGATCAACTCGATGTTGCGTGCGAACTCCAGGGCGGTGGTCGTGAGGAACGCGCTCATGCCCACCACGTCCGGCTGAACTTCACGGATCGCATCGACGAAGCCCTGAGCCGGCACGTTGATACCGAGGTCGATCACTTCGAATCCGGCGCCCTCCAGCATCACGATGCAGAGCTTCTTACCGACGTCGTGGATGTCGCCCGCCACGGTGCCCATGACGAACCTACCGATCGTCTCGACACCGGCGGCCACGATCAGGGGGCGGAGGATCGTCATGGCCCCTTGCATGGCATTGGCCGCTATGAGCATCTCCGGCAGGAACACCTCTCCGGTCTCGAAGCGCCGGCCGACCTCCTCCAACGCCGGGATCATGGCGTCGAAGAGGAGGGCCGTCGGCTCGATGTCGCTGCCCAGACCCTCCTGCGTCGCCGCCACCGCCTGATCCACGTCGCCGGACAGGACGAAGCCGTACAGCTGGTCGAGAAGCTCCTCGCGATCCGTCACCCCGAGCTACCTCGGGCGATCGGATACGTCCCGAACTCCTCGACCGCGTCGACCATGGCCAGGATGTTCTCTGCCGGCACGTCGTCCATCACGGTGTGCACCGAGCTGACCATGTAACCGCCGCCTGGCGCCAGTATCTGGATCACCCGCCGGACCTCCGCCCGCACCTCGTCAGGGGTCCCGGTCGGCAGGATCCGGTGGGTGTCGATGCCTCCGCAGAACGTGAGCCGGTCACCCCATCGAGCCTTCAACTCTTCCAGGTTGGACATCTTCCCAGCTGACGTCTGGATGGGATTCAGTATGTCCACGCCCATCTCGACGAAGTCGTCGATCAGCGGGAACACGTCGCCGTCGGTGTGGAAGAAGACCTTGGCGTGGGTTCGCTCGCGGATGAACCGGATGTAGTCGGCGTGGATCGGCTTCAAGACCCGTCGGTACATATCCGGTGACATCATCAGGCTCTCCTGCGTGCCGAGGTCGTCGCCGATCTTGATGATGTCGACGTTGTCGCCGAGGGCCGCCAGGAAGTGACCCATCAACACCTTGCATCTCTCTTGGATCTTCCAAAGCAGCGCCTCGGCGAACTCCGGATGCAGGGCCAGGTTCATCAGGAACGTGTCCATGCCCTGCATGGCGAACGCACGCTCCAAGGGAAAGAGCAGCCACGGCGTGGCCATGATGGCGTAGCGATCCTCGGCGGCGATCCGGGCGGCCTCCGTCGCCACATGGGCAACCCGCGTCGGATCGTCCATGTCGGGCCAGGGGTAGTCCTCGATCTCTGCCACGGTGGTGGCCGACGCCAGAGGGCAGACCATCGGGAACCATTCGCCCGGGCGGATCTCGGTGGCGCCCGAACCCCACGAGTTGATGTAGTCGGCGTGCGGCGGACGGGCCGCGTTCCACTCGAGCACGCTGGCCGGCTCGAGATCGAGCACTCCCCGGACATCGGACCCGAGACGAACCATCGTTGCCCCATCGACCGCCGCCGTCCCCAGCTCCGGCCACCCGTAGAGGTACTCGTCGTCGGCTTCGATACCCAGCAGCTGCTTGAGCTCGCGATAGGGCTTCATCTTGATACCGGTTGCGTTGCTCACGCCGAGCACGATCGGCACGCGATCGGGCTCCTCGTGGCTCATCGCGGCCAACACACGCTCGCGCGAGGTCATGCTCATCGGCGCCTCATGGACTCAGAGACTAGATGGGATCGACCCCGAGCGGTCGCGTCTCTTCCAAGCCACCACCAGCCCTGAGACCACGATCGCGAAGCCGGCGATCGACGACACGAAGAAGACCCGCCACCAGTCATCCGGCGAGCGGCTGGCGAGAGCGGAGCCGAGCGCGAGGCACGCGATCCCCACACCCGCCCCCGCCAGGAGCGCCAGCACGACGTCAGGGCGATACCCCTGGGGCAAGAACAGCCCGACGGCGCCGGAGAGGGCCAGCGCGGCTCCGATCAGGAACAGCGACCCATACATGGTGAAGTCGGTCATGGGCCAAGCCTGGACGAACGGTGACCCTCTAGGAAGGATCGCGACAAGAACGGCACCTCGCCAGCATCGAACCGCAACCGGCACGCCGCACTAGATCGGGTCGGACTCGGCTAGGGGCTTGCCGACGACCTCCATCCAGTTGTTCCTCGCGATGGCGGCGTAGGCCCCGGCGTCGACGGGGCCAGCGGGGAGCTCGGCGTGTTGCTCGAAGAACCGCTCCATGCCTCCCGGCGTGAACATCACGAGGATGGTGGCCGATCCATCCCCGATGTTCTGGAAGCAGTGTTGAACGCCGCGCGGAACGAACACGAACGCACCCGAGGGGGCGTCCAGCATCTCCTCGTCGGCTTTGAAGCGGAGATGACCGTCCAGCACGTACCACATCTCGTCCTCGCGGGAGTGGACGTGGAGCGGTGGGCCTTGCTCTGGAGGGACCACCACCTCCAAGAGCGTGAAGCTGCCCGCGGTGTTCTCGGTACGCGCCTTGATCGTGGTGGGTCCTCCGACCGGCCCGCGGATCGCGGTTCCCTCCCCCGGCAGGACGACGAAGGCGTTGGCTGCGTGCGACATAGCCAGCAAGGTAACGGACTCGCTCGCCCTCGCCACCACCGATCTTCCATAAAGCGCTCGTGGCCGTCCTGGCTCGCACCACATGCGCCGATCGACCGTTACGCTCGGGTGATGATGTTCGTTCCTGGGCAGCGCACCACGTGAAGGACGCCCCGCTCCTCCGTGGCAACCTCGTCGTTCGGCTGGTGGCCCTGTTCGGCGGACTGATCCTGTTCGGCCTGGCCATCGTCTTCATGCTGGAGTCGCGGCTAGGGCTTCCGCCGTGGGACGTATTCCATCTGGGGATCGCGGAACACGCACCCATGTCGCTGGGCACGACGGTGATCGTGGTCGGCCTGATCATCGTGGCGATCACATGGATAGCGGGGACATCGCCAGGGTTCGGGACCTTCGCCAACGCCATCGTGATCGGCGTGGCTATCGACGTGCTCAGCTCGTTCGATGCGATCGAGCGGCTATCCGACTCGGGGCTGCCTTTGCGGATCGCGCTCCTTGGGGCGGGTGTGCTCCTGTTCGGCGTGGGCTCTGCGCTCTACATCGGTGCGGGGATGGGCGCCGGTCCGCGCGACTCTTTGATGCTGATGCTCTCTCGGCGCACGGGACAGCGGATCGGCTTGGTCCGAGGGACCATGGAGGTAGCGGTGCTGGTGATCGGCGTGATGCTCGGCGGGGTGGCGGGCATCGGCACACTCACGCTCGCGCTGCTCGTGGGCCCGGTCGTGGAGCTCTGCTTCTGGACGGTCCTGAAGCTCGGACTGGCGATACCCAGAGCGACGCAGGCTGTGGATTTCGGTCCGCTCGACGCTGCTTGAAGCCTCGTCCCTGCGCTCAGTCGTCCCTAGATCCATCCTGGTCTTCGGCGCCGTCGTCGTCGGCCTCCTGTCCGATCACGTTGAAGTTCTCGTCGAGACTCACCTCGAGTTGGGTCCCATCGTCAAGACGCACCTCGACGCTGAAGGCGGCTCCGCCGTCGCCGATCTCGGTCTCCGTCACCGTGCCACCGCCGGTGTGCTCGAGCGCCGCGACGGTGGCGCGGTCGAGCGCTGAGCCCGTGAGAGGTTCGTCGTCCCCGCTCGACGCCACGGCCAGACTCGCGCCCCCACCCACCACGGCGACCGCGAGAGCGCCTCCTGCGATCCACTTGGTCCTGCGATCCATGATCCCTGCTCCTTCCACTGTGGATCGCCATGATGACGACTGGACGCTGAACCCGACCTGAACGTCCTGAAAGACCGTCCTCTTCCCTCCGCGGGCTTTCACAGGTGTAACGCTTTCGCTCTGACAGAATCGAGAGGTCGTGAGATCTGGACCCCCGCGCTCTCTGCTCGTGTTCGCGCTGCTCGGCGGCGCCGTCGCCTTCGTGGTGTCAGCCCTGGGCAGCAGCCTCCTCGGACTGATCGCGGGGCTCGTGTCCTTCGCGGTAGGGATGGCAGCCCTGGCCTGGAGGACCAGGCTCGACGGGGCGCACGACCCGAGCCGGCGCCGCTTCCTCACCCTCGCGGGGCTGGGTGGATTCGCGTGGCTCTTCGTGGGGGACGCGCTCGGTCGCGTGACCCGCAAGCTCTCCTTCCCCGACCCGCGGCCGATCCAGGAGGCCATGGCCAACGACATGGGCGCCGAGTACATGGAGCTCGTCCGCCGCGCGTATCACCCCGGTCGATCCGGGGACCTGCAGCTCCTGCTCGCCCCCTACAACAGCGCCAACTACGCGAACGAGTCCCGGGACCTGGTCCGCTTCTACCCGAACACCAGCCACGCGTCGGTGTGGATGTACCTGGAGCGAGTGCCGCTGGTGGTCTATGCGCCCGGACGCGTCGCGCCCTCAGACAACACGGAGCGCGTGACGCTGGCGGATATCGCGCCCACCGTCGCGGAACAGATCGGATCCGAGGCATGGCCCAACGATCGAGCCGGGACAACGCTCCCCTCGATCCAACCGGTTGCCGAGCCTCCGAAGATCGTGGTGACGTTCGTGGTCGACGGGGGCGGATGGAACGTCTTGAAGCAGTGGCCCGGCCGGTGGCCGAACCTTCAACGCCTGATGCTGAGCGGGGCCAACTACCCTAACGCGATCGTCGGCTCGTTCCCCGCCGTCACCGCGTGCGCGCACACGACGATCGGCACCGGCGCCTTCCCAGACGAACATGGCGTGACCGGTCACAACATCCGGGACGGGAACAAGGTCCGCAAGGTCTACGGCGAGGCGGGCAGGGCGAACCCCGGCGACATCCTGATCCCCACCCTGGCGGACCTATGGAGCGACGAGACCGAGAACCGCGCCTGGGTGGGCCAGATCGGTTACCAGGTTTGGCACATGGGCATGATCGGGTACGGCGGCCTTTCGCGGAGCGCCGACGACCTGCCGGTCGGCGTCTACTGGGACGAGACCCTCTACAAGGAGAACGGCGTCGGCGGGTGGGCGTCGCACAACCCCGAGCTCTTCCGGCTGCCGGTGGGCGCGCCGGGCCTGGATGTCTATCAAGCTCACGTCGACGCGTTCGACTCGCCCGGGTGGGACGCTCGATACGCCCCGACGGGCAAGCAGTCGCCTTCCTCCAGCCCGCCGGTCGTGCGATACCAGGGCGACCTGATCGAGGCGACGCTCCGCAACGAACCCATCGGGCAGAGCGGTGTCACCGACCTGCTTTTCATCAACTACAAGACGCCGGACTACACGGGGCACATGTACAACATGCTCTCGGAGTGGGAGGGCTTGATCTTGGAGGAGGTCGACGCGCAATTAGGCCGTCTGGTCGACACGCTCGAAGAGATGTTCCCCAACGACTACGTCCTGATCGCGACCGCGGATCACGGGCAGTGTCCTCTCCCCGACTCCGTCGACGGCGTCCGACTGGACCCGATCCAACTGGGTGACCACATCGAGGCCGAGTTCGGGCGCGGTCTGTTCAACGTGGTTCAGAGCGTCGTGCCATCAGAGGTCTACCTGCACTCCGACGTGTTGTGGGACGACGGCGCCTCCATCGAAGACGTGGCCGCGTACCTCCGGGACTACCGCTACCGCCAGAACATCGGTCCCTACGTACCGGCGAGCGCGATCGAACAAGACCTGCTCGACCAGAAGGAGTTCTCGGCGGTGTTCGCCACCTCGTACCTGGAGACCCTCGGGTCGGTCGACCTCTCGACGTTCGGCGAGACCGAGTTCGCCGACGGCGATCCGTTCGGGATCCCCGAGATCCCCCGACCGATGACTGACCCGGTCCTGACGGAGGATGACCGCACGAAGCTCCAGGGTGAGCAAGGCGAGGCCGTGGCGCTCGCCATGCGGATCGTGACCGAGATGGCCCGTGTGTGGGAGGCCGAGCGCCTGATCGACATCACCTCGGCCCACATCGACAGCTGCCTGTACCACGGCCGGGCCGGGCTGGACTTCGCGCAACGGCTGGTCGAGGGCGGAGCTCGCGTGGTGGTCCCGACCACGCTCAACGTCTCGTCGCTCGACCTGTTGCACCCCGAGCTGGTGCGGCTCGACGGCGAGACGGCTGCCAACGCCCGGCGGCTGATGGATGCCTACGTGGGCATGGGATGTCGACCCACGTGGACCTGCGCGCCGTACCAACTGCCTGAGCGCCCCGCATCCGGCGAGCACGTCGCTTGGGCGGAATCCAACGCGATCGTCTTCGCCAACTCGGTCTTGGGTGCCCGAACGAACCGCTACGGCGATTTCATCGACATCTGTGCGGCGATCACCGGTCGTGCACCTCTCGCGGGCCTGCACCTCGATGTCAACCGTCGCGCCACCATGGTGCTCCGTCTCGAAGGTATCCCCGACCGGCTGCTGCATGACGAGGTCACGCCCACCTGCGTCGGCCACATCCTGGGCAGAGAGGCCGGCACGGAGGTCGCTGCGATCGTCGGGCTCCCGTCCGACACCGATGAGGATCGACTGAAGGCGCTCGGCGCCGCGGCAGCGTCGTCGGGCGCCGTGGCTATGTTCCACGCGGTGGGCGTGACGCCGGAGGCGCCGACCCTCGAGGCCGCGCTGGCGGAGATGCCGCCGCGCCGACGAGGTGGTCGTCACCCCCGAGAGACTCCGCGCGGCGCGGGATGAGCTCACGAACGTGCCCGATGGGCCGATCGGGGCGGTGAGCGTCGGAACCCCGCACCTGTCGCGCGCCGAGCTGGAGCGGCTGTCCGCCCTGGTCGCCGGAGCGTCACCCGATCGTGCCCTTCTACGCGAACACGGGCCGAGACGTCAGCGAGGGCACGCAGAACGGCTCGCGGACGCCGGGGTCACGCTCGTCACGGACACATGCACCTACATCACGCCGATCATCCACGACATCGACGGTCCGGTGATGACGAACTCCGCCAAGTGGGCCTGGTACGCGCCCGCGAATCTCGGGTTCGACGTTGTGTTCGGTTCGCTCGACGAGTGCGTCCGCTCGGCCGCGCTCGGCCGCGTCTGGCGCGACCCCGAGCTCTGGGGCGACGACGGTGCCTGAGGGCCGCACACTCGTTCGCGGGCCGGGCGGCCGGGCTCGCGATGGTCCTGGACGAACCGCTCAGCTTCTGGGGAGGCCTGGACCCAGCGACCGGCGCGGTGATCGATACGCATCACCCCCAGCTGGGAGCGAACCTCACCGGACGCGTCCTGGTGATGCCCTCCGGCCGAGGTTCCAGCTCCAGCTCGTATGTCCTGGCCGAAGCCATCCGTGCCGGCACCGCACCCGCCGCGATCATCCTGCGAGAGCCAGACGGCATCGTCGCCCTCGGAGCGATAGTCGCCCGCGAGCTCTACGGCGTCCTGACGCCCGTGATCACCATCGAGGGGTCCGACTACGAGAGGCTTCGGACCGCCGAAACGTTGGCGATCGATGCTCGCGAACACACCGCATCCGTTACGGCGCATCGATGACTGCACCTGACGTACGCTAGGGATGAGTTGCACCACAGATAGACTGGTGGAGGTGAGGGGATTCGAACCCCTGTCCTTGGGCGACCGACTGGGTCTTCTCCGGGCGCAGCCAGGTGGTAGATCTCACCTCGAGGCTCCCACCGGCAGAGGACCTCGCGGCCAGCCCGGGTTAGTTTTCCGGCGTCGGCCCCCAGGCGGAACCGTTGCCGTGAGCCTGCTTACGACGTCCATCCTCCGGTCGCAGGCGCCCCGGAGGGGACGGCTACTTAACTAATTAAGCAGCGAGCGCGTAGTCATCGGCGCTTGTGTTGATCCGGCGTTTAGCGAGACATCCGGGATCTCGGCCCGCTTCTCCCAGTCGATGAACGTCCAAGTCGAAGCCAGTACACCCCCAATATGCAGTTGTCTCAACGAGTATACGGCCAAGGTGCCGACGCACTTCGAACCACCGGTTATCGTCGGCGGCTCGTGGCTCGCTCCATCTCACGCTCGGCCAGACGCTTCAACGTTGATTGACGCTTCTCGTACTCGCGCTTGCCCTTGCCCAGCCCCAATTCGACCTTGGCAAGCCCATGTACGAAGTACACGCGGAGCGGCACCAAGGCCAGGCTCTGCTCCTTCTGCTTGCCGATCAGGCGATCGATCTCCTTGCGATGCAAGAGAAGCTTGCGTGGGCGGAGCGGATCGTAGCCGCGCTTCTCGCCCTGCTCGTAGGGCGGGATGTGCATGTTCTCCAGCCATGCCTCGCCGCTGCCGATGCGCGCGTACGCCTCCGCGAGCGAAGAGCGACCCTCGCGGAGCGACTTCACCTCGGAGCCGGTCAGCACCAGACCCGCCTCGAACCGTTCGAGGATCTCGTAGTTGTGCCACGCCTTGCGATTAGAGGCGACGATCTTCTCGTCGGGCGTGCCCTCAGCGCGCGGGCTCATGCCGATCGCCTAGACGTCGAGGAAGCGGCGCATCCCGATCGTGCCGGCGATCACCGCGATGACCGTCGCCGCGATCAGGATCCAGGGCGCGATCGCGAGCACATCGCGGTTCTGCACCAGTGGGAAGAAGCTGATCTCGCCGCGGAGCCTGTCGACGAAGAGCACCTTCACAAGGAACAGAGCCGCGATCGCCGCCAGCGCCCCCAGGATCGACTCCACCAACCCTTCGATCAGGAATGGCACCCGGATACGCCAGTTCGTGGCTCCGACCAGCCGCATGATCCCGATCTCCTTGCGTCTGGCGAACATCCCCATCCGAAGCGTGTTCGCGATCAAGGCGATGGCCGACGCCAGCATGACCACGGCGATCGACAGGATGCCGATGGAAAGCACCCGTGTGATCGCCACCAGCCGGGATAGCACCTCTCGATAGTCGGCGATCTGCTCCACCCCGGGTTGTCCCTCCACGGCAGCCCGAACTTGGCCGAACTGTCCGGGATCCGCTAGGTGGACGCGCAGCGATGCAGGGAAGATGTTCTCGCAGTCAACGTTCTCGATCAGGGTTGGCTGATTCGCGAACAGTACCTCTGCTCGCACGCACGCTTCATGCTTGCTCTCGTACTTCACTTCTCCGACCGCCGGAAGCGATTCGAGCCTATCCGTCAGGAGCTTGACCGTGTCGGGGTTCGCGGAATCGGTGAGGTAGACGGCCACCTGCACGTTGCCGGTCCAGGCGTCGATGACCAGGTTGAACTCGCGCGCGATCAGCAGCGCCAGCCCGAACAAGAAGAGCGCGATGAACGCCGTGGACATGGCCGCGAAAGCGACTATCCCGTTGCGGCGAAGGCCGGACGCGGTCTCCCGGAAGTAGTTCTGTACGCCGCGTGCCATCAGCTGTAGACCCCACGCGCCTGGTCGCGGATCACGCGCCCCTTGTCCAGCTCCACCACGCGTTTGCGCATGGCGTCGACGATCGCCTGGTCGTGAGTGGCCATCACCACAGTGGTGCCGATGCGGTTCACCTTGTCCAGCAGGCGCATGATGTCCACGCTGGTGTTCGGGTCGAGGTTGCCGGTGGGCTCGTCGGCCAGCAGGACGAGCGGACGGTTCACGCACGCGCGCGCGATAGAGACCCGCTGCTGCTCGCCGCCCGAGAGCTCGTCTGGGTAGTTGTTCAACTTCTCCCCCAGCCCTACGTACTCCAAGATCTCCGGCACACGTTGGTCTATGACGCTCTTCTGCTTGCCTATGACTTCCAGGCCGAACGCCACGTTCTCGAACACGGTCTTGTCGGAGAGAAGCTTGTAGTCCTGGAACACGGTGCCGATGTTGCGCCGCAGGTAGGGGACCTTCCAGGAAGTGATCTTGGCCAGGTTCTTGCCGGCTACGTAGACGCTGCCCTTCGTGGCTTCCTCCTCTTTGAGGAGCAAGCGGATGAGCGTCGACTTGCCGCTGCCCGATTGCCCCACGACGAAGACGAACTCGCCTTTCTCGATCTCGACAGAGACGTCCTCAAGGGCAGTGGTGCCGTTGCGGTAGGTCTTCGTGACGGTCTGCAGGCTGATCATGAGTGGCGATCCTTAAGAGGTGTGCGAGGGCGTCGAACGACCGGCTCACCCTACCAAAGGACCCCGCGAAGGCGGGGAGGTTCCCGTAGGCTCAGGCTCCATGAGCGCCACCATCGCGAGGCCCCAGGCCCCACCCCGCGAGTCGGATACGCCAGCCCGCAGAGACCGCCTACGTGGCGTTGTCGCGGCCTGCGCCGGTCCCGCGTTGATCGTCGCAGGGGTGCTGTTCACGTTGCGGGGCTTCGCGTTCCAGCCGCTGCTCACGAACCAGCATCCGGACATCCTGGCGTTCTGGCTCCCGCGCTTCGGGTTCTTGGGGAACGCGCTCGCTTCGGGCCATGTCCCTCTCTGGAACCCGAACGAGATGCTCGGGTACCGCTTCGCCGCCGACCCGCAGAGCGGTTGGCTCTACCTCCCGCCCATGGTCCTGTTCTCCGCGCTCTCGCCAGGGGCGGCGTTGAGAGCCTTCATCGTTTTCAACCCCCTGTTGGCCGGGCTCGGGTTGTTCTGGTTCCTGCGCAAGGAGCACTTGTCGCGGCTGTTCGCGACCGCCGGCGGCCTCTGCCTGGCGATGTTGATGTCGACGTCCGAGGTTGCGATAAGCCTGCCGTTCGCCGGCTCGCTCGCGTGGACGACCGTCGTTCTGGTCGGCGCCTCGGGGTACCGGCGCGCCGACCGATGGTCGAGGCGTCTGGCATGGATGGCGCTCTCGGCGTTCGCCTGGTCGCAGGTGGCCAACGCGCATATGAGCCACGGTCTGGTCGCATGCTCCCTGCTGGTGTCCTCCTACCTGGCAGCGACGGCGGTCGCCTCGGTACGTTCGGGCGAGCTGGAAGCGTGGGCGGCGATCGGACGGGTGGCGCTGTTCCTCGCCGTGATGCCCCTCGCCGCCCTGGCCATACTGATCCCCCGCCTTGACTTCATCGGCTCATCCAGTCTCAACAGCGGCTACGACTCACTCGGGCGCGCGGGCGACCGGCCGATCGCCACGAACGGCGTCTGGGCCGCGTGGCCCCTCGCTTACGGCGTAGCACCGGGTGCCTACATGGGGGCGATCGTGTTGCTGGCGGTTCCGCTCGCGCTCCGAGTCCGTTCCCATCGTGCCGTCGTCTGGGCCTTCGGCGGAGCGTTCGCACTCACCTGGGTCTTGATGCTGAACGCCATCGTTACAGCGGGGTGGTTCCGCTCGCTGATCCTGATGATCCCGTTCGGTGACGTCTACCTGCACAACCCAGGGCGCATGCGATACCTGTCCATGATCGCGATCCCCATCCTTGGGGCTGTGGGGCTGCAGGGGCTCCGCGATCGACCGATGTCGGCGCGCGCGGTCAAGTGGGCGCTCGGTAGCGGCGTCGTGCTCCTGTTGGTCTTGCCGCTCGTGATGGGTGCCACGCCCTACCGCTTCGTCCTGGTGGGCGTCGCCATGCTCGCGGCGGTTCCCTCGCTCGTGTGGTTGGCGACCGCACGCGCCCGGTGGGCGGCGGTGGCGGTCGTCGGTGTTCTGGGTCTCGAGCTCTTCGCCAGTGCGATCCTGTCGAACACCTACACGGGCGGCACCATCTTCACCGGCCTGGAGGCCGGCGAGCACCCCAACCTTATCCCGCAGGTGCTCCGCTATCCGGACCTGCCCGAACGCGACTACCTGCGCCCGACGGCGTTCGTCGACATCCTGCGTCAGCAGCCCGACCGCTACCTAACCTGGGCGCAACCCGCGGCCAACTTCGACAAGGGCTACCTGTTCACGCAGCGCCCCCAGGACTGGCCTGCGCTCGCCATGGAGCGCGGTACGCTATTCGGCATCCCGGATGTCTTGGGCTACAACCCTGTTCAGATGCCTCGGTACTGGACCTATATCCGCGCCACGAACCACCTTCCGGTCTTCTACAACGCGACCGTCATCAACGAGCCCTCTCTCGAAGACGTGCGCCTGACCGGGACCCGGTTCCTGATCGTGCCCGAAGGATTCGAGGCGGTGCCGACCGGTCGGATCGTGGCGAGTGCGGATGACTACGACCTGGTCCAGATCTACGGTTGGGAACCCCGCGTATCGGTCGTGCGGTCTTGGGCGATCGTCGACCCCGAGGAGGCTCTGGACGGGGTTCTCGAGCCCGGGTTCGATCCGTCGCGAACCGCATACGTCGAGCGCGACCCGGGCATCGAGGGGGCCCCCGGTGATGAGCCGGGAACCACGAGCTACGGGGAGGTCGACCCCGAGGATGTTCGGATCACCGCTGATGCGACCGGACCTTCGATCGTCGTGGTCCGCAACAGCTACGACCCAGGCTGGTCCGCGACCGTGGACGGGGTCGAGGTCCCGGTCTTGGCGACGGACTACCTGATCCAAGGGGTCCCGGTCCGCGCCGGACACCATGAGATCAGGCTGGCCTATCGGGACCGAGCGGTCACGCGAGGCCTCGCCGCCGGAGCGCTGGTTTGGCTGGTCCTCCTGGGGGCTATCCCGATCGCGACGTGGCTGGAGCGCCGCCGGCACGGCCGGCCGCACCCAGGTGACGCCGTCCCGTGACGAACGCCAACCCGTAAAGGAGCGCCGCCAGCATCAGCAGGTTCCTGTAGCCAACCACTAGTGCTCCGTACTCAAGGACCCCGCCCACCATCGCGCCGAGCAGGTTCGCACCGAAGGCCACCGTGGAGGCCCCGACGTCGCGGAACCTCTGCGAGAAGATCAGGTTCGCCAGGAACACCGGGGCGAACGCGAGCGTGACCGCGGAAAGGAACCGCGGGACCATCGCGAGATCGAGCAGCGCGCCCGGCGGCACGGCATACGCCACCGCCAAGCTCGCCGCCAGCAGCCCGTAGAGAAGCCGTCGGTCCGGGAGCCGGAACCGGCGCGCAACCTCCACGGCGGCCAGCACGGCCACGAGGATCCCGGCGAAGACGAGCGAGTTGACGAGCCAGGTCGTTCCGAAGAGGAGCGCGAACTGCACCACGTTCTTCGTCTCCAACAACAGGAACGCGGCACCCATGAAGAAGAGGTCGACGTAGGGGCGCATCTCGCGTAAGGGACGACCGGATGCGATCCGAACCAGCGCGAGCGACGTGACAAGGATCAGCGCCAGAACCAACAGGTAGCTGGCAGGGATCGAGCGGCTGCGCAGGTACGGGAATGGGTGGTCGTCGGTGGCCGGCTCCCTTGCGACGCGCGAGTCGGCCCATGCGGTGTCGCAGGAGATCGCGTCCTCAGCCCTACCTATCGTGAGGACGGATTGCGATCGCGTGAGCGCCCCCGGCTCGCCTCGGTCGATGCATGGCGCATGACCGAACGCCCGGTTCAGCGTGGTGGCGTAGCGCTCGAAGACATCGGACCGGTAGTAGTTGTACATCGAGAAGGCGCCGTCAGAGGTCAGGTGATCGCGAACGGACCGCATCGATTCCAGCGTGAAGAGGTAGCTCTCCAGGCGCAACCCGGCCTGCCCAGAGACGAGCGTCAACGAGTCCGGCAACGCGAACAGGATCAGGTCGTAGAGGTCATCGGTACGCTCCAGGAACGCGCGGCCGTCGTCGATATGCACGATCACCCGCGGATCCTGATACGGGTGGTCGGGATGCATCTGGCGTCCCAATCGCTGCAGGACCGGGTCGATCTCCACAGCATCCACGCGGCCGGTGCCGTTCACTAACGCGAGCGCCACGTCGTTCCCGCTCCCCGCTCCCACGATGAGGACGTCGCGAGGTGGGGCGGGGAGGTGCGTGTAGGGATAGCCGTAGAAGGGCTGATCCTCGAGCAGCTGGGCGAGCGGCGACATCGACTGATGTGGCCGGTTGTTCACCCTGATCACCACCCTGCCGTCCGGGGCCTCCGCGTACGTCACGTGCTGGTAGGGAGACCAGACGTCGCGAGGGACCAGCCAGGTCAGCACCCCCAGCGCGACCAGGACGGCCAGGCTGATAGCCACGAACGGGGTCAGCTGGGCCCTCAAGAGCGCCGTGAGAACGGCGACGATGACCACGATCCATACGAGCGGCCCAGCGTAGAGGAACGACAACGCCGAGAAGGCCGCGATGCCGGCGATGCTCCCCAGGACATCGAGCCGGTAGGCATCGAGCGGTGCGAAGGCCGTGAACAGCCTGCCGACCCGCTCGGCGATCGCAGCCATGACCGCCACGACGGCCAGGAAGATCACCGGGACCGAGACCCACTCGGGGATCGCCATGACGTGGCCCAGACCCAGGAGCTGCGGCACCCGGTCCACCGCGGGCCCGATCCTCACTGGGAAGAGCAGCAGGAACGCCAGCAGACCGACGAGCAGGGCCGGCGTCCACGAGAGGTGATCGCGATCGCCGCGCGCGCGCAGGAAACCGACGCCGATCCCCAGGAAGCTCGCCAGTAGCACCAGGTTCGTGAAGAAAGACAGGTAGACGACGGCGGCGACCGTTCCGCGGATCATCGCGAGCTCCACGAAGAGCATCAGGAAGCTGGCGAGGAACAGCGCGCGCTTGGGTGCGATCACGATCCCGCGGACGACGCGCGACGCCGGAGCTCCGCTTCGATGAAGCGATCGAGGTCGCCGTCCAGGACCCGTGCGGGGTCGCCCATCTCCATCTCGGTTCGGTGGTCCTTCACCATCTGATAGGGCGCCAGCACGTAAGAGCGGATCTGCGATCCGAAGTCCACGGCCTTTCGCTCGCCGCGGAGGTTGCCGATCTTCTCCTCGCGCTCCTGCCGGGCCAGCTCGGCCAGTCGGGCCTTCAGGATGCGCATGGCCACGGCGCGGTTCTGCAGCTGCGAGCGCTCGTTCTGGCAGGCTGCTGCGATGCCGGTGGGAAGGTGCGTGATCCTCACTGCCGAATCGGTCGTGTTCACCGACTGGCCGCCCGGACCGGACGAGCGGTAGACGTCGATCCGCAGGTCATCCGGGTCGATCTCGACGTCCTCCTCATCGACCTCATCGAGCAGCGGTATCACGTCGAGCGAAGCGAACGAGGTATGTCGGCGCTTCTGTGCGTCGAACGGGCTGATCCTGACCAAGCGGTGGACCCCTCGCTCCGCGGATAACAGCCCATATGTGTTCTGTCCGTGGATCACGAAGGTGGCCGACTTGATCCCGGCCTCCTCCCCGTGGTGGATCTCGTCTAGCTCCACCTCGAAACCTTCTCGCTCGGCCCAGCGGGTGTACATGCGTAGAAGCATCGCGGCCCAATCCTGAGACTCGGTGCCTCCCGCCCCCGCGTTCAGGGTGGCGATCGCGTCGGCGTCGTCGTACTCGCCGGACAGGAGCGCGGCCAGCTCCAGCTTCTCCAGGTCCCGCTCGAGCGCATCGACCGAGGCCGCGAGCTCACGCTCGAGCTCGGGGTCGGAGCCCTCTTCCGTCAGTAACTCGTCGGTGGCGCGCGCATCATCCACGCGGCGCTGCAGCGCATCGTGCCGATCGATCTCGGCGTTCAGCCGCGCGAGCTTGGTCGTGACCTGGCGGGCGCGCTCGGGATCGTTCCAGAGCGACGGTTCGGCCGCCTGTTGCTCCAGCTCCACCACCTGCGCGCGCTTGCTCTGGACGTCAAAGGAACTCCTTGGCGGCCGAGACGCGTTCGGCTATGCCGGCGAGACGTTCGGTGTGGTCGCTCATCGGCGCGCATCGTAGCAGCGGTGACGAACGGCTCCGCCGGACGGTGAGAGGCCTCGTGTCAGTCCGTGAGCAGCGGGAGCCGGACCTCGAAGCGAGCACCACCCAGGTCGCCGTCCGAGACGGCGACCGTTCCCCGGTGGAGGGTGGCCACCTCGCGTACGATCGCGAGGCCGATACCGCTCCCTCCCCCGTCGCGGTCCCGGGCCTGATCGAGTCGGACGAAGCGTTCGAAGATGCGTTCGCGATCCTCGGATGCCACCCCTTCACCGTCGTCCTCGACGGAGAAGATCGCCTCGCCCTCGACCTCGCGCAGGGAGAGGGCGACCGTTCCGCGCGCGTGACGGGCTGCGTTGTCCGTCAGGTTGCGCACCAGCCGCTCGAGCTTCTGGCGGTCGCCTGCGACCCGCGCCGCCGACACAGACTCGCTGTCGACCCGAAGATCGGTCGAGCCCCGGAGCCGCGCGACCTCCTCGAACACCACGTCGTCCAGGTCGACCGGGCCGGAACGAACCTGCAGCGTGCCCTCGTCGATGCTCGAGAGGAGCAGCAGGTCGTCGACGATCCCCTGCAGGCGGAGGGCTTCGTCGAGCACCGCCCGGGCGAGCTCGTCGGTACCCGTAGCCTCCGGATGTTGCAGGGCCACCTCGGCATGCTGGCGGATAGACGCGACCGGCGAGCGCAGCTCGTGCGAGGCATCGGAAACGAATCGGCGCTGGCGCAGGTGACCCTCCTCCAGGCGCGCCAGCATCCGATTCATCGTGGCGGCCAGTCGAGCGATCTCGTCCGAGCCGGGAGGGTCCGGAACACGTCGGTGGAGCTCGCTGCTGGAGATGGCTTCCACCTCTGCCCGTATGAGATCGACCGGCGCCAGGGCCCGACCGACCAGGTACCACGTCACCGCGCCGACTATCAGGAGCAGGATCGGAACCGCGACCCCCAGGAGAACGATCACGGCACCTCTGGCTTCGACCTGGGCCTCGAGGCTCCGCCCCACGATCACCGTTCCACGGCCTTCGCTCGCGGAGGTCGCGACCGCGAGGAAGGGCTCGTCCTCGAAGGGTACCGTTTCGATCGTGCTCGTCTGGCCGGGCGAGATCCGGACGATCGGTGGTCGGCCCAACACGTTGACGCTCGCCATCACGACGTTCCCGTCAGCGTCCAGGATCTGGACGAACTCCTCATCCGGATCGCCCGGCGTGAAGGCGCTGGCGCCGGCCGCCAGCTCGTCCATGATCGCCTCTGCGCGGATCAGGCCTTCGGTTCGAACGTGGCCCCGCAGCGACCGGTCGAGGAAGGTCACCACCATGGTCGCCGCCACCAACAGGCTCACCCCCACGACGAGGACGGCCACCGCGGTCGTGCGGACCCGGATCGACCCCATGCGGTCGCGCATCAGCCGCCGTCGGCCGCTAGTCGGTAGCCGACGCCGCGCACGGTCTCGAGCGCGGCGCGCCCGAAGGGCCGATCGAGCTTGTTTCGCAGATGCCCCACGTAGACCTCCACGATGTTCGGATCGCCCTCGAAGTCGTAGTCCCAGACGTGCTCCAGGATCTCCCGCTTGGACACCACCTCACCCTTGTGTCGGAGCAGGAACTCCAGGAGCGCCATCTCCCGCGCGGTCAGATCCACCTGGACCTCGGCCCTCCAGGTCCGGCGCCCCCCGGGGTCGTACCGGAGATCCCCGGCTTCCAGCACGGCCGGTCGCTCGCCGGCACCGCGCCTGATCACCGCACGCAACCTGGCGACCAACACCAGGTACGAGAACGGCTTCGTCACGTAGTCGTCCGCGCCCGTGTCCAACGCCTCGGCTTCGTCGAACTCACCGTCTTTGGCGGTGAGCATCAGGATGGGGGTCCACACGCCCTCTGAGCGGAGCGTGGCGCACACCTTGTAGCCGTTCACGCCGGGCAACATGATGTCCAGCACGATGGCGTCGTAGGGGTTTTCGCGCGCCATCCACAGACCATCCGTGCCGTCGAAGGCGACGTCCGTGGCGAACCCCTCCGCCTCGAGGCCCCTCTTCAGCCCTGCGGCAAGCCCCTTCTCATCCTCAACGACCAGGACGCGCGTGGGATCTCCTCCTTCTGGTCAGCACATCATCATCCATCCTGTCTCTGAACCCCCGCTGAACGAACTCGCACGATCATTCAGGCCTCGTTCAGGACTCGCCCACGAGACTGCGGCTGTGCAGTCGACCAGGAGGAGGAAGGACATGTTCGACAGGACGACACGCAGGCTGGTGGGACTCGGCGCGGTAGTGGCGCTCGGTCTCTCCTTGCTGCCGGGCGGCGTCGCCGCGGCCGGCACCTGTCCCATCGCGATCCCTCAGGGCAGCGAGCCGGTGATCATCGACCCAGCTGACTTCGTTGAGGGGATCGACAACCCCTACCTGCCCATGACACCGGGCGCCAGGTCGATCTACCGCGAGACCGATCCTGATGGGGAAACTAAGAAGGTGAAGGTGATCGTCACGACCCGCACGAAGGAGATCCTGGGTCTCACGGCCACGGTTGTGCACGACCTCGTGACCGCGCACGGGCAGTGGGTCGAGAACACGTTCGACTGGTACGCACAGGATGTCTGCGGGAACGTGTGGTACCTGGGCGAGAAAACCAAGGAGTACGAGAATGGCGTGGTCGTGAGCACGGCCGGGTCCTGGGAGGCAGGCGTGGACGGCGCCCAGCCGGGCGTGGTCATGCCCGCGGATCCCCAGGTTGGGCTCTCCTATCGCCAGGAGTATCTCGCCGGTGAGGCGGAGGATGCCGCAACGATACTGAGCATCACCGAGCAGGCTGAGGTCCCCTACGGACACTTCTCCGAGGTCATCCTGACCCGGGAGTACACCCCACTCCACCCGAAGATCCTCGAATACAAGCTCTACGCGGAAGGGATCGGAATAGTCCTCGCCCTCGGCGTGTCGGGAGGCTCGGATCGCGAAGAGCTGATCCGGTTCGTCTCACCCTCGTCGTAGTCACAACAGGAGCGGTGACGAACGACACCCAGCGACGGTGCGCGCTGCCACCGACCGGCCAGGCGCCCCTGGATACCGTGCGCTTGTGGGATCGCCCAACCGGGCGACACGGGAACCGAGGAGGAGACGATGAGCACGAGGGCCGGAACCATCCAGGGAACCCAGGTCGGCGTCAGCTGGGCCGGAGCACGGGTCGCCGCGATCCTGCTCACGATCGTCCTGGCCGTCACGCTCTTCGCGATGACGCGCGGGTCTAGCTCCGCAGACACCGTGCCCGCCGGCGCGAAGTTCGAGCAGCTGAGTCGCGACGGAAGCGTCAAGGTGGGGACCTCGGACAGGCTCCCCGCCCGGCAGCCGATCACGATCGGGGACTACGTCTGTCACCAGTGCCGGTGAGGTACCCCCTCTCCGCACGACGGGGGCCGGCCCTTCGGGCCGGCCCCCGTCTCGTCCACCCGATGGAGCCGCGGTCTAGACCGCGGCTCCATGGCACTTCTTGAACTTCCTACCCGAGCCGCAGGGGCACGGGGCGTTCCGCGGCACCTTGTCGCTGATCGCCTGCTGGGGATTGCCGGCGGGGGTGGCGCTCTCAGCCGCTCCCCCGCTCTCGACCTCGGCGCGGTTGTCCGAGACGCGCTGCGGCCGTGCCTGCTGTGCCTCGGGCCGCACGAACTCCACCCGGTAGATGTAGCGGGCGAAGTCCTCGCGGATGGAATCCGTCAATTCCGAGAACATGTCGAACGCCTCGCGTTGATACTCGGTCAGTGGGTCCTTCTGCGCGTATGAGCGCAGGTGGATCCCCTCCTGCAGATAGTCCATCTCGTAGAGGTGCTCGCGCCACTTCGTGTCCGTGATATTCAACAGGACGACGCGCTCGAGGTCGCGCATGACCGGGGTGGTCATGGTCGCCTCCTTCGCGTCGTAGGCCGCCAGCGCCTCCTCCACGAACAGCGCCTGAAGATCCGGCAGCTCGCGGACGCTCTCGATGACGGCCTTCGTAGACGCGACCGGGAAGATCTCGGTCTCCGCCACCAGGACCGCGTCCAGGTCCCACTCCTCCGGGAACACCTCTGCGGAGCAGTACTGCTCCACCGTGTCGGCCACCACTTGCTCCACCATGTCGCGCGCCTGTTCCCCGAAGTCCTGGCCCTCGAGGATCCGGCGGCGCTCGCCGTAGATCACCTCGCGCTGGTGGTTCATGACGTCGTCGTACTTCAGAACGTTCTTGCGGCGCTCGTAGTTGAGCTCCTCGATCTGTTTCTGGGCGTTCTCGACCGCCTTGGTCACCATCTTCGCGGTGATGGGCTCGTCGTCGGGCCACTTCAGCCGCTCCATGATCGAGGCCACGCGATCGCTTGCGAACAACCGCATCAGGTCGTCTTCGAGCGAGAGGTAGAACGCCGACTCCCCGGGGTCACCCTGACGTCCCGACCGACCCCGGAGCTGGTTGTCGATCCGGCGCGACTCATGCCGCTCGGTGCCCAAGACGTACAGGCCGCCCAACCCGACCACCTCGTCATGTTCGGCGTTGGTCTGAGCCTCGAACTTCTCCAGGATCGGCTCGTACTCGGCCTCGTAGGCCTCACGATCCTCCTCCTGCATCTCGAACATGAGGTAGGCGTCGTTGTCCCATTCGCGGGCGGCCATCTCCTGGCGAGCCAGGTACTCGGGGTTGCCGCCGAGCAGGATGTCCACGCCGCGGCCCGCCATGTTCGTCGCGACCGTGACCGCGCCCTTGCGACCCGCCTGAGCCACGATCATGGCCTCCTTCTCGTGGTTCTTGGCGTTCAGGACGTGGTGCTGCACACCCCGCCGGTTCAACTTGCCCGAGAGCAGTTCGGACGTCTCGATGGAGACCGTGCCCACCAGGATGGGCTGGCCGGCGGCGTTCCGCTCGACGATGTCCTCGACGACGGCGTTCCACTTGGCTTCCTCGTTCTTGAAGATCCCGTCTTGGTTGTCCTTTCGGACCATGTCGCGGTTGGTGGGGATCTCCACCACGCCGATCTTGTACGTCGCTTCGAACTCGGTCTGCTGCGTCTTGGCGGTTCCGGTCATGCCCGAGAGCTTGTCGTACATCTTGAAGTAGTTCTGGATGGTGATCGTGGCGAGCGTCTGGTTCTCCTCTTTGATCCGGACACCCTCCTTCGCCTCGATCGCCTGGTGCAGACCCTCCGAGTAGCGCCGGCCCTCCAGCACTCGCCCGGTGAACTCATCGACGATCTTCACCTCTCCGTCCTGGACCACGTAGGCCACGTCGCGCTTATAGAGCTCCTTGGCTCGCAACGAGTTCTGCATGTGGTGCACGAGGGGCGTGTTGACGTGCTCGTAGAGGTTCTCGATGCCGAGCATCTCCTCCACCTTGGCCACGCCGGACTCCGTCACGGCTACCTGGTACTTGGACTCCTCAACCTCGTAGTCCTCGTCGCGCTTCAGGCGCGGCGCGATCCGGGCGAACGTCTGATACCACTTGGCACTGTCGGCCACCATGCCGCTGATGATCAGTGGGGTACGGGCCTCATCGATCAGTATCGAGTCGACCTCGTCGACGATCGCGTACTGATACCCGTGCTGGACGCAGTCGTCGATCCGCATGGCCATGTTGTCGCGCAGGTAGTCGAACCCGAACTCGTTGTTGGTGCCGTAAGTGATGGGCGCCGCGTAGGCGGGTCGCCGCTCGGCGGGCGACATCGCCGACTGGATCAGGCCCACATGCACATCGAGGGATCGGTAGATCGGTCCCATCCATTCCGAGTCGCGCTTGGCCAGGAAGTCGTTCACGGTGACGATGTGGACGCCCTTGCCCGTGAGCGAGTTCAGGTACGCGGGCATGGTGGCCGCGAGCGTCTTGCCCTCGCCGGTCTTCATCTCGGCGATGTTGCCTTGGTGCAGCGCGGCGGCGCCCATGACCTGAACGTCGAAGTGGCGCTTCCCGGTCGAGCGCTTGGAGGCTTCACGGGCGGCGGCGAACGCCTCGGGAAGCAGGTCGTCCAGATCTTCGCCGTTCTCGACGCGCTGGCGGAACTCCGAGGTCTTGCCGCCGAGCTCATCGTCCGTGAGCTCCTCGAACTCCGGCTCATACGTCAGCACCAGCTGCGCGAGCGACTCCAGGTTCTTGCGTTTCCGGCCTTCGCCGAGGTTCGCGATCTTGTCCAGTACCAAGGGAACAGGCCTTTCCAAGGGGAGGTTCGGGTCAGTGGGTCCTTCGATTCTATCGGCCGAGCGGTTCAAGCCTCGGAGCGGCCCCGGTCATCCGAGCAGCTGACGGGTGAGCTCCGCGTGACCGACGTGCTCGCGTAGGTGCTCCACCGCGTGGATGAGCGCCCACGCCGCCGTCACCTTGTCGCCGTCGCGTGGGTCCTCGCGGATCGCTCCTGGGTCGAACGCAACATCGGTGCTCAACAACGCCCGGCAGTCGGCGGCGATCGGATCGAACGATCCGAGCAGCTCATCGGCGCTAGCCACCGTCGTGAGGAACTCGGCCGGGCGGTCCCGCTCGGGGACCGGCTGACCCAAGGCCACGCTCAACCACCAGCGCGTGCTGCTCAGCGCGTGCACGACCAACACCGCGATGGGGTTCGAGTCGTCGCCGGCAGGGCGACCGTTCAATGCGTCGGCCGACGCTCCGGTTATCGCGGCGCGCATCGCGTCCAACGACTCGTCCACGATGCTGCGTGCGGCTTCGAGCGTGGGATCGCTCACAGTCACCTATCCCCCGCCTCCAACACGTTCAGCTGATCTCGATCATCTTCTCGCGGACGGCGTAGACGACCGCCTCCATCCGCGAGTGCAGGTGGAGCTTCTCCAGGATGTTGCGGATGTGGTTCTTGACCGTGTTCTCTGAGATGAACAGCTCCTTGGCGATGTCGCGGTTGTTCAGGCCCTGCGCGACGAGTCGCAGGACCTCCATCTCGCGATCCGTGAGCCGCGGCGCCGGCATCTGCGGGCGTTCGTCGGAAGCCTTGGACATGGCGGCGAACTCGGTCAGGAGCTTGGAGGCCATCGAGGGTGAGATCCGCGATTGCCCCGCCCAGACGGAGCGGATGGCGTCGGCTACCTCCTCGATCGGGATCTCCTTGAGGAGGTATCCCGAGGCCCCCGCTTTGATCGCGTCGTAGAGGTCCGCCTCCTCGTCGCTGATCGTGAGCATCAGGATCTTCACATGCGGCAGCAGGTCCTTGATCTGACCTGCGGCCTCGATACCGGAGCGCTTGGGCATCCGTACGTCCATGAGCACCACGTCGGGCATCAGCTCGGTGGCCCTGTCGACCGCCTCGGCTCCGTCGGAGGCTTCACCGACCAGCTCCAGGTCTTCCTCTCCCTGAAGGACCATCTCCAGGCCCCTTCGGAACAAGGCGTGATCGTCCACCACCATCACTCGGAGCCGCTCAGCCGTTCCATTCTCGCCCTTGGACGTCACTGTCCCCCCAGATCCTCTCCGGTCTGCTCCCCCGTTGTATCGGCAGTCTGGGGCCTCGGGCGCGCGGATTCTAGTGCATCCTTGCGGGCCGCCCGCTTCTTGCGGCGGCCGTGGTAATCCCTGATCTGCCGGTCGAGGCGCTCAGCTACCCGGTCGAGCGCGGTCGGGACGTCCTCGGCCTCGGCCTCGGCCCGGAACGTCTTGCGAGGCACGAAGAGTGCGGCCTCCACGCGCGTGGTCCCGTCGATCCTCGGGTGATGTTCGGCGATGAACTCCAGATCCACCCGCGTCGTCCGCGGCTCTAGCCGGGCGAGGTGCGAGAGCTTGTGCTCGGCGATCTCCCGAACCTCGTCGGTGAGCGCGAGCCCGCGGCCCGTGAAGGTCAGATCCATCCCTGTAGCTTCGCCCCCTTTCGCTCCGGGTGGGCTCCCTCCCGGCTGACCTGGTCTTTGCCCCCACACCCGCCTGCGGAGGGGGTCGCCGCCCCCGAAGGAACGGCTTAGCACCTTCTCCCGGTCCGGTCACCCGGCCCGAGGCAGGACTTACATCTAAACCGCGCCATGCTCGGCCGACCAATGGTCGCCTTACGTGGGTCGTTTCGCCCGCGGCTGGCGTCGACTACCGGGGAAGATCCCCGGGCAACCACAGACCCGGTTGAGAGCCCAGCCGAGTATAGCCAGACCCCTCGGGACGGGCGAACGCGCGCGCCGCGGTAAGCAACGTCACCCGGCGCGCACCCGCTCCGACCATGGCTTCAGCGCAAGCGGCAGCGGTGGCGCCGGTGGTGAGCACGTCGTCGATCAGGAGCACCGTCTCGGGCGCCGGGAGGCGCGTGGGTCGGAAGGCCCCCTTCATGGCAACCCGTCGTTGCCCTCCGGTGCGCATGGCCTGCGGGTCTGTGGCAAGCACTCGGCGCGCGAGGCGAACGACCGGCAGGTGGAGTCGCGCGCCAACCGCCACTGCGAGGGCTCGAGCCTGGTCGTACCCGCGTTCGGCCAGTCGCCGACGCGCGAGCGGAACCCAGGTGACGGCGTCGGCCGGTGGCGGCCCGACGGCGACCATCGCGTCGGCCAGCGCAGCTGCCACGCTCCGCCATCCGGAGAACTTCAGGCGGATGATCGCCGCGCGAGCGGGACCGGCGTACAGGAACGGGGCACGGGCCCCCGCCAGAGGCGAGGGTGGGCACTCGCGACAGCTCTCCACTTCATCCGGACGCGGACGGCCGCATCGCCCACACCACGGCGGCAACAGCGGCACGAGCGCGGAGTTGCAGGGTCGACAGAACGGCCAGGCGCCCCGCGCGCAGCCGGCGCATCGAGGCGGGAAGACCACGTCGAGCGCCCTGGCCACCACCAGACGACGCTAGCGCCAGGTAACGACACCGCCTGAGCTAGGGCAGACGAACGTCCAGCGGTGCGGGGGCGCCCTTCACGTCTATCTCCAGACGAGACTGCGTGCGGAGCAGGGGGTAGGCGGTCAGGCGTCCGCGTCCGTCCTCCTCCTGGAGCTCCGTCTCCAGGACCGGAACGGGAGCTCCGTCGCCGCTCAATCGGATCACGACCGGCTCCGCCGGAGTGACCGAGTACGACATCCGGATGGAATCGCCGCCACATTCCACCTGTTCCACGCGGACCTTCGGCCCGCCTTCCACCTGTACCGACCGGTTCACGCTCACGTTGCCCCGCCGCACCGAACCGCGGGGCCAAGGCACGGCGAACCGCTTGGGCGGCCGAACGTTGGTCGGCACGCCGTCGATCGCCACATCGCACTCCAGCCCGTACCACCCAGCCTTGAGCTCCGTGATCGCGAACTCGAACGGGACGAACAGGTCGAGGTTGGGCGCCACGTCCAGCGTTACGGTATCCAGGTCGATCGGCAGACCTCCTCGGCCCGAGATCTCGCGCACCCTTGCGGAGTCGATCCGGACCTGGTGAGGATCGCGATCGGCCCCACGCAAGACGAACGCACCCTTGATGGTGGCGGGGAACCGCTCGAAATGCGCTCGGATGGATACCCGCTCTTCCATGGATCCGGTCTCGCTCACGTCCCCTGCTGCCACGAGTGCAGGTAGGAGTCCTGCTCCGCCGTGAGCGTGTCTATCTCGACGCCCATCGCGCGCAACTTCAGCCGGGCAACATCCTTGTCGATCTCGACCGGCACCGGATAGACCTCAGGTCCCAGCTCCTCATGTTGCTTCACGACCCACTCGACGGCAAGAGCCTGATTCGCGAACGACATGTCCATCACCGCCGCCGGATGACCCTCCGCGGCGGAGAGGTTCACCAAACGTCCCTCACCCAACAGATGCAGGCGTCGCCCGTCCGCCATGGTGTACTCGTCGACGAACTCCCGGATCCGTCGTGTACGGACGGCCAGCCCCGCCAGAGCTGCCTTGTCGATCTCCACGTCGAAGTGCCCGGAGTTCGCCAGGATGGCGCCGTCCTTCATCAGCTCCATGTGCTCGCCTCGGATCACGCTGGTGTCGCCGGTCACCGTCACGAACACGTCCCCCACGCGGGCGGCGTCGCGAATCGGCATCACGCGGTACCCCTCCATGACCGCCTCGAGCGCGCTGGTGGGATCGACCTCGGTGACCACGACGTGCGCACCCATCCCGCTCGCCCGCGAGGCCACCCCGCGCCCGCACATCCCGTAGCCGCACACGACCAAGGTTCGCCCGGCCAGCAACCTGTTGGTCGAGCGCATGATGGCGTCGATGGTGGACTGCCCCGTGCCGAACCGGTTGTCGAACAGATGCTTCGTATCGGCATCGTTCACGGAGACGATCGCGTACTTCAAGGCGCCGTCGGCGGCCATCGCCCGCAGGCGGATCACGCCGGTGGTCGTCTCCTCGGTCCCGCCGATGATCTCGGCGATCTGATCCGCGCGCTCCTTGTGAAGGACGCTCACCATGTCGGCGCCGTCATCCATGGTGATGTGCGGGTGCGTGTCCAGCACCTCGTTGATATGGCGGAAGAACGTCTCTGTGTCCTCACCCTTCACCGCGAAGGTGGCGATCCCGCTCTGCTCGCAGAGCGCGGCCGCTACATCATCCTGGGTCGAGAGCGGGTTCGAGGCGCAGAGCGCCACCTCCGCGCCCCCGGCCGCGAGCGTCTCCATCAGGTTCGCGGTCTCGGTGGTGACGTGGAGGCAGGCGGCGATCCTGATCCCGTCCAGCGGACGTTCCTTCTCGAACCGCTCGCGGATCAGGGCGAGCACCGGCATCTCGCCCGCCGCCCATTCGATCCGCTCACGCCCGGTGGTCGCCAACCCCATATCCTTCACGTCGCATCCCATGATTCACGCTCCTTCGTCGATGCGCGGGAGCAGGTCCACCAACAGCCTGCCCACCGCGACCGCGGTCTCATTCGAGACGCGCACTACTTCTTCGTGGCTTACGGGTTCGCCCAACGCGTTCGTCACCATACTCAGCCCGAGCACACGCATGCCCAGCGCCCGGGCCGGGAGCGCCTCCGGCACCACGGACATGCCCACGATCGTCGCCCCTGCCTGTCGCACGAGCGTCAGCTCCGCGCGCGTCTCGTACGCCGGTCCCGACATCGCCGCGTAGACGCCCGGTACCGCGACAACGTCGAGCGCCACGGCTCTCTCGAGCGCCAGCGCCACCAGGTTCTCGTCGTACGCATCGCCCATGGGAACAAACGCCGGCATCCCATCCGGGTATCGCCACGCACGGAGCGGAGCCGTTCCCATCATGTTCAGGTGATCGGTCAAGACCACCACCGTTCCGGCCGCCAGGCCGGGCTCGACCCCACCCGCCGCCGCCGTCAACACCATCGTGCCTGCACCCAACTCACGCGCCAGCCGAGGCAGGAGCGCCGGGACGTCCATCCCGTGCCCCTCGTAGAAGTGCACGCGGCCTGAGTAAGCGGCGACGGGCACGCCCGCGAGCCTGCCGAGGGCCAGCCTGCCTGCGTGGCCGGGCACCCCCGGGGGCGGGAACCCGGGCAGCTCGTCGAACGCGAACGAGGCCTCCTCCTCGAAGGACGGACCGAGCGCGGGGCCGAGCCCCGATCCCAGGATCAGGCCGATCCGAGGGATCATCGCCGTGCGGGATCGAACGACCCCCGCCGCTCGCTGCGGCAGATCGTCTCCGGGACCGGGAAGACCGTTCGGGCTCACCAGGTCACGATCCCGCCAGCGCCGCCTTCAGGCGCTCGATCACGGCGACGGGGGTCGGATCCACGTCGTTCGCGAGCGCCAGGTAGACGCTCATGACGTCTCCCATAGCGATCAGGGTCATGAGCCGCGATAGCGCAGACGTGCCGCGGGCGTGGACCTCCTCGACAGCGGCTCCGGATGCTCGCGCGATAGCGAACGAGAGCGGGAAGCGCGCCGGGATCTCCGCATGCTCCCCCTCGTGCCGCAGTCCGACCACCACGAACCTCTCTCCGAACGGCGCCGACCATCCCACGACCTCGTTGTGATCGAGCTCGGACATCGACGACCAGAAGGCGGGTCGCTTCGCGTTCTCGTTCACCTGGGTCTTCCATCGTGCGGCTGCGACCGATCCGATGCCGTCCGCGCCCCAGAAGACAGGGATGCGATCGTCTATGCGGATCGCCAGAGCCTTCGTGGGATCCATCGCTGAGGGGACATCGGAGGCGCTCGTCGCGAACAACGCCTCGATCTCGCCGACAGCCTCTGCTACATCGTCCGCGAGCGACGGCAGGAGCCCCATAGCTTCGAGCGCCCCGAGCGACGCGAACCCCAGATGCCCCAGGGCCGCACGTGGCTGATACCCCGGGGGCACGCGAACGATCCCGACGCCCGCCTCCTCGGCCTCATAGCCGATCGTCCCCCCCGAGGTGACGACCAGCACGCGGCACCCTCGAGCGAGCGCGGTCCGGAACGAGGCCAACGTCTCGGTGGTGTTCCCCGAGTACGACGAGCACACGACGAGTGATCGCGAGTTGCAGTGCTCGGGAAGCACAGGTGAGCGGTTCACCTCGACCGGCATACCCAAACGCTCCAAGAAGACCGAGCGCACCACGTCGCCCGAGACGGCGGACCCGCCCATGCCGCAGAACGTCACCGAGGAAACGTCGCGCGTCGACGGCAACCCCTCGGCAAGGCGGGCGGAGTCGTAGGCCGAGCGACAGTCACGCGGGAGCCCCAAGACGGCGTCGAGCATCCCTTGTGGGTCCGCCAGTCGGAGCGCGTGCGGATCGTCGAGGTCGGTCATCTGCCGACGGCTGGCTTCTCGGCCTCGTCGATCAACATGACCGGGATGTCGTCACGTACCGGGTACCGGTAGCCACAGGTTCGACAGACGATCACCTGCTCGTCCTCGAGGTAGTCCACCTCGCCTCGATCGTTCGGGCACACCAAGATCTCAAGCAACTCGGCGTCGAGCGTCACGCGTCCTCTCCTTCTCCTCGGATGGCTCCAAGGACCATGGCCGTCTTCTCCCTGAGCAGGTCCTCGGTCCTGGCCTCCACGTTCAGGCGGAGCAGCGGCTCGGTGTTGGAAGCCCGGACGTTGCACCACCAGTCGTCGAACTCTACCGTCAGGCCGTCCAGGCGGTCCTGGAGACCGTCGGCGAGCGCCGCGGCCACGCCCTCGATGCGCGCCTCCTGGTCGTCCACCCTCGAATTGATCTCGCCGGAGGCGACGTAGCGCCGGAACGGCGCCAGGAGCTGCGAGAGCGGAACCGAGGCCTCCGAGAGTTGGGCCAGAACCAGCACGGCCGCGATCAGTCCGGAGTCCGCTCGGTAGTTCTCGCGGAAGTAGTAGTGGCCCGAATGCTCTCCGCCGAAGATCGCCCCCGTCTCGGCCATCTCCTGCTTGATGAACGAATGGCCGACACGCGTGCGGATGGGAGTGCCCCCGTTCTCGCGGATCACCTCGGGGACCGTCCACGAGCAGATCAGGTTGTAGATGATCGCCGCGCCGGGCTCGCGCCGAAGCATCGCCTGAGCTACGAGGGCCGTCACCAGCGAGCCACTAACGTCCTGGGCTCGTTCGTCGACAAGGAACACGCGATCCGCGTCGCCGTCGAAGGCCAGGCCGATGTCCGCCCCGTGCTCCAGCACAGCCGCCCGGAGGTCGCGCTGGTTCTCCGGATCGATCGGGTCGGCGGGATGGTTGGGGAACGTGCCGTCGAGCTCGGGGTAGAGGTGGTGCAAGGTGATCGGTAGCCGATCGAAGACGGCCGGCGCCACCAATCCACCCATGCCGTTCGCGGTGTCGATCACCACGACGAGCGGTCGCATCTCCGATCCGACGAATCCCAACACGTGCTCGACGAAGGCCGGCAGGAGATCCTGTCTCTCCACGGTCCCCGGGTCGGCGACGGGCGTGAAACCTGCCTCGGTTAGGGCCCGGATCTCGTGGAGACCGCTCTCTTCCCCAACAGGCCTGGCGCCGCTGAGGCAGAACTTGAGTCCGTTGTACTGCTTCGGATTGTGGCTGGCTGTGATCATCACGCCGGGCATATCCAGCGAGCCGGCCGCGTAGTAGAGGAGATCCGTGGAGGCCAAACCGAGGTCGACGACGTCGGCACCCCGAGCGGTCATGCCCCCAGCGAGCGCGGAGGCGATCGCGGGCGACGACAGCCGGCAGTCGCGACCGATCAGGATCCGGGGTGCGCCCGTCCATCCGGCGAACGCGGCTCCGATACGGCGCGCGAGCTCCTCGTCTAGCTCGTCGGGCACCACGCCTCGTACGTCGTACGCCTTGAAGATGCGACTCAGATCGGTGGCGCTCACGAGCGGCATCCTACGGAGGCGCTCGCCGACCGTCAGGCGGGCCCGCCGAGCTACTGCTGAACGACGAGACCGATCACCGACTGCAGCGGGACCTGCTTGCCTTCCCGATACCACCACTTCGCCTCGCAGAGGTGACAGGTGGAGAACGCCAGCTCGCGCCCGGCGACGGTCATGGTGATCGAGATGAGGTCGCCCGATCGGCAGGTTGGGCAGGTTCCGTTCGTATCAGCCATGGTCGGTCAAGAGTGCCGCACGGCTCGTCCGACGGCCATAGCACCCTGCTGTCATTTCGCTGGGTCGTGCGGGCGGTCCCCGGCGTCGGCCACGGGCCCGTGCTCCAAGGACCTCGGGGGACTGAAGATCCACCCGACCCCGACCCTGACTCGGTCGAACGGCGGGGGTCATCCGGGGGTCAAGCGACGACGGCCGGCACGCTGGCTCGCTCGTCGCGAACGGTCCAGGCAACCGGGGGCGTCATCCGCGACACATGCTCGTCGCAGAGATCCAGCAGGTTCGGGTCCCGCTCGGTCAACAGATCTCTGATGACGACCTCACGATCGGCGTACCCGAGCGAGATGGTGACTGCCGGCTCCGCCGTGCACCGGATCTTGGCGCATGTTCGCACGGGCGGAGGCTAGATCACATGGATGTGATCTTCAAGCATCTCAACCGGTTTCCGGGGCCCGCCAGGACCTCAGAAGACGATGACCCGGGTACCGATCGGCACGAGCGGGTAGAGCTGCTCGACATCGGAGATCAGCATGCGGATGCATCCGTGCGAGGCATAGGTCCCGATCGACCCGACATCGTAGGTGCCGTGGATCCTGATGCCCGGGGCGTCCATGTATAGGGCACGTGTCCCCAACGGGTTCCCGGGGCCGGGAGGGATCGAGGCGGGCAGGTCGGCCCCCCACGTATCGAGCGCCGGGTTATACCAGGTCGGATACTCCTGTTTGTCGACGATGGTCCAGTCGCCGGCGGGGGTAACGTAGCCCGCTGCCGCCGTTGCGACGTGGTAGGTCTTCGATAGGTCGAACCTGTTGTAGAAGTACAGCTCGTTCGTGGTTCGATCGACGATGATCGTCTTGCCCAGCTTCGAGTCCGGGATCGCCGGCTTCACTCTTGTAACGGGGAGACGAAGGTATGTCGCCCCTTCATCGAGGGTCGCGAGGAGCCTCTTCAGCGATACGTTCGTTCCAAGGGCACGGCCGCGTCGCGAGTGCACGAAGACCGTCTCACCGTCCACTACGGATACCGATGCGTCCCGGGGGTCCGAGGCGATCTCGCTCGCTATGGAGGCAACCAGTGTCTGCGCCGACGTACCGGATATGGTGAACTCGAGGTCGACCGCGATATCGACCGGCTCGTCTCGCAGGCGATGCCAGACACGCGTCAGGAACGCGGTCGACTCCGACGCGGCGATCGCACGATCTACGGCCGCCTCAACGTCGGCGGACTGACCGAGCTCCGCCGCACTCGTCGTCCAGGAGTCGTCCAAGGCCGACATGGAGATCGGCGCGTCCAGGCGTTGCGCCGCGACCGTGTCGATGACCTCGACGGCTTCGGCCCTGGTCATTCCCCCGACGTCGACCCCAGCAACGGTAACGCCGGGGAGGATCGTGTCAGCCGTGGCTAGGTCGTATCGATACGCGGCGAAGGCCACCCCCCCGAGCGCGAGGAGCACGATCCCGACGGCGATCGCCATTACGACGACCGCACTGCCTACCGTGCGTTTGACGTGTCGTCCTCGGGTCATGGCGGTGTCCCACGGTCGGCGAAAAGGGTACGAACCCAACGATGATAGCGGCCTTTCGCGGCTATCATCCGACGACCGCGACCCCCATGGCCAGGGCATACGTGGACAAGCCTTCGTTGCCGAGCGAAGTGGAGGCCGCCATCGCGATCACGGCTCCGCCATCAGAACGAACCTCGATCGCCGATCGAGGATCCTCGTTCAGGAAGTCCGGAGGAGCCGACCGCACGGAGCCGGCGGGGATCACGAGAGTGATATCCGGCGGAGGTGTGACGCCTTCGGGTGCCAGAGCGTGCAAGGTAACCGTGACCGCCGTGTTCCCCGGGTTCACGATCACGAGACCGGAGTGAGAGGGCTCGCCGGCTATGGCAGGCAGGACCAGCCAATCCGATCCAGCCTGGGTCGCGCCACCCGTGGCCGCATAGTCGTTCCCCACCCCGATCGCGCGTTCGGTCGCCACGAACGGAATCGACCCTTGGGATACCACGTCGACGGAGGACGCGCCGGAGGCGGTCACGGGGTACGGCCGCGCAGATGTCGGGTTCTGCGTTGCCTCGGTGAGCCCGCCCGCTGGCGCCGGAGGATCGGCAGAAAGGAGCGTGGCGCCGAACGAGATCTGATCCTCACCCGGAACCATCAGAACGAGCGTCGACTGTCCCGAACCAGCTCCTGCCGGTAGGAACGCCTGCGAAGCGACATCGGTCCCGCCGATGACGCTTCGGATCCCGGCGTCGCGCGAGACACCCAGTGAGGAGACCGCCACCCGACCCAACGTGACGTCGACCTCGGCGCCGACCGCCGGCTCGCCCTCGGCGAACGCGTTGACCCGGAACGCCAAGCTCTTCCCCGGGCGAAGCACCACCTCGGACAGCTCCGAGCTACGGATCGGCGCCCGCTTCGGGGTAAGCAGGACCACGTCGAACACTGCGTCTTCGGCGAACGGGTTCATGACCACGATGTAGGCGTCCTCGCCCTTCTCCGTGGTCCCGTCCGGCAGGAACCAAGAACGTTCAGCATCGGGAGCGCACGGTTCGGCCCCGACACCGATCTCCCCCCCGCCGCCTTGGGTGACCCACCCCGCACCGATCCAGCCGCCGAAGTACTCGACGAAGGTGGACGCCTCCCTCCCGGCGGCGGGAACCTCCACGCCCACCGTGGTTTGCGCCGGAACGTCCACGTCGAACGGGGCCGCCGGGCGGCGCGAGGACATCGAAGTGATGCGCGCGGTCACATCACCGGTGCCAGGGTTCGCGAGGTATAGCGTGGCCTTCCACGCCTCCGGGCCCCCGCCGTGCGGGCAGAGCCACGCGCCCGATCCGGTCGCGGCGGCCGACGGGGGCGATGGGGTCAGAGGTCCGACGACCCGATCCAACGCGAACGCGCCGCCGACCACGACGACCAAGAACGCCATCGCCACCAGCCCCTGGCCGCGACTGCGCCCGGTATGTCGCTCGGCCCTCATCGCGCCACTGGCTTCCTGGTCACCCACAGCGCAACAGCCCAGAGAAGGCCCAGCGCGATCGTCTCGAGCGTGCGCGCCCATTGGTCCATGAAGCGGATCCGGACCGGGCCCTGCGGCACGTCGAACGACGTCGCCCACCCGAAGGACTCTCGAGGGCCTACGGTGTTGCCTCCGGGGATCTCGGCTCGCCACTCGGAGCTGAACTGCGTGGAGACGACGGCGAGCCCCACAATCGGTGAAACACCCGCCCAGCCCCCCTCGACCGGCGTCAATGGCACAGCTCGAGCGCCGGGCAGCCGAGCGATCTGGCCGAGGTCTTCCGAACCAACGGCTTGGGCCAACTGCTCGGTCGCGGGAAGGATGCCGGCCGGAGGCAATGGCGCGGCGTTGCGGAAGATCGTGAGCCCAGACGTTCCGACCAGATCGAGATCGACCTGTGCGTCCAGGAGGGCCTGTGCTGCCTGGGGGAGGTCCCCGCGTCCGGCCACCACGAAGCGCACGCCTAACGGCGCCAGCAGCGCGCCGCCGTGCACCGTCGTCCCGGACAGGATCTGGTCGACCGCGGAGCGCAGGTAGTCGGCGCCGCCCCCGCTGATGGTCCGACCGACGTCGAGCGCCGAGATGCCGGTTCTATCCGTGAGGCCATAACGGAGAGACGTCGTGCGGCCTGTCGCCACATCCACCGGGTCTCCGCCCGGCGCCACGAAACGCCGTCCTGTGTCTCCGCCAACCCACAGGACCCGAAAGTCCCCCTTCGCGCTGCTCGTGATGAGAGCCCACGCCGGCGGGAGCGCCTCGGGACCACCCACCGACCACCCCCCTACCATTGCCGCGGCGGACTGCAGAAGAAGGCCTCCGCCCAGGACGATCGCGAGAAGCGCCGTACCGACCTGACGGAGCCCGAACGATTCCCGGCCCAGTCCTCCCAGGACCGAAGCGAGCCCGAAGCCAACGATGAAGGCCTCCGACACGGCGGCCAGGACCAGGTATGCCTCAGCGTTCGCGGCCCACCCAGGCAGGTAGCCGGCCGAGGCGAACCACGCCAGCGCCAGTCCCGCCGTGGCGGTGAAGGCTGCACGGAAACCGACGCTTCGGAACTGCGGTCCGATGAGCGCCAGAGCCAACACGGCCGATACCGGCAAGAACGCAGCGATCACCCAGGTGCCGGGGCCGCCGCCGAGCGCAAGCCTCAACAGCTCGCCGAGGTCGGTCGTGCCGATACGGGAGCCCATCGCCGCGCCGTCCCCCGATACGATCGTGGCGACGAACACGAGGAGCAGGGCAGCGGCGACCGCGGTGCTCGCGAGGGTCAACCCCACCCCACGGCGTCGGGATGAGCCGAACATCGCCTGCACGACGGTGAGCACTCCGAGCACAAGCATCACGCCCGGCAGGAACGCCACACCCACCGCGATGGTCACACCCAGGCCGATGATGAATCGCCACCGACCGTCGGATGGAGGCTCCCGCCCGGATGCCGCCTCCAAACGCTCGGCGATCGCCGGGACGACCGCGAGGGCGACCAGCAGATCGATCCGACCCTCGGAGAACGACCAAAGCACCAGCGCCGACAAGGCGTATGCCACGGCGCCGAGCACAGCTGCGCCGGGTCGGCCGGTCAGCCTGGCGAGCGCTCGATACAACATGACGGACGCCAGCACCGGACCTCCTGCGAGCAGCAGCTTCTGCGCGATGGCAGTGCTACCGAAGGTGAACCACGAGGTTGTCCCTAGGGCTCCGAGCGCAGGGCTGGCAGCGAACGACCCGCCGAGCGGCGTCGTGCGGTACCCGGAGGTCAACTCACCGAAGAACCCGCCCCAGGATGCCGGGAAGGCCGGCAACGCTCCCCCGTGTAGCGACTCGGGACCCAGTAGTCCACGGAACGCGACGGCGGCCACGACGATCCCGAAGAAGCACGTCACGACGACGGGGTGCGACCCTACGAGCGATGCGGTCCGGTCGCGGAGCCGCCTGCCGGCCGACGCCCCTTCTTCCTCCACCTGGATCTCTTGCTGCTCCGCGAGGATCTGTCCGGCCGTCTCGAACCATCGCGGCAGACGGAGCCCTGCCGATCCCATGAATCGGCGGAGCTGACGGTCGCTGACCTTGCGCACCGATTGCGCCCGCACCCGGCGTGAAAGCGTCCCGGGCAGATGAACGAGGTTCCACCCCCAAGCCGACACAAGATCGAGGGCTCCGTCGAACCGTCGCGACAAGACCAGGAACACCAGACGAACCAACCCCAGCGCCAGATCCAGCGGCAGGAGCCACAGGAGCGACAGCAATCCGTAGTTCTTGAGCATGGCGGCGATCGCCGCTCGATCCTCGTAGTAGCGATCGCTCCGACGATGCCCCGCGGGCCGCTCCCCACGCACCGAAGCGTCGCGGTGCCGCGCGCGAGCGAGCGGGGTCACGAGGACCCGGAAGCCCGCGAGCCGCGCCCGCCAACAGAAGTCGAGATCCTCATGACGCGCATCCAGTCGCTCGTCGAAGAGGCCAGCGCGTTGCCATGCCTCGCGCGAGATGAGCATGGCCGCGGTCGACACACACAGGACTTCCACGACTCGATCGAACTGGCCCTGGTCGATCTCCCCGGGCTGCAAGGGCGTGTAAGGATGCCCGAACCGGTCCGCGGACCGGCCGACGTCGAGGAGCAGTCGCGGCTCCTCCCAATCGACCACCTTCGGGCCGACGACACCGACATCGTCGACCCCCATCCCTGTGGCCGCATCCACCAGCCGCGTGACTGCGTCGGGGTCGAGGGCGATGTCGTCGTGCAGCACGAGGAGGTAGTCCGCCTCCTGTGCGACCGGGAGCTCGAGCGCGGCCCGCACGGATCCCGCCAGGCCCCGATCCTCCTTCGAGGCGATGACGCGACGTTCACCCAAGGCCTGAGCGAGCATCTGCGCCGAACCATCGCTCGAGGCGTTGTCGACGGCGAGCACGCCGACCCTCGGATAGGTCTGAGCCCCCAGGGCAGCGAGGCACCCGCGGAGCCATGCCGCCGCCTCCCGAACGACGAGGATCACCAGGACGGAGGGCGCGCGCAGAGAGGCGGAGTCGGTAGAGGGTTCTGTCATGCGATGCGCACCTTGCGCGGCGCGGAGCCTAGCACGGGCCGTGCCAGAAGAAGCGGAAGGGGGGCACTAGCCCCCCTTCGAACGCCGATACACGGATCGCTCAGCGCTTGCGAGCTGCCGTCTTCTTGCGAGCCGGCTTCCTCGCTGCCGTCTTCTTGCGAGCGGCGGGCTTGCGAGCTGCCGTCTTCTTACGTGCCGCAGGCTTGCGAGCTGCCGTCTTCTTGCGAGCCGGCTTCCTCGCTGCCGTCTTCTTGCGAGCGGCGGGCTTGCGAGCTGCCGTCTTCTTACGTGCCGCAGGCTTGCGAGCTGCCGTCTTCTTGCGAGCCGGCTTCCTCGCTGCGGTCTTCTTGCGAGCGGCGGGCTTGCGCGCTGCCGTCTTCCTACGTGCTGCCGGCTTCCTCGCCGCGGTCTTCTTACGTGCCGCAGGCTTGCGAGCTGCCGTCTTCTTCCTGGCGGGCTTTCGAGCCGCGGTCTTCTTGCGTGCCGCGGTCTTCCTGGCGACTGCCATGCTGCCCCCTTTCACCGTTCCTGAGGTGGTTCTACGACGCCATGCGCTTCAGACGTCGACGCTCCCGTTCGCTCATGCCGCCCCAGACGCCGTAACGCTCGTCGCGGCGGAGCGCGTAGTTGAGGCATTCGATCCGAACGGGGCACTCACTGCAGATCCGCTTGGCCTCCCTCGATGAGCCTCCCTTCTCGGGGAAGAAGACCTCAGGGTCATATTCGCGACACCGCGCTCGTTCTTGCCAAGGGATGTAGTGATGCACGCTCGTCTCCCCCCGAAATCACATCCATGTGATTCTGAGGGAAGAACGTCCTCGGTGACAAGAGGAAATCCCAAGAAAGTTCCCTGCCTCACATCCCTCATTCCTTGTCAGAACCCATCGTGTCCGGACGAAGGGCCCGGTGCAAGTGCCTCCGTCGAGAAATACGAACGTCAATCAGCTTGACCACTCTGGTCAAGCTGATTGACTACTATCGGCAGGAACGACACGATCGTAGGTAGTCGTCCGCACCGCCGGCACCCGCCCGATGTCGCGGATCGCTCGGTCGAACTGATCCGGCATCATGGCGATCCCATGATCGGCGCCTGCCATGCGACTGATCGTCTCTTCCATGAGCGTTCCACCGAAGTCGTTCGCGCCCGATCGCAAGATGGCTTGGCAGGCGTCGATGCCGAGCTTGACCCACGACACCTGGATGTTGGGGATGAGCCCATCGAGAAGGATGCGGGCCAGTGCGTGCATCCGTAGGTTCTCCTCGAAGGTGGCACCCGGGCGAGCCTTCCCGGCGAGGTAGATCGGCGCGTTCTGATGCACGAACGGCAGCGGGACGAACTCGGTGAACCCCCCGGTGTCGGCCTGGATCCTCCCGATCCGCCTGATATGAGCTACCCAGTGGGGAGGGGCGTCGACATGGCCGAACATGATGGTCGAACTACTTCGGATCCCCAGATCATGTGCGGTGCGGACGATCTCCTCCCATGTATCCGCGGGGAGCTTCCCTTTCGTCAAGAGCCAGCGAACGTCGTCATCCAAGATCTCGGCGGCCGTGCCGGGGATCGTCCCCAGTCCGTGATCGCGACACCCCTGCAGGAACTCTCTGAACGATATCCCCAGGTGCGTCGCACCGTTCAAGATCTCCATGGGGCTGAAGGCATGGATGTGCATGTCTGGGGTGCGAGCCTTCACGGCATCCAATAGGTCCATGTAGAAGGTACCCGGCAGGTCCGGGTGGATCCCTCCTTGCATGCACACCTCGCTCGCACCGCAGGCCCACGCCTCTTCGGCGCGATCGGCCACCTCGGTCAGCGTGAGCGTGTAGGACTCGGCGTCGATCTCTCGCTGCGCGAACGCGCAGAAACGACACCCCACGTAGCAGACGTTCGTGAAATTGATGTTCCTGTTGATGACGTAGGTGACGTCGTCGCCCACCGCCTCGGCCCGCAGGTCGTCTGCGACCCGGCAGAGTGCGTCCAGAGCCGGGCCTTCGGCGCGGAAGAGCGCGAGGGCATCGTCGTCCGTGATCGCCCGGTGATCCTGCGCTTTGGCAAGTGCTCGCTTGATCTCCGCATCCAGCCTTTCCGGCTGTACCTCATGCGAGCCCCACGCGCGCGTCACGGGGAGGGCGTCGAAGTCCCCGTAGACGGCGAGCGCGTCCTCCCGCAGGCCCGCATCGGCCGCCTTCGCGAACATGAGCGAGATCCCGCGCGGCTTCCATCGGACATCGGGGTCCTGCCATGGGGTCGGCTCGGGGACCTGACCTTCGACGGCCAGGCCCTCCGGTCCGAGCAGAGCGTTCACGGGCGCCCGCATCTTAGAGGTCAAGTACGGGTCAGGGCTGGCGGCGAACCGCGGGTAGATCGTGAGACGTTCGCGAAGGGTGAGGTCGCGCGAGGCGGTCGTGGCGGAGAGCGCTTCCAAGGTCGGCCACGGCTTCTCGGGGTTCACGTGGTCGGGCGTGAGCGGCGAGACACCTCCCCAATCGTTGATCCCGGCGTCCAGTAGCCGAAGCTGCTGGTCGGGGTCCGACAGGTTCGGGGGCGCCTGCACACTCATGTATGGCCCGAAGATCACGCGGGCGGTCGCGACAGCGGCCAGGAACTCCTCATCCACCGGCTCTGCGGCGTGCTGCATCGCCGTACCCGGCTTGGCGCGGAAGTTCTGGACGATGATCTCCTGTACGTGGCGGTAGCGTCGATGAAGGCCGCTGATCGCGAAGAGCGATTCGGCGCGCTCGCGATGCGTCTCGCCGATGCCCACGAGGATCCCCGTGGTGAAGGGGATCGCCAAGCGGCCTGCATCCTCGATCGTTCGCAGACGCACGGCCGGCATCTTGTCCGGCGAGCCGAAGTGCGGACCGCCGCGCTCTGTCAGTCTGTCGGAAGAGGACTCGAGCATGAGACCCATGGACGCGCTCACCTGCTTCAGCCGGGCGAGTTCCTCGTACGACATCACGCCCGGGTTCAGGTGCGGGAGCAGGCCGGTGGCCTCGATAACCTGGATGGCCACGGCTCGCAGGTACTCGAGCGTGCTCGCGTATCCGCGCTCCGCGAGCCATTCGCGCGCGACGGGGTACCGCTCCTCGGGGCGATCGCCGAGCGTGAAGAGCGCTTCCTTGCAGCCCATCCTCCGACCGGCCTCGGCGATCGCCACGACCTCGTCTGGTGACAGGAATGGGCGATCGAGCTTGGCCGGAGGTTTCGCGAACGTGCAGTAGTGACAGTGATCGCGGCAGAGCATCGTCAGCGGCACGAACACCTTGCGCGAGTACGTGATCGTTCGAGCGTGCCCGACCTGGCGCAGCCCGGACGAGACCCTCATGAGTTGCTGCAAACCATCGCCGCGCGCGTGAAGCAGAACCTCGGCCTCGGGGAGAGAGATGGCCTTGCCCGAACCGGCGCGGGCGAGCGCCCGACGGAGGGACTGCGGGGTCGCCTCAGGCATCTCGGCGAGACTACTACGCTATCGGGACATGGAGATCGTCGCGCTGGCTGGTGGGATCGGGGCGGGGAAGTTCCTCCGTGGCGTCCAGCTCGCGTTCCCCGGCCAGACGGCGATGGTCGTGGTCAACACCGGCGACGACATCGTCGTCCACGGATTGCACGTCTCACCGGACGTCGACTCGGTCTGCTACTGGTTGGCGGACCTCATGGACCGCGAGCGCGGCTGGGGTCGTGCCGGCGAAACGTTCCACGCGATGGAGGCGATGCGCGCAACGGGCGCGGTGGACGCGTGGTTCAACCTGGGCGACCGCGACCTCGCTACACATATCCTCCGCACCCGACTCCTGCGGGAAGGCAGGACCTTGTCGCAAGCCACCGTGTCGATCCGCTCGGAGCTCTTCGGCCTAGAGGTCGATGTCCGTCCCATGACCGACGACCCGGTTACCACCCGCATCGATGCCGTCGACGGACGTGGTGAGGCCCTGGACCTCCACTTCCAGGAGTACTGGGTGAAGCGCCACGCCGCCGATCACGTGAAGGCGGTCCGTTTGGTGGGCATCGAGCAAGCTCGTCCGGCGCCCGGGATCCTGGATGCGATCAGCCGGAGCGACGTCCTCCTGATCTGTCCGTCGAACCCAGTGGTCTCGATCGGACCGATCCTAGCTCTGCCGGGGTTGCGTCAAGCGGTCGCAGCTCGGATGGGCCCCGTCGTGGGCGTCTCCCCGATCGTCGGCGGAGCGCCGCTCGCCGGGATGGCCGACAAGCTGATGCCGGTCGCCGGTATGGAGGTCTCGTCGATCGGAGCCGCCAAGGCCTACTCGGATCTGTTGAGCGGTTGGGTGATCGACGAGCGCGATCGAGGACTCGCAGGGAGGATCCGAGACGAGGTCGGAGTCCGGGTGGCGGCTGTCGACACCGTGATGCGCGACGATAGCGTGGCGGCCGCGGTCGCCCGCGCGTGCATCGAGCTGGCGTCGTGACGATCCAGATCTGGCCCGTCGAGGGCCTTCCCGAGATCGCCGCAGGGGACGACCTGGCTTCGATGCTCGCCGAGCCGTTGCGAACGCTGGGCGCTCGTAGGGGCGATGTCCTGGCCGTGACCCAGAAGGTCGTATCGAAGGCCGAAGGCCGGGTGGTGTCGGACGAGGGCATCGGCCGGGCGGCGTGGGTCGAGCGCGAGACCGTCCGCGTGGTGGCGCGACGCGGGGACCTCTTGATCGCCGAGACACGGCACGGCTTCATCTGTGCCAACGCCGGCGTGGACGCCTCGAACGTAGAGGACGGGTTCGTGTCGCTCCTGCCCGAAGATCCCGACGCCTCCGCGGAGGCTATCCGTTCCGCGCTCGAGGCTCGGCTGGGGGTCAAGGGCCTCGGCGTAGTGGTGACGGACACGTTCGGCCGGCCGTGGCGCAACGGCTTGGTCAACGTGGCGATCGGGTGCGCGGGGATGCCGGCGATCATGGATCTCCGCGGTGACGTGGATCGGCTCGGGCGCGAGCTGGAGGTGACCGTGGTGGCGCTCGCGGACGAGGTCGCGGCGGCGAGCGGCTTGGTTATGGGCAAGTCCGCGGGCGTTCCCGCCGCCTTGCTCCGGGGAGTGGATCGAGGGGAAGCGCCTCCGGGTCGAGCCCGCGACCTGGTCCGCTCCGCCGGTGAGGATCTGTTCCGAACGGGCACGATCGAGCCGTGACACGAACGAGGGCGGGGCGCCTGCGCCCCGCCCTCAGGTCCTGCCTCGGCTCCTGCCTAAGCGAGCAACCCGTGGAAGAAGTACCAGGCGAAGACCGCGCTCACGAGGTAGAGCAGCGGATGGACCTCGCGGAACTTGCCCTGCAGGACCTTGATCACGACGTAGGCCAGGAACCCGGCGCCGACGCCGTTCGTGATGGAGTACGTGAACGGCATCATCACGATCGTGAGGAGCGCAGGGATGCCGATCGCGGGATCACGCCAGTTGATCTCGCCCACCATCTGCATCATGAAGTACCCCACGATGACGAGCACCGGAGCGGTCGCCTCCGGAGGGATAACTCCCGCGATCGGGGAGAAGAAGATCGCCAACAGGAAGAGCGCACCGACCACCACCGACGTCAGACCGGTCCGGCCGCCCTCGCTGATGCCCGCGGCGCTTTCGATGTAGGTGGTGTTGGAGGAGGAAGAACTGAGCCCACCGGCCACCGCACCGACCGAGTCCACGAACAGCACCCGCTTCATCCCGGGGAGCTTGCCCTCGTCGTCCAGCATCCCGGCCTCGTCGGCCAGGCCGACCACCGTTCCCATGGTGTCGAAGAAGTCCGACAACATGACGGCGAGGATGACGGCCGCGGTCGTCGCCAGCCCCAGCACGTCGAAGAAGCTGAAGCTGACGTTGCCGAGCAGCGAGAAGTCCGGGGTCTCGACGATCTTCGAGGGGATCTTTGCGATGCCGTTCTGCCAGATCGCCGAGTCGCCGAAGCCCTGGTTCAGCACGATCGCGAAGACCGTGGTCGAGAGGATGCCGATCAGGAGCGCGCCCTTCATCTTCCGGGCGACCAAGGCCGACGTGATCGCCAGGCCCACCACGAACGTCAGCACGTGCAGGTTCGACAGGTTGGGGTTCAAGGTGATCAGCGTGGCGGGGCTGTCGACGACGATTCCGCCGTTGACCAGGCCGATGATGGCCAGGAACAGTCCGATCCCGATCCCGATCGACCGTTTCAGGTCCATGGGGATGGCGTTCATCACTGCCTCACGGAAGCCGGTGAGCACCAGGATCGCGATGATGGCGCCCTCGGCCACGATGACACCCATGGCCTGCGGCCACGTGAGCCCCAGCGTCCCGACCAGCGTGAACGCGACGAACGCGTTCAGCCCCAGACCCGCCGCGATCGCGAACGGATACTTCCCGTACAGGCCCATGGCGAGGGTCATCACACCAGCGGCGAGTGCCGTGACGGTCAGCACCTGTGGGAACGCGAGCGTGGTTCCCGCGCTGTCCGTGACCGCGCCGAGGATGGCCGGGTTCACGAACAGGATGTAGGCCATGGTCAGCCAGGTGGCGAACCCGGCCACGATCTCCGCGCGCGGCGTCGAACCGCGCTCCGTGATGTGGAAGAACCGATCTATGCCGCTGTCCCCCGGTTCGCCCACGTGGATCAGCCGGTCCTGGTCGGTGGTGGCCATCGCCTCCCCCTTTCCGCGCCGGCGGCGCGCGCCGACGAACCTGCGGGGAAGGCGGCAAGAGCATAAGGAGCCAGGGTCGAGGACGCAACGCGAGCTTGGGCCGGTAAGCTTGCGCACCGCCGAGCGAGGGTAGGTATCAAGACGTGGCAGGAACCAACCGGGGTGGATCGGGCCCGAGCGACAACCCAGATCGACGCCCAACCAAAGCCGAGCGCCGCGAGGAGGCACGCCTAAAGCGCGAGGAGATCCAACGGGCGATGGGACGGCGCCGCCGGAACCGCCGAGTGGGCCTGGTGTTCGTGGTCCTCGCAGTGGCGGTCGCCGTCGTGGCCGTGTTCATGACGAACTCGGGGTCCTCAGGGGGTTCGGGCAGCGGATCGATCCCCTCGGCGGACGAGTTGCTTGCGCAAGCCTCGGCCGCCCAGACGTCCGCCGGGTGCGACACGGTGCAGGCGACCGCCAACTACAACGACGTCCCAGGCGACGACCCCGACATCGACCACACGCACATCGGCGCAACCGGTGAGTTCACGACCGCTCCCGCCCTTTCCACGTACGCGACCATCCCCCCGGCCTCAGGTCCGCACGAGGCTAACCCGCTCCCCGACGGGATCTACGAGTCACCCCCGGCACTCCTGCAGACGCTCCATTCCATGGAGCACGGCGGCGTCGTCGTCTGGTACTCCCCGGACGCGGATCCCCAGGCGGTAGCCGACCTGAAGGCGTTCTACGGTCAACGGCCGTCCGACGCGAGCGTGGGTCAAGATCGAGTGATCGTGGCGCCCTACGACTACCCGGAAGAGGGCGCGGCCGGTCAGCTCCCCGCCGGCGTGCAGATGGCCCTCGTGAGCTGGCATCGGCTGCAGACCTGCACGGCCGTCGATCTGGCCGTTGCCTTCGATTTCACCTCGCAGTACGAGTTCCCCGTCTACGACGGCAGGACCTACGAGGGCGTCGCCCGCGAGCCGGGCGCGGCGATGTAGCGCTATGACGACCAGGAAGAAGCGGAGGCCGCGCCGCGCCGCGGGATCGAGCGGCGCTGGTCAGCGTGGCGCCACTGTCCCAGCTCAGCGTGCGTCGGGTGCGAGCACCGAACGACGGGAACGCAAGGAACAGGCCCGCCGAGCGAGGGAGTACGAGCGCAAGCGAGCGAGGCGCGCCTCGCTCCTGCGGCGGGGCGTCTACTTCGCGGGGGTCACGGTGGTGGCCATCGGGATCGTGTTCTTCTTTCAGCGGGCCGCGAGCCCGCGTGAGATCCCCGAGGCTGCGATCCAGGCGGCAGAGGCTGCGGCTTGCAGCACCATCGACTCCCCGGTGTCAAGCGCCCCGGGTAACCAGCACCTCGAAGCCGGCGCCAGCTACACGTACGACCAACACCCGGCCACATCAGGCTTCCACGACACGTCGCCCATGCCCATCCCTCCCCACGTCTACGACGCGCCGCTCCTCGAGACGAAGGCCGTCCATAACCTGGAGCACGGGGCTGTGATCATGTACTACCGCGGATCCGGTGACGGAGCGCTCTCCGCCGCGAAGGTCGCCCGGCTCACTACGATCGCGAACGCCACGGACAACGTGATCCTGGCGCCATACGAGGGTTTGCCCGATGGCGCCGCGCTGGCGCTCACTGCGTGGAACAAGCTGCAGACCTGTCCGGCTGCCGTGTCGGGTCCTCAGACAACTACGATCGCTCGCGGGTTCATCGAGGGATTCGTCTGCACGTCCAACGCCCCCGAAGGGAACTTGGGTCCGGGCTGCTGACCTGAGGGCGGAAGGTGATCAGCTCGACCTGGCGTGACACGTGTCGCCGGAGCACGAGATGGTTCCGTGCTCGAACGTCGCCGATGCTCCTCCGTCGTCATCCAGCCGAACCCGTGACGTAGGGAACCCCAGCACGCCGGAGGCGCCGCCGCGAGCCAGGTATGCCTGGAGCACGTCTCCCCACAAGGCGTGCGCCCCGATGCCCGACTTCCAGAGAACCCGTCCGTGGGCGAAATCGACGCGGGAACAGCCGTTCGGGCACGAGAGCCCTCGAACGGTGGCCAGGTTCACCGGGTCCCCGATGGGCAGGCCCAGGGTGCCGGGCGCTCCACCCACCTGCAGGTACTCGTGGTAGGTGGGGCCCTTCAGCCACACGGTCACATCCGAGTCGACGTTGCGGTAGATGGCCCCGGTGGCGAACACCTGACGGCTCCCGCCGGGCAATGCCTTGGTGGTCGACGTTGGGAGTCCCGGCTCGCACATGACGGAGTCGTACTTCGTCCGGATAGCGCCGAGCACGTTCCGGTCGCTGTTTATCCACACGCGATCGTCCGGGAGCGAGAGCGCCGAACGGAGCTCGCTGCCGGTGACCGAGCCGTCGCCGGAGTCGCCGCGCACCACGGCGTCAACGATCCTGCCCGAGACGCCGCGCCGGACCTTGCCGAACCCAGACACGGTGCCGATATCGCCCGTGTACGGCGAGAGCGCCGAGGTAAGGGCGCCGGCCGAGAAGGTACGGCTCCAATAGGTCCACGGGTTGGCCGACGTGTTCTCTCCTGGATCGCAGACGCCCGCCAGGTACGGATACGACGCCAAAGGGGTTCCCCACTGCACGTTCAGATCCTCGGTATGACCTCCGTCGGAGGCCGTGAACACGGTGAGCGCGACCGTGCCCTTGTACGTCACGATCTTGTTCGCGGTGGAGGTTGCCGCCTTGCGCCAGCGGTGGCCGTCGGTGCCACCCTCCTTGTCCCAGCCGACGTAGACCTGGTCGTTCGAACCGTCGTACACGTGACAGTTGCACGACTCCTGCACGCCGTACTTGCGGATCTTGTAGAGAGCGAAGCTCCGTGCCGCGATCGCCTGAGCCCGCAAGGATTCCTTCGGCCAGCTGCTCGGGACCTCGCCGATGCCGAAGAGGTACTCCTCGAACGGAACCTGCACGATCAACCGCAACGAGCATCCGTCGGGACATCCGGTGAGGTTGAACTCCAGATGGCCCCGGTTGTAGGTGGCGCCGCCCTCCGGTGAGGTGACGCGAGCGTCATCGTCCGCGTAGGTCACGTAGAGGTTCGTCGTGGGCGAGCCCCAATCATCGTCGCCCACGACGGCCCCGGCGGCGTCGAGCACCCGATACGAGCCGGCGACCGCCCTCACCGTCCAGGTCGTCCCCTCAGCGATCGTCCCGATCGGTTTGCCGCCCGGGGCCTTCGCCCACAGGCGCGCAGGACCACCGGTCGCCTTGAGATGGATCCGCTTCACACCCGTCGCGAGCGCGACTCGGATCTCCTTCGGCGGCTGCTGGGCCTCCTCCACCTTGGTGCCGCTGTAGAAGTGGGTGAGGATCTGCCGCGCGTTCCATCCCTGTTTCGCCAGGCCGTACGCCCCCCACTGCGAGAGCCCGAGCCCGTGACCCCAGCCGGACCCGTAGAGGGTGAACGAACCGCCCGCAGACGCGGAGCCTGCGGGGAGGAAGGCCGCCGAGACGGCCACGATGATTGCGAGAGAACGTATACGTCGCATCGGATGTGTACCCGGTAGGAGCCGGCACCGTAACACATCGGCACGGCCGGACCGGTTATTCACTCCGCGACGGCCGTCGTGCCGGCAGGCACCCTCGCGCCGTCGAGCGCGAACCCCTCGGGCACCGTCGAACCCTCGCCGAGCACACAACCCATGAGCGTCGCCTCGGCTCCAACGCTCGCGCCGCGGCCCAGGACCGATGCCACGATGCGCGCCCCCGCGCCGACGATCGCGCCCGCGTGCAGGACGGAGTCGTCGATCTGCGCCTCGGGGCCAACCACGACGCCTGCGCCGATCGCGACCCACCGTCCTACGTGAGCCTGTAGGTCCAAGCCGGCGCTCGGCTCAACCCACGGCGACGGGTAGGTGACGCCTTGAACCTTGCCCTCGAACAGATCGAAGTGTGCCTGCAGGTACTGGGCCGGTGTGCCAAGGTCGAGCCAGTACGCCTGGTTTCGGAACCCGAACACGGGGTGTCCTGACCCGATCACCTCCGGGAAGACGTCGCGTTCGATGGAGATCTGCTCACCCCTCGTCCATCCCGCGAGCACCGACGGATCTAGCAGGTACGTGCCCGCGTTGATGTCACCGGACGCGGCTTCCCGAGGCTTCTCGCGGAACTCGAGGACCCGTCCATCGTCCTGGGTGGCGACCACACCGAATGCCCGCGTGTCCTCCACGTGATGCAGGGCGATCGTAACGGCGGCGCCTCGCTCCAGGTGGAACGCGCGCATCGCCGACAGGTCCAGGTCGGTCAGGATGTCGCCGTTCAACGCGAAGAAGGCCTCATCCGATCCGAGAGCACCCAGCGCGTTCACGATCGCTCCGCCCGTTCCGAGTGGCGACGCCTCCGTGATCCAGGTGATGGCAGGGTCCCCATGGCGGGAATCGATGAACGGTTCGAAGGTCTCCTCGAGGTACGGCGACGAAAGCACAACCTCGTGCACGCCATGGCGGGCCAGGTGATCCAAAACGTGGTCGAGGGACGGTCGATCCATCAGCGGCACGAGCGGCTTGGGCATGGTCTCGGTGAGCGGGCGGAGCCGCGTTCCCTCACCACCGACGAGTACGACGGCCTTCATCGCGCGGACCTCCCCATCAGCCAAGCCAACTCCGCGCGCAGTCGGAGGGTGATCCACGCGAGCGGCAGAGTTAGTCTCCGCCATCCTCGCGCGCGATGCTTGCGGTAGTAGCGATATACGCTCTGCGAGTGCCTGATCGTCATGCCGCGCGAGCGACCCGTCGACACGCCGAGCTCGTGCAGGATCTCCACTACCGGCGTGAAGAGCACGGTCCATCCGGCGTCCTGCAGCCGTGAGGCGAAGTCGAGCTCCTCGCCGTAAAGCAGGAAGGACTCGTCGAAGAGCCCGACGTCGTCGAACGCCGCGCGCGGGATCAGCATGCAGCAGCCCGAGACCCAGTCGACGCGGCGTTCGGCAGTGCGATCCCATCCATCCAGGTGGTATCGGCGCGTGAACCGGTTCCGCGGTGAGATCGGTCCGAGGAACGCGTGGCCCACGGCGTCCGCGACGCTCGGGAAGGGCCGTCCGCTCGGATACATGGACCCGTCGGTGTTACGCACCATCGGCCCCACTATCCCGGCGCGCGGATGGGAGCGCGCGACCTCGACGTAGTCGGCCAGGGTTCCCTTCCACCACTCGGTGTCCGGGTTGAGGAGCAGCACGAACGGCGCCGATGTCGCCTTGATCCCCTGATTCCAGGCGGGCGAGAGATAGACGTTCCGGTCGTTCTCGATCAGCCGGGCCCACGGGTGGGCAGCCAGCGCCCTCACGTGGCTGCCGTCGTGGGAAGCGTTGTCGATCACCAAGACGTCGAGGGCGAGGTCGCCCCGGCGGGTCTCGAGCGACTCGAGGCAACGCTCCAGGTAGTCGGCGGCGTTGAAGTTGACGATCACCACCGCGAGCTCGGCTGGGGGCGCTTCGCTCATGCGTGGCGCGTCTGGGCTACGAAGACGATGCCGAGCATGATGAACGCCACCCCCGCCCACCGCAGGGGTGGGATCGTCTCATGCAGCACGAACCGGTCCGCCAACAGGATCAACACGTACGTGAGCGAGGCGAACGGATAGGCGAAGGAGAGCGACGTCCGCGACAGGACCGCGAGCCAGACGACCGCGGACAGGCCGAACAGGAACAGACCACCCCACACGGCCGGCGTGGAAACGACGTTCCTGATAGAGGCGCTCGTGAGCTGAAGGGCCCCCGATTCGGCCGTCGCCTGGTTCACCCCGTGTTTCAAGGTGAGCTGGGCCAGTGCCGCGAGCGATACCGAGACGAGGATGAGTCCTATGAGCATGGCGTGGCCTTTCCCTTCATCCGATGTGGGAACCTGAGTGGGAGCGGAGGTGCTCACAGGTCCTCGACCTCAGCCTGGACCGCGATGTCGATCGGCTCCTGCACGCGCGGAACCTCGATCACCTCGAACAGGTAACGCTGCGTCTGCACGTGATACAGGTGGCCGTTCTCGCACGACGAGAGGCCGATCGTGACCCAGTACTTGCCCGCCGCGTAGGGGAACGCCGGGATCCGGAACCGAACGCGCTTCTTGCCGTCGAAACGGTCCACCTCGATCCCGTGCGCGGAGGTTCGCTCGGCCATGATCGGGTGATTGGTGGCCCCGTCCATGATCGCGAAATCCACGTCCAGGTCGGCCACGGGCTGGTTCGCGTGAACGTCGACCTGGATGGTGAGCGGGTCGTCGCGGAGCACGGGTCCGTCGCTCTTGCCTGAGGCGCGGATCAGCTCCACAGAGGAGATCTCGGCCTCACGGGTCCCCTCCTCGGGCACGAACCCCGGGTCGGTCACCCCCAGCAGCACGTAGCGCATCTCTCGCACCACGTCGTCGGGCAACCCTCTTGCGTGGACCCGTCCGTGATCGAGCATCACCGCTCGGTCGCACACGTCGCGCACGGTGTCCAGCGCGTGGGTCACCAACACGATGGTGCGACCTTCGGCCTGAAAGCTCCTGACGCGGTCCAGGCACTTCGCTTGGAAGGCCTCGTCGCCCACCGCGAGTACCTCGTCGATCAGCAGGATGTCCGGGTCGACGTGAACGGCGACCGCGAAGCCGAGGCGCACGAGCATCCCCGAGGAGTAGAACTTGACCTGGTTGTCCATGAAGTCCTGGAGCTCGGCGAACGCCACGATGTCGTCGAAGACCCGGTCGGTCTCCTTGCGCGAGAGCCCCAGGAACGAGGCGTTCAGGTAGACGTTCTCGCGGCCCGTCAGCTCCGGGTGGAAGCCGGCACCAAGCTCGAGGAGAGCGGCGACGCGGCCGCGGTACCGGATCACACCGGACGTCGGCCGCAGGATCCCCGCTATGCACTTGAGGAGCGTGGTCTTGCCCGACCCGTTGTGTCCGATCAGCCCGAGCGAAGATCCCTCCTCGACCTCGAACGCGATGTCGCGCAGGGCCCAGAAGTCCTCGGCGCGCATCCTGCCCGAGAGCATCCGCTGCTTGATGGAGCTAGGGCGTTCGCGAAACAGCCGGAAGACCTTCGAGATGCCGTCGACGTCGATCGCCGTACTCAAAGCTCCTCCGCGAAGTCTGCCGAGAGGCGGAAGAAGAGCCGCCAGGTGCCGAGGAGGAGTACGAGAGATCCCAGCAGGAACAGGGCGATCACCCCGACCAGCCAGGAGACGCTCACTTGGGGTAAGACGGCGACCGCCTGGCCATCCACCACCGGCGACACCGCCGCGTACAAGGCGCGCTGGAACCCCGACACGATCGGGGTGAGCGGGTTCAACATGTAGACGGTCCACAGATGTGGTGACCACGGAGCGCTCGGATCGGTGAGCTTGTCGTGGACCAGGCCGGCCTGATAGACGATCGGCGTCATCCAGAACCACACCAGGAGGGCCAGGCCTATCAGGTGCTGCACGTCGCGGTAACGGACGTTGAGAGCCGACACCCAGAAGACGAGCGCGGTCGTGAACACCAGGAGCGTCACGAACGACAGCGGGTAGAGCACCAACGCCGCCAGGTGGAACCCGTAGCCGCTCACCAGCATGAAGAGCAGCAGGACGCCCGACTGCAACACGAAGTCGACGATCGCCACGCCGACCACGGACAGAGGCAAGATCTCGCGTGGGAAGGCCACCTTCTTCACCAGGTTGCCGTTGTCGATCACCGACCTGGTTCCGTTGCCCACCGCGACCGAGAAGAGGTTCCACGCGAGCAGACCGGAGAGCAGGAACACCGGGTAGTGCGGCGTCTCGTTACCGAGGATCTTCACCACGAACGTGAAGACCGCCAGGAAGACGATCGGGTTGAGGATCGACCAGATCGCGCCGAGCACCGACGCCGTGTACTTGACCTTCAGCTCCTTGCGAACCAGGTTGAGCAGGATCTCCCGATGTGCGAACAGCTCGCGGATCCGGTGTCCCGGATGCAGATGCAGGGACTCCGACGTGCGCTCGGTGATGTTCAGGGTAGCGGTGATGACGTGGCTCCTCGGATAGATGCGCTGGCCAGGCGCGGTGCGTCCGAGTCTAGCAACGGGTCACCACGCGACCTTCGAAGGTTCTATGGCGTTCCCTGGAACGTGGCCAGGGCGCGGGCGTAGTCCAGGCCGAGACCCTCGCGCAGGTCGGCCTCGTCTGCCCCCATGTCGGCCAAGGCCTTGCCCCAGATCCCGAGCGCCTTGTGCGCCGGGTCGCGGACGAGGGTGAGGGTCGCCTCGATCGCAAGTTCATACCCCCTCGCCGTGGCCTCAGAGGTGCGAAGAGCCTCGACATAGGCACGACCCGCCTGGCCCATCCTCGACCGGAGGGCATCGTCCTCGAGCAACATTCGCAGGCGCGCGGACAGCTCTGAGGGATCAGGCGGACCCGGCGCCACGCGCAGGACGGCGTCGTCCGGCGCGTCCAGGTAGGTGCCCGTGGCGGAGACGACGGCAGGCTTGCCGACCTGCATCGCGCGCATCAGCGATCCGCTCACCTCACCGCGGTGCGGGAAGCGCAGATCCACCACCGCGTCGGCGGCCGCGAGCCATGCGCGGAAGTCGTCATCGGACACGTCGGTCGCAAGGGTCACCCGCTGCCCCAGCCGGGCCTCCTCGACGACGCGCTCGATGTCGTAGCCCTCGATCCTGCGGCCCACGAGCGCCACATGGACGGACGGATCCACGAGGTGGACGGAAGCGAGGACGGCGTCGATCCGCTTCGCCTGGTTGAGGTCGCCGGGGACGACCACGAGCGAACGCATCCCCCTCGCCTCCGGTCCCATCCGGAACTCGCGAACGCGGCCGGTCGCTCTGCGCATGTCGCTCTCGGACTCCATCACCGGATGCGGGACCACGAACACCGGCGTCCTGCAGCCGAGCTCTTCCAGGTACCGCTTGCAGAACTCGGCGTGGACCACGATCCCTCGAGCACGGCGAGCGACGTGCGCGCACCAGGGCTCGCGCAACGGCTCGTTGCGCATCACGTCCGGCGATCTCAGGTTCCGACGGAGCGACGCGGCCTCCCGCGTGGCCATGAACCCGAGCGGATCGCCCAGCGTGCGGAGGCCGCGGACGAAGTCGTCGAGCGCCAGGTCGTGCAGCACAACGAGCGCCGCCTGCGTGAGGAACGCTGCCCGGTAGGCCTCCAGGTGGAACTCGACGTTGTTCCCCAGCTGGAAGACCCCAAGTCGGAACCCGGGCAGGCGCGGAGTGTCCTTCGGTTGGATCGGCGACAGGACGTCCATGCGGTGCCTGTCGAAGAAGCCGATGCGTCGCAAACCGTCCAAGACGGCCCGGTCGTAGCTCGCGATGCCGGTCGGCGCCGGAGGCATGGGACCGGAGAAGACCAGCTCGCCGACCGAGCCGGGCGCTGCCGGCGAGGTCACTCGCATGACCCTTCGGACCAAGGAGCGCGCCATCAGTCGAGCAGTCGCGCCACGACGTCGGGCCAGCGGGGCACTTCGGTGCGGACCAGCGCGTCGCCGGCCGCGCCCAGCCGGGCCGCCAGATCGCGATCGCGATAGAGCCGATCGAAGGCCTCGGCGATCGCCTTGGGCTCGGGCTCTGCGACCAGCCCCGTCTGGCCGTCGACCACGAATTCGAGAGGGCCGCCGCTGTCGCTGAGCGTCACGACCGGCCGGCCGGCCGCGAACCCCTCGAGTGTCACGTAGCCGTAATCCTCATCGAACGGCCCGTAGTAGACGCCCAGCGCGCTCTCGTATAGCTGGTACAACCGCTCATCGCTCACCCCGATCTCGAACCGCACCCGGTCGCCCACGCCGAGCCGTTCCACCTGATCGCGGAGCGCCGGCTCATCGGGTCCCTTGCCGATCAGGAGGAGCGTCACGTCGGTCTTCACGTGCGCCATGGCGTCGATGACGAGCGACTGACGCTTCAGGCTCTCCATCCGGCTGGGGAAGACGATGGCGTCGCCCAGCGGGCCCGTCGGCAGATCCAGCAGGTGCTCCATCGCTGGCGACGGGTGGTACAGCACGTCGGACGCGATCCGCAGCGAGCTCCACAGCCGATCCTTCACGTTCCGCGAGTTCGTGAAGACACGCTTCGCCTCGTTCAGCGCCAGACGGTCGGCGTTCCAGACCATGTCTCTGACGGCGGCACCGTCTTCCTGGCGGGAGAGGTCGGCGTACACGGGGTGATCCCACAACTCGTACGCGGTGCGGTGCTGATGCATCAGCCACACGATCTTGCGCTCATGCTCAACCAGGTACGCCGGGAACTTCAGGCCGATCACTGCATCCACGTTCAAACCGTTCGACTCGGTGATGTCGAAGCTCCGCCACACCGCCATCTGATGCGCGAGCTGCGCTGCCGGGTACCACTTCCCGGCGATCTGGACCAGGTCGGCCTCGTGGCCGGCGGCCCGCAGGGCGCGGACCAGTCCCTCCGCGTGCGTCTCGGCGCCGCCGCGCACGAAAGCCGTCTGTGGATGCAGGACCGCGACCCTCACGCCGGCGGTCCCTCGTCGTCGCGTTCGTGCCCGAGCTCCGCGCGCAGCCGCGCGATCTCGGCCTCGGCGGCCATCAACCGTTCGGCCAGGCTGGTCGAGAGCTCCGCGTGATCGGCGATCAGCCTGTCGTAGCGCCACGAGATCGGGCGCATCACGCGGAACAGCCGGTACTTGAGCTGGCGCCGCCACCGAGACGTGGAGGCCAGGTTGCCCTCGCCCTGCGGGATGATCACCTTCTCGTCGGCGCGCAGCTGCATGGATAGGTCGTGCAGTCGGTCACGGACCTCCGCCGTATCCATGCGGGCGCGCGACGCGCGCTCCTGGGCCCAGTAGAGCTCGCGGGAGAGGTCGTCGAACGCGGGATCGTGCTCGGTCGGTGCGGCCATAAGCGCAGGTCAGCGTAGCACCGGGCCGGGCGGCACCCGTTCAACCGGCACCCGCTTCAACCGGCACCCGCGCCGAGCAGCTCGGCGATCGCCGCATCGAGCACCGGCAGCGGCTCGATCCCAAGATGCGATAGGTAGGCACTGGCGAGTGCGGCGTTCGCGGGACGCGGCGCAGCGAACCCGAGCGATGCCGCCTGCTGGGGCTCGACGCTGCCCGGCAGCTCACCCATCGCGCGCGCCCTCTCGAGCACGTCAAACGAGGTTGTCGCCTCGGGGCCGGCTAGGTGGTACGTGCCGAAGCGACCCGTGAGCAGCAACGGCAGCATCCGCGGGGCCAGGTGCGGGACGAACGTCGGGGATCCCAAGCGATCGGTGATCCCCCCCACCGTCTCGCCGGCCCGCATGCGCGAGAGCGCGCCGGTCACGTAGTCGTCGCCACCTCCGAACAGTTGACCGCTGCGCAGGATCACGTGCTCGCGGACCAGGTCACGCACGAACCGCTCACCGGCCAGCTTGGTCCGCCCGTACACCGACAGCGGGTTCGGCGCGTCCAGCTCGTCATAGGGCGCCTCTTTGGAACCGTCGAACACGTAGTCGGTGGATACGTAGAGCAGGATCGCGCCGCAGGCGCGCGCGGCGAGCGCCACATGCTGGGTACCGAGCGCGTTGTCGCGCGACGCGCGGGCGGGTTCCTTCTCGCACCCGTCCACGTCTGTGAACGCCGCCAGGTGCAGGACGGCATCGGGACTCAGGGCCGGAACCGTCCGCATGACGGCGTCGTGATCACCGACGTCCAGCTCGTCATGCGTGAACGCGTGGATACGGTGATGCGCCGGCGCGCTCGCCAGGAACGCCCGCCCGAGGCCCCCACCGGCCCCGGTCAGGACCAGCCTCACAGACCGGCCTCGGCAGGACGTGGTTCGGTGATCACCGGGACATCGTGCGCTCGGCGGAGCCAAGCCAGATGATCCCGGTACCAGCTCACCGTGCGGGACAGACCCTCCTCGAACGACACCTGAGGAGCCCAGCCGAGCGCCCGCAGCCGCTCCGCCCTGAGGCCGTAACGGAAGTCGTGTCCAGGCCGGTCCGCCACGAAAGCGACCTGCGACGCGGGCGCGCCGGCCAGCTCGCAGATCCGGCGGGCTAGCTCCAGGTTCTCCAACTCGTGCCCGTCGCCGATGTTGTACACGGCGCCGGGGGCACCCGCGTCGAGGACCGTGAGCGCCGCCTGGACCCAGTCGGACACATACAGGAACTCGCGGCGCTGACGTCCCTCGGCGTAGACCGGGACCGCACGTCCCTCGAGCGCGCAGATCGCGAACGTAGGGACCACGCGTTCGATCTGGCGAGGACCGAACGCGTTCGTGCCGCGAACGATGGTGACCGGAACGCCGTAGGTGGTTACGTAGGAGCTACACAGCAGGTCGGCGGCGGCCTTGCTGGCCGCGTAAGGGCTCGCAGGCCTAAGTGGATGCTCCTCGTCGAACACGCTGTCCCCGGGCTCGCCGGGGCCGTAGACCTCATCGGTCGAGACCATGAGCATCCTGGTGCCGCTGGCCCGGCAGGCGTCGAGGACCGACTGCGTGCCCAGGACGTTGGTCCGCAGGAACGCGGCCGGATCCTCGATGCTTCGATCCACGTGGGACTCCGCGGCGGCGTGGATCACGGCGTCCACGTCGACCATGAGCCCAGCCACCAAGGGAGCGTCGGCCACGTCGCCGATCATCAGTCGCAGTCGAGGGTCCTCACCGTGGTGCTCCAGGTTCGCGCGGCTCCCGCCTGTCGAGAGCCGATCGAGAACCGTGACGCGGGTATCGCGTTCGAGCAGCGCATCCACCAGGTGGGACCCGATGAACCCGGCGCCACCGGTTACGAGGATATGGTTCTGGACGGTCATGGGAGCTCCCGGCGAGGCGAGCGGATGTCGCGAGTCTACTCGTCGCTCATCGCTGCCTGGTGGATGACGGACGCCGTGGCCCGCGCCGTCGCCTCCCACGTGAAGCGTGCGGCCCTTGACACGCCGGCTGCGGACAGCACGGCCCGCAGATCCTCATCGGCGACCAGCTCGGTGAGGGCGGCAGCTACGGCGTCGACGTCCCCGGGGTCGACCAGGACCGCGGCGTCGCCGGCGACCTCGGGCAACGAGGACACGTTCGACGTCAGGACCGGAACGCCCGCCGCGAATGCCTCCAGCACCGGGAACCCGAACCCCTCGTACAGCGACGGATACGCGAGCGCCGTAGCACCTGAGAGCAAGGCAAGCTTGTCGCGTTCGCTCACGTATCCCGTCATCACGATCCGGTCACGGACCGCTTCGGGCAGGAGGGCGATCGACGCGTTCAGCCGCTCGAGCGCTTGAGGGAACCAGCGGACGGGTCCACCGGCGACAACCAAGAAGACGTCGCGCGCGTCGGCACGAGCGAACGCTCGGACGAGCGTCTCGAGGTTCTTGCGAGGCTCGATGCCGCCCAGGAACAAGACGTAGGGACCGTCGATACCGAACCGTTCGCGGACCGCGGCGATCGCGCCCTGCGGCGCCGGAGCGAACACGTCGGCGTCGACGCCGTGGTGGATGACATGGATCCGTTCCTCGCCGATGCCGTAGGCCTCCCGGAGATCGCGTGCCACCGACTCCGAGGGGACCATGATCGCGGGCGCTTCCTGCAGCGCCGCCGCGAAGCGGCGGCGCCATCGCGCGTCGATGTGCGGAGCGGTCTCCGGAAAGTGGCGGAACGCCAGGTCGTGCACCATCGGCACGACCCGTCCGGGATGTCCCGTGGCGGGGGCCAGGAAGTTCGTGGCCACGAACAGGTCGAAGTCCACCAACCACTCGACCCTGGGCACCCCGAGGCGCCACGACATGGGCTGGAAGATCCGCGCGGGGAACCGCGACGCCTTCTCGACCAGGTTCGGCGCCTTGGCGTCGGCGAAGAACGAGCGTGGGCGGAACAGCCCGCGCGCGTGGAGGTACCAGGCGACGTACTCGTTCTGGGGATCGGCGTGCGGGAGGTGACGGATCAGCCGATGCGCATACTGCCCCACGCCGGTCCGCCGAGGGTCTAGCGCCGGGCGGGCATCGATCGCGACTCGCACGCCGGAAAGGCTAGTCGAGACTCAGTCGACCTCGACACGGCTCTGGTCGCCCACCACCAACCGATACACGCCGCCGCTGCCCGAATGACGCACCTCGACGTTGCGTCCCAGGATCGAGCCGGACAACGAGTGCACGTCGAGTATCTGGCATCCCGCCATGACGATGGAGTCCTCCACGGTGCTCCGCTCGACATGGCCATCCCGCTCGATCGACACGTTCGGACCGATGATCGAGTCCTCGATCACGGTGTCGGCTCCGATCGCCACCGGGCCCAGGATCTGGGATCGGACCACCTTCGCTCCGCGGGCCAGCCGGACGGCGCCGGTGAGGGTGGACGACCCGTCGATCTCGCCGTCGATCCCCGGATCCAGCACCGAGAGCATGACTCGGTTGGCCTCCAATAGATCCGAGGGACGACCCGTGTCCTTCCACCACCCCTCGACCATCTCGGCCCTTACCGTTCTCCCTTGGTCGATCAACCACTGGATCGCCTCCGTGATCTCGTACTCGCCGCGAGCCGACGGCTCCAACGTGTCGGCAGCTTCGATGATCGAATCGTCGAACAGGTAGACGCCGACGAGCGCCAGGTCGCTCACGGGGGTCGTCGGTTTCTCGACCAGCCGCACCACGCGGTCGCCTTCGAGCACGGCCACGCCGAACCGTTCGGGCTCGGGGACGCGCGCCAGGAAGATCTGAGCGTCGGGACGCGTGCGCTCGAACTCGTCCACGAAGCGCGCGAGCCCCTCGAGCAGGACGTTGTCGCCCAGGTACATGAGGAAGGGCTGGCCCGCGACGAAGTCGCGGGCCACGAGGACCGCGTGCGCCAGACCGAGAGGCTGAGGTTGCGTGATGTAGGTGACGGCCAGACCCCAGGCAGAGCCGTCACCGACCGCGGCACGGATCTCGTCGCCGGTCTGTCCGATCACGATCCCGACCTCGGCTATGCCCGCATCGCGGATCGCCCCCAAAGCGTGGAACAGGATCGGTTCGCCCGCAACGGGGATCAACTGCTTGGCGTTCGTGTGGGTCAGCGGGCGCAACCTCGACCCCTCGCCACCGGCCAGGATCAGGGCCCGCACATCAGGCCCCCGCCGTGACGCAGTCCGAAGTGTCGCCACCACCTGTGCCCACTGGCTGGAGCCGGAAGGAGCCGGACACGAAGACCGCGACCGGGCTGCCCTTCAACGCGCCGGCGGGAGCCTCTGCCAGTCGAAGGTTTGGGAAATACTTCTGCACGACCTCCGCCTCCGTAAGATGGCCCGGCTTGTACACGATCGCGGACCCCTCGATCGCGGCGCCGTAGGCGCCATAGTCGACCACCCCGGGCGTGATGTCGAACCCCGCATCGGCCAGCACCTGCTCGACCTCGAGCGCCGTCCCTCCCGATCCGTTGTCCACCACCGGCACGGCGATGTTGGCCTCTGACGTCGGTGTGGACGTCAACTGAGTCCCCAGGGTGCCGAGGGGCTCGCCCTGGCCGATCCGGGCGAAGATCTCCCCGGCAACCGGGTCCATCTTGACCACCGAGAGGCTCCCCTCGAACCCTGGGGTGCCGGGCACTGCGCGGAATTCGACCGCACCGGTTGAGATGCCCTCCAGTTGCTTCACCAGGTAGATGATGTCGGCCAGATCCAGAGACTCGTCGGCGACCAGGTTGTGGGCGATGGGTCGGATCAGCGATGGCGCCTTCGCTATCTCACTCGGCGAGAGGAGGCGGTTCAAGACGGCGCGCAGGAACTGCTGCTGTCGGCCGATCCGAGAGAAGTCGGGGATCAGGTCGCACCGCAGATGGCGCGTGCGGACGTAGGCGAGTGACTGCTTGGCATCCAGCTCCTGACAACCAGGGGCGACGTCCAATCCGGTGAGCGGATCTTGGACCCTGCCGGTCGATGGATCGGCCAGATCGGCCGGTATGCACATCGTGACGCCGCCTAGGGTGCGGACGATCCCCTGGAAGCCAGCAAGGTCCACGTAGAGGACGTGGTGGATCTTGAGGTCGGTCAGCTGCTGCACGGTCTTCGCGACTAGTTGCGCCCCGCCGTGCTCGAGGCCGCCCTCGAAGGCCGCGTTGATCTTGTCCTCGCCTCGACCCGGGATGTTCACCCACAGATCGCGGGGGAAGGACAGGATGATCGCCTTCTCCAGGGCGGGATCGGTGTGGACCAGCATGATCACGTCGGATCGGGTCGAACCGCCGATGTCCTGATCGGTGCCGAACTGATCCTGCTCCTGCTCCGAGAGCCCCGAGCGCGAGTCGCTGCCAAGGATCAGGTAGTTGCACACGTCGTTCGCGCAGGGCCCGAAGTCGTGCTGCTGTCCGCCGCCCCTCGGTTGGGGGATGATCCCGATCTCGCGGTCAGCCAGTACGTAGGCCACGAATGAGGATGCCGAAGCAGCCGACACCACGAGCGCGATGCTCGCCGACACTCCGATCAGCGTCCGGACAGCACGACGGTGCGGCCTCACGGCTTCGGTGGGTTGGGGATCGGATGCCATCCGGTCCAGCGTACCGGCGAGGTATCGGCCCTCGCCCGCCCTCGCGCATGGCGTTCCTGTGACGGGGGTCGGTCACCTCGGCCGATAGGATGAGCCGCTGACCGGACGGACCGCACCGGAGGAATGGATGGCCAACGACCCGATCTGGATCCTGCTGGTGGGCGACGGCGACGAGGACCTACGCCTTGAGCTCGCTCAGGAGGAGGGGTTCACCGTGGATCGCGCGGAGCGGCTCGGCGACGAGATCCTCTCGGCCGACGTCGACGCCGTGGTCCTGTCGCTCACCGGCGACTCCCCGCTCGAGACGCTTGGAGGTCTCCGCGCCCACGCACCCGACGCGGCGGTGATCGTGATCACGGACCTGGCGAACGCCACCGACGGGACCGTGGCGTTGCACGCCGGCGCCGACGACCACCTGGTGCGAGGCGCCATCCCTCACGGCCTGCTGCCCCGTGCCATCCGGTACGCCGTGGGACTCCGTCGACTCCGGCGGGAGCTGGCGACGCAGGACGACGAAACCGGCCTGCCCAACCTCCGCGGCTTCGCGCCGATCGCCGAGCATCACCTCCGGATGGCCGAGCGAGCGAAGACCCCGGTCGTGTTCCTGTTCGTGCGGCTGGAAGGTCTCGACCAGGCGGCACCGACCGGGGATGCCGCGGACGTCGCGCGCGACGCCGCCTCCGTGCTCCTGGAGGCCGTTCGCGACGCGGACGTGCCGGCGCGGATCACGCCCGGAACGTTCTGCGTGCTGCTCACCGGAGAGGCGCGCGGCGCCGAGGCTACGGTTCTCTCCCGCCTGGTGGAGGCGATCGCCGTGCACGACGCGCGATCGGATCACCCGCGCTCTCTCTCGCTATCGGTGGGGAGCGCCTTGTACGACCCCGAGCACCCGAGCGACCTGGAGCAGATCCTCTCGACCGCCGATCGCCGCCTGGCGGCGCAGGTCGCGCCAGAGCGATCCGCCGGCTCATGACGTTCGGATAGCGCGGAACTCAGCGGACCAGCAGGACGGGGCAGCCGGCGTGCTGCACGACCTTGTTCGCGACGCCCCCCAGCACCAGGCTCTTCCACTCGGTCATCCCCCGTGTCCCCATCACGATGAGCTCGGCGCCGGTATCGTTCGCCACCTCGACGATCTCCTTGGGCGTGTTGCCCGGAGTGACGCGGCGGATCTCACCGGCCACCGAGACGCCCGCGTCACGGAAGCGCTGCAGGGTGGCCTCGACCAGGGACTCCGCGTCCTGCGGGGGGCCCAGGTCGACGTCCTGCCCCTCGTAGCGCTCGTGCTCACGGACGTGCACCACCGTCACGGTGGCGCCGTAGCGTGCCGCCAGATCGGCGGCAACAGGGATGGTCTTGCTGCTGTGCGGGGAACCGTCGACCGCAACCAGGATCCGTTGGAACATCGTGTTGAACTCCTCGCCGGGATGGCGGGGCCAAGCATAGAGCCGGCGGGCCGCTCCGATCAGGCTTATCCGTACCTTAAGCGAGCTTTGCCCGACCGCTGGCCGAGACCCTCCTACGGTGTCCCCATGAACCAACCAGGAGGAGGAAGGCCATGAACAAGCGCTCGGCAGCGGTCGTTGCGGCGGGACTGGTGGCGGTGCTCGCCCTAGGAGGGTTCGCGTACTCGCGTGGTCTCACCGGACCCGGCGTGAGTGTGGCGAACGCGGGCGAGCGGGCCTCGCGGCCCGAGCCCATCGTCCGCACCCACACCAAGAGGGTGGTCGTGCACCGGCAGGCCCCCGCCCTCGCCCCGCGGATCGTGTACTCGCAGGCACCAAGCACATCGTCGTCGTCCGGTGTTCCTTCCGCCGCGGAGCAGAGCGGCTCTGACGACGGCATGTACGACGACGACGAGGGCGAAGATCACGAGAACGAGGGGCAGGAGGGTGACGATCACGAGGAGCAGGACGACCACGACGAGGAGCAGCACGAGAGCGAAGATGACTGATCGTTCACCCAAGCGCCGGTGGTCGAAGCGTCTCGTTCGAACCGCGGCTTGGACGACGGCCGGTGCGGCGTTCATATCGGCGATCGGTGCCATCGGCGCCGCTCCCACGCCGGCGGCGGCCACCCGAGGCACCGCGGACCGGCCGGTCCGCCAGAAGATCATCGTCCGGCGCATCATCAAGAAGGTCGTGATCGTGGATCCGGCCGGGCCGGCTCCCGTGCAGGTGATATCGACCGGAGGTGCGGCCTCGGCTCCCCCAACGGGCGGCCCGGCGCCCGCTCCCCCGCCTCCGCCCACCACCGGCGGCTCGTGATGGAAGGCCTACACCATCGGTTCCGGGCCATGGGCACGGAGGTGCTCGTCATCACGCCCTCGACGTCCGACCTCCGCCAGCGGGTGGATGCCCTGTCGCAGATCCGCTCGGTCTTCCACTCGCAGGAGCGACGTTTCTCGCGGTTCCGCGGCGACAGCGAGATCTCATCGGTGAACGCGGCGGCGGGCCGATGGACCGCGGTCTCCCACGGGTTCGAGGGTCTGGTGCGGTTCGCTCTCGAACAAGCGGAGCGAACCGGGGGGTTGTTCGATCCCGCGGCGTTGGACGCGGTGGTCGCCGCAGGATACGACCGGGACCTCGACGAGGTGCTGGCCGGTGCCCGCGGAGCGCTGCGACCTCCGCGTCCGTGCGGTCGATGGGCCGAGATCGAGGTCCGCCCCGGAGCGCTGCGGCTGCCGGCCGGTGTCGGCCTGGACCTCGGAGGTGTGGCGAAGGGATGGACGGTGGATCTGGCGGTGGACGCCGCGCTGCGGACTGGGCTCCCCTGGACGTTCATCAGCGCAGGAGGCGACCTCCGGATGGCCGGTGACGCGCCGGGGGGCGAAGTGGTCATCGAGGATCCGGTCAACCGCGAGGTCGAGGTCGCTCGCGTCCTCCTGCGGGCAGGGGCTCTCGCGTCGTCGTCGATCACGAAGAGGGCATGGGGCCCGGATCTACATCACCTGATCGATCCTCGAACGGGGCTCCCCTCGGATGCTCACGTGCTGCAGGCCACGGTATGGGCGCCCACCTGCGCTGAGGCCGAGGTCTGGGCCAAATGGGCACTGCTGACCGGGCCTTCGGCGCTCGCGACGATCACCGGCGCGATAGCGACGGCCGACGGCGAGCTCAGGACGAACTTCTCGGTGGAGGCAGCTTGACGAACTGGGTCCTCCTCCGAGCCGCGGGCATCGGCTCGTACGTAGCGCTGTGGCTCGCGGTGACGTGGGGGCTGATCGCCTCGACGTCGCTGGTCACGAAGCGGGTATCCAAGGTGACCTCGACGCTGTTTCACGGCGTGGTGGCGAGCGCCGGGCTGGCCCTGCTCCTGATCCACCTGGGCGGCCTGCTCGTCGACACGTTCATGCCGTTCGGCGCGATCGACCTCTTGGTGCCGATGCGCACCAGCTATCGACCCTTCGCCGTCGCCCTGGGGATCGCGGCGATGTACGGCATGGTCGTGATCCTCGCGTCCTCGTGGGCTCGTAAACGGTTGGGTACCAAGGCCTGGCGCGCGATCCACCTGCTGTCCGTCCCGACCTTCACCCTGGCGCTCGCCCACGGGGTCTTCGCCGGCTCCGACTCGTCGAGTCCGTGGATGTTCGCCGTCTACGTGGTGACGGGACTCATCACGTTGTTCCTGGTGATAGTTCGAGGCCTCACGTTCGGGTACCGCCCGCCCAGACCGGAGCGCGCGGAAGGCACGAAGGAACCGGAGTCATCTCCGTCGGTCCAGCGCGCCGGTGGGCTGACGGGCTCTCAGACTCCCATCCACCCCGGCCCGAAGCCGGCTCCGACGGTGTCGTCCAGATCCCAGGTCACGTGAGCGTCGACGCTAACGACGCCCTCGATCGCGCGGATCTCGGCCGCGAGCTCGGCCTCGGCTGTGCGCTGCTCGACCTTCCCCTCGACGTGCACGACGCCGTCTTCGACGTAGACCTTGAAGGTCCCCGGAACGACAGACGCGTCGTGACGCAGGAGCTCCTCCACGTCGCCGGCGATATCCGCGTCGGGACGCAGGAAGGCGAGCAACAGATCGGCGCGCGACACCACGCCCACGACCTTTCCGGCCGCGTCGGTCACGAAGAGCCGCTTGACTCCCCGTCTGCGCATCATGTGTGCAGCATCGGGCACGCTTGCATCCTCGGGCACCGTGACCGCAGGCGCGGTCATGAGGTCGCGAGCCATGACGGCGGTCGCTTTCCCGCGCTCGATCCGGCGGACCCGGCGGTCGAAGAAGCGCGGGACCAATACGTCGGGGTCCTCCTTCACCAGAAGATCGGCTTCGGAGACGACGCCCAGGACCGCCCCGCTGGCATCAACCACCGGTAGCGCGCTCACTCGGCACTTGTGCATCAACTCGACCAACTCGCGGAAGGTGGAGTCCTCGCGGACCGTCACCACGCTCTTGGTCATCAGGTCTCCGACCGTCCGTGACATCTCCCGCACCTCCCTCTCACGCCGGTCGTGCGGTCCGGCCGCCACCGGCGAGCCGGGCCGCACGATGCGAGGCGTTCCTAGGCTGCCTTGACAGCCTTCGCGGTGCGGACCGGGATCTCCTTCATCTCAGGAGCCTCGATCCGCGCTGCCGCCTTCGGCACGACGACCTCGAGCACGCCGTCCTTGTACTCGGCCGTGATCGTGTCTTCGTCGACACCCTCCGGCAGTGGAACCCGCCGGGTGAATGTGCCGTAAGACGTTTCCATCCGGTAGTAGGCATCATCCCGGATCTCGCCGTGCTGACGCCTCTCTCCGGCGATAACCAGGGCACCTTCCTCGACGCTCACCTTCACGTCCTTGGTCGCATCGACCCCCGGCAGCTCGACCCGGATCACCAGATCGCCCTCGCGATCGAACACGTCCGTCGTGGGCCTGAACGTCTTGAGGGTCGGGGATATCCGGGCACCAAGGAAGGACCGCATCAACTCATCGACGCGGCGCTCCAACGCGAACATCTCGTCCCAGTAGCCGACCATCGTGGTCACCTCCCCTCGCGGTGATGGCACCTTCACCGTACGCCTCCACTCGGCCGCTTCACGGCACCGGGGTCCCGATGCCTGCCGGACCAACGGCCCTGGCCCCGGAGCACCCGCACCCCATAAGGTGAGAGGAACGCGACGCTATCGGGAGCGAGACCCCTGCCCTCGTCGCGTTAGGCTCTGGGTGTGCCCGAGCCTGTCGTCGATCGAGACCGCGCCGATCTCCTCATCCAGGCCGGTCTGGCGCTCACCTCGGAGCTGTCCCTCGACTCCGTCTTGGCGCGGATCGTGGAGCTCGCGGTTGAGATAACGGACGCTCGATACGCGGCGCTCAGTGTCTTGGGCGACGACGGCCGGATCGAGCGTTTCATCACCGAAGGGGTTACGCCGCAGGAGCGCGCGGCGATCGGAGACCCCCCGACAGGTCACGGGCTGCTGGGCCTGCTGGTCGCCGAGGGACGGACGCTTCGGATCGACGACATAGCCGCGGACCGTCGCGCGGTCGGCTTCCCACCCAACCACCCACCGATGCGCTCCCTGCTGGGTGCCCCGCTGATCGCCCGCGGCAAGATCTTCGGCAATCTGTACCTGACCGAGAAGCGAGCTGCGACGGCGTTCACCGACGAGGACCAGCAGACGCTCGAGGTGCTCGCGACCCAGGCGGGCGTTGCGATCGAGAACGCCCGGCTCTACGAGGAGACCCAGCACGCACAGAGCGAGCTCCGCCGCCTGGAGGTCCTAGACGAACGCGAGAGGATCGCGAAGGAGCTCCACGACGGCGTGATCCAGTCGCTATTCGCCGTCGGCATGAACCTACAAGGGGTCGCGGCTGCGGCAGCCGACGATGGAGTGGCCTCTCGGATCGAGGGCGCCGTCGACGATATCGACAGAGCCATCCGTGATCTCCGCAACTACATCTTCGGACTGCGGCCGGGGATCCTGGCCGACCGTCAGCTGGACCAGGCTCTTCGTCAGCTGGGAGCGGAGTTCGAGAGTCGCTCCGGTGTGATCACCGTGGTCGAGATCGACCCGACGGTGGCGGCTGAGCTGTCCTCGATGGCATCGGACGTGGTGCAGCTGACACGCGAGGCCCTGTCCAACGTCGGGCGTCACGCCGAAGCCACCACATGTCGGGTGTCGCTACGTCGCCGCTCCGACGGAGCCGTACTTGAGATCGATGACGATGGTCGTGGCTTCGAACCGGGAGGGGTGTCCACCGGCATGGGCCTGCCCAACCTCGCCGATCGCGTCGAGACGCTCGGCGGATCCTTCGAGATCCAGAGCCGATCAGGCGAAGGCACCGCCGTCCGAGCGCTCCTCCCGTTATAGGCGCTGTACTAGTCTGTCTCAGACTAGATCACTGCACGACCAATGCCGTCACCATCCCGAACATCCCATCCGGACCCTCGACGTGGGGCAGGATGTGGCAGTGGAACGCCCAGGCACCCGGGTAGACGGCATGAACCAGCGCGTCGAACCGCTGGCCCGGGGCGATCACCAGGGTGTCCGCCATGTAAGGATTCTCCAGTGGGAACCCGTCTTGCGCGACGACCTGGAAGTGATAGCCGTGCAGGTGCATCGGGTGCAGCATGGCGCCGTCGTTGGCCATGTGGATCAGGACCCAGTCGCCCCGCTTCGCGACGATGGGCGTCGTGGCCGGGAACGATTTGCCGTTCAAGACGTACCCGAGCGGTCCGTCACCCACGAAGAGTGTCTCCTCGAGGTCGACGGCGACGGGAGCACCGAACGTCATGGCGCCGGTCCTATCGTCGATCGTCGCGCCGCGGTAGGGCCACGCCCCCCCTTCGGGCTGCACCATGAGCGCGCCGTAGAGCCCGCCCCCAACCTGCTCGGTGGAGTTGAAGTGCGAGTGATAGACGTACATGCCGGGCGGATCCTTGACGGTGAACTCATACGTCCATGACTCCCCCGGCATGATGGCGTCCTGCGTGACGTAAGGGACGCCGTCCTGGGCGTTCGGCACGGTCATCCCGTGGAAGTGCAACGTGGTTGGTTGATCCAGCTGGTTCTGCAGCACGATCCGGATGTGGTCACCGTAGCCGACCGAGATCTCCGGTCCGGGGACCTGTCCGTTGAACGCCATGGCGTCAACGAACTCGCCCTTCGATACTTCCCACTGGATGCTCTGCGCCGTCATGTCGAACACCTTCGTGGTGCCATCCATCACCGGTTCGAGAGGTTGGTTGCCCCGTGTGGAGGTCTCTTTGCCAGCCAGGAACGCCTGGACGCCGACCTCGTGCATGTCGGCCATCTCTTGAGCGGTCATCCCGGCCGACGACATGGTCCCGCCATCGGTCGCGTCGGTCCCGTCCCCGTTCGCCTCCACCCCGGCGTTGACGGTGCCCACCATGCCGAGGTCCTTGTGCCCTGCCACCGTGCAGTACGCCTCGTAGGCGCCAGTTTCGAGCGCAGGCACATCCAACGTCCCCTGCCCGCTCGGATCGATCAGATCGGATTCGTAGGTCTGATCACCCACCACCACCGCGAACGTGTGCGGGGCCAGACCGTGGTTCATGATCGCGAACTGAACCGGCTGGTCCGCCGGCACCGAGATCGCGACCGGGGTGATCGTGAAGTCTGCAAGCATGACCTCGACCGTGGCAGGAGCCACGGCGGCCTGATCGCTGGCGCCGCCGCTCGCGCCGTCGCCGCCGGTGCAAGCCGTTGCAACCAGCGCTGCGGCGCTCAATGCAGCGATCACCGCCCCCTTGCGGATATGACCTTGCATCATGCCTCTACCCCTTCCGATGAAAGAACATGACGAGCACATGGGCCCGAGTGTGTGGGGCGCCGGATCCTGCCCAGGGTGCCGTAGGTCCCTTGTCCTTCGGGCCCCCCGCCCCTCTGGACCCTAGGCCTAGATGGAGACACTTCAACTATGTTCGCCAGGTACTTCGTGGAACTGCCTATGGAGCCTGCCCAGGTCGAACGCGCCCTGACGTCGGCGCCGCAGGACTGGGTTCCGGGTCTGGCCAGCGCCGCCAATCGAAGAGGAGACGCGCTCCTGGCCCAGGTGGGGTTCGGCGACGACGTTCGAGTGGCCCGCCAGGTGGCGATCGAGTTCGGATCCCCCGTGCGGATGACCGCCAAGACCGTCGTACCCTTGAAGTGGACGGCGACCGGCGCGGCGGGCTTGTTCCCGTCCCTGGAGGCAGATCTCGAGGTGGCGCCGCTCGGCCCCCACCGGACCCAGCTGGCCATGAGCGCCCGCTACGTGCCGCCGTTGGGCTCGCTCGGCCGGGTGATAGACCGAGCGATCATGTTCCGCGTGGCCGAGGCGACCCTGAAGGACTTCCTGGATGGGGTCGGCGAGGCGCTGATGGCGGAGGCGTCCGCCGATCGGAGCATCTCCGTTTCAGACGAGTAGCATCCGTGGATGGCCCAGCCGCCGCTCCGCGTCATGCTCGTCGATGACCACCAGATCGTGCGCGATGGCATCCGGGCCATGCTCCAGCCGCAGGACGACGTGGTCGTGACCGCCGAGGCAGGCTCGGTGCAAGAGGCGATCGACGAGGCCGACCGCACCCGCCCCGACGTCGTCGTGATGGACGTCCGGCTGATCGACGGGAGCGGCATCGAGGCGACGCGTGAGATCCGCGCGAAACATCCCAAGACGCAGGTGCTCATGCTGACGTCGTTCGCCGATGACGAGGCGTTGTTCGCCTCGATCATGGCCGGCGCATCGGGTTACGTCTTGAAGCAGGTGCGATCCGACGATCTCCTTCGCGCGATCCGTGCCGTGGGCGCCGGCGAGAGCCTGCTGGACCCGGCGGTCACGAGCGCGGTGCTCGATCGTCTCCGCAAAGGGAAGCACCTGATGAAGGACGAGAAGCTGGCCCGCCTGTCACCGCAAGAAGAGAGGATCCTCACGTTGGTGGCCGGCGGACGCACGAATCGCGAGATCGGCGATGAGCTGAACCTGGCCGAGAAGACCGTCAAGAACTACGTCTCCAGCATCCTGTCCAAGCTGGAGGTCGCGCGTCGAGCGGAGGCCGCCGCCTACCTGGCCCGCCACACCACCACCCCCGGCAGCGTCGAGTAGCTCGCGGGGACCACGCCCTCGCGGACCTGAAGGTCCCACCCACGCCGGGTCTCCCGGCCGATGCGGACACTCGGACCGGGGGGGATTCTGTGCCCAGACGGAGGGAGGTGGACACATGGCAACGACATACGACAGGACTGCCGGGGTGGACATCCCCGAGATGGAGGCGCTCGAGCCCATCCACACCAGGGGCCTGCAGCGTGTCTTCGGCCTGCTCCGCGTAGCGCTTGGCTGGACGTTCCTGTGGGCGTTCATCGACAAGGCGTTCGCGCTGGGGTTCCACACCGGACGACTCGAGGACGGCACGATCGACTTCTTCGCGAAGGACGTCGCCTGGTTCGCAGGCGGCTCCCCGACCGTAGGCGCGGTTGGGTTCGCGGTTCACGGGCCGTTCACCGATGTGTTCCAGACGATCACCGGCTTCCAGATGACGGCGACCGGGCCGCAGGTGGCCGGGTGGTTCGACGCGGTGTACATGGTGTCGATGCTGCTGATCGGACTGGGCCTGATCCTCGGGATCGGCGTCAAGCTCGCCAGTTTGGGCGGGATCCTCTGGATGGCGGCGTTCTACCTGGGCACCGCGATCTGGCCGGAGAACAACCCGTTCATGGACGACCACATCGTCTACGCGATCGTGCTCGTCGGGATCATCCTGGCGAACGCGGGCCGCTACTACGGGCTCGGAAAGGCCTGGCAGCGGACCGAGCTGGTCAAGAGGCACCCGATCCTGGTCTGACACGACCGGACGGGCCGAAGAGCGGGGGCCACGGCCCCCGCTCTTGCGTTGCGCGACCCGATCAGCCCGCCAGCGTGTCGCGAAGAACCATCCGCAGGAGACCGCCGTTCGCGAAGTACTCGACCTCCGCGGCTCCGTCGATCCTCACGGTCGCCGGGAACGTTACGGTGGAGCCGTCGTCGGGAGTCGCCTCGACGGTGACCTCCATGCCCGGCGTCAGGCCGCCGTCCAGGCCGCGAACCGCGAACGTCTCACGGCCGGACAGGCCGAGCGTCGCCGCGGAGTCGCCCTCCGCGTACTGCAGCGGCAGGACTCCCATCCCCACGAGGTTGCTCCGATGGATCCGCTCGTAGCTCTCGGCGATCGCGAACCGCACACCAAGTAGCGAAGGGCCCTTCGCGGCCCAGTCGCGGCTGGAGCCGCTTCCGTACTCCTTGCCGGCTAGCACCGCGAGCGGCACGCCCTGTGCCCGGTACCGCTCGGCCGCCGCGAACACCGTCATCCGCTCGCCGCTGGGCAGGTGCGTGGTCCATGGACCCTCCGTACCGGGTGCCATCTCGTTGCGCAGCCTGATGTTGGCGAACGTGCCGCGCATCATCACCTGGTGGTTCCCGCGCCGTGCGCCGTAGCTGTTGAAAGCAGGTGGCTCGACGCCTCGCTCGCGTAGGAACTCTCCCGCCGGCGAGTTGGCCTTGATCGCGCCCGCAGGCGAGATGTGGTCGGTGGTGATCGAGTCGCCCACGTTGACCAGGACGCGCGCTCCCTCGATGTCGCCGGCGGCGACCTCTGCGGCGTCGAGCCCCTCGAAGAACGGCGGCTCCTGGACGTAGGTGGACGCCTCGTCCCACTCGTACATCGGACCCGTGGGCGCCGGCAGCGCGTTCCATCGGTCGTCGCCGTCCCAGATGCGGGAGTACTCGCGTTCGAACTGCTCTGGTTCGAGCGATGACGCGATGGCATCGCGGACCTCTTCGGGGCTCGGCCAGATGTCGCTGAGGTAGACCGGTCCGCCGGCGCCCTGCCCGATCGGTTCCGTCGTGAGGTCGACCCGCACGGTCCCTGCCAGCGCGTACGCGACACAGAGCGGCGGCGACGCCAGGTAGCTCGCACGCACCTGCGGATGGATCCGCCCCTCGAAGTTGCGATTGCCCGAGAGCACCGCGACCACGTTCAGATCGCCTTCGTCGACCGCCTGCGCGACCGCCTCGGGCAGCGGCCCCGAGTTCCCGATGCACGTCGTACAGCCGTAGCCCACGAGGCTGAACCCGAGCTTGTCGAGGTAGGGCGTGAGGCCGGCGCGGTTCAGGTACTCGGTCACCACTCGGGAACCGGGCGCCAGGCTGGTCTTCACCCACGGCTTCGTCTGCAGCCCAGCCTCTACGGCCTTCTTCGCGAGCAGGCCGGCGGCGAGCATCACCGAGGGGTTCGAGGTGTTGGTGCAGCTGGTGATGGCCGCGATCACGACGGAGCCGTGGCGGACCGCCGCGTCGTCGCCAGGAATCGCCGCGACATCGAGCGGGTCGGCGCCGCCCGGCAGACGGTCGAGGCGAGTGGGACCACCCTCGGCCATGAACTGGCCTATCTCCACCGCCGTCGGGTCGGGTTCCTGGCGATCGCGGAACGCGCCGACGAACGAGTCCCACACGCCCGCCAGAGGGACGCGATCCTGTGGGCGCTTCGGACCGGCGACGGAGGGTTCGATCGCGGATAGGTCGAGTTCGAGCGTCTCGCTGAACACCGGATCGGGGTCGCCCTCGGAGCGGAACAGCCCCTGTTCCTTGGCGTAGCGCTCCACGAGGTCGACGCGATCGCCCCGGCCGGTGAACGCGAGGTACCGGAGCGTCTCGGCGTCGATCGGGAAGTACGACGAGGTGGCGCCGTACTCGGGGCACATGTTGGAGAGCGTGGCGCGGTCGGCGATCGAGAGCGAAGAAACGCCGTCGCCGAAGAACTCGACGAACCGGCCTACGACGCCGTGAATACGCAGCATCTCGGTAAGCGTGAGGACCAGGTCGGTGGCCGTGGTGCCTGGCGGCAGCGCGCCGGTGATCCGCACACCGGTTACGATCGGCTGCGGCAGGAACGTGGGTTGGCCGAGCATCGCCGCCTCGGCTTCGATCCCACCGACCCCCCACCCCAGGATGCCCAAGCCGTTGATCATGGTCGTGTGCGAATCGGTCCCGATCACCGTGTCGGGGAACGCGACCCCGTCGCGCACGGTCACGACCTGTCCCAGGTGCTCCAGGTTCACCTGGTGGCAGATCCCGGCGCCGGGCGGCACCACGCGAAGGCCGTCGAACGCCTGCTGCGCCCAGCGGAGCAGCGTGTAACGCTCGGTGTTGCGCTTGTACTCCCACTCGATGTTGGCGGCGTAGGCCCCTTCGGTTCGGAACATGTCGACCTGAACCGAGTGGTCGATCACAAGGTCGGCGGGCACCAGCGGATCCACCTTGGAGGGGTCGCCGCCGTAGCGCGCGATGGCGGAGCGCATGGCCGCCAGATCGACGACCGCCGGGACGCCGGTCAGATCCTGCATCAAGACCCGCGAGGGCATGAACGCGATATCGCGCGCGGGTTCGGGCCAGGCGGCGAGCGCCCGGACGTCGCCGTCGGACACGTCGCGCGTCCCGGCACGCCGAAGCAGGTTCTCGAGGAGGATCTTGATGGTCTTGGGGAGATGGTCGGTGGCCGCGACCGCGTCTAGTCCATAGATGTTGACGGAGCCATCGGCGGTCTCGAGCGCACGGCCCGCCTCGGAAGGTCCCTCTGTCATGGAGATCGATCCCTTTCAGGTTCGGACCTCCATCCTCCCACGCGTGCCAACGCGCCCAGCTACGGGCGGGAACCCGTTCTCAGCGGTGTGGCTCGCGGAGCGCGTCGATCTCGTGCTGGATCTGACCTTCGGTCGGGAACGGCCGCTTGTACACGTCCCAGGCGTTGAACACCACACCGATCCCCCAGCCGAGGATCGGGAAGATCGGCCAGAAGAAGCTCGCGTCGTTCAAGGCCCAGATCGCCACAAGGAACGAGTTCACCAAGAAGTATGCGAGCAGATGCACCTTGAACTCCGAGCGCTTGCGGATCCGCTCGATCGCCAGGCGACGGAGCTCCTCGCCATCGGTCGTGATCTCATCCACCGTCGTCACCTCCCAGAGTCACGCTGGCAGTGGGAGAGCACTCCCGCATGGGTCTTCGGTCCCGGTCGCCGCGGGTCACTCAGAGCGTTCGGCGGCGCGCGCGGCTTTCAGTGTTTCCTTGTGGGCCATGCGTGTCTGGCGGCGGAGCTTCGCCTCGCGCTGGCGACGCTTCTCGGTCTCGCTCTCGGCCAGCAGGGGCGGAACGGGCCGCGGATGGCCTTCCCCGTCGATCGCCACGAAGACCAGGAACGCGCTCGCCGCATGCACGCGACGGCCGCTGATGGGGTTCTCGGCCTCCACGCGGACACCGCACTCCATAGAGGTCGTTCCAACGTCGTTCACTGAGGCGTGCAGCGTCACGACGTCACCGATGTGGACGGGCTCCCGGAATGACATCTCGTCGAGGGACACCGTAACCGCCAACCCGCCGGCGTGACGGATCGCGGCCAGGGCCGCTGCCGTGTCGACGAGCCTCATGATCACGCCACCATGGACGTTGCCGGCCACGTTGGCGTCGGTGACCTCCATCATCTGTGTGAGCGTCACCCGGGACTGGGACGCGGGTTTCGGTGTGAGGGCGGGCGCGGTCATCGCGGGCATCCTACGTCGGCGTCGTTAGGCTGCGGCGATGCGGAGGGTGATATGGGCGACCGCGCTCGTCGTGCTGGCCGCCGCGTGCAGCGGGGAGGCCGAGCCGTCCCCATCGGTGCTCGTCTCCCCGACGCCGACACCGTTGACACCAACCTCCTCTTCGTCGCCGAGCCCGGCGGTTGAACCGGTCGGCGTGACGGCGGGCACGCCCTCGTCCTACGACCGAGACGTCGAGGCCTCCGAGGTCCCGCCCGAGGCGTTGGTGCCACGGGGTACGTCGGTGACGGACGTCTGGTTCGCGGAGACGTCGGCAGGGTCGTCGATCTTGGTCGCCTGGGTGGACCCTGGCACCGACCCGTTCCGACGGGAGCACGGCCTCGTCGTATGGCGACGCTTCCCCGGAGAGTCATCGCCGTGGCGTCCCCTGTTCGGACTGCGCGACCCGCCGCAGCGCGGGGTCATCCAGATCCGTGCGATCATCGGCGACGCGACCGGGGATGGATCGCCTGATGCACTGACGTTCGAGGACACCGGGAGGTTCCGGGGCGTGCGGCAGGTGGCGCGTGATCGATCTTGCGGCGAACGCGACCGTCTTCAAGAAGAAGACCTGCGACACGACGATCGACCTGTCCACCGACCCGATCGGTCTGGAGATCCGTGAAGCCGTATTCGCGGAAGGGGATGCCCATTGCTGTCCGAGCGCAACCAGGATCTCAGTCCTCGTCTTCGAAGGGTCGTCGGGTTGGAAGGTGGTCTCGTCGATCGAAGAGCCCGTCTGAAGAAGGGTGTGCGAGGATGGCGCCCGATGAACGAGGACCCCTCGCCCGAGCATCGGCCGGCCTGGATCGAAGTGATCCCCGAGGCGGAAGCCGAAGGGGAGCTCGCCGAGCTGTACGACGAGATGCGAACGGCCAAGACCGGCACCGTGGATCACATCCTGGCCATCCACAGTCTCCATCCGGAGACGATGCGCGATCACTCCCGCCTCTATCGGACGCTGATGCACGGCAAGGGCGATCTCAGCCGGCCCGAACGGGAGATGATCGGCGTCGTCGTCTCTGCGGTGAACGCGTGCCACTACTGACTACGCCATCACGCGGCCGGTCTGGCCCGCATGACGGATCGGCGCCGGCCGGGATTCGCGGCGGCGCTCGAGGCAGATCATCGGACGGCACCGCTGACACCGCGCGAGCGGGCGATCTGCGACTACGCGGACAAGCTCACGCGTGAGCCGTGGAACATGGTCGAGTCCGACCTGGCTCCGATGCGAGGGGCGGGTCTGACGGACCGCGAGATCCTGGATGCGAACATGATCACCTGCTACTTCGCCTACGTGAACCGACTCGCCGACGGTCTAGGCGTGCAGCTCGAGGGAGACGAAGACGTCCTCGGCTGGTGAGGCGCGGATGTTCGTCGAGGGATGGGCTCCCGAGTACGGCGCGCCCCTCGAGCTCGACGAGCAGCTCGCCCCGGCCGAGGGGACGATCGACGCGACGGTCGAGGTAACGGATTGGGAGCCGCTCGAGGGCGCCGACGACGGCACGAACCGGATCGCGTTCGTTGATGGTGTGAGGCGCGTCGATGCGCGCCTGCTCCTGGACGATCCGATCGCCGGCCCGATCCCGGGGATCTGCGGAACGTTCGCCGTGGGCGCGGCGCTCTGGGACCGCGAGGAGCGCTGGTCCGAAGTCGTGAACGTTCGTGTCGAGCGGTGGGCCGTTCTGGCGGGCGGTCGACCCGAGCAGCTGCCTGTGGTCGACCTAGAGCCGCCTTACCTGACGACCACGACGGCATCGGATGACCCCGGCCACCTGGTGAAGGAGCTCCACACCCGGATGAGGCGGGCCGAAGGCGAGGCGGCCTCAGTGCTCGCGGCCGATGCGTTCGTGATCGCCGACGGGCCGCTGAACGAGCTGGAGGCCAAGCCGGTCGTCGGCTACATCAAGAGCCATCGCGTCACCTACCTGCCACCCGAGCAGAACGCCGTGATCGCCGAACTCGCTCCCGGGCAGCGCACGCCGCTGTTCACGATCGCGGGATACCGGCGCTACTCCTGGTACGTGCGTCTGGCCATGCTCCAAGGCGGCCATTCATGGACCGGCATCGTCCGCTGCGAGGCGTCGGGCCAGCTCCCCAAGGAGGAGGTGCGCGTGATCGCCGACCGGACGGCCGCGGTGCTGCCCGTCGTCGCCTCGGAGGCCCACATGGATCCCCGCGCGCCGCAGAACCTGGTGCCCATCGGTGCACTCGAACGCCAACTCCGACATCGCATGGGCGACCCCGGCCTCGTCTACCGGGCCCTGCGGCAAGCCGTCAGCCAGCCGGAAGCCTCATAGCCACGGCGTAACCGCGATCACCGGGACAGGTGGCTCTCGAAGTGCTCGATCGTCACGTCTGGACCTGGGAACACGAACCCGACATGTCCGTCCGCCGACCACTTGACGAGGTAGGGAGGGCCGCCATCAGGGCCGCGCACCTCCAGGATCTCGCCGTCCCGCTCGGATTCGCCAACGTGGTGCCCGCGAACGACTATCCGATCTCCAACGCTTGCTTTCATCTCTAGACACCTCCCGGAACCCAACGTAGGGATACCCGAAGGCGTCCGTGAGGGTTCGCCGGCCCTATCAAGTGGGGCCATCCGACCCATGGTTGTCTGACGAGCGAAGATGCGCGAGCCTCGGCGGCTGAGGCGACCAAGCTCCCGCCGGCTCGAAACTCCCCCGCCATCGGAAGGCGCGGCTACGATACGCGTCATGACAGCGTCGGCCGCAGAGACCTCGTGACCGGCGACGGCGTCGGCCGCGTCCTGGGCTCCGAGCACGCCTCCACGGCCGAGTTCCGCGTGGTCCTGGACGACGACGACTTCCTCCAGCTGGACGATCTGGTGGTCGTCCGAACGCAGGTGCCCAAGGCGGGCGAGATCCGGACCTACGGCGTGGTCACCGAGGCCGAGGCGGTCTACGAAGGAGCCTCGTACGAGTCCGACACCCACCGCGTCGCCGAGCTCGGGATCATGCCGGCGGCCAAGGTCCGCTCCGCGCGCGTCGCAGTCACACGTGTGGACCCGGAGGTGTGGGTCTCGCCCGATCCAGGCGAGGTCGTGCAGCGCGCGACCGGCGACGAGCGCGCGAAGGCGCTCTACCTGGACGAGATGGGCCGGCCGCTGCCGATCGGCATCGGGCGTGACGGCGAGCCGGTGAGCGTGGACCTGGACTTCTTCGATGGGCGTAAGGGCGGGCACATGTCGATCAGCGGGATCAGCGGCGTGGCGACCAAGACGTCGTTCGCGTTGTTCTTCCTGAGGATGCTCACCGGGAACCCGGCCTTGCTGGGCGAGGGCGCCGCGAACCTGCGCGTGCTCGTCTTCAACGTGAAGGGCGAAGACCTCCTTTGGATGGACAAGCCGAACCGGTTCTTCGACGAGGACGCCGCGGCCGGCTGGGCCAAGCTCGGCGTGGAGCCCGGGCCGTTCCCCTCGGTCAGGTTCTGGGCGCCGCCCCGCCCGCGCTCGGGCGACGTCGTGGTCCCCGACACGGGCGGTCGCCAAGAGGGCGTGGACGTCTTCAGCTGGACGCCGCGCGAGTTCGTGGACGAGGAGCTGCTGCAGTTCCTACTGACCGATGCGAACGACCAGCGCAACCAGATCCCGTTCATCCGCGAACGCGTGCAGGCCCAGCTGAAACGCTTCGCGGTCGATGTGGCAGGGATGCCGGGCGCGGTCGTGCTCCGCGATCCGCGCGACGCGCCTGACGGCAACTGGCGCGGCCAGCAGGTCAAGGCGCAACCTGGTGAGCGAACGGTGACGGACATCCCCTCGCTGGTCGACGCGCTCGGCGAGTTCCTGGAGCCGCTTGACGGCTCCGAGCCGGACTGGGCATGGAGCGGCCGGGTGATGGGCGGAACCGTCTCGGCGTTCATGCGGCGACTCCACGCCGGCGCCGCGCGCATGGGCCAGCTGGTGAAGGCCGGGGAGAGCCGCCGCATCGATCGTTCGAAGGCGAGCGTCACGGTCGTGGCGATCCAGTCGCTGCACGACCAGGCGCAGCGGTTCGTGGTCGGCGCGCTCCTGAACGAGACGTTCCGCGAGAAGGAGGAGTCGGGACAGCGGCTGCCCCTTTCGGTGCTCGTGCTCGATGAGCTCAACAAGTACGCGCCCCGCGAAGGCACCGGGCCCTTGAAGGACATGCTCGTCGACATCGCGCAACGCGGACGGTCGCTGGGCGTGCTGCTCGTCGGCGCGCAGCAGACGGCCTCGCGGGTCGCGCAAGAGGTCCTGGAGAATGCCGCGATCCGCGTGAGCGGACGCCTGGACGCCGCCGAGGCCGAGCGCGCTGAATACGGCTGGATGCTGCCGTCTACACGCGCGAGGGCGCGCCTGCTCAAGCCCGGCACCATGGTCGTGTCGCAGCCGGCCATCCCGGTGCCGCTCGTCGTGACGTTCCCCTTCCCGCCCTGGGCCACAAGGAAGGAGGAAGTGGCGACCGACGCCGACGGCGACCCGTTCGCGGGCCTCTAGCCCGGCACGCCTCCTCCCGGAACATGCGGATCCTCCATACATCGGACTGGCACATCGGCAAACGGCTCGGCCGCCACGACCGCATGGACGAGTTCCGCGACGTCCTGGCGGAGGTCGAACGGATCGCCGACGAACGCGCCGTCGACCTCGTGATCGTCTCGGGCGACGTCTGGGACCGGCCGATCCCGCAGATGGACGCGCTTGCTCTCGGCCTGCAGACGCTCCGGCGCCTCGCCGAGCGCCGACCGGTGATCGCGGTGGCCGGCAACCACGACTCCCCCGATCTCTTCGAGGCGCTCGCGCCGCTGCTCGGTCCTCAGGGCGTCCACCTGGTGGGCGGCATCAAGCGCCCGGATCAGGGGGGGGTGATCGGCCCGGACCAGCTCGGCGGCCTACCCGCGGTAGTGGCCTGTTTCCCGTTCCTGCGGGAGGGGAAGGTCGTGGACTTCATGAAGGACGCCGGCGAGTGGTACCGCGGCTACGCGGACCGGGTGGCGGCGATCACCGGCCGTTACAACCAGGCGCTCGTGGAACTCGCCGGCGCCGACCTGGTCCCGATCCTGGTGGCCCACTTCCTGGTTAACGGTGTGCGCGTGGGGCGCGACGGTGCGCGCGGCGAGCGGGAACTCCACATGGGCGATGCCTACGCCGCCACGGCGCAGGCGATACCGCCCGGCCCGCAGTACGTGGCGATGGGCCATATCCACGCGCCGCAGACGGTCCCCGGCACGCCCGTCCCGGCCGAGTACGCCGGCTCGCTGCTGGCACTCGACTTCGGCGAGGCGGGCGAGCACAAGCGGGTCGTGATCGTAGATGCCGAGCCCGGCCGGCTGGCCGTGGCCGAGACGGTTCCGATCACCGGCGGCCGGCGTCTCGTCCGCGTGACCGACACGTGGGACGCGATCGAGGCGCGGGCCGAGGAGCTGGCCGACGCGTTCCTGGATCTGACCGTGAAGGCCAGCGGCACCGACGTGTCGCTCTCCGAGCGCGCTCACCAGGCGTTCGGGTTCCTGGTGAACGTGAGGGCCCAGCGTCCCGCCGGCGCCCAGCGCGCTCGGCTGGCGAAGGGCCACCGCTCGTGGGAGGACCTCTACGCCGAGTACTTCCGTCGCGAGCACGAAGAAGAAGCGCCGGACGAACTGCTCGCACTCTTTCGCGACGTGCTGGAGGAGGCCGATGCGACCGCTTGAGCTGACCGTTGAGGGCTTCCGTTCCTACCGCGGCCGTGCCACGTTCGACTGGCGCGATCGGCGACTGGTGGGGATCGTCGGCCCGATCGGCTCGGGCAAGTCCTCGATCCTCGACGCGATCTCGTTCGCGCTGTACGGCAAGACGCCACAGGTGGAGGGCGCCACCAAGACGCTGATCCACCAGCTCGCGGACCAGTCGCACGTGGAGCTGCGGTTCCAGGTGAACGGACAGGTGTGGCGAGCGGTCCGCTCGCTCCGCCGAAAGGGTGCGTCGGGTCACCAGCTCGAGCTGCTGGCCGCCGACGAGCCGGACGCGGACATCGTGGAGACCGTGACCCTCGAACGCGATATGAACGCGCGTATCGAGCAGCTCCTGGGGATGGACTTCAAGACGTTCTGCCGTTCGGTGCTGTTGGCGCAGAATCGCTTCGCGGAGTTCCTGAAGGCGACGCCCGCCCAGCGCGACGCTGTTCTGAAGGGCGTGTTCGGGTTCGAACGGCTCGACGACGCCCTGCGCGTGGCGAAGTCCCGGCTGGACCGCGTGGAGATGGAGCTGGCCTCTTTCGAGAAGGAACGCGAGCGTGTCTCCGAGGCCCGGGGCAGGCTGGATCAGGCGAGGGCGACAGCCGGGGCCTCGCAGGCTCGGTTGGCGGCCCTGGACAAGGCCGGACCCGAGATCGAGCGCCTGGAGAAGGAGCGGGACGCGGCGGCGGGCGACGCCGAGGCCGCGACAGCGCGGATCGCTGCTCTTGAGGAGATCGTGGCGGCACTGCCCTCCGCACCCGACGTGGAGATCGCGATCGCTGCCGCGCGTGACGCTGAAGCGCGCGTCGCGGACGCGAAGGCCGCGCGTGAACAGGTCGAGCAGCTCCGCAAGGAACGGGAGGCCGAGCTGGCGGACGTGGCCTCTCGGCATGGAGACCGCGAGCAGTTCCGCTCGTTCGAACACCTGGTGCAAGCGCACGAACGCCAGATCGACGAACTGCGTTCCGCGCGCGCCGAGGCCGATCGCGCCGACGTGGAGCTCGCGACCCAGCGGTCCCTGGCCGAGGAGCGAGAGACCTCTGCGGTGGAGGCGACCGACGCTCTCGCCGCCGCCGATCGCGCGCTTACCGCCGTGCTCCAGGTCGTCGAGACCGCGCGCGTTTCCCTCATGGACGCGAAGCATGCCGAGATGGCCCACGAACTCCGCGGGACGCTCGAGGCCGGTGAGCCCTGTCCCGTCTGCAGACAGGACGTGCACACGATCCCAAAGGCCGGGGCCGCCCCGAAGGTCGCGGCCGCCGAGAAGGCCCTGGCCAAGGCCGAGCGGGACGAGGCGCGCGCGCGAATCGAGAAGGAGCGGTGCGCAGCCGACGACGCGTCGGCGCGAACAGCCGTCGGCGAGGCGAGCACCGGCATCGCCAGGGCGGAGGCCGTCCTCGAGCGCGCCACCGCGGCCACGACGGCGGCCGACTCCGCGCTCGACGCCACCAAGAGCCAGCTGGTCGAGTGGCTGGGCGAGGAGGGAGACGTCCGCTCGCTCTTCGAAGCCCGGCAGGCGGAGCTCGCCGCCGCGGAGCTCGCGGTGGACCAGGCGCGGACCGCGGTCGAGCGCGCGCGTTCGGCCCACGAGGAGTCGGTTCGGCGGGCCGAGGATGCCGGCGCGATGATCGCCAAGCTCGCGAACCGACTGTCCGGCATCTGGGGCCGGCTCGACGAGGATCGCGACGTACCTGCCGAGCCGGCCACGATCGAGACCGCGTTCGCCGACGTGCGTGAGGCGATCGTCGCCCGGCACGAGCGATCGTCAGAGGAGCGGGACGAAGCCGCGGTCCGGGTGCAGGAGGGCATCGCGGCCCGCGGCGCGCTGCTCGAGTCGCTCGGCCTGGCTCCCACAGACGACTTCCGACGGGCGCTGGCCGACGCGGGGGTGGCGCACGGCACGGCGGCTGCGCTGGTGACCGAGCTGGAAGAGCGGATCGCGGCGGCGAGCGACCTGGAGCGAAGGGTCTTGGAGACCGAGTCGCGCAGAGGGGTCGCGAAGCGCCTGGCCGACGACCTGCAGCCCTCCCGCTTCCTGGGATTCCTCTTAGAGGAGGAGCGCTCGGAGCTGGCGGAGCTGGGAAGCGAACACTTCGAGCAGCTGACCGACAGCGCATACAGGTTCACCGACGACGACCGGTTCGAGATCTTGGACCTGAACGCCGCCGGCACCAAGCGGAAGGCCGACAGCCTTTCGGGTGGCGAGACATTCCTGGCCTCCCTCGCACTCGCGCTCGCGCTGGCGGAGATGGTCGCGCGCGGCGGCGGACGCCTAGATTCCTTCTTCCTGGATGAGGGGTTCGGCAGCCTCGATCCCGATCATCTGGACCGCGCCATGGAGGGCATCGGCCGCCTGGTCTCCGCCGACGATCGGCGCTTGGTCGTGCTGGTGAGTCACGTGGCGGAGATGCGCGAGGCGATCGAAGACCTGATCGTCTTGGACAAGCACGAGGTCACCGGCGACACGATCGTCCGCTCGGGAGCCGGCCCGGCGGCGTAGCCCCGGCGACGTCCGAGGCCTTCCGCGACCTTCGGCGCCCGCCGAGCCCTGGGCGGGGTACACCCTAGGACCTACCTGGCTCCGACCATATCCCACCTCTGACCGACTACGGCTCCCCCCTAAGCGAGCCGATACCTGAGCTGGGTCCATACGTCGCAAGGGGAACGATGGCCGGCACGAGGAGCGTTTATCGCATCGCTCGGACGATGCTGCTTGTATTGGCAGCGCTCCTAGCCGTGGGCGCGATCGCCTCGATCCTGCTGAGCGTTAATGCCATCAACCAGGCGAAGACGAACGCGGTTGACCAGGCGCGCTCCATCGTCGAGAACTCCCTGCCACTCGTACTGTCGCCGTCCGACGTGAACTCCACGGCGAGCTCCACGGAGGCCGACCAGATCACGGTCAAGATCACGCCGGTCGTGTTGGACCCCACGCCCTACGACGATGTCGCCATCTGGTCGACGGACGGCACCATCGTCTACGCCACGGACCGGGCACTCATCGGACAACGGCCAGATGAAGCTCGAAGTGCCGTCACCGACGCCACAACGCGCGGCACCGTGTCCTGGGACCAGCGCGACGGCTCCTTCTCCGTGCTCGTGCCACTGCATCTTCGGTCGGACGCGCCCATCGCGGCCGCCGTCCAACTCGCGCGACCCGACGGCCCCATCGCCGCGGCCGGCCGGCCCTGGCAGTTCGCCGCCATCTTCATGGCTATCAGTGCCGTCGTCGCGTTCGTCTTCCTGTACAAGGTGATGCGCCTCTCCGCCTCGGCGGTGGCTATGGCCAACTTCGTCCCCTCGAGCGCCCGAGCCGCCGCGGCGGCTGCGGCCATGCCTCCGGTGCAGCGTCCGATCGAGCTGCCGTCCCCCGGCCTGCGCGAAGAGGGCGACGCGCGACGCAAGGCGGAGGAACGGGCCGAGACGGCCGAGCAACGCCTTTCCGTGATCCAGGAGCAGTACCGCAAGACCCTGGAGCAGTTGCATGTCACGCAGAAGTCGGTGCACGAGCGGCCGCAGCCCGGCGCGCTCGATCCCGAGCTGGAGGGACGCCTCCTGAAGGCCGAAGGTCACGTCCGGCTTCTGGAGGGCCAGCTGAAGGCCATGGGGACCGAGCGTGACAAGCTCGCTCGCCACATCGCCGAGCAGGCCAAGAACAGGCCGGATCCGGCGCTCGACCACCGGGCCCGCCAGGTCGAACAAGAGGCGATCGGCCTGCGGGCCGAGCTCGAGGGGGCTCACACCGAGCTCTCCGTGACCCGCCGGGAGCTCGACACGCTCAAGTCCCAGGCCGCGCGCGCGCAGGAGATGCACGAGGATCTGGACGCCGCTCACGTCGAAGCGCTGCACACGCGGGAGTCCTTGGAATCGGCACAGGCAGAGCTGGCACGAGCCAACACCGAGCTGGAGGACGTGCGCAACGAGATGCGCGTGCTCCGCGCCGAGGAACAGAAGGCGACTGTCTTGGGCGAGGAGCTCCGGGCGACCCGTGCGGAGCTCGACAGCGTGAAGGCGTCGCACCGCGCGGACCTGGTGGAGCGCGAGGCCGATCTAGAGGAACAGGTGCGTCGGACCCGCGAGGAGTTCCAGACGCAGATCGTGGAGATGGAAACGCAGGCGAAGCGCCAGCTGGCCGAGCGCGAAGAAGCGCTCGCCAAGGAAGCCGCGAATCGCGAAGCCGCGCTGACGGCGGAGGCAGCACAAAGTGCAGCGACGCTCACGGCCGAGGCGGCCGAGCGCGAGGCCGAGCTCCAGCATCGTCTGGCCGAGCGCGAGGCCACGCTTCAGGAGGAGATGGCGCAACAGGCATCCTCGCTCGAGCTGCGGTTGAGCCAGCGCGATGAAGAGCTGACTCGCCGGATCGCCGAGGTGACGGCGGCCTCCGACAGCGCGAACGTCGAGCTGCGCGAGACGCGATCGCAACTCGAGAAGGCGCTCGCGGACCTGCAGGCCTCGCGCGACGAGATCGCAGCCGCCACCCAACACGGTTCGTCGCGGAACGAACAGGTCGCGAAGGCGAACGAAGAGCTGATGCGTTCGCGGACCGAGATCGAAACCCTCCAGCGAGAGCTGGCGGACGCGAGCCGTCTGCGGGAACAGGCGGAGCGCGAGCAGGAGCTCGCGGCACGCGAACGCGAGGAGATCCGCCTGGAGCTGGCTGCTGCCAACGCGGAGATCCAAACAGAGCTCGGTCGCGGCGTGGAGCTGACCGAGCGGGCCGACCGCGTCGAGCAAGAACTCCGAACCGCGCGCGAGGAGGCCGCCCAAGCGACCGGGGACCTGGGGCGCATCACCGTCGAACGTGATGAGTTGTCCCGCACGGTGGCCGAGTCGGAGGCCCGACACGCCGCCGAGCTGGCCGCCGCTGCCGCTCAGACCCTGCCGGACCCGGACACGGAGCAGGTGCTGCGAGCGAGCCAGGAGCGTCTGGCCAGCCAGACCGAGAAGCTCATCGAGGTCGAAGAGCGCGCGCACTCCGCTGAGCGGCAGTTCGCGGAGACGATCGTGCGACTGGAAGAGGTCGAGGCCGAGCTGCGACACCTCCAGATGGAGAAGGCGCTGCACGACCTGCAGACCTCGTCGGAACCGGCGGCCGCTGCCGGAGCTGATGCCGAAGCCGGCGAGCCTCTCGAGGATCGCCGCGCTGCCTCACCGTTCACCAAGGAGCTGTCGCTCGACGCGAACAAGACGCTCTCCCACATCCTGGGCCTCACGCAGATCATGAAGTTCAAGAAGGACTCCAAGGAGCAGGCACAGTTGATCAAGCAGCTGACCGCTGCGGCACGCCGACTGGGCCATACGGTGGCCGACCTGGCCGACGCCGACGCGTTGGCGCACGGCGTCGTCGATCTGACGATCAAGCGCACCGACCTGGAGGCGTTGGTCAAGCGTGTCGTGGAGGAGTCCGGCGTCGGCACCGACCACGACGTCCGTATCGATAGCGAGTCGCTGATCGTGGCCGTGGACGCGCTGCGCGCGGAGCAGGTCTTGGCGGGCCTGCTGCGGGCGAGCGGCGACCGCACGCCCCCGGGCAAGGGCATCACCGTTCGCCTGGCTCACCTCGATGGAGGCGCTCTGATCTCGGTCGAAGACCCCGAGCCCTCGTCTGACGGATCGCTCAGTCCCGTCGTGGAACGGTTCGTGGAGATGCAAGGGCGGCTGGACCCGGATCGAGAGCCGCGACGGCGGCGGATCGGCGTTCCGTGTCTTCCTGCCCGACGGCGGCCCAGGTGGCGAGGCGCCTGTTGCGCCTCCGGCCGACGGCGAAGAGGCGGGCTCCGGTCAAGAGGCCCCCTCCGGAGGCACGCTGCAGATCGTCGTGGCCGAGCCGCCCGCAGGTGAGGCCGCACAGGGCGAGAACTGGGGCGAGTCCGAGGAGCAGCTCCTGGTTCAGGAGCTGCACCGCCTGCACGCCGAAGACTGATCGCCGGCGCGCAGTCGTGCCCTCACACTCGCTCCTACGGCGGTGCTCGATCCTCCAGCGGCGATGCATCGGGTCGTCTGAACAACGGCCGTCCGTCCTCAAGCGTCAGTCCGAACCGGCCCTGGTGCACCAACCGATGATGGCGTCGGCATAACAAGAGCAGGTTGGGAACCGCCGTGGGTCCTCCGTCGGCCCAGTGCACGACGTGGTGGGCATCGCACCATGTATGAGGACGGTCGCACCCAGGGAACCGGCAGTGACGATCACGCACGATCACTGCCCTGCGCATGGCAGCAGGGATGACCGAGGTCCTACGCCCGACATCGAGGGGTTCGGAACGCCCTGAGAGCACCACTCGCATGATCGAGGCGTCACACGCGAGCCGCCGCGCAGTCTCCGGATCAACGGGGCCGACGTAATCGAGCTCGTTACTCATGCCCAGGTCGCCTCGAAGCGCCTCGGCACCCACCGTCACGGTTACGTGCGGACGCTCGCCCGCGACGCTCGGCCTGTCACTGCGGTCGAGCCATTGCCGGCAGATCTCGCCAAGGGCGTCTGCCCGCAGTTGGGCGGGCGTTCTGACGTCGTCGTCGGTGCGGGAGCGGGACTCGGAGTCGAGCACAGCGGAAAGCGCCGTGAGGAGCGTCTCGCCTGTCTCGGGATCCAGGTCACCGTCCACGCGAACCATGCCAGCGAACGAGACCGATGCGTGGAGCCTCCGACGCTCGCGCAGAGTGTCCTCACCGTCCTTGGCACGTTCGCGCTCGACGCCTTGGCGCCAGTACGCCGCCACCTTCTGCAGGTCATGCACGGAGTGGATCCTGGCGGCGTCCACCAGTTGAGCTTCCGACCGCGAGAAGGCCTCGGGATCGGCGTCACTGGCGTCGACGAGCAACCGCACCACCGACATCGATACGTCGCCGGCCTCGAGCGCGCGGCGCGTCTGCGGCATCTCGTCCAACGCTCGAGCCACCCGTATCTGATCCCGCGCCGCACCCCAGGACACCCTGTGAGCAGTGGCGAGCCACGAGGCCGCAGACAGATGGCCGTCGCGTTCGTAGAGGCGGCGCCGATCGAGCTCGGCCAGGCGCCGAAGCCGTTCTATCTCAAGGAGCTCGGAGACCCGCTGGAGCTCGCTGAAGTCCTCCTCGATCCGTGCATCCGGCAGTTCCGGAAGCACCTCGACGCGCAGCGAATCGACCGCTGAGCGGAGCTCGCTCATCCCAGGACCTCGAACATATGTTCGACTCTACGCTCAAGCTAAGCGCATGTCTGTGACGATGCTCACGCTGGAGGGCGATTCGCTGACAAAGGCGGTGCAACGTGGTCGCAGAAATGGCAGAGTCGTCGCTCTTAACCATACGTGACCAGTGAGTCTGCACACCTTGTGAAACCAGGACTATCGTCCGCTTCACATCATCGGGCTTCCCCGCTGGAGGATGCGACCGTGACCGGCCTTGGGTCTGGCCCCACCGATCGAGACAGACGGACCCACCGAAGGGCGCACAAGCCGAGGCAGCGTCGCATCGCCATCGTGCTGTGTCTTACAGCGGTTGCCCTTGTGCTCGAAGTCGTTCCGCGAGGCTCGCTCCTGCCAGGTCTCACGCCGGAGGCCAAAGCGGACCCACCAACCTTGTCAGACGCCGACCCCGCATACCCACTGAACCACACGTTCGACGGGAAAACTGAGGCGCTCGATTCGGCGGCGAACGCCGATTTCGAGTCCGCCTCCGAGGAGGTGGGCACTCCCCCTGAGAACGTCGACCTCGAGGATGACCCCGTCACCCTTGCGACGCCCACCAACGCGGACTTCGAAACGGGGACCTTCAGCGGTTGGACCACGACGAGCGACCCGTCGATCGCCACCGACAACGGAGACGACTGGGCCCAGCTTGGGTCGAGCGACACGATGACGAGCTCCGCCCTCGACATCTCCTCGGACGCCCAGGCGATCGTCTACAACGTGAACTACGTGACCACGACGAGCTACAGCTCGGTCAGAGTCTACGTGCTGTCCGGCACCGATTTCGCGACCTCGACGTTGCTCATGACAGACAGCTGCTACCAGTGCGGGTACTGGTCGACCACGTATGTGGACGTCAGCGGGTACCAGGGCCAACAGATCAAGCTCAAGTTCTCTCGATACGGGGGGGTCGTTGGGGTCGACGATGTCTCGATCCAGGAGGTCTTCCCCGGTCACACCCTCGTCGGGAACTTCCGCCGCGACGTGGACGGTCAGGGTGACCACTACGTGAGCATCGCATCTTCCTCGGTCGCCGTCACGACCGACGCCTTCGCGGTCGATGAGGCGGCCCAACAGGGCACCGTGCAGATCAAGGGCACGGGTAACAGCCCTCAGTACCGGATCAAAGTTGCCGTCGGGCCAAGCTACTCGACTTACACGGATGCAAAGATCGGTTACGCCTCCACATCTGCTTGGGAAGATGTGAGGTTCGATCTCTCACCTTATGTCGGGGAGGACATCAAGGTGAGGGTGACGCCGATCACCGGCACGATCCATGCGGACGACATCGGGACCCAACTCGTAGAGGTCCCTGACTGGTCGGTACCCGACTCCGCTCGACGCACGGATGATGGCGCCGGCGGTAACTACGTGACGACGACCGGCACCCTCATCTCGAGCGCGGTTGACGTCGCCGCCAACGCGCAGAACATCTCCCTCCGTGTACGTTCCAAGACGAGCGCGCTGGACTATTTCTTCGTCGAGCTGCTGACGGGGGCGAGCTTCGCGACCGTGGATCAGCTCGCGTACACGTCCGTCGGTTCGACGTGGACGACCCTCACATACGGCGTCGGGACTCACGCCGGGAACCCGGTGAAGCTGCGTATCCGACCGTGGTCCGGTCCGGGCCTGAACGTCGACGATGCCGGCCTGGTCACCTCCGTGCTGCCAGGTTGGGCTGTCACGGACGATCGAGGGATCGCGGTGGGCGAAGACGCGTACGGCAGCTACGTCACGACGCCGATCGACAACCAGTCATACATCCGCTCGAGCTGGATCACCCCCGGGATCATCGACACGACCTCAACCCAGACCCGTTGGTACACGCTCGCCTACGACATCGGGGCAGGGGCGGGGACCAACCTGTCGGTCACCTGGGCGAACGACCAGTCGCAGAGCTGGATCGTTCTCTCGACGGCGTCGAACGATCCGACCGGGTACGTGACGGCCCGACTGCCGATCCATGACTTCATGGGGGATCGCGGGCGCTTCTCCATCAGCTTCCCCGGTCTCGGACGGATCTACTCGTTGGGCGACAACGTGGCGCGCCAGCAGCTGTCCGAACCCTTCTCCAGCAAGGTCGGGATGGGGATCGACACGACCACCGGCGCGGTCGCCTTCGCCGAGCAGGACCTCACGCTCCCCGGAGCGATGCCGCTTACCTTCAGCCGTTACTACAACGCCCATTCCGATCGTCTCGGAACGCTCGGCTACCGCTGGTCCCACACCTACGACACGCATCTGGAGTTCTCAGGGAGCGACGTCGCGGTGGTCTTCGGCCAGGGCCGGGAGGACGGGTTCCTCCATCAGACGAACGGAACTTACCGCGTGGCCGATCCGCGCGTGCACTCCGCGCTGGTGAAGGAGACCGACGGGACCTTCACGCTCACGACGAAGGAGAACCTGCTCTACCGGTTCGCCGCCGCAGGGGTCCTCACCGAGATCGAGGACCTGAACGGCAACGCCATCGAGCTCGCCTACGACGGACAGGGACGGCTGAGCACGGTGACCGCACCTGGCGACCGAACGCTGGAGCTCGCCTACCAATCTGGTCGGCTCTCCACCGTCACCGATCCGCTCGGCGCGGTCTTCTCATACGCATACGACTCAGGCGGCGATCTGGTGTCGGTGACCGACCCTGAGGATGGGGAGCGCACCTACACCTACGACCACCACCGGCTCGTCACGGTCACGGACCAGGAGCTGAACCAGGTCGTGGAGAACACCTACGACGACTTCGGCCGGGTCCTGTCCCAGACGGATGCCGCCAGCCAAACCATCGGGGTCACCTACGACACCCCCGGCAAGGGCGCGACGCTGATCACCGATCCCGAGGGCGGTGAGTCAACGTTCTACTTCGACGGCTATCACCGGACCGCGGCCGCCGTGGACCCCACGGACCATGTGATCTCCTACATCTACGACAGCGTCGGCAACCTGGACGCGATCGTCGATCCCGAGAACAACGAGTGGGACTTCGACTTCGACGACGACGGGGACCTGCTCGAGGCGCTCGATCCTCTGGCCAACCCCGTCTCTTTCACGTACAACGCCAAGCATCTGCCGACCACGGTGACCGACGGTCGCGGGAACTCCACGACGCTCGCCTACGACACCGACGGGAACCTGACGTCTCAGACCGACCCGCTCGACCGCGAGACGACGTTCACCTACGACACCGCCGGCAACATGACCAGCCGCACGGATCCCCTCGCCAACGCCTGGAACTACACCTACGACGCCGACGGGAACAAGACGTCGGAGACCGACCCGCTGGACAACGTCACGACCTACACCTACGACGCCGCAGGTCGGTTGAAGACGGAGGTGGACCCGCTCGGCGCGACCACGACGTACTTCTACGACCTGCTGGGCCGCCTGATCCTGATCCGCGATCCCCTGGACCGCGACACGGAGTTCCTGTTCGACGCTGTCGGCCACCTGATCCGCGTGACCGACGCCGAAGGTGCCGAGACGCTCTGGGACTACGACGAGCGCGGTCTGGTCGAGGCCAAGACCAACGCGAACGGCGACACGACGACTTACACCTACGACGACAACGGACGGATGACGTCGGTGACCGATCCGCTCGCCAACGAGACGACCTACGCCTACGACGACGCGGGACGGCTCGTGTCGGTGACCGATCCGTTCGCCAACGAGACCACCTACGCCTACGACGACGCGGGGCGGCTCGTGTCAGAGACGGATCCGCTCGCGCGCGTAACGACCTACGCCTACGACGCAGCCGGCAGGCTCCTGGAGACGGGATTCCCGAACGACGCGGTGGTCGGCTACGCCTACGACGAGGTGGGCAACCTCACCCAGGTGACCGACGCCCTGCAGAACGTGACCGTTCGGGCCTACGACGAGGCCAACCAGCTCGCGAGCGTCACCGACCCGCTGAGCAACCAGACGACCTACGCCTACGACGACGCCGGTCGACTGGTGTCAGAAACCGATCCGCTCGGGAGCCAGACCGCATACACGTTCGACGACGCCGGCCGGATGACCGCGGTCACCGACCCCTTGGACAACATCACTCAGTACACGCTGGACGATGCCGGTCGCACGATCGAGCTCACGGACGCAAGCGGGCGCTCTACCACGCAGACCTTCGATCTGGCTGGTCAGCTCGTGGTCTCGCAGGATGGGCTCGGAAACGAGACCACCTACGCCTACGACGACGTCGGACGCCTGGTGTCGCTCCTCATGCCGTCGGGCGCGGAGACCCTGTATGCCTACGACGCGCTCGGTGCTCGCACGAGCACGACCGATCCGCTGGGCAACGTGACCCTTGACGTCTACGACGACGCTGGGCGCCTGGTGACCGAGACCGATCCGCTGGGCAACGACACCGCCTACGCCTACGACGACGCCGGCCGGATGACCTCGATCACCGACGCGCTCGGCGGGGTCGTGTCGTTCGGCTACGACGGCGCCGGTCAGCTCACCACCCTCACCGATCCCCTCGGGCAGTCGTGGACCTATACGTACGACGAGCTGGGCAACCGGGCCTCGGTCACCGATCCGCTCGCGAACGTCACCGAGCTCGTCTACGACGCCCGAGGCCAGCTGGTGACACGGACGGACGCCCGAGGCGTCGAGACCGATTGGGCCTACGACGAGCGGGGACTCCCGGAGGGGGTCTCCTTCCCCGGGGGTTCGATCAGCTACGGATACGACGACTCCGGGCGCCGCACGTCGATGACGGATGCCACCGGGACGACCACCTGGGCGTTCGACGACGCCGGGCGGGTCACGGCCACCGAGGCTCCCGCCGGCACGATCGGCTACGGGTACGACGATGCCGGCCGCCGGGCGTCGATGACGCTTCCGGGTGGGCGGGAGATCGGCTACGGGTACGACCTGGCTGGTCGGCTGACCTCGATGGTGGACCCCTCCGATGACCAGATCGCGTTCGGCTACGACGAGGATGGTCAGCGCACGGCGATCCAGCGGCCGAACGACGTGGACTCCACCTACGTCTACGACGACGCCGGGCGCATCACCTCGATCACCCACGCCGGGACCGGCGGCACCATCGCGGCGTTCTCGTACTCCTATGACGACGCCGGACGCCGCACGAGCGTCACGACCGCCGCGGGGACCGAGACCTACGTCCACGACGACCTGGGTCAATTGGTCTCGGTGGAGTACGCCGACGGCCAGGACGTCTCCTACACCTACGACGACGCCGGCAACCGCCTCACGGAGACCCGGGACAACGTCACCACCTCGTATTCCTACGACGACGCCAGCCGGCTCACCCAGGTCGGCTCGACCACCTACACCTATGACGACGCGGGCAACCTGGTCGAGGCCGGTTCCGACGGGTTTACATACGACTACGCCAACCGCCTTGTCACGGCCTCGGTCGGCGCCCACGACGCCACCTACACCTACGACGGCGACGGCGTGCGCGTCGCGGCAGACGTGGACGGCTCCCCGAGCGAGCTCCTGGTAGATCGGGAGTCCGGACTGCCAACCATCGTTGACGACGGCGACGCCGCCTACCTGCAAGCCGACGGCCTGATCGAACGATCCGGCACCTCGGCCTCGTTCCCGCTGCTGGATGCTATCGGCTCGGTCCGCTCGGTCACCGACGCCTCAGGTGCGGTCACGGCGAGTGCCGCGTACGAAGCGTTCGGGGCGATCCGCTCTCAGACGGGCAGCGCTTCAGCCTTCGGATTCACGGGAGAGCCGACGGACGCGACCGGACTCGTGTACCTGAGGGCGCGGACGCTCGACCCAGCGACCGCCCGGTTCCTGCAGGTGGACTCGGTCAGACCCGGGGGATCTGGCACGGTTGGCTACAACCTCTACGCGTACGCCACGAACGACCCAACGACGTTGACCGACCCGTCCGGACACTTCGTGCCTTCGCCTGCGGAGTGGACCCTTGCGCGAATAGCACTCGCGTTCTTCACCCACCCTGTGTTCGTGATCGTGGTCGTGTTCCTGGCTGTTGCCTGCGTACTGAGCACCACGTGCCGGGAGTTGCTCTTCGGCTGGATGGACACGATAGACGAGAACGGATCGGCGGGGGACACGCAGCAGCCGCTCCCGGATGACCCCACTGATGCGCCAACCACCTACCCTGGGACCCCAGTGCCCCCTATTCCGCCAGGGAACGGCCCGGGCGGGGTGGGCACAACGGACTGCGATCCTCCGGGGGACGGTTCGGCGGACGCGCTTGGCACTACACCGACCAGAACGGGTGGGCAGGCATCACGCTATCAGGGCAGATTGTCGTGTCAGGCGAGGGCGCAATCTTCCTCACTTCCGAGGCCTACGTGACCGGGGCTGAGGCTCAGACTGGCTTGGCTATGTCCACGCGGCCCACGGGGTACTTCGAGGTTCCCGTAACGGCGCTGCAGGACTTGTGCGGGCCAGCTCCAGCAGATCCCTGGCCTCCGGGCTCCAACAATGGCGGCGGAAGCGAGTACTGGACCACCAAGCCAATCGACGCATCCGGTCTTCACTGGGTGCCTATCGACCCATGAAAGGGGATCAGCCCATGAGAAAAGAGTTCCTCGTTCTCTATGACTATCGGAAGGGAGGGGTCTGGGCGTACCTCATGGCGGAGTCTGCGGACCAGATTGAGCAGATGTTCCCGGAGTTGAAGGTGGTGACGGATCACCCAGCTTGGCTTACGGAGGATGAGGAGCGCAAACTCAGAGCTCGAATGACCATAGACATCGACGACATCCATAATCTGTTCTTGGCATCACTCATAGACAGCCGCCGCCAAGAAACGTAGCCGCTGGAACAACTAGCCGCGTCAGGTTGGCGGATTCCCCCAAACGGAGCTTTCCCCCCTGCATTTCAACCTATGACGACGGGGACGACCTGATCGAGGCGGGTTCCGACGGGTTCACCTACGACTACGGGAATCGCTTGGTCACGGCCTCGGTGAGTGGCCACGATGCCGAGTACGCCTACGATGGCGACGGCGTCCGCGTCGGGGCCGATGTCGACAGCTCATCCAGCGAGCTCCTGGTGACAGGGAGTCCGGACTGCCGACCGTCGTTGACGACGGCGAGGCCGCCTATCTGCAAGCCGGCGGTCTGATCGAACGATCCAGCACATCGAACTCGTTCCCGCTGCTGGACGCTCTCGGCTCGGTCCGTTCGGTCACCTCTTCGGCGGGCACGGTTACGGCGACCTCGTCGTACGAGGTGTCCGGAGCGGTCCGCTCTCAGACCGGCTCCTCTGCCGCCTTCGGGTTCACCCGAGAGCCCTCCGACGCGACCGGACTCGTCTACCTGAGGGCGCGTACGCTCGACCCAGCGACCGCTCGGTTCCTGCAGTCCGACTCGGTTAGACCGGGAGGAGCCGGCACGGTCGGCTACAACCTCTACGCGTACGCCACAAACAACCCAACGACGTGGACCGACCCAGTTTGGATGTCGCCATCACGGGATGGGTTGAGCATGGGCGTGATTCGCCATTGCCTGCCGACCTGGAGATCTTCCGGGAGGACATCCAGGCTGCGACGCTCCTCCTTCAAGCAACCCAACAGGAAGGAGGGACCCCGGGATCGTGATCGGGGATCGGTAAAGCAATGACGCTAGTCCAGTAGCTTCAACAGCTCCCGCGCGATCACCAGACGTTGGATCTGGTTCGTTCCCTCGTAGATCTGGGTGATCTTGGCGTCCCGCATGAACCGCTCGGCCGGGTACTCCTTCACGTAACCGTAGCCGCCCAGGATCTGCACGGCGTCGGTGGTGATGGCCATGGCGGCGTCCGACGCGAAGCACTTAGCGATGCTGGAGTGATAGCTCGAGCGCGGGTCGCCGGCGTCGATCGCCGTGAGCGCCCGGTACGTCAGCACGCGCGACGCCTCAAGCTTCATGGCCATGTCCGCCAACATGAACTTGATCCCCTCGAAGTCGACGATCCGCTCGCCGAACTGCTTGCGCTCGCTGCCGTAGGCGACCGCCAGATCCAACGCTCCCTGCGCGATCCCCACCGCCTGCGCCGCGATCACGGGACGCGAGTGATCGAGCGTTCGCATGGCGATCGAGAACCCCTCGCCCTCGGCTCCGATCAGCCGGTCCGCCGGGATCCGGCAATCCTCCAGGATCACCTCGCGAGTCGGCGAGCCCTTGATACCCATCTTCTTCTCGGGCTTGCCGAACGAGACGCCGGGGTCGTCGCGCATCACCAGGAACGCCGAGATGCCCTTGCTCCGCAGCGACGGATCGCTCGTGGCGAACACCACGTAGGCGTGCGACACACCCGCCCCGGTTATGAACCGCTTGGTCCCGTTCAGGACGAAGCCGTCGTCGCTGCGCTCGTAGCGGGTGAGCATGGCCGCCGCATCCGAGCCGGCGCCGGCCTCGGTCAGCGCGTAGGACATCAGGACCTCGCCGCGACAGATGGCGCCGATCATGGACCGACGCTGCTCCTCGGTCCCCGCCAGCATCAGCGGGATCGCGCCGAGCTTCGACACGATCGGCGTGAGCGCCACGCCGGCCGAGACCCTGGACAGCTCCTCGATCAAGACGCCGAACGCCAGCGCTCCCCCGCCCGATCCGCCGTCGGCCTCTGGGTAGCCCACGCCCATCAGGTCGTTCTTCACCAGGACGTCGTAGATGTCCTCGGGCCATTCATCCGTCTCGTCGATCTCAGCGGCACGCGGCGCGATCTTGTCTTCCGCGATCTGCCGCACGAGCGCACGGAACTCCTCCAGCTCCTCCGGTAGCTCGTATCGTCGGTCGTCCGCCACTAGTCCGCCTCAGACTACTCGCCGGATGATCAGCGCGTCGCCCTGTCCCCCGCCGCCGCAGAGTGCGGCCGCGCCCAGATCCACCTCGCGCCGGCGCATCTCGTGGGCCAGGGTCAGGACCAGCCGGGCGCCGCTCGCGCCGATCGGATGGCCCAACGCGATCGCGCCGCCGTTCACGTTCACGATGTCCTCGTCCAACCCGAGCATCCTCGACGCGTGCACCGCGACCGCCGCGAACGCCTCGTTGATCTCCACCAAGCCCAGATCGGAGACGTCCAGATCCGCGCGTTTGAGCGCCGCCTGGATCGCGAGCGCCGGCACCGTTTGCAGCGATGGGTACCGGTCGGCCGACATACCGTATCCCGAGATCTGCGCGATCGGATGGAGGCCGAGGCGCTCGGCGGCCTCCTCGCTGGCTGACGACCACGCGGCTGCTCCGTCGGAGATCTGCGACGCGTTGCCGGCCGTGACCGTGCCCTGATCGCTGAAGGCGGGCTTGAGCGCCGCGAGCGCCGCCAGCGTCGTGTCCGGCCTGATCCCCTCGTCCCGATCGAACACGACCGGGTCACCCTTGCGCTGGGGGACCTCGACCGGCACTACCTCCTCGGCCAGACGGCCGGCGTCCCACGCGTCCGACGCTCGCAGATGCGAGCGCTCGGACCAGACGTCTTGCTCCTCGCGACCGAGCTTGAGCTCGTCGCTCACGAGATCGGTGCCCTCACCCATGTGGTGGTCGTGGAAGCTGGACCACAGGCCGTCGTGGAGCATGGAGTCGAGCATCGGGGTGTCTCCCAGGCGCGAGCCATCCCGGGCCTTCGGGATCAGGAACGGAGCATTGGTCATGGACTCCATCCCCCCCGCGACCGCGATCTCCAGCTCGCCCGCGCGGATCATCTGATCGGCGATGGCGATCGCCGACAGGCCCGAGAGGCAGACCTTGTTCACGGTGATCGCTGGGACCTCCTTCGGGATGCCCGCGCCCACGGCGGCCTGGCGTGCCGTGATCTGGCCGGTTCCAGCCTGGATCACGTGGCCCATGATCACGTACTCGACCTGCTCGGGAGCCACGCCGGAGCGTTCGAGCGCCGCGCGGATGGCGAAAGCACCGAGATCGACGGCTGCGAAGCCCGCGAGCGCTCCCCGGAACTTCCCGATCGGGGTCCGGGCGCCCGCGACGATGACCGACCGCGTCATGGACCGAGTCTACCGTCGCGCCACCTGGCGGCCTGAGCCAGCTTCAGTTGCGGTTGGCGAGGGCCTTCTCGATGACCTCGAGGATGTCGTCGCGGACCAGCTCGTCGCGTGCGATCAGCGCGTCGCGAAGCGCCGCGTGCACGTCCTGGTTCTCCTCGAGCACCTCGCGGACACGAGCCCGCTGAGCTTCCAGGATGTCTTCCACCCGCTGCTTCCCGTCGCCATCCCCCAGAACCTTCGCGACCAGGTTCGTCTGGCTCACGGCGCCTTGGGCGATCGCGTCGTAGCTGATCAGCGAACCCGCCATGCCGAACGACCCGACCATCTGTGCCGCCAACCCGGTAGCAGCCGCCAGGTCCGAGGCCGGACCCGTCCCGCTCTCCCCCAGACAGAGCTCCTCGGCGACCAGGCCGCCCAGAGCGATCGCGATCCCCGCCTCCACCTCGGTCTTGTTCCGCGTGAAGCGCTCCTCTTCGTCGCCGTGCGCGAGCAGCCCGAGCGAGCCTCTCCGCTTGACGATCGATAGGACCTCCAGGCGGCGGCCCCGCCCCAAGAAGTACGCGACGGTGGCGTGCCCGGCTTCGTGGGTGGCCACGGCCTCGCGATCGGTTTCGGTGTAGACGACCGGCTGCTTCATGCCGATCTCGTCCGTGAGCTTGGCCTCGTACACGTCGTCGAGCGTCATCTTCTTGCGCCCCTCGCGCAGCGAGATCAGGAGGGACTCATCGAAGAGGTGCTCCAGCATCACCGGCGTGTAGCCGAACGTATCGTGCGCCAGACGCGAGCGCGCCGATCGCTCATCCATCTCCGGGACGTGCGCCTTGCGATCCATGAAGAAATCGATCAGATCCTCCCGCTCCTGCTTGGAGGGCAGGTCGAAATACAGGCGCCGGTCGAAGCGTCCCGGGCGGAGCAGCGCGGGATCGAGCGAATCCCCGCGGTTGGTGGCCGCGATCAGCAGGATGTTGTTGTAGGCGGGCTTCCCGTTCTTGAGCTGACGCTCCGCGGGCAGATAGGTGTTGACCCACGCGACCATGCGCCCGCGCACCCGGTCTCGCCACGGTGGCTGATCGAACGACTGCATCTGGATCAGCAGCTCGTTAACGAAGCCACCGTTCCCACCGGAGATCATGTGCGAGACCGTGCGCGACAGCCCCCCTGGCGAGAGATCGGCCGGCGCGGGCGACATGCCCATCGTGTCGCGCGATCCTCCGATCGCGTCGAACTCCTCGATGAAACCGATCGCGCCCCCTTCCTTGCGCGCGGCCTTCCTGAGGGCCTTGAAGAACGAACGGATCTTCGACGCCGTCGCCCCGAACCACATGGATTGGAACGCGGGCGCGGAGATGAACATGAACGGAACGCCGGCCTGCTTCGCCATGGCCTTCGCCAGATACGTCTTGCCGGTGCCGGGCGGACCCTCGAACAGGATCCCGCGGCGCGGCGTGCCACCGAGCTCGTCGCGGAAGGTCGCGTACCCCAAGAAGACGTCGAGCGTTCGCATGACCTCGTCGACCTGGCCGTCCAGACCCTTGATATCGCTGAGCCCAACCTCGACCTGCTCGGGGTGAACCGTGATGTGAGGGGAGCGCCCGTTCAGGAACGGCATAGCGACCATGGCACCGATCGCCAGGATCAAGATCAGCGGGAGGAAGAAGATCAGCGGATCGCCCGGGAGGCCCGGCAGTCGGATCGGGTTGTTCGTGGCCAGCCGGTACCAGAGGTAGCCATCCAGGAGCGCAACCACCACGAGGGCGCGAAGGACCTTCTTGCGTCTGGTCCGTTCACGCTGGCGGAAGACGTCGGCGCGTCCCCGGGCGTGCAGAGCAGAGCCCTCTAGGTGCGTCGCGACGCTCGCGTGATGCTTCTCGTCCAAGGATCCCGCTTCCGGCCGGGGAGCTACCTCTGCCGAGGCACCCGGTCAAGCTACAACGAAGGTCCATCCCCCGTAATCGGCCCTTCGGCCCCGAACGGGGGACCGAAGGGTGGGCGGCAGATGGACCAGGCTCGCTGGCGAAGGGATACCGGCCGCATCCGGGAGCCGCTAGGGTGTCCGAGCCGTCGACCGGGACAGAGGTGCCGTGGCCCGCAAGAAACACCCGCCCATCAGCGACCGGGACCGTGAGGTCATCGGTGGGTTGCTGCGCGATGTGCGGCGCGCGGCCGGCTACCGATCTGCGGAATCGGCCGCCGCGGTGGAGCGATGCCCAGCATCGCGTCAGACCATCTACGCCTACGAACGCGGGGGTGGCGGCCTGGTCCCCTCGCTCCCCCAGTTCCTTGAATTGATCGAGTTCTACGTGCTGGAGGCACCGGTCGCGGACGCCCCCGGCTCGAAAGCCGAAGAAGACCTCCGCGCGCTCGGCGTCGCCGCCGTGACGCGGGCATTGACGCTCCCCGCCTACCACCTGACCGAAGCGATGGATCTGGTCGCGCGGATGCAGCCTGATCACGGAGGCCGGATGTGATCGACCCCACGGCGATCGATCACATCGGGATCGCGGTCGACGATCTGGACGAGGCGGTCGAGTTGTACCGCCGCGCGCTCGGCGTGGAGCCGACGCACCGCGAGCGCGTGGAGGATCAAGGGGTCGAAGAGGTGCTGTTCCCGGTCGGCGAGTCGTTCATCCAACTGCTGGGTGCCTTGGCGCCGGACACGCCCGTCGGGCGGTTCGTGGCCGCGCGCGGGGCGGGCATGCACCACGTCGCCTACCGGGTGGACGATGTGGCCGCGGCGCTCGACGCGCTCCGCGCGGACGACGCGCGCCTGGTCGACGAGGCGCCTCGACCGGGATCGCGGGGAACGCTCATCGCATTCGTCCACCCCAAGAGCATGGGCGGCGTGCTGGTGGAACTGGTGCAGGAACCCTAGGGAACGACTCGCACCCCCGTGTGGCGACGCACCGCGCGGAGATCAGGGCAGGTCGGTCAACCCTTGTTCGGGAGCCTGGACCAGGACTGCCACGTTGCCCTCCGGCAGCTGGCCGTCCCCCATCAGCTGGTGGACGTGCGCGACCTGGTCGTACCCGTAGGTCTCGCCCAGAGTCGTCTTGATCTTGCGGTCGATCACCATCTGGTTGAACGCGGCGGCCTGCTCGTCGTTGAACAGGTGCGAGCCCTGGTAGCGCTTCTGCATGAACCAGAGGTAGCGGACGTCGATCATGGTGTCGTAGCCGCTGGTGCCCGCGCAGATCACGATCATGCCGCCGCGATCGCACACGAAGTTCGAGGTGGGCACGGTGTCCTGAGCCGGGTGCTCGAACACGATCTGTGGGCTCTTGCGTTCGCCCAGGACATCCCAGATCGCCTTGCCGAATGCCTTGGCTCCGTCGAACCACGTCCTCCACTCCGGCGAGTCCCACGCCGGGGGCACGCCCCAGTGGGTGAAGTCCTTCCGGTTGATGTAGCCGACCGCGCCGAGCGTCTTGCAGAACTCGCCCTTCTCTTCACTCGACACCACCGCAACCGCCTTGCCCTCCGCGTTGGCCACCAACTGGATCGCGAGCGAGCCGAGCCCTCCCGAACCGCCCCAGACCAGCACGACGTCGCCGGGTTGGACCGTGTTCGGCGGCCAGCCGAAGAGCATGCGGTAGGCGGTCGCCCCCGTGAGGGTGGGCGCGGCGGCCTCCTCCCACGTCAGGTGCTCGGCCTTCGGCAGGCACTGGTGCGCCTGCACCTTGCAGAACTGCGCGAACGACCCCCAACACGTGTCGTAGCCCCAGACGCGGAACGAATCGGCGAGGCCCGGGTCCCCTCCGGCGAGCACCTTCGGGTCGTCGGGATCCCACTGGCCGGCGTGGACCACGACCCGGTCGCCGACCTCCACGTTCGTCACGTCCGAGCCCACGGCGTATACGACGCCGCTGGCGTCCGAGCCCACGATATGGAAGTCGGTCGGCTCGCCCCAGCGCGCCTGGGTCTTGGTGACATCGACCGGCATACCCCTTGCGGCCCAGACGTTATTGAAATTCACACCACCGGCCATCACCATCACCAGCGCGTCAAGCGGACCGAGCTCGGGGACGTCTATCACCTCATCCCGGATGGCAGTCGATGGCTCACCGAACCGGTCGGGCCGCACCAGCTGCGCGTGCATCTTCGCGGGCACCTCGCCGATCGGCGGCAGTTCGCCGATCTTCAACAGTTCCTTGCTCATGGGGGTATCACCCTTCGGGTCCGTCGAACGATCGGAAGAACCCTAGCAAGCGTGAGCGTCGGCTAGGCAGGAGAGATCTGGGCGACCGGGCAGGTCTCGGCTCGGGGGCACCAGCCGCAATAGACGCCCGGGCTGAGCTCGGGCTCGCGGCCGTTCCCGAGAGCCGCCGCAGCGCGGGCCGCCGCGATCACCCGGTCGGCCGCATGCTGCAGTGCCTGTTCGGCGATGTCCTCTGCCTGCCACTCCCCGCTCTCGAGGAACAGCGACGCCACGCGATAAGGCGGAACTCCGAACCGCAGCGTCATGAGCAGCGCGTAGTACCGGAGATCCTCCGGGTACTCGGGGTACGCGCCACCCGTCTTCAGGTCGATGACCAGGCGCGTGGCGCGCCCGGGGTCGAGGCGATCCGGAGCTCCCAGCACCAGATCGATCCGGCCCGACAAGATGAGCGCTCCGCCCAGCAGCTCGGCCTTCACCGACAGCTCGGGGACGGGCGTCAACTCCCGGCGCAGATCCTTGAGCGGAGGGAACGAAGCCTGGAACATCGTCACTCGCCGGACGACCTCCATCAGCACCTCGTCCTGCGCCGTGGGATCCAGGCCCCGCCAATACTCGGCGAACCGCTCCTCGCGCTCGACGAGCCGGTCCGCGGCGATGGCCGCGATCGAATGGGCGTCCAGCTCGTCGCGTGCACCTACCTCCACCTCGATAGCGCGGTGTGAGAGCACACCCGCTGCGCTCTTCGTGGAGTGTTCGAACGGCGGCGCCTCTCCCGATATAGCGGCGGCGAACTTCCCCTCGCAGCGCCCGTGGTCCGTGAGCTTCTCCTTGCCCAGCCAGAGCGTGTCGGGCAGTTCGAGCTCGCGGACCGCCTCCTCGATCCGGTCTCGGAGGCGTTGAGGGAGGTCCGTGGAGAAAGAGGGTCGAGCGTCGGTGCCGATCAGCTGTTCGAGCGTCCGCCGTTGCGGGTCGGTGAGCTGCATCCCTGCATGGTAGGGATAGGAGCCGACATGGCCGAGACCCCCGACGAGATCCTGCGTGCGCTGGCCGACCCAGAGCGGTTGGCGATCGCCGGCGCGCTCGCCCACCAGGTGCACACGGCGGCAACGCTCGCCGAAGCGCTCGGGCTGACGGTCGCCCGGGTGCGTAAGCACCTCAACCGCCTGCTCTCTACAGGCGTGGTCCGCTTGGAGCCCGATCGGCACACCTACCGCCTTGACCCCGAGACGCTCCGATGGGCCGCCGAGCAGGTCGGGCCCCCCCGCGACGCCGGTCTGGCGCTGGGCGCGGCCAGCGATGACGAGGAAACCGTTCTGAGGACGTTCTTCCGCGACGGCCGCCTGACGGAGATCCCCGCCAAGGAGACGAAGCGTCGGATCGTCCTGGAGCGGATCGCGCTCGAGTTCGAGCCCGGCGTCCGCTACCCCGAGCGCGAGGTGAACGCGATCGTGGGCCGGTTCTTCAACGACCACGCCGCCCTTCGTCGGTACTTGGTGGACGGGGGGTTCTTGGACAGGGAGCACGGCGAGTACTGGCGGAGTGGTGGCCGCGTGGAGGTCTGACCGAACAGGCGTTCGTCACCGGTTCGACGGATCCGGGCCTCCGATGCTACGGTCGTGGGACCGCGACGCGGCCCCTCCCTTCCCTACCGGCTGGTACCGCGTTGTCTCGAGACCGGGGAACGAGCATGAGGCAGAACCGGATCAAGACCACGATCGCCGCCCTGATCGGCGCGTCGATCGCGGTATCGCTGCTCGTCTCAGGACCCGCGGCTGCCAGCCCCGCCGGTGGCAAGTCGGGTACGGCTCGCGTTCCCGGACCGTGCGCGCTCGATCGGCTCGAGGGTGAGGCCGTGCAGGATCTGGTCGTCCGGATCATCACGTGCGCCACCCACAAGTGGCCCGTGCCGGGCGGCGCCGAGAAGGCGATCTGCATCGCAGAGCGGGAGAGCGGCCTGATCCCGTGGGCCAGCTCGCCTACCGGTCAATACCTGGGGTTGTTCCAGCACAGCGCCGAGGCCTGGTCGGACCGTTACGACGAGTGGACCAGGCCGTACTGGGAGCTCAAGCGCAGCGCGCTCAACGGCCGTACCAACACCATCGTCACCATCCGAATGGCGAACGAGGACGGCTGGGGGCCCTGGGCGGGCGTCGGCTGCTGAGGCCATCCCGCGTGGACCTTCTAGGCCGGGGCTAGACTGCGCTGATGGTCGCCACCGACAAACCTCGATCGGGGTCGAACGAAGAACCCGAGCGCACGCCCACCGTCGAGGAACGCGTCGAGGATCTCCGGCGGAGGAAGAAGGCGGCCAAGACCCCCGGCGGCCGGGACGCGGCCAAGAAGCAGCACGACCGCGGCAAGCTCACGGCCCACGAACGCCTGGACATCCTCATGGACAAGGGGTCCTTCGTTGAGACCGACCCGTTCGCCGTGCACCGCGCCCACGACTTCGGCATGGACAAGAAACGACCGCCGGGCGATGGCATCGTCACGGGGTTCGGCACGATCGACGGACGCAAGGTGTTCGTGGCCTCGCAGGACTTCACGGTATTCGGCGGATCCATGGGCGAGGTCATGGCGCAGAAGGTGTGCAAGGTCATGGACCTGGCCACGCAGACGGGCGCGCCGTTCATCCAGATCAACGACTCGGGAGGCGCGCGGATCCAGGAAGGCGCGGCCTCACTCGCTGGCTACGGCCACATCTTCGAGCGCAACGTGCGCTCCTCCGGCGTGATCCCGCAGATCAGCGTGATCATGGGCCCATGTGCGGGGGGCGCCGTCTACTCCCCTGCCATCACGGACTTCACGTTCATGGTCAAGGAGTCTTCGCACATGTTCATCACCGGCCCGGACGTGATCAAGACCGTCACGGGCGAGGAGGTCACGTTCGAGGAGCTGGGCGGCGCCATGACGCATGCCAGCATCTCGGGGGTCGCGTCGTTCATCGGCGAGGACGACGAGGACGTGCTACAGCGCGTTCGGTACCTGCTCTCGTTCCTGCCATCGAACAACCTGGAGGATCCACCGGCCTACGCCACGACGGACGACCCCGACCGTCTGGACGAAGGCCTGACGCACATCATCCCCGACCGCGCCAAAGAGCCATACGACATGCACGAGGTGATCCGGCGCGTCGTGGACGACGGCGAGTTCCTGGAGATCTTCCCCTTCTGGGCCATGAACATGGTGATCGGGCTGGCGCGGCTGGACGGACGCTCCGTCGGCATCGTGGCCAACCAGCCGAAAGTGCTGGGCGGCACGCTGGACATCGACGCCAGCGAGAAGGCGTCTCGCTTCGTGAGGTTCTGCGACGCGTTCAACATCCCGCTCCTCACGTTCGTGGACGTCCCGGGGTTCCTGCCAGGCAAGACGCAGGAGTACGGCGGGATCATCCGCCACGGCGCGAAGCTCCTGTACTCGTTCGCCGAGGCCACCGTGCCGCGGATGACGGTCATCACCCGCAAGGCCTACGGCGGCGCGTACGTGGTCATGAACTCGAAGCACCTGCGCGCCGATGTGGCGTTCGCGTGGCCGACGGCCGAGATCGCGGTGATGGGAGCCGAGGGCGCAGTGAACATCGTCTTCCGCAAGGAGATCGACCGGGCCCCCGATGCCGCCACCAAACGCGGCCAGCTGATCGAGGAGTACCGCTCGAAGTTCTCCACGCCGTACGCGGCCGCCGAGCGAGGCTTCATCGACGACGTCATCGAACCGGCCGAGACGCGCAAGCGACTGATCCAGTCGCTCCGGATGCTCTCGACCAAGCGCGAGAACGTGCCCGCCCGCAAGCACGGGAACATCCCTCTATAGCCATGGACGGCGATCGAACGTTCGAGCTGCCCGACGGCCTGTCTCCCGAGGATGAGCGCGCGATCTTGACCGCGCTTGAGCGCTACTTCATGCAGGAGAGCCCCAAACCGACCCCGTGGGTGTTGCAGGGCCGGATCGACGCGACCGGGCTGGGCGGGCTCCAGGTCCGGCGCTACGCGCGCGAACCTTGGCACGGGCAGACGGGGGAGTTCGCGCGTCGCGGCGTGCCGCCGATGCACGGCCGCGGCGACGTCCGGTAGCCGGGCCAAGACCCGATGGCGGCGACGAGGACGCCTGGGGCCGCGACGCGAGCCGATGCGCTCGCGGCGTTCCACTCCGAGGGCTGCTCCTCGCCACGCCCCTGGAGCAACGGCCCCGGCGACACGTACGGATGGCACGACCACGGATACCACAAGGTGCTGTTCTGCCTGTCGGGGTCGATCGTGTTCCACACGCGCAAGGGCGACGTGGAGCTCGCCTCCGGCGACCGGTTGGATCTGGGCCCCGGGACCGAGCACTCGGCCACGGTGGGTTCCGCAGGGTGCGACTGCGTCGAGGCCTCCAGGTGAAGGTCGCGTTCCACGTCGATCAGCTGTGGTTCAGCGCGCCCGGGGGGATCGGCACCTACGTCAGGGAGCTGCTGGAGGCCCTGCCCGCCGCAGATCCCGCCCTAGAGCTCACGCCGTTCTACTCGAAGTGGAGGCGCCGGCACCTTTCCCAAGCCCCGCTCACGACCGATGGGCGCTACCCGGACGTTGAGCTGCCTTGGTCGATCCGCACCCTCTACCCGGCGTGGGACTGGTTTGGACGGCCGAACCTGCCGTCCGCGTTGGCCGATCACGACGTCGTCCACGCCACCAACCACGCCGCCGTGCCTCCGGTCCGTCCGGGCCAGCGACTGGTCGTCACCGTCCACGATCTGGCGTTCGAGCGGTATCCGGATCTCTTCCCGCGCAGGTGGCTGGCTCTTTACCGCCGAGGCCTGCGTGCCGCGATCGATCGCGCGGATGCGATCTTGGTTCCGTCGTCGAGCGTCCGGGACGATCTGATCGGTCGAGTCGACGCGGAGCGCATCCACGTGACACCGCTCGCAGCCTGGCAGCGGTGGGTTCCCGCCGAGATCGTCGAGGCCGATCGCGAGGAGCTCGCCGACCACGGCATCACGCCGCCATACATCCTGGCCGTGGGGACGATCGAGCCCCGGAAGAACCTGGTGCGACTGGTTCAGGCCTATCGCCGTCTGGCCGAGCAAGGGTTACCCCAGTCGCTCGTTCTCATCGGCGACGACGGGTGGGGCGCCGATAAGCTCCGGGCCGAGCTCGCCAAGGGAGGGCCCGGCCGCGTGGTGCGAGCTGGAGGTTTGTCGGCGAACACCCTCGCCACCGCCTATGCCGACGCCGATGTGGTGGCCTATGTCTCGCTCTACGAGGGGTTCGGCCTGCCGGTCCTCGAGGCGATGTCGGCGGGTGCTCCGGTCGTGACCTCTAACACCTCGTCGCTGCCCGAGGTGGCCGGAGACGCCGCGCTGCTCGTCGATCCCGAGGACGTCGGGGGGATCGCAGGCGCGCTCGCGCGCGTGCTGACCGATCCCGCGCTGGCGGATGACCTGCGGCGGCGCGGCCGTGAGCGCGCTGCCATGTTCTCGTGGACCGAGACCGCGCGCGCTACGCTCGGCGTCTACCGACAGGTGACGGGAGCAGTCGTGAAGGTCTCACTGATCTGCACCGTGAAGGACGCCGCGGACCACATCGAGGAGTTCATGGCGTCGGTCGCGGCGCAGACGCGGACGCCCGACGAGTTGATCGTGGTCGACGGAGGCTCGACCGACGGGACCGTCGACCTGCTCGGTCGGGTCGAGGGCCTCACCTTGATAGAGGAGCGCGGCGCGAACATCGCCCGTGGCCGCAACCTGGCGATCGCCGCCGCCGCCCACGACCTGATCGCGGTGAGCGACGCGGACTGCGTGCTCGACCCGGCCTGGCTGGAAAGGATCTCGGCTCCGATCGAGGACGGGGCCGACGTCTCGATGGGCTTCTACGAGCCGCTCACCGACGGGTTCCTCCAGGGGTGCCTGGCCTCCGTGAACCTGCCGATAGGCCCCGAGGAGGTGGATCCGGCGACGTTCATGCCGAGCGCCCGCTCGGTGGCTTTCCGACGCGGCGCGATCGAGTCGGCGGGCGGCTACCCCGAGTGGCTCGACATCGGCGAGGACATGTGGGTGAACCACCGCTGGCGAGAGCTCCAACTGGACATGCGCTTCGTCCCCGACGCCACCGTGGCGTGGCGCCTGCGACCCACCATGCGCGCCACGTGGACCCAGTACTTCCGCTACGCGCGCGGCGACGCACGGGCTGGGATGTACCCCGAGCGTCACGCTCTCCGGTTCGGTGTGTACGCGGGGCTCGGCGTCGCTGCGATCTCACGACGGCGCTGGCTCGGGGTCATCGCGGCGGCGGGTGCGGTGACGTACGCGCGCGCACCGCTGCGTCGCGCCTGGCGCCGCCTCCCCGACACTCGAGAGCGCGTGATCGCCACGTTGGTCGTCCCTGGGTTGATGGGATGGATCGACACGGCGAAGCTCGCCGGATACACGGCGGGCCTCATAGACCGCGCGAAGGGATAGGCCGCCCAGGGGTCAGTCCTCGTAGAAGCCGCCGCCTGACTTGCGGCCCAGCCGCCCCGAGGCGACCATCCGACGCAGGAGCGGCGGCGGCGCGTAGCGCTCGTCGCGGAACTCCTCGAACAGCACCTCGCCCACGCTCAACATGGTGTCCAGCCCGATCAGATCCAGCAGCGCGAGCGGTCCCATCGGATGGCCGAGCCCCAGATGCGCGGCGGTGTCGATGTCCTCGGCCGAGGCGAACCCCTGCTCCAACAGTCGGACCGCATCGAAGAGGTAGGGGGTGAGCAGCCGGTTCACGATGAATCCCGCCTGATCCTTGGCCAGCACGCACGTCTTGCCCAACACATCGGTGCCGTAGGCGCGGATGAGCGCCACCGTCTCGTCGGAGGTCGTGAGCGCCGGTGTCAGCTCCAGGAGCGCCATGACGGGCGGTGGGTTGAAGAAGTGCATCCCGATCACGCGGTCCGGTCGTCCCGACGCTATCGCCAGCTCGACGATCGGGATGGACGACGTGTTGGACGCCAGGATGACCTCGGGTCGCATGATCTCTCCGAGTGTCCGGAAGATCGCGATCTTCGCCTGGAGATCCTCGGTCGCAGCCTCGATGACCAGATCGGATCCCTCGAGGGCGGCTAGGTCGGTCGCGCCGTTCACCCGCGCGAGCAGCGCCTGAGCATCGGCCTCCTGGATCTTGCCGCGATCAACGGCCTTGCCCACAGAGCGTTCGATCGACGCCCTGCCCCGCGCGACCAGCTCGTCGGTCCCCTCGACGAAGGTCACCTCGCTCCCTGTGCGCGCGACCACCTCGACGATGCCCGAGCCCATCAGGCCGCATCCCACCACCCCCACGTGCCGAACGTCTCGTGGATCCACGGTCTTCCGTCCCCCAAGGCTCTGTCCGGCGTCCCCCAAGGCTCTGTCCGGCCGCAAGCCTACAATCCGGGCCATGAGTCCTCGACGTCGCCTGGCGACGCTGGGTGTCGCCGTAGGCGGCGTGCTGGCAGGCCACTGGCTGACCTACCTGGCCGTCTCGCCCAGTGCCCACGAGCGCGCGGTGATCCTTCACGACACCGGACACTCGTACCTCGATCTCGTGAGCGACATCGCGCTCGTGGCGGCGCTCGTGGCGTTCGCCTCGATCTTCCTGAGCAGGTTGACGAAGCGGAGCACAGACGATGGTGTGTCCGTCACCCAGCGGATGATCGCGTTCCAGGTGAGCGCCTTCCTGGGGATGGAGGTCCTCGAACGTGTGGCGACGGGCGCAGCGCTCGCCGGACTGTTCCAGGCGCACCTCTTGCCGCTGGGCATCGCCGCGCAGATCGGGGTCGCATCCCTGGCGGCCGCGGCCATCCGTTGGCTGCTGCGCCTCGCCGACCGAGTCGCGTCCCTGGCGACGGGGGCGGAGGCGCCGCAGCGCCAGGTGGCGGCGTACGCGCTTCCAACGGGTGCGTTCGCCCCGACCGGACGCGAGCTGTTCGCGACCGGCGTTCGAGGTCCTCCGACCGCTCTCTGAGGGATCGAGCCCTGGCGCCTGCCGGCGCGAACATCAGACGACGGAAGGAGCACCACCTATGCGTATCCCAGCGAAGCTCTCGGCCGCCGCCGTCTTGGCGGCAACGATGGTCATGTTCGTCCCCGAGGTCGCGACCGGACATACGGAAGAGACAGTGGGACCGCTCGAGCTCGAGATCGGGTTCCGCGATGAGCCGGTCTTCGTGGGCGTGCCGAACGCCGTCTTCCTCGCGCTCAGGCGGGATGGTCACGCCGTGACCGACGTCGGAGACTCGCTCACGGTCACGCTCGGGTTCGGCGACCAGACATCGGATCCGATGGTGTTCGAGCCGATGGAGGAGCCCGGGCAGTTCCAGGCGCCCTTCGTCCCGTCTCAGGCGGGCCCGTACACGTTCACGCTCGCCGGTTCGGTCGGCGACGACGAGGTCGCCCTGTCCGTCACGTCGGGACCCAAGACGTTCGACGAAGCCCAGGACATCGCCGCCGCGACGTTCCCGCCGGTGCAGTACCCCACTAACTCGGATCTGGCCTCGCGCATCGAGAAAGAATCGGAGAGGACAGCCGGCGAGCTCGCGATAGCGGCCGGCGAGATCGACGCCGCGAACGACGCGGCCGCGAGCGCCAGGACCGTCGGCATGCTCGGGATCGTGCTCGGCGCGCTCGGCCTGATCGTGGGTGTCGCGGCGTTGGTCACCAGGAAGCGGAGCTAGCCGCAGGTGTTGGCGCACGGAGGAAGCCCCGACGAGCAGATCACGCTACTGATCGTCGTCGTGGGCCTGTGGGTCGGGTGGGCGGGACTGTCCCGCCTCCGGGGACGGGGGTTCCCGCGGCTGCCCCTCGCGACCGCGTGGGTGCTGTCGGGCGTGGCCGTGGTGATGGTGGTCGCGGGGCTCATACTGCCTCGACAGTTCATGCGTCCGAACCCCGCGAACGTCGCACCGGGCGGCGTGAGACCCGCGTCCACTGCCACGCTGACGATCCAAAGACCGACTGCAGGTGAGGATGTCGAGGAGGACCAAGCCGAGGTGGTGATGGAGCTGACCGGAGGACGCGTGATCGACAGCGCGAGCACGGCGCTCACCCCCGATACCGGCCACATCCATCTCTCGCTCGACGGGCAGCTGGTATCGATGACCTACGGCGTGGTCCAGCTGGTCGACCTCACAGGACTCGACCCCGGATCGCACACGCTGCGGGCCGAGTTCGTGGCCGCGGATCACGGCCCGTTCGACCCGCGGGTGGTAACTACCGTCGCGTTCACCGCTGGGGCGTCCACTTGACACCACGCTCAGGCGCTCGATCGCGGTCTTCTTGCTCGCGGGGCTGTCCGCCCTGACGTTCGCCGGAGTGGCCAACGCGCACGCCAGCCTGGCCAGCTCCGACCCGGCGTCCGGAGCCGCGCTGGATGTCGCGCCGGCGACGGTCACCCTGACGTTCACCGAACCACCCGATCCGCGTCTCTCGATCGTCCACGTCCTGGACGTGAACGGCACACCCGTCGAGTCGGGTCCAGTCGAGGCCGTGCCCGGCCCGGACGATCAGCTCCGGATCAGCTTGCCCGCGGATCTGCCCGACGGCGTCTACACCGTCAGCTGGCGCGTGGTCTCCGAGACGGACGGCCACTCCTCGGCCGGCGCGTTCGGCTTCGGCGTGGGCGTGCCGCCTGGGTCGGCGATAGAGCCCAGCGTGCAGGTGCAAGCTACTCCCCCGCCGTCGCTCGCGAGCGTCGCGGGCAGGGTGGCGCTGTACGCGGGGCTCGCCCTGCTCTTCGCCTCGGCCGTAGTGGGCCTATGGGCGTTCGGCGGCGTGGTTCCCGCCCGGCGAACGGTGCTCCGTATCGGAGCCCTTCTCGCGGTACTGGGTGCCGTGACGATGGTCCTGGCTCAAAGCGCCACGCTCGACGTTTCGCTTACCGAACTGCTCTCATCGAACACGGGCCGCGATCCGATCCTGTTGTCGGTGACCGCTTCTGTGGCAGCCGTCGCGGCGCTCATCGCCGCTGGCAGGTCCGGCCGCACATCGCTCGCCGTCGTCGGGGAGACCGCGGCGGCGGCCATGCTCGTCCGTGCCATGGGAGGCCACGCCGCCGCCGCGGACACCCCGGCGGTCCAGATCTCGCTGCAGTGGCTCCACTTCATGGCGATCGGCGTGTGGATCGGCGGCATAGCTCTCGCGCTCCTGCTGATCCGATCCGACCGAAGGGGTGAAGAGGACGCCCGGCGCGGTCGGAGCGGATGAGACCGCTCGCCACATCCGCCGTTACTCGAGGCTGGCAGGCTACGCCCTGGCGGTCGTGCTCGTTACAGGTGTCCTTAGGTCCTTCGAGGAGATAGGCGGCCTCACCGAGCTCTTGCCGCTCTTCCAGACCCCCTACGGCACCACGCTCACGATCAAGATCGCCGTGGTCGCCCTGCTCATCGCCCTCGGCGCGTTCAACCGCTATCGCTCCATACCGCGGCTTCAGGACCGTCCCGGCCTGATCCGCCGGGTGATGGCGATCGAGCTGATCGGAGCCGTGGGTGTCTTCGCCCTGACCGGGACGCTCACCGGACTGCCACCGCAGCCACCCGCCGCGGCCTCGCCCGCCGTGGAGCAGCGCACGACGTTGAACGGTAGTGACTTCGCCACGACCATGAATGTCAGGCTCGTCGTCACACCGGGCACGGCAGGGCCCAACACGTTCGACGTCCGAGTGACCGACTTCGACTCGGGCATGCCTATCGACGCGAACGATGTCTCCCTCAGGTTCGAGCCCATCGGACAGGCCGGGGTCGGCTCCAGCTCACTGGACCTGATGCGCGAGGGCGAGCGGTGGCAGGCGACCGGCACGCAGCTCTCGCTCCAAGGGGTCTGGACCATAACGGTTGTGGTGCAGACCTCGTCGACCGGAACCGAGATACCGTTGACGCTGGTGACGCGCCCGGAGCAGACCGTCTCCGTAGCCACTGCGGAGGGCCAGCCGGACCTCTACACGATCACGCTGCCGGGTGGCGTACAGATCCAGGCGTATAACGACCCGGCGGTAGCCGGCCCGAGCCAGCTGCACCTGACGGCGTTCGACGCGACCGGGAACGAGCTGGAGTTGGAAGACGCTCAGATGATCGCGATCGCTCCCGACGGCGCGGCGGCGATCCTCCAGCTCCAGTGGTTCTCCCCCGGACACTTCGTATCCGACACCACGCTCTCGAGCGGTCTGTGGACCTTCTCCCTGCGAGCAACGACGGGTGACGGGGCCGTGCTGGTGGCATCCTTCGAGCAATCGATATGAAGGGGAGTGTGACGTGAGGCGCAGATCCCGCGGACGAGCGATCATCGTCAGCCTGTCGCTCGTCGTCTTGGCGAGCGCCTGCGGCTCAGGTGACGCCGGATCCCCGAGCCCAACCTCGCCCGCGCCGACCGCGGCCGCGGACCGACCCGCCAGCACGGCGAAGCTTGCGATCGTCTCCCCGAAGAACGGGCAGGTGATCCGAGGCACCACGGTCCAGCTGAAGGTGTCGCTGAAGGACGCGAAGGTGGTCGCCGCCACCACCACGGACGTCGTTCCCGACGAGGGGCACCTACACGTCATCCTGGACGAGCAGCTCGTCACCATGACGGGTGAGCTCGAACAACTCATCGCGAATCTCACCCCGGGCCAGCACCTGCTCAAGGTGGAGTTCGTCGCCACGGATCATGCGCCGTTCGATCCCCGCGTAATCGTGGCCGTGGCGTTCGAGGTGAAGGCGTGAGCGTCGCGAGCCCGCGTGTCGCGGACATGCGCGTCGCGTCGCGGCTCGACATCTGGACGGCGCTCCTCGTCGCCGCTGCCATCACCGTGCTCCTGCTCCGAACATGGATCCTTCGCACTCCGGACGCTACGCGGATCGTCTTGCTGACGGGGCTCTACGGCGCGGTCCTGGCGGCCTCGCTCCTGGCGCCGGCCGCGCGCGACCGGGTCCGGCTCAACGCGGCCGCCGTCCTGGCACTCGGCCTGGCGGGCGTCGGTGTGGCCGCGGTGGCCGGGGGCCGTATCCCCGCCGCCCCTCTCGGCGCGACCGCTCTCCCACTCGCCCTGTTCGCCGCCGTCGCCGAAGAGGCGCTCTTCCGGCGGGCTGCCTACGGATGGCTGGAACGCTACGGGGTCGCAGTGGCCGTCGTCGGTTCGGCCTTGATGTTCGCCGCGATCCACGTGCCTCTGTACGGCGTTGCGGCGTTCCCCGTGGACCTGGGGGCCGGCCTGCTGCTCTCGTGGCAGCGGTGGGCATCGGGAACATGGGGCGTTCCCGCGGCGACCCACGCCGCGGCCAACCTGCTGGCGGTGACGATGCGGTGATGAGGCTCACGAAGGTCGTGCTGGCGTTCGCGCTCTTGGGAGCGGCGTGCTCCGGCGGTGGCGGCTCCGGAACCCTGCAGGTGGGTGCGGTGTACCCACTCTCGGGCTCCCAAGGCCCCGGCGGGATCGATGAGTATCGGGGGGTCCTGCTGGCGGCCGACCTGGCCAACCTGGACGGCGGCGTGGACGGCCGCGAGATCGAGATCCGATCGATCGACGTGCCCGGGTCAGACGCGGCCGCGTCCGCCATCGATCAGCTGGACGCGGCCGGCGTCGGTCTGGTCCTCGGCAGCTACGGGAGCACGATCTCGGCGCCGGCCTCCGCTCAGGCGGCCTCGAACGGCATGCTGTTCTGGGAGACGGGCGCCGTTGGCATGCTTCCGCCGAACTCAGACCGGGGAGGCCTGACGTTCCGCGTCCCGCCCACCGGCGAGGTCCTCGGCCGCGCGGCGATCGCCTTCGTCGACGACCAGGTAGCAGCCGAGCAGGATCGCGATCCCGCCACGCTTCGTTACGCGATCTCATACGTGGACGACGTCTACGGCAGCTCCGTCGCGTCGGGCGCGCGCACCGAGCTTCAGGAGCGGGGCCTGCGCAACGTCGGGGAGTTCAGCTACGACTTCAGGACCGTGGACATGCCTGCACTCGTGCGGCAGATCGCAGCCGCCAGGCCAGACGTCCTGTTCGTCTCCGCGTACCTGGAGGACGCGATCGCTCTTCGCCGCGAGCTGGTCGCGCAGCACGTTGAGCTGCTGGCGAACATAGGCACTTCGTCCAGCTACTGCATGCCGGCATTCGGCGCCACGCTGGGTGAGGACGCGGTCGGCGTCTACGCCTCGGACAAGCCGTCGGCGGCATCGATCGATCCGGCCGGCCTGAGCCCCGAGGGACGCGCACTGCTCCAGCGCGCGAACGACGCGTACCGCGACCGCTGGCAGAAGGACATGAGCCCTGCCGCGCTCGCCGGGTTCTCGGCGGCGTGGGCGCTCTTCACCAGCGTCCTGCCCACCGCGGACTCGATGGATGCGGCGGACGTGGCCGCCGCCGCGCGCGCGATCGATCTCCCACAGGGCAGCCTCCCCAACGGCAGCGGCCTGCGCTTCGGCGCGCCCGGCTCGTCCGACGCAGGCGACAACCTGGCGGCGGCCAGCGTGATCTGGGAATGGGTGGCGCCCGGCCAGGCAGCCGTGATCTGGCCACCCGCATTCGCCACATCGCCGATCGATCCGAGCGACTCGGACGCGCTGGTGAGCTCCCGTCGCGTCCTCGCGGTGGGGTTGATCGTGGTGGCCGCATACGCGGTCCTGGCGGCCTACTCCGGGCGTCTCTCGCCGCTAGCCAGGGGACCCCTCCTGGACGGCATCGGCCCGCCGCAGGCCTACCGCTGGGTGAACCCTCCCGCCGATCTGGCCGCGACCAACGAACCACCCTCCTCGGGCGAGTTCCACATCCCCCTGGATCCGAAGGGTTCGCAACCCGAGGTCTTCGTGACGTCCGACAACCAGGTGACGATCGTGGTGCCCTCCAAGGCGTTCGCCGCCAAGAAGAAGCAGACCGAGATCCTGTTCTTGGTCGAACCCGTCGACCCGGCGACGCTCACCCCGCCGGGGAAGGACGTGACCGTCTTCGGCAACGCCTACCGGCTGACGGCCTCTTATCGGCCATCCGGTGACGCCGCGCCGCTCGACCTTCCGTTGGACCTCATCCTGCTGTACCCGGTGACCACCAACCTGCACGCGGCCACGCACCAGCTGTACACATCCGCGGACGGGGACGCGTGGCAGCAGCAGGAGGGTTCGGATTCGATCGCCGCGCAGCAGGCCGAGGGGCCGTTGGACGAGCTCGGCTATGTGCTGGTCGGCGGAGAGGGCGGCGCGTCCTTGCCGCCCAGCCCCGCAGACACGGCCGGCGGCTCCAACACGCTGACGATCGTGCTGATCGTGACCGCGGCGTGCCTGGGACTGGTTGGGATCGGCCTGCTTCTGCGGGGTCGCGGCGACAGCTAGTCTGAGACGGACTAGCCGCAGGCGTCTACCAGCAAGGGGTACGGGTTGAGCGCACTGCCGACCACCGTGTATCCGTAATAGCTCACCGGCCAGCTGCTCGGGAACGAGTTCGGGTGGTACTCGAAGTGGTTGTGGGGCGGGCCACCCAGGGCGTTGCCGCTGTCGCCCACGTACCCGATGATGTCGCCGGCGCTCACCGGCCCCGTGGAATGATCCGAGTACTCCGACAGGTGCGCGTTGTACGTGTACCCGTCGGCTCCACGCACCACTACCGACAGGCCGCCCTGCTCGCTCTGGCCCTGCGTCGCATAGCCGTCGAACGTCGCGTAGATGGCGGATCCGGAGGGCGCCATGATATCCACTCCGGCGTGTAGGTGGTACCCACCACCGTACCTCGGGGCGCCGAAGCCGTCGCCATACGCGCGGGGCTGCTCGACCGGGCAGACCTTGAACGTGCCCGCCCACCCGGGCGGCATGTCGACCGCGGCATGGGTGTTGCCACCGTAGGAGAACTGCGAGCGGAGCCAATCCTGGCGCTTGGCCGATAGCTTCTTCGCCAATCGCTCTGCCCAAGCCTTCTTCGACTGGATGGCGTTGAACGCCGCTTGCGCCTGCGCCAGCAGATCCTTGACCTCCTGCGACTTCTCACGAACCTTGGTCACGACCGCCCGCTGCGCCGACTGGAGCTTCTCCAGGTTCTGCTCCTTGGCCGACAGGACCCTCTTGGTGTTCTGGACCTCGGTAGCCAGGTCGGCGTCACTCGTGGCGATCGCATCGACGTACTCGATGCGGTCGGATAGATCCAGCATCGACGTGGCGCCCAGCAGGAACTCCCAGCTGGAGGCGGGTCCCTGGATGAAGGCGGCGCGCGCCCTTTCGTTCAGCTGAGTGACGATCGACCGGTATCTGGCGCGGGCCGTGACCAGTGTCGTCTGGACGGACAGGAGCTCGGCGTTCAGCTTCTCGAGCTTGCCCAGCTCGCGGTCGTATTCGGCGGCGACCTCGCTGGCGCGGATGCTTATCTGGTCCAACACCCGCTGCTCCGCGCGAACCTCTCGGGCCAGTTGCTCGACCTTCGCGTTGGCGTCCGCGATCTCCTGCGCGCTGGGCGGATCGGCCGCAGCCGAGGACGCCAGGCTCGCCGTCGCGACGAGCGCGAGTAGGGCGGCCAGGAAGCGGAACAACGTGGGGAAGCGCTTCAGCCGATCGGTCATCCGGTCCCTAATGCCTACCGGAAGTCGCGGGAGGCGACAACCGGCCGGTCCGAAGAGCCTGACTCCCCCGGAACGGCGATGCAACCACCCGCCACCCGGCCCTGAGTAGGATGCGCAGGATCGGCCGCGATGGGAGGTCCGTCATGGGTCCGCCGCAGGGTGGGCGTCTGCTCGACATCGATGATTCGGTCCTCTGCGTGGTCGACGTGCAGCCGGGCTTCGTGAAGAAGATCGGCGAGACCGTAACTCGGGAACCGTTCATCCAGCGCGTGGTCTGGCTGGCGGCCCTCGCGAACGCGCTCGGGGTTCCGGCAGTGGTGACCGAAGAGGAACCGGACCGAAATGGCGCGACCCTGCCCGAGATCGTTGAGCGCCTCCCGGAGCCGACACCCCGATACACGAAGCCCACGTTCGGACTCGCCGACGTTCCGGAGATCATGGCGGCGGTCGAGGCCACGGGTCGGCGCACCGCGGTGCTCGTTGGGATGGAGACCGATGTATGCGTCGCTCACTCGGCACTGGGCCTGCTCGATCGTGACTACCGCGTCGTGGTGGTTCGCGATGCGGTGCTGGCCCCCGGTGACGCTCACGACGATGGGATCGAGCGGATGCGCGCCGCTGGCGTGACGTTGATCGGCGCGAAGGGCCTGTTCTACGAATGGGTCCGCACGGTCGAAGTCGCGTGGAAGCTCGAAGACCACATGGCGTCGGTGCCCGTTCCCGACGGGCTCACCCTCTAGCGACCTAACGAAAGACCGCCCGAGTGGGACGGGCGGTCTTTACGCGTGAGCGAGATGGGTTACGCGGATCGGGTTGCGTACTCCTTCTTCTCGCTTACCCCTTCGGCTCCCATCTCCGCGGCGTGCACCCTCGCGTGACGGAAGCCGAGGATGGCCAGGACCGCCAAGACGATCCCGGCGATCACCATGAACCATCCTGCGTACAGCGCGATCGTCGCGACCGTCCACCAGCCGTACCCGTTCAGCAGGATCGCGCGGAGCGTCTCACCCTTGAACAGGGTGTCGGCCTTACCCTGCAGCTCCGCCGCCGTGTCAGGGTCGAGTCCCTCTGCACGTGCAGCGGCGCTGGTCTCCGAGTACGTCGCGCCATCGTTCACGCCCGTCAGGTGTCCACCGATGTAGTCGCTGAAGCCCTTCGCCTGCTCGCCGTTGACGACTTGCTGGCCTGCGAACTGACCGATCTCGGCCTGCTCCTCGGGCGTCATCGCCTCGAGTGGCGGGAACGTGATGTTCTGCGGCTCCAGCCGGTCGCGCACGTTGTCCTGGCCGAAGTTGCCACCGTAGATGGCAAGCCCACCTAGGGAAATCATGACCACCGCGACCACTATGGCCGCAGTGCTGATCAGTTGGTCCTTCGCCTTTCGGTTCATCGTCTACCCCTTTCCATGACGCTCTCGTCCATGGTGAGAAGGATGGTCGAGACCAAAGACAGGGGCAGGAGGCGAATGGCTCACTACGGCGGGGCCGTTCGGCCCGCCGTGCGGGGAGGCCTACCTCATCCCTCGTAGCTCCGACGGTGGGCCCAAGGGGGCTCTTGAACCCCGCGGTCGATGAGTCTGGGGGAGGGTCGACTAAACATCAACCGCGCTGGGACGCGTACCGCCGCCTACGGCTTGCGGGCGTGAACGATCGCGCCGTGCATCTGGTCGACCATCTCGTGGGTGGGGTCGATCCGAACCTCGACGAAGCCCGCGGCTTCCAACTCCTGAGTGTATTCACCGAAGGAAAGCGCGCCGGCGATACAGCCCACGTAGCTGCCGCGCTCCGCGCGATCCGATGGTGCGAGCGCATCGTCGGCGACCACATCGCTGATGCCGAGCCGGCCCCCAGGCCGAAGCACGCGAAACATCTCGGCTATCACCTTCGGCTTGTCGGTAGACAGGTTGATGACGCAGTTGGAGATGACCACGTCGACGCTGGCGTCGGGCAGAGGCACGTCCTCGATGTAGCCCTTCAGGAACTCGACGTTCGAAGCCCCGGCCTTGCGGGCGTTCTCATCCGCCAGAGCGAGCATCTCGTCCGTCATGTCCAGCCCGTAAGCCTTGCCCGCAGGCCCGACACGCTTGGCGGACAGCAGCACGTCGATGCCGCCGCCGGAGCCCAGGTCCAGGACGACCTCGCCCTCGCGGAGCTCGGCCACTGCCGTTGGGTTCCCGCACCCCAGGCTGGCGAGCACGGCCTCGTCGGGGAGCTCACCCCTTTCGTTCACGTCGTACAGCTGCTGCCCCAGCCCTTCCTCGGGCGCGCAGCAGGAGACGTCGGCGTCCCAGTCGTTGGCGGCCATGCCGTCCTTCACCGCACGAGCCGCCGCCGCATACCGGTCGCGGACCTCTTCTCTGAGATCGTTCATGGTCCCTCTCCTTCCAATCGAAGCACCTGACCCAGACGCTGGATCACGTCGGGCCGCAGCGAGTAGTACGCCCAGACGCCGCGCTGCTCGCGCTCCAACAGCCCGGCATCGACCAGCTTCTTCATGTGGAAGCTCACGGTCGGTTGCGAGAGACCGAGCGTGTCGGTCAGGTCGCAGACGCAGACGGGCTGTCCGCTCACGGCGAGCAGGTTCATGACTCGCACCCGGTGCGGGTCGGCGAGCGCCTTGAACAGAGCGGCCGTGACCTCGGCGTCGTCATCGGACATACCGTCGCGCCCGATCGGGACGCAACACGCCGCCGGAGCGGCGTCACGGACCAAAACATCGACATCCATCGATATCTAGGATGCCACCACCCATCGATGGATGTCAATGTCTACAGCTCAGGTCCTTCAGGGGGTCGGGGAACCCAAGATCTCCCGGATCAGATCCGGTTCGATCAGGGCCTGGCGCCAATGGTGGGCTTCCAGCAGCGTCCGCGCCTCCTCCACGACCGCCTCACCCCCGACCGCCTCGGCGCCGAAGAGCCGCGCCGCCCACCACACCTGGGCGGCGTGCTGGTTCCAGCCCTTCCTGGTTCGCTCTTCGGTGGCGATCGCACCCATCGCTCGGTCGCGGGCCGTGTCTCGATCGCCCGTGGCCAATGCCAGCACCGTCTCGGCCACGAGCAGCGGCGTGGACGATCCGGGATCCAGCTCACCCAGCCGTGACGCAGGGTCTTCCGCCGTTCGACGAGCGGTGGCCACGTCCCCGTTCAGGACCTGGACCTTCATCAGCTCGGCGGCCGTCCAAGTCACCACGTTGCGCTCGTTGAGATCCCGGCCGAGCGCGTACGCCTCCCGAAGCTCTTCCTCCGCCTCATCCAGGCGCCCCGCCAGCCGGTGGATCACCGCGCGGTCTCCGATCGTGCCGGCGAGCTCCCACCGAGCGCCCAGATCGCGGTAGATCTGGATCGCCAGGTCCGCGTGCTCCAATGCCTCGTCCAACCGCAACATGTGCCGCTGCGACAGCGCGACCTTCTCAGCAGCGGTGGCCGTTGTGAACTCCTGGCCAGAAGCTCGCCCCAGCACGAGTCCCTCTTCGGCTAGGGCCAGCGCGTCAGCCTCGTCACCGATCTCCGACGTCACCGACGCCAGGCTCACCAGCGCCCGAACCTCAGCCCATCGGTCCGGCTTGTCGGGATCGAAACGCGAAGCGTCGAGCGCCTCCTGGAACATCTTCCGCGCCCCCTGGAGATCGTCGGCGTGGAAAGGCAGCCAGCCTGCCATCAGCAGCGTCTTGGCGAGCACCGAGGAGTTGTTCAACCGGCGGGAGGCGGCAAGCGCCCGCTCGAACAGCTTCTCCGCCCGATCGCTGTCGTCGCGCGTCACCAGGTCGGCCAGGAACCTCGATGCGTGAGCGGAGACGATATCGCTCCGATCGCCATCGACATCGAGGGCGCGTTCCAGCGTGCGCTGGGCCTGATCGAACTCACCCAGCCAGTAGAGCGCTTCGCCCAGCCGCGAGAGTACCGACGCCTCCCGCACGCCCCAAGAGCTATCGGGCCCCGCGAGCGCGAGCGCGTGCTCGAACAGATCGACCGCGGTCCGCGACTCGATCCGGCGGCGAGCCTGATCCCCCGCCCGCGAAAGCGCCTCGACCGCCCGGTCGGCGAGGGCGCGGTCGCGGGGGTTCAGGTCGAGCGCCGCGATCGCCGCTCGCTCCAAGTGATAGGCGATGGCGCGCGTGTATCGATCGACCGAATCGGGCTCCGACAAGCGATTGGCCATGCGTAGATGCAGACGTTGACGCTCCCGCTTCGCCAGGCTCTCGTACGCGACGTCGCGCAGGACGTCGCTGCGGAACCGCCAGGTGTCGGGTCGGTCCGGAACGCTCACCAGGAACTCGGCCTCCTCGAGCTCATCGAGGATCTCGCGGCGCGGTTCGACGACGACCGCCAGATCCGAGAGGTCGAAGAGACCTCGGGCGAACACGGAGGCCTTTCGCAGCGCATCGCGAGCGGCCACGGATAGCGAATCCATTCGCGACGCGATCACGGCCTGCACCGTGGGAGGCAGCACCAGCGCGGAGGGAGCGGCCCCGCTGGGCGGCACCGTCGCCTCATCACGCAGCAGCATCCCCGTGATCTCGATGATGAAGAACGGATTACCTCCGGAATGCTCCGCGACCCTTTCGGCGTCCTGACGCTGGAGATCTCCCGCTTCCATCGCCAGCTGGATGGAGCCCTCGGCATCGAGCGGCTCGACCCACAGCGTGACGGCGTCGGCGACCCCGCCCGCCCAGCCGGGGCGATAGTTGAGGAACTCCCAACGCGCCACGCAGATGACCAGCAGCGGAAGCCGACGGCCATCGCGCAGCATCCGCTCGATCAGGTCCAGGAGCAGCGGATCGGCCGCCTGCATGTCCTCGAAGACCAGGACGATGGGCCCCGTGGCGGCCAGGCCGGCGAGCATCGCAAGCACACCGTGACGCACCTCCGAGCTGTGGTAGCGGTTCTCGTGGCTGGCTTCCTCTCCGATCCCGAAGACAAGACCCAGCCGGTCGGCCACCTGTTGGGCTTCCTCGACGCCCACCCACCCGATGGCCGCCTCGCGGAGCCGTTCAGGCAACTCGTCGTCGGAGAAGTCGCCGGTCGGGTGGACGGCGTGCTGGATCATGTGCGCGAAGGGCGAGAACGTGCCGTGCTCTTCGAACGGGTTCGGCCGTCCGTTCAGCACCCGCGCACCCTCGGGCAGGCCGTCTACGAACTCGTCCACCACGCGGCTCTTGCCGATCCCCGGCTCCCCCAGCAACGTCACCAGGTGGGCTCGCCCGCTTTCGTGCACACGCTCGAACGTGTCGCTCAGCAGCGCCTGCTCGCGCCGGCGATCCACGAACGGGATCGTGGATCGCGTGGAGCGAGGAGCCAGCCTGACCACCGGCCAGGCTGGCAGCTCACCTTCCAGACCCTTCGGTTGGATCATGCGCATCTCGCCGAGCTCGACGGCATCCCGGACCAGCTGTCTGGTGGTGGCACCGACGAGGATCTCACCGGCCCCGGCGGCAGCCTGCAACCGCGCACCCAGGTTGACTTCGGCGCCGATCACTATCCCCCGGTCGGTGGCGGTCCCGACGGCCACCTGACCGGTGTTCACCCCGATGTGTACCCGCATGGGGACGGGGAGCCCCAATCCCTGACCGAGCCTGGGGGCCCGCTCCACCACGGCGAGCGCGGCCCGGATCGCGCGAACCGCATCGTCGTCATGCGAGGTGGGAACCCCGAACGCGCACATCACGGCGTCGCCGATGAACGACTCGGCGCGACCGCGGAGCCACTCGACCTCCTCGGTGACCATGGCGTGGAACGCCGCGAGCACCTCGCGGAAACGCTCGGGGTCCAGTCGGGACGCGAGCTCGGTGGATGACACCAGGTCCACGAAGACGACCGTGACCAGTCGTCGCTCGGATGCGGGTGGGAGCGCCACGGGCGCGCCGCAGTTCGGACAGAACTTGGCGCCGGCCGGCAGCGGTTCACGACAACGAGGACAGACGGACTGGCTCACCACGCAAGGATACGGACCCGGGCCGACGGACCGGCTACGACTGGCCCAGGATCTTCGCCTTCTGGGCCTGGAACTCCTCCTCGGTCAGGACTCCCTTGGCGCGCAGGTCGGCCAGGCGTTCGAGCTCGGTGACCGTGGAGGGGGCCATGGGGGGCGAGACCGGCCTCGAGGGGTCAGGCGCCGGGGGCATCGTTGGGGCGCTCGCGTTCGGTTGAAACATCCGCTTCTGGTTGAGCTCGCCTTGGTGGTAGATCGTCTTCTGGACCTCTTCAGGGTTGCGGATCGCCTTGAACACTTCCCGTCCGGATTCGCTCGCCGACTGCACGACCAGCGTGCCTGCATGGATGATCCTCTCGAAGACCGTCTGGCTGAACCGCACGTCGTTGATCGCCTCGAGCGGGATCTCCATGGAACGCTTCGCGATCCACCCCTCGCGATGGATGATCCGATCGCTCGTCACCGCGAACGTCGACGTCAGCCACCACACCAAGCGCCGGAGCGGATAGATGACCAGCAGGACGAACATGGCCACGAGCAGGAACCAGTTCACGGTGCCGTCGAACTTGGAGATGAGCCAGAACCCGACGATCAACACGCCCAAGGTGGCGAGACTCGGCAACACGAGGGCGATCCAATGTGGGCGCAGGTCCAAGATGAGTTCCTCGCCCGGCACCAATAGACGCTTGGGGAACGACATGGGCGGAAGGTACCGCGCGCCCCGCTGCAGGGCAACTCGCGGCGCGAACCCTAAGCCTCCCTGAGGTGCTGGACCTCCCCGGATGTCACCGCGACCCGATCGTTCAGGGTCTGGATGATGAGCGCGCCTCGGTCGTCCAGCTGGATGGCCGTCCCCACGATCGGTTCGCCGAACATCCGCCGGACCTCGACCTTCTTGCCGAGGGTGTCCGACACCGCCGACCAGCTCTCGACGACCCCAGCGGGCAGCTCCTCGTAGCCGGCGCGGAACCGCACCAGGAACGAGGTGAGAAGGTCTCCCTCCGGGACGGGGCCGATCCCGGTCGCGTCCGGTACTTCGCCGGGCCGCTCGAGGTTCACGCCCAGTCCCACGACCGCGTGGAGGACCCGATCGCCCGAGACGGCCGACTCCACCAAGATCCCGCACACCTTGGAACCGCCCAGCAGCAGGTCGTTGGGCCACTTGCAGCGGACCTCAGCCCCGGCGATCTCCCGGATAGCGGTGGCCATCGCCCAGCCGGCCAAGAGCGCGATCAACCCGGCGTGCTCGGGATCGAGCCCGGCGGGTCTCAGCACCAGCGAGAACATCAGGGCGCCCCCCGGCTGATCCGACCAGGTGCGACCCAGCCGACCACGGCCCCGGGTCTGATGCCCCGCGGCCACCAACGTCCACTCCGGCGTGCCCGACTCGGCGAGCTCCAGCGCCGTGGCGTTGGTAGAGCCGGTAACCTCATCGAAGCGCACGGGGGCTTGCAGCCCAGCGGCCGCGAGCGCCCGTTCGAGTTCAGCTTCCGACAACAACGGATCGACTCCCTCGTTGGGGGGTCCCCGATCATCGCAGGTGGGGCCGTGGCGACGAAACAGAAGGTCCTGATCGCCAACCGAGGCGAGATCGCCGTCCGGATCATCCGAACATGCCGCGATATGGGGATCTCGACCGTCGCCGTCTACTCCGACGCCGACCGGGACGCCCTGCACGTTGAGCTCGCGGACGAGTCCTTCCGCATCGGGCCGGCGCTCGCATCGGACTCGTACCTGTCGATCGGGGCGATCTTGGAGGCCGCGCGCAAGTCGCGCGCCACCCTGATCCATCCCGGCTACGGATTCCTGGCCGAGCGCGCCCACTTCGCGCAGGCTGTTGACGAGGCAGGGTTCACTTTCGTGGGACCGACCGCCGCGGCTATCGAGCTGATGGGTGACAAGGCGGCCGCCCGCAGGGTCGCCGACCGCAGCGGCGTCCCGATAGTGCCGGGAACGCCCGAGCCCGTAGACGTCCGCCAGGCCAAGAAGCAGGCCGAACGGATCGGCTTCCCGCTGCTGGTGAAGGCGGCGTTCGGGGGCGGCGGGAAGGGTATGCACGTGGTGCGCGACGCCGAGCACCTTGAGGAGGCGCTCAGGCGCGCGGCGCGCGAGGCGCAGTCGTACTTCGGGCGGCCCGAGGTCTTCCTGGAGCGATACGTGGACCGCGCGCACCACGTGGAGGCGCAGGTGATCGCCGACACGCGCGGCAACGTCTTCTTCCTCGGCGAACGCGACTGCTCGGTCCAGCGTCGCCACCAGAAGCTGATCGAGGAGACGCCCTCACCGGTGATGGACGAGAGCCTGCGGACCCGGTTCGCGGAGGCCGCGATCTCGCTCACCAAGGAGTCGGGCTACGTCAACGCCGGAACCATCGAGTGCCTCGTTGATGAGGACGGATCGTTCTACTTCCTGGAGATGAACACCCGGCTCCAGGTGGAGCACACCGTGACCGAGATGGTCACCGGATACGACATGGTCGCTCTGCAGCTGCAGGTTGCTATGGGCGAGACGCTGTCGTTGGATCCGGCCCCGCGCGGAGCCGCGATCCAGTGCCGCATCAACGCCGAGGATCCGGGTCGTAACTTCCTGCCCGGCCCGGGCCGGCTCACCCGATACGAGGAGCCGAGCGGGCCGTTCGTTCGCGTGGACTCCGGCGTGACCGTGGGGCGCGAGATCCCCGGGGACTACGACTCGATGTTCGCCAAGTTGATCGTGTCGGCGGTAGACCGCGAGCGCGCCCGTAACCGGATGCTGCGGGCGCTCTCCGAGTTCCGTGTGGAGGGCGTGCCTACGACGATCCCGGTCCACGAGTGGGTCCTGCGGTCGAAGGACTTCCGCGCTGGGACGCATACCACGACGTGGCTGGAGCGGGCTCTGGCGGAGGTGAATCTCCCGTCGCAGGTGGATCTGGACTCGGCGCCGTCTGGACCGACGCCCGCGCGCCCCGCCGACATCCTCGTCGAGGTGGACGGCCGGCGGGTTCCCGTCCGGATCTTCGACGAACGCCGCGAGCTGGCGCCGCGATCGCCGGCGTCGCACGGCGCGCACCACGGCGAGCACGTCCACGGCGAGATCCTGGCGCCCATGCAGGGAACGATCCTCAAGGTGTTGGTCGAGAAGGGTCAGGAGATCCGCGCCGGCGAGGTGGTCTGCATCTTGGAGGCCATGAAGATGGAGAACCACATCACCTCCACGCGCGACGGTGAGGTCACCGACCTACCCATCCGCGCCGGCCAGGTCGTCGAGACCGGCCAGACCCTCGCAGTGATCGACTGACTCGCTTCAGCCGGTCCGACCCAGGAAGTCCCGGACGACGTCGACGTAGCGATCCTGCTCTTCGACGAACGTCATGTGGCCGCTCCGCTCGAAGACGGCCAGCTCGGCGTCGGAGATGCCGGCGGCGATGGCCTTTGCCGCTTCCACCGTGCAGGTGCGATCGTGCCGGCCGGTGGCGACCAGGACGGGCTGTGTGATCTCGGCCAGGCGATCCTCGACCTCGATGCCTCCATAGCCGCTGGCGGCGAAGGCCCGCAGGACGTCCGGCGCGTAGACGGTGTCCTTCGTGCGCTCAAGGTAATCGGCGATCCGCGGGTCGCGCGGATCCGCGAAGTGGAACGGGAACTGGTCGGCCATGAGCTGCGCGAACTCCTCCTGGGTCTGCACGCTGGGTTCGCGCGCCCACGACGCGATGACCTGTTCGCGGAGCTCGACCGGTTCGAACGTGTTGAGGTTGTGCTCGACGGCCTCGAGGTGCTTCATGGACGCGACGCCGCCGCTCACTATGGTCTGCGTGGCCATGCCCGGGTAATCCACGGCGTTCTGCAGCGCCACGAAAGCGCCGTAGGAGTGGCCGAGAACCGCGTATCGATCCAGCCCCAGCGCGCGCGCCAGCATGATCACGTCCTGCGCCATGCGCTCGAGCGTCCACGTCGCCTCGGGCGCCTTTTCGGACCTGCCGTTCGCGCGTTGGTCGACCAGGAGCAACCGGTAGGTGTCGGTGAGCGGGTCCAGGTAGTCGGCGAACTCCTGATGGTCCAGTCCGGGGCCGCCGTGCAGCACGATGATCGGGTAGCCGCGCCCTCGCTCGACCACGAACAGGCTTGTGTCGTCGATCCGGACGAGCTCGCCGTCCGGGTTCACCCGCGTGGGTCCCCCCATGCGTCGCGTCCGACGATGCGGAACCCGGAGTCGTGCACCTTGTAGGTCCGGTTCACGGACACCAGGACGGCCGTGAGCGTCTCGACGATGCGCGCCATGGACAGAGCGCCGCAGTCCACCCAACGCAGGTCCGGGATGTCCTGGATCAACGACCCGACGATCGCCTTCGCCTCGGCGTCGTCTCCGCAGACGAGCACGTCGCTGTCCAGCGGGTTCTCAAGCTCCTGGAGCGCGCCGCCGGCGATCGTGTGGAACGCGGCGACCATCCGCACGCCCTGGGAGAGGATCGCGTCGGCCTGCTCGGCCGCCGAACCGTGCCAGGGGCGGACGACCTGCCACGCACGACCTCCCACCGCCGTAGCCAGCGGACTGGTCGCGTCCAGGACGATCGTCCCAGCGGGCACGGCGGGCTTGATCGCGCGATAGATGTCCGCCTGACCCGCGAACGGGACCGTGACCGCCACCACCCCGGCGGAGGCGGCGGCCTCCTCGTTGGTGGCGCCGTCGATGTTGGCGTCGTCGCCCAGGATCTGGCGAGCATCCTGCGCCCGCGCCGCTCCCTTCTCGGCCGCGCGCGATCCGATGATCACATGGTGGCCGGCGCGCCCCAGACGAAGCGTCAGGCCGAAGCCCTCCTCTCCCGTGCCGCCGATCACCGCGACGTCCATGCGCCGGAGCTTACTGGGCGACGTCGGACAGACAGCGACCCCGCCGGCGTGGGACGCCGGCGGGGTCGCACAAAGATCGGCTGGGGAGGGGCTTACTTGGTGCCGACCTTGGTCGCAACGACCGCGAGTTCGAAGCCGCTGGTGGCGTCGCCCCAGGCGTACACCTGGTAGGCGAATCCGGCCTTGAGCTTGAGCACCGCGGGCCCGATCACGGGCGTGTAATCACCGGGGAGGGAAACCCACGCGGCGTAGATGCCCTTGGGCACCGCGACCGTCGCGCTCTTTCCCCAGGTGAAGTCGTTACCACGGATAAGGCGGGATCCGTTCGCCCAGACGTTGACTGCCGGGGCGTTCGCAGTGTGACGAACGGTGAGCCGAGAGGTGCCCTTCGCGACCGGCTTCACCTTGTTCTTGAACAGCTCTAGGTTAGGGTCGCCACTCGCGTTGAGGTTCGCCACGGCCGTGTAATCCTTGCCGGCCTTCAGACCAGCAGTGACCACGAGGATCCCCGCGTCGGCACAATCACCGTCTTGGGCCACCACCTTGAACTCATGCGAGCCTGCCGGCAGTTCGACACCCGTGACGACAGTGCCGGGCGCGAAGTCCGGGATAGCCGTGGCACCGTCCACGCAAACGTCCACCGTCAGGCCGGGGATGCCGTGCACGACGTTCAGGGTGGCACCTTCAGCCCGAGCGCTGGACACACCAGTGCCTATCACGGTCATCGCGAGAGCCCCAGCTACCGCGACTCCGATCAGCTTCTTCCTCATCTTCTCCTCCTCCATCCGGACCTTCCGTCCGCTGGGGAAGATACTGGCTGATCCGATGCGGAAGCGTCCATGCTTGGCATGTATTTGCATAGGTTAGAGCGAAGTGAGGTGATTCACCCCCAGGTCACAGAGCGATAGCGATCGAAGAACGCGCGGTGAATCTATGCGCGAATGGCTCGTGTCCCATCGTCTTGCATGGATTCAGAAGGTCCGGCGATTCTTCGAACTTGAGTGGCCGCGTCCCTGCAGGGAGGCTATCCGGTCCGAGTCTCGAAGGCTCGCTTCATCCCTGCCATCGCTGTTCGGCCAGTGTCCTCGAAACGGCGGCGCATCAAAGGCTCGACCACGCGCAGGAGGCCCTTCAAACGTAGATCGGCCATGTAGCGGATCCGCGTTCCCCGGTCCGTAGGCTCGAACCGGATGTCGTCCACGGCGTTCACCGTCGCGCCTGTGCCGCGAAGAACCACGCGGTTGGGTGGATCGAAGACCGTGACCTCATACGTCATCGGCAAGCGCCGTTCCCCGAACACGACCGTAAGGTCGTAGCTGGTTCCTACCCGTACGGGGCCCCCAGTGACGTTGCGGGACTCCGCCACCCCCGGGTCCCAGATCACCGAGTTCGCGAAATCGCCGACGAACGCGAATGCGTCCTCGAGCTGTTCATCGACCTCTAGCTCTTCTCGGATCACGACCATGTCCGCTCCTCCGGTGAACATCCTCGATGGAGAGGTTTCGTCTGCGGCTCGTCCGCCTCCGCCTGCTAGCGTCGGGATCCATGCATCTCGGATCCCCCGACGCCCCCGCGCATCGCCTCAAGGTTCTCATCGACGGCGCGCTGGAGGCAACCGTGGTCCTCAGCTTCACCGATATCGGTCCGATGATCCGCAAACGGTTGTTCGATTGGCAGGACCTGAGCGAGCTGCGGATGGATGGGCGAGTCGTGCTGGTGACCGGCGCCACATCCGGCCTCGGTCTCGCGACCGGGCAGCAACTCGCCCGGATGGGGAGCGCCGTGCGACTCCTGATCCGGGATGCGACGAAGGGGGCCGGGGCGCGAGACCAGATCCTCAAAGGGGCGCCGGGCGCGGACGTGGGTCTGTACACGGCCGACATGAGCGACCTCGCCTCGGTTCGAGCAGCGGTCGCACAGATCATCGAGCGTGAAGCGAGGCTCGACGTGTTGGTCAACAACGCCGGCGCCCTGCTGCCGCAGCGGCGCTCATCGGTCGACGGATTCGAGATGACGTTCGCCACTATGGCGCTCGGCCCCTTCGTGCTGACGAACGGCCTGGTCCCGCTGCTCGAGCGAACAGCCTCGATCGACGGCAGGGCTCGGGTGATCAACATCGCGTCGGGAGGGATGTATACGCAAGGCCTGCACCTCGATGACCTGCAGATGGAGAAGGAGCAGTACCGAGGATCGATCGCCTACGCTCGGGCCAAGAGGGCCCTGGTCGTGTTGACCGAACTTTGGGCCCGCCGCTTGAGGGACCGAGGGATCGTGGCTCACGCCATGCATCCCGGGTGGGCCGACACCCCCGGGATCGAGTCGAGCCTTCCTCGCTTCAGGCGGATCGCGGGCGCCCGTCTTCGTACGGCGGACGAGGGGGCCGATACGATCGTCTGGCTCGCGGCGTCAGAGGCTGGGATGCGCACGACGGGGCGTTTCTGGCTCGATCGCCGACCGCGTTCCACCGAGTATCTGCCGGGCACGAAGGTCACGCCGAGCGAAGCCGAACGCCTTTGGGAGGCGTGCGTGCGACTGACCGGCGAGGCCGAGGAGCCGTCCGGTCTCTAGGTGATGAACCTATGCGTTTCACCCCTGGAACCCATGCAATACCTTTGGTGTCCGTTAGGGTCGGTCCATGGAAAGGATCGCGGTCATCGGGAGTGGGATCGCGGGAATGGGCGCGGCGTGGGCCCTCCACCGCGAGCACGACGTCGTCGTGTACGAGGCAGAAGGAAGGCTCGGCGGTCATGCCAATACCGTCGATGTTGAAGACGACGGCCGTGCGGTCCCGGTGGACACCGGGTTCATCGTGTACAACGAGACGAACTACCCGAACCTCGTTCGTCTCTTCGACGCGCTCGGTGTACCGACCGAGCCGAGCGACATGTCCTTCTCCGTCTCCGTCGGTGACGGGGGGTTCGAGTTCGGCAGCCGAGGAGCCAGCCTGTTCGCGCAACCGGCGAACATCGCGCGGCCCGGGATGTGGAGGATGCTGCGTGACTTCCGCCGGTTCTGCCGCGAAGCGCCGGAGATCCTGACGTCTGGTACGCGAGAGTCCCTCGGCTCCTATCTAGCCCGCCGCGGCTACTCAGATGGGTTCCGGCTCGATCTGTTGCTCCCGATGACGGCCGCGATCTGGTCGACGGGACGCGATGGCATGCTCGAGTTCCCGGTCGCGACACTCGTTCGGTTCCTCTCCAGCCACGCGATGCTCCAGGTGAGCTCGAGGCCGCAGTGGCGAACCGTTTCTGGCGGGAGCCGAGAGTATGTCTCCAGGCTGACGGCGGGCTTCAGAGATCGGGCACGCCTTTCGACGCCCGTGGTGGCCGTGGAACGTGGATCGGATGGGGTACTGGTGCGCGATCTGCACGGCGGGGTTGATAGGTTCGATCGCGTGATCTTCGCGACGCACGCCGACACGACTCTGTCGATCCTCGGCGCGAGCGCCACACCGTCTGAGCGCGGCTTACTCTCCGCCTTCGGGTTCGCGATGAACGAGGCGGTCCTGCATCGCGATCCCACCCTCATGCCGCAGCGTCGCGCGGCCTGGTCAAGCTGGAACTACCTGGCGGACGGGCGCGCAACGCCGGATCGAACGCGACCCGTATCGCTGACCTATTGGATGAACAGATTGCAGGGGCTCCAGACCCAGCGGCCGGTCTTCGTGACTCTGAATCCGCTTCGGGAACCAACAGGGTCGTCCACCCGGTTCGCCTATGCACATCCGCAGTTCGACCGCGCGGCGATCGACGCACAGGAGGCGATGCCTTCGATCCAGGGACTCCATCGCACCTGGTTCGCCGGTGCATGGTGCGGCTACGGGTTCCATGAGGATGGGCTGAGAGCCGGGCTGGAGGTCGCGGCCGCGTTGGGCACACCGGCGCGATGGGGCGTCGAGCCCATGCCTTCGCTGATCGAAGGGCGGGCCGCGTGAACAGCGCCATCTACTCGGGAAGGGTCATGCATAGGCGCTTCTCACCCGTGAAGCACCGCTTCTCGTACGGCGTCTATTACCTCTGGCTCGATCTCGATGAGCTCGAGACCCTCGATCAGACGATCCCGGCGTTCGGCCACAACCGGGCGGCGCCCTTCTCGTTCCACGACCGTGACCACGGGCCGCGCGATGGAACGCCGCTCCGTCCCTGGCTGGACGGACAGCTCGAAGAGGCCGGCATCCACCTGGACGGAGGGCCGGTGCGGATCCTCACACTGCCAAGGATCTTCGGATACGTGTTCAACCCCGTCTCGGTATGGTGCGGATACGGGCCGCGGGGCGACCTACGAGCGGTCTTGTACGAGATCTCCAACACCTTCGGGCAGTGGCACCATCATCTCCTTCCGGTGGATGGCCTCGACCCCGCCGGGAACGCCCGACACGACTTCGACAAGGAGCTCTTCGTTTCTCCATTCATCGACATGGATGCGACCTATGAGTTCCGGATGCGACCGCCGGACGATCGGGCGGCCCTCCTCGTCCGCGAGCACCTCCCGTCCGGACACCTGCTCACCGCGACCTTCGTCGCCCGGCGCAAAGAGCTGACCGCTGGGGGCCTGTGGCGCGAGTTCTCGATCCATCCGATGATGACGTTGAAGGTCCTCGGAGGGATCCACTGGGAGGCGTTACGGCTGTGGTTGAAGGGAGCACCGTTCCGCCGGCACGGGCCCGCGCCGGACCGGCTCGTGTCGGTCGAACCCGCGCGCGAGACGCTGCACATCAGATGAGGACCGTCGATCAGAGGATCCTGGAGATCATCTGCCGCCGAACTCGCCGCGGGAGTCTGACCGTTCGGTTGCCCGACGGGACGACTCGCCGCTTCGAAGGCTCCCTGCCAGGGCCGCGCGCCGAGATCCACCTTCACGATCCCCGCCTCATCGGTCGCCTGGTTCGGACCGGGGCCATCGGACTCGCGGACGGGTGGATCGAGGGAGAGTTCGACTCGCCGGATCTCACGTCGGTTATCGAGCTGGGCGCGTTGCACCTCGAACCCGGGAACCGTCCCCGGCTGGCGGCGTTATTCGATCGCGCGACGAAGGCCGTGTGGCGCTCGCTAGGTCGTGCGACCTCACCGCGAGGTCCGCTGAGCGCCACCGTCGAGCATTACGACCTCGGCAATGCGTTCTTCGCGACGTGGCTCGACGAGACCATGACCTATTCATCGGCGTTGTTCGCTCGCGACGACATGACGCTCGAAGAAGCGCAGGCCGAGAAGTATCGAAGGATCGCCGAGGCCATCGGTCTTCGGCCCGGGATGCGCGTACTCGAGATCGGTTCTGGCTGGGGAGGGTTCTCCGTCTACGCCGCAGAGGCACTAGGTTGCCACGTCACCACGGTCACGGTTTCGAGGGAGCAGGCGGCGTGGGTCGAGCGGCTGATCGCCGAGCGCGGTCTCAGCGACCGGGTCGAAGTTCGCCTGGAAGACTTCCTCGTCACTCCCGGGTCGTTCGACGCGGTCGTGTCGATCGAGATGATCGAGTCGATCCCTTCAGCGCGCTGGCCCGGATTCTTCCGAGTCGTGCACGACCGCCTCGAGCCGGGGGGCAAGGCCGGCCTGCAGATCATCACCGTCGCCGATCGGCACTGGGGATCGTCGGATGCGAACCCCGACTTCGTGCGCCGCTACGTATTCCCGGGAAGCCAGGTACCCAGTCCGCGGATCCTCAAGCAGTCGGCGCGAGCCGTCGAGCTCGGATGGGTCGGCGCCGCCAGATTCGGCTGGTCCTACGCGAGAACGCTCGCCGCCTGGCGACACCGGTTCGACGAGGCCTGGCCCCAGATCGCCGAACTCGGGTTCGACGAACGATTCCGGCGGATGTGGCAGTACTACCTCTCATATTGCGAGGGTGGATTCCGCATGGGCCGTGTCGACGTGAGCCAGATCGTCCTCGAGCGCCCAGCGGACCGAGCCTCTTTCAGCCATCGATCCACGGTATCGGCGGCGGATAACCGGTAACGCGTAAGACGTCCTGGTCTGTCCGCGGGCTTTTCGCGGTGAAGATCGGGTCACGACGCCTTCGCGTCCTCGCGGATGGCCTCCGCCACCGCGTCATCGAACCCCATCGGTTGGACATCGGGGAACAGCCGAGTCGCGGAATCATCACGGACGACGGTCTCGTTCCGCAGCCCGTCGATGAGCGGCCGTGCGATCGAGCTCGGGACCGATGTGACCAGACCGCACCAGAGCGAAGAGAGTCGAGGGGTTAGGACCGGGACCGTGATGATCGCTGGGTGCCGGCCCCGTAAGGCCGCTGCTCGCCGCATCATCTCCCGGTACGAAAGCACCTCGGATCCTCCGATCTCCACGATCGTGTGCTGCTCGATCAGGTCGAGCCTCCGAGCTTGCTCCAGGTAGCTCACGACGTCATCGATCGCGATCGGCTGAGATCTGGTCTCAACCCACCGCGGCGTCACCATCACGGGCAGGCGCTTGACCAGATCCATGAGCATGCGGAAGGAGGCGCTCCCCGCGCCGATCACCATCCCAGCTCGAAACTCGAGGACTGTGGCACCGTGATCGGAGAGGGTCCGACCCGTCTCGTGACGGCTCGCGAGATGCGCTGAGAGCTGGTCAGCTTGAGATCCAAGTCCTCCGAGGTAGACCACGCGATCTACGCCGGCTGTCTTCGCGGCGATGGCGAAGCTGGACGCCGCGGTGCGGTCCCTCTCCTCGAATCCGGCCTCACCCTCGGCCATCGAGTGCACCAAGTAGTAGACGACGTCCGCTCCTCTGATCGCGGGTTCGATCGTTTCGGGCCGCAAGACGTCGAGCTCGACAGCATGGGCCAGAGGCCAGCGCTTGGTGAGCACATCCAACCGGCGCCCGGCGACACGCGGGGGCGCTCCAGAGGCGACGAGGGAATCGACGAGCCGGCCGCCGATGTACCCGCTGGCGCCAACAACCACCGTGTTCGGATGCCTCACGGTCGGTCCCCGGCAGAGAGATCGTGCGTCGCCATAGCCAAGATCTAGGCGACGAGTCGGCCGTCGAGGATCTCGACCGTCCTGTCCGCGAAAGGGGTCATCCGCGTGTCGTGCGTGACCACGACCGCCGCCGTGCCGCGACCCTTCACCTCGCTGCGGATCAGCTCCATCACCTGTTCGCCAAGCTCGGTATCGAGGGCGCTCGTCGGCTCGTCGAACAGCACCAGCTCGGGCTCGTTCATCAACGCCCGCCCGATCGCCACGCGCTGACGCTCGCCGCCCGAGAGCTGGGGTGGAGTGTTCTTCATCCGGTGGCCGAGCCCGAGCTCCCCTAGGAGCGTTTCGGCACGGCGCTCCACTTCCTTTCCGCGGCGACCCGCCACGTCGGCCACCACGAGCAGGTTCTCCCTCGCGGTAAGGAACGGCACTAGGTTCGCCCCCTGGAACACGAAGCCGACGGAGTCGCGGCGGAACCTCGTGAGCTCGCGCCGGTCGTAGTCGGTGATCCGATGCGGCCCCACCTGAACGATGCCCTCGCTCGGCGACAGAAGACCCCCGGCGATCGAGAGGAGTGTGGTCTTGCCCGAACCCGAAGGCCCCACGAGGGCCACCATCTCGCCGTCGCCGACCGTGAAGCTGGCATGGTCCAGCGCCACGACCTCGTCGTCTCCGGAGTTGTAGATCTTGCGGACTTGCTTCATATCGAGAGCTGTCATCAGGTGATCCTCTCCTCAAGCCCCGCCTACGGCGGAGGCAGGGTCGATCCGGACGATCCTGCGGAACGAGATCGCGCTGCCTATCAGCGCGGTGACGACGAGCCCGACGGCCGTGAACACGAAGCGGCCCACGGACAACGTCAGCGGGACGGTATCGGGGATCACCTTCGATAGGCCGAGCGCGATCAGGCTGCCCGCTATCAGGGCGCCGGCTGCGATCGACATCGCTTGGAGCGTGAGCCCGGCCATGAGGATCCGCGAGGAGGCACCGATCGCCTTCATCATGCCGAGCAGGCCGACGCGCTCGATCGTGAGGAGCGCGAAGAACAACGCGGTGACGATCCCGGCCACCGCGAACGTGACCCCGATGATCGAGCTGAAGACGCTGTCCTGTTCGGACACGCCCGGCAAGGCCGCGATCGCCTCCTGGATCGTCAGCGGGGTGACCCCCGGCACGCTCACCTCGATCGCGGAAGTGAGTTGCTCCGGTGTCGTTCCCTCATCTGGGGTGACCAGCACCGCCTGGAAGGTGCCGGGCGCGACCGCCGCATCGGGGATGTTCGCGTTCAGGGTGCGACGCCAGGTGGCGGCGTCGACCCACAGGCCGCTCTGGAGGTTGTAGTCGGTGCCGCTGACCCAGCCGACAACCTTGACGGGGATCCGCGCCGTCCCGAGATCGATCGTCTGTCCGATCGAGACGCCGTCGTCTTGGAGCGAACGGTCCGCGTAGCCCTCACCAGGCATGGGTGGGGATGTGACCCTCAGATTGGGTGCCTCGTAACCGAAGACGGCCACGTCGGCTGGGGTGCTTCGGCCCGGGACGTGACCGGCGACGAGGGCCAGGCCGAGCCCGGTCGCCTCGTGAACACCGGGCACCGAAGCGATCGCCACCTTGTCCGCCCCACCGATCCGCGAACGGTCGATAGAGCCCTTGCTGTCGGCGCTGTACACGATGAGCGGCGCGGACTGCGCCTTCAGCAGTCCGGTCGAGGACTGCACGAGGGCGTCGAGGATCCCGCCGAGCACCAGGAGCAAGCAGTACGATCAGGGTGAGCGCCGCCCCGGCCGTCAAGAACCGGCTCGGCCTTCGCACCAACTCCCTCCACGCGAGCTTCATGCGAGCCCCCCACCAGCCATGCGTGCGGTGGCGGCCGCTGGATCGATCTTCGCGACGCGGCGCATCGCGCCAACCGACGCGGACACGCCCAGGACAACGATAAGTACGGACGTGACCGACAGGACCGACGGCTCGGTCTGTGCGGCGAACTCGTCACTCGACGCGGCCGATAAGGCGAACACCGTCAACGGGATGGCGATCACGAGTGCGGCGGCGATCACCAGAAGCACCTGGATCACGAGGTTGCCCATCAGGAAGCCGCCGGTCGCCCCGACCGCACGGAGGAGCGTCAGCGAAGCCATCTTCTGCACCGTGATGATCAGGAAGAAGAACCCCGTCAGCAAGATCACCACCACGAAGGCAAGGCCGAGGATGATGGCGAAGGACTGTTGGATCGACGAGACGCCGGGGAGCGACGCTACGGCGACCGCGCGATCGAGAGCCTCGACGCCCTCGACCTGTCGCGTGATAGAGGCGGCTAGGCTTGCCGGGTCGACGCCCGACGCCGGCTCGACGCCCACCAAGTTCGGCAGGATGCCGGTCGCGTCGGGGTTGGTCGCGCGTACAAAGGTCTCGTAAGTCGGGTAGGAGACGAACAGGGTCGGCTGCACGTTGAACTGCATGTCCTTCGCCAGACCGACGATCATCACTAGAGCGTCGCCCGGCACCACCGTAAGGCGTTGGCCGATCGCGTAACCCTCACTGGCGTCCGAGGCGCTCGCGACCGCCTCTCCATCGGTCTGAGGCAGACGTCCGGCCGACAGCGTCGTGGGGAACCCCGGGCCATCCAGGTCGTAGCCGAACACCGTGGTGTCACTCAGGACGCCGTTCTCGAGTTCGATGGTGAACGAGCCCTCACCGATGGGCCCCGCTACGGCGACCCCCTCGACCTCCGAGATGGCTTCCACCTGCTGCGGCAGCAACCGGCTGCCGTCGACGCTCCGTCGTGCGTCCGCGCTGTAGACGAGCACCGTGGCCGACTGATGCTCGAGCCCACCCGTGAACTGCCCGAGCAGCGAGCCCGCAAGCGACTGCTGGAAGAAGATGAGGAAGACCAGCAGGGCCACGGCGCCCGTCAGGAGCCCGAATCGCAGCTTGGCCCTCCGGATCTCCGCTAACGCGAGTCTCACCGCTTCTCCTTGTCAGTCGCCGGCGCTGTAGTTCGATGATCACCTCAAGTATCCACTACTCAACTGCATGGTTTATGATAGAACCCATGCATTTCACAAGAGCGAAAGATAGGGCCTCTAGCTGGAGTGATGAACCACTACAGAGTACGAACCCATGCAGTAGTAGCACCCAAGTGACCACACACATAGGTAACCTATCCAGATGAACCACGACACGGATCAGGTTCGCATGACCATCGCGCAGGTATCAGAGCTCCTCGGCATCCCGGTGCCGACGATCCGATCGTGGGAGCGCCGCTACTCCTTCCCGTCGCCGGCTCGCACGGACGGTAAGCACCGTCGGTACTCGCTCGAGGAGGTCGAGAGCCTCCGAGCGGTGCGCGACGAGATCACCCGAGGCAACCGAGCCCGGGAGGCCGTCGCGACCGTCCGCTTGGGTGTGGGAGTGCCCCTGGGGAGGAACGAGTTCATCGATCGATTCGCCGAAGGAGCCGCAGTTCTCGATGCCGATGTCATACGGCGCTCTCTCGACCAAGCGACGGAGCTCCTCGGGGTGGGGCGAGCGATCAGCGAGGTGGCGCTGCCGGGGATGAGGGAGATGGGAGACCTCTGGCAGGCGGGGGCCTGCGACGTGGCGAACGAGCATCTCGCGACGCAGATCGTTCGGCAGTGGCTAGCTCGGATCGGCGCTCTCGCCCCCCCACCGTACCGGCGCAACCCGCTCGTACTCGCGTGCGGTCCGACCGAGCTTCATACGATCGGGTTGGAAGCGTTCGCGGTGGTGCTGGCGCGACGGGGCTGGTCCTGTCGAGTTCTTGGAGCCGTGACGCCGGCGGATTCCCTGGTCACAGCGGTCCGCGCTTCACGAGCGGCCGGCGCGGTCGTGAGCGCGCAGCGCAGCGTCGGCCGGCGGGCGACGATGGAGTCGCTTCGCGCCGTGGCTGCTATCCCGGGCGTCGATGTCTTCTACGGGGGGAACGCCTTCGCGACGTCACGGTCTCGCGAGACGACTGCTGGGCGTCTACCTGGGCAACGACCTCGAGCGAGCTGCTGATCTGATCGGATCGGGGGCTCGCTGACATCCGTGACGGCAGTGATCGAGGCGGCGGTCGGAGTCGCGTGCCTGCTGGCGGCCGGAGGCTTGTGGGGAAAACCCGGTCTTCGTCTCGTCGGCGCCGTGGTGGCCGTGGCCGGCCTGGCGGCCGTCGTGCATGCGGTCTTCGCGCTCGCTTAGAACGAGGGGCGATACTCGCCGTAAACGTCGCGCAGTACGTCGGAGACCTCGCCCAGCGTGGCGCGAGCCTTGAGCGCGACCCTCATAGGCGGCAACAGGTTGTCGGTCCCGCGAGCCGCCTCCCCTACCGCCGCGAGCGCGGATCCGACCGCGGTCGCGTCGCGGGTCTCTCGGAGTTCCTTGAGCCGCTCGACCTGCATCCTCACCTCGTCGGGTGAGATCCGCTGGAGATCGACCGGCTTCTCCTCCTCGTCGACGAATCGGTTCACGCCAACGACGACGCGTTCGCCCGACTCGATCCCCCGCTGGATCCGGAAGGCGGCATCGTGGATCTCCTCCTGGTAGAAACCGCGCTCTATGGCCGCGACCGCGCCGCCCATGGCCTCGATCCGCTCCAGGTACTCCAGCGCCAGCCGTTCGAGCTCGTCGGTCAACGACTCCACGTAGTACGAACCGCCGAGCGGGTCGGCCACGTTGGCTACGCCGGTCTCGTAGCCGATCACCTGTTGGGTCCGCAGCGCGATCTTCACCGCGCGCTCGGTGGGCAGCGCTAGCGCCTCGTCGAACGAGTTCGTGTGGAGGGACTGCGTGCCACCCAGGACGGCTGCCATGGCCTCGAGCGCGGTGCGAACGATGTTGTTCTCCGGTTGCTGCGCGGTGAGCGTCGCGCCGCCGGTCTGCGTGTGGAACCGGAGCATGGCGCTCTTCGGATCCTGTGCGCCGAACCGCTCCGTCATGATCCGGAACCACATCCGTCGGGCCGCGCGGAACTTCGCGATCTCCTCGAAGAAGTGCATGTGGCACGCGAAGAAGAACGAGAGCCTGGGCGCGAAGTCGTCGATCGCGAGACCTGCGTCGATCGCCGCCTGCACGTACGCGATGCCGTTCGCCAGCGTGAACGCGATCTCTTGCGCCGCGGTCGCGCCCGCCTCGCGCATGTGGTAGCCGCTGATCGAGATCGTGTGCCAGCGAGGGATGCGCTCGCCGCAGTACGCGAACAGATCGGTGATGATCCGCATCGACGGCTTGGGCGGGTAGATGTACGTGCCGCGGGCCGCGTACTCCTTCAGCAGGTCGTTCTGGACCGTGCCGCCGATCTTCGACGCGTCCACGCCCTGCTCTTCGGCGACCAGCTCGTAGAGCAGGAGCAAGATGGCCGCGGTCGAGTTGATCGTCATGGACGTGGTCACGCGATCCAATGGGATCTGATCGAACAAGCGCCGCATGTCGTCGATCGAGTCGATCGCCACACCGGTCTTGCCAACCTCGCCCTCCGCGAGTGGATGATCCGAATCCAGCCCCATCTGCGTGGGCAGGTCGAACGCAACCGAGAGGCCCGTCTGCCCGTGATCCAGGAGATATCGGAACCTGGCGTTGGTGTCCGCGGCGCTCCCCATCCCGGCGTACTGCCGCATGGTCCACAGGCGCCCGCGGTACATGTCGGGGTAGATGCCCCGCGTGAACGGAGCCTCGCCGGGCTCGCCGAGCTGCTTCGCGGCATCGAACCCGACCAGGTCGTCGGCCGTGTAGATCGGCTGGAGCTCGATCCCGGAGTCGGTCCGTCGTTCTTCCATGTTCCGAGAGCCTACCCCTCGACCCTCTCGGCCTTCGAACGGCAACCCGGGGCGCGATAGTGTTCGCCCGTGGACATCGTGGATCCGCGCATCGACGACTACATGCGCTCGCGACTGGATCGGCTCGACGGAGCCGTTCTGTTGGAGATGGAGGCTCATGGGGCCGAGCTGGGGTTCCCTATCGTCGGTCGCAACGTCGGCGTGACGCTAGAGGTCTTGGCCAGGTCCGTCGGAGCCCGACGGATCGTCGAGCTGGGTTCTGGCTTCGGATATTCGGGGTATTGGCACGCGCGAGCTGTCGGATCAGCCGGTGAGCTCCACCTGACCGACGGCGATCCCCAGAACGAACGCAAGGCGCGCGATTACCTCGGGCGGGCCGGCCTCTGGGAGCGGGTCACGTTCCACGTGGGCGATGCGGTGGCGTCGCTGAACACGCTGGATGGTGAGTTCGACGTGGTCTACGACGACATCGACAAGGAGGGCTACCCCGACGCGTGGCGAGCTGCGAGCGATCGCATCAGGGTCGGCGGCCTCTATGTGTGCGACAACGTCTTGTGGTCGGGACGCGTGCTGGATGACGATCCCGACGAGCGAACGCGAGCCATCCTGGAGCACAATCAGCTGATCGCCGACGACGAGCGCTACCTCTCGACCATCGTTCCCACTCGGGACGGCGTCGTCGTCGCGATCCGCGTCGGCTAGATGGTGCATGGTCGTGACCGAATCACCGACGTCGATCGGCCAGTTGGAGTCCGTCTTGACGGCGGGACTACTCGTCGCATGGATCGGCTTCAACCTCAGCATCCGCGGATTGCGTTTCTCGGCGGAGGGATTGGTGCGGGTCAACTTCGTATTGACGAGGTTCGGCCTCGCGCTGCTCATCCTTGCTTCCGGATCCCTCGACGGCCTCGATACCGGATGGAGGTTGTCGATCTGGGGCTCGATCCTCCTGGCCTGCTTCTTGTTCCTCTTCCTCGATGATGTGAACGCGTTGCGTCGTCTGATCCGACTCCGCAGACGGCGTAGAGAGATGAGGATGCCGCGAGGGCGACTCGTTTACCGCAGGACCCTCGGCTTGGAACCCATCCGTCGTCTCTTCGTCGTCGACGTGATCCTCGCCCTTTGGTTCTACTCGTTTGCACTACCTGCAGGAGACGGCCGGCCAAGCGCTTGGGCGGTAGGAGCCGTCGCCGGCGCGTATCTCGTTGCCATCGTCGGGTCGCTGTGGGTGCGGGGGCACGACTTGGATACGTCCTCCGAACCCGCCCTCCGCCGGTCCTTCAACAGGTTGAACCTGTACGGCAACCTCCTTCTACTGTTGCCGACCCTGATGGCGACCACGTTGGCGAAAGGCTCCTGGGCAGGATGGTTGGGACTGGTCGTTAGCGCGATCATCGTCCCGATCATCGCTCCGATCCAGCGGGAGATCCGTCGCCGCCAGGAGCGCATCTCGGCATCTGGTTCGAGCCTCTCCCTGGAGCATGCCCTGGCCGACCCCTCCATCCCGCCGAGTCCGTTCGCGATCCTCGATTGCGGTCCGCGCCCGCGACGCGACCCGGTAGCCACTCCCCCGACCTCTGACGGAACTGGGTAGACTCCGCGCGGCCGTTGGCCGGTTCGGCGGGCTCGTTGGCGAGGCCGCGATATAGGCTGGGAGCGATCACCAGTGGCGACCCGAGCGAGCAAGAAGAAGAGCGACTACGGCCCCATCTACAGGGGCCATGAGGGCCAGTACTCCTGGCTCATGCATCGCATAACGGGTGTCGCGATCATCCTGTTCCTGTTCGCTCACGTGGTCGACACGGCTGTGATCGGCTGGGGTCCGCACGCCTACGAGCGCGTGGTCGCCGTCTACGAGAATCCGATCATCCGGGTGCTCGAATACGGACTGGTCGCCGCCGTCCTGTATCACGCGATCAACGGGACCAAGATCATGCTGATCGACTTCTTCCCGAGCCTCGCTAAGAACATCCGCGAGATCGGATTCGCGACGTTCGTGATCTTCTTGGCAAGCATGATCCCGGTGACGATCATCATGGGCAAACAGATCTTCGACCTGGTCACCAAGTAGATGGCGACCACGACCGGATCCCACCCGCCCTCCCCCACCCCGGAGCACTCTCCGCAGCGCGACTTCCGCGCCGGCAGGGACCGCCCGGTCGGTGGCTTCGAGCTGTGGACCTGGTTGTTCATGCGGATCTCGGGGCTCGTCCTGTTGGTGCTCGCCGTGGGGCACGTCCTGATCATGCACGTGACGAAGGAAGGCGTTGGTCGCGTCGACTTCGGGTTCGTCGCGACCCGCTGGGGCAGCCCGTTCTGGCGTACGTGGGACTGGATGCTCCTGGTGCTCGCGCTGATCCACGGCATCAACGGCCTGCGGGTGATCACCCTCGACTACGTGCGCAACCCAGGCGTCCGCCTCACGATCAACATGGTCTTCTACGTGTTGGGGTTCACGCTCTTCGTCCTGGGCTCGGTGATCGTCTTCACGTTCGATGCGTCGAAGTGGCCGGGAGCGACGTGAGCCGATGACGACGACGCACACCTACGACGCCGTGATCGTTGGAGCCGGCGGCGCCGGACTTCGCGCCGCGATCGAGACCTCGGATCAGGTTCGCACCGCCGTGATCTCCAAGCTCTACCCCACCCGATCGCACACCGGCGCAGCCCAAGGCGGGGTCTGCGCCGCCCTGGGGAACATGGAGGAGGACTACCCGGAGTGGCACGCTTTCGACACCGTGAAGGGCGGCGACTATCTGGTCGACCAGCCCGCCGCGGAGTTGTTGGCGGACGAGGCCGTCGATGCCATCTATCAGCTGGAGCACTGGGGGCTTCCTTTCAACCGGACGCCCGACGGGAAGATCGCGCAGCGACGCTTCGGGGGACACACCCGTAACCACGGGGAGGGGCCCGTCATGCGGGCGTGCTACGCGGCCGACCGGACCGGCCACATGATCCTGCAGACGCTCTACCAGCAGTGCGTCAAACGCGACGTCCGCTTCTTCAACGAGTTCTACTGCCTCGACCTGCTCCGCGATGACGCCGGTCGGACGGCCGGAGTCGTGGCGTACGAGCTGGCCACCGGCGAGCTCCACGTGTTCCGGGCCAAGTCGGTCATGTTCGCCACCGGTGGCTTCGGCCGGATGTTCCGCGTCACATCCAACGCCCACGCCCTGACGGGTGATGGTCCATCGGTCGCCTACCGACGAGGCATCCCGCTGCAGGACATGGAGTTCTTCCAGTTCCACCCCACGGGTCTGTTCAAGCTGGGGATCCTGCTCAGCGAGGCAGCGCGCGGCGAGGGCGGCATCTTGTTGAACAAGGACGGCGAGCGATTCATGGAGCGGTACGCGCCGACCATCAAGGACCTGGCGCCACGCGACGTGGTGTCGCGTTCGATCTACCAGGAGATCAAGGAGGGCCGGGGCGCCGGCCCCAACGGCGACATGGTCTACCTGGACCTGCGGCATCTGGACCCCAAGGTCATCGCGGAGAAGCTCCCCGACATCACGGAGTTCGCGCGCGTGTACCTGCGTGTGGAGCCGACCAAGGAGCTCGTCCCCATCCAGCCGACCGCGCACTATGCGATGGGCGGCATCCCGACGGACATCGACGCGCAGGTCGTGACGGGTTCCGACGAGACCATCGTCCCCGGCCTGTTCGCCGCCGGTGAATGCGCCTGCGTAAGCGTTCACGGCGCCAACCGCCTGGGAACGAACTCGCTCCTGGACATCGTGGTCTTCGGGCGCAGGGGGGGCGCCCGCATGGCGGAGTTCGCGGAAGGATCCGACCTCGTGCCGCTCCCGGACGCGCCCGCCAAGCCAACCCTGGACATGCTGAACGGCCTGCTGACGCGCCAGCGCGCGGCCAATCCCGCCGACATCCGCACGGAGCTGCAGGACGCGATGTTCGACCTTGCGTGCGTCGTTCGGAACGAGGAAGGGTTGAGTCAGATGGAGGAGATCCTCGCGGGCCTTCACGACAGGTACGCGCAGGTGGGCGTGCAGGACAAGGGGAGCGTGTTCAACACCGACCTGATGGAAGCCGTCGAGCTCGGATTCTTGCTGGATTGCGCCGAGACCCTGGTCTCGGCGGCTCGGGCCCGGACCGAGAGTCGCGGCGCGCATTTCCGAGATGATCACCCGCTGCGCGATGACGCCAACTGGCTGAAGCACTCGCTCGCGTACAAGCAGGGCGACCGTTCGATCGAACTGGAGTACAAGCCGGTGAAGATGGGACCCTACATACCCATGGAGCGGAAGTACTGATGGCGACCGCGGCAGAGGTGCTGCAGGGGTCCGATGACCGCCGCGTCGGACGGCCCGACAGCAAGATGTCGCTCACCCTCAAGATCCGCCGGTACAACCCCGAGGTCTCCCCCGACCCATGGTGGGAGGAGTTCCAGGTGAGGATGGAGCCCACCGACCGTCTGCTGGACGCACTTCACGAGGTGAAGTGGCGACAGGACGGCACGCTGGCCCTGCGCCGCTCCTGCGCGCACGGCGTCTGCGGCTCAGACGCCATGTTGATAAACGGCCGCAACGCGTTGGCCTGCCAGGTCTTGGTGCAGGACGTGGCGCCGAAGGCCACGGTGGAACCGATCCGCGGGCTGGCGGTCCTCAAGGACCTGATCGTGGACATGGACCCGTTCTTCGAAGGCTATAAGAGCGTGCTGCCCTTCCTGGTGAACGACAGCGGCGAGCCAGACACGGAGCGTCGGCAATCGCCTGAGGAGCGCGCCCGTTTCGACGACACCACGAAATGCATCCTGTGCGCGGCGTGCACCACGTCGTGCCCGATCTTCTGGAGCGACGAGGAGTACGTGGGTCCGGCCGCGATCGTGAACGCACACAGGTTCATCTTCGACTCGCGGGACGAGGGCGGCCGCGAACGCTTGAAGATCCTCTCGGAGAAGACCGGCGTGTTCCGCTGTCGCACCACCTTCAACTGCACGGATGCCTGCCCACGCGGCATCCAGGTGACGAAGGCGATCCAAGAGGTCAAGCGCTCCATCCTTTTCGACCGCTTCTGAACTCCGCTACGCGGCGGTCACCCTCACCAGGACTTTCGGCGACCAACCACTCCTCTCGCCATCCATGATCGCCGCAGCGCGGAATCGGAACTTGCCCGCCTTGCGCGGTGTGTATGTCACGGACAGGGAGCTCGTCCCGGAGGCGAGCGTGACCCAGGCCTTGTGCCCGCGGCGCCGCTGGATGTCGTATGTCCTGCCGTTCGTCTGATCCGACGCGAAAGTGATGGTGAGCTTGGTGCCGGCGGCAACCGGTCCGTCGGGACCTACCGTGATCGGGACGACTATGACGGCCTTCATCGAAGGGTGGATCGCGCAGTGATACGTGAATCTCCCCGAGGCCGAGAACGCGACCGCTTCCGACGACCCGCCAGCGATCGTTCCCGTGTTCCAGAACCCGTCGTCCGACGTGGAGGTGTGGACGATCGCCGCCGTGTTGTTGAACGTGATCGAGTCGCCCAGGCCGGCCGTCAGGGAGGCGGGCGAGAACGAGAAGTTGGCGATGCTCACGGTCTGACCGGCACGCGCGGCCGGCGCCGTCGTCACGATCAGAACTAGAGCGGTGAGAACCGTGAGCCGTTTCATGGAACCTCCCCGATCGCCGGACCCAGGTACTACGTTCGGGCGTCCGCCGCGGTTCGTGCGGATAAGCTCGCCCCCACATGACGCATCGCGTGACCATCATCCCAGGGGATGGCATCGGACCTGAAGTCACCGCGGCGACCCGTTCGGTGTTGGATGCGGCGAACGGAAACATCGAGTGGGTCGACGCGGTGGCGGGAGCGAGAGCGCTGCAGACCCACGGAGCGCTGCTGCCAGACGCCACGCTCGATTCGATCCGTAAGTGCCGCGTCGCGATCAAGGGCCCGATCACGACCCCGGTGGGCACCGGATTCCGCAGCGTGAACGTCGCGCTGCGTCAGGAGCTCGACCTCTTCGCGGCGGTCCGACCCGCCCGCGGACTTCCCGGCGTTCCGATCAAGCATCCCGAGACAGATCTGGTCGTCATCCGGGAGAACACCGAGGACCTGTATCAAGGGCTCGAGTTCGAGCGCGGCTCGCCCGAGGCAGCAGCTCTCCGCGAGAAGCTCCACTCGCTCGCCGGCTTCGAGGTTCGCGAGGACGCGGGGATCACGCTCAAGCCCATCTCGGTCGCCGGAGCTCGGCGGATCGTGCGGTTCGCGTTCGAGTACGCCCGGCTCAACGGTCGGCACAAGGTCACACTCGGTCACAAGTCGAACGTGATGCGCTACTCCGACGGCCTGTTCCTCAAGACGTTTCGGGAGATCGCCGCCGACCCGGTCGTTCGAGGCGACATCGGGTTCGAGGACATCCAGATCGATCACCTTTCCATGAGCCTGGTGTGGGAGCCGGAGATGTTCGACGTCCTGGTGCTCCCCAACCTCTACGGCGACATCCTCTCCGACCTGTGCGCCGGCCTGGTGGGTGGGCTCGGGCTCATCCCCGGCGCCAACATCGGTTGGGAGTACGCCGTCTTCGAACCCGTGCACGGGAGCGCGCCCGACATCGCCGGCAGGGGCCTGGCCAACCCGATCGCCATGATCTTGTCGGGGGCTATGATGCTCCGCTTCCTGGGCGAACGAGGGGCTGCGGAGCGTGTGGAGCGGGCCGTGGACGCGGTACTGGACGCCGGCGCCGTCCGCACGCCGGACCTTGGAGGCACGTCGAGCACCGAGGAGGTCGGGCGGGCGATCGCGGAGGCTGCGTCCGCCTGAGACGTTAGTGCGGGTGGCGGTGCTCTCCCTCGGGACCCCGACCGGGATCCTCGGGGAGCCGTCAACAGCCGGGTTGACCGTGGTTCCCGCAACACTGTTGCCGAGAGAACAACGCCTTCGAGCGATTGCGGAACGTCAGCCGGAGCTTGGTCCAAGCCGACGCATCGTAGGCGCTCCAGTTCGTGAAGAAGTTCCTGCCGTGCTCCCTGACCTGCGCCCAGAGTCCATCGCTCACCTCGTCATGCTACGCCGCGTCCGCTTCCACCGGATGTGCTTCTCCACGACCTCGAGGAATGCCAGACTCGCCCGATGCTCGCCGTGGTGAAGCCGAGCCCGCTACGCCTGTGGGGGTTCCTGTTGACCGTCCTCGGCGGCGCCCTGGTCACGTTCGGCTCGATCGGCGACTGGGCGACGGTAACCCTGGGCGACAGCGTCTTGAACGCGGTTCCAACGAAGGGCATCGACCTGTGGCAAGGGAAGGTGACGGCGATCCTGGGTCTGGTCATCATCGCCGGCATCTTGGCCCTGCGGTTCGTCCGACCGGAGCGGCGGCGCACGATCGCCCTGGCGATCATCGCCAGCTCGTCAGTGGCGCTCGTCCTTGCCGTGTGGTCCTTGGCCGCGGTCGGGTCTGTCGTGGCCGACGCAGGCGTCGATGCCTTGGTGAAGACCGTGGTCGATCAGCTCGGGATCGCGAGCGAGGAAGCCCGCCGCCAGGTCTTGCAGGTGATGGACACGGCCGGCATCCAGGTGGAAGCGCAACCCGGGTTGTGGACATCCGTCGCCGGCGCCGTGCTCGCGGTCGCCGGCGGTCTCCTCGACCTGGCGTGGGTGCGTCGGAAGCGAACAGCAGGTGACGCGATCGATCCGGACACGTCCTCCGAGCGACCGGCGGAGCCCCCGCCTCAGGCCTAGACGTCCGTGAGACTCAGATGTTCGCCAGGTCGGCGCATTTCTCGCGGATGCCCTCCGCCGCCGCTCGCAGGGCTGAGGTCTCGTCTTCGTTCAGGTCCAGCTCCACGATCTGCTCCACGCCGCCTCGTCCGAGTTTCGCGGGTACGCCCACGTAGACGTCGCTGATCCCGTACTGGCCGGTGACCCACGCGCACACAGGCAGCACCTGGCCGGTGTCGCCGGCGATCGCGCCCACCATCTGAGCGATAGACGCACTGGGCGCGTAGTAGGCACTCCCCTTCTTGAGCAGCGCCACGATCTCGGCTCCGCCGTCGCGGGTCCGTTGGAACAGACGGTCGAGCGTCTCGCGGTCCACCAGACCCGGCAGCGGCCTCCCGTCGACCGTGGCGTGACGCGGGAGCGCCACCATGGCGTCGCCGTGCGAGCCGAGCGTCATGGCTTCGACCACGAGCGGAGACACACCAAGCTCTTCCGCGATGAAGAAGCGCAGTCGTGCCGAGTCCAGCACGCCCGCCATTCCCATCACACGCTCCTTCTTGAACCCGCTCGCCTCCGCGGCCAGATAGGTCATCTCGTCGAGCGGGTTCGTCACCACGATGACGATCGCGTCCGGCGAACCGGGAGCGATCCGGCCGATCACGTCGCGCATGATGCCCGCGTTCTTGCCGAGCAGGTCCATGCGACTCATCCCCGGCTGGCGGGGGAACCCGGCCGTGATAACCACCACGTCGGAGCCGACCGTGTCCGCGTAGTCGTTCGTGCCCACTATGTTCGGCTCGAATCGCTCGACAGGGGCCGATTCCTTCATGTCGAGGGCGATGCCTTGCGGCAGATCCTCGACGATGTCGGTCAGGACGACCTGGTCTGCCAGACCCCCCTGAAGCACCCGCATGGCCGTCGTCTGTCCGACGAACCCACTCCCGACGATCGTGACCTTCATGGCTCTTCAGGCTCCTCAGGATCGATGTCGCCTCATGCTACCCAGACGTCGCTGGCGGAAACCTGTGTCTTCTGGCCCTCGATGGGTGCGCCAGAGGCACCTCAGATGCCGATACAAAGGAGATGGCCACTCCGCCCACCACCAAGCCCGAGACCTGGGTGCCCGCCGGAGCCGAGCGCACGGTCAGACCCCGAAGCGCGTGCTCCGGGACTGCCGATCGAACGAAGACGACCCGGCGTGACCTTGCCTCCGAAGGAGTCGCACCAGCCCCGCCCTCACCGCCTGGGCGGCCTGCGCAAGCTGTTCAGAGACCTGCGATGGTCGGTCGTGGGTGCGGCCCTTCCCTGGACGTGGTTCCTGGTCCGCGATCTTGGCCCCGCCATGCAGATGGTCGCGCTCGCGCTCCCCATCCTGGTAGCCGCCGCGATCGTGGGCTTGCTGATCGCCGCCGCAGACGAGAAGAAGCTGACCACGCTCCTCGTCGTCGCATCGGTCGCCGTCTTCGGCTGGGTGACCGTGATGGGACCCAAGACCGCGCAGCTCGGTCGGCCGGCGAGCGACACGGTCCGGGTGGCCACCATCAGCCTGCCCGGCGACGCGCCCGAAGATCGAAGCGATCGTCGCTGCGCTGCGCAAGGCACACGCCGACGTGGCCGTGTTGGTCGTGCCGGCGAAGAAGGACCGGGCCGCGATCGCGGGTTCCGACGCTTTCGGGTCGGTCTTGGTCGACGGCCGCGTCGTGGTTGTATCCGACTTCCAAGTGGATCCGCTCCCGCTGCCCAAGTCCCTGCCGCGCGGTCTAGTGGTGCGCGTCCAGGTCGATCGGCCGGATGGCTCTTTCATCTTGTACGCGGTGCACTCCGATGACGCTCTCCAGGGCGCCATGGAGGACCCGTTGAACCTGGAACGTCTCCAGGCGGCCGCGCTCGCGGAGTCGCTCCCCGTGGTCCTTGCCGGCGGATTCGGCATCAGCGATCGCTCCACCGAGTACCGGACACTCGATCTGAACTTCCGCGACGCCATGCGCTCTGGGACCGATGCCGATCGAACGGTCCTGGGACCGATCTGGATGGCGCTGCTGTTGCGGACCGACTACTTGTTCACGTCGCGGACCTGGTGCGCCGACAACAGCTCGACGTTCAACGTGCCGACGGTCGAGCACGCCGCCCTGGTCACCTCGGTCGGGCCCTGCCGGTCTTGACCAGGCTCCGAACCTACAACGCGGCGATGACCGCGTCGGCGACCTGGATCGTGGAAGCGGCCGGGCGGTCGTCCCAGCGCAGGTCCGCGGTCAGGTGCTCGCCTTCGGCGAGCACCGAGGCGATCGCGGCGTCCAGCCGGGCGCCGGCTTCCGGTTCGTCGATGTGACGCAACATCATCCCCGCCGAAAGCATCACCCCTACCGGATCGGCTCGGTTCGTTCCCGCCAGGTGCGGCGCGGTCCCGTGCGTCGCTTCGAAGACAGCCATCGAGTCGCCCAGGTGAGCCCCCGGCGCAACGCCGAGACCTCCGATCAGACCCGCAGCCACGTCGCTCACCACGTCGCCGTAGAAGTTCGGCAGCACCAGCACGTCGAACCGTTCCGGTGACTGGACCAACTGCATGCACAGGGCGTCGATGATCCGTTCCTCGAACGCCACCTGGGAGAACTCCCCCGCCAGGCGGCGCGCGACGTTCAGGAACAGGCCGTCGGTGAACTTCATGATGTTCGCCTTGTGGCCGGCTGTGACGAGTCGCCGCCCCTGCTCCACGGCCAGCTCGAAGGCGAAGCGCACGATCCGCTCGCTGCCGAACTCCGAGATCGTCTTCACGCCGATCCCCGTGTCCTCGCGCATCGGACGCTCCGACCGGTCCCCCACGAACCGGATCAGCTCGTGCGTGGCGGCGGTTCCCATCTCGAACTCGATCCCGGTGTACATGTCCTCCGTGTTCTCCCTGACCACGATCAGGTCGACCCGGTCGTAGAGGCTGGGAATACCCGGGTACAGCCGGCAAGGTCGCAGGCACGCATAGAGGTCCAGCTCGCGGCGGAGCGCCAGGTTCACGCTGCGTACACCGCTCGTGATCGGCGTCTCGACCGGGCCCTTCAGAGCCACGCCGGTGTCGCGGATCGAATCGAGCGTGGCGCGCGGCAGCGGATCACCCGTTCGCGCGAACGCGCCTGCACCCATCTCCTGGAGATCCCACTCGACATCCACGCCGGTGGCCTCCACCGACCGCCGCGCCGCCTCGATCACCTCGGGCCCGATCCCGTCGCCGGGGATCAACGTGATGCGATGCGGCACACGTCCACCTCTCTCGGGGCCGCCTCCGGCCGCGGGCGTCTATCCTGGCAGACGTGACAGAGAAGGGACTCCGCGAGGTCGTCGCCGCCGACACCAACATCTCCGATATCGATGGCGACCTCGGTCGGTTGTGGTACGTCGGTTACGACATCGAAGATCTGGCGATCAACGCCAGCTATGAAGAGGTCGTGTACCTGCTCCATCACCTCGACCTCCCCACTCGCGAAGAGCTCGACGAGGTCAACGGCTTCCTGGTCGACGCGCGCGCGCTCTCTCCGTTCCTGGCCAGGCTGATGTCGGAGTTGGCACAGCAGACGTCGCCCATGTCCATGCTCCGAACGAGCGTGTCGGCCGCCTCCGCGTTCGACCCCGACGGCTGGGACGACTCAGCGGAGGCTCAGTACCGCAAGGCGCTTCGGCTGATCGCCAAAGCCCCGACGTTGATCGCGCACTACCACAGACTGCGTATCGGCAAGGAGCCTATCGCTCCGAACCCGAAGCTCGGACACACCGCCAACTTCCTGTGGATGCTCTCGGGTGAAGAGCCCGACGATGACGACGCAGACGCACTCGACACCACGTTCGTGCTGTACGCGGACCACACCATGAACGCGTCCACGTTCACGGCGCGGATCATCGCGTCAACCTTGGCCGACATGTTCAGCGCCATCACCGGAGCGATCGCCGCACTCAAGGGCCCGCTCCACGGCGGCGCGAACGAGGGAGCCATGAAGATGCTGGAGCAGGTCGGCAAGCCCGAGGCGGCCGATGCGCACGTCCACGATCTGCTCGAGCGGCACGAGAAGGTCATGGGGTTCGGCCACGCCGTCTACACCACGATGGATCCTCGAGCCCGCGTGCTGAAGCGGTTGTCTCAAGAGGTCGGTGAACGAGCCGGAGACACGAGGTGGTTCGAGATCTCCGCGGCGATCGAGAAGGCCGTCATGGCGCAGAAGTCTCTCAGCCCGAACGTCGACTTCTATGCGGCGAGCGTGTACCACACGCTTGGCATCCCGACGGACCTGATGACCCCGATCTTCGCGGCCGCGCGGATGGCGGGGTGGACGGCACACGTCCGCGAGCAGTACGCCGACAACAAGGTCATCCGGCCCGGGTCGAACTACGTCGGTCCTCGCGATCGCACGTACACCCCCATCGAGGACCGCTAGTCTCGCTCAGACTAGCTGGGCACGGGACGCGGGAAGAGACCGGCGCCTTCGACGACCCGAGCGACGACGTCGTCGTGACCCATCCCCATCAAGTGAACACCTGAGAGATCGGCGATGCCGCGGATGCCTTGCACCACGTCGATCGTTAGGCCCAGACCCACCTCCGGGGCATCGTCGCCCGCCCGGTCGAGCGACTCGATCATCCAGGTCGGAACGCGCACCCCAGGCAGATGTTCATGCATGAAGGTGGCTGCCTTGGCACTACGGAGCGGCACCAGACCCACCATCACCTTCGCTCGCTCGAAGATGCCTCGCGCACGCATCTGATCGGCCCAGAGTGCGAGAGCCTCTACGTCGTAGACGATCTGCGTCATCACCAGATCGGCCCCTGCATCGAGCTTCACCTCGAGCCGGGCGGGGTCGTATGGATCAGCGAGGGGCACGTCGGCCACGCCGATCAGGTACTTCGGTGGATCCGCGATCTCGGAACCCGAGAGCGTGGTCCCCTCCTCGCGCATCCGGCGCGCGAGCCCAACGAGGTCTGTGACCGTCAGGTCGTCCACGGCTCGCGCTTCCGCGTCGTCACCGATCTCGAGCGGATCGCCGGTCAGGCACAGCACGTTGCGCGCACCGAGGGCCCACGCCCCCAGGAGATCCGCGGTGATCCCCAGACGGTTCCGATCGCGACAGACCAGCTGGACCGTGGGCTCAACTCCCGCATCGGACACGAACCGCACGCCGGCCAAAGGCGACATGTGCGCGCTGGCGAGTGGGTTGTCGGTAACGTTCGCGGCGTCGACGTATCCCACGAGCGCGCGGGCGTGTCGCGTGATGTCGGCGCCGTTCCCAGATCGAGGAGGGACGACCTCGCCGCTGACGCAGAACTTCCCGGCGGCCAAGTGGCCAGCCAACCGACCCCCGGCGGTCACCTGCCGAACGCCTGCGCCTCAGCGGCGGCGACGGTGTTCACCAACAGCATCGAGACGGTCATGGGACCCACGCCGCCGGGCACGGGGGTGATAGCTCCGGCGACCTCCAACGCCTGCTCGAAGTGCACGTCGCCGACCAGGCCTCTCTCGGTCCGATGGACGCCTACGTCGATCACGGTGGCGCCCGGCTTGATCATGTCGCCGGTGATCATCTCGGGAACGCCCGCGGCGGCGACCAGGATGTCGGCCGCGCGCGTGTGATCTGCCAGGTTCTGCGTCTTGACATGGCAGCAGGTCACCGTGGAGTTCCCCCGGATCGAGTCCTGCGCCAACATGATGGAGAGAGGGGCTCCCACCAGCTCGCCGTACCCGACCACGACCACCTCGGCCCCCTGCAGATCGATCCCGGAGCGCAGGAGCAACTCCACGATGCCGTAAGGGGTCGCCGGCCGGAACGTCGGCTCGCCGCGAACCATCATGCCCACGTTCCACGGGTGCAGACCGTCGACGTCCTTCGACGGTTCCATGGTCTGTTGCACCTCCAGCTCGCGGATGTGCCGCGGCATGGGCAGCTGCAGGATGATCCCGTGGATCTCCGGGTCGCGGTTCAGGCGCCGGATGGTGGCGTGTAGCTCGCCCTCGGTCACGTAGGCCGGCATGTCGATCTGCTCGGAACGGATGCCGACGTCCGCTGAGGCCTTGTGCTTGGCACCGACGTAGATCCGAGAGGCTTGGTCGTCGCCCACCAGGACGGCGGCCAGGCCCGGGGTCACGCCGCGCTCAGCGAGCGCGCGTACCCGATCGGCGACCTCGCTGCGGATCTGGCCGGCGATCGCCTTCCCGTCCAGGATGCGAGCCGTCACGAGCCGGAATCCTACCTGCGAGGCAGGATCAATGCCGGAAGTGGCGGCGGCCCGTAAGCACGATCGCCATCCCCCGAGCCTCGGCGGAGGCCAGCACGGCCTCGTCGCCTTTGGAGCCCCCCGGGTGGGCGGCGGCGGTCACTCCCGCGTCCCCCGCGACCTCCAACGCATCGGGGAACGGGAAGAACGCATCGCTCGCCATCACGGCTCCCGTCGCGCGTTCGCCGGCCTTGCGGGTCGCTATCCACGCCGCATCCACACGCGACATCTGGCCGGCGCCGATGCCGACGGTGGCGCCGTCTCTGGCCAGGACGATAGCGTTCGACTTCACCCGCCACGCCACCGTCCACGCGAACGCCAGGTCGCGCCATTCCTGGGGGCTCGGCTCCCGGGACGACACGACCTTCCACTCCGCGGCCGTCTCTACGACAAGATCCCGGTCCTGGACCAGCGCCCCCCCTGGGATCGGGCGCACGTCGAGGGCGGCGCCGGTGGGCAAAGGCGCCTCCACCACCCGGAGGTTCTGACGCTGTCCGAACGCGGCGAGCGCGTCGGGCGTGAACGATGGCGCCACCACGACCTCGGTGAACACATCGGCCATGGCCGCGGCCGCTGCTCCGTCGCAGGTCCCGTGGAAGGCCACGATCCCCCCGAACGCCGAGACGGTGTCGCATGCGAAGGCCGCCTCGTATGCCTTGGCACACGTATCGCCGAGCGCCGCGCCGCACGGGTTGTTGTGCTTCACGATCACCACCGCGTTGGGAGCGAGCTCCGCCACGAGCGAATACGCCGCGTCGACGTCCAGCCAGTTGTTGAACGACATCTCCTTGCCCTGAAGTACACGCGCTCCGCCAAGCGTGCCGGGCCCGCCGGCTTCCGTGTAGATCGCTCCGCGCTGGTGAGGGTTCTCGCCGTAACGAAGCTCGTCCGTCTTCGTGAACGCCAGACCCAGGAACGAGGGCAGGCCGTCGCCAGGGTCCTGGAGAGCGAACCAGCTCGCTATAGCAGCGTCGTATGCGGCCGTGTGCGCGAAGGCAGCAGTGGCCAGCTGACGGCGGGTATCGAGCGTGAGTCCGCCCTCACGCCGTAGCTCATCCAACAACCCCTCGTAGCGCGCTGGATCCACCACCACGCCGACGGAGGCGAAGTTCTTCGCGGCCGCGCGCACCATGGCCGGCCCGCCGATGTCGATCCTCTCGATCACGTCGTCGAACCCGGCACCGCTCGCCACCGTCTCGCGGAACGGGTAGAGGTTGGAAACCAACAGGTCGAATGCCTCGATCCCGTGCTCGGCCAGCTGATCGACGTGCTCCTGCTTCCGTTGGTCGGCCAGCAGGCCGCCATGGATCTTTGGATGCAGCGTCTTCACGCGGCCACCCAACATCTCGGGGAAGCCAGTCACGTCCTCGACGGGCGTGACCGGCAGGCCGGCTTCGCGCAGCGTGTTCGCGGTTCCGCCCGACGACACGAGCGTCGCGCCCAGCTCAACCAGCCCCCGGGCCAGCTCGACCACGCCGGTCTTGTCGTAGACGGCCAGCAGAACGTGGCGGACCTGATGAACTTCAGCCATCGCTCGACCCCCGGACGAGGACGTGCCGGCCGTCCACCTTCAGCCTGCCTTCGATCAGGGCGAGGAGGGCGGCCGGGAGCAACCGATGCTCGGCCGCGTGGATGCGTACCTCGAGCGAGTCCCAGTCGTCGTCGGGCATGACCTCCACCATCTCCTGCGCAACGATCGGCCCCGTGTCCACCCCCTCGTCCACCAGGAAGACCGTGACGCCGGTGACCTTCACGCCATACGCCAAGGCGTCCCGCACACCGTGCATCCCCGGGAACGACGGCAGGAGGGCAGGGTGGACGTTGAGCCAGCGACCTCCGTAGGCGTCGAGAACGGGCGCACCCAGCAAGCGCATGTAACCCGCGCTCACCAAGATGTCGATCCCTCGATCCTTGAGGAACTCGAGGACCGCTCTGTCGAAGTCCGCCCGGTCGGCGGATCGTTCCGGTTCGATCACGGTGGCCTCGATCCCCGCCTGCTCGGCGCGATCGAGGGCCTTGACGTTCGGCCGATCGGACAGCACGAGCGCCAGGTGGGGCCGGATGGCGGAGTGGTCTAGGAGCGCCTGCAGATTCGTGCCCGAGCCCGACACCAACACCGCGACTCGTCCCTCCATGACGCCGACGCTATCACCTGGTCCGAGCGCCGGCGGAGGTCAGCGTAAGCTTCGGACATGCCGACCGAGGATCGCGCAGTCAAGGGTGCCGAACGGTGCGCTACGCACCCCACTCGGGCCACCGCTGCCACGTGTGAGGTGTGCGGACGGCCGCTCTGCGTCGAGTGCGCGGTGCCGGTACGCGGTCGCGTGATGGGTGTCGAATGTCTTTCCGAAGTCCTGGGCGAAGACGTGGCGGTCGTGGCTCCACTGTCCGCGTGGCGCCGGCGGGCGATCCGCTCCCGGGCGGATGCCGGCATCGGGGCGCTGATCGCGGTCGCGGCCCTGGCCACCCTCCTACCGTGGACCCGGTTCGGCACAGGCTCGGGGTTCGGAGGTGCATGGGCGTTCGAGCAGCGTTGGTCCATAGTGGCCGCGTTCGCGGCGGTCGCGGGCCTCGCCGGCTGGCTGCTCCTAGGCAGCCGCCCCGCCGCCTCGCGGATCGTCTCGATAGCGAGCGGATCGATCATCGTCGCAGGGTCTGTGATGGCCATCCTGAACCCTCCGCCGTTCACCAAACCGGCGCTCGCACCATGGATCGCGCTCGCGGCAGGCGCCGGTGCGGCCGTCCTGGGCCTCTCCTCTAGGGCAAGACCCAGGGCCTCGCGTGTTTGACTCGCCCCCGAGCAGGGGCTTGAATCGTTGACGTTCCGGCGCACTCGGAGTGCGTCACCCGCCGTGCGCTCGAAAGGAGCAAGGATGGAGAAGTCATCGGGAGGCTTCGACATGAAGAACATGTCGATGGCCACCAAGATCACGCTGGTCGGGGGGATCCTGCTACTCGTGGACAGTTTCCTCTCTTGGCAGAAGGTTTGCGCATCGGATGTTCTCGGCGATCTGGGCGGCTTCGGGGACATCTGCGCGAAGGCGAACGCCTGGGGCGGCAGCGGCGGGTTCGCCGGTCTCCTGATGGGGATCCTCCTGATCGTGTTGCTGATCTGGGAGTCGGTACAGCTCTCGAACATGCAGATGAACCTGTCGATCGGCGTTACGCCTTCACAGGGCTCCGCGTACCTGGGCTTCGCCGTCGTGGCTTTCGGCCTCTTGAAGTTCGTGCTGGTCGTGACGAACGAGCCGGCGATCGGTGCGTGGATCGGACTCATCCTGCTGATCGTGGTGGCGTACGGATCATGGATGAGATTCCAGGAGCCGGCTGGGGCTAGCGCCGCGCCGCCTGCCCCCTCTAGCGGGGGTGACGGCGGCTTCAGCGCCTAGGTACCGCTCGTCCAGACCTCGCGGAGCCCGGTCGCCGAAGGCGACCGGGCTCCGTCGTCCCCGGGGGCACGCTGGGGTAGCCTTAGAGGTCGCCTGATCGAAAGGTTCGAGCGTGAAGAAGTGCCCCTACTGCGCGGAAGAGATCCAGGACGAAGCGATCAGATGTCGTTACTGCCACAGCGACCTGACGGTCCCCCCGCCGGCCGCTTCGACGCAGACGGCCGCCACCCCGGAGCCGACGCCGGCGACGACCGCTGCTGAGACCGCCACCGCCCCGGTCGCCGCGCAGACCGCGGAGTCATCGACGCGCTACACGCACTCGGGCTACCGCTACGTGCTGGGGTTCGGAAGCGACCACTTCGGCATCTGGGACCGGCAGTCACCCAACGCCCCGGCCGAGCGCTTCGTACGGACGGACGAGGGCTGGCGTCAGGCGTGGACCAGGTTCGTAGGACTCGAGCCGAACAACGTGGCCGTGCCGGGCGGGACCAGTGGCGGCGCCGTCCCATCGGATCCCGGTGACAGCGACGCCATGCAATACACGCACTCGGGCCAGCGCTACCTCCTGGGCTACGGGCAGACCTTCTTCGGCATCTGGGATCGGCAGTCGCCCAACTCACCCATGGAGCGGTTCGCGAGGGACGACGCTGGGTGGGCCGCCGCCTGGCGGCGTTTCACCCAGCTCGAGACCCACTACTCAGAGGTCGGGCTGGGCGGAGGGTCTTCCGGACCGGCCGCCTCCTGACGTCGCGCCAGCAGCCCACCGACCGCGCCGCCGCCTAGGCCCCAAGCCAGCGCGATCAGCGCCGTAGACAGGAACCTAGCCCCCAGCGTGACGCTCCATGACCGGGGCCTTGATGTGTCCATCAAGGTGACGCCCGCGAACCACGACCCGACCCCGGTGCAGATCGCGAAGACCGCTCCCGTGGCGATCAGGGTCGTTGTCCACCTGTTGACGTCTCGCGTTGACGATCGGATCGTGCGTCCGACCCACGCCGTGGCGGAAAGGGGCACGAGCAGGAACAGGAGATACGCGGTCGGCATCGCCCGCGAGAGGGAGGAGGACCGCGCGACGCGACCCGGGGTATCGGCGGAGAGCAGAAGGTAGGCATCCTCAAGTCGCGGAAGATGCCCCAGGCAAGCGATGGGGTCCCAGGACGTGGCGCCGTGCAGGCCCACGCAGCCACCCATCGACGGCACCAGGACGAAGAGGGCCTGGTTCGGCAGCAACAGCGCCTGGTGGCCCAGAAGGAGCGCATCGGTGCCCAGGCCATGGCCTGTCAGGGCGCGCGCATAGGTCGCGAGGCCGGCCGGACGCACCGAGGCCAGAACCAAGAGTCCGACCAATGAGAACCCCAGGGCCACGCAGAACATCCGCCATCCTTCGACGAGGGCCGTCCGGGCACGAGAGCTCGACGGGAGCACCACCATGAGCATGCCTACGGCGCCGGCTCCCGACGCAAGTAGCAGCGGCAGGACGAACGCCTGGACGGCTAGGCCCTGCAGGCGAACACCATCCAGCCCCAGCAGCTGGGATCCGGCGCCGACCTCGAGTCTCACCACTCGAGTCAGCAGGCCGAAGGGAACGGCGTACGCCACGGCGAACACCGCGACGGCGGCCGGCGCCGCCCATCGACCCCGTACTTCGACCCGCCGGCCGATCGCGCGTCCATGCCGGTAACCGACCCAGAGCGCGAGCGCCGTCCCGGTGAGGAACGCGACCGATACCCGATAGCCGAACGACGGCCCATCGACCTCGATCGGCACTCGATGGAAGGCTAGGGCGTAGAACCAACCGAGCTTCGCGACCGTGGTCGTGGCCAGGCCGCCCCGAACGAGTCCCATCGCGAACGCGATCAGCTGTGCCGCCAGCGCCACGGTCAGGAAGGCGAGGGATCCCCGCACGAGAGCCATAGCCCACGGGAACGCGGGCCGGGCTCCTGCGAGCGGCGCCGCTGGACCCGGCGGCGCCCCGGGCTTCATCCCAGCGCCGCCTGCACCAGCTCGGCCACCTGCGTAGGCGTGCGACCGACGCGGACGCCGGCCGCCTCCAGCGCCTCGGCCTTCGCGGCGGCCGTGCCCTTCGAGCCGGTGACGATCGCGCCCGCGTGGCCCATACGCTTACCCGGCGGTGCCTCGAACCCCGCGATGTATCCGACCACGGGCTTGCTCACGTGATCGGCGATATATCCAGCCGCTCGTTCCTCGTCGTCGCCGCCGATCTCCCCGACCATGACCACCAGGTCGGTTGCATCATCGGCCTGGAACGCGGCGAGCGACTCGATGAACCCGATGCCGTGCACCGGGTCGCCGCCCATGCCCACGCAGGTCGACTGGCCGAGCCCCAGCTGCGTGAGTTCGTGCACGATCTGGTAGACGAGCGTCCCGGACCGACTCACCAGACCAACGCGTCCGGGCGCACATATCTCACCAGGGATGATGCCCACGTTCGCCGAGCCGGGCGAGATCACGCCGGGGCAATTGGGACCGACCAGCGTGGTAGACACACCCTTCAGGTAGCTGTGGACGTTCGCCATGTCGCGGACCGGGATGCCCTCGGTTATGCAGACGACGAGCGCGATCCCGGCGTCGGCGGCCTCCAAGATGGCCTCGGCCGCGAACCGTGGAGGCACGAAGATCATCGAGGTGTTCGCCCCGGTCTCTCGGACGGCGTCCATCACCGTGTCGAACACAGGGATCCCCTCCACGTCTTCACCTGCCTTGCCCGGCGTGACGCCGGCCACGACCCGCGTCCCGTAAGCGCGGTTGCGGAGCGTGTGGAACGTCCCCTCGCGGCCGGTGATGCCCTGGACCACTAACTTCGTGTCGGCGCCGACCAGCACGCTCATGAGGCGGCGCCCTTCGCCAGATCGGCCGCCTTTCTAGCAGCCTCCAACATGGTGGCTGCCGTCACGATCCGAGGGTGAGCCGCTTCCTTCAAGATCTCCCGGCCTACTCGCGCGTTGGTCCCGTCCAGGCGGACCACGATCGGAACGTTCGCGTCGATCCGGGCGAGCGCCTCCAGGATGCCCTGCGCCACAAGGTCACAGCGCGTGATGCCGCCGAAGATGTTGATCAACACGGCCTTGACGGCCGGGTCCGACAGGATCACTTCCAAGGAGGTCGCCATCAGGTCGGCCGACGCGCCGCCGCCCACGTCCAAGAAGTTCGCAGCCTTGGCGCCGGCCTGGGCCACCACGTCCAACGTCGACATGACCAATCCGGCGCCGTTACCGATGATCCCTACCTCGCCCTCGAGCTTCACGTACTGCAGTCCCGCGGCCGTCGCACGGGCCTCGACCGGATCGATCGGGAACGACGACTTCAGCTCTTCCAGATCGGGCTGACGCCAGAGGGCGTTGTCGTCGATCGTGACCTTGGCGTCGAGCGCGATCACCTGGCCGTCCTCCAGCAAGACGAGCGGGTTCACCTCTAAGAGCGTGGCGTCGCGTTCGGCCAGGATGGCTGCTAGCTTGCGCAGGACGTCGGCGGCTCCCTCGCGCGCCTGGGGCGGAAGCGTTCCCGTCAGCTCACGCACGTGGTACATGCGAAGGCCGAGCATGGGGTCCACGTGGACACGGCGGATCGCCTCGGGACGGGTTGCGGCCAGCTCCTCGATGTCCACGCCGCCCTCGGCCGTCATGAGGGCCAGATAGTCCCCAGCCGAACGATCCAGCACGAGCGACGTGTAGAACTCCTGCGCGATCGGCAGCAGCTCCTCGACGAGCACCCGCGTGACCGGCATGTCCTTGAAGCCGTCGCGGAGCATGCGTTCGGCCTCCTCGGCGGCGCGCTCCGGCGAGTCGACCAGCACTACGCCACCGCCCTTGCCGCGTCCTCCGATCTGGACCTGGACCTTCACGACCGAGCGCCCGCCCAGCTCGCGCGTGGCCTCGGCGGCCTCCTCCGCAGTGGTGGCCACGATCCCACGCGGCGTGGGGATGCCATGCGAACGGAAGACGTCCTTCCCTTGGTGCTCGTACAGATCCACTCAGGCGTTCCCGCGCTCTAGCCGTTCGCGGAGCCAGGCCGCGATGTCCACCGTGGAGGCGCCGGGCGTGAAGATCTTCTCTATGCCGGCCTCCTCGAGCTTGGGTATGTCGTCGGCGGGGATCACGCCGCCGCCGAAGACCAGGACCTCGCCCGCCCCGCGTTCGCGCAGCTGCACGACGACGCGCGGGAAGAGAGTCATGTGCGCGCCCGAGTGACACGAGAGCCCGACAGCGTCGGCATCCTCCTGGACGGTGGTCTCCGCGATCTGTTCGGGCGTCTGGCGCAGGCCGGTGTAGATCACCTCGAACCCCGCGTCACGTAGGGCCCGAGCGACGACCTTGGCCCCCCGGTCGTGCCCGTCCAACCCGGGCTTAGCCACCACGACACGGAACTTCCCCTCAGCCATCGCGGCAGTCTAGCGAACCGCAGGTTGCGGCCCGAACGACCTACAGCGGAAGATGCCCGCGTGGATACTCCGGAGACCCGATACGCGAAGGCGCCCGACGGGACGTCGATCGCCTTCCAGGTGATCGGCCACGGGCCCACCGACCTCGTGTTCGCGAACGGGATCTGGTCCAACGTCGAGCTCATGTGGGAGCACCCTCCGTGGGCGCGCTTCCTGGATCGGCTCGCTTCGTTCTCTCGTTTGATCTTGTTGGACATGCGGGGAGTCGGTTGTTCGGACCGCGGACCGGAGCCCCCCGTCCTCGAGCTGCAGCGCGATGACCTGGCCGCCGTGATGGACGCGGCCGATTCGTCGACCGCGACCGTGTTCGGAGTGGCCAGAGCCGCCACCATGGCCATGCTGTTCGCCGCCACGCACCCCGATCGCACGGACGCGCTGATCGTGTACGCACCGGTCGCGAAGACCGTCGCTTCCGACGGCTTCCAGTACGGTCGAACCCCTGCGCAACAAGCTGCATTCTTCGAAAGGTTCGTGCGCGAGATGGGCACGGGCCGCAACCTCGAGCTGCAGGCTCCATCCCTCGCGGACGACGAGCGCTTCACGCGTTGGTGGGCCAGGTTCGAACGATTGGTCGCCAGTCCGAGCGGCTACGAGGAGCTCGCAAGGGTCTTCTCGGACATGGACGTCCGCTCGGTGCTGCCGGCGATCCACGTCCCAACGCTAGTGCTACAGCGCGCCGGCGACGCGATCACCTCCGCCGAACAAGGGAGATACGTCGCCGAGCAGATCGAGGGGGCGCGCTATGTAGAGCTGCCGGGAGTGGACCACATCCCGTTCGCCGGCGATGCCGACGCGTTGCTCGACGAAGTGGAGGCGTTCGTCACAGGGGCCCCGCCCGCACATGTGTCCGACACCATCCTGGCCACCGTGCTGTTCACGGACATCGTCGGCTCGACCGAGCTGCAGGCGTCGTTGGGCGATCGTGCGTGGAAGGAGCTCATGGATCGGCACCACGCCGCGGTCCGCGATCTCCTCGAGCGGTTCCGAGGGCTGGAGCAAGACACCGCGGGCGATGGCTTCTACGTCCGATTCGACGGTCCCGCGCGTGCGATCCGATGCGCGGAGGAGATCGTGATCGCGGTCCGAGCGCTGGGGATCGAGGTCCGCGCCGGCCTCCACACCGGCGAATGCGAGCTCGTCGACGGCAAGTGCAGCGGTCTGTCGGTCTCGATCGGGGCCAGGGTGATGGCGAACGCGGGACCGTCTGAGGTCTTGGTCTCGCAGACCGTGAAGGATTTGACCGCGGGTAGCGGCCTCAGGTTCGAAGACGCCGGCGAGCACGAGTTGAAGGGCGTCCCCGACCGTTGGCGACTCTATCGGGTGGTGGGCTGATGGGCAGGCTCGAGGGGAAGATGGCGCTCATCACCGGAGCCGGCAGCGGCATGGGCCGCGATGCCTGCGCCGTGTTCGCATCCGAGGGCGCGCGGATCGTGGCCCTCGATGTGGACGCTGAAGGCCTGGACACGACCGCCTTGGCGGTCCGCGAGCGCGGTGGTGACATCGAGACACTCGTCGCCGACGTGGCCGATGAGCGGCAGGTCCGAGAGGCGATCGGGGCTGCGGTCGAGCGGTTCGGGGCGCTCCACGTCCTCTACAACAACGCGGGGGTGCTCTGGCGAGACCGGGACCTGGGCGTGCTCGAGACGGACGAAGCCGTCTGGGATCGCGTTATGGCGATCAACCTCAAAGGGATGGTCTGGGTCTGCAAGTACGGCGTCCCGGAGCTGATCCGTGCGGGCGGGGGCGCGATCGTGAACGTCGGCTCGCTCTCGGCGTTGCTCGGCGACACGGTCCCGCAGGACGCGTATTCGGCCAGCAAGGGCGCGGTGATCTCGCTCACCCGGTCGCTCGCGGTGCAGTTCGCGTCGAAGGGTGTTCGCGCGAACTGCATACACCCCGGCTTCGTGGAGACGCCGTTGCAGACGGTCCGCACGAGCGACGCCGCTTGGGTCGAGGCTGCGCGCGCCGCGATCCCGCTCGGCCGGCTCGGCACGGCGCGCGACGTCGTGAACGCCGCGCTGTTCCTGGCGAGCGATGAAGCCTCTTACATAACCGGGATCGAGCTGATCGTCGACGGCGGCACGATGGTGGTTTGACGTGACACACCCCCCTGAGACCCGATACGCGAAGACGGCGGACGGCGTGCACATCGCCTACGAGGTCGTGGGCGACGGACCGGTCGACATCGTGTTCGTGATGGGCTGGACGAGTCATATCGAGCTGATGTGGGCAGAGCCTTCGCTCGCCAGATTCCTCAACAGGCTGGCATCGTTCTCGCGTCTGATCCTGTTCGACAAGCGAGGCATGGGGCTCTCGGACCGCGTGTCGGACGACCGGCTCCCGTCGCTCGAGGTCCGGATGGACGACGCCAGGGCCGTCATGGACGCTGTCGGCTCGGAACGTGCTGTGGTACTGGGGATGTCCGAGGGTGGGCCGATGGCGACGCTCTTCGCCGCGACGTACCCGGAGCGCTCGATAGCCCTCGTCTTGTTCGGCACCGGCGCAGCCTGGACGCCCGCAGCCGACTACGCCTGGCCGGCATCCACCGACGAGAGGTTCGAGGAGACGGTTCAACGTTACGAGCGCGATTGGGGTACGCGGGAGTTCGCGGGGCAAGAGATGCGTGGCTGGGGAGCGCCGAGCCTTGCCGACGACGACGACGCGATCGGCTGGCTCGCGGACTACCTGCGGCACGCGGCGAGCCCAGGCGCCGCGATGGCCTTGGCCCGGATGAACCGCGGGATCGATGTGCGCCCCGCGTTGCCGGCCATCCACGTCCCGACGCTCGTACTGGCCCGCGATGGCGACCTCGCGTTCCCCCTCGAAGAGACCAAGTGGATGGCCGAGCAGATCCATGGTGCAAGGTTCGTCTCGTTCCCCGGTGCGGATCACTTCTTCTGGGTCGGCGACCAGGATCAACTGCTCGGCGAGATCGAGCCGTTCGTCGCCGAGGTTCGCGACGCTGAGGCCGACCTCGACAGGGTCCTGGCAACCGTGATGTTCACCGACATCGTCGGATCTACGGCTAAGGCCGCTGAGCTGGGCGATCGCGGCTGGGGCGACCTGGTCGAGCGGCATCACGGCGCCGTGCGGGCGCTGCTCGGCCGGTTCCGCGGCAAGGAAGTCGACACTGCCGGCGACGGGTTCTTCGCCACGTTCGACGGCCCCGCGCGCGCGGTCCGGTGCGCCGAAGCCATCGGCGATGCGGTTCAGGAGATGGGGCTAGAGGTGAGGGCAGGCGTGCACACTGGTGAGGTCGAGACGATCGCGGGCAAGGTCGGCGGGATCGCCGTGAACGTCGGCGCCAGGATCGCGTCGCTCGCGGCCCCGTCCGAGGTCCTTGTCTCTCAGACGGTGAGGGACCTGGTCTCGGGCTCCGGCCTCAGGTTCGACGACGCCGGCGAACATGAGCTGAAGGGCATCCCGGACCGCTGGCACCTCTATCGCGTGGCCGGCGCTCACTAGACTCGTTCCATGCTCGAGGCGTACTGCTGGCCCCTGTCGAAGACGCCAGGCGACCCGGCGGAGCTTCGCATCTCCAGCGACTCCGCAACCGTCCACGTGGAGGCCACGCGCGACAGCGTCGACCCTGAGGTCGTGTTCCGAGCGGAGGGCGTCCGAACCGATCCCCACGACACGCCCGGCGACGCGAGCTCTAACGGCTGTGGCTGGCCGGTAACCGTGGAGATCCCGACCGACGGACTGCGATCCGGCTACTACGCGGTGACCGTCGCCGCCGGCGACGAACGCGCCGACGCCTGCTTCGTCATCCGGCCGGACGCCGATGACCCGGCAGCGATCCTCCTCGTCCTAGCCACCACCACCTGGAACGCCTACAACGACTGGGGTGGACCTTCGCTCTACACCGGCGGCACACGAGTCTCGTTCGAGCGTCCGTTCGCGAAGGGGTTCCTGGTGAAGCCCGAGCCGATCGGTCGGATGATGCAGACCGAGCTCGATCGCGAGGCCATGGGCTACCGGAACTGGGTGCGACCGCTCGGGCTGTCCGACTGGAGCGGCGGCGCGGGCTGGTGGAACTGGGAGCGCCCGTTCTTGCACTGGACCGAGGCGAACGGCTACCGCATCGACGTCGCGACGTCCCATGATCTGGAAGCACACCCGGATCTGCTCGACGGCCGCCGGTTGACGCTGCACGTCGGCCACGACGAGTACTGGTCGTGGGGCATGCGGGACGCGCTGGATACGTTCGTCGCTCGGGGTGGGAACGCTGCGATCTTCAGCGGCAACACCTGCTTCTGGCAGATCCGGTTCGAGGACGACGGTCGGGCGATGACCTGCTTCAAGTACCGGGCGGACCCCGACGACCCGGTCCTCGGTACGCCCGATGAACGGTTGCTGTCCGGCGCGTGGTCGGACCGGCGGGTAGGCCGCCCCGAGACGTCCACGACCGGTCTCACGTTCACGCGTGGCGGCTACTCCCGCTACGGCATGGGCGCGCCGCGTGCCTCCGGCGGCTACACGGTGCAGCGGCCCGACCACTGGGCGCTCGAGGGGACCGGCCTCGGGCAAGGCGACGAGTTCGGCGTGCGGGATTCGATCGTCGCCTACGAGGTGGACGGCTGCGCTCTCACGTGGCGCGACGGGATCGCGCTCCCAACGCATGAGGACGGTGCGCCCGAGAGCCTCGAGATCTTGGCCACCGCACCCGCTCGCCTGTGGTCACGGGACGAGCAACCCACCCGCTACGCCCACGAGCCGGGCGAGCTGGAACATGTCGCGGCCGCGCTCTTCGGCGATGCTTCCCCCGAACACGTCGAACGCATAGCCGACAACCACGCGGTGATGGCGACGTTCACGGTTCCCGGCGGGGGCACGGTCTTCAACGCAGGCGTGATCGACTGGTCGTTCGGCTTGAAGCACGGCGACCCCGTGGTCGAACGCATCACGCGCAACGTGCTGGACCGGCTGGCCTAGCGACCCTGCAATCTGGCGAACGTGAGCATCGATAGCGCCGTGTAGTCGAGCGACGGCTCCACCGTTGACCAGGACCGCAGACGATCCACGTAGTGCCAGTTCGACTGGTCGAACGCCTTGAACGCGTTCCCGCCGCCCGGGGGGCAATCGTTCGCGTTACCGAAGAACCCACCTCCCACGACAGTGCTGGAAGGTCCGGCGACGGTTGCACCCAGCAGGAGCGGGGACGTTCCGTCCAGGGCTCCGACCAGGTTCGCCACCTGGTGGTGGAGGCACTCCGGGAAGGTGGCGCCGGCGCCCACCACGAACGAAGTACCCCACGCATTGGCGCCCAGCGCCCAGTCGACCTGGTGCCGCCAGACATCGCCGTAACGGGCGTCCCCGGTGATGGACTGGTAAGCGAGCGCTTGGATCGCCAGTCCGAAGGCGTGGGGCACCGGGTCCCGCCGGCGCCACCCGTAGCCGAACGGATCGTTCCTGGCGCGGTTGAGAGCCGGATCCAGCTGGTGCCGCAGATCGGCCACCAGATCGCCCTTGCTGACGGCCAGGTTCGTCGGGTTCCCGGCCGCGACCATCGCGCGATACAGCTCGTGATGCGCCAGGCCGCTCACGTCGTAGAGGTTGAAGGTGTCCGTTCCGGTGGTCGGTCCAAGGATGTACGCGTTGGCCCACTTCGCGGCGCTCTTCAGGTAGAAGGCCGGATCCTCATGGAGCAAGCCGGATGGGAGTGATGTGGCCTGACGGAGCGCCACGCTCAGCTCGACAGCACCCAGCTCCAGGTCGTCGCGCCACTCGACCTCGCGGTAGTAGGTGTTGGGCTGCGTGATCTGCTGGATCCCGACGTTCGACGTCTTGGCTTGGGCGAACACCTGCTCACCGGCGCGCAGGCACCTGTCGGCGAGCGCGGACTCGAGGGTCGGGTGGAGCACCTGGTAGCAGAGACCCATCGCCGCCGCGAACCGCCCGGCGAGCGACGGGGGGAGCTTTGCACCTGGAGGACCCGCGCGGAACACGGGACGATGTGCCAGGAAGCGGTTCGCCTTGCCCCGCGAACCGTCATCGGACTCCGGGGTCCGCCAGAGGTCGTGGTCGCCGCGGATGCCCGGACCTCCGTTGCCGATCCCCACCTGCGTGTAAAGGACCTTCTTCCCGCCGTCCCACATCTTGAGGAGCCACCGGATCCCGCGCTCGGCCTCGTCGGTGAGCTTCGGCCCGCTCGCGCCGAAGAACGCGGGATCGTCCCTGACCGCGGTGAGCATGAGCCAGGTCGCGAACGACGTGGTGCCCACGAACTTCAGGTAGTCACCGGCGTCGAACCAGCCGCCGGCCACGTCGACCGGGCCGCCTACCTGCTTCATCCCGATCAGGCGGCCGTGCACGTAGCGCGGCACGTACACCGACGCCTTCCGGTCGTGCAGATGGCTCGGCTGCCGGTTGAGAACGAAGTTGGTCGTGTCCGCGCCGTCGCGCTGCCCTTGGAAGAACAGGAGCGAGTTAGTGATGAGCGAACGATAGGCCGACCCGCTGACGATCTTGAGCGCAGGCGACGAAAGGCCGCCCACACGGATCGTGTAGGTCGCCGGTGATGTGACCGGATCGAAGTCGATAGCGAAGACGTGCGGGTAGCTCGAGTTCCAGCGGCCCAGGTCCTTGCCTACGGTTCCAGACCAGACCGTTGCGCCCGTGACGTCCACCACATCGAATGCGTCGCCACCACGCAGCTTGTCCGTCATCAGGTAGGCGCGCTTGGGCTCGTTCTGCAGGTAGCCGACCTGGTTCACCCGGATGATCGAACCTGCGGCGGCGTCGGCCGCGGGGACGGTGAGGCCGAGGGCCGGAAGCGTGGCGGCAACCAACACCACAGCGACAGCTCGTCTCGTTCGGCTCATCGGGCCACTCCTATACTCGGTTCTCATGCCCAAACGGTTCCAGATCCGCCCCCCGGGCCTCAAGCCCACCACCAAGGTCGGCACCCTCGGACCCTATCGTGGCCGACTCGGCCTGGCATGGGTGATCGCCCCGATCGTCGCCGGCCTGGTCATCGTGGTCGCCGCGTACCTCGCCCTGTTCCGCTGACCCGGGCTCAGCCGACCTTCTTGAGCGGAGCGTAGGCCAGGAGCACCCGCTTCTCCCCCACGTCCGAGAACGTGATCGTGGCCTCCGCGTCGTCGCCCATCCCGCTCACGGTGAGCACCACGCCCTCGCCCCAGCGATCGTGGATCACCGTGTCGCCCGCATCGATCGGGACCGAAGGCTGTTTGGCTACTCCGGCCGGCTTAGGCGGTGTCCATCCGTTCTCCACGTCCACGCGACCGGACGCCCCCGGCAGTCCAATCACCGAGTGCCCACCAGCCGCGCCGCGCTGCTCCAGCGAGGTCCGCGCCGCCGGACGCCCGTCACGCCGCGGCCGCGAGCGTGACTCATGCTCCTTCAGCTCCATCAAGTGTTCGGGGAGCTCGGCCAGGAACCTGGAGGGCGGGTTGTACTGGGTTTGGCCGAACAAGGTTCGGCTCCACGCGTGACATAAGTAGAGACGCTTCTGCGCTCGGGTGATGCCAACGTAGGCCAGGCGCCGCTCCTCTTCCAGGGCCGCCGTGTCGGTCATGGAGCGGTAGTGCGGGAAGATCCCGTCCTCCATGCCCACCATGAACACAACCGGGAACTCCAAGCCCTTGGCGATGTGGAGCGTCATCAGCGTGATCGCCGACTCGTCCTCGTCGTACTCGTCCTGCTCGCCCACCAGCGAGACTTGCTCCAGGAACCCGGCCAGGTCGGTATCGGGCTCTCGCGCCACGATCTCGGCGGCCACGCCGGCCAACTCCTGCAGGTTCTCGATCCGGCCTTGTGCCTCGACGGTTCGATCCTCCTCCAGCTCGGTCATGTAGCCCGACTCCAGCCCCGCGAACTCGACCATGCGAGCCGGTCCCGCGCCGTCCTCCCAGTGATGCTGCAGCGCATCCATCACCTGCACGAATCCGAAGACCGCACCCTTCGCGCGCGACTGGAGCGTGGCGATCTGGTCTACGCGCCGGCAGGCCTCGACGACGGAGATCTCCTCGTCTCGCGCGAACGCCTCCAGCGTGGTCACGGTGGCGTCGCCTATCCCGCGCTTCGGCATGTTCACGACGCGACGGAACGAGATCACGTCCTGCGGGTTCAGGAGCAGCCGCAGGTAGCCCAGCACGTCCTTGATCTCTCTCCGTTGATAGAACCTCACGCCGCCGAACACGCGGTACGGGCTTCCCACGCGAATCAGCACGTCCTCTATCACCCGCGATTGCGCGTTGGTGCGGTAGAAGATGGCCATGTCGCGATAGCGATATCCCTCGGACTGGCGCAGCCGCTCGATCTCATCTGCCAGGAAGAACGCCTCGTCGTGCTCGTCCTCCGCGCGGTACTGCACGGTTAGGTCGCCGTTCCCCGCCTCGGTCCACAGGCTCTTCGGCTTGCGCTGAACGTTGTGTTCGATGAGCGCGTTCGCGATCTCCAGGATGTTCTGGGTGGAGCGGTAGTTCTGCTCCATCAGGAAGACCGCCGCGTCGGGGTAGTCGCGCTCGAAGTCCAGGATGTTCTTGATGGTTGCGCCGCGCCACGAGTACACACCTTGGTCTGCATCGCCGACCACGCAGACGTTGCGATGCTTGGCGGCGAGCTGGTTGACCAACCGATACTGTGCGCGGTTCGTGTCCTGGTACTCGTCGACCAGGACGTAGCGGAACCGCTCCTGGTAGTGCTGCAAGACCTCCGGGTGATCATCGAACAGGCGGACCGTCTCGCTGATCAGGTCGTCGAAATCGAGCGCGCCCGCCGCGCGCTTGCGACGCTCGTACTCGGTGTAGACCTTGGCGATAGTCTCCTCGTAGAAGTTGTCGGCGTTGCGCGCGTAATCGTCGGCCGACTGCACCTGATCCTTCGCGCGGCCGATCCCGGCCGCCATCGCCTTCGGCGGGAACCGCTTGGGATCCAGGTCGAGGTCTTTCAAGATCCCGGAGATCAGGCGCTCGGTGTCGCCGTCGTCGTAGATGGTGAAGCTGCTCGGTACGCCCAGGTGGGTGTGCTCCCGTCTGAGGATCCGCGCACAGGTCGAGTGGAAAGTGAGGATCCACATGAACTTGGCCACGCGGCCGCCCAGTAGGCCCTCCACGCGATCGACCATCTCGCGCGCGGCCTTGTTGGTGAACGTGATGGCCAAGATGGCGCCGGGCGACACGTCGTGCTCACGGATCAGGTAGGCGATCCGGTGCGTGAGGGCACGGGTCTTCCCGGAGCCGGCCCCAGCCACGATCAGGACGGGGCCCTCCGTGTGCAGGACGGCCTCGGCCTGGATGTCGTTCAGGCCTTCTAGCAACGGGGAGACCGGGGCGCCCACGGGTCGATTGTAGGTGGAGGCCAGGACCGGCACGCCGGCTCGTTGTTCGTACACCGACCCGCCGGTACGCTGGTCCGACCGTGGCTACCGACGCCTCCCTTCCCCTAGCTCGAACCACGCCTCACGTCCACAGACCGCTGGGTGGACTGATCCTCAAGTGGTTCGGTGTCGCCTGCCTGATGGTGGCGGCCGGTCTCGGCGGCTACATAGCCTGGCTGCTCTGGGGCACCGGCCTTGAGACGCAGGCCGCGCAGAACGACCTGCGACAGGGCTTCGAGCGCGTCGTGGGAACGAAGCCCATATCGGAAGCGCCCCCGCCCGGATCCACCGCTCTGCCGCTAAGGGGTCAGGCCTACTCCGAGCTGATCATCCCCAAGCTCGACCTAGACATGATCGTGGTCCATGGCACCGACGAGGAATCACTGAAGAAGGGCCCGGGCCACTACCCCGACACCGCCGACCCGTGGGACGCGAGCGGCCGCGTCGGGATCGCAGGACACCGCACGACGTACCTCCACCCGTTCTACAACCTGGATGAGCTGCAGACGGGCGACGAGATCACACTGCGGACCGAATACGGCACGTTCACATACGCGGTGTCGGAGGTGTTCGTGATCCCCTCTGCCGGTTCGGGCGTCGTGCTGACACAGACGCCAGAACCGACGCTGGTGCTCACCACGTGCCATCCGCGCTACTCGTCCAGCCAGCGTCTCATCGTCATCGCCGACCGCGTCGACTGAGCCCTAGACGCGGAAGGCGTCGCGGAGCGCCGAGATCCGCACGCGATGCTCCACCTCGTGGTCGATCAGGTGGAACACGACCCAGTCGGCCGCCACATCGAAGCTCTCGCGCGCGTGCGCCCGGTGGAAGTCCTCCTGTGACATCGACCGCAGCACGTCCAGCACGAGCATCCGCGTCTGGGCCAGCCTGTCCAGGTGACGCTCCATCGACTCGCCCACCACAGGCATAAGGTGTCCGTCCTCGACCCGATCATCGAAAGGGAACAGCTCGCGCGGGATCCGGTCTTGCCGATCCAGTACATCTGTGAACACCCAGTCCGCCTCGACCAACGCCACGTGATACAGAACGGTGCCCAAGGAGTCGCCGCCGTCGCCCGGTTCGCGATCCACGGTCTCCGCGGGGATCTCAGCGAGCACCTGCATGGTGTCACGGCGCGCCTCTTCGAACGCGGCGAGCCACCGTCCGATCTCTGCATCCACACTGCCAGGTTCCAGGACCAAGCGCTCGCGCTCGTTCACGTCACTCCCATTCGATGGTGCCGGGGGGCTTCGAGGTGATGTCGTAGGCCACGCGGTTCACGCCGTGGACCTCGCGCACGATCCGGCTGGAGATACGATCGAGCAGGTCGTGTGGTAGGCGCGCCCAGTCGGCGGTCATGGCGTCCTCACTCGTGACGACCCGCAGGATCACGGGGTGTTCGTAGGTCCGCCCATCGCCCATCACGCCGACTGACTGCACGTCGGCGAGCAGCACCGCGAACGCCTGCCACGTATCGCGTTCCAAGCCGGCCCGCCGGATCTCGTCGCGGACGATGTGATCGGCGCCACGCAACATGGCCAGCCGCTCGGCGGTCACTTCCCCGACTATCCGCACCGCCAGACCGGGCCCCGGGAACGGCTGACGCCACACGATCTCCTCGGGCAGACCGAGCTCGGAGCCCACCTCGCGGACCTCGTCTTTGAACAACTCGCGAAGCGGTTCGACAAGCTCCAGCTCCATGTCCTCGGGGAGCCCGCCCACGTTGTGATGGCTCTTGATGTTCGCGGCGGTGGCCGAGCCCGACTCGATAACATCGGGGTAGAGCGTCCCCTGCACCAGGAACCGCGCGCCCGAATGCTCGTGCGCGACCTCCTCGAATACGCGGATGAACTCCTCGCCGATCGTCTTGCGCTTGCGCTCCGGATCGGTGACGCCGGTCAGCTTCGCCAGGAACCGGTCGGCGGCCTTCACGTGCACGAGCGGCACGCGGAAGTGGCGGGCGAACGTCTCCTCGACCTGATCGGGCTCGTCCTCACGGTTCAGGCCGTGGTCGACGAAGACGCAGGTGAGCTGTTCCCCGATCGCACGGTGCACCAGCAGAGCGGCGACGGACGAATCGACGCCACCGGACAGCGCGCAGAGCACCTCCGCGTCCCCGACCTGATCGCGGATCGCCTGCACCGCACGTTCGATCACGTTCACCGGGGTCCAGTCGGGAAGCAGTCCGCAACCCTCGTAGAGGAACCGCTTCATGATCGCCAAGCCTTTCGGCGTGTGACTGACCTCCGGGTGGAACTGCACCGCGTATAGGCCGCGCTCGGGGTCTTCCATGGCGGCGATCGGGATGGTGTCGGTGTGCGCGGTCACTCGGAACCCTTCAGGTTCGCGAACGACCGCATCGCCGTGGCTCATCCAAACCGGCTCGGTCTCGTGCATGTCGGCCAACAACACGCCGGCCCTATCCAGGTGCAGGGTCACGCCTCCGTACTCGCGCTGACCAGTAGCCGCGACCTCACCGCCCAGCGCCTGCGTCATGAGCTGGTGGCCGTAACAGATCCCGAGCACCGGTACTCCCAGGTCGAAGATCCGCGGATCGACACGGGGCGCACCTTCCTCGTAGACCGACGCAGGGCCTCCGGACAGGATGAGCCCCGCGGGCCGCATCTTCCGAAGATCCGAAACCGGCGTGTCGAAAGCGACGATCTCCGAATAGACGTGACACTCCCGGACGCGCCGCGCGATCAGCTGCGCGTACTGCGCCCCGAGGTCGACGACCAGGACCCCCCGCGGCGCGTCGTCGGGCTGTGGTTTCAGTGGCCCATCCCCACGCGCTGCTGGGTCTGGTAGATCTTGCCCTCGGTCTTGATCGCGGGCGCGATCACTAGCTCCGCCTTCTGGAATTCCTTCACGTTCGCGTAGCCGGTGGTGGCCATGCTGGTGGCGAGCGCGCCGAACAGGTTGAACGTGCCGTCGTTCTCGTGGGCGGGACCGGTGAGGATCTCCTCGAGCGAGGCGACCTGCTGCGTCCTCACGCGTGCCCCTCTAGGGAGCGTCGGATGGAACGTCGCCATCCCCCAGTGGTACCCCTTGCCCGGCGCCTCGTACGCGCGCGTGAGCGGCGAGCCCATCATCACCGCGTCGGCCCCGCAGGCGATCGCCTTCGCGATGTCGCCGCCGGTCCGCAGACCGCCGTCCGCGATCACGTGGCAGTAGCGGCCGGTCTCGTGTTGATGCTCGCGCCGCGCCGCCGCCGCGTCGGCGATCGCCGTGGCCTGCGGCACCCCGACCCCGATCACACCGCGCGTGGTGCACGCGTTCCCAGGTCCGACGCCGACCAGCACGCCGACGGCGCCGGTGCGCATCAGGTGCAGCGCGGTCGAGTACGACGCGCACCCGCCCACGATCACCGGCAGGTCGAACGTGGCGATGAACTCCTTCAGGTTGAGCGGCTCGGTCTTCGTGGAGACGTGCTCGGCGGAGACCACCGTTCCCTGGATCACCAGGATGTCCAACTCGGCCTCAAGCACGAGCGGGGCGTACTCGGTCACCCGCTGCGGCGTGAGCGAGGCGCTGGAGACTACGCCGCCCTGCTTGATCTCCTTGATCCGCTGCACGACCAGCTCGGGCTTGACCGGCTCCTTGTAGAGGTCCTGCATGCGCCGAGTCGCCTTCTCGTCGGGCAGCGACGCGATCTCCTCGAAGATCGGCTCGGGGTCCTCGTAGCGCGTCTGCAGCCCCTCCAGGTTCAGGCAGGCAAGGCCGCCCAGGCGCCCGATCTCGATCGCCGTGGTAGGCGAGACCGACGCGTCCATCGCCGAGGCCATCATGGGCAAGGGGAAGGTGTAGGCGTCGATCTCCCAGCTGATGTCCACGTCGTCGGGGTCCCGGGTCCGTCGAGACGGAACGATCGCGACCTCGTCCAGGCCATAGGCCCGGCGGCCGGTCTTGCCGATGCCGATCTCGTACTCCATGCCCGCTACCCCCGCCTCGCTCGTCTGCAACCCGGAAACGCAGAACGCCCACCCGCTCCCGGATGGGCGTCACACCTTCATGTACCTCAGGCTACCAGGGCACCAAGGCGGAATGCCTCCGGCGGCGGTACGGTTGTCAGCGACATGCCAGCCGTGACCCCCGACGACCCGCTCGCGCTCCCGCGGATCTCACGTCCCGACGCGGGCACCTCCCGCGAGGTGGTCGCCGTTGTCGACGCCCCCCGTTTCCTGGAAGGCGAGGGCTTCGAGGTCCGCAGAGCGTTCGCCGGGATCGACCTGCGCCTGGCCGACCCGTTCCTGCTGCTAGATCACATGGGCGCGGTCGAGTACGCGCCGGGCGAGGCAAAGGGCGCGCCCGATCATCCCCACCGCGGCTTCGAGACCGTGACCTACATGATCGACGGCAAGATCAGGCACCGCGACTCGAACGGCGGCGGCGGGGTGATCACCGACGGCGCCACCCAGTGGATGACGGCCGGCGCGGGCATCGTGCATTCGGAGATGCCCACGGAGGACCTCCTGGACGGTGGTGGTCTGTTCCACGGGATCCAGCTTTGGGTGAACCTGCCGGCGGATCAGAAGTGGAGCCCGCCCCGCTACCAGGACATCGGTTCGCAGAACGTGGCGTTCCTGGCCTCGGACGATGGCGGAGCCGTCGTCCGAGTGATCGCCGGAGCGATCGACGGCCACGGTGGACCCGGCAGCACCCGCACCCCGATCACGTACGCACACGCCACGCTCTCGGCGGGCGCGCGGCTGCGCGTCCCATGGCGAACGGACTTCAACGCTCTCGTCTACGTGCTCGCTGGAACCGGCCGCGTGGGACCCGAGGGTCGCGACCGGGCGATAGGTGAGGGCCTGCTGGGGATCTACGGTGAGGGCGACTGGCTGGAGCTCTCCGCCGATCAGGTGCAGGACTCGCGCACCCCGTCCATGGAGGTCCTGCTCCTGGGCGGCCGGCCGATCGAGGAGCCGATCGCCTGGTACGGGCCGTTCGTCATGAACACCAAGGCCGAGATCATCCAAGCGGTCGAGGACTACCAGGCCGGGAGGATGGGCGCGATCCCGGCCGAACCCGCCGACGCCTGAGGGCCACATCGCGTGGCGTCAACCGATTGACGCGGATCCCCACTCGTCACGCCGATCGGCGTCCACAGGTTGACGAGTGCGACCTGCTGGTTCACCCGTCAACCTGTTTGCACCTCGCGTCGGCCACACCCGCGACCCGTGTCCACCGGTTGACACAACGGGAGCCCGGCGCCGCGCCGCGAGCCTCAGGCCTCTTTCGCGACGTGACCGGAGTCGGTGATGCGTAGATCGGTCAGGCCCGAGTGGACGCGATCGCCCTCGATCATGACCTGGGCGTCGTCGATGTGTCCGAGCGACGCCAGGGTGTCCAACACGCGCTGCAGGGACTCCTCGGGTGACTCCACCATCGTGTCAACCGCGAGCTCCGGGCTCTCCGGCGCCTCGTACGGGTCGTCCACTCCGGTGAACCCCTTGATCTCTCCGGCCAACGCCTTCTTGTAGAGGCCCTTCGGGTCGCGGTGCGCCGCGATCTCGTCCACCGTGGCGTGCACGTAGACCTCCACGAAGGAGGCCGAACCGATCAGCTCGCGACACGCGTCGCGCGTTTCCTTGTACGGCGAGATCGGGCAACAGATCGTGGCCACGCCGTTGCGCGTCAGCAGGTTCGCGACGAACCCGATCCGCAGGATGTTCGTGTCGCGGTCCTCCTTGGAGAACCCAAGCCCCTTAGAGAGGTTCTTGCGGACCTCATCGCCGTCCAGGATCTCGGTCTTCAAACCGCGCGCTTGGAACTCGTGGTACAGCATCTCGGCGATCGTTGATTTGCCCGCGCCCGAGAGCCCGGTGAACCAAACGGTGAACCCTTTGTCTCCTTGCGTCACAGGAAGCTCCTTCCGACGGCGCCCTCGGGCGCCTCGATCCCATACAGCTTGAGGATGGTCGGGCCGACGTCGACGAGGTTCATCCCCTCGACACGGCCCATGGGCTGACCGGGCAGACCTTTCATGGCGAAGATGCCCGTCCGATCGTGGTTGGCCCCGTCGGGGCCGGTGTCGTTCTCGTAGGTGTAGATGCTGGCGTTGCCCACCGAGCCGACCGAGCGCCACTCGAGGTCGCCGAAGTAGACGAGCAGGTCGGGCGCGACACCCCGGACCTCGGGGTAGACGTCCTGCGGCTTCAGCACCTTGGTGCCGAGCGGCTCGCCGTCCGGCCCCGGTGCGGCCTCGAGCTTGGCTATCAGCTCGTCGCGCACAGCCTCGTACAGCGACGGTTCCACGACGCCCTGGGGCTCGCGGCCTTTCACGTTCAGGAAACAGCGACCGTAGTAGCCGCCGTCGCCCCACGCCACCGTGCGGCTCCAGTCGATCGGCGCTTTCGCGATCGGCGTCGGTCCGGAGAGCGACTCGGTCATGGCCAGGTAACCCTCCTGCATCAACCAGTCGTTGAAGCAAAGGCCGCCCATCATGGGACGCGCGCCGTGATCGCTCATCACGATCGTGATCGCGTCCTCGGGCAGAACCTCGAGCAGCGAACCCACCTCGCGATCCAGGTACCGGTAGTAGTCCTGGAACGCGGTCTCGAACTCGTTCCCGGGCTGATACAGCGGGTGGCGCGGGTCGTAGTACTGCCAGAACACGTGATGGAGCCGGTCCGGTCCCATCTCGACCATCATGAAGTAGTCCCACGGCTTGTTCTTCACCAGCCGACGCGCCACGGCGAACCGCCGCTCGGTCATCTTGAACACCTGCTCCAAGACGAACCCCATGCCCTGTTCGCGGAAGTTAGGGATATCGAAGATGTAGTTGCCCGGGCCGCCGAGCTCTTCGGCGATCTCCACCTCGAGCTCCTGCGGGTAAGCGAAGCGCTCGGCGGACGGGGGTGTCAGGAAGCACCCGACCCGCCAACCCGGGAACTCCTTCGGCGGCGGGAACCCTGGAGGGACGCCGATCAAGAGCGAACGCTTGCCCTGCTCCCCCAGCTTGTCCCACACGGTCGGCTCCTTGATCGAGCCCGAATGCGCGATCGACAGACCGTCGTAGGTGTGATCCTTGCGGTTGCGGAATCCGTAGATGCCCAACTGTCCGGGTGTCTTGCCGGTCATGGCGCACGCCCAAGCGGGGACCGTGATCGGTGGAGTGATGCTGGCCAGGTCGCCGTGCATCCCGGCATCCATCAGTTTGCGGATGTTGGGGATCTCGTCTTGGAGGTCGCGGAACAGGAGCTGCGGCGTGCCGCAATCGAGCCCGATCACCGCGACCCTGGGACCCTGTTGCATGCCTATCGTCCTTCGCGGTCCGGGGTTCCGGTCGGCGGAAGCGCGCGCAGCGAGACTCGGCTGCTTCCGCGGTTCGCGTATCCTACCAAGCCGCCCGAAACCCCGACCGAGCTGCGGAGATGGCCGTTCATGACGTTCCTGGGAAGGATCCTCAAGCTCCAGGCGGCCCTTTGGGCGCTGTTCGGCTCGGCCCTCGTGATCGCGCCCGGCTGGTTGGCCGAAACGGCCGCCGGGCAGCCTCCCGTCGGCGACACGACGTGGCTACGCGCCTTGGGAGTCATGGGTATCGTGCTGGCTCTCCTGATGGTTCTGGTGGCCCAGCGGCTCGAGGACGTGTGGTGGTGGGCGTGGGCGTTCGTGGTGCTGGAGGCCGGCACCGCGACGGTGTTCGCCCTGCACGCGCTCTTCGGGCTCCCAGTAGGTGCCGACGCGTGGTGGTGGTGGGCGCTCGCCGTCGCGAACGGAGTCATCGGCGCCCTCGAGCTCGTCGGCCTGGCGATCGCCGCCCAGGAGAAGCCGTTCGCCTAGGCTCCTAGCCTCCCCGCCCGGAACCTAACGGCTTCACGCCGAAGATATCGATCAGGCGGCCCGAGCAGCGATCCGCGCCTCGGCTGCGCGTGCGGCCGCGAGCTCCGGAGTCACGCCGTCGCGATCAGCCGTTTCGAACACGCCTCGCAGGGTATCCCCGATCCCGGCGATCCGCGCGGCCATCTGCTCGGGGGTCCAGCCGAGCCGCTCGTAGCCTGCCAGGTGGAGAACCCCGCCCGCGTTCACCACGTAGTCGGGCGCGTACAGGATGCCGGCGGCCGCCAGCCGATCGGCGTCCTGCGGCGTCGCGAGTTGGTTGTTCGCCGCCCCGGCCACTATCCGGCATCGCAGTCGAGGGATGGTGTCGGCGTTCATCATGGCGCCCGTCGCGCACGGCGAGAACACATCACAGACCACGTCGAAAGCCTCCTCGGCGCTCACCTTGTCCGCCCCTACGCGCTCGGCCACCGATCGCACACGGCCCTCGTCCACGTCGGAGACGATCAGCTTGGCTCCCGTCTCGGCCAGCAGATCGGCGAGAGGCCCACCGACCGCGCCGGTCCCCTCGATCACGATCGTCCGCCCCGACGGATCGTCGGACCCGAAGGCGTGCTCCAGCGAGGCGCGGATCCCGTGGTACACCCCCAACGCCGTGTCGGGCGCTGAGGTGCCGGAGCCGCCGGCGGCGATGCTTCTGCCCATCACGTGCGCGCAGCGCTCGCCGACCACGTCCATGTCGGCCTCTGTCGTGTTCATGTCACAGGCTGAGACGTAACTGCCACCCAGGGCGCCCACGAGGTCCGCATACCGACGCAGGAGACCCAGCCGCACCTCCCCCGACGGAACCTCGGGAACCGCCAGAACGGACTTGCCCCCGCCGAACGGGAGGTCGGCCATCGCGTTCTTGTAGGTCATGGCCGTCGAGAGTCGGAGCACATCGCGCAGCGCATCCTCCGGCTGGGTATAGACCTTCATCCGAGTTCCGCCGAACCCGGGTCCAAGAACGGTGGAGTGCAACCCCACGAACATCCAAGTCGAGCTTGGCGCATCGAAGCGCGTCGCGACTAGCTCGCCGTCCCACTCGCGGATCAGCTCCTCGAACATCACCGCGGAGTCTAGAAGACGCAGTCAGGAAACGCCGGGGGCGGGGCGCGAAGCGCCCCGCCCTCTTGGCGGTACCACTAGTCTGTAACGGACTAGCTCAGTGCATGTGGCCGCCGCCCGCGGCGGCGGCGGCCTCATCCTCGTCCTCGGGCTTCTCCACGACGGAGGCCTCGGTGGTGAGCATGATCGCGGCGATCGAGGCCGCGTTCTGCAGCGCCGACCGGGTGACCTTCGCGGGATCGATGATCCCCGCCTTCACCATGTCGACCCACTCTCCCGTCGCGGCGTTGAAGCCATTGCCGCTGTCGCCCTCGCCACGGAGCTGGCTGACGACGACCGCGCCTTCGAATCCGGCGTTCTGCGCGATGCGCCGAGCAGGCTCGCTGAGAGCGTCACGGACGATGTTCGCGCCCGTGGCCTCGTCGTCCTTCAGCTTCAGCTTGAGCAGCGCGGACTCCGCGCGGATGAGCGTCACACCGCCGCCGGGCACGACGCCCTCCTCGACGGCCGCACGCGTCGCCGAAACGGCGTCCTCGATGCGGTGCTTCTTCTCCTTCAGCTCGACCTCGGTGGCCGCGCCGACCTTGATCACCGCGACCCCGCCCGAGAGCTTCGCCAGCCGCTCGGCCAGCTTCTCTTTGTCCCAGTCGGAGTCGGTGTTCTCGATCTCGGCCTTGATCTGCTTGATGCGGCCCTTGACCTCTTCATCCTTGCCGGCGCCCTCGACGATCGTCGTGTCGTCCTTGGTGATGACGATCTTCCGAGCCTGTCCGAGCAAGTCCAGACCGACGTTCTCGAGCTTCAGGCCTACCTCCTCGGAGATCACCTGACCGCCTGTGAGGATCGCCATGTCCTGCAGCATCGCCTTGCGGCGGTCGCCGAAGCCGGGGGCCTTCACCGCGGCGGCGTTGAAGGTGCCGCGGATCTTGTTGACCACGAGGGTCGCCAGGGCCTCACCGTCTACGTCCTCGGAGATGATCACGAGCGGCTTGCCGCCCTGCATGACCTTCTCGAGTACGGGCACTAGCTCCTGCACGCTCGAGACCTTCTTGTTCAGCAGCAGGATGTAGGGATCCTCAAGGACCGCTTCCATCCGCTCCTGGTCGGTCACGAAGTACGGCGAGATGTAGCCCTTGTCGAACTGCATGCCCTCGACGAACTCGAGCTCCATGCCGAACGTGTTGGACTCCTCAACGGTGATGACGCCGTCCTTACCAACCTTGTCGAGCGCCTCGGCGATCGTCTCGCCGATCTCGGGGTCGGCGGCGGAGATGGATGCGACCTGCGCGATCTCCTCCTTGGAGTCCACTTCCTTGGCCTGCTTCTCGATCGACTTCACGACGGCCTCGACGGCCTTCTCGATGCCGCGCTTGAGGGCCATCGGGTTCGCGCCGGCCGCGACGTTCTTCATGCCGCCCTTGACCATGGCGCGGGCGAGCACGGTCGCGGTGGTGGTTCCGTCGCCAGCCACGTCGTTCGTCTTTGTGGCGACCTCCTTGGTGAGCTGCGCGCCCAGGTTCTCCCACGGGTCCTCGAGCTCGATCTCCTTGGCGATCGTCACGCCGTCGTTCGTGATCGTGGGGGCTCCCCACTTCTTGTCGAGCACCACGTTCTGCCCCTTGGGTCCGAGCGTGATGGCGACCGCGTCGGCGAGTTTGTCTACGCCGGCCTCGAGCGAGCGCCGCGCCTCCTCGCCGAACCTCAGCAACTTCGATGCCATGTTTGCCTCCTTCGTCTCGAGAGATGGAACGGGGCCCAGTCACGCGTGACGCGCGCGAGCCCCCGCTCCGAAGCCTGGATGGTTACTTGCCGATGATCGCGAGGACGTCGCGGGCCGAGAGGATCAGATACTCCTCGCCCTGGACCTTGACCTCGGTGCCGCCGTACTTGGAGTAGATGACCTTGTCTCCCACAGCGACGTCGAGCGGGACGCGCACGCCGTCTTCGAACTTCCCGGGACCGATCGCCACGACGGAGCCCTCCTGCGGCTTCTCCTTCGCGGTGTCGGGGATCACCAGGCCCGAGGAGGTCATCTCCTCACCTTCGCTCGCCTTAACGACGATCCGGTCATCGAGGGGTTTGAGGCTGAAGTCCTTCGCCATACTTCTCCTCCTTGGTTAGCACTCTGTGCTCTACGAGTGCTAACAGGATAGCCAGGAGAGTGCCAGACAGTCAACGCGGGGAAGGGAGGAGTTCATCGAGCAGTTCCCGGACCAGGGCGTCGATCTCGTCGCGGATGGGCCGGACCTGATCGACCGACTTCCCGGCCGGATCCGGGAGCTCCCAGTCGAGGTAGCGCTTGCCGGGGAAGACAGGGCAGGCGTCCCCGCAGCCCATGGTCACGACCACGTCGGCGACCTCGACCGCCTCGGTCGTGAGGGGCTTCGGGAACTCCTTCGATAGATCGACGCCTAGCTCCCTCATCACGCTTACGACCGAGGAGTTGATCTCGGTCGCCGGGATGCTCCCAGCCGAGCGAACCCGCACGCGGCCGGCAGCGTGATGGTCCAGGAGCGCAGCGGCCATCTGGCTCCGCCCGGCGTTGTGTACACAGACGAAGAGGACCTCGGGGATATCGTTCACGACGTCAGCGCCCGCCTCCACGTCAGGCGACCTGGAAGGAGCGCTTGGCGAGTCCGAGGAAGTAGCCCTCGACGGTCGTATCGGGCGACGACTCAGGGTCGCTCGCGGCACCGAGCGTGACGAACAGCGGCGCGAAGTGCTCGACCGTCGGGTGCGCGAAAGGCATGCCGGGCGCGCGGCCGCGGAAGTCCATCAGCTCATCGACAGCCCCCCTCTCGAGCGCATCCTTGGCCCATAGATCGAAGTCGCGGGACCAACCCGGTGGCGACGCGTCGGGGCGGAAGTCACGCAGGAACTGCAATCCGTGTGTCAGGAAGCCGGAGCCGATCACCAGCACCCCCTCGTCCCGAAGCGGGCGCAGCCGCCTGCCGAGCTCGAACAGGCGCTGTGGGTCGAGCGACGGCATCGACATCTGCAGGACGGGCACGTCTGCCTGCGGATACATCACCATGAGCGGCACGTACGCCCCGTGATCGAGTCCGTAGTCCGCAACCTCGGCCATCGTCTCGGTGTGGGGCATCAGCGCCTTCACCTTCGCGGCGAGCTCGGGCGAACCGGGCGAACGATAGGTCATCTCGTAGAACCGCTGAGGGAAACCGTAGAAGTCATACGTGAGCGGGACGCCGGTCTCGGTGGCGCCGAGCGTCAGCGGCGCCGACTCCCAGTGCGCGGAGACGATCAAGATCGCGGTGGGTCGCGGCAGGTCTTTCGCCCAGGACGCGAGCTGTGAAGTCCATAGCTCGTCGTCGAGCAGAGGCGGCGCCCCGTGGCCCAGGTACACCGCGGGCATCGGCTCATCGCCATCTGCCCAGGCCCGCGGCGCTGTGTGCCTCGTCGTCGTCACATCGCCCCCAACTCCATCGGGCAGCGATATCTTCCGCAAGCCGCGATCCGCGATCCCTAGATCCCCTTCAGGAAGGCCACCGTCTCGGCGAGACCGTCCTCGAGGTGGGTCCAGGGCTTCCATCCGACGGCGTTGGGCGCCGCGGAGATGTCGAGCGCTATCCGGCGGAGCTCCCCGGGCGGCAAGTTGCCGTGGGTCGGGTCGGCCGTGAAGCCGATGATGTCGGCGAGCAACCGATAGACGTGGTTCACGCTCGACTCCAGGCCGGTTCCGATGTTCACGAGCTTGCCGGAGCCGCGCGTTATGGCCTGCACGAACGCGTGCACCGTATCGTCGATGAAGACGTAGTCGCGCGTCTGGTTCCCGTCGCCGTAGATCGTGGGGGTCTCGCCGGCCAGCATCTTCGCCGCGAAGATCGCGATCACACCCGCCTCGCCGTGGGGATCCTGTCGCGGTCCATACACGTTGCCGAGCGCGAGGGCCGTGTAGTCCAGGCCGCGGTACCGCTGATAGAAGCCCAGGTAGTCGACCGACACCTTCTTCGAGATGCCATAGGGAGACGTCGGGTGCGAACCCTGCGCGCTGGTCTCTTTGGCCGGGATGCGCTTGGGCTCGCCGTAGATGGTGCCGCCCGAGGCCGCGTAGATGACCTTGCCCACCCCCGTCTTCACGGAGCACTCCAAGACGTTCAACAGACCCATGATGTTGATGCTGGCGTCGCGGACGGGATCCTCGAGCGAAGGACGAACGCCCGATTGCGCCGCCAGATGGAAGACCACCTCTGGGCGGTGCCGTTCGAAGAGCTGCTGAAGGCCCTCGGCGCGCACGTCCATGTTGAAGAACGTGAACTCCTTGCCGTACCCCCGGCCATCCGAGAGGTTGGCGATCCGGCCGGTCGTGAGATCGTCCACGCTGATCACGCGATAGCCCTCGGCCAGCAGTCGATCGGCGAGATGCGAGCCGATGAACCCGGCGCCCCCGGTCACCAGGACGGTCGTCACGACGCTAACCCTAAGTTCGGATCGGCGCCGATGTCGAGCGACGTTCGTTCCCCACGGGCGAGCCGCGCCGCGCCCACGCACGCGATCATGGCCGCGTTGTCGGTGCACAGGTCGAGCGGTGGGAACAGCACCTTCAGGCCCACTGCGGCGCCCTCGCGTTCCATGCGTTCGCGCAGACGGGTATTGGCGACCACACCGCCACCGAGCAGCACCTTGTCTACGCCCACCTGCTGAGCCGCCTCGATGGTCTTGCGCACCTGCACGTCGACGATCGCCTCTTGGAAGCTCGCCGCCAGGTCCGGCAGGTGGATATCACGGCCCGCCGCACGCTCGGCCTTCACGTGGCGCAGCACCGCGGTCTTCAGTCCGCTCATCGAGAAATCGAAGTCGCCGGAGTTCTCCATGGCGCGAGGGAATCGGATGGCCTCGGGGTTGCCTTCGCGGGCCATCCGATCGAGCGCCGGTCCTCCCGGGAACCCGAGACCGATCATGCGGGCCACCTTGTCGAACGCCTCCCCAGCCGCGTCGTCGAGGGTCTGGCCCATCACCTCATGCCGGTGCACTTCGGGCATGTGAACGATCATGGTGTGACCGCCGCTCACGACGAGCGCCACGTACGGCGGCTCGGGCGGGCCGTGCGTGAGGAAGTTCGCCCAGATGTGACCCTCAAGGTGATGCACGCCGATCAGATCGGCCCCTGTCGCCAAGGCAACTCCCTTGGCGGCGGCCATCCCCACCAGGAGCGCGCCGACCAGGCCGGGGCCGACCGTGACGGCCACCCCGTCGACCTGCCCGAACCCCGAGAGGCCGGCCTCCGCCAAGGCCTCTGCCATGAGGGGATTCAAGGCCTCGACGTGCGCACGCGCCGCGACCTCGGGGACCACGCCTCCGAACCGCTCGTGCAGGTGGACTTGGGAGGCGATCAGGTTGGCGCGAACGATGAACCCATCCTCCACCACCGCGACTGCCGTCTCGTCGCACGAGGTCTCGATGCCCAGGGTGATCACGCGGGGCGCACACCGTCAGGCAGCGTGGCCGCGATCTCCGAGAGCCGCCGGGCGAACGCCTTGGATCCCACGTCGTCGGTCCACATGATCAGCGCGTCCTCGTTCAGCTCCTGGTAGTAGTTCCGTCGGATCCCGACCGGATGGAACCCGAATCGACCGTACATCCTCTGCGCTCCCCAATTGGACACGCGCACCTCGAGAGAGACTGCCTGGCCGCCTATCTCGATCGCTTCTACGAGCAGGTCGTAGAGCAGTCGCGAGCCAACCTTGCGGCGATGGTGCATGGGGTCGACCGCGATGTTGGTGACGTGGGCCTCATCTCCGTAGCAGATGAGGCCGCCGTAGCCGACCACGTCGCGGTCGGACCGAGCAACCAGATAGCAGCGGTTGTGAGGTTCGCTCATCTCGGCCAGGAACAGGTTGGGACTCCATGGGCGCGAGTAGACCTGGCGTTCGATCGCCATGACGCCGCGCAGATGGCGGCGGCGCATCCGGGTCACATCAACCCTGGGCGCCTCTGGCTCGCTGATCCCAAGAGATCTCCGCATCAGACTTCCTCAGGTAGAGCGGCACGACGTCGAACACCCGATCGAACTCCTCACGCAGGAACCGAGGGATGGCGAGCTCGACCAAGGCGGCGGCGTCGGGATGCGCCACCGCCGGGCTGGCGAACTCCACCCGGCTGCCCAGCTCTTCGAGCTCATGCCGGTACAGGATGGCACCGTTCCCGACGCACAGCACCTCTCCGGCTTCGGCCTCCAGCTCGGCGACCAGATGATCGGGCTTGAGGACCAGATGATCGGTCTCGCGTACCACCCCTCCTGGCACCGAACGGTAGACGGCCGCGAACACCTCGCCACGCCTTGCATCGATCACCGCAGCGATCCGACGAGGCGAGTATCGGACCGCGAAGGCGAGAGCGTCCAGGCTGGTGATGCCCACGATGGGTATCGTCAGGACCTGCGCGAGTGTCTTCGCGGTCTCCACTCCGACACGAAGACCTGTGAACAGACCCGGGCCGATGCCCACGGCGACGCCGCCGATGTTGCGCATGTTGAGGCCCGACCAGGTCAGAAGCTGTTGCAGGGCGGGCGTCACCGACTCTTGGCGCGCCTGGCCGGCGATCGAGAGGGAGGCCAGGACCTCACGCTCGTTTCCGATCGCCAGGCTGGTCTGCGGTGTCGAAGTGTCGATGCCCAGGACGATCACCCGGATACCTCCCACGTCGCCAGGGCGCGCCTCATCGGTTCCCATCGCTCCGTCCACGAACCGCCCGCGGGTGTGAGGACGATACGTCGTACCTCGCTGTCCGGCGCTGCGTTCGTCAGCTCGATAGTGAGGTGGTCGGCCGGCAAGAGCTCCTCGACAAAATCGCCCCACTCGACCAGGAGGACCGCCTCGCCGTCCCCCATCTCCTCCAGGCCCAGATCGACCACGTCTTGGATCCGGTCTAGGCGGTACACGTCGACGTGGGCCACGTCCAGCCGTCCCCGGTATTCGCGAACGAGCATGAATGTAGGAGAGACCACCTGGGCCTCGATCCGGAGTCCGCGCGCCACGCCTTGCACCAGGGTCGTCTTGCCCGCGCCCAACTCGCCCGTCAGGATCACCGCGTCGCGCGCGGCGAGCAGTGGGGCGATCGCCTCTCCCACTCCCCGCGTGTCTTCGGCCGTCTCTGTCCGCAGCTCGATCCGCATCAGAAGAGCTCCAACTGCTCCTCGTCGGCGGACGGTTCCGGTCCCTCGAGAACCACCGTCGCCGCTGAGGAGTTGCGCAGTTCCTCCAACGTCCGCTGGATGATGGCGAAGTCCTCGCGGAGCTGCTCGAACTGCTTCGAGCCCTCGCCGCCGCCGTGCAGGATGGCGGCCGGATGGAAGGTGGGGATCACCGTCCGGCCGTGCCACGGGAACGCCTGGCCCCGCAGCCGCGTGATCCCCGTCTGTGTGTTCAACACGAACTTCGTTGCGAAGTTCCCGAGGGTGACCACGAGCGCCGGCTGGATCAACGAGATCTGCTCGATCAGCCAAGGGGTGCACGACTCCATCTCGTCAGATAGCGGGTCGCGATTGCCAGGAGGACGACACTTCAAGATGTTCGCTATGTAGACATCGGCGCGGGTGAGGCCTATCTCGTTCAGCATCCGGGTCAGCAGCTGGCCCGCGGCACCGACGAACGGCTCGCCCTGCTTGTCCTCGTGGAACCCCGGGGCCTCACCGATGAACATCAGCTCCGCGTCCGGGTTCCCCACCCCGAACACGACCTGGGTCCGCCCCTCGGCCAAGCGGCACTTGATGCAGGAGGCGGCCTCCGCGGCGGCATCGGCGAGCGTTCTGATCACGTTCGCTTCCTCTTGCCGTTCCTGCTGGGGCTACTCGTCTTCAGGCAGCGGCGAGCGAAGACCCTCAGGTCGTGATTCACCTCGACCGGTCGCTCGAGCATGACCATGTGTCCGGCATGTCGGATGACGGCGAGTGTGGCATCGGGCAGCCCGCCGACCAGCTCGACCGCGATGGCGGGCGGCGTGACCCGATCGTGCTCGCCGACGATGACGAGGGCCGGAACACGCACACGCGGCAGCGCGTGACGGAGATCCATCTCCATCAGCCCTGCCAACCCGTCGGTCCACACCTCCGACGGCGCACGCTCGGCCAGGGACACGATGTGCTCGACCAGGTGCGGCGGAGCCTCCGGGCCGAACTGCGTCACGCGTGTGATCACTCCGCTCAGGTCTGCGGGGCTCGCGAGCACCGCGCGCCGGAGCCGGTCGACGCGCCGAGCGGCGGTCGTGAACGTCCCGAGCCGCGGTCTTAGCAGCTCGGTCACGGAGCCGATCGAGCCGCGAAGCAGATCCGAGGAGGCGCCGCCGATCAGGGCGACGCCGGCCACGCGCGGACCGAAGAGCTCGGGCCGTTGCTCGGCCATCGCCAGTATCGCCATCGCCCCCATGCTGTGTCCGACGAGCACCACGGGTCGGTCGGGCGCCGCCGCGTCGATCACGCCGGCCAGATCACGCCCCATGGACCGCAGGGAGAGGTCGCCGTGCGCTGCCCGCCCGCTGGCCCCATGCGAGCGGTGGTCCATCAGCACGCAGCGGAAGTCATCCGACAGATCCAGCCACTGCTCGTGCCAGACGGACATGTCCAGGCTGAACCCGTGGGAGAAGACGATCACGGGAGCGGTGGGGTCGCCGGCGGCCCTGACGGTGATCTCGGTCCCATCGAACGCGACGACGGGATCCAAGACGTCGGGGGGCAGATCGAGCAACGGCGTTCCGTCCTCGTGTTCGGCGTGGCGACGCCTGACCAACACTCGTCCGACCACGCCTGCCGCCACTGCGCCCGCGGCCACGCCGCCCGCCACGATCGCCGTTCGTCTCCTGCTCATCCCACGTACTCCCTGGGGACTCGCTCGCCGATCCGCGTGACGATCTCGTAACCGATCGTGTCTGCTAGAACCGCCAGATCCCACGCGGACACCGACCCGGCGCCCTGGGGCCCAATCAGCACCACGTCGTCCCCGGCGACCACGTCGAGGTCTCCGCAGTCCACGATGAGTTGATCCATGGTCACGCTCCCCGCTACTCGGCACGGCGTTCCCTGGATCAGGACGTCGGCTCGCGACGAGGCCGCGCGAGGATAGCCGTCCGCGTATCCCACGGGCACCGTGGCGATGTTCGCGTCACGTTCCAGCAGATAGCGATGGCCGTACGACACGCGTTCACCGGCAGGAAGACGCCTGGTCATGGTCACCGCCGATCGCCAAGAAAGCGCGGGGATCAGACCGAGGTCCGCGCCCACGCCGGGTTCCGGCTCGATCCCGTAGATGGCGATCCCCGCCCGCACCAGATCGAGATGACTCTGGGGATGGAGGATCACCGCTCCGGAGTTCGCCGCGTGCACGATCCGTGGCTCGAATCCCGAAGCCCGGGCGGCCCCGACAACCGATAGGAACCCCTCGAGCTGCCGGAGCGTCGTCTCCTCGTTCTCCGCGGAGCTGGCGAAATGCGTCCACAGGCCGTCCAGACCGATGCCCGAGCGAGCCACCCGCTCGAGGAAGGTGACGGTGGCTTCCGGGGGGTACACGCCGACGCGGTGCATGCCGGTGTCGACCTTGACGTGGACACCGACGTCGCGACCGACGGCTGCCGCAGCCAGCCGGGTCAGGCCGTCGTCGGTGTAGAGACTGGCGGTCAGTCCGGCGTCGAGCGCCACGAGTTCGGAGCCTGAAGGCAGCTCCGACAAGACCAGTACGGGAGCATCGATGCCCGCGCCGCGCAGATCCAGTCCCTCCTCCACCAGAGCGACGCCGAGCCAGGTGGCGCCGCCCTCCAGCGCGGCGCGGGCGACCTGCACCGAGCCGTGCCCGTAGGCGTTCGCCTTCACGACCGCCATCAGCTCGGCACCCTCGGGCTTGAGCGTCCGCACGTTGTGTCGGATCGCGTTCAGGTCCACCTGTGCCCACGTCGGACGGAGACGCCTCACGCGCCCTCCAACACCCGGTTGACGGCGGCGGGGAGGTGCGCGACCACGTCGGATGCGAGCGTGCCTTCCCCGAGCGCACGGCCGGCCAGTATCCCCGCCAAGCCGTGAACGTAAGCCGCCGTCGAGGCCGCGTCGACAGGGTCGAGCCCTCGCGCCAGCAACCCTCCGATGACGCCCGTGAGCACGTCGCCCGACCCGGCCGTGGCCAGGACGGGCCCGCCGGTCGGGTTGATCCTCGCCTCTCCGTCGGGCGTGATGACGAGCGTCCGGCTGCCTTTCAGCAGCGTGGTCGCCCCGGTCGTCGATGCGAGCGCTCTCGCATGGGCCAAGCGGTCGTCCCGAAGGTCGCGTGCCGACACCCCGGAGAGACGTGCGAACTCGCCGTCGTGTGGTGTGAGGACCGCGTCGGCCTTGCGGTCGGCGAGGTCGCCCGCACGCCCCGCGAACGCGTTCAGCCCGTCGGCGTCCAGGACGAACGGCACGGTGCTCTCGCGCACCAGCTCACGCACGAGCTCGGCCGTTGCCTCATCGGTCGACAGCCCCGGCCCGATGGCGAGCGCGTCGGCGCCTTCCAGGCACGCGAGGATCGCTCCGAGAGCGGACCGAGCCACAGAGCCCTCCTCCGTCTCGGGGAGCGGAACGAAGGTGGTCTCCACCAGCTCGGACTGCACGATCGGGAGGATGCCCTCGGGCACCGCCACCTGGATCAGCCCGGCGCCGATCCTCCCCGCACCCTCCGCGATCAGGCGGACGGCGCCGGTCATGCCGCGCGATCCGGCGAGCACCAAGAGCACGCCCGTTGCCCGCTTGTGCGTCTCCAGCGGACGCTCGGGGAGCAAGGCTGAGACGTCGGCCGGTTCCATGAGGAAGGCGTTCGCCGTGAGCAGGTCGTCGGGGAACCCTATGTCGACCACGCGCACCGCCCCCGCGAGCTCGGCCCCAGGCAGGAGCACGGCGCCGACCTTGGGGGCTCCGAAGGTCACCGTGAGGTCCGCTCGGACGGCCTCACCCTGCGCTGCGCCCGTCGAGCCGTTCACCCCGGAGGGGATGTCCACGGCCACGATGGGGACACCGGAGCCGTTCAACGCCACGATGGCCTCAGCCCAATCGTCCTCGGGGATCCCCCGGAACCCCGTGCCGAAGATGGCATCGATCGCCACGTCGGCCCTGGTGAGCTCCCGCTCGAGGGCGGCGCCGGAGAAGGGCAGCACGCGAACCGGCACCTCGTTCAGGCGAGCCGCGTTGATGGCGGCCGGTTCCCGCAGGGCGTCCAGGCGCTCGACCGCAACGACCACGGTTCGGACGCCCGCGCGAGCCAGGTGGCGGGCGGCCACGAAGCCGTCGCCCCCGTTGTTCCCCTTGCCGCACACGACCACCGCCCGCCGCCCATAGGCCCCACCCAAGAGATCGATCGCGGCGCGAGTCACCGCGCGGCCGGCCCGCTCCATCAACAGCTCAGCCGAGATGCCGCGGGCCTGGGTCGCCCGATCCAGCTCGGACGCTTGATCGGGCGTGAGGACCGGCTTCACTCGTGCACCGCCACCGCGAACGCCACGGCGTTCGTCTTCTCGTGCGTGAACGTGACGAGTACTCGCGTGATGCCCTGCATGTCCGCCCGGCGTTCCGCATTGCCCTCCAACACGATCGAAGGAGCACCGCTCGCGTGCCGGCTCACGTGGATGTCTTTCCATCGCTTCCCGCTATAGCCGCCGAGCGCCTTGATCGTGGCCTCGCGAGCTGCGAACCGCCCGGCGTAAGACTCCGCCGGACGCGCCTTGCCGTCGCAGTACGCGCGCTCTTCGGGAGTGAACACACGGTCTCGCATGGTCGGGTGTCGAGCGAGCGCCCGCTCCATACGGGCGATCTCGCAGATGTCCACGCCCAGCCCGACGATCTCCACGAGGAGAGGCTAGACGACGGGGCCGCCGATGGGGACTCAGGCGGCGTTGCGCGAGACCACGTCAAGCACACCGGTCTCCGGGCTGTCGAGCAGGCGGACCAGCCGAACATCGCCGTTCGGGAGTTGAGCGGAGATCAGCGCTCCCCAGTCGGTGCCGAAGACGGTGCCGCCGCTCACCACGGCCGAACCCCCGTACCAAGCGCTCGGACCAGACGAAGGCTCCATGGTGCTCGCCAGGAAGATGGCCGGCGCGTTCTGACCGTCGGTCGGCAGATAAAGGAACCTGGAGGCGTCGAGCCACAGGAGGTGACCGTCGACGTACTGCACGGCCTCCAACACGTACCGGGCCACCGAGCCGTCCGAGACACGCACCGAGAGGACCTCGGCTTCGCCCGTAACGGTCACTCCTCAACGCCGCCACCCAAGACCCATCTGGAGAGATCACAGGCGACCTCGCCCCGGCCGGGAGCGTCGCGATGAGCGTCAGGTCGCCGCCGTGCAGATCCACGATCGATACCCTCCGCCCGTCCTGGATCACCACATGGCGCCCGTCGATCGTCACGCTGCGAACCCGCCCGTGCCAGACGATGCGATCGTGGAAGCCCTCGATCACATGGACCCAGCGATCGCCGGCGTGCCGCTCTACCGCCACCAGTCGGCCCCCTGTGCGGTTGAGGCAGGCGACCTCGACCCGCGGGTATGGGGGACCCGACACCAGTGCGATCCGGCGAACCACATCTAGCGACGGCAGCTCGCGGACCACGAGCACACCGGTCCTGTCGATACGGGCCGCCTCGACCACACGGTTAGAGCCGGGACACAGGTCGACGTCGATCGCGTAGCCGTCGCCCTTGCCATAGGCCAGGGTGCGGCCGTCCTCGTCTAGGGACATCAGGCGATGACGACCGATGTTCACACCGACCACGAAGCGGGCCGGGCCGGCGCCGTCGGGCACCGGGAGCGGCGCCGCCGCGGCAACCAGCCGCTCGGGATCGATCTGGTTGCACAGACCCGACACCCACTGGGCTCCCTCCAGGTAGGTGAACAGCCCGACCCGGTCGCCGACCAGCGCATCCAGTCCACAGTTCGCGTCGTTCGATCCCGCCTGAACGTCGATCGTGGCGCCGATGTCGCCCTTGACCGTGGTCTCGACATCGAAGCTGTAGACGGCGAACCCTCGCTCATCGGGCGCGCTCACGCTCGTCAACGTTCCTATGAACGCTCCGTCGGCCCCCGCCAGGGCGTCACGCGGATCCCCCTGGAAGCAGGAGCACGCGTGCGCGACCGGCATTGCCACAAGGGACAGGAACACGGCCAACACGAGGACGACGGGGAACCTTCGGCCGAACGGATGAGCGGTCATCGGGCCTTCATGCCGCAGGGCTACTCGACCGTGACACTCTTCGCCAGATTCCTCGGCTGGTCTACGTCACATCCACGCAGCTTCGCCACGTGGTACGCGAACAGCTGCAACGGCACGGTGACCACGACCGGCGAGAGCAGCTCGGGGGTGGCGGGTACCTCCAGGACGTGATCGGCGAGCGCGCCGATCTGGCGATCGCCTTCCGTGGCTACGGCGATCACCTCGGCTCCCCGGGCGCGAACCTCCTGGATGTTCGAAAGCATCTTGGGGTAGACGTGGCACTCGGTGGCGACCGCCACCACCGGCACACCCTCCTCGATCAGAGCGATCGGGCCATGCTTCAGCTCCCCGCCCGGGTATCCCTCCGCGTGGATGTAACTGATCTCCTTGAGCTTGAGCGCCCCCTCGAGCGCAGCCGGATACCCCGTGTGCCGGCCGATGAACAACACGTCACGAGCGTCTTTGTAGCGCTCGGCCAACGCACGAACGGCTCCGTCCAACCCGATAGCCCGCTCGACCTTCGCCGGGAGCTCGTCCAACCGATCCAACACCTCGGCGATCTCCGTGGGGAACATCGACCCACGAACCTGCGCCAGGTAGAGCGCCACCAGGTACTGGGACACCATCTGCGTGGCGAACGTCTTGGTGCCGGCGACCGCGATCTCGGGACCGGCGTGGGTGTAGAGCACCCCGTCCGCCTCACGCGCGAGCGACGACCCCACGGTGTTCGTCACGGCGATCACGTAAGAGCCCTGCCGGCGAGCGTGGCGCGCCGCCTCGAGCGTGTCGATCGTCTCGCCGGATTGGCTGACTGCGAGCGTGAGTGTGTCGGGGCCTAGAACCGGGTCGCGGTACCGGAACTCACTCGCGATCTCTATCTCGACCGGGATCCGGGTCCAGTGCTCGATCGCGTACTTCGCGACCATCCCGGAGTGGAAGGCCGTCCCGCAAGCCACCACGAAAACCTTTCCGATCTCGCGGAAGACGTCCGCGGCGATCCTCAGCTCGTCCATGACCAGCCGGCCATCCACGACCCGGCCGACCAGCGTGTCGCGGATGGCCCCCGGTTGCTCGTGGATCTCTTTCAGCATGAAGTCGTCGAAGCCACCCTTCTGCGCGTGAGCGACATCCCAGTCGACGGTGATCGGCTCCGGGTGCAGGACGTTCCCGTCGAAATCGGTGAACACGGCCCCGTCGCGGGTGGCCTCAACCAGCTGGCCCTCCTCCACGGGGATCACCCGGGCAGTGCGATCTAGTAGCGCGGGGATGTCGGACGCGAACAGGGTCTCCCCGTCGCCCAACCCCACCACGAGTGGCGATGAGACCTTCGCGCCCACGATCACGTCGGGTTCGTCCGCCGACATCGCCAAGACGGCGTAAGCGCCGCGCAGCTCCCGAACGGTCGCCCGGACCGCATCGGCGAGCCTCATCCCGTCGCCGAGTCTCTCCTCGAGCAGATGAGCGATGCACTCCGTGTCGGTCTCCGACGCTAGGTGATGGCCATCCTTCTCCAGGCGGGCGCGGAGGGTCTGGAAGTTCTCGATGATCCCGTTGTGGATCACCGCCACCCGTCCGCCGCAGTCGGCGTGCGGATGGGCGTTGCGGTCCGTCGGTGCGCCGTGAGTGGCCCAACGGGTGTGCCCCATAGCCGCGCTCCCCGCCATCGACGACGCTTGGCTGAGCGCGGAGTCGAGCTCGGAGAGCTTGCCCGCGCGCTTCACGATCCGCAGACCATCGTTCAGGACCGCTACGCCCGACGAGTCGTAGCCTCGGTATCCGAGGCGCCGGAGCCCCTCGACCACGATGGGGAGGGCATCTTCGGGGCCTACGTATCCCACGATGCCGCACATAGGCCAAACCCTAGCAGCGAGCGTTCAACCGGCCGCGAGGCCGGAGCGCACCGCCTCGGCGATCGCGTCGGCGTGCAGGGCGGCGTCCTCCTGGGTCTCGGCCTCCACCATCACGCGTACCAGCGGTTCGGTACCCGAGGGTCGCACCAAGACCCTTCCACCGTCGCCGAGCACCTCCTCGGCGCGCCGCACAGCTCCCCACACCACCTCAGCACCCTGGAGGCGGGAGGGATCGCTAACCCCGATATTCAGGAGGACCTGCGGGAAGCGGCGCATGCACGACGCCAACTCCTGGATGCCCACGCCGCGCGCGGCCGCTAGTGAAAGGAAGCGCACGGCCGTGAGCAGCCCGTCACCCGTGGTCGCCTGCTCCCGGAAGATGATGTGGCCGGATTGCTCGCCTCCCAAGACGGCCCCGTTCCGGAGCATCTCCTCCAGCACGTAACGGTCTCCGACCTGAGCGGCGACGACCGAGATGCCGGCCTCCCGCATGGCTCGATGGAATCCCAGATTGGCCATAACCGTGGTCACGACCGTGTTCCCGGCGAGCGAGCCTCGAGCCTGCATGGAGAGTGCACATGCGGCGAGGACCTGATCGCCATCGATCACGTTGCCTGCCGCATCGGCGAACAGCGCCCGGTCGGCGTCGCCGTCATGCGCTACGCCGGCATCGGCTCCGAGCCTCACGACTTCCGACGCGAGGACTTCGGGATGCAACGCACCGCAGCCGACGTTGATGTTGTCGCCGTCGGGCCGATCGAAGATGGCGTGGACGTCGGCGCCGAGCCGCTCCAGTACCTGCGGGGCGAACCCAGACGCGGCGCCGTTCGCGCAGTCAACCACGACCGACATCCCGTCGAGCGGCGCGTCGGCGGATGCGACCAGATGCTTCAGGTAGCGCTCGCGGCCCACGCCCGCCTCGCGCAGCTCGCCGGGGGTCACGTTAGGAGCGATCGGTTCGCTCAGCGCAGCCTCTATCTCGTCCTCGATCTGATCTGGAAGCTTCGTGCCGTCGGTCGAGAAGAACTTGATCCCGTTGTCCTGGGGGGGGTTGTGGGAGGCCGATATGACGACTCCCGATGAAGCGCCCAGCTCGACCGTCAGGAACGCGATACCGGGCGTCGGCTCCACGCCGGCCAGGATGGCGTCGCCTCCCGCGGAGCAGATCCCTTCGGCGATGGCCTGCTCCAGCCACTCCCCTGAGCGCCTGGTGTCCCGTCCGATCACGAACGTCGGTCGGTCCCCGCCATGCCTGCCCAGGACCACGACGGCGGCCCGCCCCAGATCGCGTGCCAGATCACGCGTCAGGTCGGTGCCGGCGACGCCACGGATCCCGTCGGTGCCGAACAGACGCCCCATAGCGCGAAGGCTACCGGGTGCACCCTTCGAACGGGCGATCACGCGGGGTGTGTGGGAGGATCGGCGCATGAGCGATGATCGTCTCGTCCGTGTGTACGCGACCGGCAACGGGTTCTACGGTCAGCTGACGAAGGGACGCCTCGAAGCGGAGGGCATCGCCGTGTTGATCAAAGGCGAGGCCGAGGGACCGTACCGGGCCGGCCCCGTGTACCTGTGGGTCACCCCGGAAGATGAAGCGAGGGCGAAAGAGATCATCGAGGCGATCGAGGCGGGCGCGTACGCGACCGACGAGGACGATACGTCCGAACGGTGGGACACGCAGGGTCAGCAGCCGGCGGGCTGAGCGTCAGCGCTTCGAGTACTGCGGCGCCTTGCGAGCCTTCTTCAACCCGTACTTCCGGCGCTCCTTCTCGCGAGCATCCCGGCGGAGGTATCCCTCGGCCTTCATCTGCGCACGAAGCTCCGGGTCAAGATCGATCAACGCTCGGGCGATCCCCAAGCGGATGGCCCCTGCCTGCCCGGCTATGCCGCCGCCGCGGATCGTGGCGATCACGTCGAAGTCCTTCTCGCGACCTGCGAGGCGCAGCGGGGCGACGGCCACCATGCGATGCACGCGGGTCGGGAAGTAGTCGTCCAGCGTGCGACCGTTGATCTCGAAGTCGCCGGTCCCCGGCACCAGGCGTATGCGGGCGACCGCTTCCTTGCGGCGTCCCGTGGTGATCTTCGCTGCGGTCGTGGCCACTTACGACTCCTCCTGATCCTTCTTAGCCGCGGGTTTGCGGGTCGCGGGTTTCTTGACGGCGGGTTTCTTGGCCGAGCCCGTCTTGGCAGCCGTCGCCTTCTTGGCCGCCGGCTTGCGAGCCACGGTCTTCTTCGCCGCGCTGGTCTTGGCGGGCGAGGTGGCCGTGGTCTTCTTGCTGACGGGCTTGCTCGCCGGCTTCGCTGCCTCGGGCTTGTCTGAAGGCGCGGCCGCGGTCTTCGACGCCGTTCGCTGCGGGAGCCCCTCCCACATCGGCGGCTGCCCCAGCGTGTAGGGAACGGGCTGCTGCGCTTGGTGGGGGTGCTCGGGGCCGACCACCACGTGGAGCTTCTTGATCATGGACCGGCCGAGACTGTTCTTGGGCAGCATGCCCCTCACGGCCTTCTCGATCACGAACGCCGGTTTCTGGGCCATCAGGGCTTCGTATCTCGTGGCGGTGATGCCACCTGGGTAGCCCGAGTGGCGATAGGCCACCTTCTTCGTGAGCTTGGCGCCGGTCAGCTCGATCTTCTCGGCGTTCAGCACGATCACGTTGTCACCGGTATCCATATGGGGGGCGAAGATCGGCTTGTGCTTGCCGCGCAGGATGGCCGCGACCTCCGACGCCAGGCGTCCGAGAACCTGGCCACTGGCGTCTACGACGTACCAGCGGCGAACGATGTGATCGGGCTTCGGAGAGTAGGTCTTCATCACAAGGAGAACGGCCGGGACCTCCCGGCCGAGGAGCCATGCTACCTGCGAGAACGCAGAGCCGTCAAAGTTCGCTCCGGCTCCGAACCCACGTCGCCAGACGCCGGACCCAGCCGGTTGTTCGCCAACCATCTCCAGGGGATGATGCCTCTGCGATGCAACGACTGAAGAGCATCGAATGGGAAGCTGTCGCCGGAGCGCTCGCCGCCGTGGCGGCGCTCGTCTTGCATCTGCTCGGCATCGTCGATACGGACGTCGTCCTCACGGTGATGCTCGTGATCCTCGCGCTGATGCTCCTTCGGAGCCTCCGCAAGGAATCGCGGGACGAGGGGATGGCCATCACGCTGGGATCCGTCGAGGCCGACGTCCAGCGCATCCGCACCGACCTCCGGCCCCCCGACGCGGTGCTGGTCGGGCCGCGGGCGCTCCGTGCGGAGAGCGAACGGTTCGCTGCTCGCGCTCAAGGGGACATGACGTGGTTCAACATCTGCCTCCTCATGTTCGTCCCGCAGTCGTTGTTCGACTCGCTGCTTCGACCTGCGATCGAGAACCCGCGCGTGACACGGATCCGCTTCGTCTTGAACCGGGGCGAGCGAACCAGATGGGAGGAGCAGGTGCTTCCCAAGGTTCAGGCTTGTCCCGGGGCCTGGAAGGTGATCGAGCCCACATGGGGAGACCTCGAGGAGACCGTCTCGTTCATCCTCGCCGAGACGGAAGAAGGGGTGACCGAGGCGCATCTCAGCTTCTGGGGCGAGCCGTTCATGTCGCATTCGACCGGGAGGGACATCCCCCGCTACATCTTCCACGTGCAGGGGCATTCCGAGCTGATCGGACGGCTCGTCGACCTGTACAGAACCCACTCGCCTTCGACCGGCGTCTAGCCGACCCGAAGGCGCTCGGGCCAGGTATCGCTCACAGCTCGGCGAGCACCTCGGCGACGTAGTCCTCGAACAACGCGACATCGCCCTCCCCCGGTGCTCCGGGTTCGTCGGTGTCCGCCACCGAATCGGCCGCGTCCAGGAGATCCCAGAACGGGTGGCGCGCGGCCGGATCGCCACCCGCCTCCACGTAGCGCCTCGTGAAGCGATCGGCAGCCGCCTTCCCGTGCCAGGCGGCCAGGTTCTGCCGCATCCTGGCGAGGTCGATCCCCGCCGGACCGCGCGCAGCGGTCGCCCGATCCACCACCCCACTGATCCGCTCGCCGTCCCACAGCGCGTTGCCAGGGTGGTAGTCGCGATGGATGAACCGAACCGGCGTGACCGGCCAGCGGTCGTGGATCCGCTCGAACACGTCCTCCCAAACCGACCGCCGCCTCGACCACCGAGGGACCAGCCGGTGCTCGATCTGATCGTCTGCGAAGTACGGGCGGTACACGGGCAGGTCGTCGGGGGAAGGAGGCTCTACGCCGTGGATCACGACGAGCATCTCCCCTGCTCTGGCCAGGTAGCGATCGAGATCCGGCGGATCCCAAGCCTGTTCACCGGGCACCCAGGACTCCAGTAGGGCGGGGACGTCGCAGATCTCCCCTTCGAGATCCTTCGCCAAGAGCTTCGGGGCCACGACCGGCGTCGTCCCTAGGATCTCGAGGGCGCGGACCTCGCTCGCCGGGTCGTACCAGAGCTCCGACGCCATGCGCTGGGTGTCGTGGTACCGGCGAAGGACCAGCCTCTCGGTACCCCCGTCCTGCCTGAGAACATCGATCGCGTGCTTCTCCGTCGACGACGGCGGCATCCGCTCCGTCCGCGCGACGCGTGCGCCGGGCCCTACGGCACCCTGGATCCACTCGAGGACCTGCGGATCGCTCGGCTCCCACTCGGTCATCCCGCCCTCCGCCCGTATACGACACGCTCGAGCGTTAGCCCCTTCGCAGGCGCCGGCTCGGTAGCCTGCCCCCGGTCTCGTGCTCGAAGGATGGCCGCCACGTCGGACGGCCTCATGCGTCCGTCGCCGACCGCGACCAGCGTTCCCACGAGCGTCCGCACCATCTGGTGCAAGAACGCGTTCGCGCGAACGACGAACTCCAGGCGATCACCTCGCCGCGCTGATAGCCAGCAGCTGCAGATCGCGAACCGTGGACTTCCCCGCTGCCGGACGCCGGCAGAACGACGCGAAGTCGTGCTCCCCCAACATGCGGAGAGCACCCGCGCGCATGGCCCCGAGCGAGAGCTCCCCCGGTTTGTTCCACACGTACGCGGCCGTGAAAGGATCAGGCACCTCCGCCGTGTCGATCACGTACCGATAGACCCGGGCCGACGCCGAGAACCGGGCGTCGAACCCCGCCGGGGCGACCCGCGCATCGACCGCCACAACCTCGGGTCCGAGCATGCTCGTCAGCGCCCGCCGGATCCGCTCCGGGGCAAGCACGCTGGAGGTCTCGAACGAGACCACCTGTCCCCGAGCATGCACTCCGGCGTCGGTCCGTCCCGCCACCGAGATGCGCACGTCCTCGCGTAGGACCTTCGCCAGCACGTCGGAAACGACCCGTTCGACGGTCCTCACATCAGGGTCGCCCTGCCGAGCCCACCCCCGAAACGCGGTCCCGTCATAAGCCAAAGTAAGTCGAACGACCCGCACGAACGAAGTATGGATGCTCGAACGGGCGGGCCTCAGCCCTCGCGTTCCACAAGCTCGATCCGAGCCATCGCGGCCCCATCGCCCTTGCGCGGCCCGAGCTTCATGATCCGCGTGTAGCCACCAGGCCGTCCCTCGAAGCGGGGCGCGATCTCGTGGAACAGCCGTGCAACCACGTCGCGATCGGGGATGTCCTTCAGCACCTGACGACGCGCGGCCAGATCGCCGCGCCGCGCCGACGTGATGAGCTTCTCGGCGTACGGGCGGAGCATCTTGGCCTTCGCCTCGGTGGTGTTGATCGCCTCGTGCACGAACAGCTGAGACGCGAGCGTCGATAGCAGGAGCTTCTGGTGACCGGGGTTGGAACCCAGACGTGCTCCCCTCTTGGGCCTCGGCACCCGTCTACTCCTCCCGCAGACCAAGGCCAAGCTCTTCGAGCTTGGCCTTGACCTCATCGATCGACTTCTGACCGAAGTTGCGGATGTCCATCAGCTCGGACTCCGACTTCTCCACCAGATCGCCCACCGCGTTGATGCCTTCACGCTTCAAGCAGTTGTAAGAGCGGACCGACAGGTTCAACTCTTCGATCGTGATGGCGTAGTCGCTGGGCATCTGCTCGTCCTCGGCCGGTCCGACCGTCACACTGGCAGCCTCGGCCAGCTCCGCGAACAGGTTGACCAGCTCGAGCAGCGCCCCGCCCGCGGACGCGACCGCCTCCCGAGGCGTCATCGACCCGTTGGTCTCGACATCGAGGACCAGCCGATCGCGGTCGGTCATCTGCTCGACTCGCGTGTTCTCGACCGAGTACGAGACCTTCCGCACCGGCGAGAAGATCGAGTCGACGGGGATCACGCCGATCGGATCGCGCGGCTTCTTGTTCTTATCGGCCATGCGGTAGCCGACCCCGCGCTCGACGGTCATCTCCATCTCGAGCGACGCGCCCCTGCCGAGCGAGGCGATGTGAAGATCGGGGTTCAGGATCTCGACACCTGCGGGAGGAGCGACATCTCCGGCCGTGACCGCTCCCGGGCCCTTGGTCTTCAGGTATACGGTGGTCGGCTCTTCAAGCTCGGAACGAACCACCAGGCCCTTCAGGTTCAGGATGATGTCGGTGACGTCCTCGGTGACCTTGGGGATCGTCGAGAACTCGTGGAGCACGCCGTCGATGCGGACGGACGAGATCGCGGTGCCTGGGATGGAGGACAGCAGCGTCCGGCGGAGCGAGTTCCCGACCGTGTAGCCGAACCCGGGCTCGAGCGGTTCGATCGTGAACTTGGAGCGGGTGGGGTTGATGACGTCCTCGGTGATCTGAGGCCTGGCGACGATGAACAACTGGCTTCCTCCTCCGGTGGGGGATCATCCACTGCTACCCCACCCTCATGGTCCCGTGCGTCCGTTCGACGCCGGGGTGCCACCGCGTGCTAGACGCGGCGACGCTTGCGCGGCCGGCAACCGTTGTGCGGCACCGGCGTGACATCTTGGATGCCCGCCACTTCGAGACCGGCCGCGGCGAGCGAGCGGATCGCGGTCTCGCGACCCGAACCCGGGCCTTTGACGAACACGTCGACCTTCTGCAAGCCGTGCTCCTGGGCCTGACGGGCGGCCTTCTCGGCCGCGAGCTGCGCGGCGAACGGGGTCGACTTGCGCGACCCCTTGAAGCCAACGTTGCCGGCACTCGCCCAGCTGAGCGTGTTGCCCTGCAGGTCGGTGATCGTGACGATCGTGTTGTTGAACGTGGACTTGATGTGGGCCTGCCCGTGCACGACGTGCTTCTTCTCGCGCTTGCGGGCCTTCTTCGCCTTCGGTTTCGCCATGTCGTTACTTCTTCCTCGCGGCCTTCTTCTTGCCGGCGATCGTCTTCTTCGGGCCCTTTCGGGTGCGAGCGTTGGTGTGTGTGCGCTGTCCGCGAACGGGAAGTCCCCTGCGATGACGGACGCCCTGGTAACAGCCGATCTCGATCTTTCGCTTGATGTCCTGTGCGACCTCTCGACGGAGGTCACCCTCGACCTTCAGGTTCCGGTCGATGAACTCGCGGATCTTCAGTACCTCGTCCTCGGAGAGATCGCGGACCTTGGTGGCACCTTCTACGCCGGAGCCCTCGACGATCTTGTGGGCGCTGGTCTCGCCGACGCCGTAGATGTAGCGAAGCGCGATGTCCAGCCGCTTGTCACGCGGAAGGTCGACCCCTGCGATCCGTGCCACTCGTTGCGCCTCCTAGCCCTGTCGCTGCTTATGCCGCGGGTTCGTGCAGATCACGAGGATCCGACCACGGCGACGGATGACGCGGCACCTGTCGCACATCTTCTTCACCGAGGGTCGGACCTTCATCTCGCTCCTACTTGTACCGGTACACCACGCGACCCCGTGAGAGGTCGTACGGCGACAGTTCCACCAAGACCCGGTCCCCGGGCAAGATCCGGATGTAGTGCATCCGCATCTTGCCAGAGATGTGGGCCAACACGACGTGATCGTTCTCCAACTTGACCCGGAACATGGCGTTGGGCAACGGCTCGACGACCGTTCCCTCGACCTCGATCGCATCTTTCTTCGGCACGCTCCAGGTGTTCCCGTCTGTCCTGGGTCTCGCCCCGGCCCACGGACCAGCCGAAACCCGCCTCCGGGCGGGGCGAAGGGTCAGTATACGGGCAGGTCAGTCGGTACGTCCAATGAGCTAGCTGGTCCTAGCCGTCAGGATCTCGTGTCCTGAGTCCGTGACCGCGATCGTGTGCTCGAAATGTGCGGCGAGCGAGCCATCCGCCGTGACCACGGTCCACTCGTCGGCAAGTACACGTGTCTCATGGCTCCCCAGCATGACCATGGGCTCGACGGCTACCACCAGCCCGGGCCTCAGCTCGGGACCCCGACCGGGTGAGCCGAAGTTCTGGATGAATGGGTCTTCATGCATGGCGCGTCCGATCCCATGTCCGCCGTACTCACGCACCAACGTGAAGCCAGCCCCCTCGGCCACCTGCTGGATGGCAGCCCCGATGTCTGAGAGTCGGCCCCCCGGCCTGATCACGGCGATCGCAGCATCGAGCGCGTCCTCGGTCACCCGGAGTAGCTTCTCCGCCTCCTGCGAAGGAGGTTCACCGCCGACGATCACGGTGACGGCCGAATCGCCCTGGAACCCATCCCAGATGGCACCACAGTCGAGCGACAACACATCTCCCGTATCAAGCACCCTCTTCGGAGAAGGGATCCCGTGGACGATCTCCTCGTTGATCGAAGCGCAGATCGTTCCGGCGAACGGTGTTACGCCCCGGGATCCCCCGTATCCCAGGAACGACGGAGTCGCGCCATGGGATCGGATGTGACGCTCCGCGATCTGGTCGAGGTCGTACGTGGTGATGCCCGGAGTGACCGCATCGAGCATCGCCTGGATAGCACCCGCCGTGATCCGTCCCGCGCGACGCATCTTCGCGATCTCGTCGGGCGACTTGTAGATGATCATGACCGGCTCACCGGTCGATCCCCTCGAGCTCGTGGATCGTTCGCTCGGTAACATCGGCCTCACGTGCTTGCGCGTCCACCTCACGGAGAAGCCCCCGGTCGAGGTAGAAGCGCTCGAGCGGGGCGGTCTGCTCGCGGTACACCTCGATCCGGCGACGGACCGTGAGCTCGTCGTCGTCCGCACGCCGCTCCAGCTCGTGGCCGCAGAAGTCGCAGAGCCCTTCCTGGGCAGGGGGTTTGAACTCCAGGTTGTACGTACGTTTGCAGTTGGGGCACGTCCATCGAGCGGTGAGGCGCCGCACGGCCATCTCGTCGGCGATCGCGAACTTGAGGACCGCCGACAACGGCCGGCCCGCAGCCGCCAGCGAGGACTCCAGAGCCGCGGCCTGCGGCACCGTTCGAGGGAACCCGTCCAGGATGAAGCCCTTCTCGGCGTCGGCCTCGGCGAGCCGATCCATCACCATCTCGACCACGACCTCGTCGGGGACGTACTCCCCTCGGTCCATGAAGGTCCGCGCCTTGACGCCCAGCATCGTGTTCTCCTGGACGTGCTCACGCAGGATGTCTCCGGTGGAGATCTGAGGGATGCCGAAGCGCTCGGCAAGCTGTGTCGCCTGCGTTCCCTTCCCAGCGCCCGGAGGGCCGAGGAGCACGAGCCGCATGGCTACTTCAAGAAGCCCTCGTAGTGCCGCATCATCAGCTGCGACTCGATCTGCTTCATGGTCTCAAGCGCCACGCCGACCGCGATCAGCACCGACGTGCCGCCGAACGGGAACTGGTTGAGCGTCCAGTACGCGAGCACGATCGAGGGCAGCAGCGCGATGCCTGCCAGGAACATCGAGCCCGGCAGCGTGATGCGGACCAACACGTAGTTCAAGAAGTTGGCGGTTGGCGGGCCCGGCCGGATCCCAGGGATGAAGCCGCCCTGCTTGCGGATCTGATCGGCGGTGCGCACGGGATCGAACTGGATCGCGGTGTAGAAGTACGCGAAGAAGATGATGAGCAGCGTGAGCATGACCATGTAGACGAGGCTCCGTTGGTTGTTAACGGAGTCGTTCACGAAGTTCTGGAACCAGGAGGCGTGGTACACGCTCGCCAGCAGCGTTGGGAAGTACAGGACCGAGGTCGCGAAGATGATCGGGATCACGCCGGCCTGGTTCACCTTCAGGGGTAGGTACGTGCTACCACCCGATGTCATCCGTCGCCCGACCACACGCTTGGCGTACTGGATGGGGATCCGCCTCTGACCCTGGTCGATGAACACGACGGCCACGATGATGGCCAGGCCGATGAACATGATCGCGATGAACTTGCCCGTCCCTCCCTGCAGCAAGATCGCGTTACCCTCTGAGGGGAGGGTCGATATCACGCTGGTGAAGATCAGGATCGACATGCCGTTGCCCACGCCGCGCTGGGTGATCAGCTCGCCGAGCCACATCACCATGGCTGTCCCGGCGGTGAACGTGAGGATGATCAGCGCCAGGTTCGGGGGGGTGAAGGTCCCCTCGGGGAAGATGTCGACCCCGCTCGTCGTCTGATTGTGGAACAGGAACACCAGGCCGGTCGACTGCAGGAGCGCCAGGACGACCGTCACGTAGCGGGTCCACTGGTTGATCTTCTTCGTGCCCCCCTCGCCCTCATCCCGCCACTGCTGGAGCTTTGGGATCACCACGGTGAGGAGCTGCATGATGATTGAGCTGGTGATGTACGGCATGATCCCGAGCCCGAACACCGCCATGCGGCCGAGCGCACCACCCGAGAACAGGTTTATGAACGCCAGGAAGCCGGTCTGGCCTTGAGCCTCGAGTTGCCGCTGTAGCGAGCCGAGGTCCACGACGGGCACCGGCACGTGCGAGCCGAACCGGTATATCGCCACGACGAGCAGCGTGAAGAGGATCTTGTTCCGGAGGTCCGGAACCCGGAACGCGTTAAGGAAGGCCTTGAGCACGGTGGTCTATCGTACCCCGGCCTAGCCGAGAACCTCGGCCCGGCCGCCGGCCGACTCGATCTTGGCTCTGGCGGCGTCGGAGAAGGCGTGCGCCTTCACCACGAGGGCGTGGTCGATCTCTCCGCGCGCCAATACCTTCACGGGCCGGCCCTTGCGGACCAATCCGTGCTGGTAGAGGTCGTCGGGCGTGACCTCGCCGTCGGTGTAGTGCTTGGCGAGCAGCTCGACGTTCACGACCGCGAACTCGACCCGGTTCGGGTTCGTGAAGCCCTTGAGCTTGGGGACCCGCCGCTGCAGCGGCATCTGCCCGCCCTCGAACCCGGCGGGCACGTTCTTCCTCGCGCCCGTGCCCTTCGTGCCTCGACCGGCCGTCTTGCCACGGACACCCGCTCGCCCGCGACCGACACGCTTGCGATCCTTCGTAGCGCCCTGGGCGGGTTTCAGGTGGTGGAGCTTCATCCCTCCACCTCCTCGACATCGACCAGGTGACGGACCTTGGCGATCATGCCCCGGATGTCCGGCCGGTCTTCCTTGACGGCCGAATCGTTGATCCGATGCAGCCCGAGCCGACGGATCGTGTCCTTCTGATCCTGCGGGCGATCGATCGCGCTCCGTCGCTGGGTGACCTTGAGCTTGGTCATCTACGACCTCCGCGCGGCCCGGACGGAGCCCTGGGTTCGTCGCTGTAGACCTCTTCGAGCGCGGCCGTCCGTGCCGCCTGCAGCCGCGCTTCCGCAGCCGCAACGGCCTCGAGCATGGGCTTGGGCGCGATCTCGACCACGTCGCGGCCGCGGAGCTTGGCGACGTCGGCCGGGCGCCTCAGGGACTGCAACCCCTGCACGGCGGCCTTCACGATGTTGATCTGGTTCGAGGAGCCGAGCGACTTGGAGAGCACGTCTTTGATCCCGGCGCACTCGACCAGTGCACGGACGGCCCCGCCGGCGATCACGCCGGTCCCCGGCGCAGCCGGCTTGAGCAGGACACGGCCCGCCCCTGCCTGGCCGATCACCGCATGCGGGATCGTCGTGCCCATCATGGGTACCTCGAACATCTTGCGGCGGCCCTCCTCGACGCCCTTGGCGATCGCCGCAGGCACCTCCTTGGCCTTGCCGTAGCCCACGCCGACGCGCCCCGCGCCATCGCCCACGACCACGAGCGCGGCGAACGAGAACCGCCGGCCGCCCTTGACGACCTTCGCCACACGGTTGATCGAGATGACCCGCTCTTCGAACGGGCTCTTGTCTTGAGAACTCGCGTCGTATCGCCTCATGTCAGATCTGGAGTCCTCCCTCTCGAGCGCCCTCGGCGAGCGCCGCGACGCGGCCGTGATACTGGCGGCCGCCGCGGTCGAACACCACGTGCTCGATCCCGGCGTTCTTGGCGCGTTGGGCGATCAGCTCGCCGACCGCCTTCGCACGGGCCGTCTTTCCCTCGCCCGAGACCTCGCGATCGGAGGCCTGCGCGATCGTGGTCGCCTTCCGGTCGTCGATCAACTGCGCGTAGATATGCCTGTTGGATCGATAGACGGCCAAGCGCGGCCGTCCAGCGTCTCCTGAGATCTTCTTCCGCACTCGCGTGTGGCGGCGGACACGGGCTCCACGCTTCGTCTTCGCATCCATCAGACAGCACCCGTCTTCGCGGCCTTCCCGGCCTTCTTGCGGACGTACTCTCCCTCGTACCGGATGCCCTTTCCCTTGTAGGGCTCGGGTTTGCGGATCTTCCGGATGTTCGCGGCGACCTCGCCCACCTGCTGCTTGTCGTTGCCGCGCACCACGATCTGGGTCGGCGTGGGGACCTCGAACTCGATCCCCTGCGGCTGGACCACGGCGACGGGATGCGAGAAGCCGGCGGCGATCTCGATGTCGCTGCCTTTCATCGCAGCGCGGTATCCCACGCCGACGATCTGGAGCCGCTTCTCGTACCCCTTCGTGACGCCTTCGACCATGTTGGCCAAGAGCGATCGGGTGAGCCCATGGAGGCTCCGATGGAACCCCTGGTCGTCGGGGCGCTCGACCGAGAGCGAATCTCCTTCCACGACGACGCGCATATCGGCATGCATCGTCTGGGTCAACGAGCCTCGCGGGCCCTTAACCGTGACGACGTTGCCCTCGGCGATGTCGATCTCGACACCGCTCGGGACCTCGACGGGCTGTCTTCCGATCCGACTCATGCCATGATCACCACACGAAGGCGAGGACTTCCCCGCCGATCCCCTTCTTGGAAGCGTCCTTGTCGGTCATCACGCCTTGCGATGTGGAGATGATCGCGACACCGAGGCCGCCCAGCACGCGCGGCAGTTTGCCCCTGCCCGCATAGACGCGCCGACCGGGAGTGGACACGCGCTTGATCCCCGAGATCGTCCGCTGGCGCGACTTGCTGTACTTCAGTCGGATCCGGAACGCCTCCTGGACACCCTCGCCCTCGCGGGCGAAGCCCCCGATGTACCCCTCTTGCTCGAGGATCCGCAGCACTGCCTCTGAGAGCTTGGAGACCGGAGCCACCAGGTCGTCCTTGAAGGCCAGGTTCGCGTTGCGGATCCGCGTCAACAGGTCCGCTACGGGGTCGGAGATGTTCGAGGAGAACTTGCGCTTGCGGCTCTTCGTGCTCTTGACCTGATCGGTGCTCACCATGACGCCTTGGTCACCCCCGGAAGCTCGCCCGCGTGCGCCAGCTGACGGAAACAGATCCGGCAGAGCAGCAGCTTCTTGTACACGGCGCGCGGCCGGCCACATCGGCGGCACCGCGTGTATGCACGCACCCGATACTTCGGCTGCCTCTGTTGCTTGTTGATCAGAGCCTTCTTCGCCATCTCTCGATCCTCTAGCTCGCCCGGGCGACGGCCGTGGCCCCGATGAACGGGAACCCCAACGCCACCAGGAGCGCTCGCCCCTCGTCGTCGGTCTTCGCTGTGGTCACCACGGTGATATCCATGCCGCTGACCTTCAGCACCTTGTCGTAGTCGATCTCCGGAAAGATCAGCTGCTCGGTCACACCCATCGTGTAGTTGCCATGTCCATCGAACGCGCTGGGCGCGAGCCCCCTGAAGTCGCGGATCCTGGGCAGGGCCAACGTGACCAGCCGATCTAGGAACTCCCACATCCGGTCGCCCCGAAGGGTGACCTTCGCGCCGATCGACATGCCCTCTCGGAGCTTGAACCCCGCGATCGACTTGCGGGCCTTGGTCACCACCGGCTTCTGACCGCTGATGACCTCCAGGTCCGCCAACGCGGCATCCAGCATACGACCGTCCTTGACCGCATCGCCGATCCCCATGTTGATCACGACCTTCTCCAGGCGCGGCACCTGCATCACGTTGACTAGGCCCAGTTCGTCCTTGAGTCGCGGGATCAGCTCCTCGCGGAACCGCTGCTTCATACGGGGCATCCCTACGTCCGTCATAGCTCCGCCTCACATCGACGACAGATCCGCACCTTCACGTCGTCCTCGATGCGGTGCCCGACGCGGGTGGGCTTGCCGCAGCTCTTGCACACGACCTGGACGTTCGAGATATCGATGAACATCTCCGCGTCGATGATGCCTCCCTGTTGGAGTTGCTGACCACCGGTGGAGCGCTTCCCCGCCGAGCGCTGATGCTTCTTCGCGAGCGCCACGCCGTCGACCATGACCCTGCCCTCTCGCGGCAGCACCCGCACGACGCGACCTTCCTTCCCGCGGTCCTTGCCCTGCAGCACCTTCACCAGGTCGTCCTTCTTGATGTCGACGCCGGGCATCTACAGCACCTCCGGGGCGAGCGAGATGATCTTCATGAAGCGCTTCTCCCTAAGCTCCCGCGCGACCGGGCCGAAGATGCGTGTGCCGCGGGGGTTCTTCTGCTCGTTGATGAGGACAACGGCGTTGTCGTCGAAGCGGATGTAGGAGCCGTCCGGGCGGCGTCGCTCCTTCGCGGTGCGTACGACGACTGCCCGTACGACCTCGCCCTTCTTCACAGCGCCGCCGGGCAGGGCATCCTTCACGGTGCCGACGATCACGTCGCCGACCCTCGCGTACCTACGGCCCGAACCGCCGAGGACGCGGATGCACAGGACCTCTTTGGCCCCAGTGTTATCCGCAACCTTGCAGCGGGTCTCCTGTTGGATCACGTTGACTCGTCTCCTACTTCGCCCGCTCGACGACCTCGACCACGCGCCAGCGCTTGGTCTTGGACAGGGGCTTGGTCTCCATCACGCGGACCGTGTCGCCCACGCGTGCGTCGTTGGCCTCGTCGTGGGCGGCAAGCTTGGACGAACGCCGAACGATCTTGCCGTACAGCGCATGACGCATCTGGCGGTCGATGCGGACCAGCACGGTCTTGTCCATCTTGTCGGACACGACCACGCCCGTGCGGATCTTCCTCCGGCCGCGCTCGATCGTGGTCTGCTCGTCGCTCACTGCATGTTCTCCTCATCGTCCGTCTCGGCCGCGATCGCGTCGAGCTCCTGCTCGATCTCGCGCTCGCGGAGCACCGTGGCGATGCGAGCCACATCGTGGCGGACCTGGTCCATCCGCGCGGGGTTATCCAGCTGCCCGGTCGCGAGCTGGAACCGCAGGTTGAACAGCTCCTCCTTGGCGGCGTCCATCCGAACGATCAACTCGTCGTCGGGTAGCTCGCGCAGCTCGGCAGCCTTGCTCGGCATCGCCTATTCACTCCCCACTCGGGAGATGAACTTCGTCTTGATGGGCAGCTTGTGCTGCGCGCGACTCATGGCCTCGCGGGCGAGCGTCTCCGGCACGCCCGCCAGTTCGAACATCACGCGGCCGGGCTTCACCACAGCGACCCAGCCCTCCGGGTTGCCCTTGCCCGAGCCCATACGGGTCTCGGCCGGCTTCTTGGTGATCGGCTTGTCGGGGAAGATGTTGATCCACACCTTGCCGCCACGTCGGATGTGCCGGGTGATAGCGACACGTGCCGCCTCGATCTGGCGGTTGGTGATCCAGGCCGGCTCCAACGCCACCAGCCCGTAGTCGCCGAACTGAACCTCCGTGCCGCCCGTGGCCTTGCCGCGGCGGTTCCCGCGATGCTGCTTGCGGTGTTTGACCTTCTTCGGCGCGAGCATCAGGCGTCACCAGTCTCGGGCGTTGGTGCCTCGACCGCAGGCTCGGGCACAGGCTCTACCGCAGGCTCGGGCACAGGCTCGGGCACAGGAGGCTCTGCCACGGCCACGGCGGCCGGGGCTTCGGCGGCCGTCTTCGCGACCGCGGGCGCCGCGGGCGCGGTCGTCCGCGTGGAGGCGGGAGCGCGACCGCCGGTGCCCACTCGAGCGCGCGCGAGCGCGCGCTCGGTCGCCTGCTCGCGATCCGGTATCTGGTCGCCGTGGTAGACCCAGACCTTCACGCCGATCTGGCCGAACGTGGTCTTGGCTTCCGAGGTGCCGTAGTCGATCTTCGCGCGGAGGGTGTGTAGCGGCACTCGACCCTCGCGGTACCACTCACTGCGCGACATCTCTGTGCCGCCGAGCCGGCCTCCGGCCTGCACACGAACGCCCATGGCTCCCGCCCGCATCGCGGTTTGGACGGCTCGGCGCATCGCTCGGCGGAAAGCCACCCGGCCTACCAGTTGTTCGGCGACGCCCTGGGCCAGGAGCGCGGCATCCGTCTCCGGACGCGATTCGCTGGCCGCTTGGTTCATGTCCTCGACCTTCACGTCGACACGCTTCTTGGTGTAGCGCTCGACGTCTTTGCGCAGTCGGTCGACCTCCGCCCCCTTGCGCCCGATCACGATGCCCGGACGTGCCGTGCGGATGAAGACCCAGATCTGGTCGCCCTTGCGCTCGATGTCGATGCTGGAGATACCGGCGCGCGACAACCGCGAACGGATGTGTTTGCGGATCCACACATCCTCGTGCAGCTGGTCGGCGTACTCACGCCGCGCGTACCAGTTGGACTTCCAGGGGTAGATGACCCCCAGCCGGAACCCGTACGGATTGACCTTGTGACCCACTTAGCGTTCCTCTCCCATCGTTCGCACGACCAGTGTCACGTGCGCGGTGCGCTTGCGCACCCGGGTGGCGCGGCCATACGCCCGCGGCCGGAACCGCTTGAGCGTCGGCCCCACGTCGACCCATGCCCGCGACACCATCAGGTTCTCGGAGATGACGCCCGGCTGCTGCTCGGCATTGGCGACGGCGGAGTTCAGCAGCTTCTCCACGTCACGCGTGGCGCCGAGCGGCGAGAACCGCAGGATCCGTCGGGCCTCTTCGACGTGCTGGCCGCGGATCAGATCCACCACCCGCCGCATCTTGCGCGGCGAGGTGCGGATGTATTTGACGGTGGCGCGTGCTTCCACGTTCCTACCTCACTCCGGTCCTGCGCTCGTCTCGCGCGTGCGAACGGAACGTCCGCGTCGACGCGAACTCCCCGAGCTTGTGTCCCACCATCGACTCCGAGATGAACACCGGCACATGCTTCCTGCCGTCGTGCACAGCGATGGTGTGCCCGATCATGTCGGGCACGATCGTTGAGCGGCGCGACCAAGTCTTCACGACCCGCTTGTCGCCGCGCTTGTTCATATCGTCGATCTTCACCATCAGGTGCTCGTCGACGAACGGACCCTTCTTCACGGACCTGGGCATCAGCCACGACCCTTCCCACGGCGACGGACGATGTACTTGCTCGACGCCTTGTTCTTCTTGCGCGTGCGGCCTTCCTTCTTACCCCACGGCGACGTTGGGTGACGGCCTCCGGAGGACTTGCCCTCGCCTCCACCCAGCGGGTGGTCGACCGGGTTCATGGCCACCCCGCGGACCGACGGGCGCCTGTTCTTCCAGCGGGCGCGTCCAGCCTTTCCGAGCGAGATCAGCTCGTGCTCCGGGTTGCCCACCACGCCCACGGTGCCCTTGCAGGTGGATTCCACCCGCCGGGTCTCACCGGACGGGAGACGGAGGGTAGCGTATCGACCCTCCTTCGCCATCAGCTGCACGCTGGTGCCGGCGGAGCGAGCCATCTTCGCGCCGGCTCCTGGCTTCAGCTCGATCGCGTGGATCACAGTGCCGACCGGGATGTTACGAAGCGGCAGTGCGTTGCCCGGGCGGATCTCGGCGTCGGGCCCCGACTGCAGGGTGTCGCCGACCGAGACGCCCTGCGGCGCAAGGATGTATCGCTTCTCACCGTCGGCGTAGTGAAGCAGCGCGATGCGCGCGCTCCGGTTCGGGTCGTACTCGATCTGCGCGACCCTGGCTGGGACCCCGTCCTTGTTCCGGCGGAAGTCCACGATGCGGTAGCGCCGCTTGTTGCCGCCACCTTGGTGCCGCGCCGTGATCCGCCCGTGGACGTTGCGCCCAGCCTTCTTGCGACCCTTGGCGACGAGCGACTTCTCGGGCTTCGACCGCGTGATCTCCTCGAACGAGGACACGCTGGCGCCGCGTCGACCCGGGGTCGTGGGCTTGTATTTGCGAACGGCCATCGGTTATCCCAACCCACCTTCGAAGATCTCGATCGAGTCGCCTTGCGCGAGAGTCACGATCGCGCGCTTCTCGTCGGCGCGCTTGCCTTTGGTCCAGCCCCGGCGCTTCGTCTTGCCTCGCCGGTTCAGAGTGTTCACCGAGGTCACCTTGACCTCCCAGATCGTCTGGACGGCCTCCTTGATCTCGGTCTTGTTCGCGCGCGGGTCGACCAGGAACGTGTAGGTGTTCAGCTCGATCCCCGCGTAGGACTTCTCGGACACGATGGGCCGGATGATCACGTCGCGTGGCGACTTCACTCCGCCACCCCCCTGGCCCCCTCGAGCACGCCGAGCGCCGCTTCCGTGAACAGCACGCGGTCGGCCCGTAGCACCTCGTAGGTGCCCAGGCTCTTCGCGTAGGCGATCCGGACGAACGGTAGGTTCCGGAAGGACCGCTCAACAACGTCCTGAGGTTCCGGCAGGACCACGAGCACCTTGCCTTCGAGCTCCAGCGCCTTGAGCAACCCTGCCGCCTCGCGCGTTCTCGGCTGGTCGAACGAGATGTCGTTCACGACGGCGAGCTTCCCGCTCTGCAGCGCATCGGAGAGCGCCGACCGGAGCGCACCACGCTTCATCTTCTTGTTCACGCGCATCTCATGTCCGCGCGGGTGCGGTCCGTGCGCGACACCACCGCCCACCCACTGGGGCGACCGGATCGAGCCTTGCCGCGCACGGCCTGTGCCCTTCTGACGCCACGGCTTCCTGCCCCCGCCGGAGACGTCGCCCCGTGTCTTCGTGGAGTGCGTGCCGGCGCGGATCCCAGCCATGCCTGCGACCACGACCTGATGCATCAGCGGAACGCTCACCGTGGACTCGAACACCCCGGCTGGCAGGTCACACGAGCCGACCTTCTTCCCCTGCGCGTCTCGGAGCTCGATGGTCGCCATCAGACACCCTTCCCAGCGGGAGCCTTCACGGCCGAGCGGACCATGACGAGCCCACCGTTCGGGCCCGGAACGGCGCCTTTGACCAGCAGGAGGTTGCGCTCAGGATCAGACTGGACGATCTCGAGGTTCAACACCGTCACGCGCTGGTTCCCGTGCTGCCCGGCCATCCGCATGCCCTTGAAGACCCGCGACGGCGTCGCACAGGCTCCGATCGAGCCCGGGGACCGATGCTTCTTCTCGGTTCCGTGGCTCGATCCGAGTCCACTGAACCCGTGTCGCCGCATGACACCGGAGAATCCCTTCCCACGTGAGACGCCCACCACGTCGGCGCGGTCGCCCGCGACGAACACGTCGGCCCGCAACTCCTGACCAGGCGAGTAGCTCGACGCGTCGTCGGTCCGCAGCTCGACCAGATGCCGTCCCGGCTTGCCGCCATGTGCATCGAAATGCCCCTGGAGTGGCTTGTTGGGCGTGGTATCGGCGAACGCCAGCTGGACTGCGTCGTAGCCGTCGGACTCCATCGTCTTCACCTGGGCGACGAAGCAGGGGCCGGCCTTGATGACCGTGACCGGGATGGCCCGCGTCTCCTCGAAGATCTGGGTCATGCCCAGCTTCTCGCCCAAGATGCCCTTGACTTGACTCATAGCTTGATCTCGATATCCACTCCCGCCGAGAGGTTCAGGCGCTGGAGCTCCTGGACCGTCTTCGACGTTGCGTCGACGATGTCGATGAGACGTTTGTGCGTGAGCATCTGGAAGTGCTCACGCGAATCCTTGTACTTGTGCGGCGATCTGATGACCGTGTAGATGGTGCGCTCGGTCGGCAGAGGCACCGGACCAACGACCTTCGCACCGGTGCGCGTCACATGCTCGACTATGTCTCGAGCCGCCACGTCCAACATCCGGTGGTCGTAGGCCCGGAGCTTGATCCGGATCTTCGGTCCTGCCACGGTCGCTCGTGCCTCTCTACTAGTCTGGGTCAGACTACTTCGGTGTCGTTCACTTGATGATCTTGGTCACGCGGCCGGCGCCAACGGTGCGCCCACCCTCGCGGATGGCGAAGCGCAGGCCCTCCTCCATGGCGATCGGCGCGATCATCTCGACCGTCATCTCCACGTTGTCCCCCGGCATCACCATCTCGACGCCCTCGGGCAGGTTGGCGGTGCCGGTGACGTCGGTGGTACGGAAGTAGAACTGAGGACGGTAGCCGTTGAAGAACGGCGTGTGGCGGCCGCCCTCGTCCTTGGACAAGATGTAGACCTTGGCTTCGAAGTCGGTGTGAGGCGTGATCGAACCCGGCTTGGCGAGCACCTGGCCGCGCTCGACATCCTCCTTGTCGATGCCCCGCAGCAAGATCCCGACGTTGTCCCCGGCCACCACTTCGTCCAGGAGCTTGCGGAACATCTCCAGGTCCGTCGCGGTGGTCTTGCGGGTGTCGTGGATGCCCACTATCTCCACCTCGGACATCTTCGCGAGCTTGCCCTGCTCGACCCGGCCCGTCACGACCGTGCCGCGCCCGGTGATCGAGAAGACGTCTTCGATCGGCATCAGGAAGGGCTTTTCGGTGTCGCGGACCGGCTCGGTGATGTAGGTGTCACACGCCTCCAGCAGCTCGTCGATCTTGCCGATCCACGCCTCGTCGCCCTCCAGAGCCTTCAGGGCCGAGACCTGCACGATCGGCGTGTCGTCGCCGGGGAACTCGTAGGAGGTGAGGAGCTCACGGACCTCGAGCTCGACGAGCTCGAGCAGCTCGGCGTCATCGACCGCGTCGCACTTGTTGAGAGCGACCACGATGTAGGGGACACCGACCTGACGGGCCAGCAACACGTGCTCGCGCGTCTGCGGCATGGGGCCATCGGCCGCCGATACGACCAAGATGGCGCCGTCGATCTGGGCGGCGCCGGTGATCATGTTCTTGATGTAGTCGGCGTGGCCCGGCATATCGACGTGGGCGTAGTGACGGTTCTCGGTCTCGTACTCCACGTGGGCGATCGCGATCGTGATGCCGCGCTCGCGCTCCTCCGGTGCCTTGTCGATCTGATCGAACGGCGTGAACTCGGCCAAGCCCTTCTCGGCCTGGCGCTTGGTGATGGCCGCGGTGAGCGTGGTCTTGCCGTGGTCGATGTGACCCATCGTGCCGATGTTCACGTGGGGCTTGGTCCGCTCGAACTTCTTCTTCGACATGGTCTACCTCCCGCTGTGGTCCTACTCGCCGGTCACCCGGGCGATGATCTCCTTGCCGATCTGCGCCGGCACCTCGTTGTACGCGTGCAGCTGCATGGGGCTGTGCGAGGCGCGTCCCTGGGTCCGCGAGCGGAGCTCGGTCGCGTAGCCGAACAGCTCCGCGAGCGGCACCAGCACCAGGATCGACTTCATGCCGCCGCGCTCGTCGATCCGCTCGATGCGCCCGCGGCGCGCGGTAACGTCGCCCATCACGTCGCCCATGAACTCCTCCGGCGTGGTCACCTCGAACTCCATCACGGGCTCCAGAAGCGCAGGATCCGCCTTGCGAGCGGCATCCTTGAGTCCCATCGACCCCGCGATCTTGAACGCCATCTCCGAAGAGTCGACCTCGTGGTATGACCCGTCGATGAGCGTGGCCCTGACGTCCACCATGGGGTAGCCAGCCAGGACGCCGTTATCGAGAGCCTCCTGGATGCCTTGGTCGACCGCGGGGATGTACTCGCGCGGGATCGAGCCGCCCGTGATCTTGTTGATGAACTCGTAACCGCCGCCGGGGCCGGTGGGCTCCAGGTCCAGCACCACGTGCGCGAACTGTCCGCGGCCGCCCGTCTGACGGATGAACCGCGTGACCACCTTGTGGACCTCCCTGCGGATGGTCTCGCGGTACGCGACCTGCGGCTTACCCACGTTCGCGTCCACGCTGAACTCGCGCTTCAAGCGGTCGACCAGGATGTCCAGGTGAAGCTCGCCCATCCCCGAGATGACCGTCTGGGCGGTCTCGTCATCGAACTTCACCACGAACGTCGGGTCTTCGTCGGAGAGCTTCGCCAGACCGTTGCCCAGCTTGTCCTGGTCGGCCTTGGTCTTGGGCTCAACGGCGACCGAGATGACCGGGATCGGGAACGTGATGTTCTCCAGCACGACCGGCTCGTCCGGATCGCAGATGGTGTCCCCCGTCGTGGCGTGCTTGAGCCCCACGACGGCCACGATGTCGCCCGTGTACGCGGCGTCCTTGTCCTCGCGGTGATTCGCGTGCATCTGCAGGATGCGGCCGATGCGCTCCTTGCGGTCCTTGGTGGAGTTCATGACGTGGGATCCGGACTTCAGAACGCCTGAGTAGACGCGCAAGTACGTGAGCCGTCCGACGTATGCGTCGGACATGATCTTGAACGCCAGTGCTGAGAATGGCTCGTCGTCACTGGCCGCCCGGGTGACATCCTCGCCCTTGAGCGTCGTGGCCACCAGCGGCGGCACGTCTAGCGGCGAGGGGAGGTACCAAACGATCGCATCCAGCAAAGGCTGCACGCCTTTGTTCTTGAACGCGGAGCCGCAGAGGACGGGAACACCCTCGTTCGCGAGCGTCGCCCGGCGGATCGCCCTGCGGAGCTCGTCGATCGTGGGCTCCTCCTCGTGGACGAACTTCTCCATGAGGGACTCGTCGTGATCGGCCAGCCGCTCGAACAGCTCGTGGTGGGCGGCGGCGGCGGCATCCCGGTACTCGGCGGGGATCTCGACGTCCTTCCACTCCTCGCCCATCTCCCCCTCCCAGACGTGACCTTTCATCTCCACGAGGTCGATAACCCCCTGGAAGTCGGCCTCGGTGCCCCAGGGGAGCTGAAGGACGAGCGGCGCGGCCTGCAGGCGATCGACCATCATGGCGACGGTCCGCCGGAAATCGGCACCCGTGCGATCCATCTTGTTCACGAAGCAGATCCGTGGGACGTCGTAGCGATCGGCCTGGCGCCACACGGTCTCGGTCTGCGGCTCCACGCCGGCCACCGCGTCGAACACGGCGACGGCACCGTCGAGCACGCGGAGTGAGCGCTCGACCTCGACCGTGAAGTCGACGTGGCCGGGCGTGTCGATGATGTTGATCCAGTGGCCCTTCCACTGACAGGTGGTGGCTGCGGACGTGATGGTGATGCCGCGCTCGCGCTCCTGGACCATCCAGTCCATCTGCGCGGTGCCCTCGTGGACCTCGCCGACCTTGTAGGACTTGCCGGTGTAGTAGAGGATGCGTTCGGTCGTTGTCGTCTTGCCCGCATCGATGTGGGCCATGATCCCGATGTTTCGGGTCCGGGCGAGCGGGTATTCGCGGATCTCCAAGACCTTGCCGGCCTTCCCTTTGACGTCCTGGTCGGTCTGTGACACCTGCATCTTCTCCGCGGGGCTCGCCATCTAGGCGACCCCCCTGTCATGAGAAACCGGCCCCTGGAGGCCGGCTCGACGTTCCTCTTCGGTCACCATCGGTAGTGCGCGAATGCCCTGTTCGCCTCGGCCATCTTGTGCATGTCCTCGCGACGCTTGACCGAGGTCCCGGCGCCGTTGGCGGCGTCCATGATCTCGGCTACCAGCCGTTCGGCCATGGAGTTCTCGCGGCGCGCCCGGCTGTAGTTGACGAGCCAGCGGAGCGCCAAGGTCGTCCCACGCTGCGGCCTGACTTCGATCGGGACCTGGTACGAGGCTCCTCCTACGCGGCGGGACTTCACCTCGAGCATCGGGCGAACGTTCTCGACCGCCTTCTTCAGCGTGATCACCGGGTCGTTGGCCGTTCGCTCGGAGATGATCTCGAGCGCCTTGTAGACGGTGTGCTCGGCCACCGTCTTCTTACCGTGTAGCAACACCTTGTTGATCAGCTGCGTGACGAGCGGGTTCTGATAGACGGGGTCCGGGAGCACCTCGCGGCTTACGGCAGGTCCCTTGCGCGGCACGGCTACTCGCCGCCCTTCTTCGCGCCGTACCGGGAGCGGGCCTGACGACGATCCTTCACGCCGGCAGTGTCAAGCGTCCCGCGGACGATCTTGTACCGGACACCCGGGAGGTCTTTAACGCGCCCCCCACGTACCAGCACGATCGAGTGCTCCTGCAGATTGTGGCCGACTCCGGGGATATAGGCCGTGACCTCCATACCAGAGGTCAGGCGGACTCGCGCGACCTTGCGCAGCGCAGAGTTCGGCTTCTTGGGGGTGGTGGTGTAGACACGGGTGCAGACGCCACGGCGTTGCGGAGACCCCTTGAGCGCGGGGCTCTTGGTCTTGGTCTTAGGGCGCTCGCGCCCCTTCCGAACCAGCTGTTGGATCGTGGGCATAGGTCTCTCGTCTGCACTCTTTCGTTGTCAAACACCGGGGTCGAGCTGTTACCCAACCCGCGAGCCATCATCCCTCGGAGCAGCACGAAACGCGTCGCTCTGAGGTCCTCCCCCGGGAACCGGAACTGAGGCGCGCCCGGCAGCCCGCCGAGCCGAGGCGCGACCGATAAAGCTACAGGTGGCACACACGAAGTGTCAACCGGGCGGGCCCGGTTAGGGGGCCGGCCGGGCAGGTTCGGGATGAAGCGTTCCGCAGGAGCCTAAAGGCCTATGCACGATGGTCGCCCCTCGTGTCAGTATCCCGATGGTCCACCTGGGGAGGGGGAAGCCGTACGTCATCGTTCCGTGTCTCGCGGCGAACAGCCATCCTGTCGCTCATCACGGTGTTCATCGCAGTCATCGCACTGTCTGTGCCCGTGGGCGCCGCACCCAAGCTGTCAGCCCGGGCGCTTCCATCTGTCGGGAAGACCATCAGCGCGGCAAAGGCCCCGAGCGCCCGCCTAGCACGTTCGGATCGAAGCCTGCTCAAGATGCGCGGCAACAGGCTCGTCCCCGTGATGGTTAGGTTCGACGTCGACCCGGTGGCGAGCTACGCGGGCGGCATCTCCGGACTTCGGGCGACCAGTCCGAGCGTGACGGGGAAGAGTCTGAGAAGCACAACGGGTCGCGTACGCGCCTATCAGCGCTACCTGAGCGCTCGGATGCGCGAGATCGTGGCGGCCGTCCGCGCCGAGGTCAGGGGCGCTCAGATGCTCCGCACGTACCGGATCGCCTACGGAGGAGCGTCGATGCTCGTTCCGGCGGGTCGGATCCGCAGCCTCCTCAGGGTGCCAGGAGTCGTCGCCGTCCAACGGGACAACAGAGCCAAGCCCCTAACCAACACGACGCCACACTTCTTGGGCGCAGATCAGGTCTGGCCCCACCTGGGCGGATCGAGGAAGGCCGGCAGGAACGTCATCGTTGGCGTGCTGGACACGGGCATCTGGCCCGAGCACCGGTCGTTCAAGGACCTCGGCCTGGGCTCGTTCCCGGGCACCTTCGGCTGCGAGTTCGGCGACGGTTCGGACCCGCTCCTCGGCGCACCGTTCAGCTGTAACAACAAGCTGATCGGTTCTTACGCCTTCACTGACACGTACATGCTGATCACCGGGGCTGAGCCCGGCGAGTTCTGCAACAACGCCACGCTCGAGTGCTCCGCCCGAGACGCCGACGGCCACGGGACGCACACGTCCTCGACCGCCGCCGGCGCTCCCACGAAGGCGTCGATCTTCGGCCTGAGGCGCGGGTGGGTGAGCGGTATGGCCCCTGGGGCCCGGGTCATCATGTACCGGGTCTGCCTGCTCCAGGGCTGCTACAACTCAGACTCCGTCGCCGCGGTCGAGCAGGCGATCCTTGACGGGGTCGACGTCATCAACTTCTCCATCAGCGGCGGAGCGGTTCCGTACTCCGACCCGGTCGAGTTGGCGTTCTTGGACGCGTACAGCGCCGGCGTCGACGTGAACGCCTCCGCCGGGAACTCCGGACCCGGGCCGGCTACGGCCGAACACGGTGGTCCTTGGGTGACCACGGTCGGCGCTTCGTATGGTCCTCGCTCCTACTTGACCGACCTACACCTGCGGGCATCCGACGGCGCCCACCTCAAGCTTGAGGGCTCGTCGATAACCAGGGGCCTTTTCGGCAGGATCGTCGTCTCCGCCGCGGACGTTGCGGGGTACGGCGATCCGTTCTGCGAGACCCCGATGACCCCCGGTATGGCAACGAACGAGGTGGTGCTCTGCGAACGCAGCCCCGGCCGCAACGTCAAGGCTCTGAACGTGTCTCAGGGCGGGGCGGCCGGGATGATCCTGTACAACCCAACCCACCAGGATCTGTTCACGGACAACTTCTGGATCCCGACGGTGATGCTCGAGGGACCCGAACCGGCCAACACCTTGCTGGCCTTCTTGGGTGCGCACGACCAGGTGCGAGCCTTCTGGAGGACCGGCCGGGCGCGGCCGGCCCACGCGGACCAGATGACGACGTTCTCGTCTCGGGGGCCCGTGGGCGGGTTCATCAAGCCCGACGTCACCGCGCCGGGGCTCCAGATCCTGGCCGGGAACACACCCGAACCGGTGGACCCCGCTGCGGGGCCACCGGGCGAGTACTTCCAGGCGATCGCGGGCACCTCGATGTCCAGCCCGCACGCCGCGGGAGTAGCCGCCCTCGTGAAGGCGGCCCACCCGGATTGGACCCCCGGACAGGTCAAGTCGGCATTGATGACCTCATCGCTGCAGACCGCGACCAAGGAGGACGGGATCACACCCGCCGACCCGTTCGACGACGGAGCGGGCTCGATCCGTGCGAACCGCGCGGTCAAGCCCACTCTGACGTTCGACGTCACGTCGGCCGAGTACATGGCGGCCGGGCTCGATCCGAGCACATGGATCGACCTGAACCTGCCGAGCATCGACGCGACCGTGATGCCGGGCGAGGTGTCTACGACCAGGTACGGGCTGAACGTGACCGGGTTTCCTCTGACCTTCACGGCAAGCACCAGCGCGCCGGCAGGGGCGGCTATCGAAGTCACCTCTCCCGATTGGGCGGTGCCCGTCGGGGGGACCTTGCAGATCGACGTCACCATCTCAGGCGTCGACCTGGCCGACGGACAGTACTTCGGAAGCATCACCCTGGATGCGGGGTCGTTCAAGAACGACGTGTTCATCCCCGTGGCCTGGATCAAGAACCAGGCTGACGTCACGATGTCGCATTCGTGCGACCCGACGTCGATCGGTGTCGGGGAGAGCGCGGCCTGCCAGGTCACGCTCCAGAACTTCAACTCCGGCGCGGCCAACGTCGACCTGGATGTCTCGAGTCCGGATGACCCGGATCTCGCGATCCAGAACGTCTCGGCGCCCGGTGTCCCAGGAGGGACCGGGTTCACCTTCAGCGGATCGCTGGACCCCGCGGTTCCCCCGACCATCGACTCGATCGATCCGGGCGGCCCACCGTACGGCTACGTCCCGCTGGCGGGCTTCTTCGCCCCACTCGGCGGCGTCGGCGATGAGACCATCACGAACTTCGGCGTGTCGAGCTTCGAGTACGGGAGCGAGACGTACGACGAGGTCGGCATGGTGTCTGACGGATACGTGGTGATCGGCGGGGGCGACTCCTCCGACGTCAACTACATCCCACAGGATCTCCCTGATCCTGCGCGACCGAACAACGTAATCGCTCCGTTCTGGACCGACCTGAACCCGGATTTCGGCGGCCAGATGTTCGCGGGCGAGCTCACCGACGGCATCGACTCTTGGGTGATCCTGGAATGGTCGAGCGTCAGCTTCTACGACGAGGTGGCCACGGTTTCGTTCCAGATATGGATCCAGGAGGGGGCGACGGAGGCAGTGACGTTCGTGTATGGCCTCGATGTGCCGGGCTTCGGCGACGCTGGCTCGGGTCTGGAGATCGGAGCGGAGAACCGCGACGGCTCGAGCGCCGCCGCGCTCGTGTCCGTGCCGGCCGCAGAGACAGGCTGGAGCGTCCTCACCTCGCCGCCGGCGGCGGGAGGTTCCCTCACGATCACGTACGACGCTCTCGGCGGCTCCGCGGGCGACCACCCGCTGATCGCCCGTATGACGAGCGAGGTCATCGTCGGAACGACCGTCGAGAAGGTGGTGATCGCCGTCTCCTGACCAGGAGCCGGCGATCACCGGCGACCGATGACCTGCCAGAGGCCCGGCCGCGCGGCCGGGCCTCTGGCCTTGATAGCGTCCGTCAGATGCTTTCGCTCGCCGACCTCTCGTCCCTCGCCGGTGAGGCGGCCCGGGTGGGTGGGGTCACCATCCTCGCCGCCGGTCAAGATCCGATGGCGAGCGAGAAGGCGGCCGGTGACTACGTCACGGAGATCGACAGGGCGAGCGAAGGCGCCATCGCCGAATTCCTGACTCACTCCGCCCCGGGTATCCCGGTCGTGGGCGAGGAGCACGGCGGCTCCGCTAGTGACCTGTACTGGCTGGTGGATCCTCTGGACGGAACAACCAACTTCGTACACGGGTTCCCGATCGTCGGCGTCTCCGTCGCGCTGGTGGAGGAGGGCCGCCCGGTGGCCGGCGCCGTCCATGCCCCCTTCCTGCGTGAGACCTACCTCGGTGCACGGGGACACGGAGCTCGGGTCGAACGCGAGGGCAACCGCCAGGGCGAACCCCTGCGCGTCTCCCGGAGATCCCCCGAGCAAGCCGTCGTCGGAACGGGATTCCCGTTCCGACACAAGGAGGTTGTCCCCCGCTACCTCCGCACCATGAACGCGGCGCTGGGCCGCTTCGAGGATCTTCGGCGACCCGGCGCGGCATCGCTCGACCTCGCTTGGGTAGCCGCCGGCGTCTTCGACGGCTTCTTCGAGCTGGCCCTGTCTCCCTGGGACGTTGCCGCAGGCGGTCTGTTGATAGAAGAGGCCGGTGGCCGGGTGACCGATTGGGAGGGCGGCCCCGACTACCTCGCCGGAGACATCCTGGCGGGCCCGACGCCCGTCCACGCCGAGCTACTCCGCCTCGCCGCCGAGAGGTGAGCGGTCGAACCGACACCCCCGACCGAACGCCGGAAGCCGGCGGTCGCCCGGCCGCGACTACTCTTCGGAAACCGAGATCGTCCCGCCTAGCATCTCCTCGGCCTGCTCGCGCGTAAGCCCCACGAGGGCGGGCTCGGCGCCTCCGCTCTCCACTGCCGCGAGGATCTCGCGCTGGCGAGCGAGCCAGTACTCCGGGATCGCCTCGGGCTTGATCCGCACCTGGACGTTGCGATACCGCGGCATCCCTGTACCAGCCGGGATCAACTTGCCGATGATCACGTTCTCCTTGAGTCCGAGCAAGGGGTCGGAGCGTGCGCCGATAGCCGCGTCGGTGAGCACGCGCGTCGTCTCTTGGAACGAAGCCGCAGAGAGCCACGAGTCAGTTGCGAGTGACGCCTTCGTGATCCCGAGAAGCACCGGGCGAGCCGAGGCGGGCGTACCACCGCTCTCGACCACATCGGCGTTCGTCTCCTCGAAGACGCGCCGAGCGACCATGTCGCCCGGCAGGAACACCGTGTCACCTGGCTCGATGATGTGCACCTTGCGGAGCATCTGACGCACGATCAGCTCGATGTGCTTGTCGTGGATCGTCACGCCCTGGCTGCGGTAGACCTGCTGCACTTCTTCGACCATGTGCAGCTGCAGAGCCTGGACGCCCTCCACACGCAGCTTCTCGTGGGGGTTGACCGAACCTTCCGTCAACCGCTGCCCGACCTCGACGGCCTCCCCGTCCGAGACCGTCAGCCTGGCCCGGAACGAGACCGGGTATTCGACCATATCGCCGGTCTCGTCCGTCACGCGGATCCGCCGGACGTGCTTCTCGTCGTCGTCTTCGATCGAGACGGTTCCCGAGAGCTCGGTGATCTGGGCCTCTCCCTTGGGCTTGCGGGCCTCGAAGAGCTCGACCACGCGAGGCAGACCATGCGTGATGTCCTCACCGGCGACCCCGCCGGTGTGGAACGTCCGCATCGTGAGCTGCGTGCCGGGCTCACCGATCGACTGCGCGGCGATGATCCCCACCGCCTCGCCGATGTCGACGACCCGCCCCGATGCGAGGTTGCGGCCGTAGCACAGTCGGCAGACACCGACCTCTGCTTCGCACGTAACGACCGAGCGGACCCGCACCGACTCGACGCCGGACATCACGACGACCTCGGTGAGCTCGTCGGTGAGCTCCTGGCCCGCCCGGGCCACCTTCTTACTTCCGACCTTGACATCCTCGGCCAAGACGCGGCCGAAGATGCTGGTCTCGATGTGTGCCGCGCGAACGACAGAGCCGTCGGGCCTCGGGACGTTGACCTGGACGGGAACGCTCCGGTCTGAGCCGCAGTCGTCCTCGCGGATGATCAGCTCCTGGGCCACGTCGACCAGTCGCCTCGTCAGGTACCCCGAGTCGGCCGTCCGCAGTGCGGTGTCGGCCAACCCCTTGCGAGCCCCGTGCGTCGAGATGAAGTACTCCAGCACGGACAGACCCTCGCGGAAGTTCGACTTGATCGGCCGCGGGATGATCTCGCCCTTCGGGTTGGCCACCAGACCGCGCATGCCGGCCAGCTGACGGATCTGCATGATGTTGCCCCGGGCGCCCGAGTTGGCCATCATGAAGATCGGGTTGGTGGGCTTGAACTGGGCCTCCATCGCGTCCTTGACCTCGTCGGTCGCCTGGGTCCAGATCTCGATCAGCTCCTGGCGGCGCTCGTCGTCGGTGATGATGCCGCGTCGGTACTGCTGCTCGACCTTCTGGGCCCGCTTCTCGTGCTCATCCAGGATCTTCGCCTTGGACGGCGGCGTGGTGACGTCTTCGACCCCCACCGTCACACCCGCGCGGGTGGCGAAGTGGAAGCCCAGGTTCTTCAGGTTGTCGAGAACCTGCTCGACCTGGGCGCGGTCGTAGTCGTGCACGGTCTGATCGACGAACCGCGCGATGTCGTTCTTGACGACCGGGGTGTTGCGGTACTCGAAGTCGTCGGGGAACGCCTGGTTGAAGATCACACGACCGATCGTGGTGCGGATGACCGGAGCGCGTCCGTTGGACGCGTCCCAACCCTCAGGCAGCATCTCGGCCGGGAGCTTCTTGCCCTCCAGCCGGATGCGGATGGGACGCTGGAGTGAGAAACCGGCGTCCAGGGCCAACAGAGCTTCCGCCGCTGATGCGAACGCGGGCGTGTCCTTGTCCTTGGTGTCTTCCTCGATCGCGAGCGTCATGTAGTAGAGGCCGAGCACCATGTCCTGGGTTGGCGTGGCGATCGGACGACCGTGCGCCGGCGACAAGATGTTGTTGGTTGAGAGCATCAGGATCCGCGCCTCCGCCTGCGCCTCGGCTGACAACGGCACGTGCACCGCCATCTGGTCTCCGTCGAAGTCGGCGTTGAAGGCCTGGCAGACGAGTGGATGGATCTTGATGGCCTTGCCCTCCACGAGCACGGGCTCGAACGCCTGGATACCGAGGCGGTGGAGCGTGGGTGCGCGGTTCAGCATGACCGGGTGGTCGCGGATGACCTCCTCGAGCACGTCCCAAACCTGGGGACGGGCGCGCTCGACCATCCGCTTGGCGCTCTTGATGTTCTGCGCGAGCGCCTGGTCGACCAGCCGCTTCATCACGAAAGGCTTGAAGAGCTCCAACGCCATCTGCTTCGGCAGGCCGCACTGGTGCAGCCGGAGCTCGGGGCCCACCACGATCACCGATCGGCCGGAGTAGTCGACGCGCTTGCCAAGCAGGTTCTGGCGGAACCGACCCTGCTTGCCCTTCAGCATGTCCGAGAGTGACTTCAGCGGGCGGTTGCCAGGCCCTGTGACGGGACGGCCACGGCGGCCGTTGTCGAAGAGTGCGTCGACGGCCTCCTGCAGCATCCGCTTCTCGTTGTTGACGATGATCTCTGGGGCCTGGAGATCCAGGAGTCGCTTCAACCGGTTGTTCCGGTTGATCACGCGGCGATAAAGGTCGTTCAGATCCGATGTGGCGAACCGACCCCCGTCGAGCTGCACCATGGGACGCAGGTCGGGTGGGATGACCGGGATCGCGTCCAGGACCATGCCCATCGGGTTCGAACGTCCGTCGACGAAGTTGGACACGACCTTGAGCCGCTTGATGGCCTTCAGGCGTCGCGTCCCTTTGCCGTTCTCGATCTGATCGCGCAGTACGGCGGACTCGGCCTCGACGTCGTAGTCCGAGAGCAGCCGCTTGATGGCTTCTGCCCCCATACCACCGTCGAAGTAGTCGCCGAACCGCTCGCGGAGCGACCGGTAGACGCTGTCGTCGGCCACCAACTGCTTCATCGACAACCCCTTGAATGCGGACAACACATCGTCGAGGTGCTGTGTCTCGCGGCCGGCGGCTTCGTGGATGCGCTCGACGTCGCGCTGAGCCTCACGTTTGGCGGCCGAGAGCTGGGCGCCTTTGGCCTTCTCGGCCTCGAGCTCCTTCAGTCGATCCTCGAGCTCGTTCAGGCGGCGCTTGACCTGCTCGTCGCGGTCGATGTCGATCTCGCGCTTCTCTTCCTCGAGTCCACTCTCGATCTCCGGCAGCTCCTTGTGCCGGCGATCCACGTCGACCCGCGTGATGACGTAGGCGGCGAAGTAGATGATCCGCTCGAGATCCTTTGGGGCGAGGTCAAGCAGGTAGCCCAGGCGAGAGGGAACGCCCTTGAAGTACCAGATATGGGTGACCGGGGCGGCAAGCTCGATGTGTCCCATCCTGTCGCGGCGGACCTTGCTCCGGGTGATCTCGACACCGCAGCGCTCGCAGATGATGCCCTTGAACCGGACGCGCTTGTACTTGCCGCAGTGGCACTCCCAGTCCCGCGTGGGACCGAAGATCCGCTCGCAGAACAGGCCGTCCTTCTCGGGCTTCAGCGTTCGGTAGTTGATGGTCTCCGGCTTCTTCACCTCGCCGTTGGACCAGGCACGGATCTGATCGGCCTGCGCAAGACCGATCCGGAGTTCATCGAAGTAGTTGACGTCCAGCACCTAAGCGCTCGCCTCCTCGCGTGGCTCGCTCTTCACCCTGTTCAACGATCGCGTGTTCCCGCTCAGTCGAAATCAGCCCCCGCCGGCTCGCGCCGGGACAGGTCGATACCCAGTTCCTCGGCCGCGCGGAACACGTCCTCGTCGGTTTCTCGGAGTTCGATCTCCTCCCCTGTCGACGAGCGGACCTCGACGTTCAGGCAGAGGGACTGCATCTCCTTGATCAGCACCTTGAAGGACTCGGGGATCCCCGGCTCGGGGATGTTCTCGCCTTTGACGATGGCCTCGTAGACCTTCACGCGACCGAGCACGTCGTCGGACTTGATCGTGAGCAGCTCCTGGAGGGCGTAGGCGGCCCCGTATGCCTCCAGCGCCCAAACCTCCATCTCACCGAAGCGCTGACCGCCGAACTGGGCTTTCCCGCCCAGCGGCTGCTGCGTGATCATGGAGTAGGGACCGGTCGAACGCGCGTGGATCTTGTCGTCGACCAGGTGGAGCAGCTTCAGGATGTAGGCGACGCCGACCGTCACGGGCTCCTCGAACGGCTCCCCCGAGCGCCCGTCGAACAGTCGGGACTTCCCGACGTCATCGATCAACCTCACGCCGTCCGCGTTCGCGTGGGAACTGCGGATGGCTGCCAGGATCTCGTCCTCCCGGGCGCCGTCGAAAACAGGAGTGGCCACGTGGACCGGGCCGTTGTGATCCACGCCGTCCTTCTTGAACCCGACCATGGCTGCATAGCCCAGGTGCGCCTCCAGGATCTGGCCTAGGTTCATCCGGGACGGGACGCCGAGCGGGTTCAGGATGATGTCGACGGGCGTGCCGTCTTCCAGGAACGGCATGTCCTCCTCGGGGAGGATCGTGGAGATCACTCCCTTGTTCCCGTGTCGACCAGCGAGCTTGTCGCCGTCGGAGATCTTGCGCTTCTGGGCGACGTAGACCCGAACCAGCTGGTTCACGCCGGGGGGCAGCTCGTCGCCGTCGTCGCGGCTGAACACACGCACCCCGATCACCTTGCCCTGCTCGCCGTGGGGCACCTTGAGTGACGTGTCGCGCACCTCGCGAGCCTTCTCGCCGAAGATCGCGCGGAGCAGGCGCTCCTCGGGGGTCAGCTCGGTCTCGCCCTTGGGCGTGACCTTGCCCACCAGGTAGTCGCCCGGGCTGACCTCAGCTCCGATGCGGACTATCCCCCGCTCGTCGAGGTCCTTCAGGATCTCCTCGGATACGTTGGGGATGTCCCGGGTGATCTCCTCGGCGCCGAGCTTGGTGTCGCGCGCGTCGACCTCATGCTCCTCGATGTGGATCGAGGTCAAGAGGTCCTCCTTCACCATGCGCTCGGACAAGATGATGGCGTCCTCGTAGTTGTGGCCCTCCCACGGCATGTAGGCGACCACCAGGTTCTTGCCCAAAGCTATCTCACCGGCCTCGGTGGACGGCCCATCGGCGATCACCTGGCCCTTCGCCACCCGGTCGCCCGCATACACGATCGGCTTCTGGTTCTGGCAGGTTCCCTGGTTCGAACGTCGGTACTTGAGCAGCTTGTAGGCGTGTAACGCGCCGGTACGTTCCTTGACGACGATCTCGTCGGCGGAAACGTCCTCGACCACGCCCGATTCCTGCGCGATGACCACATCCCCGGCGTCGACCGCGGCACGGAACTCGACCCCCGTGCCCACGAGCGGTGCCTCAGAACGCAGCAACGGCACGGCCTGACGCTGCATGTTGGCCCCCATCAGGGCGCGGTTCGCATCGTCGTGCTCCAGGAAGGGGATCAGCGCTGCCGCCACCGACACCAGCTGCTTCGGCGACACGTCCATGTAGTCAACCTCGGCGGGCGGCACCGAGTCGACCTCACCACCCTTGCGACGCACCAACACCGTGCTCTCGGTGAACTTGCCGGTCTTGTCGATCGGCGCGTTCGCCTGGGCGATGACGTGCTTATCCTCCTCGTCGGCCGAGAGGTAGTCGATCTTGTCGGTGACCTTCCCGGCGGTGACCCGACGGTAGGGCGTCTCGATGAACCCGAACTCGTTGATGCGTCCATACGACGAGAGCGATCCGATCAGGCCGATGTTCGGACCTTCCGGTGTCTCGATCGGGCACATCCGCCCGTAGTGGGACGGGTGGACGTCTCGGACCTCGAACCCCGCACGCTCGCGCGAAAGACCGCCTGGTCCTAGGGCCGAGAGGCGCCGCTTGTGGGTCAGGCCGGCGAGCGTGTTGGTCTGGTCCATGAACTGCGACAGCTGCGACGTGCCGAAGAACTCCTTGATGGACGCCACGACCGGCCGGATGTTGATCAGGGTTTGCGGAGTGATGGCCTCGACGTCTTGAGTGGTCATCCGCTCCTTGACGACGCGCTCCATGCGCGAGAGACCGATCCTGATCTGGTTCTGGATCAACTCGCCCACACTGCGTAGGCGGCGGTTGCCGAAGTGGTCGATGTCGTCGGGGTCGTAGCCCTCCTGGCCGGCATGCAGGCGCACCAGGTATCGGACGGTCTTCAAGATGTCTTCGAACGTGAGCACTGCCTTGTACTTGGGCGCGCCCGCGCCGGACTCGTCCTTCTGGAGCTCTGCGAAGACCCGGTAGCGGGTCTGCTCCCACGCCTTCTTGTCAGGGTTGTCGAACTCGGCGAGCGCTTTGGAGTGGGCGCGCAACTGCTTCGCCAGATCGCCCTGGGCGCCGCCGAGCTTCTTGTCGACCTTGTGTCGGCCGACCCGCGCCAGGTCGTAGCGTTTGGGGTTGAAGAAGAGGTTCTCCAGCAACGTACGGGCGGACTCAGCGGTGGGCGGCTCGCCGGGACGGAGCTTGCGGTAGATGTCCTCGAGGGCCTCTTCCTGCGTCTCAACGTGATCCTTCTCAAGGGTCAGCTGGATGGAGGGCGCGTTGTCGAACAGCGTCAGGATCTCGTCTGCCGTCCAACCGAGCGCCTTCAGCAGAACGGTGACGTTCTGCCGCCGCTTGCGATCGATGCGAACGCCGACCGTGTCCTTCTTGTCGACGTCGAACTCGAGCCAGGCCCCACGGCCGGGGATGATCTTGGAGACGAAGACGTCCTTGTCGGAGGTCTTGTCCAGCTCCCTCGAGAAGTAGACCCCCGGGGAACGGACGAGTTGGGACACGACCACGCGCTCGGTTCCGTTGATGATGAAGGTCCCCCGACCCGTCATGATCGGGAAGTCCCCCATGAAGACTTCCTGCTCCTTGATCTCTCCAGTCACCTTGTTGACGAAGGTGGCCTCGACGAAGAGGGGCTGGCTGTAGGTGATGTCCTTGTCGCGGCACTCTTCCTCGGAGGCCTTGACCTCCTTGAACTGGTGCCGACCGAAATAGAGCTGGAACTGTTCGGTGAAATCCTCGATCGGAGAGACTTCCTCGAGGACCTCCTTCAGTCCCTCAGACAGGAGCCAATCGAACGACTCCCTCTGGATGCCCACGAGGTCGGGAAGTGGGAGGACCTCATCGAGCTTGGCGAAACTGACACGTTCACGGACAGGGACAAGCTGGTCAGGCAAACGAGATCCCTCCCGGGGCAGCTAGCTGGCGCACAGCGGAGCGCGGTGGACGTCACGGCAAACGGGTAGTGTACGCACGAACGCAGGCACAGTCAACCCACCTGCTACACCCCTCGCAGGGACGGCGGAAGGGTAACGCCCCGGTTGGCCGAGGTCAACCCAACGAAGGGCCGTATCGAGGCGGCGATCGAAGAGCCTCGGCGAGGCTCGGGTTCCCTCGATCTCGCTCCGACAAGATCGGATCGCCTGCCGGCCAGGCGATCCCCAGCTCGGGATCGTCCCAGGCCACGGAGTGTTCGTCGCTACCGTCGAAGTAGGCGTCCACCAGGTACAACATGACGAACTCCGAAGTGGCATAGAAGCCGTGGGCCACACCGGGCGGGATGAACAGACCCCGGGGGTCGTCGCCGCTCAGGCCGAGCGTCATGACCTCCCTCTCGGTGGGGGAACCCTCCCGCAGATCCGCCAGTGCGACGAAAGCCTCGCCGGCCACCGGACTCCAGTAGTCCCACTGCCTCCGATGGAAGTGCATGCCGCGCAACACGCCCGGCACGGAACGGGAGAGATTCGCTTGAGCAGCGGCGCCTGGGGACTCGATCCAGCTCTGGCGATATAGCTCGATGAAGGACCCGCGCTGGTCCTCGCGTACTTGGAGCTCGATCAGCCGCACACCGTCGATGGCGGTGGCCCCGGGGTGACTCAGGACAGGTCGACCCCGGCGGGCGAGTCGATCCACACCGTGTGCTCGCTACGGCGTGACACGACCGGCTCGTCGACCGCGTCGAACGACTCGATGCCGCCGAGCGCTTGCACCATGTCGGCGACCGCGTGCGCCAGGCGGGCACCCTGCTCTTGGGATTCGATCCGTACCCCTCGAGCCGACAACTCGGTGAAGAACCCCTCCAGGATCGCTCGATGATCACCCAGTAGCGACGCCTCGGACACGTTCAGCGCCCCCGCGAGCCTCGCCAACGTCTGGATCGAAGGCTCCACGTGTCCGTTCTCATAACGGGACAGTCTCGCCTTCGGGATCCCTGATAGTTCCTCGAGCTCCGATTGACTGAGGCCGGCGCGGATCCGTGCCTCACGCAGCCGATTCCCGAAGTGCTTGCCGTCGTTCTCGATCATGTTCGATCCCCCGCTCCGACGATGTGACCGGAGGTCGCCCTCCCCGCCGCGAACCCTAGCACAGGCCTTCGAGCGACCGGAGCAGAGGAAGGGGTCCCCCGGAGATCCGCTCCGAGGGACCCTCCCGAGGTCGATCCGTTACTTGATCTCGACGGTGGCGCCGGCGGCCTCGAGCGTCTCCTTGGCCGTGTCGGCGGCCTCCTTGGCTACCTTCTCCAGCACCGCCTTCGGCGCGTTGTCCACCAGGTCCTTGGCCTCCTTCAGGCCGAGGCTCGTCAGCGCGCGAACCTCCTTGATGACCTGGATCTTCTTGTCGCCGACCGCTGTCAGAACGACGTCGAACTCCGTCTGCTCCTCCTCGGCCTCGACACCTCCGCCGCCTGGGGCGGCCATCATGACCGGCGCGCCAGACGCAGCCTTCACGTCGAACGTCTCTTCGAACTGCTTGATGAAGTCCGACAACTCGAGCAGCGTCATCTCCTTGAACTGCCCGAGTAGGTCATCCGTGCTCATCTTCGCCATGGGTTCATTCCTCCCCTTCTGACTCGTCGCTCTGTTCGGGTGAAGCGGGCTCCTCGACGGTGGGCTCCACCGTGTCGGTCGCGTCGTCGGAGGCGACCAACGCCTCCGGGATACCCTCCGCTACAGCCTCTTCGGCCGTCGGCACTTCTCCTGGGATCTTCTCCTTATACGCCGCGAGCAGCGACAGGAACTTCGACTGCGCGGCTACGAACGCGGCGGCGGCCCTGGACATCTCGCTCTTCAGCAGCCCTGCCACCTTCGACAGCATGACCTCGCGCGGCTCCAGATCCGCGAGCGACCTGGCCTCATCGGCGGACAGCACGCGGCCGTCCATGTATCCGCCCTTCAGGATCAGGGTGGGGAACCTCTTCGCCGCGTCGACGACCTTCTTGGCGGCGGCGACAGGGTCACCGGCCACGAACGCGACCGCCGTCGGTCCGTCTAGCATCGACTCGAGCTCGTCGATCGATGCGTCGACGGCCGCACGCTGCATCAGCGTGTTCTTGACCACCGAGAACCGTGTCCCGCCCTCGGCGAGCGATCGCCTGAGCTCGGTGATATCCGACACCGTGAGTCCCCGGTAGTCAGCGAGCAGGAGAGCATCGGAGCCCTCGATCCGCTCCTTGAGCTCACCGACCCGTTCGATCTTCTCGGCTTTGGGCATCGCGCCTCCTCGTTAGGGATGCAACACGCGCCTCCGCAGACAGCGGAGACGCGCGGGATGCGACATCTTCGGTTTGCCTCGGCAGGTACCCCGAAGGGATTACGCGCTCACGCGCCCCTGCTGTCTGCGGCGCGGAGAGCCTAGCGGCCGGACGGCCGGACCGACAACGACCCTCTACGCGGGCACGCCGCTATCGATGCCCTTCGGGTGGGCGGTGTCGATCCGGACGCTCGGCCCCATGGTGGTCGACACGGCGAGGCTCTTGATGTAGCGGCCCTTCGTCGCGGACGGCTTCGCCCGCAGCATCTCGTCGACGATCGTCAGGTAGTTCTCGAACAACGCCCTTTCATCGAAAGACTTCTTGCCGAGCACCACATGGACGTTCCCGGTGCGGTCCGCCCGGTACTCGACCTTGCCGCCCTTGATGTCGGAGACGGCTTTGGCGATATCCATGGTGACCGTTCCAGTCTTCGGGTTGGGCATCAAGCCGCGCGGACCGAGCACGCGGCCGGCCTTGCCGACCGCGGCCATCATGTCCGGCGTGGCGACGGCGGCGTCGAAGTCGATGGTGCCCTTGATGACTTCCTCCACGAGCTCCTCGCCACCAACGACCTCGGCGCCTGCCTCGGTGGCCTCACGCGCCTTGTCGCCCACAGCGAAGACTCCAACACGGACCGAGCGCCCCGTCCCGTTGGGGAGCGAGACGGTGCCGCGGACCATCTGATCGGCCTTGCGCGTGTCGATCCCCAGCCGGAACGCGACCTCAACGGTCTCGTCGAACTTGGCGTCTGGCAGCGACTTCAGGACCTTGAAGGCATCGCCCGGCTGATACTCGCGATCACGGTCGACCTTGGATTCCGCCTCTCGATAGCGCTTGCCCCGCCCGGTCATGCCTCCACCTCCACGCCCATGCTCCGCGCCGTACCGGCGATGATCCGCATGGCCATCTCCACATCGTTCGCGTTCAGATCGGCCATCTTCTGCTCGGCGATCTTCCGCACCTGGTCTTGTGAGAGCTTGGCGACCTTCGTCCGGTTCGGGATGTCGGAGCCCTTCTCGATCTCGGCCGCAGCCTTGATCAGCTCGGCGGCCGGCGGCTGCTTCGTGACGAACGAGAACGAGCGATCCTCGTAGATCGTGAGTTCCACCGGGATCACCTGTCCGGCGAACTGTTGCGTAGCCTCGTTGTACTGCCGACAGAAGTCCATGATGTTCACGCCGTGCTGTCCCAACGCGGTCCCCACGGGGGGAGCAGGCGTCGCCTGTCCGGCCTTGATCTGCAGCTTCACGAGGGCGAGCGTCTTCTTCTTCGCCATCTGTTCTACCTCCTGCGGTCCAAACGGCCGCGTCGGCGGCCTCCCGCGTCGTAGGGGTTAGACCTTCGACACTTGGTCGAAGCCGAGCTCGACCGGCGTCTCGCGGTCGAAGATGTTGACGAGCACCTTCAGCTTGCTCTGATCCACGTTGATCTCGCTGATCGTGCCGTTGAAGTCGGCGAAAGGACCCGAGATTATCCGCACGACGTCGCCTTCCTCGAACCCGAGGCGGAATTGCGGCTTCACCTCTTCCTTCTTGACCACCAGGATCTTCTCGACCTCTCGACGCGACAGCGGCGTGGGCTTGGAGCCGGTGCCTGCCGATACGAAGCCCGTCACGCCGGGCGTGTTCCGCACCACATACCAGGAGTCGTTGTCGTAGATCATCTTCACGAGCAGATAGCCGGGGAACACCTTCTTCTGCACGACCTGCTTCTTGCCGCCCTTGATCTCCATCACGTCTTCCATGGGGATGTGGACGTTGAAGATCTTGCCCTCCATCTGCATGGTGTGGATCCGGGACTCCAAGTTGGTCTTGACCTTGTTCTCGTAGCCGGCGTAGGTGTGGACCACGTACCAGTCTCCCGGGCCCCCGAAGGGGTCTGCCTCGGCGGCGGCGGGTTCGGGTTGTTCGATCTTAGGCTCGTGCTTGGGAGGCTTGCGCTCAGCCGCCTCGGTGACGAGCTCCTCGGCGATCTCCTCGGCCGTTTCTTCCATGACAGCGGACTCGATGACGGCCTCGATGAGCACTTCTTCGGCCGCAGTCTCGCCTATCAGTTCCACCATGGCGGCGTCCTGGATCGCCTGATCGAGGACAGCTTCGGCGGGCTCAACCTCGCCGATCTCGATCAGCGCTTCGGCCTCCTCGGCGGCCTCCTCCAGGATGGACCCGGCGACCAGATCCGCTTCGGCCTCGATATCGGTTGCCTCGACGACGGCCTCGGCCATGGTCTCGGCCGCGGCCTCATCGGCCAACTCGTGGACCTCCGCAGCCGCTTCGAGGGCTTCGGTCACGGGCGTCTCCGACATGGACGTGTCGGAGGGCTGAGCCGCATCCACGGCTTCGCGTGCGTCATCGGGATCCACGGTGGGGTCGTCGGTCACGAGATCCTCAGGAGGGGTCAATTGGCGAGAGCGTTCAAGACGAGCTTGGAAAAGACATAGTCGAGACCGAACACGTAAGTCGTCATCACGACGATGGTCACCAGCACCACGACCGTGTAGGAGATCAGCTCTCTTCGGGAGGGCCAATCGACCTTCCGCAGCTCCTGGCGAACCTCTTTCAGGAACTGCCGGGCGCCGGTTCGCTTCTTCTTGCCGTCACTACGGCCGGCCGGCGCTCCGCCGGTTCCGCGGCGAGCAGACGTGGTTGCAGCCTCGCGCCGCTCGGTGCTCGAGCCACGCGCCTTGCGCTCCTGGCGCTCCTGCATCCGCTTCATCTGCCTATTCATGGTGCTCCCTTGCAGGGGCGGAGGGACTTGAACCCCCAACCGCCGGTTTTGGAGACCGGTGCTCTACCAAGTTGAGCTACGCCCCTCGGCTCCGGTCGCCCAGGTACGTGGGGGACTTCGGAGTCCTCAGTATAGGTACGACCCCTAGCCTCGGCAAAGGAGCCGGCGCGAGGGCATCGGCGCGCGCATCTTTCGGCCTCGATATGCGTGTTCGCGCCCCGAGGCTGACCTATGCTTCGGCGGACGCATCGCGCCGGCCCCGGATCGCGAGGCCTCGACATGGATACCGGTACCACGTATCCGCCGGAGATGCCCGGCGGCCCCCGGCGTGGGCTGTTCGCCCGTCGGTCTGATGCTCCCGAACTTCGCCGCGTTTCAACCGACCCGCACGAGCGTGCGGTCGAGGAGCGTCTGGAGGAGGGACTGCGGGCGATCGAAGACCATGCGTCCTCGCTGATGCGAGAGATCGCTTCGGAGATGTGGCGAGTATCCGGAACGGACGTCGGTCCCGAACAGGACCGGATCTTGAGCTTCATCTCACGCGACCAGGCGATCCGCAGCCTGATCGCTTCGAGCGACGACCGATTCCAGGCCCTGGCGGTCCGCACCGCCCGGCTGGAGGACGCGCTCGCCGAGCTGGCAGAGAACGGCCGATTGGTGCGCGAAGCGGTCCAGCTGTCAGCTCGATCGGTGCACGAGATCGCGAATTCGCCCACCCTCCAAGGCGTCGAGCTGGTTCGCACCCAGCTCGAGCAGGTGGAGGAACACATCGCGTCGACGTTCCAACACCTGGATGAGCGCGACCAGGCGCTGACCGGCGCCATCAAGGACAAGATCGTCGAGCACGGAGATCTGATCGCTCGCGAGACCGCAAGGATCGTCGAGGCGATGGAGAGCTACGTGCAAGGAGGCGCCGAGGCGATGGGTCGCCTGGCGCAACGTATCGAGCAGCACGCGGCGGCGTTCGCCGCTCACGACGATACGTTGGCAGACAAGCTCCGCGCCACGGTAGCCGACGAGACCCGCGAGATGGCCGAGCAGCTCCAGATGCTGGGAGAGCGGGTCGGGATCCAGGGTCGAACGAGCCAGGAGCACCAGATCGCCATGGAGAACCTCCTGGAGACCCGGGTGATGGGGCTCGCACAGCTCACGCGCTCGGATTCCGAGGCCCTGAGAGAGCTGATCGATCGCAACGCCGCAGTTCAGGAGGAACGACTGACCGACGTCGTGAACGAGCGGATGTCCTCGCTCACGCTCGCCGTCAGCGCTAGCGTCGAACGGAACCTGGCCGAGCTCACGGAGCGGATCGAATCGCAGCTCGGATCGGTGGCAGAAACGGTCGCCCAACGTGCCGCCGAAGCCGCCGACATCGCCGTGGCCTCGACGTTCGAGCGAACGCTCGAGCGTCTGGATACCTCGATCACGTCGATCGACGAGATGGGCGTCTCGCTGGTCGAGACGGTGGTGCAGTCTCGGAGCCAGACCGAGGAACGCATGGCCGAGCACGTCGACGAGGGACTCGGGGCGCTCGCGAAGATGATCCGATCGGACAACCGGGTGATCGCCCAACGCATGTCGGGCGCGCCGGTCGAGAGCGACGACGCCACCACGAAGCAGGTGCTTCGGGCGGTCAAGGAGCTTCAGGCCGGACTCGGCTCCGATGTTGCCGGCGGGGTAGACCGTCGCTTCCAGACCATGTCGGAACAGCTCCACAAGGAATCCCAGTCGACCGCCGAGGCCATGATCAAGGTAGCGGAGGTCCTGGGCGAGAAGATCGATCGCCTATCCGTCCGAGTCGACGAAGGGGTCGGCGGAGATCTGCAGATCGTGATCGATCGGATGAGCGACGCGATCCAGGCCATGTCGGGTCGCGGTCGTGCCCAGTAGCGGCCACGGCTAGTCCGTGAATCGAACCGTCGCTTCGCCTTTTCGGATCGGGTACTCGACGACGTCGTCACGCTCCAGCGTGACCCAGAGCTCCGCGATCGCCGTCCGGGTCTCGGTATCGAGATGGGTCACCCGACCCGTCGCGACGATCTCCTCTCCCATGAACACAGGCGCGCGGAACTGCGCAGACAGACGCAGCACCCCGGCGGGATCCCCGACCCATGCCGCGACGCATGCGGCGAGGTGGCCCATGGTGAACATCCCGTGGGCGATGATCCCGGGGAATCCGGCGGCCCGGGCGACGTCGTCGTCTTGGTGGAGCGGATTATGATCACCGCCGGCATCCGCGTAAGCCCGCACATCCTCGCGTGATACCACCCGCGAGAGCGGGGGCAGTGCCTGGCCGACCTCGAGGTCCTCGAACCGCGTCATCCGGATCCGCCCCGTTCGATCATGAGCGAGGTCGCCGTGGCCACGAGGTCCGCGGTTCCATCTCGGAACCGCATCTCCACCGTCAGGAATCCGTTCCCGCCCTTGTGACGGATCGACGTGACCTGCCCCTCCACGGACAGGGTCTCCCCGACCCGGAGAGGACGCTCGTACTCGTAAACCTGACTTGCGTGTACGACCCGTTGGAAATCCAGATCGAGCTCAGGATCACCCATTATCGCCGGGAACAGGGCGAACTCCGCGGCGGACAAGAGCGTCGGGTGCACCCCTCCCAGCCCGTCGAACAGGCCCCGGAACGCGGCGACGCGTTCAGGGGTGATCTCGAATCCGACCGGTCCGTAGATCTTGCCCTGTGCCTTGGGATCCACGCGGCGCACGCTATCCGGGGTCGAGGCACGCGGCAACAGGACAGGTGCGTGCGCGGCCCCGTTACCCGGCCTACGATTCGACACCATGGGAACGCCCGATCCCCGGATCACACTCGTCATCGCCGACGACCACCGCGCGTTCGCGGAAGCGCTCGCCTATGCACTGGGGAAGGAACGTGATCTGGAGGTCATTGCCATCCTGACGGATGGTGAGGAAGCCGCCGCGACCGTCGCCGAGCGCCGGCCGGACGTGGTGCTCCTGGATCTTCAGATGCCCGGGGTGGACGGCCTGGAGAACTCCCGTCGTATCCGCTCGGCCAGTCAAGACACCGAGGTGGTCATCCTCACGGGCTCAGAGGACGAGTTGGCGCACGGTCGGGCCGTCCGGGCAGGCGCTGCCGGATTCCTCCGGAAGACCGCGGCGATCGGCGATCTGGCGGAGGCCGTGCGGAGGGCGCATCGCGGAGAGCCTCTGAACCCGGATGACGAAGTGCAGGCGGCGCTCGATCGACTCAAGCGCGTGCGGAGCCGCAACGGGGACATGGCTCAACGCCTGGACCGCCTGACACCGCGCGAGCTAGAGATCCTGCAAGCCCTATCCGACGGTCGATCTCCTGAGGCCATCTCCGCGGATCTCGGCCTCAGTCGGAGCACGGTCAGGACACACGTGCAGAACATCCTCATGAAACTGGGCGTCCACTCGAAGCTCGACGCGATCGTGGCCGCCATCCGACACGAGCGCGTGGTGGTGCCCGCTGTCGATGACGCCGAGGAGCCGACCGTCCCGGAACCGATGCCGAGCGGCGAGACCGACTAGCGGGTCTCGCGGTGCGCCGTGTGGGTACGACACCACCGGCAGTACTTCTTCAGCTCCATCCGATCCCGGTCGTTCACCCGGTTCTTCACGGTGTTGTAGTTGCGCCGCTTGCACTCAGAGCACGCGAGCGTGATCTTCGGGCGGTTGTCACCCTTCGCCATCAGTCGTTCTCCCTCACGATGTTCACTTGATGATCTTGGTCACGCGGCCGGCGCCAACGGTGCGCCCACCCTCGCGGATGGCGAAGCGCAGGCCCTCCTCCATGGCGATCGGCGCGATCATCTCGACCGTCATCTCCACGTTGTCCCCCGGCATCACCATCTCGACGCCCTCGGGCAGGTTGGCGGTGCCGGTGACGTCGGTGGTACGGAAGTAGAACTGAGGACGGTAGCCGTTGAAGAACGGCGTGTGGCGGCCGCCCTCGTCCTTGGACAAGATGTAGACCTTGGCTTCGAAGTCGGTGTGAGGCGTGATCGAACCTGGCTTGGCGAGCACCTGGCCGCGCTCGACATCCTCCTTGTCGATGCCCCGCAGCAAGATCCCGACGTTGTCCCCGGCCACCACTTCGTCCAGGAGCTTGCGGAACATCTCCAGGTCCGTCGCGGTGGTCTTGCGGGTGTCGTGGATGCCCACTATCTCCACCTCGGACATCTTCGCGAGCTTGCCCTGCTCGACCCGGCCCGTCACGACCGTGCCGCGCCCGGTGATCGAGAAGACGTCTTCGATCGGCATCAGGAAGGGCTTTTCGGTGTCGCGGACCGGCTCGGTGATGTAGGTGTCACACGCCTCCAGCAGCTCGTCGATCTTGCCGATCCACGCCTCGTCGCCCTCCAGAGCCTTCAGGGCCGAGACCTGCACGATCGGCGTGTCGTCGCCGGGGAACTCGTAGGAGGTGAGGAGCTCACGGACCTCGAGCTCGACGAGCTCGAGCAGCTCGGCGTCATCGACCGCGTCGCACTTGTTGAGAGCGACCACGATGTAGGGGACACCGACCTGACGGGCCAGCAACACGTGCTCGCGCGTCTGCGGCATGGGGCCATCGGCCGCCGATACGACCAAGATGGCGCCGTCGATCTGGGCGGCGCCGGTGATCATGTTCTTGATGTAGTCGGCGTGGCCCGGCATATCGACGTGGGCGTAGTGACGGTTCTCGGTCTCGTACTCCACGTGGGCGATCGCGATCGTGATGCCGCGCTCGCGCTCCTCCGGTGCCTTGTCGATCTGATCGAACGGCGTGAACTCGGCCAAGCCCTTCTCGGCCTGGCGCTTGGTGATGGCCGCGGTGAGCGTGGTCTTGCCGTGGTCGATGTGACCCATCGTGCCGATGTTCACGTGGGGCTTGGTCCGCTCGAACTTCTTCTTCGACATGGTCCTTCCTCCGAGGTTAATGGTCGGCCGACGGGCGTCTTGGTAGCGGCGGGTGGACTCGAACCACCGACACAGCGATTATGAGCCGCTTGCTCTACCTCTGAGCTACGCCGCCGTGTTCGGGAGCCGAGTCTACCTATGGCGATGCCCGTTCGGCACCACCCGCGGCTATCCGGATCCGGGATGGACCCCGGGATGAACCGATAAGGGGCGCGGGTCTCGAGGACGCCTCATCTTGCAGACGACGCGGGGACTAGAACGCGAACGCCACGCCTCGCGGCGACCGCTCCCACGAGGATGCCGACCGCGAGGGAACCGAGGATCACCCACGTGAGCGAGACATCTACGGTCGTGAACAGGACGTCGACCTCGACCTGCTGGGTGTTCTGGATAGCCACCACGAGGAGCGCGAGGCACGCGAAGGCGATGATCGCGGAAACCACGTTTCGCTGGCGGCTGTGTGCCTCGCTCGCAGCTGGGAGGCTCGCGAGCACGGCGCGTGGATGCGCGAACGCCGATCCGATCACCGCGCCGAGCCCCACCAACAGGGGCACGGCCCAGATCAGCCGGACGCTCACTGTCCTGAACCAGAGATCCGCCTCAACGGGTTGCGAGTTCCTGACCCCCACCGCGGCGACGAGCAAGAGGATCGCCACGCCCGCAACCAGCCAGGCGACGGTGGGCCGTTTGCCTGCCTCCTGAGACGGCGGTTCTGCCACAGGCGAAACAGGAGAGGCGGACCCGACCGGCGCCGGAGCGGGGGCGGTGGCGGTGGCGGTAGCGGTGGCGGTTTCAGCAGCTGCCAAGCTCGGATCGGCGGACGCGGTCTCGACCGTGGCCACCTCCGCGGCGGGCACCCCCGTCACCGTCGACGCGGGTTTCCTCCGCACAGGGATGAAGCCCGCCGCGACGAGGATCACTCCCCCACCGAGCGCGAGCCACGCTCCCAGCCCGACGTCGGACGGGAAGCTCACGACGTCGCTTCGGCCAACCGTCCATATGTACGCGACCATGGATACCACCGCGAGACCTCCGGCGAGCGGCGTGAGCAGCCGCGCCCGGGGCAGGAGTCCCACCAGCGCGACGCCGGCGAGGATGATCATCACGGCGCCTGCTGAGATCTGCCCCGAGGGAGTGCCCTCGAACGGGTGCGACGCGTAGATCGCTCTGAACTGGACGTCGAGCCCTGAGGCATCGAAGGGCCGGAGCCACTCGAGGAGGGCGCCCGTGATCAGTGATGCCGCGCCCGCGACGGTGACAGCGGAGCGCAGCATCATGGACGAACGGTCCCCCGACGGGGCGACGGTCGGCCCGGCCTGAACGGGTTGTCGTGCGGTCGTAGCGCTCTTGCCCGCGACGGTGCCCGCGGATGGCTGCGAACGAGCCTGTTTGCCCTCGAGCACCTCTCGCTCGAACCGTTGGGCTCCCGCCGTGATCAGAGCGACCTCGGGAGGGTCCTGCCCGTGCTCGACGAGCCGAGTGGCCTCGACCTCGTCCACCAGCGTTCTGACCGGTGTCCAGGCCACCTTGGCGCGTTCGAGAAGCTCGGCCACGGCGGCTTGCTTGGCCCTGGTGGCTCCCTCAGCCAGGCGTGCGCGCGCGTCGGCCAGCTCCGACCTCAGGATCTCGAGGGCCCGGACAGCCTGCTCGCGATCGGCCTGTGCGGTCCACAGCGAGCGTCGCGCCTCGTCGAGCGCTACCCCTGCATCCGACAGTGTCGCCTCCACCTCGGGATCCTTGCGCACGTGCGACTCAGCGAGCCGGCTCGCGTGAGCTCGCTCGACCTGGGTCAAGTGTTCCTTCGCCGTCGTGGTCGCAACGGACAGGCGTTCCACATCGGCGCGGCCGCTGTCGAACGCCTCCTGAGCCGCGTCGCGCTCCCGCACGAGGATCTCCACGCTGTCGCGCAGGTGATCGATGGGTCGGCTCTGTTGACTCAAGCTCCTCCGCCTCCAAGTCGAAGTACCTCGTCCCGCAGGGCGTCGAGCTGGGCCTGCAAGCGGACGATCTGCTCACGGAGCGCCTGGATCTCGGCCTCTGCTCGCGCGGCTCGTGTCTCGGCGTCGACCAGTCGGTCGAGCAGCAAGATGAGAACCGCGCCCATAGAGGTGTCTGGGACCTCCCCCAGGGGCGGGATATCGGTAACCGGACTCTCTGTCGGGGTCGAGGTCGGGCTGGGCGAGCTTTGGGGCTGGGGCGTCGGCACACCCGTCGGGGACGGCGTCGCGATCGTTGGCGGCGACGAAGGGGCGACCGGTACCAGCGACCCAGTGGTACATGCAGGGATCACGAGCACCCCTGCGAGCGCGAACACGAAGATGCGACGGATGACGTCCCCCGGCCTCGTCCGGTCCGACGCGGCATGCGCCGGGCCACCGAAGCAAGCCTACCCCTATCGGTCGTGCGGGCGCATCCTGCGCCGAGGGCGCGCTTCGGCGCAGAAGGTTCAGTGTCTGGGCGGAGCCGGAGCGGGGAATCGAACCCCGGACCTCCTCCTTACCATGGAGGCACTCTGCCGACTGAGCTACTCCGGCGGTCGGGAGATGATAACAACGCCCACGGGTTACCCCGCCGACCTGGCACGATAGGGCGATGCGGCGGGTATTGTTCGCGACCATCGTCATCCTGGCCGGCTGTTCCAGCGCAACACCGGCGAACGGTACGAGCGAGATCAGCATCGCCACGCTGCGCGGCCGGGGGGAGCCCGTTGAGATCCGCGTGGAGGTGGCCGATTCGCCCGTCGAGAGGCAACGAGGGCTCATGGGTCGAACGTCCCTGGACGTCGACGCCGGCATGGTGTTCTTGTTCTCCCAAGAGGAAGGGGCGACGACGGATCGGTTCTGGATGAAGGACACGCAGATCCCGCTCTCGATCGCGTTCTGGGATGCCGAGGGGTCGATCCTGGCGATCCACGACATGGATCCATGCACCGCGGATCCGTGTGCCACATATGGCGCTCCCGCCCCGTACATCGGTGCGCTCGAGGTCGAGCAGGGCTTCTTCGACGAACATGGGATCGATGTCGGTGACACGATCGAACTCTCCTGAGGATTGCCTGCTCTGCGCCGCCGAGCGGGTGAGCGACTGGCACCACGAGGATGACGACTGCTGGGTGGCCGACTGTGTGGTATGCCGAACACCTATGGTCGTTTGGCGGACGCACGGACTGCCCAGCCCCGATCTGGAGGCCCGGCTCCTATCCCATCTCGAACTCATCGCGGCCGCCCGATACGGCGAAGAGGGCTACTACGTCGACCCCGAGCGGCGTCGGATACCCGACCACTGGCACGCCCACGCACGCCCGGCCGGAGGCTTCTTCGATCCGGCCAGCGATCTGTACGGCCGATACTGATCCGCCGCTGCCTTCTTGGACCGTGGAGCTCTAGCTGCGTTCAGAGTCCGAGCTTCTGGGCAGCCATCTCGGTGCCCTCGATGCGAGCCCGGATCTTCTCGAACGCGGTGTCTCGGGCTGTGGATACGTCGTCACCGAACGGAGAGAAACCGCAGTCGTCACACGAGCCGAGCTGGTCGGCGGGGATGTACTCGGCGGCTTCGAGCACGCGGTCGCGGACCTCCTCGGGAGTCTCCACCCTCGGGTCGATAGGATCGATCACGCCGACGAACACCCTCTGGCCGGGCTTCACGTGCTTGCCGATGATCTTGAGCACCCGGGTTCGGTCCGGCTCGCTCGCCAGTTGGATGTATAGGTTGCCGGCGTTCAGATCGAACAGGCTCGGCAGGAGCTCCGCGTAGTCGACGTCGGCGCTATGGGTAGAGTCCTGGTCGCCCCCCGGACAGGTGTGGACGCCGATCCTCTTCCGCTCGTCGTCGGGGAAGCGATCGAGGACCCTGTTGTTCAGATCCGTAAAGGCTCCTAGGAGTCCCTTCGACGGGTCGAGCTTCACGGCGAGCCGACCCTCGGTGAAGTCGATCTGGACGCTGTCGGCGCCTGCCTCCAACGACCGGCGGATGTCGGACTCGGCTTCGGAGACGAGGTCTTCTAGGAACGTCTCCTGCGGATAACCCTCGATCCCGTCAGGCGGGTATAGGAGAGAGATGGCCGACGCGGAGATCACGGCTTGCTTGACTGGCGCGGTCGCGTAGCGCTTGGCGGCCTCCGTGTACGAGGAGGCGTAGGTCGAGTACTTGAAGGGACCGGACGTGAGTCGCGGCAACTGTCTCGCATGCCCGTCGACGAACGGGATGGTGACCCCGTCAGGGGCCAAGTTCTCAAGACCCGCTGTCGGATACGTGATGAAGCTCGGCTTCGATTGCTCGCCGTCGGTGATCACCGGCGATCCGGTCGCCTCGAACCGCTGGATCGTGTCCCGGACGGCACCGTCCTGAAGCGCCTCAAGCGTCTGCAGCGTGATCTCGCCGGCCGCGGCTCTGCGCATGCCCTCGATAAGCTCCTGCGGCCTAGGGATGCTCCCGATGGGCTCGGTTGGGATGGTCATCCAGCTACTGTCACCCGAGCCTGGCGAGTCGTCAAGCGGTGGCAACACCCGAGGGCCTGCGTTGACCGCTCCCTACCCCCGGCATAGTGTGCGCGAAGCGCAAGGGGGACTTCATGAAGCGATGGGAAGAGGCCACCACCATCCAGGCACCGGCGGACAAGGTGTTCTCGTACGTGAGTGACTTCGCCCGTCATAGCGAGTGGGGGGGACACGGCCTTCAGGTATCGAGGGCCGACAGCGGCCCCGTCGTCGTCGGAACGAAGTTCTCGACCACGGCCAAGCAGTTCGGCACGCAGCGGGAAGAGAGCACCATCACTGAGATGACGGCGCCGCAGGAGTTCGGCTGGATGTCAGCGGGCGCGCTCGGGCGCCTCCATCATCGGTTCTCTCTCCGCGAAGACGCCGGAAACACCCTGCTCACCAAGGGAGCGGAGTTCATCGAACCGACATTGCTGGCCAAGATCACCATGTTCAAGATCTCGCGGGACCTACCTAAGGGCCTTCGAAGCGACCTAGCGAACATCAAGGCCACGGTCGAAGCGTCAACGAGCTGAGTGGTTTCCCTCACCGGCTGATCCCGGCGAGTCTCCGGCCGTGGCCTTGCGCATCAGTTGCAGGCCCGATCGACCTTGTCGACCAGCACCTCGCCGACCTCGACCCCGATCCGCATCGCACGGGTCGGCTTCCCCTCGGCCGCGAAGCCGCCGTTCAGCTCCGATAGGACGGCCAGCATCTCGAGGGCGGCGTGGAGCGTTCGGCGTCTTCTTCCTGCGCACGCGGCACACCGAACACAGCAAGCACCGCATCGCCCAACAACTTCTCGGGGAGACCTTCGTGGCGTTCGATCTTCTCAGACAGACGATCGAAGGTACGTCCCACGACCGACTGGACGACCTCGGGATCCTCTCGCTCGGCCAGCACCGTAGAGCCGACGAGGTCAGCGAAGAGCGCGGTCGCGAACTCGCGCTCCTTGCGCCGCCGTACCTGCTGCGCGAGGGCGGCACCGCATTCGCTGCAGAACTTGGGGTCGTCGGCGTCCTCCGAATCACAGGAGGACACAGGAGCATCAGGGAACGCTACACCTTAGCCAGCTAGAGAGGAACGTCCGAGGGGCTTCGGCACCATGGAACTCGGGGCCGCTCAGAGTGCTCGACGAGCGAACCCCTCGTCACACTGGCTACGAGCGCGTCACGCGTTCGATCGCGGCATCAAGGAGCCTCGGGGCACGGTTCGTCCGCCGCTCGAGGGCGTCGGCCAACTGTGACAGCCGGAAGCCGCCCTCGATGCCTAGCCAGCGGAGCGGCTCTGGCTCCCACTCTCGCGAGCGCCGCCCGACCCAAGGCAGCCGCATGAGCTCGGTGTCCCGCTCCAGGATGAGGTCGGCGAGCGTGCGGCCGGCGAGGTTCGACGCGGCGACCCCGTCGCCGACGTAGCCACCCGCCCACGCGATGCCGCTCGCGCGGTCGAGGCCGACCGACGGGAACAGATCCCGCGACACGCCGACGGCGCCGCCCCACCCATGGGAGATGCCTGCGCCGGCCGCCGCGGGCCATCGCTCGGTGATGATGCGGCGGATGGCGCCGAAGATCGCCGGAGGGCGGTCCATCGCGGGGCGCGACCGGGAGCCGAACGGGTACCGCACGCGCCCGGCACCGATCGCGATCCTGTCATCAGCCGTCCGCTGCGCGTACAGGTACAGGCGCGGTCCATCCCACACGCACTCCCGTCCCGACCAGCCGACCTCGTCCCAGAACGCCGGGGGCAGCGGCTCGGTCGCGACCATGTACGTGTAGACGGGGGCCATCATCCGTCGACGTCCGGGGAGATCCGTCCCGTAGCCCTCGGTCGCGAACACGATCACGTCAGCCCGCACGCACCCTCCGGCCGTGTCGACGCGCCCGCGTTCGATCGCGAGCGCGGGCGTCCGCTCGAAGACCTTCACGCCGCGGCGTTCCACCGCGTCGGCGAGCCCGCGCGCCAGACGCGCCGGATGGATGCTGGCGCAGTGCGGCGTCCAGATCGCGCCGACGGTGCCAGGCACGTCGATGCGGCTCCGCGCCTCTGCGGCTCCGAGCCACGCCGAGTCCTCCTCGCCGAAACCGAATGCGCGTTCCTCATCGACGATCCTCATGAGACGGTCGGCCTGCGGGCGGTTCACCGCGAACCCCAGCGAGCCGCCCCTGCGGTAGTGCGCGTCGATGCCCTCGACCTCACATACACGGCCGATCTCGTCCACGGTGTCGAACATCGCGCGCTGCATCGCGATCGCGGCGTCGCGGCCGTGCTCGGCGGCGACGCGCGCCTTCGTCGCGGGGAACATCGCGGAGACCCATCCGCCGTTCCTTCCGGAGGCGCCGAACCCGGCGATCTGCCGTTCGACCACCGCGATACGGAGCCCGGCATCGGCCGACGAGAGCGAGTGGGCCGCCCACAGGCCCGTGTAGCCGGCGCCGACGATAGCGACGTCTGCCCGGATCTCGCCTCGCAGCGCCTGCCGCGGCGCGAGGGTTCCCGGCACCGTCGCATGCCAGAAGCTCAACCGGCGGAAGGCCGCATCGTCGTGGCTCCTCGCGGTTCCGGCCGGCCCGTCCGGATCTTGCTCGGGCGTCATGGCATCAAGGCTAGCCGCTCTCAGTCGGCCGGCTCCTCGCGAACGGTCGAGTCAGGATCGGTTTCGGTCGGTCGGCATCCCTTCCCACAGCGGGTCGTTCCCCCTACACGCCCTCCGCGAGCTGGCGAGCGTACTCCTCGGCGTCGTAACTCCCCCGCGACGCAGCGATGAGCCCGTCATCGTCGATCGTCCACGACTCGAAGCCCTTCACCCGCACAGCGTTTCCCGTGCCACCTGGTCCGGTGTTCGTGCCGGTGGATGTCCAGTGGAACTCGACCCGATCCTCTTCCACGACGAGGTCATCGAAGTGGACCTTCATGTCCGGGAGCGCTTCGAAGAAACTGGCCGCGACCGCGGTGATGGCGTCGCGGCCCATGGCGGGCACACCACCGTTGACCGCCAGGGAGCCCTCCGGCGCCTAGTGAGCGGCCACTGAGGCCGCATCCATGCTGCACCAGGCCGCGGTGTAGCGCTCGGCGAACGCGCGAAGATGCTCAGGATCCTGCGTCATCGATGTTCCTCCTTAGTCGCTTCGCCGAACGGCCGGCTTCTCCCATACAGAGACGTGCTTACGGCTGTCGTTGGTGAACGGCTCGCGATCCCACTCGCCCCAGCGCTCGAGGAGCCTCATCCCAGCGAGTTCCGCCATGAGGTCGAGCTCGGAGGGCCACACGTACCGGAAGGGAATCGAGACACGCTCGAGCACGCCGTCCACGGTCTCGAGGTGATGTGAGATCAGGCCCTGAGCTGCGAAGTCGTATTCGTCGATGCCCCAGTGGCTCGCGCTCCCGTGGAAGACCTTGAAGGTCTCACCCGGAGGGAGCCGCCGCAGATCGGGGATCATGACCTCGATCACGAAACGGCCGCCGGGTTCGAGGTGCGCCGCGACGTTGCGGAAACACGCGACCTGCGCCGACTTCGTCGTCAGGTTCATGATCGTGTTGTCGACGAGGTACGCGAGCGAGAACGACCCGTCGACCCTGGTCGTCGCGAAGTCGCCGATAGTCATCCCGATGGCTTCACCGCCGGGCTTCTCACGCAGCCTTCGAGCCATGGCCTGTGACAGCTCGATCCCGTGAACCGGCACGCCGAGCTGCGCGAGCGGGAGCGCGATCCGGCCGGTCCCGATCCCGAGCTCGAGCGCCCGCCCGCTCCCGGCGATCTGGGCGAGGAAGTCGACGACCGGGTCGACGGCTGCCCGGTCGAACATGTCTGCCTCCGACTCGTCGTACCTCGCGGCGACGCGCTCGTCGAAGTAGCCATCCTCGTCGTTCACGGCTTTCCGAGAGTACCCACTCCGGCGACGGTAGGTCCCGGATGTCGGAGGCTGATGCGAGCATACGCTCGTGTCGAATGAGGGCACGATCCTGCACGCCGACGCCGACTCCTTCTACGCGTCGGTCGAACAGCGAGACGACCCGGGACTGAGAGGCCGCCCGGTGATCGTCGGCGGCGGCGTGGTGCTGGCCGCCAGCTACGAGGCCAAGGCGTACGGCGTGCGTACGCCGATGGGCCAGGTCCAAGCGATGCGGCTGTGCCCGCAGGCGATCGTCGTCGCGCCACGGATGGACGTCTACAGCGCCGCGAGCAAGGCCATGTTCGAGGTGTTCAACGACACGACGCCCTTCGTGGAAGGGCTGTCTATCGACGAGGCCTTCCTGGACGTCGGGGGCCTCCTACGCATCTCGGGGACCCCGTCGGAGATCGCGGTACGCCTGCGCCGCGAGATCCTCGAGAGGGTCGGGTTGCCGGTGACGGTGGGAGTGGCCCGGACGAAGTTCCTCGCAAAGGTCGCGAGCGCGGTCGCCAAGCCCGACGGGCTGCTCGTTGTGCCCGTCGACGGCGAGCTGGAGTTCCTCCACCCACTGCCCGTCGAGCGCCTGTGGGGCGTGGGGCCGGTCACCGCGAGGAAGCTCCGCGAGCACTCGATCACCACCGTGGCTGAGGTTGCGCAGCTCGGCGAAACCTCCCTGGTGCAGATCTTGGGGCGCGCCGCCGGCCGTCATATCCACGCGCTGGCTCACAATCGGGATCCTCGGCGGGTCGACGCCGGCCGCCGCCGCCGCTCGATCGGGACCCAGCGGGCCCTCGGCCGAAGACCGAGGTCACCGGAGACGCTCGACGCCGACCTCATCGCGCTGATGGATCGCCTGGGGCGCAGGCTGCGAACGGCGCACCGGGTCTGCCGCACGGTCGTGCTCCGCCTCCGCTTCGACGACTTCACTCGGGCGACGCGGTCGCACACGCTGCCCGAGGCGACGGCCGACACCGAGACGATGCTCGCGGCCGCGAGAGCCCTGCTCGCCGCGGCCCTGCCGATGATCCGGGATCAGGGCATCACGCTGATCGGCGTGAGCTTCACCAACCTCCACGACGACAGCGCGATCCAGCTCGCGTTGCCCTTCGATGGCTCGCTCGGTTCTTCCATCGATGCCACGCTCGACGCGGTGCGTGACCGCTTCGGATCGTCGGCCATCACGCGCGGCGTCCTGGTGGGGCGTCGGGAGGGCCTCCGGGTTCCGCTCCTCCCCGACTAGCTTCGGTCGGTTAGGTGTTCTCGAGGACGACGACCGCCGTGTCTTGTGGGCGCCGTGCGGCGTAGTCGTCCAGGTTCTTGTCCAGTTCGCGCCAGCGCTGCCACAGGCGTTCACGCTCCCCGCCGATCGCGGCCCTGCCGAGCACCTTGCGCCGGAGCCCACCAGCCAGCTCGACGACCGCCTCCGGGTGAGCCTGCAGGTTCAGCCACCAGGCTGGCTCGGCCGCACCCCAGCCATTCATGGCCATCGAGACAAGGTTGGGCCCGTCCTCGTAGTAGCCGAGGATGACGCTCCGCGGCTCGCCGCTGCGCCGGCCTCTCGTGGTGAGCCGCAAGGCACCCCACTTTCCCGGGCGCGGAGGCCACAGACCCTTGCGGCCTCGGCTCGCTCGCACGATCCGTCGGTGCACATGCCAGGCGGTCACGACGAACCATCGCGGTGGTAGGCGCGCCTTGCCTCCGGGCATCCCACCCCTCCTATCACGGACGAACTCACCATAGCTCCCCATGGAGAGGAGCACGGCAGGAGACATATCGGCACGATGTCCCGAGACATCACATCGGTGGGGTGTTCTCAGAACTCCCTGACCTCACGGAATCGTCCCCTCTTCGGGGAGTAGCCACAGGTCCTCCCGTCCATGGGCCAGCGCTCGGCCAGCCGTATGCCCACACCCCGCGCCGAGCCGAGCCGCACCTATCATGACCGCCATGGACATCACCATCCACGCGAGCTTCCTCCCGCACAACGATCCGGACGCCCCTCTGGCCTTCTATCGCGACACCCTCGGCTTCGAGGTGCGCAACGACGTCGAACACGGCGGGATGCACGGGATCACGGTCGGCTTCGCGGGCCAACCCGGCACGTCCATCGACCCGGAGCCACCGGCCACAGACCCCGGCGTCACCGACGACGAGCGCCGCGCCATCGCCGAGATGATGGCTGAGGGTTCGCGACTGCGCCGTCCGCGATCCCGCGGGCAACCTGATCCGCATCCAGGAGCAGCGCTGAGCCGTCAGGAGGAGGTGCTTCGCAATGCCTGAAAGGAAGCCCGCAACGAAGGCGCCGCAGAAGTCCGCAAAGAGCGCCGCCGCGAGCAACAAGAAGGTCGCGGGATTCACGGACGACGAGCGAGCCGCGATGAAGGCTCGCGCCCAAGAGCTGAAGGCGGAAGCGCGCGCGAACAAGAACAGGGCGGAGGGGGAACGCGACGTGCTTGCGGCGATCGCCGCGATGAGGGAACCGGATCGCGCCATGGCCAAGCGGCTCCATGCGATCGTCCAAGCCAGCGCGCCGGACCTCTGGCCGAAGACCTGGTACGGGATGCCTGCGTATGCCGAGGACGGCAAGGTCGTCTGCTTCTTCCAGAGCGCGCAGAAGTTCAACTCGAGGTATGCGACGTTCGGCTTCAGCGACGAGGCGAACCTCGACAAGGGAGCCATGTGGCCGACCGCCTTCGCGCTGAAGGAGTTGACCGCCGCCGAAGAGGCGCAGATCCGCGTGCTCGTGAAGAAAGCGGCGAGCTGAGTTGGTTGGTTGAGTGAGTCTGTCGGTTGGTTGGTTGGTTGGTTGTTTGGTGGGAGGAGGAGGATTCGAACCTCCGTAGGCTACGCCGGCGATTTTACAGACCGCTCCCTTTGGCCACTCGGGCATCCTCCCGGGATAGGCACATGGTAACGAACGGCACCGCCCGACGGTCGGCGGTATCCTCACGCGCATGGCGAAGGATCAGTTCTCGTTCGACATCGTCTCCGAGGTGGACATGCAGGAGGTACGCAACGCCGTCGATCAAGCCGGCCGCGAGATCGCCCAGCGCTTCGACTTCAAAGCCACCGAGACCTCTCTTACACAGGATCACACGACGATCGAGCTCCGCTCCTCGACCGAGGACCGGCTGAAGGCGGCGCTCCAGGTCCTGAAGGAGAAGGCGATCAAACGGACCGTCCCGCTGAAGGCGCTCTCCGAGGGCGAGATCCACCCGGCGGCCAAGGGCCATGTGCGGCAGGCCGTCACGGTGATGACCGGGATCTCCGAGGAGAAGACGAAGGAGATCACGAAGTTCGTGAAGTCGAGCGGCCTCAAGGTGCAGACCCAGATCCAAGGCGCCCAGGTCCGCATCCTGGGCAAGAGCAAGGACGACCTGCAGAAGGCCATCGCCGCGGTGAAGGGACACGACTTCGGGATCGCGCTTCAGTTCACGAACTACCGCCCGTAGGCCTCCTCGACCTCGAACAGGAACGCGCGCGCGTCACACTCGGTGAGGATGTCCCGCGCGCGATCCAACACGGGCACCGGGTCCTCTCCGACGCGGGCCATCGCGCGGGCCAGATCGCCCATCGCTCGTGCTGCGTCGATCCTCAGGCCGAGCTCCTCGAGAACCGCGACTCCGCCTGCCAGGAGCTGCCGCGCGTCTGCCGGATCTTCTGCGAGCATGCCTTCGACGAGCGCCGCGTTCGCGAGGGCGGCCGGCGAACGGCCGAGCTCTGAAAGGTCGCGGTAGTCCCTCGCTTCGGCCACCCGACCGGCGCGATGGAGCGCACGTGCGAGATCGGGGAACACATCGGGGGCCGCCTCGACGTTGAACGTCCGCAGCTGCTGGATCATGACCTCGAACGACGCGGCGGCGGTCTCGTTCTCGCCGCGCACGAGCGCGAGAAGGCCTGCGAGCTGCGGGATGAAGATCTGGCTCTGAGGCTCGGGGTTCTCGTTCAGTATGGGGACCGACTCGAGGAAGATCGTCTCGGCCTCCCCGACACGGCCTCGGAACAGGACGGCCGCCGCGAGACCGGTCAGCCGCATCCCCCGCAGCGGTTCATCACCCACCCTCTCTGCAAGCTCCAAAGCCTCGCGCTGAAGCGCCTCGCTCTCCTCGAGGTTGCCGAGACGGAAGCCGATGTCGCCGACGCTTCCCACGAGCCACCCCATATGCGAGAGCGACCCCGCCCGCCGCGCGAGCTCGAGCCCTTCGCGCAGCACCGTATCTGCTCGGCGATAGTCCGACGCGAAGTCCGCCACGACCGAAGGAAGGTTGTTGTAGCAGCGCATGAGGTTGGAGAAGTCGCCGAGATCCTTGGCAAGACGGAACGCTTCCTCGATGGTCTCGACGGCTTCCTCGGATCCCCCCTGGGCGGCGAGACACGCGGCGAGCGTTTGCATCGACTCCGCGCGTACCAGCGCCGACTCGACGCGCCCCGCCATCTCGACGGCGCGGCGAAGCAACGGTTCGGCCTCATCGTTCCGCCCCCGGCGCCACAGGTACCACCCGAGGCGGTGAAGGGCGTCGGCGAGCTCAGGGCGCTCGCCGAGAGGCTCGAGCGTCTGCACCGCGGTCCGTCCAGCCGCCTCGGCCTCCTCGTCGCGTGCCTGCATCAGCAGCATTACCACTAGGCGGGCCCAGACCCAACCGACCCCGACCTGGTCATCGAGAGCCTGGTAGACCTCGAGCGCGCGGCGGACGACACGTTCCGTCTCAGTGATCGGCTCGGTTCCCCACGAAGCATCGACGTGCCCGCGCACCAACTCCACCCGCTCCGACGGCGGCAGCTCGAGGGCATCCTCGAGCCGTTCGGCTTCCCGGAACCAACGAGCCGACTCGTCGCGCTGCCAGAGCGCAGATGTGCGGACTGCGGCGGCTCGGGTCCAGCGGAGTGCATCGCGCCGCAGCTCGCCGCTTTCGTCTCCCACCTCGCCGAGCTCATCGAGGTAGCCGAGAGCCTCGAGCAGGTGGCTCGCGATCAGCTCGGCGATCTCATCCGCCCGATCGCCGGCCTGCCGCTCGGCCCATCGCGCGACGCCCCCGTGGAGATCCGCACGTAGCGTCTTCGGAAGTGAGTCGTACGCGCCGTCGCGGATCAGGTTGTGGCGGAAGGAGAACTCGTGCTCATCCGAGAACGACGAGGGCTCGTGTGGAAGGACGAGCTCCTTCACACGCAGGCGTCCGAGCGCGTCCCGGATCTCACCGGTGCTCTTTCCGGTGAGATCGGCGACGGCACCCACCCAGAACACCCTGCCGACGACCGCCGCGTCCTGGAGAACCGCCTTCTCGTCCTCGGGCAGCCCGTCCAGGCGCGTGGCGATCAATCCTTGGATCGAACGCGGAAGCTCGACGTCTCCCACCGGCCGAGCGACCTCCCACTTGGAGGCCTCGGTCGCGCGCAGTACGCCGTCGTCGATCAGCTTGCGGACGATCTCCTCGACGTAGAGCGGGTTGCCCTCGCTCCTTTCGATGATCGAACGTTTCAGCTCAGGCGCGATCGGCCCCGAGAGCAGGTCGTCGAGCATGGCCTCGCCCTCCGCCTCCGAGAGCGGGTCGAGATAGATGGACGCCGCGTTGCGCTTGCCGCCGCCCCACGTCGTGCGGGTCTCGAACAACTCGGGCCGCGCTGTCGCGACCAGCATGATCGGACCCTGCGCCCAGTCGGCGACGTGCTCGACCAGATCGAGGAGACCTCCGTCGGCCCAGTGGACGTCGTCGAGCACGAGCACCAGCGGGTAGCGAGCGGCGAGGCGTTCGAGGAACCGACGCCACGCCTCGAACAGGTCTTCGCGGCTCATCGCGCGGGGTTCACCGGCGCCGACGAGCGCGCGGATCTGCGGGGCCACGCTCTCGTCGCCGAACAGCTCGCGCACGGCTGCGTCTGCCTTCTTCGCGGCCACCTCTGCGGCGTCGTCCTCGAAGATCTCGCACTGCGCTTTGATCGCGTCCGCGAAGGCCGAATACGAGGTGTTGCCGTACGCCAGGCACCGGCCTCGGCGCCAGTACACGATCTGCGGCAGCCCTTCCACGTAGTGCTCGAGCTCGGCGACGAGGCGCGACTTCCCGACGCCGGCCGGCCCGACGATCGTGACCAGGGCGGGACGACCCTCGGTCTCGACGCGACGGAGCGTCTGCTTCAGCACCGCGAGCTCCTCGTCGCGGCCCACGAGCTGGGCCTCAAGACCCAGGCGCGGCCGTTCGCCGCGCGTGCGGGCCTTGATGCGAAGGGCAGCCCACGCGGGAACCGGCTCGGCCTTGCCCTTCAGAGCGAGCGGCTCGAGCTCACGGTACTCGATCACGTCCTTGGTGCTCGCGTACACGGCGGGGCCAACGACGACCTGCGCCGCTTCGGCGGCGGTCTGGAGCCGAGCCGCGGTGTTCACGGCATCACCGGTGAGCATGCGGTCGCGCGGGCCCGAGGCTCGCTCGACATCGACGAGCACCTCACCGGCCTCGATACCGATCCGCATCGCGAGCGTCGGCTTGCCCTCGGCGGCGAAGCCGCGATTCAGCTCGGAAAGGACGGCCTGCATCTCGAGCGCGGCGCGGACCGCGCGCTCAGCGTCATCCTCGTGAGCCCGCGGCACGCCGAACACGGCTAGGACCGCGTCGCCCATGAATTTCTCCAGCAGGCCCTCGTACCGCGCGATCTCCTCGGCCATCCGGTCGAACGTGCGTCCCACGACCGACTGGACGATCTCGGGGTCCTCCTGTTCGGCCAGCGTCGTTGAACCGACGAGGTCGGCGAAGAGCGCCGTCGCGAACTTACGCTCCTTCCGCCGCTGCTCCGCCTCGATAAGGACGGCGCCGCACTCGTTGCAGAACTTCGCGCCATCGGCGTTCTCGGTTCCGCAGGACGGACAGGTGAGCATGGGGAGACATTACGCTAGGGCAGATGCCAGACGGGACTTCGGCAGGCGTCGCGACCGCAGGATCGGATCCAGGTCAACGCCCTGAGCCTTGCGGACGCCTACGCCCGAGCCTCCGTCGCCGTTCCGCAGGTCCGACCTCGTTGCGCGAGAGGTTCCGGGCTGTGCCGATCACCGACACGTGCGAGAACGCCTGCGGGAAGTTCCCCACCAAACGACCATGCACCGTGTCGTACTCCTCGGAGAGAAGACCCACGTCGTTGCGGACGGACAGCACCCGTTCGAACAGCTCCCGCGCATCGGCCTCTCGATCCTGCAGAGCGAGGCAGTCGGCCAGCCAGCACGTGCACGCGAGGAAGGCGCCCTCGCCGCCGGACACGCCGTCGACGCCCTTCGACGGGTCGTAGCGGCGCACGAACCCATCGTGCAGGAGCCGCTCCTCGACCGCCCGGACCGTGCCGAGGATCCGAGGATCGTGCGCCGGAAGGAACCCGACCAAGGGGAGCATCAGTAGCGCGGCGTCGAGATCCTTCGAGCCGTATGACTGCGTGAACGAACCCAGCTCGTCGTCGAACCCCTCCCGGCAGACCTCGGCGTGGATCTCGTCGCGGAGCGCCCGCCATCGGTCAACGGGCCCGTCGAACCCGAACAGCTCGATGTCCCGGACCGCGCGATCGACACCGACCCAGGCCATGACCTTCGAATGCGTGAAGTGACGCCGGCCGCCCCGGACCTCCCAGATCCCCTCGTCCGGTTCACGCCACCGCGCTTCCACCACATCCACGAGCCGGCGCTCGACCTCCCAGGCGGCAGCTTCGTGCGGCAGTCCTTCGCGGGAGGCCTGGTGCAACAGGTCGAGGACCTCCCCATATACGTCCAGCTGGAACTGATGCGCGGCGTCGTTCCCGACCCTCACCGGGCGCGAACCTTCGTAGCCCGCCAACCAGTCGAGCTCGAGCTCTGGGATGCGTCGCTCACCTGAGAGTCCATAGAGGATGCGGAGCTGTGAGGGGTCGCCGGCAACCGCGCGGAGGAGCCACTCGCGCCAGGCCTCGGCCTCCCGCTCGTAGCCCGCCATCAAGAGGCTGTAAAGCGTGAACGTGGCGTCGCGGATCCAGCAGAAACGGTAGTCCCAGTTGCGCTCGCCGCCCAGGTGTTCCGGCAGCGAGGTGGTCACCGCCGCCACGATGCCGCCGGTCGGACGATAGGTGAGCGCCTTGAGCGTGATCAGCGACCGGACGACAGCATCGCGCCACTCGCCCTTATAGGTCGCTCGAGAGACCCAATCGCGCCAGAAGCGCGTCGTGTTCTTCGCCGCCGTCCAGGGATCGATCGGGGGCGGCGCGTCTTGATGGGAGGGGTGCCAGTTCAGCACGAACGCCGCACGGGTCCCGGCACGCACCGTGAACTCACCGGTCACGTAGCCGCGACGGACCTCGAGCGGAACCTGCGTGCGGAACTCGACCGCGTCTGGACCAGCCACCGCGGCCACCCCGGTGCGGGTCGGCCGCAGCCACGCGACGGCGGATCCGTAGTCGAATCGGAGCGCGAGCTCCGTCTGCATCGCGACGGCCCCTCGGAGCCCCTCAACGAGCCGGACCACCCTCGCCTGGGCCCGCCGCGGCGTCATGAAGTCGGTGACCCGCACCGTGCCGCTCGACAGCTCGTGCTCGGTCTCCAGGACGAGCGTGTCGGGGCGGTAGCGCCGCGTCGTCCGCTGGGGCGTCTCGATCGGCGCTACGAGCCAGCGGCCGTTGGACTCATCACCGAGGAGGGCGGCGAAGCAGGCACCGGAGTCGAACCGAGGCAGGCACAGCCAGTCGATCGACCCGTCACGGCCGACGAGCGCGGCCGTATGGGTGTCGCCGATGAGGGCATACGACTCGAGCGGGAGCGCCACATCCCGACGGTAGCAGCGGAGCTGCGGGTTTGCGTCTAAGAGCGCGGAGGAACGAGTCGAGGTCGAGCAGCGCGTGGCTGACCTCGACAGACTCTGAGCACGCGCGACGGAGATCGCCTAGGTGAACGGACACGACTTCGGCATCGGGCTGCAGTTCACGAACTACCGGCCGTAGGCCTCCTCGACCTCGAACAGGAACGCGCGCGCGTCACACTCGGTGAGGATGTCCCGCGCGATCCAGCACGGCATCGCGTCCTCCCCGACGCACGCCATCGCGCGGGCTCCACCCGTCCTCGAGCACCCGACGTGGCGAGTTCCTCTCCGCCATGGCCTCCGTTCGTTTCGTGTCCATCTGCATGCTCACTCCCCTACGTATGCCCCCGGATCTGCCAGGAACTTGTCGTGGCAGGCCGCCGAGCAGAAGTAGTAGGTCTGGCCCTCGTGTTCCTCGGTTGCCACTGCGTTCGAGGGGTCGATCTCCATCCCGCATACGGGATCCTTCACAGTCATCGTCTCCATCTCCTTCTCTCTTGCTTCCTCTCGCTGCCTGACCTCCACTACGGGCGTCACCGGTTCTTCCACCCCTCCGACCCCCGCGATAGGTGTCGACCGGAACCGCCGCAGCCGGTTGGCGTTGCCCACCACCGACAGGGAGGAAAGCGCCATCGCGCCGGCGGCGATCATCGGGTTGAGCAGCAGGCCGATGGCCGGGTACAGGACCCCGGCGGCGATGGGGATGCCCAGTGTGTTGTAGCCGAAGGCGAAGAACAGGTTCTGGCGGATGTTGCGCATCGTGGCCCGGGACAAGGTGATCGCCGTGACGACGCCGTCCAGGTCCCCGGAGATCAAGGTGATGTCGGAGGACTCGATGGCCACATCGGTCCCGGTGCCGATGGCGATGCCGACGTCTGCCTGGGCCAGGGCGGGGGCATCGTTGATGCCATCGCCCACCATCGCGACGATCTTGCCCTCGTCCTGGAGCCTTCGGACCTCCAGGGACTTGTCCTCGGGGAACACCTCGGCCAGGACGCGCCCTATCCCGACCTGGCGGGCAACGGCCTCCGCGGTGCGGCGGTTGTCGCCGGTGATCATCACAACCTCGAGGCCGGCGCGCCGTAGGGCGCCCACGGCCCGTATCGAGCCTTCCTTCAGCGTGTCGGCTACGGCCACGACTCCGGCGGGCGCGCCGTCGATCCCGACGTAGATGGCGGTCTTGCCCTCGGCAGCGAGTCGCTCGACAGTTTCGTCCAGCGGCGCCGGATCGACCCCCTGAGCCTCCAGGAGGCTCCGCCGGCCAACCACTACATGCCGACCGTCCACCGTCGCCATGACGCCCTTGCCGGTCGCCGAGTCGAACGCCGAGGGGTCCTCAAGTCGGACCCCCCGGTCCCGGGCGCCCAGAACCACCGCCTGGGCCAAGGGGTGCTCGGAGGAACGCTCGGCCGAGGCCGTTAGTCGGATCAGCTCGTCCTCGCCGAAGCCGCCCGTGGAGACCACGTCGGTTAGAGACGGCTCGCCTTTGGTGATGGTGCCGGTCTTGTCCAGCACGATCGTGTCGAGCTTGTGGGCCGTCTCCAGAGCCTCGGCCGAGCGGATCAGGATGCCCCGCTGGGCCCCCTTGCCCGTTGCCACCATGATCGACAGAGGCGTGGCGAGACCCAACGCGCAGGGACAGGCGATGATCAGCACCGAGACCGACGCCACGAGGGCGAAGGTGAGCGCCGACACCGCCTTGAGATCGAACCAGATGACGAAGATGCCGATGGCGATGAAGATCACCGCCGGGACGAAGTAGGAAGCAACCAGGTCGGCCAGCCGCTGGATGGGAGCTTTGGAGGCCTGTGCCTGCTCCACCAACTTTACGATCTGGGCGAGCATCGTCTCCTTGCCGACCTTCGTGGCCCGGAACCGGAACGCCCCGGTCTGATTGATCGTGGCCCCGATCACGGGGTCTCCCGCCCGTTTCTCCACCGGGATTGGCTCCCCCGTCACCATCGACTCATCCACCGCCGAGAGGCCTTCGGTGACCTCGCCGTCGACGGGGATCTTCTCGCCCGGCCGGACCGAGACGATGTCGCCGGCCTGCACGTCCTCGATGGGAACATCAACCTCTTCGTCGCCGCGGAGGACTCGGGCCGTCTTGGCCTGCAACCCGATCAGCGTGCGGATGGCTTCTCCCGTCCCCGCCTTGGCTCTAGCCTCGAACAGCCTGCCCAGCAGGATCAGCGTCAGGATCACCCCGACCGCCTCGTAGTAGACGGAGCGAAGATCCTCCGGGAAGATGTCCGGCGCCACCGTCACCACCAGGCTGTAGGCGAACGCGGCGGTGGACCCGATCGTGATCAGCGTGTTCATGTCCGCCGTGCGGTGCCGGAGTGTCAGCCATCCGGTGCGGTGTATCGGCCAGCCCGTGTAGAGCATGACCGGGGTGATCAGTGCCAGCTGGAACCAGCTGTTGGACAAGATCCAAGGTAGCCACGTGGGATCCAGGTAATCCCCAACCATGACCGCGAACAGCACAGGGGCGGTCAGGATGGCACCGACAACGACGCGCCTCGTGAGGTCGGCGATCTCGGCCTTTCGGGCTGCCGCCTCAGCATCCTCGGTCTCCTCCGAGCCGGGCTCGGGACGCTCCTCCATCCTGTAGCCGGCCGAGGCCACGGTCTTCACGAGATCCCCGACCAGCACCTGGGTCGGATCGAAGTCAACGGTGACCCGATCCGCGCCGAAGCTCGCTTGGACGCGGTCCACGCCTGCGACGCGGTCAACCGCCCTCTCGATGTTCGTCACGCAGGTCGGGCACGTCACGCCGCCCCCACGTACCGAGAACTCGACGCGGCTCGTCTTCCCGACGTCAAGGGTCGGACCCACACCCACGGCCACGGCCGTCTCGTGCGTGTGGCCCTCGAGGAGTTCTGGATCGCTCACGATCGGGGCGACCGATGCCGCGCGTCCGTCCTCCACGGCTGGCCCTTGTCCATCCCGATCGGGCCGCTCGACCACCAGGGTGCCGTGGAGCATGTTCATCCCGCAGGCGAACCCGTACTCGCCGATCTGCTCGGGCAAGAGCTCCACGGTGGTCTTGCCGAACGCGGCAAGGGACTTGCTCACGCCGAAGTCAGGGAACACCACACGGGAAGAGCAATCGCTGTTCTCCTGGCGATCGAACACAAGCCGCAGTGGAACGCCTTCTTGGACCCGGATCAGGTTCGGCGAGTACCCCCCTTTCACAAGGATCTCGACCTCCTGAACATCGCCCCGGATCTCGGCCCGGCGGGCCTCCTTCGGTCCGAAGAAGAACCAAGCCAAGAAAGCGATCAGGACACCGCCGCCAGCAGTCACCAGGATCTCCGTGCCCGTCATCGCACCGTCACTTCCCCTCTATCGCTATCGCTATCGCTGCTCACCGCCCGGCGAACCGGGCAACGGCAGCCACCATCTCCTCCACCTTGTCGTCTCCCTGGCCCTGCTCGATGCTCTCCTTGACGCAGTGCCGGACGTGGCCGTCGAGCAAGCCAAGCCCGACCGCCTTCACCGCCGCGGTGACCGAGTTCAACTGCGTGAGGATGTCCAGGCAGTACTGATCCTCTTCCACCATGCGTTGCACCCCGCGGACCTGCCCCTCGATGCGGCGGAGCCGGTCGAGGAGGTCCTTGCTGTTCATGGAGTACCCGCGCATGTCAGCTCCCTCCCGACCCGCGTTGGCCGCGCAGGATCGCACCCCGCCGCTCGAATTCGTCCTGGTCGATCTCCCCCCGGGCGAACCTCTCCTCGAGGATGGCCATGGCGTCGGCGGCTCGTCCCCGCGACTCGTCTTGACCGGACGGACGGCCGAAGGAGCGGATCGCCCACACCGCTAGGAGGATCAGGCCGCCCCAGAACACCAGCATCGTGAAGGCCATGAGCAGCCATCCGCCCCAGCCATCGGAACCCCCTCCTTGCCACATCATCGTTTCCTCCTATGTTCGCTCTATACCCTACCCTGGTATCCCATCCGGAATGGGTCAGTTCCAGGGCCGATGGTCCCGACCCGCGCGGGACCCCGAACCGGACTACCCGTGGGCAGAGCAGGCTCGGGCATCGATCGCGAAGAGCGCTGGACCTCATCGAACCGTCGAGCTGGAGCCGGACTTCGGGGGCGTGGCCGGCCTCCACGGCCAGATTGCCTGCCCAGAGCCGCTCCAGGTAGGCTTCGCGCCTCAGGAGGTGGTACGCGTGGCTGACATCGAACGGCTGAAGGTGCGGGCGGCGGAGATCGCCGAGAAGGAAACGAAGATCCTGCTCGACCGGACACCCGGATCCAAGAGCCTGCATGAACGGGCGGTCAAGAGCCTCCCCGCCGGCGTCGCGTCGAACTTCCAAGCCGGGGACCCTTATCCGGTGTACCTGAAGCGTGGATCCGGTTCGCGGGTCTGGGACGTCGACGGCGCCGAGTACACCGACTTCCATGGGGGCTTCGGGGTCAACGTCGTCGGACACGCACATCCCATCATCGTGGACGCGATCCGCAAGGTCGCCGACCAGGGCATCCATTTCGCCGTCACCACTGAGTCCACCGTGGCCCTCGCGGAGGAGATCTGCTCACGGTTCCAGCTGGAGCAGATGCGCTTCGTGAACTCCGGGACCGAGGCGACCATGGACGCTATGCGGGTCGCCCGCGCGGCTACCGGCCGCGACAAGATCATCAAGATGGAGGGCTCTTACCACGGTCACCACGACTCGGTGCTGTTCTCGGTGGTGCCTGAGGCCGACGTGCTCGACATGCGTCGCGAGGTGGAGCACGAGGGGAAGGCCTGGTACACGACCGAGCCCACATCCAAGGGCGTGCCGAAGGCGTTGTGGGACACGGTGATCGTCGTGCCGTTCAACGACGCGGCCGCCGTGGAGGAAGCGTTCCAAGATCACCCCGGCGATGTCGCAGCCGTGATCTTGGAGCCAGTGATGATGAACATCGGACTCGTCGTGCCGAAGCCTGGCTACCTGCAGGCTCTCCGCGACGTGTGCGAGAAGCACGGCGCGGTATTGATCTACGACGAGGTCAAGTGCGGCGGAACGATCGCCTACGGCGGAACGACCGAGCGCTACGGCGTCCGGCCGCATCTGGCCGCATACGCCAAGGCCATCGGCGGTGGCGCCACGATCGGCGCGTTCGGCGGCGAGGCGCGGTTCATGGAGTGGGTCACCAAGGGCGCGGCCCAGCAGGGGACGTTCAACGGGAACCCGCTCTCCGTCGCTGCCGGCCTGGCGGCGCTGACGAAGGTGCTCACGAAGGACGCCTACGACCATCTCGGCAAGCTCGGCACGATGCTCGCCGAGGGCTGTCAGCGGGCGATGGATGAGAACGACATCCCCGGCCACACGATGGACCTGGGCGCGAAGGGCTGTGTCTCCTACCGCAAGGAGCCCCTCACGAACTACCGGGACTTCTTGGAGACCGTGCCCGAGTTCTTCTATGCGAGCTTCTCCTGGATGATCAACCGGGGCCTATTCATGACTCCCGGCGACGAGGAGCAGTGGACGATCTCGGTCCAGCACAAGGAGGACGACGTACGAACGTACGTCGAGGCGTTCGGTGGGTTCTGCTCGGAGCTCGCCGGCTAGACGTCATCCCCACGAACCCTCGCGGGGCCGGCCTTCGGCCGGCCCCGGTTCGTGTCCGGCACCCGTGGGAGGCTGCATGCAAGAGATGCACCGGTACACGCCGGAGACCGAGGAGTTGGCGCGGGCGATCGAGGACTACGCCCGGGGCCGGATCGCCAACCCCCAGCCACTTGACCGGACGCTGTCGGCCGAGGCCCTTGACTCCCTGGCGGGCGAGACGATCTCCGCGCAAGGGATCGGCTGGCGGAAGGCGCTGGAGATCTGGGCCGACGTCCTGGCCCCCTCCACGATCTCCACCGATCACCCGGCATCGTTCGCGTTCGTGCCCGGCGCGCCCACGAAAGCATCCGCTCTCTTCGACCTGATCGTGGGAGCATCCTCGACCATCGCGGCCGGGTGGATCGACGGCGCCGGCGCGATCTGGGCGGAGAATCAGACCCTTCGCTGGGTGGCGGACCTGGCGGACTTCCCAGTGCAAGCGGGTGGAGTGTTCGTCTCCGGCGGATCGGCCGGCAACCTCTCCGCGCTGGTCACGGCGAGACACGCGGCCGCCACCGCGCGAGGAGGCCGACCCGAGCGGTGGCGGTTCGCCGCGTGCGACACGGTGCACTCGAGCGTTGCCGCGGCCGCCCGGGTGATGGACGTCGACATCCTGGACGTGCCACACGACGCCCGCGGTCGCCTGACCGGTGAGGCGCTCGAGCGCGTCCTGGACGATGACGGCGGGGCAGGCGTGTTCGCTGTGGTGGCGAGCGCCGGGGCCACCAATGCTGGCACGGTCGACGATCTAGTGGGCGTCGCCTCCATCTGTGCGGCTCGGGGTCTGTGGTTCCACGTGGACGCCGCCTACGGCGGCGGAGGCCTGCTGGCTCCATCGGCGCGGGCGCTCTATGACGGGATCGAACGAGCCGACTCGTTCATCGTGGATCCGCACAAGTGGCTCTTCGCGCCCTATGACGCGTGCGCACTGTTGTACCGTGATCCATCTCTGGCGCTCGCGGCGCATCGACAGGTGGCCTCGTATCTGGATACCGCGCTTTCCGCTCCGGACTGGAACCCTGCCGACTACGCGTATCACCTGTCACGAAGGGCGCGCGGGCTCCCGCTGTGGTTCTCGCTTGCAACCTACGGGACCGACGCCTACCGCGACGCTGTGGAGACCGTCCTGTCCATCACCAGGGAGACCGCAGCAGCGATCGCGGCCGACCCGAACCTCGAGTTGATCATGGAACCAGACCTGTCCGTACTGCTCTTCCGTCGGATCGGCTGGGGACCAGAGGACTACGACAGCTGCTGGCGTCGGTTGCTCGAGGAGCAGGTCGCGTTCGTGCAGCCGACGTCGTGGGAGGGCGAGAAGGTCATGCGTCTTTGCTTCATAAACCCTCGGACGACCATGGACCACGTTCGCCCCGTGTTGAAGGCGATGGTGTAGTCGTTCAGCCGGTGAGGCTGCCCAGCTCGCGGGCGATCGCGTCGAGCCGCTCTACCCGACGATCGGTCGGCGGGTGCGTGGAGAACAGGTTGCCGAACCCCGACCCACGCCGGCCGGCCAGTGGATTCATGATGAACAGGTGCGCCTCCGCCGGACTTAGGCTCGCCGGCGCCGGAACCTGGCGCGTCGCCGTCTCGAGCTTTCGGAGCGCACGCGCGAGCGCGGTGGGATCGCGAGACAGGTACGCGCCCGATTCATCCGCCTGATACTCGCGCGAGCGCGAAACGGCCATCTGGATCACGGCGGCAGCCAGCGGAGCCAGGATCCACGCGAACAGGATCCCGAACCCGCCGCCGCGGTTGTCGTCGCCGCCGCCGAAGAAGAGAGCGAACCGCGCGAGGAACGTGATGCTCATGCCGATCGCCCCCGCCACCGAACCGATGAGGATGTCACGGTTCCGCACATGGGAGAGCTCGTGCGCCAGGACGCCTCGCAGCTCGCGCTGATCCAGGATCCGAAGGATCCCTTCCGTCACAGCGACCGAGGCGTGCCTGGGGTTCCGGCCGGTCGCGAAGGCGTTCGGCTGCATCATCTCCGAGACGTAGATTCGCGGCATCGGCATCTGCTCGAGCTGCGTCAGCTCCCTGACGACCCCGTACAGCTGCGGGTACTGCTGCTCCGTGACCGGCTTCGACCGCGTGGTCGCTATGGCGATCCGATCCGAGAACCAGTACATCGAGAAGTTGAAGACCAGGGCGATCCCCAGGGCGATGGTCGCACCGCTCGTCCCACCGAGCCACTGCCCGATCAGAACGAAGAGCCCTCCGAGGGCGGCGATCAGGACCCAGGTCTTCAGCCGGTTAACGCCTGCCCGCACCGTCGTCTCCTTCCGTACAGCCCCATGCTCCCACGGGGGTTTCGATACGACCGGGCCTAGGGTTCTTGCAGGCGTCGGGGGCGCTCAGCCGCCGAGGAGGGTGGAGATCTCCGCCGCGCGTGCGATCGGGTTCGGGATGACGAAGATCGCGACGATCGCGACTAGCGCGATCGCCACCACCGCGTTGACCAGAGCCGACGAACGCAACGGCGAGTCGTCGGCAGCCGGCTCGAAGATCATCTGCTTGGGCACCGCGAAGTAGTACGACACGCTGATCACCGAGTTGATCAACATGATCACGGCCAGCCAGAGTCCGATGCCCCCTCGGTTGATCGCCGCGCTGAAGATGAAGATCTTCGCCCAGAACCCGCCGGTTGGAGGCACACCCGCCAGCGAGATCATGAAGGCCGTCATCCCCACCGCGAGGAGCGGCGCCCGTCGGACCAGCCCCGCGAAGTCGCCGATCAGCAGTGAGGGCTCGCGTCGGCTGACCGCGATCGTCACGGCGAACGCACCGAGGTTCATGATCCCGTAGATCAAGATGTAGGTAACCGCCGCCGAGAACGCCTGGTGGTTCACGGCGACGTCACCTGAGACCAGCGCGAACGGCAGCAACATGTACCCGGCCTGAGCGATGCCGGAGTACGCGAGCAGACGGACCACCTGCGTCTGTTTCAGCGCCACCAGGTTGCCGAGCGTCATGGTCGCGATCGACAGTGCGGCGAAGACGGGCGCCCAGAAGGCGTACTGATGGATGAACGCCACGAACATGAGTTGCAGCAGACCCGCGAAGCCGGCCGCGCTCGACGCCACCGCGAGGAACGCCGCCACCGGCACCGGCGCGCCCTCGTACGTGTCGGGCGCCCAGAACTGGAACGGGACGGCCGAAACCTTGAACGCGAACCCGATCACCACGAACAGGATCGCCGAGAGAGCCAGCGTCTCCTGGGCCGCGCCGACGTGGGCGAGCTCTCGTGCGATCGCGTCCAAGCGCGTGGATCCGGTCAACCCATAGATCAGGCTCATCCCGTAGAGCATCACGGCCGTGGACAGGACGCCGATCAAGAAGAACTTCAGACCAGCCTCGTTCGACTTGGGGTCACGCTTTCGGAAGGCTGCCATCAAGAACCCCGGGGCCGAGACCAGCTCCAACGCGATGAAGAGCAGCAAGAGATCGCGCGACGAAGGCATCATGATGCAGCCCAGGAACGACGTGAGCAGCAGGAAGTAGTACTCCCCCTGGTAGAACCCGCCTTCCTTCACGTACCGCAGCGAGATCGCCAGAACCACGACCGCGACCGTGAGGAAGAAGAGCTTGAACAAGACCGCGAAGTTGTCGACCACGTAGGCTCCGCCGAACGTGGTCCGAGGGTCGCCCACGAGCGTCAACGTCGCGATGAACGCGGCCACGACCCCCACGAGCGCAACGGCCATCGACCAGGACTTGCGCTTGGCGGGCAGGAAGACGTCCACCACGAGGACGAGGAGGATCGTGCCGGCGAGGATCAGCTCCGGCAGGATCGCGTGGTAGTCGATCACCTGGTTCATCGCCGCAGGATCACACCCCGAGGAACGACATCAGCCCGCGCACCGCGTCATCGGTGACCCCGAAGATCACTCGCGGGAAGAGCCCGAGCACCACGATCCCGATCAACAAGGGGAGCCACGCCAGCCACTCCACCGTCAGCGTGTCGCCGAGGTCGTGCTCCTTCCAACGCTCCGGCATGGGGCCGAGGTTCACTCGCTGCAGCATCCACAGGAAGTAGCCGGCCGTGAGGATCGTCCCGATGCCGCCGGCGATCATGAAGCCACGGAAGAGCGAGGTGGACAGACCGAGCGCTGTGTTCGGGCTGAAGGACGACAGCAGCGCCATGACCTCGCCCCAGAAGCCGGCGAGACCGGGGAGACCGAGCGAAGCGATCGCCACGAACGCGAAGACCCCCGCGAGCTTCGGCATCCGCTCCGACATGCCGCCGCCGATCTCCGCGATCTGTCGCGTGTGGTAGCGGTCGTAGATCGATCCAACGCAGAAGAACAACATCCCCGTGATGATCCCGTGCGCCACCATGCCGAAGATCGCGGCCTGGATCCCGATCTCCGTGAGGGTGGCGATCCCGAGCATCACGAACCCCATGTGACCGACCGAGGAGAACGCGATCAGCCGTTTGAGGTCCTTCTGCGCGAGGCACGCCAGCGCGGCGTACACGATGGCGATCGTCGCGAGCAGACCGATCCAGGGCGCGTACTTCTGTGCTCCGTACGGCAGCATGGGAAGGGCGATCCTGATGAATCCGTAGGTGCCCATCTTCAGCATGACCCCCGCCAGCAGGACGGAGCCGATAGTGGGGGCCTCCGTGTGGGCATCGGGCAACCACGTGTGGAAGGGCCACATCGGCACCTTGATCGCGAAGCCGAGCGCCACCGCGCCGAACACCACCAGCTGGAAGTTGTTGCTGAACCCACCTCCCAGCGCGAACTCCTGTATGCGCACCATGTCGAACGTGTGCGGCGCCGGACCTTGGAAGTACATCGCCAGGAAGCCCAGAAGCATGAACACAGAGCCGAACAGCGTGTAAAGGAAGAACTTGATCGACGCGTATTGGCGGTTCGCCGATCCCCAGATCCCGATCAGGAAGTACATAGGGACCAGGACCATCTCCCAGAACACGAAGAACAGGATCAGATCGAACGCGATGAACGTGCCTGCCATCCCTGTCTCGAGCAGCAGCATCAGGGCGATGAACGCCTTCGTCCTGCCGGGATCGGGCACGTACCGCCAGGTGTAGATCGCGCAGAGGAACGAGAGGAAGAACGTGAGGACGTAGAGCGGCAGACTGATCCCGTCGATCCCGACGTGATACCGGGCGCCTATCACGGGTATCCAACTGAGATCCAACACGTACTGCAGCCCGGGACGCCCATAGTCGAAGCCCACCGCGATCGCGATCGCCAGTGCCAGGGCGGCCCCCGTGACGAGGATCCCGAGGGCTCGAACGAGCCGGTCCTTCTCTTTCGGGACGAAGATGATCACGAGAGCGCCGGCGATCGGCAGCAACGTCGTGATGGTGATCGCCGATCTCTCCCAACCGCTCATCGAAGTCTCACTCTCCTTGTCACACCACTCGCGTGAAGACGATCGCCAGCACCAGCACCCCGACGAACAGGAACGCCATGTAGCGCTGGACGCTGCCGGATTGGATGTACTTCAAGATGCCGCCTGAGAACCCCGCTGTGCCCGCCACACCGTTCACAGCTCCGTCGATAACGTCACGGTCGAACAGGTGGACCAGGTGTGCCAGGCCACGCGTCACCTTCGCGACCGCGTTCACGGCGCCGTCGAGCACCGACTGATTGAACCAGTAGACGGCTGCGGACAGTTTGTCCCTTACCGGATAGACGATGGCCGACATGTAGAAGGCGTCGATGTAGTAGCGGTTCTCCAGCACGTTCCACATCGGCCCCATCGCGCGCAGCGGATCCCGATCCTTCGGGCGTCCGTACATCAACCAGCCGCCGAGGACGCCCCCTACGGCCGCGACCGTCCCCGCGATCGCGATCGACCAGACGAAATGAACCTCTTCGGGTTCGCCGAAGGTCACCCAGTCGAAGAAGACGGCGTGCAACGGGGCGGCGCCGAGGAACCCGACGACGACCGTCCCGGCGGCGAGGAAGACGAGCGGCATCGCCATGCTGGGGGGCGACTCGTGCGCGTGGCCGTGGCCGCGGTATTCGCCGAAGAACGTGAGCAGCACCATGCGCGCCGTATAGAACGCCGTGAGCAGCGCGGTCGCGAGCATGATCCCGAACAGCAGCTCGTGCCCGTCCGAAGCCGCGACCAACAACTCGTCCTTCGACCAGAAGCCTGCCAGGGGAGCGATGCCCGCGAGCGCGGCGGACCCGATGAGGAACGTCCAGAACGTGATCGGCATCGCTCTTCGTAGGCCGCCCATCTCGCTCATGTTGTTGGAGTGGATCGCGTGGATCACCGATCCGGCCCCCAGGAAGAGCAGCGCCTTGAAGAACGCGTGGGTGAACAGGTGGAAGAAGGCCGCGTTCCGTCCCTCGGGCCCGACAGACATGATGGCCACCATGTAGGCGAGCTGCGACAAGGTGGAGTACGCGAGCACCCGCTTGATGTCGTCCTGCACGAGCGCCAGCAGCGCCGCGCCAAGCATGGTTATGGCGCCGACGATGCCCACGATCTGCAACACGATCGGGTCTGCGTTGATGAAGACCTCGAACAGGCGCCCGACCAGGTAGACGCCGGCGGCGACCATCGTGGCCGCGTGGATCAACGCGGAGACCGGCGTGGGGCCGGCCATGGCGTCGGGCAGCCAGACGTGCAGCGGGAACTGGGCGGACTTGCCGATCGTGCCCCCGAAGAGCAGGAGCGCGGCGGCGGTCACCAGCCCGGCCGACACGCCGTGGCCGGCCACCAGGTCGCCGATCACGCTGATGTTCGACGTGGTGAAGCCGGTGGCGAAGATGAGGGCGAAGATCCCGAACATGAACGGCACGTCGCCGATCCGCGTGGTGATGAACGCCTTTATCGCCGCGTCCGAGTTCTGCTTCTCCTCGTACCAGTGGCCGATCAGCAGGTACGAGCAGACGCCCATCACCTCCCAACCGACCAAGAGCTGGATCAGGTTCGGGGCGATGACGACGTTCAGCATGGCGGCCGTGAACAGCGACAGCACCACGTAGAACCAGGTGAACCGCGAGTCCCCGTCCATGTAGCCGAGCGAGTAGACGTGAACGCAGAGCGACACGGCCGTGACCACCACGAGCATCACCGCCGTGAGTCCGTCGATGTACTGGCCGACGTCCACGTGGAACGGACCGACGGTGAACCAGCTCACATCGCTGGCGTAGGGCCCTCCGCCCTGGACGAAGTGCCACAGGATCACGATCGACATCACGAACGAAGCGCCCAGAGCCACGATGCCGTAGACAGCGCCCTTGCCGGGCGTCCGCTTCCCGAAGAACAACGTCAGCACCGCCGAGACGATCGGAAGCAGGACGAGGATCCATGAGAAGCGGATGGCACCCGAGGCCGCGGCGGTGGCTTCGGCTACCACTTGAGAAGGTTCACCTCGTCCACGTTGATCGACTCTCGGTTGCGGAAGAGCAGGATCACGATGGCGAGTCCGATCCCGACCTCAGCCGCCGCGACGGCGATCACGAACAAGGCGAACATCTGCCCCCCCATGTCCTGTAGCTGTGAGCCGAACGCCACCAGGTTCACGTTGACGGCGTTGAGCATCAGCTCGATGGCCATCAGCACCATGACCGCGTTGCGTCGCGCCAAGACCCCGTAGACACCGGCAGAGAAGAGCAGCGCAGAGAAGATGAGGACGAACGGGAGGCGGATCATGTTGCGTCGTCCTTCCTGGCCAGCACGATGGCTCCGATCAAGGCCGCCAACAGCAGGAACGACACGGCTTCGAACGGCAACACGTAGTCGCGGAACAGAGACTCCCCGACCATGCTGGTGGTCGTCTGGAAGGTCGGGGCGGCGACCGCGTCCTGCACACTGAACGCTTCCTGGATCAGGAACACCAGACCCGCGAACACTCCGGCACCCACCAACCCGCCGATCCAGCGGTTCTGGTGGTCCAGCGTGTCGCGACCGATCGGCGCCTTCGTGAGCATCAGGCCGAAGAGGAACAGGATCACGATGGCCCCGACGTAGATCAAGATCTGGACCCAGGCTAGGAACTCCGCGCCAAGCAGCAGGAAGACGGCACCGACCGACAGCAGCGTGACCACCAGGTACAGCGCAGCGTGCACCACGTTGCGAGCCAAGACGACCGCGATAGCGCTGATGCTTCCGATCACGGCCAACACGATGAAAGCGTATTCCTGAGCCTTCAGACCCTCCATCAGGACGCCTCTTCCGCGGGCACGGCGCCCTCCTCGAGGGCCGGCGGGGGCAGGACCTTGTACGTCCAATCCTCCAGCCGCTCCTTCTCGTGGGTGAGCAGGTCGAGCTCGTACTCGGCGTACTCGAACTCGGGGCTCCAGAACAAAGCGTCGAAGGGGCAGACCTCCACGCAGATCCCGCAGTACATGCACAGGGCGTAGTCGATCGCGAACCTATCGAGCACCTTCGCCGACCGAGCTCGACCGCCCCCCGCGGGTTCGTGCGTCTCCTTGTGCGCGTCGATGTAGATGCACCAATCAGGGCACTCGCGGGCGCACTTGTAGCAAACGGTGCAGTTCCCTTCTTTCAGGGCGATGACGCCCCGAGTGCGAGGCGGGAGGTCGGGCTTCACCCGGGGGTACTGCTGGGTCACGGCCGGGTGCAGCATGGTCTTGAGCGTCACGCCTAAACCCTTGAGCAGGCCGAGACCCATGCCGGCCTCCGGCTGCTCTTGCACCTCCGACGCGTCCGATGCCACTCCCAGCCCTCCCTACTCCACCGCGACCTTAACGACGGCGACGACCATGATCTGCAGCAGCGCCAGCGGGATGAGCACCAGCCACGAGAAACGTTGGAGCTGGTCCTCGCGGAGGCGCGGGTACGTCGCCCGCAGCCAGATGACGATGAAGGATAGAGCAATGATCTTGCCGAACATCATCAGCGGTCCCGGGATCGGGATGCCGGGCAACGGCTGATACCCCCCGAGGAACATCACGGCAGCGATGCCTGTCAAGGCCACGATCCCGCCGTACTCCGCGAGCAGGAAGAACGCGAACTTCAGACCGGTGTACTCGGTATAGGCCCCGAAGATGATCTCCGAGTCGGCCACCGGCATGTCGAAAGGCGGACGTGTGAGCTCTGCGAGCGAGGCCACCATGAAGATCAAGAACCCAACAGGCTGAGTCAGGATGTACCAGTAGTGGTCCTGCGTCGCGGCGATCCCCAACAGCGACAGGGTCCCCGCCTGCATGACTACGGCGGCAGTGGCTAGCACGAGCGGTAGCTCATAAGCGATCAGTTGCGCGGCAGCGCGGAGGGCCCCGATCAGCGAGAACTTGTTCGCCGATGACCATCCCGCCATCAACACGCCGATCACCGAGACCGACGACAACGCCAGCACGAAGAAGATGCCGACGTCGAGGTCCTCGGCGAAGATGGTTGGACTGAACGGCAGGACCACCAGGATCACGATGTAGGGGATCATGGCCACCGCTGGAGCCAGCGAGAACACGTTCGCGTCGGCCGCCGCGGGGATAACGCTCTCCTTCTGCACGAACTTCACACCGTCGGCGACCAGCTGCGCCCACCCGTGGAACATGCCAGCCTCCATTGGGCCCAGGCGCGACTGCATGTGTGCCAGCACCTTGTGCTCGATGTAGCCCACCACCAAGGGGACCACCAGGAAGAACATCAGGACCGCCACCGCTTTCACGATCAGGGCGACCCAGAAGTTGGAGAACCACTGGTCGAAGATCGATGTGCCCGCCTGGGCAAGACCGAGGGAGAGGCCGCTCACTCCTCTTCCTCTTCCTCTCCCTCGACGGCGCCGGGCCAGGGCTTGGCCTCGCGGCTCATCAGCGGGAAGTCCTTGCGGAGCGGGTGACCCTCGAATGGCTCCGACAACAGGAGCTTGACCGGCTGAGGGTGTCCTTCGAACCGGATCCCGAACATCTCGAGCGTCTCGCGTTCGTGCCAGTTCGACGTAGGGAAGAGGTCGGAGATCGTGGGACAGACCGGGTCTTGGTACGGCAAAGCAACCTTGAGACGGATGTTGTGGTGATGCGTCGTCGAGAACAGATGCGTAACGACTTCGAAGCCGTTGTCCGGGCCGAAGTCGACGCCACCGGTGAAGTCGCAGTAGTCGCACGCGAACTCCGGTTCGTCGCGTAGGAACCGGCAGACGTCGCGGTAGCTGTCGATCGAGACCTTCGCCACCGCGTGACCGTGCTGCTCGACGGCGTCGAGGATGTCCTCTCCGAACCGAGCGCGGAGACGGGACGCAACGTCGTCAGGAGAGAGCGGGCGCGGAGTCCCTGCCACTGAACTTCTCCTGGATGTCCTCGTCCTTGATCTTCTCCTGCAGGCGGATGATGCCGTGCAGGAGCGCCTCGGGTCGCGGTGGGCAGCCCGGCACGTAGACGTCGACGGGGATGATCTGGTCGACCCCCTTGGTCACAGAGTAGGAGTCCCAGTACGGTCCGCCACAGTTGGAGCACGACCCGAAGGAGATCACGTACTTGGGGTCGGGGATCTGGTCGTACACACGCTGGAGAGCCGGCGCCATCTTGTCGGTGAGGGTGCCGGCCACCACCAACAGGTCCGCCTGCCGAGGTCCGTGCGCGAACGGGATGACTCCCAATCGGATGAAGTCGTGCTTGGAGGTCGACGTAGCGATCAACTCGATGGCGCAACAGGCCAGGCCGAAGTTCATGACCCATAGGGAGTAGCGGCGGCCCCAGTTCAGGATGAACTTGACCGGCTTGATCCTCGGGATGGGGGTTCGCTCGGTGATCAGGCCCACTTCAGGACCCCTTTGCGCCAGGCGTACAGGAGCCCGACGGCCAGGATGCCGATGAAGATGCCCATCTCGACGACCGCCGTGTACCCCAGGCTCTCGAAGACCCGGGCCCAAGGGAAGAGGAACACGCTCTCCACATCGAATATCACGAAGAGGAAGCCGTAGATGTAGTAGCGGACCTCGCTCTGCGACCAGCCCTCGCCGACCGGGTCGATGCCGCATTCGTAGGTCGTGAGCTTGGCGGCGAGTGGCCTACTGGGGGCTATCAATCGCGCGGCCCCGAACGCGACGGCGACCAACGCGACGCCGGCCACGGCGACCGCGAGCACTACCGCGTACGACTGATAGTAGTTAGACACGTTTGTGAACGGTTTCCCGAGCGCGGATCCTAGCAGGATCAATCACGGCGAATGCTCCGCTCCACAGCGGACCGCCAGGAAGCGCGCGAGCTGCTCCAACGCGTGCTGAGCGGGCCCCTCGGGGAGCCGACGAGCCAACGCGATCGCCCGGTCGACCTCGGTCGTCACGGCCTGCCGGGCATGGTCGATCGAGCGTCCGCCCCTCACGATCTGCAACGCTCGATCGAGCATCTCCCCGTCCGGTGCACCGTGACCCAGGATCCGAGCGAGCTCCTCTCGGTGTTCGTCATGGGCCAACGCGTGCAGGACGGGCGCCGTATACACGCCGAGTCGAAGGTCCGACCCGGGCTCCTTACCCAGCTCCAGCTGAGACGCGGTGATGTCCATGATGTCGTCGGAGAGCTGGAAGGCCATGCCCAGTGCGTCACCGAACTCCTCGATGGTGTCCGTGTGCTCGGGCACGGCGTCCGAAAGCATGCCCCCCAGCCGGCAAGATGTCGCGATCAAGGAGGCCGTCTTGCGGCGGATGATCTCCAGGTAGTTGTCCTCTGACTGCTCCACCTTGGCCGAGCTGTCAACCTCGCGGATCTGTCCGTCACAAAGGATCGCGATCGTCCGAGCGAGCAACCCACATACATCGGTCCCGAGCTCTGTTGAGATCTCCGAGGCGCGGGCGAACAGGAAGTCGCCCGTGAGGATGGCCACGGTGTTGTCCCACCGCGTGTTCGCCGAAGGAGCGCCCCGCCGGGCATCTGCCTCGTCGATCACGTCGTCGTGGTAGAGCGTTGCAAGATGCACCAGCTCGATCGCGACCGACCCGGGGATCAACCGCGGGTCGGTGGGATCGCCGAAGTAACCGGAAAGCAGAACCAGCATCGCGCGGAAGCGCTTGCCGCCGGCCGCGATCAGATAGGAAGACGTCTCGGAGAGCAGTCCTGAGGCTTCGACCTTCACCGATTTCTCGAGCGCCTGCTCGACCTGGTCCAGCCGCGCTCGGATGTCGGCCTCGAGGGCCGCGTCCGGAGCCTCCAATCCAGGGATCACGCGTCGGCTCATCTCATCACCACCTGAGGATCGAGGCCCTCTCGAGGATCCCCAGGATCAGGCCGGGGAAGACGCCTAGGACCAGCGTGAGGATAGCCGGGATCGTGAGCGCGACCCGGGGAAGGACCGAGCGATCCTCGTCGTGCACGCCCTGGGGTTCCTGCATGTACATAAGGACGATCACCCTCAGGTAGAAGAAGGCCGCCGCCACGCTCGAGATGACCCCGATCGCCGCGAGCGGCCAGTACCCGGCCCCGATCGCCGCCCCGAACACCCCAACCTTAGCCACGAACCCCGCGGTGGGCGGGATCCCCGCGAGCGAGAGCAAGAACAGGGCCATGAGCCCGGCCAACAGAGGGCTCCGCTTGGCGAGCCCCGCGTACGACGTGAGTGCCGTCTGCTCCTCTCCCCTGGCCGAGACGAGCATCACCACGCCGAACGCACCCAGAGTCATCAACGAGTAGGCGACGAGGTAGAACATGGCGCTTCGGATCCCTGTCTGGTCCGCGGCTGTGAGCCCGGTGAGGATGAAACCCGTGTGCGCGATGGCCGAGTAGGCGAGCATCCGCTTGATATCGCTCTGGGCGATCGCGAGCACGCTCCCCACGATCACGCTGGCCGCAGCCAGGACCCACACGACGGGCGTCCAGTCCCACGTGAGGGGCTGGAACGCCACGTCGAGGACGCGGATCAACGCCAGGAACGCGGCAACCTTGGTTGCGGCGGACATGAACGCCGTAACTGGGGTCGGGGCCCCCTGATACACGTCGGGGGTCCACATGTGGAACGGCACCGCCGCGACCTTGAACCCGAACCCGATAGCCAGGAACGCGAACGCCATGAGCGCCAGGGCCTGGCTACCCGTCTGGCCGGCCAGGGCATTCGCAATCGCGGCGATGGATGTAGTGGCGGTGGCTCCGTACGCCCACGCGACCCCGAAGAGGAAGAACGCGGAAGAGAACGCTCCAAGCAGGAAGTACTTCATGGCCGCTTCGTTGGCGGCCGGCCTTCCGGTGATGCCCGTCAACACGTAGAGCGAGAGCGAGAGGATCTCGAGCGAGAGGAACACCAAGATCAGGTCGGCCGAGGCTGTGATCAGGGTCATCCCCGCGGTCGCGAACAGGACGAGTGGGTAGAACTCGCCGCGGGGCTCGTCGCCCGAACGCGCGAAGTAGTGAGTGCCCAAGAGCAGTCCCATGGCAGCGATCCCCAGCAGCACGAGTCGGGACACCACGGAGAAGCGATCGACCGCGACCATGCCCGCCATGACCGTAGGGTCGCCCGGCCAGTGCCATAGCGGGAACGTAGCCAGTGCGGCCGCGACCACACCTGCGAGCGCCAAGGCCAGGTGCCATAACCGTTCGGCCCTGGGCGCGAGTGCCTCGTAGAGCAGCCCGACGATCGCGACCCCGCACAGGAAGAGCTCCGGGAGGATCGGGGCGAACTCGAGCTTGGGCGTGTCGATCATGGGGTCGACCTCTGCGCCAGGATGCCCGGCGAGCTCGAGACGCCGACGTCGGTCTCATGCGCCGGAGCCACATGCGCTACGACGGCGGATGTGGTCGGATCGATGCGATCGGTGAGGAGCTTCGGAAACACTCCGAACACCAGCAGCAACGACAGGATCGGCGCCAGCACCAGGACCTCTCGCAGGCTGACGTCGGGCAGGATCGTGTGCTCCTCATGAACGGGCCCGTAGGCCATCCGCTGGTAGGACCAGAGCAGGTAGATCGCCGCCAGCACCACAGCGATCGCGGCGAGCGAGCCGAACCAGCGGTTCACCGCGAAGGATCCCAGGATCACCAGGAACTCTCCGACGAAGTTGTTGAGTCCCGGCAGCCCGACGGACGCGATGACGGCGAACAGGAACGCCCCGGTGAGCCAGGGCATGACGGTGGCGAGTCCTCCCATCTTCGACAGATCACGCGTATGGGTTCGCTCGTAGACCATCCCGATCAGCAGGAACAGCGCTCCGGTAGACAAGCCGTGGTTCACCATCTGCAGGATGCCGCCGGTCACACCCTGTTGGGTGAACGCGAAGATGCCCAGCACGACGAACCCCAAGTGAGAGACCGACGAGTAGGCCACCAGCCGCTTGATGTCGGTCTGGATCAGCGCGAGTACCGCGCCGTAGACGATGCCGACGACCGCAAGGATCGAAACGAACGTGGCGAAGTACTTCGACGCCTCGGGGAACAGCAGCAGGTTGAAGCGGATCATGCCGTAGGCGCCAACCTTCAGCAGCACACCCGCCAGCAGTACGGATCCCGCGGTCGGCGCCTCCGTGTGGGCGTCGGCCAGCCAGGTGTGCAGCGGGAACAGGGGCACCTTGACCGCGAACGCCACGAAGAACGCGAGGAAGAGCCAGCGAGCGGTCGCGGCCGGCAGCGTGCTCGCCACCGCGGTGAGCTCCCGGACGTCGAAGGTCCCGTGCCCGATCGGCCCCGAAGCCTTGGCGTACAGGAACAGGATCGCGATGAGCAGGAAGGCCGACCCCGCCATCGTGTAGAGGAAGAACTTGATGGCGGCGTACACGCGACGCTCTCCACCCCACCCGCCGATGATCAGGTACATCGGGACCAGGATCGCCTCGAAGAAGACGAAGAAGAGAAGGAGATCCAGGGCAACGAACGACCCGAGCACGGCGGTCTCCAGCACCAGCATCGAAACCATGTACAGCCGGACGTTGTCTTCGATCCTCCACGAAGCGAGGACGGCGAGGGGCATCAGGAAAGTCGTAAGAAGGATCATCCACAGGCTCACGCCGTCGACGCCAACGAGGTACTGCAGACCAACGGTCTTCACCCACATGGCCTGCTCCACCATCTGGAACCCTGCGTCTGCAAGATCGAAGCGCCCGAGGACCGCCAGGGAGACGATGAACGTGGCGATGGCCGTGAGCATGGCGACCGCGCGGACGTTGTTGTCCGGGGCGGCTCGCCACGCGAGGAGCACTGCCACCCCGATCAGAGGGAGGAACGTGACGATCGTGAGCAGGTGATCGGTCACAGCCGAGACCCCACGTAGACGAGGAGGCCGACCGCTCCCGCAAGGAAGGCCAGGGCATACGTCCGAACCAGGCCCGTCTGCAGTCGGCGGCCGCTGCGCGCCAGGCTGCGGACACCTGCGCCGATACCGTTGACCGCGCCGTCGATCACCTTGGCGTCGAACACGTACGCGGTTAACGCCGCGATCGCCTTACCCGGAGTGACCAGGAGCGCGGAATAGTAGTTGTCGACATAGAACCCGTTCTCCAGGACCCGCTGGGCGGGTTGCATTCGAACACGGAGGGCGAGCCAATCGATCCGGCCGGACCCGTAGACGAACCACGTGACCAGTAGCCCGATGACAGAAAGCGACATAGAGATCGCGATGAGCGCCGACAGTGCTATCCCCGCGGGACCCTCGGGCACCGGACCCAGGCCGGGCTCCACGAACCGGGACAGTAGACCGTCGACGCTGAGGTCCAAGGAGCCGGCCGCCGCGGCCCCGATCGCCAGGATGATCAAGGGGATAGTCATGATCGCCTTCGATTCGTGCGCGTGCTCGGCCTCCTGGGAGCGGGGACGGCCGAAGAAGGTCAGGAAGACCAGCCTGCCGATGTAGAGCGCGGAGACCAGAGCGCCTAGAGCCCCCAGCACGTAGAACCACTCTTCACCGGTGCTGTTGGCCACCTCCAGGATGTGGTCCTTGGCGAAGAACCCCGACAACGGGAACACGCCCGCGAGCGCCAGGGCGCCGATCACGAAGGTGACGCCCGTGACGGGCATCCTCCGCATGAGACCGCCCATCTCCTTCATGTCTGTGTGATCGTTCATGCCGTGCATCACGGAGCCGGCTCCCAGGAACATGAGCGCCTTGTAGAACGCGTGCGCGACGAGCATGAACAGCGCGATCGAGTAGGCCCGGAGTCCGGCCGCCAAGAACATGTACCCCAGCTGACTGATGGTGGAGTAGGCGAGCACCCGCTTGATGTCGTCTTGGCCGAACGCGCAGACGCCCGCGAAGAGCATGGTCACTACCCCCACGATCGCAACCACGGTGAGAGCGACCCCCGAGACCTCGAAGATCGGATGCATCCGCAGCACCAGGTAGACGCCCGCGGTCACCATGGTGGCCGCGTGGATCAGCGCCGAGACCGGCGTGGGGCCGGCCATGGCGTCCGGGAGCCAGACGTGCAGCGGCACCTGGGCGGACTTGCCGATCGCCCCGGCGAACAGGAGCAGCGCGATCGCCGTGGCTGTTCCCTTCGCGAGCGTTCCGCCCGCATCGCCGAGGATCGGGGCGATGTCCAAGGTGCCGAACGTCACCACGATCAGGACCAGGCCGATCAGCATCGCCGTGTCGCCGATCCTGGTGGTGACGAACGCCTTCTTCGCGGCGTTCGCGTTCTCGGTCTTGTCGAACCAGAAGCCGATCAGCAGGTACGAGCAGAGGCCGACGCCCTCCCAGCCCAGGTAGAGCAGGAGGAGGTTGGATCCGAGCACCAGCATGAGCATGAAGAAGACGAAGAGGTTCATATACGAGAAGAAGCGCCCGAAGCGGGGATCGCCTTTCATGTAGCCGATCGCGTACAGGTGGATCAGCGAGCCGATCCCCGTCACGACCAGGATCATGACGGCGGAGAGCGGGTCCAGGAGTATGTCGACGCCGACGGAGAAGGAGCCGACCCGGATCCACTCGAACAGCTGTTGCGCTTGAACGCGCTCTTCTCCGCCGAGAGCGAGGAGGCTCCCCACCACGGCCACCGAGACCACGAACGAGGCTGCGACCAGAGCCGTGGCGAGGATCCCGGCCCACCGGCCGAGGCGCTTGCCGACCATGAGGTTGATAGCGGCGCCGAGGAGCGGCAGCGTCGGGATCAGCCAGAGTGAGCTGTTGGCACTCATCCGCGGAGCGCCTCCGCCCTGTCCACGTCGACGGAGCGGGTCCTCCGATACACCGACACGATGATCGCCAGCCCGACGACGACCTCAGCGGCCGCGACGACCATAGAGAAGAAGGCCATCACTTGGCCGTTCAGGTTGCCGTGCATCCGCGAGAAGGTCACCAGCGCCAGGTTGACCGCGTTCAGCTGCAGCTCGACCGACATGAAGATCAAGAGCGCGTTGCGGCGCACCAATACCCCGACGCTACCGATCGCGAACAGGATGCCCGACAACACCAGGAAGTAGGCGATCGGCGCGCTCATCGCGTCCGCTCCGGTGTCAGGGTCTCCGCGACGTCGGCCCGCGCGTCCATCTCGGCCTGGGTGATCGTCCGCGCCTTCCGCTGAGCCAGCACCATCGCCGCGATCGCGGCGATGATCAGCAGAACCGAGGTCACCTCGAACGGGAGGAAGTAGTCGCGGAACAACACCTCAGCCAATGCCTGGGTGTTCCCGCCTTCGTTGATGGCGTCGAAACCGGCCGGTGCCAGACGGGAGAAACCGATCCCCGCGCGCACCGCGAAGACGACCTCGAGCACGAGGCCTGCGCCCAGCACGATGGCGATCGGACGCTGGGCGACCAGCCGTCGCTCACGCAGGTCTTCGGTTCGATCTACTCCGAGAAGCATGATCACGAAGAGGAACAGCACCATGATCGCGCCCGCGTACACGATGATCTGAACCGCGAACAGGAAGGAGGCCCCGAGGATCAGATAGAAGATCGCCAGGCAGAAGAAGTTCACGATCAGGAAGAGGGCCGCGTGGACGGCGTTGCGCATGAGCAGCATGGCGATGCCGCTCCCGACCGAGAGCGGCGCGAACACCCAGAACAAGATGAGGTCGGCCTGCACTACCGACCCTCCCGGTCCACCGGATCGGTGCCGAGTTCCGGGGGCGCTTCGAGCAGCTGCTCCTTCGTCCAGATCGCGTCCTCGCGCGAGGTGAACGCCATCTCGTAGTAGCTCGTGAGCGTCAGCGCCCGCGTGGGACAAGCCTCGACGCAGAGGCCGCACATGATGCAGCGCAGGTAGTTGATCTGGTAGTCCTTCGCGTACCGCTCGCCGGGAGAGGTCGGGTCCTCGGGGTCGTTGTCCGCACCCTCCACCCAGATCGCGTCGGCCGGACAGGCGAACGCGCAGAGTTCGCAACCGATGCACTTCTCCAGGCCGTTCTCATGCTTGTTCAGCAGGTGACGCCCGATGTGCGAGCGCTCCGGCGTGGGCACGATCTCCTCCGGGTACCGCTCCGTATTGTCTCGGCGGAACGTCTGCTTCCAGACCGTTCCCATGCCCTTCGCGATCGCTACGGCCCCGTCGATGATGCTCTGCCTTGGGGGGCCCTCGGGTTCCGTCACGACGCCACCTCCCGATCGGGTTTCGACGTGAACAGCGGCGCCACGAGCATGGCGAGGGTCACGACGCCGAAGATCACCGCGAGGGCGGTAAGGACGGTCTTACGGCTGAACTCATCGGGAGCCACGACCACGGCTCCGGTCACGAGCACCCACACCAGACCGAACGGGATGAGCCGTTTCCACCCGAAGTCCATGAGACGGTCGTACCTCATCCGGGGCAAGGTCGCCCGAACCAGGATGTAGACGTAGATCACCGCGGTCACCTTGAGCAAGAACCAGAGGAACGGCCAGAGCCACGGCAGCACGTCGGGATGCGGTCCGCGCCAGCCACCCAGGAACAGGGTCACCGCGATGGCGGCCACCGTAACCGTATACACGTACTCCCCCAGGTAGAACATGGCGAACTTGATCCCGGAGTACTCGGTGTGGAACCCGGCTACGAGCTCCGTTTCGGCCTCGGCCAAGTCGAAAGGCGGGCGGTTCGTCTCGGCCAGACCGGCGATCAGATAGGCCACGAAGGCCGGGAACTGAGGGATGACGTTCCAGACCTTGTCCTGCTGCGCCACTATCTCCGACATGCTCAGATGCCCCGAGTACATCAGCACCGCCACCAGGGCGAGCCCCATGCCCACCTCATAGGAGATCATCTGCGCCGACGACCGGATCGCGCCCAGCAGCGGGTAGTTCGAACCGCTCGACCACCCGGCGAGCACCACCGCGTACACGCCGATCGACGTCATGGCCAGCACCCACAAGATGCCGATGTTCAGGTCGGCGATCTGGAAGGGCACCTCGCGGCCGAACAGCGTCACGTGCGTACCGAACGGGATGACCGCGAACGCCAGGAACGCAGGGAGCATTGCGATCACGGGCGCCACGATGTACACGGCTCGGTCGGCGTTGGTGGGCGTGATGCCTTCCTTGAAGAACAGCTTGATGCCGTCGGCCAGCGTGATGAGGATCCCTCTGGGCCCCGCGCGCATAGGCCCGACGCGCGTCTGGAAGTCCGCGATCACCTTCCGCTCCATCCAGATGTAGATCATCACCGAGATCAGCAGCGCGAAGAACACGATGACGACACGGACGACCAGCAGCAGCCAGTCGAGCCAGTCCATCAGCCATCACCCCCCACCGAGGCATCCACCGGCTGAGGTTCGGTCAGGGACTCGGCTGCTTCGACGGTGGCCGTGATCGTGAACGAACCCGCCAGGATCGAGTTCGCGGCGAACCCCGGCTGGTTGAACGGCACGAACACTGTCCCGCGCGCGATGTGTTCGGTGACGCGAACCGGAAGCGCGACCTCCCCGGCCGGGGTGCGCACGATGGCCATCGCGCCGTCGTCGAGGCCTCGTTGCGCGGCGTCATCCACGTGCATCTCGACGAACGGCTCTTCGCCCAACGCGGCCTTCAACTCGTCGGCCCCCTCGGACAGGCGCCCCTCGTCCACGAGGAGCGGGTAGCTGAAGAGCTGCAGTGCACCCTCGGGCAGGTCGAGCGGGCCTGGATCGGTGTCGGCGATGTATCGCTCCCTCGGCTCACGCGGCGCCAGCAGGCGGCCCATCTCGTCGTGGAGTTCGTCGAGCGTCTCGAACCCCAGATCGCCACCCGATGCGAGCGCCAGGCTCGCGAAGATCTCCCAGTCCGGGAGCGAGATGCCGGCGGCGCCTCGGATCGGACGGATGCGCTGGTTGCGTCCTTCCCACGTGGTGATGTGACCGTTCTTCTCCAAGAACGCGGCGGCCGGGAGGAAGGCATCAGCGTAGGCCGCTAGGGATCCCAGCTCGAGCGACTGGACGACCTTGTACCGGACGTTCTCCAGCGCACGGAGCGCGAGCGGGCCATCCGGATAGTCCCGGAGCGGGTCGACCCCGATCATGAAGAGCACATCGATCTTACGGTCGGTGCATGCCTGGAGGATCCCGCGCCAGTTCCGCCCCTCGTCACCGACGATGATCGGCCCCCAGACGCGCTCGACCTCGGTCCGCTCCTCAGCCACGCCGAACTCCCGACCACCCGGGAGCAGCCCCGGGTGCACGCCGGCCACCAGGGCGCCCCTGTCGTTCGCCCGACGGCTCACATAGGCGAATCGCGCCCCGGCGACGCCCGCGACCTCGGCGACGGCCAGGACCCATCCGCCGACGTCGGCCAACCGCGGTCCGGCGATGACCACGCCGAGAGAACCAGCGTCCTTGAGCGCTTCCATGACCCCTGGGCGCTCTCGGAAGATCACGTTCTGCTCCTCGCCCGGCCGGCACAGGATGTGCTCCGCTACATCGAAGAGCCGCGTGCGCCGAGGGTGCAGCACGTAGATCTTCGCGCCGCGCGCTGCAGCCTTGCGCAGCCGCAGGTGCAGGATCGGGACCTCCTGTTCGGCGTCCAGGCCCGCGACCACGATCACGGCGGCCCGCTCGATGTCCTCGTACGTCACCGCCTGATCGCGTGTGGCGCGCGAAGCGATCGCAGCTTCCGCGAACCCCGCTCCCTCGTCGCGCCGGTGATCCAGGTCGTTGGTGCCGAAGACCGTCCGAGCCAGCTTCGAAAGGGCGTAGTAGTCCTCGTCCATGAGCCGGCCGCCCGTGAGGAACGCCACCCGCTTACCGGCACACCACTCGGCCACACGCGTCAGTACCTCGCCGAATGAAGCAGGCTCCAGCCCGTGGTCGCGGATCAGAGGGGTGGTGATCCGGTCGGCGGAGTCCGGGAACCGGAACGCGAACCGACCCTTGTCACATAGCCAGGCGTCGTTCACCTCCAGGTTGTCCCGAGCCAGTTGCCGCACGACCTCGCCGCGGCGCATGTCCAGCTTGATGTTGCAGCCGGCGCTGCAGTGCGGACAGACGGTGTCCACCGTGGATAGGTCGAACGGGCGAGCGACGAATCGGTACGGAGTCGCGGTCAGCGCGCCGACCGGACAGATCTGAACGGTGTTGCCGCTGAACGGCGAGCGGAAATCCTCGCCAAGCGCGATGGCCACCTGCTCGTTAGCGCCTCGCGCGAACAGCTCGATGAACCGGTCGCCTGAGATCTGGTCGCAGAAGCGGGTGCATCGCGCACACAGGACGCAACGCTCGCGGTCCAGACCTACGAGCGGAGAGAGAGCCAGCGGCTTGGGGAAGGTCCTCTTGGCCTCGATGTAGCGGCTCTCCCCCGGCCCGAACGCCAGCGCCTGGTCCTGCAGGGGGCACTCCCCACCTCGGTCGCAGATCGGGCAGTCGAGCGGGTGGTTGAGCAGCAGGAACTCCAGGTTCGCGACCTGAGCGTCGTGGACCTGGTTCGAGGTGTTCTGCGTCTTCACGGCCATCCCTGGTGCCACCGAGGTGGTGCACGAGGTGAACAGCTTCCGCTGCCCCTCGACCTCCACGTAGCACTGGCGGCACGCGCCGACGGGCTCCAACAGCGGGTGGTCGCAGAAGCGCGGGATCTCGATCCCGAGCTGCTCGGCCGCCCGGATGATGAGAGTTCCCGCCGGGACGGTTACCTCCTTGCCGTCTACCGTGAGCGTGACCGTCTGACGATCGGTCACGACGCGACCTCCTGCGGATCGAGGGGGCAGCGCCCGAGCCTCACATGCTCTTCGAACTCGCCCATGAAGTGCTGCAGCGTCGACGAGATGGGCGAGACCGCCCCGTCGGCCAGGGCGCAGAACGCCCGGAACAAGATGTTCTGTCCGACCTCGCCCAGGAGTGGGAGATCCTCCGGGCGACCGTAGCCGTCCTCGATGCGACCCAGCACCCGCGCCGCCCACCACGTTCCCTCGCGACAGGGCGTGCACTTGCCGCAGGACTCGTGCGCGTAGAACGCCACCAACCTGCGCGCAGCCTCCACGACGCAGTCGTCTTGGTCCATGACCATGACGGCCCCCGTCCCGAGCAACGACCCGGCTGCCGCGATCGACTCGAAGTCCAGGCCGACATCCAGGTGATCGGCGGTCAGCATCGGCGTTGACGATCCGCCGGGCGTCCAGGCCTTGAGCGCCTTCCCATGGAGAACACCGCCGCCGTACTCCTGGAGCAACACGCGGAACGGAGTACCGAGCGGCAATTCATAGTTCCCGGGACTTTCGACCTTGCCCGAGATCGTGAACATCTTCGTGCCGGGCGCCTTCTCGGTCCCCTGGCTCTTGAACCAGTCGGCGCCTCGGTTGACGATGTGCGGGACGTTGCAGAGCGTCTCGACGTTGTTGATCACCGTCGGCGACGAGTAGAGACCCTCGACGGCGGGGAACGGCGGCCGCAACCGTGGTTGCCCGCGGAATCCCTCGAGCGACGAGAGCAGCGCGGTCTCCTCACCGCAGATGTACGCCCCGGCGCCGCGGTGCAGGACGACGTCGAGGTCGTAGTCAGACCCCAGGATGCCCTCGCCGGCATAGCCCTTCGCGTAGAGCTCGGTGATCGCGCGTTGCACGACCGTGCCCGGCCACAGGAACTCGCCACGGCAGTAGACGAATACCGTGTGACACCGGATCGCGTAGGCCGCGATCATGGCGCCCTCGAGCATCTGGTGCGGCTCACGCTCCACCAGCTCGCGGTTGTTGCAAGTTCCGGGCTCGGATTCGTCGAAGTTCACCGTGACGTAGGTGGGCTTGCCCGTGTCCTGCGGCACGAACGACCACTTCATCCCGGTCGGGAACCCGGCGCCTCCGCGGCCGCGGAGGCCGGAGTCCTTCACGACCTCGATCACGTCTTCCGGTGGCATCCCGAGCGCCTTCCGTAGTGCTGAGTAGCCCCCCTTCGCCACGTAGCCATCCAGCGACCGGACAGCCTCGTCGCCCCAGTTGGCGGTGATCACGCGTTCGAATGCGAGGCTCACGCGTTCACCTCGTGCTTCGGCTCGTGATCTGGCTCGAATCCCGCCAGCACCCGTGAGGCGGCGCGGAAGTCCGCGATAGCTTCGCCTCGCGACGGCGAGGGCACCTCGCCCCGGCGCAGCACTTCAACCATCTCGGCCATGCGCTCCGGACTCACGTCGTCGTGATAGACGAAGTCGACCGATACGACCGGAGCCTTCTCGCACGCGCCCAGGCACTCCTCCTCGTGCAGGGTGATGACCTGGTCGTCCGAGAGCTCCTGCCCGTGAGGGATGCCGGCGGCTCGATGTGCGGCCTCGTAGACGTCCTTGGCTCCCCGCAGTGCGCAGGACAGGTTCGTGCAGACCGAGATCACGTGCCGGCCCGTCGGGCGCAGCCGGATCATGGTGTAGAAACTGGCGACGGCCTCGACCTCGGCGGTGGTCAACCCGAGCAGTCCCGCGATCTCACGCAGCCCCTCGCGCGTCACGCGTCCCTCGATCGACTGCGCCAGATAGAGCAGCGGCATCACGGCCGAGCGCTCGCGCCCCACTGGATATCGCGCCATGATCGACCGCGCCTCATCGAGCGTGCCTGCTTCGAACAGAGCCATCAGCGGTCGACGCCCCCCATGACGGGATCCAGACTGGCGATCGAGGCGATCGCGTCGGCGATCAGGTGCCCCTCGACCATGAGCGGGGTCGACTGCAGGTTGACGAACGAGGGATCGCGGATCTTCACGCGGTACGGCGTGTGTCCACCGTCCGAGACCACGTAGAAACCGAGCTCTCCCCGCGGCGACTCCACGGCCTGGTAGACCTCTCCGGCGGGCACCTCTACGCCGTGGGTCACCATCTTGAAATGGTGGATGAGCGCCTCCATGGACTCCTCCATGATGTGTCGGACGTAAGCCGTCGAGTTACCGATGCCGTCCGGACCGACCTCGAGCTGGGCCGGCCACGCCACCTTCGGATCCTCGACCATCACCGGTCCCGGCTCGTCGAGGCGCTCCAGACACTGCTCCACGATCCGCATGGACTCCCGCATCTCGTCCATCCGGACGGCATAGCGGGCATAGGAGTCGGCCTCGGTCCGCACGGGAACGTCGAAGTCGTATGTCTCGTAGCCGGAGTAGGGCATGTCCTTCCGAAGGTCCGCGGACACGCCCGCCGCACGCAACATAGGGCCGGTGACGCCCAGGGCCAAGGCGTCCTCGGACGTGAGCACGCCCACCCCTTGATTGCGCTGGATCCAGATCGGGTTCTCGGACAACAACGACTCGAACTCGTCGATCCTGCCCGGCATCACACGCAGGAAGTCGTGGATCTTCTTTACGCCTTCGTCGTGGATATCCATGATCACGCCGCCGATCCGGAAGTAGGCGTGGTTCATGCGGAGCCCCGTGACCGACTCGAAGACGTCCATGAGGACCTCGCGCTCGCGGAAGCCGTAGAGCATCACGCTCACCGCGCCCAGCTCGAGGCCAGCGGTCGCCAGCCACACCAGGTGTGAGGAGATGCGGTTCAGCTCGCAGAACAGGACGCGGATCACCTGCGCGCGCGCCGGGGCCTCGATCCCCAGCAAGCGCTCGACAGCCAGGCAGTACCCGAGCTCGTTGAAGAAAGGCGACAAGTAATCGGCGCGCGTGACGTAGGTGATGCCCTGCATCCACGTCCGGTACTCGGTGTTCTTCTCGATGCCGGTGTGCAGGTATCCGACGATCGGCTTGCAGGTGATCACCGTTTCGCCGTCGAGTTCCAAGAGGAGCCGCAGTACGCCGTGCGTCGAAGGGTGCTGCGGGCCCATGTTGACGATCATGGTCTCCTGCCGGATCTCTCCGGAGGAGCCGCGGAGCGGGGCGTCGGTCGGCGTTCCCTGCATCGCTCTAGATCGTCGTGCGCTGGTCGACGGGCGGGATGAACGCTCCGTGGAAACGGGTGTTCACACCTCCGAGCTCTTCGTCCTTGCGGAGGGGATGGCCCTCCCAATCATCGGGGAGCAGGATCCTGGTCAGATCCGGGTGGCCCTCGAAGACGACGCCGAAGAAGTCGAATACCTCGCGCTCCTGCCAGTTGGCCGTGGGGAACAGGTCCGTCACGGAAGGAACGCGCGGGTCGGCATCGGGGGCTCCCGCCTTAACGCGGAGGCGATGGTTCGCCTCCATCGAACGGAGCTCGTACACGACCCAGAAGCGAGGGTCGGCGTCAGGCCGGTCCGTAGCCGTCAGGCACGAGAGGAAGTCGAACGAAAGATCCGGGTCTTCGCGAAGCGCGACGAGGGTCGCGGGTACATCGTCCCGGTCCACGATGACGGTGACCTCGTCGCGAGCCAGGAGCACGTCCGCGAATCGCCCCCGAAGCCGGTCGGTCAGCTCAGCGGGCGTCACTTGAACGTCCCCTCGGTCCGGACTTTCTCCTGCAGCTTCAGGATGCCGTGCATCAACATCTCCGGTTTGGGAGGACAACCCGGAACGTAGACATCGACCGGGACGATGGTGTCCACGCCTTGGACGATCGCGTAGTTGGTGAACATGCCGCCGGCCGACGCGCACACGCCCATCGAGATGACCCACCGCGGCTCGGGCATCTGGTCGTAGATCCGGCGAAGGACCGGCGCCATCTTCTGCGAGACCCTGCCGGCCACGATCATCAGATCCGCCTGACGCGGGGAACCCCGGAACAACTCCATCCCCCAGCGCGACAGGTCGTACTGCCCTGCGCCCGTCGACATCATCTCGATCGCGCAACACGCCAAACCGAACGTCGCCGGCCACATCGACTGCTTGCGGGCCCACCCCACGGCCCGATCGAGCGACGTCAGCAAGATCCCGCGCTGGACCTCCTCCTCGATCTCCTCTGGCGTCGATCCCGTATGGAGTCCTTCGATCCGCTCAACCGGCACCGACGACCTCCTTGGGAGCCTCCGCCTCTGTCTCGGCGGACGCCTCGACCGCGGTCACGGACGCGCTCGACCAGTCCAGTCCGCCCTTACGCCACACGTACACATAAGCAACGAACACGAGGGCGATGAAGATGGCCATCTCCACGAGGCCGAACATGCCGAGTTGGCGGAACGACACCGCCCACGGGAAGAGGAAGATCGTCTCGATGTCGAAGATGATGAAGAGCATCGCGACAACGTAGAACTTCACCGAGAATCGCTCGCCTCGCGGAAGCCGGACCGGGTCGTTACCGCACTCGTAAGCGGAGAGCTTCACGGGATCCGGATGGTTGGGGCGCAAGGCTGACGAGGCGGCGAGCGACGCCACCGCGAAGACGAACGCGAGCGCCGCCAGAACCAGTATCGGCAGGTACTCGCTCAGCACGGGCGGCATCCTACTTCCATGGTCTTCAAGACGCCTTCGCGAGCCGTTCCAGCAGATGGAAGAGCCTGTCCTGCATGTCCCCGTCCCGCCCGTCGCTCAAGTTGCCCATCACGCGGAGCGCGAAGTTCATGACCACGGGTCGAGGCAACATGAAGCGGGTCGCGAGGCCCATGATCGAGGGCTTGCCCACGGCTCGAGCGAAGCCTCGGCCGATCCTGAAGTAGCGCGCGTAGCGTTCCCGCAGGACCGCCGGGTACATCATCGCGATCCCCGGTCGATCCTTGACGAGCGCCTCGTGAACCAGATCCGCGGCGATCTCACCCGTCTCCATGGCGTAGGCGATACCTTCTCCGTTGAAGGGGTTCACGGCCCCCGCAGCGTCGCCCACCAGCAGCATCCCCGGGACGGCCTGCGGCGACCGGTTCAAGCTCATCGGGAGCGGCCCCGAGAGCATCCGGCCCTCGGCCGAGTCTTCCGAGATCCCGAAGGACGCTGGGAGCATGGTGGCGAAAGCGTTGAAGAGGCGTTGCGCGGAGACATCCTTGAAGTTCTTGAACGTATTGAGGAGGCCCGCTCCTAGATTTATCGTGCCGCCCGCGACCGGGAACAACCATCCGTAGCCAGGGAGCAGCAGGTCCCCTTCCCACAGATCCAGCCAAGACTCGAGCCATGGCCCCGGGTGGTAGTCGGTGCGGTAGTAACGCCGGGCGGCGATCCCGAGCGGCCGGCCCGGGTCACGCACGACCCCAGCCGGCTTCGCGAACCTCGAGGCGGCGCCATCGCAGGCGATCACGAAGCGCGAGCGGACTTCGATCGGCTCCGCATCTGCGTCTTCGACCGAGCGGATGGTGGCGCCACGCACCCATCCATCGATCAGCGCAGGCTGCACCGCCTCGGTTCGCTCCATCAAGCGCGCGCCCGCCTTCTGAGCCCGCTCGGCAAGGATGTGATCGAAGTCGTGGCGCGTCATGACGAGCCCGTAGTCGGGCCAGCTCGAGAGCTCGGGCCACGGGAGCTCGATCATGGCGTCCCGCGAGTAGACGCGCAGACCCTTCGCGCGCTCGAACCGCGGGTCGTCGGGGTCGACCCCCATCTTCAGCACGGCCGCCACGCCGCGGGGCGTCAGCCCGTCGCCGCACACCTTCTCCCGTGGGAACGCGGACCGCTCGACGAGCGTGACGTCTATGCCGTGACGAGCGAGGTGATACGCCGTGGCAGACCCACCCGGGCCCGCGCCAACGACGAGGACATCCGTCTCGATCTGGTTCACGCGCTCCCCCTTATCGCGCTTGTGAACAGATTCACAAAGTCAGGCTACCCCGCATGTGAACGGCTTCACAAAGCAGCCTACGCCCGGCCCCGTCGGGCGAACAATCCCCCGGGCCATCAGCGGGGCCTGTGATCCCACGCATGTACGGCGCTGGCCTCTACGCGGAGGAATCCGAGGCCTACCACCTGTTGGGTGAAGCGCTCGAACCCGTCCCCCGACACCAGCGATCGGTACTTCTCATGCCAGGCGGACATGACGCCCCTGATCTCCGGATGCTCGGCAGGGATCGCCTCGGCGGCACCGTCGACTCGGACTCCCGCCAGATCGTTCCAGTCCCGGCCCTGGTCGACCACCACGGATACCCTCGGGTCGCGCTCGACGTTGGACCAGCTGGTATCCAGGCGTCTGGTCGCGACGAACAAGCCGTCCTCCAGCCAAACGAACCAGCGAGGGGCGACATGCGGGGCTCCGGCCGGATCGATCGTGGCCAGCCTGCAATCCGAGACGTCGCGGAACGCGCGTCGAAAGATCTCGAGGTCGGCGCTCATGAGGCCCGCACAAGGTCGGCGAGCACTTTCAGCACGTCTGAGGCTGCCGGATCCAGGTCCGAAGGGTCGAGCGCGGCCTTGGCGTCGGCCACCAATGAGGCCACGCGTCCCGGGACGGGAGCGGCGTCGCCGTCCCGCTCATCGTCCCGGACCTGGAACGCGAGACCAAGGGGTCGTCCGTAGGCCGCCAAGGTATCCAGCGTCGGTTGGCCGGCGCCGGCCAGCATGGCGCCGATCGCGAGCGGCCCCTCCACGGTGTAGGACCCGCCCTTGAGCGCGGCCACGACCGGCAACCCGGGCCCTTCCGTGCCCAGCACGTCCAGGCACTGACCGAGGGCCATGTCCTCGCGCATCCGGTGGTAGCGATCGAGCGCCGGGAGCAGGACGCCGGGGTCGAACCCCGCGGTCAACAACGCTCGATCGGCCAGAACGGCGGCGAGGTCCCCGGCGAGGATCGCCAGTGAGCGACCCGTGCCTTCGGGATCGGGCGTGCCACGCCTGCGCGCCTCGTCCGATAGATGTTGGGCGCTGGACGGCACACCCCGTCGCTCGGGCGTGGCGTCCATGAGGTCATCGTGGATGAGGGCCATGGTGTGGAGCAGCTCCATCGCGGCAGCCGCCAGAGCGATCTGCTCCTCCCCCCGACCCCCGGCGGCCCGGAACCCCCAGTAGCAGAAGGCCGGGCGAAGTCGTTTGCCGCCCGCCTCGACCAGCCGGATCACCTCGTCGATCGGGAGCGCGGCGTCCGCCGCGATCATGGCTGCCTCGGCACGGACCTCGATCAGGAACGCGCGCAGAACACCTTCGAGCCGATCACGCTGCTCGAGCAGCGTGGGCGACAAAGCGGCGATCGGATGGGCAGCCATCGGCACCAGTATCGCAAGCCCGGCTCGGCCGCCCGGTCTATATCATGGGCCGGGCGCAACCCGCCATCTGAGATGACCCGCTTCCAGAAGCTCGCCGTCGCCACTGCTGCCGCCACGATCGCGCTGTTCACCGTGGGCGGGCTGGTTCGCGGAACCGGCTCCGGACTCGGGTGCTCCACCTGGCCTAACTGCGAGCCGGGCAGGCTGTTCCCATCGGGCAGCATCCACTCCTTCATCGAGTTCTCGCACCGCTTCCTGGTGTTCGTCGTGACCGTGCTCGTGGTGGCGACCGCGGCCGTCGCTTGGAGGCGATACCGGACCGTCCCGTCGATCGTGTGGCCTGCGCTCGCCGCGATCCCGCTCGTCTTGGGACAAGCTGTCCTCGGCGGCGTCGTGGTGAACACCGAGCTGAACCCCTGGTGGGTCACGGCTCACTTCGCCGTAGCCTTGGCGTTCGTGGCAGACGTGATCGTCGTGGCAGTGAACGCGTTCCTGGTCGAACGGCCGCGGGGAGCCGGCCGCGCGACGCGCGAGGGCCAAGCGTTCGCGCGACTGGCGTTGGTCGTAACAGGCGCGACGGGCGCCTTGCTTCTGGTGGGTACGTACGTCCGCGCGACCGCCGCCGGTCTCGCGTTCACGGACTGGCCGCTGATGGACGGACGGCTCGTGCCGGCGCTGGGGGGAGCGGCGACCGCGATGTTCGTGCATCGGATCCTTGCGGCGGCGGTAGCCGTGATGGTGCTCTGGGTGGCGATCAGGGCGCGAACGATGATCGAGCGATCTGGGGAACTCGTGTGGCTCTCCTCGCTGGCGCTGGGTCTGTTCGCAGCTCAGATCGCGTCGGGGGCGCTGAATGTCTTCTTCCGCCTGCGGCCTTGGACGGTGGTGCTCCACGTTGCGCTCTCGGTCCTCATCTGGTCGGCGCTCGTGGCTCTGGCGGGCGTGTCGCGCAGGCTCGCGATGAGCGCGAGCGAACCGGCGCAGGCGACGGGCGAGCAGCCGTCGCCACCGGGAGGGTCGTTGCGCGACACGGTCACCGCGTACGTCCAGCTCACGAAACCACGGATCATCGTGCTGCTGCTCATCACCACCGTGCCGGCGATGATCCTCGCCTCTCAGGGCATGCCCTCGATCTGGCTGATCCTCGCCACCCTGCTCGGGGGCACGGTGGCGGCTGGATCGGCGAACGCCATCAACATGTATCTCGACCGCGACATCGACCAGCTGATGCGCCGCACCCGCCGGCGTCCTCTCCCGGCTCACACGATCGCGCCGCCGGACGCGCTCCGATTCGGTTTCGTGCTCGGCGGTATCTCGTACTTCTTCCTGTCGATCACGGTGAACGTGCTGGCGGCAACCCTGGCGCTGTCCGCGATCGCCTTCTACGTGTTCGTGTACACGATGTGGCTGAAGCGAACGACGGCTCAGAACATCGTGATCGGTGGAGCGGCGGGCGCGGTGCCGGCCCTGGTTGGGTGGGCTGCCGTCACCGGATCGCTTGCCGCGCCCGCGTGGGTCCTGTTCGCGATCATCTTCGTGTGGACGCCGCCGCATTTCTGGGCCCTTTCGATGCGATACGCCGGGGACTACGCCGCCGCGGGGGTGCCCATGCTGCCCGTGGTGCGAGGCGAGGACGAGACGCGCCGCCAGATCTTCTTGTACTCGCTCCTGCTCTTCGGCACGACGCTTCTCCTGTATCCGGTTGGACGCATGGGCCCCATCTATCTGGGAACGGCCGTCGTACTGGGCGGTGTCTTCGTCTACAGAACGCTCCGCCTGTGGCGCGACGCAGGAGCCGCTCGCGCATGGGGAGTGTTCACGTACTCGATCGTCTATCTGGCGGCGCTCTTCGGGGCCGTGGCGGTGGACGCCCTGGTCGTGGCCGGCTGATCTAGGCGGGTCAGTCCCGCGCCGCCAGGGTCAGATCGATCAGCTGTCGTAGCTGCTCCTCGCCCACCTGCCCGTAGACGGCCCACCGGATCGTCCCCGTGGCATCGATCACGAATGTGTCCGGGTAGCCGAAGAGCCCGAAGTCGTCCGCCCACGCCCCGGAGGGATCCTGGATGCTCGGGTAGGTCACATCGAACTCATCCACCCAGGCGCGGGCCGCGGCCAGATCGTCGCGCTCGTCGACGCCCAGAAACTCGACGCCTCGATCCTCGTACTCCCGATGGACCCGCTCCAGCGCGGGTTGCTCGTCGCGGCAGGGAGTGCACCAGGTGGCCCAGAAGTTCACCACGACGACATCGCCCTTAAGGTCCACCAGCGCGATGGACCCACCGTCCAGATCGTCTCCGGCGAGTGGCGGAGCCGGGGAGCTTATACGTTTCGCGCCGAGCGGATCGCCTGAGGCGTCACCCCCATCCGTACAGGCGAGCGCCATCACCAGCAAGGCCAAGATCGGAGCGACCGCGGGTCGGCGAAGCATCGACCTCACGCTAACAGGGGCGTCGCGAACGACTCAGCCCGAGGGCGACTCGCTCGAGCCGCCGGACGACCCCTCACCCTGTCCGCCCCCTGCGTCACCCGCCGAGACCACCACGGTCCCGTTCATGGTGGGGTGCACGTCGCACTGGAAGTAGTACTCCCCCACCTCGAGAGGTTCGATGTTGTAGGTCTGTGTGGCGATGCCGGGGAACAGCTCACCCTGGAACAGAGGGGTCGATGCCGTGTCGTCGGTGTAGATCGCGATGTTGTGCGGGATGGCGGCGTCCTTGTTCTCGAACGAGATCGTCACGGGCTGCGCTGCGGGCAGGTCCAGTTCCGTCGTATCGAACTGCAACGCCTCCGCGACGACCGAGATGCCTCCCCCGGCCTCTCCCGAGTCGAGAGTGCCCCTCATGGTCGACGGGTGGATCTGGCAACGGAAGAAGTACGCCCCGGCAGCGAGCGGCGGCACCTCGTAGGTGGTCGACAACGGCCCCGCGATGATGGTTCCGCTGAACAACGGCGTCGACTGCGGGTCCTCCGCCGGATCCTCTTCGAAGATCTCCACGTTGTGCTGCACGCCGGGATCCTGATTGTCGAATTCAAGGGCGGTCGGCCGATCGGCCTCCACCTGCAGCGTGGTCGGCGCGAACCCGCTCGCCGCCGCCCCCTCCGGTGCCGCGATCGAGACCTGCTGGGACTCGGAGCCTGGGCCCTCTTCCCCTGTCCCGATCGCCACGATCGCCACGCCTCCGGTCAGCATCGCGATGCCCGCCACCGCGCCGACCATGGAGAACAGCGAGCCGTTCGACAGCCGCGAACGCGACGCGGCGATGATCGCGACCACCATGATCGAGACCGCCACGACCAGCGCCACTGCCGTGGCGGCGCCGGCCGACACCGACAGCAGCACCCGGGAGAAGCCGAGCAGCACCAACCCGATGATCAGCATGATCGCGATCGGCAGCACGACCGGTAGCACCAGGCTCTGACGGGCCTGTCCGTGTCGCTCGGGCGCCGGGGGGGGGCTTTCCGTGACCTGATCCGTCATCGGCTCATCTCTACCTGGATCTCTCGCTCGACGTCGCGGTAGCGGGAAGCGTCCCACCCCTCACGTTCCTCCAACCTGTACCAGCGGAAGAAGATCACGGCGATGAACACCCAGAAGATCGCACCGCCGATCAACTTCATGATGAGCCCCGCCATCAGCTGGTCGGTCAGAACGCCTACCCCCCAGATCCGCGGGAACGTCGCATACACGGGATACAAGGCGTGGTCACCGAACGTCAGGAACGAAGCCGGGATCGTGGGCGCCAGGGACTGCAGGAACAGATACAGCATCTGGCCCGGCGCCGGTAGCGCCGGATACTCGGGGAGCGGCGACATCACCGGCCACCACATCAGCAGCGCGGTCGAGGTCAACAGGACGTGCAAGCCGAAGTGGGTCCACTCTGAGGTGACGGAGGCGAGCACGACCGCCGGCCAGTGCACGAAGAGAAGGGCACCATTGAACAGGATCAGAGCGACCAGGGGCTTGGAAAGCACACGGAAGACCGACGAGACGAAGCGCGCGCGAAGGAGCTTGCGGAGCAACCAGGGCGGCATGCCCGCGATCAGGAGAGGAGGCGCCACCAGCGTGAACAGCAGATGCTGGACCATATGCAAGTGGTACAGGTAGCTCTCCCCCAGGTCGTGGATCGGCCAGTCCGCGCCCAGCCAGAGAACGGCCATCCCGGTCAGGAAGAACGTCCGTCGGCGAACGTCGACCTGCTCGCCCGTGTCGATCGCGTGTCGCCGCCCGGCGATCACGTAGGCGAGGACGATCGAGGCGAGCAGGAGCCAGACGTCCAGATGCGGGTGCCAGTCGGGAAGCGTCATAGCCTCACGTCGCGAAGACCCCGAAGGTGATGAGGACGATGAGGTAGAGCGTGGCGGCGCCGGCCAGTCCCATCACGAAGAAGCGCGCGTACCTCCGGTCGTCGAACTTCAGATGCATGAACCAGAGCACGACGAGCGCGAACTTCAGGAAGGCGAAACCGAACAGCATCGGGATGAACACGGAGCCCAGCTCGTCTCGCACGTAGTAGAGCGCGACCTCCACAGCTGTCACCGCGCAGAGGATGAGGAAGATCCGCACGTATTCCTTCGCGCTCGGGTGTCGGCCGTGCGCGTGTGTCCCTTCCTCGTGCATCTCCTCGATCTCGGTCGTGGTGCGATCCGTCTGCATATCCGCCATGTCTTCCTACTCGGGCACCGGGCCGGTGGGGATCAGGTACACCACCGTGAAGATGATGATCCACACGATGTCAACGAAGTGCCAGTACAGACCGACCATCTCCACGGGGAACGCCGGATCCGCTGGCAGACGGTCGGCGAAGGACAACCCCGTCAGTGAAAGCAACATCAGGATCCCAACGGTCACGTGCACGCCGTGGAACCCGGTGAGCACGAAGAACGTGGTGCCGAACAGATTCTGGGTGATGGACAGACCTTCGTCGTAGAAGACGGTGAATTCGTAGACCTGGCCGCCCACGAAGGTCAGTCCGAGCATCGCGGTCGCGAGCAGCCACAGTCGCATCCGAGTGAAGTCCCGCTTCTGAGCCGCCGCGAGCGCCAGCACCATGGTGAGTGAGCTGGCGAGCAGGACGAACGACGAAACCGACGTGTACGCGATGTCGAAGACCTCGGCCGGATACGGCCCCTCGGTGCTCGCTCCGCGATAGAGCACATAGGTGGTGATCAACGCCCCGAAGAGCAAGCACTCCGAGGACAAGAAGAGCCACATGGCGAGCTTGGTGTGCGGCAAGCCTGTGGTGGTCTGATGCTCGTCGTGCACCTTGGCGACCGCGGCGTCGGCCATCGGCTACTCCGCCACCGAGGGCTCGAGGGCCCAGCCGTAGAGGCCGACCAACAGGGTCACTGCACCCGCAGCTACCAGCCACCAGGAGTAGATGACGCCGTATCCCATGAGCGGCAAGCCGAACGACGCCACCAATGGCCAGTAGGAGGGGCTGGGCAGGTGGATCGCATGTCCTGACCCCTGCTCGTGGCCCCCTGCTCGTGGCCGGCCTCCTGCTCTGGCGCCGCTCCAGCCACCACCGGCACCAGCCGTCCGCTCTTGTCCTCGGCGTACTTGCGGTGCCAGAACTCGTCCAAGGAGTGGATCTCGGGGATCTCATCGAAGTTGTGGACCGCAGGCGGAGACGAGGTCATCCACTCGACCGTGCGGGCGTCCCACGGGTCGTCGTTCTCTAGCCCGGGTGCCTTGCGCTGGGTGCGGACCACGTTAACGATGAACACCAAGATCGCGAGCGCGATCATGAACGACCCGAGAGTAGCGATCTCGTTCCAGAACGTGAGTCCAAGCGACTCCGGGTACGTGTATTCGCGGCGGATCATGCCCTGTAAGCCGAGGACGTGCATAGGTCCGAACGTCAGGTTGAAACCCACGATCATCAACCAGAAGTGGACCTTGCCCATGCCCTCGGAGAGGAGACGGCCGAACACTTTCGGCCACCAGTAGTACATACCTGCGAAGAGACCGAAGATGGCGCCGCCGAACAGAACGTAGTGGAAGTGCGCCACGATGTAGTAGGTGTCGGTCTGCTGGTAGTCGGCAGGCACGATCGCGTGCGTCACGCCGGATAAGACCCCCGATCACGAACATGGTCACCGTGCCCTACCGAGAACAGCATGGGTGTCTTGAATCGCAGGTCACCTCCATACATGGTGGCCATCCAGTTGAAGATCTTCACCCCGGTCGGGATGGCGATGATCGCCGTGGAGATGCCGAACGCCGTGTTCGCCACCGGACCCAGTCCCGCGGCGAACATGTGGTGCGCCCACACGCCGAAGCCGATGAACCCGATCGCGATGCCCGAGAAGACCACGAACTGGTAGCCGAACAGCGGCTTGCGGCTGAAGACGGGGATCGTCTCGGAGATGATCCCGAACGCGGGCAGGATCAGGATGTAGACCTCCGGGTGGCCGAAGAGCCAGAACAGGTGCTGCCAAAGGATCGGGTCGCCGCCCGCGGTCGGATCGAAGAAGTGCGTCCCCCACCTGCGGTCGAACAACAGCTCGAACAGGCCGACGGTGATGATAGGCAGCGAGAACACCAACAGCAGCTGGACGACCAGCCCCATCCAGACGAACACGGGCACGCGGAAGAAAGACATCCCCGGAGCGCGCATGTTGATCACCGTGACGCCCAGGTTCACCGCACCCGCCGTGGACGCGATGCCGGCGATCAACAGACCGATCGCGTAGAAAGTCATTCCTATCTCGGGGTCAGTCGTGGAGTTCGGTGCGTATCCGAACCAGCCGCCGTTGGGGGCGCCGCCCAAGAAGAAGCTCGAGTAGAGGAACAGTCCCGCCAGTAAGAAGACCCAGAAACTGAACGCGTTCAACCGAGGGAACGCCACGTCGCGCGCCCCGATCATCAGGGGGATGAAGTAGTTGAAGAACGCCGCCGACATCGGCATCACTACCAGGAACACCATGGTTATGCCGTGCATCGTGAAGAGCTGGTTGTACTGATCGGCATTCAGCAGGGTTTGATCCGGGCGAGCCAGCTGTGCGCGGATAAGCAGCGCCTCGGACCCACCGATGATCAAGAACACGAACGCCGTGACGCCGTACAGGATCCCGATCTTCTTGTGGTCCACGGTGGTGAACCAACTCCAGAACCCCGTCAACGCGGCAGGCCGCCGGACGCCCCGAGCCCTGCCCGCGGGAACGCTCACGCTCGCCGTCCGACCCACCTCCTCATGTCAGGCTCATCAGGTAGGCGGCGAGAGCGTCGATCTCGGGCTCGGTCAGGTCGTAGTTGGGCATCTTCGCTCCTAGCTTCACCGCGCCCGGGTCGCGGAGCCAGGCCTTCAGCGCGTCGATGTCGCGGGTGTCCCAGTTGCACCCGGCGAAGCAGGAATGGGACTCGGCGGCGTAGTGGGTGAGGTTCGGCCCGGCGTCGACCCCTGCGTTCAAGCCACCGATCGCATGACATGCGATGCACTGCCCGCCACTGCCCACGCCGTTGGCGAACAGATCGGCGCCCTGGCGCGCCAGCGCTTCCTGCGGCGTGACCGCAGGTTGCTTCTCGTTCGCGACCCAGGCTTCGAAATCGCTCGGCGAGAGCGCGAGCACTCGGAACTTCATCCGGCCGTGCTGTAGCCCGCAGAACTCGGCGCACTGTCCGTAGTAGGTCCCGGGCTGGTCGGCCTGGAGCAAGATGTGGTTCGTCCGACCCGGCACCACGTCCTGCTTGCCCGCCAGCTGCGGCACCCAGAAAGAATGGATCACGGCGTAGTCGGGCACGCCCGCGTCGTCCTTGGCACCGGCGGCCACGGCCGAAAGGTCGAGGTAGACGGTTCGGCCGGTGGGGATCACCATCACATCGCCGACCACGATCGGATCGCTCTCGCCGAAAGCGGTGGTCATGTCGGGATCGGTGTAGCGGAATCCCCACCACCACTGGTGACCCTCTACCGTGACATGGAGGGCATCCGGCGGTGGCGGTTTCGCCAGATCCCAGATGGTAGCCACCGTCGGAACGGTGACGAACGCCAGCACGACCGCGGGCAAGATGGTCCAGCCGATCTCCAGACGCGTGTTGCCGTGGGACTGCGCCGGCATCTGGTCGCGGTTCTTGCGATGGCGATACTTGATCAGGATGAGGACGATGCCGCCCTCCACTATCACGAACACCGCCGCCGCGACCCAGAAGATGGGGACGAAGAGATCGTAGATGGTCTGGGCGTACGGACCCTCGGGCTTCAGCGAATCCTGACCGGCGTTCGGGGCGCAGGATGCGAGCAACAGCCCGAGGGCCAGTGGGCCCAAGACCCAGAGCAGCCGCTTCCGCAAGTTCCCAGAGCCTCCCCGGTGCGGTCGGACCGACGCCGTCGCGGGCGCCGAGGCGCGCGCACTGTACCACCCTTCAGATGACAGCCTTTTCACCTACCACTAGAAGCCCTTGTACGAGTGCAGACCGACGATCCATAGGTTCACCGCGTAGTAGGTGATCAACAGCGAGACGAAGCCCACGAGCGCCACGACGGCAGCCGGGCGACCCTTCCAGCCCGACGTCGAGCGAGCGTGAAGGTACCCCGCATAGATCACCCAGGTGACGAACGACCAGGTCTCCTTGGGATCCCACCCCCAGTAGCGACCCCACGCTTCCTGCGCCCAGATGGCGCCTGCGATCACCGCGAAGGTCCAGATCGGGAACGCGAAGGCTATGACCCGGTAAGCCATCACGTCGAGCGCGGCCGCCACCGGCAAGAACCCACGCCGGTCGCCGGGCACGGCCGCCGGCTCCTCGGCGTCGGGCGCGAACCCCGGCGGGGCGTCCGCGTCCACGGAGCCCCCCATGATCGGTGGCGGGTCCTGAGATCGGAACGCGGCGAGCTGCCGTCGTTCCCGTCGATCCTGGAACAGGAACAGCATGGTGAGCACACCCCCGCCCAGTGCGAAGAGCGACGAGCCGGAGATCGCGGCCACGACGTGGATCTTGATCCAGTAGGAGTTGAGAGCCGGCACCAGGGGCAGCGGCTCCACATACAAGAACGAGACCGCGACGGCCATGGTGAACACCGCGAACATGAGCGCGAACCCGCCGAGCGTCCTGACCTTATAGTGCCCCTCCACGATCAGCAGGTACCCGGCCACCACCAGCAACGCCAGCAGGATCGAGTACTCGTACATGTTGCCCCACGGGACCCGGTTGGCCGCGAACGCACGCGCGACCACCGCAACGATGTTCGCACCCAGGCCCACGTACGCGACGGTCCGTGAGAGCAACCAGATGGGGTCGCGACGGAACGCAAGGAAGGCGAAGTACCCCACCATCGCCGCGACGTAGGCGAACAACGCCACGTTGAACGCGTCGTTGGACAGCCGCCCCCACTGCAGATCGGTCATCGCGAGTTCACCCGTTCTCCCTCCTTCGCGGCGGGGGCATCCGCGGCAAGCGCCATGGCGTCCACCAGCTTCGCGAACTCCTCCTCGAACTGAGCCTTTCGCTGCAGCGCGAAACCTCCAACCTTCAAGACGGTGCCGCTCCCGTTCGGCTCTGCCCGGACCCAGACCTTGCGCCGAGACGTGTACAGCGCCGGCAGCAGGCCGAGAAGGACGAGGATAGCGGCAACGAGCACCAGGGGCACCCCTCGATCCCGGCTCACCTGCAGGACGCTGTACTGCCGCAGCTCGGGGAACGAGATCGTCAGGCCTGTGGGTGCCTGGTCGCCCTCGACGGGCTCGCCGGACCGCAGGTCGACCGTGGTTCCGGCGCCGACGATCCCGCGCGTCCCCGCGTCCATCACGCTCGTGTCAAGCGTCAGCGAGGACAGATCCCTGAGCTGGCCCCGGAACACCGCGAATCGCATGAACGGCTGGAACGCCTGGATCATAGGTACCGGTTGCCCGGTCTGCAGTTGCTGCACGAACGCGCGGCTGTCGGGCCAAAGCTCGAGCTGGATACCGATCTGCGGGTCGAGCGATGCGAGCTTCAGCACCCCGTACCAAGGCATCGCCAGCTGGGGGACACCCGCCGGCGCCGTATCCTGCACGAAAGTGAGGGGCTCGGCCGCGATCAGCTCGCCGTCCCGGCGGACCTCCACGACCGGCGCCCATCCGAATCCGTACTGATAGATCTCAACACCGTCTATCGAGGCGGGATGGTTGACACGGATGTCGGCCTTCCGTACCAGGTTCCCTTGGGGGTCCAGCAGGTCGACGTGGGACACGAAGTCCATCGGTTGGCCCGTACGTCGATATGTGTCCTCGAAGCCACGCAGATGGATCCCGATACCGGTGAAGTCGCCCTGGAAGAAGCGGCCCGTGCGGATCTGGCCGTCGTAGTTCGCCTGGGCATCTATCCACGTCCTCCCTTCGATCACGACCGCGCGTCCGGTGAACCCGGTCCCCTTCCCGTAGATGACACCGACGACGATCAACAGGAACGCCCAATGGAAGAGCAGGCTGCCGATCTCGCGGAGAGAGCCCTTCTCGGCGGCGAGAGCCTGGCGACCGTCGCCGTCGCGCGCCACGCGGAAGAACCGCCGCCTCAACACGCGATGCGAACCGTCGATCGCTCGGGCGGGATCCGCCGGCACCGAACGCTCCTGGTAGAGGCGGAACCCGTCGATCTCTCGGGCCTGCACCGGTCGCTGTCGGAGCGTGCGGATCAACGCGCGCGTGCGGGGCAGCAGACAGGCCACCAACGAGACGAACAGCAGGGTCGTGATCAAGACGAACCACCACGACCCGTAGACGTCGAACAGGCCTAGACGCCCATACGCGGCGCCCAACAGTGGATGATCCAGCTGGTAACGGGCGACCCGTTCTGGGGAGTTCGGCAACTGGGGTACGAGCGAGCCGACCACCGAAGCGAGCGCCAACATGAGCAGCAGGATCAGCGCCGTCCGCATGGACCGCAGGGTCCGCCAGACCAGGGCGCTGGATTGCCGGAGGGTCACGCGGCTGGAGGGCATCGAGAGTCGCTCTATCCTACGGTCGACGCAGGAACGGGCACGGCCGCGCGGCGTTCACAGCCCGGGTGCGAACCGGCTGAGCGGCGCGAACAGTCGCGTGAAGGTCCCCGTCATGAGCATCACGCCGACCACGACGAGGAGCGCTCCCGACGCACCCGCGATCCACGCGTAGTTGCGCTTCACCCACCCGAACGCGCCCACGAACCGCTGCACGCCGAGCCCGACCAACAGGAACGGCACCCCCAGGCCGAGCGAGTACGCCACGAGCAGCAGGACCCCCTGGACCGAGCTCTGGATGGTCGCGATCGCCAGGATGCCGGTCAGGACCGGGCCGAGGCAGGGCGTCCACCCCGCCGCGAACGCCATACCTAGAGGCATGGCCCCCACGGTTCCGGGTCGCACCTTCGTCAGGAACGGCCTGCGCTCCGTGTAGAGCGCGGGACCCCCGCGCCGCATCGCGAACACGATCGTCAGGACACCCATCGCTACGACCACGACTCCGGCGATCTTCTGACCCGTCTCGGCTCTGAAGATCCTCACGAACGTGTCGGCGAACGCACCCATGAGCGTGAACACCAGCGTGAAGCCAGCTATGAACAGCAGGATGGGGACGAGCGGTCGGCGCGACTCGCCATCGATGGCGCGCTCCCCCGTGACGAATGAGATATACCCCGGCACCAGCGGGAAGACGCACGGCGAGGCGAACGACACTATCCCCGCAGCGAACGCGAGCGCGGGCGCCCACCACGACGCGAGACCCGTCTGCACGATGTCGGCGATCATCGACCTCTCGGATGGCGGCTAGGGCTACCAGTGTACGGACAGCCCTCGTCCGGGCGAGAGGTGGCCTCGGTGGGTTGCGACGACCGTGGGAGGACGGCATAGTGGTGTCTCGTGAAAGGATTCACAAGAGCTGTCCACACGATCCGGCCCAACCGCGCATGGCTATAATCGCCCCGCCTATGGAGACGATGCAGGCATGAGCCAGGTGGAGGTCGTGAAGCCGTCGCGTCTGGCCAAGCCGAAGGCGCGCGTAGAGGCGCTGCTGAAGACCTTCGAGTGGAACTGGACGAAGGCGGTCGTCTTCTCCCTGGGACTCACGTTCTTCATCATGATCACCACGTCCGTTATCCCATCGTGGTGGCTCTACTTCGCCGACCAGCAGCTCAAGTGGAACGGGTCGGGGCCGAACGGCTTCTGGCTGATGGAACTGCGGGACGCGGTCGCTATGGGACTCGTGACCGGTCCGATCATCACGATCCTGGTCGTCGCGACGATCGCCCAGAACTGGCGTCGGAAGCTCCGCGGACAGTCTGGCGACGTCCGCCCAACGGGCGGATACCGGTAGGGACTGTCATGCCTTTCACCAAGACCGAGGTCGACATCCACGACGACTACGTGGTGGAGGCCGTCGACCCCGCGTGGCTGGCGATAGGGGTCAAGTCGCCCAAGCACCTCATGCTCGACCCGGACAACTGCATCTTGTGCCGGGCATGCGAGGACGTGTGTCCATGGAACTGCATCTTCATGATGTCTCCGGAGATCGTAGAAGGGGCCGAAGAGGACTCGGTGGGCGCCGAGGTCAACAGTTCGACGGCGGTCTTCGTGGTTGACGACAACGCATGCACCCGTTGCTCGGTCTGCGTGGATCGTTGTCCCACCGACACGCTGTACTATGCGCGACTGCCGGAAGGCGGAGCCGGCGGCGCACGCGCCATGGCTCAGGTCCCTATGGCGCAGGCGGAGGCTGAGTGAGGTCTCCATCGGACCGGTGGGCATGAACGGGAGAAGGGAAGCCGGGTGAAGCTGAAGCCGCCGTCACCGAGCGAGGTGGGCGACCGCATCCGAGAAACCGAGGTCTGGAAGTCGATCTTCCGGCCGGGGTCGCTCTTCCGCAAGGGCTACAAGGACACCTCACGCGACCGCGCGCTAGCAACCATGAACAACGTGCTCTACCACCTGCACCCGGTGAAGGTGAAGCGCCACGGGCTGAAGCTGACCTACACGTTCTGCCTGGGCGGACTCTCGTTCTTCCTGTTCATCCTGCTGACCGTCACGGGCATCTTCCTGATGTTCTTCTACCGGCCGATGGCCGACCTGGGTGGTGCGGTCGCCTACGCCGACATGCAGTCCATCAGGACATCGGTCTTCTTCGGCGACCTGGTCCGCAACCTGCACCGATGGGGCGCGCACCTGATGGTTCTGTCGGTGACGCTGCACATGGCACGCGTCTTCTACACGGGTGCCTACAAGCCACCGCGCGAGTTCAACTGGGTCGTGGGCGTGATCCTGCTGTTCCTAACGCTCGGTCTTTCGTTCACCGGCTACCTGCTGCCTTGGGACCAGCTGGCGATCTGGGCGGTCACGGTGGGCACGTCTCTCGCGGGCTATTCGCCGTTCATCGCGAAGCAGGCCAACTTCCTGCTCCTGGGCGGCGTGGTCGTCGGGCCGAATACGCTGCTCCGGTGGTACGTGCTCCACGTGTTGGCGCTGCCGTTCGTGTTGGTGATCTTCCTTGCGGTCCACTTCTGGCGGATCCGCAAGGACGGCGGGATCTCCGGACCACTCTAGGAGCGACATCGTGAACTGGGAGGAGCTGCCGAAGGATCTGGAGGTGTACCAGCAGACGCTGGACGCCCAGACCACGGCCGGAGTGGACAAGCGCATCGCCGAAGGCCGCGCTCGGCGGGCTGCCGTAGCCGCCTACCGCAAGGCACATCCCGACGAGGTCCACGAGCACCCCGCCGCCGCGGCGGCGGCGACTCCGGCCGCAGCCGCTCCGACAGGCAACGGTGACGCGGGAGTGCCTGCAGCCGCGCCCGTACCGGTGGGCGTCGGAGCGGTCATGGCGGTGGCAGCTTCCACCACCTCGCCGGTGCGCGCCGCGCCTCTTCCAACAGGCAACATCCCCACGCCCAAGAAGGGTGCGGACGACAAGCACCGTCTCTTGGCGCTGGTGCCCCCCGAGGGCATCCAGCGGGTTGAGCGCGAGCAGGGTGACCGAGTGAACGTCATGCCGCACCTGCTCATCGAGGAGTTCGTGGCCATGCTCATCCTCTCGGCCGGCGTGCTCGTCTTCTCCACGTTCCTGAACGCGCCGCTGCGTGAGCTTGCGAACCCCAACCTGACGCCGAACCCATCGAAGGCCCCCTGGTACTTCCTGGGTCTGCAGGAGCTGCTGCGTTACTTCCACCCCATGATCGCTGGGATCACGATCCCCACTTTCATCCTGGTCGGACTTGCGGCGGTGCCCTTCGTCGACCGCAACCCAAGCGTGAAACCGGGTGATCGCAAGATCGCGATCACCATGTTCACCCTCCTTTTCTGCTTCGGGGCCACGCTCACGATCATCGGGAGCTTCCTCCGCGGCCCCGGGTACAACTGGGTCTGGCCGTGGGCGCAGGGGGTGTTCTTCGACCTATGACGATCGCGCTCTCCACAGGGGTCACGGCCGCGATAGTGGTCTTCATCGCGCTCGACATCTTCGCGGTGGTGTTCGGGCTCTCGTTCCTACGGGCCGCCAAGGCGCAGAAGGCAGCAGCCGAAGGCGATGCGGTGCCGAAGAGGTCCCTGCCCCCGATGTCTCGGCGCGACTTCTTCCGCAAGTCACTCCTGACTTCGCTGCTCGTGTTCGGCGCGCAGTTCGGGGGAGCCTCCATCGCGTTCATGTGGCCAAGCCTCAAGGGTGGCTTCGGGTCGGTGATCAACGCCGGAACGCTGGTCGACATAAAGGCAGAGCTGGCCGACGGGCCCGTGTACAACGGCGCCGGCCGCTTCTACGTGGTGTCCTGGGAGGGCAAGGTCACCCCGGATGCCGACTACCCGGCGGAAGGCGTGACGACGGACGGGATCATGCCTCTCTACCAGCGGTGCGTGCACCTGGGCTGCCGGGTGCCGTTCTGCGGCTCGTCGAAGTGGTTCGAGTGTCCGTGTCACGGCTCGAAGTACAACTTCGCTGGGGAGTATGAGCTGGGGCCGGCGCCCCGCGGCATGGACAGGTTCAAGATCACGCTCGAGAGCGGCAACGTCTTGGTGGACACATCCCAGGTGATACTGGGGCCGCCCCGCGGCGCGGACACGATCAGCGAACCACCCCAGGGACCCTTCTGCGTGGCCCCGGGATAGGGAGGGTCGAGCGACGATGTTGGCGTTGAGCGACACGGCGGGGGTGATCCTGCTCGTCCTGGGCGGGGTCTTCGTGGTCCTCGCCGCCGGCGCATTCGTCCTGCGCGGACGTGTGACGCGCGAGCAGGCGCCAGACATCCCCCCGGCCATGGAGCCCGGCCCGTCAGATCCGGCGCTCGAGACGCCGCTGCTACAGAAGCTTCAGGGCTGGGGCGTGGTACTGGTCACGTTCTTCGTTATCTGGCTCCCGTACACCTGGTTGATCGAGCCTTCCGCCAACCTGAAACAGGAGGAGGAACTGAAGACGCAGGCGATCGACCGCGGCCGCCGCGCCGTGGAGCTCTTCAGCGAGGAGAACCAGCTGGGGGTCGGCTGCGTCCGCTGCCACGGACCGGAGCTAAGAGGAGGCGTGATCGCGTTCCAGGGCGGCTACGCATATCCACCCGACCTGTCCACGATCTGCGGCGGTCCGTCGACGGGACACACCCAGATCCTGTCGCTCGATGACATCTACACCGTGATCGAGCGGGGGCGGGCCGCAGCCGGCATGCCGTCGTGGAGCATCCGGTATGAGGGGGCGCTCGACGACCAGCAGATCAACGACATCGTGAACTACCTGGTCTTCGTGAACGAGGAGAACGTGCCGTTCGAGGAGAACGTGTGCGTCAATGCCGACGCCGCCAAGGCGGCCGCTTCTCCGTCCGCTAGCCCGACGAGTCCGGCGTCGGAGTCGGCCTCACCGCAGGCGAGCGCCTGATGATCGACTCCTCCACGTGCTTAGGGTTGCACATCGAGTGCGGCACCCTTTTCAAGGGCGCCGGGGTCACCGTCGTGGCGTTGATCCTGTTCGTGGGCAGCGTGTATCTGATGCTGTCGTTCGTGTTCGGCAAATGGATGGGTTACCTCATCCTGGCCGTGTGCTTCGCGGGTTGGCTGATGATCCACTCCTCGTTGTGGTACTTCGGGTTCTGGGCACAAGGCCCGGGTACTCCCACCAACCAGGGACCACGTGGAGCCGAGCCAGCGTGGGTGGTGGTGGAGGCAGGTCTGTCGGCGTCCAACGAGCTTTACACGACGTTCGACGACTATCCGTCGAGCCCGTGGCAGACGCCGACCAAGAGCCAGGAGGGATCCGTCGAGACGGCGACCAGCGCAGCGACCTCGTTCCTGGCGGAGCAGGCGAACGAGGAGCTGGACCGCGAGGAATTCGCAAGCGACGCCGTCCTGGCCACTCAGTTCTCTGTGGATAGCGTGCGATTCGCCACGGCTGAAGACGACAAGACGCCGCTCGCCGTCGTGCAGGCACATTATTCAGGTGGCGGACCGCTCACGACGCTCTCGCTCTACCACGACTCGGGGAGCGTGCCCCGGTACTCGATCATGTTCATGATCGGGTCGACGCTACTGTTCCTGTTGCATCTGCCGCTCCTCGACCGCGCGGAGAAGAAGCGCAAGGAGTTCCTCCTCGGTGGCAGCGCGCCCGCGTGGTTCGGACCGGCCTAGGCCAACGTCACGGGAAGGAGGGAGACGACGATGATCGGTGCTGAGACCATTCCCCTCCTGGATCAGGGGAGCATCCAGTTCATCCTGTTCGGCGTCATGGTTCTGGCCGTGGTGTTCCTGCTTTGGATCACGATCGCCAAGTAGCTAGCGGGGAACATCGGCGACCGCCCGTCCGCGACGACGAACCTCCGCGAGGGTCGCCTTGCGCTGTTCGTAGAACGCCAGGATCTGGAGTTCGATGGCCAGATCCACCTTGCGGACGGACACGCGGTCGGGCACCGTGATCACCGCCGGAGCGAAGTTGAGGATGGAGCGGATCCCGGCGTGAACCATCCGATCGGCGATGTCTTGGGCGGCAGCGGCAGGCGTGGCGATGACCCCGATCGCGATCTTGAGGTCCCGCACCAGGGCTGACAGCTCCTCGACGTGTTGAACGGCGAGGCTGCCGATCCGCTGACCGACCTTGGCCGGATCCACGTCCACCAGGGCGGCGACACTGAAGCCTCGTTCGGGGAACCCACGGTAGTTCGCCAGCGCGTGACCCAGGTTGCCGATGCCGGCGATAACGATGGGCCAGTCCTTCGTGAGCCCGAGCTCCCGACGTATCTGGTGGATCAGGTAGGCGACGTCGTAACCCACTCCCCGCGTGCCGTAGGAGCCCAGGTGCGATAGGTCCTTCCGGACCTTCGCGGAGTTAACGCCAGCAGCCTCGGCGAGCGACTCGGACGAAACCGTACCCGCCCCCGACTCAGCGAGGTCGACCAGGGCGCGGAGGTAGACGGGGAGGCGTCCGACGGTGGCCTCTGGGATGGGTCGACCCTTCACCATCGGAAACCGCTCCTCGGGTCCACCGGGCAAGGGTAACGGACCGTCGTTAGCGTTCTCAAGTGCACAAGCTCAGTCGGCAGAACTTGCCGCATCGTGGAGCACGCGAGAGAGCTCGCGCGGATCCACCTCGTACTCGAACCGCTCCTCGCCGTCGATCTCGACCACTGGGATCCGGACGCCGTAAGCATGTTCAAGGGCATCGTCGTCCTGGATGTCGACCTCTCGGAGCTCGAACGGCGTCGCCTCACGCTCGGCCTCGAGCACGGCACGTGCAGCGTCGCACAGATGACAACCGGGCCGCGAATAGAGGGTGACGCGCACGCTTCGATGCTACAGAGCCGAGCCGCCGCCTCAGATCTGGGTGATACAACTGAGCCCACGTGCCTGAAGCCGATCTAGACGACCTGGAGCTCCACCGCGGCCTTTCCGCGGGTGATCGCGGCGCCTTCGACGAGCTGTACCGTCGCTACGGCCCTACCGCATTCGGGCTGGCATATCGGTTGACCGGGCAACAGGTCCTGGCGCAAGACGCCGTCCACGACGCCTTCCTGGCGCTGTGGCGAGCCCCTGAAGCGTTCGACCCCGCACGCGGTGCCTTCCGCACGTTCTTCCTCTCTCTGGTGCACCATAAAGCGGTGGACACGGTCCGCCGGGAGGAGCGACTGCGCAAACGAAGCGAGCGTGCGGCGAACCTCGAGCCGCTGACCGGCGAAGACGTAGCGGAAGACGTCGTGGACAAGGACTTCCTGGGGATCCGTCGCCGGGAGCTCCGAGAAGCGCTCGAGACGCTCTCCCCGGACCAACGACAGGTGCTCGAGATGGCGTACTACCAGGGAGAAACGCAGGCCGCGATCGCCCAAGAGCTGGGGATCCCGATCGGGACCGTGAAGACCAGGACGTTGGCGGCGATGCGCAAGCTCCGCCGGGTGCTCTACCGAGAGGATCAGATGTGACGGAGAGCCACGAAGCGATCGAGGAGCTGCTGGCCGGCTACGTACTGCGAAGCCTCTCTGGCGAGGACGCCGTCCGGGCCGACCACCTGCTCTCCGAGCACGTTCCATCCTGCCCGGCATGCCGGGACTCGCTCGCCGTCTTCCAGGGGGTTGCCGCGGATCTGGCGCTCGCGACCCAACCGCTCGACCCGCCCGAGACGCTGTTGCCCCGCCTCCACGGGGATCTCGGGATCCAGGGTCCCCGCCGACGCCCCGGCGCCATGTTCGCTGTAGCGGCGAGTGTCGTGGCAGTGGTGGGATTGGCCGGCCTCACCGTGTCCCAAGGGGTCCGTGCCAACAACACGCAGTCCCGGATGAACGACATCGCCCAGGCGTTCGACTTCGCCCGGCGGCCGGGAGCCTCCATGGCGTCGGTCGACGCCAACTCGGCGAGCACCGACCCCATCACCGAGATCTCGGAGCCCGGGGTGGAAGAGTTCTACCTGGTGGGACGCGACCTGCCGTCTCCCCCGCCCGGAACCGTCTATCGGGTGTGGTTGGTCTCGGGGATCGAACCGACGTTCGCCGCGGAGTTCCTGCCAGAACGGGGTCTCACGGTCGTGCACCTCGGATTCGATCCCAATGTGTTCGACCGGATCCTGATCACGGTGGAGCCAGCCGGATCCGTCCCGGCTGCGCCCCTAGATCCGGTGTGGCAGGCGGCAACCTAGGCCTCCGCCCCCACGACCGGTCAGGAAGACGTGGATGCGGCAGCCGGAGCCCGCTCCGGAGCCGTGCGGGACGCCCGCAGGAAGCCCCAGAACATCACCGTGATCCCCGCGAGGAGGGCGATAGAGAAGAGAGGGAGCTTGCCGAGCGCCGCGAACGCCGAGCCGAACCCCGCGATGATCGTGGCGCCCAGTACGATCAGGAGCGTCCCCACGAAGCGATCCCTAAGCTCGGGACGACCACGCATCCGCCAGGCGGACCAGAGCGCGCCTCCGACGAGGATCAGGTAAGACGGGATCGAGATCAATTGCGGGAGCCGGTGCGCGGGCGCCCCGTCACCGAAGACGTGCTTGCCCGATGGCAGCTGCTCCGCCAGAGCCGTGGCGTCGGTAGCGGCCACACGTACGACCGAGAACGCGTACGCCACCAAGAACACGAGCAACACGTCGAGGATCAGCTCGGCGGTACGGTTGCGTATCAGCAGCTGGAGCTCCCCTGCCGCAAGGAACGGCACGTTGAGTACCGCCCCGAACAGCCAATACAGCTGGAGATCCAGCCGGCTCCAACCGTTCAGGGCTCCGATCACCACCGCGGCCGACGCCGCCGCGTACATCAGCATCGCGAGCGCCCAAAGCAGCTGATACGACCGCCGGCGCAGTAGGAACTGCTTGCCCAGCAGGGCGGCGAACAGCAGTGCGACCACCGCCGCCGCTAACGGGAAGATCCACATACGCAAGAGGATATAGAGGCTTTCGGGCGCGCGGTTCGAGTCGCGTATGATGCCAGTGATGTCTTCCCCTTCCCCAAGGGTCTTGTTCTCCTCGGCCGCGTTCTTCGCGCGCCCGCTCGACGCCACGTTCGGCCTGCTCGAAGAGACCGGGTACACGGGCGTCGAGGTCATGGTCACGCGGGATCCGGCCAGCCAGGATCCACGCCGGATGCGGCAGCTCGCCGCGGCGCACGGGCTGACGATCGGCGCGATCCACGCTCCCTGTCTCCTGATGACTCGGCGCGTATGGGGTCCAGATCCGATCGGGAAGATCGAACGGGCGGTCGAAGTGGCCGAGGCGGCCGGCGCTCCCCTGGTGGTCGCCCACCCGCCCTACCGCTGGCAACGCTCGTTCCGCCGATGGCTGGAGGAGCGCCTCCCGGCCCTGATGGCAAGGACGGGCGTGACGGTCGCCGTGGAGAACATGTTCCCGGTCCACGTGGCGGGCAGAGCCGTGACGTTCCACGCCGACCAGGATCTCGAGGCGCTCGACGGGTTGCCTGATCTGGTGCTGGACACCAGCCATGCCGCGGTCGCATCGCACGACCTCGTCGAGGTCCAGCGACGGTTCAACGGCCGGCTGCGGCACGTGCATCTCTCCGACAACGCCGGCAAGGGGTGGGATTCGCACCTGCCGCCGGGAGAAGGCGTGCTTCCGATCGATGCCTTCCTTGACGACCTCGCGACGAGCCCCTATCGGGGCGCGGTGTCGCTCGAGGTCGACCTGCGGCGCTCCCTCACCGAGCCGGCTCGGCTGCGCGAGCTGATGATCTCGATGCGCGAGAACGTGGAGAGGCGGCTCCTGATGCCGGTGGGTCAGCGCGTCGGCAGCGAGCTCTTAGCATCACGGCCGCGACCGGATCGCTGCTAGCCTCGAGCTGTGCGCCGGCCCACCCTCATCATGATCATCGTGCTGACGGTGTTGCTGCTCGTTGCCGGGATCGCCCAACTGGTCATCGCTTCGGGCGATCGCCCGGCCCTCCAAGGTCCGACGAGCCCCGGACAGCTCCCCAGCTTCTCCCCGACGCCAACGCCTTGATACACGCTTCGAGGTCCCCCGCCCTACTCCAGGACCACTGTCTTCCCTACTGACAGGCCGAGCATCTCGGCGGCGCTGCCATGGTTCACGACCAGCGCGAGCTGGCCTTGCGAGTCGATGATCGCAGCCAGCGTCCCCTGCGGGACGTCGGCGAAGATCCCAACCCGTGGCGCCAGCTTGCCGCGGATGGTCAGCATCGGTCCCAACCCGGCGGCCTCAAGATCGCCTGCGACCACGTTCAGCTCGACGTTGCCGAACCCGTCGATGCCGGTGACCCTCGCACCGATCGCACCCGCGGCGACCATCGGACCGGGCAGCTCCAGGACACGGAGCTCGTCGACGGCCAGCGCCGACCCCAACTCATCGAGCGGCATCCCCACCGCCAGGTGCGCCGCGGCCGGCGCGAAGACGTCCCGCCCGTGGAACGTTCGCGACACCGGCTGCAGTACGACGTGCTCGGCCGCGATCTCGATCGCCGCTTCGGCTCCCCCGAGTGCCTCCCACGCCAGCGACAACAGCCCGTTGTCCGGTCCCACCAGGGCCGCTCCCGAGGCGGCGAGCACCGCGATAGATCGGCGCTCCGTGCCCACGCCCGGATCCACCACGCCGACGTACACCGCGTCGGCGGGCATGTAGGTGGTCGCACGTCCAAGCGTCAGCGCACCCCGGAGCACGTCCTGTCGCGGGATCGCGTGCGCCAGATCCACGATCCGGGCATCAGGCGCGATCCGCAGCATGACGCCGCGGCAAACACCCACGAACTCATCCGCAAGTCCGTAGTCGGTCAAGAAGACGATCGGCCTGGTCATGAGATCGGCACGTACTGCCCCAGCCAGCCGATGATCAGGTTCCGCGCGATCTCGCCCTGATTGCCCTCAAGCAGATCCGTTCCATGATCCGCCGTGGTCAAGATCTCCACGCGCTTAGGCGGCGCGCTCTGGTCGTAGAACGTCTGCGCCGACTTGGCTGCGACCCCGTCGCCGTTACCGGCGATGAACAGCTTGGCCGCGGTCGTCGCTGACACGACGTCGGGTCCGGCCACCAGCCCGTCGATAGATGCCGGCGCAGAAAGGGTCACTACGGCCACGATCGCCTCATCGGGTCGAGAAGCGACCACGAGCGAGGCCGTGCCGCCCATGCTGGCACCGACCAGACCGATGCGACGAACGCCTTGCGCCTTCAGGTAGTCGACCGCTCCCTGGACGTCTTGCCAGATGGCCGAGATCTCCTTCTTCCCCTTCGAGCACCCCGCGTCGCCGCCCGGACAGTAGCCACGGAAGTCGAACGTCAGGACGCGATACCCAAGGCCTCCGACACGGTCCGCGAGATCGAACCAGGAGCTCTGGTCGGCGGGCCGCATGTGCGCCAGGACGACACCGGCGGTGGCGTCCTCGGGGCCGAACACCCGGCCGGCGAGCTCGACGCCGTCCGACGCCGCGAACGTTACCGCCTGCGAGTTGGCGAGGGCCTGCGCGCGGATCTCCTCAGCCTGGTTGCAGGCCGACGAGATCAAGGCGAGGACGAGCGTGGCGGGAAGGATCGGAAGGAGGCGGACCGCGGCGCGCAACGGACGAGGACCTCCTGGGGGCTACTTGCCCAGCTTCATCCGCGCGTGGCGCGTTCGCTTCAGGAGCTTCTTGTGCTTCTTCTTGCGCATCTTCTTGCGGCGCTTCTTGATCAGCGACCCCAAACGACCCTCACTCTCACTCTGTTCCGAACAGGTTCCGGAGGTCGACGCGCTTGGCGCGGTAGGTCTCCTCCAGCCGGACGGAGCCCAGTCTAAGGGCCTTGGGCGGATCTGCCACAGGCGAGATCAACCGAAGGGCGTCTTCGGCGGGCAGGTGCTCCAGGTATCCCATGCCCGTATAGCCGCCGGCGCCATCCGACAGACCGACCAGCAACCGGTCGAGCTGCCGCAGATCGAACAGGGGCGGAAGCGTCGGCATGAACACGGTTGGTCGGATCCGGAACCTGCTGAGCGTGCCCTCGAAGTAGCGCGCCATGGACCGCTGGCGATGCTCGGCTCGCTGCTCCACGCTCGTGGACACGACCGCTGGATGTACGCCGACCGAGATCACGTCGGCGCTGAAGAATCGCTCGATCACCCCGAGCAACGGGTCGAGCTCCTCACCGCGCTGCAGACCCACCACCAGATCGGGCCGGAGGATCTCCACCTTGTGATACTTGACGAGCTGGCCGTAGATGCCCGAGACCATCCCGCTCGTGTCGACCACGACCAGGTCCGCGCCCTCCTCGAGGGCTCTGGCGTGCAGCCGCGCCATACCCGTCACGAGTGGCAACAGGTGGCCCTGCGGCGAGGTGGCTCCCACGAACGCCACCGCGTCGGGCACCGCGAGCCGATCCAGGGTGAGGTCGTCGGCCGACCGCAGTCGTTTGAGGGCCACCGCGCCGGGAGGGCCCACGGTCTTCTGACCCAGATCCACGTCGAGGTAGGCGACGGAACGCCCGAGCTGGAGCGCGAACGCCGCCACGGCACGAGCCAGCGTGCTTTTCCCGGCGTCGATGCCGCCGATGAACAGCGCGGTGTGCGCATCGCGCGCGGCTCGGTCCACGAGCCGGTCGTGCTCGTTCACGGACCCTCCTCCGTCGGTTCACGGAGGTTCGGCGCCGCGTGTGCGCGTGAGCGCTCTGCCGGTTATCCGGCCTCGGTGTAGCGCTCGGTCAGGTAGCTGTCGATGTCCTCCTCGCGGAGGCGATAGCCCCTGCCCACCCTGAAGGCGGACATCTCCCCTGTCTTGATCAGCCGGTAGACGGTCATCCTGGATACGCGCAAGAGGTCTGCGACCTCGTTCACGGTCAACAGCCGAGCCTCGGTGAAAGGTTCTTTCCTCACGATGGGCGGATTGTAGGGGAAGGGGTGGTCCCCGGGATAGCCCTAGTTGGGAAGCGTGCCCCTGACCTGCTGGAACGCGGACGCGGCGGCCTGGAAGCACGGCCAATAGGCGTCCGGCTCCACGTGATCGTCCATCACGACCACGATGTCGGTCCGCCCCTGCGCCTTGGCCACGATCAGGGCCGGGTCGTTCACGTCGGCCACACAGACGGTCTCGATCCCGGCCTCGATCGCCGCCCCGGCGAACCCGTGATCGGCCAAGACGAGGTCGGGGATGTCGTGGGCGAGCATCGTGTGCATGCCGTCTGGACGATGCGTATGTCGGGGCACGCGCCCGTCGGTGAGCATCCCCACACCGGAGAGATAGCCGACGAACCAGTCGTGATCAAGATCCGGGTCGCGCCAGTTCTCGCCTTCGGCCGGCTTCACGACGCGGCCGCCGTTCGCGATCAGGAGTCCTTCCAGCTCGCGATACAAGAGATCGAGACCGCCCGGGTGCCCGGTGGCTATCAGGACCCCCTCGCCGCGTGAAGCGGCCGTCGCGAGGCGCGCACCCAGTGCCTCGCATGCGGCCAGGATCGGACCCGGGTGGATGTGCACCTCTCCGTACTCCTGGTCCGGATCTATCGTCTCTCCTGCCCCCGCCGACACCAATCGCAGGACGTCGGCGAGCGCGAGTCCGTCGGAGAGTCCCGTCAGGCCGAACCGCTTGTCGGGGTCGCCTTCCAGCAGCATCCGAGCATTCCTGCGGACGTTGTCCAACGGATGCGTGGCCACCCCGGCCACGCGCCCGCCCTCGAGAGCGCTCGCCAACTCCGAGTGGGGGTAGGGTCGAGGAACCCAGCGATGGTCCAGCGCGGGCAGTCGCCGGGCGTGGGCTTCGATAACGTCCATCGCACCCAAGGGTAGAGGAGCGTGCATGCAACTGAAGGGGACCGTGGCCGTCGTGACCGGAGCATCGTCCGGGATCGGCGAGGCGGCGGCCGTCGCGCTCGCGCAGCGGGGCGCGAAGGTGGTGCTCACGGCCCGGCGGAAGGAGCGACTCGACGACCTGACCGACCGGATCGAGCGCGCCGGGGGGACCGCGCTCGCCATCCGATGCGATGTCACCGACCCCGAACAGCTGGCCTCGCTCCCGGCAGTCGTGAAGGAGGCGTACGGTCCCTGCGACATCTTGGTGAACAACGCGGGTATCCCAGGTGGCGGCGCGTTCGCGGATCTCACCTACGAGCAGATCGAGCGCGTGGTCGACGTCAACCTGCTGGGTGTGATCTACGGAACTAGGGCGTTCCTGCCGGGGATGATCAAGCGGAGGCACGGCCATATCGTGAACGTGGCGTCCCTGGCAGGGCGCTTCGCGGGACCGGGTGCCGCCGTCTACACGGCGACGAAGCACGCGGTCGTGGCGTTCTCCGAATCGCTCTCCTACGAGGTCGAACGTGCCGGCGTGCTGGTGACGGCAGTGAACCCGGGATTGGTCTCCACCGAAGGCTTCCCTCAGGACAACCTGGATCAGCGCCTGGTGATACCCGTCGACCGGGTGGCTCGAGCGATCGTCCGCGTGGTCCAGGAGGAGATCACCCCAGAGCTCTCGGTACCGCGGTGGGTGAGTCCGTTGCAAGCCTTCCGGGTGCTCACGCCGCCGTTGTACAGGTGGGGCGTTCGCCGCATCCGCGATCTCGACATCAAGGGAACCGGCGCCGGCGACGCGGAGGCCTGACGCTGATGGCCGAGACGATCACGGCGCCGGTCAGGCTCGAACCCCCAGAGGGCGACGAGGTCACCGAACCGGACCCGCCGTGGATCGTCATCGTCTGGAACGACCCGGTGAACCTGATGTCCTACGTCACTTGGGTCTTCCAGAAGCTCTTCGGCTACTCGCGGACGAAGGCGGAGAAACTGATGATGGACGTCCACACGAAGGGCAAGGCGGTCGTGTCGAGCGGGGCTCGCGAGAAGGCCGAGTTCGACGTCTCCCGGCTGCACGCACACGGCCTGTGGGCCACGATGCAGAAGGACGTCTGAGTCCGTGACGGGCGAGGACGATCCGGTTCGGCGCACGCGCCGTGGCAAGTACGAGCTCCGGTTGGACGCGAGCGAGCGCGATGTGCTTCGCCCCCTGCCGGACCAGCTACGCGACCTGCTCGAACATGAGGATCCGTCCAGCGACCCAGCCATGGCGCGTCTGAACCCGCCGGCCTACCTGGACGATCCCATCCGGAACCTGGAGTTCGAAGGGATGGCCGGCGGCGACCTGAGCAAAGGACGCCTGGCGGCGATCGAACGGATGAACGCCACCGTGGACGCGGAACAGCTCTCCGAGGACGACCTGCTCGCGTGGCTCTCGGTCACGAACGACCTGCGTTTGGTTCTGGGCACACGACTCGAGATCACCGAGGAGACGAGCGACGCCGACTTCCCACCGCAGGATCCTCGCGCGGGCGCCTTCGCGCTCTACGGCTATCTCACATGGCTGGTCGACGCGATCGTCGGATCGCTGGATCGCAACTAGTCCGCTACGGACTAGCGCGAAGAACGGCGCTTGAAGAGCCGAGAGAAGGATCGCGGGTCGCGCGGCTTCTCGCTCGCGTGCGCCCTCTCCTCCGCTTCGTGCCGCTCGGCGGCCGCCTGGAGTTCCTTCTCGTCGAGCCGCGTGCTCTCGGGATCCGTGCCTCCGGACCTACCCGGCACGCCAGGAACACCGTATCCGCTCATGTCGGCATACTACGGCTAGCGGACGGGAGAGCCTACGCGGTGGATCTTGAGCATGTTCGTGGTGGTCTTGCCGGCGGGTGAGGCCGCTGCCATGACGACCGCGTCGCCCGGCTTGGCCAAGCCATGAGCCTGAAGGCCTTCATCCATGAGCGCGATCATCTCGTCGGTGTCGACGGGCTTGCCTGCGGGAAGCGGCGTGACACCCCAGAGCAGCGCGTTCGCCCGGCGGACGCGTTCGTCGGGGATGAACGCGAACACCGGCACACCCGGACGTTCGGCCGCGAGCAGCTGCGCCGTCCGGCCGGTCTCGGTGTAGCACGTGATGGCGATCACATCGCGGTCCTCGGTGGCCACGGCCGCCGCCGCGTGCGCCACGGCCGCGCCCTCACCCGAGTGGCTGCATGCGGGTTGTGCGGCGCGGTACTCCAGCGCGCGCGCCTCGACCGCCGCGGCGATCCGAGACGCCGCCGCCGCGGCTTCGAACGGGTAGCGGCCGATGGCCGTCTCGCCCGACAGCATGATGGCGTCTGCGCCATCCAGGACGGCGTTCGCCACGTCGGTGGCCTCCGCGCGCGTGGGCCTCGGCGCGCGGATCATCGACTCGAGCATCTGCGTGGCCACGATCACCGGTCGGCCGACCTGGCGGGCCGCGCGCATCAGATCCTTCTGCAGCAGTGGGATCTCCTCCATCGGCAGCTCAACGCCCAGGTCGCCGCGGGCGACCATGAGCGCGTCGGTCGCATCCAAGATCCCGGCGATCTCCTGCACGGCAGGCTTCGTTTCGATCTTGGCCACGAGCGGCACGGGGTGGTCCCCCATGAGCGCTCGAAGCTCCTGGACGTCGCCGGGGCCTCGTACGAACGACTGGGCGATCAGGTCGACGCCGAGCTCCAGCGCACGCGTCAGCCCTTCACGGTCTCGGTCGGTGACGGCGGGCAGGCTGAGACGCTCGGCGGGGACGTTCACGCCCTGGCCGGACCGAACCGTCCCGCCGCGAACGCATTCCGTGCGGACCAACCCGTCCTCGATCGCGACGACCGTCAGCTCGACGGCGCCGTCGGCCAGCAGGACGCGGTCGCCCACGCGCAGGTCCTTCGCCAGCCCAGGGTAGGTGGTGGTGGCTCCGTCCCGACCCGCAGGCGCGTCCGGACCCAAGACGAAGATCTGGCCGGTTACGAACCTGCGCGGATCCGGCTGGAGCGTCCCGAGCCGAACCTTCGGGCCGGGGAGGTCCACCATCACGGCGAGCGAACGGTCGGCCTTCGCCTCGGCGTCGCGCACCAGCTTGACGGCGCGCGCGTGGTCCTTCGGCGCGCCGTGCGAGAAGTTCAGCCGGAAGATAGAGGCGCCGGCCGCGACCAGACCGCTCACGAACTTGGGCGTGTTCGTAGCCGGGCCCAGCGTGCAGATGAGCTTGGTGCGCGCGATCATGCCGGGTCGACCGCCAACTCGGAGAACGTGGTTGGCACATCGCCGCCGACGAGTCCGCGAACCTCTTCGATCCACCGGTCGGGGAGCCGATCGGGTACCTCGGCACCGGCCATCTCGGCGAAGTAGAGCGTCCACGCTCGCGGAGCGACCCGAGCCCACTGGTATCCGCCCCCCCCGGTTGCCACCCAACGTCCGCTCGCCGCCGTGTGCGCCAGGTCGTGGAGCTCCTTCGCCGCCTCGCGGTAGGCGCGGGTGGTGAGCTGCATCTGCGCCAGCGGGTCGGTGGCGTGGGTGTCACAACCGAGCTGGGTCACCAACACGTCGGGACGGAACCCCCTGACCAGCCTGGGCACCTCGCCTCGGAACGCATGCAGCCACTCTTCGTCGCCCGTGAAGGGAGGGAGCGGGATGTTCACGGCGCTATCCGATGCCTCCGAGCCTCCCCGTTCGCTCGCATCACCGGTGCCGGGGAAGAACCACGGCGCGAACTGATGGATCGAGACGGTGAGCACGCGCGGATCGTCCCAGAAGATGAACTGCGGGCCGTCGCCGTGGTGCACGTCCACGTCGACGTAGGCCACCCGCTCCGCGCCATGCTCCAGGAGCCACGCGATGGCTATCGCCGGGTCGTCGTACACGCAGAACCCCGACGCCCGATCGGGCATGGCGTGATGAAGCCCTCCGGCTGCGTTGAACGCATGCTCGACCTCCCCGGCCCACACCGACCGCGCGGCCTCCACAGACGCCCCGGCCACCAGCGCTCCGGCGTGGTGCATCCGGTCGAAGATCGGATTGTCGCCGGGGCCGTAGCCGAACCGCCTCCAGTCTCCGGTCTCGCCATCTCCGGCGCGCCGCGTTGCGTCGATGAACGCAGGCGTATGCACCAACTGGAGCGTGGCGTCGTCTGCAGCCTGACAGGTCAACCGCTCGACGTTCGCGAGGTCGTCCAGACCCAGGGAGTGGATCAGCTCCCAGGTCAGGAGCACGCGCTCGGGCCGGAGGGGATGTTCGGGGCCGTGATCGTAGATCTTGGCTTCGGGACACAGGACGAGTCCGACCCTGTCGCTCACGCGACCGAGCAGATCGAGGCAGCGGTGCGCTCCACCAGGATCGACGCGTCGTCGTCGGTCATGCAGAACGGCGGTCCCAGCATGATCAGGTCGCCTTTCGTCCCGTCGACATGACCGGTGCTCGAGTAGAGAAGCAGACCCGCCTCGCGAGCAGCGGCGGTGACACGCTCCGCCGCCTGCTCGGTCCGAGCGAACGGATCCGCCGTCTCGCGGTCGCGCACCAACTCCACCCCGACCATCATGCCGATCCCGCGAACGTCCCCGACGATCGGGCAATCCTCGAGCGCCACGGCCAGCTCCTTGCGGAGGCGCTCGCCGAGCTCGGCGCTCCGCTCGACCAGCCCGCCCTCGGTTAGGCGGCGCAGGACCGCACTACCAACCGCCGCGCCGAGCGCGTTGTGCGACCACGTGAAACCGTGAACGAACCCTCCGGAGGCGACGGTGTCGAACACCTCGCGGGTGGCAGCGGCGAACCCGAACGGCACGTAGCCGCTAGTGCTGCCCTTGCCGGCGGTCAAGATGTCGGGGCGGACGCCCCAGTGGTCCGCGCCGAACCAGCGACCCGTCCGGCCGAACCCTGTCATGACCTCGTCCGCTATCACGAGAATGCCGTGGCGACGGCAGACATCCAGAACGGCCGGCCAGTAGTCGTCGGTCGGGACCGCCGCAGCGAGCGTCGCGCCCCCGACCGGCTCGGCCACGAAGGCCGCCACGTTCTCGGGCCCGGCCAGCGAGACCATCCGCTCGAGCTCGGCGGCGTGCCACGCCCCGCACTCCTCGGGGTGTTGCGGGTTCCCGCACCGGTACTCGTAGGCCGCGGGCGCGTGCAGGAACCGGCCGAGCCAAGCCGTATACGGCTTGCGGATGGGCTCCTTGCCGCTCACGTCCAGCGCGCCGAGCGTATTGCCGTGATACGAGCTCCTCCTGGCGATGATGGCGGTTCGAGCTTCCTCGCCACGCGCCATGTGATAGGCCCGCGCCATCTTGATGGCGGTCTCGATAGCCTCGCTCCCTCCCGACACCGGGTAGATCCGTGGATCGTCCATGGGGAGATGCGGCGCCAGCTCGTCGGCGTAGGATTCGACCGCTTCGGTCGTGAACATCGTGCCGTGCACGTACTGGGTCTTGTGCAGCTGCGCGACCGCGGCATCGATCAGCTCACGGTCGCCGTGACCGACGTTCACCACGATCGCCCCGCCCGAACCGTCCAGATAACGCTTGCCGTTGGCATCCACGATCCAGGCGCCCTCGGCCGACACCGCCGTCGGCAGAACACGGGTCAGCACGCGTGGGAAGACGTGGCTCATCCGGACCCCGGAGGTTCAGGCTTCTTCTGGAGCTTGCCGTCGAAGCCCTCGAACACCTTTCGGAGGCGTTCGGCCCGGGCCTTCCTCTGGTCGCGGATGCCTTTCGCCCAGTCCGGCTCAGGATCCTGCATCTCGGCGGGGTCCGCCCAGGGCGAGGCTTCGGGCTCGTGGTCGCGCTCCGGCATGGCCGACACGGTACCGCTCGTGGCTACTTCGTGTAGACGCCGAGCGGGTCGAGCTCTTCGCGGATCAACCGGAGCTCCTCTGCCGACGGCGCCGACGTCTCGCCAACGTCGTCGGCGACCTTCGGGTCCCAGCCCATCCCTTGGCGCACCTGCTCGAGGCTGACACCGGGATGCAGCGTGGTGAGCGTCATCTCGCCCGTCCGTTCATCGAAGACGTACGTCCCCAGGTCGGTCACGACGCTGGTCGGGCCGCTCCCCCACCAGCCTCGCGCGGCGTCGTGGTCCGGATCACCCGAGTGTCCCGGCGACGTCCGGAAGTCGATCGTGTCCACGAACGAACGGGTCCCCTGGCGCATGATCACCATCACCTGTCGGGCGTTGATCGCGATCTCGCACGCGCCGCCGCTTCCTGGCAGGCGGACCTTGGGCTTGGCGTAGTCGCCTATCACCGTGGTGTTGATGTTGCCGAACCTGTCGATCTGCGCGGCGCCCAGGAACGCCACGTCGATCAGCCCCGCCTGCAAGTAGTAGGCGAACAGCTCGAACATCGACGTGATCGCGGTGGCGCCGGTGACGAGTGTCGGGTCCCCGATCGACAGCGGCAAGCGCTCCGGCCGAGCGCCGAATACGCCCGACTCGTAGACCAGTTGCAGGTGAGGCGAGACGGTGCGCTGCGCCAGGTTGCAGACGATGTTCGGCAGTCCCACACCAACGAAGCAGTTGCTGACCGCGTTCAGCTGCCGCGCGCTCGCGGCGATCATGATCTCGGACTTGGAGTACCCGGCGACGGCGTCGCTCACGCGTACCTCCCGTAGTCGACCTCGCCCGACATCGCCGACTCGGGCCGAAGGTGGTCCCAGTGCGCCGCGCCCATCTTCTCCACGTACTCGGCGTGGTTGGCCAGGCCGTGGACCCACTCGTCCAGCCAGGCATCGAGCGTCGCCGCGTCCCGCGCGATCTCATCCCACTTCAGGTAGAACGCGTTGTCGCGGTCGTAGTAGCCCTGCGCGAAAGACGGATGGCAGGCGAACGGCTCCTCGACCACGGCATCCACGATCACCCCTGGGATCACGGTTCGGTTGGGATCGGCGCGGATCACGGACTCCTCGACCAGCTCCTCGCACACCACGATCACACGGTCGGCCGCGAACGCCGCCTCTTTCTGGCAACCGAGCAGCCCCCAGATCTGAGCATCGCCGCTCGCGTCGGCACGCTGCGCGTGCACGATCGACACGTCGGGCTTGAGCGGCGGCACGACGTGGATCTCGGTGCCGTCGGCATACGGCGAGCGCATCGCCTTGATGTTCGGGTTGACCTTCGGGATGTCCGACTCGAAGTAGCTGCGGATCGGGAAGAACGGCAGGTTAGCGGCGCCGGACACGTAGCGGCAGACCATCCCGAAATGCGAGTACTCCTCGATCTCCAACGGTGCCGGGTCATCGTTCTCGATACGCCTGCGGATAGCGTGGAGCGAACCCACGCCCGGGTTGCCGAGCCAAGAGAACACCAGCTTGGATGCGACGCCGGCCCCGATCATCTGGTCGTAGACCACGTCGGGGGTCAAGCGGCAGAGCGTCAGGTCGCGGCGACGCTGCCGGATGATCTCGTGACCCGCGGCGAAGCAGATCAGGTGGGTGAAGCCTTCGATCGCGACGGTGTCGCCGTCGCGGACGAAGGCCGCGACGGCGTCGTGCATGGTGGCCACCTTCGACTCAGCCATCCACCGACCCCTCCGGCGTCCAGCCATCCGCGGGGCCGCGAAGGACGCAGAGCTCGTTCCCCTCCGGGTCGGCCATCACGGTCCAGAAGCTGCCTCCCTCGTCCACCCGTCGCGAAGGGGTGGCACCGGCCGCTTCCAATCGAGCCACCTCGTCGGCCATCGACACACTGGGGCGCAGATCCAGATGCACGCGGTTCTTGACGCTCTTGCCCTCGGGAACGATCAAGAAGAGCAGCGTCCAGCCCGAACCATCGACGGGCCGGATCTCCGCGCCTTCGTCGTCGATATCCACGAGCCGATACCCGAGCGCCGTGCACCAGAAGTCGGCGACGAGCTTCGGATCGTGGCAGTCGAACGTGAGGGTATCGACGGAGACGGTCACGCCGACGACCTACGCATCGGAGGACTCGGCGTCGGCGACCACGCCCTCGAAGATCTCGAGCGCGGTCCGCGCCTGGTCCTCACGGAACGTGAGCGCGGGCGACATCCGCATCGCGTTGTCACCGCACCCGAGGGCCAGCAAGCCCTTCTGGAACAACCGATGCTCCACCCCCGCTGCGAAGTCATGGTCGGGGAACTCGATCCCGATCATCAGCGCCAAGCCTCGCACCTCGCGGATGCTGGGGTGGCGATCCTGCATGTCACGGAGCCCGTTCAACATCACGCCGCCCACCTTGTCGGCGTTCTCCAGCAGCTGCTCCTCCTGGATCACGTCGAGCGTGGCAAGTGCCGCGGCGCACGACACGGGGTTGCCACCGTACGTCGACCCGTGCGTTCCGATCGTCCACGTCATCTTCGAGTCCTTGGCGATCATGGCGCCGAGCGGCATCCCACTCGCCATCCCCTTGCCAGCGAGCAGGATGTCGGGCTCCACGCCGGGATGCTCGACCGCCCACATCTTGCCCGTGCGGCCTATGCCCGACTGCACCTCGTCGCAGATCAGGTAGATGCCGTGGCGATCGCAGAGCTCGCGGAGCGCCCGCAACCATCCGTCGGGCGGGACGATGTAGCCGCCCTCGCCCAGCACCGGCTCGACCACGATCGCGGCCACTTCGCGCGCCGACACCATCTTCTTGAACAAGAAGTGCTCGATGTAGTCGATGGTGGGGAACCCGTCCTCAGCGGAGCCCGGTGCCATCTGCATGTCACGCCCGTCGCCGTAGTAGGCGTGGATCACGCCGGGCAGAAGGGGACCGAACCCTGCGCGGTAGTTCGCCTTGGAGGCGGTGAGCGAAACGCTGCCGTAGGACCGTCCATGGAACGAGCCGTAGAACCCCAGGATGTACTGACGGCCCGTCGCCCATCGAGCCAGCTTCATCCCGGCCTCGACCGCTTCCGTCCCCGAGTTCGTCAGGAACGAACGCACCGGCTCGGACATGGGCGCGATCTCATCCAGGCGCTCGGCTACCTCCGAATAGATCGGCAGGAAGAAGTCGCTCGCCGAATAGTGGATCAGCTCGGCCGACTGACGCTGGATCGCCTCGACGACCTTCGGGTGGCAATGCCCCGTCGAGGTCACCGCTATCCCGGCGTTCAGGTCCAGGAAGATGTTCCCATCGACGTCTTCGACGACCGACCCGGCACCCCGCTTCGGGACGAACGGGTAAGCGCGGGGGAGCGAGGGACTCGTCACGCGGGCGTCCCGGTCCAGCACCTCCTGGGCGTTCAGCCCGGGGATCTCGGTGATCAGGTTCGGGGCCTTCGCGTGCGCGAGCCCCTCGATCTCCATGTCCTCCAGGCTCACTCCTCGATCACCGTCCGCGACTGCTCGCGCATGTATTGGGTGACGTAGTAGGGACCGCCTCCCGCCTTGCCCGTCGTGCCGGAACCCTTCCATCCGCCGAACGGCTGAACGCCGGGCCACGCGCCCGTGGTCGCGCCGGCGCGGCGGTTCACGTACACCACACCCGCCTGGATCCGGTCGAGCCACTCGTCGATCTCGGCCCGGTCCTCGCTGTAGAGACCGGCCGTCAAGCCGTACTCGCTGGAGTTCGCCTCGTCGATCGCGTCGTCCAACTCGTCGAACGACTTCACCGCGACGAACGGAACGAACAGCTCCTTCTTCCAGATCCAGCTGTCGTCGGGGACCTCGACCACGGTCGGCTGGACGAAGGTGCCCTTGGCGAACTCGCCGTCCGTGAGGCGCTCACCGCCGGTCACGATCGTGCCGACCGTGCGCGCCTCCTGGGCCGCTTCCTCGAAGGTATCGATCGCCGCCTGGTTGATCAGGGGGCCGAGGTAGACGTCCTTCTCCAACGGGTTGCCGATCTTGATCTTCTCGGTCTTCTCCTTGAGCTGTGCGACGAAGTCGTCGTAGACCTCGCGCTCCACGAACACGCGTGACGCCGCTGAGCACTTCTGCCCACCGAAGCCGAACGCCGACCGCATCACGCCGTCGGTCGCCTTGTCCAGGTCCGCGCTCTTCGTCACGATCGCCGGGTTCTTCCCACCCATCTCGCAGATCACTGGCTTCGGGTAGTCCGACGCGAACGTGCGGTAGATGCCCATCCCGACCTCGTACGAGCCGGTGAACGTGATCCCATCGACGTCCTTGTGGTGCACGATGATGTCCCCGACGATCGAGCCGCGACCGGGGATGTAGTGGAACGCGGCGTTGGGCACACCGGCGTCGCGGTAGATCTCATAGAGCTTGTATCCGAGGAGCGCACCCTGGTGCGCCGGCTTGAAGACGACGCAGTTGCCCGCGACGAGGGCTCCCGAGGACGGGCCGCCGGAGAGCGCCATCGGGAAGTTGAACGGGCTGATCACGGCCCAGACGCCGAACGGCCGCAGCACGTCGTAGTAGTCGCCGGCCGCACCCATCGCTTGCATCGGCACGTTGAAGCCGTTGTGGTCGACCATCTCCTTCGCGTTCCAGCGCATCAGGTCGGCGGTCTCCTCTACGTCGCCGAGCGCCTCGAGGCGGTTCTTGCCGACCTCCATCGCCATCAGCGCCGACAGCATGTTGCGGCGTTCTGTGATCAGGTCTGCCGCGTTGTTGATGATCTCGACGTGCTTCTTCCAGCCCATCCGATCCCACTCGACGGCGAAGCCCTTCGCCGCGGCGATCGCGTCCTCGACGTCCTTGCGTGTGGCTTGCGAGATGTGCGCGAGCAGCGTGCCGTCCGTCGGCGACTCAAGCTCGTAGGTGCCCTCGCCGGGACGTTCCTCGCCGTTCACGACGACCGGGATGGTCTTGCCGAGCTCGGCCTTGGCTTGGTCGATCCCCTCGTCGTAATGCTTGTGCAGCTCTTCGTTGTCGGCCGACATGGTCGCGTAGGTCACGCGGAAACCCTCTGCCATAGGAGCTCGCCCCTTCCTTAAGAACGGTTGAGAAACCCGCTGGTCGTGCGGTCGGTAGCGTAGCCGAGCACCCCATCCATCGCCCATCGACCGGTGACCGCCAGTTCGTCGGTGGAAAGCCGGAAATCGCAGGTGGGCGGGCGTATGCTTCGGCTCCCTGATGAGGCTCGTGACCTACGACCGGAGGGGGCACCGGCGACTGGGAGCGATCCTCGGGGGTGAGGTGGTCGACCTGCCCGACGTCGTTGGGCATCCGGCCTTCCCCACCACCTTGGAAGCCCTGGTGGCGAGCAGCGGCGGAACCGTGATGGACGCCGCCCGTGCCGCCCTCGAACGTGAAGACGAGGTAGCTCGCTGCGTCGTGAAGCAGGCGCGCGTGCTCCCCCCGCTCTTCCCTACCTCGCTGCTCACTCCCGACGCACCCGGGGTCGAGCGACGGATCGTCGGGCCCGAGCAGGACGTGCCGTGGCCCGAAGGCGCGGCGTGGATCGACTACGAGCCGAAGGTCGCCGCGGTGCTCGCCCGAGAGACGGCGAAGGCGTCTATCGACGACATCCGGCCGAACATCTTCGGCTACACGCTGGTGAGCGACTGGAGGGCGCACGAGGCGAGCGGCGACCCGCTCGCGACCGCCGAAGGGCTGCCGCTCGCGATCGGCCCGTGCGTCGTGACCGCCGACGAGCTGGACCCGCAGACGATGATCGTCCAGGTCAAGGTCGACGGTGAGGAGGTCGCGAAGGGCAACCTGAACGGCGCGGCGGAGAGCCTCTACGGGCTGATCAGCGAGGCGTCACGCTTCGCGGTGCTGGAGCGGGGGGACGCGTTCGCGCTCGGTCCGTTCCGCGGCGCCGACCTCGACCCGTCGCGGCGGCTGTGGCCCGGCGCGCAGATAGAGCTAGCCGCCGAAGGGATCGGCACCCTCCGGAACCGCCTGCGGCCGCGCGACTAGCCTGGATCGGACTACTTCTTCTTCGCGGCCTTCCTGGCCGCCCCGCGCTCGGCTGCCTGCCTCGCCTCGCGCTCCTTCTTCCTGCGCTCACGGTCGTGCGCCCAGCGGATCTGGTTGCGGTCTCCCCTACCCATACTGCCTACTCCTCATCCTCATCGCCGCCCTGCGACAGCTCCTGGCCTCGCTTGCAGGCGGCGTCGATCGCGTTCAGGAACGCGGCTCGCACGCCGGCCTCCTCCAGGTGGCGGATCGCCGCGATGGTGGTTCCACCGGGCGACGTCACCATCTCGCGGAGCTCCACGGGGTGCTTGCCTGTGTCGCGAAGCATCTTCGCGGAGCCGAGCATGGTCTGGATGATCAGCTCGGTCGCCACGTCGCGCGACAGCCCCAGGAGGATACAGGCCTCGATCATGGCCTCGGCCAGCAAGAAGAAGTAGGCGGGACCGCTGCCGCTCGTGGCAGTCACCGCGTCCATGTGCTCTTCCTTTAGCCGCAGCACTCGGCCGACGTAGGCGAGCAGCTCCTCGACCAGCACCATGTGCTCGTCCTCGGCGTGTGATCCGGCCGCGATCACCGACATAGCTTCGTCGACCATCACCGGCACGTTCGACATCACCCGCACCACGGGCACCGCGTCAGGGAGGTGCTTCTCGGCGAACGAGGTTCGTAGCCCTGCGGCGAAGCTCACGATCAGGTCGTCGGGCGTCACCTCGCCCCGGATCTGCTCGAGCAGAACCTCCATGTCTTGCGGCTTGGCCATCAGCACCAACATGTCGGCCCAGCGCGCAGCCTCGGCGTTGTCGAGCGTGGCCGAGACTCCGTACTTGCCGGCCAACTCACGAGCGCGCTCCTCGCGCCGGCACGTGACCGTGATCTCGTCAACCGTCCGCCCGCCAGACCGGATCAGGCCGGCGATGAGCGCCTCGCCCATCTTTCCGCCGCCCAGGAAAGCCACCCTGCGATCCGTCATCGTCCGCTCCTCACCAGCCGCACACCGTACCGCATCGGAGTATCAGTCCTCGGGCTGGACATCGATGCCGCCACGCAGCACCTCTACGAACTCCTTGATGCGCATCGAACGGCGTTCCGGCTTGCGGTGGATCAGGCCCGGATCGAGGTCCACCGAGACCAGCGCGTCCTGGAACCTCACGGCCAGCCAATCGAGCATGGAGGCGAGCATCTCGGCGTCGACATCGTCGCGAACCTCCCCGCGCCGCACGCCGAACTCCACGAACTCGAGCGTGCCGTAGGGATCCTCGCTCCGCATGAACCTGTCGATCGGCCGCCGGAGCCCCAACCCCGTGTCGTTGCGGCCCATCATGGAGACCCGGTTGGCCACCCAGTCCTGTTCTCCCATCTCCTCCGTGCGCTCCAGCCACCAGTCCACGATGGCCCAGAACCCCTGCTCCACGATCTCCGAGGGTGCATCCAGCCACGCCGGGAGCATCGAGACCGCCCGTTGGTAAGCCGCCAGGAACAGTCCTTCCTTCGAGGTGAAGTCCAGGAAGACCGTGCCCTTGGCGACCCCGACCTCTGTGGCGATGTCCTCGACGCGTGCGCCGCGGTACCCGCGCTCAGCGAAATGGCGCATCGCCACCTCGACGGTCTGATCGCGACGAGCGGAGGCGTCGGTCGGTCGCGTGCTTGCGGTTCCCATGGCATCGGGACAGTAGCCGATGAGGGTCACGAAATAGAGAACCCGAGGGACCTCCGGCTCGCCGGGAACCGAAGCTCCCAGCCACCGTCAGCCCCTCGGGCTCTGGTGCTCCAAGCAACCTCCGCGCCATCGCGCGGCCTCCCGGACCCCGCGGGCCCGCCTTGCGGCGTTCCCGACGGCCCGCCGCCGTGGGCTCGCCTTGCGGCTTGCCCGGCGGCGGTGCCCCGGCCCTGCTCCCCTTGCGGTTCGCCTGACTGAGGCGCCGTTCCGGCCTTGCGACCTTCCCAGCCGGCTCGCTTCGGCCTTGCGGCCTACCCGAGCCTGGAGCACCTGATCCACCTTGCGGCTTCTCCGGTGCTCCGTCCGGTTCCTTCGCGTCGGCACTTCGACTGCTTGGAGCGAAGCGAAATCTAGCGGCGAGTCGAGGCGCGGTCAACTTCATGTTTCCGCAGGTCAGGGTATATATCCGCAGGTAGAAGGCCTGAGACAAAGAGTGACAAATCGGCGGAGCGTGAGGTCGATGTCAGCGTTCCCGCTGGTCACGGGCCATGCGGGTCTTACGGAACACTTCGGGCGTCACCGTCATGACGACGTGATCCACCCATCGACCGTCCTTCCAAGAGCGATCCGCGAGCCGCGCCGTCTCGTGGAACCCGCAATGCCGGTAGGCGCGGATCGCCCGTTCGTTGTCGGCCAACGACCAGAGCTCGACCTGATGAAGATCGAACCGGTCGAACGCATGGGCCAGCAAGGCGTCGATGGCGTCGGTCCCCAGACCGTCGCCCCACGCCGAGCGATCGCCGAGGAACACGTACAGGGCGCAGATCCGGTCACGGCGACGGATGTTGTTCAAGCCGATCCGCCCGATGGGACGTCCCTCGAACTCGACGGTGTAGGGATGCCCCTCCTCGCGAGCGCGCCGCTCGCTCTCGGCTATGTCCGCCAGGGAGAACGGACCCTCGTAGTCCATCAGCCACCAGACCTCGGGGTCGTTCTGCCACGCCTGTATCAACGGGTAGTCCTGTTCGGCGACCGGGCGAAGCGTGACCCGTTCGCCGGCTATCACGATGCCGCCGTCAGCTCGCGGTAGATCCCGGCCAGCTGGGACGCCGTCGCGTCCCAGGTGAACCTCAGCGCCTCGCGGGCGGCCGCGACGCCCAGGTCGGCGGCCAGGACCGGGTCGGCCAGGATCCGCAGCATGCGATCGGCGTGATCGGACGGGTCGTGACCCTCAACCAGGAATCCGGTGCGCCCGTCAGACACCACGAACCGCAGACCACCGACGGATGCCGCCACGACCGGCGTGCCGCACGCCTGCGACTCGAGCGCCACCAGACCGAACGACTCCGATCGGGACGGGACCAGCACCACGTCCGCCGCCGCGTAGACATCGGCCAGGCGCGCCTGCGGCAACGGCGGGAAGAGGATCACCCGGTGGCTGACGCCGAGCGCGGAGGCGAGCTCCATGAGCCGCGCCACCTCGACCCCTTGGCCGGTACCGCTCGGACCTCCGACGATCGCGAGCATCAGGTCGCGCGTGAGCTCGGGATCGCGAGCCACCGCCTCGGCCAGCGTGCGCACGGCGATGTCGGGTCCCTTGTGCGGCTGGAGTCGCCCCACGTAGACGGCCAGCCTCAGGCCAGAGAGGTGGAGCCGCTCACGCGCGTCGGCGCGCTTGCGCGGGAAGAAGATCGTGTGGTCGACGCCCGGCGGGACGATCCGGATGTGACCGGGATCGGCCCGATACAGACCGACAAGCTGCGCAGCCTCCGCCGGCGTCGGCGCCAAGATCCGATCCGCGCCCGCGATCACCCGTTCCTCGCCGGCCAGACGGGCGGGCGGCTCAGGTTGCTCCCCACCGGCTAAGGAGTAGTTCTTCACCTTGCCGAGGGTATGGAACGACGCCACCAGCGGGACGCCCCAGATCTCCTTGGCGGAGCTGCCGACCCAGCCCGACAACCAGTAATGGCTGTGCAGGATGTCGTAGCCGCGCCCGTCTTGACGGGCGCGGCGCAACACGCCCCCAAGGAACTCCGGCAGATAGCGAGGGAGATCGGTCTTGGGTATCGGGGCGTAGGGTCCGGCCTTCACGTTGAGCACCCGAACGCCCGGCGCGATGTCGATGATGTCCTCGACGTCTCCGCCGCGGCGGCGCGTGAACAGGTCGACCTCGATCTCGTGCTCCGTGAGACGTTCGGCCACCGCGCGGATGTACACGTTCATCCCGCCGGAGTCGCCCGAGCCGGGCTGGTCAAGCGGCGACGTGTGCACCGAGAGCACCGCGACGCGAGGTGGGGCCATCAAGCGATGTTACGCGCGACCGCCCTTTCGGGCTGTCGATCCCTTGCCCCGCCAATGGAGCTGGAAGACGGACTCCAGGCGACCGACCGGCTTCCCGCCGCCCATCACCTCCGGTTCGCCGAACGGAGTCAGCTCCCGGGCCTGCGCCGAGGAGAGGCTGTTCAGCTGGCGCAGCACGGAGATGACGGCGGGCGCACCCGCACGGTCGCCCCCGTCTTCGATCTTCACGGCGACACCCAGACCGGAGGGCAGGATGGCCGCGCACTCGAGCGACTCGGCCCCGCACTTGGCCACGACGTCGCCGGTCACCTTCATGACCTCGGTATCCCAGCCGTGACGCCCGCCTACGAGGTACGGCTCCGCGAGCATCGCCTCGACGGCCCGATCCACATCGGAGCCCAGGTCTCCGAGTCGCTCGGGCTCGGCCAGGCGCGCGAACAGCGTGGCCATGGATCGAAGCGGCATGCCGTGCACGGGAACGCCGCACCCATCGACGCCGACCGTCACCCCTTCCAGGTCGGTGGCTCGGAGCACGGCCCGCAGCACACGACGTTGCAGCGGATGGCTGGAGCGCATGTAGGTGTCCGTGTCCCAGCCGGCACGAACGCAGGCCAGGAGCATCCCGGCATGCTTGCCCGAGCAATCCATGAACAATCGGTGCTTGAGGTGCGCCGAGGCCATCGCCTCGGGGTCCAGCGGCCAGTCGGGCGGGTTGCGAAGCGCATCTGGCCCGAGCCCGGCGCGCTTCAGTACCGCCTTCACGGCGCCCACATGGATCGGCTCTCCGTTGTGCGAGGCGCACATCACGGCCACCTCCCGGTCGGGCATCGGTTCGTCGATCGCCTTCAGCGAGACCGCCGCCTGCAGCGGCTTCATGCAGGAACGCGCGAACACGGGACGCTTCGGGTCACCGGCCCAGGCGACCAGCCGGCCGTCGGCGTCGCACACCGCCACGTGACCCAGGTGGACGGATTCGACCAGGCCGGAGCGGATGACGTGGACGAGCGGGACGGCGCCCAACGCTCAACCCCGGCGCTCAGCTGAGGACGAGCGTCGGGTCCTCCCGGTACCGGCGCTTCAGCTCGTCCTGCAAGGCATCCAGGACGCGGATGACGTCGGCCCGCGCACCCGAGACCTCGCGCTCCTCGGTCGCCAACAGCTCGACCGCGGCGGACAGCTTCTCGTCGTCGAGGGACGCCGGATCGGAGATGCCGGCATCGGCGACCAACCGCTCGATCCGGCGGCGGGCGAGCAGCATCTCCTCCTCGGGTAGCCCCACCCGGACCGCCTCCCCGCGGGAGCCGCTGGACTGCTCGTCCCCCGCCAGTATCTGGGCCAGGCGATCCACCAACGGACCACGGTCCTCACCTGCTTCACGTGCGTCCAGCTCTGCGCGGAGGATCTCCGCGCGTCCCTGGACCAGCCGACGGAGAAGCGAGAGGTACTCGCGCTCGGCCAGGCAGTCGTCGCGACGGGTCCGGAGATCGTCGAGAGCCAGCCCGTCCAGATCGCGGACGTAGTCCTCGTCGCGGATCCGGTCGATGCGACGGTTGCCGGTGCGTTGGTCGCTCACGGCGCACATCCTACGTCGCGCGACTAGAAGCAGACGGCGAGCAGCGTCTGGTAGGGGTTGATCGCCGAGCCGCCGCCGGGGTGATACTCGAAGTGCAGGTGGTTGACGCCGGTGTCACCGGTGGCGCCCACGTAGCCGATCACCTGACCGGCAGCGACGTTGCCGCTGGCCCCGTACGAGCTGAAGTGCGCGTAGTAGGTCCAGTCCGAGCTCCCGGCGTGATACAGGATCACGGCGTTGCCGCCCAGCGAGTTGGGGGACTGCACGGCGTTGCCGCCATGGACCGCCACGACCGGCGTCCCGTAGGGCGAGATCATGTCGATCCCCTCATGGCTGCGCCCTCCGGGACGCGGCCAGCCGAACGAATCTACGAACGACACCGGCCCTTGCACCGGACAGATCGAGACAGCGCCGGACGAAGTCGGAGGGAACGAGCCGCCGCCTCCCCCGCCCCCGGCCGGCGGCAGCCCGATCGCCTGCTGGGCATCCAGTTGGTCTTGGTACTTCTCATAGAGCTCGTTCACCGTGGATTGAAACTCGCCGAGCTTCGCATCTAGTGCCGTCCTCTGGCTCTGCAGTGAGGCGGCCGCCTGAGCCTCGTTCTGCGCCTCGAGGGTCAACCGTGCCCGTTCGCGCCGCAGGCGCTCGGTCTCGACGGAGACCGATATGGCCAGGTCCTCGCCGCCCTGCACGATGTTGGTCGCGAACTGCAATCGGTCCGCGAAGTCCGCGAACGAGTCCGAGCCTAACAACGCGCCGATCGCCGCGTTGCCGCTGGAGATGTAGACCGAGCGCACCTGAGCATCGAGCCTCTTCTGCACGCGGACGAGCCGGGCTTCGAGCGAACCTATCTGGAACCGGGCGTCGCGGACCGCATCTTGCGCCAACGCGTAGGCGGTCTCGGTCTCCTGCCACAGGCGGGTGAGATCGTCCATCTCGGCCCGTTTGGCCGAGAGCTGCTCCCGGGCAGCGTCCAGCTCATCCTTGGTGCTGGCTTGGGCGGGCACGCCGAGCAGCACGCCGGCCAGGGTCAGCGTGGCGATGGTTACGCGCAGGAACGTGCGCGACGGGACCTGCCTCAGATCGTCTGCCTCCTCGTTCGGGACCACCAGGGGCCCTCGGACGGGTCCTAGGGAGGCTACCAGTGGTCCCGGAGGCGACTCAACTCGGGTCGCCCTGCTGGGGATCGAGCCCTTGGGCGCGGAACGCCTCGATCTCCTCACGGAGCGCCGCCAGATGCTCCAGGTGAAGCAGGTCCTTCGTTCGTCCGCTCGCTCGCTTCATGCGGATGAGGTCGTCGATCGAAGCGACGCGAACGCTGGGGAACGCTCAGGCGCTCGGAGTTCGTGCAGGGTCGACACGTGAACTCGCACGTCATGGGTCTGCTGGCTGAGGAATTGATCGAGGACTAGCCCTCACCCTGCATCGCTGCGATCAAGATGTCGGCGACCTCGGGGCGGCTGAACTCCTGCGGCGGGCGCTCGCCCGCGCGGAGCATCTCGCGCACCTTCGTGCCTGAGAGCGAGACGCGTGTCTCCTCGCCGTGGGGGCAGGTCTTCGGGGAGGCCATGCCCTCGCAAGCCTGGCACCAGAACGAGTGCTCGAAGTTCAGTGTGGTGATACCCAGCTCGCCGGGCCCGAACTCGGTGAAGATCTGCTGGGCGTCGTATGTGCCGTAATAGGTGCCGACCCCCGCGTGGTCGCGGCCCACGATGAAGTGCGTGCATCCGTAGTTCTTGCGGCAGATGGCGTGCCAGATGGCCTCGCGAGGACCGGCGTACCGCATGGCGGCCGGGAACACGCTCACCATGGCACGGTCCTTCGGGTAGTAGCCCTCGAACAGAGCCTCGTAGCACTGCATACGGACGTCGGCGGGCACGTCGTCTCCCTTGGTGGCGCCGACGAGCGGGTGCACGAGCAGGCCGTCCACGATCTCCAGCGCGCACTTCTGGATGTACTCGTGCGCCCGGTGGATGGGGTTGCGGGTCTGGAACCCGACGACCGTGTTCCATCCGCGCTCGGCGAACGCGGCGCGCGTCTGGGCGGGGGTGAGCCGGTAGGGCAGGAAGTCGTCGTGGGAGGGCAGGTCGAGCACCTGCAGCTCCCCGGCGACGCAGAAGTCGCCGGCGTCGTGGAGCGCGCTCACGCCGGGATGCTCAACGTCCTCGGTGCGGTAGACGGAGAGCGCCTCCTTAGCCTTGTCCCGGCGGTAGATCTCGGAGACTCGCAGGACCGCGAGCGGCTCGCCGCCCTCGGTCGCGCAGAGCGCGACCGACTCCGCGCCGCCCAGTCGGTGCGAACCATCCTCGTCCACCGACAGGGTGACCGGGATCGCCCACGCCAGACCGTTCGTCAGGTGCATGGTGTCGAGGATCGAGTTGTAGTCGGCCTCGCCCTGGAACCCGGTGAGCGGGCTTAGGGCGCCGACGGCCAGCATCTCCAGGTCGGCGAGCTCACGGTCGGAGACCGTGAGCTTGGGGAGGTTGGTGGCCTCGGCACGAAGGACGCCGGCGACGTCGCCGGCGACCGTCAGGTCCACCAAGGTGCCGCCGTGGGGCGCGATCTGGACGTTCTCGGGCATGTGGGATCAGCCTTTCGTCGAGGTCAGGGGCCCGCCAGCATACGAAACGGACCTCGGGTAGACTCGCCCCCCGGTGCAGACACTCCTTCCAGCCGACGAGCTCGCTGAGCTCAACACGGCGTTCGAAGTCACCCATCCCCGCGAGATCTTGGCGTGGGCGCTCGAGCGTTCCGGCCTGGAACGGATCGCGATCGCATCCGCCTTCCAGGCTGAGGGGACCATCGTGATGCATCTGGCTACGCAGATCCGCCCCGATATACCCATCCTCTTCCTAGAGACCGGCTACCAGTTCGCGGAGACGCTCGCGTTCAAGGAGCAGTTCGCGGAGCGCATCGGGCTGAACGTGGTGGATCTGGTCGGCGAGCACACGGTGGCGGAGCAGGCTGAGGTTCTCGGTCCGCGGCTGTTCGAACGCGACCCAGAGCGATGCTGCGAGCGGAACAAGGTCCAGCCGATGTTCCAGGCGCTACGCGAGCTGGACGCATGGATCACAGCGTTCCGTCGAGAGTCCTCACCGACCCGCGCCGACGCCCCGTTCGTGCAGCAGTACGAGCTGGAACCTGGTAGATGGATCGTGAAGATCAACCCGATGGCGGCGTGGTCTCACGAGCAGGTTTGGGGGTACCTGAGGGAGCACGACCTGCCCCACAACCCGCTCTACGACCTGGGTTACGCATCGATCGGTTGCGCACCCTGCACCCGGATGCGGTTCCCCGACGAGCCGGAGCGAGCGGGACGGTGGGCCGGATTGTCGAAGTGGGAGTGCGGGATCCAGTTGACGCCGGATCAGGCTCAGGCGACGACCCAGAGCGCCTCGGGCGCCAGCTCCACTTCCAAGCGGAGGTGATCGCCGAGCGAGTCCCCGTCCACCTGGACGGGGAACGGGTCGTTCGAGGTGACGAGAACGTGCTTGGCGTCGTGGACGTACTGGATATCGCGGCCCTTCACGTGACGCGCTGAGCCGAACACCTGCCAAGCGATCCGCGGCACGCTCCTACGGGCCAGCTTGCGGACCGAGAGCACGTCGAGCCCGGTGTCGAGCGAGGCCTCGGGTGTCATGCGGAGGCCGCGGTCCTTGTAGTAGGTGTACGGGTCGGTGCGGCCGACCATGACGGACAGGCTGGGCGAGGGTTCGCTACCGTCGATGGTGATCTCCAGGTCGGGCGAGCGCCCCGCGTAGCCGGTGAGGAGCTCCCAGGCAACGGCGCGGAAAGCGGCACGGTCGAACTTCGCCTTCGTCTTGGGGAACTTCTCGTCTAGCCGCTTCATGGCGGCCGCGTCCACACCGGCGCCGCAGTTGACGGCGAAGTAGTGGCCGTCGGCGCGGCCGAGATTGAGGCGGAAGGCCTCGTCGTCGAGCGCTTTGGTGATCAGGACGCCCGTGGCCTCGACCGGGTCGGTGGGCAGGCCGAGCGCGCGGACCAGGATGTTGGTGGCACCGCCGGGGATTATGCCGAGGGCCGTGTCGGTGCCGGCGAGGGCGTTGACCGCCTCATTTATGGTGCCGTCGCCGGAGAAGACGACCACCAGGTCGATCCCGTCGGCCACGGCCTGGGCGGCTAGTTCGCTCGCATGACCGCGCTCCTTGGTCTCGGAGACCTCGAGGCGGAAGTCGGCCGACAGAGCCTTCTCGATCACCGCGAGCGTGGGTTTGGAAACCGTCCGCGCGACGGGGTTCACGACGAGGAGGAGCCGGTGGAAGCGCATGGGAGCGTGGGTCGGAGTATGGCAGGGCGCCTCCGAACGCGCCGCCGGGCGATGAGCCTACCGCTGCGGGGCCGTCCACCTGTGGACGCGGAAGCAGCCTCCCCCCGGCGCTGGGCGTCCACCGGTTCACAAGTGCGACCTGCGGTTTCATCGGGAAACATGTGGACACCATGCGGTGAGACCGGCTCCCATCGGCGTCCACAGGTGGACACTATGTGGGCGCCAGCTGGACGCCGCCCCGAGGTGGATACGACCCGGCGCCCGCCAACCTCCAACGGGACATGTCAGTACCGCGGAGTACAACCCCTTGATGGCCCACCCGGTTTCCGACATGGCACCGAGTGCCTGGAACGTCATCGACTCATCGCGTCGATTCCAGCGCCGGCTCGAAACCCGCCTCGACGCGGCGCTCGAGGAGCTCGAGATCTCCTACGCGCAGTTCGAGATCCTCGAGCTCCTCTCCCGCGATCGCAACGCGCACGCCGCCGCGATCGCCAGACGGCTCCACGAAACCCGCCAGATCGTGAGCCGGCTCCTCATCAAGCTGGATCGAGCCGGACTCGTCGAGCTCCTACCCCCGGACGGCGGCGTTCGTGTGCCGCTCGTCACTCGCCTCGGCAAGCGCCGGATCGAACTGTCCCTCCAGGCCACCGCTGAGATCTGCGAGAAGGTCAACCAAGTCGGCCCGCAGCGACTAAGTGCGTTCATCGCCGTGGCCGACGACCTCGACTCGGCACTCCGGCCGCCGCCGCGATCGTGGTGGTTGGACTAGAGCCCCGCGCCGCCGGAGACGGGAGGCAACAGCGCCACCTCGTCGCCATCGGCGATCGGCGTCTGGCGGCCTGCCCGCTCCCCGTTGACCACGAACGACGCTACCGAGACCACCCCGGCGAACCGTTCGCCGTAGCGCTCGCTCAGCACGTCGACCACGTCACCCACGGTCTTCCCCGGCGCCTCCACCCATGAATCCCCCGCCGCCTCGCGCAGGGCCGCGAACAACCTCACTCGGACCACGGCAGCTCCAGCGTCTCGTAGATCACCCGCGCGAGCCGTCGCCCGAACGCCGGCGTCAAGCCGTCCTCTGCGTGGCCGAAGCCGTCACCGAGCAGGAGCCGTTTGGGTTCGTTCGCCGCGTCGAACAGCCTCTGGGCGTGATCGGGCGAGAACAGCCGGTCATCGGTCCCGTGGACGATCACCACGGGGGTTGGCGCGATCTTCCCGACCACCTCTTCTGGCGACTCCGGCGCCTCCCAGTGATCCGGCAGGTGCACGCCCCATGCACGCAGCGCCGCTCGACCCGCCTTGCTCCCGATCCGAGCGTCCAGCTGGCGACGGGCGACCGGATCGGCGTCGATGCGCCAGTCCCAGGAGGCGAGCGACGAGATGCCGACCACCGCGTCCACGCCCCCGAGCAGGGCCGCGTGCCGCAGCGCGGCGATCGCACCCTGCGATGTCCCCACGGTCACCACGCTCGCGTGACCCGCCTCGCGGACGAGCGCCAGAACCACGTCCACGTCGTAGATCTCGGCGCCGCCGAAGTCGCTCACGCCCTCCGAGTCCCCGTGACCTCGCATGTCGAAGGCGTACACCTTGAACCACTCGGTCAGGTGCTCGGCGAAGACCGCGAACCTGGGCTTGGCGTGCCAACCCATCAACCCGTGAACCAGCACCACGGCCGGCAGATCGGCGCCGACCGCTCCCAGCCGGGTACCGATCAGCTTCACGCCGTCCTCGGTGGTGACCGTGAACGCGTGAGCGGGGACCCGCCAGTGGTGCGAAAGCGCGTGCTGGACGTTCGTCATGGCTGGTCAAGCGTACCGGCGGTCATGCCGACCGGCTAAGGTGGAGGTTCCCATGGCTCCCCTGGTCCTGCTCGCCGATCGTGGTCCCGAGGCGGCGTTGCCCGCCCTTTCGGAGCTGCGTCCCGACCTCAAGGTGGAGCCCCTGGCCCTCACGTCCCTGGCGCACGTCCGCGAGCTGGAACCCGAGGCCCTGCTCGTAGATGCCTGCGAGAACCCGGGTCAGGCGTGGTCGGTCCTGCAAGGGCTTCGAGCCGAGCACCCCAGGATCCCCACGCTGGTCATCCTGGAACGCGATCAGGTCGAGCGCTACCCGTGGCACGAGGTGGCCGACGAGTTCTTGTACCCGGGCGCGCCGCCGGCCGAGATCGGGCTGCGCATGGCGATGCTCAGGCGGCGCGCCGGCGCCGGAGACGGCTCCACCATCCGCCTGGGTCCCCTCGCGATCGACACCGACACCTACCGCGTCACCGCCGGCGGCCGCCCCCTGGATCTCACGTTCAAGGAGTTCGAGCTGCTCCGGTTCCTGGCGCAGAGCCCGGGCAGGGTATTCACCAGGCCAACGCTCTTGCGCGAGGTCTGGGGTTATGACTTCTACGGCGGCACGCGAACGGTCGACGTTCACGTTCGCCGGTTGCGAGCCAAACTCGGCCCCGAGCACGAGCAGCTGATCGAGACCGTGCGGAGCGTGGGCTACCGCGCAGCCCAGCCGGAGGACTGAGAGGCTCGGCAGACGGCCCGTCGGTCGCCCAAGGGCGGACGTCTTACTCGATCCCGGGTACCGGCGGAGCGAGAAATGCTCCCAAGTGAGCCTGCGCCACAAGAGCCTCGGCGACCGATGACCTGCACATGGCCGACGAACTCAGGACCGCGATCCTCATCCTCTGGATGGGAACCCTCCCCCTCGGCGTAGCGATCCTGAGTTCGATCCTCCGGTCCTGGCCGGCTCTCGTTCCCGTCCGCAAGGACGACGAGCGGGTGTCCGGTCGGGGCCGGTAGGCCAGCCCTCGGCGCGGAGGTCCCCCTACGGACCTCCCCCCTCGGACGGGGACCTCCGCCCGCCGAAGGCACGACCGGTAGAGACGAAAAGAACAGGGCGAGAACCCAGATCCACGGAAGCACCGATCCAGGGCCCCGGCGCCAAGCCGGGGCCCGTTCGTTACGCAGAGTTAACGCTCAAGAAACGGTTCGGCCCCGCCACGCTCCTAGGCTTGGGGGGTCGTCGAGCAGCGAGGGGGAAGACCGGTGGCTACACCGAAAGACGTCTTGGCCATGGTTAAGGAACACGGGGTGGAGATCGTCGACTATCGCTTCTGCGACCTGCCGGGCCTCATGCAGCATTTCTCGGTCCCCGCGGCCGAGCTCAACGAGTCGATATTCGAAGATGGGATCGGTTTCGACGGATCGTCGATCCGAGGGTTCCAGGAGATCCAGGAGTCGGACATGCTGCTCGTGGCCGACCCCGACACCGCGTACATGGACCCGTTCACGCAGCACCGGACGCTGAACATCAACTGTTTCGTGAAGGACCCCGTCACCGGTGAGATGTACAGCCGTGACCCGCGCTACGTGGCGAAGAAGGCCGAGCTGTACCTCAAGCAGACCGGGATAGCCGACATCAGCTACTGGGGGCCGGAGGCCGAGTTCTACATCTTCGACTCGATCCGGTTCGACCAGAACCAGCACGAGGGCTATTACCACATCGATGCCGACGAAGGTGTTTGGAACTCGGGTGCCGAGATGGGCGGCAAGAACCTGGGCTACCGGCCGCGTTACAAGGAGGGCTACTTCCCCCTGCCCCCCATGGACCAGTACCAGGACCTGCGCAGCGAGATGGTGCTGAACCTGGAGAAGGTGGGTATCGACATCGAGATCCACCACCACGAGGTGGGCACGGCGGGACAGGCCGAGATCGACATGCGATACGGCACGCTGCTCCGCACCGCCGACAACGTCCTCAAGTACAAGTACGTGGTCAAGAACACGGCCTGGAAGGCCGGTAAGACCGTGACGTTCATGCCCAAGCCTCTGTTCATGGACAACGGCTCGGGCATGCACACGCATCAGAGCCTGTGGCGCGACGACGAGAACCTGTTCTGGGACGAGGTCGGCTACGCGGGGATCAGCGACATGGGCCGCTGGTACATCGGCGGGTTGCTATCACACGCGTCCTCGCTCCTGGCCTTCACCAATCCCACCACGAACTCCTACCGTCGGCTGGTGCCGGGCTACGAGGCACCCATCAACTTGGTCTACAGCCAGCGGAACCGCAGCGCCTGCATCCGGATCCCCGTGTTCTCCAAGAGCCCGGCGACCAAGCGGCTTGAGTTCCGCACGCCGGACCCGACCTGCAACCCGTATCTGGCGTTCAGCGCCATGCTCATGGCCGGACTGGACGGGATCAAGAACAAGATCGAGCCGCCGGAGCCCATGGACAAGGACCTGTACGACCTGCCGCCCGAGGAGAAGGCGATGGTCAAGCAGGTGCCCGGCTCGCTCGAAGAGGTGCTGGACAGCCTCGAGAACGACCACCAGTGGCTGCTGGAGGGCGGCGTGTTCACGCAGGACGTGATCGACACGTGGATCGAGTACAAGCGGATCCACGAGGTGGACGCGGTGCGCCTGCGCCCCCACCCGTACGAGTTCCACCTGTATTACGACTGCTGAGGTGTGACGCCGATCACGGTCGGCCCGACCGTTCCATGCCAGCCTTGTCAGGAGTATGCTGGCATACCATGAAGAGGACGACCGTGAAGCTACCCGAGGACCTGGACGCCAAGCTCCGCCAGGAGGCCGAACGCCGAGGGACCACGATATCCGCGCTCACGCGCGAGGCGATCGAGTTATACCTAGGCGTCGGAGCCCGACGCCGCCTCGTGGGAACGGCCTCGGGTCGGAGCGGTCGCTCGGATCTCTCGGAACGGATCGAGGAGATCCTGACCGAGGAAGCGGAGCGGTTCGCAGAACACGGGAGCGAGCCGTAGGCCTCGTCGTCGATACCGGCCCGCTCTTCGCCTACCTCGATCACAGCGATCGGCACCACGGCCCATGCCGGCTGCTCCTCGAGCGCCATCGCGGTCCGCTCTTCATCCCGGCGCTGGCGGTCTCCGAGGTCACCTACCTGGCAAGAACGCGGCTCGGAACGACATCGGAGATCCGCTTCCTGCAGGACCTCGCGAGTGGGTCGCTCGAGGTGATGCCGGTCGACGCGGAGGACTGGCCGCGGATGATCGAGCTCATCGCTCGATATCGGAACTTGCCCCTGGGAACCGTGGATGCATCGCTGGTGGCCCTGGCCGAACGACTCGGGGTCACGCAGATCGCGACGCTCGATCGCCGCGACTTCAGCGCCGTGCGTCCGAACCACGTAGAAGCCTTCGAGCTCCTCCCCTGACGCCCGGAGCATCCTCCCGGTGGCGCGGAAGGCGCGCGCGTCGTAGCCTCCGAGCCCATGGCTGACGCGAAGTCGATCGCCTTCTTCCCCGAGCCGGGCGCGTGGGGACCCACCAACAACTGCGTCGCGATCGCCAACGTGCTCGCCGAGCGCGGACATCGGATCGTGTTCGTGGTGGACGAGTCGTTCGAAGGGGAGCTGGAGAAGCGCGGGTTCGAGGAGCGCATGATGCGCATGGCGCCGCCCGAGGAGAACGCGGATCCGACCGCCGACCCGTGGGCCGAGTTCATCCGGGCGACCGCGCCGGAGTTCCGCAAACCCACGATCGAGCAGATCGCCACGGTGACGAAACCCATCTGGGAGACGCTAGTGGCCGGCGCGCAGTACTCGCACCCTCGGCTCATGGAGATCTGGGACGACATCCACCCCGACGTCGTTTGCACCGACAACGTCACGGGGTACCCCGCGGTCGAGCTCGCGGGTTGTCCGTGGGTCCGGTTCGTCTCGGCGAACCCGCTGGAGATGCGCGATCCGGATCTGCCCCCGGTCCTGTCGGGTCTGCCGATCGACGATCGGAGCGAGTGGCAGGCGTTCCGGGATGAGTACCACGCCCAGCACGAGGCCCTCCTGAAGGAGCACAACGACTTCCGCGCGTCCGTGGGTGTCGACCCCTGCCCGATCGACGAGTTCAACACCAACTCGCCGTGGGCGAACCTCTACCTGTTCCCAGAGGTCGCCGACTACCCACGAGCACGACCGTTGGACTCCACGTGGCATCGCCTGAACTCCACCGTGCGGACCAGCGACGCGCCGTTCGATGTCGCCGAGCAGGTACCCGGCGAGGGCAAGGTGATCTACCTGTCGCTCGGATCGCTCGGCTGTATGGACGTCGGGCTGATGCAGCGCCTGATCGATGCGATGGCCAAGACCGAGCACCGCACGATCGTGTCGATGGGACCGCTGAAGGACCAGATGGCGCTCGGCCCCAACATGTACGGCGATCAGTTCCTGCCGCAGCCGTCGATCCTGCCGCAGTGCGACCTGCTGATCACACACGGCGGGAACAACACGGTGTGCGAAGGGTTCCACTTCGGCCTGCCGATGATCGGCCTGCCGCTGTTCTGGGATCAGTACGACAACGCACAAAGGTTGCGGGAGACCGGGTTCGGCGAGCGGCTCCCCACGTACGACTGGACCGACGATCAGCTGATCGGCGCCGTGAACCGGCTGCTCGCCGACGACGACCTGAAGGCGCGGATGGCTGCGCACTCGAAGGCGATCCAGGCCGACCCCGGTCGGATCAAGGGCGCCGACCTGCTCGAGTCCGTCATGGCCGGGGCCTGAGCCCCGTCCTCGCAGAGGGAGGTATGGAGTCATGCGGAAGATGCTCGCTCTCACAGCGGTCATAGCGATCGTCGCGGCCGGCAGTTACGCCGCCGGCGCATCGCGCGGTGGCGTAGACACTGGCACGGAGATCGCCCTGCCGGGGTTCGGTCAGGTGGTGTTCCTGAGCCACGTGAACGATCCCGCGGTTACACCGGGGTTCCCGGGCGATCCTCGGTTCCGGCTGCGGACGGTCTTCACCGTGGCGAACGACGGCTTCTACCTGCAGAACGCCAGCGAGGGCGAGCACACGGGTACGCACTACAGCTCGCCGTGCCACTTCCATGCGAACGCGCTCTGCGCCGATGCGATGGATCCGGGCGACTTCTTCCTGCCGGCCGTGGTGATCGACGTGCGCGCGCAGGTCGCCGACGACGTCGACTACGTGGTCAAGGTGGCAGACCTCGAAGCGTGGGTCGCGGCGAACGGCCCCATGCCGCAGGAGGCGGCCGTGCTCCTTAGGACCGGCTGTGACGAGTTCTGGGGACCCGACCGCGGACCCGGCACGATCAGCTACTACTCGTGCGGCAGCGGCAAGGGCGGCTTCCACCAGCCCGGGTTCTCGCTGGCGTCGGTGAAGTGGCTACTCGAGCAGGGCGTGCTGGGCAGACGCGGCGCGCTTGGGACCGACACGTTCGGTCCAGACCCGGGCAGCGACTTCCACTACCGCGAGACCTCGCTAACGCTCCACAAGCACCGCTTCACGCTGGAGAACCTGACGAACCTGGGAGCGTTGCCCGCGGTCGGAGCCTGGATCACGTGGGGAGGCCCGAGGAACCGGGAGGGATCGGGAGCGCCCTCCACGGTGTTCGGGCTGATCCCCTAGGCACCCCCTGCTTGCTTGCGCGCAAGGTGCTCGGCCAGCCGGTCGAGGTAGCTGTTGAAGCCGGCTAGGGACTCCGGGGTCCTGTAGTCCGCTGGGAGGTTGACCTGAAGGATGACCAGCTCGGTCTTGCCACCGAGGTCGTTGAACGTGAGGGTTTGCGTCTCGCCGACTTCTGGGTCGCGCCAAACGATCCGCTCGGGCTCCACCAGCTCGACGAAGATCCCCTTGGTCGGGTACTCGGTGCCGTCCTCGTCGGACACCATGATCGTCTCGAAGACGCCCCCCACTCGCGGGTCGATCGTGATGTTCGAAACGGGGGTCGAGACGCCGACTGGACCCCAGAAGCGCGTGAGCTGTTCGGGTTCCAGGAAGGCCCGGAACACCATCTCCCGCGGTGCGTCGAAGATGCGTGTCACGGTGAGGTCGCCCCGCTCCTCCAGCTTCGGTGCCGTGCTCTCTGTCATGACCGTTCCCCCTTCTGTTTCTGCTCGAGGTATGCCTCCAGCCGATCGAGCCGGCCTTCCCACTGCTCGCGGTAGTGCTCGATCCAACGAGTGGCGTCGTCCATCTGATCCGGGCCCAGGCGGCACTCACGAGTGCGGCCGTGCTTCTCGGTGATCACGAGCTTCGCCTCCTCCAGGATGCGGACGTGCTTCATCACCCCGGGGAGCGAGATGCCGATCGGTTCTGCCAGTTGACTGATGGAGGCCGGTCCCGTCGCCAAGCGTTCGAGGATGACGCGCCGCGTCGGATCCGACAGCGCCGAGAACGTCCGGTCGAGCACCTGAGACTGAACCATCTAGTTAAGTATTATCGGAGAGGTGGCCGAACGTCAAGAAGCAGCTGAGCTATCGCGATCCGGAGAGTCGTTGCTTCGCGGCTGCCAGGGATCCGCGAACCCGTTCCACCTGCTCGGCGATCGCGTCCAGGCGCAGCCCGACGTCTTCGAGAGACCCGCTCTTCGCCGACTCCTCGAGTTGCCGGCTCTGCACGGCGAGATCTGTCGCGCCGAACGTGGCCGCGTTCGACGTGAGGGTGTGCACGGCGCGGCGGACCTCGTCGGCGTCTCCTGCGGCCACGCCGGCCCTCGCGGTCTCGACCAGGCCGAGCGCGTCGGCGCGGAACTGATCGATCAGCTCCGCCACGAACGACCCGTCGCCGGTGCTCTCAACGAGCCTCTCGATGACCTTCTCGTCCACCGGTCCCGTCGCGGCCGGCTCGCCGTCGCCACGGCGCGGGGTCCGCTCGATCGCCGCCACGAGCTCCTCGGTCCGGATCGGCTTCATGACGTAGTCGTTCATCCCGGCCGCCAGGAACCGCTCGCGGTCGCCCTGCATCGCCTCGGCGGTCATCGCGACGATCCACGGCCGGTCTTGCGGTTCCCACCGCTTCAGGATCCGGCGCGTGGTTTCGACACCATCCATCTCGGGCATCTGCACGTCACTGAGTAGCAGGTCGTAGGGCTGGCGTTCGAGCGCTTCGAGCGCTTCCACGCCGTTAGCGGCGATGTCCGCGCGGTAGCCCATCTTCTCCAGCAGCCGGATCGCCAGCTTCTGGTTCACCACGTTGTCTTCGGCGAGCAAGATCCGCAGCGGATGCCTGGCGCCGAGCTCCCCGTCGATCTCGTCCGTCGTTCGGCCCTCGGCCCGATCCCCGGACGCTTCGCCCAGGACCGACGCGACGGCGGCGTATAGCGTCGAGGCCCTGATCGGCTTCGTAACGACGGCCGCGATCCCCGCGAGCGTCCAGCGGGGATCGGCCTCCACCTCCCGCCGCCCAACGGACGATGCCAGGATCGCAGGTAGGTCCGGCAGGCGAGCATGGAGCGACGCTGCCAGATCCAACCCGTCCGCACCGGGCATCAGCATGTCGAGGACCGCCACGTCGAACGTCCCCTCATCTAGCACCGCCAGCGCCTCGTCGACGCCCGGGGCGGTGACGACCTCTAGGCCCCAGGCGCCGAGCAGCTCGGTCATGAGCCGCAGGTTCGTAGCGTTGTCGTCCACGACCAGGGCGCGACGGCCCCCTAGGGATCCATCCCGCCGCAGGGCGGTCGGCGTCATGTCCGTGGCCCCGGCCTCGAACGTCAGATGGAAAGTGCTGCCCTCACCTGGGACGCCGGAGCTCTGGACGGTCACCGTTCCACCCATCAGCTCCGCCAGCCGCCTGCTGATCGCGAGGCCCAGGCCGGTCCCGCCGTAACGGCGGCTGGTCGAGACGTCGGCCTGGCTGAACGACCGGAAGAGCCGGTCGACCCGGTCCGGCGAGATCCCGATCCCGGTGTCGCGGACCGAGACCCGGAAGCCGAGCTTCCCGTCGACGGACGCCGGCGCCGAGCCGGCCGTGACCACGACCTCCCCGGTCTCGGTGAACTTCACCGCGTTGTTCAGCAGGTTCAGCAGGATCTGCCGCAGCCGGCTCGCGTCGCCGACGGCGACCTCCGGCGTGTCCGGTTCCATGAGGTAGGTGACCTCGAGGCCCTTCCCCCCGGCCACGGGCCCGACCAGCTCGACGACCGACTCTATGCAGCCACGCAGGTCGAACGGCGCCTCCTCCAGCTCCATCTTCCCGGCCTCGATCTTGGAGAAGTCGAGGATGTCGTTGATGATCGCGAGGAGGGCCTCGCTGCTCGACGAGACCGTCGTGGCGTACTCGCGCTGCTCGTCGTTCAATGCCGTGCCCGACAGCAGCCCGCTCATGCCGATGATCGCGTTCATCGGAGTGCGGATCTCGTGGCTCATCGTGGCCAAGAACGCGCTCTTCGCCTCGTTGGCCGAGTCGGCGGTGCGGCGGGCCTCCTGGAGCTCGGTGACATCGTGGTAGATCCCGTAGAACCCCTGGTGCTGGCCGTCGACCACCAAAGGAACGACGTCCACCTCGACCTCGACGAACTCGCCGTCGGCCCGCATCCGACGCGTCAAACGGTGCGACCGGCCCTGCTCCAGCGCCTCGCGGACGATCGCCTCCCCCTCGTCGGCGTACTCGGACGACTTGATCACGAGCGAGTCGATCGTCCGTCCGATCGCGTCCTGCGCGGAGTAGCCGAACAACCGCTCGGCAGACGGGTTCCAGCCGGACACGACCTCGTCTGGATCCATCGTGACGACCGCGACGGGGCTGATGTCGACGAGAGACTCGAAGTATTGCTTCTGCCGGTCGCTCTCCTGGAACAAGCGGGCGTTCTCGATCGCGACCGCGGCCTGCTGTGAGAGGCCGACCAAGAAGTTGAGATCGTCGGCCGTGAACGGCTCCGCGTGAGCGTCCGTGCGCCAGATCGCCATCATCCCGATCACGCGCCCACGGGACAGGAGAGGGGCGGCCATGAGACGCTCCTCCTGGTCCTCCTCCGAGCCTGGGATCTGGACCGCGCGCGGATCGCGCTTGAGGTCGTTCACCACCTCGGCCGAGCCGCGGCTCGCGACGTCGCCGATCACGCCCTCACCTAGTTGTATCGAGTCCGCCATGATGAGGTCCGCCAGATCGCCGAGCGCCACGAGCGGCACGAACCGCCCGGCGCCCGGGCCCTCCTCCAAGAAGACGGCGCTCGTGTCCGCCCGCAGCAGGTCCCGTGCCCGCTCCGCGATGCGGCGAAGCACCGCGTCGAGGTCGAGCAACCCCCCGATCTCGCGCCCCAGCTCCGCGAGGGCCGCCATCTCGGTGCCGCGCCGCCGAGACTCGTCGAACAGCCGCGCGTTCTCGAGCGCCACGCTCAAACTGCCGGCGAGCGTGGTCAGGAGGCGCACGTCCGCGTCGTTGAACGCGTGCTCCCGGTCGAGGTTCTGTAGCGAGATGACACCGGTCCCCCGGTCGCCGACCACTAGCGGAACGAAGACGGACGACTTCGGCGGTTCGCCGGTGAGCACCAAGGGCTGCCCTACCTCGGTCGCCGCGCGTCCGACATCCTCGTTGATGACAACGGGCTCCCGGGTCTCGAGCGACATCCGCCGGAAGCCGATCAGCTCGATCGGCTTGTCCGGGAACCGGACGCCTCGCTCGATCGTGTAGGGGAAGTGGATCAGGCCCGAGTCGGGGTCGACGACCCCGATGTCCACGACCTGAGCATCGAAGATCTCTTGGATACGATCCCCGACCAGGTCATACATCGCCTGCATGTCCAGCCGCTCCGCCAGGCCCCGCTGGACGTCGTTGACGAACGTGAGTTCGGCGCTGCGCTGGCGGGTCTCGTTTATCAGCCGGGTGCGCTCGAGCGCGGTCCCGACGTGCTCCCCCACGATGGTCAGGATGTCCAGGTCTGCCCTCGTCAACCGCTTGTCGGGCGTGTAGGTCTGGACCACGAGGACGCCGAGGGTGTGGCCCTCGGACTTCAATGGGACCCCGAGCCAGTCTTGGCCCAGCTCGCCGACCAGCTCCAACTCGCCTGCAGCGGTCAGCTTGTCGAAGTCATCAGGACCCATGAGTGTGGGCTGGTCGGTGCGCAGTAGGTAGGCGGTCGTTCCCCGTGCGTTCCCGACACCGAACGGCTCCCACACGTTGGGGTCCGGGACGTCCAGGTCAACCTCGTCGACGAAGTAGGGGAAGTTGATCATCTGGCGCGCCTCGTCGTAAAGAGCGATGTAGAAGTTGCTGGCATCCATCAGCTCGCCGACGATGCCGTGCATCGCGGCATAGAACGCCTGCATGTCGGTGACGGAGCTGGCGGCCTGCGCGATCCGGTACAGCGCAGCGTCCACCTCCGCAGCGCGCCGGGACTCGACCTCCTGTTCCTCGAGCTCGGAAATGCGCCGTTTCAGCGCCTTCGTCGTCTTCTTCTTCTTGCCGTCCCCCATCAGCGCTCCGATGGGTGCTCAAGGGCCCACACCTTGATCCTCGACCGACGGCCGCGGATCTCGAACTCGTCGACGAACGTGAGCCCCTCGGTCGATCGCAGTGAGGTGTAGGTGCCCTCGGCCAGGAGCACGGCGTGCGGCACTTGCTTCGTGAGCCCTTCGATCCGTGACGCCGTGTTCACCGTGTCGCCGATCACCGCGTACTCCAGACGTCGCTCCGAGCCGACGCTGCCAGACATCACGGGGCCCGAGTTGAGCCCGATCCCCATCCGGAACCGGTCGCCGATCCCGGTCCCCTCGAGCCAGTCGTTGAATGCGGCGAGCTTGTCGGTCGACATCTCGCGGGCGGCCGCGACCGCGCGATCGGCGTGATCTCCCATGGGCACCGGCGCGCCGAACGCGGCCATCACGCCGTCGCCCATGTAGTCCACGAGCGTGCCGCCGTGATCCAGGATCGCGTCGGTCATCAACCCCAGGTATCGGTTGAGCACGCCGATCACCTGATCGACGGGGCGGGCCTCCGCGAACGGCGTGAAGCCGCGCAGATCGCCGAACAGCACCGTGCCGGTGAGCGACTCGGCGGGGATCGTGGAGCCGCCCTCTGTTCGGTCGAGCAACGCGCCCACGACCGACTCGGGGACGAGCCGCGCGAAGACGCTCCGCACCCGCTCCTGCTCGAGGTCGTGCAGCTGTTTGCGGTTCAGCCCCGCGTTCACGCGCGCCTTCAAGATCACAGGGTCGAACGGCTTGGGCAGGAAATCCTCGGCGCCCATCTCGATGCAGCGGACGATGCTCTCGGCGTCGTCTACGCCACTGATCACGATCACCGGCAGGTGCCGGAGGTCGGGATCAGCCTTGATGCGCTCGAGCACCTGCATCCCGTCCATGCCGGGCATAACCAGGTCGAGCAGCACGACGTCCGGAGGAGTATCCGCGAGCATCGTCAAGGCGGTGCTCCCATCCAACGCCGACGAGGTCGTGTGCCCGAAGCGCTCGAGCGTGCCGGTTAGCAAGCGCTGGTTCAGCGGATCGTCATCGACTACCAGGATGTTTCCCACCAGACCTCCGGGCTAGTCAGGTCGCGCGGACCTTTCACGCAGACCGCGAGAGTATCAACGGTCAGAGGTCCCTCCATTGCAGCATCCTGTCCGGATGGACGCGATCCTGCACGTGGACATGGACGAGTTCATCGCGGCGGTCGAGATCCTCCGCCGGCCGGAGTTGCGCAACAAGCCCGTGGTCGTAGGCGGCGACGGCGACCCGACGAAGCGCGGCGTGGTCTCGACCGCGAACTACGAGGCGCGGAAGTTCGGGATCGGCTCGGGGATGCCGCTGCGCACCGCGTACAAGCGGAACCCCGAAGCGGTGTTCCTGGCCGTCGACGGACCCGCATACGACGAGGCCTCGAAGCTGGTGATGGACGTGCTCCGGTCGTTCCCGGCGGTGGTCGAGGTGTGGGGGTGGGACGAGGCGTTCATGGCGATCGAGGCCCACGACCCCGAGGCGTTCGCGCGCGACGTGCAGGCGGCGGTGCTGGAGCGGACCGAGCTGTGGTGCTCGATCGGGGTCGGCGACACCAAGCTCCGCGCGAAGCTCGGGAGCGGGTTCGCGAAGCCGCGCGGCGTGTTCCGCCTGACCCGCGAGAACTGGAATCAGGTGATGGGCGCGCTCCCCACCGACGCGCTGTGGGGCATCGGCGCGAAGACCGCGCGGAAGCTCGCGTCGCTCGGCATCAGAACGGTGTCGGAGCTCGCGGCGACCGACGAGTCGCGGCTGGCGTCGGCGTTCGGCCCGAAGACCGGCCCGTGGCTGCGAGAGCTCGCGACCGGCGAGGGCGGCTCACACGTGAGCGCCGAGCCGTGGGTCCCGAAGGGCGTGAGCCGCGAACGCACGTTCCAACAGGACCTGGAGGACCCCGAAGAGATCCGCCGCGAACTCGTGCGCCTGACCCACGAGCTGATGGAGGACCTCGAGCGCGACGGCCGCCCCGTGATCCGCGTGATCGTGAAGGTGCGGTTCGTCCCGTTCATCACGAAGCAGCGGAGCGTGAAGCTGGAGGAGCCGACACTCTCGGTCTCGAGACGATCGAAGCGGGAGCACTCGCGGCGCTGGACCGGTTCGAGCTGGAGCGGAAAGTGAGGCTGCTCGGCGTGAAGGGGGAGTTCCCGAACAATCAAGCTTGACTTGAGGCAGGCTGCTACGGATCCTCTGGTCGTGACCCTCGAACCGGGCCAACTTGTAGGCACCACCAAGTTTCGAACAGTCCACAAGGACTTCTACAAAGGCATCTATGTGCCCAGCGGAAGCGATATCGCCGTCTCCATTCGCTTCCGCCCGCATGAGAACGAGGATTGGGGTTACCACGACGCGTGGATCTCGCGCGGACATTCTCTCGATTACACCGGACAGGGTGGTCCACCGGGCGACCAACAATGGAACAGATGGAATCTCGGGCTGCTCCGTGCGCATGAGACCAGGAGTCCTGTCCACGTGTTCGAGGTACTCCCGGAGATACCTCGTCGCTATCGCTTCTGGGGCATGTGGTACGTCACGAGGTGGTACGAGTCCCTGGACCCTTCGCAACAGAGACGCATGTTCCGCTTCGTTGTCGAGGTTCCAGACTGAGGGTTCGCTGGAGGACACATGTCGATAGTCATTGAAAAGACGGAGGCGATGCCCGCGAAGGATGTCTTTGCGTCGTTCTACGTCATCCCTGACTTCCAGCGCGAGTTCGTTTGGCGACAGAAACAGGTAGACCAGCTTCTCTGGGATATCTACGGAGCCTATGAATCCGGCGACGAGGATAACTACTTCTTAGGCAGCATCGTGGTCTTCAAGACTGATCATGGCAAGAGCCTCGCCATCGTCGATGGACAGCAACGGCTGACCACGTTGTACCTGCTTTTCTGTGCAGTTCGAGATCGCTTGAAGGACTTCAGCGAGGATGCAAACGTCGCGACTCTCGACAAGGCGATCCTCGACACAGACATCGATCCTTCAGGCAATACCGTGCTGCGACATCGCATGGAGCTTCGGTACAAACCGAGCAACAAAGTGCTCCACGCAATCGGTGAAGGCCACGTCGCTAGCCTCGACCTGGGGAAGGCTGATGTGGGAAGACCGCTCCTGGATGCCTACCGCTTGTGTCGGCAGTTCCTCATCGAGAGGTTCGGCGAAGATAACGAAGCAGGCATCAAGAAGTTCCATGCGTTTGTTCTACTCAACCTGGAGTTGATCCGGGTTACGAGCGGGGATTTCCAGAGCGCCTTGACGATCTTCGAGGTGCTCAACTATCGCGGTGTCGTCCTCAACGCGATGGACCTGCTAAAGAACCTGCTTTTTCGAGAGGCGCCAGAAAGCCAGCACTCAGAACTAGTAGCCACTTGGGAGCACGTCCTCGCGACACTTAGGAAGGGTGGTGAGCGCCGACCACTCCGCTTCCTCAGGTATCACCTTGTCGCGACCTATGACTTCCCCAAGATGCCAAAGGCTAGCGAGCTCTTCCAATGGATCCTTGATCATGACGACGCGATCCGCTACTCGAACAATCCACTTCGATTCGCCAAGGAATTGGCCCAGGCATCTCAGGATTACATCAACATCCGACTTGGCCTTGATCCCTGGGAGGACGAGAACCTCCACCTGATGGGCATACGGTATCAGCGGACAGGTGTCAGTCAGTACCTTCCGCTGCTCATGGCCGGTGCCGGCCGAACACAATCGGAGTTCACCGAACTTGCACGCCATGTGGAGGCGCTGGTGCTTGCATACACGCTGGCGGGCGCCCAGTGGAACGATATTGAGCAGGCGTTGCCGGGCTGGTGCGGCATGTTGAGAGAGGTCAAGAGTTCTGACGACTTCGCACGGTTCCTCGCCCAGCTGAGACGGAAGACTAGCGAGGTAGCTCCGACGGCGCGAGAGAGCTTGGCTCAGACGAATCAAGTCGGATCGAGTCTCCTGAAGTACATCCTCGCCAAACTGACTCATCACATCGAGGTTGCGTGCGGGAAGGACGACGACTTCTTCAAGTACTTCAAGAGGGGCGTCACTATCGAACACATTCTGCCGCAAAGGCCGAGCGAGGAGGCCCTGGATGCCTTCGGCACCGGATCAGCTCAGGCAACATACCGACTCGGCAACCTTACGCTGCTCTACGGTGGACCGAATGCAATTGCGCGCAACAAACCCTTCCAGCAGAAGGCCACTCTCTATGAGAAGTCCGACTTCGAGCTGACGAAGTCCCTCGTCGTGGATATCTCGCTCGGTAAGCAAGACAAGACGAAGAAGACGGCCGACCGCTACGGGCTTCGCCCCTTCTCGACTTGGAGCGGCAAGGAGGTTGCGATCCGCGAAGAGATGCTCCTCGAGATCGCAGCAGACGTATGGGGGATCTGAATCACGCCCCAGTCCAAGGACCACACACGCGCTTGATCCTGCCAGCCGTCACGTAACGAGTGCTGCTACCCAACTCATACCGCCCTGAGTAGCACCACGGCGAGGTCCGAACAGGGGCCATGCGTCGCGAGAGTCTGACGGAAACCCAACTTCGTGCCCCGTCTGCATCCGTGGGAAGAAGTTCTGTACGCATTCGCGGGTAGGACCTCGCAGTCCACTCCGCCCCGAGCCACAGTGAGCCTGCTCGCCAGGGATCGGGGAAATCGAAACTGACCATGTGCAGGACGAAGCGGCGCCCCACTTGCAGAGTCCCGGACGTGGACACTCGCTTCGAGGTGGGCTTCCAGGAGAACAACGTGGAGAGCCAGCGTCTGGCCTCGTCCTCCGCCTGATCCAGGCTGGTGTACAGCTCGGGCGGTATGTGAACCTGCATTTCCCGAGCTATCAGCAAGACCCAACACGGCTTCGATTGACCCACGGAACCGACCTCCTTCGTGAAATCACGAGGAGCTAAGCGATCCCCAAGAGCGATCTCCGTGACAACGGTCACTATCTGTGGATGTCCGTTTGACCCGGACACTTCACTCGAGCGCTGCCCGACGGCGCCGGGTGACTTCGACCGCGGCCGCGTTCCCCTTCTGCTCGTAGAGATCCAGCGCCGAGGCGAACGCCGCTTTAGCACCCTCGCGATCGCCGGCCGCAGCCAGCACTTCGCCAAGGTCGACCAGCGTGTCGCCGCGCATGTTCAGGTCGTCGGTCGCCTCGGACAACTCGACGGCTTCGCGCGCGACGGGCTCGGCCTCCTCGGTCCGCCCTCGGGCGGCGAGAACGCGAGCCCGGGCGCTGCGCCCGAGCACCTGGGTGCTCACGTCGTCCTCTGCCCCGGTGCGGTCGCTGAGCGAGACCATCTCCTCTGCTTCATCCAGGCGGCCCTGCTCGAGGAGCGCATGGGCGAGCATCGCCGCGATCGTGGACTGGAAACCCAGCTCCCCCATCTCGTCGGCCGCGTCGAGGCCCGCGCGCCATTCGCGCTCGGCGGCGTCTGCGTCTCGAGCGAGCATCTCGATCGCACCGGCCGTCTCGGCCACGAACGTAGCCCGCATGCGGAGCCCTAGGTCCTCGAAGATGGCGCGGGCCCGCCTGGCCAGTTCGCGAGCCTCGTCGAACCGCCCCTGCATCGCTCGGACCCACGCGAGCGCTCGGAAGGCGGGCGCTTCGTGCCCCGAGCCCGTTGTCCTTGCGAGTAGCTCGTCGCATCGCCGCTCGATCTCCTCGGCGGGCGCAGGTCCGTAGGTACCCGCGCCCGCGTAGCGACCCAATGCATCGGCCTCCTCGCGCGTCGCCCCCGCGCGGCGCGCGTGTTCGATCACGCGTTCCAACGCGTCTCCGGCCGCGCCGTAGTGCGCATGGTTCCAGTGCAGGTCCCCGACCAGGCGCCACGCTCTGGCCAGACCGAGGTCGTCTCCCAGGGCGTCGAGCGTGGCGATCAGCCGCTCGGCCTCAGCCAGCACGTCAACGGTCGGGTGCTTCGGGTCCGTGTGTTCGAGCAGGAACAGCCGCAGGATCGCGGCGTTGGCCTCGGTGACCTGATCGCCGGCTGCGGATGCGAGGGATCCAGCTTCCTCCAGAGCGGCCTCGGCCGGTCCGAAGTCGCCCGCCTCGCCCAGCACCTCACCGAGAGCCAGCAGGGCTGCTCGCCGCTCGGGATGCTCGGCCGGGAGCAGCGTGGTGGCCCGTCCGAGCAGGTCGGCCGCGGCGGGGACGTCGCGGCGCTCGGACGCCTGGATCCCGGCGGAGGCGAGTCGCAGTCCGGCGCGGGTCGCCAAGTCGCCATCGCCGGCGGTATGGGGCGCGAGCTCGGAGCGGTAGCGATGGGCCTGCTCCAGGTGGAAGCCGATCACTTCGTCCAGCTCGGCGACGCCATCGCTCGCGACCCTTTCCAACCACTTCGCGAAGGCCTCATGCAACTCTGCACGTGCCTCCTTCGGGGTGCCGCGGTAGGCGGCCTCCTGGATAAGGATGTGGTGGAAGCGGAAGGCGTCCTCTCCCGCGAACGTCGAGGCCTCCGGATGGATCAGGTCCTTGCGAACCAGCGTCTGGAGCGCACCCCCCACACCCGGTCGGAGCGACTCGGGGGTGAGCTCGGCAACAGCGCCCCACCAGAACACCTTGCCGATCACCGCCGCGGAGCGGATAACCAGACGCTCTTCCTGCGAGAGCCGATCCAACCGCGCACTCAGCAGGGCCTGGATCGACTCAGGAACCCGGATCTCGCCGAGGTCCGCTGTCGCGACCCGCCCCCCTTCGTCCCGCGCGGAGCAACCCATCGTCCTCGAGCATGCGCAGCATCTCCTCGAGGAAGAGCGGGTTGCCGTCGGCGGACTCGGAGATCCGGGCGAAGACCCGCTCGTCCAGCCGAGCGCCCCCGAGCAGCTCGGAGACGAGGAGTTCGCTCTCGCGCTCATCGAGAGGACCCAGCGGAAGGACTGAGGCGTTGACGACGCCGCTCCCCCAGGTAGGGCGCTCGTCCATCAGATCCGGACGCGCGATGCACACGAGCAGCATCGCGACGTCACGGCTCCATCCCGCGAGGTACTCGACGAGGTCGAGGAAGGTGGGCTCGGCCCACTGCACGTCGTCGAGGATCACGACGAGGGGCCGGTCGCGGCCGGCCCACTCGAGGAACCGCCGGATAGCCCAGAAGGTCTCCTGCAGCCCGGCGGTGGCTTTGGCGAACCCGGTCACGCCGGAGACGCGCGTGGCGACGAGGGTGCCGTCGAGGCAGCCTGCCATCGCAGCCTCGATCTTCGAGCGCGCGTCGCCTCGATCTTCGTCATCGGCGACCCCGCTCACCTGCTTCACCAGGTCCGCCACGGGCCAGAACGTGATGCCATCGCCGTACGGGAGACAACGGGCCCGGAGCACCAGCGCATCGGGTTGGGTCCTCGGCACGAACTCCCGAGCCAGGCGGGACTTCCCCACCCCGGCCGGACCCAGGATCGTGACGAGGGCGCAAGAGCGCTCATCCACAACCTGGTCGAACGCGGAGTGCAGGGTCTCGAGCTCGTGTTCGCGACCGACCAACGGGGGAACGGGCCGGCTGCCGATCTCGTCGGGCCCCGGCCCGATAGACGCGAGTCGGTACGCGACGAGCGTTCCGGCCTTGCCCTTCAGCTCCAGCGGTGCCGTCACCTCTGCGACCACGTGGTCGCGGACCAGCGCGTGCGTCGCCGGCCCCAGGAGGATCTCGCCTGCGCCCGCCGCCCGCTCGAGCCGAGCCGCAACGTTCACCGCATCGCCGACGACGAGCGCCTGACCGGCCGAGGCATCGCCCACCACGACCTCGCCGGTGTTCACACCGATACGCGTCTGCAGCCGGACGTCGAACCGCCGTTCTAGATCGGCGTTCAAACCGTCGAGCGCCTCGCGCATGGCCTGCGCCGCGCGCACCGCGCGGAACGCATCGTCCTCGTGCAAGAGCGGAACGCCGAACACCGCCATCACGGCGTCGCCGATGAACTTCTCCACGGTGCCGCCGTGGCGCTCGAGCGCCTTGCGCATCTCGCGGAAGAAGCTCGTCATGACCTGGCGGACAGACTCGGGGTCCAAGCGGTCGCCGAGCGGGGTGGAGTCCTCGACGTCGCAGAACACCACGGTCACGGTCTTGCGGGCGCCGGGGCCCTGCTCCTCGACAGCCAGCGGCGACGCGCACGACATGCAGAATCGTGCTCGCGCGGGGTTTCCCTGACCGCAGGACCCGCAGACGGGCATGGACCGAAGTCTAGGTCAGGTCGACCCTTGCTTCGCCCCGGCGACCGCGCGTAGGGTGGGTCGGCGCCAACCGTTGCGAGGAGGCCAGCCGTGGTGGATGAGGGTGGGCGGATACCGATCTACGATTTCCCAGTCCTGAGCGACGAACGCGTGTCCTCGGGCAGGACCCTCGAAGAGGCCGGCCCGGGCCAAAGGGTCTTCAGCGACGAGAAGGTCTGGGAGCTGACCGGTGACTGGGAGCGCGGCGAGGAACTCGGTGCGGTCACGATCGAGGAGACCCCGACCAATCGACCTGGGAGGACCCTCTTCCGGGCCACGTTCGACCTCCACGGACACCCACCCATAATCGTGACCGGCTTCGTGCCTGGCGACGGGACTTGGGTGGGAGAAGGGAACGGCACCGCGCACGGCAAGGGCCAGCAGCGCACCGTCAAGGTGGCGGGGCGCAACCCCAAGAGCTGGGGCTAAGACTCGGCGGCACGTCGTCCCCGGCACGTACACTTCCCGCATGCCGCTGTACGAGTACGAATGCTCGGCGTGCGGGTCGCTGTTCGAGCGGCTCCGTTCCATGAGCGATGACTCCCCGGCCTGCCCGACCTGCGAGTCCGACCATGTGATGCGCCGGATCTCGATGTTCGCGGCCTCGACGTCGAGCGGCGGGTTCCGCAGCTCCGCGCCATCGGGCGGCGGCTGCGCCTGCGGCGGCAGCTGCATGTGCGGCGGTCACTGAACGTTCTCCGAGCCCGACCTTGCGCTAACGGACCACCCGTCGTAGCTTCGGAGGACACCGATCCACGGGGAGGGTCCCATGAGTGATGTCGCACGCAACATCGAGCTGGTCGAACGGCTCGAGCAGGCCTACAACCAGCGCGACTACGACACCGTCCGCGCGTGCGTCGCGGCTGACTTCGTCGCCAACACGCCGCAGCCAGGGCCACTGCCCCCCGGGGTCGAGGGCGCGATCATAGCGAACGAAGGCACGTTCCAGATGTTCTCCGACAAAGACACGGAGATCCTCGAGATCTTCGGCGACGGGAACAACGTCGTCTCGCACGTGCGGATGACGGGGACGAACGATGGAGACATGCCGATGGGAGGGATGCCCGCGACCGGTAAGACGGTCGACTTCGACTGGATCCAGATCTCACGTCATGGAGACGACGGGATGATCCAGGAAACCTGGGCACAGATGGATATCCCGAAGATGATGGTCCAGCTCGGGGCCATGCCGGCTCCGGAGGGGATGTGAGGGTTATGTCTACGCCTGAAGAGAACGCCGCCACCGTCAAAGAGCTGATCCAGAAGGTGTTGAACGAGGGCGACATCGGGTTCGCCGAGAAGACGCTGTCCGAGTCCTACGTCGAGCGCACGCCGATGCCGGGCGGTACGGCCGACAAGGCCGGCGCGATCGCGATGTTCAACATGATGCGTCAGCAGACGCCCGACATGCACATCGAGGTCGAGGATGTGATCGCGTCAGGCAGCAAGGTGGCGGTCCGCAGCACCATGACGGGCACCGACACCGAGGGCTTCATGCCTGGGATGCCCCCGACGGGGAAGTCCTTCAGGATGGGAGCGATCGACGTCTTCACGTTCGATGACGCCGGCATGAACACCGAGCACTACGGTGTCTACGACATGATGGGCGCGATGGGACAGCTGGGCCTGCTTCCAGGTCCGTAGCGACAACCGTCGGCCGGGGCAGCTTCAGGAGCTGCGCCCGAATACGATCCAGTCTCCGTTAGGCGACCAGATCGTGACAAGGCCTCGCGTTAGCTTCGGGCGAGAAATGTCCGAGACCAACAACTTGGCTCTTATCCGCCACCACAGCATTTCCCCCGGCGTCGTCGCTCGCGTATGCTGCGACTGGGTGGCCGATCGGGCTCACCCCAAGCGAAACGAACACGAAGGTCGAGTGCTATCACCCTCGCGCCAGGCGCGCCCCCAAGGGTCGAAGCGATACGGAAGGGGAGGTGGCCTAGGTGCGCAGGGTACTGGCAGCCGTAGTCACCCTGTCCGCCCTCGTATTCGCGCTCCCCGTGCGGGCAGCCACCATCATGACGGATGGCTTCGACAGACCAGATGCCAACACGCTCGGTAGCCCATGGATCGTCACGAGTTCGACGTGGGGCATCCGCTCGAGCCAAGCCCGGCTCCTCACCGGCCAGTACGCTTCCACGACGGCGCTCGCCACGGTGAACGCAGGCTCGACCCAGGTGAGCGTCGAAGCAGATATCACGCTGTCGGCGACAGATGAACGCGCCAACGCTGGACTCGCCCTCATGGCCAGGAACTACACCAACAACTTGTTCTGCAAGATCGAGGTCACCGATACCAACCCGAACGGCCTCGTCGCCATCGGTCGTCGGTCGAATAGCATCGTCACGTCCCAACTCGTCTCCATCCGCAACGCCGGTCTCGTGAACGGTGGCACGTATCACGTGACGTGTGCTCGAAGTGGCAACGTCGTGACCATGACGGTTGGCAACCTGTCCCCCATCAGCTACACGCTGTCGTCGCAAGACCTCACAGCGTTCGGGTCCTCGACCTACGCAGGATTCCGGCTGCACATCGCATCGAACGAGGACGACGGTGGAAGTGCCTACGACAACTTAGCGATCTCAGATAGCTCGCCGTATCCTTCTCCTTCGCCGTCCCCTTCACCGTCGCCTTCACCCTCACCATCCCCCTCACCGACGCCCTCTCCCACACCTCCGCCTCCGCCGGGTAGGGTCACCGTGGCTGCAGCGGGCGACATCTGCAACCTCACGTCGGCCGGGCGCACGCGGTGCGCGCAGACGGGCGACCTCATCATCGCGCTCGACCCCGACGCTGTCCTGCCGCTCGGAGACCTCGCGTACGAGTCAGGGACGGCAACGGAGTTCATCTCCTCGGGTGGGTACCGTGACGCCTGGGGGATAGACAACGCCTCATCGTTCTACTCGATCACTTACCCGGCCGTCGGCAACCACGAGTACAACGACACGACGAACGGAGCAGGGGCGGAGGGCTACCGAGCGGAGTTCGCATCGCGCGGCTTGTTCGCGGATGGGAACTTGTACTACTCGTTCGGCCTGGGTGACTGGCATCTCGTCGCGCTCGACACGGACGACCCGAACGGTGCCGCTTCAGGCGGCAACACCGCCGAGGATCAACCGGGCATCGAGTCGGGCAGTGAGCAGACGACGTGGTTCTCCAACGACCTCGCAGCCGATACGCACACCTGCGACCTCGTCTACGGGCACCACCCGCGCTACTCGTCTTCAAGCGGCGGCGGGTCGGTCTCGCGTATGGACCCCGTCTGGGGCATCGCTGCGGCAGCGGGCGTTGATATCTGGCTCTCGGGGCACGACCACGGCTACGAGCGCTTCGCTCAGATCGGCGGGATGCGGTTGTTCATCGTCGGCACCGGAGGCACCGGGCTGAACGGGTTCAATACGCCAGTGGCGTCCTCGCAGGTACGCCTCGGTTCAGGCGATGATGCCTGGGGCGTATTGCTGCTGACGCTCGATGTCGACTCCTACTCGTGGGCGTTCATCGATCGCAGCGGAGCGGTCCGCGATCAGGGTGGACCGATCCCGTGCCACTGACCGAAAGCGGAGATACCTGCCTGATGTCAAGGCGCTGTGGAACGAATGTCCGGGAGTGCTAGGCGGCCGAGTCCTCGGTTGCTGAGTATGCGATCCACGAGCCGTCGGGAGACCACACCGGAGCGGAGCCGGCGAGGATCGTCGTGCGCGACCCGTCCGCGATCGTGACGATCTCGACCTCGGAGTAGTCGGTGGTCGAAACGACTAGGCGCTTCCCGTGGGGAGACCAACGCGGCAACGTGCCAGGGCCTAGATCGGACACGTCGCCCGTTCGAAGATCGAGGACCCCGATGTGCGATCCGCCGCTGCCCGACATGCCGAACGCGATCTGGGTGCCGTCGGGAGACCAGGCCGGGAACTCCACCAGCGGGTCCTTCAGCAGAAGCCTCGCGTGTGATCCGTCGGCATCCATCACCCAGAGCGGTCCGTAGCCTCCCGGCGGGACCTCGCTGCGGATGAAGGCGATCCTGGTGCCATCGGGCGACCAGGTCGGATGTATCTCGTCTCTCGGGAAGTCCGTGAGCGCCCTCTGGCCCGAGCCGTCCACGGCCATCACGTATATGTCGAACGTCCCCCCTCGATCTGAAGCGAAGGCGATCTCGCCCTCGTCCGGCGACCACGCCGGGAACAGGTCGACGTCGAAGTCACGAGTCAGCCTTTGGACGTCGGAGCCATCGGCCGCCATCGTGTAGATCTCGGGGTTCAGGTTCCGCTCGGAGAGGAACGCGATCCGCTCGCCGTCGGGAGACCAGGAGTAGGCGATGTCGATCGGCGCCTGATCGGTGAGTCGAACCGGGTCCGAACCATCGGCCCGTGCGCGGTAGACGTCGCCCGCCGGACAGGCGCTGGTCGTCGCGTCCACCGGCCGATCCGTTACCGCGCCGATCATCCGGCGCATGACCCCGTTCGGGCGAACGACATCCTGTTCGACGGGCCAACCCTCGCTCTTCTGCGTCATCACGACGACGAGGTCGAGCTCGGGGATGATGGCGATCGACTGGCCTCCGAACCCCAGGGCCGCCCACATGTCGAAGCCGGCGACGTCGTTCAACCACCACAGGTAGCCGTACCCCGGTCGATCCGGCGGCCGACAACCCAGGTCCCACGCCTCGGTCGTGATCTCGTCGATCCAGCTCGACGGCAGGATCTGCTGGCCATCCCACTGCCCTCGTTGCAGGGTGAACTGCCCGACCCTCGCCAACTCGCGCGGCGTGAAGAACATCGACGTGCCGCCCGTGAAGTAGCCCTCCGGGTCGCTGTGCCAGTGATCCACCGTGATCCCCATGGGATCGAAGAGCCGCTCCTGGGCGTAGTCGCAGAGCGGCGACCCGACGGCATTCGCCGTCGCCACGGCGAGCACGTGGCTCATCCCCGTGTTGTAGGAGAACTCGACGCCAGGCTCGGAGATACGGGTCTGACGGAGCACGGACCGAGCATGAGAAGGGCCTGTGATCTGATCGATCGACGCGGCATCGTCAAGGTCGAGCCCACCCGACATCTCGAGGAGGAGGCGCACGGTCAGTCCGTCGACGCCCGGTTCCGACGCGAGGTTGGCGGGAAGCAGCTCGGCGATCGGTGTATCGAGATCGGGTATCGCTCCGTCTTCCAGGGCCGCACCGACGATCAGGCTCAACAGGCTCTTGGACACAGAGTGGACGTTGAACGCCTTGTCTCCTCCACCATCGTGGAAGTACCGCTCCGTGACCAACGTGCCGTTCCTGACGACGAGGAAACTGCGGATCGTGCTCGACAGGCCGACGTCCTCTTCTATCTGTGCCAGGAGCGCGGGGTCGAGTCCCTCCGCCTCCGGGTCGCCGGTCGGCCAGGCGAGGACCTCGTCTCGGTACGGGTCATCGGGTGAGCCGAACGCAGCGGCCTCTTCCGGCGAACTGAGAGCACAGCCACCGTCGGCCTCTCGGGTCCGGTGCGGGTATGGGCGTCGGCGGCGTCGTCGCAGCGGCCGTACATGCGGCCGTCGCGAGCAGGATCACGAGTAGGAGTCGATCGATGCGCTTCATCCGCGTCTACAGAGCTTTCCGCGCCCCGTTCCGTTTACCTCCGGACTACAAGACGTTGCTAACCGATGGGGCGAGGGCGTAGAGGTATCAGGAAGCCGTCCGTACCGAACGTCGGATGCGGTCATGGACCGGTCGGGGACGCCTGGTCGGGCCACGTATCGAGCATGCCGCTGAAGCCCGCCGGGTCGTCGATCACGCCGTCGTGGATCTGCACCAGCCACACCTGAGGCTCCTCATATCCGGAGACCCAGTCGAACCTGGTTACGTTGAGGTAGAGGCCGATGCCGTCGATCCCTTGGACCACTACGCCTCCCTCGCACGCAGCGTCGACGACCTTCGTGCAGAGTTGCACGAAGCCGTCGGAACCAACCAGCATCGTTCCTTGGATGGCGACCCATCCGGTCGGGGCGGCAGCAACGGCCTCGACCGGTGAGCTCCAGACCTGACGGCCCCTCAGCGAGTGCCCCAAGACCGTGCCAGTCTCACCCGAGTTACCGCCGGTGACCTCGATCAGATGGGCATCGCCGACCACGCCACCCGAAGGGCAGAGAGGCGGCCGGTCAGGACCCGAGTTCCCGCCACCGAGCGTGCCGTCGCTCATCTCGCCGACCACGATCAAGTTGGGGTCACCGACAGGATCGGTCCCCGCGACCTGGAACGCGAAGGTCGCAACGCCGCCGGGAGCGGGAGGCGACGCGAACCCCCCGTATTCATCGAAGCGCGCCTCGTGTGCCGCCTCGACGAACTCACGCGTCGACGGGCACCACACGGTCAACTCCTCGACACCCCAGGCGCGGTGGCTCGAGAACCCGTCGACGACCGACACGGTCCCGTCAAGGTGATGGACCACGAACACCGGCCGACCGTCATCCAAGAAGACGGCCGATGTCTCTCCGCGTGGCGGAACGGCCAGCACGCTCGAGTCGGCGGGCTGAGAGGCGGGCGTCTCGCTGAACGCCTGCCACACGAAGAACGCCGCCAGGCCGAAGGTCGCGAACGCGACCACGGCGGCCGTCACGCGCGAGCGGTTGGGAGGGCCGAGGGGCGCCATGCGTGGACCCTCCTGCACGCGATCCCATAGGTCGGGGGGGAGCTCGGCGTGATGGAGCTTGGTCAGCTCTTTGCGGTAGCGGTCATCCATCAGAATCCTCCTCGGTGCCCAACAGCGTTCGCAGACGCTTGCGTCCGCGGAAGAGATGGACGCGAACGGTTGCGGCCGACATCCCAAGGAGCCGTCCCACCTCGGGACCGGTGAATCCCTCCTCGTCGTGCAACAGCACGGCCGCGCGCTGGTTGGGTGACAGCGTGGCGAGAGCTTTCAGGATCTCTTGCACATCGAACGGGTCGATCCCCGGTGCCGGGTCGGGCAGCTGCGGCGGCAGACGCTTCTCGCGTTGGAGCTCACGGCTCGCCAGACGAAACGCGGTGCGATAGATCCACGCGAGCGGCTCGCGGATCCCGTCGGCATGCTCGATAGCGCGAGCGAACGCCTCGGCGACGGCGTCCTCGGCCAGCTGCCGGCGACCGCCGGTGAAGCCGTAGATCGCCCGCCATAGCTCCGGCCCGGCGTTGCGGAACAGCTCCTCCAGGTCATGGGCGGCGGCCTGCGATGGGTCGGCCTCTGAAGACCGCACGTTGCGCGACCGCCGGAGGTGCTCCACATCGCGCACTCTAGGCTCGCTCATCGCCATCTTGCGCGTACAGAGTCTGAAGGGCCCCGGATCGTTTACACCCCGAGCCAAGAAGGGGTGTTCCGCCGACCCGCGATCCATCCGGCGACGAGACCTCTCGCGGGAGCGGACATGTCAGACCCGGCCGCTATCGTCGACCTCTCCCTAAAGCATGAGTGTCTAGTGATATAGACAGTTCCTATAGGGATTTGCCATCATGACCGGAAGGCACGTTCTCAAGCTGCTCCGTCAGCTCGGCTGCCAGGAGGTCCGCGGGAGTGGTTCACACGGAAGTGGTTGCGATGACATACAGGGTCGACATCAGTAGGGATGAGTCCGGGGCATGGCTCGCCAGGGTGCCGGATGTTCCCGGATGCCACACGTACGGCCGCACGCTCGAACAGGCTCGGCGAAGGATCCGCGAGGCGCTGGCCCTGTGGGTGTCCGATGCTGAGGACGCGGAGCTGGGATTCCGCATCCGGCTTCCCTCAGACGTCCGGATAGAGGTTAAGCGGGCTCGATCTGCCAGGGAGCGGAGTGCCCGTGCCCAGCTCGAGGCGCACCAGGCCACCGCCCAAGCCGCGAAGGGCCTCACCGAGGGATTGGGGATATCGCTCCGAGACGCGTCGGAACTTCTCGATCTCTCGTATCAGCGGATCCAACAGCTCGTTTCGAAGTAGCGACACACCGATGTCGGTACGATCGACCGATGCCAGGACTCCCTCAGGTTCCACCGAACGTTCGGACCGTTCATCTCGGTGAGTTCCTGGCACCTCACGCGGATCTGATCGCCCAGCAACTCGATACCCACGGCATCGTGTGGTGGTCCAAAGAACCGGGACCGCTCAGCCGGATCTGGCAACACGGCGTCGAGCTGTTCGTGGACCGCGAGCGCTTGGTTGAGGCCCGCGAGCTGGCGCGCAGCGTCGTGCGAGACGGCACGGAACCTTGATGGGTTAGCGTTCGCGCGATGGACACCGTGCCGCCGTTCGCGTTCGAAGAGGCCACCCTGGCCGACCTCTCGTCGAAGCTCGGCTCGGGTGAAGTCACGGCGCGCGAGCTGACCGAGGCGTACCTCGCGCGGATCGAGGCGGTCGACAGCGGTGGCCCCGAGCTGCGTTCGGTCATGGAGGTGAACCCCGACGCGCTGCAGATCGCCGACGAACTCGACAACGAGCGTGCTGAGGGACGTGTTCGCGGCCCGCTGCACGGCATCCCGATCCTGGTGAAGGACAACATCGACACCGCGGACGGCATGAAGACGACCGCCGGCTCCTTCGCGCTCCTCGACTCGCGCCCCGTTCAGGACGCACCCGTGATCACGCGACTCCGCGACGCCGGGGCGTTGCTGCTCGGCAAGTCGAACCTGTCCGAATGGGCCAACTTCCGCTCCACCCGCGCTTCCAGCGGCTGGAGTGCGCGGGGCGGTCAGTGCCGCAACCCGTACGCGCTCGACCGGAGTCCGTGCGGTTCCAGCTCGGGCTCGGGAGTCGCCGTCGCCGCCAACCTGTGTGCCGTCGCGGTCGGAACCGAGACCGACGGCTCGGTCATCTGCCCCGCATCGATCAACGGCATCGTGGGCATCAAGCCGACGGTCGGGCTGATCAGAGGGTCGGGTATCGTGCCGATCTCGCACACCCAGGACACTGCCGGTCCCATGGCGCGGACGGTCGCCGACGCGGCAACACTGCTCGCCGCGATGTCTGAGACCGAGGTCTCGTTCCGGCTGGACCCGGACGCTCTGCGGGGGGCCAGGATCGGCGTGGCGCGCAACATGGCCGGCTTCCACGCTCCGGTGGACGCGGTGTTCGAGGACGCGCTCGCCGTCATTGCGCACGCAGGGAGCCGAGCTGGTGGACCCCGCGGACGTGCCACACGCGCTGAGCTCCAGGAACCCGAATGGGAGGTTCTGAAGTACGAGTTCAAGGCGGATGTCGAGGCGTACCTGGCGACCGTCGGCGGCGATGTCCCGCGCATGCTCGCCGAGCTGATCGAGTTCAACACGTCACACGCCGACGAGGAGGCGATGGTTCTCTTCGGCCAGAACATCTTCGAGGAGGCCCAGGAGAAGGGGCCGCTGACCGACCCCGGATACCTCGAGCTGCTCGCCACGTGCCGGCGCCTGTCCCGCGACGAGGGCCTAGACGTCGTGCTGGGTGAACACCGGCTCGACGCCGTCGTCGCGCCGTCGGGATCGCCCGCCTGGCTGATCGACCACGTGTTGGGCGACCACTACGTGGGTGGCAACACCTCGCCGGCCGCGGTCTCGGGCTACCCGAGCATCACCGTCCCCATGGGGTTCATCTCCGGGTTGCCGGTCGGGCTGTCGTTCGTGGGCCCGGCGTGGTCCGAGAGCGGATTGATCGAGCTCGCGTTCGCGTTCGAAGGCGCGACCCGTCACCGCGTGCCGCCCGCATACGCGAAGACCGTCTGAGCCTGGGCGCCACCGAACTTGTCGCACTATCTGCCGTGAGTAGCCGGGACCCGCCTGGCTGCGGGCTAGTCTGTGTGTAGTGCCGCTAAGGATGATCGCGACTTCCTTCCCGATCGATCTGGCCGGCACCCTCTTCCCCCTTTGTCGTGGCGCCGGGGACCCGACGATGCGGGTCGGTCAGGGCGAGGCCTGGCGAGCCATGCGCACCCCCGACGGCCCGGCCACACTTCACGTTCGCTCGTTCGGCTACGACGTCCAGGCCGAAGCGTGGGGACCGGGAGCGGACTGGGCGCTCGACACCGCGCCCGGCCTGATCGGCGCCCGCGACACGGCCGAGGGGTTCGAGCCGCAGCACGACGTGATCGCCGAGCTTTGGCGCAACCACCGCGGGGTCCGCATCACGCGATCGATGGGCGTCATGCAGGTCTTGATCCCCACGATCTTGGAGCAGAAGGTGACCGGCGTTGAGGCGCGCCGGGCCTACCGCGCGATGGTCCTTGCCACGAGCGGCCCCGCTCCCGGAGAGAGCGGCCTTCATCTTCCACCCGAACCTGAACTCATGGCCGAGACGCCGTACTTCGCGTTCCACCCGTGGGGCGTTGAACAACGGCGAGCCGAGACGGTCCGAGCCGCGTGCGCCGGAGCGCCGCGGCTCGAGGCCGCCGCGGCGCTACCGCTCGAGTTGGCCAAGGGCCGGCTCTCGCAGATCCCCGGCGTGGGTCCGTGGACCGTGGCGGAGGTCTCCAGGCTGGCGCTCGGCGACGCGGACGCCGTCTCCGTGGGCGACTACCACCTGCCGGACGTGGTCTGTTGGGCGTTGGCCGGCGAACCCCGCGGCACCGACGAGCGGATGTTGGAGCTGTTGGAGCCGTACAGCGGACATCGCGGCCGAGTGCAGCGCCTGCTGGAGGCCGGCCACGTCAAAGCGCCGGCGTACGGCCCGCGAGCGGATATCCACCCGATCGATCAGCTGTAGGCGGATGGTCACGACGCTTCTTCGTGGAAGACGCGCTCCATCGCACGCCGACATCGACGCGTGATGCGTAGGTAGTCGTCGATGAAACTCTGACGCGGGTATTCCTGATATCCCAGCCGGCGCGCCAGCGCGTCTTGATCTTCGGGGGCGGGTGGTAGAGCTTCGGCGTGCAGCCGACGATCGACCTCTAGCGCGTTCTTGACGTCCGACAGGAAGACGAACGCCTCACCTAGGTCGCGGGCCACGCTCTGCTCCAACAGGTGATGCTCCGCCAGGCGCTCGATCGCCTCCAGCGTGCGATTGGTACGGAGCTCCGGAAGCGCGCCACCGGAACGCATCAGCGACACCTCCACGGCGAACTGCACGTCGGCGAGCGATCCGTACCCGAGCTTGAAGTGGAACTTCGCCGCCTCGGGAGGCTTCACGCGTTCGCGCTCTATCCGTTCGCGCATGCGTCGGATGTCACCGACACGATCCACCGTGATGCCGTCGGGCGGATACGCGAAGTCGCCGGCGTTCATCACGAACCGTCGGCCGAGTTGCTCGTCGCCCGCCACGTGACGCGCGCGCAGGAGCGACTGGAACTCCCATAGCTCCGCGTACCGCTCCCAATACTCCAGATACCCGGCGAGCGATCGGGCGAGCGGACCGTTGCGGCCCTCGGGGCGGAGGTCGGCGTCGGGCTCCCACCCGGCGTCCCGGATACCTCGCATCACGCGCTCCCCCACGTTCACGGCTCGCCGCACGTCGTCTGGACCCTCGCCCTCGTAGACGAACATCACGTCGAGATCCGACGCCATGTTCAGCTCGCGCGCGCCAAGCTTGCCCATGCCGATCACGGCGAAGGGCAGATCGGGCTCGGCGGCGTCGGTGGCCTCGCGCACCGCTCGGTCTGCCACGTCGGCGAGCGCCGCGCCGGTCTCGCGAGGCTGGAGCTCGCGAGAGGCGTAACGACCGACGGCCGAGACCAGAGCGGCCTGCGTATCGACGACCCGGCCGCGATCGGCGAGTGCCGTCAAGCGTTCCGGCTTGGTGACCAGAAGGTCGGTCGCGAAGGCGCTTGCGGCCGCCAGATGCGCGAGGCGTTGCGCGGCTTTCGGATCCGCAGCCAGCGTATCGGCCGGCCCGTGCCGATCTCCGACTGCCTGAGCGATCCGCTCCAGCCGAACGAGCGCTTGGTCCGGGTTGGCCACCTGGGCGAGGGCCGGAACCATCACGGGGAACACGTGTGCCAGCACCTTGCCCATCCGGGTCGCCGGATCCACCAGACCGCGCAGTACTTCGAACGACGACGACGGCGAGGCGAACCCGAGCCCGGAGAGCAGCTCCTCGGTAGCAGGCCGATCCACGCCTGGACTGGGCGCCACCGGTCCCGCGAACGCCTCCAGCAGAGGCCGGTAGAACAGGCGCTCGTGGATCCCGCGGACCAACCCGGTCTGCTTCTCGTAGGTCCGCTGGAGCTCGCCTGCGTCACCGAAGCCGAGTGAGCGCGCCAACGTGGTGCGTGCGTGCGGGTCCGCCGGCAGGTCGTGCGTCTGCAGATCGCGGACGATCTGAAGCCTGTGCTCCAGGGTCCGCAGGAACCTGTAGGCGTCGGCGAGCGCCTCGGCGTCCGGCTGCGCCACGTACCCCTCGTCGGCGAGCGTCGCGAGCGCACGGAGCGTGTTGGGCTCGCGCAGGCGAGGATCGCGGCGTCCGTGGACGATCTGAAGCAGCTGCACCGCGAACTCCACATCGCGGATGCCGCCGCGGCCGCGCTTCACCTCTGTTAGCTCCTTGCCCCGGCGGCGGATGTACTCCTCGAGCCGAACCTTCGTGCGGCGGACGTCGTCGATAGCGCGCGGAGCGAGCTCCACCGGATAGACGAACGGCACCACCCCCTGCACGAACGCCGAGCCGATCCACGGGTCTCCGGCGACCGGACGCGCCTTGATCATGGCCTGCCGTTCCCAGGTGGCCGACTGGTGCTCGTAGTACTCGAGGGTCGCCTCCAGGCTGCGCGACAGCACGCCGCTCCGGCCACCGGGGCGAAGGGTGGGGTCCACTCGGAGCGCGATCCCTTCGCCGGTGGGCTCCGCCAGCGTGCGGATCAGCTCGGCCGCCGCGTGTTCGGCGGCGTCCTGCGCGTCGGGTCCCGCGTCCGCATGCAGGAAGATCAGGTCCACGTCGCTGGCGTAGTTGAGCTCGCCCCCGCCCAACTTCCCCAGGCCGATCACGGTGAGGCGGGTATCGCCCGCGGCCCGGGCGCATGCTTCCTGCAGGCAGCCCTCGGCGACCTCCGAGATCTCGGTGACGACATCCTCCAGCGCGCCGCCCTGGAGGTCGCGCGCGGCGACGCGCAGCATGGCTCGTCGGCGGAACACGCGGAGCCCGTCCTGCAGCCCTAGGACGGCGACGGCCTCTCGGAGCTCGGCGTCCAGTTCCGCTCGGTCCCGCGGCCGGATGTCGGCGAGCTCAACGACCTCTTCCGGATGCCGGACCAGGAGGTCGGCCGCGGCGGTCGAGAAACCGAGAAGCCGAACGGCGACGTTGAGCACGTCGGGCCTGAAGAGCTGCTCGTGGGCGACAGGATCGTCGCTCACGCGGGAGACGGCCACCCGGGCCAGCTCGGGATCGGGCGCCTCGGCGAGCGCTCGATCGAGGCCTTCGGTTCTCTGGTCCGCCACGGGTGAACCGTAGCGGCTGGACGCTGTGGCTGGGGGCTCAGCCCAAGATCGCGTCCGCTTCTATCTCTACCCGCCACCTTGGATCGAGGAACCCCTTCACCACGACCATGGTGCTCGCCGGCCTGACGTCGGCGAACACATCTCCATGCGCCCGACCGACCTCCTCCCAGTCGGCGGCATCCACCAGGTAGGTCCGGGTGCGGACCACATCCTGCGGTCCGGCCCCGGCCGCTCGCAGCGCCTCGAGGATGATCTCCAGGCAGCGCTCGGCCTGGCCGTAGGGGTCCGGCGGCAACTCCGCGCCGTCGGGCATGACCGGACCCGTCCCGGACACGAACACGCGGTCGCCGACGACCACCGCGCGCGAGAAGCCGATCACCGGTTCGTATGGCGAGCCCGAGGAGATGAGGCGACGATCCATCGCGCGATGCTATCGCGCGACACGCAGAGTTAACGGCGGCGTAACCGTTCCCGCACGATCCGAACTTACCCTCGACCCATGGCCCTTTCAGCCGAAGCCGAATACGTCCTGCGCACCGTCGAGGAGCGCGGCATCCGGTTCGTTCGCCTGTGGTTCACCGACGTCCTGGGTTTCCTGAAGGCCTTCACGATCACCTCGCAGGAGCTGGAGGGCGCGTTCACAGAAGGCATGGGGTTCGACGGTTCGTCCATCGAGGGGTTCAGCCGGATCCAGGAGTCGGACATGATCGCCGTCCCAGACGCCGGCACGTTCCAGGTGATCCCGTGGAAGACCGAGCAGGCGGTCGCCCGGATGTTCTGCGACATCTACGACCCCGACGGAACGCCGTTCGACGGCGACCCGCGTGGCGTGTTGAAGCGCCAGCTGCAGCGCGCCGCCGACCTGGGCTTCACGTTCTACGTGGGTCCCGAGCTCGAGTTCTTCTACTTCAAGAGCGTGGACGATCCGACGCCGCTCGATCAGGGCGGGTACTTCGACGAGACTCCGCTGGACGTGGCAACCGACTACCGCAAGCGCACGGTCCTATACCTGGAGTCCATGGGGATCCCGGTCGAATACGTGCACCACGAGGTGGCGCCCTCACAGCACGAGATCGACCTGCGGTACACCGACGCGCTCACCATGGCTGACAACGTGATGTCGTACCGCCTCACGGTGAAAGAGGTCGCGCAGGAATTCGGCATCTACGCCACGTTCATGCCCAAACCGATCGCGGGGATCAACGGCAGCGGCATGCATACCCATCAGTCGCTGTTCGAAGGCGACCGCAACGCGTTCTTCGACGCGACCGACGAGTACCACCTGTCGAAGACGGCGAAGGGATACATCGCAGGACTGCTGCGCCACGCGCCCGAGATCACGTTGGTGACCAACCAATGGGTGAACTCCTACAAGCGCCTCGTGCCGGGGTTCGAGGCGCCCGTCTACGTGTGCTGGGCGCGGCGCAACCGATCGGCGCTGGTGCGTATCCCGATGTACAAGCCGGGGAAGGAGACGGCCACACGTATCGAGTACCGCTCCCCAGACCCGGCGTGCAACCCGTACCTGGCGTTCGCGGCCATGCTCGCCGCCGGTCTGGCGGGGATCGAAGGCGAGTACGAGCTGCCGCCCGAGGCCTCGAACAACATCTACGAGATGGAGCCCGACGAGCGTCGCGTGGCCGGCATCGACTCCCTGCCCGAGGACCTCCACGACGCGATCGTATTGGCGGATGGGTCCGACGTTCTCCGCGACGCGCTCGGCGAGCACGTTCACGAGTACTTGATCCGCAACAAGCGCCAGGAGTGGGACGGCTACAAGGCATACGTGACCGAGTACGAACGCGAACGTTACCTACCCATCCTGTGAGGGCCTCCGCACCGCGGCCTATCTCGGCTTCTCGCTCCAGCTCTAGAGCCGGTACGAAGAGGCCCGGTGTCATATATGAGATCACCGGGGTATGAGATCACCGGGCCGTTTCGGCGACCTTCGACTTAGGTCCGATGCCTTTGATGCATTTGACTACCGACACCCTTTGGAGGGACAGTGATGCCCCGACCGACCGCGCAGAAAGAAGGAGAGCGATCAGATGAGTCACGCACCGATCCGCAGGTCCCGCAGGTCCGGCATCGCCGTCGTCGCAGCCGTCTTCATCCTCGGGTCGCTGCTCGGCGGCATCGCCGACGCCTCCACTCCCTCGGTGCGAAAGTACGTGCCGTCGATCACCCCGACCTGCGTCCCGACGTCGAGCGACGTGCAATTCACGGCGACGATCACCAACGACTCAACGAGCAACCGGACGCTCGGGTCAGCGCTGTTCCATAGCACCGTGGCGAACTTCCACAACATCTACTCTGGCTCATTCTCCACACCGGTCGTGTCCAACCCGGCCAAGTCATGGCAGGCGATCCCCGACGTGCTCGATGCGGACGGCATCTACCTCCGGGCTACGAGCTCCAGCAGCGCTCTCGCGCCGGGTGAGTCGGTCAGCGTGACCTTCACCGCCGCGACTCCTTCCTCTGCCGGAGACAGGACGTGGTCGACGAACGCATGGCAGGGCACCCTGTTCTTCGGAAGCGGATTCTCCCTCGCCAGCGGCGCCTCCAGCCCGAAGGTGTACGTGGGTTCCTGTATCGGACCTCCGGCTTCGATGGCCTTCACCAACCAACCGACGGACACACTCAAGACCCAACCGATCGCTGGCGAGTTTGGGGGCGGCGTCGAGGTGACAGTTGAGGACGTCGACGGCAACCTGGTGGCCGACGGGACCCTGGTGACGATGTCGATCGGGGTAGACCCCTCGGGGTCGGCCGAGCTCGGTGGCACGAAGACGCAAGGGACGGTTTTCGGTGTCGCGACGTTCACGGACCTGACGATCGATACGACGAGCTCTGGCTTCACGCTGCATGCCGTAGCCGGGGCGGCGTCAGCCGACAGTGATGAGTTCGCGATCACCAACACGGATAGCAGTTGCACGGATTGCACCGCGACGTTCCCCAACGGATCGACGGTCAGCGCCCCGGCCGGCACCATCCTCGTCATCGAGACGAACCAGCTGGACTGCTCGGGCGTAACGAACGACATCGCCGGCACTGTGACGATCATCCCCACCGGGACCGGCGTGATAGTCGTGGAGTTCATAGACACGATCGATCTCCCTGTCGGAGGTCCGGTCCCCTTCTGCAAGACGAGCGGGCCGCCCGAGGATGAATCCGTCGACACCGTCCCGCTTTGCAACTACATCACGGATGGCTTCGATCGACCCGATGGGACCGAGCCCTGCGTGACGGAGTCGGTCGAGTTCACGGGTCCGATGGATACGACCGCGACATTGCGCTCACGCCTGTACATGGACTCGTTGGACCCGCGTGCGAGGCACTAGTTCGTTTCCGTCCGAGCCGCCGGATCCCGGCGGCTCGGACGGCACTCTATATGGGTGCCGGCAGGGGAACGTCGGGGACGTCGACGATGCCCAGCGAGCGGTCCAGTTCTTCCCGCTCGCGCCGCATCTCTTCGGCCGATCGGCCGTCGGACAAGTTGCACCGGAGGAAGGCCGCGAGCGCGAAGGCTACGTCGTGGTCGGCTCCGAGGGAGCGTGCGGCCGCCAGACTCTCTCGGAGAGTCGTCTCAGCTTCGGCCCGATCGTTGAACTGAGCCAGCGCGTAGCCACGATTGCGTAGCAACCAGGGCACGTACGCGTGCGCGGCCGGGAGCGACGACAGCAGCTCATCGTTCACCGGCAGGGCTTCGCTGGGGCGTCCCTGGAGGATCAAGGACTCCGCCCGCATCCCCGCAACACCCGCGGCGAGATCGGGCTCACCGACCTCGCGGACGAGCGCCTCTGCATCGTCGAACATGCCCGCCGCCTCCTCGAAACTTCCAGCCCGCGACGCGGTCGCCGCGAGCAGCGTCAGGACGAACACCTCTTGGGGTCGTACGCCTGAGGCTTTGAAGATGCGGAGTGCGTCCCGAAGCTGTGTCGCCGCCTCCTCCAGACGACCTTGGAAGACGAGGACCTCCCCGATGTTCGACTCATCGAATGCGGCATCCACGACGTTGCCGGTGCGGAGTAGGACATCGCGGGCTCGCTCGTACCAGTCCACGGCTTCGTCCCATCTCCCTTGGAAGTAGGCGAAGTAGCCGAGGTTCGTCATGACGAGGCCCTGTTTCGCGAAGTCACCGAGTTGTTCGTAGAGCCCGAGGGCCTGCTTCGAGTAGGTCCCGCCTTTGGAGACGCCCAGGGAGTGCTCAGCGACGTCCAGGACATAGAGGGCATGCGCGGTGGCATCGAGCTCACCCGCCGCCTCGCCGTCGGCGAGCGCGTCACGACACCAACGGATGGCCTCGTGATTGCGTCCTTGGGCCCACCGGATCCCCGCGTAGTGCGCGGCCAACTGCGCGCGCAGCCCCGCGATCGACGGATCCGCCCCATCTCCCAACAGGCGTGTGCCGCGCGAGAGGGTCCGCAGCGCAGTCGGATAACGTCCCTCGAAGTCGGAGACGAGCGCCTCCTTGAGCAACAGGCGCGCCTGCGCCAACCGCTCTCCTGCGAGACGCTGTCGGGCCCGCCGATAGGCTTGCTCGGCTCCCCGGAATTCCCCGAGGCGCATCCGCACGTCGCCGAGCGCCTCGCTCGCGGCCGCGTGCTCGCTCGGGTCAAGCGCCGGCAGACGGTCGGCGGCGTCGAGCGCGCGAACGAAGAAGTCGCGGGCCTCCACGTTCGCGTAGATCTCGGAAGCCTGCTGCGCAGCCACCCTCGAGAACCGCCAGGCGTCCTCGAACCGCTGCGCGTAGAAGTAGTGGAGGGACAGGATCTCGGCGATGTCGTCGGCATCGTCCCCAGCCTCGGCCTCGATCGCCTCTCCGACGCGAGCATGCAGTTCCCGCCGGCGACGGAAGGGGAGGCTCTCGTAGGCCACGTCGCGGACGAGCCCGTTGCGGAACCGGAACCCTCCCCGGCCATCCGGCTCGAGCAGTCCCTCGAAGACTTCCGTTGCGAGGTCGGTCTCCAGGCCCTCCTCCTCCAGCACCCGGCCGACCAGGTCTTGGTCGAAGCTCATGCCGAGCACGGAGAGGTACCGAAGACGTGTGCGGTCCTTGGGCGCCAGTCGGTCGATCTGCATCATCACCACGCCCTCGACCGAGCTAGGGAGCTGGTCGATCGTGCCGCCTGATCGGATGACCTCGTAGAGCATCGCTTTCAGGAAACGGGGGCTCCCCCCCGATCGGTGCGCGAGCGCCTCGACCGTATGGGGCGTGAGCGGATACTGCTCCGTCGCCTCATGGATCAGGCTGACAGCGTCCTCCACGGAGAGCGGTCCAAGCTCCAGCTGTACCCGGTGGTCTCCCTCACCCTCGACTTCCTGTTCCCGCCGCGGAGCTCCCTCGCGCCGGGCCACCACGACCATCAACGGGAGCTCATCCATCCGAGCGGCGACGGCCTCCAGGAGGTCGCTAGACGCGTCGTCCATCCACTGCGCATCCTCGATCACGGCCACGGCGGGGCCGCCGCCGAACTCCACGAGGAGGTCGCCGATCGCCCCCTCCATCCGTTCACGCCTGAAGCGTTCTTCCAGGGCCGCGACCTCGGGTGTGTCGGCGATCTCCAGGTCCAAAGGGAGCGCCAGCAGCGGGAGCCACGGAGTCAGCTCCGGACAGGCCTGCTGCACCCGTGCCGCGAAGACGGTGACCGCCTGATCATGACCGAGGTCTTCGGAGATCCCCAGGAGCGCCCGGAGCAGCGGTCGGAAAGGGAAGTATGGCGTCGACGCCTCGTACGGCTCGCAGGCGACCGCGTGCCAGGGGACCTCGGCCGTCTCACTGTGAAGCTCATGGAGCAGGCGACTCTTCCCGACGCCCGCATCACCGGTCACCTCGACCAGCGTCCCCCGACCCTCACGCGTTCGATCGAGCGTCGACCTCAAGACGTCGAGCTCGCGCTTACGCCCCACGAGCGGGAGGTCGGCCAAGACTTCGGTGCGGCTGCTGCCGAGGATCTTGCCGACCCGGCGCGCCACCACGGGGTGCTTCTTGCCCTTGACCATGAACGGCTCGAGGGCCTCGGTCTCGAACCGAACCCCAGAGGCCTCGAGCACCGGCTCGGTGGCGAGGATCTCGCCCGGCGCGGCCTTGGACATAACCCGGGCCGCGAGGTTGACCGCGTCGCCCATCACCGTGTAGGTGCGGCGGTACGGCGGGCCGACGTCGCCGACGAAGACCGGGCCGCTGTTCACGCCGATCCGAACCGGGATCGTCGTCTCGGCGTCGACGATCGAGCGCAGGGTCAGAAGCATCCGCTCTTCGTCGTCGCCCAGAGCCTGCGGCGCGCCCGACACCAGGATGATCTTGCCCCCGTCCTTGTCGACGTCGGTCCCCAGGAACGTAACGCCGTTCTTCTCGCTAGCCGACTGCACCTCGCTCACGAGATGGTCGAGCCCATACGCGACGACGTCGGAGCCGAGATCGCTCACCAGACGATCGATGCCGTCGAAATGGATGAACGCCACAGTCACCCGTCGATGCTCGGGATCCCCCTGGCCCGACAGCACGTGCTCCCGGATCGCGTGAGGGATGTGGGACAGCAGGTCGACCCCTTCCAGGATCGGCTCGGGAGCCGCGACGTCGCGCGGCAGCCCAAGGGGCGCGCTCCTGAGCAGGAAGCCATCGCCCTTGGGATTCCCGACAACTGCTTCGGGAAGGAGTTCGGCCATGGCGCTGCTGATCAGGATCTCGCCAGCCGAAGCCAGGCCCTCCATCGACGCGGTCTCGGTGGCCGCCGGACCCGTGATCATCAACTCCCGATGCGAGTCCCCCACGAGGAAGAAGTGGAACGTCCCTCGATGGATGCCGATCGACATCCTCAACGTGACCTTCCCGGCGGAGGTCGGGATGGGACCGATGTCGCGAAGCGCCTTCCGCATGCCCACGGCCGCCTGCGCTCCTCTTCGCTCATGATCCTCTCCATAGAAGAAGAGCAGGAGCGCGTCTCCACCGAACTTGATCAGCCCACCGCCAGCGCCGTAGGCGAGAGCGAGGAGCGAGGCGAACACAGACCCGATGACGTCGGTGACCTCCTCGGCCCCGACCTTCCCCGTTCGAGCCAATCGCTCGGACATCTTCGTGAAACCAGAGATGTCGACGAACACCATCGTCCCGTCGATCGTGCGGAGCGTTGTTCCTGGCGCTTCGGCAACCCATTCGGCGAGGAGTCGCGGGATGTACGGCCCAAGGACCGAGGCAAGTTCGATGGGACGCTCAGGCACGGGGTGACCTCCGGGGCGGGATCCGCATCGGGAGTCTAGCCGCGACCCAGGCGGCGCGTCGTGGGCGACGTCCGACGCTTGCGGGCCCCTGTTGCCTCGTCCTAGGAGGGTGGTACGCACGGGCGACTCGAAGCGATCAGTGCGGTCAGGACCTGACGACCACGCGGCCGCACATCCCGTTGCACGTGTTGCCGATCAGCGTCGAGTGGTAGGTGCAGCGGAACCGATACCTGCCTGAGTTCCGGAACCGCTTCCTGACCATCGTGCCGACCGGGAGTGCCTCGTTGAACCGCCAGTTGCGACCGTACGACACGACGTCGTGATACCCGAGCACCCCACGCCAACGCACGAGTGACCCGCGGGACACCGTGACGATCGAAGGGGTCCATCTCACACCGCTCCCCCGGATGACCGGCGCCGCTTGCGCGGAGCCTCCTATAACGAAGGCCAGAACCACAGCGAGGACGAGGGAGACTCCGGCTCTACTCACGGACGACATCGGGCGTGAACATATCGCACCGGGAGCTCCCTGGCGGTTTGCGCCGGATCGTGACGGGCCCGTAGAGTGTCGCGATGGAGCCCGATCACGGACTGACCCCGGCCCTCGGAGAGGCGCGGAAGCGCCGCCAGACCCTGCACGATGCGATCGTGCAGCTGGAGATGGCGACCAGCTCCCCGGCCGCAGGCCGCGTTGATGACTGGGGGGCCCAGGTCACGAAGGACATGGTCGGCGTCCGTGACGCGTTCGATCAGCACGTGATCGTTACCGAGAAGCCGGCCGGCCTCTACGAGGAGATCATGGAGCGGGCCCCACGACTGGTAGGTACGGTCGCCCGGCTCAAGGAGGAGCACCCAACGATAGCTGCCTCCGTTGCCGAGCTCCTGGCGCGGCTCGAGGCCGGCGACGTCGGATCCGACGACTGGCCCCTCGACAAGGCACGCGACGATCTCCAGCGCATGATGGGCAGCGTGGTTCGCCATCGGCAGAAGGGCGCGGACCTGGTCTGGGAGGCGTACACCGTCGACATCGGTGGACCCGGGTAACCCCCGCTCCAGGGCGATCGGCCCCGTCGCGTAGGCTTCCGTCGTGGTCCGTGTAGCGCTTGGCCAGCTGAACACGACGGTCGGCGACCTCGATGGGAACGTCGAGCGGATGGTCGAGTGGACGACCCGGGCAGCCGACGCCGGCGCCGACCTGATCTGTTTTCCGGAGCTGGCGATCACCGGCTATCCGCCCGAGGATCTGGTGCTCCGCCCGAGCTTCATCCAGGACAACCTCGCCGCGCTCGACGCGCTCGCCGCCTCGACAACCGGATCGTCGTGCGCGGTGGTGGTCGGGTTCGTGGACCGCTCGGAGCGGGGCCTGCACAACGCGGCCGCGTTGCTGCGAGATGGCCAAGTCGATGAGCGCTACCACAAGATCCAGCTCCCGAACTTCGGCGTGTTCGACGAGAAGCGCTACTTCGTGCCGGGAACAGCGACGTGCTCTATCCGACTGGGATCCTCGGAGCTCGGCCTGTCCATCTGCGAAGACGCCTGGCACGGCGACGCGCCGTTCGACGAGTACGCACGTTCGCACCCACAGATGATCCTGAACATCAACGGGTCTCCCTACCACCACGGCAAAGGCGCGGAACGGTTGGAGATCTGTCGCGACAGAGCGATGCAGACGGGCGCATGGTTCGTGTACGTGAACGCGGTCGGCGGACAGGACGAGCTGGTGTTCGACGGCGGCTCGATGGTCGTTTCGCCCGACGGTCAGATCGTCGCCCGAGCTGCGATGTTCGAAGAAGAGCTCGCGTTCTGCGAACTTCAGGAACTCGAAGGCGGTGGTCGGTGGTCGGTTGGTTTCGCAGAGCCGCCTCCGACCTGGCCGACCGGGCCCGAGGAGGTGTACCGGGCGCTGGTCCTCGCGCTCGCCGATTACGTCCGGAAGAACGGCTTCCGCGAGGTCGTGATCGGGCTGTCCGGAGGGATCGATTCGGCGCTCGTCGCGACCCTGGCCACCGACGCCCTCGGCCCAGACTCCGTCAGGGTGCTCGCGATGCCCTCTCCGTACTCCTCGCCCGAGAGTGTCGAGGACGCGGTGGACTGCGCTCAGCGTCTGGGCGTCAGGATCGACACCGTGCCGATCACCGACGCCTTCGACGCGTACGGGCGGACGCTCACCGAGTTGTTCGCCGGCACTGATGAAGGCGTCGCCGAGGAGAACCTGCAAGCTCGCATCCGCGGCAACCTGCTGATGGCGCTGTCGAACAAGTTCGGATCCCTCGTCTTGGCAACGGGGAACAAGAGCGAGTACGCGGTTGGATACGCGACCCTCTACGGCGACATGGCCGGGGGTTTCGCGCCCATCAAAGACGTTCCCAAGACGCTCGTGTACGAGGTGTGCGCGTGGAGGAACGCGCGCGACCCGGCGAACGCTCCTATCCCCGAGCGGATCATGACCAAGCCTCCGTCCGCCGAGCTCAGGCCGGATCAGCTCGATACCGATTCGCTGCCGCCGTACGACGTGCTCGATCCGATCATCGAGGCCTACGTCGAGGACGATCTGGATGCGGACGCCATCGTCGCCCGGGGGTTCGACCGGGCGACGGTGGAGCTCGTGACGCGGATGATCGATCGCGCCGAGTACAAGCGGCGGCAGGCCGCTCCCGGGGTGAAGATCACGCCGAAGGCATTCGGACGCGACCGCCGCCTGCCCATCACTAACCGCTACGGCGTTCCTTGACCGTCGGTATCAAGCCAGCTCCCAAGTCACCGAGACCGAGATCTGCGTCTCGAGCGTAGGAGGCTGGATGGGGGTCGAGACAGCGCCGTCGGCACCGGCCATCATGTCCCGCTCGTAGTAGATGGGCGGAACGGACGACGGGGACGACCCCTCAACGATGGTGATGACCTGACCGAGCTGCGTGTCGCCGGCGGCGGCGAGCGTCTCCGCCTTCGAGCGCGCATCTGCGACCGCGGCTTGCAGAGCCTCGTTCACGCCGTGATTCTCGTCGGATAGGCGGAACGAGATGCCGTTCGTCAGGTTCGCGCCGGCATCCACGCTCGCATCGATCACGGGGCCGACCCGATCCATGTCGCGAACCGTGACGTCGATCGAGTTCGACGCCTGATAGCCGGTGATCTCCATGCCGCTGTTGCTGTACGTGGGATACAGGCTCACGTAGCTGGTGGCCACGTCATCCTTTCCGATGCCCTGACCGACCAGCGCCTGCAGGACGGCCATCATCCTCTCCGCGTTCTGGGTGATGGCACCTTGTGCGGTGGCCGCCTGGGTCTGAACACCGAGGCTGATCACGGCCTCGTCGGGCGCGGCCTTGATCGTGGCCGTGCCGTTCACCGTGACGGTGCGTTGCGTGCTGGTGTTGTCCGAACTGCCGGTGTCCTGCGCGAGTGACGGCACCTGTAGGGCGACCATCGCTCCGAGCACGACTCCTGCGACCATGTAGCCGATCCGCTTCATGTGGGCCTCCTTCGGCCGGTGGGAACGTCCCTGGGACGGCCGGACGGCTGCGAGCGGTTCCCCAGGCAGGTCTCGAGGATCCCTGTGCACGGTTGCCGAGCTCCCTAGATCGTTCGGTCTACGTGGCCTAACCTCCGCCAGACACCCGTTCGGGTCGTCGGATTTGCGCAACACGTCCTGATGCGATAGGCAGAGACCGTCCCCGAACGGAGGAGGTCCAGGATGCGCAGAAGATCTGCGTTCGCATCGGCGGTCGTGCTCGTCACGATCGCGGTCTCAGCGCTGACGGCCGTACCGGCAGGCGCCGGCCCAGCGAGCTGCGACAGCCGGAACAACAACACGATCAAGAAACTCTTGGAATGCGTGACGCTGGAGGGCGTCCGCGAGCATCAGGCGGCGCTCCAGGCCATAGCCGATGCCAACGGCGGCGTGCGGACCTCGGGCACACCCGGCTACGACGCCTCGGCCGACTACGTCGTTGACCGGCTGGAGGCGGCGGGCTACGACGTTACCCGCCAACCGTTCGACTTCGCTTTCTTCCAGGAGCTCGCCACGCCGGCGCTCGACCAGACGGCTCCTACTCCCACGACGTACACGCACGACGTCGACTTCTCCACGATGAGCTACTCGGGAAGCGGGAACGTCACCGCGCCCCTCACGGCCGTCGACCTGCTCATCCCACCCGTGGGCGGCTCCACCAGCGGCTGCGAGGCGGCCGACTTCACCGGGTTCACGGCAGGGCACATCGCGCTGGTACAGCGAGGGACGTGCACGTTCGCGACCAAGGCCGTCAATGCCGAAGCGGCCGGCGCGGTCGGCGTCATCATCTTCAATGAAGGGAACGCGGGACGCACCGGGCTCCTGTTCGGGACACTCGGCGAGCCCGTTGGCATCCCAGTGACCGGGACCACGTTCGCCCTCGGGGACGCTCTCCGAAACGGCGTGACCAACGGTCCCACGTCCGTGACGATGCATATGTTCACTTCGACCATCTCGGAGATCCGAAGCACCGAGAACATCTTCGCGGAGACGAAGAAGGGCAACGACGGCAACGTCGTGATGGTCGGTGCCCACCTCGACTCGGTCAGCACAGGCCCGGGGATCCAGGACAACGGCTCCGGCAGCGCGGCGATCCTCGACGTCGCTGAGGCGATGCGGAAGGTCAAGCCGACCAACACGGTCCGCTTCGCCTGGTGGGGCGCGGAGGAGTCCGGCCTGGTCGGCTCGAACTACTACGTGGACAACCTGACCGCGGAGGAGCTCGACGACATCGCGCTGTACCTGAACTTCGACATGGTGGGCTCACCGAACTACGTGCGGTTCGTCTACGACGGTGACGGGACCGTCGGTCCCGTCGGCCCACCGGGTTCGGGGGCGATCGAGGCCCTGTTGACGGGGTTCTACAGCGCTCGCGGTCTGGCGTCCGAGCCGACGTCGTTCGACGGTCGCTCCGACTACGGGCCGTTCATCGCCGTCGGGATCCCCGCAGGGGGCCTGTTCACCGGCGCCGAGGGCATCAAGACGGCTGCACAGGTAGCCGTCTATGGGGGAACAGCCGGCGCCCAGTACGACCCGTGCTACCACCTCGCGTGCGACACGTTCGCGAACGTGAGCCTCGAGGTCCTGGATCTGAACTCGGACTCGATCGCGTTCGCAACTCTGACGTACGCGATGGACACGAGTTCGGTCACCGGTCCCTAGGCACGTGCAGCTCAGGAAGGCGGGGCGGGCTATCGCCCGCCCCGCTTTCCACGCCGCGCGTCCGATGCGAGGCTCGTGGTTCGTGCCAGATCCCTCTCACGCCCCCGTGACACCTGTCAGGCGACAACGAGCCACGTAGGACCGGGGACGACGTCATGGCTCGATCCGGATCGAGTCGAGGATGTCGCCCAGCTCGGCAAGGTCCTCCGACGGCGAGCCGGGGGACCGCTCGGCTGCGATCATCAGACGGGTGCCTTCGACGTCGAGGATCCAGAACTCCTCGGTGTAGCCGGGACCCGTGTAGCCGTAGTAGGCGTCGCCTACCTCGGCCGCGTCCATCGGTGCGATCCAGCTCCTGAGGTCGCCGGCGTCGCAGCGGTCGAACGCGATGTCCGGCACGGTCCACTCGAGGTGCTTCCCGCGGTAGCCGTACATCGCCACGTCCTCCGCTGGCGACGTGACCTCGAACGGGGCGAGCTCCGTCAGCGCGGTCGCGAGGTCGTCCACGGTGGGGCCGACGGGCGGAACGGCGGCGAAGTGATCGCGACAGCCGTGGGTCACGAGGTTCACCACCGTGGTGATGCTTACGCCGACGTGACCGTCGTCGGGGCCGAACTTCGCCGCGCCGATCCAGTTCGACCATCCCTCTGCGGGGATGTCGTAGAGGACCCGGAGCGGCGTTGACGGGTCGAGGTCGGCGTCGATGAAGTAGGCCCCGGGCTCGATCGGACCGAGCGGCTCGAAGTCCATCATGTCCCGCACCGCCGGAGCGGTGTCCGTCTCGCTCGGCGCGACCGACGACGGAGCCGGAGCGTCCGCCGTGTTCGAACCCGATGAGCAGACACCGACGGCGAGCATGACCGTCAACGCGAGCGCACGTGTGGATCGGATCGTCATCGGGATCCCTCCATCACGGGCACTCGCAAGGGTACGTACCACCGTCCCAACTCAGGTAGGTGAGCTCGTCGACGGGCGCGGCCTCGCCCGCTCCGTTGGCGTCGAACACGCTGACTCCCAGGCCGTCCTCCTTGTGGAAGGCGATCCGCGACCCGTCGGGCGACCACGTCAGGCGGCACTTGTAGTTGTAGGTGCACCCGATGAAGTCGAGGCTCCCGATCTCTGCGGGAGCGGCGTCGTCCATCGTCGCGACGCGGATCCGGACGTCTCCGTCCGCCTTCGAGCCCGATCCGAACGCGAGTCGCGTCCCATCGGGGGACCACGCGACGCCGAGTGGGTCGTAGTCGTCGGCCACGACGCGGATGTTCGATCCGTCGGCATCCATCACGTACAGACGACCGGCTTCATTGGACGCCTTGCGGATCAAGACGGCGATGTGGGCTCCGTCCGGCGACCACAGGATCTCTTCAGTCAGGTCCCAATCCTCGTCCGGCAGGCGCGCGAGGAGCGAACGCTCTCCGCTCCACACGTCGACCGTGTCCAGGGAGCCCTCGGGTGCACCCTCGGGCGCTGCGAACACGAGTCGCGTCCCGTCCGGCGACCACGCCCATATCGGGGAGGCGTTCGTGCTGAGGAGGTCGGCGACGATCTCTCCGAGGTCGGTCGTTTCGCCGGTCGTGAAGTCGATCGTGCTCAACGTCGAACGACTGATCGTCGCGAGCTCGGCGCCCGTCGGCGACCACATCCAGTACAACCCGAGGGTCGCGAAGAGGTCCGGATCGCCGCCCGTCGCGACGAGACGAGGCTCCTGCGACCCGCCCACGACCCACAATCCCCAGCCTCCCTCCGGCACCTCGGTCTCGTACGCGACCCAGCGGCCGTCCGCCGACCATCTCGCGGAGAAGACGTTGTCGATGTCCTCGGCGAGGACGCGTTCCTCGCCGGTCTCGGGGTTCACGGCGACGAGATCGCGGGGCACCCCGGTGAAGTCCAGAACCTCCCCGTCGGCGCGCGCGAAGCTCTCGCTGGGGGTCGGTGTGATCTCGTTCGCCGGGGCCACCCCGGCCGGATGCCACGGACCCGAGGTCGCCGAACCCGAACTCGCGACGTTGGAGCCGTCCGCATCGGCGATCGCGAGGGTGAGGACGATCGATCCATCCGCGCACGAGGCCTGCCCTTCGGTGCAGTTGATCGTATACGCGATCTGGGAGCCGTCGGGCGACCAGTGGGGCGAGTCCCCACCGGTTATCACGCGCGTGAAGTCCGAGCCGTCGGGGGCGAAGGTGTAGATCGAGGACACATCCCCGTTGCCGTCGAAACCGCGCACCCCGAACGCGAGGCGGTCGCCCGCCGGTGACCACTGGAGGCCGCCCGCGCCGACGGAGCGGGTCTCCTCGGCCGCGAGGATCTCGCGCGCCCCGCTGCCGTCCGCATTCGCCACCCACACGTGGGTCAGGTCGTCGTCCTCGTGCACGAGGTACGCGATCTGCGTCCCATCGGGCGAGAAGGTCGGTGCGTACGCACCCTCGGCTGAGGGAGACGGGAGAGGAACCGGTTGCCCGCCCTCGGCGTCGACGACGCACAGCCCCGACTGGCCGCACTCCCTGGATAGAACGGAGAACACGACGCGCGTCCCATTGGGCGAGATCGTCGCGCCCCCGCTGTATCCCCGGACCAGGAGGGTCTCCGATCCGTCCGAATGCAGGACGTAGAGGTCCTCCTGGACGATGAGATCTCCATGCATGCGCCCGAACAGCAGCTCGGTGCCGTCGCCTGACCAGTCGAGCGGGATGGCGTCCTGTGGGCCCAGTGGCGCCAGGGTGGAGACGACGTCATCGGCGACCCTCGGGCCTGCCGTAGTGTCGGCGGGCCCGCTCGGGTCGATGGCCCAGGGGCCAGGGTCATAGCCGGCGACGGCGACCTCGTCCTCGTTCACGAACACGATCCGGCCGGCGACCGGGGCGAAGATCCCGAGCTCCTCGGAACGATCGGCAGGCCTCGGCGCGGCGTCGCGCTCGAGGAGGAACCAACCGCCGAGCCCGACGACCGCGACGACGATCGCCACGGCCGCGGCCGCGAAACGCTTCGCGTTCTCCTGGTGCCGGCGTCGGCGCTCGAGCCCGCCGAGCACGTCGGGCGGCGGCGCGATCCGATCGCGTGTCTCGCGAAGGAGCTGCTTCGTGTCAGGCATCGACGTCGTCTCCAGTGCTGGCTCGGAGGGCGGCCCGTCCCTGCAGGGCCAGGACCCGGACCGTCGTCGCCTTGACGCCCATCAGTCGCCCGGCCTCTTCCGAAGAGTGATCCAGGAGGTCCGTGAGCACGAGGCTCATCCGCTGCCGTGGGCTGAGCGTCGCGAGCGCCCGAAGGACCTCGTCACGCGACTCGACGTCCTCCAGCTGATCGCGCCGGGGTCTCGGTCCGATCGCGTGGCGGATCGCGACGGCGGCCCGGCGGCGGCGCTTGCGGAACAGGTTCATGGCGGTGCGGTAGAGATAGCCGGTCGGGTCGTCGAGCGACCGCACGTGGTGCCAGCGCTCCCAGACCTTGAGGTACGCGTCCTGCATCAGGTCCTCGGCCTCCGCGCGGTCGCGCGTCAGGAGCCGGAGGGCGCCGTGGAACCGCGCCGTCTCGGCGCCGACGAACGCCTCGAACGTCGAGGCGAGGTCGTCGACCTCCGATGGGTCCACCGGAGCTGTATACACGATGGCCGCCGTCTCATCCATCTGGCGTCATGAACCCCTACCTCGGCCGAAGGGTTTAGGTGGATGTCGGGGTCGGAGGCGGTCCGCCACCGTCACGCGCGCGAGCAGTCCAGACGCTCCACGAACCGGCGGAGCAGGCCAGGCTGACGTCGGGATGGTGAACACGAGCTTGGCGGCGATGATGACGAGCACGATGACGGCCGTCTGGCCGGCCACACGCCAGCGCAGGAACGTGGACCGCAGATCCGGCCTCTCGTTCATCGCGTACGACATCCTCGGCCCGCACGGCAAGGTCAGCTTCCGCAGTCCGTGAACTGGTCGAAGACGAAGGCCTTCACGACGATCCGCTCGACCGGCGAGGGCGTCTCGATCAACCTGGCCGGGCGCGGGCCTGACGGCGCGGTCAGCGACACCGAGGCCGACGAGATGGAGGAGCACCTCCGCGGCCTTGGCTACCTCGAGTAGCCGTCAGGTCGCATCTCGCGGTCGGAGGGTATCTCACCGGCCGCTCCCCGTGCTCCCCCAACTCTCGACGAGGGAAGGTTTGATGATCTCGTGCAACCTCATGGCTCGATCTGTATGGAGTCCAGGATGGCCCGCAGCTCTGCTACGTCCTTCCGGGGGGAGGTAGGCGACCAGTTCGCCTCGATCACCAGGCGGGTGCCCTCCACGTCGAGGATCCAGAACTCCTCGGTGCGGCCCGGCTCGCCGTTGTAGCCGTAGAACGCGTCCCCCGGCTCCGTGTCGATGGCCGCGACCCAGCTCTTGAGGTTGCCGTCCACGCATCCGGTGAAACGGCGGTCGTCTCCCTCTCCCTCGACCGGCAGGTCGGGCACGGTCAGTTCCAGATGCTTCCCGCTGTAGCCGTAGATGGTCACGTCCTTCGGGGCCGACGTCACCCGGAACGGGGCAAGGTCCGCCAGCGCGGCAGCGAGGTCGTCGACGCTCGGTCCTACCGGCGGATCGGCCCACGAATGGTCGCGGCACCCATGCCGCACCAGGTTCGTCACGGTGGTGATGCTCACCATGACGTGCCCATCATCCGCGGGCTTGGCCGCGCCGATCCATTGAGCCCATCCCTCAGCGGGGACTTCGTACACCACGCGGAGCGGGGTGGAGGGGTCGAGGTCGGGGTCGATGGAGTAGGTCCCCGGCTCGAGCGGCGCGAAGGGCGCGAGCTCCATGATGTCCTGGACCTCCGGACCGGGATCCGTCTCGCTCGGCACCGTGGTGTCCGCGTCGCTCGGGGTCGGTGCGGGGGAGGCCGGAGCGTCCGCCGCCTCCGAAGCTGATGTGCATGCTCCGAGCGCGAGCATGACGACCAACGCGAGGGAAGGTCCGTAGCGCACCTTCATCCGGCCTCTCCTCTCCGCGCGATCTCGCCTACCGCCGATCATCGCCATCACCGCGTGTGGAACTCGAACGACTCCAGGATCGGCGCCACCGCCTCCAGCACGCGCTCGAAGTCCGACTCCGGCGCGGTGACCGAGATGGCCAGGATCCGACTGGACATCCCCTCGGGGAGGTCGAGCAGGTACAGGCGCATCCGGTGCCCGTGCTCCAGGGCGACCCCGTACCAGTCGTGGTCGTTCGGCGTCATCACCTGCGGCGCCGGCACCTCCTCGCAGACGCTCGCTCCCGCGGCGGCCACCACGTCAATCCGCAGCCCCTCGATCCCCCCGACGCTCACCGCCACCGGCTCAGTCGCCTCGAGGTCCGGGTCTGACCGGATGCTCCGGGCCAGCGCCGCGGCGTCTGCGGGAGCCGGACCCTGTCGACAGCCGTCCTCGACCGGCAGGGGGTCGGCAACGATCGCAAGGAGTTGATCGAACCCGGCGCTCTGATCGGGGTCGTCGAATTGGAGGGTGGTCATCGTCGGAGTGAAGCCCCAGCCGCCGACGTACCAGTCCCATGGCCAGGCCGCGTCGAAGATCACCTCGCCGTCGAGGAACTCGTAGGGCTCGACCAGGCCCCCCCCGTTCTCCCTCGTCAGGACGTCCCCCATACCGAACGATCCCTCGAACGGATCCAGGGTCATGTACACGAGCACGGGGCGACCGTCCTCGTCACGCTCGACGAGGAAGGGCTGCTCCACCACGGTGCTCGCCCCCGTCGCGAACAGTCGGACGGTGAACTCCCTCCAGCCGCCGGGCCACACCGGGCCCTGCACCAGCTCGAACTCGGATCGCTCGTAGGGGTCGCCCGAGGTCGTGGCGTACAGGAGGGGGATCTGCGAGGTGGCGGGGGACAGATACTCCTCGGCGCCTTCACCGTCCACGCGTGCCTGGAGGAAGGCCTCCACGAGCGCGGTCGCCTCGGCGTCGGAGGGCGGCACCACCTGGCGGACCTGATTCCTGGGGCCGCGGTTGTCGTCGAGGTAGCGGGTAAGGGTGACCTGTACATCGGACGGCTGGAGCATCTCCCAGTTGGTCACGACCCAGATGGCGGAGGGGTCGTCCGCGACGCGGACGGGCGTTTCCGCGCCGATCATCACCGTCTCGTAGCGGTACTCGTCGATCGTGGGGGCGCACCCTCGGCCCTCGGGGTCGTTGGGGTACAAGGGGTTCGTCTGGCCGGGGGCGCATCGCACGGCCAGCATCTCCCACAGCCCGTCCTGGGGAACCCCGGCGTACAGCCCAGGGAAGACACTCAGATCGAACTCCTCCCAGCCGAGCTCCTCATGGAGGAACCGGGTGATGAACTCCGTCTGGCGGGCATCCGTGATAGGGCCGGGCCCAAGGATCTGCCAGGTGTAGCGAGGGTCGCCGGCATCGGCGAGTCGCTGAGCTTCCCGGACATCCTTGAGGCTCGACTGCGGCCACATGCCTCTCGACGCTGGCCGCTCGGTCGACTGTCCCTCGTCGGCCGGGATCTTCGTCGGCGCGCTCGAACGGATCAGGCCGACGCCTCCCACGACGAGGACGATCGCGCAGGCGATCCCGAGCGCGCCGCCGGCCGCCGTCCTTGCCATCCGACGGTAGCCGCGACGGAGCAGCGGCTCCGGATCCACGGGGGCGGCCGGCACCTCGTCAGCGACGCGGGAGAGGAGCTCTCGGACGTCGGTGTCGTTCATGAGATCACCTCTGGGGTCGTGCGGAGCGCCTCGAGGCCACGGGCGACGAGCGAACGCACCGTCGCCTGGCGGCACCCGAGGAGCTCCGCGATCGTCGCGTCCGGGAGGTCTTCGTAGTAACGGAGGACGAGCGCCGTGCGCTGGCGGAGCGGGAGCCGGAGCAGCGCCGACCGGAGCGCATCGTGTGTGGCGACGTCCGGGTCGGTGCTGACGTCCTCGATCCTCGGACCCTCGCGCTCCAGGTACGCGCGCTCGACCGCTCGACGCCGGAAGTGGTTCTTCGACAGGTTAACGATCGTGCGTCGCAGGTACGGCTCGAAGGCATCCGGGTCTCGGAGGAACCGGAGCCGACCCACGAACCGGACGAACGCCTCTTGGACCAGGTCCTCTGCGGCGGCCCGGTCGCCGGTCAGCAGGTACGCGAGCCGGATTCCTCCGGGCGCCGAACGCACATACGCGTCGGCGAGCCGGCTCCGGAGACCCACCTCTCGATCCACGGTCCATACCACCCCGGTCCGATCGTGCCCCATGTCCTTCTGACACGCGAGCGCATCGTTCTGTGGCAGCCCAGTGGTGAACGGTCGACGCAGAGCTTCGATGCAACGTTCGGGAGTGCTCGGGCAACCGACCGCGTAGGACCGCCAGTCAGTCTGCGATAACAGCGTCGATCAGCGGTCTGGCCATCCCGCCGACGTCCTCGAACGTGTAGTTGCTCAGGACGACGATGACGGCCCCGGCGTCGGTTGCGCACCCGGCCCACGACACGTATCCGAAGTTGGCGCCGGCGTGTCCCACGGCGACGCCGTACGGATCTGCCACGTTGAACACCCCGAGCCCGTAGCCGTCGGGACCGTCGACGAACGTCGACATCTCGGTCAACGAGTCCTGCGAGACGATCTCGCCGGCGCAGAACGCACGCCACCAACGGGCGAGGGAGATCGAGTCCGACGCGATGGCGCCCGCCGGACCGGCCGAGCTCGCATCGGAGAGGGATGGGAGGTAGCCGCCGCCCTTCTGGAGCGCGGCCCGTGACTCGCCCCCGGGCATGGCCATCGGGTCGGTGGGGGCCTCATCGGGCTGGTAGACGAGCCGCTCCGTCCCGTCGACGCGAAGCACGCCGTGGCGCAGCACGTCCACCAGCGGTCGCCCGCGCACGTGCTCGATCACGAGCCCGAGCAGGTTGTAGTTGGTGTCCGCGTACTCGAACGTCTCGTCGACGGGAGCACGATGTCGAGGGACCAGTGCCAGGATCTCGTCCGTCGTCCAGTCGCGCCGTCGATGCATCGAGACCCGCATCTCCATCTCGTCGCTGTACCAATCCGGGATGCCGGAGTACATGTCGAGCAGTTGGCGGATCGTCGCTGCGTTGGTGTCGAAGTCGAAATTCGCCGGGAGGTAGTCGGTCGCCGGGGCGTCGAGCGAGAGCTCGCCGGCCTCGACCATCTGCATCACCTGAGCGGCGATCACCGACTTGGTGATGCTCGCGATGCCGAACTGGCTGTCGACCCGAACGTCTCGAACGCCGTCCGCCGAACCCGTCGCCCCGCTCCACGTGCCGTCGGCGGTCATCACGGTGGCCGCCATCCCGGCTCCGTTGAAGGCGGCCATGTCGGTCAGGATCGCTTGGAATCCGGCTGCCTTCCTTTCGGAGACCGGGTCCTCGCTGATGTCGGCGAACGCCGCAGTCGGGAACGTCTCGGCCTGCTCGGTCGGGGAGGGCGACGGAACGCTTGACGCCGTTGGCTCGACCGAGGGCGTCGTCTCCGTGCCGCCCGAGGTCGGTGTGCATGCCGCCAGCGCGAGCATCAGGGCCAAAGCCGAGACCCGTCCGCGGTCAGTCACCCTTGCCTCCTCCCGTCGTCCCGTCGCCCGGTGACTCCTCAGGGCCGCGGATCTTCCGCGTCCGCTACTCCGAGCCGAAACGGTCGGGCACCGGCTCGCCGTTCTCCCTGGTCTGCTCCCGCCCCGCGTCCATCGTCAGTTGCCCTCCGGAGCCCGGCCAGACGGCGAAATCCTGCTCCACGACGTCCTGCCCTCCACGGGCGAACAGCCGCACCGTCACCGCGTAGACCCCGGCCGGCCAAACCGGCCCCTCCACCCTCCCGATCTCGAACCCCTCGTATCGACGGCCCTCGGTCGTGGCGTACAGGAGCGGGACAAAGGGGCGGGGCCGGTAGTACCCCTCGGTCAGGTACGCCTCGGCCCCCTCGCCAGCCACCCTGGCGGATAGGAACGCCTCGAGGGCTTCCACCAGCTCGGCCTCGGTGGGCGGGATCACCTGCTCGTACTGCCGACTCACCCACTCGTGGTAGCGGAGGTCGCTGGCTGGCTCGCCCGATGGGACGAGCTCCGTCCAGCCGGTGACCACCCAGATCCCGGACGGGCCGCTCCGGACGGGCTGCGTGAGCATCAGCGAGACCGTCTCGTAGTGGGTGTCGCCGATCGTGGGCGGGCAGTCCCCTCCGTTCGGGTCGTTCGGGTACAGGGGATTCGTCCCTGGACCGCACCGGATCCGCACGAACGACCACCCGGCGTCCCCTTGCCAATACGGGTTGCGCCTGGCGACGGTCAGGTACTCGTCCCACCCGAGGACGTCCCGGAAGAACCGGACCACGATCTCCGCACCGTCCTTGGCGTCCATCCCGGGGATCGGGAGCCCCTCGGACACCGGCTCGGTCGCAAGCTCCGGGGCGAGCTGCCAGGTGAATGCGGGGTCGCCTGCGTCGGCCCGCCGCTGGGCTTCCTGGGCTTCCTCCACGCTCGTCTGGGGCCAGACCCCCCAGAACGGGACCGCGAGCGGGTCGCTCCCGGGAGGGCGTCGATGCCACACCACGCCGTAACCCTGCATCCAGGAAGGAGCACCAGGCGTCCTGCCAGCGGGACCGACGAGGGTGTCGGTCTCGGGATCGTGGACGAGTGGCGTGTGGGCGGCCGCTAGCTGGAGGCTCCGGTCTCCCGTCACGACGTCCGGCCCGGGCTCGCCCTCGCAGAACCAGGTCTGGGAGTCCATGGCCAGCTCCCGTCCCTCGACCCGCCCGATCCCGGTCATGGTGATCGGGCCGGTGCCGAGGCTGTTCCACCCCGAGGAGTAGCAGGGCTGCGCGCCGTCGAGCGCGCCGTCGAGGAGCAAGACCTCGTACCCGCCGGAGGGGTCCTCGGACGGGCGGATCCCGAGGAGGAGGGAGCTCCCGTCCACATCGGTCGATTCCCACGTCCCGAGGAACCCGGTGTCGGCGGCCGTCGACACCCAGGTGCCGCCGAAGAGGCTCGGGTCCCACGGCGCCTCGTCGAGCCCCCCGAGCGGATCGGGGCTCGGGACCTCCGCCCCCTCCCGCAGCCACACGCCGCCGACGCCGTCCGTGAGGGTGTCGGTCTGAGGGTCGAGGAACAAGGTCCAATCGCGGAGCAGTTCCTCGAGCGGAGGCCCGCTCAAGGTTTCGGCCTCGCTCCCGTCGTCGCACGTGTACACGGGCGCGGGGATGGTGAGCTGCGTGCCGGCCTCGATCCGTCCGGTCCCCGTCATCGTCGACGGGGTGCCCGAGCACTCCGAGGCGACGTCGTCGGTCACCGTGATCTCGACGGCGTCATCGGCGGAGACCCGGACGATCATCGTCTGCGTGCCCCCGTCGGCGTCGCTGGTGGAGACCCAGGTGCCCAGGAAGGGGCTGCGGGGATCGCCCGCAGGGACGGGGCCCGAGGAGAAGGCCGAAACGAGCGCGCCGACCCCTGCGACCGCGACGACGAGGGCAACGACGCCCGCGCGGATCCGGCGGTTCCGCTCCTTCCGCTGGCGACGGCGATGGAACCCCTCGAGCGTGAACGGGCGGAGCTCAACGCGCTCCATCTCGCGCTCGACGAGCGAACGGTCGCTAGGCATCGGTCACCTCCACGGTTCCCTGCAGCGCCGCCCGAGCCTGATGGGTGAGCGCCCACACGGTCGAGGCCTTGATGCCTAGGAGCTGCCCCGCCTCCTCGCCCGAGTAGCCGAGGGCCTCGGTCAGCACCAGGGCGGCGCGCTGCCGGGGCGTGAGTGCGCCCAGGGCCCGGGCGGCGGCATCCCGATCCTCCACGGGCTTGAACACGTCCTGCTCCGGCCCGAACCCCCCGGCCCGGCTGAGGGCCACCCGGGCGCGCCGGTACTGGTTGCGGAACAGGTTCATGGCGGTCACGTGCAGGTACCCCGCAGGGTCCGCCATCGCTGCCACCGTGTCCCAGCGCTCGAACACCTTGGTGAACGCCTCCTGGGCCAGATCCTCCGCCTCGGACCGGCGCCCGGTGATGACCGACAAGATCCGGAGGAGGCGTTCCTTCTCCTCCTCGAAGAAACCCTCGAAGGTGGGAGGCTCTGAGTCCATCGGTTCATCGGGACCCTTCCACATCCGCCGAAGGCCAGCCACCTCTCCCATCCTGACCAGTTCAACACCCGGCGGGCCCTGAACCTGTAGAGCGATGCGGCCCGCAAGATGAAGAGAAACGTCGGGTATCCGCGAGAAGTAACGGGAAAGTGAGAACGCCCAAGTCAGAGGGCATGTCCGTACAATCCCGCGGTAGGGCCTGTAGCTCAGCCCGGTTAGAGCAGGGGGCTTTTAACCCTCGTGTCGCAGGTTCGAATCCTGCCAGGCCCACTCGGCGACCGGCGTGTCGGTACGCGGAGCTACGTTCCGCCGATGGACCGCGTGACAGTCGGGCCGTGGAGCGCTGAGCGGCCGGTGACGCGGCGGGAGCGGCGACGCGGATGGCTCGGCCGCCATCGGGTAGATCCGCGCGACGCCCTGCTTCTGGAAGATTGCCGGTCGGTGCACACGATCGGGATGCGCTTGCCTATCACGGTCGTCTTCCTGGATCGCTCCTGGCGTGTGCTCCGCGTGGTCCGGGCACGTCCCGGAAGGCTCCTGTTCTGCCGTCGCGCACGCCGGGTGCTCGAGTGTCACATCGGCGCCGCCGTTCGCGTCGGCGACCGGCTCGGTCCTGGCACGTAGCGGGTGGGGGCTACGCCGCCGTCGCTATACTCTTCCGGCTGCGCCTCGGATGTGGCCGCTGAGCAGCTGGGTAAGCCCCCATCGTCTAGCGGCCTAGGACACCGCCCTTTCAAGGCGGCGGCACGGGTTCGAATCCCGTTGGGGGCACGCAGCACAATCACATACACGCGGGTGTGGAGGAGTCCGGAGTCCTCATCGCCCTGTCAAGGCGAAGATCGCGGGATCGAAGCCCGTCACCCGCGCCAGATCCACCGGGCCAGGTCGGCGGTTGCTCGTTGGGCAACATCTAGAGTCCCGTCTTGTCTTGGGCGATCCTTCCCCCACATCGTGGCGGAGAACGGTCGCTCATCCTCAGACACCACCCAGCGGGTCACGCTGGTGACCCGACCCGCGGGTTAGCTCGGGAGCTCGGGGTCCGGTCGGGTGCCCGGCGGAACCGTGATCCAGTCCTCGACGTGCAGGCCGGGCACTCGGGCGAAGTGACGAAGGTTGCCCGTGACCAAGGTGAGGTCGAGGGACAGGGCGATCGAGGCGATGCGGAGATCGGGCTCAGCGAGACGCTTCCCGCCTGCCTCGAGCGCCGCTCGGAGCGGCCCGTAGACCTCGGCGGCCGCCGCGTCGAACGACACCACGCGCACCGCACCGCTGACGAGCTCGCGGACACGCTCAGCGAGACGGTCGCTCCCGGCTTTCGCCGCGCCGTAGACGAGCTCGCCGAGCGTGATCGACGTGGTGCACTGTGCGGTCGGGGGAGTCGCCGCCAGGAGCCTGATCAGATGGAGCGGCGGATCGCGGCGCATCGTGGCCGAGAGTACGTCGGTATCGAAACAGTAGGTGGTCACCGCGGGTCGGGCACCGCCCGATCGCGAGCGGTGCGCCTCGAGCGCATGACCACGCGCATGTCGGCCTCGAGCTCCGGCCAGTCCGCCAGGACGCCAGCAAGCGTCGCTAGTCCGGTGTTGTGCCCCGCGGGCTCGAATGCGGCATCGGGTGGCGCGAGCACGGCTGCGGGACGGCCCCGCCGGGAGACCGTGATGCGCTCTCCGTTCGCGACACGCTCCAGCAACTCGGACAGCTTGGCCTTGGCTTCCGCGACCCCCACGGTGTCTCCCGCTCTGACCATGATGGTCATCTTAGTCAGATGACGCGTCGATCGACACGGTCCACCCTGACAGGAACGTGAAACCGTGACCGTGACGGGCGTCAAGTACCTATGGCCCGCCGGGCCTCCTAGCCGAGGTTCCAGAGATCGTTTGGAAGGGTTCCTCGGGATCTACCTGATCGCCAAGGGGTTCAAGAAGTCGCCCATCCGGGATGCGTACGCGCCTGACCGAGCCCCTATGACCCGGAGTCGCTCCCGACAGTGACGACGACCTTGCCCTTCGGGTGTGCGTCCTCGACGTAGCGCATCGCATCCGGTGTCTCGCTGAACGGGAAGACGCGATCGACCACGGGCTTCACGTCACCCTTGTCGATCATCTCGGCGATGGTGCCGAGATCGGTGAAGTTGCCCTTGCGGCCGACGGACTTCAACTGCTGCGACACGAACGGCGAGACGAACTTGCCGCGGGTGCCGACCGAACCTGGGCCGAGCAAACCTCCGTGTTGGGAGCCGCCGACCCCTGCCAGGGTCCCCTTGGGCGCCAACGTCCCACGCAGGGCCTTGAGCGAGTGGGTGCCGCCGATGTTCACGATGACGTCATACGTGCGTCCGGAGGAGGTCGGGTCCTCAACGGTGTAGTCGATGACCTCTTCCGCGCCAAGCGAGCGCACCAGGTCGATCGCCTCGGTGCGACACACCGCCGTGACCTTCCCCCCAAGGGCGTATGCCATCTGCACCGCGAACGTGCCGACCCCGCCTGATGCGCCGATGACCAGCACCGACTGTCCCGGCTGCACGCCGCCATCATCGCGAACTGCCGCCAGTGCGCTGGTAGCGGCCATCGGCACCGCTGCTGCCTGCTCGAACGTCACGCTCTTCGGCATGTGGGCGACGTGGTCCTCGTTCAGGACGATCACCTCCGCGCACCCGCCCTTCATCATGGATTCGGCGTAGACCTTGTCGCCAACGGCCAGGCGCGTGACCTTCGAGCCAACGGCTTCGACAGTGCCAGCGAGATCTGAGCCGATGATCATGGGTTTGCGCGGCTTTCGCAGGCCCACTGCCAGCCGAGCGAGGAACGGATCCGCTCGCATGATGTGCCAGTCAGCCGCATTCAGGCCGCTCGCCTGCACCCGCACCGTCACTTCGTCAGCCTTCGGGGTCGGGACCTCGATGTCCTCGAAGCTCAGGACGTCCGGTGAGCCGTAGTTCCGGTAGATCCATGCCTTCATGGTGTACCTCCTAGGGTGTCGTGGTTCGCGATCGTGGTCATGCGTCGGAGAGCACCTCGCCGGAGATCCGTTCGGATCGCTCCCAGAGACGCCGGGCCAGGTCCGCATCGCTGGCAAGCGCGCTGGGTTGAGCGATGTTGCAGTCGACGAAGTACTCGCCGGTCGCCCTCAAGCCCGGTTGGGTAGCGACGTAGCACTGTGTTGCCGCTCCCTGGCCGATGGTCTTCAGCATCAAGGGGCCGGCGATGCGTAGCCCGACGCCGATCACGGCTCGCGCCGCTCTTGACATGTGGTGAGCCAGGTTGGTGCTCACGGCTCCTGGGTGAACCGCATCGGCCGTCCTTCCCGTGTCCCCGAGGCGGCGTGCGAGTTCCTTCGCGAATAGCAGGTTCGCGAGCTTGGACTGCGCGTAGGAACTCGCAGGTCGATAGCGGCGCTCCCCCGACAGGTTGTCGAACTCGATCCCTTCCTTCGGGGCGGTCTTGTGCGCGTTGCTGCTCACGACCACGACGCGGCCGTCTGCCGTGAGCGAGTCGAGAAGGCGCGAGACCAGGATGAAGTGGCCCATGTGGTTGTTGAAGAACTGCAACTCGTAGCCGCAGGCCAGCTGGAGCTCCGGGATAGACATGATGCCGGCGTTGCAGATGATCGCGTCCAGGCGGATGTCCTCGGCGCGAAGCCAGTCGGCGCACGCCATGGTGGACGAGGGATCGGTCAGCTCGCAGGCGACGGGGAGGGCGGCCCCGACGACTCTCGCGGCCACGGCGCCCGCGGTCTGCTCCGTGCGGCCGACGGCGATCACTCGGGCGCCGCGCAGCGCCAGCACCCGCATCGTCTCGAAGCCGATCCCGGAGGTCGCACCGGTAACCAGGTAGGTCCGACCGCCCAGGTCAAGGCCTTCGGTGACATCCTCGGCGGTCGAGCCATACCCGAAGCCACTCGGTCCGTTCGGCTTGAGTCTGGAAACCAGCGACATCTTTGGGGACTCCCTGGGTAGCTTCTTGAGGGCTACCGATGATGGCGGCACGCGGTCACCACTATCGCAGGGACTATGCTCGGGTGACTGCGATCGGCCTCGCTGCGCGCGAGGGCGGTTGTTACTCGAACGCATGAGCTCCGCGCCCAGCGCCAGATCGGTTGTCTGCGTTCGCTTCCATACCCGGCCGGCAGAGAGTTCCGCCTCAACCGTGGGGAAACCCAGACGGTCTTCATCATTCGGTTCACATGCCGAATAACGCCCCGTGATCGAGACGAGGTGCTGACCGTCGCAGGTCGGATTTCAGGTCTCGCTCGAGTCACGCTCGCGATCCACCGCAACTCCGGGCAGGATCAGGGCTGCACGAGCACCCTTCAGGCCAAGATGGCGTTACTATGCCCAGCCCGGCTTCCACTCGCTACACTCGAACGCGTTGGTGATCACCTCGGAGCCGATTCCTGCCAGGTCTTCCACCGGCCCGGGCCGGGCCAGGTCGGGGCGGTAGAAATCGCTTCCGCCCCAGATCACACGCCGTGTTGCAAACCAGCTGGTAACGGATATCGGCGATTCGGTAACGCCGAGTTGCCACTCCTGACCATCCCGCAGAGGAGGAGGATCGATGGAGAAATCGCGCAAGCCGAATGCGTCACGAAAGCCGCCCGTCCCCTCCGACAGCCACGCCGACATCGACGATTGGATCCGGCGCGTGATGCCGGACTTGCACCCCATCGTGACGCATCTCGATACATCGATCCGCGAGTCGATCCCCGGACTCCACTACGCGATCAAGTGGAAGAAGGCGTACTACGGGTTGCCAAACCTTGGGTGGATCATCGAGATGGTCGCCTACGACGTCTCGGTGAACGTCGTCTTCTTCGGCGGTGGGGCATTCGACCCTCCGCCGCCGCTTGGAACCACTGAGCGCACCCGCTACGTCAAGGTGACGTCGCTGAACGAGGCGCAGGGGCAGGAGATGCGAAGCTGGATCGAGCAAGCCGGGCACGTGCCGGGTTGGAAGTGATCCCGAGCGGGTGGCTAGCCGCCGGACTTCCCCAACCCCGGCACAAGCCCAACACGGAATCGGTCTGGGCCGAAACCGCAACAACGTAGAGACATCGGCGTTACCGGGACCAAGTCTCCTCGAGTCGCTTGACTCGGGTGTCCCGGAACAGGGCCCTGGTTCGATTTCTGCCAGGATTTCTACCGGCCAGGCCAGCCTCGAAGCGGCCGCCTGACTCGCCGCCTCCCCGATCGGGGTTGGTGTTTCCCCGAGTACCGCTTAGCAGGCGGCTCCTTTCGGCCACTCAGGAACGTCTCCGCCGACGAGTGTAGCGACCGGGATGGTCGGAGGCAGGGCGCTGCTCGCGTTTCGATGCATCTTCGGCGACACTACGGCCGCATGAGCGGACGTTCGGCCTCGCGCATCCTCGCCGCCGTCCTGTTCACGGACATCGTCGACTCGACCGCCGTCGCGAGCCGCATCGGCGACGCGAGGTGGAAGGAGCTGATCGCCCGCCACCACGCGGCGGTACGACGAGAGCTGAAACGCTTCGGGGGCCGCGAGCTCGACACCGCTGGGGACGGGTTCTTCGCGAGCTTCTCCGAGCCCGCCGCCGCGATCCGCTGCGCCTGCGCGGCCGCGGACGCGGTCCGCGCGTTCGGGATCGAGATCCGCGCCGGCGTGCACTTCGGCGAGTGCGAGCGGGTCGGGGAAAGCTCGGCGGCCTCGCCGTCGTGGTCGGCGCGCGCGTGATGTCGCTCGGCGGCGCCGGCGACGTGCTCGTGACCGCGTCGACGAGCGAGCTGGTCGCCGGCGCCGGTTTCGGGTTCGAGGAACGTGGCGAGCACACCCTGAAGGGGCTCGACGGCGCCTGGCGCGTCCGCGCCGTCACGAAGGTCGACGGCGAGCCCCGGCGCGCGCCCGCCGACCCCGGCGAGGCAGCCGAGCGCCTCGCGGCGATCGAGCCGGACACGGCATCCCGACGCCGGGTCACCCGATGGACCGTCGGCGTCGCGGTGCTCGTCGCCCTCGCGCTCGTCGCGGTCGTCGTCCCGCGGATCGGGTCCGACGACGGGCCGATCGCGATCCCCGCGAACACCGCCGCCCGGCTGGACCCCACGGGCGAGCGGCTCGAGCAGACGGTGCCGCTTGAGGAGCGGCCCGGGGCGAGCGCGATCGGGTTCGGGAGCCTGTGGATCGCCTGGCCCGACCGGGGCCGGGTCGCGCGGATCGATCTTGACAGCGCCACGATCGTCGACACGATCGGGGTCGGCGGCACGCCCTCGGGGATCGCGATCGACGACGACGCCGTCTGGGTGACGGACGCCGCCGGCGGTCGGCTCCACCGGATCGATCCGGAGACGAACGAGCCGAGCCAGTCGTTCGAGGCGGGGACCACGCCGGTCGCCGTCTCCTCGGGAACCGGGGCGCTCTGGGTGGCCGATTCGGTCGGTACCCAGCTCCTCCGGATCGACGCCTCGACCGGTGAGGCGGTCTCGATCCCCCTCCCGGGTGAGCCGGCGGGCGTCGCGTTCACGCCCGAGGGTGTCTGGGTCACGATCGCGCCGGCGGAGATCGCTCGGATCGACCCGACGACCGAGACGATCACACTGACGCAGAACGTGGGGAACGGGCCGACCGCGGTCACGTCGGCGTTCGATTCGATCTGGGTCGCGAACCACCTCGACGGCACCGTCTCCCGCGTCGACCCCGCGACCGGGATCGAGGAGGCGAAGGTGTCGGTGGGCGAAGGGCCGAACGCGCTGGCCGCGTCCGGCGGTCTCCTCTGGGCGGCCAACGAGCTCGGCGACTCGATCGTGGCGATCGATCCCGCGACGAACGCGATCGCGCGCAGGACCCCGACCGGGAGCACGTCGGCGTCGCTCGCGGCCGACCCGGACGGGCTCTGGATCGCCGCCGGTGCGTCCTCGGCGCAGCACCGCGGCGGCACCCTGCACGTGGAGGCCCCCGGCGTACCGACCTCGCTCGACCCCGTGTTCGCGGAGGACCAGATCATCTCGCAGATCCTGTCGATCACGAACGACCGCCTCGTGACCTACAAGAAGGTGGGTGGGCCAAGCGGAGCGACGCTCGTCCCGGACCTGGCCACCGCGATGCCGCAGGTCACCGACGACGGTCTGACGTACCGGTTCACGCTCGAAGAGGGCGTCACCTTCTCGACGGGCGCGCCCCTACAGGGAGAGGACGTGCGGCACTCGATCGAGCGGGCGGTCTCGCTGAACGGGTACGCGGCCGACCTCTTCGACGCGATCGACGGGGTGAGCGCCTGCTCGCAGCGACCGGCCCGCTGCGACCTCGAGGACGCGATCGCGGTCGACGGCGCCGGCGTGACGATCTCCCTCACGCGCCGGGACCCGGACCTCCTCTACAAGTTGGCGCTCCCGCTCGCCAGCGTGGTGCCGTCGACGACCCCGGTCGAGGAGGTGGCCAGCGTGCCGGCGACCGGCCCCTACGCGATCGAGCGGATCGACGCGCTCGCCGTCGAACTCGTCCGCAACACCGAGTTCGACGAGTGGTCGGCCGCTGCGCAGCCGGACGGGTTCGTGGATCGGATCTCGGTCCGGTGGTACGGCGAGGATCCCGAGGCGTCGTTCGACCGGGTCCTGGCCGGCGACGCAGACCTGCTGGCCGGCATCCCGTCGCCGAAGGATGTGGAGACGTTGCTCACCCAGCACCCCGATCAGGCCGTGGTCAACGTGCTTCCCTGGACGTTGTTCGTGGGGCTGGACGTGCGCAAGGCTCCCTTCGACGATCCCGTCGTCCGTGAGGCGCTGAGCCTCGCGGTCGACCGTTCGCAGGTGGCCGACCTGTTCGGCGGCCCGCGATCGGTTCGGATCACCTGCCAGGTCCTCCCGCCGGGGTTCCAGGGCTATGCCCTGTACTGCCCCCACTCCCTCGACCCGGGCAGCGGCGTCTGGACCGGACCGGACCTCGCTCGTGCGAGCTCGCTGATCGCCGACGCCGGCGTGGCGGGGACGGAGGTCATGGTCTTGTCGCCTGTCCCTCCGCAGGTGCCCGGTACGGACGGGGTGATGCGGTACGTGGCCGACCTGCTGAACGAGCTCGGGTTCCGCGCCACGGTGAAGACCGTAGGGCCCGAGCAGTACTTCCCGTCGGTCTACGATGCCCCGCCCGGCTCGGCGGGACACCCGCACGTGTTCTTCAACGGCTGGGTGTCGGAATATCCGCTGGCGAGCGACTTCATCGAGCCGCAGTTCGGCTGCCGAGGAGGGAGCAACATCGCGGGCTACTGCGACCGAGCGATCGACCGGATGATCGCCGGGGCGAAGGCGCTCGAGGCCACCGACCCGGGCGAGGCGAACCGGGCGTGGACGGCGATCGAGCACCGGCTCGTGGACGAGGCCGTGCAGGTGCCGCTCGCGAATCCGGTGGTCACGCTCCCCGTCTCGGCCAGGACCGGGAACGTGCAGGTGCATCCCCAGTGGGGCGTGCTGCTGAGCCGTCTCTGGGTGCAGTGATCGCGGGCTCGTGCGCGGTGGGGTCGGGCTCAGACCGAGATGCTGACGGGCGAGGTGACGAGCCACACCACCGTCGCCACGAGGACCACGACCGCCGCACCGAGGATCCGACGGCGAAGGCGTGGATCGGCGAGCTTCGTACTGATGCCCGCGAAGAACAGGACGACCGCCGGCAGCACGACGGCGAGCACGTAGTTCGTCGCCCGTTGCACGTTCTCCCGCGCCTGGGCGGCGAGCGCGTCGGCCGCCGTCTCGAGTTCCTTCGCCTCCGCCGTCGCCTCGAGTCGGTACTGCGTCATCGCGAACGGCGAGCTCGGCGCGGTCGGGTCGTCGAAGGGGTGACCCGTCTGTACTCCGAAGCGGGCGCGATCGGCCTCATGCGCCCGACAGAGGCGGGTGAGCTGGAGTTCGCCCCCCTCACCCGCAAGAGAACGCACAGGATGAAGGCAGCCGACTCAGGCCTGTATCGCTGGTACAACGACTACCGGCTGCCCGAGCACCTGGGCGGGGGCAGATCACCGTTCGCCTCCATCAGAACGAAGACGACCGCAGACGCAAATTCAACCGGACAGAGAACGTTCGGCCCATCCCGCCCTCGGACCCGGACTTCCCGCGTCTCTACGGGCGCCGGAACGACTCCGAATCGCTCAACCGGTCCTTGGAGGACACGCTGTTCCTCGGCAGGGCTCACAGCCTGGGATGGCGTCGTCAGCAGGTCGAGATGCTCGGCTGGGCTGTGATGGTCAACGCGCTCACGATGGCCCGCTACAGAGCGGCTGGGGGCCTCGAAGCGGCCGCCTGACTCACTCCACTCCCGGCACCACCCCGGCAGGGATCAAGGTCGTCTCGCAAACATCCTTTAGGCCGAGATGGCGTTACCGAGCCCGGACCCACCTCCGCTCGCTACACTTCAACGCGCTGGTGATGACCTCGGTATCGATCTCTGCCAGGTTTTCTACCGGCCCAGGCCAGGTAGCTCAGTTGGCAGAGCACGCGGCTGAAAACCGCGGTGTCGGCAGTTCGATTCTGCCCCTGGCCACGACCAGGATCCCGATCGCATCGATCCTCATCAGTTCATGATCTCGCGGCTGCGGACCTCGGCCCAGTGGGTCAGGACACCCTGGTAGATGTCGGCCGAACGCGGGAACTCCTCGCGCTCGAGCGCATCCAGCGCCTCGTGGAGATCGCGCGAAGACCGGTCGTCGTCGAGCTCGTCCCAGCTCATGAAGTCGCACAACGAGGCGTAGTCGAGCTCCAAGAGCGAGCCCGGGTCGAACGCCGCCAACCACTGGTGCAGGTCCAAGATCAACTCTGAGATCGGTCCCAGGTCCGTCCGGCGGAGCACCGGGATGGCGCGTTCCGCGCGGCGCATCGCTCGCCGGGCGGTCGTGTGGTAGCGGAGTCGGGTCCGGTCGAACTCATCCTCACCCAACCATCGATCGCCGTCATCGAAGAGCACGAACCAGCGGATCGGAACGTGCCACGGGCTCTGATGCACGAAGACCACCCCGCGGGGGTCGCGCCGCCGGAACCGGACCAGCTCCTTCGCCGCCCGCTTGGCGTCCTTCTTCGTGACGTACTGGTCAGAGAGCTCCAGCGGCTCTGATCCCGCGAACGAGAGCAGCGCGCCCAGCACGCGAAGGCGCATCCGCCAGGGACTCACGTACGTCCGGCCGTCGATCACGCGGATCTCGGCGTGCTCGCCGTCGGACGGCGCCATGATGCCCAAGCGTCCGCTGGTCACGCGGTCCGCATACCTGGGCCGGAGCGACGTGGATCGCGCACCGTCGACCAGGTAGCGCTCCCAGTGCAACTGCTCCTGACGATCGAACGCATCGAGCGGCTGGTACACGCGGAGGTAGGCGCTGGGAACCACGTCGCGGAGTCTAGCGAACGGCGCCATCCCCTATGCTCTCGGCGTTCCCGGTGCAGGAGCTGAAGCCTTGTCCACCGCCGATCCACGGGGCGGCAGCGAGCCGTTCCGCCTCATCGCGCCCGACGGCACCCCCGTCGGCGACACCGACGTCGGCCTCACACCGGACGAACTACGAGAGCTGCTGCGCTGGATGGTCCTGGGGCGCCGGCTCGATCGCGAGTGCATGGCTCTGCAGCGCCAGGGTGAGCTGACCGTCTACCCCCCGTTCGAAGGCCAGGAGGCCGCCCAGGTCGGGTCGGCCTTCGCCCTGGGCGCCCAGGACTTCGTCTTCCCGTCGTTCCGAGAACTGGCGGTGGCCCTGGTCCGCGGGGTCGACCCCGTCCAGTACCTGCACTACCACCGAGGCACATGGCACGGTGGTCCCTACGACCCGCGGGCCACGCGGTTCGCGCCGATCTGCGTGCCGACCGCAACCCAGATCTCACACGCGGTCGGCTACGCGATGGGGCTAAGCCTGGACGGCATCGAGGCCTGTGCGATCGCGTACTTCGGCGATGGATCGGCCAGCGAGGGCGATTTCCACGAGGCCGCGAACATGGCGGCGGTCTTCCGTTCGCCGGCGGTCCTGTTCTGCCAGAACAACGGCTGGGCGATCAGCGTGCCGACCACTTCGCAGACGAGCGGCGAGATCTGGAAGCGAGCCGAGGGCTACGGCTTCCCCGGGGTTCGCGTGGACGGCAACGACGTGCTCGCCGTGTACCACGTGACGAAGGATGCGGTGGCCCGCGCTCATGCGGGCGGCGGGCCGACGCTGATCGAGGCCATGACCTACCGGGTCGGCCCCCACACGACGGCCGACGACGCCACTCGCTATCGCGACGAAGCGGAGGTCGAGGGCTGGCGGGCCCTCGACCCGATCGCCAGGTACCGCGCGTGGCTGCTCGCGACCGGCCACGCCGACGAGGCGTTCGTGACCGGATGCGAGGCGGATGCGGAGGCCCGGGTCGCCGAGATCCGCGCAGCGGTCGTCGCGACGGAGGCCCCGCCGGTGGAGTGGATGTTCGACTGGACCTACGTGGAATCGCCCGCACAGCTCCTGCGACAGCGCACGGAGGCGCTCGGCGATGCCTGAGATCACCATGTCCGCCGCGCTGAACTCGGCGCTTCGGCACGCGCTCAACGAGGATCCGCGGGTGCTCCTCTACGGTCAGGACATCGGGACGCTCGGCGGCGTGTTCCGCGTGACCGACGGCCTGCAGGACGAGTTCGGCGAGGCGCGCGTGTTCGACACGCCGATCGCGGAGGCCGGGATGGTCGGTGCCGCGGTCGGATTGGCGCTCGCGGGGTGGAGACCCGTGGTGGAGATCCAGTTCGATGGCTTCAGCTACCCGGCGCTCGATCAGGTGATCAGCCACGTGGCGAAGTACCGCGAACGGGCCCGGGGTCGCGTGGAGATGCCGATCACGATCCGGATCCCGTCGTTCGGTGGCATCCGCGGCAAGGAGCATCACGGCGAGAGCCCCGAGACCTACTACGTGCACACGGCCGGGCTGAAGGTTGTCGCACCCTCCACACCGCTCGATGCCTATCGGCTCCTGCGCTTGGCGATCGCCGATCCCGATCCGGTGATCGTCCTGGAGCCCAAGGCACGGTACTGGACCAAGGAGGACGGAGAGCTCTCCACCGAAGGCCCCGCGATCGGCGAAGGCAGGATCCTCCGCGACGGCGTCGCGTGCACAGTGATGACCTACGGCGCCATGGTCACCCGATGCCTGGAGTCGGCCGACGTGCTCGCCGCGGAAGGCGTCGACGCGCGCGTCGTCGACCTGCGCTCGCTCTCGCCGCTGGACCTAGACCTGATCGGCCGCTGCGTCCGGGAGACCGGACGGGTCGTCGTGGTGCACGAGGCGCCGCGCACGCTCGGCATGGGAGCCGAGATCGCGGCGCGAGTGATGGAGTTGGCGTTCGACCACCTACAGGCACCAGTGGCCCGGGTGACCGGGTGGGACGTGCCGTATCCGCCGGCGTCGCTCGAACAGCATTACCTGCCGAGCTTGGAGCGGATCACGGACGCCGTCCGACGGACGGTGAGCTACTGATGCCCGAGAAGGTCTTCCTGATGCCGGACCTGGGCGAAGGACTCGAAGAGGGCGAGATCGTTGCGTGGCTCGTCGCCGAGGGCGACCGGATCGCGCTGAACCAACCGCTCGTGGAGGTGGAGACAGCGAAGGCGACGGTGGAGATCCCCTCGCCGTTCGTTGGGGTGATCGTCACCCTTCATGGCAGCCTGGGCGATGCCGTGCCGGTCGGCGCTCCGCTAGTGACTTTCGAGGTCGAGACCGCGGAGACCGACGCCGCGCCGCCGTCAGCGGTGACCGCCCCAGCCGTGGCTGCGACCCCAGCGGTCAGGAAGCTGGCGAAGGATCGAGGGATCGACCTGTCGACCGTGTCGGGCACCGGACCGAGCGGCCGCATCACGATCGAGGATCTGGATGCCGCAGGTGGCTGGACGAACGACGTCGCGGGCGTGAGCCCCGTATCGCCGGTGCGGCGTGAGATCGCTCGGCGGCTGACGGAGGTAGCGGCCATCCCGCAGGTGACCACGTTTCGGACCGTGGATTGTTCGGAGCTGGACGGGTTCCGTCGGGAGCTCGACGTGTCGCCGTTGCCGCTGTTCGTTGCCGCGTTGACGCGGGTCTGCGCCGATCACGAGCTCATCAACGCCGCTTGGATGGACGACGGGATCCATGAGTTCCGTTCGGTGCATGTCGGGATCGCGATCGACACCGAGAAGGGGCTCATGGTGCCGGTGCTCATGAATGCCCACGCCATGGGCATCGCGGGCATCGCCGGCGAGATCGGACGGCTCGCTGAGGCCGCGCGCGGCGGGCACCTGCGACCCGCCGACCTCCGCGGGAGCACGATCTCGGTTAGCAACACGGGGAGCTACGGCTCGGAGGCCGGCACGCCGCTCCTCAACCCGGGGAACGCCGTCACCATCGCCCTCGGCGTGATCCAACCGCGCGCGCTCGTGGTCAACGGCGCGATCGCCGCGCGACCGGCATGCACGCTCTCGCTGACCTTCGACCACAGGGTGCTCGACGGCGCAGCGGTCGGGCGCGCGCTCACCGACCTGGTCGACCTGCTCCAAGATCCCGGCCGACTGCGAGACTTGCCGGGATGAAGATCGTGTCCCTGCTGCCATCGGCGACCGAGATCGTCTACGCCCTCGGGATGGGCGCCGACCTGGTCGGCGTGACCGACGAGTGCGACTACCCGCCAGACGCCGTCACGAAGCCGGTCGTGTCCCGCAGCGCCCTCCCCCAAGGCCGGCCTCTCACCTCGCGGGAGATCGACGACGCCGTACGGCAACGGATGGATGGGAAGGAGCCGCTCTTCATCTTGGACAGAGACCTCCTTCGCCGGGAACGCCCCGATGTGATCTTGACCCAGGATCTCTGCCGCGTCTGCGCGATACCCAGCGGCCAGGTCGAACGCGCACTCGACGAGCTGGGGCTTCCCGACGCCAAAGTCATCTCGCTCGACCCGCACACGCTGGACGATGTGATCGCCCAGATCGCTGAGGTCGGCGAGGTCCTCGGCGCGGAACAGCGGGCGAGGGAGCTCGCGGCCACCTTGCGGGCCCGCGTCGCGCGCGTGAAGGAGATCGCCCTGCGGCTACCGACGATCAGGGTCTTCTGCCTGGAGTGGGCCGAGCCGGCGTTCGTCGGTGGCCACTGGATCCCCGAGATGGTCGAGGCCGCCGGCGGCGTCAACGTCCTGAACGCCAAGGGCGAGCCCTCCAAGGTGGTCACGTGGCGACAGGTCCGCGACGAGAACCCCGAGGTCATCGTGTTCATGCCCTGCGGCTACTACCTGGAAGAGGCCGAGCAAGAGGGCGCGGCGCTCCGGCAGCAACCCGACTTCGCCGAGACTCCCGCCGCGCGCAACGGGAACGTCTTCGCCGTGGATGCCACGTCGTACTTCTCCAGACCTGGACCGCGACTCGTAGACGGCCTGGAGATCTTGGCGTGGGCGGTCCACCCTGAGGCCTACCCCGAGCCGGCGCCGGGTTCGATCGCGCACCTGCCGTGACCGACCCTCAGGCCGCACCCCGACCGAGCACCACCCGTCGGAGCGTGCTCACCACGACCGCCGGGACCAATGCGGGTGCGTTCACGCCAGCCGATTGGGCGCTCTTCCTGTCTATCGGCGCGATCTGGGGGTCGTCCTTCCTGCTCATCGCGATCGGGTTGGATGCCTTCGAACCCGGGCTGGTCACCTGGTTGCGGACCCTCCTGGGCGCGTCCGCCCTCTGGTTGGTCCCTGCCGCTAGGCGGCCGATGCAGCGGGAGGATCTACCCAGGCTCGTGACGTTGTCCGTCCTATGGATCGCCATCCCGTTCACCCTGTTCCCGATAGTGCAGCAGTGGATCAGCTCGGGGCTCGCGGGCCTGATCAACGGCGCGCTCCCCATCTTCGCGGTGCTCATCAGCTCGCTGATGCTGCGACGGAGGCCCGGCAGAGCGCAGTCGCTTGGTCTGGTGATCGGCTTCTTCGGGATCGCGGCCATCGCGCTCCCTTCGCTGAGCGCTGGATCGAGCGAAGCGATCGGCGTGATCCTCGCGCTGGTTGCCACCGTCTGCTACGGGCTCGCCGTCAACATCGCCGCGCCACTCACGCAGCGCTACGGCGCACTCCCGGTGACGGCTCGCATGCTCGGATGGGGCGCCGTGTGGACGGCCCCGCTGGGCCTGTACGCGATCCGCGGGTCCTCGTTCGCGTGGCCGTCTGTCCTGGCCGTCGCCACGCTGGGGATCCTCGGAACCGGCATCGCGTTCGTGATGATGGGTCACCTGGTGTCGCGGGTCGGCTCGCGCGCATCGTTCGCGATCTACCTCATCCCGGTCGTTGCACTCATCCTCGGGGTGGTGTTCCGCGACGAGCAGATCAACCCGTTGTCGGTGGTGGGGATCTGCCTGGTGATCGCCGGGGCCGTCCTTGCGTCTCGGAGCGAGCAGCGATGAGCGGAGACACTTCCGACGCGACGCGCCCTCCGATCCTGGAGTTCGACCCCGTGGCGACGGCTGTCATCGAGCCGTCCGAAACGATCGAGCCGATGGATATCGCGCCGCACGCGGTCCTTTGCTTCTTCCAGGATGTGATCACGAAGGTGGTTGCCGAGCACGGAGGTCGAGCGATCGATCACATGGTGTCGGAGATCGGCCGGAATCCGGTATACGAGCTCGAGTTCGACGGACGCCGGCTGACGGTCGTGCACCCGGGCGTGGGCGCGCCGCTGGCGGCCGGCTTCTTGGAGGAGCTGATCGCGCGTGGGTGTCGGGCGTTCATCGCCTGCGGCGGCGCCGGCGTGCTGGTTCCCGACGTGGCGCTCGGCCACGTGGTGGTCCCCACGTCGGCCGTCCGCGACGAGGGCACCTCGTACCACTACCTCGCGCCGAGCCGGGAGGTGCGACCCACGCAGCAGGCCGTGGAGTCGATCGTTCAAACGCTGGAGCACCACCACGTGCCGTTCGTGACGGGCAAGACGTGGACCACCGACGGGCTGTACCGGGAGACGCGCAGCAAGGTGGACCGTCGCGTGACCGAAGGGTGCCTGACCGTCGAGATGGAGGCGGCCGCGTTCTTCGCTGTCGCCGCCTTCCGGGGTGTGTCGTTCGGACAGCTCCTCTATGCCGGCGACGATCTCTCCGGCGACCGCTGGGACCAGCGCGGGTGGGATGAGCACGCCTCCGGCCGCGAACTGCTCTTCCGCCTGGCCGCAGAGGCCTGCCTTCGCCTCCCGCCCCTATAGGGCCGGCGAACGGTCCGGTATCCTCGCGCCATGCCTGCCACCAACCTGGTAACGCCCGAGGACGTGGGCATGCGTGTCACGTTCCAGTTCGAGCTCCCGAACGGGTATCTCTCCGAGGCCGTGGGCGTATTCGAACGCTGGGATCAGGGCGCGGAGACCTACTTCGTTCGTCGCAAGACCGGGGAGGTGGTGCGCGTGCCGGCACGCGGAGTGCGCCACGGCAAAGTCATCGGACCACCCACAGAGGAGACACCGTGACCGAGCACGACCTGCCGTCCGCATCCATCCGGCGGCGCCTCAGCAGCGAGGATGCCCACTACGGCGGGAACCTGGTGGCCGGGGCGAAGCAGCTGGAGATCATCGGGGACCTCATCACCGAGCTCGCCATGCGGTACGACGGGGACGAGGGTCTGTTCCGCGCGTACGAGTCGGTCGAGTTCCTCGCGCCGCTCTACGCGGGCGATTGGATCGAGGCGACCGGACGGATAGTTCGTGTCGGTAACTCCAGCCGGACGTGCGAGTTCGAAGTGTGGAAGATCGGCGGGCCGCGAGGAGACATCAGCGAGTCGGCTGCCGAGTTCCTGGATGAGCCGATCCTCACGTGCCGAGCCGCGGGCACCACGGTGGTCACGAAGGAGCACCAGCGGTTCGTACACTAGTCTATGACGGACTAGTGGAGACGATCAGGACGCCCGTTCGAGATCGTGCATGACTCCAAGCAGGTCGTCCACGTTGAAGGGCTTGGGCACGAAGGCATCGGCGCCCATCTCGGCCGCCTTTGCCCTGTCGCGCAGGTTGGACATCGCCGACACCACGATCACGCGCGGTCGCTCCTCGCGAGGTAGCAGCATCATCTCTTCGAGCACGCTCCACCCGTCCATGCTCGGCATCATGATGTCCAACACCATGAGTTTGGGGTGGTGCTCTGCGATCGCGCTCATCGCCTGGAGACCGTCCCTGGCCGCGTACGTCGTGTATCCCTCCGCCTCCAGGCTGAACTGGAGCACCCACACGACCTGGGGCTCGTCGTCCACGACGAGCACACTGGTCCCGAGCGATCCGAGTTCGGTCATGGAGCGAGGGTACGGCCCTTCCGGCGCAAGCGGAATCGGTCGCGTGGGCGGTTTCGGGCGTGACCCCATGAACTAGGGAACGCCCTGAACCTCCATCACGTTGGGGGAGTCCGAGCTAGTCATGCCGGGCTGGCCCGGCGAACACGATCAGCTCGCGTCGTCCAGGTGGTGCAGGTCCGTCAGGTCGTCCAGATCTGCCAGCCCCTGCACCACGCCCAGGAGATCTTCCACGTTGAAAGGCTTCGAGCAGAAGGCGTCGGCACCCAGCTCGGCCGCTCGCGCCCGGTCGCGCAGGCTCGACAGAGCGGAAACGACAACCACCTTCGGTCGAGCGTCGGCCGGCAGTTCGCCGAGGGCCTCGAGAACGCTCCACCCGTCGAGGGTGGGCATCATGATGTCCAGCAGGATCATCTTGGGGTGGAACAGGTCCACAGCTTCGAGCGCGGCAGCTCCGTCTCGCGCCGAAAGCGTGGTGTATCCCTCGGCCTCCAGGCTGTACTGCAGGACCCACACGACCTGTGGCTCGTCGTCTACGACGAGGATGCTGTGATCGAGGGTTGGGGTGAAGGCTTCCATACCTGAATGAAGGTACGGCTGTTCGGAGCTTCGGCTGTATCGGCCAGCCTGCCCCTTCTGCGTCGAGACCCAGGGCCTAGGCCCTAGAGGGATCTGGCCGTCCCGGGGGACGGCTACGTAGCCCACCGTGACCAGGTCTAGGTAGTCAGCTCCCCTTAGCCGGAAAGGACCTCCACGCCGGCACCCTCGATCACCTCACCGATCGCGGATGCCCGACCTTGACTGCGACGCAGGATCTCCTCCCCGTGCTCGGGGGCCGAAACAAGGACCATCCCGATCCCCATGTTCAAGGTCGAGAAGAGCTCGTCCTTGCTGGTGTCCGAAACTTCGTGGATCAGGCCGAAGATCGGTGGCTCCACCCAGCGATCGCGGAACACCCGCGCGCCCGTCCCGGGAGACAGCGCCCGAGGGATGTTCTCGTGGAACCCGCCACCGGTGATGTGGGCCGCCGCCTTCACCAGTCCATCCTGCGCGAGCGCAAGAACATCCGTGGCGTAGATCTCGCAGGGTTCCAGGAGCTCGTCCGCGAGCGAGCGGGTGAGACCGGGCGGCACGTCGTCCAGCCCATACCGGTTGAGCAACGTTGAGCGGACCAGGGAGTAACCGTTCGCGTGGAGACCGCTCGAGGCCAACCCGATCAGGACGTCACCGACCGAGACGCGATGGGGACCGAGCAGTTGCGCCTCGTCTACCGCTCCAACGCAGAACCCGGCCAGGTCGAACTGGTCGTCGGGCATCACGCCCGGATGTTCCGCCGTCTCGCCGCCCAGCAGGGCGCAACCCGCGCGCCGGCATCCTTCGGCGACACCTTCCACGATCGAGGCGACGCGCTCGGGGATCACGCGACCCACCGCAAGGTAGTCCAGGAAGAAGAGCGGTTCGGCGCCGGTGCACACCACGTCGTCGGCGCACATGGCCACCAGGTCTATCCCTACGGTGTCGAGTCTGTCGGTCATGCGCGCGATCTCGAGCTTGGTGCCGACGCCGTCGGTGGCGGCGGCCAGCAGTCGACCGTTACCCACGCGGAAGAGGCCCGCGAATCCTCCGACCTGATCTGCCACCTCCGGTCGGCGTGTCCGTGCCGCGAGGTCGGCGATCAACGTGACCGCCTTCGCCGCGGCCTCCGTATCGACGCCGGCCCGGCGGTACGCGTCGCTCACGCCGTGCCCACCTACGCTCAGGCGCTCGGTAGCTTCAGCTGGTCTTCCAGCACGAACTTCCCGGCGCGTTCGGGGATCGGGATGGGGTACTCCCCGTCGAAGCAGGCGCGGCACGATTCGCCCTTGGGCGAGCCGGACGCCTTGACCAGCCCGTCGAGCGACAGGTAGCCGAGCGAGTCGGCACCTACGAACCGCCGGATCTCCTCGACGCTCAGGTCGGAGGCGACCAGCTCCTGTCGCGTGGGCATGTCGATCCCATAGAAGCATGGCCACTTGATCGGCGGGCATGTGATCCGGATGTGGACCTCGGTCGCCCCGGCCTCGCGGAGCATCTGGACGACCTGTTGCTGAGTCGTGCCGCGCACGATCGAGTCGTCGATGACCACCAGCCGCTTGCCGCGGATCGAGTCGGGCAGCGGGTTGAGCTTGAGCTTCACGCCGCGCTCGCGGAGCGATTGCGAGGGTTGTATGAACGTGCGACCGACGTAGGTGTTCTTTATCAAGCCATCGCCGTACGGGATCCCCGACACTTCGGCATACCCCTGCGCGGCAGAGTGGCCCGTCTGCGGAACCCCGATGACCATGTCGGCCTCGACCGGGGACTCCTGGGCGAGCAGTCGGCCCATCTCGCGCCGCGCCTCGTACACGGTGGTTCCGCGCAGGCGGGAGTCCGGTCGCGCCAGATACACGAACTCGAAGATGCAGAGTGCCGCTCGAGGCGATCCGGCGAACCGGACGGAATGCAGCCCTCGGTCGTCGATCCGGATCAGTTCGCCGGGCTCCACCTCGCGCACCAGCGTGGCGCCGACGATGTCGAGGGCGCACGTCTCTGAGGCCACGCAGAAGCCGTTCGGGAGGCGTCCGATCGACAGGGGTCGGATGCCCATCGGGTCGCGCGCCGCGAAGACGCTCCGCTCGTCCATGATCACCAAGCTGAACGCTCCCGCCAGGGTGGGCAGGATCCGTATCGCCGAGGCTTCGAGTCCCCCTTCACCCATCCCCTCGGCCAGCAGCGTGGTCATGATGTCGGTGTCGGTGGTGGCGGTGCCGCGTTTGCCCGCAACCTCCGCCAGCTCGTGAGTGTTCACCAGGTTCCCGTTGTGGCCCAAAGCGACCGAGTGCGTCCCGTCGGTCTTGAAGACCGGCTGGGCGTTGTCCCAGGTGTTGGATCCGGTCGTGGAGTAACGGGTGTGACCGATCGCCAGATCGCCATGCAGGGTGGTGAGGGTGGCTTCGTTGAAGACCTGGCTGACCAGCCCGAGATCCTTGTAGACCAAGACGTTGGTGCCGTCGCTCACCGCGATACCGGCGGATTCCTGTCCCCGATGCTGTTGCGCGAAGAGCCCGAAGTAGGTGAGCCGGGCGACCTCATCGCCGGGTGCCCATATGCCGAAGAGCCCGCACTCGTCTTTCGGTGACTCGGCGCCCACGAGAGCTTCAGCCTAGCAGCAGCCGGTGACCCGACGGCGGGTCGATAGGCGCCCCTCCGTCCGTCTCAGAGGATCGCTCCCTCCAACTCGAGGAGGGCGACCTTGCGGTCAAGACCCCCGGCGTATCCGGTGAGCTTGCCCGACGCGCCGATCACCCGATGGCACGGGATCACGATGGGGATCGGATTGGCGCCGAGCGCTCGGCCGACCGCGCGCGCCGCGGCGGGATGGCCGATCTTCTTGGCGATCTCTCCGTAAGTGCTGGTTCGGCCGAACGCGATGCGACTGGTCTGTAACAAGACGTCGCGAGCGATCCCGTGGATCAGTCGCCTGTCGACCGGCATGTCGAAGTTGGTGCGCTCGCGGTCGAAGTACTGATCGAGCTCGCGGCGGACGTCATCGGTCGCGGACCGCGACTCCAGGATCCGCGGCGAGATCCGGCGCGCGATCCGTTCGAGCACGCCATCGAAGTCCTCGTTGTCGAACACCACGCATGCAAGACCGCGGGGCGTGACGGCCACCCGGAGTTCGCCGATCGGGGAGTCCACCGTCCCGATCGCGACGTCGAGCAGCCCGGCGGTAGCGGCCAGGTCGGGGATCGCCGCGGCGGCGGCTCGGGAGTTCCGTTCCGCCTCCACTCGACCGGCCAGGCGCTTCAGGTCGTTGGTGTTCATCTCATCAGCTCCCTCAGCTTCTTCACACCCTGCGACACGTTCGCCCGGGCGGTCTCTTCGCTCGTTCCCATCGATTCGGCGATCTCGGCGTATGGACGATCGAGCAGATGGCGGTGCACCACCGCCACCCGCTGGCGCGTCGGCAGCGAGGCGACCGCATCCCGAAGCTCTTCGTCAGGCATCGGATCGGACGGCGGGACCGAACGGTCCGGGATCTCCGCTACCGGGGCCGGCCGCCGGCCGCGGCCGCGGTGGTGGTCGATAGCCTTGCGGGAGGCGATCCTCAGGATCCACCGGTCCAGACGTCCGCCGTCCTCCAGGCGTGGATAGGCCCTCAGCGCGGCCATGAACGTCTCCTGGAAGCAGTCGTCCGCCTCGATGGGACCCACCGCCACCTGAAGGAACCGATACACGGCCGCGCGGTTCGCCTCGAGGAATTCCTGGAACGGAGGTATGGGCGTTCGGCTCACGACCACCACGGGGTTCGGCTGAGTGGCGTGCGCGTCGAGCGCTGCCGCTCGACCTTCCGGACGTACTCGGGATCGGGTTCAACCACACGCCACCGCCACCATCGGTCTACGCGCATCATCGTCGCCTCCTTCGCGGTCGTCACCCGAACAACGACCAGGGGCGGCGATCCGTGAAACTCAGGCCAGGCCGAGGGTCGCCGGGAGCTTGGCGTGATCGTCCAGCACGAAGTCGCCGTCGGGACCTGTATCGGGCGGGGGATCGTTGAAGTGCGTATACCGCACCGCGGTCATGCCCATGGCAAGTGCGCCGGCCATGTCCGTGCGACGCCCATCGCCTACGTGCGCGACGCGCCCGGGATCCTCAACGCCGAGTCCTTCCAGCGCATGCTCGAAGACGGGGCGGAACGGCTTGAAGCAACCCACCTCGTCGGAGAACGACCAGTGATCGAACAGCTCGAGAACGCCGAAGTCGGCCAAGCGCGCGCGAAGCGTCGGCGAATAGGTCATGCCGACGTCGCAGATGATCCCGATCCGCGCGCCGGAAGCCCTCAAGGTGAGCAGGCACTCTTCCACGCCGGGCGCCAGCTGCAGGGGCGCCTCACGGCCGACGATGGCGAACGACTCCACCAGTTCATCCCAGATCTCGAGTGACGGCTCGACGCCGAGGAACTCGCACATCAGGGGTGTCGCCTCCCGAGGACCGTGCTGCACGTTCGCGTGCCAGCGCTCGTGGAAGACCTCCCAGTTGTGGGTGAACGCCTGCTCGATCGCCACGTCGTCGACCTGGAAACCCGCCCGGTGCAGGATCGCCGACCAGCTGCGGAGCTGGCGCGAGCGCATCGACCCATCCTCTTCGGCGTCGATGCCCGCACCCTCGGAGACGAGTGTCTCCCAATAATCGAACGTGACGGCGTCGATCACCTGAGCTCGCCGAGGAGCCGGGGTATCGCGTCCTGGTAAGCGTCGCGGAGCTCATGGACGGTCGTCTCGAATAGCCCATCGAACACGACGCGCGGGCCGCCCGTCTCCCCGATCGTGGCGATCGGCACCCCAAGCGCCCCAGCCAGATCCGTCAGTGCGTCGACCCGCTCCGGCGCCATGGCCACGACCGCGCGGGACGCGGACTCGGAGAAGAGCGCCACGTGAGCCGGGAGATCGCCGGGGATGGTCACCGCGAACCCGTGACCACCGAGGATCGCCTGCTCCGCGAGCGTCACAGCCAACCCCCCGTCGCCACAATCGTGCGCCGCGCCCAGAAGATCGGCACCGGCCGCCTCCTGCAGTAGAGCGTGCAACGCACGCTCTCGATCCAGATCCAATGCTGGAGGGCGGCCGGCCACCACGCCCAGCACCACGTCGGCGAACTCCGATCCGCCCAACTCGGGGAACGTCTCGCCCAGGAGGCAGATCGTCTGACCGGCGCTTTCGAAACCCGCAGGCACGCGCAGCCTGTGGTCGGCGAGGAGCCCCAACATCCCGATCACCGGCGTCGGCCAGATCGCGGAGTCCCCCGACTCGTTGTAGAAACTGACGTTCCCGCCGGTGACCGGCGTATCGAACGCCAGGCACGCGTCCCGCATCCCGCGGATCGTCTCCGCGAACTGCCACATCACGACCGGTCGCTCGGGGTTGCCGAAGTTCAGGCAGTTCGTGATGGCGAGGGGCCTGGCCCCGGTGACGGCAACGTTCCGCGCGGCCTCGGCCACCGCGTGCGCCGCTCCCAGGTAAGGATCCAGGTGACCGTACCGGCCCTTGCCATCCGTGGACAGGGCCAGCCCTTTCAGCGTGCCTGGAACGCGGATCACGGCGGCGTCGGAGTCCGAGCTCGCCACCGTCTGGCCCTGCACCAATGAGTCGTACTGCTCGAAGACCCAGCGTTTGTCCGCGATGTTCGGGGAGGCCAGCACCGCTACCAGCGCCTCGCGCGGATCTCCTTCGAACGGGACGAACGCCGGGTCGTCATGGGTTTCGGGGACGTCCTCCGGCGCCAAAGGCCGGTCGTATTCGGGTCCGTCATCCGCGAGAGAGGACGCCGGCACCTGGGCGATCAAGTGCTCGCCGTGACGGACCGTGAGCACACCGCCGGGAACGAGAGTGGCGATCACCGCGGACTCCAGACCCCACTTCTCGCAGACGCCTCGAACCTCGTCTAGCCGGTCGGGAGCCACGATCGCCAGCATCCGCTCCTGCGACTCCGAGGTCAGGATCTCGAACGGTTCCATCCCCTGCTCGCGGAGCGGCACAGCCTCCAGGTCCAGGTCGGCGCCCATCCGAGCCCTGGCCGCCGACTCGCTGACCGCACAGGTGATCCCGGCACCGCCCAGATCCTGCAGTCCTTCCAGCAAACCGCGCTCGACCATCTCGAGCGAGGCTTCGATCAGGAGCTTCCCAGCGAACGGATCGCCGATCTGCACGCTTGGGCGAGAGGCCTCGGCGCCCTCCTCGAGCGTTGCGCTCGCCAGCACCGACACCCCGCCGATCCCGTCGCGTCCCGTGGCCGCCCCGTAGAGCACCATGAACGAGCCGGCGTGCGCTTCGTGGGACGCGGACGTCATCAGGCCGTCTGCCGGGGCCAGACCCACGCACATCACGTTCACGCTAGGGTTGGCGGAGTGTGGTTGGGCGAAGTGGATCTCGCCGCCCACGGTAGGAACCCCGATGCAGTTGCCGTACCCGCCGATCCCGGCGACCACGCCTCCCAGGAGCCAGCGGTTGCGCTCGTCGGTGAGCGGGCCGAACATCAAGGGATCGAGCAACGCCACCGGCCTGGCTCCCATCGAGATGATGTCGCGAACGATCCCGCCAACGCCGGTCGCCGCGCCCTGGTAGGGCTCGATCGCGCTCGGGTGGGAGTGCGACTCCATCTTGAAGACCACGGCGATGCCGTCGCCGACATCCACGGCACCCGCGTCTTGACCCGGCCCCACCAACACGGCCGAGCCCTCGGTGGGGAGCATCCGCAGGTACTTCTTGGACGACTTGTACGAACAGTGCTCCGACCACATAGCCCCGTACATCGCCAACTCGGTGCGGTTGGGGTCACGACCGAGGGTCGCACGGATGCGTTCGAGCTCTTCGTCCGTCAGACCGAGGGCTCGATGCAACGGCTGCTCGACGACCGTCACGTTCCCTAGGCCCTCGCGAGCACGTTCGTGAGGAGCGATCCGAACAGCGGTTGTCCGCCGGTGGGACCGAGGTCGGGATCCACGGCGTGCTCGGGATGCGGCATGAGCCCCACGACGTTCCCTGCCTCGTTCCGCACGCCGGCGATCGCGTTCGCGCTGCCGTTGGGGTTGTGGACGTCGTCGAGCGATCCATCGGAGGCGCAGTAGCGGAACACGACCCGTCCCTCCGCCTCGATCGCGGCCAGCTCGTCCGCGCCGGCCACGAACTGCCCCTCCCCGTGCTTGACCGGGATGTCCAACACCTCGCCGGGCACCAGGTCCATGGTCACCGGCGTCACGGTGGTCTCGACGCGAACGTGTACCTGGCGGCACACGAAGCGGAGCGATCGGTTCCGGATCAAAGCGCCCGGCAGCAGACCACTCTCGCAGAGGATCTGGAAGCCGTTGCAGATCCCCAGCACCGGGCCGCCTCGGTCGGCGAACGAGCGCACCTCGTCCATCACCGGCGCGAACCGCGCGATCGCCCCCGTTCGGAGGTAATCCCCATAGCTGAACCCGCCGGGCAGCACCACGGCGTCCACGCCGCGCAGGTCGGCGTCGGCATGCCAGAGAGATACAGACTCCCCACCCATGGTCTCGATCGCTCGCAGCGCGTCTAGGTCGTCGAGCGACCCAGGGAACGTGATCACGCCGATCCGCGGCGTGCCGATGGTCACGTGCTCACGCCTCCTCGGTCTCCAGGATCCTGTACTCCTCGATCACGGGATTGGACAGGAGGCCCCGCGCCATCTCGTCTACCTGCGTGCGCGCCGAAGTCTCGTCCGCAGCCTCCACCGACACTCGGATGTGCTTGCCAACGTGCACATCGTGCACGTTGGTCCATCCGAGCGCCGGCAGCGAACCCTCCACCGCTTTGCCCTGCGGGTCGGACAGCCCCGGCTTGAGCGTCACCAACACCTCGAACACGAAAGTCACGATCGTGCCCCCATCCTGATCAGGTAGTCATCGAACCGCTCGCCCGTCAGTCGCTCGTACGCCTCCCGGTATCGGCCGGCCGTCTGTGCAACGACGTCATCTCGGATCTCCGGCGGTGGCGGCTCGTGGTTCCAGCCGCTCGCGTCCAGCCAATCGCGTACGTACTGCTTGTCGAACGAAGGCTGTGCGCCGCCCGGCGCATAGCGATCGGCCGGCCAGAAGCGCGAGGAGTCCGGGGTGCAGACCTCGTCGATCAGCATCAGCTCGCCACCGGCGAACCCGAACTCGAACTTGGTGTCTGCCAGGATGATCCCGCGCTCCATCGCGACGGCGGCGGCCCGTTCGTAGATGGTCAATGTGAGCTCCTTCAGGCGCTCGGCCAACCCGATGCCCAACAGATCGCGGGTCTCTTGCGGCGAGAGCGGAATGTCGTGACCCGCCGTCGCCTTCGTGGTCGGCGTGAAGATCGGCTCGGGCAGGCGGTCCGACTCGACCAGTGCCGGCGGAAGCTTCACGCCACAGACCGCGCCCTCGAGCTGGTACTGCTTCCACCCCGATCCGGAGAGGTAGCCTCGCGCGATGCACTCGACGGGGATCACGTCCGCGCGCGTCACGAGCATCGCGCGCCCGGCGAGGGACGGATCGTCGACGAACGGCGGCGGGAACGCGGCTCGGTCCGCCGTGATCAGGTGATCGCGCACCAGATCCGACGTCCGGTCGAACCAGAACAGCGAGAGGCCCGTCAGCACCCGGCCCTTATCTGGGATCGGCGTGGGAAGGACCACATCGAACGCGCTGATCCGGTCGGTGGCCACCAGCAGAAGATCGTCGCCGGCCTCGTAGACGTCGCGGACCTTGCCGCGTGCGTGCAGACCGGCGCTCGCGCTCACGCGCGTTCCTCAACCGGAAGCTTCCCGAGCCTCTCGAACACCCCACCCAGGTTCCGAAGGAACCGTCGCGGATCGAAGAGCTCGTCCAGCGCCGCGGGGGGGAGCGCGCGCGCCACATCGTCGTTCGCGTGGAGCGCGGAGCGGAAGTCGGACCCGTGATCCCAGGCGTCGGCGGCAGCACGCTGCACGATCCGATAGGCGTCTTCGCGGGACATCCCCGCATCCACCAGCGCCAGCAGTACCGACTGGCTGTACACCACTCCCCCGTCGGCCTCCAGGTTCGCCCGCATGCGTTCGGGGAAGACCTCCAAGCCCTCGAGCACGGTGGTCATGTCCCCGATCATGAAGTCGAGCAAGCCGGTTGCGTCTGGGAAGATCACGCGCTCGGCGGACGAATGCGAGATGTCGCGTTCGTGCCAAAGGGGCATGTCCTCGAGCGCGGTCTGCGAGTAGCCGCGGACCACCCTGGCCAGCCCGGAGATACGCTCCGACACCACCGGGTTCCGCTTGTGCGGCATGGCGCTCGAGCCCTTCTGCCCCTCGGCGAACGGCTCTTGGACCTCACGGATCTCGGTCCGCGCGAGGTGCCGGATCTCCGTGGCCATCCTGTCCAACGTGGAGGCCGTGATCGCAAGCGCGCTCATGAACTCGGCGTGCCGATCCCGCTGGATCACCTGGGTCGAGGCCTCCTCCGGTCGCAGATCTAGTCTGGCACAGACTAGTTCCTCAACGCGTGGATCCACCGCGGCATAAGTGCCCACCACGCCGCTGATCGCGCCGACGCTCACAACCTCACGAGCACGGCGCACACGCTCCCGGTCGCGGTCCAACTCGAACGCCATCACCGCGAGCTTGTGACCGAAGCTGGTCGGTTCCGCATGCATCCCGTGGGAACGGCCAGCCATGACGGTGTCCCGATGCTCCAGCGCCAGCCGCTTCACCACTCCGAGCAAGCGTTCGAGCCCGCCGAGCAGGATGTCGGCGGCGGAGCGGAGCTGCAGAGCGAGCCCCGTGTCCAGCACGTCCGACGACGTCAAACCGAAGTGCACCCAACGACCTTCGGGTCCGACCGCCTCGCCCACGACTTGGACGAACGCTGCCACGTCGTGCCGCGTGACCTCCTCGACCTGCGACACGTCTTCGACCTTGAACGCGGCGCGTTCCCTGATCACCTTCGCGTCCTCGGGCGGGATCTTGCCGAGTTCCGCCCATGCCTCGACGGCGAGGATCTCGATCTCCAGCCAATCCGCCAGACGGGCCTCGTCGGACCAGACGGCGGCCATCTCCGGCAGGCTGTAGCGCGGGATCAAAGTCTCAGGCCCTCTCCCAGGTCGTCCTTGAACTTCCAGAGGATCGTCTGCACGCTGGGGTCGCCGATCGCCACGATCTGCGCAGCCAATACGGCGGCGTTCACGGCGGCGTCAACGCCAACGGTGGCGACCGGGACCCCGGTGGGCATCTGTGCGGTGATCGCGAGCGCCTCGTTGCCCACCATCTGCGGCGACGACGCGATCGGCACGCCGATAACGGGCAGGATCGTGCGCGCAGCCACGGCCGCGGCCAGATGCCCCGACATGCCGGTCGAACAGATAACGACCTTGAGGCCACGCTCGAAAGCGGTGCGGGCGTACTCGTCGACGAGATCCGGGGTCCGCGACGAGGACATGATCTGGACCTCGTGCGCGATGTCGAACTTCTCCAGGATCAACCCAGCCTGGCGCATGATCGGGAGCTCGGACGGCGACGCGGCGAGCACTCCGACCTTCGGCGTCTGGTCGACCACCTATCGCTCCCCTTCCGCCGCCGCGGCGGCGATGTCGTTGCGGTACCGCATACCTTCGAACGTGATCAGACCGCAGGCCTCGTACACCCGGGCGTGCGCGTCGCGGAGCGTAGCCCCGAGCGCACTCACCGCAAGCACGCGGCCCCCGGCGGTCACCACTCTACCGTCCCGCATCGCGGTCCCAGCGTGGAATACGGTCACGCCCTCCACCTCTCCGGCCGCGTCCAGCCCGTGGATCTCGAAGCCCGCCTCGTAAGGCCCTGGATAGCCGGCAGACGCCAGGACGACGGTCACGGCCGCATCCGGGCTTTCGCTGGCTACGGACCCCGAGAGGCGCCCCTGGGCGCAGGCCAGGAGCTGCGCGGCGAGGTCCCCGCCGATCCGGGGGATCAGCACCTCGGTCTCTGGATCACCGAACCGGCAGTTGAACTCGAGAACCTTGGGGCCATCCGCCGTCAGCATCACACCTGCGAACAGACACCCCCGATATCCGATGCCCTCGTCGCGGAGAGCGTGGAACGTCGGTATCACCGACTCCTCCCAGATGCGGCCCTCGATCTCCGTGTCGAGCCATGGGAGCGGCGAGTACGCGCCCATCCCCCCGGTATTGGGGCCTACGTCGCCGTCGCCGATCCTCTTGAAGTCCTGCGCGAGTCCGAGCGGAACTAACGTGTCTCGATCCATCAACGCGAACACCGAGATCTCCGGACCTTCCAGCAACTCCTCGACGACCACCGTCGACCCCGCCACCCCGAACGCGCCTCGCACCAGCGAGTCCTCAAGTGCACCGATCGCCGTCGCCCGTTCGAGCGCGACGGTCACGCCCTTGCCCGCCGCCAGGCCGTCGGCCTTCACGACCGCCCTGCCTCCGAGCTCATCCACGAACGCCGTGGCCTTCTCCACGTCGGTGAACGCGCCGGAGCGCGCGGTCGGGATCCCGTGTCGCAGCATCAGGTCCTTGGCGAACGCCTTCGAGCCCTCGAGAGCGGCGCCCGCCTTCGTCGGTCCGAACACGCGGCGTCCGCGCGCCTCCAGCTCGTCGGCCAGGCCGGCGACCAGTGGGGCCTCGGGACCGACGACCGTGAGGTCGGCGTCCTCCCTTACGGCCAGCGACACCAGTCCGTTGATGTCGTTGATGTCCACAGGTTCACAACGGGCCAGCGACGCGATCCCCGCGTTGCCGGGCGCGACCACCAACTGGTCCACGAGTGGACTCTGCGCCAGCCGCCACGCCAGCGCGTGCTCGCGGGCGCCCGCGCCGACGAGCAAGACCTTCATCCGACCGGCAAGCTCTGCTCGCGCGCGGGTCCGATCGAAACGACCGACACCGGGACGCTCACCAGTTCGGCCATGCGCTGCACATACGCGCGCGCCTGTTTAGGCAGGTCTTCGAACGTCTTCGCTTCGTCGATCTCCTCCATCCACCCGTCGAGCTCCTCGAACACGGGCTCGGCCTTGTGGAATAGGGATTGGTGCGGCGGGAAGTCCTCATAGAGTTCGCCGTCGGCTCGGTACCCGGTGCAGATCTTCACCTTCTCGAATCCCGAGAGCACGTCGAGCTTGGTCACGAACTGCTCGGTCAGGCCGTTCAGCCGAGCCGCGTAGCGTGCCAGCACAGCGTCGAACCAGCCGCACCGGCGCTTGCGGCCGGTGACGGTCCCGAACTCCTTTCCTCTCACACCCAACCGCTCGCCCACGACGCCGAGGTCCTCGGTCGGGAACGGCCCAGCGCCCACGCGGGTGACATAGGCCTTCACGATCCCGATCACTCGGTCCACCTCGAGTGGACCGATGCCCGCGGACGCGAGGGCGTAGCCGGCAACGGGGTTCGACGACGTCACGAACGGATACGTCCCGTGATCCAGGTCGAGCAGGGTGCCCTGCGCGCCCTCGAGCATCACGTGCTTGCCGTCGCGCAAGCCGTGATGCAGGAGCGCCCCGGTGTCGGCGACGTGCGGCTCCAGCTGCGATGCCAGTTCCATGTACTCCTCGACGATCAGGTCGGCGTCGAGCGGCAATCGGTTGTAGATCTTCGTGAGGATCAGGTTCTTCTCCCGCAGGACCACGTCGAGCTTCTCGCGGAAGATCTTCGCGTCGAACAGGTCCTGGATGCGCAGGCCGATGCGCGCGGCCTTGTCGCCATAGGCCGGGCCGATCCCTCGCTTGGTGGTGCCGAGCGCGTTCTTGCCCAGGAACCGCTCTGTCACCTTCTCCAACTCCAAGTGGTACGGCATGATCATGTGAGCGTTGCCGGACACGACCAGCCGGGAGACGTCGATGCCCAGCTCGCGGAGCGACGCCATCTCTTTGATCAGGTGGCGCGGGTCCACCACCACCCCGTCGGCGATCACCGACGTGATGTGGTCGTAGAGGATGCCCGAGGGGATCAGCTGGAGCTTCAGCAGCCGTCCCTCGGCGATCACGGTGTGGCCCGCGTTGTTGCCGCCTTGATAGCGGACCACGAAGTCCATCCGATCCGCCAGGTAGTCGACCGCCTTGCCCTTGCCCTCGTCCCCCCACTGCGTCCCGAGCACGATCGAGGCCGGCATGGCGCCCACAGTCTAGAGGACCGCATTGACCGCACGGCCGGTGTGGGATAGGCCGAACGGCGGGAGCCGAAGCTAGCCCTTCGGTCCTTGACGCTTCGGAAGACCGGTTGGTACGGTGCCCCGGCAGCTGACCAGACGACTGGAGGCCGCGACGCATCTTGCGCCGCGGCCTTTTCCGTTGCCAAGGGAGGATCGCATGGAAGAGGTTCAGAGCCGCGCCGAGCTCACGGATGAGCTCGTCCTGGTTCCTGGGCTGGGCGACCACCACCCGAGCGAGCACCACTTGGTCGACCACCACACCGTTGAGGTCGTTGAGCGCGGCGCGTGGTACGTCATCAAGAAGCTCGCGTTGTTCCTACCGGCGATCTTCCTGTTCATCCTGGCGATCCAGTTGATGAAGGCCGGCGCCACTGCTGTGGGGCCGCAGATCAAGGGTCAGTTCCCGTTCGCGAACGGCGTCTCCACGCTGGGCACGGGTTGGCTGGGGGCCTACTTCGTGCTGTCGGGCTCGCCGGTCGCCGCGACCGCCATCAGCTTGTTCGGCGCCGGCACGCTCACCAAGCTCCAGACGTTCACCATGCTCTCCGGCTCGCGGCTGGGCGCGTCCTTCATCGTGCTGATGACCGGCTTCCTCTACGCCATGAGGAACCGGAGCCGGGATCGCGGAGAGTCGATCGGGATCGGCATCCAGGCGATGACCATGACCGCGATCGTGTACATCCCCGGCATGCTCATCGGCTACGCGATCCTGCGCGGCGGCCTGCTGGACGGGATGAACTGGCACGCCTCCGCGAAGATGGAGGCCCTGTTGGGCGCGCTCTGGGGCCCACTCGTCGACGCGGCCTCGGTCAACCTGCCTGGCTGGGCGCTGTTCCTTGTCGGTCTCGGCGTGATCTTGGTCTCGTTCAGCCTCCTCGATCGCGTTCTGCCGAACCTCAGCACAGGGACCGCGGTCTCCAACCACGCGAAGTGGTTGAAGCACCCGTGGACCATGTTCGGCCTGGGATGCCTCGTGGCGTTCCTCACGCTATCTGTGTCTGTGGCACTCACCGTGTTGGTGCCGCTTGCGGCCAAGGGCTACGTGAAGCGCGAGGAGGCCCTCCCCTACATCATGGGCGCGAACATCACCACTCTCGCCGACACCCTGGTGGTGGCGATGTTGCAGAACACCCCCATCGCAGGACAGATCGTGCTTGCAGAGGCGATCGGGGTCACGCTCGTCTCCCTGATCATCCTCGCCTTCGTGTATCGACCAGTGAAGACGGCGGTGCTCGGCTTGGACGACTACCTGGTCGCCTCGAACCGTCGCTTGGCGTTCTTCGTCGGCACGCTGTTCCTGCTCCCGATCACGTTCCTACTCTCGGGACTCCTGTTCGGAACGCACACCGCATAGCCGCCGTTCGGACGATTGATCCGGGGCGAAGGTCCCGCATCATCCGGCTGATTGACGCCCCCCATCGCCGCAGCTAGCATCCCCTGAAGCAGCTGACCAGACGACTGGAGGCCGCGGCGGAACCCTCTTTCTTCGCCGTGGCCTTTGTTGTTCCTTGGGAAGCACAGGGAAGACCAGATGGACATCGACCTCTATGTCACGTTCGCCGCGCTGCTCGTCGGATTCACCGTCGGGCTGACCGGCATGGGCGGCGGGGCGCTCATGACCCCGATCCTCGTCTTGGTTTTCGGGATCCCGCCCAGCGCGGCGGTGTCCAGCGACCTGGTCGCCGCCATGATCATGAAGCCGGTCGGCAGCGGCGTGCACATCCGGCGCAAGACCGTCCGCTGGGAACTGGTTCTTTGGCTGGCTATCGGCTCGATCCCGGCCGCCGCGTCTGGTGTCTTCATCCTGCGGAGCTTGGGCAACAGCGAGGACGTGCAGAACACGATCAAGCTGCTGCTGGGAGCCACATTGATGATGGCCGCGGTGGCGATGGTCTCGAAGGCGTGGCTCCAGGGGCGCCGCAACGCGCAGCATCGTTCCTCGGGCACGCAGCCTCCTCCGCTGAAAGTGAAGCCTCTCCCGACCATCCTGATCGGCATCGTCGGCGGCCTACTCGTCGGGATGACCTCCGTGGGCTCGGGTTCGGTCATCATCGTGTCGCTGATGCTGTTGTACCCCAGCATGCGGGGCGCAGAGTTGGTCGGAACCGACCTGGTGCAAGCGGTCCCGCTGGTGGCAGCGGCCGCCCTTACACACATCTTCTTCGGGGACTTCGAGGCGGGGCTCACCACCTCGATCCTGGTCGGCTCCATCCCAGGGGTCTACGTGGGCGCACGGATGTCCTCCAAGGCACCCGACGGGGTGATCCGCCCGGCGCTCGTGCTCGTCCTACTCGCGTCCGGGCTGAAGTTGCTCAACCTGTCAACGGAGATGCTCGGCGTGGTCTTGCTGGTCGTCGGCTTGGTGGCACTCCCGCTGTGGGGCGCGATCGACGCCGCGAATCATGCTGAGGTCCAGTGGGAAGCCGCCGGCCTCAGTCGAAGGACATGGATCAGGTGGCAGGCTATCGGAGCTCCGTTCGTGGTGGGATTCGTCGCCTCGATCGCCTACTTCGCGAAGACCCGTCGCACGCTGGAGGCGACCCCCCTCGTGACCGAGTCGATCGCGGCCTAGTATCCGATCGTGGCCGACGATCCCGTCCCGGAGCAGAGCACGCAGGAACGACTGGCCGAATTGACCGACGACGAGCGCCTGGTCCTGGCCAAGGTCGCCGACATCATCCAGAAGATCAAGTTCGGAACGGTCGTCTTGGTGATCCAGGACGGCAAGGTCGTGCAGATAGAGATGGCCGAGAAGTTCAGGTTGCGCTGATGGCCGATCGAGCCGAGGGCGCCGTGGCAACTCTCGGTCCGCGGGATGCCGCGGCGCCCAAGCTCGCCCTTCGCGATCTGGTCAAGACCCGCACGTCCACCACCGGCATGACGGTCACCGCCGTAGACCACGTCACCCTCGACGTCCTGCAGGGCGAGTTCGTCTGCCTGCTGGGGCCCTCGGGCTGCGGCAAGACCACGATCTTGAACATCCTGGCGGGACTGGACGCACCCACGTCGGGCCAGGCACTGCTCGACGGGGAGCCGATCGTGGGACCGGGGCCCGATCGTGCCGTCCTGTTCCAGGAACCCGCGCTCTTCCCCTGGCTTTCGGTCGTGGCCAACGTGGAGTTCGCGCTCAAGCACATCGGGGTGCCTCAGGACGAGCGGCGGGATCGCGCTATGGGCTGGCTGGAGAACGTACATCTCACGAACTTCGCGGACGCGCAGCCGCATGAGCTCTCGGCGGGGATGCGGCAGCGAACAGCGCTGGCCCGTGCACTGGCATGCGATCCGGATGTGATCTTGGGCGACGAGCCCTTCGGCGCGCTGGACGCACAGGCGCGCGAGCTCCTCCAGAACGAGCTACAGCGCGTGTGGGTGGAAAGCCAGGGTCGCAAGACGTTCGTGTTCGTCACTCACAACGTCCGGGAGGCCGCGCTGCTGGCCGACCGAGTTCTGGTCATGACGGCCGCCCCTGGAAAGCTCTTGGAAGAACAACGCATCCACGCACCCCGGCCGCGGCAGCTGGACGACGCGCTCGTATCTCGCGTCGTCTCCGAGATCCACGACATCCTGATGCTCGAGGTCAACAAAGGCGGCGAGTCGTGAGGCGGGTCGCGCGCGAGGTCGGGCCGCCACTCGCCGGCGTGATCGGACTGCTGGTGGTCTGGTCGATCGTGGCGGCGTTCGCATCGCCGCAGACGGTGCCCTCGCCCGCCGCGGTATGGAGCGCGTTGAAGAGTGGGATCTCGGACGGCACCATCCCGGATGCCGTCGTGAAGACGCTGGTCCGGTTGATGTTCTCGTTCGTGGTGTCGATCGTGATCGGGACGGCGCTCGGGTTCAGCCTGGCACTGAACGAGTTCGCGCGCAGGTCTATCCGGCCACTCGTGGTCGCCTTGCAGATAACGCCCTTCATCGCCTGGCTCCCCCTCGCGGTGGTGTGGTTCGGGCTCACCGAACGAGCCGTGGTCTTCGTGGCTATCGTCGGCGCCTTCCCCTCGGTCACGCTCGCCACGATCTCGAGTTTCGGACAGGTGCCGCCGGTGCTGAAGCGCGCCGGGCGGACGTTGGGGGCTGAAGGTTGGCAGCTCTACCGGGGCGTGATCTTCCCGGCGGCGCTGCCCGGATACGTCGGCGGACTTCAGCAGGCCTGGGGCTTCGCGTGGAAGGCACTCATGGCGGGCGAGTTGATCACGGCGGTCATCGATGCGACCGGGCTGGGACAGCTGCTCGCGCGTTCTCAGAACGATGCCCCGACGCTGGTCGCGACCGTCGCCGTGATCGTGGTGATCGGCGTGATGGTGGAGTACCTGGTCTTCGTCCGGCTCGATCGCCGGATCAGGGCAAGGAGGGGCCTGCTGATCGGCGGCTGACCCGCAGCGCGGCTATCGCTCGATCCTGAACCGGATCTGGACGTGCGTGTGGTACTCGCTGATCTGATTGTCCGCCACGACGGCGCTCGTCTCGAGGATGTCCATGCCGTCGATGCCGCGGATCGTCTTGGCCGCCTCGGCCAGCGCCTGTTGCGCCGCGTCACGCCAAGATTCGCTCGACACGCCCACCAGGTCGATCGTCTTGATGACTCCCATCCCTCGCCTCCTCAGCTCGTCTCACCCGTGTAGACCTGCACGAACCGCGCGTAGTTCTCCGCGATCTGGACCAGCGTTGCCTCTCGCGCCATCGAGCCGTCGACGAACGTCTTCAGCGGATCCCACCAGATCGAACGCCCGATCGCGAACCCCTGATATCCCGGCACCCCGCTAGCCGTACGGAGCCAGTTATCTACCGCGTCGGCGTCCGCGCCCCGGCCGAGGACCACGCACGCCACGTGGTCGCGCCCCGCGATCCGACATTGTTGCGCTATGGCCTCGCAATCCTCGCGCGAGTCGATGCCCTCGATCTTCCATATGTCGGGCTCGATCCCCGACGCCTGCAGCTGCGCGATGGCCAATCGCATCAGGTGCGGGCGGAGCTCGGTGTCGAACCGTCCGACATCCCCCTCGACCGTTTCCAGCTGATGCGGCTCCGCAGGGACCAGCAGCTCGAAGAGGAACTTGCGTTCAGAGTGGTGGAGCCACTCGGAGAGGGTCTTGAGCTTGGCAGCCTGCCGGGCGTTCAACGCACCGTCGCCCTCGGGGTTGAACCGGACCAGGACCTTCGTGAACGTAGGCTCGTTGAACTGGATGTGCTCTCCGAACTCCTCCCCGTACTCGAAGTCGAACTCGTCTTGGCCGGACTTCTCCGCGGGCATCGCCAGGATGAACTCCTGCTGTCGGGCTCGTTGGGCGATCGCGGCGCCGAACTGCTCGTCTACCAGGACGCCCGCGCTCATCTTCAGGACGCCGAGACGCTCCACCGACCTTAGGAAGCCCTCGAAGATGACGGTCTTGGCGTCGGCGATACGTCGAGTCTCCTCGGGCGTGGGCGTTCCTTCGATCCCGAAGAACTTCTTGACGAACGATCCCCGGTGGTCGAACGCCAGGATGAAGAGGTCTCCGTCGTAGCCGAGCCCCAGCATGTCTTCTCCCCTCGCGTCGTTCTCTGATGCTAGCCGCTTCCGACCCCCGCTCCCCTCCTAGGCGGCCACCCACGTTCGCGGTGATCACTACAGCTCGAACGGATCCTTCGGCGTGAGGATCTCGACCGGGATCGGCGCGGCTGCGGCACGGAAGCGCTCGCCGTCGCTCGCTGAACCCACCACGAAGCCGAAGTGCATCGGCACCGCGACCCTCGGCGCGATAGAGCGAGCCAGACCGGCCGCCTCGGGCACGTCCATCGTGTAGGTCCCGCCGATCGGCAGGAACGCGACGTCGGTCTTGACCTCGTCGAGCTCGGGCGCATGATCCGTGTCGCCGGCGTGGTAGTAGCTCGACCCACTCAGCTCGAGGACGTAGCCGACCCAGCGGTTCGCTTTCGGATGCATCTGGAGACGTTCCTCGGCCGTGTTGTACGCGGGCACCGTGGTGAACCGGATCCCGGCGACGTCGTGTGACTCGCCCGGCGCGACCGGTGTGACGTCGCCCGAGAGCTCTGCCGCCACATCGTGGGGGGCCACTACCTTCGTGCCGGCGTTGGACAGGCGCGCGATCTCCTCCGGCTGGAAGTGATCGAAGTGCGCATGCGTGATCAGGATCAGATCGGCGGGTGGGTCACCCTCACCCGTTCCCCAGGGATCGATGTAGACGTCCGCTCGTCGTCGGCGTATCGGAACGCGGCTTGGCGGAACCAGGTGAAGCGCTCGAGCATCCGGCCTCCCTCGATCGTCCCCGGTAGTCTGGCAAATCCTGTGGCCGAACGTGGATCCCTTGAGCCCGAAGCCCGAGAGGGCAGCTTCCGAGCGAGCCTCTCGCTCCTTCGGCGCAACGAGGATTTCCGCCGCGCCTACCTCTCGAGCCTGATCTCGCTCGGCGGCGACTGGTTCCTCCTGGTCGCCCTGTTCGGATTGGTGCTGGATATCTCCGGGTCCGCGCTGGCCGTGGCGTTCCTCCTGGCCGCTCAAGACCTGACCTACTTCGTCGTATCGCCGTTGATGGGGATCTTGGCGGACCGGCTGGATCGCAAGCGTGTGATGGTAGTGGCCGACATCGGCCGGGCGGTGCTCTGCGTGGGGTTCTTGTTCACGCAGACGGACAGCACCTGGTGGATCGTGTACCCACTCCTCGCCGCGATGGCCTGTTTCAGCGCTGCGTTCGAGCCGGCTTCGGCGGCCGCGCTCCCCAACCTGGTCGAGGCGGAGGACCTGGCAACCGCGAACGCGCTCTCCGGATCGCTCTGGGGAACCATGCTCGCGGTGGGCGCGGGCCTCGGAGGCGTGGTCACCGCGCTCTTGGGAAGCGACGCGGCGATCGCGATCGACGCGATATCGTTCGTGGCATCCGCCGCGCTCCTCCTGCGGATCCGGCGGTCGTTCCAAGAGACGCGGGACACACGGCCGCCGACCCGACTCCGCGAAGCGGCTACCCAGACGATCCGATACGCGCGGCGTGACCACCGCGTCATGGCACTGCTGGCCGTCAAGTTCGGCTGGGGCCTGGCGGGCGGAGTCCTCGTCTTGGTGCCGCTCCTGGCGAAGGGCAAGTTCGATGCCGGTGAGGTTGGCATCGGATTGCTGCTAGCGGCGCGCGGCATCGGCGCGATCATCGGGCCTTTCGTGGGCAGAGCCTCCCTCGGCGCTGAGGATCGGCGGCTGTTCCTGACGATCGGCGTAGCACTGGCGATCTTCGGCTTGGGCTACATGGCCCTGGGGATCACGCCTGGGCTGCTGTTGGCGCTGCCGACGGTCATGGTCGCCCACATCGGCGGAGGCGCTCAATGGATGCTCTCGTCGTACGGGTTACAGAAGATCGTGCCCGACCACATCCGTGGCCGCATCTTCGCATTCGACGGGATGCTCGTGACGCTCACGTTCGGCGCCTCTGCCCTGTTGACCGGTTGGCTCTCAGAGGTCTTCGGTGCACAGATCACGGCCATGGTGATGGGAGGGGTCGCCGTGGTGTGGGCGGCGGCCTGGATGTGGCTGACCAGCGACGTGCGCCGCGCGACGCTCATGGACGGCTGCGGCGGCCCGCCCGAGGACGCCTACGCGCTGGGCGAAGCCCCAGTGTTGGCCGACTGAGGCCCGCTAGCTGTTGGGCGGCGTCGGCGGGGCCGGAGGCGGCTTCTCGGCGGCAGGCGGGGTCGCGGGAACGGTGGGAGCGGTTGGCGGAGCAGGCGCGGTCGGAGCCTCCGAGCCCGCTGCGAAGCTCACCTGGGGCGGCCCGGCCTCGCGGATCGACTCCGGGATCTCGAAGAACTCGGCCAGCTCGAAGTGGAACATGCCGGCGATGATCGAGGACGGGAATGCCTGCACGCGGACGTTGTACTCGCGGACGTTCGCGTTGTAGAAGCGCCGCGAGGTCTGCAGCCGATCCTCGGTGTTGGACAGCTCGCTCTGCAACGCAAGGAAGTTCTCGTTGGCCTTCAGGTCCGGGTAGGCCTCGGCCACGGCGAAGAGCTTGCCGAGGGCGGCCATGAACGGGCCCTCGGCCGCGGCCTGCGCCGCGGGGGAGCCGGTCGCACCGGCGGCCGAAGCGCGCGCGCGCGTTACCTCCTCGAAGACCTCACGCTCGTGTGTCGCGTAGCCCTTGACCGTCTCCACCAGGTTCGGGATCAGGTCGTACCGCCGACGGAGCTCGGTGTCGATGTTCGCCCATGCGTCCTTGATCAGGTTCTTCTGGGAGACGAACCGGTTGTATGAGATGACGCCGACGATCGCCACCAGAACTATCACGCCGAGGAGGATCCAAACGAAGGTCACGGCACCGTTCCTTTCGAAAGTTGTCCGGCCAGCTTATCCCGAGCCCTCAGGTGGAACCACAGGTTGGCTCCCGGACCCGTCCGGCGTGTAGTGGCCCGATAGCCACTTGGCTTCGTTCTTCGCCGCCAGATCGCCTTTCGGAGTAGGCGGAAGCGGCGTGGGACGTGAGTAGAGCGAGTACACGACGCGCGGAACACGGTCCAGGAACGACTTGGACAGTCCGAGCAGCGTCACGATCTCCATCGGTGCGAGCTTGCGCTGGAAGCACATCAGTCTGTCTCCCATGGTCTCGAACGAAGTGCCCGCCCCGTACTGCAGCAGCCAGGCCATCATGCGCGCATCCACGAAGTCGTTTGCGAACCTCTTGTCATCCGACTTCACGTTGAACGCCTTGTTGAATCCCTCGGACTCGAACTCGATGTCGTGGAAGCTGAGCGCGTCGGCCAGGCGGGTCAGGAGGTTCTCGTTGTCGATCGTCATGGGCGAGCACGCGGCGTCGATCGGCAAGATGACGCAGTCGAACCGGTAGTAGGTCTTGGTCCTGTGGCCGTTCGAGTTGGTCGACTCCTCGAAGTACCAGAAGTCGAAAGCCTTCGCGTCGATGCCTTGATACGGACCCGCGAGCACGTTCTCGATGCCCTGTCCGTCGCCCTTGCCGAAGAGCACGAACGGCTCAGAGAGCAGACCGAACGGATCCGTGTGCCAGTACTCGAGGCCGAGCTGCTTCGCCACCAGCGCGAAGCCTTCCTGTCGCTTCTTCCTAGCGTGGAGGGAGTAGACCGCGACGCCGATCGCGATCGCGATGATCCCCACGAAGAGCAGCGCTGGTGAAACCTCCATGTTGGTGAGTATCGGATGCTCGCCGCCCGAATCAAGCTGGGAACGGGCTCGTCAATCCGTGGTGAACTGGAGCGCGCCATCCACAGCGTCGACCTGGACGGTGTCGCCGTCGTGGATCTCGCCGGACAAGAGCTTCATGGCCAGCGGATCCTGTACCTCTCGCTGGATGAGGCGCTTCAACGGGCGCGCCCCGAACGCAGGGTCGTAGCCCTTGTTCGCCAGGTAGTCGCGCGCCCCATCCGTCAGGGTGACTGTGAGCTTGCGCTCCTGGAGTCGCCTCTGCAGCCCCCTCAGCTGGATGTCCACGATCTCCCGGATCTCCTCACGACCCAACGGTTCGAACACCACGATCTCGTCGATGCGGTTGATGAACTCCGGCCGGAAGTGGCCACGAACGTCCTCGAGCACGGCGTCCTTCTGCTTCTCCGGCGAGAGCGAGGTGTCGTTGAACACCGCGGAACCCAGGTTGGACGTCATGATCACGATCGCGTTGCGGAAGTCGACCGTGCGACCCTGCCCGTCGGTCAGTCGACCGTCGTCGAGCAGCTGCAGCAGCACGTTGAACACGTCGGCGTGTGCCTTCTCCGTCTCGTCGAGCAGCACCACGCTGTACGGCCTGCGCCGCACCGCCTCTGTGAGCTGACCGCCCTCCTCGTATCCGACGTAGCCGGGTGGGGCGCCGACCAACCGAGAGACCGTATGCCGCTCCTGGTACTCGCTCATGTCCACCCGCACGATCGCGCGCTCGTCGTCGAACAGGTAGTCGGCGAGCGCCCGAGCCAGTTCGGTCTTGCCCACACCGGTCGGCCCCAGGAACAGGAACGAACCGATCGGCCGATTCGGATCGGACAGTCCCGCTCGCGAACGACGGATGGCGTTGGCCACGGCCTCCACGGCCTCGGTCTGATCGACGACCCGCTCGTGCAACGCCTCCTCCAGGTGGACGAGCTTCTGCATCTCGCCCTCCATGAGGCGGCTCACCGGGATGCCGGTCCACTTGCTGACGACCTCGGCCACGTCCTCCTCGGTGACTTCCTCCTTCAGCATGGCGACCTCGGACTGCAGCTCGGCCAGACCGGCGTTCTCGGCCTCGAGCTGCTTCTCCAGTTCGACCAACCGGCCGAACCGCAGTTCGGCCGCCCGCTCCAGGTCGCCGTCGCGTTCGGCGCGATCGAACTCGCCCCGGGTCTCCTCGATCTCGGCCTTCAGTTGCCGGATGCGGCCGATCGACTCCTTCTCCTGCTGCCAGTGCGCCATCATCCCCGCCGAACGCTCCTGCAGGTCCGCGAGCTCCCTCTCCAGTCGCTCCAAGCGTTCTATCGACGCGGGATCGGTCTCCTTCTTGAGGGCCGCGCGCTCGATCTCGAGCTGCTTCGTCCGCCGCTCGACCTCGTCGATCTCGACCGGCATCGAGTCGATCTCGATCCGCAGACGGCTGGCGCTCTCGTCCACCAGGTCGATCGCCTTGTCCGGCAAGAACCGTCCCGCCACGTAGCGGTCGGACAGCACCGCGGCCGCAACCAGCGCCGGGTCCTGGATCCGCACGCCGTGGTGCACCTCGTAGCGCTCCTTCAAACCGCGCAGGATCGCGATCGTGTCCTCCACGCTCGGCTCCTCCACCAGCACCGGCTGGAACCGCCGCTCGAGCGCAGGGTCCTTCTCGATGTTCTTGCGGTACTCGTCGAGCGTGGTGGCGCCGATCGCGCGGAGCTCGCCGCGCGCGAGCATCGGCTTCAGCATGTTCCCCGCGTCCATGGCCCCTTCGGCCGCGCCGGCCCCCACGATCGTGTGCAGCTCGTCGATGAACGTGATGATCTCGCCCTCGGAGTCGGCGATCTCCTTCAACACGGCCTTCAGCCGCTCCTCGAACTCTCCGCGGTACTTCGAGCCGGCGATCATGGAGCCCAGGTCGAGCGCCATCACCTTCTTGTTCTTCAGTGATTCGGGCACGTCGCCGGCGACTATCCGCTGAGCGAGACCCTCCACGATGGCGGTCTTGCCCACACCCGGCTCGCCGATGAGGACGGGGTTGTTCTTCGTCCGCCGCGACAGCACCTGGATCGTGCGGCGTACCTCCTCGTCGCGCCCGATCACCGGATCCAGCTTGCCCTTGCGCGCCTGTTCGGTCAGGTCACGCCCGTAGCGCTCCAGCGCCTGGTACTTCTCCTCCGGGTTCTGGTCGGTCACGCGCTGACGCCCACGGACCTCGGCGAGCGCCGCCAACACCCCGTCGCGCGCCAGCCCAGCGTCGCGCAGCACCTGCGCCGCCGCCGACTCCACGTCGAGCAGCGCCAGCAGAAGGTGCTCGGTCGAGATGTACTCGTCGGTGAGCGCTTCGGCCTCCCCGCCGGCCGCCTCGAGCAGCTTGCCGGTCACCGGTGAGATCCGCACCTCGGCCGCCGGCCCCTGGGCGTAGACCTTGGGTATGCGATCGAGCGCCTGATCCACCTGGTCACGGACCGTCTTCGGCGTCACGCCAACGTGATGCAAGAGCGGGTAGACCACACCCTCGGGGTCGGAGAGCAGGGCGAACAGCACGTGTTCGGGTTCGATCGTCTGATGGTTGCGCGCGACCGCCTGCTGATGGGCACCCTCCAACGCCGCTTGCGACTTGATCGTCAGCTTGTTCAGGTCCATCTGGTCTTCACGTCCTCGTAGTCGTCCTTCGTCATCCCATGCATCACGCAGTCGACGCCACGGCCGTCCTCCGAGGGGTACCAGCGCCGCAGGATCCCCTCCTGTCGGAAACCCAGGCGCTCCAACAACGCCCGCATGACGACGTTGTCCTCAGCCGTTCCCGCCTCGATCCGCCTCGCGCCCTCGAGCTCGAACAGACGAGCGACCAGCTCCCTCACCGCTGCGGTGCCGTGACCCTTGCCACGATCGCGCTCGTCGAACAGCTCGATGCCGAGTCCGAAGACCCCGTCGGGCAGCGAGTCGCGATACCCCTGGATGGAACCGATCAGCCGTCTGTCAGCCTCGACCGCAAGCAACAGCTCACGCTCGGTCAGCTGGCCCGAGGTCGCCACGCGCGCACGGAGCACATCGGGGTCGCTCTTGCCCACGGCTACCGTAGGGTCAGCTCCCGTGACGGCGCGCCACAACACATCGAACTCGGTCGGATCGAACGGTCGCAGGGTCATCGACCGGCCTCCCAATCATCGCGGGTGATCGCGTGCATGGCGTAGTCCTTGGGGCCGTCGGTCGACGGCATGAAGCCGCGCAACACGCCCTCGAATCCGAGACCGCACCGCTCGCTGAGCGCGCGCATACCCGCGTTGTCGACATCGGTGGTCGCTTGGACCCGGTGCGCGCCCTCGCGCTCGAACAGTCGCGACAACAGCAGCCGGAGCGCCTGCGTGCCGATCCCTTCCCCGCGTTGGGCGGGGTCGAACACGTCGATCCCGATCTCGAACACGCCCGGCGGCAGGCCCATCCGCGGCTGACGCGCCTGCACCTCCCCGACGAGCTTCCCTCCTACGTGGACGCCTAGAAGGAGCTCCGTTCCGTCGAACTCCCCCGAGCGTTCGATCCGCTCGTGGAGTTCCTCACGTTCTGCGGGCCCGAACGCGTCGGGGAACCCCATCTCGCGCGCCTCTCGCGCGCGCACGTCGGCCAAGGCGTCGAAGTCGACGCCCCGAAGCGGGACCAGCTGCACCTCTGTCATGCGCGCTTCTCCCATGGGAACCGCACGACGGTGCGGAACGGGACCATCTGCTCTCCCGCGCGACGGCCCGGCATGGCGATGGCGCGCCGGTGCGACAGCTGTTCCTGTAGTTCCTCGACGCGGCGTCGCATCTCGTCCATCTGCGCCCGCAGCTCCATGATCCGCTTCACGCCGGCCAGGTTGACCCCTTCTTCCTGTGTGAGCGATTGGATGGCGCGCAGCACCTCGACGTCGGCATCTGAGTACCGCCGGGTATTGCCCTGGGTTCGCTTCGGCCGTAGCAGCCCCTTGCGTTCGTAGATCCGGAGCGTCTGCGGGTGAACACCTGCGAGCTCAGCCGCGACGCTGATGATGTAGACGGCGCGATCGTCGGTGTTGCCTTGTCGTTGCGTTCGTTCCGCCATCACGCGACCCCCAGTCGCTTCCGCGGGGATTCCTTCTGTGCCTCCTGAAGCTGCTTCAGCAGTTGCTTCTCGTCACGGGAGAGCCTCCCGGGAACATCCACGCTCACGGTGACCAGGAGATCACCGTGGCCACCCTTCTTGGGGGCGCCCTTACCGCGTACGCGGAACGTCTTTCCGTTGGGCGTTCCGGAAGGCACCTTCAGGGTCACCGGTCCGTTCAACGTCGGCACCTCGACGTTGGCGCCAAGCGCTGCCTCGGGGTAGGAGACCGGGAGCTCCAAGGTCAGGTTGTCACCCTTGCGTCCGAACAGCGCGTGGGCACCGACGTGGACCTTGACGAACAGGTCGCCCGCATGCCCACCGGCGGGTCCCGGCTCTCCGCGGCCGACGAGCCTGATCCGCGCGCCTTCCCGGACGCCAGCATGGATCTTCACCTGGAACCGCCGGGTCCTCCGCTCGGTCCCCGATCCACGGCAAGTGGAGCACCGGTGCTCGATGATCCGACCCGCGCCGCGACACTCGGGGCAGGGTTGCTCCATAGAGAAGAAGCCCTGGTTCACGTCGACGGATCCCCTGCCTCCGCACGTGGGGCACGCGAGCGGACTGGTGCCTGGCTCGGCGCCGGTTCCATGGCATCTTTGGCAGACCGCCGGCCCGACGAACTTCACGGGCACCGTGGTCCCGGTCATGGCGTCGTCGAACGACACCTCGACCTCGGTCTCCAGGTCCGCACCACGCTGTGGTTGCTGCTGGCGCTGACGCCCACGGCCCCCGCCGAACCCGCGCAGGAGGTCGCCCAGATCGAAGTCGGCGGTTTCGTACCGTACGCCGCCGGGACCGCCGAACCCGCCGGGCCATCCCGCTCCTGATCCGGCGCCGCCAGGACCGCCGAACCCCGCCGCGCCCATGTCCCTGACCCGGTCGTAGCTCTTGCGCTTCTCCTCGTCACCCAACACGTCATATGCGCCGGAGATCTCCTTGAAGCGATCCTCCGCCTCCTTGTTGCCGGGGTTGGCGTCGGGGTGATGCTGCTGAGCTAGCTTGCGATACGCCTTCTTGATGTCCGCGGCGCTCGCGTTCTTGGGCACGCCGAGGAGTTGGTAGTAGTCCTTGTCGAACCACTCCCTTCGGACCTCGTCTGCCAAGGTGGCCTCACTCCCTGTTCACGCGGACGCCGGCGGGACGTATCACTCGCCCGCGCAGGGTGTACCCGGGCCGAAGCACGTCGGCCACGACCAGATGGTCGCCCTCGCCGGTCTGCATCAACGCCTCGTGCTGCTCCGGATCGAACGGCTTTCCCAACGCCTCGATCCGCTCCAGGCCCTCCGCCTTCAGGGTGTCGGCGAGCTTCGCGTAGACCAGCTCGACCCCATGCAGGAACCGGTCGAAGTCGGGCTTGTCGTTGGCCGACATCAGCGCCAGATCGAAGTCGTCCACGACCTCCAGCAGACGCTGCATCACGGGGGCGGCGGCCCGTTCCATCACATCGGTCTGTTCTTTCAACACGCGCTTGCGGTAGTTGTCGAATTCAGCCTGTAGACGCCGGAGGTGGTCCAGGTACTCGGCCGCCTCGGAGCGTGCCGCGTCGATGTCCTGTTCGACCTCTGAACCCTCGTCCTCCAGAGATCCATCCGAGGGTTCGGTCTCCTCCGTCGCGTCGAGCGTCCTGCGTTTGTCCGTGATCTTGATACGCGGGCCATCGATTGGGGTCTCGTCCGTCACTACGAAGCACCCCCTTCGTCGACGATCTCGCCTTCGACCACATCGTCCTCGGACTCCGGCTGGGGCTGTCCGTCTGCGCCGCCTGCACCCTCGCCCTCGGGAGCGCCGGTGGCCTGCTCCGCCTGCTGGGCCTGGTACATCGCCTGGCCGATGCGTTGGAAGACCTGCATCGTGGCCTCGGTGGCCTGGGTCAGCGTCGACGCCTCGGCAGCCTCTTCCTTCAGGGCCTCCTTCAGCTTCTCGTTGGCCTGGGCCAGCTCCGTCTTGTCGGCCTCGGGGACCTTCTCGCCGTTCTCCTCGATGAACTTGTCCACCTGGTACGCGAGCTGGTCGGCCTGGTTGCGAGCCTCGGCGACCTCGCGCCGCTTGTGGTCCTCGGCCGCGAACTTCTCGGCGTCACCCACCATCCGCTCGACCTCGTCCTTGGACAGGGCCGTGCCGCCCGTGATCGTCATGGCCTGCTCCTTGCCGGTGGCCAGGTCCTTGGCGCTCACGTTCACGATGCCGTTCGCGTCGATGTCGAACGCGACCTCGATCTGGGGGATACCGCGCGGCGCGGGCGGGATGCCCATCAGGTGGAACCGGCCGAGCGACTTCACGCCCGGCGACATCACGGTTTCGGCCTCGCCCTGCAGCACGTGGATCTCGACCGTGGTCTGGCTGTCGTCGGCGGTCGTGAAGATCTCCGACTTGCGCGTCGGGATCGTGGTGTTGCGCTCGAGCAGCTTCGTGAAGATCCCGCCCTTGGTCTCTACTCCGAGCGACAAGGGGGTGACATCCAGGAGCAGGATGTCCTTCACGTCGCCCTTCAGAACGCCGGCCTGAACCGCGGCGCCGACCGCCACGACCTCGTCGGGGTTGACGCCCTTGTGCGGCTCCTTCCCGCCAGTGAGCTTCTTCAACAGCTCAAGGATCATGGGCATGCGCGTGGAGCCGCCGACCAGGATCACGTGATCGATCGCAGCTGGATCCTTGCCCCAGTCCTTGATCGCCTGCTCGAACGGCGTCCCGCACCGTTCGACCAGGTCCTCGGTCATGCGCTCGAACTCGGCGCGCGTGAGTTTCTGCTCCAAGTGGAGCGGACCCTCGGCGGTGGCCGTCACGAACGGCAGGTTGATGGTGGTCTCGGCCACCTGCGACAGCTCGATCTTCGCCTTCTCGGCGGCCTCCTTCAATCGCTGCATGGCCATCCGGTCGTTCGACAAGTCGACGCCGTGGTTGTCCTTGAACGTCTTCACCAACCAGTCCATGACCCGCTGGTCCCAGTCATCACCGCCCAGCTGTGTGTCGCCGTGGGTCGCCTTGACCTCGAACACGCCTTCGCCGATCTCGAGCAGCGACACGTCGAACGTCCCACCGCCCAGGTCGAACACCAGGATCGTGTGGTCGGACTCCTGCTTGTCGAGGCCGTACGCGAGTGCGGCCGCCGTCGGCTCGTTGATGATGCGGAGCACCTCGAGGCCGGCGATCTGTCCGGCCTCCTTGGTCGCCTGGCGCTGCGCGTCGTCGAAGTACGCCGGAACGGTGATGACGGCCTGGGAGACGGAATCACCCAGATACGCCTCGGCATCGCGCTTCAGCTTGCCCAGGATCTGGGCGCTGATCTCCTGCGAGGTCCAGGCCTTGCCGTCGATGTCGACGGACCAGGACTTGTCGCCCATGTGACGCTTGACGGACCGCACGGTCCGGTCCGAGTTGGTGATGGCCTGGCGCTTGGCGACCTCGCCGACCAGGATCTCGCCGTTCTTCGCGAACCCGATCACGGAGGGCGTGGTGCGCGCACCCTCGGCGTTCGGGACCACTACGGGCTCTCCGGCTTCCAACACAGAGACAACCGAGTTGGTCGTGCCCAGGTCGATGCCTACCGCTCGTGCCATGGATGATCCTCCTTCGGGTCGTGCTATCAGATATCTAAGCCTCTTAGCAGGATAGAGCTTGAGTGTCTTATTAGCAACCTTTGGATACGGCTCCGCATTCCCGCCCATGGAGCCAGGATCGGAAGGGCGGGGTACACTCCCGCCGATGGTCGTTCGAGCCGTCATCTTGGGGCTGCTGGTCGCTGGCATGTTGGGGCTGTTCGCCAGGCGCGCGCGTCTGCTGACTCGTCTGATCGCGCTCGGGCGTCCGGTCGATCGTTCGGGAGATGTCCCCAGACGTCTGGCTCGCGAAACGGGCCAGGTGCTCGGTCAACGCAAGCTGTTCCAGCGGGCTGTCCCGGGGCTGATGCACGCGCTCATCTTCTGGGGCTTCCTGGTTCTGCTGACCACGATCGTCGAAGCGGCGGGCCAGGCGATCGACCCCGACTTCGCGCTCCCGTTCATCGGACACGCGGGATGGCTCGGGCTGGTCCAGGACGTGTTCGCCTCGCTGGTCCTGGTGGGGATCGCGATCGCTCTGTGGATCCGTTTGGTTCAGCGGCCGGAACGGTTCGTGGGATCGCACGGGTTGGATGCGCTGCGGATCCTGGGCCTGATCACCTGGATCATCCTCACGCTGTTCCTGTTGCGCGGCGCGAAGATCGCGCTCGGTGAGAGCGCCTACCCGACGGCATGGACGCCCGTATCGACGGCGGCGTCTTACCTGTTCACCTGGATGAACGAAGGTTGGCAGTCGCTCTCGTCGTGGTTCTTCCTCTGGGCGCATCTGTTGTTGGTGTTCGGGTTCCTGCTGTACCTGCCTTACTCGAAGCATCTGCACATCATCACGAGCGCGCTCAACGTCTGGTTCTCTAGCACGCGGCCGCGCGGCGCCCTCGAGCCCTTGCGGATCGACATGGAGAAGCTCGAGGCCGGCGAGCAGTCGCTCGGGGCCGAGACGGTCACCGACCTCACCCAGAAGGAGCTCCTAGACCTCTACGCATGCACCGAGTGCGGCCGATGCCAGAGCGCCTGCCCCGCATGGAATACGGGGAAGCCCCTCTCGCCCAAGCTCCTGATCATGGATCTGAGGGACCACCTGCTCGAAGAAGGGCCTCGGATCCTGGAGGCGATCGCGGCCGGTGAGACCCCGGCCCAGGTGGCCCTCGTCCCCGGCATCGTGGACGACGACGTGGTGTGGTCGTGCACAACATGTGGCGCCTGCATGGCGGAATGCCCGGTAGACATCGAACACATCGACACGATCGTCGATCTGCGCCGCGCGCTTGTCATGGGCGAGTCCCGGTTCCCGGCCGAGGCCGGCGCCATGATGCGCAACCTGGAGAACCAGTCGAACCCGTGGGGCGTGTCCCAATCGCAACGCGCCGACTGGGCCCAGGGCCTCGACGTCCCTTTGGTGAACGGCGCCGCGCCTGAGTACCTCTACTGGGTCGGCTGTGCCGGCTCGTTCGACGAACGGGCGCGGAACATCTCGCGTGCCGTGGCTGAGCTGCTCCAGCGAGCCGGTGTCCCATTCGCCATCCTCGGGCCGCGCGAGCTCTGCACCGGCGATCCAGCCCGGCGCATGGGCAACGAGTTCCTGTTCCAGACGCTCGCGGAGCAGAACGTGGAGACCATGAACGGCATCGGAGTCACGAAGGTCATCGCGAACTGCCCTCACTGCTTCAACACGCTTCGCAACGAATACCCGCAGTACGGCGGGAGCTACGAGGTCATCCACCACACCGAGCTTCTGGGCAGGCTGGTGGCGGAGGGGCGGCTGCGCCCAACCGAGCAGGTCGAGACACTCCTCGCCTACCACGACCCGTGCTACCTGGGTCGCCACAACCAGGTGTACGACGCCCCACGCGACGTGCTGGCCCACGTCCCAGGCCTGACGACCGTGGAGATGCCCCGGCACAAGGAGCGAGGGATGTGCTGTGGGGCGGGCGGAGCTCGGATGTGGATGGAGGAGCCGATCGGCAAGCGCATCAACGTGGAGCGCATGGACGAGGCCGCCACGACCGGCGCGGACACCGTCGGTGTGGCCTGCCCCTACTGCTTGATCATGCTCGATGACGGCGCGAAAGATCGCGGGGACCCGACCGAGGTGCTGGATATCGCCCAGGTCATCCGCCGTTCGCTGCCCGACGAAGCCCCATCCGCCGGATAGACACGTTCGTTCTGATCATCTCGTCCCGCCAACGGGTCAAGCCGTGCGCCCCTTCGACCGATGAAGGGACTAGAACGAACGGCCCCGACCGAAGGGATATCGCCAGGTATGAGCGCCCCCGTCGCCTCCGTACGCCCGACACACGACTCCGCCGTCGACCAGTTGGTGGAGACCCGAGTGCTCGAAGAGCGTGCCCGATGGGCCATGCGGATCCACGATGGTCTGACCCAGACGGTGACCAGCGCCGTCCTGGAGCTCCAGTCGCTTCGTGCACGGATCCTGTCCGATCCGGCCGGGGCCACGGCCTCGCTCGCAGCGGTCGAAGCCGCTATCCGGGCCGATCTGCGCGAGATCCGTCAGCTGCTCTTCGAACTGTATGAGGACCAGAGGCCGCCCGAGCCGCCTCTGGCGGTCTTCGTGGAGGAGCTGGTAGCGCGGTGGGGACTCCCCGCGCGCGTATCCATAGAGGGCGACGCTGACGCTGCGCCCGCGGCCGTCTTGGAGACGGCGCACGCGGTGATCGCAGAATCGCTCGCGAACGCAGCCAAGCATGCCGATACCCCCGACGTGGAGGTCCGAGTGCGGGCCGATGCGCAGGGTCTGCGGATCGAGGTCGAGGATCGTGGTCGCGGGATCCAGCCCGCTGAAGACGACGACCCACACTTCGGGCTTCACATGATGAGGGTTCGCGCCGAAGACATCGGTGGGACCGTGGAGATCGGATCGACGCCCGGGGGCGGGACCTGTGTGGTCGCGCTCCTTCCCGTCGGAGGGCGAGGAGAGGAACGATGAGGATCTTGATCGTGGATGACCACGCGCTCGTGCGCCGTGGCATGAGCTACGTGGTTAAGGAGGGGTTCCCGGACGCCGACGTCGCAGAAGCAGACAGCGCCGCGATGGCGCTGGAGCTGATGCGGGCCAAGGTGGCCGATCTGGCGCTCGTCGACGTCCGCATGCCGGATCTGGACGGGCTCGAGCTGCTGCGGGCGATGAAGACAGAGTGGCCCGACGTCCCGGTGATCATGCTCTCGACCTACGAGAACGCGCCGTACGTGAAACGCGCGCTGTCTGACGGAGCCGCCGGCTACCTCTTGAAGGACGCCACGCCGGAAGACCTAGGACAGGCGATCAACGTGGCGATCTCCGGCGGCGGGAACGTGCTGTCGCCCCGCGTGATCCAGAACCTGTTCGAAGACGTGGATCCCTCGGGTCAGAACGCGAACGGTCACGACCGGCATCGCCGCACCGAGTACAACCTGACGAAACGGGAGCACGACATCCTGGCGCTCCTGTCCGAAGGCCGGAGCAATCGGTCGATCGCGCAGAACCTATACCTGTCGGAGAAGACGGTGAAGGCGCACCTGGCTGCGATCTTCCGCAAGCTCGGCGTCACCAACCGGACGCAGGCCGCGATGATGGCCGTGCAGCTGGGCGTGGGGCCGGTTCCGGGAACCGTGGGCGGTCCCGAGTAGCGAGGTTACGACTCGGAGCTGTCGGCGAACTCCTGGAAGAACTTGCTCGCCGTGGGGCCGCGCTGGCCCTGGTACTTGCTCCCGGCGGCACCGTAGGGCGTATCAGCTGCCGTAGTGAGCCGGAAGAACGAGATCTGCCCGATCTTCATGCCCGGGTAGATGGTGATCGGTAGGTTCGCCACGTTCGAGAGCTCGAGGGTGAGGTAGCCATCCCAACCGGGGTCCACGTAGCCCGCCGTCGAATGGATCAACAAACCTAGGCGGCCGAGCGACGACTTCCCCTCCAAGCGGGCGACGAGATCGTCCGGCAGCGCGATCCGCTCGAGCGTAGACCCCAACACGAACTCGCCGGGATGAAGGATGAAGGGCTCGCCACCTTTGACCTCGACCAGCTCGGTCAGGTCCGGCTGTTCCTTCATGACGTCGATGAACGGATAGCGGTTGTTCTGGAAGACGCGGAACTGCCGGTCCACGTGCAGATCGATAGACGATGGCTGCACGCACTCATCCTTGAACGGATCGACGACGATGCGACCGGCGGAGATCTCCTCACGGATCGAACGATCAGACAGGATCATCGGGCGGTGATGCTACCCGTTCGGGACGACGTCACGCCTTGGAGGCCGCGACCCATCGACCGAGGGTGGCGGTAGCGGCGCCCGTGTCGATCGCCGCGGCGGCGATCTGCAGTCCGTCTTCGAGCGTGGGGGCACGGCCGGCCACCTCCAGCGCTGCAGCCGCGTTCAGCAGCACGACGTCGCGGCGTGGACCACCCTCGCCCGCGAGTATGGAGCGGGCGATCTCGGCGGCCGTCTCAGCGTCGCCGCCACGAAGGTCCTCGAGGGTCGCCCTCGGCAAGCCGAACGTCGAGGGATCAAGATGGCCTTCGAGGACGTCTCCGTCCCGGACGTCGAAGACCGTGGACATCCCGGTTGTGGTGAGCTCGTCGAGGCCGTCCTCACCGCGGAAGACCTTCGCACGCGTTCCGCGTCGGGCGAGAACCTCCGCCATGAGAGGCATCATCCGCTCATCGGATACCCCGACCACCTGGGCGAACGGCCGTGCTGGATTAGTGAGCGGTCCCAAGAAGTTGAAGACGGTCGGAACCCGGAGCTCGCGGCGAACCGGACCCGCGTGCGCGGCGGCCGGGTGGAAGACCGGCGCGAACATGAACCCGATGCCGGCATCGGCCAGGCAACGCTCCACGCCCTCGGGTCCCAGATCGATCGTCACGCCGAGGGCCTCGAGAAGGTCGGCAGAGCCGCAATGCGACGAGGCAGCCCGGTTGCCGTGCTTCGCCACCGGCACGCCGGCACCGGCCACCACGATCGCCGCGACGGTGGAGATGTTGAAGGTGCCGCTGCGATCTCCGCCGGTGCCGCATGTGTCCACGACGGGCGATGGCGCGCGCACAGGGTTCGCGAAACCAAGCGCGGTGCGTGAGAGCCCCTCCAGCTCCTCGACGGTCTCGCCCTTGGTTCGAAGGGCCATCAGGAAGCCGCCGATCTGGCCGGGCGAGGCCTCACCGGCCATGATCACGCGCATCGCTTCGGCGGCGTCGTCCGCAGTGAGTGCCTGGTGCGCGATCACGCGGGAGAGCGTGTGCGGCCAGAAGTCGGGGTCGAGCTCGGCCATGGGAGAGGCAACGTAGCAGGTCGCACCAGGAGCCAGTGGCTCGCTACACTTGTGGCCCGCCGGGGCGTCCGGTGGGGTCACGCGGGTGTGGTTCAATGGCAGAACGTAAGCTTCCCAAGCTTGAGACGGGGGTTCGATTCCCCTCACCCGCTCCAGCGATCGTCGCCACACAGCGGCTCATGCGTGCGCCGCCGTGTCAAGCTTGATGCATGATGGGCTCTGCCGACCTCTTCATCCTTACGGGCGCCCCGGGCTCCGGTAAGACGGCGACGCTCGACCACATCGGCGCCGACATCCGTTGCGTGGGTGAACCAGCGAGAGAGATCCTGGCGGAACAGCGATCGATGGGTGGCGCCGGCACTCACGACCGAGATCGATCATCGTTCCTGGATCTGATCTTGCGCCGGTCGATCGAGAAGTACGAGGCGGCCCAGCGCGGCGATGGCTCCGTAGTCTTCGACCGCGGCATCCCGGATTGCATCGCCTACGCAGTCTTGTTCGGGATCGATCCAACACCGAGCGTCCTAGCCTCGCAGGAGTATCGGTACAACGACGAGGTATTCGTCCTCGGACCCTGGGAAGACATCTACGTGGTGGACGACGAACGGGTCATGTCGTTCGCCGACACGTGGCCTTCCATGGGGCGCTCACGGACGCCTACGAACTTGCCGGCTATGTCTTGATAGAAGTGCCTCGAGGATCGACCCGCGACCGAGCTGCTTTCGTTCGGGATCACATCACCCGCCGCTGAGACGAGCCGGGAGCGGCTCCTCTAGGTCTGACTCGGGAGGAGGTAGCGAGGGGCCGTCGGGCAGAGGTCTTTCAGAGGACAGGCGCGGCAGAGCGGCGTCGGCGCCTTGCAGATCTCGCGGCCCAGCCGGATCAACGCCACGTGAAGCGGCGTCCGTAGTCCGTCGGGGACCAGGTCGTGGAGCAGCCGGTCCGCCTTCTCGGCGGTCGAGTTCGATGGGACCATTCCGAGGCGCTTCGACACACGATGCACGTGGGTGTCGACCGGGATCGCGTCGCGGCCCAGCGCGAACGATAGGACGACCGCGGCAGTCTTGGGTCCGACACCCGGGAGCGACGTCAGGTAGGCGCGGGCCTCGGGGTCGGACATCGTCCGGAGCACCGACAGATCGAAGCTACCTTCTCGTTCCCGGATCTCGCGAAGGATCGCCTGGAGACGGGGCGCCTTGGAGTCGGCCAGCCCGCCGCTTCGGATGGCGTCGGCGACCGCCTTAGTCCCGGCATCGACCACGGCGTTCCAACTGGGGAACGCCTCGCGCAACTGCGCGAACGCTCGCTCGGCGTTCAGGTCGCTCGTGTGTTGCGACAGCACGGTGAGGATCAGCTCGTCGAGCGGGTCGACGCGGCGCGGCGGCTGCATCGGACCCCATCGCTTCTGGAGCCGGTTTAGGATCGCCCGGACCCGACGGGGTGTGGCGGTGACTGGCGCGGGGGTGGGGGTCACTGAGGAGCGTCGCGGGCCGCGTTGCGGAACTGCGTGAGGGCCGGCTCGAAGTCCAAGCGGATGTTGCCGGTGGGCCCGTTGCGGTGCTTGGCGATGATCAGCTCGGTCTGCCGCTTCTTCTCGGGATCGGCGTCCTCACGGTGGATGAACATGACCACGTCGCTGTCCTGTTCGATCGCCCCAGAGTTATGAGATATAACACTTCCTGACCCTGCTACCCAGTTAGAGGGCCCAGGCACTGTCATATCAAACACTAACTCAGGAAGATCCTTACGCACACCGGAGATACGATCCCAGAAGAGGTCACTGGTCGCTGCCGCTTCGAGCTCATCGTCGCCCAAGATGGTCGCGTACTCGGCGACGACCCAGCGCGAGGGCGAGAACGCGAAATGACTTTCGCCTCCGAACGTGGTCCCCCGGAGCGCTGCCATCTCTCGAGCGCTGATCCCTTGATGGCGCATCGCGCTCCGCACTCTGCCGAACACTTCGACCGGCAGGGTGTCGACATTCGTGTTCGGCACCATGCCTTCAAGCGCAGCTGCCAACCGGGCAGCCTGTTCGACCCGCGGACCGAAGGCTCCGATCTGTCGAAGGAACCACCGCTGGTCGACGGCTCCCGAGACGTAGACGTGCCACCAAGGACGGTAGCCCGTCTTCTCCACCTTCTTAGTGCGAGCCACGATCCCGAAGCGCAGGAGCAAAGCCGCGACATCGTCAGCCAATCCGCGGCTACTGGTGGAGAAGTAGACGGTATGACTGCCCTTCGATCCCGGGCGTCGCGCGTGGATGCATCCGTCCGTCGCCCACAGATGCCGGAGCATGATCGCAACCTGTCGGTCAGAGAACTGGAATGCCTCGGCTGGGAGCCGCTTCTGATGCGATCGCTGATCGAAGAGTCCGAGTTCCTTGAGCCACGCATTCACGCCCGTTGGATGCCAACGATTGCCCTGGCCGGTCAGCAACAGCTGATGCCAGAGCCCGCGTCCTCGATACCGCTTGACGGTAACGCCGAACTCCTCACGGGCTGCCCTGCTGACGAGCTCGCTGTTCTCCTCGGATGCGGTCGTGTATCGCATGGGTTGATGCTTCAGATAACTGCCGTCACCTATGAGTTGGCCCAGGAGCGCCACACGTTCGTCGGGCCACTCGACCGTTCTGGCAGGCTCGGGCAGGCGTCGCGCGATGGCCAACCGGTCCCCCACACCGAGGTCTTTCACCCGGATCCAGCCGTCGGCGCCGTACAACCGGTGCTCGGCGGTGCAGCGGATCGAGCGGCCGCTCGCGAGCGCGACCTCGAACACCGGACGAACACCCACCGGCCACACCTTGTCGCTGCGGGCCTCGATCAGCCGGCCTCCCGGCGCCATGGCCAGAACGTCGGGCTCGGTCCCAACCAGATCCTGGATCGGCACCCGCCGCCCATCGGCGAGCGCAACGAGCGTATCCCCAGTGACGCACTCGCGAAGGTCCGAGAGCTGTGGGCGCTTGTCCGCGCGGGCCTCAGGGTTGCGGTTCAACTGTGAAAGCGCGATCACCGGAACGTGCAGCTCCTTGGCCAACAGCTTGAGCGAGCGGCTGATCTCGGCGACCTCCTGCTGGCGGTTGTCGGGGCGACGGGTCAGCGGACTCGTCATCAGCTGGAGGTAGTCGACGATGATGAGCTCCAGGCCCTGACGGCCGGTCCGCATCCTTCGAGCCTTCGCGCGGATGTCAACGATGTTCACGTTGCCGGAGTCCACGATATGCAGGGGGACGTCGTGCAGCACCTCGGCGGCCTGGACGATGCGCGACCAGTGGTGCGCTTCCACGCGCTTGCTCCGGATGCGGTCCCACGGCACGCCCGCCTCCGAGCACAAGAGTCGCATGCCGATCTCGTTGCGGGACATCTCGAGCGAGAACATCGCAACCGGGTGTCCGGTCACGGCCACGTTACGCGCGATGTTGGTGGCGAGCGACGACTTGCCTACTCCCGGTCTGGCCGCGATCACGACCAGGTTCCCGGGCTGTAGTCCGGAGGTGAGGTCGTCCAGATCGAGGAAGCCGGTGGGAAGACCCGTGTAGCGGGCCTCGCGGTTCTGGATGTTCTCCAGGTCCAGCATGGCCTGGTCGACCAGGTCGCGGAGGATGGCAACCTCTTCGTTGTCCTCGCGGCGGGCGACGTCGTAGATCCGCTGCTCGGCATCGTCGGCCACACCCTCGGGATCGGCCGGCGCCGTGTAGGCCATGTCTATGATGTCGGCGGCCGCCCCGATCAATCGCCGGAGCAGCGCTGTCTGCGACACGATCCTGGCGTAGTGGGCGGCCGAAGCCGGCGTGGGCACCTGGTCGACCAGGTCGCGTAGGTAGAGGTGGCCGCCGACGTCTTCCAGGATCCCCTGGCGCTTCAGGGCCTCCACGCTGGTCACGATGTCGACGGGCTCGCCTTTGGCGTAGAGGCCGCGAAGCACCTCGTAGATGCGACCGTTGGACGAGCGGTAGAAGTCGTCGGCCTGCAGGATCTCCACGACGTCGGCAGTGGCCTCGGGCGAGAGCATCATGGCCCCTAGGACCGATTCCTCGGCCTCCAGGTTCTGCGGCGGAACGCGATGCTCGGGGATGCGCCGAACGTCTTCAACCGTGCGCGCCAGAACCCTCACCCCTCACCGAACGACCAACCCTCGACCTCTGGAGGCTACGCTCCGGCCCCGATCTTTCCATCGGATAACTCGGTGGATTCCCAACGCCGCAGGTGGCGTTCGAAGATTCCTTGTCACTCCGTGCCTGACCTGGGCTTTCCCCATGTGGAGAACCATGTGGACAAGTGTGCATATCGCCTCTGACACGACCTGTGGAAAGCTGGGGATAAACGCAAGGGCCGGGCGCAGCCCGGCCCTTGCGGCGTTCATGTTCCGTTGCCCTGCCGCTACTCCTCGGCGACTACCTCCAAGGTCAAGACCGGATCGACCTCGGCGAACAGATGCACGCGGACCTCGTGGGTTCCGAGCGAGCGGATGGGCTCGTCCAGGTGCACGTCCCTGCGGTCGACCGTGATCTCGGCCTGGGCAGCGATCGCCTCGGCGATGTCTGCCGCCGTCACCGATCCGAAGAGCTTGCCCTCTTCGCCGGCTCGGGCCGAGATCCGCACCTGCGACGCGATCAGTTTGGCCGCCAGCGCCTCGAACTCCACCTTCTGTTGCGACTGGCGTGAGATGTGCGAGCGTCGAAGGGTCGCGGCCTGCTTCTCGGCGCCGCGGTGGGCGCGGATGGCGAGCGAGCGCGGGATCAGGTAGTTGCGCGCGTAGCCGGCCGCCACGTCGACCACGTCACCGGGATCGCCCAGCTTCTCGACCGGCTTCTGAAGGATGACCTTCATTTGCTCGCGTACGGCAGCATGGCCATCTGCCGGGCGTTCTTGACGGCGGTGGCTACGTCGCGCTGATGCTGCACGCAGTTGCCCGACACGCGCCGCGCGCGGATCTTCCCGCGCTCCGACACGAACTTGCGCAACCCGACCACGTCCTTGTAGTCGACGTAGTCGATCTTGTCCTTGCAGAAGATGCAGATCTTGCGCTTCTGCTTCTTCCACGGCTTGTCCTCTTTGTCGCGCTTGGGCCGCCTGGCCCCATCGCGAGGTTTCCCTTTACCCGCCATCCAGTGGTGTCTCCTCACTCGGGCCGCCGACCGGTGCAGCCACCTTGTCGCCCCAATCTCCGCTGCTTCCGGCAGAGGAGGAACGCGGGTTGCGTTCGATGGTGGCGGTGGCCCACCGCAGGCTCGGACCGAGCTCGTCGGCCTCGATCTCGACGGCGCTGCGTTTGTCTCCGTCCTGGTTCTCCCAGGCTCGGTACTGCAGACGGCCGGACACGACCACGCGGGTGCCGCGGGTGAGCGTCTCGGCCACGTTCTCGGCCAGGCTCCGCCAGCAGTTCACAGAGAAGTACGACGCCTCGCCGTCCTTCCACCCACCGGCCCCGTCTGGCATCCGGCGGTTCACGGCGATCCGGAACTTGCACACCGCTGCCCCGTTAGGGGTGTAGCGGAGCTCGGGGTCGTCGGTCAGGTTCCCGACCACGGTCACCTGGTTGTCGTTCGCCATGTCAACTCACCACCTCTTGATCGTCCGCACCCAGAGCGCGTATGGCTCACGCCGGGGTGGGGGAAGGTGCCTTGTGCTTCTGCGGCTTGTCCTTCTTCTCGGGTACGACCATCACCTTGTGCCGGATAACTTCGTCGGCAAGGTTCAGGACGCGCTCGAGCTCGGTGGTTACGGTCGGTTCCGCGGTGAACCGCACGACGGCGTAGTAGCCCTCCGTCTGGTGCGCGATCTCGTAAGCGAACCGGCGGCGACCCCACCGATCGATGTTCCCGACCTCGCCGCCGACGGTGCCGATCACCTTGGTGATGCGGTCCACCGCCGTGCCAAGCAACGCTTCGTCGGCCTCGGCGGGCAGGATGAGCATGATCTCGTACTCCCTCAACTCCACCTCCTCTGGTCTGGACGGCCCCCTCAGCGAGAGGGAGCAGGGGGGTTCTACGAGGGCGTCCAGAGTGTACGGGACACGAGCGGACCGTAGCACCGGGGGGTGACACGAGCCCTTGAAGGGCCGTATACCTTCGAACGGATTAGACTCTGAGACCTGCCGTGCACTCGACCTGTAAGGAGGCGCGAGCGATGAGAACGTCCATCCACGACCTTCGTGCGTGGAAGGCGGAAGGCAAGCGGTTCGTGATGCTGACCGCCTACGACTTCCCCACCTCACAGATCCTGGACCGTGCGGGCGTGCCCGTGCTCTTGGTCGGGGATTCCGTGGGCCGAAACGTCCTGGGGTACCCGAACGAGCTCCCGGTCACCATGGACGAGATGCTCCATCACGTGAAGGCGGTGGCGCGCGGCGCCGAACACGCCCTCGTGGTGGGCGACATGCCGTTCATGTCGTTCCAGGCGAGCGTGGACGACGGGGTACGCAACGCCGGCCGCATGATCAAGGAGGGCGGCGCCAACGCCGTCAAGATCGAGGGCGCGCAGCTGGACCTGGTCCACCGCTTGGTCGAGATCGGCATCCCGGTGATGGCCCACGTAGGGCTCACGCCCCAATCGGTCAACGGACTCGGCGGGATGAAGATCCAGGGACGCGGCGAAGCCGGCACCAAGGTGCTCGACGAGGCGATGCAGCTTGAGAAGGCAGGCGCGTTCGCGATCGTGCTGGAGGCCATGCCGGCCGACCTAGGCACCGAGATCAGCCGCTCGCTGCAGATCCCCACGATAGGGATCGGCGCGGGCGCGGGATGCGACGCGCAGGTCCTGATCATCCACGACCTGCTGGGCATCACCGAGAAGCCTCCGAAGCTCGCCAAGGCCTACGCGAACGTCCGTGAAACGACGGCCGAAGCGGTCGAAGCGTTCATGAGAGATGTGGAGTCCGGATCGTTTCCCGACCGGGACCACACGTACTCGTAGAGATACCGGTGGGCCGCAGGGTCGGTCCTAGACTCGGCGGATGGAGCGTTCCCGCGGTCGGGGCACCATCTTGCTCTTCAGCGTCGGCTTGATCGTCGCGGCGGCGGGCGTCGCGACGATCGGTATCCAGGCACACTGGTCTCCTGACGGTCGGGCTGCGAACGACGCGATCCTCTCAGCCGTCTGCCTGGCGACCGGAGCCGTGTGCTTCACGCGCTACCGAAGCACCGGCGACACCCATCCGTTGTTCGTCTGTGCGGGATCGCTCGTGGTGGCCGTGCAGACCGTCGTCTTCGACCAGCACTGGATCCTGTCGGACTCACACTCCCCGTGGGAAGGACTGACGTTCCCCGCGCTCGGATGGTTCTCGGCCTGGCTGCTCGCCGCCGCCGCGTTCGTGCTTGCCCGGCCATGGTGGGACCGGCGTGGGCGCAGGCCGCTCCACGCGCCCCTCGTCCTAGGGGTCGGGGCAGCGGCGCTCCTGCTGATCGACATGACCCTGATCGTGTTCCGACATTCGCTGTCGCCCGCCAAGAACGTGGATCTGCGGCGCGGCGCCGCCTTCTCCCTCACATCACCGCTGCTCTGGATCGTGGGAGGGGCGGCCATCGCACTCCTGCTCGTCGCCGGGTGGCGCGAGTGGAAGGCCGGCGGGGACGTTCGCTCCTCCCACCCGTGGCTCGCCGTCGCCTGGACTATCGCGGCCGCCGGGCAGCTGGTCCTGCTGGCCCGGCCGATCTCCTACCGACCGCTTCTCCATCCTGCCGACACGCTGCTCCCGCTCGCCGTCGCACTGGCACTCGTCGCGTTCCTCGCCCCGCAGCGCGTTGAGGCCTCGCGAGCGCGCCGAGCGAGCGACCGCGCACAGGAGGTCATGGGCGGGCGTGCCGAGATCGCCGCCATGATCGCGCACGAGGTTCGCGGTCCGGTGACGACCATCCGTGGACTGGCCGGCACGGCGCTCGCGCACTACGACCGGCTGGGCGACCCTGAACGGCGAGAGTTCCTGGACCTGATCGAACAGGAGTCGCGCCGCCTCCTGGCCACCGTCACCCAAGCCTCGACCGCGCTCAAGGTGGACGCGGCCACGGTCCACTACGACATCCGTACGCAGGACCTGGGGAGCGTGGTCCGAGAGGGGGCCAACGCCGTCGATCATGGCGCGCACCCCGTGACCGTGGACGCTCCCGAGGGCATCGAGGTCCCGCTCGATCGCAAGTGGCTGGCCGAAGCCGTACGCCAGCTGGTGGAGAACGCGGCGAAGTTCTCTCCCGCCGAGGCCTCCATCCGGGTGACCGCAGATGCCGATGACAACGACGTGACGATCGACGTCAGCGACCACGGGCCGGGGATCCCTGCCGCGCAGCGCGACGCGGTGTTCTTGAAGTTCGGTACCTGGCGTCCCGATGGCTACGAGGAGGTCAGCGGCTCCGGTCTGGGGCTGTTCCTGGTACGCGGGATCGTGACCGCGCAGGGCGGCGACGTCTCGATCGACGATGCACCCGACGGGGGTACGATGCTTCGCATCCGGCTTCCCAGGGGAGACCAGTGACAGACGACGCACGCCCCGTTCGGCTGCTGATCTGCGACGACCACCGTGTGCTGACCGACGCGCTCGCCACGGTGGTCGGCCTGGACGACGGTCTGGAGCTGGTCGGCGCGCCGGTGCACGACGCGCAGTCCGCGATCGATCTCTGCGCCGAGCAACTGCCCGACGTGGTCCTGATGGACATCGAGCTCAAGGGGGGGATGTCGGGTATCGAGGCCACGAAGAAGATCAAGGAGACCTCCCCGGCAACGAAGGTCATCATCATGACGGCCCACGACGACGACCGGCTGCTCGTCGACGCGGTGGAGGCCGGCGCCTCAGGCTTCTTGAGCAAGGACGAGGCCGCGCAGGAGCTCCTGTCGGCCGCCAAGTCCGCCGCCGACGGCGAGGTGCTGATCGACCCCATGACGCTCGCGCGGATCCTGCCTCAGGTGGCACGCGAACGCGAGCAGCAACGCGACGCGCTCGCGTTGTTGAACGACCTGACCGAGCGCGAACAGGAGATCCTGTCGCTGCTCGCGCAGGGGATGCGCAACGACGACATCGCTACCAAGCTCTACATCAGCCCGCAGACCGTCCAGACCCATGTGCGGAACATCCTCGGCAAGCTGCGGGTGCACTCCAAGTTGGAGGCCGTCGCCTTCGCCGTGAAACACGGCACGATCACGGTCTAGCGCCGAACTTTTTCCCTCGCGTCCCGTCGCGCCGGTGTTGCCCTTTCGCGTCAACCCTCGATTGCGCGAGGGCAGAACCATGACGTCCTGCTCCACTCATGCCGAGTGACAGCCCCGTTCCTCCTGTGCGCATCGCGAGCGTCGCTAGGGTTTCCGACCAACGGATGTTGCTACATGCCGAAATGCCTTGCAGCGCACTCAAGATGAGGAACGGAACCTCCGAAGTCATGTTTGCCCAAGGGGGGCAACGGCCGCGAGTGCCGCAGGAAGGACCGAGGAGGTCTGGCATGGACAGGATCCACCGCATGAGCCGGGGGCGTAAGTCGCTCCTGACGCTGCTGCTGGTGGGCACGCATCGGCACCGTCGCCGGCATCGGCACGTTCTCGGCGTTCTCGGCTACGACCGTGAACGCAGGCAACTCGTTCGACGCCGGTACCGTCGTCATCTCAGACAACGACGCCGGCTCCGCGATGTACGTCATCGCCGACGCCAAGCCGAACGACGTCGTCGATCGCTGCATCCGCGTGACCTACACGGGTTCGCTCCCGTCCACGGTCAGGCTCTACACGACCACTCCGGTCAACGCGTTCGGGCAGTACGTGACCCTGACGGTCGAGAAGGGCAGCATGCCCGTCGGCACCGCGTTCCCGAACTGCACCGGCTTCACGTCGGAGGCGAGCATCTTCTCCGGCACGCTGTCCAGCTTCGCCGCGAGCGATGTCGACTTCGCGTCCGGTGCTGGCGCCAACCCCGGTGCGCAGACCCAGTGGAACTTGAACGACACGCTCGTGTACCGGTTCACCCTCACCATGCAGGACAACCCTCTTGCCGTCGGTGGGACCTCGGGCGTGCACAGCTACACGTGGGAGGCGCAGAACATCTAAGCGCCTCAGCAGGGAAGGGTGGGTCGCGCGAGCGACCCACCCACACCCTCCTCGGAAGATCCGGGCTCGATCGCGCGAGCGCCCGGGCCCGGGTCTTCTGACAGGAGGAACGAACGTCGGGAGGGACGACGAACGTGGAACGACGGAAGATCGATCGGCGGATCGACAGCCGCCTGCGCGTGATCGGGCTGATCATCGGCACGGCTCTGGCGGCCGGTGTGATCAGCTCGTCCAGGATCCCCGCGGGAGCGGACGCCCTGGGCGCCGATGTGTCGGTGGTGGCAGCGCCGAGCGGCGAGCTGGCCGTGAAGCGCTCCGGCGTGGTGCTCCGTGGCACCAGCCTGACACCCGCCACCGATGCCGCGTCGGGCTCCGTACAACTCTTGAACCAAACCGCGGGTCCGGTGAGCGTCCACCTGCGCGGCATCCCGGACACCCCGGCCCTCGACCGAGCGCTCTGGATACTGGTCACCGACCCGGACGGCGAGCAGCTCTACCGTGGCCCGCTCGACGGGTTCGGTGACTGGACGGCCGCGGCCATCACGCTTGACCCGGGCGAATGGCGCTCGATCGGTTTGGAGGCCTGGGTCCCCGACGACGTGGGACCCGGATACGCCGGCAGGATCGTTCAGGTCGACCTGGGGTTCGAAGTCGACACGGAGCGGGAGGCCCTGCCGTGAACCGCGCCACGCGCATCTTGATGGCGTTGGTCGCGACCGGTCTGATCGCGGTGGCGTCCGGCCGCGCGACCTTCGCGGCGTTCACGCGGACCACGCAGAACATCGACAACACCTATGCGGCTGGAACCGTGGCGCTCGGCGACAACGACGGGTCCACCGTCATGTGGGACGTGGCGAACCAGCTGCCGACCTCCGCCACGATCGTTCGCTGCATCCGCGTGACGTACACGGGCTCGCTTCCCTCCAGCGTTCGTCTCTACACCTCAACCGCCGGATCTGGTCTGGATCCCTACCTGAACATCACCGTGGAGAAGGGCTCCATGCCGATCGCTACCACGTTCCCCAACTGCGCCGGGTTCGCGTCGGAGGCCACGATCTCACCCACCGGAACGCTCCAGGCGTTCAAGGCGGCGCGCGGCAGCTGGGCGAACGGGATCCCGGCCTTCCCGGGCGTTCAGACCCGATGGAACACCGGAAACTCGCTGGTCTACCGGTTCACGGTTCAGATGCAGAACCTATTCGCGGCCCAGGGTCTGACCGGCCTGGTGGCCTTCACATGGGAGGCGCAGAACCAGTGAAGCGGGCCTTCCGGCGTGTGGGGCTCCTCCTAGCCTGGATCCTGATCGGCATCTTCGGCGGGTTCGTGCTGGCCGTCGGGCTCCCGAACTTCTTCGGGGGGCGAAGCCTGACCGTGATGTCGGGGAGCATGGAGCCGGCGATCGGTACGGGCGACGTGATCGTGGCGGTGCAGATCCCGCCCATCGACGCTCGTGTGGGCGACATCGTGACTTTCCGTGATCCGCTCAACCACGAGCGACTCATCACGCACCGGGTGCGCGAGCTCCACGTGCGCGACGACCAGGTCACGTTCGTCACGAAGGGCGACGCGAACAGCAGCCTGGAGCAGTGGGCAGTCCCCCTGACCGGCACCATCGGTCGTGTCTCCTTCCACATCCCACGGATCGGCTACATGATGGTGTGGATCCGATCGACCCTGGGCATCCTGACCCTCATCGTGCTGCCCACGCTCCTGTTGGGAGCGTCGGAGCTCTGGCGTCTGTGGCGGCCGCGCGGCGCTCACGAGCCCGGCGTGCCCGAACGGATCCGCGATCGGACGCACGAGCCCATCCAGGAGCCCGGCAGCGCTCCGGTTCGCGGGAAGCGAGGGAGCGGCAGGCGGAGGGTCATCGATGAAGTGGTCGCGTAGGCGTCTGGTCGTCGTCCCGTTGGCTCTGGGCCTGGTGCTGGGTCTCGGCGGCGGGGCGTTGGCTGCGTTCTCGGCCACGACCACGAACGGCGTCAACGGCTTCGTTGCTGCAACGGACTGGGAGGCTCCTCACGTCACGCGCACGGTGATCGCCAAGACCGTGGGCTACCTGACAGGCAGGATCCGCCAGGGTGGACAGTTCTACGTCTACGCGCAGATCGACGACGGAGGGAACCCCGGCGCGGGCGTGGGAGCCGTTACCGCCAACGTGTCTTCGATCTCTAACGGGGGCGGCGCCGTGGTCATGACCGCGGGCGCCTACTCGGCCGGGGGTGTGCTCTACAACTATCGCAGCGGCGTCCGCAACGCGATCAACCCGCTGACCGCCGGCTCGCGGGTCTACTCCATCACCATGACCGACGTTGCGGCCCCGCCGAACACACAGACTCAGGGTGGGTTCACGGTGATCGTCGAGAACACGGCACCTACACCGGTCGACATGACCTCAGCCAACAAGGTCGGCGGCACGAGAGGGCTGGCGGAGCAAGGGGACATCGTCACCTTCACGTTCAGCGAGACGATGGACCCGGAATCCCTTGTCCCCGGGTGGGACGGCGGATCGCCGACCACGGTTCAGGTACGGCTCCGCAACCGGGGCAACAACGACTGGCTGGTGATCCGAACGAACGCCGGAGCCGTGCTCGATTTCGGGACCGTGGTCCTTCAACAGAACTACGTGCAGGGGTCGCGGAACTTCAACAACTCACCGATAACCATGCTCGGGAACCAGGTGACGATCGTGATGGGCGTGGAGGTCGGGACCTCTCGCTTGGTGACCGTCCCGAGCCCGACCACGTGGACCGGCGACAACGGCGCGTACGACGCAGCCGGAAACGCCTGCACCACGAACACCATCACCGGCAGCGGTTCGCCGCGGATCGACTTCTAAGGGGTGATGCCGACCCTAGACCTTCGGCCAATACCCGTTCGGGGGTATCAACCAGGACGGGTGAACGGGTCGAAGATTGGGATGCGGACGCTTTGGCAGCGGAGCCGCAACGTGGGGTCACCACCCCCTCGGTGATCCCTCACAAGATCGGTAGGCCCGAGCCCACCCCTCCCGGGCTCGGGCCTCCGTATGTCCGGGATCCGGTCGAGTCTCCGGACTCAGTCGGGTAACGCGCCTCGGCGGAGCTTCCCGCCTGCGGTCCGCGGCAGGGCCTCCAGCAGCACGAGCTCGCGCGGGACCTTGAAACGGGCGATCCGCTCCGAAGCGTGGATGCGCAGATCCTCGAGCGTCGGCGGATCGTGCGGGTCGGTCGGGACCACGAACGCGGCGACGTGGTGGCCCCACTCGGGATCGGGACGGCCGGCTACTGCGACCTCGGCGACCTTGGGGTGGTCCTGGAGGGCCGGCTCGACCTCCTGGGGCCAGACCGTCTCTGCGCCGGTCCGGATGGCGTCATCCGTACGTCCGAACACCTCGAGGAGCCCTCGATCGTCGATCGCTCCTGCGTCGTCAGTCCGCAGCCACCCATCGAGCGTGAACGCGTTCGCGGTCGCCGTGGGATCCGCACGGTAGCCCTCCATGACGGTCGGACCTCGGAGCTCGATAGCTCCATCGGCGATCCGAGCGCGCGTCTCGTCGAAGAGGCGCCCGTCGTAAGCGATACCCCCGCACGACTCGGTCAGGCCGTACGTGGTGACCACGCGGGCTCCCCGGTCACGGGCCGCCCCGGCCTGTTCGGGGTCCACCGCGGCGCCGCCGACCAGCAGCACGCCCAGGCGGGCGAGGTCGACGTTCGACGCGATCAGCTGGCGCAGCATCTGGGGGACGAGCGCGACGTGAGCACCGGGGGGCGCCCGGTCGACGAGCATCCCGACATCGAAACGTTCCAGGACCGTCACGGGTGAGCCGAAGATCAGCCCGCGGAGCAACACCAGAAGACCGCCGATGTGTGCGGGCGTCAGACAGCAGACCCAAGGCTCAGATGGATCGAGCGCGATCTGTCCGAGCGCCGGACCCAGCGCTGCGAACGACAGCCCGACGGCCGTGCCCACTGCCTGACGGGTCAGCTCCACGAGCTTCGGACGCCCGCCCGTGCCCGATGTCGGGACGACGAGCGCAAGATCTGCGGTGGAGTTCCGCGGAGGATCGGCGAACACGGTCGTCTCTCGTTCGTCGACGACCGCCGCGGGACGAGCCAGATCCACTATCGCCCGCCGTTCGCGGTCGGATAGGCGCCGGTCGAGCGGAAGGATCGGATGCTGCTCGGCCCACAGTTCGACCAAGATGTCGCGCCATGCCGGGCCCGGAGGCAGATCGACCGCCACCAGGGAGCCGGGGGCGACGCCCAGGTACCCGCTCACGTCGGTTAGGCTAGCGGAAACGTTCGAGCGTACGCTCTAGGAGTGAACGGTCCTATGGATAGCCGCGTTTCCTGGCAGGGCTCCGGCGACTACACGGATATCCGGTACGAGACGGCCGAGGGCATCGCGAAGATCACGATCGACCGTCCCGAGGTGCGCAACGCGTTCCGGCCGCTGACGGTCAGAGGAGCTGATCCGGGCGTTCGACGTTGCGCGCGACGATCCTGAGATCGGGGTGATCGTGCTAGCCGGCGAAGGTCCAGACGCCTTCTGCAGCGGCGGCGATCAGAAGATCCGCGGCGACGACGGCTACGTCGACGAGCAAGGCATCGGCCGGCTCAACGTGCTGGACCTCCAGATCCAGATCCGGCGGATGCCCAAGCCGGTCGTCGCGATGGTGGCCGGCTACGCGATCGGCGGTGGCCACGTCCTCCACATCTGCTGCGACCTGACGATCGCGGCGGACAACGCGCGGTTCGGTCAGACCGGACCTAAGGTGGGATCGTTCGACGGCGGGTACGGCATCAACCTGCTGGCTCGCCAGGTCGGTGAGAAGCGCGCGAAGGAGATCTGGTTCCTGTGCCGTCAGTACGACGCGCAGACGGCGCTGTCCTGGGGGCTTGTCAACGCTGTGGTGGCCCTGGACGAGCTTGAATCCACAACCGTCGCCTGGTGCCGCGAGATGCTCGGGTTCTCGCCACTCGCCCTTCGACTGCTGAAGGCCGGCGTGAACGCGGGAACCGATGGCCTGGCCGGCGTGCAGCAGCTGGCGGGCGACGCCACGCTCCTCTATTACATGAGTGAGGAGGCGCAGGAGGGACGCGACGCGTTCACCCAGAAGCGCGCGCCCGACTTCTCGCGGTTCCCGAAGCGCCCGTGAACGCCGGGTTGAGCCTGTGGTGGCACGGAGCGCGCCCACGGACGCTGGGTCTCGGCGTGATCCCGGTGCTGGTGGGAACGGCTGCCGCCGGTCATATGGTGGTGTGGCGGCTGGTGGCGGCGCTCGTGGTCGCGGCAGGTCTGCAGATCGGCGTGAACTTCGCGAACGACTACTTCGACGGCATGCGTGGCGTGGACACGCATGAGCGCATGGGGCCCGCGCGGCTTACGGCGAGCGGCGCGGTGAAGCCCAACGCGGTGTTGACTGCGGCACTAGTCTGCCTCGGACTAGCTGCGATGGCGGGTCTGGCGCTGGCGCTGGCGACGACGCCCATCCTGATACTCGTGGTGGGTGGGCTCGCACTCGGTGGCGCACTCCTGTACTCGGGCGGGCCTCGCCCCTATGCGGGGCTCGGGCTCGGGGAGCTGATGGTGTTCGTGTTCTTCGGCGTCATGGCCACGTGCGGCTCCGCGTACGTGATGGTAGAGACGGTGCCGGCGTCGGCGTGGTGGAGCGGGGCGGTGATGGGCTTCCTGGCGGTCGCGGTACTGGTGGCCAATAACCTGCGCGACATCCCGACGGACGAGGGCGGCGGAAAGCGAACGCTCGCGGTCCGATTGGGTGATCGGCGGACGCGGCGGCTGTATCGAGCCTGCGTCGTCGCGGCGTTCGCGACGATCGTGCTCGGGGTGGCGATGTTCATCGTGGACGAGTCCGTGGGGATCACGCAATGGTCGCTCCTGGGCCTCGCCGCGTGGCCGCCGGCGATCCGGCCGATGGAGCGTGTGGGAACGGCCACCGGCCGCGATCTCATACCCGTGCTCACCGGGACGGCAGCGACGCACGCTGCCTGCGGACTGCTCCTGACCCTCGGCCTGGCGCTGTCTCACATGCACTTCGTCGTGAACAGCGTCCCGGCGACGTGACGATGGACACGGGTGACATCTCCCTCGCGTGCGCGATGTCCCTGGTGGACGAGCTGGTCTTGGGCGGGATGCGCCACGCGTGCGTTTCTCCCGGCTCACGCTCCACCCCGCTCGCGCTGGCTCTGGCGCGCCTTCCAGGTGTTCAGGTGCACGTGCATCTGGACGAACGTTCGAGCTCCTTCTTCGCGCTCGGGATCGCCAAGTCGCTGCGCCGCCCGGTCGCGGTCGTCTGCACCAGCGGGACCGCAGCCGCGGAGCTGTTCCCCGCCGTGGTCGAGGCCTCTCAGGCCCGCGTGCCCATCTATCTGTTGACCGCAGACCGTCCGCCACGGCTGCGCGGCACCGGCGCGAACCAGACCATCGATCAATCCGGTCTGTTCGGCGGGTATCCGCGGGCATCCATCGAACTTCCCGTGCCGTCGGTTCAGGGTGACGCCGCTTCATGGCGGAGGGTGGGCCGAGAGGCCGTGAGGGCGTCAGGAGGACCGCAGCCCGGCCCGGTCCATCTGAACTGTCCTTTCGAGGAGCCGCTCGTCCCCTCGGGCGACCCGTTGGATATGGCTGATCGCGAACCCGGGCGCGCCGAACGCCCCGACAGGGATCCCGAACCGGCCACTGAGGATGTCGATCGCGTGGCCGAGGCGATCTCGGGCGCTCGTGGTGTCGTGGTCGCCGGCTCCAGCTGGTGGAGGGCGCCCGAACTGATCGCGCAGCTCGCGGGTCGGCTCGGCTGGCCGGTCCTGGCGGAACCGACGTCGGGGGTTCGCCGGCCGGGGACGGCGCTCGCCGCCGGCCAGGCGCTGATCGCATCACGCGGGTTCATCGACCTCTATCGACCGGAGGTCGTCTTACAGGTCGGGGCGACGCCGACCACGCGGGCAACCCAGTCGCTAGTGGCCGCAGCCGGGCGGCTCATCGTCGTAGATCTGTTCCACCCAGACCCAGATCCGGAGCATCGAGCAGCGCTGCGGATCCACGCCGACCCCGATCGACTGGCCGCGGGTTTGGCGGGCCGCCCGATCGTGCGTGAGGGCGACCCCGTGGGGTTCATGATGATGGGCTCCGACGTGCCGCCACCGCCGTATACCGAGTTGATGGCGCGCAGGATCGAACCCGCACCGGACGGATGGAACGAGACGTGGAACGATCTCGACGAGCGCGCGCGGCGCGCGATGGACGAGGTGCTCGACGCCGATCGCAGCGTCTCCGAGCTCCGCATCGCGCGCGACCTCGCCGCGATGATCCCGGAGGGCGGCACCCTCGTGGTGGGCTCATCCATGCCGATCCGTGACCTCGACTACTCGATGGCGCCGCGCGAAGGTCTCCGCGTGTTGGCCAACCGGGGAGCCAGCGGGATCGATGGGTTCGTGTCGACGGTGCTGGGCGTGGCCGCGACCGGTACACCGACGTACGCGCTCTGCGGCGACCTGACGCTCCTGCACGACGCCGGATCGCTGCTGTGGAGCGCGTCGCGTGGCCTGGCCGCCGTCTTCGTGGTGCCGAACAACGATGGAGGCGGCGTGTTCTCGTTCTTGCCGCAGAGGGATCTGGCCGAGTTCGAGGAGCTGTTCGCGACGCCGCACGGGCTCGACCTCGGTGCGCTCTGCGTCGCGGCCGACGCGGGCCACACCCGGATCGAGAGTGCCGCCGATCTGGTCCCTGCCGTAGAGGCTGCCGCGACCGCAGGGGGTGTCCACATCATCGAGGTGCCCTCCGACCGAGCCCGGAATCTAGAACGACACATGGAGGTTCAGGCGGCGGTGGACGCGGCGCTGGCGTAGCCTCGACCCCTCGAAGGAGGGGACGGATGGAGCTGGAGGTCAAGCGGTTCGATTCACCCGACGAGACGCGTACGTTCGAGAAGGGGACCTTCGAGGTCGTGCGGATCGGCGACATGACCATCGGCCGCGCGAAGTACGAGCCGGGATGGAAGTGGTCCGAGCACGTCGGTGCGATCACCGGCACCGCGTCCTGCGAGGTAGAACATCTGGGGCTCGTCGTGTCGGGTCGCGCGATGTGCTCCATGAACGACGGCCGGAAGTTCGTGATGGAGCCTGGAGATCTGTTCGCGATCCCACCCGGGCACGACAGCTGGGTGGTCGGCGACGAGCCGTACGTCTCACTGCACTTCCTCGGCGCCTCGGACTACGCAACAACCCACGACTAGCACGAAGTCGGAGGCTTCTTTGGAACCGGACGTTCGATCGCGGGCTGTGGGCTACTGGTCATTCGCCGTCGTTTTCGCGGCCTTCGGGTTCATCGACCTCATCGGGATCGGCGCACCGTTCTTCGCCGTCGGTATGGCGATGCTGATCTTCGGGCGATGGCGTCACGATCGCTCGGTCTTCATCCCGGGGCTGGCATCGACCATCGCCTTCGTCGCAGGCTTCTGGCTGGTCGCCCCGAGCTGCAACCGGGTGAGCGGCGTGGAAGCGCTCACGGTGTGCCACAACGCGTTGGGCATCATGGTTCACGGGAACGAGAGTCTGTGGCCCGCGTGCGCGATCGCGGTCTTCGGAGCGGTGGGGACGTGGCTCTTCGCCCGATGGATCGTCCGACGGCGCAGCCATCAGGGAGCGCCGAGCCACACATGATCCCGATCGTCCGTTCCGCGACACCGTCCGACTCGGTCGCTGACCCCGGATGCAGCGGATGGGCTAGCTTTCCCGGATGACCGCTCGACGGGTCCGTCCGATGCTCGCCAAGGCCGAGGAGGACCTCCCCGTCGGGGACGGCTGGCGCTACGAGCCGAAGTGGGACGGGTTCCGCGCGATCGTCACGCGCGACGCGGACGGGGTCCGGATCGACTCGCGCGGCGATCGCCCGCTCGGCCGGTACTTCCCGGAGCTGGTCGAGTTGCTCGCCTCACAACCCTCGGCCTCGTACGTGATGGACGGCGAGATCGTGATGATCGTCGGCGGCGCGATGGATTTCGAGACGCTGCAGCTGCGGCTGCATCCGGCGGCCTCGCGGGTGAACAAGCTCGCCGGAGAGATCCCGGCCACGCTCGTCGCCTTCGATCTGCTGGAGCTCGACGGCCGTGACGTCCGCCCACTCACCACCGACGAGCGACGCGCCGAGCTCGAAGGTCTGATCCGACGGCTCGGCGCTGACCTGGCGCCCGACTCGCCCGGCGGCCTGCATCCGGGCCCCGCCTTGATCCTCACGCCCCAGACCGCCGTTACCGAAACGGCGGAGCGGTGGTTCGCCGACGTCGACGGCGTGGGACAGGATGGCATCGTGGCCAAGCGTGCCGAGCGGCGCTACGTCGAGGGCGAGCGCGTCATGGTCAAGGTCAAGCATCACCGCACCGCCGACTGCGTGGTCGGCGGTTATCGGCTGGTGCGCAACGGAGACGGCGTGGGCAGCCTGCTGCTTGGGCCTGTACGACGACGAGGGCGCGCTGCAGTACGTCGGCCACACCTCGGCGTTCCGGGCGAAGGAGCGGCGTGAGCTGCGCGAGACTCTCGAGCCGCTGGTCGGCGGTGAGAGCTTCGGTGAGGGACGCAGTCCCGGCGGGCAGAGCCGATGGAGCGGAGGCCGCGACACCGAGTGGGTGACCCTCGAGCCGAAGCTCGTCTGCGAGGTGCGGTACGAGCGTCTGCAGGGTGGCCGGTTCCGCCACTCGGCGTCGGTGATCAGGTGGCGCACCGACCGCGACCCCAAGAGCTGCACGTTCGAACAGCTCGCGCCGGGCTAGTCGCTGCCCTTCCCCTTGCGACGCGAGGCCTCCCACTCGGCCACCTTGCGCGCACGCGAGGGATTCACTCGCACCGGTTCGCTGTCGCCCTTGGGGAAGTGCGGCGGCCACGGAGCGTCGCCCAGCCCGCCGGCCTCGTCTCGCGCGGCGAGCTCCAGCAACCCGGCCAGGCTGGAGCGTTCCGCCGGATCCGCGTCCGCGCCGGGGTCGCCGATGGACGCCAGGCGATCGGGGACCGTGCGGATCGTGAAGACCGACGGGTCGACGTCCGGCACCTCGTCCCACGAGAGAGGCGTCGCCACACGCGCATCCGGCACCGGACGCACCGAGTACACGGATGCGACGGTTCGATCGCGCGCGTTCTGGTTGTAGTCCACGAAGACGCCCTGCCGTTCTTCCTTCCACCACGCCGCGGTCGCGACACCGGGCGCGCGCCGCGTGACCTCGCGCGCCAGCGCCAGCGCCGCCTTTCGCACCATGGTGAACCCGTGCTCGCGCACGATCGGCACCACAAGGTGCATCCCACGCTTGCCCGACGTCGCGGGGAACCCGACGGCTCCGTGCTCCTCCAGCACGTCCCGGACGACGAGCGTGATCCGGCGAACGTCGTCCCACGGCACATCCGGCGTCGGATCCAGGTCCACCCGCAGCTCGTCCGGGTGATCGACGTCGTCGCGCCGCACCGGCCAGGGGTTCAGGTCGAGGCAAGCGAGGTTCGCCATCCACGCCAGGTGTGCGACGTCCTCCGGCGCGACCATCTCGGCGTGTCGGCCGCTCGGGAACGTGATCGTCGCGGTCTGCACCCACGGTGGCCGCTGGGTCGGTACGCGCTTCTGATAGAAGGGCTCGCCGTCCACGCCGTTGGGGAACCGATGCATGATCGTCGGGCGGTCGCGGCACCCGATCAGCGCCGCGTCGGCCACCGTCAGGTAGTACTCGACCAGCTCCATCTTCGTGACGCCGATCGCCGGGAACAGCACCTTGTCCGGGTTCGAGACGCGGATGTCGCGGCCCTCGACCTCGATCGTCGTCGCCGGCGTCGGCATGCGACCTACCCCCAGCGGAGCGAATCCAGGAACGCCCTGAACTTGCGCTCGGTCTCTTCCAGCTCGAGCGCCGGCTCGGAGTCGGCCACGATCCCGGCGCCTGCGAAGAGCCGCGCCGTCTCGCCGTCGCAGCTCGGCACAGCGGAGCGCGAGTGCCCACACCCCGTCGCCGTTCGCGTCCATCCACCCGACCGCGCCCGCGTAATGGTCACGTGGCACCGGTTCCAGGTCGCGGATCATCCGCATCGCGCGGTCCCGCGGATCGCCGCACACGGCCGGGGTTGGATGGAGCGCTCGCACCAGGTCCAGAGACGAGACCGCCGGATCCCGCAGCGTTCCACGGAACCTGGTGGACAGATGCCAGACGTTGGCGGTGGGAAGCAGCGTGGGCTCCGGGTCGTGGCGAAGGTCGTCGCAGAGCGGTTGCAGCGCACGGAACACGGCCTCGACCACGATCGCGTGCTCCTGGCGGTCCTTCGCGGACGAACCCAGCGCTTCCGCGTTCGCGCGATCTTGATCCGGATCACCCGCGCGTGGGGCCGACCCGGCCAGCGGATTGGCACGCACCTCGAGACCCGACCGCGAGACCAGCAGCTCGGGACTTGCGCCCACGATCGTTCGACCCTCATCCAGGTCCATGGCGAAGGCGTAGCACTCGGGCTCGACCGCTCGCAGACGCTGCAGCAGTTGCGTGGGGTCGAGCGCGCGTCCCGCCTCGACGCGCAGAGTACGCGCCAGCACCACTTTGCGGAGCGTGCCTTGGTGGATCTCCTGCACCGCACCGGCCACGGCCTCCTCGATACAGCTCCACGGAGGGTTCGTTGAAGAGCTGCATCCCTGAGAAGGGCTCGCTCGGCGACGCCGACGGCGCACCGCCCGGGTGTTCTTCGGGCCGAGCTGCCCCCAGGCGCACCAACTCGAGCGACCACGTCTCGCCTTCCCTGTCGCGCCGAACCGTCCGGGCGGGGAACATGAACCTGCCACCCAGCGCGGGATCGAACGGCACCGACCCGACGAGGAGCGGGGGAGGAGCGGACGGGTCGAGACCGCCAAGGTCTATCTCAGAGAAGATCTCCCCCACCGTCGTGGCTTCCGTATCCGCCAGCCGCATGGTCCACGGTCGTGTTCCGGGGAACGGTGTGCCCGCCACTCCGATACCAGCTCGCTCCATGTAGAAGCCGCCGGGCCCATAACCCGCAAGGAGATCGAACGCGGGACCAAGGCGCTCGGCGCGCACCCGGTCGAGTGGGTCGGTCACCGTCGGGTCCCGACCAGCAGCTGCGTGATCCCACCCGACAGCTGTACCCGCTCGGCGTCGGGGAACCCCGATGCCACGAGCATCGCCACCATCTCAGCGGGCGGCGGGAGGTATGCCATGGACCTCGGGAGATAGGCGTACGCGCCGGCGTCTGACAGCAGACCACCGATCCGAGGCACGACCTGGCGGAAGTACACGCCGTGTCCGGCGCGCATCACACGGTTCTCGGGCTCGCTCGCGTCCAGAAGCGAGATCCGGCCACCCGGGCGCACGACCCGGGCGAGCTCGGTGAAGAACGCGCCGAGATCCACCACGTTGCGCAACGCGAACCCGCACGTGACACCGTCGGCCGCGCCATCACGCACCGGCAGGCGCAGGACGTCTGCCTCCACGAGCAGCGCGGATGTGGTCGCGGCGACCAGCATCCCGTGAGAGAAGTCGTACCCCACAACTCGATAGCCGTTGCGCTGCAACTCGGTACAGAGGTCTCCCGTACCGCATGCCAGATCCAGCACGAGCGCCCCACCCGGCAGCCGCAGCGACCGGACGGCCCGACGCCGCCACCCTCGATCCATGCCGAAGGTCATGACGCGGTTCACCAGGTCGTAGCGCCCCGAGATCTTGTCGAACAACGATCGAACCGCGAGAGCCTTCTCCTCGCCCTCCGGCAGCGGCAACTCGGAGGATCGGGTCACGGGGCCGACCCGACCTCGATCTGCTCCTCCGCCGCCTCCAACAACACCCGCCGGAAATGATGCGACACGAGGTCGGTTACTGCGGGCAGCAGCTGATCGAACGCCGTCACCATCTGCTCGGCCGCCGCCGGGTCCGAGCCGGCCGTGTCGCGGATCGGCTTACGCACGTGCTCGTCGAACAGCTCGACCGCCCGCTCGGCGAGCCCTCGCATCGCCTCGTCGGCATCGCGGGCCAGCGCCAACAGATCGACGAGCGGGAGCCCGAACTCCAGCAGGCGCAGCGCGGTCCGCACGAGAGAGATGTCGGCTTCCGTGTACCGCTCCTCGCCATCCACGGGACGGCCCAACCTGATCCCTTCGCGTTCGACCGCCTGGATCAACGAGGCCGGCACGCCGCTCCGATCGGCGAACTGCTCCAGCGTCAGGAACTCGTCGCCATCGACTCCTCGCGCGGAGGCCACCGCTGCCGCCAGATCCGCATCCGCCGGTCCCAGCTCCCCCTGCACCACCCTGCGGATGGCGGCAAGCGTCAGACCCTTACTCTGCAGAGACCGTATCTCTCGGATCCGCTCGGCGTGCTCTGCGCCGTACCAGGCCACTCGGCCCTCACGGACCGGCGCGGGAAGCAGCCCGAGCGTCTGGTAGTAGCGGACCGTGTCGACGGAGACGCCGCACACGGACGCGAGTTGTTCCACCCGGTATCTCACGACCAACCACTCTACGAGTGTTAGCTCGCACGGTCCACGCGGCTGGGCCGGGCTACGATGCCCCGCGTGGAGCGCGCGTCGCGGCCGGTCAGCCTGCTCATGGTGCTGATGTGCCTGCTGGGGTCGCTCGTCGCCGGCGTCGCGCTGAAGGCGCCGTGCGCGGCGGGCGACTGGGCGGACGGGCGCCAGTACACCCGGCTCTGCTACTCAGACATCGTGCCGCTGCTCGACACTGAGCAGCTCGCGGGCGGGCGGTTGCCGTTCCTGCAGCCGTGCTCGGAGGCGGATGGGCAGTGCGACGAGTACCCGGTCCTCACCATGTATCTCATGCGGGCAGCCGGGTGGATCGGTGGCGAGGCCACGACCGGCTTCTTCATGGCTAACGTGCTCTTGCTGTGGGTCTGTGCCGCCGCGATCGCCACATGCCTATACATGCTCGGTGGCAAGCCGCTGTGGTTCGCGCTCGCCCCCACGCTGATCATCTACGGATTCATGAACTGGGACCTGTTCGCGGTGGCGCTTGCCACGGGCGGGTTGCTGGCGTTCGCCCGGCGACGCGACGGCTGGGCCGGCGTCCTGCTCGGCCTGGGAGCCGCCTCCAAGTTCTACCCGGCGCTGCTGTTGATCCCGCTGATAGCGGCACGCCTCCACGACCGCGAACCGGACGGCGCGATCAGGATCGGCTGGTCCGCCGCGGGGACGTGGCTGCTGGTGAACGTGCCTTTCGCCGCGGCGTCCCCGTCCAGCTGGTGGGAGTTCTTCCGCTTCAACTCCGAGCGACCGGCGGATTGGGACAGCCTCTGGTACATCGGATGTGAGCACTTCCACCTATCGGCCGTCTGCGGACAAACGGCGCGCATCAATGCCTTCTCGCTGGTGATCTTCATCGCGTCGTTCGCCGGCATATGGGTATGGAAGGCGCGGCGGGAGCCTGACTTCTCCCGATGGGCGCTGGCGTTTCCCATGCTGGTGCTCTTCCTGCTCTCCAACAAGGTCTACTCGCCGCAGTACGGCCTTTGGCTCCTGCCGCTATTCGCCCTCGGGTCCATCGATCTGCGGCAGTACGTGGTGTTCGAGGCCGCCGACGTCGCCGTCTTCATCACGCGATTCTCGTTCTTCGGACAGCTCTCCGGCTTCGGTGGACTGCCGTTCGGTGCTTTCGAGATCGCGATCGCGGTGCGGACGCTGATCCTGGTGTGGTGCCTGGTCACGTGGGTACGCCGACCGGCGCCGAGGCTCGGCTGGGTGGAGCTTCCCGCGGCCGAGCCCGCCACGTCGGCCGCGGCTGAGGGGCCTACATGACCGACGTGGTCGCTGAGCCGCGCCTGCGCGACGGGCTCCGTCCCTGCCTCATCACGTTCATCGCTCTGCGGGTGGGGCTGGTGATCTTGGCCGCGATCGCGATGGGCGTGATCCCGGCCCGCGAGGGCGTCGACGTCCCCGGGTGGCTGGCTGGATCGATCGACCAGGGATGGGGCGGCGTGTTCACCGCCATGGAGAGGCAGGATGCCCTGTGGTTCCTGCGGATCGCTACATCCGGGTACGAGGCGACCGACGGGAGCGCCGCGTTCTTCCCGCTATACCCGCTCGTGGTGCGGGTGGTGTCGTGGACCGTGGGCGGTCATCCGCTGCTGGCCGCGACCCTCGTGTCGAACGCCGCGTTCTTCGGCTCGCTGCTCGTCCTTTACGACCTCACCGTCCGCGAGTTCTCCGAGGCGGTCGCGCGGCGCACGATCGTCTACCTGGCGGTGTTCCCATCGGCGTTCTTCTTCCTGGCGCCCTACAGCGAATCGTTGTTCCTGTTGCTGTCGCTGCTCGCCTTCCGGCAGGCGAGGCTCGACCGATGGCCGAGCGCCGCACTTGCCGGGGCGCTTGCGGCGCTGACGAGGAGCATCGGCATCGTGCTCGTCCCGGCGCTCCTGATCATGGCGTTCGACCGATACCGCGCCAACGGGGGGCGGCTGGGTCCTCGGGTGGCATCGGCGATCGCCGTGGCGCTCGGGCCGATCGCGTACTTCGCCTGGTGGGGCATCGCCCACGGCGAGGCACTCGCCCCGCTTCGCGCCCAGGAGAACTGGCAGCGTGTCGTCGCGTTCCCACTGGTGTCGCTCTGGCGCGCAACGCTGATGGCTTTCGGGGGCTTCGGCGTCGTTGACCCCGCGTACTGGATCATCGACCTGCTGGTCGCCGGCGTGGTGATCGTCGCGTTGGCGGTCGGCTGGCGCCGGCTGCCGCTGCCCTACCTGATCTACGCGCTGGGGTGTCTGCTGATCCCGCTCTCCTACCCGTTCGAGCCCAGGCCGCTGCTCTCGGTGCCGCGGTTCGTTGCGGTGATCTTCCCCGCGTTCTGGGTGATCGCCGACGCCACCGAACGGCACCGGCTTCCGTCGACGGCGGTCGTAGCCTGCTTCGCGGCGGGGCTCGGCCTGTCGGCGACCCTGTTCATGAACTGGTGGTACATCTTCTGAACCGGGGTCCGGGACCGTTTAGGATGGGGCGGGCCGCGATGGGGGTCCGAACGCGGACGGAGGACGGGGCATGATCAAGGTAGCCATCGCCGACGACCATTCGCTGGTGCGCCAAGGACTGAGGCGTTACCTCGACATGGCGGAAGGCATCGAGGTCGTCGGGGAGGCCTCCGACGGCCGAGAGCTCCTGAAGCTGATCGAGGACGAGGGACCCGACATCGCCCTCGTGGACATCCGGATGCCGGAGATGGATGGCCTGGAGGCTGCCCGCGAGATCCGCGATCGCTTCCCGAACGTCGGCGTGATCATGCTCACCGCTTACGACGACCGTCAGTTCGTGGTGGAGGCGGTGCGCTCCGGCGCCCGTGGCTACGTGCTCAAGGCGCGCGACGCCGAGCACCTGATCCAGACCGTGCGGCTGGTGGCCGGCGGCAACATGGTGATCGACCCCCAGCTGGTGGTGGCACTCGCCGAAGAGCTCTCCACCGCGAAGGAGCGCGATCGCCGCGCCGAGACCCTGACCGCACGCGAGATCGAAGTCCTGCAGCTGCTGGCGTTCGGCCACACCAACCGCGACATCGCCGAGCGCCTCTACATCTCCCCCGACACGGTCAAGACACACCTCGAGCACATCTTCGAGAAGCTCGGTGCGTCGGACCGAACCGCCGCCGTGGCCGAGGCTCTTCGCCGCCGCCTGATCGAGTAACGACGCTTCGAGAAGGCCCACTGGTCTCCCCCTCCGGCCCGCCGCGGGCTAGGCCGTCCGGTCATGCATGTCCGACGGGTGGGTGATGGAGCCGAGAGGTCCGAACCTGCAAGATGGAGGGCACATGAGCGATGCCCCCGCCCTCCGGCGGCCGCGAACGGCTGCCCTCCTTCTCCTGCTGGTAGCAGGTGCGGCCGTAACCGGCTACACGCTGACCCAGACGCCACACGCGAAGGAGTTCGCCGGCGAGGGCCTGGTGTTCCTGACGAGCCTGGCCGCGTGCATCGTGATCGTGGCCACACGCAGGCGGTCAGGCATGTGGCGAACGGCCACCTACCTGGCCACCGCGGCCGCGCTCCTAGCCCTCGCCGGGGCAACACTGTTCGCTCTGGACATCCGCGGACAGCCCGTGACAACGGGGCTCCTCGATCTGCTGTTCCTGCTCTTCCTGGTGCCCATCCTCGGAGCCGTCCGCGACGAGTTCATGGCGCACTTCCCCAGAGAGGATCGACGCGAGATCGCCATCGACACGGCGTTGATAGCCGCCTCGCTCACCGCCATCTGCTACCTGATCATCCGCGCTCCCGGGGCCGACGGGGTCGGCTCGCTGTCAGCCGGTACGTTCGCGATCCTGGCCGCCGTGATGTTCTCCTCCTTCGGCGTGCTGGCTCTGTGGGATCCGGCGCCGGCGCACCTGGCCCAGTGGGTCATCCTGGCCGCAGCCTCGGCGGCGACCGTCGCCATGGGGTGGGAGTGGACGCATGGGCAGTTCGATGGGGCGCACCCCGCGATCGACATCACGTTCATGTTGGTGGGGCCGACGCTCGCGGCGGCGATGCTCCTGCTGCCGCTCCGCGAACCTCGACGATCGAACCTCCATCCGGCGCGGCTGGCGCGGCCGATCCTCACCAGTTTGTCCGTCATCTCGGCGTGCGCAGCGCTCGCAGCCGTGGCCAGCCTGGATGAATCCCGCCGCCTGTCGAACCTGCAGTCCAACACGATCATCGCCCTGTTGGGTTTGGGCGTTGCGGCACGCATCCTGGCGAACCAGATCCGCAGCACCCAGGCGCACACGGCCGCGCGCCGCGCCCTGGGCGAGAAGGAGCTTGCGCTCTCCGAAGCCGACATGGCGCTCGAGCGCGTCCGGGAGACGAATGAGACGCTGCGCCAATCCGAGGATCACCTGCGTCTGGTCTTCGAGGCGGCCGTGGACGGGATCGTAGAGCTGGATCATCGAGACGTGATCCTGCGGGCGAACGACGCGTTCTGCGGCATGGTTCACATCGAACGCGAGGCCATCGAAGGGCATCCGTGGACCGCGCTCGCCGCGTCGGTGAGCGGTTCCGACGATTCCTTCGCCTCGCTGCCGAGCACTGGGCAGGGGACGATCCAGCGGCCCGAGGGGCAACCGCTCTACCTGGAGTCGCGGATCTCCGACGTCCCCATGACGCCGCCACGCCGGCTGCTCCTGGTCCGCGACGTCACCGCGGGCCGGATCGCGGACCAAACGATCCGTTCGCTCTTCAAGTTCCTGCAGGATCGCGACGAGGATCGCACGCGTCTGTTGCGACGGACGAACAGCGCGATCGAGGCCGAGCGGAACCGCATCGCGCGTGACCTGCACGACGGGCCGGTACAGGGCGTGTCGGCGGCGTCGCTCTCGCTCGAGGCTGCGCTCCTGATGATCGACGCCGGCGAGATCGATCGCGGCATCGAGGTCATGAAGAAGATCCGTAAGGAGCTCGCGAGCGAGGCCGACGGTCTTCGGGCACTCATGTCGGGGCTCCGCCCGCCGCTCCTGGAGGAGCGTGGTCTGATCCCGGCGCTGCGAGAGACGTTGCTCCGCTTCGGAACCGACCACGGTGTGGGCACGGAGTTCTCCGGCGCGCTGGGATCGGAGATCCCCGACGATCTGGAGACGCTCGCCTACCGCGTGGTGCAGGAGGCGCTTTCCAACGCCGCGAAGCACGCGCAAGCCGAACGCGTCACGCTGAGCGTCGAGACGGATCAGTTGCAGCTACGAGTGGAGATCGCCGATGACGGCGTCGGCTTCGAGAGCGGCCGGGCCAGGGAGTTCTTGCAGATGGGCCGAGTGGGACTCGCATCCATGCGCGAGCGCGTGGAGCTCGCGAGCGGGACGTTCGTGGTGCGGTCGCTGATAGGTCGCGGGACGACGATCGTGGCGACCTTGCCGCTGGACGCCACGCCTGTAGGGCGTGAGCTCAGCGTGAACGACGCCCCCTGATCGGCGTCGGGGTCGGACTGGGCGTCGGGGTCGGGCTCTCCGTCGGCTCCGGCGACGGCGAGTCCGAGGGCGTCGGCTCGGGCGACGGTGACTCCGAGGGCGTCGGCTCGGGCGACGGTGACTCCGAGGGCGTCGGGCTGGGGCTCGGCGTCGGGGAGGGCACCGGCGTCTGCGGTCCGATCGTGTGGCCCTCGTACGACGGCACGGCGAACGACTCCACCGGTTGGCCTTCCATGGCGACCGTCATGAAGTCCCGCCAGATGGCGGCGGGGATCGTGCCGCCGAAGACCGGCGAGACACCCTGGACGCTCGTCATGGGGATCTCACCCTCCGGGTAGCCCACCCACACACATGTGGCTAGCTGCGGCGTGTAGCCGCAGAACCAGGCGTCGACGTACTCCTGGGCGGTTCCGGTCTTGCCGGCAGCGGGCCGGCCGATGTAGGCGGCGCCCCCCGTGCCGCCCGTTATCACGGCCTGCAACGCGGTGGTGACCAGGTCGGCGTCGTTCGTGGCCAGGACCTGCTTGGGGCGCGAGTTCACGTCGTCGATCTCGCGGCCGTTGCGGTTGGTGAGTTGGACGAGCGGGGTCGCGTAATGACGTACGCCGCGCTCTGCCAGCGTGGCGTACGCGTTGGTCATCTCCAGCGGGTTAACGGCCTCCACGCCGAGCGTGATGGAGCAGACCGGCTGCAGCGTGCTCCGGATGCCGAGCAGACGCGCCATGTCCACCACCTTCTGAGGCCCGAGTTGCGCGGCCACCTGCGCGAACACCGTGTTCACCGAGTGCGCGGTCGCTGACAGCAGGCTGAACGTCCCCGCCTCCGAGTCCGAGGCGTTCGACAGCTGCCAAGGGGCGCCGTCCGTGTAGCAGTCGGTGCTGGGGATGGTTATGGAGGCCGGCCCCTGCCAGTAGGCGTTGAGGTTATAGCCCTCGTTCATGGCGGCCGCCAGGGTGAACGCCTTGAACGACGAGCCGGATTGGCGACCCGTGCCGCCGAAATAGGTAGCGCCCAGCCGCAGACCCGACACGGCCAGGTTCACCTGGGACTTCTGGAAGTCGCGCCCGCCCACCATGGCGAGGATCTGTCCGTTGCTGGGGTCGATCGCCACCAGGGCGCCCTCGGGGTCGTCGGGGCTCGGGAGGTGGGACGCCACCGCAGCCTCCGCCGCGCGCTGCAACCCCAGGTCGAGCGACGTCGTCACCCGGTATCCGCCGCCGAAGACGTTGGCTCCGCCGTACTTGTGGATCAGGTACCGCTTGGTGAAGTCCACGAAGTACTCGGAGTTCGCCGGTGTGTTGATCACCTCCTTCCTCGGATGGGTGAGCACCTTCCCCTCCTGGATGTGGTCCGCCTGCGTTCGATCCAGGTAGCCGTAGCGGACCATCTGGTCGAGCGCGTAATCGCGACGGAGCTTGGACCCATCCGGGTTGTTGATCGGATCGTAGAGCGACGGCGACGAGATCAACCCGGCCAGCGTGGCGGACTGCTTGACGCTCAGATCGCTCGCGTCGATCCCCCAGTAGGTCTGGGCTGCCGCCTGGGCGCCGTATGCACCGTGCCCTAGATAGATCGTGTTCAGGTAGCGGGTCAGGATCTGATCCTTGGTGAGCGTCTTCTCCAGCTTGACCGCCAGCAACGCCTCGCGGATCTTCTCCTTGACGGTTCGCGGCGGCTGCGTGTACTCGACCGTGCCATCGGGCAGCTCCACGTAGCTCCCGGCATAGACGGTCTTCACCAACTGCTGGGTGATCGTGGAGCCACCTTGGACGGTCTCGTGCTTGACCAGGTCGGTCCAGGCGGCGCGGATGATCCCCACCGGGTCGATCCCCGGATGGTTGTAGAAGTCGTGGTCCTCCACGGCGATGACCGCGTCGCGCAGGTTCTGCGGCATCTGGTCGAACGAGATGATCGTCCGGTCGACCGCGCCGTGGAGGGCCACGAGCAAGGTGCCGTTGCGGTCGTACAGATACGTGGACTGGATCGGAGGCAGTGTCTTAGGCAGCTCGATCTGGGTGTAGGTGTAGACGAGGGCTCCGGCGCCGGCTACCACGACCAGCACGGGCAAGGCGATCAGCACCCACCAGAACCGGCGGAAGAAGCCCTTCTTCGGCTTGCCGTTCTTCAGGTGAGTGTGTCTGGGGGTATAGGTACGACCCCTCTTCGCCTTGGGACTGGTGTCGACAGACACGACTGGAGATTCTATCGGGACCCCACGATAGAACCGCGCCGGTCGGGTGGCGTTCCTGTGCCGAACCGAAGTGCGAGTCAGACGGCTGCCGTGCGTCGAGCCGTGAACGCCTCGCGCAGGTGGTTCCAGTGGCAGGTCCGGCAAACCTCGACCACGTAGCAGCACGCCCCAGGGTGGGCGGCAGCGAGCTTCAGCCCCGTCTCGATCGACCAGACCCGACCGCTGTCGGCCTTGAGTCCCTCGCCGTACACGTACGCCAACAGGACGAGCTTCTCCTTGCCGCAGACCGGGCAGTCGTTGCGCGTGGGCTCGCCCACGTGCCGCGCGGCGCGCATGAGCTCAGGATGCGCGTCGCAGATATCCGTGAGTCCCAGCACCCCGACACGCGCGTCGCGGAGCAGCGCCCGTTTGGCCAGCGTGTAGTCGATCACCCCGAGCTCGGAGCGACGGCTCTTGCGGAGCGGCGTGCGCTTGGCTGCCATGGTGGGCAAGTCTACCCCGGGTCCCCGACGCAGGGACCCGCCGTCGGTCGTACGACGTTGGGTAGGCTCGTGGGCCTCACCCGAGACGCGCTGCGGGGATGAACGAGCGAGGGAGCGGTCATGGACGGGATCAGCCTGGTCGGCAGCACCGATCGAACGACTTGGACACCGCTCGTCGATCCCCCCGGTCAGATACCGTCGGGGGGTCGTGAGCGCTCTGCCTTCACGTCTGCGGATGGGTCTTTCACATGCGGCTTCTGGGAACGCGAGCCCGATACGTGGTCGTTCGAACGGCCCTACGACGAGGTCGCTTACATCCTGGAGGGCGCGGCCGGGATCGAGACCGACGGCGGCACGCTCGAGGTAGGACCGGGCGACGTGCTGGTCACCCCGAACGGCTCGAAGGGGACATGGCACATCAACCAGACGCTTACGAAGTTCTACGCGATCTACTCGGGCGCCACCGTCGGCGACACCGCCGTGCGCGTGATCGGACGCGACGATCCGGTGGAATGGGTCACCTTGGAGAACCCGCCCGGCGACACGAACCCACCCGGCCAGGAGTGGTACGCGTGGCGCAACGCCGACGGCAGGTTCTCGACCGGCGTCTGGAAGCGCGTCCCCGAGACCGGTGGGTTCGAGCTGGCATACAACGAGGTGGCCTGCTTGATCGAAGGCGACATCGACATCGAGCAGGACGGCTCCGACACCCTCCGCGCCGGGGCAGGAGACGTGTTGGTCACGCCGGTCGGCTCGAAGGGCGTATGGCGGGCGCACACCCCGGTCGAGAAGTTCTGGGCGGTACACCACGAGTAACCCTTACGGCGCGCTGGACCCGCCCGCCAGGCCAGGGGCCGGGGTGCAGCGCCTGCCGGAGGCAGGCGCTGCGACGGTGTTGCTCCGGGGACTGCGCAAGCGCTGTCCCCGCTGTGGTGACCGACGCATCTTCGTCTCGCGACTGCGGCTGAGGGACCGCTGCCCCAGGTGCGACCTGCGTTTCGAGCAGCAGGAGGGCGGCTTCCTGGGCGCCATGGCGATCAACTACTCGGTCGGGGTGGTGGTGTGGATATGCGTACTGGTCTTCGTGTTGATCCTCACCGTCCCGGACGTGCCCGTGGTCCCGTTGCTCGGGGCGAGCGCCGCGATCTTCGTGGTGATGCCGCTGCTCTTCTATCCACGATCGAAAGGGCTGTGGGGCGCGATCGAGTTCCTGGTGGCAAGGAGCGCCCCCGACTACAGGCCGGCCGTGGTTCGCGACCCGCGGAGCGAAGAGCTGGAGTGAGCTAGAACCCGACGGTGTTGACGGTCCAGTGGTAGTCCGCGGGTTGGGACCGGTTCATCGCTACGTCGTAGGCCCAGACCACCAGCTGGTGGGCACCGTCTGCCAGCCCGTTCAGCTCTGGCGCCGTGAAGCACGGCATGATCGGCAGGTCGTCCAGCTGACACACGAACAGGCCCGGGTTGGAGTTGGACCACAGATCGAACCGCGCGTCGGGGTCGCTCGTGACGTGCGAGGGACCGGACAGGATCTGCACCTTCGGCGCCGAGCGGTCGACGGTCCACTCGTAGGCCGTGAGGCTGACGTTGCCCAACCTGTCGGTGGCGGAGACCTCCAACGAATGGGTTCCGTTCTTGACCTTCTTCAACACGAGATGTCCCTTCGAGCACCCGACCGACTTGTGATCGACGGTGCACTTGAAACCGCCGCTCATGACCTCCGTAGGAGCGAAGCGGAAGGCGGCGCTTTCCCGGCGGGTGGAGTTGGAGGGAGCGGAAGAGAAGACGACCGTGGGCCCTGTGGTGTCCACACGGAAGAACCATCCGGCTGCCGGATCGCTGAGCTCGCCGGTGACCGGATCCCGCGCCACGACCTCGAAGCGGTAGCCTCCGTCCGCCAGCCCGCCGAACGAGGTCCCCGCAGGATCGCATGGGGCCCAAGGCTTCTCGGTTCCCCACAGCGCCAGTCGGCACTGGAACTCGGCCCCGGCCAGGCTGCTTGCGTAGGTGAACGCGGCGGTCGACGATGCCTGGGAGAGGACCGGATGGGAAGTGATCTGGACGTCGGGACCGCCCACGGTGGCCACGTCGAACTCACGAGAGGCCGGCGTCTTGTCGATGCGCCCGCTCTCGGATATCCCCTCCACCTGGAAGACGTAGTGCCCATCGGCCAGATCGCCCACGGCGTAGAACTCGCCGGGACAGGCCCGCCAGGGATCGGGTGTGCCGTCGCGGACCAAGCGGCACCGGTAGTTGGAGAACCGCGACGGCGAGAAGTAGGTGAAGGCGGCCACGCGCGCAGAGAGCGAGGGTCCAGGACCAGTGGCGATCGTTGTCTTCAGCGGGGGACGCATCAGGTTCCTCAGGCGAGTCGAGAGCTGCCGTTGCAGGCTGGATGCCCGAGTCGAGCGGCCGTTGGACGCGCGAGTGTTCAGGGGAAGGCCGTGTAGCTCCTCCGGATCCTGTTTCAGGTCCAGCAACTGGACGGAGCCGTCGTCGAACTCGATGTACTTATAGCGGGGCGTGACGATGCCCTCGAATCCCGGCGTGTTGACCCTGCCTCCGTCGAAAGTCAGACCGGAGCAACCGAGCGTCCCCTGAGAGACGCCGCGACAATGCTCGATCAAGGCTGCGGGGCGCACGGCATGCTTCGTGCCCTTCAGGATCGGCAGGAACGACTTCCCGTCCGCTCCCCAGGACAGGCCGGCCAGGTCGGCGATCGTGGGCGCGATGTCCACGTTCTGCACCAAGGCGTTGGTAACGAAGGACTGATCCTCGGGCAGCACCGCCGGGTAGCGGACGACCATAGGGACCTTGACCGACTCCTCCCACGGGTCGTTCTTGCCGAAACGGCGGTGTTCTCCATACAGGAATCCGTTGTCCGAGAAGTAGATGACCAGCGTGTCGCGGGAACGGTCGCCGAGCGAGGCCAACATGGTGCCGACGGCGTCGTCCAGCGAACGGGTCGCACGAGCCATAGGCTGGTACTTCTCGTCGGAGGTGGCGATCTCGGCGGAGCTGAGGGAGGGCCGGCGCGCGTACTGAGGTGTGCCGCGGTTCATGGTGTTCGCGTCGAACGTCTTGCCGCGAGGAGGCTTGACCGTCATCCAGTCGTAGCGCGGGTCGTCGGCCGGCAGATGCGGGCTGGTCGGCGAGTACATCACGAAGAACGGCTGGTCCGCCGGTGTGTCCTGGATGAAGTCCGTGACATAGGAGGCCAGTACATCGGGCTGATAGCCGTGGTACTGCGCCCACGCGCCGTCGACGTTGACCCATGGGTTGGTGAGCGCCGTGGTTGACGGGTTCGGGGTGCTGGTGCAGACCCAGCGGTCGAACTCGGCGCGCGGCTGGCACGGCCAACTGTTCAGGTACTTGCCCGAGAGCATGGTGCGGTAGCCGGCGTCCTGCAGGGCCATCGGCAAGGTGGGCCGCTCCAGTTGGATCTCGTTCGCGTCCACGCCGGTGTTGTGCTCGTACAGACCCGTCATGATCTGCGCCCGCGAGGGGCAGCAGAGCGACGTGTTCACGTACGCCCGCTTGAACAAGACGCCCTTGTCAACCAGCTCAGAGTAGACGGTGGGCATCAGCGTTGGGTTGAACACGGACCACGCCTGGTCATCGCTGATCAGCAGCAAGATGTTGGGGCGCTTGGCGTTTGCAGACCTCTCGGGAGTGCCTGCCGCCGATGCGCTGGGCCCCACGGTTGCCATCGGCAACAGGCCGCAAAGCAGCGCGGCGGAGACCAATGTGATGCGACCCCTGCGAACCCTCATCCCACAGACGTCTTCGGCCACTCGGGCGCGAACCTTCAGTCCGAACGCGAAGAAGGCCGTCAGGAGCCCGACGAGGGAACCTGAGCGGCCGGCTCGGGAAGGTCCACGACGGCACGGGCACGAGCCTGGACCGTGCGTGGCCCCGCGACCAGCAGGAATCCATCGACATCGATCGACACCGTGACCGTGGCCTCGAGGGAGCCCGGCTCGCAGACGCACGAAGACAACTGGGCTCCGTTGCGTGCCGCGTAGTCGGCGGCGATGTCGGCCGAGTTCCGCCCCCGACGGGATGACCAGATCCTGAGCCACCGCCAGCGCGGCCGCGTCCGCCGCGGTCCGAGCCCGGCTGCGCGCCACCAACACGTGCGCTACGTCGGCGACACCCAAGGACAGGACGAGCGCCAGCAAGACGACGGCCGCGGTCACCACGGACACGGATCCGCGCTCCCGCCTCACGCGAACTCCTGGCGATCGGTGGCTCGCGCATCCATATGGATCGACGCCCCGAACAGCCAACCGATCAGAGGAACGTTGACGAACTCGTCGTAGCCGATCGCCACTGTCACCGGATCCCCTTGACCGCCCGTGCGATCAACCAGAACGGTGGTGGCCGCCGGGTCCAGGTCAGGGGCGGCGGCCAGGGCCGCCGCCCCGATCGCCGCGGGATCGGCCTCCACCGCTGCGGCGCGCGCTCCAGCGCGCGCCGCAGCCTCCACCATCAGCTGGTCCCTCACCAGCACCCCAACCTGGACGAGTGCGAGCGCGACGACCAGGACGAGCGGCAGCACCATGGCGAACTCCACGACCGCGCTCCCGGTCTGCCCGCGATCAGGCCGCGTCGGCATTCCCGGTGACGTTGTCGATGATGTGGTCGAAGAACGCCGGGAGCTTGCCCGACGAGTGCGCCCACGCGATCAGCACGACGGCCACGGCGGCGGCGGCCAGGATCACGAGCGCGTACTCAGCGGTCGTCTGCCCTTCCTGTCGCGAGAGCCTTGCCCGCGCACGGAACAACAAGGAGTAGAGCAACAGCATTCGTTCACCTCCTCTCAGCTGATGGACTGCACGGTGGTGAGCAACACTGGGACCACCGTTAGGAGGAGGAACGCGGGGAGGACGAGGAACACCAACGGGAAGAGCATCTTCACGGGGGCGGTTCGCGCCCGCTCCGTGATGGCCGCCCGGCGCGCTTCCCGGACCGATGCGGCGAGTTCGGCGGTCGAGTCTGCGAGCGAGGCTCCCAGGGTCTCGGTTCGCGACAACGCGGCGACCGTTCGCCGTAGGTCGGGGATCCCGAGTCGTGCGGCGGTTAGCGCGAGCTCCTCTCGCCAGGGCGATCCCAGGTCGACGGCGTCCAGGACGCCGCTGAGCTCGGCAGCGAGCGGACCACCCAGCGCCTCCACGGCTCGCCGCAGTGAGAGCTGCCCCGACAGCCCCGCCGAGGACGCGGCGGCGAGAAGATCAAGGAGCTGCGGGACCTGCGCGTCCATGGCCGCTCGTCGCCGACGCTGGGCGCGCCCCTCGAGGATGGACGGGATGCGGTAACCGACCCCACACAGGATCGGCGCGAGCAAGACTCCCGGGAACGGGAGGGCGAGCCCAAAGACCAGACCGACGATGCCCCCGAGGCGTCGCTTCGCGGCGGGGCCGAGCGCCTTTCGCGCGCCCCATCGACCCCCGCGGGTGGCTCCAGCGGCTGAGGGGAGCAGCAACCCCTCGAGCGGACCGGAGCCTGCTCGTACCGCCGCGGCGCCGAGCCCCGCGACCATCGCCGCCGTCGCGATGAGCGGCGCCATCCACGGAAGCAACCTCATGCGACCTCGAGCAACTTGCGGATCCAGAAGAACGCCGCGGTTTCGAGCACCACGCCTATCAGAAGGGCTGTGATCCCTATCGGCGACCGGAACGCCCCTTCGATCTCGGAGCGCGAGGTCAGCCACAGGAAGGCGAAGAAGCCTACTGGGAGGAGGCCGAGGATCGCGCCCGAGAGCCGGGCTTGGGCCGTGAGCGCTCGAACCTCCCGCGCAGCAGAGGTTCGTTCTCGTAGGGTTATGGCGACCTGGTCGAGCACCCGCGGGAGATCGCCTCCCGTCCGCCGGTGAAGTCCGAGCACACCGACCACGAGCCGGGCGTCGTCGGTTCCGACCTCGGTCGCCCACGCCTCAAGCGCGGCGTCGAGCGTGCCACCCAGCCCGACGCCGTCGACGATCCGCTGGAAGGCGTCTCCGAGGGGTGGTTCACCCTCCGTCGCCGCGTAGGCGAGCGCCTGCTCCACGGAGAGTCCCGCACGCATGCCCGCCGCGAGCGAGCGCACGGCATCTGCCAGCTGCGCGTCGACCGTCACGGCCAGACGGGCGGTGCGCCGACGCCGGACGCTCGCGGCGCCCACGGCAACCCCGACCGCCGCCGACCCGGCCGTGACCACCCCGCCGAGCACCCATCCGACGGCGAACCCGATGAGCGGCCACCACCTCCACTCCGATCCCGGCGGCGTCAAGTGCCTGGGTCGATGCCGAGGTTCCACAGCAAGTCGCCCGTAGCGGTCGAGGATGAGCGCCCGATCGGCGGCGCGGATCGCCAGCGCTGCCAGAAGGCCTGCGATCGCGACCAGGACCGGGGCCACGATCATCGGTCGAGGCCCGCCTCGAACAAGCCGTCCGGCACGAGCTCTCCTCGATCCGCGAGTGCCGACGACAGCTGAGGGATCGAACCGGTCGCTTCGAAGCCGCCGGCCTCTCCCATCCGCGACCGGAACCGGAAGAGCGGCGTGACCACCGGCTCTGCGCGACGGGTCCCTTCGACCGCGGCCACCTCCCACACGACCCTGCGGCCGCCACGCAGACGCGCGAGATGGACTATGACATCGACGGCGGCACACACCTGATTTCGGATGTGCGCCGCGGGGAGGTTGACGTCCGACATCATCGCCATGGTCTCCAGCCGCCAGAGCAGATGTCGGGTGGAGTTCGCGTGGGCGGTCGAGAGCGAGCCTTCGTGTCCTGTGTTCATGGCCTGCAGCATGTCCAACGCCTCGCCGCCACGGACCTCACCGACGATGATGCGGTCGGGCCGCATCCTGAGGGCGTTGCGGACCAGATCGCGGACGGTGACCTCGCCCTTGCCCTCGACGTTCGCGGGGCGTGCCTCCAAAGAGATGACGTGCGGTTTCGCCAGCCGAAGCTCCGCGGCGTCCTCGATCGTGACCAAGCGTTCCTCATCGGGGATGAACGCCGAAAGGACGCCGAGCATGGTGGTCTTGCCCGTTCCCGCGCCACCGGAGACGATCACGTTCGTCCGTCCGCGGACGCAGGCGGATAGGAACGCCAGCATGCGCGGCCCGATGCTCCCACCGGCGACCAGGTCCTCCGCCGTGATCGGGACCGGAGAGAACTTGCGGATGGTGAGCACGGGACCGCGGAGCGAGAGAGGCGGGATGATCGCATGGACCCGGCTGCCCTCCGGAAGTCGCGCATCCGCCCAAGGCGATGATTCGTCGACCCGAAGACCCAGGGGTCCCACGATCCGCTCGATCAGATGCAGGACGGCCTCCTCCCCCTCGAATAGAGCCATCCGGCGCCCTTTCGATCCGCCCCTCCCGCTCCACGTACACGTCGTCGGGTCCATTGACCATGACCTCGGTCACGCTCGGGTCCTTCAACAGGAACTCGATCGGACCGAACCCGACGACCTCGTCTGAGACCTCGTTGACCATGCGTGTCAGCTCGCGCTGCGGGAGGATCGCGCCGCTCGCTCGCAGCAGCGAGAGCGCCTCCTCGCGGACGCGAAGCCGGCGCTCGGTGCGCGGCGCTGTGGCCAGCCCGCGCGCATCGACGCGTTCGCGGAGCTGCTCACGCAGTTGCCGCCGCATCGTGTCGTGCGTCATGACCACGAAACCGTCCTCCCTTCAAGCAGCACGAGGGGAAGACGAAGCACGGGGGAACGAAGCAGAGGGGGCGCCGCTCGGCCAGTCAGGTGCCCCGTCGAGCGGCAGGAGCGAACAGTAGCCCGGGGCACCGTTCGCATCCATCCCCAAGGCGACCGATTCTGGGGGCCACGCCGGGGGACGTATCGGGCTGCTGCCGGGGGACTACCTGGGAGGTTTGATGCCCCAACCTGGGCAGTGACCAACTCGTCATGTCTGCCGATCGCCAACCTATTGCACTCAAGCCAGATCCGAATCGCGAGCCGAGCGGTGACCACGCGCCATGGGAAGGCGAAGAAGCCGATCGGGAGAAGGCCTCGCCCGGAGAGCGGCGTCGAGCCTGCCACTGGGCTCGACGCACGAGGAACGCCTCGACCTCCTCAGCTCAACGCTCGACGAGACGCTCGGTGCGTTCTCTCGGTAGGCCCTACCGAACCCCCACCGCCGGATCCCGCGACGACAGCAGGAACGCCAGGACTCCCGCGATCGCGGCCGCGGCCCACCGCCGATAGATCGGCGTCCACCCGCCAGGGATGTCACCGAGCGGGAGCGGCCTCCATCGCGGTGGCAGCGTGGTGGAGATGACCACGGCGATGAAGAGCGTCGGGGCCACCACGAGCCCGCCATGACCGCGGCTAGACCGGCGGGTTGCGAAGCCGGCGATCCCCAGGCTCAGGCCCATCAATCCGGCGAACATCGCGACGAGGGCCCACGTCTCCTCGCTTCCTGCCGTGCCTTGCCACAGGAGCAGCAGTGCCCACAGCGTCACGGCCGGCGGCCCGACGACGGAGAAACGCTGCACGCGTCGACGCAGGAGCGAGGTCGGCGAGGCCGCCATGATCTCGAACGCCGGATCGTCCAGCGTGGCACCGACGCCGCTGGCGAGCGCGATCGAGACCACCTGCAAGGGGAATGCCGCCGCCTGCCCGTGTTGAAGCGCGACGACCATGACCGCCACCGCGGTGACCACCGCCGGAGGGAGGGCCGGGATCGTTCGGGCGTGATAGCGCCAGCCCTCCCGGGCTCCGGTCATGCTCACAGCAGACACGGGCGGAGCTCTGGGCAGGTTCGAACCAGCAGAACTGCGACCGATGCCGCGATCACGGCGGTTGCGGCGAGCGCGGGAACCACGAGCGAACGGAGCCGGCTCGTCCCCGCGAGCGCGATCAGCGCGAACGCCACCGTGAGGCCGGCCACGTAGGCGAAGTGCCACATCGCCAGTCCCGTGCTCTCGAGGGTGGCGAAGGGCCAGAGGCTGTGCCAAGCCTGCGCCGGGTCACCCGGGTGCACGAGGAAGAACGCCCACGCCAGCAAGGGTGCGACGAAGACGTTCGGGATCCAGAAGGCGATCGCGATCCCGATGGCCCCCAGGAGCAGCACGCCGGAAACACGCTCCGCCGCCGCGACCGCTTGAGCGCTCTCGAGACCGACGCCACCCGCGGTCGCGATGCCGCCGACCACCGCAAGGAGCGCGGCCGCGACCGCGGTGGGCCATATCAGCGCGGCGAGCAGGCCGCTCGTCCGCGTCGGCATGGGCACCGGGAGCGTCGCGTGTTGCTCCCGCGTGTGCTGCCGGCGGTCCCGGAGCGCGGCCTGGTTCGCGGCAACCATTGTCAGGATCCCGTACAACATGAAGCCCACACCGACGGTCCATCCGTCGTCGCCCCACGAGACACCCGTTCGCGTGAAGACCGACACCAGGAAGGGGACGCTTCCGATGAGGACGAACACCACGCCGACGATCAGAACGGGGTGGCCGATCGCCTCGCGGCCCTCCGCGCGAGCCAGCGCGGCGACGACGCGCGGGGTCGGTGAGCTCGTCGCCGCCCTCATGCCGCCGCTCCCTCGAGCTGCCGTTCATTCCCCGCCAGCAGCAGGTAGGCGTCGTCGATCGTCGGGTCCACCATCGAGGCCCCGGGGGGCGGATCGCCGATGTGGCGGTGCCGCCCGTCGCCCATCCGCCACGACAGGACGGCTTCGGGATCCCGCTCGTCGCCGACCCAGACATGTCCGCCGGCCGTCCGGGCGAGATCGTTCGGCGCGCCGTCGAACCGCATATGTCCGCCAGCGAGGACGATGACCCGTTCGCAGAGCGCCGTGATGTCTTCGGTCTGGTGCGTCGACAGCAGCACGGTTGGGCGGTTGGGGAGCTGGGACACCACTTCCCGGAAGCGCAGGCGTTGCTCGGGGTCGAGGCCGGCGGTGGGTTCATCCAGCAGGAGGAGGTCGGCATCGCCGAGCAACGCCTGCGCGAGCGCGAGTCGCCGCCGCATCCCACCGGAGAGCGTCTTGATCTTCCGACGGGCGACATCGCCGAGCCCGACCTGGCCCAGGACCCGGCGCACCTCGTCGTGACGGACCGTGCGGTCGGTCATCTCCTTCAGGATCGCCACGTAGTCCACGAACTCGAACGCGGTGAACCGCTGGTAGAAGCCGGGCTCCTGCGGCATGTAGCCGAGGCGGCGCCGGATCTCGACCCGATCGCCGGATCGCGCCGGATCCCGGTCGAGGAGCCGGATCGTGCCACCGTCGGGCGCCAGCACGGTGGCGACCAATCGCAGCAGCGTGGTCTTGCCCGCGCCGTTGGGGCCGAGCAGCCCCGTCACGCCGGGTCCTGCAGAGAACGAGACGTGGTCGAGCGCGCGCACCGCTCCGAACCGCTTCTCGATCTCCGTCATCTCGATGTTCATCGCATCCATCACGTGCTCCCTTCAGATCTGTGTTGGTCGTTCGAAAGCCGCATGGCGAGCCGCCACCACCGCCACCGACACGACGGCGAGGACGGCGAAGGAAACCTGGGCGGCCGCCCCGTACGAGGCGAGCGGCTCGGTCGCGAGGCGTTCGATCACGGCGACCGTGGCGAGCCAGCCTGCCCCCACGACCGTGGCCGCGGTGGTCGCCGACATCGCCGTGGTCGACAAGGCGAGGGTGAGCATCGTGAAGGCGAGCGCCGGCAGGAGCCAGGCCGCCGCGCTCCAGCCCGGCTCCGGCAGCGCGACCGCGGCGAGTCCCGCGAACAGCATGGAGGCCGCGAGCACCCCGGCTGTGCGGAAGAGCAGCAGCCGGAGGCCACCGGTCGGCGTTGCCAGCCCGATCTCCCACGCAGGGTCCCCGGTCCGCCCGAACGCTGAGCCGACACCCACGACGGGCACCAGTGGTGCCAGGATCAGGAACGGCATCGGGTCGTCCGCGATGGCCCGCGATGCGATCGCAGCGAAGATCAGGCTCGCCGCCACGGCCAGCAGCCAGGCCGAACCAAGGGACGGTGCCGTAACGACCAGTCGCGCCACGTGGGCGCGCACGCCGAACGCGATCAGCACGCGTTCCGCGATGCCGGCCCGTGGTGCGTCGATCGCGTCCTCGATCTCGTTCCAGATCCGGTCCCGGCGGACAGGATCGACGCCCCCCGCGAGGGTGTGCCGGCACGCGGCACAGGAAAGGACATGCGCTTCGACCGAGAGTGCCGATGCGTCGTCGATCCGCCCGCTGGTGTACGCGTCGAGGGTGTCGTCGTGAACGTGCCAGTTCATGCCAGTGCCTCCCGGAGTTCTCGCCGAGCTCTCATCAATCGGGTCTTCACGGTGCCTTGTGGGATCCCCAGGAGGCGCGCCGCCTCGCGGGTGGTCAGGCCGTCCAAGATCGTGGCTTGCAGGACCGCGCGCAGCTCCGGTGAGAGCCGGTTCATCGCGCTTCCCACGTCGCCGTGCTCGATCCCGAGCAGGACCATTTCCTCGGCTGAGGGCTCCATCCGCGACCGCTCGCGGAACGCCGAGAGCATCGAACGCCGGCGCAGATGGTCGATCAGACGGCGGATCCCGATCCCCCAGATCCAGGCGGCCACCTCACCCTGACCGCGGTAGCGGCGGGCGCCTCGCCACACGGCGAGGAACGTGTCCTGGACGACCTCCTCGACGATCGCGGGATCGGCGCACCGGCGCGAGAGGCGCAGGATCAGCCAGGGCGCGTGGCGCTCGTAGAGCGTTCGCAGCGCGTCGCCATCACCGCCGCCGATCGCAACGACGAGGCGATCATCCGATGGGTCGTCGTCGTGCTCGTCCCTCATATCCCACCTGTCGCTTCAACGCCACCGAACGGTTCACGAGGGACTCTGGAGTGTCAGGGGGCTCGCGTCGAGAGTCGGCGCCTCACTCGGTCGTGACGGACTCCGCGATATGCAGGAGCTCCGCCCGATCCGAGTCACTCCTCCGGGGAAGAAGGATGCATCGACGGTGAGCTGAGTGCCTCCAACGTCGAGGATCCAGAGACGGTCGTGCCCACGGCGCTCGTTCCACCGGAGCGGATGGGAGAACGCCGCGTCGATGTTCTTGACGAGTGATGCCGCCTGGGCCGGATGAGTGTCTGACGCCATAGCAGAGCGTGTCTTCGCCCGGAAGATGGACAGGATCGGCTTCTCCGATATCTGGATCGGTGCGCATCAACCGTATGGGATAGCCGACGCGCAGCTGTACCCACTCTTCACCGACGAGATCGTGGGATTGATGCGTCGACTGATCCCCGAGGAGCGGCAGGGGTCGGTCGCGATCAGCGTGATCGCCAAAGCGTCGAAGTCGGCCGACCCGACCGCCTGAGCGACGAGACAACCGGCGGCGCGGTCCGTCATCATGCGTCCCTGGAACCCGAGAGGAGCCCGGCCGCATGAGCCCAACGCCTTCCGAAGCTGGTGTCGTCGTGATCGGCGCCGGCATCGTCGGTAACAGCATCGCCTACCAACTGGCCCTGCACGGATGGAAGGACATCGTGCTCCTGGACAAGGGGCCGCTCCCCAACCCGGGCGGCTCCACCGGACACGCCTCCAACTTCATCTTCCTGGTGGATCACTCCAAGGAGATGACAGACCTCACGCTGGACAGCGTCCACCAGTACCAGCACCTCGGCGTCTTCACCCAGAGCGGCGGCATCGAGGTGGCGCGCACCCCCGAGCGGATGGAGGAGCTGAAGCGGCGGATGGCGTCCAGCCGCTCGTGGGGGATCGACTCCGAACTGCTCACGCCCGCGCAGGTGAAGGAGCTGGTGCCCTACGTGGAGGAGGGCGTGATCCTGGGCGGCTTCCACACGCCGGGCGTCGGCGTGGTGGACTCGCTGCGTGCCGGCACGCTGATGCGCGAGAAAGCGACCGAGCTCGGTGCACTGACCGTGGTGGCCGGCGCCGAGATCACCGGCGTCGACGTCGAAGGCGGGCGCGTGCGCGGCGTTCGCACGACCGAGGGTGACATCCGGGCCGAGACCGTCGTGGTGTGTTGCGGGATCTGGAGCCCGCGCATCGCCAAGATGGCCGGCGCCTCCATCCCGCTCACGCCCGCCGTCCACCAGATGATCAGCGTCGGGCCCGTGCCGCTGTTCGCCGACACGGTCGGCGAGATCTCCTACCCGATCGTCCGTGACATGGACACCAACATGTACGAGCGCCAGCACGGAGGCGACCTGGAGGTCGGCTCCTACGCGCACCGGCCGATCCTGATGGACGCCGACGACATCCCCTCGATCGAGGAGTCGGCGCTCTCCCCCACCGAGCTCCCTTTGACGCAGGACGACTTCGATCCGCAGATGGAGCAGGCGCTCGAGCTCGTGCCCGACATCTTGGGCGACGAGAGGGTCGGCATCCGCTACGGGATCAACGGCCTGTTGTCCCTGACGCCCGACGGGATGCCGATCCTGGGCGAGACGCCCGAGGTCGGAGGTCTCTGGTCCGCCGCCGCCATCTGGATCAAGGAGGCGCCGGGGATCGCCAGCATGGTCGCCGAGTGGATGACGGACGGCAAGCCCGAGATCGACCCGCACGGATCGGACATCGCTCGCTTCTACCCGCATCAGCGGACGCGAGCCCACATCGAGTCGCGCTCGGCCGAGGGATTCAACAAGACGTACGGCATCGTCCACCCCATGGAGCAATGGGCATCGAACCGCGACGTGCGGCTGAGTCCGTTCAACGCGCGGGAGCGCGAGCTGGACGCCGTGTTCTACGAGGCGGTCGGCTGGGAGCGGCCGTACTGGTACGGCTCCAACGCCTCGCTTCTGGATGAGTACGGCGACCGCGTGATGCCGCGCGAGGCGGAATGGGAGTCGCGATGGTGGTCCCCGATCATCAACGCCGAGCACCTGGCCATGCGTGACCGGGTCGGGATGGTCGACCTGTCGGCGTTCGCCATCTTCGACGTAGAAGGTCCAGGCGCGCTGGCTACCCTGCAGAGGCTCGCCGTCGCCCGGATGGACGTGCCCGTCGGCCGCGTGGTGTACACGCCCTTCCTGAACGACGCGGGCGGCATCAAGGCGGACCTCACGATCATGCGCTTGGGTGAGCGGTCGTTCCGAGTGGTGACGGGCGGCCACGGCGGGATGGCCGATCGGAAGTGGATCTTGGACCATCTGCCCCACGACGGCTCGGCGCAGCTGTTCGACGCGACGTCGGCGCTCTGCACGGTGGGTGTGTGGGGTCCGCGCGCCCGCGACGTGGTCGGCTCGGTGACCGAAGACGACATGTCCGACGATGCTTTCGGGTTCGCCACCTGCCGCTGGATCACGCTCGGGCCGGTGCGGGCGCTTGCGTCGCGCATCTCCTACGTGGGAGAGCTGGGTTGGGAGATCTACGTCCCCATGGAGCAGGGAGCGCGGGTGTGGGACCTGCTGTGGGAGGCGGGTCGGACGCACGACATGGCCCCGGTCGGGATCGGCGCCTACGCGGTGACCGCACGCCTGGAGAAAGGGTACCGAGCGCACGGCAACGAGCTGGACCTGGAGCACGACCTGGTCCAGGCCGGTATGGCGCGGGCGACCGTCAAGGACGACGACTTCGTGGGCAAGGACGCCTACCTGAAGCAGCGAACGGAGGATCCGGTACGGGTGCTCTGCACCCTGACGGTGGACGATCCGACGTCTGCCTCCGGCGTCGCCCGCTACATGATGGGTCGCGAGCCCATCGTCACCCGCGACGGCGACCCGATCGCCGACGCGACCGGGACGCGCTCGTTCGTCACCAGCGCCGGGTCAGGCCCCTCGGTCGGCAAACATCTGCTCATGAGCTACCTCCCGCCGGAGCACGCACGCGAGGGCGTCGAGCTCGCCGTCGAATACTTCGGCGAACGCTATCCGGTGACGGTCGCGGTGGCGGGGAGCACACCGCTGTTCGATCCTGAGAACGCCCGGATGAAGGGCTAAGACGTGGAGATACTGGTCTGCGTCAAACGCGTCCCGGCGACGGGCGGCCGCATCACCCTCACCGAGGACCAGCAGGCGATCGACACCAAGTTCCTGGGGTTCACCGTCAGCCCGCACGAGGAGTGCGCCGTCGAAGAGGCCGTCCGCCTGGTCGAGGCCCACGGCGGGAGCGCCACGGTCCTGACGCTGGGACCGGAGGTGGCGGCCGAGCAGCTCCGCGATGCGGTAGCGACGGGTGTGGATCGCGCGATCCTGCTGGAGACGGACGGGTCCGAGTGGGACCCGACGGCCACAGCGGGCGCTATCGTGGAGACGGTCCGCGCCGAGCGGGAGGCGGGCCGCGGGTTCGACGTCTTGATGTTCGGCAACGAGGCCGCCGACACGGGCGACTACCAGGTGGCGATCAGGGTCGCGCATACGCTCGGCCTGCCGTGCGTATCGGGGATCAAAGGGCTAGAGGTCTCGAACGGCAGAGCCACGGCGCGGCGAGAGGCCGCCGCGGGCGGATGGGAGATCTTCGAGGTTGCGCTTCCGGCGGTCTTCACCGTCAAGGAGGGCATCAACCTCCCGCGCTATCCCTCGGTCCCGGGACGCATGCGCGCCAAGAAGAAAGAGATCGAACGCATCGCGCCGACCCCGGTGCCCGCCGGGCTCGAGCGGGTTCGGCTGAAGCTTCCCCTGGAGCAGGAGGGCTCGGTCGAGATCCTGGGCGAGGGCCCAGATGCCGCCGCGGCGGTCGTCGAGGTCTTGACGCGGCTCGGATTGGTCGAGCGATGATCCTGGTCTGGGTGGACCACGAGGGCGGCGTGGCGGACACGCTGTCGCTGGAAGCTCTGACGTTCGGACGAGGTCTGGCGGCGTCGGTGGGCGTGCCGCTCGAGGCCGTCGCGATCGGAACGGACGCCATGGCCGGCCAGATGAAGGCCTTCGGGGTGGGGACCGTGCACACCGTGTGGGACGAGCGCCTCTCGGACTTCGCACCGGCAGGATGGGCGCAGGGCATCCTGGACGTCATGGGTGAGTCGTCACCGCAAGCCCTTCTGGCCACAGGCAGCGACCGAGGGAACGAGGTCATGGCGTACGTCGCGGCGAAGACCGCGCAGCCGCTCGCCGCGAACTGCATCGAGGTCGAGCCGGGCGACGAGTACCTCGTCACGCGCCAGCGCTGGGGGGGAAGCCTCCTGGAGGAGGCTCGCCTGTCCGGGAGCGTGAAACTGCTCACGGTCGCGCCCCACGCCCTGCTGCCCGAGGAAGCACCTGGTGGGGATCCGGTCGTCAGCACGATCGCGCCCTCGCTATCGGAAGACGACCTGCGGGTCATGGTCAGCCGGCGCGAGGCACCGCAGAGCGATCGGATCTCACTAGGCGATGCGCGCGTTGTGGTGGGCGGCGGCCGAGGCGTGGGAAGCGCGGAGGGGTTCCGAAGCCTGGACGAACTGGCCGCGGCACTAGGGGGCGCCGTAGGTGTCTCGCGCGCCGTGACGAGCCAGGGCTGGCGGCCGCACGCGGAGCAGATCGGGCAGACCGGCATGCGGATCGCGCCCGACCTGTACATCGCCTGCGGCATCAGCGGCGCCATCCAGCACATCGTGGGATGCAAGGCGGCGAAGAAGATCCTGGCCATCAACACGGATCCCGAGGCGCCGATCCTGGCGCACGCCGACTACGCCGTGATCGGCGACCTGCGCGCGGTGGTTCCGGCCGTGACTGAAGAGATCCGGCGGCTTCAGAATGGGTAGGACTCCCCCCGGTCCGGGGCGGCAAGCTCCTCGAGGAAGGTCCGTCAGGGCAGAGGTTCCTGCATCGTGACGCAGTGGGCACCCCCGCCGCCATCGCCGTGCAGATGGTCCAGATCGAGCTGCACGCAGGTCTTCCCGGGGAACGCGGCCTCGATCGTGGCCTTCGCGGCGGCATCCTTCTCTGCGTCCCCGAACTGCGCCGTGATCACCGCATCACCCGCGATGCAGAAGTTCACGTACCCATCGAAGAACGAACGCCGCTTGTCTCGGGGCACCCGGGGGAGCGAGTCCGGTCCGTACACGGTGTAGAGCTGCAGCTGCCGGCCTTTGGCGTCGGTGGAGCTGCGGAGGATCAGGTCGATCTGCCGCTCATCCTGCGCCCAGATATCTGTGCGGCCAGGTGGCGAGAGTTGGTTGATCACGACCCCCGGGCGGACGAAGCGAGCGGTGCCATCGATGTGGTCGTCGGTGATGTCTTTGCCTACGAGTCCTGGGAACCAGATCATCTTGGTCGCCCCGTACTTACTGAGAAGCTCGGCCTCGACCTGCGCCTTCGTCTTGCCGGGGTTACGGTTAGCGTTGACCAGCGAACTCTCCGTGGCCATCAGCGTGCCGTCGCCGTCGTACTCCACGGCACCGCCCTCGCCCACGATGCTCGCCGAGGTGAACGGCGAGACTCCCGCGTATGCGGCAATACGCCCCGCGACGAGCACATCCTTGACGTGCGCCTGCTCGTTGCCCCATCCGTTGAAGTTCAGGCCGAACGCGTCCCGGCCGCCGACGCCATCGATGCGGAACAACGGACCTGTGTCGCGCATCCAGCAATCGTCAACGGGGATCGAGCTGATCACCGTCACCGTAGGCCCGCACATGCCGCGGGCCGTCGTGGCCGCACTCGGATCCGTCGCGCACATGATGACCGGCGTGTGCTTCGCGACCTCCTTCGCGAGCGTCGCGATGTCGGTCTGGATCCCTCTCAGGAGCCTGGTCCCCCAGATGTTGACGTTCGAGGGCCAGGCCATCCACATGCGCGCGAGCGGAGAGTCTTCCTTCGGCACCCGCCAGGTCGCACCGCTCGCGGACTTCGTCGAAGCGAGAACGCCGACCAGCGTGCCTGCCGCCGCGAGACCGGCCGCGGTTAGCCCCGCACGCGCCAGGAACGATCTGCGAGTGACCTCCGAACCCGTGTTTCGATGCGGATCACCCATCGGCCTTGATCCGCTCGCGCTTCGGGTCGTACATCGGCGTGAGCGAAAGGTCGATGGGGTAGCACCGACCCACGATGTCGAGCTCCCATCTCCCGCTGGTCAGGAACTCGTCGGTGATGTCCTCCTCCGACTCGACCATCGCCAGGCCCACGCTTCCGCCCAAGGTATGTCCGTAGGCGCCCACGCGATTCTCCCCGACGTGCACGCCGTCGCGGTACATCTGCTCGTCGCCGTAGAGGAGCGGCTCGGGGTCGCGCACGAGCACCTGGACCATCCGCGAGCGCCTGACGCCCTCGTCGCGCTGCGCGACGAGCGCGTCCCGGCCGATGAACCCGCCGGGCTTGTCCCAGCCGACCGTGAAATCGAGCCCGACGTCGATCAGCGTGTCGTCGTTGAAGACGTCCAGCGCGTAGTCCCGGTACGCCTTCTCGAGCCTGAGCGAGTTCAACGCGCCGAGCCCGGCGTCGCGGAGGCCCAGATCCCGGCCCGCTTCGACGAGCGCGTCGTAGACCGTCAAGGCGTAGTCGGTCGGGATGTGCAGCTCCCAACCGAGCTCGCCGAGGTAGGTCACGCGTAAGGCCAGGGCGACGCCGTGGTGGACATCGATCTCCTTCGCCGTCATGTAAGGGAATGCCTCGTTGGACAGATCGGACGTCGTCAGCCGCGAGAGCAACTCCCGCGATCGTGGTCCCTGCACCGTGAGGAGCGTCCTGGACGATGACACGTCGACGATCGCCACGTAGGGACCCCCCTCCGCGTGGCGCTCCAGCCAGGCGATCATCCGGCGATGAAGGACGTCTGCGCCGATCACCAGGTACGCGTCATCGCGCAGACGGGTCACCGTCACGTCGGTCCAGATCCCGCCCTTCGGGGTGAGCCACTGCGTGTACACGATCTTGCCGAGTGGGACGCTCACGTTCGAGACGCTCACCTTGTTCAGTAGCGCCTCCGCGCCCGGCCCCTCGACGAGGATCTTCGCCATGAACGACATGTCCATGACGCCCACCGCCTCTCGCACCGCGCGATGCTCGACGCCCGTCGCCTCGAACGCCTGATCGCGCCCCCAGGTTTGCGGACGTTCGTGCGAGACGCCTTCGTGGGCGAACCACTCCGGCACCTCGTACCCCGAGAGCACCATGAAGTCGGCGCCGCGAGCAGCGAGCCGGTCGTGGATGACGGAGCGGCGAACGTTGCGCCCGTAGCGCGGCTTCCACGTCGGGAAGCCGGAGTCGCCGAACAACGCCCCCAGCAGCTCCACGGTCCGCTCCCGCCGGAACGACCGGTTCTTCATGAAGGGCATGTTCCGGTCGGGCGAGATGCCCGTGACGTCTACCGGAGGGTCGTCGTCCACGATCCACTGCGCGACCAGCGAGCCGACGCCGCCCGAGAGCAGGATGCCGAGCGAGTTCAGGCCGCACGCCGCGAAGAAGCCTCGGAGCTCCGGCGCTTCGCCGATCAGCGGACCGTTGTCGGGCGTGAACGACTCCGGGCCGCAGAAGAACGTCTTGATCCCCGCCCCATGCAGCGCGGGGAACCGGTCCATCGCATCGGACAGGTACCCGCTCATCCGCTCCCAGTCCGGCGGCAGAACCGCGAACCCAAGGTCCTGCGGGATCTCGTCGAGCGACCACGGCGCCCCCTCGGGCTCGAAGAGACCGACGAGGATGCCGCCCGCCTCCTCCCTGTAGTAGCCGTAGCGGTCGGGGTCCTCCACGACGGGGAGGTCCGGATGCGCCCACGTCACCGGTTCGGTGATCAGGTAGTAGTGCTCGGCGGCCTGCAGCGGCAGGGCGACGCCGGCCAGTTCGCCGAGCTGCCGGCCCCACATCCCGGCCGCGTTCACGACCGTCTCGCACTCGATCGTGCCGTGGTCGGTATCGACCCCCGTCACGCGGCCGTTCGCCTGGACGATGCCGGTGACGGTGACACCTTCGACGATCCGCGCGCCGCGCGCCCGCGTGCCCTTGGCGTACGCCTGCGTGACGTCGGCGGGGTTCGCGCGACCCTCGTCCGGCACCCAGGCCGCGGCGAGGATGTCGTCGACCATCGCCTCCGGCCACAGACGCTTGACCTCCGCAGCGTCCACCATCTCGACAGGGATCCCGTGGCCCTTGGCGAACAGAGCCTCGCGGGTGACGGTCTCCAACCGCTGAGGCGTGCACGCGAGGTGGAGGTGGCCGATCGTTCGGAACCCGGTTTCCTGGCCTGTCTCCTCCGTGAGCCTGGGAAGGAGCTCCGTGGTGTAGCGCGACATCCACTGGAACGTCTCGGTCGGCATCCCCGCCGACGTGATCAGCCCGGCGGCGTGCCACGTCGTTCCCGCCGTGAGCTCTTTGCGCTCCAGCAGCACCACGTCGGTCACGCCGATCTTCGTGAGGTGATACGCGATGCTGCAGCCGATCACGCCGCCGCCGATGACGACGACTCGTGCGCGAGCGGGTATCGACCCGTTATCGGACACCGCGGTTCAGACCTCCTTCGGTCACTCTCACACGACCCCTATCCCCGATCCCCGAGAGGAAGACCAGGATCGATCCGGGCTAGATGGGGGGTGAGACTACTCGAGGACGGTGGGCGATCGGGTCCAGCTTCGTGGGGGTCGAGGTGACTCCGCGATCCCAAGCTCACGTGTCGGTCGACTCCGCCTCGGCAGCTTGCGGGGCGAGCGAGAAGAGCTTGGTCGACACGGCCATCACCCAGAGCAGGGGCCACATCCCGGCCCGCTGCAACAGCCCATTACCCCCTTTCCACCAAGACTCGGCGCGTGCAGTTCTACAGCGCCCTCTTCCCGAACCGGCCAGTTGTCACCGTTCGAAGAAGAAGGACGTCGCCAGGAACCGGCCGGGCGGCGGCGAACCGGCCGAAGAGTGATCGGAGGCGACCACCGTGGAAAGCCGGCCACGGCGGAACGAGCCACGACGGCTGGTCGCAAGAGCCATCAGGCCGAGCACCGAGAGCACGATCAGCCAGACGATGGGGCCTGGACCGCCGGGCAAGCCGGTGAACGCGGTGTCATTGCCGGTGCCTCCCCCATCCGAACCCCCAGAGTTGTCCACGTCGATCGGGGCTGTGTCCGCTTCATCGCCGGGGTTCGGGTCCGCCTGATCGGCTCCTGAGACGCCGGCCACGTTCGTGATGGTCGTCCCCGCGGTTCCGGTATCGATCCGCACCTGGATGGTCTAGCGTGGCCGTTTCCCCCACCGCGAGACCGCCGACGTTCCAGACGCCGGTCCCTTGCTCGTACGTGCCTTGGCTGGCCGAGGCAGACACGAACGTCAGACCCGCCGGAAGGACATCGGTCACCTGGACGCCGGTGGCGTCGTCCGGGCCGGCGTTCGAGACCGTGACGCTGTAGGTGATGGTGTCACCCTCCTGGGGCGTCGCGATCGTCCACGGATTTCGCCAAGGAGAGATCGGAGGAGCCGACCAGCTCACCGATCGTGGTGGGCTGGCTGGCGGCGTTGTTCGATGGATCGACGTCGCCGATCCCGGTCACGGTCGCCGTATCCGTGAACGTGCCGGCCGGCGCATCGTCGGGAACGGTCACCTGCACCGTGATGATCCATGTGGCCCCGGCCGCGCAACGGATCGAGCGCGCAGGTCAACAGGTTCCCCGTGGTGATGCAGGCGCCGGTCCCGGTCGAGACCCCCGTGACCACGAACGGCGCCGGAACGGTGTCGGTCACCACAACGCTGCGAGCAGCGTCAGGACCGGCGTTGGACACGGTGATCGTGTACGTGAAGGCGCTCCCCGGCAGCACGGGGTCTGTCGAGTCGATCTTGGCGATAGAGAGCTCGGCCACGATAGGAGTGACAGCATCGATGTCGCTCGCGGCGTCGTTCGCCGAGTTCGTGTCTCCGATGGGCGACGCGGTGATCGTGGCCGTGTTCACGAGCGTGGTCGACGGGTAATCCGCGTCGAGTGTGAGCGTCAGCTGGTAGCTCACCGACCCGCCGACCGGGAGTAACGTCGGTCGTCGTACAGATGAGCGTGGTCCCAACGATGGCGCAGTTGGCTTCGTTCTCTGCGGCCGTGGTGTCGGCCGGGATCGGATCGGTCACCACGACTCCCGCCGGCGCGTCGGAGGGCCCGTTGTTCGTCAAGGTGATGGTGTATGTGGTGGCAGCGCCCGCCTGTACCGTGGCCACGCCGTCGGTCTTCGTGATCGACAGATCGGCAGACGCGGCGACCAGCGTGTCCTCGGTGTCGCTGTTGTTGCCGGGCACGGGGTCGAGCGTCGTAGCGGTTACTGTCGCCACGTTCGAGATCGTTCCCGGAGCTGTGGGCGTCGCGATGATCGTCACGATGGCGCTCGCCGACACGAAGATCGTGCCCAGCGAACAGGTCACCACCCCCGCGGCCTGCACGCATGACCCTTGGCTGGGCGTCGCGGTCCCGAAAGTGACCGTCCCCGGGAGGGTATCGGTGACCGTCACGCCGGTCGCGTCCGCAGGCCCGTTGTTGGTGATCGTGAGCGTGTACGTGAGGACCGAACCCACCGCGACCGGATCGGGTGCATCCGCCTTCACGATCGAGAGGTCTGCCGCCGACGTGACGGCGTCGACGTCGGTCGCCGAATCGTTCGACGGATCGGGGTCGGCGAGCGGCGCCGACGTGATCGAGGCCGTGTTGGTCAGGGTTGCGGACGCATAGGAGATCGGCAACGCGAGGGTGAGTTGATAGGACACCGAAGCGCCGATGCCGAGAGGGGCCGAGGTGGTGCATGTGAACACGCCGAGCACGATCGCGCAGTCGGCCTCGGATTCGGACGGTGTCGTCCCCGGCGGAACGGGGTCGGAGACGACTACGCCCGCAGGCTCCACGGAAGGCCCGTTGTTCGTGACGGTGATCGTGTAGGTGGTGGAGGTGCCTGGATCGACCGTGGCTACACCGTCGGTCTTTGCGACCGACAGGTCGGCCGATGGCAGAGCGACCGTCGTGTCCTCCGAGTCTGAGTCGTTCCCGGGCACCGGATCCGTCGTCGTGGCCGACACCGCTGCTACATCGGTGAACACCCCGTCGATCGTCGTGGTAACGACTATGGTCACCGTCGCTACGGCCGTGACGGCGATCGGGCCGAGGGCGCAAGTGACGACGCCGCCGAGCTCAACGCACGAACCTTGGCTCGGGGTCGATGAGACATAGACCATGGTGCCCGGCAGCGTGTCGGTCACCACGACCCCGACGGCATCCGATGGACCGGCGTTCGTGACGGTGAGCGTGTATGTGATGTCGTCGCCCACGATCACCGGATCGACCGCGTCGGTCTTCACGATCGAGAGGTCGGCCGAGGTCGAGATCGCGTCAACGTCGGTGGCCGAGTCGTTCGACGCGTCCGGATCCGGGATCGGAGTCGACGTGATCGCGGCCGTGTTCGTAAGCGTCGGCAACGCGTATGCGCCGGGGACCACCACCGTGAGCTGGTAGGAGACCGAGCCCCCCGACACGAGGACCGACGAGGTGGTGCACGTGAACACGCCGGCGGCGATAGCGCAGTCGGCCTCCGACTCAGACCCCGAGGTCCCGGCCGGGATCGGGTCCGAGATCACGACACCCGCCGGCTCGGTCGAGGGTCCGTTGTTGGTGAGCGTGATCGTGTACGTGGTGGAGGTGCCCGGCGTTAACGTCGCTACGCCGTCCGTCTTGGCGATCGAGAGGTCGGCCGAGGCATCAACCGTCGTGTCCTCGGAGTCGGAGTTGTTGCCCGGCACGGGATCCGGCGTGCTTGATGTCACCGACGCGACGTCGGTGATGACGCCGTCGATCGTGGTGGTCACCACTATCGTGATGGTTGCGGTCGCGCCGAACGCGAGGGTTCCCAGCGGGCAGGTAACGACCCCCGCCGCCTGCGAGCAAGAGCCCGGACTCGGTGTCGCGGACACGTAACACGACGGACCCAGGCAGCGTGTCGGTCACGACCGCGGCGGCGGCATCCGAGGGGCCATTGTTCGTGACGGAAAGGGTGTACGTGACGTCATCGCCAGCGGCGACCGGGTCCGAGGCGTCTGACTTGGTTATCGCCAGGTCGGCCGAGCCCGTGACCGTGTCGGTGTCGGTGTCCGTGTCGTTGGCCGGGAACGGATCGGGGATCGGAGATGAGGACACGGATGCCGTGTTGACCAAGGTGGGGGCGGGGTAGTCCGGATCCAGGGTGAGGGTGAGCTGGTAGGAGACTGATCCTCCGGACAGCATGGCCGCGGTCGTGGTGCAGGTGAACACCCCGGCCGCGATGACGCAGTCGGCATCTAGTTCAGAACCTGTGGTGTTGGCCGGGATCGCATCGGAGATGACCACCCCGGCGGGAACGGTCGAAGGGCCGTTGTTGGTCACCGTGATCGTGAAGGTGGTGGAGGTGCCGGCGATGACGGAGGCCACCCCGTCGGTCTTGGTGATCGAAAGGTCCCCAGCGGGGGTGACGACCGTGCCCTCGGTATCGGTGTTGTTCCCAGGCACCGGGTCAGAGGTGGTCGCCGACACGGTGGCCGTGTCTGTGTAGAGACCGCCACCGGTCGAAAGGTCCACGTCGACGTTGATCGTGATCGTCCAGGTGTCCGACAGGGCAAGCGAGGCCAGGGTGCAGGTGGCGAGGTTACCCAGGTTGCCGCAGCTACCCAGACCGGAGGTCACCGAGGAGATCGTGAACCCGGCCGGGACGGTGTCGGTGACGGTCAGACCCGAGGCATCCGACGGACCGTTGTTCACGACGGTGAGCGTGTAGAAGAAGGAGGTTCCGGGATCGACCGGGTCGGCGGAATCGGTCTTGGTGATCGAAAGGTCGGCCGAGGTCGTGACGGTGTCGGTGTCGGTCGCCGAGTCGTTGGATGCATCCGGATCGGGGACGGGAGAAGACGTGATCGAGGCGGTGTTGGCAAGGGTCGGCAGCGCGTAGCTGGCGGACAGGGTCAAGGTGAGCTGATAAGAGACCGAGGCCGATGGCGCCAGCGCCACGGTCGTGGTGCAGGCGAACGTCCCCGCCGAGATCGCGCAGTCGGCCTCTGACTCAGATCCCGAGGTCCCCGCCGGGATCGCATCGGAGATGACCACCCCGGCGGGAACGGTCGATGGTCCGTTGTTGGTCACCGTGATCGTGTAGGTGGTGGAGGTGCCGGCGATGACCGAGGCCACCCCGTCGGACTTGGTGATCGCAAGGTCGGCCGAGGTCGTGACGGTGTCGGTGTCGGTGGCCGAGTCGTTGCCCGGAACCGGATCGGGGTAAGGAGAAGACGTGATCGAGGCGGTGTTCGAGAGCGAGGCGCCGGGGTAGTCCGGATCCAGGGTGAGGGTGAGCTGGTAGGAGACCGATCCCGAAGGCGCTAGGGCGGCGGTCGTGGTGCAGGTGAACACCCCGGCGGCGATCGCGCAGTCGGCCTCTGACTCAGATCCCGAGGTCCCGGCCGGGATCGGATCGGAGATGACCACCCCGGCGGGAACGGTCGAGGGCCCGTTGTTGATCACCGTGATCGTGTAGGTGGTGGAGGCGCCGGCGATGACCGAGGCCAACCCGTCGGACTTGGTTATGGCAAGGTCGGCCGAGCCCGTGACCGTGTCGGTGTCGGTGTCCGTGTCGTTGGCCGGGAACGGATCGGGGATCGGAGATGAGGACACGGATGCCGTGTTGACCAAGGTGGGGGCGGGGTAGTCCGGATCCAGGGTGAGGGTGAGCTGGTAGGAGACTGATCCTCCGGACAGCATGGCCGCGGTCGTGGTGCAGGTGAACACCCCGGCCGCGATGACGCAGTCGGCATCTAGTTCAGAACCTGTGGTGTTGGCCGGGATCGCATCGGAGATGACCACCCCGGCGGGAACGGTCGAAGGGCCGTTGTTGGTCACCGTGATCGTGAAGGTGGTGGAGGTGCCGGCGATGACGGAGGCCACCCCGTCGGTCTTGGTGATCGAAAGGTCCCCAGCGGGGGTGACGACCGTGCCCTCGGTATCGGTGTTGTTCCCAGGCACCGGGTCAGAGGTGGTCGCCGACACGGTGGCCGTGTCTGTGTAGAGACCGCCACCGGTCGAAAGGTCCACGTCGACGTTGATCGTGATCGTCCAGGTGTCCGACAGGGCAAGCGAGGCCAGGGTGCAGGTGGCGAGGTTACCCAGGTTGCCGCAGCTACCCAGACCGGAGGTCACCGAGGAGATCGTGAACCCGGCCGGGACGGTGTCGGTGACGGTCAGACCCGAGGCATCCGACGGACCGTTGTTCACGACGGTGAGCGTGTAGAAGAAGGAGGTTCCGGGATCGACCGGGTCGGCTGAATCGGTCTTGGTGATCGAAAGGTCCGCCGAGGTCGTGACGGTGTCGGTGTCGGTCGCCGAGTCGTTGGATGCATCCGGATCGGGGACGGGAGAAGACGTGATCGAGGCGGTGTTGGCAAGGGTCGGCAGCGCGTAGCTGGCGGACAGGGTCAAGGTGAGCTGATAAGAGACCGAGGCCGATGGCGCCAGCGCCACGGTCGTGGTGCAGGCGAACGTCCCCGCCGAGATCGCGCAGTCGGCCTCTGACTCAGATCCCGAGGTCCCCGCCGGGATCGGATCGGAGATGACCACCCCGGCGGGAACGGTCGATGGTCCGTTGTTGGTCACCGTGATCGTGTAGGTGGTGGAGGTGCCGGCGATGACCGAGGCCACCCCGTCGGACTTGGTGATCGCAAGGTCGGCCGAGGTCGTGACGGTGTCGGTGTCGGTGGCCGAGTCGTTGCCCGGAACCGGATCGGGGTAAGGAGAAGACGTGATCGAGGCGGTGTTCGAGAGCGAGGCGCCGGGGTAGTCCGGATCCAGGGTGAGGGTGAGCTGGTAGGAGACCGATCCCGAAGGCGCTAGGGCGGCGGTCGTGGTGCAGGTGAACACCCCGGCGGCGATCGCGCAGTCGGCCTCTGACTCAGATCCCGAGGTCCCGGCCGGGATCGCATCGGAGATGACCACCCCGGCGGGAACGGTCGAGGGTCCGTTGTTGATCACCGTGATCGTGTAGGTGGTGGAGGCGCCGGCGATGACCGAGGCCAACCCGTCGGTCTTGGTTATGGCAAGGTCGGAAGACGCGACTACCGTATCCACGTCCGTGGCAGTAACGGGAGCGAACGGGTTCCCGATCTGGTCTTGGTAGTTGGCGACCGCGGTGTTGGTCTTGCTCCCGGACGCTCCCTGGTTCAACGTGGCGGTCACCGTGAGCTGCGCGGAGGCACCGGCGTTGATCCAACCGGTCTGCGTGAAGGTCACTACACCCGCTGCCTCCGAGCAGGACCAAGTGCCCTGAGCCGGTGTAGGGATGGCACATCCCCCGTAGGTGAACTCCGAGGGCAGCGTGTCCTGGATCACAACGGCGTTCGCAGCCCCGGCTGTGGCTCCCGTGGATGTGTTGTTTACGTCGATCGTGTAGGTGACGGCCTGTCCGGGCGAGATGGTCGCGAACCCGTCGCTCTTGGCCATCGTCAGATTGGGCGTCGGCGGCTGCGTGTAATAGGCCGCTCTTCCCGCCTCACCCTCCTGGATGAACTGGTTCTGCGACGAGATACAAGTCACGACCCGCCACCAGCCTGACTCGGGACCCAAGATGGTGTCCCCGACCCGCGTGGCTAGCGTCCCGCCGTTCCATAGGCCGTTGCTCGACAAGGTGCCGAGCACACCGCCGGAGGTCGCGTCCGGAACGTAGCTCGTATCGGACGGTGCGTAGTATCGGACGCGGGTGTTGCCGTCCATGTCGAAGTTGTGGAAGATGACCGACGCCTGACCAGGACTCACGTACTCGAAGAACGTCTGACACGCGAGCCCACCACTGTCCTGCTGGAAGGTCGCTTGGTCCACACCGAGCGTGAGCTCGTCGTTCGTCCCAACAAGGCCGTCGGGGTCGTCGTAGTTCACCGGCGGGGCGTTCGTGGGATCGAGGTCCGAGTCTGTACCGACCCGGATACGCCATCCGTTCTGGTCGTTTCCGGTGCCGGCGGGGTTCAATGGATCTACCGTCAGCACCTCAGAACGCACGAGGTAGCTGCCGCACGTCACCGGCGCGGCGAGCGTGGCATAGCGCATCCACGCCTCCGGGACGCCCGCCGCGCCAGGCTGGAAGGTCGTCTGGGTGCCGGGGATGCCCGTTCCTGGGCCGGGGGATGCGTAGCCTGGCCCGATAGTGGCGCCCGGCCCGTACAGCTCGAACTGCGTGGAGTCGTACGCCCCGTTGGGCTCTTCTGACTGGGCAGCCGCGCCCGACACCTGGTTCATCTCGGGGCTGAACAGGTCGACGTAGACCGGTAGGCTTGCCGGCCACCCGCACGGAACCGTGAACCGGACGTAGTGGTACCCCGCTCCCGCCCCCGCGGTCGTAGATGTGTACCAGTCCCCCAGTGTCACCAGGCCGTTCGGGCCGTTCGTCTGGAGTGCGAACAAGTTGCCGGCAGGAGGAGCCTCCGCGGCGCGGGATGCGCCCGGCAGCATGACCACCCCGGCGATCACCAGATAGGCGGCCCCCAGCCGCGCCCACCGGGATACCCGCAGCCTCAACACGCCCGGACCCACGACGCCAGATGGTTTGGCCCGCCGAACACGGGGCGGCCGTCACCGGCGCATGCAACAACAGAGGCCCTCGAATGGAGCACGAGTGATTCTCACCCGGTATAGGGGACAAGCCGGGTAACGATTCACTCCAAAGCAACACCTACCGTCAACCGCTCAGCAAGTCGGTTGAAAGCTCGCCCCGTTCGCCCCCGCGGCGAGATCAGACGACCGTGATCCTGCATGCGCCCCACGGCTCGGTCGGTGGACACGACGGCGATCGGCTCACACCCGAACACCCGTTCGACGTCACGCACGGTGATCTCGGCTCGGGACGCACGGTTCACCACGAACCCCAGCCGTCCTTCCAGATGGATGGGCCGAAGCAGGTCCAGAGCGCGTTTCGTCGCCCGGAACGAGAGCATGTCAAGCGTGAGCACCTCGACCACGCGGTCGGCGGTCTCGACGCCCGCCCGTACCAACCCATCGACCGCGCGAGGGAGGTGTAGTAGGACGACGTCCGCGGTGGCCGCCGCCACGTCCACCACGGGGCGAAGATGGGTAGCGTCGACGACCACGGCCTCGTTGACGGGGGGCGCGAGGAGCACGCGGAACCCGGCGGAGTGCGTCCACAGGGCGTCTTCCAGGTGGCCCGCCGCCAACTCGTGCGCGAGCGGGAGCAGGTCTCCCAGGCTATGGACGTCCTCCTCGGGCGCCCCTAGCGCCGCTCCGATCTCGCCGCTGAGCGGATCGGCGTCGACCACGATGCAGGCTTGACCGCGCCTGGCGAACGCCTGCGCCAGGTGGGTGGTCACGAAGGTAGCGCCGGCGCCACCCCGCGCGGCGTGCACGGCCACGACGGTGGCACGACGCTCGAGGGCGAGCGGCGCAGAAAGGATCGCAGCGACCGCGCCTGACAACGCCTCGCGATCGGCCGGCCACACGAAGAACCCGCGGGCACCGCCCTTGATCGCCGCGCGAAGCGCGGCGATCGATTCGCGCGGCTCGAGTGCCAGGAACGCGCGGGCCTTGACCGCGTCGCCGGCCACGAGGGCCTGCGCGATCACCGCGTCGGGATCCAGCTGTCGCACCGCCTCCAGGAGTTGACGATCGTCGGCAGCCGTGGCCACGACTCGGGCATGGCCGCTCCGGTCCAGGAAATGCATCACCTCTTCGGCGACATCGTGCTGCTCCATCCCCAACACGACCCTGGCTACCTGGTCCACAGGCTCCCCCTCTCTGGGCCGGCTCAGGCCGGCATGAGGGAGGATCGCGCGGGTTCAACGACCGATGCACCCTACCCCCGGGCACCGACACGCGAAGTCCTCACCGCAAGAAGGCGCAAGTGGGCGTCGGCGTGGGGACCTAGACTCGACCGATGGCGGTGGTGACGCTCCGGGCGCCACTCAAGGATCGAGCCGACGGCCGATCCCAGATCGAAGTGCCCGGCGAGTCGATCGGCGCCGTCCTGCTCGAGCTCGAGCGCTCCTACCCCCGGCTGGAGGGCTGGGTGCTCGACGAGCATGGCCGCATCCGCCGCCACGTGAACGTGTTCGTGGACGGTGAACGCGGTCGCGAGGACACGCCTGTGGCGCCGCAGGGTCGCATCCACGTGTTGCCATCGATCGCAGGAGGAGGAGGGTCGTGACCGAACTGCTCGTGGGAACCAAGAAGGGCCTGTTCGTCCTCAGGGGCGAGGTAGGGCGAGCCGTTCGACATCGCCGAGCGAGCGTTCCCCGGCGACGTCGTTGAGTTCGCGACGCGCGACCCGCGCTACCGGTCGATACTTCGCCTCCGTGACCTCGGGGTTCTACGGACCTCGAGTGATGTATGCCGACGATCCCACCGGCGAGTGGGAGCAGGCGAAAGGCCCGGCCTTCCCTCAGGACATCCCCGACGTCGCCGTCGAGCGCATCTGGATCGTCAAGCCCGGCGAGTCCGACGGCGTGCTCTACGCGGGCGTCGATCCGGCGGCCCTGTTCGTGAGCACCGATTCGGGGGAGACCTGGGAGCTGAACCGGAGCCTGTGGAACGTGCCGACCCGCCCGGACTGGGGGCCGGGCTTGGGCGGGCTGGCGCTGCACTCCATCTGCCCGTGGCCGGGCGACCCCAACCGTCTGGCCGTGGGTATCTCTGCAGCTGGTGTCTGGATATCCGAGGACGCCGGGGACACCTGGCGAACCGGGTACGCGGGCCTCGTCCCGGGTTATCTCCCCGAGGAGCAGCGCGAAGGCACGCACGCGCTCTGCGTCCACAACATGCACCGCGCCCGGCTGCGACCAGAGCGACTGTTCATGCAGTTCCACGGGAGTGTGTACCGGTCCAACGACGCCGGATCGACGTGGAACGACATCGCGGAAGGGTTGCCGTCGGGGTTCGGGTTCCCGATGGTCGTCGACCCGGCGGATCCGGATAGCGCCTACGTGATCCCGCTCACAGCCGATACCGACCGAGTCACCCCCGATGGACAGCTGCGCGTGTACCAGACGCGAGACGCGGGCGCCACGTGGACCGGCCACGGCGACGGCCTGCCCGCGAGCGATACCTACCTCACGATCCTCCGCCAAGCCTTCGACCACGACGGTGGCTCGCCTCTCGGCCTCTACTTCGGCGCCACCTCAGGCGACGTCTTCGGCTCGGTGGACGCGGGGGCCAGCTGGTCAACCATCCACGAACGTCTGGCCCCCGTCACCTCGGTCCGCGTCTCCTACTGAGTCTTGCGACCTGCCAGGTGCGAAGGCCTCCCGCAGCCGTTCCGTTCTGGTCGTCGGGAGTCTTTTCGCCCCGTCGCGGTTGACGGACGCCCGAACGGCATCCGAGACTCGCGGCAGGTGCGACGGGGGAGACGGGTGCACGGAGCGAGCGGCGTAGGACGCGTGACCATCGTTGCCTGCACCGTGTTGGCGCTCGCCGCCACGCTGTCGATAGGCACACGCCCCACCGAGGTCCGGGCATCATCCCCACCGCAGGAGCGCCCGAACATCCTGCTCCTGGTGAGCGATGACCAGGCGTGGTCGGACTTCTCGCGAGAGCTGATGCCAACCGTCTTCGGTGATCTGGTCGACCAGGGGATGCTGTTCAAGCGCGCGTACGTGAACACTCCCCTTTGTTGTCCGTCGCGTTCGCAGATGCTGACCGGGCTGTACGAGCATCACACCGGTGTCGACACGAACGCGGTTCCACTGGAACGCCCGACGATCGTGCAGGCCCTGCATGACTCCGGTTACCGAACCTTGCTGGCGGGCAAGTACCTGAACAGTTGGGAGTCGTGCGGTCCTCGTCCCGAGTTCGACGGATGGCATTGCGTGGGCGCGCCAGCGCCCGCGAACTACTCCATGGTCGATCCGTGGATCAACGAGAACGGGACCTGGCACCGATCCCAGGGCTACCAATCGGACATCCTGGCCGAACGGGTCGTCGATTTCGTGCAGACCACCCCCGCCGAACAGCCGTTCTTCGCTATATACGCCCCCACCACCCCGCACATGCCCGCGGACGACCCGCGCTACAACGGCATGCCGGTCACACCACCAAGGGGTCCGTCGTTCGATCAGAACACGCTCACGTCGAAGAGCCCTGTGTACGCACGTCGAGTCCCCTTGACGCCCGAGGCGGTTGCCAGCTCGGACCTTCGCTTCACCAGGATGGCGCACTCGGTGCGAGCGCTCGACGACGGGGTCGCACACATCCTGGCGGGCTTGGGCGATCGGTCGCGCGACACGCTGGTGGTCTACCTATCCGACAACGGGTTCCTGTTCGGCGAGCACCGCCGGTTCGGCAAGACCGATGCCTACGAGGAGTCCGTGCGGGTGCCGATGGTCGTCCGCTACCCGGCGATGCTACAGGCGGAGCAGGCGCGCACATCGCGTGCGCTCGTCTCGAACATCGACCTCACACCCACGTTCGCGGCGCTGGCCGGGATCCCCTGGTCTGCGGACGGCCGCTCGCTGGTCCCGTTGCTTAACGGTTCGGCGGCGAGCGTGCGATCCGCGCTCCTGATCGAGCATTGTCAGGGCGCCAGCTCCGGCTCGGTCCCCTGCTCCGGGATCTCGTTCTTCGCGCACCAGACCAGGGCGGCGGCCTTCGCGGGCGTGGTCACCCCTCGCTACAAGCTCGTGCGGTACGACAGCGGGGAGCGTGAGCTGTTCGATCTGAAGGCCGACCCGAACGAACTCCTGAACCTCATCGGAACTCCGGGCTCCGCGTCGATCGCGGCCTCGCTGAGAGCCAAGCTCGCCCACCTGTCGGCTCCTACGATCGACACGACGATCGTGACCGGGCCCTGGCCCTCCGGTGCGCAGCCCACTCGACTGGCCGCTTTCACCTTCTTCTCGCCCTCTCGGTTCTCCACGTATCGATGTCGGCTCGTCCACGATGGCGTAGCCGACCCTTGGCATCATTGCAACGGCCAGTCAGACGCGATCGGAGGTCTGGCCGACGGCGACTACACCTTCGAGGTCGTAGGCACCGATCTCGGCGGCCTGGTCGATCCGACGCCGGCGGCCAGGAGTTTCACGGTGACCTCCAGCGGACCCGCGGTCTCGATCGTCTCCCATCCGCCCGTCGCCCAGACGGGCGAGAACGCCTCATTCACCTTCGCGAGCGGGGCCGCAGGGGCGACGTTCGAGTGCCGACTTTCCGCGGTCGGTGGGCCGGCGGGCGACTGGTCGGGCTGCGATCGGACGACCGGTGTTAACTATGCCGAACTGGCCGAGGGAGCCTGGTACTTCGAGGTCCGCGCCGTCGATCCGGCCACGCAGGCGAAGAGCCAACCCCCCGCCGGGTGGCTCTTCCGGGTCGACACGACGGGTCCGGGATTCGCCTTGGCGCGGGGCCCCCGCAGCTTCACCTCGTCGAGCGATGCGGACCTGCGCTTCGTGCCCACGGAAGGGGTGGCCGGAGCGATCTCCTGCCGCCTGGATGGTGGCCGGGCATCCGACTGCTCGGCCGGGCGGATATCGGCGTCGGGCCTGGCCAAGGGTCCGCACGTACTTCGTGTTGCCGCCCAAGACGGGCTCGGGAACCGGGGTGAGACGTACTTCACGTGGACGGTCGACGTGGGAGCGCCGAAGGTGCGGTTGGCCCGCCACCCGGAACGATTCACGCCCTCCACCATCGCGACCTTCCGGTTGTGGTCCCGCACCGATCCCGCGCTCTTCCTCTGCACCCTCGACGGCATGGTGCTCATGCCCTGCGACGACGACAACATATTCGGACCTCTCCTCGACGGCCGGCACTCGCTCAAGGTCTGGGCGCTCGATGCCGCCATGAATCGGTCGCACGCGGTCACCTATCACTGGACCGTGGACACGATCCCACCCGGGCTGATCCTCACCGGGACACCCGAGGAAGGAGCGGTCACCGTCGACCGCACGGCGTCATTCGAGATCTGGCAGAGCGAGCCCGGCTCGCTCTCCTGTTCGCTCGACGGAGCCGAGTTCACACCGTGCGCATCTCCGGCGCTCTACGTCGACCTTGCGGACGGACCTCACTCGTTCAGGGTGATCGCCCAGGATCGAGCCGGGAACGCTTCGATCGTCGTGTTGCGCTCGTGGACCGTGGATCCGAACGCACCAACGACGCCGTAGCCCGGCCGTGTCAGACCCCCGGGCTAGCCTGGCGACATGGGTCAGGTCATATCTCTCGACCGCTACCGGGCGCGCCACGACCGGCTGCCCGCCGCCATGGCCAGGTTGGACGGAGCGGTCGTCCGCCTCGAACCGCTCGTCCGGCGTTCGCCCGGCCGCTTGCTCCTGGATGTCGAACGTGAGCTGCTCGCGATCGCCGGTGCCGTGTCCGCCGGTCGACCCCAGGATGCCGCGGAACGGGCCGAACGCCTGGCCGATCGGTTGGAACACCCGGCAGCGTTCGCATAGACGCGTAGTCGCGCGGCCGCGCGTTCCCTCGCACGCGACGGTCGCGAGACCTAGACTCACCTCCGGCCGAGAGAACTGAGGGGTAGACACGTGCGGCGAGCGCTCATCGCCGGGATCTCAGCGTTCGTGGCCGTCGCAGCTGCGGGTTCGGTGCTGGTGACGCTCATCCAGCGAGCGGAGGCTGACGGTGAAGCAAGCACGCCCACCCCATCCACCGGAACTCCTTCGGCGCCTCCCCCCGAGGGGCCGCGAGTCGATGCGTACCTCGCCTGGGTACCCGGCGGTCTCCCGGTGGGCTTCGGGGTGAAGGTCGCCGCCCTCCCAACCGTCGCCGGGGTGGCCGTGGTCGCCCAGGACAACGTCTGGATGACCAGCTCGCTCGACAAGGGCGGCAACCTGGTCGACGAACCCCCCGCCCCCTACATGATCCCCATCGACGCGGCGGCTATCGATCAGGCCGCCTACGCGCGATTCCTTCCTCCCGAGACCAGGCCTATCGTTGCCAACCTCCAGGACGGCCAGGCGATCTTGGGACTGACGTCATCCAAGCTCAGGCACCTGGGACCAGGTGGCGTTATGACGTTCTTGGGAGGGGCGAGCGTCACGGTCATCGGCATCCTCCCCGATGAGCTGGTGGGGGCGGCGGAGGTCGTGGTGACACGGGCCACCGGCGCCGCGATCGGTGTTCACCAGAACCGGTACGTGCTCTTCCAGCCAGAGACAGGCCTACAGCCGTCCGACACCCAACTCGAGAACCGGTTCCGGGCGCTGCTCCCGTCCGATCTGCAGTACCCGGTGGTACAGGTTCGCGCCCCGGGCCAGACGAAGTACCTACGACAAGGCGACGCCGTGCTCCCGCCCGCGCTCATCAAGCGTCGGTTCAGCGAGTGGGCGGGGCGTCCACAGCCGGGAGACGCCGGATACATCGAGATAGACCCGGCCTGGGTGCAGGCGCACATCGTGACTGCGGTGCTACCCGCGATCGGGCGAGTGTCCTGCAACCGCAAGCTCATCCCGCAGCTGCGAGGCGCCATGGAAGAGGTCGTCGCCGAGGGCTTGGCGTCCGCGATCCACGTCTACGACGGCTGCTTCTCGTCCCGATTCGTTCTGCTATCTCCGTCGGCGTCGATCTCGCATCACGCCTGGGGGATCGCCTTCGACGTGAACGCCGACACGAATCGGTTCGGGACGCCGCCGGCCCAGGATCCACGACTCGTCGCGGTCATGGATCGGTGGGGGTTCGCATGGGGTGGCGACTGGATCGTGCCCGACGGGATGCACTTCGAGTACCTACGCCCCGTCGCCGCCCAAGCGTGATCCGCGCCAGGCCATAGTCGAGGGGAGCAGGTATCAAGCGCATCGTCTGCACTTGCTCGGGAGCCGGGCGGCTACGCGCCCCCGGGTCCTGAGCATGCCTCCCGCGGCTTGACTCGCGCGTGGGTTCTGCTCCCCCCGATGCCTCCGAAGAGACAACTCGACCGTACACCCGACCCGGGATCGACGCAACGCGGGCAAGCCTGGTGCGGGCTCAGGCTCGTCCGCGGCCTCGTGTTCCGCCGCGCGACCGGAGCGCCACCCACACCAGGACCGCGGCCACCGCGCCGGCGGCCAGCACGCCGGCCGCGACCTGAGTCTTGGGCTGCGACGCGGTCGAGGCGATACGGGAGCGGAGCCGAACGGGGCGACGGAAGTCGCGGATCTGCCAGTCGCGCTCCTCCGCGATCTTGCGGAGCTCCTTGTCGGCGTTCACCGCCACAGGGTTGCCGACGGCCTCGAGCATGGGGAGGTCGGTGATGCTGTCGCTGTAAGCGAACGAACCCGAGAGATCGATACCCGCCCTGACGGCGAGCCCCTGGATCGCTTCGGCCTTCTGAGCACCGTAGGCGTAGAACTCCAGTCCGCCGGTGTATCGACCGTCGTCGCCGACCTCGGCGCGTGTGGCGATCACTCCGCTGACACCGAAGTGACGGGCCAGAGGCCGGACGATCTCCTCCGGAGACGACGAGACGATGTAGATCCGGCGACCCTCGCTTCGGTGCAGGTCGATCAGATCCAGAGCCTCCTGATAGACGTACGGATCGATCACGTCTAGAAGCACGTCCTGCACGAGGCGCTCGACCTGCGAGCGATCCCACCCCTTCGTGAGGGAGAGCATGCCCTCCTTCAGGCGCTCCATCTTGTCCTCGTCGGCTCCCACCAGTAGGTAGACCAGCTGCGCGTAGGCTCCGCGCAGGAGCTGTCCACGCGAGACCATGCCGGCCCGATACAGGGGACGAGAGAGCGCGAGCGAGGACGATCGAGAGATGATCGTCTTGTCCAGATCGAAGAACGCGGCTTCCATGGTTGCATCCATCCTACGGTGGTGTCCCGACATGACCCTCGGCTGAACCGCCGGTTCCCTTGATGTTCACAGAAACGTCGCTACCGGCGGATGCGGCCCAGGTCGGTCCGGAACCCCTTGATCCATGCGAGCTCGGCCTTGGCTAAGGCCTCTTGCCGATCGAGCATCGAGGTCGAGACCGTACGTCCGGCGCCGCGATCGGCTGCCGTCCGCGAACGTTCGGTTCTTACGGCGTCGAGTAGGTCTCGAACGGCCGTCTCGCGCGCGTCGGCCGCCTTGCGGGCCTCCGTGGCCGACAGGAGATGTACGAATCCCAGCGCCAGGCCGGCACCGGTCTCGTACGGCTCCAGCATGCCGAACCGGTCCGAGAGCCCTGTGGTCAACCGATCCCTGCCTGCCTTGGTGATCCGATATACACGGCGATCCGGGCCCTCGGGCCCATCCTGCGAACGGCCGCCGATCAGCCCCTCGCGCTCCAGCCGGCGGAGGACCTGGTAGACCGAGGCCTTCCCGACCTCGACCCAGAACCCCATGCTCCTGGTCCGGAACCGCTCCAGCAGGTCGTACCCGTACATCGGCTCCTCTGCTAGGAGCCCCAACACCACGACCTCGACCTTCGATACGCTCATCCGTCGTGATCTCCCCACTAGTCTGATGCGGACCAGCGAAGTCTAGTCCATAGCGGACTAGTGGGCAACGTGATGGACGTGAGGGAGGCCGGGGCCGAAGGCCCCGGCCTCATCGCTGAGCCGGCATCTCTCAGATCGAGATCCGACCCACGCACTTCTCGCCGTTCGACAGGTTCGTCGCTCGCGCGACGAACCGATCCACCCCGGCACCGTCCGCCGGACGGCGCCTCACCTCGAACGATCCGCTCGGTCCCCGCGTGGTTCGCGTGCCTGCGAAGATCCGGGCGCCGTTCTGCTTGATCCGCACCCGCCATACCTCTCCGACCACGTTCTGATCCACTTCGAACTCGAGCTCGAGCCGAGAGTTGTCGGGCTTGACCTTCAGCTTCCAGTCGCTCTGCGCGCTGCAGCTCCCGCGTCGGATCACCTCCTGGCCGCCCGCGTGGGCCACCGGGGCGACCAGCCAGGTCGAGATACCCATGAACAGGGCGACGACGACCATCTGCTTTCGCATCTGTGCTCCCTCCCTCCGACGTGCGATCGATCGGACTACCCACACGTCACCGGTACTACGCCCAGTCTGGAGCGGCCGCTCTCACCCCCCGGTCAAGGTTCGGCAAAGGAACCGGTAAGCCGCGCGCGGACACTCGGGGTGCGGGGCACGAGTTCGGTGTTCGGCAGACCGGTAGGCTCCCGTGCGGAGGCGTCAGGGTTCCTGGTGGGCCCCGCGGTCTTCAACACCGACGTGGGGGCGCAAGCTCCCAGGCGGGTTCGATTCCCGTCCGCCTCCGCCAATAGCTTTCGACATCTAAGGAGCGATAGCCATGCCGATCTTCCTTGCCGGCGCAAGCGGGGTGATCGGCGTGCGTCTGGTGCCGCTCCTGGTCGATGCGGGCCACGTCGTGGCCGGCATGACGCGCTCGCAGGACAAGGCCGACGGACTCGCGACGATCGGCGCCGAACCCGTGGTCTGCGATGTGTTCGATGCCGATGCGCTCCGAGAAGCGGTCGTGGCCTTCGCGCCGGACGCGATCGTCCATCAGCTGACCGATCTGCCCGACGATGTCGCTTCGATCCCGAAGTTCGAAGCCGCTAACGCGCGGATCCGTCGTGAAGGGACGCACAACCTACTCGCCGCTGCTCGGGCCTGCGGGGCGTCCAAGATCGTCGCGCAGAGCGTCGCATGGGAGCTCGACGGCGACGCCGGCGCGGCGGTTCGTGAACACGAACGAGCCGTGCTCGAGGTCGGCGGAGTCGTTGTTCGCTACGGCCGGTTCTACGGGCCGAGAACGTACTTCGAACACGAGGAGCCGGCTCCGCCAAAGATCCATGTTGACGAGGCGGCCCGCCTGACTGTGCCCGCGCTTGACGCGCCTCCCGGATCGATACTCGTGATCGAGGACGATGGGTAGGCTGCAGTGATGAACGAACAGTTACAAGAGATCGCCGATCGAGTCGACTCGACGGTGGAGGAGCTGCTCGCATTCCTCGATTCGCCCGCTGGACGGCGGCTGCGACAACGCTTGGCCACCGGCCTGATCCTGTCCGTGCCGATCGTCATGCGGCTGCCGTGGCTCCGGCGTTCGCCTCTGGGGAAGATGATCGAGGTCGGTGGAGGAGCGGTCATAGTCGTGAAGCTCGCGGAGCTGATACGCGACTGGGAGCGAGCACAGGATGGCGTCGCTCAGCCTGCCATGCCCGAGCTCCCTCCGGCCTGACGCGCTAGGCGATCGTCAGCGTGCTCCTGCCGGCCGCGTGGAGGATCTCTCGCGCCGCCCGCAGGCCGGTCTCCACCCCACCGTTCAGATAGCCCTGGCTGTACGTGGACGTGTGCTCTCCTGCGAAGTGAACGTTGCGTCCGGAGCGGCCCAGATAGCCGAACAGGCTGGTCCATTGACCCGGCAGGAACGCGGCGTATGAGCCCTTGACCCATGGGTCGTCGATCCACGAATCCAGCCAGGACCGGCCGTTGAACGCCGCACCGATCCCCGGGAGCCACGCGTCCAAGAAGCCGAGCGCCTGATCCACCACCTGGGTGGGGGCGATCGCGTGAGCCTCGTCGACCGGATATCCAGCCCCGGTCTTGCCGCCCGAGTAGATGGTGAGCAAGCCGCCACGTCCGCTCTGGCCGATCGAGCTGTCCCAGCCGTCCGTCTTCGGCGCATCGGTGTTGAAGGTCCCGCTCCAGTCCTGGAACGAATGGAGCCGCTCGCGGAACTGCAGCAGCACCTTCGAGTTCGTTCCCATGCCCAGCTCGCGGATCGACTTCAGGCGCTTGGCGTCCAGCCCGGCTCCTTGGAGGTCCGCGTCGCGAAGGGCTGTGAACGGCAGACATAGAACGACCTGATCCGCTACGACCGTCTCGGCCGAGCCGCCGAAGCGGAGCGCGTATGAACCGTCGACCCGTTCCCACATCGCCAAGAGCGGAGCCTCCAGGTGCAGAGATCCGGCCGGAAGCATGTCCGCCAGCAGGGTCGGCACCTGATCGTTGCCCCCGTGGACGTGATAGCGCTCGTCGGCCGGGCCTCCCGGGTATGACGTGATGTAGGTATCGATCAACGTGATCGCGGAGGTGTCTTCGGGATCGATCCCCCAGAACCCGGTGAGACCGACGTCGAGGGCGCGGCCCAGCAGCGACGAGCTGCCGCCTGGGACATTCGCGTCCATCCACTCGCGCATCGTCATGCGATCGAAAGCCTTCGCCTCGGGCCCGGCCTGTCCCCATCGGTAAGGCCCGATCCTCTTCGCGTCTCGGGCCAGCCGGCGGACCACAAGATCGATGTCCGCGAAGACCTCCTTACGGTCCTGCCGCTCGCCGTCAAGGACCAACAGGCCCGTCGTCTCCTCAAGCTCATCGTAGGCGGCCCACAGATCGTCCAGCTTCAAGCCGAGCGTGGATACCAAACGGCGGAGCTGGACATGGCGCGTGTCGATGAACTCGCCGCCGTGCTCCGCAACCTGGCCGTAGGCGAACGCCCGGGACGTCCAGCAGCGTCCGCCGACACGTTCGCGCGACTCGTAGAGATCGGCAGCGACGCCGTTGATGTGCAGCTTGAACGCGCACGAGAGTCCGGCGAGCCCCGCGCCCACGATCACGACGCGGGGTTCGTGAGGCGAACGACGGGCGGGACGTCCCAGAGCCGCGAGCGCAGGGCCCGCGACCACGGCGGCCGCCCCAGCGACACCGGCTCCCTTGAGGAGCTGGCGTCGGGTGACGGGTCGACCGGACAGCTCGATCGCCTCATCGAGCGAAACCGGGCGTTCGCCCGGTAGCGAGGAGTGCACCTGGGCCAGCTCTCGCATGGCACGCATCAACGGCGTCCTTCGTCCCACTTCTCCCCTCCTGGCCTAGTGGCCCATCCCATCCTCCAGCCCTAGAGTGGGCTCGATCTGATCGGGCGCGAGCGTTCCGACCGATCCAGGTCTGATCGCGCGACGGTACAGCAGGAGCGACGGCAGGCGCAGTGGTCCCGAGACTAAGAGGGAGACCGGAGCGCTCACGCCAACCGTGAACCGTCGCCTACCGCACGGATCGCTCCCCCCGTGCGAGCATCGCGACGTGGCCGAGCACGACCCCACATCGACGGACGATCGCCCCTTCGCGGTCCTGGACGTCGGCTCCAACTCCGCGCGGATGATCGTCTTCCGGCTCAGCCAGGGCGAGCACCTGGACGTGCTGGAAGATGTTCGTTCCCCACTTCGGCTTGCGCGCGCCCTCCGCGACGGGAACGAGTTGGGCGCCGAGGCGATCGACAAGACCATGGAGACACTGAGGGACTTCCGGGCGGTGGCCGACGGCGCCGGAGCGGACCGGATCCTGGCGATCGCCACGTCGGCGGTCCGAGACGCGATCGACGGACAAACCCTGCTCGATCGAGCCAAGGCGATCGGCATGACGTTGGAGATCATCGACGGGGAGGCGGAGGCGCGCCTCGGCTTCGTCGGCGCAGTGCACGACCTTGCGGTTACCGATGGCGCGACGCTCGACCTGGGTGGGGGCAGCGCGGAGATCTCCCGGTTCCGAGACCGACGCCTGGAGCGGACATGGGTGTTCGGTATGGGGTCGCTACGGATGAGCGATCGATTCCTGAGCAGCAACCCCCCTTCGACGTCGCAACTCAAGCGCCTACGCCGGTTCGTAGCCGAGTCGTTGCCGGCCGAGATCGGGCGTCTCGGCGAAGGCGATGTTCTGGTTGGCATAGGTGGCACCGTCCGCAACCTGGCCAAGATCGATATGCACCGATCCGAGCATCCCCTCCGTCTGTTGCACGGCTACCGGCTCCCCGTCGACCGTCTGGAGACGCTCATCGATGAGCTGGCAGGACGAACGATGAAGCGCCGGGCTCAGACGCCCGGCCTGAACCCCGACCGCGCCGACTCGGTCTTGGGCGGTGGGCTCGTGCTGCTGGAGGTGATGAGGGCCCTCGGTGCTCAAGGCATCGTGGTGTCGAGCCGCGGAGTGCGCGAGGGGCTAGCGTTGGGTGGCGACGACTGGACCGTCCCATCTCCGCGCTGGGTGCGGACCATCTCTGTCGCAACGCTTTCGGCACGGTTCGCGACATGGGATGCGGCGGCGGCCGAGCGACGCACCACGATCGCCACGCGCCTGCACGAGACGTTGGACCCTGAGGCACGAGATGCCGTTCGGGAGATGCTGGTGCACGCGTCTACGGTTCTCGACGTCGGAAGGGCCATCGACTACTACGACCGCTTCGAACATGCGGCGATGGTCGTCACCGCCGCGGACCTCGGCGGCTTCACGCATGAAGCCCTCGGGATCTTGTCGGCGATCCTCCGCCAGGCCGACGACGACATCCGGCTCGGTCCGTATCGACGACTCATCGCCGACGCCGACCGGCCGGCCGTGCTACGGGCCGCGACCGTGCTCGCCCTTGCCGACGAGCTGAAACGGCGCATCCCCTCTTCGCGTCCGGCGACCGTATCTTGCACCTGGCATCCATCGGCGTTCGTCGTCGAGGGGCCGCTCCCCTCCAGCTGGCGCCCACGCGGGGTCGCCGATCGATTCCATCAGGTGTTCGGGCGCCCCCTGCACGTGATGGCAACCCGCTCGCCCTAGGATGGGTTGGACCGATCCCATGGAACTCGCGGGTGGGGGTGTTCGGGCAACATGAACCTCCTAACCATCGATCTAGGCTCGAGCGCCACGAAGGCGGCGCTTTGGTCTGAGCACGGCCTGGTCGCGATCTCCCACGTGCCGGTGGATGTCGTGCAACCACGACCCGGCTGGGCGGAACAAGATCCGGAGACGTGGTGGACATCGACCGTCGCGGCCTGCGCCCAGCTCCCTGGGAAAGACCGGATGGAGGTCGAGGCGATCGCGTTCTCGACCCAGCGCGAGACCTTCGTGCCGGTGACGGCAGCGGGCGAGCCCCTCGGGCCGGCGATCGTCTGGTGGGACCGGCGAGCAATCGACGAGGCGGCCGCACTTGGAGATGACTTCCAGGTGCTCACCGGGGTCGTGCCCGATGCGGGAACCGTTGCGGCCAAGCTCGCCTGGATGTGGTCCCACGACGCCGAGCGCCTGGAGGGCCAGCGATGGATCTTGGGGCCTCGCGACCTGGTCGCCTTCCGGTTGACCGGACGCGCCGTAACCGACGCCTCGGTCGCCTCCCGCACCGGCTTGCTCGCGCTCGACGGCGCCGCCCTCGAAGGGGGGCATCTGCTGCCTGAGGTCGTCGCGTCGAAGACCGTTGTCGGCGAGAGCCTTCCGGAGCCCTCGGTCGCGCTCGGTATCTTGCCGGGGACACGCGTGATCGCCGGCGGTGGGGACCGGGCGTGCGAGGTCCTGGGGGTCGCTGCCACCATCTCCAGGCCCATGGTGTCGTGGGGGATCACCGCAGGAGTAGCCGTGCCCGTCGGGCACGTTCCGCCTCCGGTTCCCGGCGTGGTCGTCACACGGGGTGCCTTAGGCGGCTACGTGATGGAGTCGGATCTGGCAGCGGCTGGCTCCGCGCTCACTTGGCTGGAGGGGTTGACTGGACGTCCCGTGAAGGAACTGCTCTCCGAGGCCGACGACGTTGACGCAGGGGCGGGCGGACTCCTGGCTCTCGCGTGGCTCGGCGGGGCGCGGGCCCCTTGGTGGGAACCTCGCGCCGGGCTCACCTTCTCCGGCCTCTCGCACGCGCACACGCCCGCCCACCTGACCCGGGCGCTCGTCGAGGGCCTGGCGTTCGACGCTGCACGCTGCCTGGAACGAACCGCGCCCGACGCGGCGGAGCTGACGCTCGCCGGAAGTGGCGCCTCGCTACCGCTTTGGCGCCGGATCCTCGCGGGCGTCTCGAACCGGCCGGTGATCGCCCGGCGACATGGAGCGGCCGCATCGGCGGGTGCCGCGATCATCGCCGGACGCGCGATCGGCCTGGACCTCGACCCAGACCGACTCGATCCCGTCCAGGAGCACGAGCGACCGTTCGACTCGGACGTCGTCGCGTACGCCGATCTTCGGATGCGTCACGAGATGGTGGCTCGAACGACGATCGATCTGATCGCGGGTCGCTGACGAGCGGCGTTCGTCCTCTCGTAGCGAGTTGGTGCCTCAGGTCCGGGAGATGATCCCGGCCAGTAGCGCCACCCTGGGAACCACGCTGGTGAGGTCCAGCCACTCCGCGGGCGCGTGATCGTCGCCGCCGACCGGACCGAGTCCGTCGATCGTCGGAGTGCCCGCTGCCGACGTGGTGTTCGCGTCTGACGCCCCCCCGGTGGCCGCGTCCCGGAGCTCGAACCCAAGCTCGGCAGCGACATCCTTCGCGATCTGCACCAGGCGGACCGCGCCCTCCTCCTTCTCCATCGGGCGATGCCAGCCGTTGCCCAGGATCTCGGCGGTGACGTCAGGGATGGCCTGCTCCGCGCAGATACGCTCGATCTCGGACTCGGCCTCCTCGAGCGTTCGGAGCTCTGGCGAGCGCAGGTCGACGTGGAGCTCGCAACGCTCGGCTACGACGTTCGTTCGCGTGCCACCGTGGACGACACCGACGTTCACGGTCACGCCCGGCCAGCGGCCGTTCAGCGCCTGCAGCGCGAGGATCGCGTGGGCCGCCTGCAACACCGCGTTCCGGCCCTTCTCGGGCTCCACGCCGGCGTGGGCGGCACGTCCATGGAACACGATCCGATAGTCCGTGATGCCCTTTCGCGACGACACGATGTCGCCGTTCGCACGCGCTCCCTCCAGGACGAACGCCGCGTCGTGCTGCGGCGCGAGCTCCCTGATCACCGGGCCGGAGAACGGCGAGCCGATCTCCTCGTCCGGGTTGCAGACGTAGGTGATCGTCCCGAACCTGTCGAATCCCGCCTCCTGCAGTGCCTCCACCGCGAAGAACCCTGTGAGCAGGCCGCCCTTCATGTCGGAGACGCCCGGCCCGTGTGCCGTGTCACCCTCGATGGAGAAGGGACGCTCAGCCACGGTTCCGTCGTCGAACACCGTGTCCATATGACCAACGAGCAGGACGTTTGGACCGCTGGCTCCGCGCAGCCGGCCGATCACCAGGTCGCCGAGCTGCGGCTCCCCGTCGATCGGCACATGCGGCCGCCGTTCGACCTCCCAACCGTGATCGCGGAAACGCGCCTCGCACAGGTCGGCGATGACGTTCACCCCGTTGGGTGAGTAGGAGCCGCAGTCCACGTTCACCATCTGCTCGAGCACAGCGACGAAGTCGTCGTAACGACCGGACGCGAACTGACGGAGCCCCTTGGCGTCCACGGGGCGGACGGTAGCATGACCCGTCAACCGCACGACCCGGCCACGAGAGGGTGTCATGCAAGGAGCCATCGGTGCGATCGTGAACGAGGCAGGCGGAACGGTGGTCATCGAGCCGCTTCGGATCGATCCGCCCGAAGCGGGCGAGGTCCTGGTCCGGATCGTGGCCAGCGGCGTCTGCCACAGCGACCTGTGGGCGCGTGATAACGGGAACTGGGGGTCGCCGTTCCCGCTCCTGCTCGGGCACGAAGGCGCGGGGATCGTGGAGGAGGTCGGAGCCGACGTTGAGAACGTAGCGCCCGGCGACGCCGTCGTCCTGTCGTGGGCCGTGCCCTGCGGGACGTGTCGGCCGTGCCTGAGAGGCATCCCCCGACGGTGCTCGCACGCCTGGACGCAGCCACCTCGGATCCATCGCGAACGCGACGGAGCCCAACTGTTCGGCGTGCTCGCGTGCGGCACGCTCGCCACCCACACCGTCGTTCACGCCGCACAGGCGATCCCGCTGCCCGCCGGGATCCCGCTCGAGAGCGCGTGTTTGCTGGGGTGCGGCGTGTCCACCGGTGTGGGCGCAGCCGTACAAACCGCCAAGGTCTGGCCGGGCGCGACCGTGGCGGTCATCGGCCTGGGCGGCATCGGCCTTGCCGCCCTGCAGGGAGCGAAGATCGCCGGTGCGGAACGGGTGATCGCCGTCGACATCGCGGCGAACAAGCTCGCCTGGGCAAGACGTTTCGGCGCTACCGACGTCGTGGATGCGTCCGCGTCCGACCCCGTTGACGCCGTCTGGTCGCTCACGAACGGCGAGGGCGTGGATTTCGCGTTCGAGGCGACGGGTGTTCCCGCGTGCGTCCGCCAGGCTGTGGAGATGCTCGGCTACGCGGGCACCGCCGTCGCGATAGGGGTTCCTCCGATCCCGAGCGATCTCATCCTGCCGTGGAACGGCTCCGATCGGGCCGCCTATCCGCGCAAGACCAGCCTGCTGATCACCGACGGCGGCGACCCGATCCCGAGCGAGGACTTCCCGCAGATGGCCGCCTGGTACCTGGACGGCCGACTGAACCTGGACGACATGGTCTCGCGGCGCCTCTCGCTCACCGAAATCGACGAAGCCTTCCGGGCGATGCTCGCCGGCGAGGTCGTCCGTTCGGTCGTCGTGTTCGACTGAGTCGCTCCGGTAACATCCGCCGCGATGCGCACATCGGAGCTGACGCCATGGTGGTCTGTGGGTTCGTGGATCAGCATGCTCCTACTGCGCGCCGCGTTCCGCGTTCGGGTTGAGGGGATCTCGAACATCCCGGCATCGGGCCCGGCGATCCTCGCCTTCAACCACGTGAGCGTGATCGATGGACCCGCGCTGGCGATCGAGGTCGCTCGGCGCACGAGACGCGAGTCGCGGTTCCTGGTCGCCTCGGAGGTGTTCAGCAAGTTCTTCTTCGGGTGGGCGTTGCGGTCGTTCGATCAGATCCCGATCCGGCGTGGTCAGGGCGACGCCCATGCGCTCGACGAGGCGATCCGGACCGTCGAGGCTGGCGCGATCGCGGCGATCGCGCCCGAGGGACGAGTGAACGACGATCCGGAAGCCGGCCTGCAGCGGGCGAGGCGGGGGGTCGCGAGGTTGGCGCTCCCCACCGGAGCGCCCGTCATCCCGGTGGGACTGTGGGGCTCGCAGGTCCGCTGGCCGAAGTCCGGGCTCCGGTTCGGGCGGCCGTGGCGACCCCGGTTGGCGTTCGTGTTCGGCGAGCCGATCGACCCGTACGGAGATCCCGAGCTCGTCACCGACATCGAGACGTTCTCCGAATGCGTTCGCGGCGCGATCGCCGACCAGGTCGTCCGTGCCCGCCGGATGGCCGCCGCGGGGTGAGCTACCGATCGCCGCCGCTCGCTCCCGCGAGCCACGCATAGGCGGCGGCTAGACGCTCGCGCTTAGCTCCCGACCGTCGGTCCCCTGCACGACCAGGTACCGGAGGAACCAGGCCCTCGCGAGGTGCAGGACCCGATCGAGCGCCCCGGGTTCCTCGAACAGATGGGTCGCACCCGGCACCACCTCGAGGCGACGGACGCAACGCATGACCCCTTCGACCTCGCGGTTGAGGCCTAGCACGACCTGGTCATGCCCTCCCACGATCAGGAGCGTCGGGGCTTGTACGCGCAAGAGCTCACGGGCGGAGACGAGATCGGGGCGACCGCCCCGAGAGACGACGGCACCTACCGCCGCCGGCTCCTCAGCGGCCGCCATCAACGCTGCGGCGGCACCGGTGCTGGCGCCGAAGTATCCGAGCGGCAGCCCACCGATGTCCCCTTGACTCCGCGCCCACGTTGTCGCTGCCAATAGGCGATCCGCGAGCAGACGGATATCGAAGACCAGGCTTCGGTCGTCGGACTCCTCAGGCTCAAGCAGATCGAACAGCAACGTCGCGAGGCCCAACTCGTTGAGCGACGAGGCGACCGCTCGATTCCGGACGCTCAGATGGCTACTCCCGCTGCCGTGGGCGAAGATCACGAGACCTGCCGTCCCGTCCGGCACCGAAAAGTCGCCCTCCAGCCGGTGCGCGCCGATCTCGACGACGGTGTCGCTCATCGGCTCAGCGCACCTGGACGGGCCGCTCTTCCACATAGAGATGGGGTCGCTCGTGTGGTCCGGGACTTGCCAGATCGCGGTGATCCCACTCCAGGTGGATCCGCCGCCCGCGTCGCACCAGGTGAACCCCACACCCTTTGCAGACGAAGCCTAGGTCCTCTCGCTCGGGAACCAAGAGATCCGTCCCGCAGGCAGGACATACGGAGTGTCCGTGAACCTCGGAGGTCGTCATGATCCTCACCTCCCTCCTCCACGATAGGCCGAGAGCGGAGAGGAAGAACGGCCGATGGTCCCGCCGATCGCGTGACCGTAGATGTCCGATGGCTCGACGAGTCCTGGGACCAACGGGGAGGGCCGACCCGTTAGGGCCGGCCCTCCGTACCTCGGTTGACGGTCCGCGTCAGCCCAGCGCCACCGCCGTGATCAGGTTGGAGTCGCGCAGCTTGCGTAGCGCCTCGCGCTCGATCAGACGGACACGCTCGCCGGAGAGGCCGAGCACCTTGCCGGTCTCGCGGAGCGAGAGAGGCTGGCCGTTCTCCAGACCGTAGCGCAGGGCCACGACGTGGCGCTCGCGCTCGTCCAGCACGCGATCTACCGCATCGCCGATCTCCTCGCGGAGCAGGGCGTCCTCGACCTCGTTGAACGCGGCATCGGAGTCGACTTCCTCGATCAGGTCGCCGAGCTCCGTGTCCTCGCCAACGGGCGACTGCAGGGACAGCGGCTCGCGACGTCCCATCTCGGTCAGGTCGTCGATCTCCTCCACGGTGGTGTCGAGCGCCTTCGCCAGCTCGTCACGGCTGGGCTCGCGGCCCATCGACTGGGCGAACTGGAACCGCGTGCGGTTCAGCTTGCGGAGCCGGTCGTGGATGTGGACCGGCAGGCGGATCGACCGCGAACGATCGGCGATCGCCCGGGTGATGCCTTGGCGGATCCACCATGTGGCGTAGGTCGAGAACTTGAACCCACGGCGCCAGTCGAACAACTCGACCGCGCGCATCAGGCCGATGTTGCCTTCCTGGATCAGGTCAAGGAGGGGAAGTCCCTGGCCCTGGTACTTGCGGGCCACGGACACGACCAGCCGGAGGTTGGCCATGATGAAACGCTGGCGAGCGGCCTCGGCGTCTCGGACCGCACGACGGGCCTTCGCGATGCTCTTCTCTGAACGCAGACGTCCGGCGCGGAGCCGATCCTCGGCCTCCTTGCCCGCCTCGATCGTCATGGCGAGCTCCACCTCTTCCTCCTTGGTGAGCAGCGGCTCGCGAGCCGCTGCCTCCAGGTAGAGGCGTAGATCGTCTGCGTCGTCCGTCCCTAGGGGACGCGCTGGTTCGGGCACTCCGTATCACGCTCCTCCTCGAGGCCGGTCGGCTGCGGGAGGCAGCGTGCCCGGTCCTCGGGAACTCGGTTTCCTCTGGGTGGCGGCTGAGGTGCAGGCGCGCAAGAAGAAACGCCTTGGCAGCCGCTCAATCGTATGGTAAGGGGCGAAGGTCGCATTTGTAAAGCTCAGAGGGCATGGAGGTCTTGTGACGACGTCTCACCACACCTCGAACGGCCCACCCGAGGCTCACCGGTAGGCTGTCGTGGTGGATCTCGAGCTTCCTGATCTCGCGACGATCGACCTGGACGGACCGGTGCGGTACCGCGCCTGGGAGGGGCCGGCCGAGGCGACGTTCGTTCTGGTTCACGGACTCGGCGGCTCTCATCTGAACTGGCTTCAGGTGGCCCCAGGCCTGTCTGGACTGGGGCGGGTGCTGGCCCTGGACCTGCCTGGGTTCGGCCGATCCCCGAGATCGGGGCGTGGCTCGGGCCTGATGGACGAACGACGGGTGCTCTCTCGATTCATCCACGAGCTTGGCACGGGGCACGTCGTGATCTGTGGGAATTCGATGGGAGGAGGGATCGCGATCCTGCAGGCCGCCGTCGAGCCGGACTCTGTGGCAGGACTGGTGTTGACATCGTCGGTGCTCCCACGGGTCAAGGGTCGGTGGCCACATCCGGCGGTGGTCGGCGTGTTCGCTGTCTACGACATCCCCTCGATCGGAGATCGGGCCGTCATCGCCCGGATGCACGGGATCGATCCGGAGCGGACGGTCCGGCTGGGCTATCGGATGGTCACCACGGATCCCCGGTCGATCCCAGAAGAGATCGTGCAGATGGACGTGGCGCTGGCTCGCGAGCGCAAGGAAGACCCCGACGCTCCGGCCGCGTTCCTGGATGCCGCTCGCTCCATCCTCCGCCTGGGGAAGCGACCGGACGTGGTAGCGCGAGCGATGGGCGGGGTTCATTGCCCAGTCCTCCTCCTGCACGGCCGGCGCGATCGGTTCGTGCCCGCGGCGTTCGCCGAGGCGACCTTGCGGAGGTACCCGACGTGGCGCGGGCGGATCTTCCCCGACCTTGGCCACGCGCCGCAGATGGAGGCGCCCGGCCGATGGCTCACGGAGGTCGCGGATTGGTACGCGGAGCGCGTGACCTAAGGTGTGGGGACGTGAAGCTGCACGGCTGATCCACCCACGAAGCCGATCACGACGGCGGGACGCAGAGGGTGAACTGTGTTCCACCGAACGCGGAGCGTGGATGTCGGGATACCCGATCCGCTCAACTCCAGGATGGCAACGACCCGGCCCGATCTTCGATCCCAAGAGACGTCCCCCGTCACAGCCACGTCCTCGACCCACCGGGTCGCCGCCAGGTGGAACCGGGGCGCTCGGTAGCCGTGGGTCTGGAACGATCCCCCACGCAAGCCAACGCCCGACGTCCCGCCCATGTTCCACCAGCGAGCCATGACGTCGGCAGCCGTGGCCGCCGCCACGATGCCGGCGCGCTTCGCGGTCGAAGACCCATGGACTCCGGCTGCGAAGATCGGGAAGCGCGGCACGGTCCGGACCGGCGGGTAGCCGGCAGCACATGAGGTGTCGCCGGGATCCTGAGTGCGCACGAACCTCAGGACGATGGCGGAGGTGCAATCCAGAAGATCGCCCAGGGCGGAGACGTGCGTCATGTTCGCCACCTCCACATAGGTCGCGTTCGTGAACGTGGAGGCCACGGTCTGCGCGCCCTCGGGCGACGTGAGCGAGTCCAGATCTCCATCGAGAACCAACGTCGGCATGCCGGGGTACGGTGCATCGACAGGTTTGGCCGGGACGTGCTCGGTGGGAGACGGCCAGCGGATACAGGACGTGTACAGGACCGAGGACGAGTTGGTCCACTCGTTGACTCCGAACGGTGCGAACGCCTCCGGGTCGCTCTGGCCGAGGGCAGCTCGCGCCTGGGCGTACTGGGCCGGCCGCTCGTCGAGCGGCGCGGTGATGTCCCACAGCTGAGGGTAGTCGTTGCACCCCGTCGCCTGGGCCAGTCCCTCGGAATACGTGTGGATGTTCCCGGCGCCCCAGTGCCAAGCGCTCTCGGCCATGAGGCGAAGGAGCGGCGCGGGGTCGGGGCGCGCCCCTCGCAAGGCCGAGCGAGCGGCGGCTTGGAGCTCGCGATAGATCGTGGGGTTCGTTGCGGCAGAAACGACAAGCCCGATCAGAGCGTCGATGTTGCCCCGTATCGACCGGATCCGTCCGTCGGCATCGGCGGCGTCGCCGACGATCGCCCCGCGACGGAGTCGCTCTGCCAATCGACCGATGGTCGCCATGGGATCAGGGGCCGTGGCTGCGCATACCGGATCCCGCTCGCAGACAGCCCTGAAAGCCACCGCGATCGCTCGGTTCGTGTCCCGCCACCAGGCGTCCTCCCCCGCCACCGGATAGGCCGCATCAAGCGTGAGCGTGCGGACGCGCTCGGGATAGCGGATCGCGAACGTCTGGCCGAAGAACGTGCCGTAGGAGTCGCCGTACAGATCGATGCGTTCGATGCCCAAAGCGTCGAGCAGCACGACGAGGTCGGCGGCGGCGAACGCGCTCCCGTAGCGTTCCGCCAGCGGTCCCAGATCGCGGCCACAGCGTTTCACCAGTTGCTTCCAAGGTCCTCGGTAGGACTGGAGCTCGGGACAGTCGACGGGGTCGGAACGACCGGTCCCCCGCAAGTCGATCAGCAGGAGGTCGCGGCGACCCAGGAGCGGGTTGTAGAGGTGCTTGTACCACCAGCGGCTGGCGATGCTCGAGTAGCCGGGGCCACCCTCCACCGCCACGATCGTGCCGAACGACGGGAGATCGTCGCGCCGATGCGGATAGCGGATGAACCCCACGTGTGTCGTCCCGAGCTCCGGATACCTCCGGTCGAGCGCTACCTCGATCCCTCCGCACTCGGCGCCCTCGATCCATGGGCATGGCCGGAGCGTTGGCGCTTCGGGCGCCCGATCGGTGGCGAGCGAACGCGGTGCTACCGCGAGCGCCGTGCTCAAACACGCCGTCAACGCGAGCACGGTGATCCATCCCGGACGTTTCACCCTCGCTCAGCCGCTTGTTCGAGCTCGTCGAACGAGGACTCGATGCCTCGGGCCAGGACATCTATGTCACGGAGGGCGTCCCAGTCGGCGGTCAGGCCGAACCCCATCGTGCCGCCCAGGCTCGTGCATGCGACCGACAGGCCCGTGCTCTCGCCGAGCGGCATGGACGGGTAGTTGGCCACCAGCCGCGCGCCGGCCAGGTACATCGGAACCTGCGGCGCGGGGATGTTCGAAACGACCAAGTTGAACCAGTGTCCGCGGGAGACCATCCGCGCGGCCATCGCGTGGATGGCGGGAGGGGCGTAGGCACCTAGACCGATGATCGAATCGGCACTCACCGCCATCGTCGACTCCTTGAGGGCTTGGGTGGCAGCTCGAACACGCTTCAGCCGCGATCCCGGTGTCATCTTCCCCACGGGGACGTCGACGAACGCCGGCGCCACGCGGTTGCCCACGTCGCCCTGCTCGGCCTTGGATCGCACGGAGACCGGGACCATCACGCGCAACGTGCGACCGCGCGTGGGTTCCCCGCGCTCGGTCAGGAGCCGATGGAGGCCGCCCGCCACGCCGGTGAGCACCACATCGTTGATCGTGCCGCCTAAGGCTCGCTTCACCTCGCGTAGTCGTTCGAACGCCACCTCGGCGGTCGCGAACCGACGGTTGGGACCGACATGCGCGTCGAACGGACCTTGTGGCGGGGCACCCATCCCCACGATCGATCGGAGACCGTCCAAGGTCTCGCCGACGACGGCGGCCGCGTGCGCGGGCGCTTCGGCTGCGCGCAACAACGCCTCGATGGGATGGAGCAGCAGGTCCTGGACCGCATCGACAGCCAGATCCAACGATGTCGGCGGCGGCTCCGGTCTCCACTCCTTCTGCGGCGGTCCCAACTCGGCATCCGCCGACAGGTCGAAGAGCGCAGACGCGATCAGCATGCCCGAGATCCCGTCGGCGAGCGCGTGGTGCATCTTCAGCAACACCGCCGTTCGCTCGTGCTCGAGTCCCTCGAACACGTAGAGCTCCCAGAGAGGCCTCGCGCGGTCGAGCGGACGAGAGAGCACTCTTCCCACGGCTCGCTCGAGCTGTAGACGGCCACCGGGCGAAGGGATAGCCGCCCGCCGCAGGTGGAAGTCCAGGTCGAAGTGGTCATCGTCCACCCAGAGCGGGCGCGCCAGGCCGCCCGGGACCGTGAGGACCCGCTGACGCAGACGGGGCGCCAGATGCAGGCGAGCCTCCGCGACGCGGGCGACATCGTCGTACGTGAGCGGTCCATCCTCGCGGGGGGCGAACACCGACACGCCCGCCACGTGCATGTGCATGGCCGGTCGCTCCAGATACAGGAAGCTCGCGTCCAGGCTGGATAGGCGCTCGGGAGACATGACCGTCAAACGGTACCGAAGTGCTAGGGTCCCGACCGATGATCCGCCGGCCGACGATGCGCCGCCTGGCAGCGCGCCGCCTGGCAGCCGTCGCGTTCCTTGTGCTCATGACCCTGGGACCGGCTCTGGCGGCTCGCGGCGGCGGCTTCGACGCCGAGGTGAGCGCCATAGACAACGCGTTCGATCCAGGCATCGTTCGGATCGAACCCGGACAGACCGTCGAGTGGGGGATGGACGGGCGCAGCCCGCACACGGTGACGGCGGACGACGGGTCGTTCGACTCGGGCGAGCTCCAGCCGGGCGACTCCTACACCGAGACGTTCGAGCAACCGGGTGTGTATGCCTACTTCTGTCGGTTCCATGGTGGACCCGGGGTCGGGATGATCGGGATCGTCGCCGTCGGTGACGTCGAGATCCCGAACTCCGGCGGTGGCGGCGTTAGCCCAGGACGCGAGCCGGTCCCATCCGGGTTCGCGCCGACCATCCGCGTGCCTTCGGACTTCGACACGATCCAGGCGGCCGTGGATCAGGTGGAGCCGGGAGGCATGGTGTTGATCGCCCCCGGCGTCTATGACGAGGCGGTCGTCGTCACGACACCGTTCGTGACGATCCGCGGCGAGGATCGCAACCGAACCATCCTGGACGGCAACGACACCCTGCCGAACGGGATCCATGTGATCGAGGCGGACGGTGTGGCGGTGGAGAACCTGACCACGCGTCACTTCGCCTTGAACGGCGTGCACTGGTCGAGCGTCTTCGGATACCGAGCCTCGTACGTGACCGCGTACAACAACGGTGACTACGGCATCTACGCGTTCGACTCCGTGTACGGGCAGTTCGATCACTCATACGCGAGCGGCTCGCCGGACTCGGGCTTCTACATCGGCCAATGCGACCCGTGCCACGCGCTGATCACGGATTCGCTGGCCGAGAACAACGCGCTCGGCTACTCGGGGACGAACGCGGGCGGCGACCTGGCGATCGTGAACAGCGAGTGGCGCAACAACATCTCGGGCATCGTGCCGAACACGTTGGATTCCGAGGCCGATCCGCCGCAGCGCGCCGTGGTGATCGCCGGCAACTACGTCCACGACAACAACTCCACTACCGCCGACACCAAGGACCTGGAGTACCCGACGTTCGGGGTGGGGATCCTGATCGCCGGCGGTATCCAGAACACCGTCACCCACAACCTGGTGGAGGACCAAGCGACCTACGGGATCGCGCTCCTGCCCAACCTGGACGCCAACCTGTGGCCCACCGGCGACAACAGGGTTGTCGACAACGTGGTGCGGCGGAGCGGCTACGCGGACCTGGCGCTCGGCGCGCCATCTTCGGGGGGCGACTGCTTCAGTGGGAACGACGCCTCGAGCAGCGTGCCGCCGCGCATCCAGACCCTGTACGGATGCTCTGGACCGTCGCTCCGATGGTTCGGCGGCGGCGATCCGGCGCCCACGGTCAACCTTGGCATCAAGTTCCTGGATGCGCTGGACGGCGAGTTCCCGCACGGCGACTGGCGGACACAGCCCGAGCCGCCGCCCCAGGAAGGCATGGAGAGCCCACTCACGGCCCCGCCGTTCCCCGCGGATCCCGCGGCGCTGCCACAGAGCTATCGGATACGCGCTCCCGCCGACATATCTGTAGCGTCGGGGCCGCAGGTGAGCAAGGAGGTGCTCGTGTTCGGGATCCCGCTCGCCACGTCGTGGTGGGGCCTCATCTTGGGTCTATACGCGTACGTGTTGCCCGGGTTCCTCTACGCAGCGTGGGTCACGATCGCTCTATGGGATCTGATCCGCCAGGAGTCGGTGTCGCTCCCGTTCCGCACCAGATGGATGGCGGTGGTGATCCTGGTGCCGCTGCTCGGACCCATCCTGTACTTCGCGCTCGGCCGATCGCCGATCCCTAAACAGCTGCGCCTCATGCTCACTTTGGGCGGCGCGCTCGTATACGTGGTGATCGCCGCAGCGGCCGCGGTGTTCGGCGGTTGACCGCTACGTCAGCGGGGTCCCTACCGGCACCTGCTGGGTGATGCAGTGTGGTCCACCGCCGCCTTCGAGGATGGTCTTACCCGGCACCGTGACCAACTCCCGGTCGGGATATGCGGCCCGGATCTGCGCGAAGGCAGCCTCGTCGCTGGGCTCACCGTCGGCGGGCATGATCACACCGCCGTTGACCAGGTAGTGATTCATGTAGGCGGTCGACGAGGGGGTTCCGGCCTCGAACACCACGACCTCGATGGGGCGTCCGGCCGCGTCACGCGCGTTGCCCAGCCGCTTCAGGTTGTCCTGGCCGGGCGCATGATTGAGGTCGATGGGATCGGCGGGAGCGTCAAGCAGGATCACGCCCGGGCGCAGGTACTGTGCGATGGCGTCCACGTGACCGTCCGTATCCCGATCGAGCGGATGACCTTCGCCCAGCCAGATCACGGTGTCCACCCCCAGGAAGTCGCCGAGCGTGCGCTCGATCTGCTCCCGGCTCATGTTCGGGTTGCGGTTCGGGTGCAGGAGGCACTGTTCGGTCGTGAGGAGGGTTCCCTCGCCGTCCACGAAGAACGAGCCGCCCTCCAGGACCATCGGAGCCTGATACCGGCGCATGCCCAGGTGCAACGCGATGCGCTCCGGGATCTGCGCGTCCAGGTCATACGGCGAGTACGCATCGCCCCAGCCGTTGAAGCCGAAGTGCACGAGCGCCACGCCGCCCTTCCAATCGGTCACGAAGATGGGGCCGTTGTCGCGCATCCACGAGTCGTCGATCGGTATGGCCAGGATCTCCACTCCCTCGCCGCACATCGCGCGCGCCTCGTCCGCCTGCGCCGGTGCGGCGACCATGACAACGGGTTCGAACGCGGCGACTGCGTTCGCCATGGTGGCGAAGTCACGCTTGGCCTCATCGATCAGCCCGCGCCACAGCTCGGTGCGAGTGGGCCACTCCATGAGCGTGGCCTGATGCGGCTCCCACTCGGCGGGCATGCGCAGGCCGTCTTCGCGTGGCGTGCTCATGCGTCGTCCAGCTCGATCCGCATGCGCTTGTTGGCCTTGCCCTTGGACTCGGTCTTGACCACGCGGACGTGGCCGACCTCCGCCGTCGAGCGCACGTGGGTCCCGCCGTCGGCCTGCTTGTCCAACCCCTGTATGTCGATGACGCGGATGGGATCGACGCTCTCGGGGATCAGGTTGACCTTGGTCCGGATCAGATCGGGGTCGGTGAGCGCCTCCGCGCGTGGGACGAAGCTCACGTGGACGGAGTGGTCTTCCTGCAGCGCCGCGTTCAGCTTCTGCTCGACCTCGCGGCCGAACTCCTGGGTGATGCCGTCCAGCTCGAAGTCCATGCGCGCCACGCCCGGCTCCATGTTGCCGCCGGTGACCCTGGCACCGTAGTCGGTGAAGACGATGCCGCTGAGCGCGTGGAGCGCGGTGTGGGTTCGCATGAGGGTGTGTCGTCGCGCCCAGTCGATCTCGGCCGTGACGGCGGTGCCGACCGCAGGCGGGGTCGCCCCTTCCTCCAGCAGGTGGAGGACCTCGCCGGACGCCTTGACGGTATCCGCGACCCGCGCCTCGCCACCTTCCCAGCGGAGCGTTCCGGTGTCGCCGGGCTGGCCGCCGCCTCGTGCGTAGAACACGGTTCGATCAAGGACGACGCCCTCGTCGCGGACCTCGATGACGGCGGCGTCGATGCTGGCCTCATACGCGTCGTGGGAGCAGATCTCGTCGGTCATGCCAGCACGGTACCGGGCGGAGGCGTTGAGTTGCTACCCTCCGCCCTGCCGGAGCGCGAGAGGTGGCCGACGGACCCGAACCGTCAGATCCTGTTCGAGCCGGTTCGCATCGGGCCGAAGACGCTGCGGAACCGCTTCTATCAGGTGCCGGATCGCTCGGGGTTCGGGACCGACAAGCCGTGGACGCAGGCTGCGCACCTAGGGTGAAGGCCGAGGGTGGGGCCACTGACGAGTAGCGGGTTCAGGGGATGAACCGGAGACTCGCAAGTAACGTGTCGACCTCCGCGGCGAACGCCTCGAACCTATCGCCGGGCGCCTCCACGTAGATGAGCAAAGCGTGGTCACCGAAGTCGACGACGATGAACCGCAGTCGTGCCTCTCCGCTCTCTGTGTAGAAGAAGGGCGGGACCAGCCGATCGATCGCCGGGATCCGGATCGCGCCCGGGGTGATCTCATCGTCGGCCGCCGTGTTGGTGTTCGGGAGCGCCCTAGCGTCGAACGCGACCCCAGGGACTCCGTCCACGTCCATGGACCGAAGGGCCTCCGGAACCGTGAGGGGGGTTTCGCGGAGCTTACGCACCAACGCGTCGGCCTTGGGTGCCACGAAGAACCCCACGTATCGCTCCAGGTTCCCGGCCTGGCTCTGACCTCGACCCACGAGGATCAGACGTTCGCGCTCGGCCCCCACGCCAAAGAACCCATCACCGACGTCGAGAGAGAAGCCCGGCTCGAACCAGGACGGCGTCTCGTATCGCCCGGATTCCAGCAGCAGGCCATAGCAGCAGGGCCCGGCGAGTAGCGGGAGGCTCAGATCGGGACTCGCCGACGCGGACGGCAGCGGCGTAGGGCTGGTCGACGGCGTACCCGCCGGAGACCCCGCAGCCTCGCAGGCAGACAGCAGCGAGACGAACGCGACGCTGACGACGAACGCGTGAAAGACCTTCATCTGGCCTCCTTCCCGTTTGGTGGACGGCCCGCCGACCTCATCACACCGGAGGTTCGGCGGTCTTGGTGGTTCGGATCAACATGGCGAGGATGGCTCCACCGAGGATCAACACGCCGCCGAAGACCACAGACGCAGTGATGGGTTCGCTCAGGAAGATGAACGCGAGCACGGCGACCGTCAGCGGTTCCATGACTCCGATGATCGCGTTCCGAACAGCGCCGACCAGCTGCAAACCCGCGAGCATGGCGGCGAACGCGCCGGCCGAGAAGACGGCCATGGCCGCTAAGCGCCACCAATCGCCGGCGTCCGGGAGAACGACCGCGTTGAACGCGAAGGCGTACACGACATTGGCCACGGCGGCGCCGGTGCCCAGCCACAGGGCGGCCGTGAGCGGATCGGTCGACTTGACGTGCCGGTCGGTCCCCACCAGATAGCTCGTGTAGGCGAGCGACGTGCAGAGCGCCAGAACGATCCCGACGGTCGCGACCTGCGCGTCTCCTCCCCCAAGAACGACCAGGGCGCTTCCCCCCAGCGCGAGAGCGAGCGCGACGAACAGCGTGCTCGGAGGCGCCTTCCGGTCCAGACCGATCGTCACCAGCATGACCCATACGGGGTACGTGTAGAAGAGAAGCGTGACCGCCGCCACGCTCCCGTGGTTCAGCGCGCTGAAGTAGAGCGCCGCCTCGGAGCCGTAGCCGATCGTGCCGGCGATGACGAGCGGAAGCCGCTCGCCCTTGACCGGGATCAGGGGTCTGCGCAGCAGCACCAGCGCGCCGAACAGAAGCACCGACTGCGCGCCGAACCGGATCGCCAACATGACGAACGGCAGGTTCCCGGCGGCCACCTGCTTGCCGAAGATCACGACCGCTGCGAATAGCACCGCCATGGTCACGCTCGAGAGCGAGCCGATCAGCTCGCCGCGCGGGTCGGTCGCGCGACGGGAGGCGATGGCGTCGTCGCTCACGCGTCCCCGTCCTCTTCTAGGAACGCCTTGACGCGACCGACGAGCATGGGGATCGCGGCGATCAGCTCTTGCTCACCCGGAAGCACGATCAGCTCGGTGTTCGGCATGATCTGCGCTAGGGCGCGGCCGAGCTCGGCGGGATGGATCGAGTCGCCCTCGCGGCAGATGATCATGGTCGGAGTCTGTACCCGCCGGAGCAGCTCGCGGTCCGTGATGGCCACGTCACGAAGCACCTCGCGGATCGCTCGCGCCACCCCAACCGGGTTCATGTCCTGCCAGAGCAACATGTCGAACTCTCGGAGCCACGGCGCCTTCTCGTAGACCTGCGCGCGGCCGGAGGACGACAAGATCGCCTCGATGGCTTGATCCCTGGGCAAGGTCTCAAGTAGCTCCGCCGTTCGGTCGAGGTCGTCGTGGTCGGCGAGAGGCCGGTCGAGCGCGGCCGGGAGCAGGAACACCATCCGCTCGAACCGCCCGGGCTCGCGCGCGATCAGGTTCGTGATGGCGCCCGCACCGAGCGAGGTACCCACGGCGCGGGTGGCCCCGTACTCGGTGGCGACGTTCTCCAGGTCACGCGCGAAGTCCGCGAACCGGTAGGCACCCGCGTCGGGCACGCTCGAGCGGCCGTGCCCCCGGAAGTCGAACCGCACCTTGGTTCCTGTCAGGAACGGAGTGAAGGCGGCCAGCTCCTGACTCGAGTTGGTAAGGCCGTGCGCGAAGACCGTGACGGGGTCGCCGCTGCCATCGATCTCGACGTGCAGCGTGGCGTCTCCGGTGTTGAGGTCGGGCACGTGTCGGACGGTCTCCTCGGGCGTTCGGGAGAGCGTACGATGCGGCGCGGCGCCGTCAGCGCCCGAGGGGGCCGTGGTGTCGGGGATCGAAGTCAGCCGCATCGACCAGGAACTGCTCCGGTTCAGCGTGCGGGTGAGAGATGACGACGGCAGCGCCTCCGAGCACGACGTGACCCTGTCACATGGCGATCACGCTCGACTGGGGGAAGGCTATCCGAGCCCCGAGGCCTTCATCCAGGCCTGTTTCGCGTTCTTGCTCGAGCGAGAAGCGAAGGAGTCGATCCTGCGTTCGTTCAACGTGAGTCAGATCTCGACCTACTTCCCCGAGTTCGATCGGGAGATCATCCCCACGATCAAGGATGAGTAGCGGCCAACACCCCCCTCGGCCCGGAGGTCAGGGTTTCTGCGGACCGCGGACGTTCGAACCCAGCCGAGGACACCGCCCACGGCTTGGCCTGCAGGGATCTTCATGGTTGTCTAGGTTCGCTGAGGAAGGGGTTCCTCGCTCGACCGAGGGTGAAGGAGGCAGATGCGAGCGATCCGAGTACGGGAGCACGGTGGCCCGGAGGTGCTTGTCCTCGAGGACCATGAGGCCCCGCGACCGGCGGCGGGGCAGGTGTCGGTCAGACTCGACGCCGCCGGCGTCAACATGATCGACGTGCAACAGCGCTCCGGCGCCTACCCGATGTCGTTGCCTTACACACCGGGCACCGAGGGAGCGGGGGAGGTCCAGGAGGTTGGACCTGGCGTGGACAGGTTCGCGCCCGGTGATCGGGTCGCGTTCGCAGGCGTGCCCGGTGCCTATGCGGAATCGATCTTGGTCCCCGCCGACCGTGTGGTGCCGCTTCCGACGAGCGTGACCACAGATACGGCTGCCGCCGTCCTGCTCCAGGGGATGACGGCTCACTACCTCACGGATTCGATCCTCCCCCTCGAGCGAGGCGACGTCGTCGTCGTCCACGCCGCTGCCGGCGGGGTCGGCCTCCTGCTCACGCAGATGGCGTCGGCACGCGGGCTCCTGGTGGTCGGCACAACCTCCACCGCTGCGAAGGCCGAGCAGGCGCGAGGCGCGGGAGCCACCGACGTCGTCGTCCGTGGAGAGCGCGATCTGGCGGAGGTCGTGAGGGGATACGGCGACGGGAGCGGTGCGCGCATCGTCTTCGACTCGGTCGGGCGGGACACCTTCGAAGACAGCCTACGGTCGCTCGCGAAGCGAGGGTTCCTGGTCGCCTTCGGGCATTCGAGCGGCCCCGTCCCCCCTTTCGATCTCCGGAAGCTACTACGAGCGGGATCGGTGTTCCTCACGCGCCCCGGACTGGTCGACTACACCGCGACCCGCGAGGAGCTCCTCCGCCGCGCCGATGCGGTGCTATCGATGGTGGGCAGTGGCGATCTGGAGGTGCGCGTACACGCCCGACACCCGTTGGAACGCGCCGATGAGGCGCACCGCGAGCTGGAGAGTGGGACCACCTCGGGCAAGCTGCTGCTCTCCATCCGTCCCCTCGAAGGTTCGCATTGACCCCAGCTCTTCGGGCTCGAAGAACGCGATGGGAAGTCAACGAGGAAGAGGAGGTCAAGTCGTGAGTCGGATCCCGCTGATCAAGGCACGGAGCGAGCTCGACACCGAGGGACGCGTCGTGTTCGATCGGATCGTCGAGAGCCGAGGCACGACGCTTCGCCCGTTCGAGGTGCTGCTCCACGCTCCGGCGATGGCGGACAAGGTCGCGGAGCTCGGCCATGTCGTCAGGTTCGAGTCGGGTCTCGCTGACGCGGATCGAGAGCTCGTTACCCTGGCGACGGGGCGCGCGCACGGATGTGCCTTCGTGTGGGAATCGCATCTCGAGGCCGCTCGGGCGGCCGGGATCGAGCCAGATACGATCGCGGCGCTCGGGAACGACGGAAGAGGTCTCGCGGCCCGCGAGGCAACCCTCGTCTCGTTCGTGAACGAGCTCTGTGACACGAGCGCCGTATCGGACGAGAGATTCCGCGCCGCGCGCGATCTGGTCGGCACGTCGGGGATGGTCGAGCTCGTTCTGACCGTCGGGTACTACACGATGCTTGGCTACACGATGAGCGCGTGCGGAGCCTGCTGAACTGCTGGCATCGATGAGGGGCCCGTTCGCCGCGGCTATGGTCGGACGAGGTCGATCGGTGGGCTGCCCGAGAGCACGAGCCGCACATTGGCGCGCATCCGGGCGAGGGCCTCGGCCTGCGATTCGGACGTGCGACCAGCGTTGTGCGGCGAGATCAGGACGTTCGGGAACCGACGCAGCTCGTGGTCGGGCGGGAGGGGTTCGGGGTCGGTCACGTCGAGGCCCGCCCCGGCCAGCCGCCCGGTGCGGAGCGCGTCCGACAAGTCGTCCGTGCACACGACCGGCCCGCGCGAGACGTTGATCAGGTACGCGTCGTCCTTCATGGATCTGAGCGTCGAACGGTCGATCATCCGATGCGTCTCCTCTGTCAGTGGGACACACAACACGACGAAGTCGGCCCGAGCGATCAGGTCGTCCCGTCCGACGGATCCCACGGGCACGCCGGCGATCGGTTCGGATGCGGGCGTGCGTGTGTGGGCGACGACAGTCATCCCTAGTCCATGACCGAAGTGGGCGACATGACGGCCGATCTCGCCGAGCCCGACGATGCCGAGTGTCTTGCCGCCCAGCTGCACCGACGTTGTTCCTTGCCACTCCGGGTCGTCCCGCATCCACGCGTGACGCGCGAGGTACAGCATCATGAATAGTGCATGCTCGGCGACCGCTCGGCCCCGCACACCCCTGACGTTGGTCACCACGACCCCGCGGGCGGCTGCGGCACCCACGTCGATGTTGTCCACACCCGCGCCCGGCTTGGCGATCACGCGAAGTCTCGGCGCCAACGCCATCATGTCCTCCGTCACAGGGCGGTGCGCCGTGAGGATGCCCTCCGCCAGCTCTAGGTGTGGTCGCAGGTCGTCCAGCGCGAAACCGGACGGGACCATCACCTCGTGGTCGTCACCGACCCAGCCTGCGTCGATACCGAACTCCTCCGTCAGCAGGAGAGGATCGACGACCAGAAGATGAGCCATTACTCTCCCCGCACGAGCACGTGGAACACCGGCGATCGGACCCAGAGACCTCGATACACTACGGGAACTCTGTCGAGGGATGCTTCGAGTCGCCCTCCCATCCGGCTGGTTCCTAACTCGAAGCGCGAGGTGCCACTCATGGACGACAACGTAGTCATCGTCTTCGCGTCGTTCCGACCGATCGCCGGGAAGGAGCGCGAGCTCCAAGACCTACTCTCGTGGATGGTCGAGCACACTCGCAGGGAGCCGGGGTGTGAGGTCTACGACCTCTATGGCCGGCACGACGACGGCGGGACCTTCCATCTCTTCGAGAGATACCGCAACACAGAGGCGTTGGAGCAGCACCGTGCGTCCGACCACTACATCGAGTACCGGCGGCGGGTCGAGGAGCTGCTCGAGGGACCGATCGACGTGCTCGTCCTCGACGGCTTGGCCGTCGCTCGATGAGAGACCTCTCTGGCTAGCCAAGGCTGCCGCTACGGCGGTGACGCTCGGAAGACGAGGGGTATCACTCGATGACCAGCAGGTCGTCCTGGGGAGCGAACTGGTCGCGGATCCGTATCGACCAGCGCCAGATGAGCATGGTGAGAGCAAGGAACACGGCACCGGACACCATGAGGATCGCGCGGGTCCGCAAGGCGTCGCCCTCCACCCACAGGAACGACAAGATCAGCGCGGGGATGATGAATCCTAGGTTATAGGCGATGTCGAACAGCGCGAACGCGCGGCCGCGGAAGTCGTCGGGCATGGACTGCTGCATGATCGTGTCGGCCGAGATCTTGCCCAGGAAGAACGTGAAGAACCCCACGAACAAGAGGGCGGCGAACCCGGCCAGTGACACGAGAGAGCCGAACACCAAAGCCCCGGCGCCGAGCGCGAACATGGCGCCAAGCAACAACCGGATGGGCGGCACGCGATCCTTCCACTTCTGCGCGAGCACTAGGCCGAGCGCGCCACCCAAGAACCCGCCACCGCCGACGAGCGCCAGCCCGAGGTTGTCGGCACCGCTCTCCACGAGGTTCTTCGCGTACAGGCCGAACGTGAACAGGCAGAAACCCCAGAACTGGTAGCGCAGCATCTGGAACGAGAACAACCCGAGCGCGGCCGGCGGGCGCGAGGCGACCTCCTTCAAGCCGGCCACGATGTTCGCGATCACCTGCTTGGCCTCCGCGCCGAAGCTGGTCTGCTTCGGATGCAGCTCCATCCGCTCGAGCCTTCGGGCGACCACCGACGCCACGACCAGGACTCCGGCACCCAGGACCACCACGATCCACGTGGGGAATGCCGCCGCCGCGCCGAACGCGAAGCCGATCCCGATCACCTGGAAGAGCGCTCCACCTGCCTGCGAAAGGCCGTTCCCCTGAAGCAGGTCGATCCCCGACAGCACGTCGGGGATGGCGGCGCTCTTCACCGCGAGAGCCACGCGCACGCAACCCTGGATGAAGAGTAGCCCGACGATCAACGCCACCGTCGCGCCCACGTTGCCCTCGGAGGTTTCGCTCCCGAGCGGCAACATGAACGCGACCGCGACCACGGCGACCACGCCCGCGACCACGATGTTGGACCACGTGAGGATCCGGCGCCGTTCGGTCCGGTCGATGACCACGCCGATGAACGGGCTCACCAGCGTGTACGGCACGTACAGCGCCAGCACCACCTTCAACAGGTATTGCGCCGAAGGCACCACCGTGACGTCGAAGCCCTTCTCGCCGCCGAACGCGATCGATTTCGCGATCGCCCCCTGGATCACGCCCTGTCCGGCCTGCACCAAGAACTGCACACCCATCAGCGTGGCGAACGCCTTGTTGGAAAAGACGCCGAACAGGTCGTTGAAGAACCCACCGAACGAGTTCAGGACACGGAGCAGAGCTGGCGCCCCCAGCCGGAGACCTGCCGCCACCGTCGCCGAGGCGGCCACCACCACCCAGGCCTTCGGAGTGGTGAGCGGCCCTCGCCAGATGGCGAGCACCGCGATGCCGGACAGGAGGGTGAGCACGATCGACATCGCGGGGACGAGTGCGATCCGGCCGGCGGTGTCACGCAGGCCGAACCATGGCGCCGCGATCATGCCAGGCAGGACCAGGAGGAACGCCAGGCCGAAGAGCACCCTGAGCGTGTGCAGAGGGTCACCGAACGCGCCGGGATGGTTCTCCAACCGATCGGCCTCGGTCGTGGCGGCATCACGAGCGAGCTCTACCGCATCGGTCGGCGGCGTGAAGAACCCATCCCCCGTCAACGCGTAAGTGTCCGGACCCACCTCGATCGCGCCGGCGATCGCCTCCTCGAAGAGCCGCTGCTCGGTCGTCTCATCACAGGCTTCGACCCCGTTGCAGAGCCCTCGGTAGTACTGGCCGATCAAGAAGACGAGTGGGTCCTCCGGATACGAGGACATGCGCGTCTGGAGCTCGTCGAAGTGCTGCGACGCCGCCTCTGTGTAGCCCTCGCTGGCGCCGACCGTCGCCCGCCCGGCACGGAGATCGTCCACGGTCCCCAGGAATGTCGTCTGGTAACCGGCCGAGTCCCCGTCGAGCCCGGTGCGGAACACGTTCGTGAAGGTCTTGGCCCATCCGTACGCGGTGTTCGTGCCCGTCGCATCGTCGGTGTCGTTGTAGTTCATGACCAAGACGATCGGTCGCGGACCCGAGTCGTTGACCACCTCATGCACGGCGGCGAGCGAGGTCCGCACGCCCTGGTTGGCCCATTGGTTCTTCTCGGTCACCCATCGATGCTGCAAACCGTCGACGAGCACCCAACCGAGCGAGCCCACCACCAACAACGCGCCGGCGACCCCCGCGATCCGAGCCCTCCCGTCCAGGCGCAGGAACCAGCGGATCGCCGCGAAGGCGCCGAGACCGGTGAGAGCCATCGGCGCGGCCGACGCGTTCATGAATCGGTAGTAGGGGACCACCGTTGACGTGAACACCGTCAGAACACCGACGAAGGCGAGCATCCAGCCGATGGAAGCCAGGTCGTAGGTGTGAGCAGGTCGACGTTCCCGCCGTGCCAGCAAGACCGTGGAGACGATCGCTGTCACGATGAACGGAACGATCACGATCGGCTGAAGCGACCCGACCCACTCGACCAGGCGGGCGGTGAAGAACTCCTTCGTGTACGGCGGCGGTAGCGCCGCCTCCGCGAGACTCGCGGTCTGTCCCCAGATCCCGACCATCCACATCGCGAGGCCGCCGATCATCCCGAACCCTGCTGCCATCAGCATCGGTCCGTCGGCCTTGAGCGCCGACCCCAGCGAGAAGCGGCTGGTCAGGAAGTGCCAGCCGAAGACGGCCATCAACACCACGCCGAAGACCACGCAGGTGGTCGGATGCGTGAATGCAGCCGCCATCCCGATCAGGAACAGGGCTGAGCGCGCTCCCCACGAGGTTCGCGCTTCATGCAGGAACGGGAGCGTGAGCGACAGCAGGAACAGGACCGTGATGTTGTCCAGATAGCCGACGTACGGGGTGGTCAGGAACAAGGCGACCGTGGCGAGCATGGTCAAGAGCATCGCCAGCGGATCGCCTCGGCTCCTGAGCGCGCCGACACCGAGCGCCAAGCCGGTCAGCACCGGGATGCCGATCATGAGGAAGGCGCTGAATGAGTACGTGTCGATCCCGGCCACGCGCTGGAGCAGTGCGCCTGCGAGTGGCGTGGTGACCCTGTACCCGCCTGAGAACAGCCCCTCGGGCCCCCACTCACCGACCACCGACGCGGGATCGGACTCCATGATCACGTTCGCACGCCACGTGTACCAGGCCGGGTCGCGAGTGGGGGCGGACAGCGAGGGATCGCGCAAGAAGGGCCAGCTGAGCGCCAACAGCATCAAGACAGTGAACCCACCGATGGCCCACCAGGAGCCCAGCCGGCCACTGCCACCGACGGAAACGTCCGCGTGCGTCGGTCGAAGCGAGCCGTCGGTTTGCGTCATCCGAGGTCGAATCCTACCGGCGAGCCTCGGGCAGACAGGGCAGGCTCTCCATCAGCTGGGATGGGAACGCCGCCTGGAACACGGTATCGTTGGCGGTCGCCGGGATCGACCGTTTGACCCGGGCCCGCCGTCTGCGCCTGCGTCAGCGTCATGATGTATCGCGAAACGTCGCCGATCGTGAAGCCGTTCTCCTCGAGCTCATCCACGTTAAGGAAGACCTGCGAGGGCTGGACCAGATCCACGACCGGTATGTCGTCGCCGTCCGTATCGAAGCTCTCATCTATCCCCGTCCCTATCGGTCCCGTCGAGATCTGGAAACCGCCCGAGAACTCGGGGTCGGGCATGGCGCCGTGATCCGCGGTGAGCGCGAGCACCCAGGTCCCTTTCCCGACCTGCTCGTTGAGGAACGAGACGAACCGCTTGAGCGCCTGATCCTGCACGACTACTGCATCGCGCATCTCGAGTGAGTTCATGGACCAGACGTGGCTGACGTAGTCGATCTCCTTGAAGTTCAGGTACAGCAGATCGGGGATCTCGTCCTCGCCGAACCCCTCCTTCTGGATGACCGTTTCGATCACGCGTTCCTGGTATGGCGTGCGCGCGGGCGTGTCGAATCCCTTCAGGAGCTGGTCGATGGCGTTGTCGCGCCACAGGCCATCGAGCTTGCCGTCGGCCTGGTCGACACGGCGCACGTCATCGTCGAACCCGGGCACGTCGTTCGCGTACTTCGCGAGCTTGTAGTACGCGGCGTCGCGCGGCGGCAGGTTCCACTCGAACCCCTCGTCGGTGAGGGTCTCGCCCCCGATCACCGATCGAGTGAGTGCGATGTCGCGGTCACCACCTGTGAAGAACGACCCGTGCCCCAGCATCCCGAAGTGGATGTCGACCGTGCCCACGATGCCCACGACGGGCTCGTTGTCCATGGCGACGTCGTAGAGGTCCCCGATCGTGGGCTCGATCATGAACGCGGGGCCGGCGTTCCATGGGCTGGTCAGCCGGTCGCCGATGATCAGATGGTGGCCGGTGATCCCGTGGTGGTTCGGGAACGCGCCCGTGCCGATCGTGGCGTGGACCTGGGCGGTGCTCGTCGGCGACGAACCCACGGACGTGTCCTCGTACCATGTGCCCTTCGCGATCAGTTGATCCAGATAGGGGTGCGCGTCGGGCCATTCGTCCAGGACGTTGACGCCACCCGCGTCCCAGATCATCGTGACGATAAGTCTCGGCACCCGGTCATTCGGCTCTATGGCCTCGGTCATGGGCCGGCCATCGATCGCCCGGAACCCGCCGAAGTGCAGGAGTTCGCCGACCGTGGGCGCGATGCCCGCAACGGTTACAGGCCTCGACACGCTCCCTCTCGCGGGAACGAACGGCGGGCCGTACCAGAGCATCGGCACGTCTTGGACGTAGTCCCACGGACCCACATGAGGCAGTCCCGCGCCCACGAAGTTCGGCTCCTGCGGGATGTAGGAGAGTTGAGCGCCTCGGTCCAGGCGCCACCCTCGCCAGGTTCTAAGCAAGAAGTCGTGCGGCAGCGAGCAAGCCAGATCAGCCAAGTCCTGATCAGAGGACTGCGCGCGGGCCGGCGCCCTGGGAAGCGCGACGGCGGAGGACGCGACGAGCCCAAGGGCGAGCAGGAATAAGACCAAGCGTTTGGGGGTCACTGGCCGACTAGGGTCCCCGACCACGCCCGTAACGACAACCCAAGCGGTAGCCTCGAACACATGGCACCCGGGCGACGTCTCACCGTGCTGGTCGTCGCGTTGGCGCTGGTGGGAGCCCCCGCCGTTGCGATGCGTGCGCTCTGCGTGGGCAACAGCTGCGCGCCGCAGGAGGAGTCGGCGGGTCCGCTCCCGTTCTGTTCGCTCCCAGCGACGCTCAGGGACCAGATCGCGGCCGGCTACCGGCAGGGTCGCTCCCCGGAAGTGATGGGTGCGACGCCGCCAGGTCCGGGTCTGGCCGAGGACGACGGCGTCCCATGGCCTCAGGTCCCGTACGCCCCATCGAGGAACGCCGTTCCGATCATCTTCTTCGGACGAGGCATCGTCCCGGGCCAACTGGCCGATGGGATCGCCGTCGATCGGATCGCCCCGACCCTGGCCGAACTGATCGGCTTCGACCGCCCACATCCGGAAGTGAGGAGTGGCACGCCCATAGAGGACGTCGTCCAACCGGGAACAGGATCCCCGCTCGTGGTCGAGATCGTCTGGAAGGCAGTCGGGAGCATCCAGTTCAGACACGCCCGAACACCTTGGGTCAAGGCGCTGCGCCGAGAGGGTGCTTGGACATTGGACGGGACGACGGGTTCGTTGCCGGTAGATCCGGCCGCCATCCTCACCACGATCGGTAGCGGCGGTCTTCCGTCCCAGCACGGCGTCACCGGAACCATCATCCGGGATCCAGACGGAGCGGCGGTTCGGGCGTGGAGCTCCGACGCGCCCACTTCGATCATCGCCACCTTCCCCGACGACTGGGATCGCGCGAACGAACAACGCGCCCTGATCGGCCTCATCGCCGACGACGAGACCGAACGGGGGTTGATCGGAGGGACGTGGTACGTGGATAGCGATCGCGACGATCTCGCGTTGGGCGCGAGCGACCTCGTTCCGCAGATCTCCCGGTTGCTCGGATCCGGCTACGGCTCCGACGGCATCACCGACATCCTGGGAGTGGTGGTGAGCGGTCCCTTGAAGCGGCTGGAGCGCCGAACGGAAGCGATGGTCGCCGCTGTGCAGAGGCAGGTCGCCGACGCCACGTTCGTCCTCACAACGACGGGAACCGCGTACGGCGCTCTAGACGATCCGCCCGACGTTGCCACGTCGGTGAACGACGCGCTGGGCGCTCCGGTCGTCGCGGCGAGCGTAGCCGGAGGCCTCTTCCTGGACGAGGACGTGATGGTCGCGAGCGGAACGACGTCCGATTCGGTCGTCGGGGTGATGAAGACATCGACCTCGCCATCCTTCGGCACTCCCCTGTTCGCGGACGCGTATCCGGGGTTCGCGGTCGGGTTCTCGAGGTACTGCTGATGGCCGTGGACGTGGCGCGCCCTCCCGTCTCGCCACCTCAGTCGAGATCGTCGCGACGGCCCGCGCTCCTGGTGATCGCAACGCTCGCCGTGCTCGCGTTAGTCGTCCGCGTGGCCGACCCCGAGCGCATCGCGTGGCTCCAGAACTTCCTGATCGTGTTCGGTTCGTTGCTGGTCGAGGCGATGCCGTTCGTCCTGCTTGGGGCATTCGTATCCGCGGCGATCGAAGTGTTCGTCCCCACCTCGGTGTTCGCACGGCTGGGACACCTACCCCGTCCGTTGCAGCTCCCCGCCGCCGCGCTCGCAGGGGTGGCCTTCCCGGTCTGCGAGTGCGGCTCGGTGCCGGTTGCGCGACGGCTGGCCCAGAAAGGGCTGGCACCTGCGGCCGCCGTCACGTTCATGCTCGCCGCACCCATCCTGAATCCCGTGGTCGTAGCGTCGACGTTCGTCGCCTACCGCGGTCGGGACACGCTCTGGACGATGGTGCTCGGACGGATTGCCCTGGGCTTCCTAGTGGCCGTCGCGGTCGGATGGGTGGTGGGCAACACCCGCAAAGAGGATCTGCTGCGTCCGCGGCACGACGATGTCGCGGAGGAGCAGGAGCCCGACCAACGGCGTTGGGCGCGGTTCGCTTCCCATCTCACGGGCGACGTGGTGTTCATGGGCCGCTTCCTGGTGATGGGAGCGGCCATCGCGGCGGCGGTCCAGACGTTCGTTCCCCAGGCGCTCGTCGGCAAGGTCGCGGACCTCCCGATCCTCTCGCTGGTGGCCATGATGGTGCTCGCGTTCCTGATGTCGCTCTGCTCGGAGTCGGACGCGTTCGTCGCGTCGTCGTTCACGCTGTTCGGCCCCTCCGCGCAGCTGGCGTTCCTGGTAGCCGGTCCCATGATCGACCTGAAGCTAGCCGCGCTCTACGTGGGGACCTTCAGCAAGACGTTCCTGTGGACCGTCACCGGGGTGGTGTTCTCGGTCACGCTCGTCGGGACGATGTGGATGCAGGTGGTGTTCGGTTGAACCGGTCATGGAACGCATCTCGCGTGGCGGCAGGACTTGTCCTGGTGGCCTGGGCCGGCTTGTTCTGGTTCCTCCTGGTCACTGGGCGCTGGTCGCTTTATCTGTCGACCAGGACGTTTTGGGTCGTACCGACCGGCGCGGCACTGCTGACGATCGCCGCCGTGCTGCGGCTTGCCAGCGCCAGGACCGTGAACCGGGACCCCTTGCTTCCCACCACTTCCTGGACGCTCGCCGTGATCGCGATCCCCGTGGCACTGATCGTGGCCCTGCCCCCCGCCACGCTCTCCGGCTATGCGCTCGGCCGACGCGCCGGGTTCGTGGGATCCGGCGTGAGCGTTTCGGCCGACGACATCGCCTCGGGAGAGTTGTCCTTCATCGACGTGGCTGCCGCGCAGACGTCGAAGGCGGGGATGGTCGCCCTTCGCTCGCGTGCCGGCGAGCAGGTGGCGCTGGAGGGATTCGTCTGGCGTGAGACCGGCACCGCGGCCGACGAGATCCTGCTCACCCGCTACGTGATCACGTGCTGTGTGGCCGATGCCACCAGCGCACAGGTCCTGGTGGTGAACGTCCCACCGGGACGATTCCAGGCCGACGACTGGGTGAGCGTCACGGGCCGCATCTACCCGCTCGGAAACCAGATCATCGTCGATGCGAGCCGGGTGACCGGCATCCCCCAGCCGCGGCGGCCGTACCTGACCCCGTAACGGTCTCAGGCGCAGGTGCCACACGTGCCGATCAGGTCCAGCCGGTGATCGACGTCGGCGAAGCCTGCGCGCCTCGCCAGGCGGTCGAGGGTGCGATCCAGAGTTCCCTCAAGCGTAGGAGGGACGGTCACGTCCTCGACACGGCCGCAAGTCGAGCAGATCAGATGGTGGTGATGCCCGGTCAGGTCCTCGGCCAGCTCGTAACGTCCGAACTCCTCGTCCGTGACGACTCGCCGCACCACGCCTGCGTGCTCCAGCACAGCGAGGTTGCGGTAGACAGAGCTCTGCTTCAGCCCTCGATGGCCGCTCATCACCTCGGGGATAGAGAGCGGGCCATGGTTCGCTAGCAACTCCACCAGCTCGCGACGCTGATCCGTGTAGCGCTGTCCGGCCTCCCGTAGCCGGATGTCGGTCGTCTGGTGAACGGTCTCGGTCACCGGTGCGCCTCGATCTCGAACACCTTGAGCGCTCCACCCTTCACCAGCGCAACGCCCGCGAAGAACGCCGCCGCTACCAGGACGATCGCACCGCCCGGGGCGACATGCAGGATCCGGCCGAGGGCAAGGCCGAGGACGGATGACATCCCTCCGATCGCCACGGCGAGTCGCAGCGTGTTCCGGAACGAGCGCGCGAGCAGCTGGGCAGAAGCCACCGGGAGGACCGTCATCGCCGCCACCAGGAGGATCCCTACCACCCGCATCCCGGCGACGATGACGGCCGCGGTCAGCGCCGCCAGGACGATGCTGAGTCCCTCGACTGGGAGCCCCGCCACCCGGGACCAGTCTTCATCGGTAACGACGGCGAACAGGACGCGCCGCAGGGCGCCGGCGCCGGCCATGACGACGACGCCGAGGGCCAGGAGCGTGGCGAGGCCGGTGCGGGTCACCGTGAACGGATCCCCGAACAGGTACGGGAGCGTCTCGAAGTCCAGGTTGCCGGCGCGGCTGGCGAACACGACGCCCAGCGCGATACCCGTATAGAAGAAGAGGGCGAGCGCCAGATCTCCGGACGCCTTGCGGCGTATCCGCAGGAACTCGACACCGACGGCCCCTATCACCGCGAACACCAGCGCCGTCCAGACGGGCCAGACGCCGAGAAGCAACCCTGCGCCCACGCCCGCGAACGCAACGTGTCCGACGCCGTCGCCGATCAACGACAGGCGCTTCTGGACCAGGAACGTTCCGATCATGGGAGCGACCGTGCCGACGGCGACGCATGCGACCAACGCGGTCTGCATCGCGGTCGTGTCGAACGGATACGGAAGTGGCAGTGCGGCGATCATCGGAGCCCTTCCAGCCATAGAGGAAGATCCTCCGCGTGCACTCCGAGGGACACGCCGGAGGCTGCCAGCTGGGCCGGCGGTCCATCGAAGAGCACCCGGCCTTTCAGGACGATCACACGATCCAGGTCGTGAGCAACGGCCGACAGCTCGTGCGACACGAGGAGCACGCCGGCGCCGTGCTCCTGGATGAGATGAACCAAGGAGTCGCGGAACCGGCGCTGGGACTCGGCGTCGACGCCGGCGATCGGCTCGTCCAGCACCAAGAGTTGCGGCTCGCTCGCCAGCGCCCGTGCGATGAATACACGCTGCTGCTGTCCGCCCGAGAGCTCGTTCAGCGGCCGCTCAGCGTCCGGGACCAGGCCGACCGATTCCAGAGCATGCTGGACCGCTTGCCCATCGGCATCGCCCAGCCGCCGCCACCAACGGCCTCGCTCGAGCCGTCCCGCAGACACGATCTCGGCGACGGTCGCCGGGACCTCGGACGCGAGCGAGGGCCGCTGCGGGACGTAACCGAGTCGCGATCGATCACGGAGATGCCGTGGCGTGGTCCCGAAGAGCGACACGGACCCCGCTCGTGGTGCCAGCACGCCGAGGAGGATCCGCAGGAGGGTGGACTTCCCCGAACCGTTCGGCCCCACCAGCGCCACGAACTCACCCGGTCCGATCGAGAGGCTCACGTCCTGGAGAACGTCAGTGCGCCCGTAGGCGAAGGTCACGTTCCGCGCCTCGAGCAGGGTCGAGGTCGACTCGTTGCGACGATCGACGGCCTCCACTCAGTTCACCTCGGAACGTCTCGAGTAGTCGAGAATGATTCTCATAACTGGAACCGAGCCTACGCGGGTTGGTGGCGGGTTGTCAATACTCCGCTGGCCCGGAACCCACCGGGTAGGGCTTCCCGGGCCGCGTCGCGACGACTAGGCTCGCGGCGGGAGGGGTCATGAACACGATCCGGGACGTCATGAGCACCGAATTGGTCAGCGTGACGCCGGGCGCCACCGTCGCCGAGGCGGCCACCGTGATGGGCACCGGGAAGGTAGGGGCCGCGCTCATCATGGATGGTGAACGACTGGCTGGGATCTTCACTGAGCGCGACATCCTGCGGGCCCTGGCCTCGGACTTCGACGCGGCGGGCCATCTGGTCTCTCACTGGATGACGCCCGACCCCTTCACCTTGACGCCTGGGTCAAACGCCGGCGAGGCCCTGGATCTGATGCTCGACCGGGGGTTCCGTCACGTGCCGGTGGTGGAGGACGGCCGTGTGTTGGGGATCGTGTCGCTCCGCGACGTCACGCCGCGCGACTGACGCCGAAGCAGCGAAGCTAGAAGCCCGCCTTCGACTCCTTCGGCTGCATGGCGTCCGTGGTCTCCTTGAGCGCCTTGTGGATCTCGCGGAACACGTCGCCCACGTACGATGCCGCCTGGGCACCACCTGCTGTCCCGCGCACGGCCGACGCGGTCACCTCGACGGCCTTCTCGAACACCATCCAATCGGTATCACGCGACATAGGTACCTCCATCGGACTCCTTAGGAAGGACTGCGTCGACAGGCTACATGAGTGCCCGCGAACGCGGCCTCAATCGAACGCGCGCTCGCCGCTGAGCGCCTGGCCCAGGATCAGCGTGTGGATCTCGCTGGTTCCCTCGTAGGTGAGGACCGACTCTAGGTTGTTCGCGTGGCGGATCACCGGGTACTCGAGCGTGATGCCGGAGGCGCCCAGGATGGTGCGCGCGGTCCGCGCGATCTCCAGAGCCTCCCGGACGTTGTTGAGCTTGCCCATGCTCACGTGCTCGGGGCGGAGACGCCCCTCGTCCTTCATGCGGCCCAGGTGCAGCGCCAGGAGCGTGCCTTTGTTCAGCTCGGTCGCCATGTTCGCGAGCTTCTCCTGCGTGAGCTGGAACCCGGCGATCGGCCGGCCCCATTGGACGCGGCTCTTCGAGTACTCGAGCGCGCATGCGAAGCATGCGCGCGCGGCGCCCATCGCTCCCCAGACGATCCCGAACCGCGCTTCCGTGAGACACGAGAGCGGGCCCTTCAAGCCGGTGACCCCCGGCAGCACCGCGTCGTTGGGCAACCTGACCTCGTCCAGCACCAACTCCGAGGTCACGCTCGCGCGGAGGGAGAGCTTTCGGTGGATGTCGCTCGCCGAGAAGCCCGGCGTGTCCGTGGCAACGATGAACCCTCGGATCCCATCGTCGGTTTGCGCCCAGATGATCGCCACGTCGGCGATCGAGCCGTTCGTGATCCACATCTTCGTGCCGTTGAGGACCCAGTCGTCGCCGTCGCGCTTGGCGTTCGTCCGCATGTTGTTGGGATCGCTGCCGAAGTCCGGCTCTGTCAGCCCGAAGCACCCGATCACCTCGCCCGAAGTCATCCTCGGCAGCCAGCGCTCTTTCTGCTCTTCGGACCCGAACCTCCATATCGGGAACATGCAGAGCGAGCCCTGGACGCTGACGAACGACCGGAAGCCTGAGTCCCCGGCCTCGAGCTCCAGACACGCCAGGCCGTAGGAGACCGCGTTGGCGCCCAGACAGCCGAAGCCCTCCAGGTGCATGCCGAGCAGGCCGAGCCGACCCAGCTCGACCGCGACCTCTTTCGGGAACTCACCCGCCTCGAACCAGCCCTCGATCCCCGGCAGGACCTTGTCGCGCACCCACTCCTGGACGAGGTCGCGGATCTGACGTTCTTCGGCGGACAACAAGTGATCGATATCTAGGAAGTCGAGCGGGTCGGGAGCCTCCATCGTCCAGGTAGCCTAACGCGCCGTCCAAGCGTCAAGCGGGGCGGTATGCGGGCCGAAGGAGAGATGTGGGGGGAGCCACGACGCGAACGAGACGCAGTTCCAGCGGCCGTCGACCGGCAGCTCTCATCTTGGCGCTCACCGCGCTGCTCGGCGCCGCGTCGACGGCGGATGCGCGAACCCCGATCGAGTCCGCGCGTCACCGGTCGGCATCGCTCGAACGCGAGGTGAGCGACGCACGTGCGCAGGCGGCAGAGCTTCAGGCTCAGATACTCGCGCTCGCAACGGACATGAGCTCGGCCCGGCGTTCGCTCGACCACGTACAGGCGCGACTGGTCGCGGCGCAACACGCGCTCGCTGCGGCCCGCGAGACCCTGGCAGAGGTCCAGGCTCGATTGGACTCTCGGGCTCGCCAGGCGTTCCAAGCCCTAGGTCCGGGTGCCTCGGCCTCGTACCTGCTCGGCGCCGACTCGTTCGCCGACCTGATGGATCGAACCGTGATGCTGGACAGCCTGCAGGAGTCCGACGCTTCTCTGGCCGCGGAGGTGCAGGCTCGTACGATCCAGCTGGCCGCGACGAGCGCCACGCTGGAGTGGAACGCCTCGGAGCGGGGGCGACTGCTGGCGCGCATCGAGTCGCGGCGTGTCGAGCTGTTGGGGGCGTTCGCCGAACAGCAGTCCGCGCTGGAACAGCTTGTTGGTGAGCGCCACGACGCGACCCGCCAGGTCGGTCGCCTGGAGCGACGGATGGCCCGACGCGCAGGTGCGCTCCCCTTCGGGGACTGGGCCGCGCGGTTCCTGGGGCACATCGGCGCCCCGGCGTGCCGCGACAACCTGATCGTGGTCGTGGCTTGGCAGGCGAACGAGTTCACGGAGGCCCGGTGGAACCCGCTCGCCACGACTCATCGCATGAAGAGATCCACCAGCTTCAACGCCGTCGGCGTGCAGAACTACCTCTCTCTGACCCAAGGGTTGCGCGCATCGGCCGAGACGCTCACGGGCGGTGCGGCCTCCTACGGCTACGCGGCCATCCTGGACGCCCTGCACCGGTGTGCGCGGGACATCGCCACGGCGGAGGCGATCCGTGCATCAGCTTGGTGCCGCGGCTGCTCGAACGGCGGCTACGTGACCGAGTTGATCCCGACCGTCCGGTCCTACTTCGACCGATACGCGGACCTCCACGGCTGACCCGGACTCTTCCTCCTGAGCCGCCACGATGTCGATTCCGCGCGTGCTCGTTCGTCGGTAATGTTGGGTGCGGCCGATGGCCGCTGTGAGCGAAAGGGGTCGGGCATGCGCTACATGTTGCTCATCTACGGAGACGAGGCGGCGTTCGCCGACATGGACCCGACGGAGATGTCGGCGACCATGCAGGAATACGAGAAGTACTCCGCCTGGCTGGTTGAGAAGGATTGGATGCGCGCTGGCGATCCTCTCGCGGACACCGACAAGGCCACCACCGTCCGGATGCGCGACGGGCAGACGCTCACCACCGACGGGCCCTTCGCGGAGACCAAGGAGCAACTGGGCGGCTACTACATCGTCGAGTGCGCGAACCTGGATGAGGCGATCGAGGCCGCCACCCGGCTCCCGGCCGCGAGCCACGGTGGGAGCGTCGAGGTCAGGCCGATCCTCGACATGTGAGCGATGCGTCCGAGGTCGTCGACCGCCTCTTCCGCCACGAATCGGGGCGGGCGGTTGCGACGCTCATCCGCGTGCTCGGCGATTTCGACCTGGCCGAAGAAGCTGTGCAGGAGGCGTTCGCGGTCGCGCTCGAGCGATGGCCTACGGACGGGGTTCCCGACAACCCCGGAGCCTGGATCACGACGACCGCACGTCACCGTGCGATCGATCGCCTCCGCCGGGAACAGCTTGGTCGAGGAAAGAAGGAGGACGCGCAGCGCGTCCGCGACCTGGAGGCCCTGGGCGACGACATGCACGAGATCCCCGACGACCGGCTCCGGTTGATATTCACGTGCTGCCACCCGGCGCTGCCGATGGACGCCCGGGTGGCCTTGACGCTGCGAACGGTCGGCGGGCTATCCACTCGCGAGATCGCTCGGGCATTCATCCTTTCCGAGCCCGCCATCCAGCAGCGCCTGGTCCGGGCGAAGAGGAAGATCCGCGATGCCGCCATCCCCTATCGCGTCCCGCCCCGCGAACTGCTCCCCGAGCGGTTCCCCGGAGTGCTCGCCGTGCTCTATCTGATCTTCAACGAGGGGTATGCCGCCACCGAGGGACCGCTCCTTCGTACGGAGCTATGCGACGAGGCGATCTGGCTCACTCGCGTGCTGACCCAGCTGATGCCTCAAGAGCCCGAGGCGCTGGGGTTGCTCGCACTCATGCTCCTGCAGCACTCCCGTCGGGACACGCGCGTCGATCCGGTGGGCGAGCTGGTGCTGCTCGAAGACCAGGACCGATCGCGGTGGGACCACGACATGATCGACGAAGGGGTCACCGTGCTCGACGACGCCATGGAGCTCGGATCCCCCGGGACCTATCAGGCCCAGGCGGCTATCGCGGCCCTGCACGCGCAGGCTCCTCGCCCCGAGGACACCGACTGGCCGCAGATCTCCGCGCTCTACGGCGCGCTCTCCCGGATGGCTCCGTCACCGATCATCGAGCTGAACCGGACCGTGGCGATCGCAATGGCGGATGGACCGGCGGCGGCCCTCCCGCTCGTGGACGCCCTGGGCGAGGAGCTCGGCGGCTATCACTTGTTCCACGCGACCCGGGCCGATCTGCTGCGACGCCTAGACCGGCCCGAAGAGGCCGCCGCCGCCTATCGACGCGCGCTGGATCTGCCCATGAACCCGCACGAACGGACGTTCCTGGAGCGTCGTCTTCGCGAAGTCGGAGACGTGCCATAGAGTTGCCCCGCCATGCTCTTCCCCACGATCGACTTCGCGATCTTCTTCTGCCTGGTCTTCCTGGGCCATTGGCTCCTGAACCCGCGCCCATTGCCGTGGAAGCTCTTCATGATCGGCGCGAGCTACGTCTTCTACGCCTGGTGGGACTGGCATTTCGTGTGGCTGCTCGCCGGCGTGAGCGCGTTGGCGCAGGTGGGCGGACTCGCGGTCGCACGCCAACAGGACCCGAAGCGTCGGCAGGCCGTGATGGCCGCGGCGGTTGCGGCCACGCTGCTGCCACTCGCTTACTTCAAGTACTACGGGTTCTTCGCCGTGAACGTGACGAACGGACTGGCGAAGCTGGGCATCCACGCCGGGCCGCCTCTCATCCAGGTGGTGCTGCCGATCGGAGTCTCCTTCTTCACGTTCATGGCCGTCGCCTACATCGTGGACATCTACAGACGACAGACGGAGCCGGCCACCTGGGTCGACACGTTCCTCTACCTCTCGTTGTTCCCGCACCTGGTGGCCGGACCGATAGTGCGACCCAACGAGCTGATCCCGCAACTGGACGTCCGGCGCGATCCACGCGACATCGACGTGGCGGGCGCAGCGTGGCTCATCTTTGGCGGCTTGTTCAAGAAGGTCGTCATCTCGAGCTTCTTGGCGTCGGCGATCGTGGATCCGGTGTTCGGCGATCCGGCACGGCACAGCGCGCTCGAGACCCTGTTCGCGATCTGGGGATACGCGGTGGTGATCTACGCCGACTTCAGCGGGTACACCGACATCGCGATCGGGGTGGCGAAGCTCCTCGGCTTCCGGTTCCCGCTGAACTTCGACCGGCCGTACAGCGCGCGTTCGCTACGGGACTTCTGGCGACGATGGCACATGACGCTCTCCCGATGGCTCCGCGACTACCTCTACATCCCGCTCGGAGGGTCGAAGAAGGGCGAACGACGCACGTACATCAACATCCTGATCACGATGGTCTTGGGAGGCCTGTGGCACGGAGCCGCCTGGACGTTCGTGCTCTGGGGTGCGTACCACGGCGTCGGGCAGGTGCTGGGCGCCGCGCGCCGGACCCGGCGAACGAAGCTCGGCCTTCCCGAGCCGCCCGACACTCCCGCGCGGGTATGGGGACAGCGAGTCGTCACGTTCCAACTGGTGTGCGTGGGCTGGGTCTTCTTCCGGGCGGACTCGATCTCCACCGCGTTCGCGCTGCTCGAAAGGCTCCTTACAGGCTGGGGGGCGCGGAACCTGTTGGTGACTCCGCTCGTGATCGTCGCGATCGCCTTGATGTTGTCCTTGCAGCAGCTGCCGCACGATACGGCGGATCGGATCATGGACCGGGTGGCCTCGCTGCAGCCTGTCGCCATGGGCGCGATGTTCGCCTTCGTCCTCTTCGCGATCTCGACGCTCGGCCCACAAGGCGTGGCGCCGTTCATCTACTTCCAGTTCTGAGGCCATGACTGCCGCCGATCGACCCGCACCCGCGACCGAGGGACCGGAACGGCCTGCCCGGGCCGCTCGCCAGACCATGCCTGCGGGCCGGGTCTTCGTGGTGATGCTCGTGTGCCTGGTGCTCTGGACGTTCTTGTTCTCGCCCACATTGAAGCGCGCCGCCGAGGCCTCACCAGAGGGCGCGCGACGGTCGGCCGCGCTGGCCGTGTTGGGGCCGTTCGCGTCGATCAGCGGAGCGCTGCAGATCACCAAGCTCACCGACGCGGTGGAGGAGGCCCTCGGTCGCGACCCCGAGGCCGCCCCGGGAGGTCAGATCGTCCTGCCGCCGGAGCCGATCCCCACGTCGACCGGCGGCGACGGCGACGATCCTGAGCCCGATGTCAGTGGACCGATCCGCAAGCCGACCGGCCAGGACAAACTCAGGGTCGTCGTGGTCGGGGACTCGCTCGCGGCAGGACTCGGCATCAACCTGGAGCGGGTGCTGAAGCCCTCCCTGGTTCGCGTCTCGCGGCAGGGACGGATCTCCACCGGCCTGGCCCGGCCCGACTACTTCGACTGGCCGGCGGCCATAGAACTGATCGTCGACAACTTCGAGCCAGACCTCGTCCTGGTGATGCTCGGCGAGAACGACAACCAGGCGCTCCGCACACCGGGGGGGCGCGAGGAGACCTCCGTGGGCACGTTCGAGTGGCCGGGAGCCTACGAGGAGCGCGTGCGTGACTTCATGGAGCTGATCACAGCGAAGGGCTCTCGACTGGTCTGGGTAGGGTTGCCGGTCGTCCGTGACGAGGGCCGGTGGGGCATCGTCGAGCGTCAGAACGACATCTTCGAACGAGCGGCACTAGGCGTGCAGAACGTCGCGTTCCTGGACACGTGGGATCTCTTCTCGGCGCCCGATGGAGGCTACACCGCGTACTACCGAAGCGAGGGCGGCGTGCAGCTGATCCGAGAGACCGACGGCCTCCACTTCAACAACGCGGGCTACGACCTGCTCGCCCGCGCCGCGGTGGGCCTGGCGCTGACGGAGTTCGCGCTCGCGCCGAAGGTCATCGCCGACTGAGCACGTGGCTCAGTCCAGCTCTTTGACCAGGTAGATCATCACGGCACAACCGGACATCGATACCCGCCGGAGCTCACACCTGGATCGGCACCTCGGGCAGGTTCGCGAGCGCGGCCTCTTCGTCGGCCGGATCGAACTCCACCTCGGGCAGCCGGCCGTTGAGGTAGTCGTCGTAGGCCTGCATGTCGAAGTGCCCGTGACCGCAGAGGTTGAACAGGATCACGCGCTCCTCGCCGGCCTCGCGCGCGGCGATGGCCTCGTCGATCGCGCCCATGATCGCGTGCGCAGGCTCCGGTGCCGGGATGATCCCCTGAGCCTTGGCGAACCGCACCGCCGCGCCGAAGATCTCGTTCTGCGTGTAGGCCTTGGCCTCCATGTATCCCTCACGGACCAGGAGCGACAGCGACGGCGAGTCCCCGTGATACCGAAGTCCGCCCGCGTGCACAGGCGCCGGCACGAAGTCGTGACCCAGCGTGTACATCGGGACGATCGGCGCGATCTGCGCCGTGTCGCCGTAGTCGTACGCGAACCTCCCCTTGGTGAGGGTGGGACACGCGGCAGGCTCCGTCGCCACGAACCTGAGGTCCGGCGTCTCGCCCCGCAGCTTGCCCGCCATGAACGGATACGAGATGCCCGCGTAGTTGGAGCCGCCACCCACGCACCCGACGATGACGTCAGGCTGCTCCCCCGCCATCTCCATCTGCTTCTGCGCCTCCAGGCCGATCACCGTCTGGTGGAGAAGCACGTGGCCGAGCACGCTGCCGAGAGCGTAGTTCGTGTCGTCGTGGGTCGCGGCGTCCTCGACGGCCTCGCTGATCGCGATCCCTAGCGATCCGGTGGAGTCCGGATGCCCCTCGAGTATGGCGCGGCCGGAGTTGGTCTCCTTCGAGGGCGACGCCAGCACGTCGGCCCCGAACGTCTCCATGAAGATGCGGCGGTACGGTTTCTGGTCGTACGAGGCCCGCACCATGTACACGGTGCACTCGAGCCCGAAGATGCTGCAGGCCATGGCCATGGCCGAGCCCCACTGACCGGCGCCCGTCTCGGTCGCGATGCGGCGGATCCCCGCTTCCTTGTTGTAGTAGGCCTGTGGGACAGCCGTGTTCGGCTTGTGCGACCCGGCCGGCGAGACGCCCTCGTACTTGAAGTAGATGCGGGCCGGTGTCTGCAACTCCTGCTCCAAGCGCGTCGCGCGGAACAGCGGGCTCGGCCTCCACAGCCTGTAGATGTCGATCACGGGTCCGGGGATGTCGACCCACTGGTCGGTGGACACCTCCTGCATGATCAGCGCTTCCGGGAAGAGCGGGAGCAGATCCGCCGGGCCGATCGGCTCCTTCGTCTGCGGGTTGAGCGGCGGGAGCGGGGCGATCTTCTGAGCCAGGTCGGGCATGATGTTGAACCACGCGGTCGGTATGTCTTCGGGCCGAAGGTCGAAACGGGTGCGCTCGTCGCTCATGGGGAAGCCTCCTCGTGCCTGCGCCAGAGGCGCGAGCCTAGCGTGTCGTCTCGATGGTGGCTAGGCCGCTTCAGCATCCGCCGCGTGACGCCATGGGAATATGTCCGCGGCGGTGAAACCTCACGGCCGTTCCGCGCGTCGCAGGGCGGGGCATACGCCCCAACGTCAAGTCAGTCGGGAGGAAGGATGTCAACTCCACGCCGTTTCCGTCTGGGCGCCATCGGGGTCGCGCTCTGCGTCGCCATGATCGCGACAGGTCCGCTTCCACTCTCCGCGAGCGCTTCACCGGCGGTTCCCTCGCTCCGGCTGGTTGCGGGCTCCGAGAAGGTCACCCTGAAGCGAGACGAGGGTCGGCGCGCGTACCTGGACCTGAGCACATACGTGGCCGCCGTGGGCGGCGCATTCGAGATCTGGGCCGCCCGACCCGACTACGACCATCCGGTTCAGGTTTGGCAGGTGGTACGCGAGAACGGCGCCATCAAGAAGTACCCGTTCACGCCCAGCGCCGGGCAGGACTGGCTCGGACTGGCTCGGTTCTTCCGCGTGACGATCACCGACGACTCAGGCGCGGTGGTGGTGGATCGCTACCGGAGGTTCTGCCCAGGCTCGGGTGAGCTCGCACGACTCAGCGTCGACGGTCCGGCCATCCCCACCTACCCACAGTTCTGCGGCAGCAACCCCTTCACCCTCGGCGCGGTCTGGGGCATAGACGAAGGTTGGGCATCGAACGCGTTCGGCTACTACGGCGGTGGAACGTTCAAGGGCCCGGACGGTCACTACACAGCCACCGTCTCCATCACCCCCGAGTATCAGAACCTCTTCGGCGTGTCGGCCTCTGACGCGTCGGTGGCGATCTCGATCCGACTCAAGACCCGCAAGCACGGCTTCTGCGTCCCTTACTGTCCCGGCGAGGGCGACGGTGGCGGGCACGACCGGGGCTCGGCGGCCGACGCCCGGGCGCGCATGGCCGCGGTGCCGATCATGACGGACCCCGATCCGAGCGTGATGCCCGACCTGGTAGCGCTCCCAGCCTGGGGCATCACGATCGATCACCAGAGACGCCTGCATCGCGACTATCTGAACTTCGGCGCAACCGTGTGGGACAGGGGACCTTCTCCTATGGTCGTGGAGGGGTTCCGGCGCCAAGGCGAGCCGATCATGGACGCGTGGGAGTTCTTCTACTCCAACGGTGTCGCGGTCGGACGGATCCAGGCGGGAGACCTCATGTACGACACTCGCCCCGGTCACCAGCACTGGCACTTCGAGCAGTTCGCCAGGTACTCGCTGCTTGCCGAAGATCAAACACAGATCGTGCGCAGCGAGAAGACCGGCTTCTGCCTAGCGCCCACGGATGCCATCGACATGACCGCCCCCGGCGCCGAATGGAACCCTTACTCGATCGGCCTGGGGACGGCCTGCGGCGGTCGCGCCAGCCTGTGGACCCGAGAGGTCTTGCCGGCCGGTTGGGGCGACACGTACTTCCAAGGCCTGCCCGGCCAGTCCTTCGACATCACCCACCTGCCGAACGGCGCGTACTACATCGCCGTCCAGGCGAACCCCGATGGCCTGCTGACAGAGGTGACCACGGCGAACAACATCGAGCTGCGACAGGTGATCCTGGGCGGGGTCCGGGGGCACCGCTCGGTTGAGGTTCCCCCATGGCACGGGATCGACACGGAGGGCCCGTTCGGGGGCGGTGGTGGTGGCGGCGGAGGCGGGCCGATCCCGCCCGCCGAGTCATCCCCCTTCTGAAGTCACGCGCCACGTTCGGGCCGTGATGAGGGCCTCCACTACCCCCCGCTTCAGTCGGTGTCACCTGCGGGCTGTGTCGCGATCTCGACCCAACCGTCATCGGTCAGTCGCGCCGGGAAGATAGGCACCGGGTCCTGGGCCGGCCCCTCGATCGGTTCGCCGGTCTCCACGTCGAAGACGCTGCCGTGGCAGGGACACTCCACGGTGGCCCCGCGATCGTCGAACTCCCCATCGGCGAGCGAGCATCCTGCATGCGTGCATTCATCGCCGAACGCGAACAGACGGTGCTCGACATGCGTGATCGCGACGCGTCCGGCGGAGATGTCGTAAGCGCGCATCTCGCCCTCCGGTATCTCGGCGATCCCGGCCACCCGGATGTATTCCACCAGGCCAACCTCCCATCGATCGGTCGGTGGAACACTACCGGCCTGGCACGATCACCGCGCCTCGCGAACCGCCGACCATCCGCGCTGCAACAGCGTCACGCCTCCGAGGACGGTGAGGAGGATCAGAACCACGGGCATCGCGCCGGGAACCACCAGTCCGACTATCAGCGCGAGGAACCTCTCGAGCCGCTGGAAGAACCCTTCTGTAAGCGACACCCCTACAGCTTCGGCCTCGGCCCGGACGTGGCTCACCGACAGACTCACCACTAGGGTCACCAGGGCCAGAGCTGCTTGGGTTGTCTCGCCCTCAGCGGCCAATGCCCAGAACAGGCACGAGAACAGGATCATGTCGGAGACACGATCCAGCACCGAATCGAGGAACGCCCCTGATCGCGACTCCACTCCGCGCTGTCTGGCGACCGAGCCGTCGAACACATCGCTCAGGCCGGCAACGACCAGAAGCACGCCCGCCACGAGCCAGTCGCCGGTGATGATGAGCGCGCCAACCACCACGTTCAGGGAAAGCGACAACAGCGACAGCTGCCACGGATAGATGCCTGTCCAGAGCAGGAACGCGAGGATCCCCCGATACGGCCAGGCGAAGATGCGCTGCATCGCGCCGCCGGCCGCGCCCTCGCTCTTGCGCGGCGCGGGCATATCCCGGACCCGGGGGGCTTCGTGGCCGGGGTTCGGCTGCTTGGAGGTCACTAGTCCATCACAGACTAGCTATCCGGTATGAGGTTCGAACCCGACGACCACGTAGCGGAAGTTGCCGCCCGGCGCCTCGTACACGATCTCCTGCCCGTCGGCGGCACCCATGAGCGCCGACCCGAACGGCGATGTCGTGGTAACGGTGCGGGCACCCTTCGCCCTCTCCTCCGCGTGCTCAGCCAGCAGGTAGGTCTCGTCCTCGGGATCGTCGTCGTCGAGCGGGCGCACGGTGACGAGCATGCCGGGGCCGACCGCATCGCTGTCCAAGGGAGCCTCGACGATCTCTGGGTCCCGCAGCATGTGTTGCAGCTTGCGGATCTTCGACTCCATGAGACCCTGCTCGTTCTTGGCGGCGTCGTACTCCGAGTTCTCTCGGATGTCGCCGTGTTCGCGGGCGACCTTGATCCGCGCAGAGATGTGCGTCCGACCCGATGTCATGAACTCCTCGAGCTCAGCCTTCAGACGGAGGTAGGCATCCAGCGTAAGCCTGGCCGTAGGCTCATGCCCAGGTTGGCGAGGCGGCCGATCTTGCAGCTCTTCGGGGAGTTCCACCATGGCTCCGAGTGTATCCGCGGTCCCGGAGGGGCCGTCTAGACCTCGCTGAGGTAGATGTTCTTGAGCTCGGTGTAGAGCTCAGCGGCGTGCATCCCCATCTCACGCCCCATCCCGCTCTGCTTGTATCCGCCGAACGGGGCCTCTGTGAACACGCTCGACGAGGAGTTCACGCTGATCACACCGGTGCGGATGCCCTTGGCGACGCGGATCGCACGCCCGATGTCTCGGGTCCACACCGAGCCCGAAAGCCCGTACGGCGAGTCGTTCGCCTGGCGGATCGCTTCCTCCTCGGTGTCGAACGGCAGGATCGAGGCAACCGGGCCGAAGATCTCTTCCCGGGCGACCCGCATGTCGTTGTGGACGTCTGCCAGGACGGTGGGACGCATGAAGAACCCCGGGCGATCGGGGACCTCACCGCCCGTGACACGGCGGGCGCCTTCGTCCACGCCGATCTGGATGTAGTCGAGCGCGGTCTGCCTCTGCCCCTTCGAGATTAGCGGGCCCATCTCCGTGGCCTCGTCGAGCGGCTCCCCAACCGCGATCGAGTCGGTGCGCTTGGCGAAGCGCTCGATGAACTCCTCGTAGATCGGGCGTTCCACGAAGGCTCGGGACCGAGCACAGCAGTCCTGGCCCGCATTGTCGAACACCGACCAGATCGACTTCTCGACGCATAGCTCCAGGTCGGCGTCGGCGAAGATCACGTTGGCCGACTTTCCGCCCAGCTCCAGCGAGACGCGCGTGATGTTATTGGCGGCCTCCTGCATGACCCTCGTTCCGACCTCGGTCGACCCAGTGAAGCTGATCTTCGAGACCCGCGGATCCGCGATCAGCGCGCCGGCCATGGTCGAGCCGGGACCCGGCAGCACGTTGAGCGCGCCGTCAGGCAGACCTGCCTCGGCCAAGATCTCGGCCATGACCAGGGCGGTCAGCGGTGTCTGGGAAGCGGGCTTCACGATCGCGGTGTTCCCGCAGGCGAGCGCCGGCGCCACCTTCCAGGACGTGATGGCAGCCGGGAAGTTCCACGGCGTTATCAGGACGCAGACCCCCATCGGCTCGCGGATGGTGACGTCGATACCCGGCGGCATGATCGGGATGGATTCGCCGAAGATCTTGTTAGCGGCGCCTCCCCAGTACTCGAACGTGTTTGCCACGATGTCGATCTCGCCGCGAGCGGCGCTGATGGGTTTTCCACCGTTGCGGGCCTCGAGCTGGGCCAGCTCCTCCAGGCGCTCGCGGATCAGGAACGACGCCTTGGTGAGGACGCGACCGCGTTCGCGCGCGCTGGTTCGAGGCCAGGGGCCCTCTTCGAACGCCCGCACGGCCACGTCGACCGCTCGGCGGGCGTCCTCGGGACCGGCCTCGGACACCTCGGCCATCGGCGCAGCGGTGGCCGGCTCCACGACCTCGAACGTCTTGCCCTCCGCCGCGGCCACACGCTCACCGCCGACGAGCAACATCTCCGCCATCTGCGAACCCCTTCCTCGCGTCAACGAGCAGCCGCACGGTGACCATCCCGGCCGACGCGACCGAGGGGTCCCCCACCCGGCGATGGTAGCGCCACCGGCGTACCCTTCACCCGCGCACACGACACGGAGGTTGGACAAGATGCGTCTGGATGGCAAGGTCGCGCTGATAACGGGTGGAGGCAGCGGCATGGGCATGGTTGCGTCCCGCTTGTTCGCGAACGAGGGCGCGAAGGTCGTGGTGACCGACGTGGCCGACCATGCTGGCGAGGCCGTGGTGGCCGAGATCGTGGCCGAGGGCGGCGAGGCGATGTTCGTTCACGCCGATGTCTCGAAGGAAGCAGACGCCGAGGCGATGGTGGGCGCCGCGGTCGAGCGGTTCGAACGGCTGGACGTGCTCTACAACAACGCGGGCGTGATGATGGGCGCGGACGGATCGGTCCACTCCACCGACGAGTCGGTCTGGGATACAACGCTCGCCATCAACGTGAAGGGCGTGGCTTTCGGCTGCAAGTTCGGCGTGCCGGCCATGATCGCCTCGGGTGGAGGCTCGATCATCAACGTGGCCTCGTTCGTAGCCTGGCTGGGGGCAGCCACCTCGCAGACCGCGTACACGGCGTCGAAAGGTGCCGTGCTGGCCATGACACGCGAGATCGCCGTGGAGTATGCACGCAAGGGCATCCGCTGCAACGCGCTCTGTCCGGGACCGATAGACACTCCGCTCTTGGCGGAGCTGCTGTCCGATCCCGCCCGCCGACAGCGGCGTTTGGTCCACATCCCCATGGGTCGCCTGGGCCAGGCCGAGGAGCTCGCGAAGGCGGCGCTCTTCCTGGCGAGCGACGACTCCAGCTACATGACCGGGACCTCGCTGATCGTGGACGGAGGCATCACGGCGGCCTACGTCACGCCGGAGGACTGAGTACCGCTATCGGGCAACCGCCGTAACATCGTGGGGATGCTGCGTTCGATCGCGATAGGCGTTCCCTTGCCGCTGGGGGGGCCCTCCTCCGGATGGGACTACTGGCCGATGGTCGGTTTCATCGGCTGCCTACTGCTGCTGCGATACGTGGTTGACGTGCAACTTCGGTGGCCCCTGGTCCTTGCTTGCCTGCTCCTGGGAACGATCTTCGCATCGGTCGTTGACGCCTGGGGCATCTCGACCGGTCTGGGACTCGGGATGGGAGTCGCCCTCTTGGCTCGATTGACGCGAATCACCCCATACCCGCGCTGAATCGCCCCGAGGAACGCCGACGCGAGCGCGTTTGACAGACAAGCGGCTTCTGGTGCTAGATACGCAGGGAAAAGCCGCGTCGTCGATCGGGAGGGGGAATCCCGCGTGTCTGAAAGAGAGCGAAAGGTTGGCTCCGTCACCTACAAGGAGGTGGACGAGGAGTACTTCAAGGAGCGGGGACTCAGACGTCACGCAGGTGTGTGGTCGCTCTGGGCGCTCGGCGTCGGAGCCGTCATATCGGGCGACTTCTACGGCTGGAACGCCGGGCTGGCCACCGGGGGCTTCGGTGGACTGCTGATCGCGACGGCCGTCATCGCCGTCATGTACTACGGCCTCTGCTATTCCATCGCAGAGATGTCACCGGCGCTGCCGCACACCGGTGGCGCGTACTCGTTCGCCCGCTCGGCGATGGGGCCGTGGGGTGGATTCCTCACCGGGTTAGCCGAGAACGCGGAATACGTCATCACACCGGCGGTGGTCGTAGCCGCCATGGGTGTCTTGATGCACGACATCATGGCGGGGCTATTGGATATCACCGGCGATCCCTTCTGGAACAGCGAGCCGTTCTGGTGGGCCGTCTTCTACGTGATCTTCGTGGGGATCAACATCATCGGCATCGAGGCGACGATGCGGTTCACCGTGGGGATCACCATCGTGGCACTCGGGATCCTCGCGCTGTTCTGGGTCTCCGCGTTGGTGGGCGGGAAGTTCAAGCCGAGCCTGTTGTTCAACATCCCGGACGGTGGCGGCGATCCGCTCCCGAACGGGGGAGGCCCCTGGCTCCCGTTCGGCATCAGTGGGATCTTCAAGTCGTTGCCGTTCGCCATCTGGTTCTATCTGGCGATCGAGGAAGTGCCTCTGGCCGCCGAAGAGTCGATGGACCCGAGGCGGGACGTTCCGAAGGGAACGATCTGGGGGATGCACACCCTGCTGATCGCTAGCGTCCTCACGCTGTTCATCAACAGTGGCATCGGGGGGGGCGCCTCGGCCATCGGAGCTTCGGGCACACCGTTGTTCGATGGTTTCAAGGGCGTGTTCGGAGATGGGACGGCGGCGGAGCTGCTGGGCCTGATCGGTCTCCTTGGGCTGATCGCGAGCTTCTTCACGATCATCTACGCCTACGGCCGTAATACATACTCGCTCTCCCGTGCTGGGTATTTCCCGGCGTTCCTGTCGAAGACGGGCGGGAAGCGGAAGACGCCGCACGTGGCCCTGATCGCCGGCGCGATCGTCGGCTATATCGTCGTCTGGCTCGTCTGGTACCTGGGACGCAAGGGCGGCGACGCCGCGGGTCAGATCGTTGCGGCGGTGTTGAACATGGCCGTATTCGCGGCTGTGATCTCTTACACGCTGCAGTGCATCTCGTTCGTTCTGCTTCGACAGAGGCTCCCGAACATCGATCGCCCCTACTTGAGCCCATGGGGTAACGCCGGCGCCATGATCGCCGGCATCATCGCCGTGGTCTCGCTGGCGTCGATCTTCTTGAATGAGGCCTACCGGCCCGGGGTCTACGGGGTGGCTGTCTACTACGTCCTCGGCGTGATCTACTTCGCGATCGCTGGGAGGCATCGCCTGGTGCTCTCACCCGAAGAGGAGTTCGCCCTAACGAGTGGTGAGCGCGGCATCCCCGAGCAAGAGGGCTACTCGAGCTCGAAGGAGGAACAGGAATCGATCCTGGGCGGAGGCGGGGGCCCAACGCCGCCGGCTGCGCCGACGGGCTAGCGATAAGGCTCAGAGTTGACGCTCGAGCGCGGCGGCCGGAGGCCGCCGCGCTCGTTCGTTCGTGAGGGGGAGGCGACATGAACCAAGGGATGCTCGACGTTAAGCAGTTGCAGGCAGCGGCGGACGCGGGCGAGGTCGACACCGTGCTCTGCATGTTCACCGACCTGCAGGGCCGGTTCATGGGCAAGCGCGTGGTCCCGCACTTCTTCTTCGAGGAGATCTTGGGAGAGGAGGGCCTGCACGCCTGCCTCTACCTGCTGGCGATCGACATGGAGATGGAGCCGCTCCCGGGCTACAAGTACGCGAGCTGGGAGACGGGCTACGGCGACTTCCGGATGGTCCCGGACATGTCCACGATGCGGTGGTGCCCGTGGCTCGAGAAGACCGCGATGGTGATCTGCGACATCGCCGACGAAGAGACGGGCGAGCCTGTCGAGGTCGCTCCAAGGCAGATCCTCAAGCGTCAGATCGAACGCGCGAAGAAGATGGACCTCACGATCAAGACCGGGACGGAGCTCGAGTTCTACCTCTTCCGCGACTCCTACGACGACATCGCCGAAGGCGGGTATCGGAACCTGCGTCCGACCTCGACGTACATCATGGATTACCACATGCTCCAGACCACCAAGGACGAGTGGATCATCCGGCAGATCCGCAACGGGATGTTGGGCGCGGGGATCCCGGTGGAGTTCAGCAAGGGCGAGTTCGGGAAGGGCCAGCACGAGATCAACATCACGTACGCGGATGCCCTCACCACGGCCGACTATCACGCGTTCTACAAGCACGGCGTGAAGGAGATCTGCGCGGCGAACGGTGTCGCCGCCACGTTCATGGCGAAGTGGACCATGGACGAGGCCGGATCCTCGTGCCACGTGCACTCGAGCGCATGGGACAAGACGGGGAAGAAGTCACTGATGTACGACGCAAAGGCGCCGCACCATCTCTCGGAGACCTACCGCCACTACATGGGTGGGTTGATGGCGACCGCGCGAGAGATGTCGTTCATGTTCGCGCCGTTCGTGAACTCCTACAAGCGGTATCAGCTCGGCTCGTGGGCCCCGACCGCGATCGTCTGGAGTCGCGACAACCGTACGTGCGGGTTCCGGACGGTGGGCGAGCACACCGGCGCGCGGGTCGAGAGTCGCATCCCGGGCGGCGACATGAACCCATACCTCGGCCTGGCCGCAACCATCGCGGGCGGCCTTCACGGGATAAGGAACAAGGTCGAGCCGCCGGAGATGTTCAAGGGCAACGCCTACGAGGCCAAGAAGGTCCCGCGCGTCCCTTACTCGCTGCACGAGGCCGTCGAGACGTTCCGCAAGAGCAAGGTCGCGCGTGAGGCGTTCGGCGACTTCGTCTTCGAGCACCTGCTGAACACGGCCGTGCAGGAGCAGGTGATCTTCGACAACACGACGGTCACCGACTGGGAGATGGCGAGATACTTCGAGCGCGGCTGAGGCGAGTGCGGCAGGAAAGCCGCGGGCTCGATAGCATCGGCCGGATGAAGCCGGTGCTCTTGGTGCGCAACGATCCATACGAGGCCTTCGGTGTCGCACCGGGGGCGTTCGCCCGCGCGGGGATCGACATCGTCACGGTCGACGCCACGTCGGACGGCACGGAGCTGCCGCCGCTCGAGCAGGTCGCGGGCGTCGTGGTCTTCGGCGGCACGGTGAACGTGGACCAGGTCCATGAGTACCCCTATCTCGGGCGGGTCCTCGCGTACACCAGCGAGGCGATGGAACGAGGCATCCCCTACCTCGGGATCTGCCTCGGATCGCAGATCCTCGCGCGGGCATCCGGGATGGATGTGGTTCCAGGCCCCGTCCGGGAGGTCGGCTTCGAGCCGGTGCACCCGACGCCGGAGGCGAGCGATGATCCCCTCCTGTCGTTCCTCGGCGATCGCGAGATGGCCTTCCAGTGGCACGAGGACACCCACGACCTGCCGGCAGGAGCGACGCTCCTCATGACGGGCGATCGGATCCCCATGCAGGGGTACCGGATCGGAGACCGGACCTGGGGGATCCAGTTCCACCTGGAGGTCGACATGTGGGAGCTCGACTGGTGGCTCGAAGTGGCCGACGCCCAGGTCGACCTGAAGGCCGCTTGGGGGAAGTCCGCCACGCAGATCCGAGCCGAGTCGCAGCTCCACATGGCGGCTCAGCAAGACCGCGGTCGCGAGATCTTCCGCCGGTTCGCCGACGTTGTCGGAGGAGTTGGCTAGACCCGCCCTGAGCTCGCTCGTGGGTCGGTGGATGAGGTAGGAACCCAGACCCTAGACTCCGGGGTCAACTGCTCAGCCGTGTGAGGAGGCCGGATGGCCGAGGCGTTCGTCGAGAGCCAGAGGACCCACGTGCTCCCCCTCGAGCTGGGCAGAGCCATGCCGGTCATCGTTCGTGGCGAAGGCGTCTGGGTAGAGGACGCGGCGGGTCATCGGTACCTGGACGCCATGAGCGGAGGATCGATGGCCGCGACGCTCGGACACGGCCGCAAGGACATCGCCGCCGCCGCAAAGGCCCAGGCGGAAACCCTCGCCTACGTGCATAACGAACGGCTCACGAACCCGCCCCAAGAGCAACTGGCGCACGAGCTGATCGAGGTGGCGCCCGAGGGCTTCAGCCGGGTTCGGTTCACGATCAGCGGGTCCGACGCGAACGAGATGGCGATCCAGCTGGCGCGCAGCTACCACGTCGAACGTGGCGAGACAGAGCGGTGGCAGGTGATCTCTCCCGCTCAGGCCTATCACGGTCCGACCATGGAGACGCTCGCGCTGACCGGCAGGCCCGGGCTGCATGGCCCATTCGGGCCCTATATGCCCGACCACCTTCATATCCCGCCCAGCACCTGGCGCTTCGATCCGACGGGCGAGGCCGCTCTCGAGGCTCTGGACCGCGCGCTCGAGGAGGCGGGCCCAGGAACCGTGTCGGCGTACTTCTGCGAGGCGATCAGCGCGGCCGCCCTGCCCGCCTACACCCCGCCCCGGCGGTTCTGGGAGGGCCTGGCCGAACGGCGAGAGCGCCACGGTTTCCTGGTGTGCTTCGACGAGGTCGTGACCGGTGTGGGTCGCACCGGGAGCTGGTTCGCAGGCGCCGAGACGGCATGCGCGCCGGACATCATCGCGACCGCGAAGGGGCTCGGCGCCGGCTACGTGGCCATCGGCGCGATGCTCTGCCGCGATCACGTGTACCAGGCGGTGGCGAGCGGATCGCGGCGTTTCCCCCTGGGACACACCTGGGACGGGGCTCCCCTCGCCTGCGCGGTGGGGCTCGCCGTCTTGGAGGCTATGCGGTCGGAGCGGCTGATCGAGCGGGTCAGGGACCGGGGGCCGCGCCTGCGGGACGAGCTCGCGAGCGCCCTCTCCGACGTCCCGCTGGTGCGCGAGGTCCGGGGCCACGGGTACCTACTCGGGGTGGAGTACGTGGATCCGCGCGACGGGACATCGTTCCTACCGCCGGAGATGCGAGTGGCCGGCAGGATCGACGAAGCCGCGTTCGAAAGAGATCTCATCACGCTGTCCACGCAGCCGACCCGCGACGGCTACGCGGGCGACCAGTCGCTGTTCGCGCCCGCTTTCACCGCGACCGACGACGAGCTCGCGGAGATGGTCTCCCGGTTCGCAGACGCCGTCCGTCACGTGGCGGAGGTTGTGGAGCCGGAGCTTTCCGCGCGAGCGAGCGTCGGGGGCCCGCGATGAGGCCCGCGGGCGAGAACGCGGCACCCTTGCGAGCGTTGATCATCCAGCATGAGGAGCCCACCCCCCCGGGGCTCGTCACCGAGTGGCTCGATGAGCACGGAGCGAGCGTCGAGACGTTCCGGATCGATATCGACGACCGCGAGATCGATCCCTCCGGATACGACCTCATCGTTTCGCTCGGCGCCGAGGGTGCGGCGTTCGACGACTCGCAACCGTTCGTGCCGCGTGAGGCGCGTCTCATGCGCCGAGCCGTAGACGCCGACGTCCCCGTGCTCGGTCTGTGCTTCGGCGGCCAGATGCTGGCACGGGTCCTCGGCGGCGACGTGTACCGAAGCACCGAATCGGAGATCGGATGGCTGCCCGTACGAAGTACCGAGCCGGATCTGGTGCCCGAGGGACCTTGGTTCCAGTGGCACTTCGACGCGTTCACCCTCCCGCCGGGAGCGACCCTGATCGCCGAGTCCGACCTCGGCCCGCAGGCGTTCGTCGCCGGACGCAGCCTCGGGCTCCAGTTCCACCCCGAGGTGACGCCCGAGATCATGGACGATTGGGTGCGCGTGTACCGCCACGAGCTCGACGCCGACGGTGTCGATCCAGACGGGTTGTTGGAGGAGACGAAGCGGCGCGCATCGGATAGCCGGGGGATGTCGTGGCAGCTGTTGGAACGGTACCTGAGCGACATCGCTCGGCTGAGCTCGCCGGGCGGACAGCGGGGCTCGCGGAGCGAGTCGGGTGTCTTCCCCCGGTTCCTCGACCTCGAGTACACGAGCATCGAGCGCGGCGAGGGCGTCTGGCTCTTCACGAGCGACGGCCGGCGCATCCTCGACGCCTGCTCGGGCGGGGCGATGGCCTCGTGTCTGGGGCACGGCGTTCCCGAGATCGTCGCCGCGGCCGCAGACCAGGCCGCGCGCATCTCCTACTTCTACAACCACCACTTCACGAGCGAACCTCAGGAGCGCCTGGCGGACCGCCTGCTGGAAGTGGCGACACCTGAGATGGCGCGGGTCCGGTTCGTGTCGGGAGGATCGGAGGCCAACGAGACGGCCCTCCAGCTGGCTCGCCTGTACCACGTGGAGCAGGGCCGGCCCGAGCGCTGGCGGGTGATCTCCCCGGCCCAGGCCTACCACGGCTCCACGATGGCGACGCTCGCCCTCTCCGGCCGAAGAACGCTCCAGGAGCCGTACTCGCCGTACCTGGCGTCCCACCTCCACATCGAACCGTCGACGTGGAGGTTCGACCCCAGTGGCGAGGCAGCGCTTCAGGAACTGGATCGCCTGCTCGAGGAGGCCGGGGCGGAGACGGTCGCGGCATTCTTCTGCGAGCCGGTGAGCGCGGCCGCCCTGCCCGGGTACTCCCCGCCGGAGCGCTTCTGGAAGGGACTGGATGAGCGCCGGAAGGAGCACGGCTTCCTGATCTGCTTCGACGAGGTGGTCTCCGGGATGGGTCGCGTCGGGAGCTGGCTCGCGGCCCATCAGCTACCGATCGAGCCGGACATCGTGGCCGTGGGGAAGGGGCTCGGCGCGGGTTACGCGCCGCTCGGGGCCGTGCTCTGCCGGCAGCACGTGTACGACGCCATCGACCAGGGCTCGCGCGAGTTCGACCTGGGCCACACGTGGGACGGTGCTCCGCTCTCCGCGGCCGTCGGCCTCGCGGTCCTCGACCTGCTGGTCGAGCGGGGGTTGGGTGGATCGGGTCCGAGACCGGGGACCGGGCCTGCGAAACGAACTGGAAGCCGCGCTCGAGGGTTCTGAGATCGTGCGAGAGGTTCGCGGCAGGGGTTTCCTCCTCGGCGTGGAGCTCGTCGATCCTAGCGATGGGGAGTCGTTCCTTCCCGTCGAGCTCGACGTCGCATCGCTCGTAGACGACACGGCCCTCGAGCACGGACTGCTCGTTACGTCCTCTCATCCACAGGCCGACGGATACGCCGGTGACCAGACGCTCTTGGCGCCGGCGTACGTCAGCACGGACGAGGAGCTGGCTGAGATGATCGATCGCTTCACGAGCACGATCCAGGACGTGGAGCTCACGATCAAGGACGCTCTGTCGGGTTCCGCGAACGCACGGGTGACTCGATGAGCGAGGAGTTCGTCCTCCTAGGTCTTCCCGACGTCAATGGTTCGCTCCGCGGCAAGGCGTTACGGCCGAAAGCGTTCGAGGCGGCGCTGCGGGATGGAACCGTGATGACCGACCTCATATTGGGTCTTGACCCCGTCGACGCGCCGATCGCCGACTACGAGCGGTTCGGCATCCGCTCGGGAGCCGCAGACCTGATCCTGCGCCCGGATCCGGACACGCTCCGCGACCTGAGCTGGCGGCCGGGTTGGCGCATCTGTCTGGCGACCCCCAGCTGGCCCGACGGCTCTCCCTGCGAGTTCGCCTCGCGAGAGGTCCTGCGAACCGTGCTGGGGGATGTCTCAGACCTGGGCTACGAGGTCATGTCCGCGCTCGAGTACGAGATCCGGCTCTGGGATCCGCAGGGGGATCCCATGTCGAGCGGGATCAGCTACAGCCTGGTCGAGATCGGGCGATACGAGCGGTTCCTCGACGAACTCGTGCCGGCGCTCGAGGGACTCGGGGTGGAGCTGTCAGCCGTGCACACGGAGGCCGGACCCGGATTGCTCGAGCTCAACATCGGACCGCGCCGTGGGCTCGCAGCCGCCGACGACGCCGCCCTCGTGAAGTTCGGGGTCAAGCAGTTGGCCGCGTCGATGGACATGCGGGCGAGCTTCCTGGCGAAGACCGTGCCCGGCGAAGAAGGCTCGAGCGGGCACGTCCACATGTCGTGCTGGAACAACGAGACGAACATGTTCGCCGCGCCAGACCCGGCGGACGACTTACCACCCGTGTTCGCCGCTGCCATCGCCGGTGTGGTCCAACACCTGCCGGCCGCCTCGTTGCTGCTGAACCCGACGGTGAACTCCTACAAGCGTCTCGTCCCGGGCTGGTTCGCGCCGATCAACGCAACCTGGGGTTACGAGAACCGCTCCTGCGCCGTACGCGCGATCCGTTCAACCCAGGCGGATCTGTGGCGGTTCGAATGCCGCAGGCCCGGGGCCGACGCCAACCCGTATCTGGCGCTCGGGGTGATCGCCGCCTCTATGGCCGACGGCATCCGGCGAAAGCTCGTTCCGCCGGCGCCCGTCGAGGGGGATGCCTACGCGCTCGTCGACCTGGCGGAGTTGCCCGGGTCCCTCGAGTCCGCCCTCAGGGCGTTCGAGGACGATCCGGTGCTCAGGCAGGCCCTCGGGGAACGCTTCAGCGACTACTACGCGACATCCCGCGCTTGGGAGCTGAAGGCCTGGCGCGAGACGGTCACCGACTGGGAGCGCGAACGCTACGAGCGTGGGGTGTAGCGCCGACTATCCGGCCTCGAACACCGGCTTCAACGCGAAATAGACGTCCCGGTAACGCCGGTACGCCTCGTCATATGCCTCGCGACGCTCAGGGTCTGGTTGATGCTCGTCCGGCTGGAACGCGACGAACGCGTCCACCGCCTCGGCTACGGTGGGATGCACGCCAGAGCCGACCGCGGCCAGGATCGCGGCGCCCGTGGCCGTGGTCTCGACGCTCGCTGGCACGCGAACCGGCAGACCGGTCACATCGGCCTTGATCTGGCGCCAGAGGGGGCCCTTGGCCCCGCCGCCGACGATCGTCAGGCGTCTGACGTCCAGGCCGGCGTTCACCATCGCCTCGAGGATGTCGCGCAGGCCGAACGCGCTCCCTTCGAGCACGGCACGCGTCATGTGCGCGCGGCTGTGCGCGAGCGTCAGACCGTAGAACGTGCCGCGCGCCGCCCCGTTCCACTCGGGCGCCATGGCCCCCTGCATGCACGGCAGGAACACCAGCCCTTCCGCTCCGGCCGGCACGGTCGAGGCCTCCTGAGACAAGAAGTCGTACGCGTCGCCCAAACCTTCGGCCTCGGCGGAGCGCTCGATCGGCGCGAACTGGTCACGCCACCAGCGCAGGTTCCCGCCCGACACGAACCCCGGGTTCTCCAACAGCCACACGTCGGGGTCGGCGTGCGGATGGCACTCCACGAGCATGGTGGGGTCCTCGCGCGGCTCGGCCGACGCGGCGCAGACCGGCTCGGCTGTGCCCACCACGTCGCATACTTCGCCGGGCGCGAACACGCCGGCGCCGAGGGTGGCAGCCATCTCGTCGCCGCAGCCGACCGCGACCACGGTGTCGGGCGACAGTCCGGTCGCACCGACGAACGCCGCCGTCACGGTGCCGACGGACTGGGTCCCGGCCGCGAGCTCCGGGAGCATCGACGCGTCGATACCAACGGCCGCCAAGACCTCCGGCGACCAGTCGCGCGTTCGCGGATCTAGCAGCGCGAACGACGACGCATTCGAGTAGTCGACCGCGGTGACGCCGGTCGCCGCGCGGAGCGCGTACGTCCCCGGCGACATCAAGATCGCCGCGTCCTTCCATAGCTCGGGTTCCTCGTCGCGGACCCACAACGCCTTGAAGACCGCATGCGACGAGTCCAGGTTGGCGCCAACGTGGCGGTAGAACTCTCGAGGTGTCATCACCTTCGCCAGTTCTGCCGACTGATCCTCGGCCCGGCGGTCCATCCAGATCATGGCCGGACGGAGCGGCCGGCCCTTCGCGTCGCAGACGACCATCCCGTCCAGCTGCGAGCCGAACGACAACCCCTTGATCGCGCTCGGGTCCTCGTCCAGACCCACGACCAACGTCGCCACTGTCCGTTCGGTGGCCCGAACCCACAGATCCGGATCCTGCTCGGCCCAGGACGGCTGCGGGAAGGACAAGGTCATAAGCCTCGTATGCCGATGCGACCAGCGTGCCGTCGGCGGCGTAGAGCGCGGCGTTCGTCCCTTGGCTCCCGACGTCGCAGCCGATGACGTACGGACCCCCCGTCACGGCACGATCACCATCTTCAGCCCCGAGCCGGACCGGATGGTCTCGAACGCGTCGGCGATCTTCTCGAGCGGGAACCGGTGCGTCACCACGCCTTCCAGGTCCTCGCGACGGCGGTTCAGGTAGTCCATCGTGATCCGGTATTGGCGGTGGGTCGCCCCGTAGGCCCCCAGGATGGATAGCTCCTTGTAGTGGAGCTGGTTCATGTCGAGCGGGCTGACCGGGTCGTGCTTCGGCAGCCCGGCGAAGTACACGACCCGCGCGCGCTTGGCGGCCATCTCGAGCGCGGCTTGCTGCGCCGGCTTCGCCGGCGCAGCAACGCTCACCCGTTCGACCCCCACGCCATCGGTACGCGATAGCACCTCTTCGACGCCGTTGTCCTCACCGGCCACCCAAGCGTCGTCGATGAACCGCCCCACGACGCTGAGCGCCAGGTCCAACCGGTCCCGGCTGACATCCGTCATCCACACGCGGCTCGCACCACGGTCGCGAGCCATGACCGCCTGCCAGCACCCGATCGGCCCCGTGCCCAAGATCATGACGGTGTCGCCGAGCTGCACGTCCAAGACCTCCATCCCGTTCAGCGCGCACGCGAACGGATCGGCCACCGTGGCCAGGTCCGATGGCAGATCCTCGGGCAGCGGGATCAGGTTCTTCATGGCGATCGGCGGCACGGCGGCGTACTCGGCGTACGCGCCGGGGTAGGGGTCGTAGCCGTACAGCAGGTGGTGTTCGCAGAGGTTCTGGAACCCCTCCGTGCACCAGCGGCACTCCCCGCACGTGAGGATCGACCCCAGGAAGACCCGGTCGCCCGCAGACACGCCGGGGGGCAGCTCGGCCTCGGGGCCGACCTCCGCGAGCGTCCCGACCGGCTCATGACCGAGGACCCACGGAGCAGGCGCCTTCGGGTCGCCGTTGAAGAAGGTCCGTGCGTCGGTGCCGCAGATCCCGCACGCCTCGACCTTCAAGATCGCGCCGCGGGGATCCAGCTTCGGCTCCTCAGCCTCGCCCACCGCAACAGCGTTCACGTCGGTCATGAACGCGGCCCTCATGACGCCATCTCCTCCTTGAGGGCATCGTGCGCCTTCTCGGCGGTCCACCGTTCGCGGATCACGCGTGACAACGCTCTCGAGATGGCCTCCGGAGAGCTGTGCATGAAGATGTTCCGCCCCACCGAGCAGCCGATGGCGCCCGCCGCCATCGCCTGCTCCATGCGGGTCAAGAGCTCCTTGTCCTCCAGTCGCGATCCGCCGGCGAGCACCATCGGTATCCCCGACGTGGCCTCCACCAGCTTCGCGAACGACTCCGCATCGCCCGGCCAGTTCGTCTTCACTATGTCGGCGCCGAGCTCGGCACACAGACGCACGCTCCTAAGCAGGTATTCGAACCCGTACTGCTGCTTGAGCTCTTCGACGGAGGCGTAGGTCGTGGGGAACTCGGCCTCGGCGATGAAAGGCATACCCAGGATCTCGCACTCGCGGCCGACGTCGGCCAGGATGTCGATCATCCCCGCCTCGGTGTCGCCGCCGAGCGCCGTGAACAACACGACCGCGTCGGCGCCCAGACGGAGAGCCTCCTCCACCTCTCCGATCTGGACGATCTGGGGCCGATCGCCGTCGGGGTTGGCTGACGCCGAGAGCAACATGGCGAGCGACGTCTCCCTCGAGAACGCCGGATGCGCGATCCGGATCATCCCCTTGCTCATCATGATCACGTTGGCACCGCCGGCCACGGTCTCCGCGGCTCGCGACGTGATGTCGGCGAGCGGTTCCAGGAACCTCGGCGACGTCATGCCATGGTCGAGCGCGCAGATGATCGACACGCCGGCCGGATCTATCACTCTCTTCAAGCGCATGGACTTCCCTATGTTCATCCGGGTCTCCTTCCGGGTCCGCGGCGAACCACGCTGAATTCGAACGCGCTCGCCAGGTGGTACTCGTGTGACAGCAAGATGGGACCTCCGGTCCGGTCGTAGTCGACCTGCCGGAGGTAGAGGAGTAGCTCGCCTGGCTCCACGTCGAGCCGCTGGGCCAACGTTCGATCGGCCTTCATCGGCTCCAGGGTCACCACGCCGTGTTGGACCGTCGCGCCGGCCTTCTGTTCGATGAGGTCGTAGACCGATCCGTCGCGGAGTCTTTCGAGCGCGTCCGCAGGGAGCAACGTGGCCGCCACCACGTCGCGGGAGAACACCACTGGCCGATCGTCCGCCGACCTGACACGCTCCAGGACCAAGATGGGATCGCCGGGCGCCAGATCCAGCGACCGCGCCTCCTCCACGTCCGCCCGAACGCTAAGGATCTCGCTCTGCACCGTCCCGGCCCTCATACCCGCGGCCCGGATCGCCTCGGTCACACCGAAATTGACGTCCAGGTTGTTCCGCAGCCTGGGCCGGTGCGAGGCGTAGGTGCCGGCACCACGCGTTCGGGTCACGAAACCATCCTCTTCGAGCGACCGGAGTGCCTCGCGGAGAGTGGCACGCGACACCCCGAGCTCGACGGCGAGCTCCGGTTCGGGCGGAAGACGGCTGCCCGCCGGGATGTCGCCCGTCGTGATCCGAGATGCGAGCGTATCGCGCACCGAGATCGACAGTCGTCGCTTCATCGCAGCAGGCTAGATTGTCTGACAAAAGGCGTCAAACTCGCAGGCCCGCTCTCCCTGCCGTGCCCCCGTACACTCGCTCGATGGACCACCGGCCGCTCATCGCGATAGCCGGCTACCACCTCGAGCCCGGCAGGGTGACCCGCTGGCCCGACGGCGGTTACGGCGTCCCCGGTCCTTACATCGATGCGCTCCGCCGGGCCGGAGCACGCACGCTGATCGTGAGCCCGGGCGAGACCGGTGACCCCGAAGAGATCCTCGAGCCGTTCGACGGGCTGGTGCTCGTAGGCGGCGGCGATGTGGACCCGGCGCGCTACGGCGCCGCGCCCGACACCGAGCACAACTACGGCGTCGAGGAGGACCGAGACGAGCTGGAGATCGGCCTACTACTGGCGGCTGACGAGCTGAACGTCCCCACCCTCGCGATCTGCCGGGGGATGCAGATCATGAACGTGACGTTCGGCGGAACGCTCCACCAGCATCTACCCGACATCCCCGGCCTGCGGGAGCATGGTGTCCCAACGGCCGACTCCGTCACGACGCACGACGTGAAGATCACGCCAGGAGCCGGCTACTGGCAACCTCCGGAGTCGACGAGTTGACCTGTTCATCCCACCACCATCAGGGAGTCGATCGCATCGGCGAGCGACCTCGCCGCTACCGGCTGGAGCCACGACGGACTGGTCGAGGCCATCGAGCTGCGGTCGGCGACTCCTACGACGAGACTCCTGGATGGTTGGAGTCCAATGGCACCCCGAGGACACGGCTCCCACCGACCGGGCGCAACAGGCTCTGTTCGACGGTCGGTCTGCTGCCCATTGGCGCGGAACGCGGGCCAAGCCCGGTGAGGCCGAAGGTCGTGGTCGCGAATACTCGATCGTGGACTACGACCCCACCTGGCCGGAGATGTTCGAGATCGAGGCGGCGGCCATCCGGAACGTCTTGGGTGACCTCGCCCTGAGCATCGAGCATGTCGGCTCGACCTCTGTGCCGGGTCTCGCCGCCAAACCCGTCATCGACATCCAGGTATCGGTGGCGTCGATCACTCCACGTGCGCCGATCGTCGACCGTCTCGCGCGGATGGGCTTCAAGCATGCCATCGACCCGATCGAACCCGAGCACGAGTTCCTGAGCTCAGGATACGAACCCAACGAACCGCGGAAGGTTCACGTCCACCTCTGCCAAGCGAGGAGCGAGTGGGAATGGCGCCACCTGGCCTTCCGCGACTACCTCCGCACACACGACGCCGCCGCCGCCGCTTACGCAGCTCTGAAGCGACGTTTGGCTGCCGAACACCCGCGCGACGTACAGGCATACATCGATGGGAAGGCGCGGTTCGTGGTGGAGATCGAGGAGCAGGCTCTTGCCGACGCCTAGCTCGAACTGACTAGCGCCACAGCCTCCCCGCTGGGATGATGCCGCCGGTGGCTGAGATCCGGGTGGTCCGCGCACAGGGGAACGCGTTCGAGCGTGGTACCCACATCGGCAAGGAGCTCGCCGACCTGATCCAGCCCTCGATCGAGTTCTACCATCGGTACCTCTCCCGGCGTGGGGCCTCTTCAGAGACCCTGCAGGATGTCCTCACCCCGTACCTGTTGGCGGGCGAAACCGCCTATCCGGAATCGCTGGCGGTGCTGAAGGGCATGTCGATCGGCGCCATGGTTCCGATCCTTGAGCTGTTCGCGATCAACGCCTTCGAGGAGCTCGAGCCGCTGCTCGAGTCGCCCGATGGCGAACTCCTCTTCCTGCAGAAGAAGGAGGGCTACGTCAAGCCCCCGATCGTCGAGCGATGCTCCAGCGTCTCGGTTCGGCTTCCTGACACCACGCTGCTGGCACATAACGAGCACTGGCTGACTGGCGACGTGGGCAACGTCGCTGTCATCATCGATGTCCCCGAGGGGGGTCGCGTGCCCGTGGCCTCACCAACGGTCGTGTGTTGTCTGCCGGCGGTCGGAACGAACGCACACGGCTGCGCCCAGGGCATCGGGTCGCTCACCGCCCTAGACGACGGCGTGGGAGTGCCCCGCGTCCTGGTGTCGCGGAGCTCGCTGGAGGCGCGGAACCGAGCCGACGCGATCGCGCGGGCGGCCATGCCGGGGCGCGCAGGTGGTTACGGACACGTCTACGGGTTCGCCGACGACGCGTTCACCGTGGAGACGACCGGGCGCGAACACGTCGTACTGGATCAGGCGGGACCACACACCAACCATTACCTGGACCCCGGCCTGGCGGCGCTGGCACCGCCGCCGTCGGACGGCAGCCGCGGCCGTCTGGAACGGCTCCGGGAGCTGCTCGATAGAGCGGGATCCCACCACGCCGGAGGATCTGATGGAGATCATGCGTGACCACGAGTCATCTCCGCAGTCGATCTGCCTGCACCCCGACCCCGAAGAGGGTGAAGAGGCGTCGACGGTGATGTTCTCCATGGTGACCGACGCGGCAGCCAAGACGGATGTGGGTGACAGCAGGGAATCCCTGCGAGTCCGAGTACGCCGAGATCGACCTGGCGGAGCTCCGCCGATAGTCTGGAGCCCTAGCGCCATCGGGTGCGGCGATGCTATACAAGGCGCCTTGCGCCCCGCCTCCGACGACCGGTCAACCGGGCGTGGAGCCTGGCGCGTAAGAGAGGGCAAGAGCTTGAAAGGGGAACGGCATGTCTAGGGGTATCAGGGCAAGACGCACGATCGATCTCTCAGTCATCATCGCGGCGACCTTGGTAGCCACTACGGCTGCGGCGAACTACGCGTTCGCGCAGGACGCGTCATCGTCGGCATCCGGTGAGCCCGAGAAGGTCGTCTTCACGTACGCCGACGTTGCCGAACCCAGTTCACTGAACCCATTGGTCGGTTATCTGGTAACCGACTACGTGATGTGGTCCCTGGCTTACGACATCCCGATCAACTTCGCCACCACGGACTTCAGCCCCGACTTCGAGCATTCGATCGTGACAAGCGTCGACACCAGCTCCGACGGCATGACGTTCACGTACCACTTCCGCGACGGCGTCAAATGGTCCGACGGCGAGCCGTTCAGCGCCTCGGACGCCGCGTGGACCTACAACTTCTACAAGGACAACAACGTCCCCAACTACAGCTCCGACCTGGCCCTCATGGAGTCAGCCTCGGCGCCGGACGACACCACTATGGTGCTTACCAGCAAGAAGCCGACTTCGTTCTACTCAGGGGCCTCAGTCTTCCTCTACGACTTCATCCTGGCCGAGCACATCTGGGGTAAGTACGAAGATGACTACAAGGCTGCCAAGCAGCAGACGGGATTCCCGTCGGTGGGAACCGGTCCGTTCATCATCACCGACTACGTGAAGAACCAGTACGTTCAGATGGACCGCAACCCGAACTTCTGGGGGCTCGACGCGGGCCTGACTCCCAACGTCGATCAGATCATCTACAGGATCTACGGCAACCAGGACGCCGAGGCAGCCGCGCTGCAGTCCGGTGAGATCGACTTCGGCTACTTCACGTCGGCGAACATCCTGAACACGCTCGAGTCCCGTGGGATGGAGACACGTGGAGCGGCCATCCCCAGCTTCGACGAGATCGGGATCAACACAGGCTCTCCCTATCAGACGGATCCGGCCGGGGGCTTCAAGCCTCACGGCGACGGGCACCCGGCGTTGACCGACGTGGTGTTACGACAGGCCATCAGGCGAGCCGTGGACAGCCAGACGCTCGTGGACAAGGTGCTGCTGGGATACGGCACGGCCGGGATCTCGCCCGTCCAGCCGGGAGCGACCACCGGGCCGTGGGAGCCCGGGCCCGACGACCCCGACCTCTCGTTCAACATCGAGGCGGCCAACCAGATGCTTGACGACGCCGGTTACGAGATGGGATCGGACGGGGTGAGGGTGGACCCCAAGTCCGGAAGGCCGCTCGTGTTCCGCTTCCTAAGCAGGAACTCGGACCAGAACTCGATCGACATCGTCCCTTACGTGTCCGGCTGGCTGGAACAGATCGGGATCAAGCTCGAGCCCCAGACGATCAACAGCAGCAAGCTGGGCAACTTGATCTTGGCTGGCGACTACGACATGTTCGTGTGGGGTTGGTACCCGAACCCCGACCCGAACTACATCGTGGACATCTTCACGTGCGCGGCGCGTCCTCCGGACGCCGACACCTATCGCAACTCCGATAGCTACTACTGCAACCCCGACTACGACGAGCTCAACAGTCAACAGGGCGCAGTCACCGACCCGGCGGCGCGGGTGGACATCATCCATCAGATGCAGGCGATCCTCTATCGCGATCAGCCCTACATCATGCTGTGGAACGGCGCGTCGCTCCAGGCTCACAGCTCGGACTGGGAGGGGTTCTTGCCTCAGCCGGATCCCGACGGCGATCTGCTGGCCACCTACGGACCACTGTCGTTCATGAACATCCGGCCCGTCAGCGGCACCGCCGCTGGTGAGGGCGGTAGTAGCAGCTCTAGCGGTATCTCGGCCGGACTGTGGATCGGGATCCTGGCGGCCGCGGTCGTGATCGTGGGCGCGTTCGTGCTCGCTCGCAGGCGACGCGAGTCCGGCGAGGACGACGCCTAGTCGGATCGCGGAGAGAGGACGAGCAGGGTGGGTTCCCGTCGATATCTGCTTTCCAAGATCCTGCAGGCGGTGCTCACCCTGCTGTTCGTCCTGGCGTTCAACTTCTTCCTCTTCCGAGGGTTGGGGGATCCGACACAGCTCCTGGCGAAACAGCGCGGCTCCCTCACCACTTCTGCGCTCGCCGACCTGAAGTCCCAGCTGGGACTTGACCTGCCGCTCCCCGAGCAGTTCGTGAACTACCTCCAGCAGAGCATCAACGGAAACCTAGGGTTGACGTTCGACAACCAACCGGTGTCTTCGGAGATCGCGGGCGCGGTGTGGCCGACCGTCCTGTTGATCGGCACGTCCACGATCGCCTCGATCCTCCTCGGGATCTGGATCGGCATAAAGCAAGGGTGGAGATGGGGGTCTAGGTTCGACAGGTCCATGCTGGGCACCACGCTGGTGCTGTATTCCATGCCCGAGTTCTGGTTCGGCTTGCTGATGATCATGCTCTTCTCGGTGACTTGGCCCATCTTCCCGTCGGGTGGCATGCAGACTCCCGCCTCGGGCCTGACGGGACTCGCGCACGTGGCCGACGTCTTGAACCACTTGGCGCTGCCGTTCATCGTCCTCACGGTGTCGTACTTGGCGGAGTACTCATTGATCATGCGGTCGTCGCTGATGGAGGTTCTGGGCGAGGACTTCATCTTGGTGGCTCGAGCGAAGGGTGTGCGCGAACGCATGGTCCGCAAACGTCACGCGGTGCCCAACGCCCTGCTGCCCACGATGACGGTCACCATCCTGTCGCTCGGCTACGTGGTAGGCGGCGCCATCGTGATCGAGACGATCTTCTCCTGGCCCGGCCTGGGCCGCCTCACCTATGAGGCGATCGGCAACCAGGACTACGCGCTGCTGCAGGGACTCTTCCTGCTGTTCAGCGCGGCGGTCATCGTGGCGAACCTGGTTGCCGACCTGCTCTACTCCTACCTCGACCCGCGTGTGAGGGCGGCCTGAGATGGCGACCACTCAGGTCGATCCTGTCGAGCAAGCGTCTCCCGAGGGTCCCACCAGCCCCAGGGCGATCGCTCGGCAACGCCGGAAGGACTCCCTCAGGCGCGTGTGGAGGCAGTACCGGCAGAACACCATGGGCATGGCGGGCCTTGCCATCCTGCTGTTCTTCATAGCGATAGCGATCTTCGCGCCGGTCCTGGTCAGCAGATGCGACCTTTCCCCCATCTGCCATCCGGACAATCCGGCCCTGTCTCCCCCAAGCGCGGAGTTCTGGTTCGGCACCGACGCCCAGGCGCGATCGGTGCTCTCGCTGGTCATCTGGGGAGCCAGGATCTCGCTCATCGTGGGCCTGGCCGCCACCTTGATCACGGTCTTCATCGGAGCAAGCATCGGACTCATCGCCGGCTACTACGGCGGCTGGCGCGAAACCGGCCTCATGCGCCTGACCGACTGGTTCCTGGTCATCCCGTTCCTCCCGCTCGCGATCGTGCTGTCGGTGATCCTGAAGCCCTCGCTCTACACGGTGATCTTCGTCATCGGGATCACCTCGTGGCCCAGCACGGCGCGCGTGATCCGCGCTCAGGTGCTCTCGCTCAAGACCAGGGGTTACGTGGAGCGCTCCCGCGCCCTGGGCTCCGGTGACTTTCATCTGGTTGCGCGCCACATCCTCCCTAACGTGGGGCCGCTGATCTTCGCCAACACGATCCTGATCGTGGCGATAGCGATCTTGACCGAGACCACGCTCTCGTTCCTGGGGCTCGGCCCGGACCCCATCACGAGCATCTCTTGGGGCACGATCTTGGAGCAGGCGTTCGGGCAGGGAGCGGCGTTCTCCGGCTACTGGTGGTGGATCATCCCGCCAGGCGTGGCGATCGTGCTGCTGGTCCTTTCCTTCACCATGATCGGCTACGCACTGGACGACATACTCAACCCGAAACTGAGGTCGCGATGAGCCTGCTCGAGATCGAGGATCTCCGGGTCACCTATCAGACGAAGGGCGGTCCGGTGCCGGCTGTCCGCGGCGTCGATCTGACCATCGAGAAGGGCCAGGTGCTGGGCCTGGCCGGCGAATCTGGCTGCGGCAAGTCAACGATCGCCGGAGCCATCCTCCGGCTGCTGCCGTCCACGACCAAGGTCGAAGGGCGCGTGGCCCTCGACGGCGACGATATCTTGGCCATGACGCCCGGGCGGCTGCGCGCGCTACGTTGGGCCGGAGCGTCGATCGTGTTCCAGGGAGCGCAGCACGCGTTGAATCCCGTCCAGCGGGTCTCAGACCAGATAGCCGAGGCGATCGTAGTGCATGGCCAGGCCGGCGAGAAGCAGGCCAGGGTGCGTGTAGGGGCGCTCTTCGAGCAGGTTGGTCTGCCGCCGCGACGCATCAACGACTATCCGCACGAGTTGTCGGGCGGCCAGAAGCAGCGCGTGATGATCGCCATGGCGCTGGCATGCAGCCCGTCGCTCGTGATCGCGGACGAGCCGACCACCGCGCTCGACGTCATGGTGCAGGCACAGGTGCTCCGGTTGATGAAGGAACTCCAGCGCGACCTGGGTCTCTCCATGATCTTCATCACGCACGACCTGTCGGTGCTGGTCGAGATCTCCGACATCCTGGCGATCATGTACGCGGGAAAGATCGTGGAGCAGGGCCCGGCCAACGAGGTCTTCCATGACGCCAAGCATCCCTACACCGAGGCGCTCGCGGCGGCGTTCCCGGAGATCGGCGACCAGCGGTTCCGCAGGAACCCCACCGGTCTGGGCGGCGATCCTCCAGATCCGCAGCAGGTCCCTTCCGGCTGTTCGTTCCACCCGAGATGCCCCGTGGCCTTCGACGAATGCCCCACCCGCGAACCCGAGCTCTTCCCGGCGGGGCCGAACCGAACCGCCGCCTGCCTGCTGATGGAGCCGGCCAAGGTCGCCGCGGCAACGGAGGAGCCGTGAGCACGGTCGAGAACGCGATCGAGGTGCAGGATCTGCACGTGACTTTCGCGGGCCATGTCGGGCTGATCGCCGGGCTGCGGGGTCAGAAGGGCTTCGAGGCTAGGGCGGTGGACGGCATCACGTTCGAGCTCCGGCGAGGCGAGGTGCTGGCCCTCGCCGGCGAATCCGGGTGCGGCAAGACCACCACCGCTCGGGCCATCATGGGCCTGCAGCTGCCCAACGCGGGACAGATCGTGTTCGAGGGCAAGCCGATCGGCAGGAAGCTTCAGGCCTACCGGCGCCGGGTGCAGATGGTTTTCCAGGACCCCACCGGCAGCCTGAACCCTCGCCAGACCATCTACGAGATCATCGCGGAGGGCCTTCGGATCCACAGCATCACGCGGGGGCCCAACGGCGAGACCGAGGAGCAGCTGGTGGCTCGCGCCCTCTCTCGCTCGGGCCTTCGGCCGCCGGAGCGCTTCTACCTCTCGTACCCCCACGAGCTGTCGGGCGGGCAACGGCAGCGGGTGGTTATCGCCGGCGCCCTGGCGCTGGACCCCGAGATCATCGTGGCCGACGAGCCCGTTTCCAACCTGGACGCGTCGGTGCGGGGCGAGATCCTGCAGCTGCTGATGCAGCTCCGGGCGGACCTGGGCCTGTCGATCATCATCGTCACCCACGACCTGGGACTCGCGTGGACCGTGGCCGACCGCGTCGCCGTGATGTATCTCGGCCGCATCGTTGAGATCGGACCCACCGAAGAGGTCCTGCTTCGGCCGAAGCACCCCTACACGAAGGCGCTGCTGGATGTGGTGCCCGAGGCCGGCGGCATCGATCGTCCCATCCTGGCGGGAGAGCCGCCGGACCCCACCCGGATCCCCCAAGGATGCCGGTTCCATCCGCGGTGTCCGATCGTCGCCTCGGGCGAGGCCGTCACGCTCGGGATCGAAGCCAAGTGCACCGGCGAGGACCTAGGTCCGCTGGAGCTTGGGAACGATCACTTCGCGGCGTGCCACGCCGCGAACCTCAAGCGTTCCTAGAACTCGGGGGCAGGGACGGGCTCCCCCTCCGGCTCCTCGGCCCCCTTCAGCACACCGAGGATGGCCTCCATCTCGTTATCGCCCACGGCTGCGTCACGCTGGCCGCCCTCGCGACCCTTGACCGAAGCTAGGAGCGTCCGCAGGTTGGACTCGGCCATATCGGCACGAGCCTCCAGCTCATGCAGCCTGGCGCCCAGGGACTGCGCTCGGCGCTCCGCCTCTATCCGAGCCTCACGCGACTCCCGCGCTTCCTCCCGCGCCGTCTTCAACGCAGCGCGGAGGGTTCCCACCTCCCGGCCGAGCTCCACCAGCCGGTCGACCGCCGCTCTGCCCATGTCCGAGTAGCGAGGACCACCACCCTCGGACGACACCGAACGACCCGTCGCTTTGGTCTTGCGCGGCTTCCTCGGCCGCCGCCCGATCACCTCTTTCTCGCCGGCCGCGATCGGACGGTCATCGAGTAGCCGGTACGACCCCTCCGCCGGCTCCAGCCGGCGTCGCGCGATCAGCGCGCGGACGGCCCGCGCCGTCGCCAAAGGATCGGGGAAGGTGAGCTCGTGGCCGATGTCTGCCGGGGTCCCGGGCAAGACGCCGTTCACCTCGGTTCGGCGGGCCACCGCGGCCAGGAACGCGTTCGCCCGATCCAGGCTCTGGGGGTTCATAGGGGACAATCATGCCCAATCAAGCACTGCATCGCTAGTGGGCCATCCGACAGAAAGAGTGACAGAACCCACTTTCCAGGTTGACCTCCGAGGAGGGGTCATTGTACAAATCCACTTGGAAGCGCTGGAGCCCTCGGGTTTCGGCGCTTCCGCTCTTTCTGGGGTCCCTCGTGTAGCCTCTGCCGAGTCACCCATGGCGAACCCGACCCCGCCTCCCGCTCCTCCCCCCGCTCCGCTGGCCGGCGTTCGTGTGCTGGATCTGTCCCGCATCCTGGCCGGCCCGCTCTGCACCATGATGTTGGCCGATCTGGGCGCCGATGTGATCAAGGTCGAGCGCCCCGGCGAGGGCGATGACACTCGGCACTGGGGACCTCCGTTCGCCGGGGACGACGCCGCCTACTTCCTGTCGCTCAACCGCAACAAGCGGTCGGTGACGGCGGATCTTGGGTCGCCGACCGGCGCGGAGATGGTTCGCGGTTTGTCCGCGGGCGCCGATGTGTTGATCGAGAACTTCCGCCCGGGGTTGATGGAGCGATTCGGTTTGGGGTTGGACGCACTCCGCGCCACGAATCCGCGGCTGGTCACGTGCTCGCTGACAGCGTTCGGCGACGACGCGCCCCAGGCCGCAAGCCGCCCCGGCTACGACATCATCGTGCAGGCACTGTCCGGACTGATGAGCGTGACCGGCGAGCGTCACGGTCAGCCGGTCAAGGCCGGTGTGGCCCTGTTGGACGTCATCGCCGGCCTGGACGCCACGATCGGGGTGCTCGCCGGGCTCCGCGAGCGCGATCTGACGGGTAGCGGCAGGCACGTGAGCGTGGCGCTCTACGACGCCAGCGTGGCCGCCATGGTGAACCAGGCCGCGAACCACCTGATCGGCGGCGTGGTGCCGGGTCCTATGGGCACCGAGCACCCGAACATCGTGCCGTACCAACTGTTCCAAGCGAGCGACCGCCCATTCATCCTGGCGGCCGGCAACGACCGGTTGTTCGCGCGGACGTGCGAGGTGGTGGGGCATCCGGAGTGGGAAGCCGATCCGCGATTCACCACGAACGAGGCACGGGTGGAGCATCGAGAGGAGCTGATCCCCTTGTTGTCCGAAGCATTCGCGGAGCGTGACGCCGCATCATGGCTGCGCGCGCTCGAGAACGCAGCGGTTCCGTGCTCGCCGATCATGCGCATGGACGAGGTGTTCGCCTCAGCCGACGGCGCGGCATCGGTGCAAGACGTGCCCGACCCCGTGCGCGGAATGTTGCGTCTGGTCGCCAACCCGATCAGGTTCGACGGCGTGGCGCCGTCCACGCGGATGCCTCCACCGCGGTTGGGCGAGCACGACGGCGCCACGTGGGAGGACCGCCCGTGACCGCGGCCGACCGCTGGCGTTCGGGGATGGCGGACCTGGCCATCCCCGATGAGATCGTGGCCGCGGCGCCCGAGTCACCGTGGGGGCTCGCCGCTGAGTGCTTCCGGAGACGCGGCGAGGCCGCCGCGGATCACGAGCCAACGCCGACCACCAGGCGCGCGCTCGAGGTTCTGCCCGAGGGCGGAACGGTGCTCGACGTCGGCGTGGGTGGTGGGGCCACGTCGCTTCCGCTCGCGGCACGCGCGGGGCTGATCGTGGGCTTCGACGCGCAAGCGGACATGCTCCAGGGGTTCCTGGCCAACGCGGTACGCGCGGGAGTGCAAGCGCGCGCCGTGGCCGGGTCGTGGCCGGATGACGCCGCGGACGTCGAGCAGGCTGGACGTAGTTGTCTCGGGTCACGTCGTCTACAACACGTCCGAGCTCGAGCCGTTCGCGCGCGCGTTGGACGAACACGCGCGCCACCGGGTGGTCGTGGAGCTCACGAGGGAGCATCCGTTGGCTTGGATGCGCGATCTGTGGCAGCGATTCCACGCCCTCGAGCGCCCGGTGGGTCCGACTGCCGACGACGCCGAGGCGGTGCTTCACGAGATGGGACTCCAGGTCGAACGTGAGGAGCGCCTGGTGTCGGAGCAACATGGGGTCGGGGGCTACGAGCGACGCGAGGACGCGATCCACACTGTGCGCAAGCGACTGTGCCTACCCGCGGAGCGCGACCCCGAGATCGCCGAGCAGCTAGGCAGCAGGCTCCGTCAGATCGACGACCTATGGGACGTCGGCCCCGCTGAGCGAGCGAACGGTCGTGACGCTCTGGTGGGATCCCGCGATCTAGATCGATGCGCTTTCGGCAGCCGCTTTGACAGGAGTACGCCCGTCTTGTTTACTTGCGCTCGACTTCCCCCACGAGTTGCCCGCTCGACCGTCGGGGAGTTGAATGTCAAGATCCGTAGTGCGTCCGCCAGCGCGGCGTTTGGTCCTCATCCTCATCGCACTGATGGTCACGGCGATCGGCATGCCGACAACGCCGTCCGCGCTCGCTCATGGGAGGACACGGTGGGCCACCCGACCCCGATGGGTTCACGGCCTACTGCAACTTCAACGCGACAAATGTAACGACGGGCGGGGAGAACTACTGGGCGTCCTGCCAGTACGGCCCAACGACCGCTCCGATCGCCGTGGTCAATCTCTTTGGGTCAGCGAACGGCATCCCCCATGTTTGGAGCTTCGACTGGAGTTTGTGCACGATCCCTGGGATCACGTTCACGTGCGATGAGAACGAGGGCGGCCTCTTCCGGATGTCGAACTTCAACTCCGGAACCCAGACGCTGTTCAGCACGATCGTCGTGAACAGCTGCACGATGCTGGTGACATCCCCGGGATCTCCCGTGCCATGCAAGGTCGAGTCAGCACATTCCGAGGTGGGTTATCCGCCGTACCCGGAGCACTGGTGGCCGGGAGGCGGGGAGGGAAACACCGTTCCGGCTGGTCAACTCTACGGTGACTGCCTCGGGGGAAGCCACGGGCGATGCCCCGGGGCGCTGGTCGCCGAGCCAGTCAATACCGCCACGGGCTCCTACTTCACATCCAGTACGGATCTTCGACTGCCGGGGATCGGTATCCCCTTCGAATTCAGTCGCAGCTACAACTCGGCCGATCCTTCGACCGGCGTCATGGGCCGGGGCTGGACCAACAGCTACGCGGTCTCGCTGGATATCACGCCCACGTTCTCGCTTCTAAGGGCTGAGGACGGTCAACAGTTGGGCTTCACGCAGCAACCGGATGCGACCTTCCGGGCCGCGGCAGGTGTCACGGACGGGCTCGTGTTGCTTGGCGATGGCACATACAAGCTGACGCGTCGAGATCAAGTGGTGTACAGGTTCGACGCGGCAGGCCGACTCACGTCCCTCAAGGACCGCAACGACCAAGGACTGACGTTCTCGTACACGGCCGGCTATCTCACGCAGATCACGGACTCGGTCGGACGCCAGATCACGCTCACGATCACCGCCGACAAGCTCACCCAGGTCACACTCCCCGACGGTCGACATGTGGACTATGCCTACACGAACGGACTCCTCACGAGCGTCACCGACGCTCGGGGCGGAACGACGACGTACACCTACGACTCGGGCGACTTGCTCGCGACGATCACGGATCAGAACAACCACGTGATCGTGTCCAATGTCTACGGCCCCGATGAGCGGATCAGTCAGCAGACCGACGGGCGCGGCTACGCCAGCACTTTTGCTTGGGATCCGCTGACCGAGACCTCGACGTTCACCGACGCCCGAGGCAAGATCTGGCGCGACGTCTATGCCAAAGGCCACCTGATGCAACGGATCGACCCACTCGGTAACACGACCTCCTACACCTACGACACCGCACTGAACGTCACGAGCGTTACGGATCCGCGCGGCTTCACGACGTCGTTCACCTACGACCCCGCCGGCAACATGCTCACGAAGACCGATCCAGCCCCACTTTCCTATCAGACCGTCTACACCTACAACGCCCGCAATGACGTCGCGAGTGTGCAGGATGCTCGGGGCAACTCGACGACCTACAGCTACGACGCCGCCGGGAACCTGACTTCGATCACGCAGCCCGGAAGCATCGTCACGCAGTTCGGCCGCGATCCGGCAGGAAGCGGTCTCCTCACGTCGCTCACCGATCCACGGAACAAGACCACGCTCTTCGGATACACGTCTGGCAACTTGACGTCCATGACGGATCCGCTTGGCAACCTCACCACGATGGGTTACGACGGCTCGGGTCGCATGACCTCCAGGGTAGATCCACGTGGCAACGTTGCCGGCCAGAACTCCTGCCGATTACACGTGGACGTTCACCTACGACAACGCCGATCACCTGCTCACCGCAGACCGACCCGCTCGCCAACGCAACAAGCTACGTCTTCGACCCAGCGGGGAACCTCACGTCGCGCACCGACGCCAAGAGCCAGACCATCGTCCTGGCTCTACGACAACAACCGGAACCTGACCACGGTGACGGCGCCGAGTTCGATCGTCACGAGCTATGCGTATGACTGGAACAACAATCTGACGTCGCGACTCGATCCGAACAGCCGTACGTGGCTGTATGCGTACGACGACTCGAACCGGCTCTCGTCGGTGACCTCGCCGCTGACGAAGGTCTGGTCGTTCGGATACGACTTCTCCGGGAACGTGGTGACGAAGACCCTCCCCTCAGGGTCCATCACGTTCGCGCACGACCAGATCAACCGGCTCACTGGGATCACGTACTCGAACGCCCCCACGACCCCGAACGCCACATTCGGCTATGACGCGAACTCGAATCGCACGTCGATGACGGATGGACAAGGGTCGGTCGCGTACACGTACGACGCCTTGAATCGGTTGACCCAAGCAGTCCGGGGAACGAACACCTTCACCTGGAGCTACGACAGCGCTTCGAACCTGCTCCTACGGCGTAAATGGGAATGAAGCCTCGGCTGGAACCCGAACGTTCACCTACGACCTCGAGAATCGTCTGCTCACCACGGCCTCAGGCTCGACTACCCATACGTACTCCTACGACGGTGACGGCAACAGGCTGAAGGATTCCTGGGGCACGACGGCGGCTACCAACGTGAACTACCTCTGGGATGTGAATGCCGGGTTGCCCATACTGGCGATCGAGCGCAACGGCAACAACGCCCTACTCCGCCGATACGCGTACGGAGTGGATCTGGTTGCAGAGTCGACGACCGCGTCCAACGCCTTCTACTACCTCGGTGACCCGCTCGGCTCGACTGCCAACCTCGTCAACTCAACAGGGGTCACCCAGCGGACCTATACCTATGAGCCTTACGGAGCTGTACGGTCTTCGTCTAATGCGTCCGGTGCCCCAATCAACCTCATGAGGTTCAACGGTCAGCTCATCGACACGGTCGACAACCTTTACGACCTTCGCGCGCGGATGTACGACCCGGGAACGGGCCGTTTCCTACAGTTAGACCCCGAGCAGCCTCCGCCCTTGGCGCCGACCGCGGGACAATACGTCTACGCCTGGGCGCGACCCACGACGCTGGTTGATCCAGAAGGCCGAGCTGCCCAGCAGGGAGGGTTGGGGATCTGCGGAGGCGTAAGTTGCTGGAGTGTTGCCAACGAGATTCTCTTGGATCCCGCTGGGTCACTTCACGATGGTGTCAGTCAAGTGGATTGGGCAGGGTTTCTGCTCAAGCTGACGCAATGCGAATACGGGGGTGCTCAGTGGGCAATCGCTACCGCCCCGGTGGGAGTATTGACCGGTCCGGGCGCACCTTTGGTGGAAGCGGGTTCTTTCCTCCTGGGCTGCGGCGTTTCGCTCCTGACGCCAGTGGAATACCAAACTCCCTAAGCAGCCTCTCATCGAGAGTCAAGCTGGAAGGAGGTTCCGTCGATAGCTAAGGTGCCAGACAAGGGAGGTACTGCATCATGACTGCGAATCGTCCGACGGCACCACTGCAAGAGTCCAACCGGGTGCCACCCTGGGGTGTCTTGTGGCTAGGCGTCGCTGGACTTGCTGCGGGCACGCTAATCGCAGTGACGCAGGGAATCACGAATTCCCTGTTGTTCCTATTCTTGGGTGCTGTGGGCATCCTGGTTGCTGTCTCTCGTTGGCTGAGTAGAGGGAACTGGCCGTCTTCCGCTTCTGACTCATCCGACAACACGGCGCAGTTGATGCTCGCCGCGATCGTCCCATTCGCGGGGTCGGCCTATGCCATCTATGAGGGGGCACGCAGGCTCTCCGCAGGAGAAACCGTCGTCGCATACTTCGCGTTCCTTCTCGCAGCGGGGGCGATCTGTTTGGGTGCCATCCCGATCCTGTACGTCGTTGCGAAGAGACGCGTCGCTGGCGGCAAGACCGGTCGATTCACCCCCAAACTCTTTCCCGGACTCACAGGGGAGACGAAGCAGCCGCCTAGCAAGTAGGCGTCGCGTCATCGAGGGGACAACATTAGGCCTCGACCTGGGCGAGATGGAACCCCGTCGACCAGAAGTACGTGCCTCGGCCCTCACCGTCGACGCTGCGACGAACCACTCGACAGTCGACGACGCCATCGTGCACCGGCAGCGTGATCCGGATCGGAAGCATCGGCGTGAACGCTCCGTAGTCCCTTGCGTTCGACGGTTCGATCCCCGTCTGCGACAGGTGGAGCGTGACGCTCCCCTCGCGCAGGCGTCCGGTGATCGACAGCTCCACCCGCTCGGCCTGCACCTGCGCGATCGGGAAGTCGCACTCGAGGTCGCCGAACAGGCGGGCGACACCGTTCCCCTCGACCGCGCCCGTCTCCGCGTCGACCTTGAAGCGCAGATCGCCTCGCCAGCGCGTCGTGCACCGTCCTCCCACGTACAGCTGGTGGTAGGTGTAGCTCCGGAAGCTCCCCGACCCAGCGCTCAGGAGCCGGCGCTCCGCTGGGCGAGGCCGATGCCGCAGGATGGCGAGGCTCCCGGACGATCCACGCCTGGCGGGAACGGATCGGAGTGCGCGGCGATGTACGCCCCGACGCCGGCGCACGCCAGGAACAGCGCCGCCCAGGCGGCCACCTTGAGCACCCTGTGCATCAGCGGCGGCCGCGACGTCTCACGTAGTCGCGCACGACGAAGTCACCCAAGCGTTCATCATCCATCAGGAACACCCGCCCGGACGTGATGCGCGCGAGCCGTTCCATGAAGCTGATCAGCCCCTCGGACTCCTCGAGCATGAACACGTTCAACGTCACGCCGGCCTTCGACAGACGCACCGCCTCAGCCAGCGTCAGCTGGATCGTCTCGCGCACCGGCGGCCACGAGAAGAACGCTTGATCGCCCTCCAGGTGGGCCGTGGGCTCGCCGTCGGTCACCATGATCACCTGCCGCGCCGCGCGCGGATGCTGAGCGAGCAACCGCCCGGCCAGCAGGAACGCGTGCTGCATGTTCGTGCCGTAGACGCGCTCGAACCCGGGCGCGGTCAGATCCTCGGGCTGCAGCTGCCGCGCGTAGTCGCTGAACCCGATCAGGTAGAGCGTGTCGTGCGGGTAGCGCCCCTCGATCAACGCGTGCAGCGCCAGCGCCATCTTCTTCGCGTGGATGAAGTGTCCGCGCAGCGGCATGCTGAACGACAGGTCCAGCAGCAGCGCGGTCGCCGCCTCGGTGCGCTGCTCGGCCTCGACCAGCTCGAAGTCCTCAGGGGATAGGGTCAGCGCCTCTCCCGACCCCGAGCGCAGCACCGCGTTGAACACCGTCTTCTGCACCGCGATCTGCCCGGTGTCGCCGAAACGCCACGGTCGCGTGGCCCCGGTGGGCTCGGCCATACCGCCCGCGTCCCGCGCCTCGTGCGTGCCCTCGCGATCGCGCTTCAGCTCCTCGAACACCTGGACCAGCGCGCGCTCCCCCATCTTGCGAGCGCCGCGTGGCGTGACCTCCAACCGCCCGTTGCGGCGCGTCATCAGGCCGGCCTCTTCGAGCTCCGCTCGATCTCCTTCAGGCGGCGGAGATCGTGCACCGCCGGCTCGCCCAGGATCCGCCGAAGCGCCTCCTCGTCCACGTCGTCCATCGATGCGCCCGGATAGTCGCCACGCATCTCGCGGTCCAGCTCCTCGTAGTCGTGCAGCCGCTCCATGGCGTCGACCGTCGCCGACAGCGGCATCGGCTCGTCGCCCTGGCCGGCGTCCATGGCCGGCTGACCCCAAGGCATGTCCGGGAAGGCGCGGGCCAGGTTGGCGCTTAGGCGATCCACCTCGAACGCCAGGTCCATGTCCTGCATCATCTGTTCGGCCAGCGCATGGAGCTCGGCGCGCTGCTCGCTCGACAGCGAGGCCATCAGCCGACTCATGGCGGCCATCCGCCGGGCCATGTTCTCCAGGAGCTGATCCAGCGTTCTGGGGTGATCGGGGAACAGGTCGCCGTATCGTTGCATGAACCCGTCGAAGTCATACGCCTCGCCGCGCCCGCGCCGCTCGATCATCTGGTTCAGCTCGGCGAGCATGTCGCGGAAGTGCGCCAACTGCTCCGCCGACATGTCGCGCATGCCCTGCGCCATGCCGCGGAAGTACGCGCCCAACACCTGTTCGCGAACGTGCTCCAGCAGCTCGTCGAACAGCTGTTGCGCCTGGCGATCCATGAACCGGTAGTCCGCCAGCTCACGGAGCTGGCCGGGCGCGTCGGGAGGCAGGTCGTTCAAGAACGACTCGCGCATCCGTGCGTCGTCCTCGGCTTTGAACGACAACGTGCTCCGTTCACGGTCCAGGATCTCTTCGAGCTTCTGTCGGATCTCCTCCAGGGGACCGCTCAGGTCGAGCGCGTCTTCCTCCTGCTCGCGCATCTGTCGAAGGCGCCGACGGAGGGCATCCATCCCCGAGAACTTCCCCTGCATGCCCCGTCGCATCAGACGGCGGAGAGCACGCTCGGCGCCGGTGCCCATCAAGACGTCGTCGGACAGCTCCTCGAGCAGGTCGGATGCGTCGATCGAGGGGTCGAACGGTTCCTGGGTGCCGTCCCAGCGCGAGTAGCGGTAGCGCACCCGTTCAGCCTACGCGGGGCCGCGCCTATCGAGGGCGCGACCCCGCGCGGGCAGATCTAGAAGGGTTCGTCGAAGCCGTAGGTCACGCCGATCGGACGCCAGGTCCGTCGCGAGAGCTCCACGGCCACCAGACCGATCGTGAACATGAGGATGAACCACGGCAGCAGGCGCTGCGCCGTGAAGCCGGTGAACGCCGTGCCGCCCGCGCCCTCGGTCGTTCCGCTGCCACCCGACCCCGAGTTGCTAGAGGTTCCACCCACGTCGATCTTGAGCGTGGACCTGTCGTTCGAGCCGTCGGGGTCGTTCTGGTCGGCCGCCTGGATCGACGCCACGTTCTTGAGGATCCCCTCGCTGGCCGTGACCTTGACGTTCAAGATCACGGTCGCGGCGTTGTCCACGGGGATCAGCGCTGCGGTGAACAACCCGGTCCACTGAGCCTTCTTGCTCCCACCGTTGGCCAGGCATCCGGCGCACGACTGGTACTCCAGCCCGTTGGGCAGGACGTCCTTCAGCACGACGTTGGTCGCATCGGAGGGACCGTAGTTGACCACTCGGATGGTGATGGCGATCTCGTCGCCCTTGTTGGGCTTCTCGTTGTCGGCGGAGCTCAAGATCTCCAGGTCGGCATCGCCGGCCAGGATCGTGGTGATAGCCGTGGCGGTGTTGTTCTCCAGGAACATGTCGTTCGCGTCGCTCGTGACGTTGACGGTATTGCCGAGCGTCGGTCCCAGAGCGCTCGGATCGACCGTGACGTCGAACGTCAGCGTCGCGGTCTCATCCTTGAGGACTCGGCCCACGGCCCAGGTCCAGGTCCCGGACGAGCTCGTCGCGGGCGCCAGGACCGGCTCGACGAGCGTGAAGCCGGCCGGGACGATGTCCGTGGCAACCACGTTCTCGGCCGGCGCGGGGCCAAGGTTCGTCACGGTCACGGTGAAGGTGACGGTGTCGCCTCCGGCCGCCGTCGTGGGATCGCCGGTCATGGTCACCGCGACGTCGGCGTCGTCGTTGAGCGTGGACAGCAGCGACGCGGTGTTGTTGGCGGCGTTGGTGTCGGTCTCGCCAACGGCCGACGTGACGGTCGCTGTGTTGGTGAACGGGTCAACCTGATCGTCCGCCACCCTGACCGTCAGGTCCACGCTCGCCGTACCGAGCGGGGCGAGCGGTGCCGCGAGGTTCCACGTCACCGAAGATCCAGCGGCCACGCCGCCGCCCGTGGCGCTCACGAAGGTCAATCCGGCGGGAAGCGTGTCCGTGATGACCACGCTCGTCGCCGTGGAGGGTCCGGCGTTCGTGACGGTCAGCGTGTACGTGAACGTGTCGCCCGCATGGATAGCGGTAGCCAGGGTCGTCTTGGCGAGCGCGAGGTCCACCTGCGGGGTCGCGGTGGCGTCGGTGTCGGTGGAGGTGTCGTTGGCAGGGGTCGGGTCGTCGTTCGAAGAGGTGACGGTCGCGGTGTTCGCGAGCGCGTCACGCTTCGCGGGGTCTGGCCTTACGACGAGCGTCGCCGACGGCGTCACGCCGTTCGCTACGGTGCCGACGTTCCACGTGACCGTGGCGCCCGATGCGCCACACGAACCCACCGTGGGCGTGCAGCTGACGAAGGCAGCTCCAACCAGCGTGTCGGTGACTACGACGCCGGTGGCGTCGTCGGGTCCGGCGTTGGCGAGGGTGAGCGTGTAGGTGAGGTTCGCGCCGGGGATGTAGGAAGTGGCTCCGTCCGTCTTCGTGATCGAGACGTCGGCGCTGCCGACCTGCGTCGTGACGGAGTCGGTGTCGTTCGTGGAGACCGAGTCCGAGTCGCCCGCGCCGGGAGAAACCGTCGCCGTGTTCACATAGGCGCCTTCGGCCGCGTAGCTGGCGACCACGTCGAACGCCACGACATCGGTGTCAAGCATCACGCCCAGGTCGCACGTCAGGGTCAGCGACGCCACGCCACAGCCCCCGGTGTCGCTCACGTAAGTGGCGCCGGCCGGGAGCGTGTTCACGACCTGGACGGGGTCGGCGGTGTTTGCGCCCGTGTTGGTCACCGTCACGGTGTAGGTGGCGCTCCCCCCGACAGCGAGCGGGTTCGCGGCCTGCGTCACGTCGATCGAGAGATCGGTGGCCGCCGCGAGCGCGGGCGAGGAAAGCAGTCCGACCAGCAGGGTTCCGAGCAGGGCGGACGCTGTTACCCGGGTCCATGGGACCCGGCGGGAGCCGCTGATGACGATGGATGGCTCGCACGATCAACTCCCTTTCGTTCGAGCGTTCCCCTCGGAACGCCTCACCAGACCAACGTGGAAGGCATCGGCAGGTTGGGGCCGGAACTTTCGCCCTAAGACCAGAGATTCGGACTACGCGAAGTGGCGCTTACGATCGCCCGGTATCTGGACGCCCAGGACCCTGGCGGCCCTCTGGACCCGGATCTGCTCCATAACGCGCGGGCGGGCCGTAACGTCTTTGACCAGGCTTCCGATCGACACGAAGCGGACTCCCTTCACGGTTCGGGGCATCCCCACCGTGGCTTCGGTCAGGCAGACGACCGGTTCAACCGAGCCGAAGTCCGACGAGGCCGCGAGCCTTGCGCTCAGGCGTTTGGCATCCGAGCGAAGGGCGCGGATACCCGGGATCGGGCTCTCCCCTACCACCGGGCGGCCCCTGGAGAGCGAGAACGCACCGGGTGCGGCCCAGGCCGCTATCAAGAAGACCCCGGTCGTCCCGGCCACGACCAGGTCGCCCGCCTTGGATAGCGAACCCGAAGGCACGACCCAGTAGCTGAACGCATCCAGGCGTCCGAGCTCGGCCGCGATCTCGGCGACACCGGTCCCTGATGTACCCGTCATGTCGAGATAGGTCGGCCCTGAGGCGGGGTTGCTTGAGGGAGGAACCGGGCGAAGATCAGCCCGACAGGCCGGTCATGAGCGCGCGCAGCGTCAGCCCGAAGCATATGAACGCGACCCAGGCGAAGGGGATCCACGGCCGGTCCCGGAAGTCCGGACGCCGGGCCACCAGGTGCGCGACCAAGAGCGCCGCGATCGGGAAGAGGCCGTAGGCGTAATGCAGCCACGTGAGTGCCCTGTAGCCCGACACGTAGACCACGATCCCCACGATCGCCTGCAGGCCCGCGAGTAGCTGGACCACGGTGACCCACGTCCAGAAGCGCTCCCCGGGGCCGCGCTTGGCCACCCACGCCGCCAGCCCCCAGATCCACCCCACGGCGAACACCGCGACCACTACGAAGCCGGCGAGCTTGTGGAACTGGATCACGAGCGGGAATCCTACGCGGAGGCGTTGCCCTCGTAGCGAACGGACCCCGGAGCCTGGCCCGGATCCTTGTTGAGTCGCCGAGACAGGTGGAGGCCCTCCAACGCGAACTCGAGCGCCGAGGCGGCCACCCCCGGGCTCTCCTCCTGCACGCCCAGGCGTTCGAGGAGCTTCGACAGACCGGGCAGGTTGCCGAACTGCGCCAACAGGTCGCTCGCGGTCGTCAGATCGGAGGTCTCGGCGGTGAGCCCTTCATCGAACCTGTGCAGCAGCGGCTGGAAGTCGAAACCGGACAGCCGAAGGCGAAACACCTCGAGCTCGGCCGCGCGGACGGCACGGGACAAGATGTCGGCCTCGCGCCCCTCCTCGATCGTGTCGAACTCAACCCGGCCCTCCGAGGAGGCAAGCACGGCGGGAAGGTCGCAGACCCGCGGCACTGCCTCGGGTTCACCGGAGCGAGCGGCTCGTCGCACGGCCGCGGCCGACAGGGTCTCGAGATTGCCGATCGAGTAGCGCACGCTGACGCCGCTCCGATGGTTGATATGTGGAGAACGCCGGAGCTCCGCGGTGAGCGCGGCCACGATCTCCTTCATGAACGCTGGTACACGAACGGGGATCTCACCGGCGGCGGCGCGTGATTCCTGGTCCATGATCCGGACCTCGTCCGCCAGATCCTGAGGGTAGTGGGTGCGGACCTGGGTTCCGAAACGGTCCTTGAGCGGCGACACGATACGGCCGCGGTGCGTGTAGTCGTCTGGGTTCGCGGTCACCACCAGCAGCAGGTCGAGCGGCAGACGGACCCGGTAGCCGCGGATCTGGATGTCGCGCTCCTCCAAGATGTTGAAGAGGGAGACCTGGATCCGCTCCGGCAGGTCCGGTAACTCGTTGATAGCGACCACGCCGCGGTTGGTCCTTGGTATCAGGCCGTAGTGGATCGTGAGCTCGTCGGAAAGGTAGCGGCCCTCGGCGACGCGGATCGGGTCGACGTCCCCGATCAGGTCGGCGACGGACGTGTCGGGCGTGGCCAGTTTCTCGGCGTAGCGGTCATCCCGGGCGATCCAGCGGATAGGGGCGTCTTCGCCTTGGGCGGCCACGAGCGCCCGACAGGCAGCGCAGATCGGGTGGAACGGATGGTCGTGGATCTCGCATCCCTCGATCGCCGGCAGCTCGTCGTCCAGCAGGCCCACGATCGCGCGGACCAGCCTGGTCTTCGCCTGCCCGCGTTCGCCCAGAAGGATCAGGTCGTGGCCCGCCAGGATGCCCCGTTCCAGCGCGGGCAGCACCTCGTCGTCGAAGCCCACGATGCCGGGGAAGAGTTGCTCGCCCCGGGAGAGCTTCGCCAATAGGTTGGCGCGCAGCTCGTCCTTCACCGTGCGATCGGTGTAGCCGGCGGCGCGGAGGGCGCCGATCGTGGCGGGGGACGACATCGGCAACAGCGTAGCCTCGACCACCGGATGTGACCGCGGGGACAGGTCTACGCCACGGGAGTTGAGATACCGAGACGTCGATCGGACCGACGCCTGAACACCTCCGCGCCGACCACCACTAGCATCGACAGCAGCATCACGATCACCGAGATCGCGATCATCTGCGGCAGCCCGATCCGGATCCTCACCTGTCCATACAGGAACAGCGGGTACGTCGTGTAATCGCCGGCGATGAACGAGGCGATCGCGTACTCGTCGAACGAGAGCGTGAACGCGATCAGGAACGCCGAAACGATCGCCGGAGTGAGCAGCGGGATCGTGACGCGACGGAACGTCGAGGATGGGCTTGCGCCGAGATCCCGCGCCGCCTCCTCTATGTCCGTGCCAAGGCGTTCGAGGCGCGGCGTAAGCGTGAGGATCGTGTACGGCAGTATGACCACCACGTGCCCGATCACGAGCGAGTGCGCCCCCAGTCCGAAGTAGATCCCCATGTGCTGGATCAGGAAGTTGTCGAGCGTCTTGAACAGGATCAGCAGCGCGATCCCGAACACGATGTACGGGATCACTAGCGGCGACAGCAGCAGGCCCGATGCTGCACCTTTCGCCCGGAATCGCCTGCGCACGAGCGCGTACGAGGCCAACGCACCGAGCGCCACCGCCACCACGCTCGACGCCACCGCCACAACCGCCGAATTCCCCAGGGCAGACAACAGCTGTTCGTTCTGCATCAGCAGTCGATACCAGCGCGTCGTGAATCCCGAGAGCGGGAAGGTGGTCAGCAGGCTGTCGTTGAACGAGAACACCATCAGCACGACGATCGGCAGGTAGAGGAAGACGACGAGCAGCACGAACAATCCGACGAGACCCCGACGACCTCCCTTCGACGCAGCGGCGTCCATCGCTACCCGGCCTCCACGCGACGTAGCTGAAGGAACCGCCCCGACAACGCCATCAGCAGCCCGACGACGACGATCAGGAACAGCGCAAGCACCGAACCGATCTGCCACGTCGACTGACCCTTGAGGAACAGCTCCGAGATCGCGTTGCCGTACATCAGCCCACTCGTGCCCCCAACCAGCGAGGGTGTCACGAACTCCCCGAGCGTTGGGATGAACACGAACACGAACGCGGCCCCCACCCCCGGTAGGCTGAGCCGGAAAGTCACACGCCAGAACACGCTCCAGCGGTTCGCGCCGAGATCCGCCCCGGCCTCCAGGAGCGAGCCGTCGAGGTTCTCGAGCACGACGAAGATCGGCAGGGCGACGAACGGCACCCACACGTACACGAGCACCAGGATCACCGTGAACTGGCTGTAGATCAGCCACGAGATCGGGTCGCCCTCGGCGCGGAGCCCGATGGAGATCAACAGGGAGTTCACCACGCCCTCGCCACCGAGGATCACCCGCCAAGCCAGCACCCGAAGGAGGTAGCTCGTGAGGAAGGGCGCGATGATCAGCAGCAGCAGCGCGTATTTCCGCTTCCCGGCCACGAGCGCGAGGAAGTAACCCACGGGGTAGGCGAGCACGACGACGATCACGGACACGGTGAGCGAGAGCCGGACCGACTTCCAGAACAGGCCCATGTACACCGATCCGCCGGAGAGGAACCGTTGCCAGTCGTAGAGGCTCACCCCTGCGTCTGTCGGGTATAGCGAGAGCGCACCGATGCTGTAGGCCGCGACGACAAGCAGCGGGATCAGGAAGAAGAGCAAGAGCCAAAGTAACGGCCCCGATAGGAGCCCGAGCGTCCCCGGCCAAGTGCGGCGCGGCTGCAAGTCGAGGGCGGCAGGGAGTCCTGCCGCCCTCGTCGGTGCGTCCTTTGTCGCCCTCAGGCCGCCGCTTTCACCTCGAGCCACAGCTCGTTCACCTTGTCCCGATCGGCGTACGGACGCTCAGGGTACGACTGCGGCTCCTCGAGGATAGTCGGGTCGTCGAGGCTGAACGTCTCCACCAGCTGAGGATTCACCGTCGACATGTCGAGCGCCGTGTTCGTGTGGCCGTACGCGTAGTTGTTCACCAGCCACTCTGCCGACGCCGCACTCACCCACGCGTCCGCGTACTCATGGTCGTGATAGTAGTTCTCGGTGTCGCTGAAAAGGGCGAAGCCGCAGTACCAGGAGATCAAGCCTTCCTTAGGACGCATGTAGACCGCATCGACGGCCTTCTTCGAGCCCGATCCGTAGTCCAGCGCGGCCCACCAGTGGTTCTGCCAGGCATAGGCGATGTGCACGTCGCCACTCACCACGTCCGGCGTCGGGTCGTCGACCCAGAACGTCCGCACGAGCGGGACCTTGGAGATCAGGAAGTCCCTCGTCTGCTCGAGCTCCTGGTCGGTCATGTTGTACGGCTCGGGGATCCCGAGGTAGAGCCCGGCCGGGATGAACATATTCAAGCTGTCCCACCAGCTGATCTTGCCTGCGTACTGCTCGTCGAAGATCGCGCCCCAGGTCGATTCGGGTTGGATCAGGTCCGCTCGGTACATGGGAGACGCGAAACCCCAGTCGGCGACGATGAAGTACTGCTGCCCGTCGAAGTTGCCGTACTTCTGCAGCGCCGGGTTCAGATCTGGGAAGTTCGGGATCAAGGAGGTATCCCAAGGCTGGATCACCGCGAGCCGTCCGGGTTCTTGAGCGCCACCCAGTCGGCGAACCGATAGGCGCACGGGTGCACGATATCGTAGCGTTCTCCGGCGGCGACCTTCGTGTAGCCGGTATCGTCGTCGAAGGTCTTGGTGAACTTCGGCTTGGGATACCCCTTCGCCTTGTACTCGGCCCACAGGACGTCGTCTCCGTACGAGCCGTCGCCGTAACCGAGCCACTCATAGATCTTGAGGTCGCCGGCCTCCTCTTCCAGTGGAGGTCGTGGAGCGGGGGTGGCGGAGCCGGTCGCTCCCGCCGCGCCGGTGTCCGCAGCTTTCTTGCACGCCGCGAGCACGCTCGCGCTGAGCGCTCCGACCCCTGCGTACTTAAGGAACTGGCGTCGCCCGAGGCTGCTCGCGATCAGGCGGTCGTACTCGTCACGCATGCCCTCCCCCTTCGTTTCACCCGCCGTATGATGCCCCCATCTTCGACATAGCGCCACCCATCGGCTGGAAGAAGTGTTCGTAAAGGGTTGCGGAGGAAGGCAGGCTCGCTCCCTGCTCCTCGCCGCCGCTGCGCTGGCTACCTCGTGCGCATCTGCCCGACCGCCTGCCCCACCACCGGTGCTTGCCGCGATGGCCGTCCCCAGCTCCCGGACGCACGTCGAGACGGTGGACATCCAGCTGCTCGCGGAGGAGGCCCGGGATCCCGCATCGCTCGCAACGCTCCTCGATGAAGAAGGTTTCGCATCGGGTAGGCAGCGGACGTTCGCGAACCCGAAGGGGGAGGTACGGCTGGTGGTCGCCCGCGTGCTGCGGTTCGAGAACGCCACGGGGGCCGAGGCGTACGTGTTGTGGCTGCAGGAGCACGCCTCCGACCGGCTCGGCTCGGTCGAGGCAGCCGAGCCGCCCGAGATCCTGGGCGCGTTCGCGGTCGCCCACACGCCAAGCGGTTGCTGCCCGAACAAGGACATGTCCTGGTACCTCGCTGCGTGGACGCGCGGCGGCTACGCGTTGTCGCTGCTGGTCGGCGGTTCCGAGGCCGACCCAGCGTTCGTGGAGGAGCTGTCCGCCGCGCTCGACGCGCTCGTGTGAGAGGAGCGGCACCATCCGATTAGGCGCCCAGGTCCCTTCGAGAGGGAGCCGTCGCCCGCGGGTGTTAGGGTCGCAGACGTGCAGGTCGCCGACCGGATCCTCGAAGGGCTGAACGAGGAGCAACGTCGGGCGGCGGAAGCCACCCGCGGCCCCGTGGCCATCCTGGCCGGAGCCGGGACGGGCAAGACCACCACCATCACGCATCGCATCGCCAATCAGGTCGCCACCGGAGCGTTCCCCGCCGAGCGGATCCTGGCCGTCACGTTCACCGAGAAGGCCGCCCGCGAGCTGAAGACGCGCCTGCTCGCCTTGGATGCAGACGGCGTGGACGCTCGAACGTTCCACTCCGCTGCCCTGTCGCAGCTGCGATGGCTCTGGAAGACGCACTCCGGCCGGTCGATGCCCGAGGTGCTTGACCACAAGGCGCCGCTGATCGCCTCGCTCGCCAACGCGCTCCCTCCTCCGCACAAGTTCCTGCCGCGACGTGAGCTGGCCGGCGAGATCGAGTGGGCCAAGAACCGGATGGTGCCCCCGGACGGCTACCTGAGCGAGCTGACCAGATCGGCTCACGAGCCGCCGATACCCGCCGAGCTGATGCTTCGCGTGTACGAGGGGTACGAGCGCCGGAAGGACGCCACCGGACGGATGGACTTCGAAGACATGCTCGGGTTGGTGGTGGAGATGCTCGACAGCTATCCGGAGGCGGCCTCGGCCGTCCGCGCGCGGTTCCACGCGTTCACCGTTGACGAGTTCCAGGACGTGAACCCGCTACAGGCCGCGCTGCTCGATCGTTGGCTGGGCAGCCGCGACGAACTCTGCGTCGTGGGCGACGACTATCAGACGATCTACAGCTTCACCGGCGCATCACCCGGGTACCTGCTGGGTTTCTCCGACCGCTTCCCGTCGGCCGCGGTCGTGAGACTGGAGCGGAACTACCGCTCTACCCCAGAGGTGCTCGACTTCGCGAACCGGCTGGCCGGCCACCTGGGCGGGTTCCGCAAGATGCTGGAGTCGACGGTTCCCCCGGGGCCCGAGCCCGTCGCACGATCCGTGTCCGACGATGCGGCGGAGGTCGAAGCGGTGGTGCAGGCCGTGGGAGATCTCCGCGACGAGGACGTGCCTCTGGAAGAGATCGCAGTGCTGTACCGGATCAACGCCCGATCCGAGCCGTTCGAGGAGGCCTTCGCGGCGGCTGGCATCGCGTACCAGGTTCGCGACGGCGCGTTCCTGCGGCGTCCCGGACCGCGAGCCGTGCTGCAGCGGTTGCGGCGCCCACCCACCGGCGGGGTGGCCGAGGTGATGATCGCAGTCACCGACGCGTTGGGGTTCGACCAAGAGGCCACACCCGATGCTGACGAGGAGGTCACGCGGCAGGCCGACCTTGAGCGGCTGCGGGCGCTCGCCGAAGAGTTCGGGGCAGCGCATCCGGAGAGCGACATGGCCGCCTTCATCGAGGAGCTCGGGCGGCGATTCTCCACCGAGCACACCGGCCGCGGTGTCAACCTGTTGACGTACCACCGCGCGAAAGGACTGGAGTTCGATGCGGTGTTCCTGCCTCGCCTTCTGGATGGGGAGTTGCCGTTCCGCTCCGGACGTGCCAAAGCCGATCCGGACGAGGAGCGACGGCTGCTGTACGTGGGGATCACGCGCGCGCGTCGGTTCCTGTTCCTCACATGGCCCACCGACGGCAAGTCCAAGCCCAGCCCCTTCCTGGAGGAGTTGGAGGTGCGATCGGCCGCCAGCCCGCCGCGGCGAGGGGCATCGGCGCCGGTGCGCCAGCCGGCACGCGGCGGACCGTTGTTCGATCGGCTGAAGGCGTGGCGCCATTCGCGAGCGAAGGCCGACGGCGTACCCGCGTATGTTGTCTTCCACGACGCCACGTTGGAGGAGATCGCCGCGCGCAAGCCGCAGGACTGGGCCGACCTAGCGGCCATCTCCGGCGTCGGGCCAGCCAAGCTCGAACGCTACGCCGACGAGGTGCTGGCAGTCATCGGAGCCGGTTGATGCGAAGGCCTAGTCGCTCGCAGCCGCGATCTGCGCGACGTCGTCGTCCACCGACTCGAGGGCCTGCCAAGGTAGGGGCATCAGCTCAAGTGGCTCTGTAACGCTCATGAGTTTGCCGTTCGCGTCCTCGATGAGGAATCCTTGGACGAATGCCGCGGTGATCCGCCGGCCCGACGGTCTGCCTGCTCCCTCGTCGAGGATGACGTCCGAGTATGACTCGTTCGTTCGGTCGTTAAGGAAGAACACTCCGTATGCCTGGGGAACCGTCGCCGCGAAGGCTGCGAGGGGTCGAACGGGACCACTTCGCCGCCTTCGGTTCCAGTGCCAACGAAGGCGGGATGGGGGACCTCGATGTAGACCGAGCCGTCGGCAGCCAGTTTCGCGTCACCAGCCAGAACCTGTTCCACCTTGACCTCTAAGCACCGATGTTGCGATGACGGCCCGGCTGCCGAGCGCAGGCGCGTAGGATTGCCCCGGCGTGACAGCGACGATGGTACCCGTCACGACTGCGTCCGCTTGCTTGGCCAGATCGGCGGGCGTGTTGGCCGGCTCATAGTCATAGTCGAACTGCCGCATGTAGGCCGAGAAGTCAGCGAGCGCGTCACGTCCGGGAGGCACCGGCGAGCGACACGGCCGAAGTGCATGCGCTGAGCGCAAGACCAAACGCCACGGTCAGAAGGACAAGTCGTTTCATGTCAGCCACCCTCCTTATGCCGGTAACCTGCTGTCCTGTGACTCTGAGTTCGTGGCTTGGTGCCCATCTGACCTCGGTTCAGAACGTGCTGTTCATGTGCCCGATATGGTGAGTGTTGAAGGTCCGCCATTGCTGCGTCGTGTTCGGTATCGCGCCGTTGATCATGCAGGGTGCTACCGATCCGACCGGCGGCGAACGTGGGGTTCGTTGGGCCGACGCTCGACGGGATCGCCGTGTCCGCCTGGGTGGTTGGAGCCTCATGGTCGCCGACATCGGTCTGGTCGGGGCCCCATTGCACCACCCCCAGCTCGACTGAGCGGTGTCAGCTCGCCAGGCGCGCGATCAGCGCGGCGGCCGCGAGCAGGGGCATGGCCACCGACAGCCAGCGCAGGGCGGACTCGGGGCCGTGGCGGAGCGCTTCCGCGTCGAGCGGTTCCGTGGTTCCGTCCCGCAGCGTGATCTCGCCGTGCACCCCGGCCACCCGGCGGCGCAGTCGCCGGACCGGCGTGGAGAGTGTTCGTTGTGCCGCCGAGAGCGCCGCACAGGCCGCCGCTAACACGACCGCCGCGACCGTCACGCTCGCGGTCTGCGCGAAGAACGCCGTCAGTGCGGGGAACGCGCCCCACGCCAGCGCGAACCACAGGTCGGAGTGGATGGCCCCCCGCAACAGTTCCAGATTGTAGGCCACGACCAAGAACACCCCGGCCACGATGAACACCCATATCCAAGGCGTCACCTGCCTCGCCCCGTCTATCCCCAGCCCGATCGCACCCGCGAGACCGACCCCGACGAGCATCCACAGCACGCGGTCGGAGATCCTCGTGCCGAGGGGCCGCCCGTGGAGCTCGTCCAGCGCATGTGCGGCCACCCCCATCGCCAGGAAGAAGGCCAGCAGCGTCTCGCTCAGCCACCGAACGTTCACCTTGGGCGCAAGCGCCGCGCCAAGCACCACGTAGGACAGGTGCCAGAGCGTGTACGGCGGGTGCAGCAGGCTCCAGTAGTCGCGCCACCCACCGGGCGAGAGCGCGTAGAACGCGGCGCGATCCGACTCAGAGGACACGCGGTCCGCTCTTCACCGACCAGATCACGATCCCCGCGCCCACCGACATCACACGGGACCGAACGTGCCGTAGTCCTGCCGCCTGCCACCAGCGGATCTGCTCGGGTAGCGGATTGCGGCGATAGAACCCGCTGATGCTCCGGCCAAGGAACCGCCCTGTGTGTCGCCAGGCCGGTGACACAGCGGCGCCGATCAAAGGCATGACCATGCGCGTGTACACCCACCACCCGGCATGCATCGGACCCTCATCCGGCCGGTGGAACTCCAGACACGCGAGCGTCCCGCCGGGGCGGAGCACCCGCGACAGCTCGCGAAGGGTCTCTTCGGGATCGTCCACGTACCGCAGGAGGTAGGTGAACGTCACCGCATCGAACGACTCATCGGGGAACGGCAGGCGCTCGGCCCGACCCAGGACCTGGCGCACCTGAGGATCCAGCCCCGCCTCCCGCGTCACCCCGATGCCGGCGCGGACCATCTCCTCGCTCGGATCCAGCTGGACCACCCGCAGGCGCCTGCGCGCGGCCAACTCGCGCGCGACGAGCCCAGTGCCGGACGCCACGTCCAGTACCAGCGCGCCGGGGAGGGCGTTCACCTTGGAGACCATGGTTCGTCGCCAGCGCGCGTCCTGGCCGAACGAGAGCAGGGCGCCCATCCACTCGTACTCACGCGCGATGCCGGCGAACAGGTTGCGAGCGTGTCGTGCGCGATCCGACATGAGCTCAGGGCGCCTGCAGCAGCGAAGGAAGATCCGCGAACGAGTCGATCACGTGATCAGGTCTGCCCTCAGGTCGCTCCAGATCGGTCGGGCGGAACTTCCCGGTACGGACCAGAATGCCGGTCATGCCGACCGCCTGCGCGCCGAGCACATCGTTCACCACGTCGTCGCCGACCATCGCGGCGCGGGCGGCCTCCACGGCCATCAACTCCAGCGCGGCGTTGAAGTACTCGGGCGCCGGCTTCCCGCAGATGGTCGCGCGCGTGCCGCACGCCTGCTCTAGGCCGGCGATGAATGCGCCGCCGTCTAACTGCAGGCCCTCGCTCGTGGACCAATACATGTTGCGGTGCATCCCGATCAGCGTTGCACCGTCCATCACCTGCCGGAAGATGTGGTTCATGGTCGCGTAGCTGAAGTCATCGCAGCCACCACCGATCACGACCACGTCTGCCGGCTCGTCGGGACCGACCAGCGCCACACTTTCCAGGTCCGAGCGTGCATCGCCGTCAGAGAGCAGGAACACGCGCGCGCCGGGATGGTGCGTTCGCAGATGCTCTGCGGTCGCCACGACCGCGGTCACGATGTCGGCCGGCTCCACAGCGAAGCCGGCGTCCCGTAGCGTGGCCGCTAGGTCGACCCGGGGGTGAGTGGTGGTGTTCGTGATGAGCCGGAACGGCAGACCACGCGAGCGGATCTCCGAGAGCGTGTCGATCGCCCCGGGGATCGGCTCCCACGACACGGCGAGCACCCCGTCGATGTCCAAGAGCAACCCGTCCACATCCATCTATGGAGTCTGGCACGAGCGATCTTGGATGGTCGGGGGGAGCTGGCTCAGCCGTGATCAGTCGTCGGGTCCGATACCGACGCGCCGGAGCGCCGCCTGCATCTCGCTCGGTGGTTCCTTGCCCATCTGCCGCAGGCGCCATTCCTGATAGGGCGCGATGAACCGGTACTTCGGCGGCAGCAGCGGCCGGAGCAAACGAGTGGCGGCGAACGTGGCACGCATGGCCGCCTTCTTCCCCGCGCCCAACCGGATCCCGAAGTCTTCGCGGAGCTGAGGAGGCAGCGTTGCGAACGCCAGGCGTGACACGCCTTTCAGAACGGGACGCCACTCCGCCTCGGGCGGAGGATCGAAGAAGAGGTCGGCGACCATACGGGCCGAGTCCGTCACCGACAGATCGCCTCGCTGTATGACATCGCGCATGTAGCTTCTGAGATCGGGCACCGTCGCGGGGATGATCCCTCGTGGGATCTTCACCAGCTCCGCGGCCAGCATCTGCTCCTGGTGGAACCGCTCACGGCCCGCGGCATCCAGCTTGCCGACCGTCAACTCCTCGAAGAGCAAGGCTGAATCGACCAGACACGCATGCACCCACAAGAGGAGGTGAGGATCGAGCGCGTCGTACGGCTTCCCGGTCACTTCGTCCACGCCCTTGATGCGCGCATGCACCTCGTTGATGCGGTCGGCCGCGGCGTGGGCCTGAGCCTTGGTGCCGAACGTGATCGTGTAGGTGAGGATCAGCGTGCGCTGCAGTCTCTTCCACGGGTTGCGCTCGTAGAAGCCGGTCTCGCGCGCCCCGGCGATGACCAACGGGTGCGCTGCCTGCATGAGCACGGCACGGGCGCCGCCGAACAACACGGTGACCTCACGATGGACTCGCCAGCTGACGCTGCTGGGTCCGAAGTAGCCGAGGTCACGGCCCGGGGCCGTCACACGTGGACGGATCCGCGCGAGCCGTCGGCTGCGGGCTCCGAGGGCGGGGGTAACCCAGCCGGCCCGTTCGACCCAGAAATACCGGGGGCCGAGCCGCCGCCCGTCGGCTCCGAAGCCGGCTCCTGCTGAAGTAGGGAGGTCGGGAACTTCACGGTGATGGTGGTGCCCTGTCCGGGGACGCTGAAGACCTCGAACGTTCCACCACCGACCTGAGCGCGCTCGCTCATCATGGCCATGCCGAAGTGCCCCTCGGGGCCGGGTGCGCTCGTGTCGAACCCCTTGCCGTTATCGCGGAGTTGGAGTTCGAGGAACTCGTCGCTTCCACTGACCGCGACCCACATGTCGGTCGCCTGCGCGTGCTTCAGCGCGTTCATCAGGCCCTCGCGAGCGATGTGATAGATGAGGAGCGCGATCGGCGCGGGCATGGGAACGTCCTCCACGTCGCGGTGGAAGCGCACGCCCGAGTCGCGCCCGACCTCGTCCGTGAATGACTCCAGTGCCTCGGCCAAGCCCTTGGCTCCGAGCGGGGATCGGTGCAGGTCGCGGATCAAGGCGCGGATGCGATCTGAGGTGTCTTGCTTCGACTCGCGGATCTTCTCTAGCTGATTGGCGGTCTCGTCGACGTCGCCCTTGTCCAGCAGCTTGCGGGCCACGTCCACCTGGATAGAAAGCCGGAAGAGCACCTGAGCAAGGTCGTCGTGCAGGTAGGCGGCGATCCTCTGCCGCTCGTCGGCTCGCTCCTCAGCCATGGCGTTCGATAGCGACCGCAAGACCTGCTCACGTTCCTGAAGTTCCTTGTGAGCTTCCTCCAGCGCCTGACTCCGGAAGAACATCTGACGCGCGAATATCAGTGGTGGGAATACGGTCGGCAGGACCCAGAACCTGACCTGGGTAAAGAGGACGGCAAGGGCGAGCCCGAAGACTCCGAGTCCTAGGTAGCTGACGAGGAACTCGCTCAGCCTCCCGATCCGAAGTTCCCTAATCACCCTCCACGGGCGGAGTCCTGTCTTCAGAGAGACATAGATGGTTACGGTCCCGCTGTTGACCAAGTAGTCGGCCACCGAAGCAGCCATCGCAGCCAAGATGCCTAGGTAGGCGGTTCCTCCGAATCCCTCTTCAGGGTAGCTCCCTGCGATGGCGTGATACACGGCACTTGCGGCAAAGACCGATACCGCCACCTGAGAGCGATTGAACACAGCCTTCAAGCCACTGATCTCTCGCCTGAACTCACGAGGGTCCGCGGTACCAACGAACGCCGTAGCTGCCGCGGCTATCGGGGCATAGAGGATCCCCACCATCATGAGCAACGGGAAGCCGAGACTGATCGTGAGTCCTCGCCAAGCGGGGACCGGCAGCAGCTCCACGATGGCAACGAGCCCGGCCCAGATGAGGAGTGCGGCGTCGAACTCCGAGGGCTGTCTGTAAGCCAGCGCTATCCCGCCGACTATCGTCGGCACGATGATTGCGAGCTCGAACGCGGTTAGGAGCGCGGGATGCCGGACATCTTCGCCAGACGCCATACGCGCAATCTTGGACGCTCACCAGGCGGTTTGGAAGCAAGATAGGCCGTAGTCCGCGAGGGTACTGCATCTGCCGTAGTACCTATGCCCGGCTTGTCCCCCGATAGGTGGTCCCCCGATAGTGGCTGCAGCAGTCCCCTTCGTGGGGGGCGTGTAAGTGCTATCGAGAGGAGGTGGACGAATGAAGACCCTGAAGCGCATCGCCATCGCGCTCGGCGCTCTTCTCGCCGTCGCTCTCGCGGGTGGCGCCCACTGGAAGGTCTGAGCAGCTACCCGCACAAGCAATCGCGCGATTGCCTAGGGGCCCCGGCCGGGGCCCTTTGGCGTTCCTTAGGTCGACTGGTCCAGCTCTGGTGGGAGGGTAGCCATGACCCGCGTGCCAGCCCCCAGCTGACTGTCGATGACGACTCGTCCACGCCCCGCCTCGACGCGTTCCGCGATGAGTTGCAGGCCGAAGTGCGCGTCCCGGTCCACTTGAGAGGCGTCGAAACCAACTCCATTATCTTCGACAACAAGCCTGATCAGTCCCTCGCTTCGGAACAGACGAACGGAAACCTTGGAAGCCCGAGAGTGGCGCGCTGCGTTGTTTAGCGCTTCCCGGGCCACTTGGTAGATGAGCAGCTGAGCAAGGCTCGATCCACCGACATCGTCGAGTGATAGATCAATCGATGGTGAACCCGCCGCCTCCAGCTGGTTGGCAAGCAGCTCCAGAGTGGTGTTTAGTCCTCCCGGTCCCAGCGACGAGCGTCTTAAGTCGCGGACGAGGTCCCTGATGGCCGATTGTGCGGCTTCAGTCGCTATGAGCAGCTCCGGGAGATCCTCATCGAGGTCGAGCAGTCGCCCGGAGTTGAGGTCTTGTCGAAGCACCTGACCCATCAGGTGGACCTTGAAGAGGGGGGGGAGCACTTCATCGTGGAGTTCCCCGGCGACGGCCATCCGCTCGTCGCGACGTTCAGCAAGAGTCTGCTCAGATGTTGAGAGCAAGGCCCTGTCCTTGGCGTCCAACTTGAGAGCTGCCTCCTCGAGACGACGGCCACGCATGAAGACCTGACGCGCCAGCACGAGTGGAATCAGGAACGCCACGAGCCCCCACCCTTGAGCGACTCCGTAGATCGCGGCCAGGAGGACCGCCAGCAGTCCAAGGCAAACGTATCCGAGGGTGTGCTCCAGAGGCGAACTTCCGTGAACGCGCCGAAGCACCTCAGCAGCGGGCAGTCGCGTCATCATGGCTACCGGCACCATCACCAGCAGGGAGTTCGCGGCCCAATCAACTGTGAGTGCCACGAGCCCGAGCCCTATCACCGCGGGCCACTCCTCAGCGCTACCTCCGAGTGCATGAAAAGCCAGGGAGGCAACCATCACGCACGCGGCCACTTGGCTTCGGTTGTACAAGCCCCGGGCAAGACTGACCTCACGTCGAAACTCACGTGGGTCTAAGGCTGCTATGAATGCCACGAGGCCCGCTTGCCACGGCATCATGACCATCCCCGCGGCTAGTGTCACGGGTAGTGACATGCTCAGGGACACATCTCCCCAGAGCTGGACGGGGAGCAGGTCGGCTGTGGCCGCCACGATGACCCACAGAACAAGAGCCCCTAAGATGCCTGTGCTCACTCCCGGGCTCCGAGCAATCCCAATCCCGAGCGTCGACACGACGATCGCGGTCACAACGTAGAACAACACCCTCACGGTCAGGGTCTCGCCGTTGGCCTGCCCTTCGTTGAGAGCCTGTTGAGTGGTGGCAGCAGCGGACATGGTTCCCTCCCCCTTTTCTGGCGACGCGGGGAGGGACGCCGCCCGAAGCCTGGCTAGTTCTACACGAGGGGTACGACAAATCACAAGAGTGCCAAGTTCGCTCGCTGAGCAGCGGCGATACCATGCCTGGGTGAAGCCCAAGGTGCTGGTCGTGGAAGACGAACCCGCCATCTCAGCACCGCTCGCGGAACACCTAGCGAGAGAGGGCTTCGATGCCCAGATAGCAGCGACCATCCAGGACGCAACCACGGCGTTCGAGGCCGCCCCGCCAGACCTGATCCTGCTGGACGTCATGCTTCCCGACGGCGACGGGCGAGACCTCTGCCGCAAGATCCGGGTCGGTTCCGACGTCCCGATCATCATGCTCACCGCGCGCGGCGAGGAGATCGACCGCATCGTAGGCCTCGAGCTCGGAGCCGATGACTACGTGGTCAAGCCCTTCTCCGCCGGCGAGCTGGTCGCACGCATGCGCGCGATCATGCGGCGCGGACGGGCCACCGCGCGCAAGGGCCCGATCGACATCGGCCCGATCCACCTGGACCCCGCCTCGCGCACCGTCACCAAGGCCGGCGAACCCGTCGAGCTGGCCGCCAAGGAGTTCGACCTGCTCCATGTGCTGATGGCCAACGCCGGTCAGGTGGTGCGCCGCGAGGAGATCATGGACGAGGTCTGGGACCCGCACTGGTTCGGACCCACCAAGACCCTTGACGTCCACATCTCCTGGCTCCGCAAGAAGCTGGAGGCTCGGCCTTCGGAACCGGAGCTGATCACCACGGTGCGAGGCGTGGGCTTCCGGTTCGCGGCGCCCTCGTGAAGGTTCGCAGCCGACTCGTCCTGGCCTTCAGCTACCTGGTGGTCGCGGTGCTCGTGGCCCTGACCATCCCTCTGCTCTTCAGCCTCAGGGACCGCGCCCGAGCGGAGATCGAGCGTGAGGTCTTGACCAACGTCCAGACGATCGCCGCCGGCCTGGACGGTGAGAGCATGGCTCCCGGCCCCGGTCTGGACCAGCTGATCAGCCGTTACGCCATCGAAGTGAACGGCCGAGTCATAGTGATGAACCGGAAGGGCAAGGTGCTGGCGGACTCGGATGGGCGCGGCGTTGGCAAGAACTACAACACCGCCCAGCGGCCCGAGATCCAGTCGGCCCTCGAGCCCGACGGCCCTCGAGCTGAGGTCCTGCGACGGTTCAGCGACACCGAGAACTCGGAGATCATGGTCGCCGCCGCTCCCGTGATCGATGAGGGCCTCATAGGCGCGGTGCGGATCACGAAGAACATCCAAGACGTGAACGACGCGGTCCGTCGCACCACCATCGGATTGATCACCGTGATCGGCGGGGTCGGCCTGCTGATCGGCATGGTGATCGCCCTGGCCATGTCCGGCGCGATCGCGCGCCCGCTCACTCGGTTGGCGGGTGCGGCGCGCAGATTGGGCTCCGGCGACCTGCGAGCGCGCGCCGGCGACGTGCAGGGTGCCGACGAGATCCAGGACTTGGCCGGTTCGTTCGATGAGATGGCCGATCGGCTGGAGCGAACCGTGCAGGCCCAGCGGGAGTTCGTGGCTAACGCCTCTCATCAGCTTCGTACTCCGCTGACCGGCATGAAGCTGCGACTGGAGTCGGCGTTGGAGCAGGCGCCGACCGAGGAGCTGAAAGAGCAGCTGCGGGCCGCGGATCAGGAGGTGGATCGGCTGGCCTCCACAGTGGACCGGCTGTTGGTTATGGCCCGCCGACTGGAAGAGGGTGAACCCACCGAGGTGGAGTTGCGGGCCGCGGCCGAGCGGGCCGATGAGCGGTGGAGCGACCGCATGACGTCGCGCGGCTCATCGCTCTCGCTGCTTGGGACGGATTGCGTCGCGCAGGCCAACCCGACGGATGTGGACCAGATCCTGGACATCCTTCTCGAGAATGCGGCGACCTATGCACCGGGCGCCATCGAGCTGGATACCGGGATCGCCGAGAGACGAGCGTTCCTAGCCGTGCGAGACCACGGAGCCGGCATCGCCCCGGGGGAACGGTCCAAGGTGACGGAGCGGTTCTACCGGGGTTCGACTGCCCCCCCCGGCGGGTCGGGGTTGGGCCTGGCTATCGCGCGCGACCTGGCCGAGCGCTGGGGTGGCGCGCTCTCGCTTCAGGACGCCCAGGGCGGTGGCACGCGGGTCGAGATCAGGTTCAGGTCGGCCTCGGCGGCGACCGCTGGCGACCCGTCATCCGAAGCCCCTAGCGAAGTCGGCTCGTGACGCCGACGCCGGTCGGGCTTTGGGTCGACCCAGGGTGTCCGTGGGCATGGCAGACCGCGGGATGGCTTCGAGGGCTGGCCAGGGCCGGCCGCGTGGAGCTGGACTGGAGGCTCTTCAGCCTGGAGCTGAACGCGCAGCCTGAGGGGACCCCGTTCTGGGAGGCGTGTGAGCGAGACGGCGAGGCGCTGGTGGCCCTGGCGCTCGCCCGCCGCGAAGGAGGCAACCCGGCGTTCGAGCGGCTATACGACGCGATCGGCCGTCGCCTCCACGTGGACAACGATGAGCCGTCGGCCGAGGTCGTGCGCGCGGCGGCGCTCGACGCGGATATGCCCGGCATCGTGGAACGCGCCGTCGCTACGTCCGAGCTGACCGACGAGGTGACCCGGGAGTTCCTGGACGCGCGCGGCCGGAGCGTCTTCGGCGTCCCCACCCTTCAGATCGTGGACGCGAAGGTCCTGTACGGACCCATCATGGCGTTGGCGCCACAGGGCGAGGACGCCGATCACATGTGGGAGCACACGCGCTGGCTGGCCGGCAGGGATGACTTCTTCGAGCTGAAGCGATGGCCGCGCGGCATGAGGCCGGGACAGGAAGCGCCCGACAGGCCAGACTGAAGCAATGGCAAGCCTCGGCTTTGCCCGCTCTTAGCACACCGGTGCGTACGCTCGAGGCATGAAGGATGCGATGAAGGTGGTCGCGCTCGGCGTTGGTGGGCTGGTGCTCGCCGTGACCCTTTCGCTGGGAGCGTTCGCGCTGGCTGGCCGTTCGCTCAGCGAGCCAGGCACCGCGGTACAGATCCCGGGTCCGGGGGTTTCCGAATCACCCAAGTCTGAGAGGTCACCCTCCTCGGGACATACGCCGGGACTGACCCCTGCGCCTGAGACCTCCTCCGCCTCCAGAGGGACCGGAGCGGAGACGCCGACCGGGAACGGAACTGGGGGCGAAACGGAGACTGAGAGTGAGTCGCCCGACCCTTCGTCATCGTCCAGCCCCGACGATCATGGCGGCGCCCAGGAGAGCGAGCCCGGCGACGACGGGGACGGCCACGAGGACGACTGACCGAGGACGACGTTCTCGCCCTGACGTGTCAAAGTAGGGGCCTCTATGAGCGAGAACCCTCACCGTCACGACATCTGGGGTGATGACCCCGAGGAACGCGATGCCAGCGAGACCGTTGCCGAGATCTCGGCGACCGACCCCGAGCTGGCACGCCGATGGCACAACCATCCGGCCGTCGTCCCGGTCAAGGCGGTCGTGCTGTTCATCCTCCACAACGGCAAGCGTATCCTCGTGACGATCGCAGGCTTGGTGGTGCTGCTGGCCGGCATCGCCATGCTGGTGCTCCCCGGTCCGGGCATCGTGGTGATCATCGTGGGGTTGTCGATCCTGGCGACCGAGTACGTCTGGGCCCAGCGCCTGTTGAGGATCGCCAAGGAGAAGGCGAACAACGCCAAGGACATCGTCCTGCGCAAGAACAACAAGAAGAAGTGAGCGGCCGGATACTGATCGGGACCTCGTCCTGGACCGACCCGACGCTCGTGAAGGACGGCAACTTCTATCCGCCCGAGGCTCGCTCCGCCGAGGCCCGGCTCAAGTTCTACGCGTCGCGGTTCCCACTTGTCGAGGTGGACTCCACCTACTACTACCCGCCCTCGGAGAAGAACGCCGTGCTCTGGATCGAGCGCACGCCCGCAGACTTCACGTTCAATATCAAGGCGTACTCGCTCTTGACCAACCACCCCACGCGACCCGACTCGCTCTACGCCGACATCAAACAGTCGCTGTCACCCGACATGCTGGAGAAGCGGAACGTCTACCGCGACAAGCTGCCCGATGAGGCTGTTGACGAGGTGTGGCAGCGGTTCCGCGACGCGCTCATGCCGCTGCACTCAGCGGGCAAGCTGGGCGCGGTGCTGTTCCAGTTCCCGCAGTGGTTCGTGATTGGTCGCAAGAGCAAGGCGTACATAGAGGAGTGTGCGGCGCGGCTGCCCGACTACCGCATCGCGATCGAGTTCCGCCACGAGTCCTGGATGAACGAACGCAATCGCGAGGAGAGCCTGTCTTTCCTGGAGGAAAGACGGTTGCCGTTCGTGTGTGTGGACATGCCGCAGGGGTTCGACTCCAGTGTGCCGCCGTTCGCGGCGGCCACAGCCGACGATCTGTCCATGGTGCGGTTCCACGGACGCAACGTGGAGGCGTGGACCGTCAAGAGCGAGACCGCCGCGGATCGCTTCAAGTACGACTACTCACAACAGGAGCTCGCCGAGTGGGTCCCCCGGTTGCAGCAGCTGGCCTCCCAGACCCGCGAGACCCACGTCCTCATGAACAACTGCTACCGAGATTTCGCGGTGAGGAACGCTGGCGAGCTGGGGGCCCTGCTCGACTTGGACCTGCCGTGACGGCTCGTGGTCTCGGACGAGGCCTACGGCCTGGCATACACCGCCATGTGCCAAACGAGGTGGTGTGACCCGGTGCGGACCTGGCGGAAACCCGCTTCCTGAACACGGGCATCGATCGCTTTCACATCGTGGACGAAGACTCGGAACCCCTGGAACTTGCTATCACGAAGGCGGTACCAGGCGTTTGCGAACCGCATCTGCGCCTTGACGAACGAACCCGCCAGCCCCGTCGACGGCGGCGTCGTGAACGCGTAGGCGACGCCTGCCGCCGAGAGTGAGTTCGTGAGCAGCGCGTCGATGTCCGGATAGCAGCAGAACACCCGGTTCAGAACGACGATGTCGGCTTCCGGCAGAGCGACCTTGGCTCCGTCACCGACCTGGAACGAGATGCGATCAGCCACACCGCGATCCACGGCGAGACGCCGCGCCTCCTCGACGGCCTTCGCAGATAGCTCGATGCCGAAGGCCAGGGTGGCGCCGCGCGAAACGGCCTCAGTCGCCAGGTCGCCGATCCCACAACCGATGTCGAGGATGCTCCGATCGCGGATCCCGGCCTCCTCGAGCGCCGCCAGCAACGGCGCGGTGACGCCGGCTACCGTGCGCTTCTTCTTGGCACGCTTCGACCAGTCGTCGACCCAATCGTCGAAGCAACACCCGCCATCCTCGTTATCCACAGGCGCAGTTTAGGCGTGCCGAGGCCACGTCTCATTCGGGGTGAGCAGGACTTAGGCATCTGCCTAGTGCATTTCTGGGCTCGAGTGCTCTAGCGTCGGACGTGAAGGGTGACGGGATACGGCCTGTGCGGCCGGCTCGCTCGCGCGTACGAACGATTGAATCCTAACCCAGCGTGGCAAGTGGATTTGCCTCCGCATGTAACTGCGACTAGGTTCACTGCATATCGTCGGGCTTCCCCGCTGGAGGATGCGAACGATGACCGATCTCGGTCCTGGCGGCCACGACCGGGACAGACGAGCCTACCGACACAGCCACAGCCCAAGACAGCGTCGCGTCGCCATCATCCTATGTCTCACGGCGGTTGCGCTTGTGCTGCAGGCTGTTCCACGAGGCTCTTTCCTGCCCGGACTTACGCCGGAGGCCAAAGCGGACCCGCCGACCCTATCGGCTGCCGAGCCTGCTTATCCCTTGAATCACACGATCGACGGCGACGTCGAGGAGGTCGGAACACCGCCGGAGAACCCCGACTTCGAAGACCCCTCCGAGGAGGTCGGCACTCCTCCGGAGAACGTCGACCTCGAAGACGCGGCTTCCACCCTCGTCACGCCCGACAACAACGACTTCGAGACCGGTGATTTCACCGGCTGGACCGAGACGAGCGATCCATCGATCCAGACGACCTCGGGAGACGACTGGGCCAAGCTCGGCTCCAGCGACACGATCACGAGCTCGGCGATCACGATCCCGTCCGACGCGCAGGCCATCTCCTACGACGTCAACTACATCACCACGAACAACTACAGTTGGGTCAGGGTCTACGTGCTGACCGGCGAGACCTACTCCACCCAAACGCTCCTCCTCAGCGACTATTGCGATGAGTGCGGCTACTGGTCGCACTCCTGGGCCGACGTCAGCGCCTACGTGGGGCAGAGCGTCAAGCTCAAGTTCTCCCGATACGTGGGCGAGGTTGGGATCGACGACGTCGTGGTGGAGGAGACCTTCCCCGGTCACACGCTCGCTGGCAACTTCCGCCGCGAGGCCGACTCGGGCGACGACTACGTGCGGCTCGGGACCTCGATCACGACCGAGGCCACCGAGGTCGACGAGTCGGCCCAGCGCGGGTCCGTCTTCGTGAAGGGGGTGGGATCGAGCCCCCAGTACAGCGTCAAGGTCGCCGTGGGGCCGAGCTATTCCACCTACACCCAGGTGGCGATCGGCACCGCGTCCACGTCCGCGTGGCAGGAGGTGCGCTTCGACCTCACGGCGTACCGGGGAGACGACATCAAGGTCCGCGTGCAGAAGGTGACGGGGACGATCCTCGCCGACGACGTCGGGATCCAGCTCGTCGAGGTGCCCGGGTGGGATATCTCCTCCGGTGTGTCGCTCGTGGACGACGCGGGCAACCACTTCGCCCGCATGAATGGCGACATCACGACCGCACCGCTAGAGATCCCGGCGAGCGCGCATGACCTGGTGCTGGACGCACGCACGGCTCCTGGATCGGCGTACTCCAACGTCCCCGTGTCGGTGACGATCCTCTACGGGGAGGGCTACTCCCAGTCCGCCTCCACGGACTCCAACGCCACGACCACCTCCTGGGCGACCTACCGCTACGGCGTGGGGGCCTTCGCCGGCCAGACCGTGAAGCTCAAGATCGTCACCGGATCTGGTACCGCCGACGTGGACGACGTCTCGGCGTTCGAGCAGGTCTTGCCCGGGTGGGTGAACTCAAGCGGCGACGCCCTGTCGGCTGGCGAAGACGCCAACGGGACCTACGTCTACGCCTCCGACGGCGAGGGCGCTGTGCTCCGCTCCTCCTGGATCGACACGGGGGTGCTCGGGGACACGCAGACCTACACGATCGGGTTCTGGGTCGGCACGTGTGGGACCTGCATCTACCGGGTGAACTGGACGAACGAGGAGGAGGACAGCTGGATCGTGCTCTCGACGAGCACGCCGCGCGGGGAGTACCGGCGCTCGCGGATGCTGATCCACGACTTCATGGGCTCCCGCGGCTACTTCACCGTGGAGATGGTCAACGGTGGGCGTCTGTACTCGATCGGGGACAACGTCGCGCGCCAACGCGTGTCCGAGCCCTTCTCCTCCCGGGTCGGTCTCGGGATCGACACGACGACCGGCAACGTCGCTTTCGCCGAGCAGGACCTCTCGCTCCCCGGCACGATGCCGCTCACCTTCACCCGCTACTACAACGCCCACTCGGACGCCTACGGCACGCTCGGCTACCGATGGACGCACACCTACGACACCCACCTCGAGTTCGTGAGCTCCGACGTCGCGGTCGTGTACGGCTCGGGTCGCGAGGAGTTCTTCGACGAGTTCGTCGGCGACTACACCCCCGTAGATCCGCGCGTGCATTCCGAGCTCGTCGAGGAGGGCGACGGCAGCTTCACGCTCACGACGAAGGACAACCAGATCTACCGGTTCACCTCGGCCGGGCGCCTGGATTCGATCGAGGATCTGAACGGCAACGAGATCACGCTTTCCTACGACGGCGGGGGCCTGCTCAGTAGCGTCGAGGCGCCGGGGGACCGGAGCATCACGCTTACCTACAGCTCCGGGCGTCTCGTCACCGTCACCGACCCGCTCGATGCCGTTCACGCCTACGCCTACGACGGCTCGGGCGATCTCGTCTCGGTGACCGACCCCGAGGATGGAGAGCGCACCTACACCTACGACCGGCATCGCCTGGTGACCGTGACGGACCAGGAGGCGCACCAGGTCGTCGCCTACGCCTACGACGAGGTGGGTCGGGTGATCTCCCAGACCGACGCCTCGGACGCGACGATCGAGCTCTCCTATGACACGCCGGGGAAGGGAGCGACCGAGGTCACGGACCCCGAGGCCGAGGTCTCGGTGTTCTACTTCGACGCCGCGCACCGAACGACCGACGCGATAGACCCCCTCGACAACCGCATCACCTACCTCTTCGACGCCTACGGGAACCTCGACGCCGTCATCGACCCCGCGTTCAACGAGTGGGAGTTCGACTTCGACTACGACGGGGACCTGAACGAGCTCCTCGACCCGCTCGCGAACCCCGTCTCGTTCACGTACAACGCGAAGCATCTGCCGACGACCGTCACCGACGGCCGCGACAACACCACCACCCTCGCCTACGACTCAGACGGGAACCTCATCTCCTCGACCGACCCGCTGGAGCGCCAGACGACGTTCAGCTACGACGCCGACGGAAACATGACTTCCAAGACCGACCCGCTCGAGGAGACCTGGACCTACACCTACGACGACGGCGGTCACAAGCTCACCGAGACCGATCCGCTTTCACACACCTGGACCTACACCTACGACGGGGCCGGGCGCCTCCAGACCGAGACCGATCCGCTCGATGCGACCACGACGTATTTCTACGATCTCCTCGGCCGACTGATCTTGATCCGCGATCCCCTGGATCGCGATACCGAGTTCTTATACGACGCGGTTGGACACCTGATCCGGGTCACCGACCCCGAAGGCGCCGAGACGCTCTGGGACTACGACGAGCGAGGGCTCGTCGAGGCCAAGACCGACGCGAACGCCAACACGTCGACCTACACATACGACGACAACGCTCGGATGACCTCGATGACCGATCCACTCTCGCACACGACCTCGTGGGCCTACGACGACGCCGGCCGGCTGATCTCCGAGACCGACCCGCTTTCGAACACCACGAGCTGGGCCTACGACGAAGCCGGGCGCCTCGTCTCAGAGACCGACGCGATCGACCGCGAGACGACCTACGCCTACGACGACGCGGGACGCCTCACCTCGGCGACGCTGCCGAACGCCGCGACCGTCGGCTACACCTACGACGAGGCCGGGAACCTCACCACGACGACCGACGCCCTCGAGAACTCGACGGTGAGCACCTACGACGAGGCGAACCAGCTCGTCGCCGTGACCGATCCGCTGTCCAACACCACCTCCTACACCTACGACGACGCGGGCCGGAAGCTGACCGGTACCGATCCGCTCTCCAACACGACGTCCTATGCCTACGACGACGCCGGCCGGCTCGTCGGGGTCACCGACCCGCTCGACAACACCACGACCTACACCCTGGACGCCGTCGGCCGAACCGTCGAGACCACGGATCCGACCGGGCGGACGACGACCTCGACGTTCGACGACGCTGGCCAGCTCGTCGCGACCGCCGATGGCCTGGAGAACGAAACGACCTACGGCTATGACCTCGCAGGACGCCTGGTCTCGGTGTTGCTCCCCTCGGGCGCGGAGACTACCCACGCCTACGACGACATGGGGAACCGCACGAGCGTCACCGACCCGCTCTCCAACGTCTCCACGTACGCCTACGACGACGCTGGGCGGCTCATCACCGAGACCGATCCGCTCTCCAACGCCACGACCTACGCCTACGACGCGGCCGGGCGGATGACCTCGCTCACCGATGCGCTCTCAGGTGCCGTGGCGTTCGGCTACGACGACGTCGGGCAGATGACCATCCTCACTGATCCGAACGACGAGACCTGGACCTACGCCTACGACGCCCTGGGCAACCGGACGAGCGTCACGGACCCGCTCTCCAACGTCACCGAGTTCGTCTACGACGAGCGTGGCCAGCTCGTGGAGCGGACGGACGGTCGCGGCGTCGAGACCGCCTGGACCTACGACGAGCGGGGCCTGCCCACCTCGGTCACGTTCCCCGGCGGAGATGTCACCTACGCGTACGATGACGCGGGTCGGCGGACCTCGATGATCGACGACACCGGCACGACGACCTTCAGCTATGACGACGCCGGTCAGATGAGCTCGGTCGCGGCGCCGGCCGGGACGATCGCCTACGACTGGGACGAGGCCGGCCGCCGCAACGCGATGACGCTTCCCGGCGGCCGGGAGATCGGCTACGGCTACGACCTCGCGGGCCAGCTCGACTCGCTCACCGACCCGTCGAACGACGAGACGACGTTCGACTACGACGAGGACGGACGCCGGATCGAGATCGATCGCCCGAACGGGGTCGTGTCCACCTATGTCTACGACGACGCCGGCAGGATCTCATCGATCGACCATGTGAAGGACGCCGCGACGCTCGCATCCTTCGACTACACGTACGACGACCGCGGCCTTCGGACCTCGATGACGACCCAGGCCGGGACCGAGACCTACACCCACGACGACCTCGGCCAGCTCGTTGCCGTGGAATACGCGGACAGCGAAGAGGTCTCCTACACCTACGACGACGCCGGCAACCGGCTCACCGAAACCCGCGACTCGGTCACCACGACCTACACCTACGACGACGCCGGCCGCCTCGTGAGCGTCGGGGCCGCCTCGGCGACGAACGACGACGCTGGGAACCTCACCGAGTTGGGCACCAACGATTTCAGCCACGACTATGGCAATCGGCTCGTCTCAGCGACCGCGAACGGACATGACGCCACTTACAACTACGACGGCGACGGTGAACGCGTTGGCTCCGAGGTGGACTCGACGCCGGTCGACTACCTGGTCGATCGCGAGGGAGGACTTCCGACGGTCGTCGACGACGAGAGCCGTGCCTATCTCCACGCCGACGGCTTGATCGAGGCGGCGGGCGGGGGAGATCTCTACCCCCTGACGGATGCACTCGGATCGGTCCGGGTGGTCACAAACGCTTCAGGAGCGAGCGTAGGGTCGAGGACGTACGAGGTCTTTGGCGCCACGCGCTCCCAGTCGGGGACGGCGCTCGGCTTCGGGTTCACGGGAGAGCCGAGCGATGCGACCGGTGGTGTCTACCTGCGGGCCCGCACGCTCGACCCCGCGCTGGGCCGGTTCCTCCAGGCAGATACGGTCCGCCCGGGTGGGTCAGGGAGCCCCGGATACAACCTGTATGCCTACGGGACGAACAACCCTGTATCGAATCTGGACCCGAGCGGACACGACGTTCTCGCCCCGATTGCGCCCGAGGCGTTCGTGGTGACCATTCCCGAAGCAGAGATTGCTTCTCGGTCCATCGTAAGTCGCCTCCTCGCGACCTCAAGGGGCGCTCTGGCCTGTCGAGGTGCATCGGTGTGTGCGGCATTCGGAGTGATCATGGCTGCAATCGGGGCTCAGGCGATGCTGATTATCGCCGGAGTCTTGATGTGCACAATGATGCCAGGGTGCATGCAGGGAGCGCGTGACGATGCTGACTTGGAAGAGGACCTTGGAAGCGCTGGCGATGCGGACCAAGAGGTCAACGACACCTCGGACCCCGGGACACCGGCTCCGCCAGTGCCACCGATCGTCGGGGGCGGCGCCAAGACGGCAGCTGACTGCGATGAACCGGATGGTCCCCTTGAGCTGATTGGTTCCCGAACCTACAGATCACGTGGGGGTTTGGTTTACGGGCCCGACAGGCCCCCTTTCTCGACAAGGGCTGATCACGTACTCGCCCACTTGCAGGAAGTGCCTGGAGTTCAACACGGTGTGTTCAGCGTGGCCGATCCATGCGATGTATTCGACCTGCTTGATCGGGCGTGGCAGCGCAGATTCAGTGGGCAGTCGTTCTCGGAGGAGCAAGGGCCGAAGACCAAATTCTACGTGGAGATGGAGGAGTTCATTGGCAATGCGGGAGGACCAGGCGGGCCGACCACCAAATGGATTCGGCTAGTGGTTACGCGGGGTTCAACCAATGTCATAACCGCGTTTCCCGACTATCCACTGGGGGTGTCACCATGAGGTCGCATTTTGGAGCGTGCCCTGATGGGCAGGGTGTATTGGTTGGTCTAATCACGACTGAAGGTCATCTTGTGCTCATGTGTAGCGATGACAGTTCTATTTGGTTGCACCCCGATGACGTTGGGACCGACAAACACTACTACCCGGACGATGCACCATGGGAGCTCCCCAGCGGTGATCACGTACGCCCAGGGACGACTCGATTAGCCAACTTGAGCGACATCGAAGAGGCCGGCTGGGAAAGCTACGTGGCGGGAGAGGTCGATCTCCCGGGTGACTCTCAAGGGGCTGGGTGACCGAGCCTCACTCCACCAAGCACGGGCAATGTTCGGTCAGCTCGGTTCGACGGAACGGGTACTCCACCTCCAGGGAGGCCCAGATGCCTGGTTCGGGTCCCGCTCCCTCCGCGACAATGACGGAACCGCCCGTGGGGGCGTTCCGCGTCAAGTTCCTTGGACACTTCATGCCTCGGATAGGTTGGACGCAGCAACGTCGGCACTGATCGGCGTGACCTGCCCTATCGATTCATGGTGACGCACCCGCTATTTGGACTCGCCGTAGCTGCGAACCGCGGTCTCGAGCTCGATCGCGTCGGCGATTTCTCGCGGCAGAGATGTTCGTACTTGAGCGAGCGATAGAAGCGCTCCTCGACCCCGTGCTATCGAGGGAGGCTTGGCGGGTGCACGTGCGAGCTGGGGTCGGTCAAGTCCGATCTGGCAAAGAGTGAGGGTGGACGACCGAAGGAGAGGGAGGTTTCGGCTGCACGGGCCGTTCGGGAAGGTGTTACGGGCCTCGTTCGCACTACTCGCTGGAGGTTGTGAGTCCCCAGGTGTCTGATTCGCTAGTACACCTTTTGTTCGTGGCGACCTCGGCTCGTTGGGACAGGTCGAGGCTACGTCGGGGCCCTACTCGATCGCCCTCTCACGGGTAGGCTCGATGGATGCTGACCGGACAGCGGTGGAAGGTCGCGACCGTTCGCGGGATCCCTCTGTACGTGAGCACGTCGTGGGTGTGGATCGCGGCGCTCTACGTGTGGAGCACCTACGCCAACCTGATCCGGTTCGGACCGGTGGTGATCGGCTCCTCAGAGGCGATCATCCTGGCCGTGTTGGCCGCCGTGCTGTTCTTCGGCAGCATCCTGCTTCATGAGACGGCTCACGCCGTGATGGCTCGCCGGCTGGATCTGCCAGTGCGCAGCGTGACGCTGGTCTTCTGGGGCGGCGCCACCGAGACGCGGGCCAACGCCCGCGGTCCGCTCGGCGAGTTCCTGGTGGCGTTCGTGGGACCGGCCAGCACGCTCATCATCGCGGGCCTGTTCGAAGCTATCGCGCAGGCAACCGAAGGTGTCGCCTCTCATCTGATCGGGTACCTGGCTTGGCTCTCGCTGGTCCTGGCGATCCTGAACGCGTTGCCGGGGTTCCCGCTCGACGGTGGACGGATGCTGTTGGCGATCGTTTGGGGCGCCACCAAGAACCGCCGAACGGCGATGCGGGTGGCCGGATGGTCAGGCGTGATGGTCGGCGTCGGGTTCGGCGCGGGCGCCGTGTGGGCGATCTCCAACGAGGATGTGGGGCTGGGGTTGTTCTTCGGATACCTGGCCGCGATCTTGATCGCCACCGGGCGGGGCATGGACCAGCGGATCGCGTTCCGCGACCGGTTGCTGAAGGGCCGGGTGGCAGAGGCCATGCGCCCGCCGCCCGCGGCCGTGCCTGCGGACATCAGCCTGGCGGAGGCGCTGGACCACTCGCTCCGCGGGTCGAAGGGTCAGGCGTTCCCTCTCGTCGACGGCGGCCGCGTGATCGGAACGATCTCCATGCAGAGCGCGCGGCGCGTGGGCGCGCGCGATCCCATGCGCCCGGCGCGCGACGCCGTGATCCCGCTGAACCAGACCCCCGTCGTGGATCCCGACGAGACCTTGGACGAAGCGTTCGAATGGCTGGGCGGCAGGGACGGACTGGTGCTGAAGGACGGAGTCCTGGTGGGGGCGCTCGGCCCGCACGACGTGGAACAGTGGTACCGACGGGTGATCGAAGGCCAGTCGTCGCCGACGGGGTTCGCTCAGCTCCCGCCCCGTCCGGACCTCTGACCAGGGCTGTCGGCGGCTCGGGGTAGCATCCGAGCCTGATGACGTCCCCCCTCCAACCGGATCCCGATCAAGAGCGGGTCCTGTCGCACCGCGAGGGCGCGCTCCTGGTGACTGGCGGTCCCGGTACCGGCAAGACCGCGATACTTCGCGAACGCTTCGCCCGACTGTTGGAGAGCGACGCGGATCCCGAGCGGGTCGCGCTGGTCGTGGGCTCGCGTCCCGCACAGGTCGAGGCCCGGAGCGCGCTCCTCGCCAGGTTCGAGGGTTCGCTCCCCGAGCTGCGCGTGCTCACCGTCCACGGGTTGGCGCGCCTGGTGCTCACCACGCGGTTCCGCAGGCTGGACTACATGGAACCGCCGGAACTGCTGACGGCCGGCGATCAGTTCGCGCTGGTCCAGGACCTGCTGACCGACCAGGACCCGGCGGCCTGGCCTGCGTACGGCCACATGTTGGGCATGCGAGCGTTCGCCGACGAGGTCCGGCAGTTCCTGTCGCGGGCGCAGGAGGCGCTGCTCACGCCGGAGGACATCCATGAGCGCGCGGAGAAGGCGGGCCTGACCGGATGGCTGGAGCTCGCGCGGTTCTACCGCGAGTACCAGGACGTCATCGACGGCCGCAACGTGGTGGATTTCGCGGCGCTCCTGCAGCGCGCGGCACAGGTGGCGGACGACGGCGAGACCCTGCTGGATCACCTGCTCGTGGACGACTACCAGGACACCACTTTCGCGGCCGAGGCCATCGTGGAAGGTCTGGCCGCGCCCGACCTCGTCGTCGCCGGCGATCCACAGGCGCACGTCTTCTCGTTCCAGGGAACGACCGACGTCCCGATCCTGCGGTTCGTCGAGCGATCCGCAGGCGCGAAGCATGTGTCGCTGGGCTCCTCGCATCGTGCGGAGATACCGGTCGTGGTGGAGGCGTGGAGCGCCCCCCACACCTCCGAGGAGCACGCCGCGATCGCGCGCGAGCTCCGCCGGCTGCACGTGGAGGAGGGCGTGCCGTGGAACGAGCTGGCGGTGGTCGTTCGGCGGCAGGGTTCACACCTGGGTTCGCTGATCCGCGCGCTGGACGACGCCGGCGTGCCGCGCGCGCTCCCCGAAGGCGGTATGGCGCTCACGGCGGAGCCGGCGAGCTTCCCTTACGTTCTGGCGCTCCGCTGGCTCACCGCGAGCGCCGACGGGCGTGAGCAGCTGATCGAGTCGGTGCTCACGTCGGATCTGGCGCGCCTGTCGCCCGCGGCGGCGCGCGGACTGATGCGCGCGGCGCAGGCCGCGTCGGGAACGATCGGCGCGGCCCTGGAGCACACCGATGGGATCACGGAGGCCGAGGCCGCCGACGTGATCGCGTTGCGCGATGTGCTCGCACGCGCCTCCGAAGTCGCCGATCGCTCCGTGCTGGACACGTTCCGGATCCTGTGGAAGGAGCTCCCGTGCTCGGCGCGGCTGGTCGCCGAAGCCGACCATCCCGCCGAAGCGGGGCGGGAGATCGACGTGGTCTTGGCGCTCTCGCGAGCCGTTGCCGAGGCGGGCGACCTATCCGACACCTCCACGCAGGCGTTCGTCGAGGCGCTCGACGCCGGCGTCCACGGACCCGGCTATCGCGGGACCGAGCCGGCCAAGCTGGACGCCGTCCGCGTGCTGACGGCGCACGGCGCGGCGGGTGCCGAACTGGACACGGTCATCGTGGCGGGCGCGGTCGAGGGCAACTTCCCCAGCCTGTCGCGGCCCGAGCCCATGTTCGACCTTGAGGCGTTGGCGCGACCGGTCAGCCGTTCCGAGCGCAACCGCGCCCGACTGGAGGACGAGCGCCGCCTGTTCCGGATGCTGCTCGGCCGGGCGCGCAGCCGGGTCGTGCTGGCCGCCAGCCAGGCGCATCCGGATGGCTCTTCCACCGCCTCGCGGTTCGCCGACGAGCTGGGCGTTGGGTGGACGCCCATCCCGGCCGGGCCGTTCGAGGAGCCGGTCTCGGTGGGGGAGGCCACCGCCACCTGGCGGCGGACGCTCGCCGACCTGGACGTGCCGTCGGCGCGCAGGCTTGCCGCGCTCGAGGGGCTGGTGGCGCTTGGCGTGGACCCGCGGGCCTGGTGGTTCCAGCGCGACTGGACCGATGACGGCGAGCCGCTCCACCAGGATGTGCGCGTGTCGTACTCCAAGCTCTCCACCCTGGAGAACTGCGAGCTTCAGTACGTGCTTTCCGCCGAGTTGGGGCTGGGCGGACAGGTCGGCTACCAGGCATGGGTCGGCAAGCTGATCCACCGGATGATCGAGGACTGCGAGAACGGGGCGCTGCCGCGCGAGCTGCCCGCGTTGGTGGCCGAGGTGGACGCTCGCTGGCGTCCACAGGAGTTCCCGTCCACGGCCGTCTCCCAGGCGTGGCGTCGCCTGGCCAAGGAACGCATGCTGCCCAACTGGTTCGGCAGGTACGGCGAGCATCCGGCGACCGGCACCGAGGAGCGGTTCGAGTTCGAGTACGACGGAGCGACGATCGTCGGTTTCATCGACCGGATCGGTCCCGACGCGCTCGGCTACGGCACACGGATCACCGACTACAAGACCGGAAGCTCCTACGCTGCGCCGAAAGCCAACGAGAGCCTGCAGCTGGGCATCTACTACCTGGCCGCGCAGGAGGCGCCCGACCTGAAGGCGATCGGACCTATAACCGGCGTGGAGCTGGCCTACATCAAGGGTCACTACAAGCGCGGCGACATCGAGATGCGCGAGTGGGAGGTGGGGACCGGCGAGCGGGAGGCCGCCTACCAGGCGGCGATGCGCGAGCGCCTGTCCACGCTGATCGCGGAGCTCCGCCGCCTGAACCAGGAGGAGCGCTACCGCCCCAACCCGCGCGCCGACTGCTTCTTCTGCGACTTCAAGACGCTCTGCTCGCTCTACCCGCAGGGCGCGCCGTTGTTCCCGGTGGAGGATCGGACATGACGGATCGCGTCTACCCGCCGGAGATCGTTGCCGTCATGGGCGGCCGTCCGCCCACCGAGGAGCAGTGGACGGCCATCTCGTGGCCGCTGGAGCCGTTCGTGCTGGTCGCGGGCGCGGGATCGGGCAAGACCTCGGTGATGGCGGCCCGAGTCGTCTACCTGGCGTTGGTGGCGAGCGGCCGGCTGACCGATGCCGCCGGAGGTCCCGGCGTCCTTCCCGGCAACGTGCTGTGCCTGACCTTCACGAACAAGGCGACCGAGAACCTTCAGCGGCGCGTCCGAGAGGCGATCGCGCCGCTGGAGCTGGCCGAGGGCGAGGAGCCGGAGGTCGTGAACTACCACGGGTTCGCGGCGCAGCTCCTTGACCGCTACGGCATGCTCGTGGGCGTCGAGCCCGATCAGAGGGTCCTGTCGCCGGCGCAGAAGACGGAGCTCTGCGCGCGCGTCATGGATCTGATGACGTTCGAGCACGTGAACGTCGAGCGGCAGCAGACCGTGATCGACAACATCCTGACGCTCGACGATCAGGCGGCGAACCACCGGCGCACACCCGAGGAGATCATCGGGTTCAACGAGCTGCGGCTGGAACAGCTGAAGGAGCACCGCTCGGACCGGGCGTACGCGTCGGCGGTCGAGCGGATCGAGCTGGCCAGAGGTGCGGCGATCTTCCGCCAGCTCAAGCGCGACCTGGGCGTGATCGACTTCGGCGACCAGATCTCGCTGGCGCTGCAGGTGGCAGAGGAACATCCAGAGGTTGCCGACGAGTACCGGCAGCGGTTCGACGCCGTGCTGCTGGACGAGTACCAGGACACCAACGTCGCGCAGGCCGCGCTGATCGCTGGGGTCTTCGGTCAAGGCCATCCGGTGACGGCTGTCGGCGATCCCGACCAGAACATCTACGCATGGCGCGGCGCCAGCCTGTTCAACCTGCTCGACTTCCCGCAGCGGTTCCCGCGCGCGGACGGCACGCCCAGCGCGCAGCTCCCGCTCTACACCAACTTCCGCTCCGGAGCGTGGATCCTGGAGGCGGCCGACACGCTCATCTCCAAGCTCCCCGACGCCCAGCGCCCCGACCCCGACAAGCGCCTGGTGCCGTGGCTCGAGAACGGGACCGGCGAGGTCCACGTTGAGCGGATCTCCGACGAGTGGCGCGAGGCGTCATGGATCGCCGAGCGGATCGTGTCGCTGCACGAAGCCGGTGAACGCTGGGCCGACATGGCCGTGCTCTGCCGTTCGAGCCGTCTGTTCTTCTCGCTGCAGCAGGCGTTCGGCGAACACGACATCCCGGTCGAGATCCTGGGGCTGGCGGGGCTGCTCCGCCTGCCGGAGGTCGTGGAGGTGCTGGCGTATGCGCGGGCGGTGAGCGACCCGCTCGCGAGCGTCGCGCTCGCGCGGATCCTGCTGGGGCCTCGGTACCGCGTGGGGTTCAAGGATCTTGCGCGCGTCGCCGGTCTGGCGAAGGTCAAGAGCTATTCGCTCCGTCTGGAGGACGAGGAGGAGGGTGAAGCCAAGCCGTTCCTGTTCGCCGAGGCGCTGGAGCATCTGGACGAGGTCGACGGTCTCTCTGAGGAAGCGCGGGAACGGCTCGAGGAGTTCCGGACCGAGCTGGCGGATCTTCAGGTCCAGGCGCGCAAGCCCGTCGGTGAGTTCCTGGGTGAGATCGTCCGGCGGACCGGCATCCTGTCGGAGCTGGACGCCCACGCGGACCCGGCGGTGGCCGCCGCTACCAAGCGGAACCTGGCCGCATTCGTGGATGAGGTTCACGCGTTCGAGCCGGTCGAGGGCGAACTCACGCTCCGCGCGTTCTTGGAGTACGTGGACACGGTCGAACGCCTGGACAAACCGGAATGGGCGCCGGTCCAGCCATCCGCCGAGGACTCGGTGAAGGTCATGACGATCCACGCCGCGAAGGGGCTCGAGTTCGAGACCGTGTTCGTGCCGGGTTTGGCGAAGGGGCTCCTGCCCAGCACGCGGATCCAGCACAACCCTGCCGAGCGCCCCAAGTCGATGGACTTCGAGCTGCGCGGCGACGCGGCCATCCTGCCCACCTACGACGGCGTGCTCTCGCACTTCAAGGCTGCGCTGCAGGCCCAGGAGGAGCACGAGGAGCGCCGGACCGCCTACGTGGCTCTCACGCGCGCGCGCAAGCGTCTGTACTGCACCGGCGCACACTGGTACGGCGAGAACATCAACGCCAAGGAGGGCGGGAAGTTCCTGAAGGAGCTCGCGGATTGGGTGCACGAGACACGGCACGCCACGTTCGATCCGGGGGCCGACATCGACGAGGAGACCAACCCGTTGATGGGCTACCGCGAGAGATTCGTTCGCGATTGGCCCGAGCCCGCCAGGCCGGAGGCTCACGATGAACTGTTCCCGGATGGGTGGCGCCACGCCGCGATCGAGGCGACTGACGGTGGCGGCGTCCAGCCGGCATCGATCGACGCGCTGAAGCCGGACGAGCGCGAGCTCTTCGAGGAGCTGGCGGCCGAGCGGCGACACCACGCCGCGTTCCTGCTGGAAAGGGAAGGCACCGACGGGATCTCGGCGGCGATCGGAGCGGCGCGGACCGTCTCGGCCAGCGGCGTGATCGACTACGCGCGCTGCCCGAAGCGCTATTACTGGACGGCCGTTCGCCAGCTGCCCCGATTCAGCGGGCCGGCGGCGAGGATCGGCACCGAGGTGCACAAGTGGATCGAGCGGCGAGCGAGCGGCCAGACCGTGCTGCTCGAGCTGGAGGAAGCACCCGATCTCACCACCGAGGAGCTTGCGGGCGAGCCGGGCAAGGTGGGACGACTCCGAGAGACGTTCCTGTCCAGCCGGTTCGCGGAGGTGACGCCGCTGTACGTGGAACGGCCTTTCCTGCTGCGGCTGGAGGGCTTCACGGTGGGTGGGCGGATCGACGCGGTGTTCGGACGACCCGACGGCTCGTGGGAGGTCGTCGACTGGAAGACAGGCCGGCGACCGCCCTCAGACGACCCGCTGGCGGCGCTCCAACTGGATCTGTACGGCCTGGCCTGTATGGAGATCTGGGGTAAGCGGCCCGACGAGCTGACGCTCACGTATCTGTACCTGGCAAGCGCCGACGAGGTGTCGCATCCCATGGAGGACCCGGCGGCCGTTCGCGCCGGTGTGGTGGACGCGCTCCGCTCGATCGACGCCGGGTCGTTCGACCCCACGCCGGGACCACAGTGCACCTACTGCGACTTCCGAGCGTTCTGCTCCGAGGGCAAGACGTGGCTGGCGGCGAACACCGCAGACGCGAGTGTCACGACCGCTACGTCGTGAGCCGTTCGATCGAGTCTTCGAAAGTCCGGTAACCGGCCGCGGGATCGAACCCGCCCTCGCTTACCCCCGGCACGAAGCGGCCGATCAGGCCGGTCTCGGCAGGGACCCGGGCCTGGACCACGGCGCGGAACCACTCCAGGCTGCCGGGTTGGATCTGCACGTCGCCTGAAGTGCCGAGCCTTCGGTAGGAGGCATCGTCGATCACCACCGGGGTGCGGCGGAACGCGCGGGTGAGCGTGGCGGCCAGGGCGTCGTCCTGGCTCGAGATCACGGGCTCACCTTCCGCCCACACGACCGTCGCCAGAACGACGTCGGGCTCATCATGACCGTGGAACTCGACCTGCATGCGCCGAAGGCTACCCGGCGAGCGAACGATCCATCCGCCGGACGGCGCGAGCGATGCCCGCGAGCAGCGCTACGGTGATCTCCGGGTCCTTCGACAACATGCCGAGGAACTGCTTCTGGGTGATCTCCAGGAGAGTCATGGGCGTCTCGGCCACCACCGAGGCCGACCTCTCACCACCGTCCAGGAGCGAGATCTCCCCGAAGTGATCGCCCGGCATCAGTCGGTGGATCGTGCGGCCGTTCGCCACGACCTTGCACTGACCTGTGAGCACCACGTAGAAGCTGTCGCCGATCACGCCCTGCTTAACGATGGTGGCGCCCGCCATGAACCGGGCGATCACGGCCAGCTCGGCCACCTTCTTCAGTTGCTTGCTGGACAGGCTCTCGAACAGGGGCACCCCGCCGAGTGCCGCGATCAGCTGCTTGGTCGCCATAGAGCGCAAGCCTACCCCCGCAACCGGTCGCAGCGCCACGCGGTCCCTGTGCCGATCCGTGTCGGCGGCGGCGTGTAGCCTCGCGCTCCGCACAGCGGAAGGAGTGGCGTGTGTCGGCCAGTTCGACCGGCGTCGCACAACCGCTCCCCCTCACCGTCGTCCTCCGGCAGGGTGCCACGCCCGTTCGCCAGGGCAGCTCAGGCGACGGACTGTGGCTGGTCCGTTCGGGCGCCCTGCGGGTCGCACAGGTCTCGGACGATGGACATGAGCTGGTTCTAGACGTGGCAGGTGAAGGGCATCTGGTGGGCGAGCCGCCGGGCGTGGTCTCGCCGGTCACGGTCCGAGCGCTCCGTCCCAGCCGCCTGGTCTCGGTGCACCCCAGGGCCGCGGCCGACCTCCTCGCCGCTCGCGCCCACCGCGCCGCGGCCCTGGCCGCCGACCTGGCCTGGCTCGACGTCCGCGCGCGGGTCGCGCGGAGGCTGGAAGACTTGGCCGACAGGTTCGGACGCCCCGTGGAAGGAGGTCGACTGATCCAGCTGCCCCTCACGCAGGACGAGATGGCCGCGCTCGCGGGCGCCGCGCGAGAGTCGATCAACCGAGCCCTCCGGTCGCTCATGGATGAGGGGACGGTCCGCATGGCGGCCCGCGGTCGCTACGTCGTCCGGACCAGGCTGGTCGTAGTGGATGCAGCGAGGGAATGAACGCGGCCCACTAGGTATCCGTTCCGTCCGCGGTGTCTTGGAGCACGGCCAGGCTGCACGAACCGCATAGCCGGGCGCGACCCTTCACAGGACGTCCGCATCTATCGCACGTGCGCGGCGTGGCGACCTTCCAGGTCGCTTCGTCGCCGGATCCCTTGTGCTCGGCCCGCCCTTCGCTCTCCAGCTTCAACAGGTGCGACAGGACCGAGCGAGCCGCGAGCTCGTGCACGTCTGGCGGGTAGTTCACGTAGATCACGGAGACCATCTGTGCGACGGTGGCCGGGCCGTCCGAGATGGCGGCCACCACCTGCTCCTCGCGTTCCTCGCGGTGCCTCACGTACTCGGTCAGCTTCGCTCGAGCGTTCAGCACGACCGGGCCGTGACCCGGATAGATCGTCCGCGGGTGCAGCTCCTGCATGCGGTGGAGCGAACGCAGGTACTGGGCCAGGTCGCCGTCCGGCGGATCGATGAAGCTGGTGCCGCGCCCCACCACTGCGTCGCCGGTGAACAGCGCGGCCTCGGAGGGAATGAAGAACGCCACGTGATCCGAGGAATGGCCCGGCGTCGCAACGGCGACGATCTCGGCCGCGTCGGAGGCCGGGAACCGTTGCCCGTCGCGCAGATGCTCCGCGCCCGTCCAGTCGGAACGCGAACAGCGGCGCGCGAACGCGCGCCGCGAACGCCGGCGCACCGGGAGCGTGGTCCTCGTGATCGTGGGTCACCAGGACCGCCGAGACGCGTCCCGCCACGCGCTCGACATCGTCGAGATGGGACGCGATGTCCGGGCCCGGATCGATCACCACCGACGGATCTCGCCCCACCACCCAGGTGTTGGTCCCCTCCAACGTGTAGACGCTGGGATTGGGCGCCAGCACGCGAACGATCGGGAGCACGTTCAGTCCTGCCAGAACGTTGAGCGCGGAAGCGCTTCGACCTCGGCATCGGTCGGCTCCCGGGTCTCGAACCGAAGCGCCAGAACGTCGGCGACCGAGCGACACGCCGCCAGATGGACCAGCGTGAAGTAGGTCGGCCAGTAGACCTTGCGCTGGCCGGACTCATGATCCGCAAGGATCGCCGCGACGTTCGCCCACCAGGCGGCTGCCGCCTCTGTCCCGTCCGGAGTCGGCTCCAGCCCGTCGATCGACTCCACACCGTAGTAGCGGGCGTCGAACCGCACGGGGACATCCTCAGGAGCGACCCAGTGCGCCATCTCGGGAAGCTGATCGGTCGAGGGCGGCGCCATGCCAACGGGGCTGAGCGGGTCCCAACCACCGATGGGACCAAGCCCATCGACGGTGAGCGCGAGCGCCGTCTCCTCGGCAAGCTCCCGGATCGCGCAGGCACGCGATGCTTCGTCGACGGTCCCGAACCACTCCGCGGCGAGATCGGCATCGCCTTCGCTCGCCGCGCCGCCCGGGAACGCCACGTATCCGGGCAGGAACCGGCTGGTGCGACTCCGCTCGATCACGAGCAGCTCGAGACCGCCCGGAGCGTCGCGCCCCGCGATCACCGACGCCGCCAGTCGTAGCTCGTCGACCACGCGGGGATTCTCCCAGGCCGGACTCGCAGCGGTCGGCGCATACTTGATGCATGAGCGACCAGGTCACCGAGGCGATCCGAGCGGCGATAAGGGACCACGGTCCGATCACTTTCGCGGAGTTCATGGAGCTGGCTCTGTACGGAGCTGGCGGCTTCTACGAGCGGCCGCCCGTGGGCACCGAAGGCGACTTCGTCACGAGCCCTCACATCCATCCGGTGTTCGGTTCCCTGGTGGCCAAGGCGCTCCGTTCGTTCCACGCAGGGCTCGCAGGACCCGAACCGTTCAGGATCGCTGAGGTCGGGGCCGGCGACGGAACTTTGGCCGAACAGCTCCTGCGCGAGCTGCACGACCTCGACGTCGACTACACGGCGGCAGAGGTGAGTCCCGGCGCACGCGAGGCTCTGAGGGCGATCACCGGTGTCAGCGTCACCACGGAGCTCTCGGATCGACCCCATGTCGTGTTGGCGCAGGAGCTGTTGGACAACCTTCCCTTCCGCAGGGTGCGCGGCGATCGGGAGATCTGCGTCGGCCTGGACGGCGACCGGCTCGTCGAGGTGGAGGCTCCGTGGGACGCCGAACCCGCGCCTCGCGATGTGGAGACGCTCGTGCCGGTCGGGGCGTTCGCGTTCGTGGATCGCCTGGCCGATGTGCTCCTGAGGGGATACGCACTCCTGATCGACTATGGGGGGGTGGGATCCACAGGCGGCCAGCTACATGGATACCGCGGCCATCGAGTCGTCGAGGACGTGCTGGAGGATCCGGGATCCTCGGATATCACGGCCGGAGTGGACTTCGCGCTCGTGGCTCACAGGGCCGAGGGCCGCGGCCTGGTGGCCTGGCCGTCGGTCACCCAGCACGACGCGCTGCTCACGCTCGGCTTCGAGTCGTGGCTCCGTACCGAGCTCGAACACCAAGCCGAGCTGCTGGACGCGCGAAACGGCCTCGGTGCCGTGCGCACCTGGAGTGGCAGGAGCCGCGCGAGCCTGCTCGTAGACCCGATCGCGCTCGGCCGGATGCGCTGGTTGGTGCTCGCCACGCCCGGCCTTCCCCGGCCGAGCTGGTTGCCTTGACGTCGCTCGACCGACGCTCCTAGTCTTCGAGCTCGCCCATCCGAAGGAGCCTTCGAGATGACAGCAGTTGTCCGGATCGGGATCGTCGCGGTCGCTATGGCCCTGGCCGCCCCAGGAACCGCGGGCGTCGCCCACCAGATGCCTCGGTCCGCGTCCGCACGTCCGTTCCCGCATCCCGGGTGGACCACGGAGCGTGTGTGGAAGGCCAACCAGAACGACTGGGAGCCCGCGATCGCCGCCGACCCAACGGACCCGTACGTCTACCAGTTGACGACCCGCTACAGCGGGCCTAAGCGCTGCGACCGTTGCCCCAGACCCTCGATCGTTCTCCGCGTGTCCTCCGACGGCGGCCGGACCTGGGGTGCCGATTCCTTCCTCTGCATATGCAAGGCCATCCACCACGGTCAGTACGACCCTCAGATCGCCACCGACGCGGACGGAACCGTCTACGCCGCCTGGCTCGCCGGCTTCAGCCCCGGAGTGAGCCTGTCGAAGTCGATCGACCACGGCGCCACCTGGTCCAAGCCGGTGAGCATGTCCACGGCATGGTCCGACAAGCCGTGGCTCGCGGTCTCGCCCTCCGGCGAGGACGTCTTCATCGCCTACAACGGCCCGAGCCACGGTGACAGCTTCGTCGGCGTGTCGCACGACGGAGGTGCCACCTTCATCTCCAAGAAGGTCACGTTCGGCAACCGCTACTTCTTCGCTGGTGGCGGATGGGTGTCGGCTGACGGGCAGCACATCGCCTTCGCGGAGAGCGATTACGATCAGCGATCCGTCGGTCCCATCCATTCCGACGCCGTCATCTCGGATGACGGGGGCCAGACGTGGCGGGTCGTTCGCGTGGCGACGGGTCAGCGGCAGCCCGATTGCACATCTCGTGGCTGCTACGACGGCTTCTACGGCCCCACGCCGACCCTCGCCGGGGACGCGAACGGCGACCTGGTCTTCGCTTACGCGGCGAACGATGTGGAGCGCGGTCCACAGACGCTGTTCGTGACGACGTCGACCGACAGCGGCTCGACCTGGACCGACCCGATACCGCTGTCGCCTCCGGGCGCGAACAGCTTATTACCAGCGGCGGCATCAGGAGGCCCGGGCGACTTCCGCGTGTGGTGGGCGGACACGCGCACGGGTCGGTGGAACGTGTGGTATTCACGTTCGACCGACGGCGGCGCAACCTGGTCGGAGGCGCAGCGACTCTCCAACGCGCGCGGTGGCGCGCCGTACAAGCGGCCGAAAGGCTTCCTTGAGATCTACGGCGACTACGGCGAGATCGCGGTAACCAGCACCGGCAAGACCGTCGCCGTGTGGGCCGAAGGTGCCAGCTACGCCGGCCCTGGCGGGGTGTGGTTCGCTCGCCAGAAGTAACCCGGTCGCCGGACGCTGTTCAGCGGTCGACGTCGCCGACCACGAAGAAGATAGAGCCTAGGATCGCGATCAGGTCGGGCAGCAGCGTCCCCGGCAGCATGGCTGGGATCACGCTCACGTTCGAGAAGGACGCCGTCCGCATCTTGAGGCGGTAAGGCTCCTTCTTCCCGTTGCCAACCAGGTAGTAGCCCATGAGCCCGAGTGGGTTCTCGGTGCGGACGTATACCTCGCCGTCCATCTTGAGGGTCTTCGGGAGCTTGGCCGCGCGGAACTCGCCCGCGGGCAACTTGTCCATGCACTGCTCGATGATGTTGCACGATTCCTTCATCCGCTCGACCAGCACCCATAGCCGGTCGTAGCAATCCCCGTTCTGCGCGACAGGCACGTTGAACTCGACCTCGGCGTACTTCTCGTAGGGCTCGTCCTTGCGCGGATCCATAGGCACGCCGCTCGCGTGGAGCACCGGCCCGGAGCAGCCGTAGGCGATCGCGGTCTCCGCCGGAAGGATGCCGACGTTGCGGGTACGCGCGAAGATGATCTCGTTCCCCATGATCAAGGTCTCGTACTCCTTGATCCGCTGCCGGGTCACTGCCAACACCTCGGCCGAGCGCTTCAGGAAGCCGCGAGGCAGATCGTCCTTCAGACCACCCACCCGGCAGTAGGAGTGGTGCATCCGCGCGCCGGTGGCGGACTCCATCAGGTCCTGGATCATCTCGCGCTCGCGGAACGCGAAGAAGATCGGCGTCATAGCACCCAGCTCCAACGGGAAGGACCCGCTGAACATCAGGTGGCTGAGGATCCGGTTCCATTCGGCGAACATCGTCCGGATCCACTGCGCGCGCTCCGGTACCTCGATCCCGGCCAGGCGCTCCACCGCGATCGTCCACCCGAGCTCGTTGTTGAACGCGCTGATCCAGTCGTGACGGTTCATCAGCACCAGGACCTGGCGCGCGTCGCGGTATTCGGCCAGCTTCTCGGCGGCGCGGTGCATGTAGCCGATCACCGGCTCGGCGCGGACGATCACCTCACCGTCGAGCTCCAGAACGACCCGGAGCACGCCGTGTGTCGAAGGGTGCTGCGGGCCGATGTTGAGGATCATCTCCTCGGTCTGGAACGTACCGGTGGAGATCTCCACGTCCAGCCCGCCGCCGCGGATCAAGGACGTGACCTGCGCACTTTGGAACGCCGGGCGCTCGGTGTCGACCATCGGCGGATATCCTACGCGAACCCTCGAACCGCCCGGAACCCCGGCCCGGCCGGGTCGGACCAGGCCGGCGCGGTCACGGGGAGCCTAGACTCGAGCGATGGTCTCCGACGCGCGTCGCAAGCTTCCCTCGGTCGATGCCCTGCTGCGCTCCGAGCCTGGACGTCGCGCCTCCGCCAGCCTGGGGCGACCGCTACTGAAGCGAACCATCGGTCTTACCCTCAACGAGATCCGGTCGGCAGCCATCGCGGGCGTCGATCCCCCGCCTGACGACGAGCTCATGGCGCGCGCCGCTGCCATCGCCTCGCAGATGGCGACAGGCCTGACTCCGGTGATCAACGCGACGGGCGTCGTCCTCCACACGAACCTGGGGCGGGCGCCGCTGCCCGGTAGCGCGGCGCGCGCTGTCGCGCGCGCCGCCTCCCACTACACGGATCTCGAGGTCGACCGCGAGACCGGCAAGCGAGGGAAGCGGTCGACCCGCGCAGAAGCGCTGATCCTGGCGCTCACCGGCGCCGAGGATGCCCTCGTCGTCAACAACTGCGCCGCCGCGCTCATGCTTGCGCTCGCCGCGCTCGCCCGGCGCAAGGAGGTGCTGGTGTCTCGCGGCGAGCTGATCGAGATCGGCGGTGAGTTCCGGATCCCCGACACCATCTCGGCGTCGGGAGCTAAGCTCGTGGAGGTCGGCACCACCAACCGCACCCGCATCGGCGATTATCGAGCGGCCATGGGCGACCGAACGGGCGCCATCTTGAGGGTCCACCCCAGCAACTACCGCGTGGTCGGGTTCACCGCCACCCCGGCGGCATCCGATCTGGCCTCACTGGCGGTCAAGCACGACATCCCATTCCTGCACGATGTGGGATCAGGTCTGTTGGACCGAGGCCACGGGATGCCGGCCGACGAGCCCACCGTGGTCGAGGCGCTCGCCGACGGCGCCGACTTGGTCATGTTCTCGGGCGACAAGCTTCTGGGGGGCCCGCAGGCCGGCATCATCGTCGGTCGAGCCGACCTGGTTATGCGTCTAAGGACGCATCCGGTCGCGCGCGCGGTCCGCGCGGACAAGATGCAGATCGCCGCGCTCGAGGCGGTCCTGACCATGCACAACACCGGCCATGCCAACGAGATCCCGGTCCATCGGATGTTGCGCGAACCGCTCGACCAGCTCGCGAAGCGCGCGCACCGGCTGGCCGAGTCTCTCGACGGAGATCTGGAGGGGGCGCACGTTCGCAGATGCGACTCGGTGGTGGGCGGAGGTTCCATGCCCGGCACGACGATGGCCTCCTGGGGCGTGGCGGTGAAGACGCCGGATCCCTCGGGGTTCGCCGCGCGTCTGCGCGCCGGTAGCCCGTCGGTGTTCTGTAGAACCGAACCCGACGCGGTGATCTTCGACGTGCGGACGGTGCTTCCAGACGAGCTCCCTCATCTGGCCCGCGCGATCCAGTACGCCCTAGAGGGCGACGACGTCGACGAAGGCTAGCAACTCCCCATGCCCGGCGAGCTCAAGGTCGTCGCGACCGCCGGGCACGTGGACCACGGCAAGTCCTCGCTGATCCTCCGACTCACGGGGATCGATCCCGACCGATGGGCGGAAGAGAAGAGACGCGGTCTCACCATCGACCTGGGATACGCGTGGACCACGCTCGCTTCCGGTCGCGAGATCGGGTTCGTCGACGTGCCGGGACACGAGAGATTCATCGGCAACATGCTCGCCGGCGTGGGACCGGTTCGACTCGTCCTCTTCGTGGTCGCGGCGGACGAGGGATGGAAGCCGCAGTCCGAAGAGCACCTGCAGATCCTGGACGTGTTGGGAGTCCGCGGCGGCGTGGTCGCGCTCACGAAACGGGATCTGGTCGACGACGACCTACTCGCGCTGGCCGAGGCAGAAGTACGCGAGCGAGTATCGGGAACCGGTCTGGAGAACGCCCCCATCGTCGCCGTTTCGTCCTCCACGGGGGAAGGTTTCGAGGAGCTGTCCGTCGCGCTGGAGGCGATGCTCGACGCCGCAGGCGATCCGGACGAGGGCCGCGCCCGGCTCTTCGTGGACCGGGTGTTCACGATCAAGGGCGCCGGGACCGTGGTGACCGGCACACTCGGCGGAGGATGCCTGAGCGTCGGCGACGAGGTCGAGACATACCCCAGCGGAGCGAGGGCGCGGATCCGCTCACTGCAGACGCACGAGCGCGCCGTTGAGCAGGCCTGTCCCGTCTCCCGGGTGGCGGCGAACCTGGTGGGCGTCGAGCGTGGGGAGCTATCGCGGGGGACCGTGCTCGGGCCGCCTGGTGCGTGGCGTCCCACGAGCGTCTTCGAAGCCGAACTCCGACCGGTCCGACAGCTACCGCATCCGATCACCGCGAGGGGTGCGTTCAAGCTCTATGCAGGGACCGCCGAAACCGACGCCCGCGTCCGGTTGTCCGGCACGACGTCGCTCGTGGCCGGCGACCGGGCATTCGTCCGGATACGGACGCAGCTCCCGCTGGTCCTGGATGTCGGAGATCGATTCGTCCTGCGAGAGGCCGGCCGCCGCGAGACGGTGGCCGGCGGCACGGTTCTTGATATCGCGCCTCCTCGGAAGACTGGGATCGATCCGATCGGACGTTTGACGTCGCGACGAGGAGTCGAACGCGACGGACTACCGGCCCTGCTCGTGGCCGAACGCGGCGCGGTCCCGGTACCGGAGGCCGAGATCCTGACCGGCTCCAAGGTCGAAGGCGGCGTGCGGATCGGCGGGTGGTTCATGACGCAAGAAGTGCGGGACGGAGCTGAGGCGGCCGTCGCGAGCGCGCTCGCGCATCACCACTCGGAGCATCCACTCGAGCCCGGTGCCGAGCTCGCCCAGATCAGGAAGGCCACGCTACAGATCCTCCGATCGGCAGGTGCACCGCCGGACACAGACCTTGCCGACGCGTTGATCGAGGACCTCTGCGATCGCGGCACGATGGCCCGAGATGGGACCACGATCCGTCTGGCCACCCATCGCGTCGCCCTGGGCGATCGCTCGGACGACATCGAACGTCTGCTCGCCGCGATCGGAGGGGAGAGGGCGGCGACACCACCGACCGTCCAAGAGCTGATAGCCCAAGGGATCGCGCGAGACGTGATCGACGCGGCGGCGCGAGGAGGTCTCGTCGTTCGGCTCAACTCCGACCTGATCGTGACCCGTGAGTTCGTGACGCTGGCGGAGACGACGATCCGAGCGGCGGGCGGGGCAGGCATGACGGTCAGCGCTCTTAGGGAAGCGCTGGGGACGACGAGGAAGTACGCCGTCCCACTCATGGAGTGGTTCGACCGCGGCGGGGTGACCCGGCGTGAAGGTGACGTGCGATTCGCGCGCGAACCATCGCACGGCGAGACCTAGCTCGGCGCGACCTCCGCGGTGACCACGACCTCGACGCTCCCTCCGAGCGGAAGCGACGACATGCCGATGGCGGCCCGGGCGTGCTTGCCTTCCTCGCCCAGCACGGCCACCAGAAGCTCGCTGGCTCCGTTCGCCACTTGGGGGTGTTCGCTGAAGTCCGGGGTCGAGGCGACGTACACGGTCACCTGGACGACGCGTCGGAGCCGGTCGAACGACCCGAGCTCCGCCCTGAGGGCCGAAAGCGCCTGGAGAGCGGCGCGGCGGCTTCCTTCGTAGCCCTGTTCAACCGAGACCCCATCGCCGAGCAGCCCAGGGTGCAGGACCTGTCCATCGACGAGCGGGACCTGACCCGCGACGAACGCCAGGGTGCCGGAGACGACCATGGGCACGTACGCGGCGAGGGCCTGCGGCGCCGGAGGAAGCTCGAAACCCAGATCGGCGATGCGCTGCAGGACCTGGACGTCATCCATGTGGCGCATCCTCTCAAACGGGACCCGGGACCACCGTGGATCAGCCGGCCTGGCTGCGATGTTCGCGGAGGAACGCTCGGCGCTCCATCTCGTTCAGACCACCCCAGATGCCGTGACTCTCCCGGGCCCGAAGCGCGAACTCACGGCATTCTTCGAGGACGGGACACGTCTGGCAGATCGCCTTGGCCACAGCCTCGCGAGCGTCCTTCTCATGTCGTTTCTCGAAATAGCTCGGTGCGAAGAAGTAGGCGGAGTCTTCGCCGCGGCACGCGGCGCTGAGTTGCCAGCTACCGGCTCTGGTCTCGAACACGTGGCTCCGGCCGAAGGCCGTCCCTCCCAGGTATCGAAAGCGACTCGTGGTGGGCCGCTTAACCTGGTGTTCGTTCCCCGAAGGGCGAGAGGACTCCGGACCGGGCGGGTCCACAGGAACTCCACAACTCGGATCGTGTTGGCTCGCGGTCACTCCGGAACCAGGTCGCTCCCGGCCTCGGTTCCGGTCTCCACCTCGACCCGAAGGACCAGGCCGTCCACCCCTCGCACACGGACCGCTGAACCAGACGCGATCTCATCGCCGGTTGAGCGACCGCGCCACATGGCGCCCTTCACGTACACCGGGCCGTCGGGAGCCAGACGGCCACGGGCCTCACCGATCATGCCGATCAGCCCGCGCTGCGCGTTCACGATCCGGTCCCGCGATTGGATCGCCACGGTTAGGCCGAATCCGTAGTAGAGGATGCTCGCGACCACTGCCCCTGCGATCAGCCAAGGCGAGATCTGGATGGCCGGGGCTACGCCTCCCCAGGCGAGCACCGAGCCGGCGGCGAACGCCGCCAGCCCGATCACGGACAGAGGCCCCAGCTTCCGCGCGCGCACGTCCAGCACCATCAGTCCGATCCCGCCGACCAGAAGCGCTAGACCCAACCAGCCGACGGGTACAACGGTCAACCCGTAAAGACCCAGAGCGAGCATCCCGAGCCCCGCGAACCCAGCGAACCCGAACCCAGGCTGCGTCAGCTCGAACGCCAGCGCCGCCAGCGCGAGCACGATAAGGAAGTAGATCATCGACGGCGAGGACACGCCGTGGAGCACACGCCTCACGGGCCCGAGGTTCTCGAACCGGATGTCGACGGTGCCTCGTTCCTGCGCTTCCTGCTCGGTCGTCGCCACCCGAGTGTGAAGCACGACGGGACCGTCGGCCGTCTGAACCGTCCGCCCGTCGATCCGGTTCAGCAAGCCGGGGATGGAAAGCGCGGCGACCTGGGCGATCTGGCGATGCCGCGCCTCGGCGGCTGTCAGCGGACGATCGTTCCAGTTAAGGTCGGTCGCCTTGCCCTTGGCTTCGATCCATCCGGCGATCGTCTGGTCCAGACCGGTCGGACGTGAGTCGGGATGGGCGAGGTCGATCGGATCCAGAGGACCGGTCTGGCTGCCGGGCGAGACGGCGGCGAGCGACGACGCGTACATGAGCAGGAGCCCGGCGCCGCTGGCCCTGGCCGGAACCGGACCCACCCACGCGATGACGGGAACCCTGAGGTCGGCCACCATCTGGGCGAGCGCCACGCCGTCCTCATCGATCGTGCCGGCGGTGTCCAACTGCAGGACCACCGTCGCTCCTTCGCGTTCGGCCGTTTCCAACCGGTCTGTGAGGTAGCCCAAGAGCGGCCGGTCGATGGCGCCCTCGACCTTGATGACCTCGACGGAAGAGGTTGGGGCCGCACCTGCCGCGTTCGGCCAGAGCGCGAGCGCGGCGAGGAGGGCGAGCAGGAGGGAGGTTCGACGCATCGGCCCCCATGGTACCGGGGGTATCCTGTGCATCTCCCATGGCCCGAACCGCGCAACCCGGTCATCACGCCGCGGATCGGCGCTTCGATCCGCTGGCCGTGCTCCTGCTGATCCCCGTGATCGGCGTTGCTGCCGTTGTCGTGGCCGTGCTGATCGTTCCGCCGATCGCGGGCCTAGCGTTCGGTGCCCACACGATCGACGCTCGCCTGACCAAGCTGGGGTCGGGGTTCACCCATATCCCCGATTTCCCCGAACGCTCCACGATCTACGCTTCCGACGGCGAGACCGTGCTGGCGACCCTCTACCTCGACAACCGAGAGATCGTCGAGCTGGCTGAGGTGAGCGATGCCGCGCAGCGCTCCGTCCTGGCGGTAGAAGACGCCGAGTTCTACAACCATGGTCCACTCGACTGGACCTCCATGATCCGAGCGCTCCTGACGAACGCGGCCACCGGGGATGTGGTTCAGGGGGGTTCGACCATCACTCAGCAGCTGGTCAAGAACGCCGTGACCGGCGACACCTCCGTTACGTTCGAACGCAAGTTCCAGGAACTGGCGCTGGCCATCCGCGTCGAGCAGCGCTACTCGAAGAACCAGATCCTGGCGCTCTACTTGAACGACATCTACTTCGGCAACGGCGTCTACGGGATCGGCACAGCCGCGGACTTCTACTTCCACGTGCCGGCGTCCCGTCTCAAGGTGCCGCAGAGCGCCATGCTCGCGGGGCTGATCCGGGCGCCCTCCTACTACGACCCGGTCGCCCGCCCCGTGAAGGCGCGGAAGCGCCGGAACGTGGTGCTCGATCGGCTCGCGGGCCTGGGGTGGTACACGCAGGAGCGGATCGATCGCGCGAAGAGATCGCCTCTCGGCCTCGCGCCAGATATCGGGAAGCTCAGGCTCAAACGACCACCGTTCTTCGTGTCGTATATCACCCAGCAGATCGTGGCGAACGAGGACGGTGAGTTCGACGCGTTCGGCGCCACCCAGAAGCAACGACGCAGGCGCCTGTACGAAGGCGGCCTTCAGATCACGACCACGCTCGATGCCGATTGGCAGGCCGCCGCCCGGAGCGTGGCGCGCCAGCCCTACAGCGTGCCGCCGGCGCACCCCGACTACTCGCAGACACCCGATACCGCCATCGTGTCGGTGGAGAACCAGACCGGAGCGATCCGCACCATGCTGTCCGGTCGCGACTTCACCACAGACCAGCTGAACCTGGCCGATGCCCGGCGACAACCGGGCTCCGCGTTCAAGCCGTTCACGCTGGTGGCTGCGTTCCGCGAGGACATCCCGCCCGGCGCGGTGTTCTCTACCAAGTCGCCGCTGTACCTGCCGGAGTGGCGTGGCAACGACTGCTCGTGCGTCTCCAACGCCGAGGGCGCCGGCGACGGCGGATACCGCAACCTCTGGGAGGCCACGGCCGACTCGATCAACGTGGTCTTCGCTCAGCTGATCCTCGAGGCCGGCCCCGAGAACGTGGTGAAGGCCGCGCACGACATGGGGATCCAAACGGAGCTAGCGGCGGTGCCCTCTCTCACGCTCGGCACCGTAGACGTCACGCCGATCGAGATGGCCGCGGCGTACCAGACGCTCGCCAACGATGGGAAGCATTGCGAGGCCTTCACTGTGGCGAAGGTCGTGGACGACGAGGGCCTCCTATACCGGCACAAGCGCTCCTGCAAGCAGGTGGTGGCTCCGGAGATCGCGCACTTGGTCACCGCGATGTTGCAGGGCGTGGTTTCACACGGAACGGGGACCGCTGCAGCGCTCTCGCCTTGGTCTGTCGCCGGCAAGACCGGCACCACGCAGGACTACTCGAACGCCTGGTTCGTTGGGTACACCCGGCAGGTGTCGACGGCTGTGTGGGTTGGGTTCCCGGGCACCCCTGATTCGCTGGCACTGTACTTCGGACGATCTGTGTTCGGCGGAACGCTGGCCGCCCCGATCTGGCGTGACTACATGGCTCGGATCATGGCGGGCATGCCAGCCTTGGGCTTCCCGTCACCGCCGGCCCCCGCGGTGGGCACCGTGCCCGATGTGGTGGGCCTCAAGTCCGAACGCGCGCAGAACCTGCTGGCCAACGCGAACTTCACCCCGAAGACCGAGACCGTCGACTCCGCGCTGCCGAAGGGCACAGTGGTCGCGCAGACCCCGGCGGGGGGCGCCACGTTGCAGCTGGGAGCCCTCGTCACGATCCAGGTGAGCAGCGGCGTGCCGGCCAAGGTGAAGATCCCCGACGTGGTTGGCATGTCGGTCGACGACGCGCGCGCGTCCCTCGAAGCGGCGGGCTTCGACGTGAAGATCGTGAAGCGCCATGTGAACGACCCGAACAACGATGGCGTGGTGATGGAGCAGGATCCTCAGGCAGGGAAGAAGGCGCTTCAAGGAACGGTGGTCACGATCACGGTGGGTTCGAGCGAGGACCCGTCGCCCAGCCCGAGTCCCGATCCAAGTCCCACTCCGAGCCCGGAGCCTTAGTCCTCGCCCAGCTTGGCCCGCACCTTCTCTTGCACGACACCCCCGTCGACCTGACCTTTCGCCTTACCCATCACGAACCCCATCACCTTGCCCATCTCCTTAGCGGACGTGGCGCCAGTGACGGTCAAGGCCTCGTCGACGAGCGCGTCGACCGCATCCGCGGAGAGCTGCGCCGGCGCGTAGACCGAAAGCAGTTCACGCTCCGCACGCTCCTTATCGGCCAGCTCGGTCCGGCCTGCGGCGTCGAAAGCCTCGATCGACTCGGACCGCTTCTTCACTTCTTTGCCTGCGACGTCGCGCACCTCATCGTCGGACAAGTCGCGACGCAGCTCGACCTCTTTGTTCTTGATGGCAGCGCTCAAGAGGCGCAGGGCACCGACACGGAGCTTGTCGCCGTCCTTCAGTGCCCGCTGAGTCTGCCCCTGGATCTCGGACTTCAGGTTCGAGTCGCTCACTAGACTGCCTCCGATGTTCCCCCGGATAGTGCTCGCGTCCCTGGCGTTCGGCGCCTGCTGCGTCGTGTGGGGGATCGTGGTCGAACGCCGCTGGTACCGACTGAGGCGGTATCGCCTGGACATCCTACCGGTGGGATCGGACCCACTTTCCGTCCTGCATCTGTCCGACCTGCATTTCGTGCGTCGCGACGGTCGGAAGGCGGCGTTCCTAGCGACGCTTCCTCCCGCGGATGTCACCGTGGTCACGGGGGACTTCCTGGCCGAACCCCAGGCGGTAGAGACCACGGTTGCCTCCGTCCGGGCCGTTCGTGGGCGACTGGCCTCGTGGTTCGTTCTCGGCTCGAACGACTACTTCGCCCCCCGGCCGCTCAACTATCTCGCGTACTTCCGGAGGTCTCGGACCCCACGCCGGGCGTCAGCCGGTCGTGTCCCGGAGCTGATCGCGCAGCTCGCAGCAGACGGATGGGAGGACCTGACGAACATCCGGCAACCGGTCGAGCTAGGCGGGTTGCCGGTAGAGCTCCTCGGTCTGGATGACGCCCACATCGCTCGCCACGACCTCCGGGTGGCGCCGCGTCGGCAGTCTGGCCGTTTCGGCTTCGCGGTGATGCACTCTCCCGACTCCGCGCCGGAGGCGGCCGCCCTGGGCTACGACCTGATCGTCGCAGGTCACACCCACGGAGGTCAGGTATGCCTTCCGGGCGTGGGTGCGCTGGTCACGAACTGCTCGCTCCCCTCCCGGTTGGCGAGCGGGCTGATCCAGATGGGCCCCGCGGTGCTCTCCTTGTCTCCCGGTCTTGGAACCAGCAAGTTCGCGCCGTTCCGGTTCTTCTGTCGCCCCGAGGCGACGTTGTTGGAGCTCGCTCCGCGTCCCGCCTCGAGCGCGGCGGTGGCGAGCCGCTAGACTGGCTCACCGCTCGGGACGTAGCGCAGCTTGGTAGCGCGCAGCGTTCGGGACGCTGAGGTCGCGGGTTCAAATCCCGCCGTCCCGACCAGAGCAGAACGGGCTGGGGGGCGGACCACGGTCCGTCCCCACCCGTTTGACGAAGCCCTCCCGCCCCGCTAGCCTCGGACGCGGACGGCTCCGGTTACGGGGCCTTTCGTATATCCGATACCCGTCGGCACCTGGGGGCAGATGAGAGGGAAGCGCAGGTCCGTCCTGCGGCTGATAGTGGCCGCTCTCTTCGTTGTTCCCACGGTCGTCCTGTCGGTCTCGACATCCTCCTCGGCAGCCCCCTCCAAACAAGAGGTCGAGGCCGCGAAGGCCAAACTCGAGGCGCTACACCAGCAGCTGGACCAGCTGATCGAGTTGTACAACCAGGCGCAGGTGCGACTGGAGCAGAGCGAGTCCAAGTTGGCGGATGCGCGGCACGCCAAGCGTCGGGCCGAATCACTGGCGGCGCGAGCGATGTCGGACCTGAACGATCGAGCCGTCGCTGCGTACACCGGCATGGGGTCGCAGGTGGACGTCCTGCTGGGCGCCGAGAGCCTCAGTGAATTCTCCGATCGGCTGCAGTTCATGGGGGCGGTCGCGCAGAGCGACACAGACCTCGCCATCCTGGCCGAGACCGCGGGCCAGCAAGCGAAGTGGGCCGCCGGGAAGTACGCGGAGGCGGTCGGCGAGCGGCAGGCCCTCGTGGACGAGCTCACCACCCGTAAGAACGACGTCTCCTCGGCGATCGCGGATCAGCAGGCGCTATACGAGGAGCTGGGCCAGAGCTACGAGGACGCCGTGGCTGCTCGCGCTGCAGCCGAGGCGACGGCGAACGCCGAGGTGTCCGGAGGCTCGACCGGCGGAGGCGATTGGGGTGGGTTCGTCCCACCGCAGGACGCGTCAGCCGCCCAGATCGCGATCGCGGCCGCCGAGTCGGTCATAGGGACGCAGTACGTGTGGGGATCCGCAGATCCGAACGTGGGATTCGACTGCTCGGGTTTGGTGTCGTGGGCATACGCACAGGCCGGCGTCTATCTCCCGCACTCCTCGGCCATGATGTACGACATGCTGCCCCACCTCTCACAGAGCGAGTTGGTTGCGGGAGACCTGATCTTCTTCTACACACCCGTTAGCCACGTCTCCCTCTACCTCGGAGGCGGGATGATGATCGACGCCAGCCATCCCGGACCCGGCGGCGAGGTTCGGATCCAGCCGGTCTACTGGCAGTACTTCGTGGGCGGCGGCCGGATCGGCTGACGGTCTAAGCGTCTCCGTTCGTCGCATCCAGATCTGCGAGGCGAGTCTCCGCTTGACCTATCAAGGCATCGTTTCCTATCTCGCGCGCCGCGTCGCGTGCCCGCTCCAGTAGCGCCCGAGCCTGCGCGGCGCGCGCGTCACCCCGCTCTGCGGTGGCGTACTTGAGCTTCTCGTCGGCCTTGACGATGAGATCGAAGATCTCGTTGGGCTGCATGGGAGTGACGTCGCCCATGCCGTGGCCTCCATCCCGTCTGATGCTCATCCCCGTCGTCCGGTCACTTCCTCGGCCTTCAGGTTACGTCGCGGAGGTCCACTGGACTCGCTCAGGTGATCCGAGCGGACAACTCAGCAAGCCGGCGAGCTTCGTCCTCGATGGCTCCGCGATCCACCAACCGCTCGAGCCAGGGGGGAGACAGGCTCTCGACGCCGTTGAGAGCACCCAGCAGGGCACCGGCAACGGCACCGTTCGCGGCGGTGTCGCCGCCCAAGCCGACCACCTGGCGGAGTCCCTGCTCGAACCCGAAGCCTTCGGCCGAGACCTGCAGGGCGATACCGGCGGTGAACAGAGCGAACCCCTTGTCCGGACCGTCGATGGCACGTGCTCGGCCGGCCTGGTCCACCAGGTACTCAAGTTCCTCCGCGCCCTCTCGATCGCCTACCGCCTCCAACGCACCCACCACCGCGAGATCCGACGGCTCCCCACGGATGATCGCAGCGACCGCAAGCATCACCGCGAGGCAGGCCGTCCGACACCGCTCATCCCGGTGCGTGATGGCCGAGAACGCCGGAGCACAGCTGGTGAGCGCCTCAGGGTGCCGCGCGTAGGCGACGCCGAGCGGCGCACAGTACATCACCGAGCCGTTGCCCGCACTCACTTCCGGACCGCGCCGTTCCACGTACGATCGAGCCGCGTTAAGGTCGCCATCTCGGATGCCGGTGAGGACGATCCGTGTGAGCTTGTCGATGCCAGGCGGGTCCGTGGCCAGCCATCTCAGATGGCGACCCGTCAGGTCGGCCGCATCGAAACCGTCACCATCGACCAGCGACCGGATCAGGTTCCGTGCCATCGCGGTGGCTGCTGCGGTCGTGCCCGGCGGCGACCCCATCCACGGGAACTCGAACGCCGGCAGGGGATCGGGCACCAGATGAGCTCGGCGACCTTGGAAAGGAGCCCCGAGCGCGTCGCCGAGCGCTAGGCCCAGAACGCTTCCTACGACCCGATCGGCGAGGTCCATGGCGCAGCATCGTCGCACGCCGACCTGCATCGTCGCAGGTCGTGAACCGAAGACCTTTGGTACGCTGAGCGGCCGCTATGGACAAGATCGGACCCAAGCACCAGATGTGTCGCCGCGTCGGAGCGTCCCTGTGTGGACGCCCCAACTGCGCGGCCAATAAGCGACCCTATCCGCCGGGTCAGCATGGCCGGGGTCGCAAGCGCATCTCGGAGTTCCAGACGCGGCTGCTGGAGAAGCAGAAGCTCCGTGCCATCTACGGCGTGTCCGAGGCGCAGATGCGTCGCTACTACGACAAGGCCTCGAACAGCAAGGGCGTGACGGGCGAGGAGCTGATCCGCGCGTTGGAGACCCGTCTGGATGCGGTCGTCCTCCGCTTGGGGTTCTCATTGACCACGCGCCAGGCCCGTCAGCTCGTCTCGCACGGACACGTGAGCGTGGACGGCAGGCGCATCAACGTCCCGAGCGCGCGCGTGAAGCCTGGTCAGACGATCGAGCTGTCGGCCAAGGCTCGTAACTTCGTCTCCGTGCGTGAAGCGCTCGAGATCACGGTCGACCCGCCCGGCTACCTCTATCGCAACAAGGACGAGGTCTCCGGCACGCTGTCGCGGGTCCCGGAACGCGACGAGGTCCCGCTCCCGGCTCCCGTCGAGGAGCGCCTGATCGTAGAGTTCTACTCGGCCCGCTAGCTCTCTGCCACGGGCATCAGCGCAGCTCGCACGAACGCGATCACTTCTCGCTCACGGCGCTTCAACGAAGCTCTCCCTTTGTCCGCGCCGACCACGACGTTCAGCACGCTCGCCTCGGTGAGGGAGCCGACCACACCTGTATAGAGGGTGAAGAGCAGCATGGCGGGGTCCTGCTTGCGGATGTCGCCGTTGTCCATGCCGGTCTGCAGGAAGTCGATAGCACGGTGCCGGAGCGGCTCGATGACCCCCGCGAACCGCTCGAACGCCTCTGGACCCAGCCGCCCCGCCTCGCGGACGAACATGGGGAACTCGGGCCACTCCTCCGCCAGGGCGAACACCGCGTGGATCACAGCCTCGGCGCGATCCCAATAGGTCTCCTTGCCCTCCAGCGCCTGCGAGATCTCCAGCGCCAGCCGTTCGCCGGCCGCCGTCAGACAGGCCTCGAGCAGGATCTCTTTCGTCGCGAAGTAGTACAGGAGTGTCTGCTTGCGCACCCCGACCGCGGTCGCGATCTGATCCAAGCTGGCGCCGTTGTAGCCCTCGCGGCCGAACTGACGGATCGCCTCCTCGACCAGCGTGGACTTCCGCTTCTCACCCCCGGTGCGTGTCACCTCGGTCAGTCCCAGGTCCGAGGATCGCCTCGGGTGCCGAGCGGACGGGAGCCCTCCCATCGCTTCCGCCAGTCAGGACCGAGGGGTCCAGCGAGCGAGGGCGTCTCTTCGCGCTCCGCCCGGTGCAGCGACTCCCACCACGTGGTCTTGTCCTCGTCGAAGAGCTGCGACACGGCTTGGGTCATCCGACGCGAGAGATCTTGATGCGTCTCGCCTTCCTCGGGGAACAGCGCTCGGCCGTAACGCACGGTCACCGTGGGACGCCCGGCCATCGGCCAGAACCGGCCCTTCGGCATGGCCTGATGAGCGCCGCGGATCGCGATCGGCACCGCCCCGATGCCGTGTTCCAGGCACAATCGAGATGCGCCGTGCCGGAATCGCTGCATGTGTCCGTCCTGCGATCTGGTTCCCTCCGGGAACACGACGATGCTCCAGCCGTCATCTATCAACTCGCGCGCCTTATCCACGGCACCGCGCCCTCCGCGCGAACGGTCGATCGGGAAAGCGCCGTACACGAGCGCCGTGAACGCCTGGCGCCACCACACATCGAAGAAGTAGTCGCGCGCTGCGCCCACGGCGGTCTTGGACTGCCACGCATCGGGGAGCGTGGTCAAGATCAGCGTGGCGTCCAGGTGGCTCGAATGGTTCGAGAAGAAGATGACCGGCGCCTCAACGCCCTCCAGGTTGTCCAGACCGTGCACCCGGAGCGACAGCTCGTTACGGAGCAGGGGATGCATCAAGCCCTTCAGGATGGCCTGGCGCGCAGCTGTTCCCAGCTCGGAGCGGGCCCAATCGGTAGGAACCCCGGCATCGTCTGGCTCCACCGCGTACGGCTCGGCCGAGCGAGGGATGAGCGGACGCCGGCCCCAACGGAACCCTCGCGCCATCTCCTTCAGCTCTTCGCGGACGCCGCTCACGCGTGCCCCCTCACCGCACGTCCGCGATCGATAGCGGCGGAGTGTGCATGTACGTGATCGACGGAGCGGAGCCGACGGTGTCCTTCGCCATCTCCAAGGCATCACGGAACGTTCCCGCGGTTCGGTAACCCAGACGCGCCACCGACTTGGGGTCGCCGCCGACGAAGATCACATCGCCCGCGTGGTCGCGACCGTGCGCTCCCCAGTACCACATGTAGAACGGGTGAACACCGTGATAGGCGTGACTGGTCCGGTATAGGTGCGCGTACCACGGATCGGCGGCATAGCGCTCTTCGTACTTCGACTCCAAGGTTGCCGGGTCCGTGGTCTCACGGAGCACTTCTTCGAAGAAGTCTATGTAGGACGGGTGATGGATCTGGTGGAACTCCCACGGGACGGGGTGGAACAGGATCACCACGCCGCCCTGCCTCACGAGGGGCTTGTTCCGGTACATGTTGAACAGGTACCCGAGCCCCAGGCAGTGGACCAGGATCGGGTTCATGATCGAGTTCACGTTGTACGGGCAGACGTAGGGCAACCCGAACACCAAGATGTCGGACTGTCCCTGGACCTCAACCAACTGTTGGCGATGGAGGTTCGCAAGCGTCCGCTCGTGGACCGCTTCCACCTCACCCGCGTTGATCCCGGTCAGCTTGTATGGGGCCTCGATCCGCCGGTAGAACTCGCGGCGGACCCGCGGCGGCGCGACGTCGTTGGCCTTCTTGGCCCCCATCATCAGCACCTGGTCGTAGGTGGACCATTCCCACTCGCGCTTGTTCAGGAAGCTCAGGTTGGACGGGAACGTGTCGTTGTTGACCGTGGTCTCGATCTGGAAGATCTTCACGCCGCTCGCCGCCAGGAGCTGCCCCATCCTGGTGGCCGAGTCGTTGATCGCGCTGTGCCCCGGCCGAGGATCCATGTACGACTGGGAATGCATCATCGTCTCGACGTTGTGGTGATGCTTCAGGCTCTTGTAGCTGGCCAGCCCCACCGCCACCGACTTGTGCCCACCGTCCATGGCCACCAGGTTGATGTTGACGTACACGATCAGGTCGGACTCCGCCGCACGCTTGGAGATCTCGACCACCTCGTTCTGATCGGTGACGCCGATCTCCGTCAGCTGGTCGCGATCTTCCGCGTCGAAGTTCGCCAGGTCGTTGGGCCAGAACGAACGGAACACCCGCTCGCCGACCATCCGTTTGATCTCGCTCGAGGTCATCCGGCGGTGCAGGGCGTTGGCCACGATCAGCTTCACGTCCTCCACGCCCCTGCGCGCTGCCAGCTCGATCACGTGCTCGATGATCCGCTGCCGGATGTCGGGGGTCTTCATCGGCGGCAGCGGCAGCGATATGTCGTCGATCGCGATGGTCAGCTTCATGCCGGGCTTGAGCAACTCCGTCAGAGGCTCCGCGCCGAGCGGGTTCAGGAGCGAGTGGCGGATGGCCCCGTTCACGTCCTTCACTCCCGGCAGCGAGTCGGGTGGATACACGACGCGCGAACCGAGCGGGAACCGCTGCATCCGGAAGCCCTCGCCTTGGTGGACCAAGAGCGGCGGGGTCCGTTCGTCGACTTCGAGGACGAATCCTGGTCTGGGCATCTGTCGGTCTCCTGTCAGGCTTGCTTTCAGGTCTCTTGTGGCGCGAAAGCCACCTTGAACGTGCCGAGCCGTCCGGCTCCCAACGCGTGGTCTATCGCCTCACGCCACCGGTCGAGTGGATAAGTTGCGCCGACCATGTCGGCGAGCATGGGCAGCCCGCTCGCCAGCTCGATCGCCATGTCGAAAGCGTTCCTGTCCGTGTCGCCCACGCGTTCGATGCCGCTGGTGTAGGCGCCCGCCAGCTCCAGCTCGCGGAACCAGACAGGCGTCAGGTCGGCGCCGGGCCCAGGGATCCCGGAAAGCACCACGCGCCCCCCCGCCCGCGTCGTGCGCAGCGCCAGGTCCAGAGCGCTCTTGGAGCCCGTGGACTCGATCGCCACGTCGACGCCTCCCAGCAGGAAGTCCATCCCTCGCTCAGGTGTGAGCTTCATGGCGTGCTCCGAACGCCGAACCGCCTTCACGGCGTGATCCGGAACGACCACGACGTCGGCACCGGCCAAGCGAGCCGCCGCGCGCTGACGCGTGTGCTTCGCGGCAACGATCACATGATCGGCACGAGTCAGCAGCTTCACGGCCAGCAACGTCAGAAGCCCCACGGTTCCCGCGCCCACCACGAACACCGAACCCCCATCGGGCACGTTAGCCCGCATGGCCGCATGGATCGCGCACGCGAAAGGCTCGATCAACACTGCGACCTTGTCCTCCATCGCCGTCGGCACCGCGTGCAGCTGCGAGCGATGCGCGAGCATCATGCGGCTCCAACCGCCCCCCGTGTCGGCGCAATAGCCGGTCTGCAATCCCGCCTTGAGATCGCCGGTCGCGACCGAGTCGCAACGGTTGAACAGGCCGACCCGGCAGTTCCCGCAAGGCTCCAGGCCGCGTGTGGCGCACGTCAATACGCTCGCCATGACCACCCGGTCTCCCGCCGAGAGGCCGTCGACGTCGTCCAGCACCTCGCCCACGACCTCGTGACCTGGGACGAACGGCAGAGACACGAGGGGTGAGAAGTAGAAGGACGACTTGCCTCCAAGCGTGGCCAGGTCGCTCCCACAGATCCCCGAGAGGAGCGGCTTCACGCGCGTCCATCCCTGGCCGCGCGGCTCCGGGTCCGTAGGACTCGCCAACCGGAGCGGGGCCAGAGGGCCCGCCACCAGACCGGGCGCTCTGCCTCCGACGGCACGCGCGGCCAGGTAGCGCGGCGCCGACCGGAAGAGCTCGAGCGACAGGGCCATTCAGCGCACCACCCTCATCGGAACGCCGGCTTTGGGAAGCGAACCCGTGGCATGCCCTTCGACATGGCCCAGGGTTCGATCGGCCAACGGCGGCGACGCGCGTAACGGTACAGCGCGGAATCGGGAGAGACGGCGACGGGATTGCCGACCGCCCGAAGGAGCGGCAGGTCGGAGTAAGAGTCCGCGTAGGCGTACGAGTGCTTGAGGTCGATCTCCTCCTGCAGCGCATACCGCCGGAGCCAGGCGGCGCGCGCCTCGCCCACGAGTGGCGGCGACGACATGAATCCCGTGTAACGGCCGTCACGCTCCTCCAGCTCACACCCGATCACGATGTCGAACAGCGGCGCCAGCGGCCGCACGAAGATCTCCGCGGCAGCTGTGATCAGGATGGTTCGGTGCCCTGCAGCCCGGTGCTCGCGGATCCGCCTTATCGCCGCCGCGCTCGCCTTCTGCAACATGAACTCGCCGACGTGGCTGTCGATCAACCTCTGCACGCCATCCACGGAGGCGCCCTCGTACCTGCGGAAGAACGTCCGAAGGAAGTCGCCCCGGTCCCGCCGATCCACCTGCAGGTATCCGGGGATCCGGCCGAACACGCTCACCAGCTCCCGGGGCCATTCGTCGGGTGATAGGTCGGCCATCCGCGTCCACACGTAGGACTCCACGACGTTCGAGGTGATGATGGTGCCCTCCATGTCGAACAGCGCGACCACCGGCTGCTCTCGTTCTCGGATCTTCACCACCGGCTTGTCCCGATCACGCTTCGAGAGCTCGCGGAGGCTCTGGGTCACCGCCGGTGAGTGCACGTCCTGCAGGTAGTACTTCCAGTCGATCATGGCCGAATCGAACGGGAAACGGGCCCGTTCGTCAGCCCCGAGAGACTCGAACAACTGGAGCATGCGGTCGTCGGTGTAGATGACCTCGGCTTCCGTGTAGGCGCCGTAGAGGTCGGAATAGCGCTTCACGAAATCGACCCGGGCCTTGTCGCGATCCACCCGCGAGACGAGCTCGCGCATCTTCTTCGACTTGGGCAGGTGCGTGACGACCTGCTCGGCGATATCGGTCAGCTTCTCGGCTCGCCTGATCATGCGCTCAACGCTCAGGTTCCCCGGGAAGGACCACTCCGGCACCTTGTGCTCGCCGCGACCACGTGCTGGAAGCGGATGCGCCTCGAAGTACTCACGTACGTATCGATACAGCTCGTGGAAGCGCAACGGGTTCCGTGACCCGGAGCTCACATGGTAGTAGGCCGGATGGCGGGGCTCGGGCGGCGTGGCGGCGACCGCCAGGATCGCGTTCACCACCATGTCCACGGGGATGATGTCCACGATGCCCTCGGGGATCCCCGGGAACTCCGGGATCTGGCCCAGGCCGTATGCGCGGATGATCGGATCGGCCATCTTGAAACCATCGATCCACCCCGGCGACGGGTGCAGGAGCGAGCTCTCGATGATCGAAGGTCGAACGATCGAGAGCGGCAGCTCCTCCTCGAACGCCAGCTCTTCGACGGCGCGCTCGCCCATCGCCTTCGTGAACGTGTATACGTCAGGCCAGCCGAGCGAACGCGCGCGTGCGCGGCCGTACCGCGTGAGGCGCTTGGAGACCCAGTCCTTCCGACGCTGCTCGGCGTCCTCGGCCACCGTCATGGGACCGGCCCGCGAGTGCTCCTTCGTGGCCTTGGCCATGAAGTCGTCGAGCATCTCGGGCCTGCGCGATTGAGCTTCCACGTCGCGCCGCGCCTCCAGCGCCAGATCGCCCTCGGTCCGCCAATCCACCCGGTGGTCCAGCGTGTCCTCAGGCACGACACCCTTCGCAACCCCTGCCACGTAAGCGGTCGAGATATGCACCAGGGACGGGCGCGACCCGCTCTGGGCGACGCCGCGATACAGGTTCATGGCGCCGAATAGGTTCGTCTGGAAGCCCTCGTCGATCGGCGGGTCGAACGAGACCGCGGCCGCGGAATGGATCACGACGTCGATGTCTCCGGGTAACGAGGGCACGCCTAGCGAGAAGTCCCCGTCGACGACCTCCACACGGTCGTCCAGCAGCGCCACCAGCCCTGGCTGCCCCACCCTTTCGCGCAGACCGTCGAACGCGGGCTTGCGGAACAGGTACTCCACGCGATCCCTGGACGACGAGCCGGTCTGGGAGCGAACCAGCAGCAGGATCTGGGCATCCGGCACGTCGGCCAGCAGTCGCTCGAAGACGACCTGCCCCAGGAAACCGGTGACGCCCGTGAGGAAGATCCGCTTCCCCGAGAGACGCCCGATGAACGAGCCCGCGCCGCTCTCGGCGTTGTCTACCACGCGGCAGATTATGACCCTCTACCACTTGGTAGACAAGTCCCTGCAGAGTCAAGCGGCCATCCGAGGCGTCCGATGCCTGAGGAGGGCAACGAGGAGGACCCGTTGACGCTTCGTACCAAGATCATCGCCATCATGGCGGTCCCCTTCGTCGTGCTCGTCGCGGCGACGTTCGCGCTGGTGACATCGCGCGATCGCGCGACCGAGGCCATCGAGGCCGAACGGCAGGCCGTTGCGCTCCGGAGCGCGTTCGATCGGGTGCTGGTCGATCTGACCGGCGCCGAAACGGGCACCCGAGGTTACATCCTCACCGGAGACGAAGCGTTCCTGGAGGCGTACTACGACGGTTCCACGCGGCTCATAGAAGACGTGGCCGACCTCCGCGCCTTGACCGAGACCACGTCGGTGGACCTGACCGATGTGATCTCACTGCAGTCGATGACTAACACCAGACTCTCGATCATGCGACGAACCCAGCTCCTCGCGCCGATCAGCGAACTGACGGACTACACGCGGCTGAACCGGCTCTTGACCGAGGGCCGGTTGGCCACGGAGCGTATCCGTGAGCTGGTGGACAGGGAGGGATCGCAGGCCGTGCGACTACTCGCCGAAAGGAAGGATCGCCTCGACGCCAGCCAGCGGGTCTCCTTCCTCGTCGGGATGGTTGGGATCCCGCTCGGTCTGCTCGCCTCCATGCTCGTGGTCCTGCTGTTCATACATCGCCTGGTGACCAGGATTCGACGGACGGAGGACATGGCGCGCATGCTCGAGGAAGGGATGCCCCTCGGCCAGCCGAGCAGATCCGACGATGAGCTCGGCCGACTGGATCAGGTCCTCGTCCGCAGCGGCTCGAGGGTCATCGAGTTGCAGGAGGAACTCCGCAGGATGGGCACGACCGACGCCCTGACCCGTCTGACGAACCGTAGAGGCTTCCTGCCGACCGCCGAGCACCACCTTGAGATGGCCAAGCGGACCCACATGCCCGCGGCGCTGTTGTTCCTCGATCTGGACGGACTGAAGCACGTGAACGACACGTTGGGGCACTCTGCAGGGGACGGCATGATCGCCGAGGCCGCCTACGTGATGCGCCAGACGTTCCGTGCCTCCGATCTGATCGCTCGCGTAGGAGGCGACGAGTTCTGTGTCCTGTTCGCGACAGAGACCGAAGCCTCGGCCGAGGCTTCGGTGGCGCGACTGCATGAGGCCGTCCAGCTAGCGAATGCGCAGGAGGGGCGGCCGTTCGTGTTGTCGTTCTCGACCGGCGTGGCCCTGTTCGACCCGGAGCAACCATGTTCGCTGGACCAGCTCATGGCCACTGCCGACGAGCGCATGTACATCAACAAGCGGGCCAAGGCTAACGCACGGGCGAACACCGCACCGGTCGCCTGACGCGATCGAGTCGGCGCCGGACGCCGACTACACTCCTCGACCTGATGGAGATCGGCGACCTGCAAGAGGCCATGCGGGCAACCTACGGCGAGCGCGACTCCGCCCGTGGACGCGACGGTACGTTCCGCTGGCTCACCGAAGAGGTGGGCGAGCTCGCGCGAGCGCTCCGAACCGGCGATCGGGAGAACCTGGTCCACGAGTTCGGCGACGTCTTGGCGTGGCTGGCCTCGCTCGCGAACCTCGAGGGTGTGGACCTGCAGGAGGCGGCGGCGCGGTACGCACGAGGGTGTCCGAAGTGCGGTGAGCGCCCCTGCGGGTGCGAGCCGCGGTGACGACCCTGAAGGTTCGAGCCGCGAGACCCGATGACTGGCCCGCTGTCGCCGGTCTTCTCGTGGAGCTGGGGCGAGGCGTGGCCGCCGGGACCGCCGACGATGCGACGCACCGCATGCAGTTCGCCGGACACCTGCGTCGACTGGACAGCGTGACGCTCGTGGCTGAGACGCGCGATGGCATCGTGGGGGTCGTGGACATGGAGTATCACCAGCGGCTGGGCGATCACAGACCACAGGCGCGAGTGAACGACCTGGTCGTCACCGAGAGTGCTCAGGGCGTAGGAGTGGGGAGCCGTCTCCTCGGCCGCGCCGAGGAGCTGGCGCGCAAACGCGGCTGCTTCCGGATGGCGCTGGTGACGGCCTCATGGCGCGAAGGGACGATCGCCTTCTACTCCCGCGAGCGGTGGTCGAACTACGGAGCCTGGTTCGTTAAGCCGCTTACGGACGACGTAGATCCGGGTGGCCAGCATATCGACGACAACTAGGCTGTTTCAGACTAGACAGTAGGGCGGTCGCGCGCTAACGGGTGAAGAGATGCTCGGCGATGTGGACCGCATCCAGGGCGGCGCCTATCCGGAGGTTGTCCGCGCAGCTGAAGAGCACCAACGCGTCTGGCTTGCCGGGGACCTGGCGGATCCGGCCCACTAGCGCCACATCGAGCCCGGCCGATTCGAGTGGACTGGGGTAGACGTCGTTCGCGGGATCGTCACGGACCTCGACGCCCGGCGCCGTATCCAGCACCTCGCGCGCCTCCTCGGGCGAGATCGGGCCATCGAAGGTCGCGACCATGCTGACCGAGTGCCCCACGGGCACGGGCACGCGGACGGCCGTCGCCACGACGTCCAGATCCGGCAGATCCAGGATCTTCTTCGGCTCGGCGATGATCTTGAGCTCCTCACCTGTATACCCGCCGTCGGCGAACTCACCGATCTTGGCCACCACGTTGTACGCGATCGTCTTGCCGAACACGTCGCCGGCGGGAAGAGTATGGGCGTCGGGCCGGCCGAGCTCCTCCTCCTGACCGTGGAGCTTGGCGATCTGCTCGATCAGCTCCCTGGTGCCCTTCCACCCGGCACCCGACACCGATTGGTAAGACGACATCACGAGCGAGCGCAGGCCGGCCGCTCTGTGCAACGGCCCGACCGCAAGCATCGCGGTGATGGTGGTGCAGTTCGGTACGGCCACGATCTTGGGATGTCCTTCGAGCGACCCGGGGTTCACCTCCGGGATCGCGAGCGGGACGTCGGCCTCCATCCGGAAGGCGCTGGAGTTGTCGATGCAAGTGGTTCCGGCAGCGGCCGCCTGGGGGATGAACGACCTCGACACCGTTGCGCCCGCCGATATGAGCGCGACATCCGCTCCACGGAGCGCGTCCAACGACAGCTCGCGCACCATGTGCTCCGTGCCGTTGAACTCCACCGTGAGTCCCGCCGAGCGTGAGGAGGCAAGCGGGATGAACTCGTCGACGGGGAATGAACGCTCCTGAAGGATGCGAGTCATCTCCCGGCCGACGGCACCGGTGGCTCCGACGACCGCGACCTTCATGATCGTGTCATCGTACCGGGCGAGGCATACGGCTCCAGGAGGAAGCCAGGCGGACCGCCACGGGTCGCGGGAGGTTCACAGCCGATCGGCCGCGTTCGCTCCGTCTTGATCCAGTTCGAACCGCGCATGGATGGAGCGCACCGCGCGCTCGGCGTCCGCCTTGCGGATCACGCAGGAGATCCTGATCGGCGAGGTCGAGATCATCTCGATGTTGATGCCGTCGGCGGCCAGGGCATCGAACAGGTCCGCGGCAACACCCGGGTGAGCCTTCATGCCGGCGCCCACCAACGAGACCTTCGAGATGTCTCCGTCGATCGAGTAGGTAGTGGCGCCGACCTCCTTGACCACGCGATCCATCACGGACTCCAGTCGGGGGACGTCGGCGAGTGGCGCCGTGAACGACAGGTCCGTAGCGCCTTCGTGAGAGACGTTCTGCACGATCATGTCCACGCTGATGCCTTCGCTCGCGATCGCCTTGAAGACGGTGGCCGCCACCCCCGGCTTGTCGGGAACGCGGTCGAGTGTGACCTTCGCCTCGCCGTCGTCGAGAGCGACGCCCGAGATCAAGACGTTCTCCATCTGCTGCTCGTCCACCTCCTGCACCCACGTGCCGGCGAAGTCTTGGAACGACGAGCGCACGTGGATCCTCACGCCGTGTCGCCGAGCGTACTCCACCGATCGCGCGTGCAGGACCTTGGCGCCCGATGCGGCGAGCTCCAGCATCTCCTCGTACGAGATCACGTCTATCTTGCGGGCCTGCGGCTCGATCCTGGGATCAGCGGTGAACACGCCGTCGACGTCGGTGTAGATCTCGCAGATCTCGGCGCCGAGCGCCGCCGCCATGGCGACAGCGGTGGTGTCGGTGCCCCCGCGGCCGAGCGTGGTGATGTCGTAGTTCGTTGACAGGCCCTGGAACCCGGCCACGATCACGACGTTGCCCTCCCTGAGCGACTCCAGGATCCGTTTCGGACGGATCTCGACGATCCGCGCGGCGCCGTGCTGCGTGTCGGTGATGATGCCAGCCTGCGAGCCCGTGTACGACGCGGCCTTGCATCCTCGGGCATTGATCGCGATCGCCAGGAGCGACATCGCGATCCTTTCGCCCGCCGTGAGCAACATGTCGAGTTCACGAGGCTCGGGGATGGGAGCGATCTGCCGGGCCATGGCGAGCAGCTCGTCGGTCGTGTCACCCATGGCCGAGACCGCGACCAGAACGTCGAATCCCTCCTCCTTGGCACGAACCACGCGATCGGCGACGGCCCGGATCCGCTCGGTCGAACCGACCGAGGTCCCGCCGTACTTCTGGACGATGATGGGCATGCGAAGAGGGCTTTCGTTCGCGAACCCTGAGCGTAGCAGTGCCCTCAGGCCGGGTCGGGAAGTCCGAGCGCGTCGCGGATGAACCGCACCTGGAGTACCAGCAGGTTCTCCGCCACCTGTGGATCCATCGGTGCGTGCGTGATACCCGACAAGGGCAGCACGGTATGTGGCCGTCCGGCCTCCATCAGCCGCTTCGACAACTGTAGCGTGTTGGCCACGTACACGTTGTCGTCGGCCAGGCCGTGGATCAGCATCAGGGGCCGTGACAGGTTGGGCGCGTCGTCCAACAGCCGATATCGAGCGTATGCCTCGACCTCCTGGTCCGGCATCCCCAGGTACCGCTCCGTGTAATGCGTGTCGTAGAGGGTGCCGTCCGTGACCGGGGCGCCGCTGACCGCGGCGTGGAACACGTCCGGACGCCGCAAGAGGGCCATCGCCGCCAGGAAGCCGCCGAACGACCATCCGCGGATCGCCACCCGACCCAGGTCGAGGAAGTCGTAGCGCTCGGCGGCAGCGTGCAGTCCGTCCACCTGGTCCTCGAGCACCGGATCCGCCAGGTTGCGATAGACCTCACGGTCCCAGCCCGGACCCCGTCCGGGCGTGCCTCGGCCGTCGATCACCAGGACCGCGAAACCCTGATCCGCGAACCACTGCGACTCGAGCTGGAGCGTCAGCGACTTCTGGACCATGCCGAAGTGCGGTCCGCCGTAGGGATCGAGGAGCACCGGGAGCGGACCGTCGGGTTCGGCTCCGCTGGGTGTGAAGAGTGCCATCCGGAGGTCACGTTCTCCGCCGACGAAGAACGTTGGGGCCGTCTGGAGGATCGGCGTCTCGGCGGTGGAGTCGATAGTAGCGACGTCCTCGCCGTCGACGAGGATGGTGGCGGTGGGCAGGCCCTCCATCGTCGCGGACGTGACCACGATGACGTTCCCGCCGACGGCGGCGGTGTGCACGCCGGGTTCGTGTGTGAGGCGGGTGAGCTCCCCCTCGGCGTCGAGCCGCCAGACATGCGTCTCGGTCGGGTCCTCGTTGGCTCGGAAGACCACGTCTTCACCGACGTCGAGCACCTGGGCGACCTGGAGACTCAGCGGAGTGACGAGTTGGTCGTCGAACGCCAGCCGCTTGGTGTCGTCGGCGTCCACCGTGCTCACGAGCCGCCCGTCCGCCAACCACGCCGGAACACCTATCGTGATGTCGAGCCAACGTTCGTCATGGTTCTCACGAAGGAGCTCCGTCACTCCTGTGTCGGGATCGACCCGCAGGATCTGAGTCGTTCGCTGGTCGCGCGACTCCACGAGCAGTGTGAGTGGGCCGTTGGTTCCCCAATCGACCGTCACCAGATATGGGAAAGCCTCGCGCTCCCACTCGACGTCGACCTTGTCGCCGTCCATCGACACCACCGCGAGCGTGACGATCGCGTTGTCGGTTCCCGCCCTCGGGTAACGCACGGCTCGTGGCGGCGCTTCTGGATCCACTGGGGAAGCGATGTGCCATACCCGAACGGGTCGCTCGTCCACCCGGGAAGCGGCGAGCCGCTCGCCGTCTGGGGCCCACCAGTAGCCGCGTTGGCGCTCCATCTCCTCGGCCGCGATGAACTCTGCCAACCCCCAGTGGACGTCCGGATCCGGGTCCGCCGCCAGCTCGCGATCGTTCGATCCATCGGCCTGGACCACGCGGAGGGAGCCCCCCGCCACATAGGCGATCCTCCGGCCGTGCGGATCGGGGCGCGGGTCGAACGGGTCGGGCACTCCGACGTCGATCCTCTTCGCCCCGCCCCCGATCAGGTCGGCCACGAACAACGCCCCGTCCATCGCGAATGCCGCGCTCGAGAGCGATCGGTCTGCCGAGTGGTCCGTCACGCCCGTGAGGGACTCCCGGCGTCGCTCACGCCGGTCGCGCTCCTCGGCCGAGAGGTTGTCCTCATCCCCCGCGCCCGATGGATCGAAGATCAAGCGCTCCGTTCTCGACGCAACGTCGAAGACCCAGAGGCTCCCGACCGGATCGTGTCCCGAGCGCGAGCGAAGGAACACCACGCGCGAGCCGTCATCCGCGACCTGGAACGTGCGGGGCCGCCCCAGCGTGTAGCGCCGCGTTCGCGCTTGCTGCCGCGGGAACGAGTCGTCCGGGAACTGATCGTCGGTCATCGGGCGTCTCCCCTTCATGACTGTCACGCTGGCGGGTAACCGCGGCATGGTACGGGTAGAACGGCCGGACCCGCCGCGGCGGCGCCGGACGAGAGGGAGGCCGTGAGCACCGAACGCACCGACAGCGAGCTGCTCCTGGCGTCCCGGGAAGACCCGGACGCGTTCACCGAACTCTACCGACGGCACGCGGAGGACCTGTTGCGCTACTTCGCAAGGCGAACGCTCGACCCGGAGGCGGCAGCGGAGCTCACCGCCGAGACGTTCGCGCAGGCGTTCTCGTCGCGCAGCACCTACACGAACACGGGAGCGAACGGCGTGGCCTGGCTGTACGGGGTAGCGCGTCACCAGCTGGGGCGGTTCTTCCGCAGCGGACGGGTGGACGCAGCGGCCCGCCGGCGGCTCGGGATGCCTGAGCGATCGCTCCCGCCCGAGGATTACGAACGGATCGAGGACCTGGTCGACTTCGCCCCCATCAAGGACGCGCTCGTCGAGGCCCTCGAAACGCTGTCGAACGACCAGCGCGAGGCGTTGAAGCTCCACGTGATCGGCGGCTTGAGCTACCCGGAGGTCGCGAAGCGACTGGCATGCACCGAGGAGAACGCGCGCCAACGCGTGAGCCGAGGGCTGCGCCGCCTCGCGATCGTGCTTCAAGAGCGCGGGCTGCAACCCGCGCCGGAGGTGGAGATCCCGTGAACACCCACGTCGAGTACCTGAAGACGCTCGAACAGGATCTGGCGCAGGCCGGGAAGCGCGATCAGTGGATGGAGTCGTCCGGGCGCAAGCCGCGTCGTTCGCGCGTGAACTGGGGGATGTTCACCGCCGCGATCGTCCCGGTGCTGGTCGTGGCAGGCCTGATCGGCTGGCTGACGACGGGCGGTCTGGGCGGGGCGTCGAACGACAGCGCTCCTGCAGCGGACAAAGACTCGCTCCAGCGATCCACCGGGTACGCGAGTGCCACGCCGGCGGCTTCAGGCGAGCAAATCGCAGATCTCTCGAGCGACGACGACGCCTTGGCGGGGAACGCCGGGAGCGAGGAAACCGGCGGTCTAGGCATCGAAGCGCCACAAGGGGACGTCTCGAAGATCATCCGTGACGGGACGATGTCGATCCGGGTCGCGAAGGATGGGTTCTCTGACGGGTTCGCGTCGGTGACGCGGATCGCGCAGAACAACGGGGGGTTCGTGCTCTCGTCGCAGACACGCGGCCAGCGAGCCGGAACCCTGGTGCTCCGTATACCTGCCAAGCGGTTCGACACGGCCATGCTCTCGCTCCGCGAGATCGGGACCGTGCAGGCGCAGTCGATCACGGGCAAGGACGTGACCGCCCAGTACATCGACCTTCAAGCTCGACTGAGGATCGCGAGGGCCCGCCGCACCGTGCTACTGGGTCTCCAGAGCCAAGCGTCCACCATCAACGAGGTCCTGACCGTTCAGCGCCAGCTGGACAACGTGCAGCTCCAGATCGAGCAGATCCAAGGGAACCTGAACTTCATCAACGACCAGGTCGCCGAGGCGACGATCCGCGTCGACCTTCACGAGCAGGACGCAGCGCCCAACACCGAGCTGGATGTCGTGGAGAACCCCAGCCTGGGAAGCGCGTGGGATCGTGCGGTGCAAGGGTTCCTTAACGTCATCTCGGCAGTAGTGATCGGACTCGGCTACCTGATCCCGATCGGGATCCTGGTCCTGGCCGGGTGGCTGGTCACGCTGGCCGTGCGTCGGCGTCGCGCAGCCAACTGAACGCACGGTAGCGCTCGGCGGCGATCGACGCGATCGAGGAGTCGTCGCCCCCGCGGCCCTCGGTCGCCCCGTACCAGGCATCAGCCTCCATCCACGCGCGCTCCAACTCGTGTTCGTCCCGGAGCAGTCCCTCTTCGCGGAACGCCGAGACCGATCCGTATCGCGTGATCGCGTCGTCCAGCGCCTGCTGCTCGAACTCGACGCCGTAGTCGGGCATGTCGGCCAAGTGCTGAAGCGCCCAGAGCAGCGTGCCGAGCGCCTCCTTGCGCCACAGGGCGTCGGCGGTCGCCTCGGCCGGCCACGAGCCCGAGGGCGCTGCTAAGAGGTTCAGCTCCGTGTCGGCGAGGGCATCGCGGAGCTGTTCGCGGTCGAGCCATAGGTCGGTCTCCTCCCGCGCCGCCTCGCCCTGTCGTATCCGAAACGGGTCACCGTCGCTGCCGCCGATCACGTGCTCGATGTAACCGCGACGGACGAGCGAGTAGAGGATCAACGCGCGATCGGCGACCTGGCGGGTGTCGGGCCGAGCCATGTCACATCTCGCGGCGGCCCTCGAGGGCTTGCGAGAGCGTCACCTCATCGGCGTACTCAAGGTCCCCTCCCACCGGCAGACCGCTCGCCAAGCGGGTGACCCGGATCCCCGACGGCTTCAGCAGCGCTGCCACGTACATCGCGGTCGCGTTGCCCTCGAGGTTAGGGTTCGTCGCAAGGATCACCTCGGTGACGTGGTCGCGCTCGACGCGATCAAGGAGCTCTTGCACACGAAGATCCTCGGGGCCGATCCCGTCGAGCGGGCTGATCGCGCCGCCCAGGATGTGGTAGCGGCCCTTGATCAGCGCGGCCTTCTCGATGGTTGCGGCGTCCTTCGGCTCCTCGACAACGCAAAGCATTGTGCGATCGCGCGACTCGTCACGGCAGACGCGGCAGAGATCCCCCTCGGCCACGTTCCCGCATTCGCGGCAGAAGAAGATCCGTTCCTTGGCCTGGACTATCGCGGCGGCCAGACGATTGGCGTCCTCGGCCGGAGCCTTGACCAGCCAGAACGCCAGGCGCTGCGCGGACTTGGGGCCGATCCCCGGCAGGCGAGCGAGCTGATCGATCAGTTCCTGGATCGGACCCTCGTAGGCCACTCGCTACTCCGCCGGGTCCGAGGCCGTGGCCTTCGCCCCGAACATCTCCTGCACGCGCCGGAGCGCCTCCTCTTCCGATGGCGGATCCTCCTCGTCGACGATCTCTATCAACGTTGGGCCACCGCCCAGATCGCGGGCCTCGCGTACGACGCAGGAGATCGCAGGCCGGATCCCGAACAGATCAGACAGCGCCGCCTGAAGGAGGTCCGCCTTCGCCTCAACCTTCCCCACCGTGAACCGCTTATCGGGCGGGAACGCGAGCTCCAGCGTCTGCCCATCGAAGTCCGCCACGGTGGCGCTCTCGAGCGACGCCTTCAGGATCATCTGCCGAGTCGACTGCAGGTGGTCCAGGAGCGATGGCCACCCTCGACGAAGCATGGCGACATCCACGGCACCGGCGTCGGCCGCGTGCCGAACCGTCTCGGCATCCAACGTGGGCGCCGTCGGGACGGTGGGAGCCGGAGTGCTCGGAGCCGGAGCGCTATCGGCTGGCTCTTCCTCGGCGGGCGCGACGGGCGCCACCGGAGCAACTTCCTGGACGGCGACGGGAGGAACCTCATCCGCAACGGTGACCGACGCGACGTCGACGTTCGCCAGCCGCTCCAAGCGCTCGAGCCTGGCGACGACTCCCGCCGGGTTGGGATCGGTCTCGGGCATGGTGGCTCGCACCAGCGCCAGCTCCAGGGACAGACGCGGCGATGTCGTCCAACGCATGTCAGCCTGGGCGGCCAGGAGGAGAGAGATGACCCGGGCGAGCTCGCCGGGCGTGTACCTCTCGGACTGCACGCGAAGCTGCTCGTAGCCGTCGGCCTGGATGTCGAGGAGATCCTCCTGACCGGGCGCGGTCTTGACCAGGAGTAGGTTGCGGAAGTGGGCAAGCGCCTCGGCGGTGACGTTGCGGAGGTCCTGGCCGTCTTGGACCAGGCGGTTCACGATCTGGAACGCGGTGCGCGCGTCGCCCACCGCGACGGCGTCCGCCAACTCGTGCTGCACCTCGCCGCGGGGGGCGCCGAGCAGCGCCTGGACCACGGCGTCATCGATGGTCTCGCCGCCCATGACGCTCGCCTGATCCAGAAGGGAGAGTGCGTCGCGCGAAGACCCCTCCGCCTGGCGAGCGATGGTGAGCGCCGCGGAGTCGGTGATCGTTGCGCCCTCCGACTCCGCGATCGACCGGAGCTGCGCGGCCAGCGTCTCCATGGTGAGCCGCCGGAAGTCGAACCTCTGGCACCGACCCACGATCGTGGCCGGCATCTTGTGAGGCTCGGTGGTCGCCAGGACGAACCGGACCCCCTCGGGCGGCTCTTCGAAGACCTTCAGCAGTGCGTCGAACGCCTCGCGTGAGAGCCGCTGCGCCTCGTCGATGATGTAGACCTTCTCGCGGCCCATCGCCGGCGCCGTGGGTGCCCGTTCGCGGAGCTCGCGGGCGTCCTCAACACCTCCGTGCGAGGCCGCGTCGATCTCCACGACATCGAGGTGCTGTCCTTCGCGGATGGCCACGCATTGGGTGCATGTGCCGCACGGCTCGGCGGTGGGACCGAGCTCGCAGTTGACCATCTTGGCCAGGATCCGGGCGGTGGATGTCTTGCCGGTCCCCCGCGGGCCACAGAAGAGGAAGGCATGGTGGAGCCGACCCTCGCGGATGGCCCCGGTCAGGGCGCGGACCACATGGTCCTGCCCCAGGACCTCGGCCGGCGTCTGCGGCCGGTACCGCCTGTACAGCGCTTGGTGCTGCTTCTCGTCCGCCACGTCGCTCCTACAAGTGATGTGACCGTGCACCCGCCGTCGACCACGGACGACTCGAGCGCTTCCCGGGCCGGTAGCTCCGGCCAGGCACCCCTACGGCACCCGCCAGCGCCCGCTTACGGCTGCTTCCTTCCGGATCTGACCGGGTTCGCAGGTTGGCGTCGCGCAGGACCCGAACCATCAACGCTCCGTGCCCAGAGCTGCCCCGGACCATCCGGGCCTCGGGCGGGGATTCAGCCCCGCGAAAGCGGATCTCGGGTACAGGGAACCGCTACCTCCCCGCCTAGCACGGTCACGCGGGCGAGTATACGCGCGGCCCCAGACAGCCGTTCCCGGTCTAAGGCCTGACCCAGATGTCCCAGTCCGCGACGGCGCGGAAACCGAGCCGCTCGTAAAGTGGCCGCGCTAGATCCGTCGGATGCAGCCATGCCAGGTCGACCTGGTCACCGAACGCGCGGGCGGCCTCGATCGTCAGCGCGGCGCCGATCCCTCGACCACGTGCGCGTTCCATAACCGCCACGCCGAAGATGCCGATCGTCCCCAAGAGCGACCAGGCCGTGCCCGCGCCGATCGCGCGACCATCCTCCCACGCCAGGAACACCCGGCTATGGTCCGCCGCCAGCGCTCCCGGGCCCAAGAAACGAGCGGTGACGTCCGGATCGCCCCCGAATGCGTCCAGGTCCACCGCTCGAAGATCGGGAAGCCCGCTCGGATCCTCCAGACGTTCGATGCGAACCCCGACGGGAACGGCACCACCGGAAGGCAGGTCCGCCTGGCGCGCCGACATCGCCGCATGTGAAAGGAGGAGGGTCAGCCCGGCGCGCTTCACGGCTTCCTCCACCGCAGGATGTCGCCCACGCTCCAGCTCGATACCGAAGAACGGGTGACCGCGGCGGCGGAACTCCTGCTCTGCGACAGCGAGGGCCGCATCGGAGTCTTCCGGTTCCCGGGCAACGACGGCACCATTCAAAGCCGGTTCGGGGAGATTCGTCAGAGCGACCACCAGGCCGTCGACCTCTATGACCTCGCCGCCATCGACCGAGAGCGCCCGCTTGCGCGAGCCTTCGACGTAGGCCGCGCGGATCCGATCGAGCACGTCGTTCACGCGCGGAGTGTCGCAGGTAGCCTTCTCCGATGCTCCCGATCCGATCCGTGTTGGTCGACTTCGATGGAACGGCGTCGGCGGTCGACGTCACGCAGCGGCTGCTGAACGAGTTCGCCGACCCTTCGTGGCCCGAGTACGACGACACGTTCCGTCGCGGCGAGATCGGCTTGCGCGAGGCGATCCAGGCGCAGGACCGGATGCTCGACGCCGACCGCGAGACGCTGGTGTCGTTCGCGCTCCGACACGGCTCGCTCGACCCCACGTTCGCGCCGTTCATCCGATGGTGCGAGTCGAACGACCTCGACGTCGCGGTCGTTTCGGACGGGTTCGCGTTCTACGTCGAGCCGTTGCTGGAGGCTGCCGGTTTGGGCCACGTCGCGGTCATAACGAACGAGCAGCGATGGACGAACGACAGGCCCGATGGTCTGCGGTTCGTGAACGCGCACCCTTCGTGCGTGGGCTGCGGAACCTGCAAGATGCAGGCCGTCTTGCGCCATGCGGAGCGTGGCCCGACGGCCTTCGTAGGTGATGGACAGACCGATCGCTACGCAGCGCTCTACGCTGATGTCACTTTCGCGAAGAATGACCTGGTGGGCTTCTGCCTCTCCGATGGGGTGCCGTTCCTTCCGTGGAACGACTTCGATGACGTTCGACGCACCCTGGAGTCGATCAGGGAGCTGCCGGGCGCGATCGCTCCCCTACAGTGTCCGGGATGGACGCTCCCCTAGAGCTCCCCGTCGACCTCCAGCGTCGATCACTCACCCAGGAAGACATCGACGACGTCGTGGCGCTCGCTAACATCTGCGAACGCCACGACGTGGGTTTCATCATGTGGGAGCGCGAGGACCTCCTCTCGGACCTGCGGACCGAGGGCCTCGATCCAGCGCTGGACACGGCTATCGTCACCCGAGCAGGCGAGCTGGTCGGGTGGGGGTTCTTGCCGAACCTCCGGGGGGCCTGGGTGGACGTGCACCCGGACTCGCGCGGTCTTGGGATCGGCACCTGGCTGCGCGGCTGGACCGAGCGCCGAGCGAGGGAGCGAGGCGCACAGCGGGTCGGGCAGACGATCAACGACCGGGCAACCGACTCGATCGATCTACTGGTGGCGGCCGGCTACACCCACAGACGCACTTCGTGGATCCTGTCCAAAGAGCACGCAGAACGCCCCTCCGATCCCACGCCGCCCGACGGGATCACGCTGCGCGCCTACCTATCCGGCGACGAGGACGAGGCTCTCACGATGTTCGAGGACGCGTTCGGCGAATGGCCCGACCGCTTCCCATCGACGCTCGGCACCTGGCGGGCCATGACCATCGAACGGGAGGGCTTCGAACCCGAGGACCTGGTCCTGGCGCTCGGCGGCGACCAGATCGTGGGCGGAGCGTTCCTGATCGACTCGGAAGAGGTCTGGGTGGATAAGCTCGCGGTCCGTCGCGACCACCGCGACCGGGGGATCGCGCGGGCCCTCCTTCAGGTGGCGTTCCAGCGCGCGTTCGATCGCGGCTTTCCTACCACGGCGCTCTCGACCGACTCGAACACGGGCGCGCTTGCGCTCTACGAGAAGGTCGGGATGCACGTGCGCGAGTCCTACACGCACCTGGTTATCGATCTCTAGCGGCCACCATAGGACCTGCCCACACCACCCCTTGGGGCAAGGTGGCGCCCTGAAGCGACCGCGCATACGCTTCGGTGCCATGGACGCCTGCCCCGCCTGCGGTGCCGCCGTGCCTGCCGGCGCACGTTTCTGCCCTGCATGCGCGGCCCCGGTCGAGTCGTCTGAGGTGCAGACCGAGCGCAAGCTCGCGACGGTCATCTTCGCGGACCTCGTGGGGTCGACCGCGCTCGCCGGTTCGCAGGATCCTGAGAGAACACGCGCGCTGCTGGAGCGCTTCTACGACGCCATGACCCAAGAGATCGAGGCCGCCGGCGGCACGATCGAGAAGTTCGTCGGTGACGCGGTGATGGCAGCGTTCGGCGCGCCCACTTCGCTGGAGGATCACGCGGAGCGAGCCCTTCATGCCGCACTCGCGATGCAGCACCGCCTGGGGGAGCTCTTCGGGGAAGCGCTCGCCCTGCGCATCGGGGTCAACACGGGTGATGTCGTCGTGGGCAGACCGCGTGAGGGGAGCTCGTTCGTCACCGGAGACCCCGTCAACGTCGCCGCCCGCCTGGAACAGGCAGCCGAGCCAGGCGACATCTTGGTCGGCGAGAGGACGGTATCCGCCGTTCGCGGCGCGTTCGAGTTCGCCGAGCCGCAGACGATCGAAGCGAAGGGCAAACCCGACGGCGTGGAGTGTCGGCGACTCTTGCGGGCGCTGTCGCTCATGCGCCCTCGCGGCGTCTCGGGCCTGGGCCAGGCGTTCGTCGGTCGAGACGAGCAGATGCGGTCGCTCGAGCAGGCGTATGAGCAGGTCGAGAGCCTCCGGGAGCCACGGCTCGTGACCATCCTGGGGGACGCAGGCGTAGGGAAGACCCGCCTCGTTCGCGAGTTCTGGGAACGTTTGGGCGCTCGCTCGCCGGAACCGTTCCGTAGGACCGGGCGGTGCCTTTCCTACGGCAAGGGCGTCGCTTACTGGCCTCTGGCGGAGGTGCTCAGGGAGCACCTCCGGATCCTCGAGAGCGATCCGCCGTCGGTGGCGCTCACGCGACTCGGCTCGCGGAAGATCCTCGGGCTCACGTTCGGGCTGGACGTGGCACAGGACCTTCACCCCCTCGCTGCTCGGGATCGGTTCCAGGACGCCTGGGTCGACTTCCTAGGGGAGGTCGCCTCGCAGCGGACCACGGTCATGCTCATAGAGGACATCCACTGGGGCGAGGAGCCGTTGCTCGATCTCCTGGAACGGATCCTCCGCGACGTGACCGAGCCCCTACTGATAATCGCCACCGCGCGGCCGGAGTACGTCGACCGGCGACCGGGATGGGGCGCGCGGGTCCCCGGTGAGACGATCCCACTCGAGGCACTCTCGACGGACGACGCCGCCGGGATGCTCGACGAACTGCTGGGAGGCACGCTCCCAACCGGCCTGCGCGAAGTGGTCATCCAGCGAGCCGAGGGGAACCCGTTCTTCGTCGAAGAGGTCCTCGGCACGTTGCTCGATCGCGGACTGCTGATGCGCAGCAACGGGTCCTGGACACTGGCCGAGCTGCCCTCAGACTTCTCGGTGCCGGATACTGTGCAGGCGGTCGTCGCCGCTCGGATCGACCTGCTCGAACCCGCGGAGAAGCATGCGCTGCAGGCCGCCTCGGTGATCGGGCGGATCTTCTGGGCGGGGCCCGTCTACGACCTGGTGGACGAGGCGGAACCGGACCTGGGGATCCTCGAGGAGCGCGACCTCATCCGGCGCAGAGCCGGCTCCACGATCGAGGGGGATCGCGAATACGCGATCAAGCACGCGCTCACCCGCGAGGTCGCGTACGCGAGCCTTCCGAAAGCTAGTCGGGCGCACATGCACGCGGCCTTCGCCCGATGGCTCGAGCGGACGGTGGGGGCATCAGACGAGCTCGCGTCGGTCCTGGCCCATCACCTTGCGGCGGCGGTAGCGCCCGAGGACGCCGACCTCGCGTGGTCGGGTGACGAGGCGGCGCTCGAGGAGCTCAGGGCGGATGCGCTCACTTGGCTCCTCCGGGCAGCCGAGCTCTCGATCGGCAGGATGGAGATCGACGACGGGTTGGCGCTACTGCATCGAGCCCTCGGACTCGAGGCGGATGACGAACGACGAGCATCGCTCTGGCGGCAGATCGGCCGCGCCAACATCCTCAAGTTCGACGGTGAGGGCTTCCGAGTGGCGATGCTGGAAGCGTTGTCGTCATCGGACGATCGCGGTGCCGATGCCGATGTGTACGCGGAGCTCGCCTTCCAATCGTCGCTGCGGGGAGGGATGTGGAAGCGTCGACTTGATGATGACCTCATCGAGGCGTGGATCGGGCAAGCCCTTGAACTCGCCGTGCCCGGAAGCCCAGCGCGGGCCAAGGCGCTCATGGCGCGGTCGTTCGAAGACCCCTTGGCGTCATCCGATCTCGTGGACGAGGCTTGTGAGATCGCGAACCGACTGGACGATCTCGAGCTGCAGTCGTTCGGCCTAGAGGCGCGTGCCTCGCTCGCTTCCGCGCGCGGCGAGTACGGCGAAGCCGCCACGTGGGCGCGACGCCGCCTGGAGCTCGTGCCGTCGCTGACCGACCTCGACCACATCTCCTTGATCTACGGGTACTCGGTGCCCGCGTTCATCGCAGCCGGCGAGCTCGACGAAGCTCGGATGCTCGCCGAGGCCAACGACGGCGTGACGAGCAACCTGTCGACGCATCATCGCTTGCACGCCGCGTGGGGATTCATCCGCGTCGAAGCGATGGCCGGTCGATGGGACGCGGTTCGCGACCTCACGCCGCGGGCGGAGGCGGCGGTCGCAGCGAACCTATCGACCCCCTGTGTGCTGAGCCTCACGTCGCATCTCACATGCGCGCTCTCGTCCGTTCATCTGGGCGACGAACCCGGTGCGAGGCGTCTCGAAGGGCAGGCTGCCGATCTCGGCTTCGAGGGCTACGTCTTCCTGGTGGAACCCATCCGGGTCCTGATCGCCGTCGCCCGAGGCGATCTGGATGAGGTCGAACGGAAGCTGGGTACATGGAGCCCAGAGGGATTCGAAGACTTCGACGGGCAGGTCGCGAGGCTCGATGCCCTCGTCCTGGTGGGACGGCGGTCGGAGATCGAAAGAGGAGGCACCGGCGCTCGTCAAGCCTGGAGCCTACGTCGAGCCGTTCGCCCTTCGAGGCTTAGGGTTCGCCCGCGAGGACGACGATCTGCTCGCTCAGGCGATCGCGCGGTTCGAGGCCATGGGCATGGACTGGCACGCGGCCGAGACGCGTGAACGCATGACTCGCGCGTAGCCGACGATCGATCTCTGGCGGTGGCCGCGGGATTTGAACCCGCGAGGGAGTTGCCCCCCTACACGCTTTCCAGGCGTGCCCCTTAGGCCGCTCGGGCAGGCCACCGCGACGAGTCTAGCGGGGACCGCAAGCTCCTCAGGCGGCGTCCACGCTCCGGTCGATGAAGGCCGCGTAAGCCCGCTGCCCGGCCGGCGTGAGATGGAAGCCGTCGCTGTAGAACCACGCGGCATGGCGGCGGCTGTGCCCGTACCAATCGATCACCGACGCGTTGACGTGACGGCGGGCGCAGGCGCGCAGCCGGGCGTTGTTCGGCTCGCGATGGGGACGCGGCACCTTGAGTGTCACCAGGAACACGCGGCGGCGAGCGCCCGCCGCCCTCACCACACGATCGCAATCCACGCCCTCCAGCAGGCCGTTCGTGCCCACATGGACGATCACGTTCAAGGGGAGATGCCCGTTCGCCGCCTTCCGTCGGACGACCGCCGCAGCCTGGTAGTACTGCCGGCTCTCCACAGCGTCGACGACGAACCCACCGGCCCGCAGCTCGTCGCGGGCGCCGAGCATCACCGAATCCCCGACCGCATAGCGACCCGCTTGGATCCCCGCCGAAGCGGACGGCGCCAGCCATAGCGAGGCGGTCGCAGCGATGAGGAGCACGGAGACCGACCTGCGGGGAAGCATCCGGCTCCATGCTAGGGCCTCCAGCTCCCATGAGCCGGTAGACCGACGGGCTCGGCGGGAACGTTCGGACCGTAGGCTGTCGGCGTGGGCGAGCGTGCAGTGGTCGTCGGCGGCGGCGCTATCGGCGTAGCGTGCGCGCACCACCTCGCCGAGGCGGGCCTCGACGTAACGATCCTGGAGCGCGGCAAGATCGCAGGCGGCTGTTCTTTCGCCAACGCCGGTTTGATCGTTCCCGGCCACTCGAACGCGCTCCCTGCCCCGGGCGTGATCCGCGAAGGGCTGCGGCACCTGATGCGTCGCGACGGCCCCTTCACCATCCGCCCCCGCCCGGACCCGGCCCTGGCGCGTTGGCTGCTGACGTTCCGCCGCTCGTGCACGCCGGAGCTCTATCGGCGGGCGACCGGAGCTCTTACCGAGCTCAGCCGGCTCAGCCTCGACCTGTTCGAGGTGCTCCAGAGCGACGGGGAGGTCGACTTCGGCTTTCGCCGCGGAGCGTTGTTGAACGCGTACATGTCGGACGGCTGGCAAGGGCGAGCGCTGGCGTCCTGTGACGAGCTGTACGACCTGGGTTTCGATGCGCGTGTGCTCGAGCAGGATGAGGTGCTCGAACTCGAGCCGGCGCTCTCGTCAGCCGTCCTTGGCGCGCTCCTGATCGATGATCAAGGTTCCGGTGACTGCTGGGCTTACGTCCGATCGCTCTCGGACGGGCTCGCCCGACGCGGAGTGCCTGTTCGAACTACAACGCCCACTGAGCGCGTGTTGGTCAGCGGCGGTCGGGCGACCGGCGTGCTGACGGCCTCCGGCGAGGAGGTTCCCGCCGACCTCGTGGTGCTGGCCGCGGGGGCCTGGACACCTTCGCTCACAGCGCCGCTCGGGCTCCATCTGCCGATCCAGCCCGCGACTGGCTACAGCTGCACCATCCCGGCCTGGGAGGGTGCACCTTCGTCGCCCATCATGCTCGACGAGTCCCACGTGGTCGTGCTGCCGCTCGGGGATCGCGTGCGCTTCGCCGGGACGCTCGAGCTGGCCGGGTTCCGCACGGCGCCGGACGCTCGGCGCTACGACGCAGTCGTCCGCGCCGGGCGTGCAGCCATGCGGAACGCCCCGGCCGACGACGGCGAGGCTTGGTTCGGCTTCCGCCCGCTCATGCCCGACGACCTGCCCGCCATCGGATGGGTCCCGGGGGTGGACGGGGTCATCGTTGCGGCCGGCCACGGAACGCTCGGGTTCACGCAGTCCCCCGCGACCGGCAAGCTGGTCGCCGAGCTCGCGACCGGGACACCATCGTCAGTCTCACTGGAGCCCTTCCGTCCCGACCGCTTCTAGCCAGCGGCTTGGGATCTGCGGCGGGCTGGCGTGAGACCGATCTGATGCAGACGGGCGGGCCCGAAGGGCCCGCCCGAAAGAGCGGAGGCGGCGTGATTTGAACACGCGAGGGGCGGTTTAGACCCCTAACCGCTTTCGAGGCGGTCCCGTTCGTCCGCTCCGGCACGCCTCCGTCGCCGAGTCTAACAACCGACCTCGGCGGGCCAAGGTGACGGCGGGCGCGTCGAAGTGGCACGATGCACCCGCACGAGAGGAGGTTTCGGTGGACCAGAAGCGCTTGAAGGCGATACCGCTCTTCGCCGACCTGTCGCGCAAGGATCTGGAGAGGATCGCGCGATGGGCCGACGAGGTCGACGTGCCGGCCGGATACCACCTGATGGATCAAGGTCGCTTCCCGCACGAGTTCTTCGTGATCGAGGAAGGCACGGTCTCGATCACGAAGGACGGACAGCACATCACGGACCTGGGTCCCGGCGACTTCTGCGGCGAGATCGCGATCGTCGAGCACGATCGCCGGACGGCGTCGGTGGTGGCCACCACTCCGGTCACGGCCATCGTGATGTTCGCGAGAGACTTCGAAGCGATGGACGCCGAGATGCCTGAGGTGGCCGCCCGCATACAGGATGCGATCCGCGAACGCATGGCGCGCTAGCGCTTATCCCGGAAGAAGGCCTTCAACAACTCGCCGCACTCATCCGCTAGCACGCCGCCGGTCAACTCCGCGCGGTGGTTCAAGCGTCCGTCACGCAACAGATCGCCGAGCGAACCCGCGAACCCCGCCTTCGGATCCGGCGCGCCGAACACCACTCGGTCCACACGCGCCAGGACGATCGCGCCGGCGCACATGGCGCACGGCTCGAGCGTGATGTACAGCGTGCAACCGTCCAGCCGCCACGATCCCAGCGACGCGGCTGGCCTCTCTCAGCGCCAGGATCTCCGCGTGAGCGGTGGGATCACGTAGCCGTTCGCGTGCGTTGCCTGCCGCGCTTAGGACGTCGGCACCGCGTGCCACGACGGCGCCGACAGGAACATCGCTCGAGAGATCGCACTCGGCGGCGGCCTCGAGCGCGGCACGCATCATCGGTTCGTCGAGCCCCGAGTAGTCCGACACGGACTAGTACGCTCCGATCTCACGCAGGCGGTCGTCGCTGATCCCGAGGTGGTGCGCCACCTCGTGCGCCACGGTGTGAGCGATGATCCGGCGGAGCCGATCGTCACTCCCCCGCGCCAGCCGTTCGATCGGCAGGCGGTAAAGGGTGATGTGGTCGGGCAACGTCCCCGAGTAGTTCCCGCCTCGCTCGGAAAGCGGGATCCCGTGATACAGACCGAGTAGCGTCGGCTCGTCGGCCGGTGGGCGATCCTCCACGAAGACCTCGACGTTGTCCATGACCTCGTGGACCCACGGAGGCAAGCCGTCGACCGCCTCCGCCGCGAGCTCCATGAACCGGTCGTACTTCCCCTCGGGCATCGGTGTGTAGCCTACGCGCATGCCCGGGGCGCTCCTCACAGACCTCTACGAGCTGAACATGGCCGCGAGCTACCTGCGGCGTGGGATGACCGATCCCGCGACGTTCAGCCTCTTCGTCCGCAGGCTCCCGCCGAACCGCGGGTTCCTGGTCGCGGCCGGCCTCGAGGCCTGCCTGGACGCGCTCGAGGCTTTCGGGTTCGACGAGGAGGACCTCGAGTACCTGCCGACGATCGGCTTCGAGGAGCGCGATGTCGAAGCGTTCCGCGGCGTGAGGTTCGACGGCGACGTGTGGGCCGTCCCCGAGGGCCGGCTCGTTCACGCGGAAGAGCCGATCCTCGAGATCACGGCATCCCTGCCCGTAGCGCAGCTGGTCGAGACCCTCCTTCTTAACCAGGTGACGCTCCACACCACGCTCGCGTCGAAGGCCGCGCGGTACCGGATCGCGGCGCCGGACCGAGGCCTGGTGGACTTCGCGTTCCGCAGGACCCACGGGCGGGAGGCGGCGATGGCCGTGGCTCGCGCGAGCGCGATCGTCGGGTTCGATGCCACATCGAACGTGGAAGCCGCTCGGCGATACGGACTGCGAGCGGCGGGGACGATGGCGCATTCGTTCGTGGAGGCGTTCCCGACAGAGAGCGACGCCTTCCGGGCGTTCGCCCAGGATCACCCGGATCGGACCACGTTCCTGGTGGATACGTACGACACCCTGAACGGCGTTCGCGCAGCGATCGACGTGATCCGCGAGCTGGGGCTGTCGCATGGGATCGGCGTACGGCTCGACAGCGGAGACCTGGACCACCTGTCGCGGGAGGCGAGGCAACTGCTCGACGACGCCGGCCTGCAGAGCGCGCAGATCTTCGCGAGCGGGGGCCTGGACGAGCTGGAGGTCGAAACGCTCGTGCGCGACGGCGCACCCGTCGATGCGTTCGGGATCGGGACCCAGATGGGGGTCTCGGCCGACGCGCCCTACATCGACTCGGTCTACAAGCTGGTCGAAACCGGAGGTCGCCCGGTGCTCAAGCTCTCGACGGGCAAGGAGACGGCGCCGGGCGCCAAGCAGGTATGGCGAGGACCCGACGGCGACATCCTGACCCTCCGCGATGAACCGCCGCCGACCGAGTCCTTGGCATCGATGCTCGAGCCGGCGATGCGGAGCGGCGCCCGCGTCGGGCCTGCCCCGTCGCTCGACGAGATGGGCTCACTGTTCCGAACGGATGTCGCGGCCCTCCCCGCCGAGGCTAAGCGGCTCATCGATCCGGAGCCGGTCCAGGTGCGTCGCTCCGACGCGCTCGAGAAGCTAACGATGGAGGCTCGCGACGACGCTATCCTTCGCGCCGGCCTCCCTCGCTAGCGGCATCTATGCGGTCGGGAGCCAGTCCTGGCGGGTCGACTCGTACGCGGTGATGGCGGCCTCGTGACGGAGAGTGAGCCCGATATCGTCGAGCCCTTCCATCAGGCGCCAGCGTGTGTAGGCCTCCATGTCGAACACCTCGTCGATCCCCGGCGTCCGCACCACGAGCCGATCCAGGTCGACGATGATCCGGGTCGTTGGATCGTCGAGCACCGCGTCCATCAACGCGCGCACGCTTTCGGCTCGAAGCTCGACCGGCAGCAAGCCGATCTTGGTGCAGTTGTTCCGGAAGATGTCCGCGAAGCTCGGAGCTACGATCGCCCTGAACCCGGCGTCCTCGATCGCCCACGGAGCGTGCTCCCGGCTGGAACCGCAACCGAAGTTCTCGCCCGCCAACAGGATCGACGCGCCCGCGTAACGCACGTCGTTCAACACGAAACCCGGGTCCTTCCGCCACTCCGCGAACAGGAACGGTCCGAAGCCCGTGCGCTCAACGCGCTTGAGGTACTCGGCCGGGATGATCTGGTCGGTGTCGACGTCTGAGCGGTCGAGCGGGAGTGCCGTGCCGTCCACGAGGGTGATCGGTTCCATCTAGAGATCCTCCGGGGTGCAGAAGTGGCCGGCGATCGCGGTGGCGGCAGCGACGGCCGGGCTGACCAGGTGCGTCCGACCGCCCTTACCCTGCCGCCCCTCGAAGTTGCGGTTGCTCGTGCTGGCGCTCCGATCCCCCGGCGACAGGATGTCTGGGTTCATTCCCAGACACATGGAGCAGCCCGCGCCGCGCCACTCGAACCCGGCATCGGTGAACACCCGGTCAAGGCCCTCGCTTTCGGCCTGCTCTTTCACCGCGAACGAGCCGGGAACGACAAGGGCTCGCAGACCGTCGGCTACGCGGCGGCGGCCGACCACGGCGGCCGCGAGACGGAGGTCTTCGATCCGCGAATTCGTGCACGAACCGATGAAGACCGTGTCGGGCCTGATCTCTCGGATGGGCGTACCCGGAGAGAGATCCATGTACGCGAGCGCGCGTTCCGCAGCCTCGCGCTTGGCGCCGTCGTCGAATGCCTCGGGGTGGGGCACCGTGTCGTCGATGGTCACGCTCTGGCTGGGGTTCGTGCCCCAGGTGACGTAGGGACGGAGCTCGGTCGCGTCGAGCGTGATCTCGCGATCGAACTCAGCTCCGGGGTCCGTAGCCAACGCGCGCCACTCGTCGAGCGCGGCCTCCCAGTTGCCACCGGTCGGGGCGTGAGGTCGCCCTTCCACGTAGGCGAAGGTGGTGTCGTCAGGAGCGACCACGCCGGCGCGGGCGCCCGCCTCGATCGACATGTTGCAGATCGTCATGCGCCCTTCCATGGAGAGGGCGCGGATGGCGGAACCGCGGTACTCCACGACGTGGCCCACGCCGCCGCCGGTGCCGATCCGCTGGATGATGCCGAGGATGATGTCCTTCGCGACGACGCCTCTTGGCAGGTCTCCATCGACCGTGATCGCCATGGTCCCCGGCTTGGTCTGCGGCAACGTCTGTGTCGCCAGGACGTGTTCGACCTCCGAGGTCCCGATCCCGAACGCGAGCGCGCCGAACGCCCCGTGCGTCGAGGTGTGCGAGTCACCGCAGACGATCACTAGCCCCGGTTGCGTGTAGCCCTGCTCCGGTCCGATCACGTGGACGATCCCCTGGCCCGGCGAACCCATCGGGTACAGCGTGATGCCGAACTCCCCAGCGTTGGCCGAAAGCGCGTCCATCTGCCGCTTCGAGACGGGATCGGTGACGGGTCCCGTTGTCGTCGGAACGTTGTGGTCCATGGTCGCGACGGTGAGGTCGGGTCGGCGAACGGTGCGTCCGTGCAGGCGGAGTCCGTCGAACGCCTGCGGACTGGTCACCTCGTGCACCAAGTGGAGGTCGACGTAGAGAACATCGGGCTCACCGTCGGCCCGATGGACCACGTGGCGTTCCCAGACCTTCTCGGCCAGCGTCTGCGGCATCGGGACGGACCTCCTCATGATCCGGTCGGCTCGACGACCAGCCCGGTTGACGTGTTCCGCTATATGGAACTACAGTACCGAGATGCGGAACACGACCCTACCAGACACGACCCGGGCGCGCCAGGTCGTGGACACCGAGGTCGGCGTGATCGACCGGGCAGTCGCGATCCTGGACGCGGTGGAGCACGGAGCGAGGACGCACGCAACCGTGGTACGAACCACGGGCCTTTCTCGCACCACAACCCACCGACTGCTGAAGTCCCTCGAGGCGCACGGCCTGCTCGCGAACGTTGGTGGGCGCGGCTACCGGTTGGGGCCACGGCTGTTGAAGCTCGCGGCGATCTCCTTGCAGGAACCCTCCCTCCGAGACGCCGCTCACCCGGCGCTCGAGCGCCTGGCCGCGGCGACCGGTGAGAGCGCTCAGCTCTTCGTGACGTCGGTCGAAGGCCGGGTCTGCGTCGACGCCGTCGAGTCCTCCAGCGAGCTGCGTACTTTCGTGCCGATCGGCGAGGAGCTCCCGCTCTGGGCCGGGTCGGCCGGCAAGGTGTTCCTCGCCGCGATGCTGCCCGAGCAGGCCGAGGAACACATCGGCCGCGCGCGCGCGCTCACGGCCGCAACCCCGATCGAAGATCGGCTCCGCAGACAGATCGCCACCGCTCGCCGACAGGGGTGGGCGGTGAGCGCAGGCGAGCGCCAAGCCGGCGTCGGATCGGTGAGCGCCGCCGTTCACGGCCCGCGAGGCGAGGTCATCGCTGCCGTGTCGATATCGGGACCGACGTCACGTATCCGTCGCCTGGACGCCAAGCGATACTCCTCGGCGGTCGTGGCTGCGGCTCGCGAGATCGAATCGGCCCTGGGGTTCGACTACCAGGCGTAGGCCTCGGGGGCGGCGCCGCCCGGTCCCGGGAAGATCTCGTCGAGCTTCCTGAGGACATCGGCATCCAGGCGGATCTCCATGGCGTGCATCGACTCCTCGAGTTGCTGGATCGTGCGCGGTCCGATGATCGGGGACGTCACGGCCGGCTGAGCCAGGAGCCACGCGAGCGCGACGTCGGCGGGATGTTCCCCGAGCTCCGCGCAGAGCGACTCCCACCTTTCCAACTTCGGACGGTTCTCCTCGATCTCGGCCTGTAGGTACTCGCTAGACCGCCGGCCTTCGGTGACCTTGGAGAGTGCACCCGCGAGCAGTCCGCCCGCGAGCGGGCTGTATGGGATCAGTCCCATGCCGTACTCCTTCACGGCCGGGATCACCTCGAGCTCGATCGTGCGCGTGTTCAGGTTGTAGATGCTCTGCTCCGAAGCGAGGCCCAGGAAGTTCCGCGCATGCGCGATCTCGTTCGCCCTGGCGATGTGCCAGCCGGCGAAATTGCTCGATCCGACATAGAGGACCTTCCCCTGCTGCACCAGCAGCTCCATCGCCTGCCAGATCTCGGCCCACCATCCCTCGCGGTCGATGTGGTGCATCTGGTACAGGTCGATGTGGTCGGTGCGCAGGCGTTTCAACGACGCCTCGCACGCCCTGCGGATCCCGAGCACCGACAGACGGCCCTCGTTCGGCCAGTCGCCCGTCTTCCCGTAGACCTTCGTCGCCAGGACGACCTTCTCGCGACGACCGCCTCCCTTGGCGATCCAACGCCCGATGATCTCCTCCGTCGCGCCGACACCCAGGTGTCGTCCGTATACGTTCGCCGTGTCGAAGAAGTTGAGGCCGTGCGCGATCGCGGCATCCATGATCGCGTGGCTGTCAGGTTCCGACGCGTGCGGCCCGAAGTTCATCGTGCCCAGGCACAAACGGCTGACCACCAGCCCGAGTCGCCCGAGATGCGTGTACTCCATCGGGCGAGTCTACCCAGCGACGCGGGAAGGATCGTCGAGGGAGCCGTCGCGCTCTGGGCTTCGGGCGCCCGGGATGAACATGAACGTCAGCGTGACGCCCGCCCCGAGCACACCCGCGACCACCAACGTGGCGCGGGCTCCGATCGCACCGGCCAACGGGCCCACGACGGCGAACGAGAGCGGGACGCCCGCGAGCGAGACCATCCAGTCCAGGCTGAAGACGCGCCCCAGGAGTTCTGTCGGGACCAGACGGTGCACCAACGTCACCCACACGATGACGAGCACCGTGATCGAGCCCTCAGCCACGAACGCCACGGCCATGGCCTCCCGGATCGTGTCGACCACGCCGAACCCGGCCGTCATGAGCATCCCCAGCGCCCACGACAGATACAGAAGGGTCAATGGTCTCCTCGGAAGCCCAACCTGCCCCATGACGACCGCCGCGAGGACGGACGCCACGCCCCCCGCGCCGAAAACCAAACCGAGGTCGATCGCCGATCCGTTCAGATCGTTCTTCACGACGAACGGGACGAGAGTCTCCCATGGTCCCCAGACGCAGAGAAGGCTGATGAACGCGCCGAGCATCCCGGCCCAGATCCAGGTCCGTTGTCGGACGTAGCGGATGCCCTCCTTAGCTTCCACCCATAGCGAGGCTTCGATCCCAGACTCACGCTCGGCGCGCCGTAAGTGCATGAGGAGGATCATCAACGCCGAGAACGCGAACGTGACGCCGTCGACGATGAACGCCCACCCTGGGCCCACGCTTCCGACCAGGATCCCGCCCACGACCGGGCCCACGAGCGTCATCGCGACCGGTCGCACGAACTGCCCGAGCGAGTTCGCCTCAACGAGAAGGTCCGGCGGAACGAGGCTCGGCACTATCGCCGAGAAGGCGGGCCCGAAGATGGCCTGACCCACGCCGTAGACCGCGACGAGCCCGACCATCAAGGGGATCGTCAGGATTCCGGATAACGAGAGCGCGCCCACGGTGCAGATCGCGACCAGGCGGATGAGGTCCCCGATGATCATGAGCCGGCGCCGATCGACTCGGTCCGCGAGGGCGCCGCTGCCGAGCATCAACAGGACCTGTGGCAGGCTCCACGCGAGTCCGACCATCGCGAGCGCCGTCGGCGTGTTCGAGAGCTGATAGACCTGCCAGGCGATGGCGAGCGTGTAGATCCCATCGCCCACCATGGAGACGGCGCTCCCCGTCCACAACAACCGGAAGTCCCGGATCGACAGAGGGCGGAGGATGCCGAGACGCCCCATCCACGTCCGCTCCTGGTTCACTGGCGGAGCATACGGACCGCGGTGACGGCTCAGCAGACCTTGCGCGCCGGGAGGGAGTCGAACCCCCAACCTTCTGATCCGTAGTCAGATGCTCTATCCATTGAGCTACCGGCGCAGGACGACCAGTCTACCCAAGCGTGCTACCCGCCTATCGCACGCGGATCGGGATCGGCTCGGACCACTCGGATGTCGCCCCCGAGCTCAACGATCGCAGCCTCCCGGCGAACCGCACCTTTCCGACCACCCCAGGGTGGAACACGGCGTTCGCGAACGTCACCCCGTCCTGCCAGATCTGCCAAACGCCCTTCTTCACGCGGATGCGCACGTCGAACACGAAACCGGGGGACGCGTCGGTCTTCGACCAACGAACGGTGAACGTTTCGTCGATCGAGCCTTCCTTAGGTGACGCGCGCATCGGCACCGAGATCCGCCCGTCCATCCCCTCATGCAACGTGCACACGAACCGGTACGTTCCGGCCGACTCGAACGTGAACGAGAAGCTCGAACCACCTGGGGCCACCAGACCCGAGTCGTACAGATCGAGGCCGCTCTCGTCGGTGGCGGAGTGAGTGCGAAGCCCAGTGAAGTCCCACACCACGGTCCCACCTCGCTTGACCGAAACCAGGGACGGCAGGAAGTGATCGTCGAGCGCATCGACGTGGACCTCCGCCGGTGGGACGCCTTGAGCCCTGCCCCCGAGCGAGGACACGAGGAGGCCCAGGATCAACCCGACGGTCAGACGGCGGCGCACCCTGGACCTATCGGCACACCCGATCCTAGAACTTCAACCTGAGTCGCCAACCGGCGGAGACGCCGGGATTCGAACCCGGGAAGGAGTGTTACCCCCTTAACCGCTTAGCAGGCGGCTCCTTTCGGCCACTCAGGCACGTCTCCGCCCCGGATTCTAAGTGAGACCTAAGCAACGGGCCCGCCGCGTCGCGGCGGGCCCGGCAACCTGAGAGCGGGACCTACCCGTTCCGCCATCCATCCATGCCGAAGCCGATGCCCGCGGCCATCAAGAAGGCGGCCGCAGCTCCGAGCAGGAAGGTGATCCGCTTGAGGCGTTCCATCACTCATGCTCCTTCCTCGCTGGTTCCTTCCCCGATCATCGGCGGTATCTGTCGGACCTTTAGGGGTCGATCTATCGCCCATGTGGCCGACAGGCTCTATCCGGGTCGAGGATCGAGGGGGATCCCTGGATCGGGACGCGGCCCCGTGAGGGGGTCCCAAGCGCTGCCGTGGGAGACCGGTGTTACCGGGGCCGCCGCTTCGCGGCGGCCCCGGTGTCCGGGGGGAACGGAACTTAGTAGTTCCGCCATCCAGCGCCCGCAGCCATCAAGAAGACGGCGACGGCGCCGAGCGAGAGAAGGGTCCGCCTGAGGCGTTCCATCACTCGTGCTCCTTTCCTTCGCAGGGGTTCCTGCCCCCAAGTTGTCGGACGGTGACTGTCGGACCTTTAGGGCAGATCCATCGCCTGTCTGGCTGACACGCTCAAGCGGCACGTACATACCCCCGATGACTGAGAGGTCGACATCTGAAGGTGTGCGAACTTGCGCTTGATCCTGTTCACGATCGTCGGGGCGTTCATCCTCGGTCTGGTGACCGGGGGTACCGTTCGCGACTTCCCCTCCGTACGTCTGCGTTGGTGGGGTCTCGCCGTCGCGGGGGTCCTCATGCAGTTCGCACCTCTCGGAGGGACGGCCGGCACCATCGCGCTCTCCGCGTCGTTCGCTGCGCTGATCGCGTTCGCCATACGGAACCTGTCCGCTTCGGGGTTCGTCCTTATCCTCCTGGGACTAGCTCTGAACGCTCTCGTCATCGTCGCCAACCACGGGATGCCCGTCTCCGAGCACGCGCTGGTGGCGTCGGGCCAACAGGCGACCCTGGAGGACCTCGTGCGAAACGGCGGCGCCAAGCACCACCTGGCCGACGCCGATACGAAGCTTCTCTTCCTCGGTGACGTGATCCCGATCGGCGCGCCGATCGAGCAGGCGATCTCGATCGGAGACGTGAGCGTGCAACTAGGAGCGGCCTGGTTCATCGTGGGAGCGATGCCGCGCCGAACACGCCGGGTCGTCGAGCGTGAGGCGGTCTGATGGAGCTGGAGGATCTGGAGCTGCGATCTGATAGCCCGACCGCTAAAGGCAGATCGACCGACCGGTCCGTGCAGTGGCTCGAGATCGTCCTGGTCGCCCCTATAGCGATCTGGCTCGCGTGGGAGGCAGGGCAGACGGACTGGGAGACGATCGGATGGGGCGCCCTGTTCTTCACGCTCTGCATCGCCGGCGTGGACCTTATCCCGATCCCGGCCTGGCAGGACATCGAGCTCTCGTTGTCGTTCCCGATCATGATCGGCGTCGCCTTGCTCCTCCCCCCTCCGGTCGCAGGCACGATCGCGATCTTGGGGTCGTCAGACGTCCACGAGTTCCGCGGCGAGGTTCCGGCTTTGCGGTCGTTCTGGAACCGCTCGCAGATGGCGCTCGCCGTCGTGGCGGGTAGCGCGATGTTCCATCAACTGTCGAACGTCCTCGATCCCTGGTGGGAGCTGGTCCCCGCCGCGCTCGCGGCGACGGTCGTGGCGTACGCGATCAACGCGATCCTCGTCGCCTTGCACGCTTCACTCCAGTACGGACTCACGGTGAGGCAGGTCCTGAAGAAGATGCACGGCACCCGGCCGGGCGAGTTCCTGCTCTCCTACATCGGCCTCGCGCTCTTCGGCGTGGTGATCGCCAGGTTCTACGTGGAGGAAGGCGCCTGGTCGGTCGTCGTGTTCCTGGCGCCGCTGGTGTTCGCGCGCCAGATGTACTTCCGGAGTCGCGTGTTAACGGATCGGCTGGCCGAGCAGAACTCACTTCTGAAGGACCAGGCCGAGCGCTTGGAGGGTCTGCTGAGGAAGGAGAGCGCCACCGTCGACCAGCTCCGGGAACTGAACCGGATGAAGGGAGAGTTCGTGGCTGTGGTCTCCCATGAGCTCAGGACCCCGATCACGGCCATGAACGGATACGCCAAGACCCTGCGCCAACCGCAGTTCGCCGAGGATCCGGAGCTTCGGGACGAGTTCCTCGAGCGGATCGAGCGCCAAGGCGACCGATTGGTCGGGTTGGTGGAGAACCTGCTCACCACGTCGCAGCTGGAGAGCGATCAGCTGTCGATCTCGGTCGGGCGCGTCTTGTTCGAGGACCTGTGCCGAGAGGCGGTGGAGGGTCTGGGCACCGACTCCGAGCGGGTGTCGGTCGACGTTCCCGACGACATCCCCGTGCTGCACACCGACCGTCAGCTGTTGGGACGCGTGATGTCGAACCTGCTGGATAACGCGCTTAAGTACTCGGCCGACGACGTCAAGTGCGAGTTCGGCGCCCGTGCCCGAGGCAGCGAGTTGGTCTTCTGGATCCGCGATCACGGGATCGGGATGGCGCCCGAGGAGCTCGACCGGATCTTCGAGCGCTTCTACCAGGTGGACTCGTCGGCCACCCGCCGGTTCCGGGGGGCGGGACTCGGCCTGTCCATGGTGAGGGACCTGGTCCGCCATCTCGGAGGGTCCGTCCAGGTGGAGAGCGCGCCGGGCGAAGGCAGCACGTTCACGGTTCGCCTGCCCCTGCATGCTCCCGCGACAGCGTCGGAGGCCCCCGCCCACTAGTCTCGCCGCGTGCCCGACGCGCGGACCGCCCGGGAGCCAGGCGGCTAGGATACGGCCGACCTCAGATGCCTATCCTTACCCTCGGGATCAGCTTCCGTCGCGCACCGATCGAGCTGCTGGAGCGGCTCTCGTTCGCGGACGACGACCTGGCCAAGGCGTATCGCCATGCCCTGGATCAGGATGCGATCGACGAGGCGGTCATCGTGTCCACCTGCAACCGTGTGGAGCTCACCGCCAGCGTCTCCTCGTACCACGCGGGCTTCCTGGCGCTCAAGCGGGTGCTGACCGAGACCCGCGGGGTCGGCGTGGAGGAGCTGGCCGAGCCGCTGTACTCCCACTGGGAACGAGACGCAGCCGACCACCTGTTCACGGTCGCCGCCGGACTGGACTCCATGATCATCGGCGAGACCCAGATCCACGCGCAGGTGCGCGATGCGCTGCGTAGGGCGGCGCGCGAGGAGGCCTCGGGGCCGGTTCTCACCGCGCTCTTCCACGCCGCCGGGCGGGCGGGTCGCCGAGCCAGGGCCGAGACGGCGCTCGGGGCGGCACCCGACGCGTTCGTGTCCGTCGGCGCCGATCTGGCGAGCGAGGTGCTCGGCCCGCTAGATGGATGCAGAGTGGTGGTGGTGGGCGCCGGTCAGATGGCGCGCATCGCCGTGAAGCACCTCAGAGGACGTGGTGTCGGTGATATCCGCGTGCTGAATCGCTCGGTCGGATCTGCACGAGAGCTCGCCGCGATGACGGGCGCCGAACCCGGCGGTCTTGAAGAGCTGCCGGAGACACTGGCGAACGCCGCCATCGTCGTGTCCGCGACGGGGGCCGCAGGGATCGTGATCGACGCGGACGCGGTTCGAGGCGCGATCGAGGGCCGCCGCGAGCCGCTCGTGTTGATCGACATCGCCGTTCCCCGGGACGTAGACCCGGATGTCGCTGCGCTGGACGGTGTGCGGTTGATCGACATCGAGGCGATCCGGGACCGCCTCTCCACCCACGCCGAGGAGACGGCGGATGACATGGCCCGTGCACACGCGATCGTGACGGAGGAAGTGCGGCGATGGGTGGTACGTCGGCGGTCGGACGCGCTGGCGCCGCTGATACGCGCGGTACGCCGGCGGGGCGACGAGGCCGTGAGCGCCGAGCTCGACCGCTACGCAGCACGGTTGGCCGCACTCACGCCCGATGAGCGCGAGGCCGTCGTGTCGCTCGCGCGCGGAGTCGCAGCCAAGCTACTGCACGACCCGATCGTGGCGCTCAAGGAGCGAAGCGAGCCCGGGTCCGACGGCATGCACGCCGACGTCTTGGCCGAGCTGCTCGGCATCGGCATCGACCCAGACTCCGAGTGACGCTCCGGATCGGCACCCGTCGTTCCCCACTCGCGCTCGCGCAGGCAGGCGAGGTGTTGCGAAGCTTGGCGGATCGCGGCGTCCACGCCGAGCTGGTCCCCATGTCGACATCAGGCGACGAAGGCGAACCGTCGCAGGACGTTCCTGGAGGGCTGAAAGGGTTGTTCGTGGACACGATCCTGGACGCGCTCGAGCGCGGGACGATCGATGTCGCGGTCCACTCCGCCAAAGACCTACCGGCGGATGACGAGGATGGATTGGTGATCGGTGCGGTTCCCGAACGAGCCGATCCAGCCGACGTGCTGGTCCTGCGCGAGCCGGCGCTCCCATCGGGTGCGGTGATCGGCACGTCCAGCATCCGTCGCCGTGCGCAACTCCTCCGGGCGTTCCCCGGGGTCACCGTCCAGGACCTGCGCGGGAACGTCGACACCCGGCTGCGGAAGGTCGCGGAGGGTGTGGTGGATGCCGCGGTGCTCGCGGCGGCCGGACTGTCGCGCCTGGGAGCGTCACCGGAGCACTCGGCCCCGCTGGGCTTCGATGTGATGGTGCCCGCGCCCGGACAAGGAGCGCTGGCGTTACAGGCACGCGAGGACGACTTCCCAACTCTGACGGCGCTCGCGTCGCTCGACCACGCGGCCAGCCGGATAGCGTTGGAGGCGGAGCGTTCGCTGATGTGGCGGTTGGGGGGCGGGTGCACACTGCCGCTGGGCGCGCTCGCCACCGTGGACGATCGCCGTATAGAGATGATCGCTGTCGTGGTGTCTCCCGACGGTTCCCGCTTGGCGCAGGCACAGGTGGTCTCCGACACCCCTGAGGGGGTCGCGGGCCTTGCAACGAAAGCGCTCATCGCCGAAGGCGCGGAAGAGATCCTCGAGTCACTGGCAACCAGGGATGAAGCCGCTCGCCGGGCGGGTCGTTCTGATCACGAGACCGACGGATCAGTCGGCCGAGCTGGTTCGGCTGCTTCGTCGAGCCGGCGCCGCTCCGATCGCGGCTCCCTCGATCGAGATCGTTCCCGCGCGATCAGCCGCCCTGACGCGAGCGTTGCGTGACCTGGCCGATGGGCGCTACTCGTGGATCACGCTCACGAGCCGGTCGACCGTGGAGATGCTCGCATCCCGGATCCAGCCCTCGGACTTGCGCGCCCAGGTCGCGACCGTCGGCGAGGGTACGAGCGACGCGTTCCGGCGATGGGCGCGTCGAGGACCCGACCTCACGCCGAGCTCGTTCACGACCGGCGCGCTGGCGCGGGCGTTCCCCCGCGGCGAGGGCCGGGTGCTATGTGCGCGTGCTGATATCGCCCCCGTCGGGCTCGAGGAGGCGCTAGCCGCCAAGGGCTGGAGCCCGGAACGAGTGGATGCCTACCGCACCAGGATGGCCAAGTCGCTACCGGTCGATGCTCGCGATGCACTCCGCGACGGTCATGTTGACGCGATCACGTTCACGAGCGCGTCGACGGTTCGGGGCTTCGTGGGAGCCGTCGGCGTGGTGCGCGGCAGCCCCAAGGTGGTGTGCATCGGTCCGGTCACGGCCGAAGAGGCCCGCGATCGCGGCATACGCGTCGCGGCCGTGGCGCGCCCCCACACGATCGAGGGCCTGGTCGCGGCGTTGGAGCGGGCCTTCACACCGCGGCGACGCGCTAGCATCCGGGGATGAGCTTCCCCCAACAGCGTCCTCGGCGCATGCGCCGGACCCCCGCCCTCAGGGCGTTGATCCGCGAGACGGACCTGGCCCCCCGTCAGCTGATCGCGCCGCTCTTCGTGAAGGAGGGGCTCACCGACCCCGTGGCGATCGGCTCCATGCCGGGGCAGTTCCAGCACACGCTTGAGTCGGTCCGCAAGGAGGTCGCGCAGATCGCGGCGCGCGGAGTGAGCGCGTTCATGCTCTTCGGCGTTCCGGAACGCAAGGACGCTGAGGGAACCGCGGCTTGGAACCCCGACGGGATCGCCCAATGCGGGCTCCGAACGCTCCGTGAGGAGTTGGGCGACGAGCACGTCGTCATCGCCGACCTCTGTTTGGACGAGTACACGGACCACGGCCACTGCGGGGTGCTGGATCAAGACGGGAACGTAGACAACGACGCCACGCTCGAGCGGTACCGACGGATAGCGGTCGCGCAGGCGGAGGCGGGGGCTCAGATGGTCGGACCGAGCGGCATGATGGACGGCCAGGTGGCCGCCATCCGCGACGCGCTCGACTCCTCCGGCCATGACGCCGTCGGCGTCATGGCCTACGCGGCCAAGTTCGCGAGCTCGTTCTACGGCCCGTTCCGCGAGGCTGCCGAGTGTGCTCCTCGATTCGGCGACCGCAGCGGCTATCAGATGGACCCAGCCAACGCCGACGAGGCCATCCGCGAGGTGCGCGCCGACATCGAGGAGGGCGCCGACGTGGTGATGATCAAGCCCGCACTCCCCTATCTAGACGTGATCCGCCGGGCGAAGGACGCCACATCGTTCCCGGTGGCCGCGTACAACGTGTCCGGCGAGTACGCCATGGTGAAGGCGGCCGCACAGAACGGCTGGCTCGACGAACGAGGGACCGTCGTGGAGATCCTGACATCGATCCGTCGCGCCGGCGCCGACCTGATCCTCACCTACCACGCCAAGGACGCGGCCGAGTGGCTGCAGGAGGGCTGACCTCAGAACTGTGACCTCATCCGAGGCGCTGTTCGCGCGCGCGCGCGAGGTGATACCCGGAGGCGTCGACTCGCCCGTCCGGGCGTTCGGCGCGGTGGGCGGAACCCCTCGCTTCATCGAACGTGGCGAGGGCCCGTACCTCTTCGACGTGGACGGGAACCGCTACGTCGACTACGTGCAGTCTTGGGGCGCGCTGCTGTTCGGACACGCCCGAGCCGAGATCGTGGCGGCGGCCACGACCACTGCGGCGCGCGGCACATCCTTCGGTGCTCCGACCGAGCTCGAGGTGCAACTCGCGGAACGGCTGGTCGACGCGGTGCCGAGCGTGGAGATGGCGCGCCTCGTCTCGTCCGGAACGGAGGCGACCATGAGCGCGATCCGTCTGGCGCGAGGGTTCACCGGGCGCGACCGGATCTTGAAGTTCGACGGCTGTTACCACGGACACTCAGACGGCCTGCTGGCGAAGGCCGGCTCGGGGGTCGCGACGTTCGGGATCCCCGGATCTCCGGGCGTCACCGAAGGCTCTACGAAGGACACGCTGACCGCCCCGTTCGATGACCTCGAGGCGGTTCGCGGGGTCTTCGCCGACCAAGGCGAAGCGGTTGCCGCCGTGATCGTGGAGCCGATCGCCGCGAACATGGGGGTCGTGGCCCCAGATCCGTCCTTCCTCAGCGGTCTGCGCGCCCTCTGTGACGGATACGGCGCCTTGTTGATCTTCGACGAGGTCATCACCGGCTTCCGCGTGGCGTATTCGGGCGCGCAGTCGCTGTGCGAGGTGATGCCGGACCTCACGACCCTAGGCAAGATCATGGGAGGCGGGTTCCCGTGCGCGGCGTTCGGTGGACGCCGCGACGTGATGGAACACCTCGCGCCTCTCGGTCCGGTCTATCAAGCCGGCACGTTGAGCGGGAACCCGGTGGCGGTGTCCGCGGGGATCGCCGCGCTCGACCTCGCCCGCGAGGAACAGCCCTACCCGTTCCTGGAGCGGCACGCCGGACAACTCGCTGACGGTCTCGCCGAACGATTCACGGCCGCCGGCATCCCCGCCACGATCAACCGCGCCTCGTCGATGTTCAGCGTCTTCTTCACGGAAGGGCCGGTCCGCAACTTCGAGGACGCCCGGGCGGCCGACCACGACCGATACGCGCGGTTCTTCCACCACCTGCTGGAGCGGGGGGTGTACCTACCGCCGTCGGGCTACGAGCTCTGGAGCCTAGGAACGACGCACGACGAAGAGACGAGCCGAGCGCACGCTGGACGCCGCCGCTTCCTTCACCGGCTGAACGCGTCGGATCAGGCGACCGCGGAGCGATCCGGATCGTCGCGGATGTCGACGTTCTCGATCCGTGCAGCCAGGCAGCACGTTCCGGATGCCCTCCCCATGGCATCGGTGATGGGCTGGACGAAGCACCGAACGCTCACCCGGTCCCCCCGGAAGGTGAACGTGGCCGTGTCCCCACTGAGGGCGGTGATATGCGCGTCCAGCAGACCCGCGTTGGGTCCGTCCAGCCCGAACACGTCCAGCAGGTCACGTCCGAGACACCACTCCACGGGGCGGCCGATAGCCTGTGCCGCGCTCCGGCTCATGCCTCTGAGGCGCAGTGCACCGTCCGTGGTCCAGAAGAAGGCTGGTCCCTCGGCCGGATCGTCGTTCGCCACGTGTCTCTCGGGTGTCACCGATACCTGATCGGTGATGCCGATCAGCTCCCATTGGCGCATCGAGGTCCCCCCTCGGTCGGGATCCCATGAGCCTGAGGCGAGCGCGACGCCGGGGGTATCGGGGTGTCGGCCCATCCTCGGCCCCATCAGGCCGTCGCGCCGGTGAGGGACAGGACGGGTCGGATGGCCTAGGCAACTGAGGCGGTCTGACACAGCGATGAACGTCTGGGTTAGATGGCGGCTACCGGTTCTTGTTCCTCTTGCGGGCGCCCTTGTCCTTCAAGATCTCGCGGACGCAGTGATGCCCGGGCATGCCGGTTACACCACCCCCAGCGTGTGTGGCGCTCGACGCCTGGTACAGGCCGCGGATCGGCGTCCGGTAGTCCGCGTACCCCGGCGCCGGGCGCATGTGGAAGAGCTGATCCACGGTGAGCTCGCCGTGGAAGATGTTGCCGCCGATCAGGTCCCAGCCCTCCTGCATCTGCTTCGGGCCGATGATCTGTCGCGCGAGCACGGAGTCCTTGAAGCCGGGCGCCACCTCGTCGAACCGGCCGATCAGCCGGTCCGCGTACGCATCGAGCTCGACGATGTGATCATCTTCGTCGTCCGCCCAGGACGCCGGGACCCACTGGCTGAACATAGAGACTGTGTGGATCCCCTCGGGCGCGAGCGTGCGATCCACGACCGTCGGGATCTCGGTATCGCTGAACGGCCGGCGCGACGCTTTCCCGAATCGCGCATCCTGATAGGCCTCCTCCAACTGCTCGACGTCGTCGAGCAGTTGGATGGCCCCGCCGTGGATCTCGGGGTCGAACTCGGGATCGGCGGTGAACGTCGGCAACTCGCTGATCGCCAGGTTGACCTTCACCGTGCCGCTGCGCGTCTTCCAGTGCTCGATGTCGTGCACGAACTCCTCCGGCAGCTCCGCACGATCGAGCTGACGCAGGAACGTGATCTTCGGGTGGCATGTGGTGATGACGATGGGCGCTAAGAGCTCCTCGCCGCTCGACAACGTCACGCCGCGAGCCCGGCCGTTCACCGTCAGCACTCGGTCGACCCCGGCCTCGGTCCGGATCTCGGCGCCGAACGCGCGGGCCGAGCGCTCGCATGCCTCGGCGACGGCCCCCATCCCGCCTTCTACGAACCCCCAGCTCGCGACCTCGCCGTCGCCGATGTCCCCCACCGAGTGGTGCATCAAGACGTAGGCCGTTCCCGGCGCGTCCGGTCCGGCCCAGGTGCCGATGATGCCGTTCACCGCCATGAAACCCTTCATCTCCGGCGTCTCGAACCAGCGCTCGAGCAGATCGGTCGCGCTCATCGTGAACAGGCGAGTGATGTCGGCCACGGTCTTCTCGTCCACATGTTTACGGAGCGTCCATCCCAGCTGCGCGACGTCCTTGATGTCGCTCGGCTTCTTCGAGCCGAGATGCGGCGGAGTCTGCATCAGCATCGGCCCCAGGATGTCGGCGACCCGGGCGATCCATCCGTAGAACGCGAAGTACGCGTCGGCGTCCTTCTTCGAGAGACGCTCGATCGATGCGCGCGTCTTCGCCTCGTCTTCCGCCTGGACGATCGACCCACCACCGCGCATCGGGAGGTAGCCCTGACCAAGAGGCAACAGCTTGAAGCCGTGCCGTTCCAGCTGGAGGTCGCGCCGCACCGACGGCGGCATGAGGGACATCGTGTAGCTGAGGGTGTTGACCTTCACGCCGGGCAGCTCGTCGGGCCAGGGTTCCATGGTGTCGGCGGCCCCGCCGGTCTTGTGCCGCTTCTCCAGTACCACGACCCGGGCGCCGTACTTCGCCAGGTACGCGGCCGCGACCAGGCCGTTGTGACCCCCACCGATCACGATCGCGTCGTAGATGTTCGCCGACATTGAATCTCCGTTCAAACTAAGGAAGGGGCAGCCTATCAGCGACCGTGCCGCGTCTGGGAGTCCGCGTCGAGTGCAACGTTCGGGGCCATCCCTGACACCATGGAACGAGAGCGGAAGGAGAGTGAGCGATGGCGGATCAGAGCGTGACGTTCGGGGCGGGGTGCTTCTGGGGTGTGGAGTACGTGTTCCGCCGGGTGCCCGGCGTGACTTCGGTGGAGGTCGGCTACAGCGGAGGTATCACCCCGGATCCGACGTACCGCGAAGTCTGCTCTCACACGACGGGTCATGCCGAGGTCTGTCGCGTTGCGTTCGACGACGACCTCCTGACGTTCGATCAGCTGCTCGAGGTCTTCTGGGCCATGCACGATCCGACGCAGGTGGACCGGCAGGGCCCGGACGTCGGCGACCAGTACCGGAGCGTGATCTTCACGAGCGACGACGGGCAGCTCGCGGCCGCTGAGGTATCGCGCACGCGCGCACAGGCGAGGTTCCCGCGTCCGATCGCGACCGAGATCCGATCCGCCCCGGCGTTCTACCCAGCCGAGGACTACCACCAGGCCTACTACGAGAAGAACGGTCACGAGCCCTACTGTCACGTGGTTCCCGTCAAGTTGCTCGAGGAGCTGGGGCTGGTCGGCATCGCCTGATCGGATGCCATCCGCGCTCATCCCTCGGCGCGAACCACGCAGAACTCGTTTCCTTCGGGATCGGCCAGGACGACGAAGGGGTCGTCTGGGTCCTGGGAGACCCAGCTGCGTGAAGCACCCAGCGACTCGATCCACACCGCCGTCGCTTCTTCGTCGTCCGCAGTGAAGTCCAGGTGGACACGGTTCTTGACGCTCTTCGGCTCGGGCACCTTCTGGAACGAGATGCGATCCGCGCCCGCCGGCGACCTGAGCGAGACCCATGTCTCATCCCCGTGCTCGAACACGTAACCGGTGAACGCCATCCAGAACTGAGCAAGCGTCGGCGGATCGGCACTATCGATGACGACGCCCCTCAAGGCCACGCGCTCAACCGTCACGGAATCCCACCTCCTTGTGCGATCCGTCGCAGTACGGCATCAGGTTCGAGTGACCGCATCGACAAAGCGAAACGCGCTTACCCTCGTCGAGCGCGGTGCCGTCCTCGCGCTGGATCCGTACCCCGCCGCCAACACGGACCGGCCCGCTGGGCTTGAGGGCGACCACGGGTCCCTCCACCCCATCGGGTGGCCTCCACGTGAAGACAGGCGTGAGATCGGATGAGCGAGGCGGCTCTTCGAAACACGGCAGGCGATCCGGCCACCGGTCACACAGTGGCTTGGTGGACGATCCGTCGCATCGACAGAGGGCGTAACGAACACCCACTCGTGGAACCGGCTCGGCGCCCCAATGCGGCGGACCGTCTTCCGCCGGATCGCCCTTCACCAGCCTCGTGAGCGGAACGCCATCCACAACCAGAGGTCCACCTGCGATCACGCGGATCCGCGGTGGATCAGGGGTCACGGAACCCCACATCGCGATGCGATCCGTCGCAGAACGGCTTGTTCGACGAGTGACCGCAGCGACAGAGCGTCATGTGGTTACGGACCTCGTACCCCGAACCATCCTCCGACTCGATCGGGATGCCTCCGCGGATCCAAAGAGGCCCATCCGTGATCACCGCGACCGATGGTTCTATCGTGGGTTCTGGATCTTCGCCGTCCACGGCCACCTCCACCAGCCGCCCAGACGGGCACAGGGAGATCATCCGCTTCGCTTGCTCCCGCGCTGCGGGATCGGACGATCCTTCGATCAACTCCCAGACCGAAGTGACGCGGTTCCTGCAGAACCCCGCCTTCGAGCAGATCGACAGATCGTCCGTCATCACGATGTCGTCGCCGGTGAACGTGGACGCCCGGTCCGCCCGCGGCCCGCGGTCGGCCACCTCGGTGCCGTCGAAGCCCTCTAGGTGTGAGTCGTCGCAGTACGGCTTCGTCTTGGAACGACCGCACCTACAGAGCGAGAAGCGACGGCCGGCCCCGATCGGTTCGGGAGTCGTCCAGTCCACGGGTTCGCCGTACTGCGTCTCGACCTGCGCCACACGGACGAGCGGCAAGGCACCTCGAACTCGGTAGGGGCCGTCCGTCGTCACCCGGATACGCGCGTCGGCGTCCGTCATGGGTTGAGCGTACCGGGAGTTGCATCACGGCTCACGACGACCTCGCCGGCTCGCGCCGTGCACCGAATCCCGACCCGATCGCCACGCCGACCAGTACGGCGCAAACCGCGGGAACCGAACCCCCATCGAACCAACGCGGGATGATCAGGAACGTCGGCCAACGCACGGCGAACTGTGGGGCCCACAGGACGAACCCCATGTGCACGGCCGGGATCGCCGCCGCTACCGCGAGCACGAGGCGCCCCCAAGCGAACCGGGGGCGGGGGAAAGGGAATCGAGCGGCGATCGTGAAGAAGGCGCCCGCAAGGATGAGCGGAGTGATGGTCGCGGACCATAGACGAAGGTCGAATCGCGCGGCCGTCGCCACCGTCTCCCGGAACCGCTGGTCGGCGATCTGAGACAGCCATAGCGACACGAACGACACAGCCACGAACCCCATGCGCACGAACCACGCACGCAGGCCTGCGCTTCGCCTCACGCTCACCTGGTGCTCAGCTCCTTCGTCATGCGGCGCATCCTAGACCGCGTCGCCCAACCGCTGTAGGGTCCGAACACATGTTCGACGACCTCAACCCAGAACAGCGCGCGGCGGCGGCGCACGGTGAGGGTCCGCTCCTGATCGTGGCGGGCGCCGGAACGGGCAAGACCATGACCCTCGCCTGTCGCGTCGGTCATCTGGTGAAAAGCGGGATCCGCCCGGAACGCATCCTGCTGCTGACGTTCAGTCGGCGCGCCGCCCGCGAGATGCTCTCCCGCGCCGAGCGCGTCAGCGGTCATCGCGAGACGGGCCGTGTCTGGGGTGGAACGTTCCATGCGGTAGCTAACCGGCTCCTACGGCTGCACGGCCGACCGCTCGGTTTGCGCCCGGATTTCACCGTGCTCGACCAGTCAGACGGCGCCGACGTGATGAACCTTCTCCGCCAGGAGCTGGGGTTCGCCCAGCGCGAACGACGATTCCCCCGCAAGGAGACGCTCGCGGCGATCTACTCGCGAACGGTCAACGCCGGCGAGAAGCTGGGCGACGTGCTGAAGCGCCACTATCCGTGGTGCCTGGACGAGGGCGACGGTATCCGCCAGATCTTCCAGGCCTACACGGCGCGCAAGCGCGAACAGAACGTCATGGACTACGACGACCTGTTGCTGTTCTGGAAGGCGATCGCCACGTCGCCGCAGACGCGCGAGCCCTTGGCCACCATGTTCGATCACATACTGGTCGACGAGTACCAGGACACGAACACGCTGCAGGCCGACATCCTCGAAGGGATGCGACCGCCGGACACGCCTCGCAACCTCACGGTGGTCGGGGACGACGCACAGTCGATCTACGCGTTCCGCGCGGCCACCGTTCGCAACATCCTGGAGTTCCCGGAGCGGTTCCCCGGCGCGACCGTGATCCGCCTGGAACAGAACTACAGGTCCACACCGCCGATCTTGGCCGCGTCCAACGCGGCGATCGCGCTGTCACCGCAGCGCCATGAGAAGACGCTCTGGTCATCGCGCGACGGAGCGTACCGACCGGTCCTTCGCACCTGCCTCGACGAGGCGGAGCAGTGCGACGCGGTCTGCCGCGCTGTGCTCCAGCACCGCGAGGAGGGCGTACCGCTGAAGCATCAGGCCGTGCTGTTCCGCGCGGCGCATCATTCCGACCTCCTCGAGGTGGAGCTTGCGCGGCGCAACATCCCGTTCGTGAAGTACGGGGGACTGAAGTTCATGGAAGCGGCGCACGTGAAGGACGCGCTGGCGCTGCTCCGCATACTGGAGAACCCGTTCGACGAGGTGAGCTGGTTCCGCGTGCTGCAGCTCCCTGACGGCATGGGACCCGCGACCGCCAGGCGGCTGATGGATCAGCTCGGCGTCCGGCGTGTGAGCGACGACCAGCCTTCTCCGCTCGTTCGCTTCCTGGAGGAGCCGGTCGCCGTGCCGAAGGGAGCGGGCGACGGTGTCAGGGAGCTGCGGACCGCCCTCGGCGACTGCCTGACGGACGAGACCCGGATGCCACCGGCGGCCCAGCTGGACCGGCTGCGGAGGTTCCTGGAGCCGGTGCTCGCGAAGCGATACGACGCCCCGGGCGCCCGGGCACGCGACCTCGAGCAGTTGGAGCTGCTCGCGAGCGGCTACGAGACGCGCGGCCGGTTCGTATCCGAGCTGACGCTGGATCCGCCGTCATCGACCGGGGACCTGGCAGGCCCACCGCTGTTGGACGAGGACTACCTGGTCCTGTCCACGATCCATTCGGCGAAGGGCCTGGAGTGGGACGTCGTCCACGTGATCCACGCGGCCGACGGCATGATCCCTTCGGACATGGCCACGGGTGACGACGACGAGATCGAGGAGGAGCGTCGCCTGCTGTACGTGGCGATGACCCGGGCGCGGGACGCGCTACACATCTCGTTCCCCCAGCGGTACTACCGGCGCCCCCGGGGCCTGGAGGATCCGCACAGCTACGCGCAGCTCACTCGGTTCCTGCCGGACGAGGTTCGGGGCCTTTTCGACGAGGTCGCGCCCGAGGTGTTGCCGCTGCCCGATGTGGACGCCCGGCTCGACGGCACGGCGGACGTCGACGCGTTCCTCGCCGGCCTCTGGGCCGAATGAGGCCGAGGCCCGGCCCCCCCATGGGACCGGGCTTCCCGGCATCCGAGATCGGCTGGATCACTCCACTCGCCGCAGCAACCGCCCACCGGGTGCGACGACCAGCGTGTCGTCGTCGAACCACTCGGCCGTCGCGCCTTCCGCGACGACGAAGGACTGTCCCGTGGCGACCTCAACGATGTAGATCTCCCCGTCGTCGGCGTAGACGATCCTGGTCCCGTCGGGTGACCATCGGGGCCACGAGATCGCGTCTCCCTCCACGAGCGGCCTCACCCGATCGCCGCCCGAACTTGCCAGGTAGAGGGCCGGGGAAGAGAAGTCTTGCGGCGCCTCGAGGTACGCGATGTCGATCCCGTCGGGGTCGTAGACGCCGAAGCTGGCGTTGCGCCGCACGAGCGTAGGCTCACCTCCTGCCACGGGAACCGCCCACAGGTCCCACGAGCCGCCCGTCGTACGTCAGGATCCACAGATACACAGAGCCTGGAGATACCGCAAGTGCGATCGGTGGGTCTTCGTGCGGGAACCCTCCGGTCTGAGGTCCGCCGTCGTGGTCAGACAGGCGCAGGTAGGAGATGACGGAGCCGTTCTCGGTCGAGGCACGGAACCACGTAAGCCCCGTATCACCATCGTGGACGAGGAAGGGGGTGGACGTGAGGTTCGATCGGATCGGATCGACACGGTTGGTCGATGGGTCGATCTGTCCGAGCGCGACCTCTCCGTTCGCTACCCACATGCCAGTGCGCGTGGCCGCGATCGGAGCCACCGATCCTTCCCAAGGGATATGCGCAACCACATCACCGGTGCTTGGATCCACCCGAAGAACCTCTCCTCCCCGCTGGATGCCCTGCTCGATCGTTACCCAGACCGAGCCGAACCCCCCGGCGATCCGAGCCTGGTGGAACATCGTGTCGAGAGAAAGTCGCAACAGCACGTCGCCGGTTCCCGCATCGAGTTCCCGGATCGGCCGGCTCGTCGGTGCCTCTGGAGACGTACACCCACAATCGGTCGGCACGTGCGCTAGGTCCGTGACGCTTTCAGTCTCACCCTGTTGGGGGGAACCGAGGCTGAGCGGGATCTCGATGGTTCGGCCCGTCCCTTCGTCGACCCGCGTGACAACCGCCGAGCCAGACCCGCGCTCTGGGAACCACTTCGTCCCTCCCACCCACACCGCGCCCCCACCGACGGCCATCCCACCGCCGCCCTCCACAGCGCTCGGGACAGCCGGGACTGGGATCCGATGCAGTACGTCCATCGAGCCCGGAGCCACGCAGAGGAGATGCCCACCGTTGCTCGTGTCGTCGTCGTCGACGGCGACCCAGATGCAGTCGCTACCGACCGCGACCGATCGGCCGAAGCCGACGTCGATCTCCTTCACACTCGGATCTGGTACGCGAGCGAGTGACCGTCTGGTAACCACCGAGCGCCGTAGGCGTCGACGCCATCAGGCGTGACTTGGCGGGCAGCCGTCCCGTCCACGTTCGCAACGGAAACCGCGACCGGAGGATCGCAACACGGGTTGTACGCGAACATCGTGCCGTCGGGGGAAACGGGGTAGTTCAAGCCGCCGCCGATGTTCTGGGGCAGCGGGGTCATCTCGCCGGTCCGAAGATCGAGGAAATAGGGTCCGGTCTGCGCGTCTATCGGGGGAGGTTGCGTCGCGACGGCGGGCGCTTCCTTGCTATCCACGTTCGAGACGACCACGACGGTCGCGACCGCGACGATCGCTGCAGCGACCGCGAAGGCTCCTAGCTTGCGCTTCTCACACGCGCGACCGCGCTCGCTGCGCGCCGAAGGCTCCTAGCTTCGGTTCCGAGCAGCCCTGCGCTGCCTGATGAGTTGTCGTTCCATGGCGCCCGGTTCTTGGTGGACCTTCTGCGTCGACATGCGGAACACCTCCTGCACGTCAGGCATCCCGCGCTCCTTCCGCTCTCAGGGTCCGTCGGCCCTGCGTGGCTAGGGCCCGAACCGTCGACGGCCGAATACGCAGGATGCGTGCCGCCTGCTCGGGTGAGTACCCGAGCAGATCGACGAGCAGGAGCGCAGCCCGCTGCCTCGGCGTGACCTGTTGAAGGAGTTGGCGAACATCTGCTCGCATCTCCGCCTCGAGGAACGCGTCCGGGGATTCCGTTACCGGGGCGAGCTTTAGGAGCGCGGTCGCCGCTCGGCGGCGCCGCATCCGGAACCCGTTCAGAGCCACGCGGAAGAGGTAACCGGTGGGGTCGTCGATCCGATCGATGTCGCCCCACCGTTCCCACAGGCGCAGGAACGCATCCTGCGTGAGCTCCTCCGCGTCCTCGCGGTTCCCCGTGACGAAGTAGAGGGCCTTGAACAGGCGCTCGCGTTCTTCCTCGAAGAACGTGTCGAAACGGGCCCATGCCTCGACACGTTCAGCGGGAACACTCACGACGCCTTCCTCCACTCGCACATCACATGGATGCGCGAGGACCATGTTCTGCTGAGAGCCTGCCGAAGAAAAGGGCGATCAAGAGGTTCCCTCCACTACTCTTCCACGATGCCTCAGCCCTTCGACGCCGTGCTGCTCGACCTCTACGACACGATCGTGTGGAGCGAGTGGGGCAAGCTGCGCGATCTGATCGCCACGCGAATCGGGATCGACGCCAAGGCACTGACGAGAGCGTTCGAGCTCACCCGTCCGGCACGGGGCGTGGGCACGTATCCCGACGCCGATGGCGACATGGTCGCCGTGCTCCGAGCCGCGGCGATCGAGCCGACGCCCGAACTCGTGCGGGAGCTGGTCGCCCTGGAACGCTACGAGCTCACGCGCCGCGTTCATCTCTACGCCGATGTGTTGCCGGTGGTTCGATCGCTCCGCGAGCGCGGCGTCCAGACCGTCCTGGTGAGCAACTGCTCCCACTCGACGCGTCCGGTCGTGGAACGCCTTCGCCTGGTCGACGCGTTCGATCACCTGGTCCTTTCGTTCGAGGCGGGCGTCATGAAGCCGGATGCCGGGATCTACATGAGGGCACTGGAGGAGGCCGGAGGCATAGATCCGTCCAGAGCCGTCTTCGTGGATGATCAGCCCGACTATTGCGACGGGGCCGCGGCGGTCGGCATCGCCACCCGTCTGATCCTGCGTCCCAACGAGGACGTGCCCTCCGATCCCCACAGCCATCAGGTCGTGACCGACCTGACCTCGCTGGGGTAACGTCCAGCCCATGCGCGAGAAGTTCCCCAAGAAGCTCTACGAGAAGGAGCTCTTCCGGCTGCAAGAGGAGCTAGTGAAGATGGAAGAGTGGGTGTATGCGGCCGGGGTGCGCGTGGTCGTTATCTTCGAGGGACGCGACGCGGCCGGCAAAGGCGGCACGATCAAGCGCATGGCAGAACACATGAATCCGCGCATCACCAAGCACATCGCGTTGCCGAAGCCTACGGAGCGCCAAACGACCCAGTGGTACTTCCAGCGGTACGTGGAGCAGCTGCCGGCGGGCGGCGAGATCGCCCTGTTCGATCGAAGCTGGTACAACCGCGCCGGGATCGAGCACGTGCTGGGTTTCTGCACGCCCGTCGAGTACTACCGGTTCCTGCGTCAGTGCCCGATCTTCGAACGGCTCCTGGTGGAAGACGGCATCATCCTGATCAAGTACTGGTTCTCGGTGAGCGACGAGGAGCAGGAGCGTCGGTTCGGGGCTCGGATCACGGATCCCATGCGCCGCTGGAAGCTCTCCGAGACCGACCTGTTCTCGCGGAGCAAATGGGTCGACTACTCACGCGCGAAGGACGAGATGTTCGTGCACACAGACATCCCAGAGGCGCCCTGGTACGTGGTGGACGCGGACAGCAAGAAGCGCGCACGCATCAACTGCATGGCTCACCTGCTCTCGAAGATCCCGTACGAAGAGAAGCCGCTCCCCGAAGTCGAGCTTCCGTCCCGTCAGAGGGACGACGGGTACATCCGCCCGCCGCGTGATCTCTACACGGAAGTCCCCGACCACGCCGCCGACGTCCTGGCAGGGGCCGCAGCGGAGCCGGGCCACTAGTCTGATACGGACTAGTCACGCGAGATCGGCGAGAGCGCCGGCCACGCTCTTGCGCATGCCAGTGATGAACGGGATCTCTTCCTTGGTGTAGAGCCGGGCCTTCGCGTCACGCAGACGACGGATGCAATCGACGAGCGTGTCCGCCCGGTCCGCCTCGAACGCCAGGATCCATTCCCAGTCGCCCAGGCCGAAGGCGCTGGTGGTGTTGGCAAGGACCTCGGGGAACTCGCGGCCGATGATGCCATGATCGGCCAAGAGCGCCCCTCGCTCCTCACGAGGCAACAGGTACCACTCCGGCGTTCGCACGAACGGATATACACAGAGGTAGTCCTTCGGCGGCTCGCCCTTCACGAACGCGGGCTGATGGTCGGCAGTGAACTCGGCCGGCTTGACGACCCCCATGAACGTCCATGCGATGTCGGTGAGGCGACCCGCCTGCGTCCGGCGGAACTCCGCCACGAACGACTGAACGTCCTCGGGCGTCCGCCCCACCAGCCAAAGCATGAGGTCGGCGTCGCTACGGAACGCCACGGTCGAATACGTGCCGCGAACCTCGACCCGATCTTCGAAGGCCTTATAGAGGTTCTCCACCTCTTGCACCACGTCGGCCAACGCGTCGGCCGACAGGTCACGGAATCCGTCGCGCGCGCGGAACACCGGGTACAGCGCATAGATCGTCTCGGGATGCTGGTTCGCGTCGCTCATCCGGCCGTCTCCTTGTCGAGCGCCGCTCCGGCCAGGTGCGACACGACCTGCTCGGCCGTTTCGCCGGCCGCACGGACGCAGTCGGGGATGCCCACGCCGTCGTAGGCGGAGCCCACCACGAAGATACCCGCGGGCAGGCTCTGCCTGATCCGCCGCACGCGGTCCAGATGCCCCAGCTCGTATTGCGGCATGGCTCGCCGCCATCGCACCACCGCGGCCTCTGCCGGGCGCCCCGGGAGATCCACCACCGCGGCCAGGTGCCGGGCGCACGCCTGTATCAACTCGTCGTCGGCAGCCTCCACCACGTCCTCGTCGCCGACCGCGCCGACGAAGCACCGCAGCACGGCGCGCGTGCCGAACGCCTGGTCGGGCCACTTGGAGCTGATCCACGTGCAGGCTGTCATGGGCGCCTTGTCGCGAGGAACGACGAATCCCGTCCCAGGCGGGAGCGCGCTCGCCGTCCCCTCGGGATACAGCGCGAAGACGACGGCCGTCGAGGCGTACGGGATCCCATTCAACAGCTCGGCGGCCTCGGGGGCGCGCGGGTCGACCAGCCGGGCAGCCTCGAAGGCGGGCGTGGCCAGGACGACCGCGTCGGCACCGGCTACCTCGTCAAGCGAGCCGATGGACGCGTTTGTCGCGACCCGGTCGCCCAACGCGCCAGTCAGCGCCTCTGTCAACCGCGACACCCCTGCCCGCGGCTTCACGAACATGGGCCCCGGGTCGCTTCGGCGGGATGCGCGTGATGCGGCCTGCGAGCCACGGATGAGGCTCCCCTGCGCCGCCTCCCACGCCACGAGCTCCGGGAACGTGGCGGGAGCCGAGAGCCGATCGACATCCCCCGCATACAGCCCGGCCAGCAGAGGAGCCACGGACATGTCCGTCGCCTCATCGCCCAGCCGGCGCCGGAGCAACGCTCCGAGCGTCTCCTCCTCGCCGTCCTTGCGTTTGCCACGCAGGAGATCTTGCAGCGCGCGCCTTCGGCCGGCCCCGGACAGACCCGGCCACCGGAACACGTCGCCAACGTCGCCGGGGATCCCGAACGGCGCGTCCTTCGTGAACGGGACCAACCCTCGGTCGGTCCAAAGGTAGGCCCCCGTCGCGGCGGGGCTGATGAGCTCCCCGCCGAGGCCGAGCTCTCGGCAAAGATCGACGGCCCACGGTTTGCGAGCAACGAAGGCGTCGGCTCCGGCCTCGAGTTGAAGGTCTCCGACCTGGATCAGGCCAAGCTTGCCGCCGAGGCGCCCGGAGCCCTCGTGAACGGTCACTCCCACGCCCGCGTTCATGAGCCGGTAGGCGGTTGTAAGTCCCGCGACACCCGCCGCCGATGACCGCGACCTGTCCGGGCCGACTCATCCCGCAGGAACCTCGACCAGGTGCTCGCGAACCACCGCGGCGAGGACATCCAGGTACGCGGGATCGGCGTTCGGCATCCGCGTGCGCTCGAACCGGAGCCCGGCCCCTTCCGCCAGCCTGCGCGCCTCGATGTCCAGGTCGTACAGGATCTCCAGGTGGTCGGACACGAACCCCGCCGAGCAGACGACCACAGCGGCGCGACCGTCGACGGCGAGCTGCCGGATCACCTCTTCGATCGGCGGACCCCACCAAGGGTCGCTCGTCCGACCGGCGCTCTGCCATGCGATCAGGTAGTCGTTCAAGCCAAGGCGCTCCGCGACCAGGTCTGCCGTTCGCTGGAGGCCGTCGCGATACCGGCACGAAGGTTCGCAGTCGCAGGTCTTGCAGCGCTGCGAGCCGTCGTCGATCGTCCGCACGGGCAGGGAATGAGCCGAGAAGACCGTGGTGGCGTTCGCGCGTTCGTCCTCGGTGAGACGTCCCAACGCATCGCGCACACGGTCGGTCAGGAACGTCACGAATGCAGGATGGTCGTGGTACGAACGAACGAACGTGAAGGCCGGGCCACCTCCGTCGTCGCTCGCGGCCTTGATAGCCCGTTCGATGTAAGTCTCAACGGACATGCCCGACCAGTGCGGGGCCATCACGATCCCGATCGCCCGCTCCACCCCATCGGCACGCATCCGCGCGATCGCGTCCGGGACGGACGGGTCCGAGTGCTTCATGCCTATGTAGGCACGGAACGCATCGTCGCGCCCAACGTCGTCGTTCAGCCTCTCCACGATGCCCTCTGCCTGCGCGCGGGTCGTGTCGAGCAACGGGAAGACGTTACCGATCGCGGAGTAGCGGTCGCGCAGCTCCTGGAGGTGCTCCGGCGAAGGTACGCGACCGCCGCGGATATCGGTGTAGTAGCGCTCGATGTCCGCTGGCCCGCTCGCGGTCCCGTAGGCCATGACCAAGACGCCGATCGGAGTGTCGCTCATCCGGACAGGATACGTACCCTGTCGGATCAGCCTGCCGCTAGAACCTCCTGCGCCGTGCGGCGAAGCGAGACGTGGAAAGCGGCACCGCCTCCCGGCGCGTCGTCGATCCACACGTCCCCGCCCAGCGATCGGGCGAAGCCACGCACGATCGGTAGGCCAAGTCCGAGCCCCGGCTGCGCGCGGGTACGGTCGAGCCGCTGGAACCGATCGAAGATCCGTTCCCGATCGGCGAGGGGGATCCCTGCGCCGGAGTCCAGGACCGACAAGACGACCCGGTCTGCCTCGACCGCGACGTCGACACGGATCGGAGGCACGCCGTACTTCCAGGCGTTGTCGATCAGGTTGTCGAGCACGTGCCGCAGAGCCTCGGTGTCCGCGAGCGCCCACGCCCGGGCCGCTCCCGTGACCTCGACCGGATGTTCCAGAACTGCCGACTCCGTGGCGGCCAGGTTAACCCGCTCGACGACGTCGATCGCCATGACCGCCTGGGGCGCGTCGGTGCGATCCAGCCGCGCGGCGGTGAGCAGACTCCCTACCATTTCGTCCAGCCGACGAGCCTGACGGGCGATGATGTCGTGCATCTCGTCGCGTTCGGCCTCCATCCCCCGACGACCTGCGATCTCCACGGCCGCGAGGACCGACGTGATCGGAGTCTTCAGCTCGTGGGTCATCAGGTCCAAGAAGTCGCGTTTCATCCGGTCGAGCTCGATCAGCTCGGCGACATGATCCCGCTCCGCCTCGTACAGCCGCGCGTTCGCGATCGCGGCCGCCGCCTGCTCGGCGAAGACAGACATCGCGCGGAGGTCGTACTCGGTGAACGTCCGACCGGCGGCGGCGTTCACGTTGAGGACTCCGAGCAGGTCGTCGCGGTTAACCAACGGAACGCTGATCGCGCTCTCGATCGCAACGTCGTGCGGGACGAGGCCGGGAAAGTCCCCCGGGTCGGCGTCGCCATCTATCAACAGAGGTTCCCGCGTTCGGGCAACGTGTCCCGCGATGCCTTCGCCCAGCGGGACGCGGCGACCCTGCGCCCGATCGTTGCCTTGAACGCAGGCCGACACCAGGTCATCACCCTCGGCCAATAGGATCGAGCCGCTCGTCCCGCCCAGCAGGTCGATCGCGCCGCGCAGGATCGTCTCCAGGACGGCGTTCAGGTCCAAGACCGAGTTGATCGCCTTGCCGGCTTCGAGCAACAGCGAGACCTCGTGCAGTCGGTTGGTGAGAGCCGTGGACAGGACGCGCTCGTCGACCAGCATCCTGGCCAGCCGATGCAGATGGAGCTCTTGCTCGATCGCATAGACCGAGAAGGCTATCGACAGTAGGACGACGGAGAGTCGGAGCACCCCAGGCGACACGGGCGACCAACGCTCTGTCACCGGCAACACCGACAACACCACGACGCCCAGCGACACCGAGATCAGCAGAACCGCGCTCAGGATCCAGAGCTGGAGTCGCCTGCGCTCGACCGACTCCAAAGAGGGCGTGTTGAACCCGCGCAGGCCCACTACCCGCGCCTCTTTCCGGATCTCGGCGGAGACCTCGTCCCTCGTGTCGTCCATGCGTCTAGACCCCCACAGGACCCATCGGAACGTGCTCAGGACGCCTTGAGAGCTCAGGTTCGTTCGGTCCGGTCGTGGACCAGATCCACAAGCTGGACGAGCGTGTCGGGATCCGTACTCGGGGGGACGCCGTGGCCGAGGTTGAAGATATGTCCATCACGCATCCCGGCTTGATCCAGAACCCGATCCGCCTCCTCGGCGACCCTTTCCCAAGGAGCGGACAGGACCGCCGGGTCCAGGTTCCCCTGGACGGCAACCTCCGACCCGACCCGGGACCACGCCACATCGATCGGGGTGCGCCAGTCCACACCGATCACATCGCCGCCGGCACCGCGCATCAACGAGAGCAACTCCCCCGTCCCTACGCCGAAGTGGATCGTGGGCACGTCGAGGTCCACGAGACCATCGAACAGACGGCGCATGGATGGGAGAACGGAGCGTTCGTACGTGCCGGGATCGAGCGCCCCGACCCAAGAGTCGAAGATCTGGATCGCCTGCGCGCCCGAGGCGACCTGCGCGCGGACATGTGGCAGCACGATCCCGACCAGCGCGTCCATCAGCGCTTCCCAGGTCGACGGGTCACCCAGCAGGAGCGCCTTCGTTCGCTCGTGGGTCCGTGAAGGTCCGCCCTCGATCAGATAGCTGGCTAGCGTGAAGGGCGCCCCCACGAACCCGATCAGCGGAACGGTCAACTCGCCGCGCAGAAGCCGGATCGCCTCGAGCACATGAGGTACATCCTGCTCCGGCTCTAATGGTCTTAGCCTCGCGACGCCGGCGCCGTCGCGGATGGGCTCGTCTACGACCGGTCCCCGACCGGGCTCGATCCGAACGGGAACCCCCACGGCCTCTAACGGCACCATGATGTCGCTGAACACGATCGCGGCATCCACCGCCATCCTGCGAAGGGGCTGCATCGTGATCTCCACGACCAGATCCGGGTGCCGGCACGTCTCCAAGATGTCGCCGTCACCACGGATCTTTCGGTACTCGGGGAGGTACCGGCCCGCCTGTCGCATGAACCACACCGGCGTGCGGTCGACCGGCAGGCGACGGCAGGCACTCAGGAATCGGTCGTTTAGCACGCCGGTGCTCACGACGTAAGGATAGAAGTGAACCCAAGGACCGCCGCGGGAGGAGTGGGATTCGAACCCACGAGCCCCTTGCGGGACCAACGGTTTTCAAGACCGTCGCCTTCGTCCACTCGGCCATCCTCCCGTCGGGAGTCTAGTAGCGCGTTCGACGGACCGGGATTACGCTTGGCGGATGCGCGCCGACGTTGGGCTCGAGTGATGAGCGGGTCGGCGCCCGGCTCGGGCGAGATCCCCGAGGACCTGTTCGAACGGCTCGTGGAGTCCATCTCGGCCGTCACTTACGTCATGCGCTTCGACCACCCGGACGAGGCTCCTCTCTATGTGAGCCCGCAGTGCGAGTCCGTCCTCGGGATCCCATGCGAAGCCCTCATGGTGGACGCTCGTGGGCGCAACCAGCTGTTGCATCCCGAGGACCGCGAGCGCCTCTGGGAGCGCTCCATCAACGCGGACGCTACCGGAGAGGACTGGGACGAGGAGTATCGGCTGATCCAGCCGGATGGTTCGTTCCGGTGGGTTCACAGCCAGGCGCGGGTCGTGCCCGCATCGCACGGCCGTGAGGCCCTTTGGTTCGGCGTGTTGACCGATCTGACCAGAACCACTGACGCCGAGCACGCTCATGCCGAATCCGAGGCCAAATACAGGGCGCTGATCGAGCAGATACCAGGCGTGATCTACGTCGACTCCTTCGAGGAGCAGCCTAAGACGCTATACGTGAGCCCGTACACCGAACAGCTGACCGGGTACCGAACGGAGGAGTGGATCAACGATCCAGACCTTTGGATCAGGGTCCTCCATCCGGACGACCAGAACCTCTTCGCGCGGGACTGGCCGGCCAACCTCGACCAGGGGGCTAGGTCGGAGCACGAGTACCGGCTCATCCACCGAGACGGCCATGTGGTGTGGGTCAAGGACATCGCTCGACTGATCCGGTCCGAGGACGGCACCCCGCTCTTCTGGCAAGGATTGATCCTGGACATCTCGGCCAGACGTGAGAGCGAGCAGCGACTACGCGACTCGGAGGCGCGCTACCGGGCGCTCGTCGAGGACATCCCGGCGTACGTATACATCGCCACTGACGAGCCTGATCCCTCTATGACCTACGTCAGCCCACAGGTCCAGGAGATCCTCGGCTTCGCGCCGGAGCGTTGGATCGAAGACCAGGACCTCTGGTGGAAGGTCATGCCCCCTGAGCAAGGCCACCGCATGCTCGCCGAGTGGGAGAGATGCGTCCGTGATCGAACCACGTTCTCGAGCGAGTACGCCGCCACCCGCGCAGACGGGCGGACAGTATGGCTACACGACACGGCTCGGCTGGTGCGAAGCGCCGATGGGGAGTCCTTCTACTGGCACGGGGTCGTGCTGGATATCACCGATGCCAAGCTGGCGGAGGAGGCGCTTCGCGAGTCGGAGGGTCGCTACAGGTTGCTGGTCGAACACGTTCCCGCAGTGGTCTACATCGACTCCAACGACGAGATCCCCAAGTCGCTCTATATGAGTCCGAACGTCACCGAGCTGTTCGGCATCACGCTGGATGAGTACCAAGATCGTCCGAAACGGTGGGATGAGACGATCCATCCCGACGATCAAGGGCGCGTGCACGAGCGCTGGTTGGAGGCGCTACGAACGGGCGAGCGTTTCCGGGACGAATACCGGCTCATTCGTCCAGATGGCCGGATCGTTTGGGTGAACGATGACGCACTTCTCGTGAGAGCACCGGACGGCACCCCAGTTCACTGGCAGGGGGTCATACAAGACATCACGGATCGCAAGTTGGCCGAAGAAGAGATGCAGCGCTCGAACGCGCGTTTCCGTGCCCTGGTCGAGCAGTCCCCCGCGGTCGTCTACGAGATGAGCCTGGACGACGAGCGCCGGACGCTCTACGTGAGCCCTCAGGTCGCGACCCTCTTCGGCTACTCCAGGCAGGAGTGGCTCGATCAGCCCGACATCTGGACGGAGCTTCTGCACCCCGAGGACCGTGAGATCACACTGGCCGCGCACGACCAGCACAGCCAGACGGGAGAGCCCTGGAGCCAGGACTACCGGTTGATCGCGAGCGACGGACGCGTCGTGTGGGTGCGCGACCAGGCGGTGATGCTTCGCGACATCGAAGGTCGATCACCGACGTGGCAGGGCGTGATGGTGGACGTCACTCCCCAGAAGGAACTTGAAGAGCGGCTCCGACTGATGAACGACGAGTTGGAACTGCGTGTCGGGGAGCGCACGGCAGAGCTCGAAGAGGCGAACGAGTTGATGGCGCTCGAGATCGGCGAGCGACGTCGGGTGGAGATGGAGCTCCGCGAAGCTCACGAGCGATACCGCAACCTGGTCGAAGCCGTGCCCGCGGTCGTCTACATGTGGGTAGTCGGCCCCGACAGGGCGAACGATCCCCGCTCCTATTACAGCCCGCAGATCGAACAGCTGATCGGCTACAGCCCCGAGGAGTGGAGGCACCCGACCCTTTGGCAGGACCGAGTGCACCCGCACGATCGCGATCGCGTCATCGCCGCGGCCGAACGCTCAGAGGATACGGGCGAGCCGTTCGAGCAGGAGTACCGGATCCTCGCCAAGGATGGACACATCGTCTGGGTATTGGATAGCTGTACCTTGCTCGCCCGGAACAGCCGCGGGGAGCCAGATCTGTTCCAAGGGGTCTTGGTCGACCTGACCGCCCGCAAGATGGCCGAAGACAGGGCCAGGGAGGCCGAGGAGAACCTTCACGCGATCGCGGAGCACGGACCACTCGCCAGCTACGCGTACGAGCTCTTCCGCGAACCCGAACACAGGATCAACATCCTGTATGCAACCACCAACCTTGCGCAGCTCCTCGGCCTTGAGGCCAAGTCCTTCACCATCGAGACGCTGGACGAGCTGATGGCCCTGATCCACCCCGACGACCGAGATGAGATCTTGGCTTCCCTCGCGAAGCAATGGGCGACGGGCGAGGAGATCACCCACGAGCTCCGCCTGATAGTTCCGGACGGGCGGGTCGTCTGGGTCCACACCAAGACCGAGTGCGTGGCGCGAGACGACCAGGGTCGTCCGTTCAGGTTCCGATCGGCGCTGATCGACATCACCGAACGAAAGCTCGAGGAGGAGCGTCTCCGACGGTCAGAGGCTCAGCTGCGATCGCTGGTCCAGAGGATGCCAGGGATCCCGTGGATCGAGGTTGTCGAGGGCGAGCCCGGGAGCGGGCGAGCGACCTTCTTCGGACCGCAGGTCGAGGAGGTCGTGGGTTACACCGCAGACGAGCTACTGGCGGAGCCCGGTCACTTCGAGCGCATGGTCCATCCGGATGACCGGGAGCGGCTGCTTGCTCTTTCCGCTCGGCACGACCGCACCGAGGAACCGTGGTCTGAGGAGTATCGGGCGATAACCCGAGACGGCCGGATCCGCTGGTTGCGGAGCGAAGGGCTAGCCAGCCACGACGAGCAGGGCAGGCTCGTTTGGCACGGGGTTACGTTCGACATCACGGACCAGAGATCGGATCTGACGGTGACGTTGCCGGAGGTCGATCAGGCCGACGTGAAGGAGTGACCGGCGCCTCAGCCCTTCGGCGCGAGCACCCGAACCGACTCGGGCAGGTAGGGATGCAGCTTCTCGGGAAGTGAGACGGATCCGTCGGCCTGCTGGCGGTTCTCCATGATCGCGATCAAGGTGCGCGCGAGTGCCGTCGCGGTTCCGTTGAGCGTGTGGACCGGCTCAACCTTGCCCCCGTCGCGACGAACGCGGGTCTGCAGGCGTCGCGCCTGATAGTCCGTGCAGTTCGAGCAGGACGTGAGCTCGCGGTAGCGACCCTGCCCCGGCAGCCACACCTCGATGTCGTACTTCTTCGCAGCCGAGCCACCCAGGTCACCAGCGGCTATGTTCGCCACGCGATAAGGCAGCTCTAGGTTCCCCACGATCTCCTCTTCGACGGAGAGTAAGAAGTCGTGTTCGTCCCAAGAGGACTCCGGCGTCGTGAAGCTGAACATCTCCACCTTGTCGAACTGGTGGACCCGGAACATGCCCCCCATGTCCTTGCCGTACGTCCCCGCCTCACGGCGGAAGCACGTGGAATAGCCCGCGTAGCGGATCGGGAGCGCCGACTCGTCCAGGATCTCCGTCATGTGGAACGCCGCGAGCGGCACCTCGGCCGTGCCCACCAGGTAGAGGTCGTCCTCGCTCGTGACGTAGAGCTGCGCCGCGTCGGTGGGCAGGAAGCCTGTGCCGTACATGGCTTCCTCGCGCACCAGCACGGGGGGCACGACCGGCGTGAACCCCTTCGAAACCAGCACGTCGAGCGCGTGACGGATCAGCGCGAACTGCAACAGCACGATGTCGCCGAGCAGGTAGGCGAAGCGCGAGCCGCTGGTGCGTGCGGCGCGTTCGGTGTCGAGGACACCCAGGATCTGGCCCAGCTCGGCATGATCACGGGGCTCGAAGTCGAACTCTGGGAGAGCGCCGACCTCGCGGATCACCTCGGCGTCATCGTCGGTGAACCCGTTCGGCGAGCTCTCGTGCGGCACGTTCGGTGTCTTGGCCAGCAGGTCGGCCAGCTCGGCCTCCGCCGCTTCGAGCTCCGGCTCCAGCTGCTTCAGGTGGGCGGACACGCCGCTCACCTCGTCGATCAGCTGCTGCTTCTGGTCTCCCTGGGCTGCACCGATCGCCTTGGAGGCACGGTTCTGCTCGGCGCGGAGCTCGTCCACCCTCGCCGTGAGGTTCCGTCTACGTTCGTCGGCCGCCAGGAGCGCGTCTACTGCATCGGCCAGGTTCCGCCGGGCGAGCCCCTTGCGGAACGGATCGGGGTCGTCTCGGATCGCTTTGATATCGAGCATCTAGGGGACCTTCACTTGCTCCGTCTTCTCGGTCGTGGGCTTGTCGGCCGGGCTCTCCTTCTGAGCCGACCCGGACTGACCGGAAGAAGGCGCGGCCGCCGCGGTCCCGTCCATGATGCTCTGCCCATGGAAGATGGCGCCCTCTTCGACGACGAGGGTCTTGGAGGTGATGTTGCCGTCGACGCGACCGCCACGTGCCAGGTGCGCTTTGCCCTTCACTGCGATGCTCCCCTTGAAGCGGCCCGCGACCGATACGTTCTGGGCGCGGATGTCAGCCTCCACCTGGCTCTGGGGTGACAGGGTGACGTCGCCGTCGGCGTTGATCTGACCCTTCACCTGTCCGTCGATCCGCAGGCTCCCGGCGGAGACGACGTTGCCGTCCAGACGCGCACCCACGCCGACGACCGTGACCTCACCGTTGTCCGACATCTGCCTCTCCTTCCGTGGTTCGTGCGTCTCGCCGGCCATCTCCTGGCTCTGGGCGACGTCCTCATCCTCGTCCTTCTTGAAGATCATCGTGCCTCCACCGCCTCCGCGGGCGCGGCGAGCGCCTGCCGGATCGCCTCCTCCTCCTCGGAGGAGAGGTTGTAGGAACTCCGGCCTTCCGCGATCGGCTTGGCGTACACGCGGGTTTCCTGTCGGCCGTTGATAGACGTCAGCACCACGCCACTTCCTTCGTCATCGAGCATGGCGCAGGAGAACGATAGGCGTCCACCCACGTCCTCGAACGCGTCGTACCGCAGGAGGCCCACGTTCTGGACGCTTCCGTCGATCAGAACTTGCTGACGCTTGTCGGTCTTGTTCAGTGTGCGCACCGCTTGTTCCAGCCGGTCGATCTTCCTAGCCTGTCCGTCCAGGATGCCGCGCAGCGCGTCGTCCAATCGGATCGGACCGCCGGGCTCCCGTCTGCCCCGTCGCCCCCCACCCAGGGCCGCGAACAGGACCGCGAGCACGCCCAGGCCGAGCGCGATCAACACCAACAGCGTGAGCGTGCGATCCGAGAAGGTCAACGGGCTCCCCCGGGAACGGCGAAACGGCCATCTACCTGCGGTTTTCGGTGAAGGCTCCTGAGTATACGATGAGCCCCCTCGTGGACGAACGAACGCTGGCTCGGCTGCTGGACGACGTGGCATCCGGCACGACACCGGTGGCCGACGCCGTCGAGGTCCTGCGCACGCTCCCGTACGAAGCCGTGACCGACGCCAGGGTGGACCATCACCGTGAATTGCGCACCGGCCATCCCGAGGCCGTCTACGGACCGGGCAAGACCCCCGAGCAGGTCCGCGCCATCGCGGTGGCGCTCGCGGCCCGCGCCACCGGCGCGGTGCTGGTTACCCGCGCCACGCCTGAGCAGGCCTCGGCGGCGATACAGGCCGTGCCCGGCGCGCGATACCACGAGAGCGCCGGCCTGGTCGTAGTGAAGACCGCCGACGTGAAGATCGAAGCAGTGATCGCGGTCGTGGCCGCGGGAACATCCGACCTCCCGGTCGCCGATGAGGCCGCGATAACCGCGGAGAGCGCCGGGGTCCGCGTCGAGCGCATCACCGACGTGGGCGTCGCGGGCGTCCACCGGATCCTCGAGCACCGCGCGACCCTGGAGCGCATGGACTGCGTCATCGTCGTGGCCGGCATGGAGGGCGCGCTCCCCTCGGTGGTGGCAGGGCTCACCTCGACGCCGATCGTGGCCGTACCGACGAGCGTCGGATACGGAGCCTCGTTCGAGGGTCTCTCGGCGCTGCTCACCATGTTGTCGTCGTGCGCCCCGGGCGTGGCGGTCGTCAACATCGACAACGGCTTCGGGGCCGCCCAGGTGGCCCTTCGCGTCGTCCGCTCTGCACCTAGGGTCGCTGAAGCATGAAGATCCTCTACTTCGACTGCATCGCAGGTATCTCGGGCGACATGGCCCTGGGTGCCTTGATCGACGCCGGCGCCGACCTGGAGCCCATCCGCAAAGGCCTCGCCGGCCTGCCGCTGGAACCGTTCGAACTGGATGTCGAGGAGGTGGACTCGGGCGGCTTGCGCGCGACCAAGGTGCACGTGCACACATCGTCACTGGGTCTCATCCGAACGTACGCCAGCATCCGTTCGCTGCTGGATCAGGCCGAGATGCCGCTCAACGCCAAGGGGATGGCGCAGCGCATCTTCCGACGGTTGGCCGAAGCCGAGGCCATGATCCACCGTAAGGAGCTCGAACAGGTCACGTTCCACGAGGTGGGCGCAGTCGACTCAATCGTGGACATCGTAGGGACGGCGCTCGCGCTCTCGTCGCTCGGCGTCGAGCGAGTGTTCTCCTCGGCCGTCCCGACGGGGTTCGGCATGGTGAAGACGGAGCATGGCTCGCTGCCGATACCTGCGCCCGCCGTGGTCGAGTTGCTGCGAGGCGCGCCGATGTACTCGCGCGGCGTGTCGGTCGAGCTGGTCACGCCCACCGGCGCCGCGATCCTGGCGTCGATCGTGGAGGGTTTCGGCGAACTGCCGCCGATGCGCATCGAGCATGTCGGGTACGGAGCGGGGAGCGCGCGACTGGACTTCCCCAACGTGTTGCGCGTCCTGATCGGCGAGGAGGACCGGGATGCCATCTCCACCGCGACCGACGCGCCGGTCGGCACCGAACTGGTCTTCGAAACGAACGTCGACGATCTGAACCCCGAGCTCTACGGCTACGTGTTGGAGCGGCTCTTCGACGCAGGGGCGCAGGATGCGTGGCTCACCCCGATCGTGATGAAGAAGGGACGGCCGGCGGTCATGATCAGCGTCTTGGCTTCGCCGCAGAGGCAGGAGGCGATCCGACAGGTCCTGTTCCGCGAGACGGGGACGCTTGGGATCCGGATGTCGTCCGTCGACAAACGGACGCTGGAACGCGAGTGGATCGAGGTCACCACGCATCACGGCACGGTGCGCGTGAAGATCGGACTCCTAGCAGGCCAGGCGGTAACGGTCGCGCCCGAGTTCGAGGATTGCGCGCAGATCGCCAGGGACGCCGGGATCCCCGCTCGCGACGTGTACGAGGAGGCCACCCGTCTGGCGCGAGAGGCGCTCGACGAGTGAGTCCGATCCTCATCGTCGCGGTCGCCGGTGTGGTCATCGGCCTGCTTGCCGGCGGGAGCATCCGGTCGTTCCCGACGGTCACGCTCCGGTGGTGGCCGCTCGCGGTGATCGGCCTCGGTCTGCAGTTCGCGCCGATCGCTGATCGCTGGGCGTTCGCTGCGCTCGTGGGGTCCTTGGCCCTGCTGCTCTCGTTCGCGTTCATCAACCTGCGCTCGCCGGGCTTCATCCTCATCCTGACGGGGTTGATGCTGAACGCGGTGGTGATCGTCGCGAACCACGGGATGCCCGTGACTCGGGCGGCGCTCTCCGGATCGGATCAGGCGGCGACGGCGGCAGAGACGGAGCTCCGCGCCAGCGGTGGAGCGAAGCATCACCTTGCGGACGACGGATCCGTGCTGCTCCCGCTGGCCGACTCGATCGGGATCCCCGCGCCGGTGAACGCGATCGTGAGCGTTGGGGACCTCTGCGTCTACCTGGGCGTGGGCTGGTTCGTGGCCGCTGCCCTCCGTCCCCGCCGCTGAACGCGCGGGCCCTCACGTCGGTCTGACGGACGTCCGATACATGATGCATGGCCGAGACTGTCCAGCTTCCCGAGGACATCCAGCGACGACTGAACATCTGGAAGGCGGTCGGTGCGCTCGCGGTTTGCTCGTTCTACGGGTGGTTCGCCATCGTCCGCGACTCGGAGACGCCTGTGCTCGAGTTCTTGGACGTCGCCGTGCACGAGGTGGGACACAAGCTGTTCTCGGGGTTCGGCGAGCTGATCATGTTGATCATGGGCTCCGGGTTCCAGGTCCTGTTCCCGTTGGTGCTTGGGGTCGTGTTCGCGGTGTGGAAGAGGAACCTGATCGCTTGGGGTGTCTGCTGGGCCTGGTCGGCGAACGCCATGTGCGACGCGGCGCGATACATCTACGACGCGCCCCGCGGCGAGCTCTTGCTGCTGGGCGCGCCCGACGGGCTGGGTGACTGGTCGCGCATCCTGGGACCCGAGCACTACGACAAGCTCTATCTGGCCGACCGGCTGGCCGCGAACGTCCGCGCGGCGGGGATCGTCACGTGGCTCCTCGCCGTGGGGATCGTGGTCTTCGCGTTGGCGCGAGACGCCAGAGCCGTCCACCGGGACTCCCGAGCTGGAATCCCCCGCGCCACCGCAGAGCCGTCCGGCGCGCTGGCCCCGGTCGCCGACGTCGACATGTGGCGCCGATAGGCCCGGTGGAGGGCGTTCCCGCCTGACGTTGCACATCCTTGCCTTCCCGTTCCGTACATCCCCGGCAGCCGGTACGGTGGCGCCGTGGCCCGCAGGCTCCGACCTTTCGTGGAACGCGAGGCGACCTGGGCGGTGGTCCTTGCCGCTCTCGGGTTCGTCTCCATGTGCGCCACGCTGCCCGCGGCCGCCGTGTTAGGCGTTCGCGCGATCCGCCGGCCCCGAGGCGGCGACGGATCGGAGCCGGCGCTCGGGATGCTGGCGTTCGGAGTGGCGTGGCTCTCGTTCCTGTTGGCGTATCCCGCCATGCGGACGATCGTTCTCGCGGCCGGGCAGCCCGGCGGATGGGTCGCCCGTGTCTTCCTAGGGGGAGTCGTCGTCCTGGCCGTGGTGATCGTGCCGCTTTCCGGCTTGGCGGTTCGCATGCACCCGGAGCGATGGGTCGCACGCCGCATCGTGATGGCCGGCATCGGGGCGGCGGCGGTCACGACGTTCGCCCAGGCCATGACGCTCGTGCTCGGTGGGCTGCCCGCCAAGTTCTTCCTATCTTGAGCGAGCCCTTCGGACCATGTTGGTCCGTTGACTCCCCCGAGCATCCAGGGATAATCCAGCGTCTGCGAGCGGCGATCGATCTGGGAAGAAGGAGCTGTCCGTGAGGAAGATCTTGGCTGTGGGTGTCGTGTTCCTGCTGGGCTCATTGATCATCGGACTCACGTGGATCGCGCCGCTCGCGAACCGCGACGGATCAGACGGAGGGACCGCCCCATCGGCCGAGCCCGCCGATTACCGGGTGGACGAGCCCAACGGCACGGTCGTGAACGTTGATCTCGTCGCCGAGGAGACCACGCAGGAGATCGCGGACGGAGTGACCTATCACGCCTGGACGTTCAACGGAACCACTCCCGGCCCGGTCGTCCGGGTCCAGCTGGGCGACACGATCCGTTTCACCCTGACGAACGACAGCTCGATCGGTATGCAGCATTCGATCGACTTCCACGCCGCATTGACACCGTGGGCCGACCTCCCCACCGAGGAAGGGGCCACGCTGGAAGGCAACTACCAGCCCGTCGACCCTGGCGAGACGAAGACCTTCGACTTCGTAGCGCTGTACCCCGGCGCCTTCCTCTATCACTGCGGCGTTCCGCCGGTGCTCCAGCACATCGCCAATGGGATGTACGGCGCGATCATCGTCGAGCCCAGCGACCTGCCGGCGGAGCGTGAGTTCGTCCTGGTCTCGAGCGAGCTGTACCCCGGTGCCAAGCCCTTCGACGGCGTGTTCGAGGGGGACCTGGATCGGATGCTCGCCGTGGATCCGGAGTACGTCGTGTTCAACGGCAAGGCGAACCAGTACCTCGCCGCACCGCTCCAGGTGAAGCCCGACGAGCGATTCCGCATCTGGGTCGTGAACGCGGGGCCGACGTTAACGAACGCGTTCCATGTGATCGGAACCCTTTTCCCAGAGACCTATCCCGACGGGAACCCGGCGAACGCCCTGTACGGGATACAGACCTGGAACGTCCCTCCGGGGGGCGGTGCGATGTTCGAGCTCCAGATCCCCGATGCGGGGTTGTACCCCTTCGTCACGCACTCGTTCGCGTACACGGGCCTGGGAGCCGTGGGATTGATCCAGGTGGACCCGGACGCTCCGGCCGCACCCGAGTCTTACCCGACGCTGGGCGATCCGTTCACCGCGGGCGTGACCGCGTTCTCGGGCGGCGGCGCCCCGAGCCCGACGCCCATCCCCAGTCCGACGCCTACCGCTGAACCCAGCCCCTCGGATGGCGGAGGCACGGCGGGAGCCGAGCTAAGCATCATGGCCATGAACAACGTGTTCGATACGGATTCACTGAGCGCTCCTGCCGGCACCCCATTCACCGTGCTCTTGGACAACATGGATGCCGGGATCCCACACAACTTCTCGATCTACACCGACGACACTGCCACGACCGCGCTCTTCACCGGGGAGATCATCACCGGCCCGGACACGATCACGAACGAGATCCCAGCGCTGGATGCCGGCTCCTACTTCTTCCGCTGCGACGTGCACCCGACGACCATGATCGGAACGCTCACGGTGGAGTAGATCGGCGTCGTCGGAGCCTGGAGTCAGCCGCCCCAGACGGCGCGTGCGCGCTCGGTGTCCACGGGGCCGAGGCTCAGCACCGGGAACAGCCATGCCTTCACCAGCGCCACGCTGGCGCCGGCGAACGCGAGGACCACCCCGATCTCGCCGACGCCCGGCCCAGCCATGCCGGCCGCCCTTACAGCCATCAGGGCAAGCCCAACGTTCAGGACGGCCAGCTGAACCGGAGCCGCCATCTCGAACACCGCTAGCGATCTGCGGCGCGCATCCGGATGTCCAGGGCGCGCCATGGGCAGTAGGTATGCCCAAGCGCCGAGCAGTATCTGCACGAGCCAACCACCGACGAACGCGATCAGGAAGTTCGAGCGGAAGGCGTCGAACCCTTCGGGACCGTGCATCAGCGCCCAGGAGAATGCGAGGGACCCGGACACGAACCATGCCGCCGCCGCCATCATGTGCATCGCAGCGAGCGGCACCTTCCACTTGCGTTCCATGCGCAAGACCGAGAACACCAGCCACACGACTCCGAGCGCTCCGGCAGCGTATGCGATACCACCTGCCGCCAGGAGCGGGGTCGATGCCAAGTCCCACCCCAGGAGTTGGAGGAGCAGGCCTCCCGTGAAGAGCATGAGCGCGGCCCACCCCTTCCATCGAGGCATGCGAACGCGCAACGCCGTGGGAAGCAGCGTCACGAGCGTGCCTACCACCGTGAGCGACGCGAAACCGAGAACGTTGAGGGTCATGTGGGCCCTCCTGAAGTGCAGGTAGGTCTCCCCGGAGACGGATCGGCTCCCCATCAGCGCTCCGAGCGTCCCGCCGATCAGTGCGATGAGCACGGCCACGCCGTACGTGGCCATCGGGAAGGGGTGCCGCTTGTTCAACGCCATCCGCCACGCGCGCCGCAGCATCCACCCAAGGACCGCCATCGCTCCAACGAACGATGCGCCCCCCAGACCTACCAACCAAGGCGTCGAGGTCGGCGTCCCGACGGCGATCAGTCCCGCACCGGCGATAACCAGTCCCAGTTGAGTCCAAGTCGTCCAGGCAGGAGGATCAGGAGTGGAGGTGAGCGACAGCATGAAGTTCTGCATCGCACCGGATATGGCGGTTGCCACGGCGCCGGCCAGAGCCAGGTGGAGCGGCAACCAGATGCCCGCTCGACGCGCCGGTGGTAACAAGAGGCTGAGTCCGGCGAGCGTGAGCCAGACCCGCGCGACGGTCTGATACAGGGCGGTGGTCGTCCTGGGCCGCATGTCGGTCTCGACCTTACAGGGACCCCATTCGGAGGCTCAGCGCGAACCTCGCAGCTTCGAGGTCAACCTGGCCATCTTCCGGTCGCGCAGCATCTCATCCGCCGCCTTGTAACCGGGAACGCCGAACACCCCGCCGCCCGGGTGCACGCCCGAGCCACACATGTACAGGTCCTTGATCGGCGTCCGGTAGTCCGCGTAGCCGGGAACGGGACGCAAGAGGTACAGCTGATCCAGCGACAGCTCCCCGTGGAAGATGTGCCCCTGAGGAAGGGCGTAGATCCGTTCCAGGTCCGGGGGCACCAGGATCTGCCGCTCGATGATGTGGTCCTGAAGGCCGGGGGCGAACCTAGCGATCGCCTCGACGACGCGGTCGGCGAACTTCTCGCGCTTATCGTCGGTCCACTCGCCGTCCGCGAGCGTGTACGGTGCGTGGCCCCCGAAGCAGGTCATGATGTGCTTCCCCTCCGGAGCGAGCGTCGTGTCGGCCATCGTCGGGATGACCGGCGAGGTCCACGGCCACTCCGAAGGTCGGCCGTACTTCGCGTCGTCGTAAGCCTTCTCGAGGTACTCGACCGATGGGCCGATGTGCACGTAGCCGGGAGCCGGGCCCCACGATGGGTTCCACGCCGTGTAGTCGGGCAGCCCGTCGAGCGCGAAGTTGATCTTGAAAGCGGTCGAGTACGTGTCGAAGGACTCGACGTCCCGAACGACGCCGTGGTCGAGGTGCTCGCGTCCGATCAGGCGAAGGTAAGTGGTCTTGGGGTCGGCGTTGGACACGACCTGTCCGGCAAGGTAGACATCGCCGTTCATCAGAGTGACCCCAACCGCGCGCCCGTCGCGGATGTCGACCTGTGCGGTCTCCGAGTCCGTCAGTACGGTCGCTCCGTAGCTCTCGGCGCAGCGCTTGAGCGCCTGCGTGAGGCCGCCCATCCCCCCGCGTACGTAGCCCCATCCGCCCGCGCCCTCGTGCTCTGAGATGTTGTGGTGCAGCAGGACGTACGCACTCCCCGGCGTCTTGGGTCCCTTGAAGGTGCCGATCGAGCCCATGTATCCGAGGGTCGCGATGATCTGATCGGACTCGAACCATCTCCCGAGGAAGTCGTAGATCGACTGCGTCATCAGGTCGACGAATCCGAACGCTTCGCGCCCCATCTTCTTCAACCGCCACGCCACCCAGCCGGCGTCGCGGAGCGCGCGCGGCCCCATCTTGCCCGGCGCGGGCTTCCAGACGATGTCGCGAACGAAGTCGGCGGCGCGCCCGAGGAAGGCGGCGTAGTCGGGGTAGGCGGCCGCGTCCTTCTCGGAGAACTTCGCGATCTCCTTACAGGTCTCGCGCTGGTCGTTCCACAGGGTCATCGCCCGACCGTCCTCGAACGGGACGAAGAGCTGGTCGGTTGGGATCAGCTCGAAGCCGAACCGGTCGAGGTGCAGTTCGCGCACGATCTTGTCCGGGAACATGCTCAGCACGTAGGAGGTCGTGGAAACGTGGAAGCCCGGCCACAACTCCTCGGTGACACAGGCGCCGCCGACGATCGACCGGCGCTCGAGGATCAGCGTACGCAACCCCGCCTTCGCTAGCCTCGCGCCGCAAACAAGACCGTTGTGCCCCGCACCAACGACGATCACGTCGTATCGATCCGACCTGCTCATGCGATCCCCCTGATGCCTCGATGGATATGGTCCTGAGCTTGACCCGCTTCACCGGACACCTCAACTCTGACACGCTCAGTCTCGGGGGAAGGCGTCGCACGAACTCGCGACCGTTCGGGGATCTGACCGTGCTCCTCGGCTCGTTGATCGCCCCGATCGCCGGAACCATCGCGGTGACGCAAGCCTTCGGTGCGCCTCGTGCGCCGAACGACGCCCGCGTGGCCGTCGCGTGGCCGTCTCGCGTGTGGCCCTCCTCGCCTGCCGCACGACCTGCCTCGTGCACCGTTGCCATCGTAGTGCTCGGCATGTCGCTCGACTGTCGCCAGCACCGTCGCGGGCTCGGCCGTGGCTTGCCGCCGGAGCTCGAACGCTTCCCGGCCCGGTGGCGAGATCATATCCGCCCCCGGGCATTGAACGAAGCCTTCCCGACGCGACGCGGCATGGCGCAGCCTCCTTCACCCAACAGTGCAAACCCTAGGGTGGCGAGTGTGGACCCCCGCGTCCGTTCGGCCCCAGGAATCTGAAGCGCGTGCAGGGCAGCCGACACCGGGCTGAGGACGCCCCTATCAACGGTCGCTCTTACGCGATGAGCATCGGGGTTCGGACGGCCGCGTTGGCTATCTCTGAACATCCTTCGTCCGAGCTCGTCGTCACCGCGGTGTGTCACTTCGACGAAGCCGAGAGGCTCCGCGGCTACGACCAAGCTCACCGGGTCAGAGAGGGTCACGCTTCGCTCAGATCGCATCTATCGCTGACCCCGGTGGAGATCGCGGACCGAGGCGGCGACAGCGGCGCCTCGCCTCTAGCCGACCGCGCGCGTCGGATCGGCGAGTTCTACGGCACTCCGAGGACGCGGACGTTGTGATGGTCCGCGTCGCTCAGTCTCGGTGTCCCGGCCGATCTCCTCCGGAACAGCCATGCGAGCGTAGGAGGAGCCAGGAGCGCAACGGTGATCGAGAGGCTGGGCAACAGAACAAGGAAGAACGCAACCAGACCGTAGGCGGATGGGGGTTGCCGCCTCATGTTCTCCATCGTCCCGTGGCAAGAGGACTCATCGTCGCCATGCTTTCGCCAACCTGCAGCGCCTTTCCGGTGTGCACGAGTACGAGTCGCCAGATACCCTCGGGTCACGTCTGCGGGGTATCCTCCCACCCGGATCCAGACGAGCGGATCCGTGACGCGTGCGACATCCCCATGCTTCGAACCATGCACCCTGGCGACGGTAGCTGGCCGCCAAGGTGTCGGAGGAGACAACCGTGATATCCGGTGCGCGCGTCGTGATCGTAGGCGGGGGTGCCATGGGCATCGGCCTGTTGCACGGTTTGGCCCTCGAGGGCTGCACCGACGTGATCCTGGTCGAGAAGGGAGAGCTGACGTCGGGCTCCACCTGGCACGCCGCCGGCCAGTGCCCCAGCTTCATCGCCGACTACAACCTTGCCAAGGTCCACGCTTACAGCAACGACCTGTACGCCCGCCTTGAGGCGGAGACCGGAGAGGCCACCGGATGGCACGCACCGGGCGGTATCCGCCTCGCCACGAACCAGTTGGAGCTCGACCACTTCAAGCGCGTCGAGGGCGTGGCCGCCAACATCGGGTTCCGGATGCAGGTCATCAGCCCCGAGGAGATCCGGCGCATCAACCCGTTCGTGACGACCGAGGGCGTGCTCGCCGGCGCCTGGACGCTCGACGACGGCCACGTGGATCCCTCGAGCGCGTGCAACGCGATGGCTGCCGCAGCCAAACGCCTGGGTTCAACCATCGTCATCAACAACCGGGTGCTCGGGGTCGAACAACTGCCGAACGGCGAGTTCAAGGTGTCCACCGAGCAAGGCGACATCACCTGCGAGCACGTCGTCAACGCCGCGGGCTGCTACGCGGACCGGGTGAGCGCGTGGCTGGGCGTCCAGACCCGGTTCGCCAACATCAAGCACCAGTATGTGGTGACCGGACCCGTGAAGGAGTTCCTCGAGCGTGACGGCGAGATCCCGGTCATGCGCGACCCTCACTGCTCCGCCTACTACCGCCAGGAACAGAAGTCTGGCCTGATCGGGATCTACGAGGGGAGCGGCACCCGGGAGGCCTGGACCGGCCAGGGCGGTCCCGCCTGGGACTCCTCCAACGAGCTGTTCGAGCCGGAGCTCGACCGGATCACGCCCTACCTCGAGCGTGTCATGGAGCGGATGCCTATCCTCGCGGACGCCGGGATCAAGAGGGTCGTGAACGGCGCCATCTCGCACACGCCCGACAGCAACCCCCTCGTCGGGCCCGCACCCGGCGTGCGGAACTTCTGGCTTGCCACCGGCACCGGCATCGGCATCGCCCAGGGCCCGGGGTGCGGCCGTTACCTCGCCCAGTGGATGATCCACGGCGACAGCGAGATCAACATGCTGGGCATGGACCCGCGCCGGTACGGGGACTTCTGCGACCAGGCCTACGCTTCGGCGAAGGCGCATCGCGAGTACTGGGACATGTACCGGCTGGTGCCGCCCGGAGAGGAGCGGCCGGAGGGTCGGCCCGCAAGAACGTCGCCGCTATACGACAAGCTCCTCGCCAAGGGCTGCGTGTTCACCGAGGGCTTCGGGTGGGAGCGCCCGAAGTGGTTCTCGCTCGACGGGCGAGAAGAGGAGAGCACGTTCCGCCGCAACAACGTGTTCGAGGTGGTGGCGGCCGAGTGTCGGGCCGTCCGCGAGCGCGTCGGCGTGATGGAGCTGCCGAGCTTCGCCAAGTTCGAGGTGTCAGGCCCGGACGCCGAAGCACTCCTCGATCGCCTGTGCGCCAACCGGATGCCGCGCCGCGAGGGCGGCATCGTGCTCGCCCACGCGCTGAGCGAGAACGGCCGCTACGCGACGGAGTTCACGGTCACCCGACTTGCGGGCGACCGGTTCTTCATCCTCTCGGGTGCGGTCGCCTACCGGCGCGACCTCGATCTGATGCGTAACGCGCTGCGTACCGAAGAGGCAGTCACCATCGCCGACGTTACGGCAGATCTCAGCGCGTTGATCGTGGCTGGGCCGCACTCGCGAGAGCTGTTGGCGAAGCTGACCACGGCCGACCTCGGCAACGACGCCTTCCCGTGGCTCACGGGCAAGGAGATCGAGGTGGCCGGGATCAGCGTCCTCGCTCTGCGCGTCAACTACGTGGGCGAGCTGGGTTGGGAGCTGCACGTCAAGATGGGCCAGGTCGTCGCCCTGTACGAAGCCGTCTGGGCGGCGGGCGAGGAGTTCGGCATCGCCGACTTCGGTCTGTACGCCATGAACAGCCTTCGGATGGAGAAGGCCTACCCCGGCTGGGGTGGTCGAGCTCACGAACGAGATCACGCCGATCGAGGCCGGGATGATGCGCTTCGTGAAGCTCGATCACGAGTTCACGGGACGCGACGCCGTCGTCGCCGCCATGGAGCGAGGCGCGACGACGCACATGGTCTATCTGGAGGTGGACGCCGTCGACTTCGACCCTGCCGGCGGCGAGCCGGTGATCTCGGGCGATAAGGCCATCGGCGTCACCACGTCGGGAGGCTACGGCCACGCGACGGGCAAGAGCCTAGCGTTCGCGTATGTGGACAGCGGCTTCGAGGCCCCGGGGACCGAGCTCCAGATCGCCCTGCTCGGAGATCGCCGCCCGGCCACGGTGCTGGTGGACGCCGCCTACGACCCCGAGAACCTTCGGCCGCGGGCATGAGGAGCGAACCATGAAGGACAGGGCGCAGGTCGTCATCATCGGCGGCGGCGTCGGCGGATGCTCGCTGGCCTACCACCTCTCCGAACTCGGCTGGACCGATGTGGTCCTGCTGGAGAAGGGGGAGTTGACTTCGGGTTCGACATGGCACGCCGCTGGCTTGTGCGCACAGTTCAACGCGAGCCGCAACATCACGCGGCTGCTGATGTATTCGATCGAGCTCTACAGGTCGCTGGAGGCGAAGACCGGCCAAGCGGTGGACTTCCACGAGGTGGGTAGCATCCGGCTGGCATCGAACACCGACCGCCTCGACGAGTACAAGTGGGCTTGCTCACGGGCTGCCGGCGTTGGGCTGGAAGCCCAACTCCTCCCCTCGGCTGCGATCGCGGAGCGCTGGCCCATGATCAACACCGAGGGTGTCGTCGGCGGGCTCTGGATGCCGACCGACGGTTACGTGGATCCCAGCAGCATCGCGATGGCGATGGCCGCCGGCGCCAAGGCGAAGGGCATCGAGATCAACCGTCAGACACGCGTGACCGCACTGCAGGAGAAGCCCGACGGCGGATGGGCGATCGAGACCGACAAGGGTTCCATCGAGTGTGAGGTCCTCGTCAACGCGGCGGGCATGTGGGCTCCGCGTATCGGGCGCATGGCCGGTATCGACCTGCCCATCACCCCACTGGAGCACCACATGATCGTGACCAGCGCGATACCGGCTCTGAAGGAGTTGCCTGCCGAGCTGCCGGTCATCCGTGACCCCGACTGGTCCTTCTACGTCCGTCAGGAAGTGGACGGCCTCATCGTCGGTCCATTCGAGAAGAAAGCGAAGTCGTGGGCGACGGACGGTGTCCCCTGGGATTTCGAAGGGAAGCTGCTCGAACCGGATCTCGATCGGATCCAGGACGTGTTGCTCAAGGCCGGCGAGCGGATCGAGGCGGTTGCCAACGCTGGGATAGCGCGCATCGTTAATGGGCCCGACGGCTATACGCCCGACGGCCGTTGCCTGATGGGGTGGACGCCCGGTTTCCGCAGTTTCTTTCAGCTGAGCGGATTCAGCATCTTCGGCATCGTCTCGGGCGGCGGCGCGGGCCGTTTCGCAGCCGAATGGATCGTCGATGGCCAGCCAAGCGTGGACATGTGGGAACTCGATATCCGGCGTTTCGGTCCCTGGGCGAGCGAACGCAGCTACTACGAGGAGCGCTCCCTCGACGTATACGGCCACGAGTACAGCATCGCGTTCCCGCACGAGGAGCGCCCGGCGGGCAGACCCCAGAAGAAGGACGCCCTGCACGACCGACTCGTTGAACGTGGCGCCGTGATGGGCTTCAAGTTCGGATGGGAACGTCCTCTATGGTTCGCACCGCCCGGTGTCGAACGAGAAGATCACTCGCTGACGTTCCGCACGCCGGATTGGGTTTCCCATGTTGCAGCGGAATGCCGGACGGTACGCGAGCGGGTAGGCGTGCTGGACCAGTCGAGCTTCGCTAAGTACGAGGTCAGCGGCCCCGGCTCGCGCGTGTTCCTCGAGCGACTGTGTGCCAACCGGCTCAGCGATGTCATCGGGAAGATCGTCATCACGCAGATGCTCACAGAACGCGGCGGCATCGAGTGCGACCTCACAGTGGTTCGAACCGGCGAGAACAGCTACTACCTCGTCGGTGCTGCCGCCACCCAGGTGCACGACCTCGAGTGGATGGTGCGCCACCTCCCCGGCGACGCGAGCGTAAGCGTCGAGAACCTCACCGAGTCGCGCGGCGTGTTGAGCATCGCGGGCCCGCGCTCCCGTGAGCTGTTGGCCGCGGTGACGTCAGATGACGTAGCCAACGAAGCGTTCCCATGGATGACTGCCCGCACGATCGACGTCGCCGGCATACCGGTGTTCGCGATGCGCATCTCATACCTCGGCGAGCTCGGCTGGGAGCTGCACCATGCGAGCGAACACTTGGTCGACATCTACGAGGTACTGGTTGCCGCCGGCGAGCCTCTCGGGCTGGTCGACTTCGGCTATCGGGCGTTGGATTCGATGAGGATGGAGAAGGCCTACCGTCTCTGGGGGGGCGACATCTCAGCCGACTTCACTCCATGGGAAGCCGGGATGGACATATTCGTGAAACTCGACAAGGGAGAGTTCATCGGTCGCGACGCTCTGGTTCGCCAGAAGGAGGAAGGCATCACCCGCTCCCTCGCGTGCATCACCGTGGACTGCGGCGATGCGATCCCCCTGGGGAACGAAGCCATACGCACGCTGGAGGGAGACGTGGTCGGATATGTGAGTGCCGCCGAGCGCGGCCATGTGACCGGTGCCGTCATCGCGCTGGCATACGTTCCAGTAGCTCTCGCGACCTCCGGAACGACCCTCGAGATCGACATCCTCGGCGAGTGGCGTACGGCTACCGTGGTCGACGCCCCGCTGTTCGATCCGCAGAACGAACGCCTCAGAGCGTAGCGCAAGGGAGCATCCATCGAGATAGGTGCGGGTTCGCACCCGTGTTGCCGGAGTCGATGAACTCACGCGGATGCGGTGCGCGCGACGAACCAGAGTGTTTCCCCCGAAGTCCCGACGTTCGCGTCTGAGAACCCAGATCGTTCGAGCCGGCTCGGTAGGTCTGTCGGATCAACCGGAACGCACACGTCATCCCTGTGGAACTCCCTGAACTCGGCATCGTCGAGGCTGTCGGCGCCGATCAGGACACCTCCGGGCTGCAGCACCCGCGCCAGTTCGGCCATGAGCTCGTCCTGCTTGGAAGCGGATGGAACATGGTGAAGCATGGTGAAAGAAGCAGCCGAGCTGAAGTATCCGGCGTCGAACGGGAGATGAGCCCCGTCGGCCTGAAGGACAGTGACATCGGTGCCCGCCAGGCGCTTCGCGAGTCCTTCGGCGAGAGCCGGGTCGATCTCGACTGCTGTCAGGTTCGTAACTCGGTGCCGCAGGACGTCGGTCGCGAGACCGAAGCCCGGGCCAACCTCGATCATGTCTTGCCCGAGGTCGATCCCATCAAGGACGAGCGGGAGCACATCGGTGCGTAGGTACTCGGCCCATCCGGGGCTCGAGCACAACTCGTTGTGCGCTTCGTTCATGGGCTCCCTGCTCCCGCAGCCCCCCAGGCGGCGATCAGCTCCACGCACCCACCACCGACGAGCGCGCGGCCGGAAAGGGTTCGATCACCGCCGGCTCTTCCATGCGACCATCTCCGCCAGGTGGTTTGCCATGTGATCGATGCCTTCTTCCGTGAACCACTCGATGTCGCTCTCGGACGGCGCCTCGATGGCCCCGAAAGCCTCACGAGCCCGGCCTCGCGCCAGGTTCCACTCGTCCAGCGCGCTTGCCCACGAGACCGTCGATGAAGCCTTCAGTACCTTTTCGTTCTCTTGATCCAACTCCTCGTCAGACCCCGCATAGGAGCCAGTTCGGTCTACCGTGGCGGCGGCGCCGAGCGACTGCCAGTACGCGATGTGGTACACGACGTCCTTCACCGACCAGCCGTCTTCATTGAGGATTGGCTCCTCCGCCTCCTCTTGCGTCAGTGTTGAGACGAAGTGTTCGATCGCCGCCGCTTGTTCGGCTTCCGCGCGCAGCAGGGCTTCCTTGTCGTCGCTCACCATGTCCTCCTTGAACTCAGATCCACGCTCGTGAACCCGAGCGGGAGGCTAGCAGGCGATCACGCGCTGGATCCAAAGGTCGCACTCGACGCGTCGTTCGAACCGCGGTACTTCGTTCCGGTTGCATCCGTTGGCCATACCTAGTCGCGCGCAAGACTGGTGAATCGCCAGTTCTCCTTCTCGATGGTCAAGACGGTGTAGGTATCGACCTGCGTCACGCCGGCGATCGAACGGATCACGTCGAGCATCCGCACCATGTCGGCATTGTCTCGGCACACCATCTCCGCGAGAAGGTCGTACCCACCCAACGTGCGCCCGAGGAAGATGATCTCGGGGAGTTCACTCATCCGGTCAACGGCACGTGTCATCGCGGGCCCTTGTACACGCACACCGAGATAGAAGTAGAGCATCCCGAGTTCCTTGGGGTCGATATCGACCACGAACCTCACGCCGAAGCGACGCACGAGGCGATCGATCCGCGCCCGGACGGTCGTGTCGGACACTCCGAGACTCCGCGCCAGTCGCACGAAGGAGGTCCGAGCGTCTGCTTGGAGCGCGTCGAGGATCTGCAGGTCGATATCATCCAGTTTCTGGCTCATGCCACCGAGTATCGCGGCAGATCCGAGCAGCGTCAGCGGTATCCGGTGAGGGGGTTCGTCATGGGCCCTGGGAAGTCGATCGCCGAGGACGGCGTCAGCTGTAGCGGGTCGAACATGACCACCACCTCACCGACACGACTCGGAGCCGCGCCGCCCTCCGGCGCTCGACGTCGCGGAGACGATCCCCCGGCCGAGGCTCTCTCGCTTGCCGGGTTCTCGTTCGCCGTTCATCCGAGCCGGCGAGCCGCTCGGTCGGTGCAGTCGTGGCCCGCATCCGTCCAGGGGCTCAGGGGCCAGCCGGCCCACCACCCTAGTAGCTGGTGACCTCGGCGGCGGCACGCTCGCCCGACCGGACGGCGCCGTCCATGTACCCGATCCTGGCGTAGTCCGCCGCATGGTCACCGGCGAAATGAACGTTGCCTTCGCGTACCTTCTGATAGCCCTGGTAACCAGTGAAGCCGCCGAGCCCGTAGTAGGGGTAGGAACCGCCGGTGTACTTGTCGTTGGTGCGCTGTGAGATGTAGCACTGTCCGGGGATGAAACTGATGCTGATCCCCGGGAACAACTTGTCCAACGCCGCGAGAGACTCGGAAACGACCGCGGGTGACGCTTCCTCTGCGGTGAGTGGACCGTAGTCCTTGTTGTTCAGCAGCAGCAGGTGCGGTTTCGCGGTACTTCTGAACTGGACCGGCCAGGTGTACCCCCCGACCGTGTCCGAGTACGCGTCACCGGTCGCGGGTGCCCAGGCCTGTCCGTTGAACTGCAGCGCCAGCTTGGCGTTGTTGCCCAACGGCTGGGCGAAGCACTTCACCTTCTGGGCGCTGAACCCGGCAGCCGAGTAGTTGATGTACTTCATCGTGGTGGGCGGGTTCGCCATGACCACCCGGTCGGCGACCACGGTCGAGGTTCCGCCGCCGCCCGATCCCTGGAAGGTCAGTGTGTACGTGTTGTCGGTGTTCTTCTTGATCGCGACCAAGGCCTGGTCGAAGTGCACCGACCCGGCCGGGATCCTCGAGGTCAATGTGCTCGCCAGCACGTCGTTGCCGCCTGGGATCGCCCAGCGTTCGTCGTACTTGTTGTCACCCGTTGGCCAGATCGTCCTCCCCCCCTGATTGAGGATCGCATGGAGGGCGCTCATCTTGTCGGCAGGCCCGCCGGCGTCGCCGGCTATGGTCTGCGCGTAGTACGCACCTGCCGGTGTGGTCACGGGGTAGGCGGTCGAGTTGATCAGCTCCAAGACGGTCTTGTTATCCCACGTCGTCGCGGTCGCGTTGGTCTTGTTGTACGCGGGGAGGAACTTGATCTTCCTCCATTGGACGTTGGCGAAGTTGTCGATCGCGGCGACGCCAGCCTTGAGCTGATTCCACGTGTACTTCTTGCCGAGGTAGTGGTAGACGTCGTCCCCGTTCAGGTAGTTGAGCCAGAGGTCGTCGAACGGCTGGAGTCCCAACTCCTCTGCCAGTGCGATGATCGAGCCTGGGCCCGACTGGTTGGTGTCGATCCCCGAGGCACATTCCTCGAAGTACTCGCTATCCTGCATCTTCCCACGGACCGTTTCGACGCGACCGCTGACGCGCTGGGTGGCCTCGTACACCTGGGGGACCCAGCCCGTGCTCTTGTAGATCCGGTACGCGGCGGTCATGCCGGCGATCCCGGCGCCGACGACGACCACTCGTGGTGCGGTCGCAGCGTTGGCGCGCCTGGCCAGGGGATCGGAGGCGCTCAGCATCGTGAGCCCGATGACACCTGCGCCAACCAATCCACCGCGCTTGAGGAAGTCGCGCCGGCTGATACCGCTCTCGATCCGGTCGCGGGCCCGCTCCCGTTCGGTCTCGTGCGCGAAGGAGGCATCTAGGGAACGCTGGACGTCCCATTGGTAGGCCTCTTCCCGGAGCCCGAATACCTCTTCGACGGGTACCCCCGTCCGGCGGGCTTCGCGATCGGCTTCGACGTAGCGGCGCATCTTCCCTCTTCCGGTACCAGCCATCTCCGCAGCCTCCTCTGGCGTCGACAGGACTTCGTGATGCTAGGAGTTGCCCCCGGGGATTAGGAGACGGAATCCCGGATATCGACACCGGATACCGGTGAATGGGGCCGAGTGATTTGCGATATCCTGCGCTGGCCAGCCTCAACGGATCCGGTCCCCCGGAACCGCCAGGAGCGAGCTACCCGGACGTCCCCACGCTGCTGCTGCACAGGCTGGTGGCGTTCGCCGAGGCCCTCACGACCGCGTGGCGCAGTCTGGTCCCGCCTCAGTCGCCGCCCACGAGACGCGCCTTGATGCGCTCTCGCAAGGGGTCGTAGAGAGGCGTGAGGGACACGGTCGCCGCGTAGCGCGTGCCCACGATGTCGAGTTCCCAGCTGCCGCTGTTGATGAAGTCGTCCGTGATGTTGTCATCGAGATCGATGCTCGCCAGCCCGACTCCGCCTCCGAGGGTGTGGCCGTAGGCGCCGTTCTCCACCTCACCCACCCGTTCCCCTTCGCGGTAGAGCTGCTCGCGCTCGTACAGGAGGGGCTCGGGATCGTTGACGAGCACCTGCACCAGGCGCGAGGTCAGCACCCCGGAGTCACGCTGGGCCACCATGGCGTCCTTGCCGATGAAGTCCGGCTTGTCCCAGGCGACAGCCCAGCCCAGCCCGGCCTCGAGCAGGGTGTCGGAGTTGTCGATGTCGAGCCCGTAGTCGCGGTAGGCCTTCTCCAGGCGCAACGAGTTCAACGCACCGAGGCCCGCGTGCATGATGCCCAGATCCCGGCCGGCTTCGAGGAGTTCGTCGTAGACGGTCAGCGCAAAGTCGTTCGGGATGTGCAGCTCCCATCCGAGCTCGCCGAGATAGGTGACCCGGATCGCGAGCGCGACCCCGTGATACGCGTCGATCTCCTGCGCGCTCATGTAGGGGAAGGCTTCGTTGGACAGATCCGCGGTCGTGAGACGCGAGAGAAGCTCCCTCGACCTCGGACCCTGGACCGTGAGCAGCGTGCGGGCGCTCGTCATGTCGGTAACCGTCACGAACTCGCCGTCGGCCTTGTGGAGCTCGAGCCACGCGATCATCCGCCGGTGGATGATGTCGGCTCCGATCACCATGAACCTGTCCTCGTCGAGACGCGTGACGGTCAGGTCGGTCCAGATGCCGCCCTTGGGAGTGCACCAGTGGGTGTAGACGATCCTGCCGACGGGCACGTCGATCTGGCCCGCGCTCACCCGGTTGAGCAGGGTCAGCGCGTCCGGTCCCTGGACGAGCAGGCTGGCCATGAACGTCATGTCCATGACGCCGACCGCCTCACGGACCGCGCGGTGCTCGGCCGCCGTCGCGTCGAAGGCCTGGTCACGAACCCATGACTGCGCGCGCTCGTGGGACACGCCTGGCGCGGCGAACCACTCCGGCACCTCGTAGCCCGTCAGCACGGCGAACTCGGCTCCGGCTTCGACCAAGCGGTCGTGGATCACCGAGCGACGCACGTTGCGCGCGTAGCGAGGCTGCCACGTCGGGAAGAAGGCGTCGCCGAACGAGTCGCCGAGCAACTCGACTGTGCGTTCCTTCCTGAAGGAGCGGTTCTTCATGAACGGCAGCAATCGGTCGGGATGGATCCCCGTGACGTCCACGGGCGGCTCGCCCTCTTGGATCCACTGGGCCACCATCGAACCGACGCCGCCGGAGAACAGGATGCCGAGGGAGTTCAGTCCACACGCCGCGTAGAAGCCGCGTAGCTCGGGCACCTCGCCGATCAAGGGCCCGTTGTCCGGCGTGAAGCTCTCGGGGCCGCAGAAGAACTGGCGGATACCGACGGACTCCAGCATCGGGAATCGGTCCAGGGCGGTGGCGAGGAACCCACCGGTGCGCTCCCAGTCCGGCGGCAACACCGCGAAGCCGAGGTCTTCCGGGATGCTGTCGAGCGACCAGGGGCCGGCCTCGGGCTCGAACAGACCGACGAGCATGCCGCCGCCTTCCTCGCGGTAGTAGCCGTAGCGGTCGGGATCCTCGACGACAGGTGCGTTCGTGTCGGCCCACTCGACCTCGTCCGTCAGTAGGTAGTAGTGCTCAGCCGCCTGCAGCGGCAGCGAGACGCCCGCGAGTTCCCCGAGCTGGCGGCCCCACATGCCGGCTGCGACGACGACCGTTTCGGTCTCGATCGTTCCCTGATCCGTCACCACGCCCGTGACACGGTCGTTGGTCCGCGTGAAGCCCGTGACCGGGACGCCCTCGATGATCGTGGCGCCGCCCATGCGGGCCCCCTTGGCGTACGCCATCGCGACATCGGCGGGGTTGGCGCGCCCCTCGTCGGGCACCCAGGCGGCCGCGAGGACGTCGTCGACCCTGATGGTGGGCCAATGCCGCAGGACTTCTTCGGGGCCGACCATCTCGATCGGCACGCCGTGTGCCTTGGCGAAGATCGCCTCTCGGGTGACCGTCTCGACCCGCTGGGGCGTGGACGCGATGTGGAGGTGCCCGATGGTGCGGAACCCGGTGTCCTGGCCCGTCTCCTCCGTCAGCTTGGGCAGCAGCTCGGTCGTGTAGCGCGACATCCACAGGAACGTCTCCGTCGGCATGCCGGCGCTGGTGATCAGACCGGCGGCATGCCAGGTGGTTCCGGAGGTAAGCTCCTTGCGTTCGAGGAGCACCACGTCGGTGATGCCCAGCTTCGTGAGGTGGTACGCGATGCTGGTGCCGATCGCGCCGCCGCCGATCACCACGACCTGGGCACGCTGCGGGATGTCGGTCATCTGTCGCCTCCTGTTACGTCGCCGATCACGAGTTCAGGGGCTCACCTAGCCTCGCGGCGTTTCCGGTTGGTGGGCCGTCATCGGATCTCGAGGATCGCTACGTGGCCGAAGCTTCTCAGGGTCGTCGATCGGTACTGGGTGCACGCGGCCCGCGGAACCACCGACATCCACGCGACCTCCCGGGCGGGAATGCGCAGCGTCCAGGACCGCCAACGCGAGGGTTCCGAAGCGAGGCGTGGTGTCAGCGCTTCGGACATCCCCGACGGTCGTGCCTCCGACTTCCACCGGCGCCCCATGCTCCGGTGCCATCTCGCCCTCCAGAGCAAGCGTCACGAACCGTCGCGGCGGGTCCTCCAGCCGCTCCCTCACCGCATCGCGTCCGACGAAGTCGTGGCCATCGAAGTCGATGAACCGCTCCATCCCAAGGTCCAGAGGGTCGGTTTCACCGGGCCAGTAGTCCTCTTCCGCGATGAGCAGGCCGGCCTCGATCCGAAGCTTCTCGATGGCATCCAAGCCGATGGGCGCCGCACCTGCGCTGGCAACCGCATCCCAAAGGCCCTCGGCACCGTCATCCCCATCGAGCATGTAGAACTCGTAGCCGAGCTCCCCGGTGAAGCCGGCGCGCACCAAGAGTCCCCTCACTCCCGCGATCTCTATCGGGTCGGGAAGGCAGCGGAACCAGCGTAGTGATCCGAAGTCCGTGTACGTCAGTTTCGAGAGCACGTCGAAGGACCGGGGCCCTTGCACGGCGAGGCTCGGGATCGCTCGGCTGACATCCTCGATGTTCAGGTCCATCCCGACGGTATGGGCGGCCATGTGCCCCGTGAAGCCGGCTCGCTCATCGTTCCCGAACAGGTATGCCTCCTTGGGAGAAACGACGACGATGGTCGCCTCGTCGAGCATCAGGCCCTGCTCATCGAGGAGCATCCCGTAGCGCACGACACCAGGCTCAGCGTCGACGAGTCGCCGCGTGAACAGCCGGTCAAGCGCCAGGAGCGTGTCCCGACCCGTGAGGTGGAACTTGACCAAGGCGTACGTGTCCCACAGCGCCGCGCCCCTGCGGACCGACCAGTACTCCGAGACCGGGTCTCCGAACGTGGCGGTCCACAGCGTGCCGTAGTCCTCGTAGAAGGTCCCACCCATCGCACGCTGTTTCTCGTGGAACGGGCCGACGTAGACGTCTGAAGATATGCCCTCAGTTGCGATCGGTTCCACGTGATCCTCCGGTCTGATCGATCCCTACGCGTTGGAAACCAGGCAGAACTCGTTGCCCTCAGGGTCGAGCATCACCCTGAACACGACCTCGTACTCACGGACGTCGCCCTGCTCCGCCCTGACACCGCCCAACTCGATGACCCGCCTGCATGCCTCCTCGATGTCGTCGACGCGCAGGTCGAGATGGATCCTGTCCTTGACGGTCTTCGGCTCGGGGACCCGCTGGAGCCGGACCACGGGGGATCCGTCGGTCCCGGCGAGATCGATGTACTGCACGGGATCGCCGCCACGCCACTCTTCGGCGGTCCCGAACACCGAGGCCCAGAAGGCCGCGAGGCGCTCAGGGTCGCGGCAGTCGATAGTCACCGAGTCGAGATGAGCGATCCGATGCCCGTCGTCCTTCATCGACCTCGGCCTCGCCTACGGAACCGCTCTCGCTTGCGATCCTTGACGATCTCGCGGACGACGTGATGGCCGGGAAGCCCGGTCACCCCACCGCCGGCGTGCGTGGCAGAGGACGCCTGATAGAGCCCGCGGATCGGCGTGCGGTAGTCCGCGTAGCCAGGTGCGGGCCGCATGTGGAACAGCTGGTCCGTGGTGAGCTCACCGTGGAAGATGTTGCCGCCGATCAGGCCCCACTCGTGCTCCATCTGCCACGGCCCGATGACCTGGCGGCCCACGATCGCGTCCTTGAAGCCCGGCATGAAGTCGTCGTGGATGTCCACCAGTCGGTCCGCGTACGCCTCGAGCTCGTCCTGATGACGCTCCTGCGCCCACCCATGGGGCACCCACTGCGTGAACATCGACATCACGTGCATGCCGTCGGGCGCGAGCGTCGGGTCGTAGTAGCTCGGGAGGCACGTCTCTGAGAACGGTGCGGTCGACGCCCTGCCGTCCCGCGCCTCTTCGAACGCCTTCTCCAGGTATCGGATGCTGGGGGAAACCTGGATCGAGGAACCGGCGATCTCCGGATCCTCGCCGTTCGGATCGTCGCGGAAGGCAGGCAAGTGCGACAGCGCCAGGTTGATCTTCACGGTCCCGCTCCGCGTCTTCCAGTGCTCGATATCCCGGACGAACTCATCCGGGAGCTCCCCGCGGTCGATCTGGTTCAAGAACGTGATCTTCGGGTGGCAGGCCGAGATGACCAGCGGCGCTCGGAACTCCTCGCCCGACGCAGTGCTCGCGCCACGGACCGCACCGGCCGCGACCAGGATGCGGGCGACGGGGCTGTCGACACGGATCTCGGCGCCGAAGGACTCCGCACTCGCCCGCAACGCGCTGGTCACGGCGCCCATGCCGCCGATCGGGTATCCCCACTCCGAGAGATTGCCGTCGCCGAGGTCGCCGACGGCATGATGCATCAAGACGTAGGCCGTGCCCGGTTCCTCGGGTCCTGCCCACGTGCCGATGATGCCGCCGGTCGCGATGAGCGCCTTGAGTTCCGTCGCTTCGAACCACTCGCCGAGCAGATCGGCGGCGCTCATGGTGAAGAGCTTGGTGATGTCGGCGGCCTGACGGGAGCTCATACCGGAACGATGACGGAGCGCGAATCGCGCCTGGTCGGCCAGATCCCCCAACGCCAGGGATCCGAGGTTCGGGGGTGTCTCCATCAGGAGCGGTCCGAGGAAGCCCGCGCTGCGCGCGAGCCACGCCGACCAGTCCTCGTAGACGTCCGCGTCGGTCTTCGAGAAGTGGGACAGGGTCTCGCGGAACCGGCCGCTCTTCCCGTCGTCATCGCGGATACCCCCCGAACCCGGTTGCGGGGCGTAGGAGCCCGCCATGGGCACAACCTTGTAGCCGAAAGCCTCGAGCCGCAGGTCGCGGACGATCGACGGCGGCATGAGGCTCATGACGTAGGAGAGCGTCGTGACCTTGACGTCGGGGTGCTCCGGGAACGGGGAGGACGTGTCGGCGGCGCCGCCCGTCTTGTGACGGGACTCAAGCACCACGACCTTCGCTCCCATCTTGGCGAGATAGGCCGCGGCGACGAGGCCGTTGTGGCCCCCGCCGACGACGATCACGTCGTACCGATCCGTAGGCATCGACGGTTCTCCCTCCTCTCTGGGGCAGCTGAGCGCCAGACAATACCCTGCGCTAACGCCAGAATGAGGGCTCAGACGCCCGATCTGCTTGGGATATCGAGGGCTTTGGTCGCCGGACTGGGGAGAATCGAGTGGATAGGTAGCCCGTGCGCGAAAGTTCGATCTCTTTCGGGGGCCTTCGAAGAGCTGTTGGGATCGTTCTGGGTCGTTCGCCTCAAGGGTGTGGATCGCGCGGCGGCGGGTGGGCATCTCGACGGCCATCGCCGCGAGGTTACGCCGGGGCGGTCTGCGCGCGCCACCAGGAGGCGGCCACGAGTCTCGCGCGACCGAGGGCCGGTGATCCCGAGCTGCGGAAGCGACCTCGTCATCGGCTCGATCTCGACCGTGAGGCCTTCGGCGACGACCCTGAAATGGTCGAGATCGGAGTCGAGCGCGGTGACCGCCAAGAACCCATCGTCGGCGGTCTTGAAGACCGTGCATTCACCGACCATCTTGCCCTTCTCGTCGCAGAACGGTGTGTACCGTACCTGCCCGACCTCGAGGCTCAGCATGTCGTTCGTGAAGATGCGGTCGACCGCCTTCACGGCGTCGGGGCCGCTGAACGCCAACTTGCGCAGCGGCGACGCGTCCCAGACACCGACGTCGTTGCGGATCGCGCGGTGCTCGGCGACGGGGTCGCCGAAGTGTTTGGGCCGATACCAACCTTCCCGGTCGAGGTGCTGGACGACGCCCATCGCGCGCTGCGGGCGGTCGAACGCCGTCCTGCGGATCTCCTCGCTCATCAAGCTCCCCCTCTGAAGTTACGGAACGTCGCACTGCCGCTCGCGGTGACGGCATGTCGATAGCGCTGCTCTCGATCGGACTCGTCCTGACGGCACGCTAAGCCACACAACCGATCGTCGGCTGACCGGGTGGCGTCTCGCCGGCGTCCTGCCGACCGCCCACGGCGCTTGAGCGAAGCTCGACACGGTCGGCGAGATGCTCACGCACCCAGGTCGCCGCGAGGGAGTGGCGGTCTCGGCCTTGTCGTGGGTCTCCCAGTTCGTCCAGGTCGCTCCGCCCACGAGGCCCGCCTCCGTCGCCCCCAGGTTCCGAGCAAGGCTACATATACCCGCGGTCACCGCCGCGCTGAGAGCTTGGAGGTCAGCGGGTGGCGGCGACCAACAGCTCGGCAAGGCGTGCGGGCTGCTCGCCGAAGGGCGAGTGACCCGTGTCGATCTCGACGACATCGGCGCCCACTGATGCCGCCATCGCCCGTTGGGCCTCTGGTGGCACCAGCGTGTCGGCGGTGGTCACGACGTAGGTGAGGCGGCCGGAGGTCGGCAGATCGCCGTTCCACTTCTGGCGCAGCGCGGCGATGCCCTGCGGACGCTGTGTCTGCTCGAGATACGACCGGGTCGCGTCCTGCTCGGACGGATCGACCGCCGCGACCAACCGGTCGATGTCCAAGGCACACAGACCAGCGCCAGCACTGGCGATCAATCCGCCGAAGGCGGCGATTCCCGCATCTTCGTCACCGTCAGCGAATGGATCGCTGCCCAAGAAGAGATCGATCACCGAGGCGCCCGGCTGCGGTACCCAGGCCGCGACGTACACCACCGACATGCCAACGTTCTCCGCGGCGATGGTCGAAACGGTGAAGCCTCCGAACGAGTGACCGACCAGCACAACGTCGGCCGGGTCATCGGGGAGTACGGCGCGCACGGCGGCTGCGTACTGCTCCAAGGTCGCATCAGCGTCGACACATGGCAGGTCGACGGTGATCGCTGCGTGGCCGGCCGACTCCAACGGCTCAACCACAGGTTCCATCTCGGCGGGCGAGCCCCAGGCTCCGTGAACGATGACGAACGTCGACATGGTGAAATCCTCCGCCGTGGAAGATACATCGATGGGACAGCAAGTCCGGCGGCCAACGCCGTCCGCCGCCGCAGGTCCGCTTGATCATCTACGCCGCCGGTCGGTCGTTGGTGGGCGAGGGGGGAGTTGAACCCCCACGTCCTTTCGGACACAGGAACCTGAATCCTGCGCGTCTGCCAATTCCGCCACTCGCCCGTGGGGAGCGCCATGGTAGCAAGCCCACCTTCGGTTCCGGACCGGTGACTACCCAATACTGACCCGCCCGTGTCGGCGCAGCGGGTGACCGCAGAAACCGCCCGGCCAGCCGATGGCCCACAGGTCGCGACGTTCGGAGACTTCGCCCTCATGACGCTCCGACAACGACTCCAGATAGACACCCTCCTGCGGCACCTGACGCATCGTGGGGTTCGGGGTCCTGGCGGCCTGGTCGCTGATCGGGTTGTACGGCACGCTCGGCGGCATCCTCGAGGTGAACCGGCCGGCCACCCTCCGGTTCCTGCTGGTCGTCATGCTGCTGGTCTACGCGCACCACTTCCAGATCCGTCTGAGCGAGTGGCGGCTGAGTCGCCTTTCGCCCGACGAGCGGTACGGCTTCGCGCAGACGAGCGAGGCCGACGCAACGGGTTCGTCACAAGCCCGCGGGGTAGAATCGCGCGCAGGAGCGCAGACACGCTGACCTGCGCCAACGTTCACCTGTGCCCATCCTCCGCGATTTCGAACGACGACTCGGTGGTCTGGTCGAAGGACTGTTCGCCAAGACCTTCCGCAGCGGCCTGCAACCGGTCGAGCTGGCCAAGCGCGTCCTGAAGGAGATGGACGCCGGCCGCACGGTGGGCGTATCCGAGGTGTGGGCCCCCAACTCCTTCACGTTCCGGCTCTCGCCCTCCGACGCCGTGCGCTTCGAACAGGCGGAGGCCGCACTCGTCACAGAACTGAAGGAGGTCGTGCGCGAGAACGCCTCCGAGCGAGGGTGGGGTCTGGTGGGTCCACCGGAGATCATGTTCGAGACGGAGCGGAAGCTGAAGAAGGGCGAGTTCCGCTGTCAGGCCTCGCTCGTGGAGGGCGAGGAGAAGGTGGACCCGGCGCCGGCTTCTGCGGCGTCGCTGGTGATCCACGAGGACGGGGAGGCGCGCTCGGTCGTCCTAGCGGCAGACGTCGCAACGATCGGACGCCTGCCCGCGTGTGAGGTGATGATCTCCGACAAGGGCGCCTCGCGCCGCCACGCGCAGATCCGTCGCAAGGACGGGACCCACACGCTCACCGACCTCGGCTCCACGAACGGCACGCGGCTCAACGGTCAGACGATCCAGAGCCGGGAGCTCGCCGACGGAGACCGCATCACGATCGGCACCACGGTCCTCGAGTTCCGGCAGACGAACCCATGACGCCGTTCGCGCTCTCGGCGATCAAGTACGGATTGTTCGCGCTGCTATTCCTATTCATCTGGCGCTCGATGCGCTGGGCGGTGCGAGGTCTGACGGTGGAGCCCGCGCCATCCGGGCGACGGGCGAAGAAGAACGGCAACGCCCCCCCGGCGCCGACGGGTCCGACGACGGTGGTCGTCCACCCGCCGGATGGCAAGCCGCGATCCCTGAAGTTGGCCGCCAGCATGACCATCGGGCGCGGTACCGAGTGCGAGCTGCTGATCGACGACACGTACGCCTCGTCCCAGCACGCGCGGCTCTTCGGCAAGAACGACGTCGTGGTACGTGGAGGATCTCGGGTCCACCAACGGAACGTTCGTGAACGACCAGAAGCTGGCTTCGCCGGCCATGGTGCAGCCGGGTGACCGCATCCGAGTCGGGACGACCATGATGGAGCTCCGACGGTGAGGGTCGAGGCTGGGGCCGCCACCGACATCGGCCGCGTCCGCGAGCGGAACGAAGACTCGTACCTGGTCGATCCCCCGCTGTACGCGATCGCCGACGGCATGGGCGGACATCGCGGTGGAGCCGTAGCCTCCGAGCTGGCGCTCGACAAGGTCGAAGAGCTGTCCCGCGCGGGCAAGGCCACGTTGACCGACATGGTGCGATCCGCCAACCGCGCCGTCTTCGAACGCTCCATGGCCGATCAGAGCGTCACGGGGATGGGCACCACACTGACGACGGTGCTGGTCGACGACGCCGGCGCGCATCTTGCTCACGTCGGCGACAGCCGCGCATATCTGTTGCGCGCCGGCGCGTTCCGTCAACTCAGCGAGGACCACACGCTCGTCAATCGCATGGTGAAGGCAGGCGAGATCACGCGCGAAGAGGCCGACGTCCACCCCCACCGAAACGTCCTCACGCGGGTCGTGGGCACCGAGCCGGACGTTGACGTAGACCTGGACGACATCCCCGTCATGGACGGCGATCGCATCCTCATATGCAGCGACGGTCTGACCAACATGGTCTCCGAAGACCAGATCCAAGCCATCCTGGAAGCGACCCCCGGGTCCCAAGAGACCGCCGACCGCCTGATCAAGGCGGCGAACCGGGCGGGAGGCATCGACAACATCACCGTGGTGGTCCTCGACTTCCTGGAAGGGGACGACTCAGCGTCCGAGGGCGAGCCCTCGCCGGGGAAGGACGCCGCGAGCGATGGGCCGTCGAAGCGGTCGACCGTGCAGGCGACCTCCCGAGGTCGGCGCCGACCGTCGCGGGCCACGATCAAGCGATGGGTACTCCGCGGCGCAGTCGTCGCGGTCGCGTTGGCGACCGTCTTCGTACTGGGCCGCGGATACATCGACCGCCAGTGGTACGTGGGAGAGTCCAGCGGCCACGTCGCCGTCTATCAGGGCATCCCCGCCGAGCTCGCGGGAGTCCGGTTCTCGCATGTGGAGCTCGAGACCGACATCCCGGCCGACCAGGCCGCGGCCCTGGAGTTCTACGCCGAGCTGCCCGACGGGATCACTGCCAACAGCCGGGACGAGGCGATGGCGATCGTCGAACAGATCCGATCCGACGTTGCGACCGTGGAGGCGACAGCTCCTTGAGCCGGAGCGCGGCCGCTTCGAAGCCCCTCCGGACCACGACCGGGCTCGGTCTGCTGATCTTGGCGTTGACCCTGGGGATCGGGGCCTACGCGCTGGTGGGTCTGGGCAAACGAGGGCGCGTGCCTCCGAGCATCGGGCTCTATGGATCCGTCATAGCGTTGGGGTTCCTCGCGGCTTGGTACGTGACTCGCAGGGTCGCTCGCCGTGCCGACCCCGTGCTCTTGCCCGCAGCGGCGCTCCTTTCAGCCATGGGCTTCGCCGTGATCTGGCGACTCAAGCCCGACCTCGCGGTGGAGCAGGTCACGTGGTTGGTGGTCGGGCTCGTCGCGTTCGTCGTGACACTGATGTTCGTCCGTGACGACCGGATGCTCGACGCCTACACCTACACGATCGGCTTGGCCGGTCTGATCCTGCTGCTGCTGCCGATCGTCCCGGGAGTGGGACGTGTGATCAACGGCGCTCGACTGTGGGTCGCGATCGGGCCGCTGTCGTTCCAGCCGGCCGAGTTCGGCAAGGTCCTGATCGTGATCTTCCTGGCGTCCTACCTGTCGGCCAAACGAGAGCTGCTCGCGAGTGGCGCGGGACGCTTCGGGCTGCCGCGCGTGAAGGACCTGGGCCCGCTGTTGATCGCGTGGGCCACGTCGCTCGCCGTCTTGTTCCTGGAGAAGGACCTGGGGGCTTCTTTGCTGTTCTTCGCGGTATTCGTCGTGATGCTCTGGGTCGCGAGCGGCCGCCCGGGGTACCTGGTGCTCGGGTTCGTGATGTTCGCCGTGGGTGCCTGGATCGGCTATCTGATGTTCACTCACGTTCAGCTCCGCGTGGACTACTGGCTGCACGCCCTCGACCCCCAGAACGTCTACGCGCTCGGCTACGGACAACTGGCGCAGGGCCAGTTCGCCCTGGCGTCGGGAGGCCTGGTCGGGACCGGGTTGGGCCTGGGCTCGCCCACGTTGATCCCCTACGCCGCGACCGACTTCATCTTCGCAGCGATCGGTGAGGAGCTGGGGCTCCTGGGGACCGCCGCCATCCTGCTGGTCTTCTTGACCCTGATCGGGCGGAGCCTCCGCGTGGCCGTGGAGCGAACCGACGCGTTCGGGACGTTGCTCGCCACCGGTCTCACCACGATCGTCGCCGTCCAGACGTTCGTCATCGTGGGCGGCGTCACGCGGCTGATCCCGCTCACGGGCATAACGTTGCCGTTCGTCTCCTACGGCGGGTCCAGCCTGGTGGCTAACTTCGTGATCCTGGCGCTACTGATCCGCGTGTCGGCTGGGTCCTGGGTCCGTAGGAGCGCCGGGTGAACCGAAGGATCCGTCGATTGGGCGTGGCCCTCGTCATCCTCTTCGGGTTTTTGTTCTTCCAGGTGTCCTACATACAGGTGTTCGCGTCCGAACGGATCGCCGGCAACCCGGCGAACGCCACACGCCAGATCATCGCGGAGTACCGGGTGGACCGGGGTCGCATCCTGTCCGCGGACGGCCTGGTGCTGGCCCAAAGCGATGCGACGACCGGGCACGCGACCTTCCTGTATCAGCGGACCTACCCGGACGGGCCTCTGTTCGCCGACCTGACCGGTTACTACTCGCGCATCTACGGACGGAGCGAGCTGGAACAGTCCATGAACCCCTACCTGTCGGGCAACGCGGCCGAGCTGACCGTCTCGACGTTCGCCGACCTGGTCCTGGGCCGCCCGAAGAAGGGCGGCACGGTCGTGACCACGATCGACGCGGCACTGCAGCGCGTGGCCTCCGATGCCCTGGGCTCGCTCCCCGGCGCTGTGGTGGCGATCGACCCCACGACCGGTGACGTCCTGGCTCTCGTCTCCAATCCAACCTTCGATCCGAACGAGCTGTCCTCACAAGACGGCGCGGAGGTGAGGGCGTCGTGGGAGCGGTTGAACGCCGATCCCAGCCGCCCGCTGGTCTCTCGTGCGAACGACGAGCTGTATCCACCCGGGTCCACGTTCAAGATCGTCACGGCCGCGGCCGCGCTCGAGGATGGCTACGGGCTGGATAGCACGTGGCCGAACCCTCACGAGCTGGACCTTCCGCTGACGGAGGGCACCATCCAGAACTTCGGCGGCAGCCAGTGCCCGGGGGGATCGAAGACCACGCTGCTTACGGCGTTCACGAACTCGTGCAACGTGATCTTCGGCGAGATCGGACTGACGATCGGGGCTCAGAAGCTCTCGGATCAGGCGCACGCGTTCGGATTCTGCCAGACGGATCCGCCGCTCCTAACAGAGTGCATCGAGCCGACGATCCCGTTCGACATCCCGTTCGAGAGCGGACGCTTCCCGGTGGAGTCGTACTTCGACCAGAATGACCCCCTCGTGGCCATCTCGGCGATCGGACAGGACAACGTCCTGGCCAACCCGATGCAGATGGCGCTGGTGGCCTCCGCCGTCGCCAACGGCGGGATCATGATGAGCCCACGTCTGGTCACGGAGATCCGGGATCCGCAGGGGCGAGTGATCCGCCGCTTCGATCCGTCGGAGTACGGCCGCCCGATATCGGAGCAGACCGCGGATGCCTTGCGGATCATGATGGTGAACGTGGTGGCGGCCGGGACCGGCCAGGCCGCCCAGATATCCGGGTACACGGTCGCCGGCAAGACCGGAACGGCTCAGCACGGCGGACCCGATTCGGCGCCCCATGCATGGTTCATCTCGTTCGCACCGGCCGGTGAGGGCCAGGTCCCCACCATCGCGGTGGCGGTTATCGTCTTGGACGGCGGCAACCTCGGGAACGAGGCGACGGGGGGCGCGATCGCCGCCCCGATCGCCAGGCAGGTCATGGAGGCGTTCCTGGGATGAGGAGGGAGCAAGGTTGAGCGAGTCGGTGTTAGGTGGGCGCTACCGCGTCGAGGCGCGCATCGGATCAGGCGGCATGGCCGAGGTCTACCGCGGCGTCGACACGGTGCTCGATCGCACGGTCGCGATCAAGATCCTGCTCCCACAGTTCGCCCGGGATTCCAACTTCGTCGAGCGTTTCCGTCGCGAGGCGCAGGCGGCCGCCCGGCTGAACCACCCCAACATCGTCGGCATCTACGACTCGGGCTCCGACGGCGAGACTCAGTTCATAGTGATGGAGTTCATCGAGGGACGAACGCTCGCCGACTTCCTGAGCGCCGGAGGCCACTTCAGCCCGGTCAACACCGCCGAGGTGACCGAGAAGATCTGCGAGGCGCTCGCCTACGCGCACGTAGGGGGCGTGATCCACCGAGACATCAAGCCGGCCAACATCATGGTCACCCGCAAGGGTGTGGTGAAGGTCATGGACTTCGGCATCGCGCGGATCGTGGCGGGACCCGAGACTGCCCCACAGACCTCCGCCGTTCTGGGCACGGCCGCCTACATCTCACCCGAGCAAGCCCAGGGCCAGCCCGTGGACGGTCGGAGCGACATCTACTCGCTCGGCGCGGTGCTCTACGAGACGCTTACCGGACGCCCTCCGTTCACCGGCGACTCCTCCGTGGCGATCGCCTACAAGCAGGTGAACGAGAACCCGATCCCGCCATCGCGGGTGAACGCCGATGTGCCACCGGCGCTCGACGCCGTGGTGATGCGCTCGCTGGCGAAGAACCCAGCGAACCGATACCAGACCGCGGACGAGTTCCGCGCCGATCTGGAGAGAGCGCGGCAGGGGCAGCAGGTGCTGGCGACTCCTCTGCTCCCGGTCGGAGCCGAGGCCACCCAGGTGATCAACCGCCCGCAGACCGCGGTTCTCCCGCCGCAGGACCCGCCCCCAGGCAGCGGCAAACGAGTCTGGCTAGGGGTCCTGATAGGGATCCTCGCCGTGGCGGTCCTCGCCGGCGGGGGCTATGTGCTTGCGAACTCCCTGCTGGGAGACAACGACGAAACACCGCAGACCGTAGGCGTCCCCAGGTTGATCGGATTCAGCCTGGAGCGTGCCACGAGCGAGCTCGAGGACGTCGGCCTGGAGGTCGACGTCAAGACCCGAGTCTCCGACACTGCAAAGGTCGGCAGCGTCGTCGAGCAGGATCCACTCGCGCAGACCCAGGTGGAAGTCGGATCCACGGTCACGATCTGGGTCGCGAAACAGCCGCCTCTGGTGCCCGTCCCCGTGTTCACAGGTCTGACGCTGGCCGAGGCCCAGTCGCTGGCTCTCCAGGTCGGCGTGAACCTGGTGCCGACCGAACAATTGAGTACCACCGTTCCCGTTGGGACCATCATCAGCCAGGACCCGGCGGCCGGTACGGAGGTGCCTAAGGGCAGCGATGTGCAGGTGGTGGTGTCCACCGCGCCCGCGGTGGTGACGCTTCCGGACGTGACGTGTCGTTCGTACGGCGCGGCGAAAGCGGAACTCCAGAACCTCGGGCTCTTGGTGGTCTCGGGAACGGCTCCAGCGCTCCCCCAATGTCCGAACCCGAACCGCGTGGCTGCCATGAGTCCCGTGGCCGGCACCCAGGTCGAGGTCGGCTCCACGGTCACGCTGTTCATCGGCGAGGCGGTCTCGCCGACCCCGGAGAGCCCGTCGCCTTGACGCTCCCGTACGCGACCGAGACCTTCACGGCCGCGGAGGCCGAGGTCCTTCAGCGGCACTTCACCAACCTGCACGGACCGGTGTTCGTGCTCACCAACCTGCCAGAGGTGGTGAAGGGTGCCCTCTTCGCCCGGTACTCCCGGACCACAAAGTCGCTCCGGCGACTCTTCCTCGACGAGTTCGCCGAGGACGTGGGCGCCGCTGGGGAACTCACCCGCGCCGGGGAGGGGCGCGCGGAGAAGCTCTATGACCGCGTGTTCGTGGAGTACGGCGACGACTCTGTGGCTCAGCTGGGCGGCGTGCACCTGGCTTGTGAGCAGTCGTCGCAGCTCCTGTGCAAGGCGCTCGAGTGGGGGCGGATGGCCGCTTACCTGGAGCAGTCCACTCGCTACATGCGCTACGACGACAGGCCCGGTGACAGGTGGCGGGCGACGGTCCCTCCCGAGATCGCCGGCAGCGAGCTAGAGCCCGAGTTCCAGACCTACTTGGACACTGTGTTCAACACGTATGGCCGGATGTTCGATCCGTTGGTCGCATGGTTCGAGGCGCGCTTCCCGCGGGAAACGAGCGACTCGGAGTTCGTGTATCGATCGACGATCACCGCGAAGACCTGTGACACGCTGCGGCTCCTCCTCCCGGCCGCTACACGCTCGAACCTGGGCATCTACGCGACCGGACAATCCTATGAACAGCTGCTGATGAGGCTGGCCGCGCATCCTCTCGAAGAGATGCGTTCCTACGGCGGGCTGATGCTTACCGAGCTTCGCAAGGTGATCCCTGCCTTCCTGAAGAGGGTCGACGTGGACGATCGCGGTGTGGCGTGGAGCGCGTACTGGCGCCAGACGCGGGAGCGACTGGATGACGTCGCCGGGAAGACCCTCGCGGGGGTGGAACCCGCGCCTCGCCCGGAGGTCACGCTCACCGATTGGGATCCGGACGGTGAGGTGAAGGTCGTGGCCGCTGCGCTGTACGCCGCGAGCGCTCTCCCCGACGACCAGCTGCTCGACATCGCGCGCGAACTGGGCCCGGACCAGCGGGCCGAGGTCCTGGCCGCGAGCGTCGGCGAGCGGACGAACCGTCGGCACAAGCCCGGCCGGGCGTGGGAGCGCACCGACTACCGGTTCGACGTGTGCTGCGACTACGGAGCGTTCCGCGACCTGCAGCGTCACCGGCCGCTCACCGTCGAATGGCAGCCGCTGCGCACCGAGCTCGGCTACGACACGCCCTCGGCGATCGACCAGGCCGGGCTCCGCGCAGAGTGGGACACCGTCATGGAGGCGAGCGCTGCCATGGAAAGCCGGATCCGGGACGAGGGCCTGGAGGAGGCGGCGCAGTACGCCGTAGCCATGGCCTACCGGATCCGTTTCACCATGCAGATGAACGCCCGAGAGGCCATGCACCTGACGGAGCTGCGCTCTCAACCGCAGGGCCACCCGACGTATCGCCGGGTGGCGCAGGAGATGCATCGGTTGATCGAGGGGGTCCACCCTGCTCTCGGGCGATCGTTCACCTACGTGAGCGGCGAAGACGTCGACCTGGAGCGCCTGGCGGCGGAGCGTCGCACCGAGGCCAAGCGGAACGCCACCAGTTGAAGCGGATCGTCACCAGCCCTGGTTACATGACGCCGTCGTGTTGATGTTCGCCCACGCGGCGTCGCCGCCCTTCGTGTTGAGAGGACTACCCGGGACTTGGGCGATACACCAGTAGGTCCCGCTCCTGGCCAGATCGATCAGCAGCACGGTGTTGCCCGACGCGACCTCGATGGCGACCTGACCGACCACCGGTGCGGCACCGCCGGCCACCCAGCTCACGGCACCTTCCGCCTGTAGCGCGGCTGCCACGTCGAAGCCGGTGTAGGTCTCGTTGGCCGCGTAATACGTGGAGGCAGCCACGTAAGCGGAGCGAAGCTCGGTCTGTGCGGCACGGTTCTGCGCGCGGGTTCGGGCGCCGATGTAGGTGGGCAGTGCGATGGCGATCAAGATGCCGATGATGAGGATCACCACCATGAGCTCGACGAGCGTGAACCCCGCTTCTTGTTCCCCGCGCCGCTGCGCGAGGGGTGCGGACATCCCAGGCATCACCTCTTCTTCTCTACATGTTCGGAGACGGTTGATCCGTCCCCTTCGAACGTTGTCGGCACGCCGGGCGTCGGCCTTGAAGATGCCTTGCCGGACAACGCCGCAGGTCGCGCCACCGGAACCCTCGTGTACCCTGACGAGGCTCATGGACCGACAGACGACGTTCCTGCTCGCCCTCGGCATGCTCATCGCCGCCGCGCTCGCGGTCGGCGTGAGCGGTTGGGTGCTAGTCGTCCGTGACCGGGCCTTCGGGAGGGCCGAGCCCGTGCCGGGCGCGGCCATGGTAGACGACGCGCATCATCGAGAGGGCCGCGAGGGGGCCTGAATGCTCGGGCTCCTCGACCTGCGCGAGCGGGGGGAGCGGCTCGAGCCGTCAAGGTTCGAGGTCGACCCCACCGTCACGGAAACCGTCCGGGCGATCCTCGAGCGCGTCCGCGCCGAGGGCGATTCCTTGCTGGTCGAGTTGGCTGCCCGTTTCGACAACGCCGACCTTTCACTCGGGAGTCTCGTCGTTACCGCAGAGGAGTTCGAGCGAGCGGAGGCATCAGTCTCCACTGAGCTCAGTCAGGCCCTCGACGCCTTGATCGAGCGCCTGCGCGATCTGCACGAGCGTCAGCTGCCGCCCGAGTGGTGGGACGACCGCGACGGAGTGCGGTTCGGCGAGATCGTTCGGCCGCTCGCATCGGTGGGGTGCTACGTACCGGGTGGCCGGGCCCTCTACCCGTCCTCGGTGTGCATGACGGTCGTTCCGGCTGCCGTGGCGGGCGTGAAGCGCATCGTGCTCTGCACGCCTCCCCAAACCGACGGCTCGATCCCGCCCGCGATCCTGTATGCAGCCCGTCGGGCGGGCGCTACCCAGGTGGTCAAAGCCGGAGGCGCGCAGGCTATCGGAGCGCTCGCGTTCGGAACGGTCTCGGTTCCGGCCGTCGATCGCATCGTTGGACCCGGCAACATCTACGTCACCGAGGCCAAGAGGCAGGTGGCGGGCGTGGTCGGGATCGACGGCCTGGCTGGGCCGACGGAGCTTGCGATCGTGGCCGACACCTCCGCAGATCCGGCGCTCGTGGCACTCGACCTCATCGCGCAGGCGGAGCACGACCCCGAGGCCCGGACCTTCCTGATCACGAGCGACCCGGACGTGATCGATCGGGTGCGCGTGTCACTGGACGAAGCACTCCAAGCCGCCGGCCGCCGCGAGATCGTGGACGAGGCGCTGCGGCATACCCTGCCGGTGCTCGTTCGAGATCTTGGGCATGCAGCTCAGATCGTTGACGACGTCGCGGCCGAGCACCTCCAGGTGTTGCTCGCCGACCCCGATGCGTTCCTGGGGACGGTGCGCAACGCGGGGGCGATCTTCCTGGGCCAGTGGACCGCGGTGCCTTTCGGCGACTACGGCGTCGCGTCCAATCACGTGCTGCCCACCGCGGGAACGGCTCGGTTCGCCTCGGGGTTGCGCGCCGCGGACTTCGTGACCGTACGCTCGGTCGTCCAGATGACCGCGGATGCTGCGCAACGGTTGGCTCCACAGACGTCCGCCATCGCGCGGAGCGAAGGATTGGTCGGGCACGCCCACGCCATGGACGCTCGAGCCGATCGGGGCACCCGATGACCACCCCTCGCGCAGGGCTCCGCGACGTCGCGCCTTACGTCTCACCGCAGCTGGCCGTCGCGGCGCGTCTGAACACCAACGAGAGCCCCTACCCGCTCCCGGAGGGGTTCGCCCAAGATCTGGCTGACGCGGTCATGGACGTCCCGCTGAACCGCTACCCGGATGGACAGATGACGCGGCTGCGGGAGGAGCTGGCTGCGCATGTTGGTCACACGGCCGCCGGAACTTGGGTTGCGAACGGCTCCAACGAGATCCTGACGCAGTTGCTCCAGGCGTATGGAGGTCCGGGCCGACGCGCCGTGGTGTTCGAGCCGACCTATCTCCTGCATTCGCGACTTGCTTGGCTCACGCAGACGGAGCTCGTCCCATTGCGGCTTGGTCAGGGGTTCGCCCTCACGACCGAAGCCACCAGCCAGGCGATCGACCAGCGACCCGATGTGATCTTCGTCTGTTCACCTAACAATCCGACCGGGAACGCACAGACGTTCGCCAGTATCGCGTCCCTGGTCGCGGGTACCGAGGCTCTGGTCGTGATCGACGAGGCCTACATCGAGTTCGGGGGAACGACCTGCATACCGCTCGTGAGCGGCCACCCCAACGTGGTGGTGACGCGCACCATGTCGAAGGCCTTCGCGCTCGCAGGGGCACGCGTCGGCTATGCCCTGGCAGACCCCGAGGTGGTAGGCGACCTGCAGCGGGTTCGGCTGCCGTACAACGTCTCGGCTCTCACCCAGGCCGCCGGGATCGTCGCGATCCACCACGTTCGGGAGGCCATGGCGATCCTCGGCGCGATCCGTATCGAGCGGGACCGCATCTTCGCCGACCTGTCCGCCATGCCGGACGTTACGGTGTATCCGTCGGACGCGAACTTCGTCCTTTTCGTGCCGCCCCGCCCCGCCGCGGAGGTTTGGCAGGGGTTGGTGGATCGGGGCGTCCTGGTGCGCGATCTGTCCGCCGTCGTGCCCAACGCTCTGCGGGTCACCGCGGGGGCAACCCACGAGGTCGACCTGTTCCTTTCCGCACTCGAGGAGGTGCTCGCGGCGTGACCGATACCGCGCGGACGGCGACGGTGACGAGAACGACGAAGGAGACCGACGTCCGTGTCGAGCTGTCTATCGACGGCTCCGGGACGGCCTCGGCCGATACCGGACTCCCGTTCTTCGATCACATGCTTCAGCAGCTTGGCACGCACGCCGGTTTCGACCTGACCGTGTCGGCGAGGGGAGACCTAGAGATCGACGGCCACCACACCGTCGAGGACGTGGGTATCGCCGTCGGACAGGCCCTCGTCGAGGCGCTCGCGGATAAGTCAGGGATCCGGCGGTTCGCCTCCATCACCGTGCCGCTCGACGAGGCCGCGGTCGAGGTGTCGCTCGACCTATCCGGCCGTCCGTTCATCGTTCACGAGGTCGAGATCCCCGCGGAGATGATCGGCACGTTCGACACCGGGCTGGTCGAAGACTTCATCCGAGCGTTCGCGACCGCGGCTCAGATGACGCTGCACGTCCGCCTGCGCTCGGGGCGCTCACCACACCACGTTGTCGAGGCCGAGTTCAAGGCTCTGGCGAGGGCCCTAGGTGACGCGTGCAGCCTGACGGGACGAGCGAGCACGCCCAGCACGAAGGGGACGCTGTGAGCGCGCGCTCAGCCACGATCGCGGTCCTGGATTACGGCATGGGCAACCTGCACTCGGTCTCACGCGCGATCGCCAGGGTCGGGGGAACCGCGGAGGTGACGCGTGACGGCGCGATGCTCCCGGGGGCAGATGCGCTCGTCATCCCGGGCGTTGGCGCGTTCGGCGCTTGCATGCGAGCTCTGGAAGAACGCGGCCTGGACGAAGCGATCCGGGCGTTCGTGGGCACCGGCCGACCCGTGTTCGGCGTCTGCCTGGGCATGCAGGTCCTGTTCAAGGAGAGCGACGAGGACCCCGAAGAAGGACTGGCGATCGTCCCCGGTCGCTCGAGGAAGCTCCCGTCTAACGTGAAGGTGCCGCACATGGGATGGAACAAGGTCGACTGGATGGACACCCACCCGTACGTCGAGGGCATCCCCGACAGCACGCGCTTCTACTTCGTGCATTCGTTCGCGCCCGACGTGATGGAGGGAACGACGATCGGCGTCACCGATCACGGACGACCGTTCTCCTCCGTGGTCGCACAGAGCAATGTGTTCGCCACGCAATTCCACCCGGAGAAGTCCTCGGACGCCGGTCTGCAGATCTACGAGTCGTTCGTGCGGACGGTGAAGGCCGCGTGATCGTGATCCCCGCGATAGACCTGCGCGGCGGACGCGCGGTTCGCCTGGTGCGAGGCGATCCGAACGCGGAGACCGCGTATGCCGATGACCCCGTCGCCGTCGCCGAGCGGTTCCAGCAAGAGGGCGCCCGGCGGCTGCACGTGGTGGACCTTGACGCCGCGCTCGACGAAGGGTCCAACACCGACGCCGTGAAGGCGATCTGTCACGCGGTCGCGATCCCCGTGCAGGTAGGCGGAGGGATCCGATCGCTCGAGGCGCTCGGCTCCATGCTGGATACCGGCGCGGCCCGCGCCATCCTGGGCACCGCCGCGGCGGCCGATCCGGCCTTCGTGACACGTGCGGTCGAGGAGTACGCGGAGCATGTCGTGGTCGGCGTCGACGTCCGCGCAGGCCGCCTGATGGTTAGGGGCTGGACCGAAGAAGGTCCCGAGCTCGAGGAAGCGCTCACCGCGCTCGACGAGGCGGGGGCTCCGCGCTACCTGGTGACTTCGATCGCGCGGGATGGCACGCTCGAGGGCCCAGACCTCGCACTCTACGGTCGCGTCCTGAAGCTCACGGACCGACCGTTGATCGCTTCGGGCGGGGTCCGGGACGCCGACGATGTGTGGGCCCTCCGCGACCTCGGCTGCGAGGCGGTCGTGACGGGAAAGGCTCTGTACGAACGCACCCTGAAGCTGTCACAGGTGATCCGGGGCTAGCCATGCTCGCCAAGCGCGTGATCCCCTGTCTGGACGTCGACGCGGGCCGCGTGGTGAAGGGCACCAGGTTCAAGGACCTGCGCGACGCCGGGGACCCGGTCGCCATGGCCTCCCGCTACGACCGGGAAGGGGCCGACGAGCTCGTGTTCCTGGACATCACCGCCACTATCGAAGGACGGCAGGCCACGCTCGATGTCATCTCCACGACGGCCGAGCAGGTCTTCATCCCGCTCACGGTGGGCGGCGGCGTGCAGGATGAGGATGGCGTGAACGCGCTCCTTCGCGCGGGCGCCGACAAGGTGTCCCTGAACAGCGCCGCGGTGCGCGACCCCGAGATGCTCGCACGATGCGCCGATCGGTTCGGCACGCAGTGCATGGTGATCGCGATCGACGCACGCCGGCGCGGCGATGGCTGGGAGGTCGTGATCGACGCCGGGCGGACCGCGGTGGACCGCGACGCCGTCGAATGGGCGGCGGAAGCGACCACCGAGCGCGGCGCGGGTGAGGTGCTGGTGACATCGATGGACCGGGACGGGACCGGTGAGGGATACGATCTGGAGCTGCTCCGGGCGATCACCGGGGCCGTGACCGTTCCCGTCGTGGCGAGCGGAGGCGCCGGCGAGTTGGAACACTTCGCGGCGGCGCTCCAGGACGGTGGGGCCGACGCGGTCCTGGCGGCGTCCCGATTGCACGACGGCGAGCTGACGATCCGTCAGATCAAGGAGTACCTGGCCTCGCGCCGGCTCCCGGTGAGGCTCTGATCATGGACTCCGTGCCGATCGGCGGCCTGACGTTCGACGACCGTGGCCTCGTGCCAGCGATCGTTCAGGACGCGGACAACGGCGACGTCCTGATGATGGCGTGGATGAACCGCGACTCGATCGAGCTGACCGCTTCGGAAGGACGGACCGTGTTCTGGAGCCGGTCGCGTGAGGCGCTCTGGCGAAAGGGCGAGACCAGCGGACACGTCCAACACGTGGAGGAGATCCGTGTGGACTGCGACGCCGACGTCTTGTTGATCCGCGTCCACCAAGAGGGCGCGGCCTGCCACACGGGTGAGCGGACCTGCTTCTTCCGTACGCTGGGGACCTGATGCTGAAGCTCGTGCTGCCCAAAGGCTCCCTGGAGGAGCAGACCATACGGCTTTTCGAGGCCGCGGACCTGGCCGTGCGCCGTGGGTCGAGCCGCGACTACCACGGCTGGATCGACGACGATCGGATCGAGAGGGTTTCGCTGCTACGCCCTCAAGAGATCCCGACCTACGTTCAGGATGGATTGTTCGACATCGGCATCACCGGACAGGATTGGATAGCCGAGACCGCGGCGGACGTCGAGATCTTGACGTCGCTCTCATACGCGAAGAGCGGGACGGGTCACGGCACGAAGGTCGTGCTGGCGGTGCCGAACGAGCACCCGGCCAACAGCGCGAAGGAGATCCCACCCGATACCCGCATCTCCACGGAGTTCCTGCATATCACCGAGCGGTACTTCGCCGACCTGGGGATCCCGGTCAAGGTGGTCTGGTCATTCGGCGCGACCGAGGCCAAAGTCCCGGAGATCGTAGACGCCATCGTGGACGTCACCGAGACCGGCAGCACGCTGCGGGCGCACGGCATGAAGATCATCGAAACGCTCCTGGGATCCGAGCCCGTGTTGGTGGCCAACCGGGAGGCCGCCGCGGATCCTGTCAGGCGGGCCGCCATGGACGACATCACCACGCTCCTGCTGGGCGCCCTGCGCGCGGAGGGCCGGGTCTTGATCAAGCTGAACGTCGGCGAACCCGAGCTCGCCGCGGTGCTAGAGGTCGTCCCGTCCATGAAGGCACCAACGGTCTCGCCGTTGTCGGAGGGCGGCTACGCCGTGGAGACCGTGGTCGAGAAGCGGACCGTGAACAGGTTGATCCCCCAGTTGAAAGCTGCAGGGGCCACCGACATCCTGGAGCTGCCCATTTCGAAGATCGTCCCCTAGCGGCTGCCGCGAAGGAGGACCATGCGTCGATCGTGGGTAGCAGCGATCATCCTCATCGTTTCCCTATCGCCCCGCCCGGCGTTCGCTTCTCCCGGCGACCTAGACACGTCCTTCAGCCACGACGGGAAGCAGACGGCGTTCGCTCGAGGCGCCGCCGCCTACGCCGTTGCGATCGATCGCCACGATCGCATCGTTGTCGCGGGCTCGACGCTCGCCAACCACCCGGACGTGGCGCTCGCCCGATTCACACCTGAAGGCCGCCTCGATCCGACCTTCGGTAGCGGAGGCAAGGTGCTCACCGACATCGGCGGCGATGGATACGCCTTCGACGTTGCGATCCAGTCCGACGGCGGGATCGTGGTCGTGGGTCAGCGCAGAACGCCACAGAACGATCGGATCTTCATGCAGCGCTACCGACCGAACGGCACCCTCGACCCGGGGTTCGGGGATGGCGGAACGGTCATCATCGGGTTCGGCAGGAGGTATCAAACGGCGAACGCGGTCGCGATGACCCCGGCGGATCGCATCGTGATCGCGGGTTCGACGTCCAACGGCTTCACCAGCAGGTCGGCGGTCGCGCGCTTCCTTCGCGACGGCCGGCTGGACGACACGTTCGGCGGCGACGGTCGCGTCACCACAGATGTCAGCCCCAGCGGCGAGCAACTGACCGACGTCTTGATCCAGCCCGACGGGAAGATCGTCGCGGTCGGCTGGGCGGAGGGCTCCCTGGTGCCTGCTTTCTCGGCCGTTCGATACATGGCCCACGGGAAGCTGGACGACAGCTTCGACTGGGACGGGATCGCCAGGATGGACGTCTCCGAGGGCAGCGACAAGGGCTTCGGCGCAGCCCTTCAAGCCGATGGATACCTGGTGATCGTGGGATCGGCCGCCGCGGACGGGCGGGATGAGTGGGGGATCGTCCGCGTGGGTCCGCACGGGCATCTGGACGACAGCTTCGGGGATCGAGGGCTCCTGGTGACCGGGTTCGGTTCCGGCTACGACGAGGCGGCCGCCGTGTCGGTGCAAGCCAACGGCAAGCTGGTCTTGGCCGGAAGGATCCGCAACGGCGCCAAGGACGACTTCGGTCTGATCCGCCTGAAGTCCGGGGGTAGGCGCGACCTGAGATTCGGGGCGGGTGGACGCGTCCTTTGCGATTTCGACGGCGGATCCGACGCCGCACGAGATATGACCATCCAGGCCAACGGCAAGATCCTGGTGGTCGGCGAGGCCGTTGTCGATCGGGTACGCAGGTTCGGGGTAGTCCGCTACCTATCGAAATAGGAGGCCGGATGGTGTAAGAAGTGAACCGATCAGCATGATCGAGATCTTCCCCAGCCCACAACTTCGCCTGAGCGCCCTGTCGCCGTTGATCACCGGGGCTCTTGCCCTGTTGGTGTTCGCGATCAGCGTGCCGACGGTGAGCGTCTTCCTGATCTGCCTGGCAGCCCTGGGCCTGATCGGGATGGTCGAGGGATCATACCTGCTTAGCCTCGGGCGGAAGCCCTCGATAATCATGGATGGAGCCGGCCTGTCCGTCCGATCTCAACTCTTCCTTCTCCCGAGGCGGCGGCTCCCCTGGGGGGATGTGGCTGGCACCCAGAACGTGCGTGGTCATTTCATCGAACTCGCCACCGTTCGCGGGCGTCCGTTCCGGATCTGGAAGGAACTCGTGGATGGGGGCCCGATGGCACTGGTCTCAGCCATGTACGAGATGGAGCTCCAACTATCGGGGGTACGAGGCCCCGTACCCGCCCCGGCAAGCGGCGGAAAGGTTGATTGACACGCCACGGGTTGCTCTGGAAGGATGCATGAGTGACTGAACGAACGTTCAATCTTGGGGATCTCGCCGGCGCGGCTTCGATCCACGTATCCGGTCCCTAGGGCGCGGCCCTGGGCTCATCTGAGCCCGGACGCGCCATCGACCCTTCGCCGCAGGCGAAGGGTCTTTCACTTCCCCGGGAAGACGACCAAGGAGGCACCGAGATGGCCGGCACGACCGACATGACCGCCAAGGCGCACATCCGCAGTGAGGCCGAGGCACTCGAACGGCGCTGGGATACCGATCCTCGCTGGACCGGCATCGAGCGCACCTACACCCCGGAGGACGTCATCCGCCTGCGAGGATCCATCAGGGTCGAACACACGTTGGCGCGCGTGGGTGCCGAGCGCCTCTGGCACCTGATGGGGTCGCGCGAGTATGTTGCGGCGCTCGGGGCGCTCACAGGAGGCCAGGCCGTCGAGATGTCCAAGGCCGGCCTGGAGGCCATCTACCTCTCCGGGTGGCAAGTGGCCGCCGACGCCAACCTCGCGGGTCAGACATACCCTGACCAATCGCTCTACCCGGCGAACTCCGTGCCGGCTATCGTCCGACGCCTGAACAACGCTCTCATACGCGCCGACCAGATCGAGTGGGCGGAGGGTCACGATCCCCGTCAGCTGCCGCCGATCGTCGCCGACGCCGAGGCAGGGTTCGGCGGTCCGCTGAACGCGTTCGAGCTGATGAAGTCCATGATCGAAGCGGGAGCGGCCGGCGTGCACTTCGAGGATCAGCTGGCTTCGGAGAAGAAGTGCGGACATCTCGGCGGCAAGGTGCTGGTGCCGACCGAGCAGTTCATCCGCACGCTGACCGCCGCCCGCCTGGCGGCCGACGTCCTCGACGTGCCGACCGTGCTCATCGCCCGGACGGACTCGCTCGCCGCGACGCTCCTGACGACAGACGTCGACCCGCGGGACGCGCGGTTCGCGAGCGGCGGCCGCACTCCGGAGGGATTCTTCCGGGTGCGTTCAGGCATGGACGCCGCCATCGCACGCGGCCTGGCGTACGCGCCGTACGCAGACATGCTCTGGTGCGAGACATCGACCCCGGAACTGGACGAGGCACGGACGTTCGCCGAGGCGATCCACGCCATGTATCCCGGCAAGCTCTTGGCGTACAACTGCTCGCCTTCGTTCAACTGGAAGCAGCACCTGGACGACGACACCATCGCGCGGTTCCAGACCGAGCTGGCCGCCATGGGGTACCGGTTCCAATTCATAACCCTGGCCGGGTTCCACGCGCTCAACGCCAGCATGTTCGAGTTGGCTCGCGGGTACGCGGATGAGGGCATGAGCGCCTACGTCCGGCTGCAGGAGAACGAGTTCGCCATGGAGGACCAGGGATACACGGCGACCCGGCACCAAGCAGAGGTGGGAACCGGCTACTTCGACCAGGTCTCCGAGGTGATCTCGGGCGGCACGGCGTCGACGCTCGCCCTCAAGGGCTCCACCGAAGAGGCCCAGTTCGAGACGAAGACCGCCTGATCCGATGCCGACGCAGCCGTAGCGCGCCCGGCACTTCCGATAGGCTCGCCCGCGATGAACCCGCTGCGAGGAACGCTGCTGTGGGCGTCGGGGAACGCCACCCTCCGCAGGAACCTGCCGCGCTTCCGATCGATCCGCAAGACCGTGTCGCGGTTCATGCCCGGCGAGACGGCCGATGAGGCGCTGACGGCAGCTGCGACGCTCGCCGATGAAGGGATCCCGGCCTCGTTCACGCTGCTCGGCGAGAACGTCACCGAGCTCGCGCAGGCGACCGAGGCTGCCGGCGAGTACCTGCGGCTCCTAGATCGCATCGACGAGCTCAACCTCGATGCAGAGATCTCGGTCAAGCTCACGCAGCTCGGGTTCGATCTCGACCGAGATGCCACCATGAACCATCTGGAGCGCCTGGCGGATCGCTCCTCCGCCCTGGATCGGACGCTGTGGATAGACATCGAATCGACCGGCTACGTCGACGGCACGATCGAGCTGTACCGCCGGCTACTGACCAAGTTCCCGAACACGGGTCTGTGCCTACAGGCGTACCTGCGCCGCACGTGGGAAGACGTGCAGGCGCTCTCTCCTGCCGAGCCGTCCATCCGCCTGGTCAAAGGGGCATACCGCGAGTCCAAGGAGCACGCCTTCCAGGACAAGCGCCTGATAGATGAGAGCTACTTCCGCCTTGCGTGCCATCTGGCGCGGAGCGCGCGACGGCTGGCGCTCGGCACCCACGACACCGAGCTGATCGCGCGGATCCAGGGGGCCGTTCCGGGGGGGCGAGACGCTTTCGAGGTGGCCATGCTCTACGGGATACGATCGGACGAGCAGCGCCGCATGACACGCGAAGGGATCAAGGTGCGCACCCTGATCTCGTATGGCCCCTACTGGTACCCATGGTTCATGCGGCGCATCGCCGAGAAACCGGTGGAGAACACGCTTCTGGCGTTGAGGAACCTGGTCTGATGCCCGGTCTGGTCGGAGCTATCGCTGCCGCCGTCACCCCGCTGCGCGACGGCGGACGACACCTGGACACCGAGGCGTTCCCACCGCTCGTTCGGTTCCTCGCCGAGGGCGGGGCCGACGGCCTGCTCGCATGCGGAACGACCGGCGAGGGCGTGCTTCTCACGGTCGATGAACGACGACGCGTGACCGAGCTGTTCCTGGGGTCGCGTCCCGATGGGTTCCAGATCGCCATCCACGTGGGAGCGCAAACCACCGCCGACTCCACCGCTCTGGCGGCCCATGCACTGGACGCCAGCGCCGACGCCGTCGCCTTGATCGCGCCGCCCTACTTCCCGCTCGATCCCGAGGAGCTCACCCGTCACTTCGTCACGGTCGCGAGCGCCTGCGATCCCCTGCCGTTCTACGTCTACGAGTTCGCAGGACGCAGTGGCTATTCGATCCCCGTCGACGTGATCCAGCGGATCCGCGAACGATGTCCCAACCTGCGTGGCATGAAGGTCTCGGACACGCCGTTCGCCGCGGTCGAGCCCTACCTCGACCTGCCGGACCTGGACCTGTTCATCGGCTACGAGCCGCTCGTGCTTCGGGGCATGGAGCGTGGGGCGTTGGGTGCCGTGAGCGGCCTGGCGACCGCCTTCCCCGAGATCGTTGCCTCCTTGGTCCATGAGCGGAGCGCCGCGGCTGAGGAACGAGTGGAACGGCTCCGAGAAGCACTGGAGGGCATCCCGTTCCACGCGGCGCTGAAGGAGATACTCGTGTCGAAGGACGTCCTAACCACAGCCGACGTCAGGGCTCCCCTCCGGGGACTGACCGACGATGAGCGCGCCACGGTGTTGTCGCTCATCTGACGCTGCGGACGCCCGATGGCTGAGCCGAACGATCGTGTCATCTCCGGAGCCGAGCCGTCGCTCCGGCGTCGCATCATCGTTCGACTGATCTTCCTGCTCGTCTCGCTCTTGACGCTCTACGTCTTGTGGCCCTCGCTCCTGAAAGTCTTCTCCGCCTGGCCCGACCTACTCACCATCAACCCGGTTTGGTTCGTGGCGATGTTCCTGGCCGAGATCGCGAGCTTCGGGTGCGCGTGGGCCCTCCAACGGGTGGCGCTTCGAACGGGACGGTGGTTCGCGATCGCCACGGCACAGATCGCCGGGAACGCGTTCAGCCGGATCGTGCCGGGAGGCGCGGCCGCGGGCGGCGCGATCCAGTACCGCCTGCTGGTCCAGTCGGGTTTGGACGCCACCACGATCGGAACCGGTCTAACCACCGCGACGCTCATCAGCTCCGGCACCTTGTTCGCGCTCCCCGTGTTGGCCCTTCCCGCGATCGTGTTCGGCGCGCCGGCGCCACGGGGCCTCACGCAGTCCGCCTGGCTCGGCGCCGGCCTGTTCGTCCTGGCGGTCGCCGTGGGAGCGATGCTGCTGTCGTCGCGGCGACCTCTCGCCGCGGCGGGCCGGACGATCCAGTGGACGTTGAACCACATGCACCGCGATAGAACGCCGCGGACGGACCTACCCGACACGCTCCTCGCGGAACGCGACGAGATCCGGGGCACGCTCGGCACCAAGTGGTGGATGGCTCTCGTCACGTCCATGGGCAACTGGCTCTTCGATTACCTGGCACTCCTCGCGGCGCTCACCGCCGTCGGCAGCCGTCCCCGTCCGTCGCTCGTCCTGCTGGCCTACGTCACGGCGGCCGTCCTCGGCATGATCCCAATCACCCCGGGTGGGTTGGGATTCGTAGAGGCGGGGCTCACCGCGACGCTCACCTTGGCCGGGGTGAACGCGGCCGACGCGGTGCTGGCCACGCTCGCGTACCGCTTGGTTTCGTACTGGTTGCCGTTGGTGGTCGGACCGATGGCCTACGCGCTCCACCGGCGGCGGTACGTGCGGAGATCCCGAGAACCGAGAGCGATCTAGATACCCGGCAGGAGGGGGAGGAGCTCGCGGAGGTCTGATACCGCGGGGCCGTCCCACTCCTCGCGTTCGGGCGTGAGCGACTCCTCGTGGTCTACCGACGGGTCCGCGATCAGGTACGGAGTCATGCCTACAGCCGCTGCTCCCGACAGCTCGCCGTAAGCGCCGTCCCCGCAGTACAGGCAGGCGTGCGGATCCACGCCGAGCCCGTCGGTCGCGTACCGGTAGATCGCCGCGTCGGGCTTGCGAAGCCCGACCTCGCTCGAGAAGACCTCGACGTCGACGAAGGGCGCAAGCCGCGACGCCCGCCACATGGCCGGTGCGTCCGGCGCACACATGCTGATCAGACCGATCGGGTAGCCACGCGCCCTGAGCTCGGCAAGCGTCTCAAGCGCTCCCACACGCGGGTGGAACCACTTGCGGTACAGATCCAACCGAACGTCGAGCGCACGGTCGACCGCGTCTTCCGAGGGCTCGACGCCCAGCGACGAGCAGATCGATCGGACGTTCTCCTCCACGGTCGCGAACCCACCGGTCTGCCGTTCGAGCGCCGTCCCGGTCCACGCCGCCTCGAACTGACCGGCATCCGCGCCCACGATCCGGGCCATCTTCCGCACGGCGTCGAAGAAGTCGGATCTGGAGAACTCCGGTACGAGCGTCCCGAACAGGTCGAACACGACCGCCTCGTAGATCGCGCTCAGGACGCCGGCGCCTCGGTCTTCTGGCGTTCCTCTTCTTGAAGGACCCGGCGCAAGACCTTTCCGATCAGCGTCTCGGGGAGCTCGCTGCGGAACTCGACCTCGTGGGGTACCCGGTAGCCGGTCAGACCCTGCTCGGGATCGCGGCACCAGGCCTCGATCTCCTCCGCCGTCGCGGTCTTGCCCTCCTTGAGCACGATGTAGGCCTTCACCCGTTCCCCGGTGCGCTCGTCGGGGATCCCGACGACGCTCGCCTTGGACACCTTCGGATTGTTGAAGAGCACCGCCTCTACCTCGGTGGGATAGACGTTGAACCCCGAGACGATGATCATGTCCTTCAGCCGGTCAACGATCCGGAAGAAGCCGTCGTCATCCATGGTCGCGATGTCGCCGGTGTGCAGCCACCCGTTGCGGATCATCTCGGCCGTCGCCTCCGGTTTGTTCCAGTACCCCAGCATGATCTGTGGGCCCTTGATACAGAGCTCGCCCCGCTCGCCCACGGCGACCTCGCGATCGGGATCCTCTATGTCGACGATCCTGCAATCCGTATCGGGGATGGGGATGCCGATCGTTCCGGGATGCGGCGCATCGAACGGGTTCACGTGCGTCACCGGTGAGCACTCGGTCAGGCCGTAGCCCTCCACCAGCTTCGCGCCACCGGTGATCTCGTGGAACCGGTCGGCCACGGCCTTCGGCAACGGTGCGGCACCCGAGATGCAGGCCTTGACGGACTTGAGGTCGTACTTGGCGGTCTCGGGCGCCTCGTTCAGCGCCACGTACAGGCGCGGCACGCCGGGAAAGAACGACGGCCGCTCCTTCGCGAGCTGCTTCAACACCATGTGGAGCTCGAATCGCGGCAGCAACACGAGCTTCCCCGCCTGGTGCAGGCCGAAGTTCATAGCGACCGTGCCGAACGAATGGAAGAACGGCAGCACGCACATCACGCCATCGTGCCCGCGGGTGAAGTCGGTGATGCACGGCGCTACCTGCAGGACGTTCGACACGAAGTTGTGGTGCGAGAGCATGGCGCCCTTGGACAGACCCGTCGTCCCACCGGTGTAGATGAAGGCGGCGGCGTCGTGGACGGCGTCCACCTCGGCAACCGGCGGAGGCGTGCCCGCCTTAGCCATCAGATCTCGCCACCAGCGGACCTTCGCGTCCTTAGGAACCGGCGGCCAGGGTTTGCCTTCCTTCTTGTGATCCTTCCTGAACTTGAGGGGCGCGAGCAGGTTGAGCGGGAACTTCATGTAGTCGGTCAACTTGGTCACGACGACCTCGGTGAAACCCGCCTCGGCTTGTATCGCCGCGAGACCCGGGTAGAGCTGATCGAGCACGATCATGACGTTCGGCGAGAAGTCCCTGATCTGATGGGTCAGCTCACGTTGTGTATAGAGCGGGTTGTTGCCGATCGCGATCGCTCCCAGCCGAACGGTGGCGTACCAGGCGATCACGTACTGCGGGCAGTTGGGCAACAGCAGTCCGACCCGGTCGCCCTTCTTCACGCCTAGGCCGGCGAGCACGGCGGAGAAACGCTCCACCTCGGCGAGCAGCTCTCGGTAGCTGACGTGCTTGCCAAGGAACGCCAGCGCCACGCTTTCGGGGAAGCCCGCGGCAGAGTCGGCCAGCAGCGAGTAGACGGAGACCTGGGGGTAGGGCTCGAGCGTCTTCGGCACGCCGGGGCGCCAGGTCGCGAACCACGGCCGGTGCTCGGTCATGAGCGCATCATTCCAGGGGGCGCCGAACCCTGCAACGTGACGCGCCCCGCGAGCCTCCGGTCGGCTTGCGTACGATGCTGAGGCGCAAACCGAGGGGGGCAGGAGTGCAGGCGCGCGTCGAGACACCGACCCTGGACGAACCGGGCCTGTTCACGCGCGGCCTGCGTCTGATCGGTTCCTACGTGAGGCTCCACCCCAAACCGTTCCTGATCTCGGTCGGCGGCGCCTTCCTCTATGCCATCGGGTCGATCGGCCTCACGATCGTGCTCGGACGGATCACTGACCAAGTGCTCGAGCCGGCGTTCTCCGGCGGCGTCGAGACCTCGAAGATCTGGCTGGGCGCCCTGGCGATCTTGATCGTGGGATCGATCCGCTCGATCGGGATCATGGTGCGCCGGTACTACAGCGGCGTCGCGGGCGCGCAAGTGATGGCTACCCTGCGTCGCCGCGTCGCCGACCGGTACCGCGAGTTGTCGCTCCAGTTCCACAAAGAGACCCCCACGGGCGAGCTACTCGCCCACATGGAAGCCGACGTCGAGGCAGCCGTGGACGTGCTCCACCCGGTGCCGTTCGCTTGCGGGGTGATCTTCCTCGTCGCGTTCGCGATGATCGCTCTCATCGTGACCGACCCGTTCCTAGCGATGATCGGGTTCCTGCTCTTCCCTGCGCTCGCGTTGATGAACAACAGCTTCGCGCGCCGGATGGAAGGGCCGGCCCGCCGTGCCCAGGAGAAGATCGGCGACGTCTCGGCGGTCGCGCACGAGAGCATCGACGGCGCGTTGATCGTGAAGACGCTGGGGCGCGAGGCCCACGAGACCGAGCGCCTCGGGGTCGAGGCTCGAGCGCTCAGGGATGAGCGTGTTCAAGCCGGGTTCATCCGCGCGAGCTTCGAACCCGCGCTCGAGGCCCTGCCCACCCTCGGCATCGTGATGCTCTTGGCGGTCGGATCGTGGCGCGTATCGACGGGCGACGTCTCCATCGGAGATCTGATCCAGTTCGTCGTCCTGTTCGGTCTGCTCTCGTGGCCGATGCGCTTCATCGGATGGATCCTGTCGGAGCTGCCTCGCGCCGTGGTGAGCTACGCACGCCTGGAGGCGGTCTTCGCCGAGCCCGTCACGGTGGAACCGGCCGCCCACCCCGTCGCCGTGCCCCAGGGGTCACTCGACGCTCGGTTCGAAGAGGTCTCGTACACGTACGGGGACCAGCGGGTGCTCGACGGAGTGTCGCTCCGGATCGACGCCGACGAGTCGGTGGCGATCGTCGGCCCGACCGGCGTGGGCAAGAGCACGCTCGCGCAGCTGCTGGTCCGCCTGGACGATCCTGACACGGGTGAGGTTCGGGTGGGCGGCGTGAACCTGCGAGATGTCGACGCGGCCTCGCTCAGGGATGCGACGGCGATCGTCTTCCAGGAGAGCTTCCTGTTCGCGGCGAGCGTCCGCGACAACATCGCGCTCGACACGGGCGCCACCGACACCGATATCGAGCGCGCAGCCAGGATCACGCAAGCCGACCGGTTCATCCGCGCGTTGCCCCAAGGCTTCGACACCGTCGTCGGCGAGCGAGGGCATACGCTCTCGGGCGGCCAACGCCAGCGGATCGCGCTGGCGCGCGCCCTCGTCCGGCAGCCTCGGCTGCTGATCCTGGACGATGCGACCTCCGCCGTTGACCCAACGATCGAGGCTCAGATCCTGGGTGCGCTCCGCGACGAGCTACGCACGACGCTCGTCGTAGTGGCCTATCGGCTGTCGACGATCCGCCTCGCCGACCGGATCCTGTACCTGGAGGACGGACAACTCCGCGCGACGGGCTCGCACGAGGAGCTGATCGCAAGCATGCCGGGTTATGCGGCCATGATCCGCGCGTACGAACGGATCGAGCGGCGATGAGCGTCACGAGCGTCGAGGAGGTGTCGCGGTCGGCGGAGCCTGAGCTCGAGATCCCACCGCACCTGGAGCGCGCTCGTTCGGTCCTGCGACGCGGGCTTCGCGAGTCCCCTGAGCTCCGTAAGGGATTGGGCTTCACGGTCGTGATCTCGCTCGGTGTAACGGTCGCGACCCTCGTGACACCGATCCTGGTGAAACGCATCTTGGACAACGGGTTCACAGGAGGTTTCCAGGCGGCCTACGTGTTCACCAACTGTGCGTGGGCCCTCGCGCTCGTCCTACTCACCTACGTCGCGGGTCGGGCGGCCGCCCGCCGGCTGGTACGGGCGTCCGAGCAGGCCCTCACGTCCCTGCGCGTGCGGACGTTCGAGCACATCCACCGGCTCTCGATCGCGGAGCAGTCCGAGGAGAAGCGCGGCATCTTCGTGGCGCGTGTCACCGCCGACGTCGACACCCTCTCGAAGTTCACCGAATGGGGCGCGATCGCCTGGATCATCTCGTTCGCGCTCGCGATCGGCGGGCTCGCACTCATGCTCACCTATTCGTGGCAGCTAACCATCCCTGTCGTGTTGCTCGTGATCCCGCTGTTGTTGTTCGTGTTCTCGATGCAGGCGCGCCTCACGCAAGCGTTCGACACGGTCCGTACGCGCGTGGGCGAGCTCTTGTCGGAGGTCTCCGAAAGTGTGATGGGCGCCGCGGTCGTTCGCGCCTACGGCCTGGAGGAACGCACCGACGTTCGAGTGAAGCACGCGATCGACGAGCGCTACCGCGCGCAGGTCGTGGCGCATTGGCGGTCGGCCACCCTCTTCCCCATGGGGACGATGTTCTATGCGGCCGCGGTCGCGACGATCGTGGTCTTGGGCGCCAGCTTCGGACCGAGCTGGGGGCTGACGTTCGGAAGCGTCACGGCGTTCATCTTCCTCTCGGACATCTTCCTGCACGTGTTCATGGACCTGCCCGAGGTCTACGCGGAGACGCAGACGGCGATCGCGGGTTGGCGGAAGATCCTCACGGTTCTCGACCTTCCGGTCGAGATCGTCGAGCCCGTGAGGGGTATCGAGTTGCCGAAGGGCGCTCTCGCGATACGCGTTAGCGACGTCCGGTACGCCTACCGCGAGGGCGGTCCCGTGCTCCGAGGTATCACGGTCGCGGTGGACGCCGGCGCGCATCTGGCGATCGTGGGCGAGACAGGTGGAGGCAAGACGACATTCGCGAAGCTCCTGGCGCGCTTGGCCGATCCGGCCGAGGGTCTGATCGACGTCGAGGGGATCGACCTCCGCGAGGTCGATCCAGCTTCCCGGCGACGTGCGATCCGCATGGTGCCGCAGGATGGGTTCCTGTTCGACACGACCGTCCGGGAGAACGTTCGGTTCGGCCGCACCGGCGCGACCGATCGCGACGTAGAGACGGCGTTCGACGAGCTCGGGCTCTCCGACTGGGTGGCCTCGCTGCCCGACGGGCTCGATACCAGCGTCGGGGAGCGTGGCGAAGCGCTCTCGGTAGGCGAGCGGCAGCTGGTCTCGCTGGCACGGGCGCAGATCGACGAGCCCGGTCTGTTGATCCTCGACGAGGCGACGAGCGCGGTGGACCCGGCCACCGAGCGCCGGGCTACCGAGGCGCTCCGCCGGCTCTCGGCAGGACGCACGGTCATCACGATCGCCCATCGGCTCTCGACCGCCGAACATGCGGATCGCGTCCTGGTCCTGCACGAGGGCCTGCTGGTCGAGGAGGGCACGCACGCCGAGCTGCTCTCCCTCGGCGGCGTCTACGCGGGGATGTACGCGAGTTGGCTCGGCAACGTCCGCGCCGCGAACGACCAAGAACCTGTCGACAGGTAGGCTGCGGCGCCATGGGCGACTTCCTCGATCAGCTGCGGGACATCGCAGCCGCGTCGCTCTTCCCAGAAGACGGGAAGCTCGTCGCCCCCGGTCTGGCCGAGTCTGTCGAGGTTCTCCGAGACCGGTGGGGCGTCCCCTACATCACGGCCAAGTCGCAGGAGGACCTCTGGTTCGCGCAGGGATTCGTCACCGCCGCAGAGCGCTTGTTCCAGCTGGACCTGCTGCTCCGCGCCGCGAACGGCCGGCTGTCGGAGATGTTCGCCGACCAGACGCTCCCCGACGACCGTTTCGCGCGAACGGTCGGGTTCCATCGCGCCGGCGGGCGGTTGGCGGCCGGGTGGGACGACACCTCGCACACCATGCACGCCCGGTTCCGGGAGGGTGTGGCGGCGTGGATCGCGGTCATGCCCGCACCACCGGTCGAGTACACGCTGCTCGATCTTGCGCCCGAGCTGCCGACAGACGAAGCCGCGTGGGGAGCCGCGTTCGTCTTCCTGGCGTGGGGTCTGTCGGGCAACTGGGACTCCGAGCTGCTGCGGGCGGCGATCGCAGAGCGTCTGGGACGCGAGGCCGTCGAGACCCTGATGCCGCCGCTCCCCGCCGACCCTCCACAGTTGGCCGCCGGCTCGCTCACGGGCAGGCTGCTCGACGGTCTGCCGCACCCGAAGGCGCAGGGTTCGAACGACTGGGCGGTCGCGGGGTCGCGGACCGCGAGCGGGAAGCCGCTGCTCGCCAACGACCCTCACCTACTGGCGGTGCAGCCGGGTGTGTGGATGGAGCTGCACCTGAGCGCACCCGGCTACGAGGCCCGCGGCGTGGCGCTCACGTTCTCACCGGGGATCCTGCTCGGCACGACGGCTCACCACGCATGGGGTGTGACCAACGTGACCGGCGACGTCCAAGACCTCTACGTCGAGCACTTGAACGAGGAGCGCACCGCTGTCGAACATCACGGCGACTGGGAACCGCTCACGGTGCATCGCGAAGAGATCCATGTGCGCGGGACCGCCGACCCGATCGTGGTGCAGGTCCTGGAGACACGTCACGGCCCGATCTTGGAGACCGCGGTCGTCGGCCAGCTGCATGCCGAGTACATCGAGCTCCCGCCCACCCAGACATACGCGTTGCGCTGGACCGGCCTCGAGTGCGGCGTCCGTCCATCGCTCGCGATCGACGCGGCTCGCGCGACCAACTTCGAGGAGTTCCGCCGCGCGGCGTGGGGTCTTGAATGCCCCGGACAGAACTTCGTCTACGCCGACGTCGACGGGACGATCGGCTACCAGTGCACGGGCCGGTTCCCCGTCCGTCGCGCCGGCGACGGCATGGTGCCTGTGCCGGGCTGGACGGACGACCACGAGTGGGAGGGGTGGATCCCGTTCGATGAACTGCCCTGGTCGGTCGACCCCGAACGCGGCTACGTCGTCACCGCCAACAACCGCATCCACGACGACTCCTACCCGCATCTGATCGGCCACGATTTCCACACGCCGTACCGGGCGCGGCGGATCGTAGAGCGCCTCGAAGCCGTCCCAACGCACGACGTCGCGTCGCTCGCGGCGATCCAATCGGACACCGTCTCGCTTCCGGCGCGCGAGGCCCTCCCCTGGCTGCTGGCCGTAGAGCCTCATACGGAGGGGGAGCGCGCTGCGATCGACATGCTCCGAGGGTGGGACTGCGACATGAACGCAGGGTCCGCGGGCGCCGCGGTGTTCAACGCGTGGTCCCGCAACATCGCGCGACGCGTGCTGGAACCTCGGTTGGGCGAGGAGCTCTTCCGCCTGTACCACACGTGGCGCGAGGTCTTCCAGTGCGAGGCGTTACCGGCGATGCTGCGCGAGCCGAACGACTGGCTGGACCACGACCTCCTTCGCGCGGCGCTCGTGGACGCGCTCGCCGAGCTCCGCGAACATCTGGGAGACGATCCCTCCGAGTGGCGATGGGGAGCGCTGCACCGACTCCAACTGGTCCACCCGCTCGGCGCGCTCCCCGGACTGGAGCCACTCTTCAGCGCGGCGGACGTCGAGCTCGGCGGAGACGAGCAGACGGTGATGCAGGGCGGGTTCGACGGACGCGACGGCTACGAGCCCGCGGTGATCGCCTCGTGGCGCGCCGTCTACGACCTGTCCGACCTCGATCGGTCCGTAGGCGTGTTGCCGTCTGGGATCTCGGGCAACCCCACCTCCCCCCACTGGAACGACCAGGCCCCGCTCTGGGCGGCCGGCGAGCATCACCCCCTACCGTTCACGCGCGCCGCCGTCGAAGCGGCGGCCGTCGCCACTCTGCGCCTGCTTCCCGGTAACATCGGGTGATGCCCAAATCCCGCTCACGCAACAGCGGCTCCTCCAAGCGTCGCTACCAGTTGGAGCCGGCGAAGAGGGCGGCGCGCAAGAAGGCGAGCCCTCGTTGGTATTCGCCGATGGTCCTGAGCCTCATGGGCCTCGGGGTCATCGTGATCGTCCTCAACTACATGGGGATCTTGCCGTTCACGAACGACCAGACGAGCCCGGTCGCCCTGATGGTGGGTCTTGGCATGATCGGCGTCGGGTTCCTGGGCACCACGATGATCCGCTAGTCGCCCGTCGAATCACAACGATGTGATCCTTCCACAAGGCTTTCCACACCTGTGGGTAACCCTCGAACGACGCCTCACTGGGGATAACCGGTGGACGAACGGTTCGCAGCCTGTGGAAAACGCAGGCGGCCTCAGTCTCCCGCAGGTCCCCGAACCACCTGCATCGATTCGCCGCAGTGGCGAGGGATCTGCAGCTCGCCCAGCCGCATGACCCGGAACTCCGTGCCGCATTCCCCGCAGACGAGGAAGACCTCGAGCTCCTCCACGTCCTCGACCTCGGGCTTGGTGCGGTCAGCCCCACCGGTGATCGAACGGAGCATGCCGATCCCCACCCGCCAGATCAGCAGGCCGAGCAGGATGGCGGTGAGGACCAGGAGCCAGGTCGGCACCGGGTCAGGTTAGTCGGTCGGCACCCTCACGCCCGGCACGTGTTCGGCCAGGAACCCGAGGATGGCACCGACCTGACGAACGTCCTCCTCTATATCGAACGAACCGTGCCCCGTTCCGAACAGGTAGACCTGATGTGGGTGGCCTCGCTCGGCGAGCCGATCCACGTAGGCCATCGCCTGGCGGTAAGGACAGCGACTGTCGTTCTGGCCTATGAGGAACAGCACCGGCACCTTCACGTCGTCGGCGAAGTGGATGGGGTTGCGATCGCGCATCAGCTCGGGCACCTCTTCGGGTGTGCCTCCCAGCAGTGCGCGATCGTAAGCCTGCAAGGTCGGCGACATGTCGTCGTAGGACATCACGTAGTCGCCCACGGGGATGCCGGCGACGCCACAGAGCCAAAGATCGGCGTGCTTGCCCAGCTCCATCAGGGTCAGGTACCCGCCCCACGACCAGCCACCGACCGCTGCGCTCGCCGGGTCGGCGATCCCGTGATCCACCAGCCACTCCAGGCCCGCGTTCAGATCCTCCAGCTCGGGACCGCCGATATTGCCGATGAGCGTGTCGCGCCATGCCGCGCCGTAGCCCGTGGAGCCTCGGTAGTTGATCATGGCCACGGCCAGACCTGCGTCGACGTAGGCCTGGACCTCCGGGCTCCACCGGTCCTCGTCCAGCCAGTCAGGACCCCCGTGTGGACGCATCAGGATCGGGAAGGGACCCTCGCCCTCCGGTGTGACGTAGAAACCGTGCACCGACTGGCCGTGTTGGTTGTCGAACCTGAAGGACACATAGGGCCGCCCTGCGACCGCGCGCTCGCCCTCGGCTTGCAGCACCTCGCTGCCACGATCGTCGCGGACCTGGGGGGCGGTCGCGCCGTTCGCCCACCGATACCAGACGGTTCCGCCGGGTCGGACGAGCGCACCGGAGATCTGCCCCTCCTCGTGATCTATGGGCGTGGCCGTGTTGGAAGACAGGTCGAATCGCTCGAGACGGTGACGTCCCTCCACCAGGTTGGAGAGCAGCAGCGCCGATCCGTCTGGCCACCAGTCGAGCGCCACTACCTCGCCCGTCAGACCGGTCGGCAGATCGGTCCAGGTCCCCGTGGCCGGTTCCCAAAGCGCTGCGGTGGCCTCCCCGGTGCGCTCGTGTGTCACGACCAGGCGACCGTCGCCCGGTACCGGCGACCATGTCGCGGCCGATAGGCTCTTGCCTTCGTCACGGAGCTCCGCGACGACCTCAGCGGTGCGCGGGTCGATCACCCGGAGCGCCGGGTGACGCATGTCGCCGCCCTCGCAGTGCTCGAGGCAGAGCAGGGTTCCGTCCGCTGATAACCCGCCGCGATTGAACCCACCCTCGGCGCCGGCCACCCTGAGCCACTCGGCGCTCCTGAGGATCTCCTTCGCCGGACCACCGTCGATCGAGATGTAGACGGCGAACCCACCGCGGTCGCTGATCGAGGCCGCCACGACGCCGGCGGCCTGGGCGAACCCCTCGTTCCAGCCTGCGGGTACCCCTTCCAGGAACGGACGGACCTCGCCGCCCTCGAACGGCTGGGCGAACCATCGCCCGGATTCATCGCCCGTCTCGTCCTGCCACCACAACACGTCGGTGCCGTCGGCCGACAGGGAGCCGGTGATCACCCCAACCGGATGGTCGGTCACCTGGCGCCGGGTTCCGGTCGCCACGTCCCACGCATGGACCTGCCACACCCCGCTCTCGGTGCTCTCGTAGGCGACGTGGTCAGGGGCGTTCGGAGACCAGTCGGGCATCGACGCGACGGGCGCACGATGCCGCTGCTCCCACGCGGGGGTGTGTTCGCTCATGGGCCGGAACCCTATCTGTCCGGCGTCGCTCGCGCCCAGCGCTACAGAGCCTCGCGGATCGCGCGCCACACGCGCTCGGGCGTGAGTGGGATGTCGATGTGGCGAACCCCCAGGTGCGAAAGAGCGTCCACGACCGCGCTCTGCACAGCCGGTGTCGAGCCGATCGTCGCCGACTCTCCGATCCCCTTCGCGCCCAGCGGGTTCAGCGGCGTCGGCGTTTCGGTGTGGGCGATCTCGAACCACGGCAACTCGGCCGCCGAGGGCATGGCATAGATCGACAGGTTGCCGGTTGCCGGGTTCCCCGCGTCGTCGTAGCGGACCTCCTCATACAGGGCCTGCGCGATGCCCTGGCCAAGTCCCCCGCCAACCTGTCCGTCCACCAGCATCGGGTTCAAGATCCTGCCACAGTCGTCGACCGCGATGTGCCGCACCGAACGCGCGTCCCCCGTCTGTGTATCCACCTCGACGACGGCAACGTGCGTCCCGAACGGGAACGTGGACTCCAGCTCACGGAACTGCCCGGACGCCGCGAGCCCAGGAGTCATGCCCTCGGGCAGCCGCTTGGGGTCGTTCGCTGCTGCGGCCAGCTCCGCCAACGTGAGCCCACGGTCGGGTGCCCCCTTCACCTCGATCCGCCCGTCGAAGACGTCGGCCAGGTCGGCCTCGTCCACCTCCAACAGATACGCGGCAAGCGTTCGCGCCTTCGCCGCGACCGCTTGGCTCTGCTCGGCAACGGCCGACCCTCCTACCTGGAGCGAGCGCGAACCCCACGTCCCGGCGCCCTTCGGCACGATCCCCGTGTCCGAGTGCACCACCCGCACCGTGCCGATCGGCACCCCCAAGACGGCCGACGCGATCTGTGCCATGGCGGTCTCGTGTCCCTGCCCCTGCGGCGACACCCCGGTGAGCACGGTGACCGAGCCGTCCGACGCGACCTCCACCGAGCCGAACTCCTTCGACGAGAACGCCGTGATCTCCACGTAGGTGCTGACGCCGATACCCAGCAGCAGGTGGTCTCCGCGCGCCCGGCGGGCCTCCTGCTCGGCCCGGAGCTCATCGATGCCCGCCATGCCGAGCGCCAGATCCAGCGCGCGCCCGTAGTCCCCCACGTCGTACTTCGTCCCGGTCGAGGTCGTGTAAGGGAACACGTCTGGCGGGATCAGGTTCTTACGGCGAACCTGAACGGCGTCCATACCGAGCTCAGCGGCCACCAGGTCCATCGCGCGCTCGACCAAGGCGGTCGCCTCCGGCCTGCCGGCTCCCCGATACGCGAAGATCGGGGTGGCGTTCGTCACGATGCTCCGACCGCGACAGGCGATCCTGGGGATCGTGTACGGACCGGCGAGCATCTCGTTCGTGGTTGTCGGCAGGAACGCGCCGATCGGATACCCGCCCATGTCGGCCAGCAGATCCGCCCGGAGACCAACCACCGTCCCGTCGCGCTTGGCCCCTACCTCCAGGTACTGCACCTGAGCGCGACCGTGCGTCAGGCTCACCATGCTCTCCGAGCGCGTCTCCGACCATCGCACGGGTCGCCCGATCTTCTTCGCGGCAGCCGCCACCACTGCGAACTCCGGGTACATCAGGAGCTTGGCGCCGAAACCACCCCCCACATCTGGAGCGATCACACGCACCCGCTTCTTGTCGACGCCCAAGAGCTCCGCCAGGTCGTCGCGGACATCGAACGGCACCTGCGTCGACACCCAGACCGTGTATCCACCGTCGTCCTCGGGGATCACTGCGATCGCGTTCGTCTCCATGGGGACGGGAGCCAGTCGCTGCTGTACAACGCGCGCGCGCACGATCACATCGGCCCCGGCCAGAACGTCTTCGTCCCATCGGGTCTCGAACGAGTACGCGACGTTCGTTCCGTACGACGGCCACAGGAGCGGCGCGCCTACGGCCACGGCCGCCTCCACATCGGTCACGGCATCGATCGGGTCGTACGACGGCCACACCGTCTCCGCCGAGTCCTGCGCCTGCGCGAACGACGCCGCGATCACCACCGCCACGGCCTCGCCCACGTAGCGAACCACCTCGCGGGCGAGCACCTCCCGCATGAACGCGCCCTCCTCGAGCGTGCCCGTCGCCCCCTCCACGTTTCCGCTGGGAGGCTGAGGCGGGACCTGTAGGTCGTCGGCCGTGAACACGGCTACCACGCCCGGCATCGCCCGCGCGGCCTCCAGCCCCTCGATCCCTTCGATCCGGGCGTGAGGCATGATGGAACGGACGAACACGGCCCGCAGCACCCCGGGGATGGGGATGTTCTCCAGATAGCGCCCCTCCCCGCGTAGGAACCGCGGGTCTTCAGTTCGCAGGGCTGGGACGCCGAACATCGAGGGAGGCAGGGTCACGGGCCACATGCTAGCCAGCAACCGCACCACCTCAAGGAGGGTCAATTGATGCGTCACCGCACGATCGCCGGCATCCTCAGCCTCGCGCTAGCCGCGCTCGCTTGCGCTGCGGCCGCGCCCGCACAGGCGGGCGGAGCCATCGTCGCCCGAAGGGTGGTCGGCGGCCTCAACGGCCCGGCCGCGTTCACCTTCCTGCCGAACGGGCGGATCGTCTACCTTGAGCGCGGCTCCGGCGAGATCAGGATCTACAACCCCAAGACCAAGGCCGATCACCGCTTCTTCAAAGTGCCCGGGGTGAACGGTCAGGGGGAACGCGGAGCGCTCGGCGTCGCGGTGAGTCCCAACTGGCCCGGGTCGCGGACCCTCTACGTCTACGTGACCCGCTCATCGGGCGGCAGCCTCAAGAACCAGATCGTGAGGGTGACGCGCGCGTCCGGTCACGTCGCGATGCGCGTGCTGTTGACCACGCCCGCCAGTTCCAGTCCGTACCACAACGGCGGGCGGATCCTCTTCGGCCCAGACGGGATGCTCTACGCGATCGTCGGGGACGGGCACGACAGCTCCAATGCCCAGGACCTGACGGGCAACCTCCGCGGGAAGATCCTGCGAATGACGCCCAACGGCGGAGTGCCCTCCGACAACCCTATCGCCGGCAGCAGGACCTATGCGTTCGGGATCCGCAACTCCTACGGGTTCGCGTTCGATCCCCAGACAGATCGGCTCTGGGAGAGCGAGAACGGACCCGAGTGTATGGACGAGATCAACCTGATCGTGGCGGGAGGGAACTTCGGCTGGGGCCCGAACGAGAACTGCGCAGACGTTCCCGGCGGCACCAACAACAGCGGCCCCACACCCCGTCAACTGCCCAAGCTCTGGTTCGTCAACACGATCGGGATAACCGGTGCCGCGTTCTGCCAGGACTGCGGGCTGAGCGCCCAGGTCGAGGGGCAGCTGTTCTTCGGAGAAGTGAACGCCGGGGTGCTTCGGCGCGTGGCGCTGAACGCGGCCCGCAACGACGTCTCGGGTGACCCGGTCCAGGTGCTAGACAGCCCGAACGGTGCGATCTACTCCATGGAAACGGGGCCCGACGGACGGATCTACTTCAGCGACTTCCAGGGCATATATCGCCTGGCGAAGGCATGATAGACGGGGGTAGGCTGGTCACACGAGCCCGGGTCTCGACCGGGAGGTGAACAGATGGACATCGGTCGGCCGAAACGGATCATCGAGGTGGAGCCGGCGTCCTGGCCCTTGCCGGAAACACTCCCCATCCTCGAGCCCGAGCCGGCGCCCCAGCCCTCCGAGCCGGCGCCGTAGATGACCCGCGGCGTCACCCTCGAGCGGTCGCTCCCGGTGGATGTGTCGACCGAGGCGGTCCTCGCGTGGCGGGCCTGGGCGTTGACCGGCCACCGCGACGGGTCGAACCTGCTGCTGCGCCCGGTCGCCGGACGGGCTCGGGCATGGATCCCCGGACGACCCGCCGAGGCGAGCTGTCGTGTGGGGTGGTTCCACGATGCTCCGGACGTTGGATGCTCGTGCGGTCTCCACGGCACCCATGAGATCGACCTGCTCCGGAAGACGCGGAACCCGGCGGTGCTGGGTCGAGTGGCGCTCTGGGGCCGTGTGATCGAACACGAGCTGGGTTTCCGTGCGCGGTTCGGCTACCCGCAACGCTTGCGACTGATCTGCCAGTTCTGCTTCTGGCAGCATCGCCCGCAGGCCGCCGCGCCGACGGTCGTCGGTTGGTATCCCCGCGACGAGATGCTCCCGCTCTGCGGGGAACATGCAGACGTCGCGTCGCGGTACGGGATGCGCCCGCAGGAGTCGCTCCCAGCAGACGAGATGGACCAGATGCTCAGATCCACCTACGCGGTCGACCCGCTGGCCCTCTAGCTGCGATCAGACGTCTTCGAGACGCCCCTGCGTCGAGCGTCGGTGCTGCGCACCAGACGGCTCCGGAGCTCGCTGCCATCCACCTCGGGTGTCTCTTCGTCCGGGGCCGCAGCCTCGTCCGTGCTCGCGGCGGGCGCGGCATCGGCGTCGCTCCCGTCGTCTGCGCCGTTCCTGATGGATGCACGCGAACGGCTCCCGCCCCGGCTCTTCGCCTGTCCCAGCAGCCGCTCCGCCTCTCGCGCGCGCTCCTCGGCGGCGGTGATCCGCTCCTCGAGCGCCACGATCACTCCGGGGTCCACGCCGGCCTTGGCCGCGTCCGCCGTCCGGGCGCGGCCCTCCGCCACGGCGAGTTGTTCCCGGACCTGAGCCAGCTCGTCCTCCAACTCCCGGTTGCGGACCTCGTAGACCGTCTCCGGCCGCCCGGAGCGGAGCATCCCGCGTTCCGTCTCCGAGCGCTGCAACGCCTGCTCCAGTTCCGCGATCCGCGTCTGGGCATCCTCGGAGAAGACCGGCTCGGCGGTGGGGCTCTTCGCCGCCTCCGCCAGGATCTGCTGGCGTTCCTCCTCGGCCATCCGCACCTGTGCACGGATCTGATCTAGCTCACCCTGCTTCACCTGCTCCAGCTCGGCCCGGTCCTGTTCGGCGACGATCCGCGCCTTCACCGCACTCTCCGCCTCTTCACGTGCGAGCTGGAGCTCGGTGCCCAGCCGGCGTTCGTTCTCCTCGACGGCCTCGAGCTTCGCTCTGAACTCGGCGGGGACCTCCGGGGGCCCCTCAACACGCTTGGCCGCGGCGCGCAGCTGATCCGTCGTCATCCGGAGCTGAGCCTCCAGCTCCGTGACCCGAGCCTGCAGCTGCGCCGTCCGTCCCTCGGCCGCGCGGGACTGCTCCTCGAGTTGTCCCGCACGCGCCGTGAGGCGCTCCAGTTCGGCGGGATCGACCTCGGGCGTCGTGGCCTGCTCCGGACGTCGTTCCAGCTCGTGCACCCTTTCACGCAAGATGGCGGTCTCGGCTTTCGCGGCTTCGACGTCGGCCTTAGCCTCGGCGACCTTACGGTCGTCCCGCGCCGCGGCGCGAACCTCGCGACGGCTGGGGCCGAACCCGGCGACCTCCTGTGGCCGCCGCGACCAGATGAACGAGAGCACGGTCATGACCAGGCAGAGGACGGCCACGAGGCCGAACGCCACCTGCATCTGCAGCCAGGGACGCGATGTCCCGTCGCGCAGAAGGCCGTAGTCGTTGTCGATCTCAGCGACCGCGTAGACGCGATCCTCGTCGGACGTACGCAAGGGGACATACGTGGCGAGCAGCTCGATACGGGCAGGAGTCGTCGACTGGTCGGGCGCCAGCGTCTCGTACGTGATCAGGCTGGCGATCTCGCCCTTGAGCGCCGCGCGAAGGCCTTCATCGGTGGAGGTCAGCTTGCCGATCTCCTCGGGATCATCGGTCGTGAACACGAGGAGCCCGTCGGGACTCCACAGACGTACCCGAAGGACCCGGCGATCGGTGAACAGCGCGCGCCGGACCTCCGCATCGAACGTGTCAAGGCTGGAACCCGCGAAGGGGCGGCTGGCCCGAGTCTCACCGATCCGACCGACCAGTGTGTTGTGGGTGTAGCGGACCGCCCGATCCTCCGCAGCCTCAGACTTGCGGACCAGGCCCTGCTGTTGCTGCTGGCGCGCCACCAGCACGGCCACCACACACACGGCGGCCAGCACCGCCCAGAAGAACAGGCGGACCCGATCGCGGGTTCGACGATCTGTCTTCAACGTCTATTCCCCCGGTCCCTCGGAACGATCTCTCACGTCGACCGGAGCCGACTCCCCTTCCCATCGGCGCGTTAGAGACGTGTCTGAACCCCGAACCTGTGCACCGGTGCCCTCAAGAACCGAAGCCCTCCGTGCCGATACCCGGAAGCGTCAGGACTGGGGAGGTCGGAGAGGTTGGATCGCACGAAGATGGTCTGGCGCGGAGCGGCGTTCATCCTGAGCGCCGTACTCATCGTGGGAGGCGTGGTGGCCGCCGCAGGCGCGGACACCCAGCTCAGCGGCGCCCTGCGTGAGCGCAAGGTCACGGTGAAGAAGCTCGTGCGGATCCACGAGGTCCGACGCATCGGCCGACAGAACCTGCACCACCAGATCCGAGGTATCCAGAGCCGCATCGACCGCGTCAAGGCCAAGGGGCCGTCGCTTGCATCGGACCGAGCGCGGTGGAGCCGCCGCCAAGAACACCTGACCGGGCTGCGACACGAGCTCAACCTCAAGCTCCGCGAGCTGGAGCGTTTCATCCGGGAGCGGACGGTCGTGCTTCGGACCCAGCGCCTGAGTCTCACCGAGTGGATCCAGACGTTCGGGATCTTCCGTGCGTGCCCGGTCGCGGGATCCAACGAGGTGATCGACGACTTCGGTGTTTGGGTCATCAAGCCCGAAGTGCCGAAGCACATCCATCAGGGCAACGACATCATCGCGGCGTCGGGCACCCCGATCGTGGCGCCGTTCGACGGCGTAGCAGAGGCCAGCTCGAACGAGCTCGGTGGCTTGGCCGTCAAGGTGTTCGGCGAACACGGATACGTCTACAACGCGCACCTGTCCGGATACGGTCAGCTCGGTGAGGTGCAGGCCGGCGACGTGATCGGCTACGTGGGCGCCACGGGCGACGCCGGCGGGTACCACGATCATTTCGAGTGGCACCCGGGCAACGGCAGCGCGGTGGACCCGCACGCCTACCTGATGGCCGTCTGCTAGTCCGACCCAGACTAGTTAGACCTCTACCGCCCGTTCGCGCTGAAGTGCTGGTAGTCGATCGTGCCTGTCCAGGTGCCGCCCCACACCCACCCGATCGCGTGGAACGCCCACCAGACCCGGTCGCGAAGGTGGATCATGCCCGGCAGGGTCTGCGTTCGATCCAAGTAGTGGATCCCCGCGGGCGGAGATACGTGAGTGGGCGTGACGAAGGGGTTCTCCACCGGGTTCACGTCGATGGCGCGCCCGTACGCATGCTGAGACCACTCTGTGGAAGACCCTGCGCGAAGCCGGCAGTTGAACGCCGACGTGTTATCTGCCGCCATCGAGCGCGAGTCGTCGGCGCCGTAGCGGTCGACCAGTCGCATCCTTCTGATCGGGTAGCGGGCGTCGTAGAGCCGGTGGAACACCCCGACGAATCCAGCGGCGTACCAACGATGGACGACCAGCTGGCCCCGATGCGCGTGTCCGTCGAAGCCGTAGTAGGTGAGCTCTATCAGCCGGAGATCACGCAGCGGTACCGGACAGCCGGCGTGCCAGGAGCGCCCGATCATCAGCTCCCGGGCGGCTCGATCCAACATCGACACATCGGCCTCGAACACCGGAAGGCGGCGGGGTGCGGCATCCGAGGCCACGGAGGGCACCAGCGAGCAGGCCGCCACGACCAGGACCGCGATGAACCGATGCACGGCCCGATGATAGGTCGCTCAGTTGGTAGGTCGGTCAGCCACCACAGTTAGCGTCGAACCACGCGCTCACGCGGTCGGACGCCGCCGTGAACTCGGGATCATCGAGTGTCGCGCTCGCCGCCTCCATCGCGGCCATCGCGTCGGCGGACGGCACCTCACCGCTGCTCGGGTCGTAGCCGGAGTCCTGTATGGCTGTCATGAACGCGCCGTATCCCTGGTAGACGAGCACCAGATCCGCCCGGATCTCCTCGGGCGCCGCGTCCGCGAACGCCTGGAGCTGGGCGAGCGTGGTATCCAGGTCGCCGGCCGATCCGCTCATCGCCGCCGGCACGGCGGCCGCGGCGGCGCTCCAGGCGGTGACCGCCTGTGCGCATTCGGCGGTGTCGAAGACACCCGTGACTCCACCGGTGTCCCCGCCGCCGTCACCGGCCGCAGGGGACACCGTATCCCCGTCATCGCCCCCACCGCATGCGGCGAGGACGAATGCTCCGACGATCAACACGGCCAGGAACCTGGTCAGCTTCATCGACGCCTCCGAATCTGTGATCTCGACGATGGACCCCGACATGGTACGGCCTGTGATGGCTGATCCGCGTAGTCGGCTCGGATGAATCCGGCGTGGAGAGTCGGCGTGGAGACGGCGTGGAGACGAGCGGACTCGAACCGCCGACCCCCTGCTTGCAAAGCAGGTGCTCTACCAGCTGAGCTACGTCCCCTTCGCGTTCCAGTCTATCGACGAGGTTCGGCGAGACTCTTCGTTTCGACCTCGCGCTTGGAGGGGACCTCGGACGGGGGAACCGGCCATGGGGCCGGCCTACCGAAGTAGTAGCCCTGCGCCCAGGGGATACCGAGCTCTCGGATGACCGCAAGCTCGGCGTCGGTCTCGACACCCACCGCGATGAGGGTGGCCTCCATCTCTCGACCGAACGTGACCAGAGCCGACGCGAGAGATCGCTGCGCGCGCTGGGTGTCGATGTCCCTGGTCAGGCTGACATCGAGCTTGATCAGGTCCGGCTCGAGCTGCAGGATGTGCCGCAGGCTGGCGTGGCCTGCCCCGACGTCATCCACCGCGAGCCTAGTTCCGCTCAGGCGAAGATCGGCAAGGACCGAACGCAACATCGGATAGTCGGAGATCGGCGCGTGTTCGGTCAGCTCCACGACCACGCGGTCGAGCGGGATCCGCCCGATCGTCTCCGTGAGCCGCGAGGATACGATCGATGCTGGAGAGACGTTAAGCGCCAAGAACGCCCCGGGCGGGAGATGGTCGATGCCCGAGATCGCGGCCTCGACCGCGGCGATCTCCAATTCGAGCGCGTACCCCAAGGCCGCGGCCTCCGCGAACCAGGCGCCAGGACTGCGGACCGGTTCCGAGTCGAACCGGGCGAGCGCTTCGAAGCCGACAGGCTGCTCCGTATCGAGCGCGATGATCGGCTGCAAGACACACTCCGGACCGCCGCTGTCGAGGACTCGCTGGATCTGCCTCTCCCAGGCGGAGCGTCGCTCGACCCCCTCGCGCTCCTGCACCAGCTTGGTGGCCAGTTCCCCGACGACATGAGACGCCGCTTTGGCGGAGAGCCGTACCTCTCCGTTGACGCTCGAGCGGATCGCGTCCACGAGCTCCTTGGGGCTCGTCCCCTTGACCAGGAAGTTGTAGGCGCCCGCCGCCAGCATCTCCTGGACGCTGCGCGCGTCCTCATGTGCCGACAGCGCGATGATCGCCGTTCCTGGACTGGACGCGCGGATCTCCCGCGCCGCCCGCGGACCACCACCCGGCATCTTCACGTCCAACAGTGCGGCGTCGGGTCGCTGCCGTCCTGCGAGCTCGATCGCCTGCTGTGCATCCTCGGCGACGCCGACGAGCTCGAGCGACTCGGCCCTTCCTATGATGTCGATGAGGACGCTGCGGACCTCGGCGTCGTCGTCGGCGATCAGGATCCGGATCGGCATCGCGTCACCCTGTTCCGACGATCACGCCGCCGCTCCCTGCGCCTCGCGCGGGATCAGGGCCTCCGCGACCGTGCCTGCGCCTGGCGTGCTCTCGATCCGGAACCACCCACCCGCCAACGAGGCTCGCTCGCGCATCGACGTCAGGCCGATATGGCCGAGCGATGGATCCGAGGACGTCTCGGGCTCGAACCCGACCCCGTCGTCTTTCACCCGCACCGTGTAGCCTTGATCACTCTCTTCCAGGGTGATCTCGACCTGGGAGGCTCGAGCGTGCTTGCGTACGTTGACGAGCGCCTCCTGGGTGATGCGGTAAAGGATCACCCGCACGCTGTCGGGCGGTTCCGAACCGAGCCGGTTCCGGACCTTGTACGTCGCGCTTCCGGGCAGCTTCCCCTCTTCCCGGACGAGAACGGTCAGGGCCGCAGCAAGGCCATCATGGTCCAACACGTAGGGCCGCAGCTCGAACATCAGACTGCGCAAGCTCTCGATCGACCTCTTCACCGTCTCCTGCGCCTTGTGGAACTGCTCGTCGTCGCCGAGCTCCGGGCGCTCCTCGAGGACCATGTCCAGCCGCATCGCCACGGCTACCATCTTCTGGATCGGGTCGTCGTGGATATCAGACGCGATCGCCCTTCGCTCTTCCTCTTGGGCGTGCACGAGGTGGGAAAGTAGCCTGCGGCGTTCTTGGTCGAGCCGGCCCAGATCGTGAAGCCGATCCTCGAGCTTCTTCGTCTGATCTGCGACGACCGACTCCAGATCCCCCTGCCGACTCAGCAGGCGCAGGTGCAGCTCGTGCGCCTCGAGCAGGTTCGCCGCGCGGCAGAGCACCTCCGTGAGATCGTAGGGCTTGGTGAGGAAGTCGCTGGCGCCGGCGAGCAGGCTGCGGTGCTTCGCCTCGGGCGTCACGTCGCCCGTGAGCACGATGATCGGAAGCTCGACGGACCTCGGGAAGCGCTTGCGAAGCTCGCGGATCAGCCCTAGGCCGTCGACGGGCATGTGGAGGTCGAGGAAGATCAGATCCGGCGTGCTCTCATCGACGCACCGCAGGAGCTCGTTCGGATCGGTGAAGCCCTTCGCGTTGCGGTAACCGGCGTCTCGGAGCACGCGCTCAAGGAGTCGCACGTTCGGTTCAACGTCGTCGACGATCAGGATCTGGGCGTCCGGGTCGAACGGCCCCAGGTCATCGGCCCGCGACGGCATCATCCACCCACGTTCACGCCGCATCACCGAGGCGATAGCCGACGCCCCTCACCGTGCGGATGAGCGAGGCGCCGATCTTCCGGCGCAGGTTGGACACGTGCACGTCGACGACGTGGTCGTCGCCGTACCAGTTCGGTCCCCAGACGCGTTCGAGGAGACGGCCCTTGGACACGACGACCTTAGGATCCGTCAACAACACGTCGAGCAGGTCGAATTCGATCCTCGTGAGAGAGACCGGCGCGCCGCTGATCTGAACCTCACGAGTGGCCGGGTCGAGGCGCAGGTCGCCGTAGGAGCGAGCGCGATCGGGGGCCTGCACAGTCCGAGATCGTCGTGTGAGCGCTCGGATCCTGGCGACGATCTCCGCCATGGAGCACGGCTTGACCACGTAGTCGTCGGCCCCGCTCGAGAGCCCGACGAGCTTGTCGCTCAGTTCGTCCGACGCTGTCAGCATCAGGATGTAGGCGTCCGAGAACGCCCGCACGCGCTGGCAGACGTCGATCCCGCTCAGCCCCGGGAGGTTCAGATCCAGCAAGATGACGTCGGGGCGGAACTCCTGCGCCAGCTCCACGGCCGATCGACCGTCGGCCGCCTGACGGATCTCGAAGTGCTCTCGCTCCAGGGCCGAAAGGATGACATCGCGTATGTCCTGGTCATCGTCGACAACCAGGACTCGAGCGGTTCCTCCCTCATCGAGGCTCGACCGTTCCTGCACCATGGACTCCGTTGCTCGACGGCGGACCGACCGCTCGGGGCGATAGACCACACCGAGCGATCCCCCCGTTCCATCGGCACGCAACGGCAGGCGGTTGAGATTCGCGGGATCCAGGAGCGAGCGGAGGGGTCTACTGACGCTGCTCGTCGGCGTCGAGCCCTGCGATCACGCCGGCTATCCACAGACCAGCGACGAGGCCCACAGCCGGTCCCACCCAGCCCATATGCAGCGCCCCGGCCAGCAGCGTGGCCCAGTTCCAGGCGACCCCGGCACCGGCGACAGCGCAGGTCAGGCACGCAACGGCTCGCCGGACGCTCAACCCACGGACACGCCGAACGAGGGAGCGTGGCTCGCCGCTCGACCATCCTTCGAGGGTCTGTGCCGTGGCGCTCATCGTGCCCTGACCTTTCCTTCCGACTTGGGGTCGCATCCCTTTCATCGGGTGCGGGGGTCAGAGGCGCCTCAACCGTGTCTCAGGGTTCCGTCAAGAAGGAACCCGCTCGTTCCTTGAGTATCCGAGGAGCGGTCGGCCACAGACCTTTACCTACATCTAGGCATCAAGGCTTCAGGGTCTAGGTGTCGATTCAGCTAGAGACCCCCCTGAACGGCCGACCTCCAAGAGTGGATGTGAGATGCAGACGACTCGAACCCAGACCCTCGCCCAACCTTCGCCCGAAGCCCCCGGCCCGGATCGATCAGCGCCCGAACCGATCGCGAGCCGCTCTTTGGCGTCGCGCAACTTGATCTTCCGTCTCGGGGTGATCGCGCTGATGGCGGTCATCTTCCTCGCGATCCGCTACGTGAAGGGTGTCGTCTGGCCGCAGGGAGGACATCCCGCCAACAACCTCTTCGATCACGTGATCGCTTGGAGCGCAGTGACGTGGTCCCTCATGCTCCCGTGGGCGATCGCGGACGTTTCCGGATGGCTGCTATTCAGGCGTCACACGAAGGCCACCGAAGAGACACGCGCCGGATCTCGGGCCACGACCATGCGGTTCCCAATCGTCTTCCGGATCGTGACTCGCGGCGACCAGCCTGAGACGGTGATCGCCACGACCCATTCGGTTCTGGACTCGATGAGATCGCGGCCGTGCTTCCCCTTCCAGATCGAGGTCGTGAGCGACGTGCCGGTAGAAGGCCTGCCCGATCACGAAGCCGTGCACACGATCGTCGTGCCGGATGACTTCGCAACGAGCAACGGGGCCACGCACAAGGCTCGCGCGCTCCACTACGCCATCTCTGTCTCTCCGATCCCCGACGACGGCTGGATCCTGCACCTGGACGAGGAGTCCCACGTCACCGAGGAGTTGATCGTGGGTATCCGCGAAGCCGTAACCGAAGAGGAGCGGTCCGGCAAGCATCGCATCGGGCAGGGACTCATCACGTATCACCGGAATCTGGCGTCCAACAAGGTCTTCTCCATGGCCGACTCCATCCGCGTGGGGGACGATCTGGGCAGATTCCATCTCCAGTACCGGATGCACCAGATCCTGTTCGGGATGCACGGCTCCTTCCTGCTCGTCCGCTCGAGCGTCGAACGGCAGGTGGGTTTCGATTTCCCGCCCGAAGCTTGCACGACCGAGGACACGACCTGGGCACTTCGACAGATGGGCGAGGGCAACCGTTTCCGGTGGGTAGAGGGAACCGTGATAGAGCAGTCGCCCGCCAACCTCAACGACTTCATCCACCAGCGGCGGCGGTGGTTCACCGGTATGTGGTGGGCGGCCAGGAAGACGCCCGTGCCCGTCAAGTATCGTCGCTCGCTCTGGTTCGCGATGTTCCTCTGGACCGTGGGGTGGACCGGGTTCGCCTACTCGCTCCTCCACATCTTCAGCGGCGTGGCGGTGCCCCGCGGCCTGGCGATCGTCGGAGACGCGATCTTCGCCGTGTTCGTGACGAACTACCTGCTTGGGCTGTGGGTCAGCCTATCGATGCAGGAGGGCTTGCGCGCGCTGCGGCACCCCGGCTACTTCGTCCTTCAAGCTGCCATGATCCCGATCTTCACGGTGTTGGAGGCCTCGTCGGTCGTATACAGCCTGATCAGCCCCGAACGGCGCTTCCACGTCGTGGAGAAACCAACGCCGTTGGTCGATCCGCAGCTGGATGGCACCGCCCTCTCTCGACCTTCCTGACGAAGGCCTGGACGACTTCCCCCGCCGGGATCACGTTCGTTCATCGCTGCCGACCGACGCCGTCGGGCTCCCGGTGGGCGTGGGCGACGGGATACCGATCGGCTGATCGAACGCTCCGGTATCCGGCGTCCGGTCGATGCACGTGGCGCGGCACACCCGACCCGTGAACGTAGTCACGGCGTACCAGCCGTAGTAGGTCCGGAACGGACCTACCTCGAGCTTCCTCAGCGGGATCTCCAGGGTGAGGCTCGCGTTCGAGGATCGCGTCACACCGATCGGCAGGAGTTTGATGTCGCCGCCGCGTTTGGGGTCACGCCAGAGCGAACCCGCCAACGCACGCCCCACCGAGCGGATAAGCACGTAGTACTCGGCTCTGTCCGTGCCGGTCGTATCCAGGAAGACGAACGTGAAACCCCTGTCGTAGAGCCGCTTCGGGTGCCAGGGGCCGTACGTGACGATGGTCCAGTTCGGCGGAGCGTCCGCTGGGTCTTCGAACCAGACGCGCCTGATGTCGAGCGGACCTCGCGTGTCGTTCGGATCGTCGACCTGCGCCCGCGGCCCCGGAACGACCGGTCCGGCAGCCATCGCCACGACCGCCACACCCACGACCGTTGCGGCCACCAAAGCGAACGGTGCGATCCCGCGCAGGATCCGCCCCGTCATGCCCCCCTGCCTTTGGCCAGCCAAGAAGACGCCCGCCAGGCCGTCAGCATAGCCGCCGAGACGGCGCTGGCCGCAACGAGGAGCGGCACCAGATCCGCTCTGCCTGGAACCTCCGGCCACCACGAGGCGGCGCGGTCGACCCCGAGAACGAGGACGAACACCGCGAGCCCGGCGAGCCCGGCGTTGCGGAACAACGCGTGCCGGACATCGACGGTCCCCCGTCCCCCGAAGCACCCACACGGCACGCGCACACCCACCAGGCCGCGAACGCGGACCAGCTCGATCGAGAACATACCCATGAGCACCAGCGCCCAGGCAGCGCCCACGCGCGGATACCCGAGAACAACCAGCACGGGCACCAACGCCTCACCGACCGGCACAGACCACGAGGCGATCCGCTCCACGACGCCCGGGAGCCGGTGGGCAGCCAGCGCCCGACGCCATCGCGCGGTGGGGAGCAGCTTCGATGCCGCGCTCCACGAGAAGACCGCGGCCAGCGCCGCTGCCCCCAAGACCTGCCAGCCGCCGCGCGGCGTCTGGATCGCGGCCACGGCGCCCGTGACCACGATCGCCGCCAGAGCGAGTGCGTTCGCTACCTTCCTGCGGCGCTCGGGCGCCGATACCAGCCGGTCGACCAGCGCCCGGCTCCGTTCGGGCGTATCCGATCGCCAGGCTACGGCGGCCGAGAGCCCTCGCACCAGTCCGAACGGCGCCATCAACAGCGCGCCCACCTCCGGACGTCCACTGGCGAGCGCCGCGAACGTCACGACGACGAGGGTTCCCTCTGCGAGGTACGTGAAGAACCCGATCCCAAGGCCCGCGCCATAAAGGACGGCGGCCACCTGTCGGCCGAAGAAGGTTCGCCACCAATCAGGAACCTGTCGGCGGAGCTGCGGGATGGGGAGCCGGCCGCGTCGTGAGAGCTCGGCGAGCCCATATGCGGCGGCGAAAGCCGCGAGGACTACCAGACCGGGTCGCCCCCAGGGCGCGCCCAGGAGTCCACCGACCCACCCGAGCGCCGCGCCGAACACGCCCGCCGTGACAGCGGCCCCGAGCGTATGCAGCACCAACGTGCTCAGCCACCGCGCGCGTCCCCCGTGGACCACGGGGGTGATGGTCTCCACCATCGACAGACCTCAGGGTCCGTGGAGGGCCGACCAGCCGGCGACCGCAGAGGCGACGACCAGGGCCACCACCAACGAACCGTCTAGCACGTGCCCTCTAACTCGCGATACGTGATGCAGAAGACGCGCAACCGCGTCGGGCAGTAGCCGGTCACCGAATAGTCGCCGTTGATCCGGATCCGAGAGGTCGAGCAGCAGTCCTGGATGTGGCGCAGACGGCCGTTGCAGCACCGCGTCCAGCCTCCGCCGTAGCGAGGGTTCTTCACGAAGTGATAGAGCGACGGCACGATCTGCTGACAGACCTTGCTCCTGACCTGCGCCGCTGGATCGGAGTAGACCGCGCCCTCATCGTCCACGGGATAGCCATATACCGGATGGACCGGGTAACCGAAGTTGTCTGTTCTCGCGAGCTTGCCGAACGGATGCGGGCAGGACTCGGTCGTGTACAGATGCCCGCAGATGTGGTGCGCCGAGGCCCGTCCCGGCGCGAGGGCCGTGGCGACCACGCCGCCGCCGGCCAAGGCGACCACGCCGCGGCCCAGTTTCCCAAGGAACCCTCGCCGGCTGGTTCGCCGCGCGAGGGTCCGTTCCGCCCGCTCGATCGCGATCAGCTTGCCCGTCGCTCCGGCACCTCCTCGATGCGGCGAAGCGCCGTATCCACCAGACCCTCGACCTGTTCGAGGTTGTTCACGGTCCCCTTCGCGCGGACCACGCCGAACTCGTCCATCACCAGGAGGAACGGGGTCCCCGGCACTCCGTAGACGTGTTCCAGCTCGGGGTCGTGCAGCACCATCGGGGCCATCCGCACGGCGGCGGCGGCGGCGGGGATCCCAGGCGCCACGTCCTGACAGATCGGACACGAAGGAGACGAGAACAGGATCAGGCGCCCCGGGCCGGGACCGCCGACCAGCACGCGCGCGCCTGAGGCGTCGATCCCCGGTGTGGGGGGCGGCGCCTCGCCCAACGCGGGGCCCTCGGAGTCAACCTCCAGGGCGCCACGAGGCCCGAGACGCAGATGGAGTGTTCCCACCTGACGGGCAAGCGCAACGATCACCACTGCAAGCACGAGGACCAGGAGCCACTGGGCCACGAACGCCGCGGCCCACCACCCCGTCATCGCATCGTCCAGGTGGGCGCCTTCTGTTCATCCATGAACTGGATGAACGGGCTGCCGTCACCGGCCAGGCCGACCACGGCCCGCAGCTCGCCCTCGTGATCGAGTAGCCGGAGCACCGGCGAGCCTTCGGCGGCCAGGCCCAGCCTCACCCGGACCTTTCCGGCCTTGTCGTACAGGCCCATCGTCGGTGATCCCTGTTCGGCCAGGCTGTAGACCTGATGCAGTTCGCCGCTTCGGACCTGCATGCCCAACGTGGGCGAGGCCTCCGGCGCCAGACCGAACTTGGCGCGGATCCGTCCGTTCTTGTCGCCGAACGCCAGGCTGGCCGATCCATCCGACGAAAGTCCAAGCGTCGCGCGGACCTTGCCGTTGTCGTCGCCGATCGCGAGGCCCGCCGACCCGTCGGAGGACAGACCGAAGCGGGCGCGAACCTGACCGGCAGGATCGAGCATGGAGAAGAAGGGCGAGTCGTCGTTGCCCAGGCCGATGCGCAGTCGAACGCCGCCGCTCTCGTCGACGACCTCGAACTCCTCCGCGCGGACCACACGTTTCTTCATCGTTTGAGACGCCGCAGCAACGAGCTCGCGGCGTCCGGCTATCGTCGCGCGTGTTGGGGGCCGGCTCAAGCAGCGCGGAGAAGGAAGCGCGAGCTATCGCCTCAGCGTCTCGGTGCGGATCGTGCAGGCTTCCAAGCGATCGAGGCGTGGGGTCACGCCGATCCCCGGCCCCGTGGGAACGGCCATGGTCCCGTCGGGATCCACCACGAACGGCTCGGTGATGTCGTCGGTGAAGTACCGGTTGGATGCGCTCGTGTCGCCGGGGAGGTTGAAGCCCGGCATCGAGGCCAGCGCGAGGTTCGTGGCCCGTCCGATCCCGGTCTCGAGCATTCCCCCGCACCACACGGGAACGCCCAAGGCGCGCGCCACGTCGTGGATCCGCCGGGCCTCCGGGACCCCACCGACTCGTCCCTGTTTGATGTTCACGATGCGGCACGCCCCCAGCTCGATCGCCGCCGAGGCGTCGGCCGCAGTTCGGATCGATTCGTCAAGACAGATGTCGCTTCGGATCTGCGATTGAAGTGCGGCGTGCTGGAACAGGTCGTCCTGATGCAGCGGCTGCTCGATCATCAACAGGCCGAACTCGTCGAGCGCCTTGAAGACGCCGACGTCCTCGAGCGTGTACGCGGCATTCGCGTCGACCGAGAGCAGGATGTCCGGGTGGGCGGCTCGAACCGCTCCGACGCGCTCGACGTCCCGGCCGGGTTCGATCTTCAGCTTGATCCGCTGATAGCCGTCGCCCAGGTACCTCTCCACCCGCTCGAGCAGCTCGACGGTGGTGTCGGCGATCCCTATGGACACACCGCAAGGCACGCGATCCCTGTCGGCGCCCAGATGCTCAGCGAGGGAAAGCCCCTGGGCCCTCAGCTCCGCGTCCAGGAACGCGTCGATCACCGTCGCCTTGGCCATGGGGTTCCCGCGAACACTCCCCAGCACCCGATCCACGTCGTCGATGGTCACGTCTCCAGCCGCGAAGAGCGCGGGTGCCAGGAAGTCTCGGATCACCAACCAGGCGCTCTCGTTCCACTCTTCGGAGAAGCCGGGGTCTGGCCCGGCCACACATTCACCCCAACCCTCAGACTCCTCCGTCGCGATCCGGGCCAAGACGCACACCTTCTCGGTCTCCACGCCGAAGCTGGTTCGGAACGGGCTCTTCAGCGGCAGCCCGATCAGGCGGAGCTCGATGTCGGTGACCTTGGTCATGGCTCGCGCGTGAGGACGTAGGTCGAATCGGGTATGAACGCCGTGGCGATCAAGCCAGCATCGAAACACAGCGAGAAGGCCGTCGCCGAGGCCAGGCGCCAACCGTCGGCTAGATCCCGGTCGCGCTCACGGAGTTCGTGGTACTCGCGCGGGATCTGGATGACCGCCGCCGGACCGTCGGGTGGATGAACGTCCGATGGAACCGGCAGATCCGGATCCTCGCCCTCCCGACGTAGGACAAGGTGCGGGTCCAAGACGGGGGCGCCGCGCGGCCCTCGATCCAGCTCCCATCGAACCATCAACCGATCGCTTCGGTCCCCCGCGTTCTGGATGTCGGTCATCTCGCCGTACTCATTGGGTAGGAACCGATCCGCACTAGCACCGAGCTTGGTCAGGTTGAAGTGCGCGTTCCGCGACAACAACGGGTCGAACGTCCATCGAACGAGGGTGATGCCCTGATCCAGGCATTGCGCCCTCTGGGCCAGCTTGAGCGCGTAGCCGACGCCCCTGTGGCGCCTATCGGGAAGCGCTGCCAGCATGTGGGAGTGCGTGTGAAGGCCGTCCCCGGGCGTTACTCCGGCCCAGCCCAGCACGTAGCCGATCAATCGGTCGCCGTCCCAGGCGCCCCACGAGATATTACCGCTCTCTGCGAAGGCCCTGATCATCTCGCGCGGGACCAGCTGATGCTCGCCCCATGTGGCGATCATGACGCCTAAGAGGCGGTCTGCATCCTCGACGGTGCTCAACGACCGGAGCTCGACGCCGGCGGCCGCCGCGGCGTCGTTCGCTTCCTGCCACGCCTCCATCGGCGGAGTCTAGCGCCGGGTCCCGGGACGCCGAGAGCCCGTGCTTCGCACGGGCTCTCGTACGTCGGACGTGTTTCGGGCGAACCTATCCGCCCGCGGGGGGTGGCAGCTCCTGCCACTCGACGTCGTCCACATCGCTGCCGCGACGGCGCTTGAAGACCGCCGCGACCGCCGCGATGATCGCAGCGACGAACGCCAACTTGAACAGCTTCCTGAAGAAACCGCCCTTCTTCTCTTCCTTCACGTCGGAGTCATCCGCCATGTGAGAAGCCCTCCTTCCGGGAGTGGGCCTGGATGGACTTGAACCATCGACCTCTTCCTTATCAGGGAAGCGCTCTAACCGAGCTGAGCTACAGGCCCTGGTCGGACGGGGCCCGTGGCCCTTCGCCAGCGTAGTCACGGTCGGGAAAGGGTGTCAAACCTCAGCGCTTCTGGGCGAGCGTCACTTCGATGCCGCCCACGACATCGCTGATCAGGTTGTAGAGGAACGCCACGAAGACGTTCACGAGCGACCACAGGACGACGTTCGCCAGACCTACCAGGAACAACCAGGTGAACAAGATCCCGAACCTGATCTCGACCGGCTCCGAGCTCTCGGCGGTCCCGGTTGCGAACACGTACCCCAGCAACCTGCCGGTTGAGTCGATAGCGCCGACCGTGTTCAAGACCCAGTAGATGATCATGAGCGCGAAGTACACGATCAGCATCACGCAGAAGTAGAAGATCAGCGAGAACTTGAGGACCGAGAGCGGCCCTACCTTACGGACCACGACCCGCGTGCGACGGGGCGCCGCATGGATCGAGGCACGGCCGGGCGTGACCGGCGGGGTAGCAGAAGCAGGCGTCGACGAAGGCTCCGGCGACGCAGCAGCGGGCGGTGGGGTGGGGTCCTCGATCGTTTGAGCCATCTCCTCTCCAAGCTTTCTAAGGGTACGCACCCGCCGGGGCAAGCACCCTCGGGTCGACGGGTGTGCCGAACGGCCCCAGACTTGGGGCTATCGTGCGGACGTGAACAGCACGGAACCGTCCGCGGAGGGCATCGAACGCGACCTGCGACGGCTGCTGTGGGTCCAAGCGATCAGAGCCGCGCTCTACGGTTTCGCAACGGTGGTGCTGGCGACGGCGTTCGCCTCCAGCGATCTCTCCGACGCCCAGGTGGGACTGGTGTTCACCGCGATGCTCGTGGGTATGGCGCTGGCCACCATCGGCGTTGGCATCTTCGCCGAGCGCATCGGGCGGCGGCGGCTGTACGCGGCACTCCTGGTGGCCTTCGGGCTGGCTGGCGCGGTCTTCGCGCTCACCGACGCGCTGGCAGTCCTGATCCTCGTCGCGCTCACCGGCATGATGTCGACGGACGCGAACGAATCGGGGCCGATCACGTCGCTCGAACAGGCCATGATCGGTCAGGCACCATCCGATGTCCGGATCCGAGTGTTCGGCCGATACAACGCGATCGCATATCTGGCGGGCGCCGTCGGCGCCCTGGCAGCGGGGGGTCCGGCGTTCCTGCGCGACGTCTGGCACGGCGCGCCAAACGATCAGCGATGGCTCCTGCTGTTCCCCGTCGGCGCACTAGTCTGTCTCATACTAGTTCGTAGATTGTCCCTGGGCATCGAGGCTGGCGGAACGGCCGATGCTCAGCGACCTCTACAGCGCTCTCGCTCGAACGTCCTGAAGCTGAGCTCGCTCTTCGCGCTGGACGCGTTCGCGGGCGGCTTCGTGGTCATGACGTTCATCGTGTTCTGGTTCGAGCGCACGTTCGGCGCGTCGCCGCAGCTCATGAGCGTCGTGGTGTTCGCAGGAGGGCTGCTGCAGGCGGGCTCGTCGATCGTGGCAGCACGTATAGGCTCGCGGTTCGGCCTGCTGAACACCATGGTCTTCTCCCACCTGCCGTCGAACGTGCTGCTCGCGCTCGTGCCCTTCATGCCCACGCTGGAGCTGGCGATCGCCGTGTTGCTCGCTCGGTTCGCGCTGTCGCAGATGGACGTTCCCACCCGGCAGGCCTACATCGCGGCCATGGTCGACCCGCAGGAGCGGGCGGCGGCGGCGGCGTTCACCAACACATCGCGATACGTGGCAAGGCCGTTCGGACCCGCGATCGGCGCCGCCCTCATGCAGAACGTGGCCGTGGGCGCGCCGTTCGTCGTGGCCGGGGCGGTGAAGTGCGTCTACGACCTGCTGCTCTGGCGGACGTTCAAGAAGGTCCGGCTGCCCGAAACCGCCGAGCCCGCTACTCCTCTTCGTCCATCTGGATGATCACCGGCGCCAGCGCAACGACCGTGGCACCCTCCTCGACCCGCATCGTTCGCACGCCCTGGCTTGCTCGACCGACCCGGCGGATGTCGCCGGCCGGAACGCGAACCACCTGTCCGCTCGACGAGATCACGAACATGTCGATGTCTTTCGAGCCGATGTACGCGCCCGCGAGCAGCCCTGTCTTCTTGGTGAGCTGGTGGCCGATCACGCCCTTGCCACCGCGCCCTTTGGGCGGATAGTCGGCGAGCTTCGAGCGCTTGCCGTAGCCCTGCTCGGTCACGCTGATCATCTCCTCGCCGTCGGATGCCAGGCCGACCACGATCACCCGGTCGTCTTCACCCAGCCGCATCCCGATGACGCCACCCGTCCCGCGACCCATCGGGCGGGCGAGCGACTCCTTGAATCGGATCGCCTGCCCCTTGCGCGAGACGAGGAAGATCTCGTCCTTGCCGTCCGTGAGCTTCACGTCGATCAGCTCGTCATCCTGGCGGAGGTTGATCGCGATGAGACCGGTGCGCGGCGAGTCGTACTCGGGCAGCTTGGTCTTCTTCACGATGCCGTTGCGGGTGGCGAAGAGCAGGTACTCGCCTTCCGAGTACTCCTTGAGGTCGATCACCGCGCTGATGCGCTCGTCGCCGTCGAGCGCGACCCCGGGCAGGTTCGCGGCGTAGAGGCCCCGCGCCGTCCGGCCCGATTCCGGGATGCTGTGGGCCTTCAAGCGGTACACCCGCCCCTTCGTGGTGAAGAACAGCATCCAGTGATGCGTGGTCGTCGTGAACACGTGCTTGACGACGTCCTCTTCCTTGAGGTTCTGGCCGCGCACTCCTTTGCCGCCGCGGAGTTGCCGCTTGAACGCGTCGACCGGCAGCCGCTTCACGTAGCCGGCGCGGCTGACCGTGATGATCACGTCCTCTTCGGCGATCAGGTCCTCGATGTCGAGGTCGCCTTCGTCGGCCATGATCTTCGTGCGCCGCCCATCGGCGTGCTTCTTGCGGATCTCGAGGATCTCTTCCTTGATGACGCCGCGCAGGAGCTTCGGATCCTTCAGCAGGCTGTTGAAGTAATCGATGTCCTCGAGCAGCTTCTTGTGCTCATCCTCGAGCTCGGTCCGCGCGAGCTTGGTGAGGCGCCGCAGCGGCATGTCCAGGATGTGGTTCGCCTGTATCTCGGACAGCTTGAACTTCGTCATCAGACGCTTCCGCGCAGCCTCGGCGTCCTGCGAGGCCCGGATGATGGCGATGACCTCGTCGAGATGATCGAGCGCGATCAGCAGCCCCAGGACGATGTGGTCGCGATCCTCGGCCTTGCGCAGCAGGTACTGGGTGCGCCGGGTGACGACGTCCACCTGGTGATCGACGTAGTAGCCGACCATCTCGGCCAGGTTCAGCGTGCGCGGTACGCCATCGACGAGCGCGAGCATGATGGCGCCGAACGATTCCTGTAGCTGGGTCGTCTTGTAGAGCTGGTTCAACAGGACCTGCGGGTTCGCGGCGCGCTTGCACTCGATGACCAACCGCATGCCCTCGCGGTTGGACTCGTCCTTGAGGTCGGCGATGTCCTTCAGCCGGCCGAGTTTCACGAGGTCGGCGATCTTCTCCGCGAGGCGCGCCTTGTTGACCTGGTAGGGCAGCTCGGTCACGACGATCTTCGAGCGGCCGTTCGCGCCTTCCTCCACCTGCGTCACGGCCCGGACCTTGATCGAGCCGCGACCGGTCTCGTAGATGTCCTTGATGCCCTGGCGCCCCATGATCGTGGCGCCGGTCGGGAAGTCGGGCCCCTTGATGAACTTCATGAGGTCGCCGGGGGTCGCGTCGGGGTTGTCCAGGAAGTGCACGACCGCGTCGATCGTCTCGCCGAGGTTGTGCGGGGGGATGTTCGTGGCCATACCGACGGCGATCCCGCCCGAGCCGTTCACCAACAGGTTCGGGAACCTGCTGGGCAGGACGACCGGCTGCTGTTCGTATCCGTCGAAGTTCGGGACGAAGTCGACGGTTTCGGCCTCGATGTCGCGCAGCATCTCCATCGCCATGGGCGCGAGACGCGCTTCCGTGTATCTATATGCAGCGGCCGGATCACCGTCGACCGAACCGAAGTTACCGTGGCCGTCGACCAGCGGGTAGCGCAGCGACCAATCTTGCGCCATGCGGACAAGGGCGTCGTACACGGATTGGTCGCCGTGCGGGTGGTACTTCTTCAACACGTCGCCGATCACCGCGGCAGACTTGCGATGTGGGCGGTCTGGGCGGTACCCAGCCTCGAGCATGGCCCACAGGATCCGCTTGTGGACCGGCTTGAGCCCGTCGCGGACGTCGGGAAGCGCCCGGCCCACGATGACCGACATCGCGTAGTCCAGGTACGAGCTCTGGATCTCGTCTTCGAGTTGGATGTCCTCGATGCGGCCGGCGAACAGGTTCTGTGACATGGGTCCTTCCTACGCTTCTTGGCCTACGCTCCCCGACGGCTCTCGGCCCGCTCGACCTAGACGTCGAGGTTGCGGACGTCCTTCGCGTTCAACTCGATGAACGCCTTGCGGGCGGGCACGTCGTCGCCCATGAGGATCTCGAACAACCTCGCGGCGGTCATGGCGTCGTCGAGCGTGACCCGCAGCAGCGTGCGTCGTTCCGGGTTCATCGTGGTCTCCCACAACTGGTTGGCGTCCATCTCACCGAGACCCTTGAACCGCTGCGGATCCATCTTCTTGTTCGCGTTGCCGTTCTCCTTGCGATACTCGTCCCACTCCTTCTCGGTGTAGAAGTAGCGCTCCTTCTTGCCCTCCTTGATCAGGTACAGCGGCGGTTGGGCCAGGTACATGTATCCCGCCTCGATCACCTCGCGCATGTGGCGGAAGAAGAACGTGAGCAACAGCGTGCGGATGTGGGCGCCGTCAACGTCGGCGTCGGCCATGATCACGATCCGGTGATATCGCGCCTTCTCGATATCGAACTCCTCGCCGATCCCCGTGCCGATCGCTGTGATCAGCGCCTGGATCTCGAGGTTCTCGAGCGTCTTGTGCAACCGCGCCTTCTCGACGTTCAGGATCTTCCCCCTGATAGGCAGGATAGCCTGCGTCGCACGGTCTCTAGCGCTCTTCGCCGAGCCGCCGGCGGAGTCGCCCTCCACGATGTATAGCTCGCATGCCTCGGGATCGGTGAGCTGACAGTCCGCGAGCTTGCCGGGCAGAGACCCCGACTCCAGGAACGACTTGCGGCGGGTGAGATCGCGTGCCTGCCGCGCGGCCATCCGCGCCTTGGCTGCCGCGACGCCTTTGGCCACGACCCGCTTCGCGTCGGCGGGGTGCTCCTCCATCCACGTTGCGAACTGCGAGTTCATCGTTGTTTCGACGAGCGACCGCATCGACGCGTTGCCCAGCTTCGTCTTCGTCTGACCCTCGAACTGCGGATCGCGGAGCTTGACGGAGATGATGGCGGTGAGGCCCTCACGGACGTCCTCCCCGATGAGGTTGTCCTCCTTCTCCTTGACCAAGCCCTTGGCGCGCGCGTACCGGTTGATCACGTTCGTCAGAGACTTCTTCAAGCCCTCCTCATGCATGCCGCCCTCGTGGGTGTTGATGGTGTTGGCGAACGAGTAGAACGACTCGGTGTAGCCGGTGTTCCATTGCATCGCGACCTCGACCTCGTCATCGCCCTTCTGCTCGATCGCGATGGGCTTGTGGACGACGTCCTTGCTGCCGTTCAGGTACTTCACGAAGTCCTTGAGGCCGTCGTTGTAGCGATAGACGTCTTTGTGGGCGGGCTCTTCGCGGTCGTCGATGAGATGGATCTCGAGCCCGGCGTTCAAGAACGCCAGCTCGCGCAGCCGCTCGGTCAACTGTTCGCGCTTGAACTCGGTGGTCTCGGTGAAGATCTCTGGGTCGGGCCAGAACCTGATGGTGCTGCCGGTCTTCGTGGTGGCCTTGCCCTTCACCAGCTTGGTGGTCGAGCGGCCTCGTCCGTATTCCTGGTGCCAAGCGAACCCGTCACGCTGGATGTCGGCGGTCATCTTCTCCGACAACGCGTTCACGACCGATACGCCGACGCCGTGCAGACCGCCCGAGATCCGGTAGCCGCCACCGCCGAACTTGCCGCCGGCGTTCAGAGTCGTCAGCGCCACCTCGACCGCCGGCCGGCGATCCTTCGCGCGAGGGATCGGCTTCACGGGGATCCCTGCGCCATCGTCCTGCACGGAGACGCTACCGTCGGCATGGAGCATCACCACGATCTTCGATGCGCGGCCCGCCATCGCCTCGTCCACGGAATTGTCGACCACCTCGGTGACCAGGTGGTGCAGCCCTCTAGAGCTGGTCGTCCCGATGTACATCCCCGGGCGGAGCCGCACATGCTCGACGCCCTCGAGGACCTGGATGTTGCTGGAGTCGTACTCCTGCGTGCCGGGCTTCTTCTTGGCTGTGCTCTTCGTCGTTACGGTCGCCAACGAGCCTCCGATCTTGCCCACGCAGCGGCCCCAGCCCTGATCGGGGAGGCCGTGCCGGGTGACTCCTGCACGGGTCCGTTGATTCTACCAATCAGGGCCGACGTTCGGCGCGGTTCCGCGACCTGTTTCAGGCCATCTACCTGCTGTTTCGCACGACCACACGGACCGACGAAACGGTCTCACCGCCGAGCGCCTGGTTGGCCTTGTGCCGGATCTGCTCATGCAAGAACCGGGCCTGAGCCCCCCACGGCCCGTTGGTCGCCGCGACCGTAAGAACCCCGGCCTCCAAACTCATCGGCGCCGTCTCGCCCGCCAGTCGTTCTCCCACGATCTGGACCCAACCAGAGGCGAGCTGAGCGATCGGCATGCCCCGAGAGAAGATCTCCTCTTCGAACAGGCCGTCGACTATGTCGCCGATCTGGACGGCGTCGCTGGAGCGTGGGTCGCGCCGGGTTCGCCAACCCTTGGAGTGCGGCATCAGGCCGCCCTCGGCGTGACGGTCCCAGCATCGACGTCCCACGTGGCGTGAGCGGCCGCCGGCACATCGGCCTCATCGGCGACAGAGATGACCACCTGACCTCCGCGGGCCGCGAGCCGTTCGCCGATCTGATCGCGGCGCCTCGGGTCGAGCGCCGAGAACGGGTCGTCCACCAGCAGGATCGGCGGCTCACCGATCTCTAGCTCCACCGCGGACGCCAGACCGAGGCGGAGGCAGAGCGCCGCCGCCCAAGCTTCGCCGTGAGAGGCGAACGCCCGCGCGCCCAGATCCCTGACGGCCAGATCCAGATCATCGCGATGCGGCCCTACCAGCGAGGTTCGCCTCGCCAACTCGTCGTGGCGCCGTTCGTCGATCCGCGTACGGAACATGTCCTCCAGGTCCTCGGCACCCCGCACGTTCGGCGAGTACGTGCAGGCCAAACCGTAGTCGGCGAGTGCCTCGAACTCCTCGGACGCGGGCGATGTCAGTAGGTCGACGGCCTCGGCCCGGGCGCGGATCAGGGCCGCGCCCGCCTGGATCAACTCGGCGTCCCACGCCTCCATCCCCGCAGGGACACCAGGGCCATCCCACTCCCTCAGCAGGCGGTTGCGCTGACGTAGCGCCCGGTCGTAGCCAGACAGCAGCGACTCCTTCAGCGGCCAGAGAGCCACGACGGCCTCGTCGAGGAACCGTCGCCGATGCGACGGTTCGCCGCGCACCATGTCCAGATCGTCGGGCCCGAAGAACACCGCGCGAACCTGACGCCTGAGATCGCGCCTGCGACGCACGGACGAACGGTTCACCTTCACGCGGCTCACGCCACGCGTGGGCACTTCCACTTCCACCAGGACGAGGCCGTCGTTCGTCTGGACCTCGCCACGCACGTAGGCGGCGTCGGCACCTCCGCGGACGAGCGGCCCGGACGCCGAGACACGCGGCGACGCTAGCGTGAACAGGTAGCACATCCCCTCGAGCAGGTTGGTCTTGCCCTCGCCGTTCGGACCCACGGCAACGATCAGCCCATCGGGTACCGGCTCTATGCGCGTGTAAGCGTGGTTGCGGAAGTCGCGCAGCTCGACCCAGGCCAGGCGCATGAGGGGAACCCTTGCGCCCCAGCCTTTCCTAGCTCACCGCCGCGGGCAGACGGACGGGCATCACCAGGTAGGTGAACTCGTCGCCCTCCCCGTGGACCACACCGGGCTTGAGCCCGTCGCGAACGTCCAGGCGAACGGTCTCGCCGTTGGCGGCCGTGAGCCCGTCTGCCAGGTACTGCGGGTTGAACGCGACCGTGAGGTCCTCGCCCTCATAGCGCGCCTCCACCGTCTCGACCGCTTGCCCGAGGTCGGGTGACGAGCTGGAGAGCTTCACTCCGAGCGCATTGAACTCCAGGCGGACCGGTGTGGTGTCACGCGCCAGTAGGCCTACCCGTCTGACCGCATCGAGCAGTTGCTGGCGAGAGATCGTCAGCCGACTCTCGGTCGACTCCGGCAGCAGCTGCCGGAAGTTAGGGAACTCACCTTCGATCAATCGAGATGTGAGCGTGAGCCCACCGATCTTGAACGAGACCTGACTCTCGTCCACGAAGACCTCCACGGAGCCCTTCTCGTCGGCCGCAGCCGCGCGTCCGGCCTCCGACATCGCGCGTTCGGGGACGATCGCCCGCGCCTCGCCATCTGCCGTGGCCACAAGGTCGCGCACCGCCAGCCGGTACGAGTCGGTCGCCACCATGACCACGCCCTCGCGACTGACCTCGAGCAGCACGCCCGTGAGAACCGGGCGCGCTTCGTCGCGCGAGGCCCCTCGCCCCACCTGGTTCACGGCCTCCGCGAACGCACCGGCCTCCGCGGTCAACCGGGTCCCGCTCGGCTCCTGCAGCCCCGGGAAGTCCTCGGCCGGCAGCAGCCTCAACGTGCCTTCATAGGCCGCACAACGGATGCGCGCCTGGCTCTGATCGGTCTCCACGTCGACCGGCGCGTTCGACAAGCTCTTCACCGTGTCGCCGAAGAGACGCGCCGGGATCAGGGCGATCCCCGGTTCGGTCACTTGCACGGCGATCGACAACCGCGCGGACACCTCGAGGTCGGTGGTGATCATGGTCAGCTCACCGCCGTCCGTCGCCTCGAGCAGCACCCCGGTCAACGCCGGGATGCCGGGGCGAGACGACACACCTCGCTGAACGGTCTGTAGAGCCTCCGAGAGCGCGTCTCGGTCACACCGGAACTTCACCGTGGCCACCCCCTGTTGCTCTTAGTCTTTCTCTCAGTACGGTAGTAGTAGGTGCTGTGGAAAGGTGCACAACGTAGGCGTTCCCCCAGCGTAGAGGAGCCCTCCGACATGTGGACATGCTGGGGAGAACCATCATCCATATGCCCTGCGATCGGGTTGCATCCACCACAGCCAACATCCGGTCCCCGCGTTTTCCACACCCTCATGCCGACCCCCGAGCGCGACCGCGGATGATGCGCGTCAGGTCCTGGACCTGGCGGAACGTAGTATCCCGGGCGCGCATCTCCCCCTCGACCTTGTTGATGCCGTGCAGGACCGTGGTGTGATCCCGCCCCCCGAAGATCTCGCCGATCTTCACGAGCGAGAGCCCCGTGCACTCGCGAACCAGGTACATGGCGATGTGACGCGCCTGGGTGAGCGGCCGCGACCGGCTCTTCGACATCAGGTCGCCTGTCGCGAGCGTGAAGTAGTTCGCGGTCTCCTCCAAGATCAATGGCGGAGGGATGTCGTGCTCGGTCTGCGGGATCAGATCCTGCAGCGCACGCTCGGCCAAGGTCACGTCGATCGCCTGCGCTGTCAGCTCGGACCACGCCACCACCCTCACCAGGGCGCCCTCCAGCTCACGGACGCTCTGATCGAATTTGGAAGCGACGAACTCGACGACGTCTGGGGGAACGGCGATCGCCTCGCGCTCGGCCTTCAGCTGCAGGATGGCGATCCGCGTTTCCAGGTCCGGCGGTTGCACGTCCACGCAGAGTCCCCATCGGAACCTGCTGGTCAGGCGCTCCTCCATGCTCGAGAGCTCGTGCGGTGGCCGGTCGGACGCGATCACGATCTGCCGGCCGGCCGTGTGTAGATGGTTGAACGTGTGGAAGAACTCGGTCTGCGTCTCCTCGCGTTTGGCCAGGAACTGGATGTCGTCCACGAGCAGCACGTCGACCTCACGGTACTTCTGGCGGAAGCCGTCGCCTTGGCGCTCGCGGACCGCCTTGATGAACTCGGTCACGAACTGCTCGGAGGTCACGTACTTGACGCGCAGCCGTGGCTTCAGTCGGTACATGTGATGCCCGACCGCGATCAGCAGGTGGGTCTTGCCCAGACCCACGCCGCCGTAGATGAACAGCGGGTTGTAGGCCTTGGAGGGAGGAGCCTCGGCAACTGCCATGGCGGCCGCATGCGCGAACCGGTTGGACGGTCCGGGCACGAAGGCCTCGAACGTGTAGTTGGGGAACGGCAATCCGGGGGCGCCGGCGGCGCGCTGGGCGGCGGTCGCCTCCGGCGGGGGCTCCATCGCGGGGGCAGGAGTCTCGTCGAGGTCGGGGATCGACACGATGTCATCGACCGGGCCTCGCAGGGCCTCGTCCACGTCTAGGCGGATCTCGACGTCCGCGCCGACAGCATCGACGACTGCGTCGTGGATGAGCCCAAGATGATTGTGTTGCAGACGTTCCCGGACCATGTCACTGGGCACATGTAGAGCCAGCACGCCGCCGTCGAGCGAGACGGGGCTCACATCGGCGAACCACATGACGACCGTCGTCTCGGGAAGCTCGGCGCGGGCGCGTTCCAGGACGTGAGCCCAGGTGTCGTGTGCCTCGCGCTCAGAGAACGCTATCGCCATTCCTATCCACAGAACCTTTCCACAACGGTGGAAAACCTTCGGGGGAAGGTGATCTGGCGCTACGCCGACCGCCGGACGGTTCCGCCGGGGGGGGAGGCGGCCCGCACTATAGCACCGGGCTTTTCCACAGCGCTCGCCGTCAGCGGGGTCTTGACACTCTTTTCGTTGTCAAGCCCTTTGTCCTGCGACGATGCAGCCCCGTATACTCTCGCCCGGCCGGCCTTGCGCTGGCCTTCGCATCGAAGGGACCGACCGACATGGCCAAGGGCAAGCGTACCTATCAGCCGAATAACCGCCATCGCGCGAAGACGCACGGCTTCCGGATCCGTATGCGCACGCGCGCCGGCCGCTCGATCCTGGCTCGGCGCCGTCGGAAGGGCCGCGCCAGCCTCACCCCCTGAGCACGGCCGTGCGGTCCCCGCAGGTTCGTCGCGTGTTCGACACCGGCCGTCCGTTGCACGGAGGCCGGGTGGTACTGTTCCTCGCTTCCGGTTCGGGGGATTCCGCGGTCGTCGCTAGCCGTCGGGTCGGTGGTGCCATCGAGCGGAATCGATCCCGGCGGATCTTGAGGGCGGCATGGCGTGAGGTTGCTCCTCGGGTCGGGAACGACGAAGACGTAGTCCTGGTGGCCCGCGAAGCTATCGTGGGCGCGAAGACACAGGATCTGGTGGCCGAGATGACGGAGCTGCTCCGCCTTGATGAGGTGCTTGACGCATGAAGCGCCGCGCCCTCAGGACGGCCGGCGCCCCGGCGCGAGCCATGGTCACGGGCCTGATCAGGTTGTATCGGGCCACTCTCTCGGGCTGGCTGGGGGGCCAATGTCGGTTCTATCCGACCTGCTCGCATTACGCGGAGGAGGCGATCCGTGCACATGGCGCCCTGAAGGGAACCGGACTGGCTCTGTGGAGGATCCTGCGCTGCAACCCATTCGGGGCAGGCGGGATCGAGCAGGTTCCTGGGACGGCGCCCTCCTCGGACGAGTATGACGCCATCATACCCAGTGTGACTGAGCGAGCCAGCTGATGGTCGCGCTGGAGGTCTTCCAGGCTCTGTTGAACAGCCTGGGCTGGGTGCTGGCGGAGATCTACGACTTCGTCGGCAACTACGGCCTCTCCATCATCGTGCTCACGATCCTTATCCGCGTGATCCTGTTGCCGTTAGGCATCAAGCAGATCAAGTCGATGGGCGCCATGCAGTCGATCCAGCCGAAGGTCAAGGAGATCCAGAAGAAGAACAAGGGCAACAAGCAGAAGGCCCAAGAAGAGACGATGAAGCTCTACAAGGAGGCGGGCGTCAATCCCCTCGGGGGCTGCCTCCCGCTCCTGCTGCAGTTCCCCATCCTGATCGCCATGTACTCCGTGCTCCGCGCCCCAGTGCCGAATGCCGCCTACGACCCTGCCGAGCCGAATCCGAACGTGCCCGAATTCGTGAACAACCACCTGCCTGTTGACTCGCAGCTGTACGCGGACGTGACCACCGACACGAACATGAACTTCCTCTTGCTGAACCTGCAGTGCTCGGCGTCTCAGGCCGGGAAGCAGGTGACCGTCCCGGACTCAGACGGACAGCCGAGCGACCACGTCATCGACTGCGGCTCGGGTACGGCCGACAAGATCCCCTACTTCGCGCTTCTCGTGATCATGATCGGCACCACGTTCTTCCAGCAGCGCCAGATGCAGAGGGCTAGTCCTCCCGGCGCGGCCTCGGGTCAGCAGCAGGCGATCATGAAGATCATGCCGATCATGTTCGGGGTCTTCGGATTCGCCTTCCCTGCAGGACTCACCTTGTATTGGACCGTCTCGAACTTCTGGCAGATCGGACAGCAGTATGCATTGCTGAAGGCGGGCCATATCGGACCTGAGGCCATGGAGCGAAGGATGGCCGAACAGCGCGCCAAGAACGCCGGCGGGCCCGCCAAGAAGGGGCTCATGTCCCGCATGCAAGAACGGGCGGAGGAGAGTCGTCGTATACAGGAGGGCAAGCGCCCGGCGAGTGGTGGCGGCCGCAAGCCCTCCGGCGGGAGTGGCAGCAAGCCCACCGGCGGGGGCGCGAAGGGCCCACAGCCGAAGCGGCGACGTCCGAACACAGGTGGCTCTAAGGGCGGCGGGCGGCCCGCTCCGAAACGACCCCCGGGGGGTGAAGGCGAAGGTGGCAAGGGAGACGGAGAAACGGGCGCCTAGCATCGAGGAGGCCGTCGAAGCGGCCCTCCAAGAACTCGGGATCTCAGAGCAGGAGGCCCGTATCGAAGTGCTGCAGGAGCCCCGCGGTGGCGTGCTTGGGATAGGCTCGCACGAGGCGGTCGTACGCGTGAGGATGGTCTCCCCCGACGTCGATCCAGAAGACCTCGAGGAGCAGGCCGACAGCGCGGCTGACTTCCTTGAGGAGCTGCTGGGACACATGGGCGTCGACGCCGTCGCCGAGCCGAACCTGCACGGTGATCATATGTACGTGGACATCGTCGGGGAGGATGAGGACGACATGGCCCTATTGATCGGCCGCCACGGGCAGACCCTGGACGCCATCCAGGAGCTCACCCGGATGGTCGTCGGCCGGCATCTCGATGAGCGGGTGCGGGTGATCGTGGACGTTGAGGACTACCGCAAGCGCCGTGAGACGCGTCTGGAGGAGCACGCCGCCGACGTCGCCGCGCGCGTTCTGAAGTCCGGCGCTGAGGAGACCCTGGAGCCGATGAATCCGTTCGAACGTAAGATCGTGCATGATGCCGTCTCGCGGATCGACGGCGTGGAGAGCTCGAGTCGAGGCGAAGAGCCCGACCGGGCGGTCGTCATCCGACGCCGCTAGTCCTCCCTTCGGGATGTCTCTGGCGCTGCGCGGCGCCACACGGAGGCGTGTTTCACGTGAAACATGAGGGTTCCACTCCCGAACCATCATTCCCGGTCCCGGGTGTCACGTTGAGTCATGACCAAGTCGGCCAGCTCGAGCGGTTCGAGACCCTTCTGAGGGAGCGCGCGGTCCCCTCGGGGCTCGTAGCAGCCGCCGACGTATCGCGACTGAGAGAACGCCACATCTGGGACTGCCTGCGTGCGGCTGCGGTCGTGAGTGGGCAGGAGCGCACCGGGTACGACCTAGGCTCCGGCGCCGGGCTCCCAGGCCTGGTGGTGGCGATCGCCTGCCCCTGGCTGGAGGTCACCTTGGTGGAGCCACGCCGACCACGAGTGGCCTTCTTAGAGCTCGCCGTCGAACTGCTCGGGTTGCCCAATGCGCGCATATACGCAGGGAGGGCGCAGAACCTCAGTGATCGCGCTGACCTGTGTCTCGCCCGAGCGTTCGCCGGCCCTGCGGCCTCTTGGCGAGCCGCAGAACCGCTGCTCGTCCCTCACGGACGGCTGGTCTACTTCGCCGGCCGGGGATTCGATCGATCGCAGCTGCCAAGCGACCTCGAGATCAACCTGGTGGCCTCGACGCTTGCAAGGTCAGGGCCGCTCGCTATCATGAGCCGGCAGTGACCACCTCAGGCGCGAAGGCCGCCTCGCGGACCGCATCGGCACGCTCTGCCTCGAGGGGCAGCTCGGCCCGTGCCGCTGGACGGCGAACGCCGGCGAGGAAGTCGGCTCCCAAGCCGCCGGAGACCCCCGGTTCGGCCAGGATCATCGCGATCGCCAACCAGAAGGGCGGCGTCGGCAAATCGACCACGGCGGTGAGCTTGGGGGCGGCGCTCGCAGAGTTCGGCTATAGGGTCCTGGTTGTCGATCTGGATCCTCAGGGAAACGCCTCCACCGGGATGGGGATCCGCCACGAGGCGAGAGAAACCACCGTCTACCACGTCATCGTGATCGAATCCCCGATCGAAGACGCGATCGTCCCTACGCCGGTCGAGGGACTCCATGCCGTGCCGTCCACCATCGACCTAGCCGGGGCCGAGATCGAGCTGGTCAGCCAGTTCTCGCGGGAGACCCGCCTCAAGAAGGCTCTCGACCCGATACGGGAAGGCCGGTATGACTTCGTCCTACTCGACTGCCCACCCTCGCTCGGACTGCTGACCGTCAACGCCCTCACAGCCGCAGAGGAGTTGATCGTGCCTATCCAGTGCGAGTACTACGCCCTGGAGGGGCTGGGGCAACTGCTCAGGAACGTCAGTCTGGTGCAGCAGAACATCAACCCTGAGCTGCGACTGTCGGGGATCGTGATGACGATGTTCGATCCCCGGACGAAGCTTTCGGAGCAGGTTGTCGAAGAGGTTCAGCGCTTCTTCGGAGAGCTTGTGTATGACGTCATCATCCCAAGGACGGTGCGATTGTCGGAGGCGCCTGGGTTCGGTCAACCCATCACTGTCTACGATCCGCGGTCGAAAGGGGCGGACGCGTACCGTCAACTGGCTACGGAGGTTGCTCTTCGGCCTCCGCCCGACGAGCCGATGCCTATCTTCGATGACATGCCCGCGATGGTGATCCCGGCAGTGGATGACGCCGTCACACAGGATGCCGTCGACGAGGCCGAACTGGAGGACCTTCCCACTCCGACCGTCCACCAGCTCCTGGCGGAGCCGACGCCTGAGCCGGAGCCGGCCCCCGAGCCGGAACCGGAACCGGAACCGGAACCGGAACCAGCCCCTGAGCCAGCCCCTGAGCCAGGCCCTGAGCCAGCCCCTGAGCCAGCCCCTGAGCCAGCCCCTGAGCCCTCCCCTCCAAGCGAGCCTGCACCCCTTGTTCCCATGGCCGGAGTCGACGAGGACGACCTTTGGGAGGATCCGGACGAACCCGTTCCGCCGCCCCCAGCCTCTCGCCGTCCAGCAACCTCCGACCAAGCTCCACCCGAACACCTTCCTGAACGCCGGGTGGTGGTCATCGACGATGACGCGGAGCTCAAAGCGCGTTCCGCGCCCTCTACCTCCCAGGGCCGTCCCGTTCGAACGCGGGTGACGCCGCCGTCCGACGTCGAGATCGGGGCCACCCTTGAGGAAGAGGGCCAGCCCAAGCGCCGATGGCGACTGTTCCGCAAGGGAGGCGAATGATGACGAAACGAGGCGGACTGGGCCGCGGACTCTCCGCGCTCATCCCGGGTGCGCCCGAGGCTGGCGAGGTTTCCGGACTGCTCGAGGTGCCGGTGAACGCGGTGGCCCCGAATCCGAGGCAGCCCCGGACGCGCTTCGACGACGAGGCGATCGGTGCTCTGGCCGCTTCGATCCGCGAGGTGGGGATCCTCCAACCGATCGTGGTCCGCAAGGCTGGAGCGGGATACGAGTTGATCGCAGGGGAGCGGCGACTCCGGGCAGCCCGTGTGGCTGGATTGGCCACCGTGCCCGTCGTGGTGCGCGACACGGACGATGCCGACACCCTCCGCGAAGCCCTCATCGAGAACATCCACCGCGAGGATCTGGGCCCGATCGAGCTGGCCGAGGCGTTCCGCCAACTCCTGGAAGAGCTGGGTCTGAAGCAGGAGGAACTGGCCGAACGGGTCGGCGTCTCTCGATCTCACATCGCGAACACGATCCGCCTCCTACAGCTCCCGATAGACGTCCAGCAGCTGCTCACCGACGGGAAGCTCCAGGCGGGCCACGCTCGTTCGCTGCTCTCACTCGGCGACGGCGAGGCCCAAACGACGCTCGCCTTGCGGACCGTTGCCGAAGATCTGTCCGTACGGGAGGTCGAGGATCTGGTCAGACGCTACATCGAAGCACCGGCCGAGAAGCCGGCGTCGGCTCCGAAGGCCGGTGACCAGCCCCCGAGCGACACGACGCTGTCCGAGGTGGAGGAGATCCTCTCGGAGCAGCTCGCGACCCGGGTGCAGATCCAGATGGGGAAGAAGCGAGGTCGAGTGGTGATCGAGTTCGGCTCGGCGGACGATCTGGAGCGCATCGTCTCCGAGATCATCGGCTCTGGTCCAGGCCTTGCCCCCGACTGACTCATACTAGTCTGCCTCAGACTAGTATGAACGTGCAGGTCAGGAGGAGCGGGGCGATCGCGCGCTCGCCGATCGCAGCACGCGCTCGCACAGTTCCTCAAGGGACCAACCGGCGGCCTGCGCGGCCATCGGCAACAGGCTCGTCTCGGTCATCCCGGGCGAGACGTTCATCTCCAGCACCCAGGGTGCGCCGTTCGTGTCCACGATCAGGTCGACCCGGGTAACGTCGCGCGATCGCAGGCCGTCCACGGCGAGCATCGCCTCGTGGATACACGCCGCGGCGATCTCGGCCGACACCCGTGCGGGCGCGAAGTACTCGGTAGCCCCCGCCGTGTAGCGCGCTGCGTAGTCGTACACGCCGTTCTTGGGCACGATCTCGACCAACGGCAGCGCCTCCGCCGGCGTTCCGACGATCCCCGCAGCCAGCTCGGAACCCTCGATCTTGGCTTCAACGATGGCAGCTCCCGCGAACGATAGCGCGGCCATGACCGCGGCGGGGAGGTCGGCCTCGCGTTCCACGAACCCAACTCCCAGCGCCGAACCAGAGCGGGACGGCTTCACCACGCAGGGCAGACCGACTCGCTCCACCGCCTTGCCGAGGGCGGCGCCGGCGCCCAGATCCCGGAGCGCCCAGCCCTCCACCACGACCCAATCAGGAGTGCGGACGCCGGCCCGGGTGAGCGCGTCCTTCGCGAGCACCTTGTCGAAAGCCACCTCACAGTCGTACGCCTCGGTACCGGTGTAAGGGAGCCCAACCAGATCCAGCAGTCGCTGGACGGTGCCATCCTCGCCCTCCTTACCGTGCAGCGTCAGGTAGCAGATGTCTGGGGTTCGCTCCTGTAGCGCTTCGACCAACGGCAGCTCGCCCGGGTCCAGCAGGAAGGAGTCGTGACCCCGCTCGGCGAGCGCGTTCGTCACGCGATGTCCGGATCGCAGTGACACGTCTCGCTCGGGCGTTCGGCCGCCGGCGATGACCGCGACTTTCATGGTCGAAGCGATCGGTAGAGCTGCTCTTCGTCTTCGAGCAGCGTGCCCAGCCGGCCGATCCCGTCTCGGATCCGGTCCTCGGTCGGATGGCAGAACGCGAGCCGCATCTGGTTGCGACCGCGCCCGTCCGGATAGAAGGCCGTCCCCGGGACGTAGGCGACCCTCCGTTCGACCGCGGCGGCCAACATCGCTTGCGCGTCAACCCATCCGGGCAGCGTGACCCACACGTAGAAGCCGCCGGCGGGTCGGGTCCACGTGGTGTCGGCCGGGAAATGCTCGAGCAGCGACTCGAGCATCGTGTCGCGCCGCGACCGATACAGGTCGACGAACGCCGTCAGGTTCTTCCGCCATCTGTCGCCTGCGAAGTAGCGCTCGGTCATGAGCATGGTGAACGAGGAGCCGCACAGATCCGCCGCCTCCTTCGCGAGGACCAGACGCTGGATCACGCTCTGCTCGGCAAGCGCCCATCCCACGCGAACCCCCGGGGAGAACGTCTTCGACACGGTGCCGAGGTAGATGACGTTCTCCGGGTCCATCGACCGCAGGCTTGGGAGAGCATCGCCCTCGAAACGCAGCAGCCCGTACGGGTTGTCCTCGATGATCGGGATGCCTGCCTCGCGGCAGAGCGCGACCAGCTGCTCGCGACGCGAGAGCGACATGGTGACACCGGCTGGATTGCTGAAGTTCGGCACGGTATAGACGAACTTCGGTCGCTCGCCGCGAACGAGCGCCTCTTGGAGCCGGTCCACGATCATGCCTTCGTCGTCCAGGTCGATCTGCAGGTAGCGGGGCTCGTAGGCGCCGAACGCCGTCAGAGCGCCAACGTAGGCCGGCGCCTCGACCGCGATCAGATCTCCGGGATCGATGAAGATCTTGCCCAGCATGTCGAGTGCTTGCTGGGCGCCGGTCGTGATAACCAGGTCGTCGGGATCGGCCCGGATGCCTTCATCGGCCATCACCGGGATGAGGCGTTCGCGAAGCGCTACGTGGCCCTGACCGCCCGAGTACTGGAGCGCCGCGGCGCCGTGTATCTCGAGAGCCTCCGCGACCACGGTCAAGATGTCTCGCGAAGGAAGCGCCTCGACATATGGCATGCCGCCTGCGAACGACACCACCTCGGGCCGAGACGCAACCGCGAAGAGGGCTCGCACCTCGGATGCGGACATCCCTGCGGTCCGACCCGCGTAGAGTTCGACGAAACGATCGATTGAGAACTCGGCCATGGTGGAGGCGCTCGTGATGAGACGTGCGAGCGAACACCAAGCGTAGCATCGCGCCTGCTCGGGGTCCGAGAGGTGGCTTGGCTCAGAAGGTTCGGAGGTCCGCTATGAAGGTCGGCTCATCCCTGGACGTTCGGGAAGACCTGCGTGGCAAGGAGTGCGAGCATTTCCAGGTCGTCGAAGAGCCCGTGGTTGAGCATGATGCGCTGGACCCCTGCTGCCGCGTACTCCGACAGCCGCTCGGCGGCGCGCTCGGGAGTCCCCACGATGCAGTCGCTCTCCACGTCGGCACGGTACGCGTCGAACGCTCCGGCCGTGGGATCCGATCCGTGCGCCCGCCGCAGCCGCGCGAGGTAGTCATCTTGGGTGTCGCCAACGAAGCACCAGGTCATCAACGAGGTCACGAGGGTCTCCTGTTCGCGCCCGGCTGCTTCGACACCGGTGCGTGCGCGTTGGAAGCGTTCGCGGACCTCGATGGGAGTGCCCCCGACCGTGTTGAACTCATCGGCCCAGCGCCCCACCAACCGTTGCATCCACGCGCCCACTCGGGTGCCCCCAAGGATGATCGGCGGCCGGGGCCGCTGCAGGGTTCGCGGCAGGAGCTCCGCCCCTTCCAGCTCGTAATGCGCTCCTTCGAATGAGAACGGCTGCTGCGTGAGCAACCCGTCCACCACCTCCAACTGCTCCTCGAGCATCGCGAACCGCTCGGGTGTTGGCGGGAACGGGAACCCGAACTGGCTGTGTTCCTCGGTCCACCAGCCGGCGCCCATGCCGATCTCGGCGCGACCCCCGGAGACCTGATCCACCGTGGCGGCCGACCTGGCCAGGACCGCCGGCGAGCGGAACGTGACCGGCGACACGAGTGTTCCCAGGCGCAGACGTTCGGTTCGCGCCGCCAGGGCGCCCAAAAGGGTCCAGGCGTCGGTCGAGCCGAGGCCGGTCACGCCCTGCCCACTGAAGTAGTGGTCGGAGCGGAAGAGCGCCTCGAACCCCAGTCGCTCTGCGGTCTGCGCGAGCGCGAGCCAGTCGTCCCAGGTGACGCCCTCCTGGCCCTCGATCATCAGGCAGAAGCGCACGGCGCGTAGCATAGTCGGACCGTGTCAGCCGAACCCATACCGCCCAGCGAACAGGAACGGGCGATCAGAGCCGTCGCGATGGGCGCGATCCTCGGACTGGTGCTGACCCTTGCCGGCCGCCTCCGGAAACGGCCCTGACCAGCGGTTATCCTGCGAAGAAGCGGCTCAGGGCGGCGGCGATCGCCGGGCCGATCCGGTCGGCCTGCGACGTGTCGATCTGTACCGCGGGCATGCGAGTCTCACGCAGGATGGCGCCGGTGAGCCGTTCTACGCCGATGGGACATGCGAGCACCCGCTCCAACTCCTCGGCCGCGAGCTCGGCGAGGCGCTTACCGGCAGGCGAGTAGGTGGTCGTGTTCCCGAAGTAGATGCAGGTCGACGCCGTCTCGGCGCCAGCGATCGGTATCTGTAGCGAAACGCATACCGAAGCACCCATCTCGTTCGCGGAGCGAGCCCGGTCCGATACGGACGGATCGTCGTCGGGACCGCGAAGGAGCGCCGGCTTGGCTCCCATCGCCACCAGCCTGTCGGCGAGCGCAGAAGCAACAGCGTAGCTAGCCAGCCGGGCCTCATCCGACCGCCCCTCGGGATCGATCGCCACGATCTGCCCCTCGATCGAGGAGCGCATCGTCCGAACGGATTCTTCCTCCCTGACCATCGCGCGGCCGGGGCCCGATCCTGAGGGACGCATGCGTTCGAGCGTGGCGAGCGCTTCGATCCCGGCGATCCCGTCGGGCTCCTCTCCCACGTTCTGCTGGAACTCGCGGAGAGCTCGGTCGGTGCGCGGACCGAAGAGGCCGTCTTCCTTGCCGGCGTCGAAGCCCAAGATGTTCAGCTTGCGCTGAAGGGCCCGCACATCGTCGCCGCGGTGCTGCGGAGAACGCAGGTAGAGGGTCCGATCACCCAACCGGTAGCCAGCCTCGACGAGCTGACCCCAGGTGTCCAGACCCACCAGCCCGTCGACCTTAAGGCTGCGTTCGGCCTGGAAGGCTCGGACGGCAGCCTCCGTTGAGGGTCCGAACGTGCCGTCGAGTTCGGGTTGATCCACGCGTCCACCGAACGCCACCAGGCGCTGTTGGATGTCGCGGATCTCGGGACCCCGGTCGCCGAGGCGGTAGATTCGCACGCCGACCAGTCTGTGCTGCGCCATCGAAGGCGGCAACCGCGCCGCCGCTCGAGCGGGTTGGGCTCAGCCGACCAGGTGGGGCTCGACGTCGCGCAAGATCGCGTCTTTCGGCTTGGCGCCTACCACTCGCGCGACCTCCTTGCCGCCCTTGAACAGGATCAGCGAGGGGATGCTCATCACGCCGTAGGTCCGCGTTGCGTCGGGGTTGTCGTCGATATTGAGCTTGGCGACCTTGAGCGTCTCGCCCTTCTCCTGGGCGATCTCCTCCACAACGGGGGAGACCATGTGGCACGGGACGCACCACTCTGCCCAGAAGTCCACCAGGACGGGGGTCTCGGAATCTAAGACGTTGGACTGGAAGTCGGTGTCGTTCACGTTGCCGATGTTGGCCATCTCTGTCTCCTTCTCGGTGGTTCCTCGAACGCTTCTCACCGCTGGGGGATTCCCGGCTCAGGACGCGTGTGCCTCTTCCTCCAGGAACCGCTCGGCGTCGATCGCCGCCTTGCAGCCCTGGCCGGCGGCCGTCACCGCCTGACGATAGATGGTGTCGGTGACGTCGCCGGCTGCGAAAACCCCTTCGACACTGGTTAGGGTACGGGGCTCCTGCACCACGGCGTAGCCGCCCTGAAGCTCGAGCTGCCCCTCGAAGAGCGCCGTGTTCGGCGTGTGACCGATCGCCATGAAGACGCCGTCCGTCTTCATCTGGCGCTCATGGTCCGTCCTCACGTTGCGCAGCCGAACGCCCGTAACGGCGTCGTCTCCGATGATCTCCTCGACGACCGTGTCCCAGACCACCTCGATCTTCGGGTTCGCCAACGCCCGATCCACCATGATCGGTGACGCGCGGAACTCGTCGCGGCGGTGCACGATGGTGACCTTGCTGGCGAACTTCGTGAGGAACGTTGCCTCCTCCATGGCGGTGTCACCGCCGCCGACGACGATCAGCTCGCGATCGCGGAAGAAGAATCCGTCGCATGTGGCGCAGGCGCTCACGCCGCGCCCGCGGAGCCTTTCTTCGCCGGGGACGTCCAGCCACTTGGCGCTCGCACCCGTCGACACGATCAAGGTCTCCGCGCGCCACTCCTGATCTCCGGACCAAACGCCGAACGGACGGCCGGACAGGTCGACCCGTGTCACGTGGACGGGCAGGATCTGGGCGCCGAAGCGCTCGGCCTGCTTCTCCATCTGCTCCATGAGCTCGGGTCCCAAGATGCCATCGGCGAAGCCCGGGTAGTTCTCGACGTCGGTGGTGAGCATGAGCTGTCCACCGGCCTCGAGCCCTTTCAGGACGAGCGGCGCCAGGTTCGCGCGAGCGGCGTAGAGCGCGGCCGTGAAGCCCGCCGGGCCCGATCCGATCACGATCACGTTGCGGGTCTCGGTCATGACGCGTCCAATCCTCCCATAGGCAAGAACGGCCTCCTATTCCCGGCGCGGGGCTACAGCCGAGCGTTGGAGTACGAGAGGATCGCGCAGCCGTCGGTCGCCAGGACCCAGATCGAGACGGCGTCGGGCGGTTGACCCGCCCCGGGTCCATCCAGGAAGACCGCCAGATAGGCCGGGGTGCCTTGGAACCGCGCCTTGATCAGCCGGGTCAGCTCTCCGGTCTCATCTGGGGCCGACTTCGCGATGCAGCGCAACGCCTTCTGGGTCTGCTGTGGGGTTCCGAGTCGCAGTGACTCTGGGGCGGAGGCGGCGCCGTCTGCACCGTCGGCCGACTTGAACGAGGAAGCGAACGACGACAGGGAGGCATCGTCGTAGTCCACGTCCTGGATCTCGAGGAAGCCCGCGGCCTCGGCGATCACCCCGGCGTCCTCGCCTCCCGCCCCGCCGCTCTCACGCTGTGCCGCGTCGTTCGAGCTGTCGCCCACCCGCGGCAGAACGAGCGACACGACCAGGAGTCCTGCCGCGACGGCCGCGGCCACTCCGGCGATGCGGTACCAAGCGGGGGTGCCGTCGGCCGGCCGGGTCTGCTTGGCCGCTCCCGCTTCGCGGAGCGCGGTCGTCGCGACGTCCGAGGGCGCCGGGACCTCGGCCAGCGATCCGAGCGCCGCCCTCGCACCCGCGGCGACCGCGACCTCTCGGCGGCATCTCTCGCAATCGGCGAGATGCGCGTCGACGGCCCTCCGCTCATCCGGTGACAGGCTTGCATCGACGTATCCGGCGAGGTGCTCCTCGGGGTGCGTCATGACTCTCTCTCCGACGGCCGGGGGGCGGGGGCGGGTTCCCGAGGAGGCTCTTCGGGCAGCCCTAGAGCCCGTCCGAGCGCGATGCGGCCCCGATGGACCCGCGACTTGACGGTGCCTATCGGCACGTCCAGCACCCGCGAGATCTCCTCGTACGGCAGGTCCTGCACGTCCGCCAGCACCAGGACCACCCGGTACTCCTCTGGGATCAACTGGAGCGCGCGCGCCACGTCGATCGATCCGACGGCGGCATCTGCGTGGTCCGCGACGGGCGGTCCGAGTTCGGGCACGGGCTCGTCACCCTCTGGAGCCAGCCGGAGCATCGGCTGGCGGCGGCGCTTCCGCAAGATGTCGTAGCAGGCGTTCACGGTGACGCGGTGGAGCCACGTCGTGAACGCCGCGTCCCCGCGGAACTGTGAGAGCTTCCTGACGACCGTCAAGAACGTGTCCTGCGCGGCGTCGCGCGCGTCGTCGGGATCGCCCAGCACGCGCAGCGCAACGTTGTACACCCGGGACTCGTGTCGCGTCACCAACTCTGTGAACGCTTGGGCGTCGCCCTGCAGGTACCGATGGACGAGGTCTTCGTCGCTCTCGGGATCCGTCACGCTTGGAACGCTACAGCGTGCTCGGGCCGTTGGACTCGGTTGCGGTGACCTTCGTGTAGTGCTTGGTGAAGCCGAACCGGCCGGCCAGGATCGTGCTGGCTTGTTTGCGGACCTTGATCGTCACGACCCCGGTCCGCACGTCGACCGAGCAGCCCGCGATGGCGAGTTTGGCGGCGGGATCCTCGGTCGCGATCTGGTCTGAGGCCGCCTGGCAAGCTCCGGCCGGATCGTGACTCGACCGGTAGGCGTTGGCCCCCTGGGTCGCGGCGCTGCTCGCCACGTCCGCCAGCCGGAACTTGGTGAACGCTATCGAGCCGGCGTCCATCAAGACCATGCCGACAAGGACGACGAACGTCAGCCACATGACGATCAGCCAGCCGACGGCGCCCGCTTCCTGCTGGAACCGGTTCTTCATGCTCGTCATCCGCGGAACCTCCTGAGGACCGCGTCCTTGACGTCATCGACCTCCTCGATGCGCAAGATAAGCGCCGAGGCCACGAACGCAAGCAACCCGGCCACGATCGCCGCCGCCACCTGAGCGAACCGCCCGGGGGTTCCCGTATCGGAGCCTAGTAGCGCCTGCACCCCTTCGGAGGCTAGGAACGCGGCCACCGCCGCGGCCGCGGAGGCCGGGATCACCCTCACCACCGTGCGGACGACGCGCCTCCCGTCGATGCCGCCTATGCGGCCTCGCAGGAGGATCAGGCACGCGGCGGTCGCGAACGCGTAAGAGGTGGCGTGGCCGAGCGCGAGCCCGGGCACGTCCCATCCGAACCAGAACACGAACGCCAGGTCGGCGACGATATTCACGACCGCCGCCGCGACGTTCACGAGCGCCGGTGTTCGCGCGTCCTGCATGGCGTAGAAGGTTCGGGTGCAGAGTTGGAACGCGGCGAAGAACGGCAACCCGACGGCGAAAGCCTGGAGCGTTCGAGCGATCACCTCCGAGTCGGCGGGACCCGCGTTCCCGTATTGAAGTAGCAACTTGACGATCGGGAGAGCGAGTACCAGATAGCCGAGCGCCGCGGGGACGATGATGACGGTCGTGTCCCGGAAGCCACGGGAGAAGAGGGTTCGTACCCCTGTGGGATCGTCGTCCGCCCACCGGCTCGACATCGCCGGCAACAGAGCGGTGAAGATCGAGACGGCGAAGATGGCGTACGGGAGCTGGAACAGGATGAACGCGCTCGCGTAGATCTGGTAACCGCCAGGTGGGAACCGTCCACTCAGGACGATGATGATCACGTAGGCGACCTGGTTCGCCACCACGTAGACGACGACCCAAAGGGCCAGCTTCCCCAGCCGACGCACGCCCGGGTGGTTCCAGTCGAACCGCAGGCGCCACCGGAAACCCAAGCGACGCAACGAGGGCCACAGGGCGAGTGTCATGGCGATCACTCCGAGCGTGGTCCCCGCCGCGAGAACGGTCTTCTCCGCGAACGTGATGTCGTCAACGGACGGCACGCCGCTACCCAGTAGAACGGCGTAGATGCTGAACGAAGCGATGACGACCAAGTTGTTGAGGATGGGCGCGAACATGGGCGCAGCGAACCGGCGTTCGGCGTTCAACAGGCCGGTGGCAACCGCGCCGATCCCGTAGAAGACGATCTGCGGCATGAACCACCGCAAGAAGTACGCCCCCAGCGCCACCTGCTGCTCCTTGTCGGGCGCGTCGGAGGCGACGAGGTAGAGCCGGATGATCTGAGGCGCGAAGACGGCACCCAGGAGCGCGACGGTCCCGAGCACGACGAGCGCGATGGTGAGCACGCGGTCGGCCAACAGCCAGGCCTCGTCGCGGCCGTGCTTCTGCAGCCACTCCACGAACACCGGAACGAAGACCGATGTGAGGATCCCACCCAGCACCAACTCGTAGACGATGTTCGGCGTTGTGTTCGCGGTCGTGTAAGTGTTGCCGAGAGCGCTGACGGTGACGCCCAGTGCGGCCGTCTGGACCGACAAGCGTAGGAACCCGGTCAGGCGGGAGAGCGTGGTGCCCAAAGACATGACGGCCGTGTTCCGAACGAAAGCGCCGCGAGAATCCTCGGGCGGCAGGTCGATCGGGTCGGGGTCTAGGCCGTTGGACGTCGGAACAACCTCCTCGACCACAGGCCAACAAGGATGAGCGCCGCCAGCACGGTGACGGCGACCGCGATGCGGTTCACCGACGTGGAGCGGACCGTCATCTGCGTTTGTCCGATCGGCCGTCCCGAGGGGGCGCGCACGATCACCTGGATCTTCCCTTGCCCGGTCGCGAGGGCCGTGGCGTCGAACGTGACGATCTGGTCAGGCTCGGTCAGCGTCACGCTCTGTTGGTCCCCGCCTGGGAACCGGAAGCGGTTGGAGCGGAGTTGGAGCGTGAACCGGAGGGGAACGGAGGCGGGCTGACCCATCAGGAGCGGGATCGTCCCGGTTTCGGACGTGAACGTGAATACCTGACTCGTGTCTGGGACGGCCCGCGCGAAGATGCCTTCGGTGACGCGATTCACCTGGTCGATCCATGCTCGCCCGGCGAGTTCGTTGTCCAGGTACTGGGCGGACTCCGCGAAGAGCAGGTTGCGCGCTAGCCGGTCGGGGAGGGAGCTTTCCCCGACGAGCATCGAACGGAACGCCAGGAGGTCGCGGCGCTCGCGCTTGATGGCATCGGCGTACGCGGGCGTGAACCTGGCGGTCGAGGGCGCCGCGAGAGAGATGGGCGCGACGGCCGGCGGGATCTGCGTCACGAGATCCTCGGCGTCTGAGGAGCGGAGGAAGGGCGCCACGGCCAAGCGCCCCAGGAACGCGCCCCAGAACCTCGCGGGGAGGCCGCTCGGGAGCGAGATGGCCACACCTCGTGGCGAGGAAGGAACCGGCTGTTCGCGCCAGATGACGGCTAGTTCGCCCAGGCTCGCCTGCGCCGCACGAACCGGATCGTCGAGGAAGCCCGTGGTCGACAGGAGTGTCTGCACGCCAGGATCGGGGAGCACCAGGGCGACCGTCTGACCGCCCACGGCGAGCGATTCCGTAGGTGGGGGCGCGAATCCGTTCGGCTGAGGGGGCCGTTCGACCGTGCCTGCGTCGCCGAGGATCGTGGTGGCTCCCAGGGCGGCGAGCGCGGCGACTGATCCGTCATCGAGCGCACCGAGCGCCGGCCTTGCCACTGTGGATGCCGGGTCAACGCCGAGCACCGCTCGAACCGTCTCGATCCCCCGGGCTTGCTGGGCAGCCAGGTCACTCGTGAGGCCGCTCGACAGGAGGGAGGGAACCGTCGGCCCCGAGAAGGGCAGCGCGACCACCTGGACGACGGAGACCGCCACCGTCTCGCGGAGGGATCGCAGGAGCGTCTCTGCTTCCGCCGCCGCGCCCGATCCCGCGGACACCTGCGTTCCGTCTGCGCGTTCGTATCCGTCAGACAGGCGCTCGAGCTGATCCAGGAGGGATGGCTGTATGACCAGGGTGATCGGTTGAGTCACCTCGGTGACCATCCGGTGGAGCGCGGCGACCTGGGCCCCGAGCGTGCCGCCGGGCCTTACGGCTTCCTCGAACCCCGGATCCGCCAGCGATCCGTCGGGGCCGAACGCGATGGGCGCGGACAGCTCGACCGTCGTGGAGAGCAGGAGCGGGACTTCGGGTTCGCGGACCAGGAAGATGATCGGCACGTCGATCAGGGCAACCGGTGTCCCGGCGCTCCTCAGGTCCACCCGGAGCGGATAGACGAGCGAGTCGGTCTGGCTGATGTCGCCGACCGCGGACAGGTCGACCTCAAGCCGGAACCGACGTTCGCCGCCGGCATCGAGCGTTCCCTCTTGCGAGATGGTCGTGGCATCGATCGCCAGCCCCGGCCCACCGGTGAGCGTTTCCTCGTAGACGCTGCGGGAACGAACGGCGCCGCCGATGGTGATCCCGGTCGAAAGATCGCCCAGCGAAACCCCGCTGCCGTTGCGGGCTCTGACGGCGATCTCGATCACGGGATCTTCGAGCGTTCCCCAGGGAGTTTGGGACACGAGCGTCAGGGAGACGTTCGAGGCCTCCTGGGCACGGACCGTCTGAACTGCCGAGACGCTCGACAGGAGCGAGAGTGCGATCGTCAGGCCGCCCGCTGCCCAGCGTCGATTCATCGGAGATGTTCGGCCGCGCGCGTCAGGACTTCGCGCTCACCGCGATAGGCGGCGCGCTTGAGTGCCCGATCCAACGGGAACCAACGGACGTCCTCCATCTCGTCGTCGCGGTCGCTGGGATCGCCCCCGGTCGCGCGCATCAGGAAGAAGTGGACGGTCTTGCGGACCCGGACGCCCTCCCAGACATAGAAGTACCGCGTCTCCCCTAGGGACTCCTCGATCCGGGCCTCGATGCCGGTCTCCTCGCGCACCTCGCGCACGGCGGCCTGTTCCCTGGACTCGTCGGGTTCGATGCCACCTTTCGCAAGACCCCAGGCCAGGTCCCCTCGTCGCGTGCGACGGGCAGCCAGCACCACCTCGACGGCATCATCCTCTCGACGGTAGACGACGCCTCCCGCTGAGACCTCGGTGCGCGTCTCCGGGCGTTTCCTACGCCTGGGAGCGTCTCCACCCTTCGTGGACCCGCCTCGCTTGCCGCCCCTCGGAGTGCTGGTCATCGCGGCGATTCTAGGCGTACGGGCGCGGCCAGCCTGGTCGCGGGTGGTTCCCAACTAAGGCTTCGGTCGGCGCAGGAACGTGCCGATGGTTCTCCCGTAGGCGGGACGAGCCGCGGCATTCACCTGCGCGGCGTGATGGGAGTCGAACCGATGGAGATCAACGAACTGCTCCGGCACACGGTCGAGCGGGGGGCGAGCGACCTGCACCTGAAGGTCGGCAACGTTCCTTTCGTCCGCGTCGATGGAGATCTGCAGCCCACCCAGTACACGACCCTCACGCCGGCCGATACCGAGGCGTTCGGCCAGGCTCTGATGTCGGAGCACAAGAAGAGGGAATTCGAGGATCACAGCGAGGCGGACCTGGGCTACACGCTCGCGGGCGTCGGCCGCTTCCGGGTGAACGTGTTCCGGCAGCGCGGCGTGGTGGGACTGGCCATCCGGCGCGTTCGCTCGGAGATCCCCACCTTCGAGGAGCTCCGGTTGCCGCCGGTGATGCGAACGCTGGCAGACTCGCCGCGCGGTCTAGTGTTGATCACGGGACCGACCGGGACCGGCAAGACCACGACGATCGCGTCCATGATCGGTCACATCAACTCCACGCGTCGCACGCACATCGTGACCGTGGAAGACCCCATCGAGGTGGTCCACGACGACGCGCTCTCGATCATCCAGCAACGCGAGATCGGGATCGACACCGATTCCTACGCGAACGCGCTGCGGCACGTGATCCGTCAAGACCCCGACGTGATCTTCATCGGAGAGATCCGCGATCCCGAATCGGCCCTCTCAGCGATCCAGGCGGCCGAGACCGGTCACCTCGTCATCTCGACCTTGCACACGATCGACTGCGTGGAGACGATCAACCGTCTGTTGGACCTGTTCCCGCCGCAACAGCAGCGCGAGGTCCGGACGTCGTTCGCAGGATCGCTCCGGGGCATCGTCTCGCAACGGCTCGTCTCGCGCGCCGACGGCAAGGGCCGAGTGCCTGCGGTGGAGGTCCTGGTCAACACCGGCCGCGTGTTCGACCGGATCGCCGATCCTGACGAGACCGACTCGATCCCCGAGGTGATCGCCGAGGGCGACTACTACGGCATGCAGACGTTCGACCAGGCGCTGGTGAAGCTGGTCAAGCAAGGGCTGGTCACGGAGGACGAGGCGCGACGCACCTCCACGAACCCTCACGACTTCGACCTGGCGCTCTTGGGGGTCATGGAACGCGGAGCCGCCATGCCCGGCGCCGCCGGTGCGATGTTCTAGCTCGGTATCGAGGGCAGCTCTCCGGAGGCGCGCTTCGCTCGGATCTCCAACGGGTGCCGACGGTAGCCGAAGGGGATCGCCAGCAGGAAGTAGACGGGCAGGAAGAACGGACCGAGCAGGCAGTACTGCTTGATGTGATGCCGCTCATGAATCGACAGCGTGCCCGTGAGCGGAGCCGCGGAAACGATCACGAAGCCGATCGTCATGGCCGTGCGGCGCATGTGCGGCATCAACGCGGTGAGCCCACGCGGCGTCTTGTCGAAGATCACGGCGCCGTCCAGCCGGGGCACCTGGAACGTGAACAGCCCCAGGACCAGTCCGATCACCGTGTTGGGCACGGTCCATATGAACCCGAGCCATGTGGGCATCTCGGCACGGTATCGTGCCCGGCTCGCGAAGGGCGAAGGGTATCGTGAGGCCGTCATGACCACGATCGAGGTCGACCCCCAGGCCGCAGAGCTGGGCGAGAGGTTCGCCGCCGCCGGGCACCAGCTGTACCTGGTGGGCGGCGTCGTCCGCGACGCGATCATGGGCAGGCGCCGGGAGGCCACAGACTTCGACCTGGACTTCGCAACCGATGCCGCGCCGCACCAGGTCACGCGCGTCCTGCGAGGTTGGTCCGATCGCCAGTACCTGGTCGGGGTGAGGTTCGGCACGGTGGGGGCCATGAAGGATGGTCGCCATCTAGAGATCACCACGTTCCGCGAGGAGGTCTACGCGGAGGAGCACCGCAAACCTGCGGTGACTTTCGCCAAGGACATCCAGACCGATCTGTCGCGCCGGGACTTCACGATCAACGCGATGGCGGTGCGGTTGCCGGACGGCGCGTTCGTCGACCCGTTCGGCGGCGTGAAGCACCTGGCCGCCAAGGAGCTGGACACGCCGCTCGAGCCCGAGGTGGCGTTCTCGGACGATCCCCTACGGATGCTCCGGGCCGCACGATTCGTGGCGGAGCTCGGTGTGAAGCCGGCTCCGCGCGTGGTAACGGCGATCACACAGATGCGTGAGCGTCTTTCGATCGTGTCCGCCGAGCGCATCCAGGATGAGCTGTCCAAGCTGCTCCTCGGCGCCGGTGCCCCCGTCGGGCTGGCCCTGATCGTGGACACCGGCCTGGCGGATCTGTTCCTCCCCGAGCTCTCGGCGCTGCAGCTGGAGCAGGACCCGGTGCACCAGCACAAGGATGTGCTGCGTCACACGTTCGCCGTGGTGGAGCGCTGCGACCCGACGGACCTGGTGCTGCGCCTGGCGGCGCTTCTGCACGACGTCGGGAAGCCCAAGACACGATCGATCACGCCGGAGGGCGTTCAGTTCCATCACCACGACGTGGTAGGTGCTCGCATGGCCGAGGCGCGTTTGAAGGAGCTGCGCTACCCGAACGCCGTGATAGACGACGTCCATACCCTCGTCGAGCTCCACCTGCGGTTCCACGGATACGGCGACGGCTGGACCGACAGCGCGGTCCGACGCTACGTGCGGGACGCGGGTCCGTTGCTCGATCGGCTGAACCAGCTGACGCGCGCGGACTGCACCACACGGAACGAGGCGAAGGCGAAGAGGCTCGAGGAGCTGCAGGACGAGCTGGAGGAACGGATCGCCCGCCTGGCCGAGGAGGAGAACCTGGACGCCCTTCGCCCGCCTCTCGACGGTGGCCAGGTCATGGAACGCCTTGGCCTCGCGCCCGGCCCGCTCGTGGGGGAGGCGCTCGCCTACCTCATGGAGCTCCGTATGGAACGTGGGCCGATCCCCGAGGACGAGGCGTTCGCTCTGCTCGAGTCGTGGGCCGCCGAACGCGAACCATGACGGATCCCGAGCGGGGTCTCACCGCGAGCGAGGTGGCCGATCGCGAGGCGCGAGGCCTGGTGAACGTGGTGCCGCGCACCCGCACGCGCACGGTCGGCCAGATCGTGCGCGCCAACGTATTCACGCGGTTCAACGCGCTGCTCGGCGCGATGCTCGCGGTCATCTTGGTGGTCGGTCCGATCCAAGACGCGCTCTTCGGTTTCGTTCTCATCGCGAACGCCGGCATCGGCATCGTGCAGGAGCTTCGGGCGAAGCGAACGCTCGACGCCCTTACCGTGCTCACCGCGCCCAAGGCTCGCGTGGTGCGCGACGGCGACGTGCGGGAACTCGAGGTCGATCGCGTGGTGCTCGACGACGTGCTCGATCTGGCGCCCGGAGGCCAGGTCGTGGTTGACGGCACGGTCCTTTCCTCCGACGGCCTCGAGCTGGACGAGTCCCTACTGACCGGGGAGTCGGACGCCGTGCGCAAGACCCCGGATGACGCGGCGCTCTCGGGCTCGTTCGTATCGGCCGGCGCCGGCCGGATGCTCGCGACCGCGGTCGGCGCGGACGCCTATGCGGTTCGGCTGGCCGAGGAGGCCCGTCGATTCGCGCTCACCCGTTCGGAGCTGCGGGAGGGCGTCGACCAGATCCTGCGGTGGGTCACGATCGCGATAGTGCCGACGGCGGCTCTGCTGTTCATCAGTCAGATCCGCCACCATGACTCCTGGCGGGTGGCCGTGAGCGGTGCCGTCGCCGGCACGGTGGCGATGGTCCCGGAAGGGCTGGTGCTCTTGATGAGCATCGCGTTCGCCGTCGCCGTGGTGCGGTTGGCCAGACGCAACGTGTTGGTGCAGGAGCTGCCGGCGGTGGAGGGGCTCGCGCGCATCGACGTGCTCTGCATCGACAAGACAGGCACGCTTACAGAGGGGAAACTGTCGGTGATCGCCGTCGAGCCGCTCGATGTGGAGGCGCCCGTAGCGCAAGCGCTCGCCGCGATCGCGGCCGACGATCCGAATCCGAATGCCACCATGTCCGCGATCCGGGAGCGGTTCCCGGCAGCCCCCACCGGGTGGTCGCCGGTCGGTTCGGTTCCGTTCTCCTCTGCCAGGAAATGGACCGCGGCCTCGTTCGACGGGCACGGGTCGTGGTACGTCGGCGGCGCGGACGTCCTCCTCCGGGGAGATGACGTCGGGCAGGCGCTGGTCCAAGACGCGACCTCCTCGGGGGCGCGGGTGCTCGTACTGGCGCATGCGCCGGGCACGGATGTCGGTGCCGAGCTGCCCGCCGACATCCGGCCGGCCGCCGTGGTCACGTTGCGCGACTCGCTGCGTCCCGAGGCGGAACGCACCTTGCGGTACTTCGAAGAGCAAGGCGTCGCCGTGAAGGTGATCTCAGGGGACGATCCGCGGACGGTCGGGGCGATCGCGTCGCAGCTGGGGCTCCCGGGTGCGGCCGATGCCGTCGACGCTCGGATCCTGCCCGAGGACCAGGCCGGCATGGCAGCCGCGCTCGAGGGTCCGTCCGTGTTCGGCCGGGTGACGCCGCACCAGAAGCGCGCCATGGTCGCAGCGCTCCGTTCCCGAGGGCACGTGGTGGCTATGACGGGCGACGGCGTGAACGACGCGCTCGCGCTGAAGGAGGCAGACATGGGCGTGGCCATGGGTTCGGGGAGCGACGCCACGCGCGCCGTCGCGCAGGTCGTGCTGTTGGATTCTAACTTCGACGCGTTACCGCACGTGGTGGCGGAGGGTCGGCGTGTGCTGGGCAATATCGAACGCACGTCCGGCCTGTACCTCACCAAGACCGTCTACGCCATGCTGCTTTCCCTCGCTGTGGGCGTGGCGGGGTTCGCGTTCCCGTTCCTGCCGCGGCATCTCACATTGATCGGCGCGGTAACGATCGGGATCCCGTCGTTCTTCCTGGCGCTCGCGCCGAACACCGAGCGGTTCCGGCCCGGGTTCGTGGGTAGGGTGGCGCGGTTCGCCGTGCCGGCGGGCGCGCTCGCGGCGATCGCTACGTTCCTCGCGTACGCCTTGGTCAAGGACCAGGACGGCGTGACCTTGGAGCAGGCTCGGACGAGCGCCGTCATGGTGCTCACCTGGATCGGACTCTTGGTGCTGTCGATCATCGCGGCGCCGCTCAGCCGCGCCCGCCTGACTCTGATCTGGTCGATGGCCGGGCTCTTCTCACTGGCGCTCCTGCTCCCTGCCACGCAGACCTTCTTCGCGCTTGATCCGCCGGACTACATCTTGTGGCTGGCCGCGTTCGGTATCGCGGCGATCGTGTGGTCGTTCGCACGGCTGTTCGTTCCCGGGGATCGACCGATCGGACCGCAGGCCTCCAGCGACTAGCCGCTCTTCACTAGTCTGACCCAGACTAGTGAAGCAAACCGAACCGTGTCGGAGGCCAGATCTTGATGAAGGCCTTGCCGATCACCTTGTCGATCGGCACGAAACCCAGAGTGAACCTCGAGTCGAGTGAGTTGCCGCGGTTGTCGCCCATCACGAAGAGCTTGCCCTCCGGAACGGTGACCGCGTCGAACGGCTGGGTCTTCTGCGTGAGGTAGGGCTCGTCTATCTTCTCCCCGTTCACGAGAACGAACCCCTTCTTGCCCTGCACGGTATCGCCCGGCACGCCGATCACCCGCTTGATGAAGTCCTCGTTCTCGGGTTGCTCTACGCCCAGGCCTTGGAAGAGCCAATGGAGGAATCCGCCGACCAGTCCTCGATCGGGTATCGCGTTCGGGTTGGGGTTCTCGAAGACCACGATGTCCCCGCGCCGGGGGTCGTGGAAGTAGTAGGGGATCTTGTTGACCAACACCCGGTCGCCCTGGATGAGCGTCGGTTCCATGGACGGGCTGGGGATGAAGAACGCCTGGAACAGGAATGTCCGGATCAGTATGGCCAGCAGGAAGGCCATCAGGATCAGGCCCGGAAGTTCGCCCAGGAACCCGAGCACGCCGGCCTTCGTGGGTTTGCGGGATGCGGGTTCGGGCGCTTCGAGTGACTGGCGTTCGCCGGTCTTCATCGAACAAGGGTACCGGCCCGACCTCGCAACCTCCGCAGGAGTGTCGAGCCGTGAACTGCGAGCAACGCGAGCGCGGCGGTGATCGCCAGGTTGCCGAACCATGCACCCAACGCGCCGCAGATAACGGCGACGAGCAGGTCGAAGCGGCGGAGGTCCGATACGAGCCACGCGTGTCGCAGGCCGGCGTATGCGAGGAACGCGGCCAGACCCCAGACGGGCAGCAGCCCAAGCAGGACCGGCACCTGAGCGGCGAAGAACAACCCGAGGACCAGGAACGCGCCGCCTAGGACGATGTTCATGCCGGCCGTGCGCGCCCCGAGCCGCGTGTGGGCGGTGAGCCCGCCGGCGCCGTGGCACATGGGCATCCCCCCGAGCACCCCGGAGACGAGGTTGCCCGCTCCCGCGGATAGACAGATCCGCGATGGTGTCACACGCGACGCAGCGACTCCGAAGTACTCGTGCTCCAGCTCGTCGACCGCCACCACGGCGTTGCCGAACGTGAGGGGCAGTTGGGGCACCACGAGCAGAAGGAACGCGGTTCCGAAGTCTCGGGCGGCCGGCAGGCCGAACGATGGGAGCGTGAAGGCAGGCCCTCCGACGTTCGGATCGGCCACTACCCAAGCCGCTGCGACGCCACCCACCAGGATGGCGATGGCGATCCAGTAGTGACGTGTGAGGCTGGCTGCCATCACCCCCGCGAACGCGCCGGCGAGCAGGAGCCACGGCCAGGGCGTGGGTGGGGTGCCGGCGAAGACCTCCGGTGGTGAAGCGACCAGTTTCATCGCGGTGATGAGCAAGAGGATGCCCACGCCCAGCTGGAGCGCGCGAACGACCGGCTTGGTGAACACCCGGGCGATCCCGTCGGCAACGTGTCGAACGGAGAGCAACAGGAGGAACCCGGCGATCTCGAGACCCGCCGCGTGGATCACGCCGGGCGCGAGCTGCTGCGCGACGGCCACCGCGGTGAGCGCCTTGAGCGGTTGCACCGGGAACGGAACGCGGAACACGAGCCCGGCGCCCACGACCAGCAGGCCGGCGCAGACCAACACGGATCCCGCGTCGAGACCGTTCACCAGGATGAGCGCCGTTGCGAGCGGGACCATCACGCCGAGGTCCGCGACGGCGCCTGCCACCTCGCCGACGGAGATGCGGAACGGACGCTCGATGGGCGGAGCGGAGATCGCTATCGTCCCATTCATGCCAGCAGCATATATCAGGTGCTATGCAGCCAAGGAAAGCTGGTGATACGAAAGACGAAAGCTCAGTCGGGCAGGTTCACCATCACGCTCGTGGCCTTCACGGTGGCCACGGCTTCCATCCCCGGCTTCAGTCCCAACTGGTCGACTGCCTCGCGGGTGATGAAGGCCAGGATCCGGTGGGGACCGGCCTGGATCTCGACCGTCGCCGAGAGCTTGTCGGTCTTGATCTCGGTGATGATGCCTCGGAACCGGTTGCGGGCGCTGCCGGCTGCGATCGGCCCTCGACCATGGGTCTCGGTGAGCAGGCGCGCGACCTCGGACGCCGGCACCAACCGCTGAGAACCGGGCGTCCGCTCGGTCTTCAGCTTGCCGGCGCGTTCCCAACGTCGCAGCGTCTCCACGCGCACGCCGAGGATGTCTGCCGCTTCGCCGATCCGGTACGTGTCGGCCATCGCGGGAGATGCTACTCGCATGTAAACGCCAGGCCCTTCCCCGGCCTCTGTCGTGTGAGAGGTGGGATCCGTGGATGTTGCGACCATGCTGGCGAACCTGGAGTCTGTGAAATCAGGCATGGCTTCCCACGAGCGGACCCACGACTTCGAACGCTTGTTCCGTGACGATGGGCCGGGTCTCTGGCGGGCGATCTACGCATACTCAGGCGGCCGTCGTGAGATGGCGGACGAAGCCGTGGCCGAAGCGTTCGCGCGAGCGATCGCGTACAAGCGTGGGATCCGCGACCCACTCGCTTGGATCTACCGCACGGCGTTCCGGATCGCGTCCGAAGAGATGCGTCGGGACGGCAGGCGAGCAGAGGCTGCACGATGCCACCATCGAGCCGCCGGAGCTTGGGTGAGCTTCTAGACTGCGCTCCGCCGTCTGTCGCCGAACCAGCGCGCGGTGATCGTCCTGCGGTTCGAAGAAGGCTTGACCGTCGAGGAGGTTGCGCGCCGGATAGGCATCGTGGCGCCGACCGTTCGCGTGCACATCCATCGAGGCCGCAAGCGGCTCCGAGAGCTGCTCGGCGCCGGGGAGGTCGACGATGCCTGAACGCTGGCAGAGCGAACTGCGGAGGTTGCGAGAGGCATCTCCCACTCCGGGGCTCTGGCAGCGAGCGAGCGAAGGACCGAGCGGGCCGTGAAGAGGAAGCTGTGCTCCCTCGGCGCCGCCAACGGGTGGTCGCGGGCGTCGTCGCCTTCGTCGTGTTCATCGCAGCCGGGGCGTTCGCGTGGAACGTGCTCAGTCCGACCCGGCTGCGTGTCCGTGGGAGACGGTGACGGCTCGACGACCGCTCCCGGTCCGGGAGATCTGGTGGTAACCCTGCGCGCCCCGACTGAGCCATCGACGGCGACGGAACTCCATCTGCCGACCGCCGTGTTCCGCCTCGGAGAGCAAGCGACCGAGATCCCGACCCAAGGGATGACCGGCTGGCCGGACATCCCGGTCGACGGATTCAACCAACCCTTGTACAACCTCGACTTCGGCGTGCCGGCCGGAACGCGCCTCGTGGTGCAGGCGACGCGACCTCGGCGTCGGCGACCATCCGGAACGGGATCTCCATCGACTCGCCCCGCAGCAGTGCTCGACCTGTCGGACGGGTCTGCGATCCTCCCTTCGGAACCCGGGGCAGTACGTCATCGAACTGACCGGCGTCTGGGATGAGGGAACGGCGACCTTCACCGCCCTCTTCGAGGTCGTGCCCGTTGAAGAAGCCGCCGTGTTGACGTTCGACGAGACGGATCCTGCAAGCGCCGCAGCTGTCGTTCACGGTGGGAGGTACGAAGTTCCCCGCGACCCTCGGCACGCACTCCTGGACGTTCGACAACGGCAGCGGTTTCGCAGATGCTGCGACTCCCACGTTCACCGACGCCGACGTGGTCCGGGTGGTGCGGGGAGCGCCGCTCCGCTCTACGACGCTCCACCCACCACGTCGCTTGGCGCTATGCGGGCAGACAATGAACTTCGGTCCGCCGGTCGGCGAGTCCTTTGCAGCTCGACCTCACCAGCGCGGGAGCGTCGTTCGACCTCCCTGCCGGGAGATACCTCGCTCGCGGTCGACGCGACGTGGGACGACGCGCAAGCCCAATTCTGGCTGCCGATCGAGATCGTCGATCGTCCCGCTCCTTCGCCGGCTTCGAGCGGTCTCGTCCCAGCGGGGGAACTCTCCCTCACTTCGACTCGAGGTAGAGACCTCCTCCGGAACTGGCGAAGCTGGGCCGACTGGCGATCGTGCGATATCGCGTTCAGCTCGACGAGTGATCACGTGTCCTGGCAGGCCCAGTGCGCGATGATCCTGATGGGCGAGGGAGGAGAGGTTGTGGGATTGCACGCGTTCGGCTTCGCGGCTCTCGAACCGTCGGCCGTTCTCAGGCAGGAACATCAGGTCGAAGGTGGAACACCGATCACCGCCGAAGCTCGGTGCGTCCAGGGATGCTCTTCGTGAACGACGGCCGCTACGTCTTCTTCAACCTTGCGTCGAACCGTCGCGTCGTAGGCGACATCAGTTGGTCTGAGGGAACACTCGTCGGCGAAGCAGCCTGCGCGCTCGCATCACCTCGCCGAAGGCGTCCATCCGGACGTTCACGCTCGCGGCTGGCCCAGTCGAGCACGGGACCGTCGGGCCTCCTATCCGCCAACTTCCCAGACGCCGGTACGGCGGAGGTCAGGTGCGAGCCGTACCGTGTCCAGAGCAGCTCGACGAGACCATCGTTGCCTTGATCGAAGAGTAGTCGCCGACCGGGAACCGTAGCAGGAGCTAGACCGCGAACCGGACGTGGAGGATGTCGCCTTCGCGGACCTCGTAGTCCTTGCCCTCCACGCGGATCTTGCCGGCGGCCTTGGCGGCCTCCATGGATCCCGCGGCGACCAGGTCGTCGTAGCCGATCACCTCGGCGCGGATGAACCCGCGCTGCAGGTCCGTGTGGATCACGCCCGCCGCCTCGGGTGCGTGCGCACCGCGTCGCACCTCCCACGCGCGCGTCTCGTCCTCGCCCGTCGTGAGGAACGTGATCAGGTCGAGCGCGCGATAGCACGCCGCGATCACCTTCTCCAGGCCCGGCTCCTCCACGCCGAACTCCTCGAGCAGCGCGCGCGCCTCATCGGGATCCATCTCCGCCGTCTCGGCCTCGATCGACGCGAACACCCCGACGGCATCGCCGAGCTCGGCGGGAACCTGCGCTCCCTCCTCCAGGTTCGCGATCACGATCTCGGGTTTCAGCGTGAGCGGAGCCAGGCCCCGCAGTTCGTTCACGACCGCATCGTCCAACCGGGCTTCGCGCAACGGGGTCTCGGCCTCCAACGCCGCATGGGCCGCCCGCAGCGCCGCGACCTCGTCCGTAACCTTGCCCTTCGCGCGTTTCTCGGCCTTCTGCAGAGCGCTGTCCACCACGGTCATGTCGGCCAGCAGCAGGTCGGCGCGCACGTTCGCGAGCTCCTCGGCGGGGGTCGCGTCCGCCCCGAAACACCGGATCACGAGCGCCAGCGCATCGGACTCGCGGAGCTTCGCGATCCCCTGCGCCGACGAGGTCCCACCGGGTACATCGACGAACCGGACCTGCGCCGCAACGGTCTTCTTCGACCGCTCCATCTGGGTCAGCACGGCCAGGCGGGGGTCTGGGACGGGGACCACGGCCACGTTCGCCTGACCTCCGTGGGAGCCGGCTCGCGTGAGGGCGGTGAAGAGCGTGGACTTGCCCGAGAACGGCACGCCGACCAGTCCGATGTCCTTCACGAGGCGCGAGCGTAACAGCCGGATGCCGTCGGACGGACCGACCGGTGTCCCCGGACCACGCGACCCGTATCCGCCCTTTGGCCGGGAAACTGGGGCCGTTCGGTCACTGCGGCGGGGTCGGTCATATCGCCGATTCCTATAGCGAGACTTGGCGGTGGCGGGGTGCCGCCAGACCCACCCCGCCCCGCCGGGTCCTCTTTCATCGGCCTGGCGGTCTGGGCCTATAGGTCTGGTTCATAGCGGTCTGGCTGATCGTGCGGACGGGTAGGGATCCGACGGCCCCGCCCGTCCGCCGTTCCTCCACCATCCGGCAACGGAAGAGGCCGGGGCTTGAGCCCCGGCCTCGGTGGTTCAACGACCCGTCGCGCTTAGGACTTCGTCTCCCAGAAGATCTTCGAGATCTCGTCGATCGCGTTCAGGAGCTCCTGGCCCTGCGCCGGGTCCTCGCTCTTCTTAGAGGCGCCGGCGAGCTTGGTGGCGTTCCAGAACTTGTCGTGCAGATCAGGGAAGCGCTCGAGGTGCTCGGGCTTGAAGTAGTCGGTCCACAGCACCCACAGGTGCTCCTTGACCATCGTGGCGCGCTCTTCCTTGATCGCGATCGCGCGCTCACGGAAAACCGGGTCGTCGGAGCCCGCGAACTTCTCCTGGCAGGCCTTCACCGATTCTGCCTCGATGCGCGCCTGGGCCGGATCGTAGACGCCGCACGGAAGATCGCAGTGGGCGTGGACGGTACGGGCCGGCTTCAGCAAAGCTTCCAGCATGGACATGCCACCTCCTTCGGATGAGCCGATGGGCGAAACCTACCACCGGGGTAGGAAACTGTTCTGGGGCGCTGGCCTCGTTTTCGCACTGGGCGTCGTATGGGTGTGCGTACGGTGGCGTCCGTCGCGTGTCGCGATCGAGGGCGGGAGCATGGCTCCGACCCTGGCGCCGGGTGACTGGGCGATCGCCGTCCCGCTCCGCCACCCCAGCGTCGGTGACGTGGTGGTGGTTGAGCACCCCGGGCGGCCCGGCTACGAGATGGTCAAGCGGATCACCGCAGCCCCCGGCGATCATCCTGGGGACCGCCTGCTCGGTGCGGACGAGTGGTGGGTCGAGGGGGACTTCGCCGAGGCTTCGACCGACAGCAGGCAGTTCGGGCCGGTGCGGAGGGATGAGCTGAAGGTCAAGATCGTCATCGTCTACTGGCCGAAGGAGCGCCGCCACCGCGTGTAGCGACGTAGCCTATCTCCCACCCACCGACCTGCCGGATAAGGTTCGGGCCGATGCGAGCCGACCTTAAGGAGATGCAGCACCCCCCGTCCGACGTACGGCAACCGCTGCCACCCCCCGTCCGTCCTGATCTGGTCGACACGTTCCCGGATGTTCCCGATCACGCGCTGGGGCGGGACTTCTTCCGTTCGCCCACTCGTTCGCGGGTCGCGGGAGTGGTCTCCCTCGTGCTCGCGAGCGTCATCCTGCTGGGGACGGCGATCGCTCCGGCGCTGCGGGCATGGGAGGCGCGCGGCAAGAGCAAGGAGTTCACCTTCATGGCGTCCCACGCCGGCGATCCGGTCCGCTGGAACCCGTGTGAGGCGATCCACTACGTGGTCAACCTGGGGGCGGCGCCGGCCGGCTCCTTGCGGGACGTTCAGGACGCCGCACTGCGGCTGACCGATGCCACCGGGATCGCGTTCGTCTACGAGGGTTTGAGCGACGAGTCGCCCACACTCGATCGTGATGTGTATCAACCGGAGCGCTACGGCGATCGCTGGGCGCCGGTGCTGATCGGGTGGGTCGATCCTCGGACCAGCAGCATCAAGTTCGTGGTGGACGGGCAGGAAGCGGCCGGTGTGGCGGGGCCGCTCGCCCCCAACTCAGGAGAGAACATCTACGTGAGCGGAGTCGTGGCGATCAATGCGGCGGATCCGAATCCCCCGGGCTTCGCGTCGCCGGGATCGCAGGGGCCGGTCGTTCTGCACGAGCTGGCGCACGTGTTGGGTCTGGGCCACTTCAAGGCGCAGGGCGAGCTGATGGAACCCTCGGGCGGCGGCGTGACCGACCTCGGTCCGGGAGATCTGGAGGGACTTCGGGTGCTGGGGAGCTCGAGCGGCTGTCTTTCGACCCCCGCTCTGCCCTCCGGATAGCGTCAGAGCCCTTTATCCCTTTCGGGCTTGTCCGATACGGCGAGTCCCGGTAGGCTGTTGCACCTGCAAATGATCTGCACACGCGAACTCGGCACCGTGGCGGCCATGATCCCCGACCGCATCTGCTGTCCCCGCCGATAGGGACGGCCTCGCACCCGCGCGCCGCCCGCACTACCCCTCACTCGACCCTCCTGGAGGTTCCTCCTGATGGATGTCATAACCCGCACCGTCGACGCCAAAGGCCAGTCGTGCCCTGGACCGCTAGTCACGCTGGCCAAGGCGCTGAAAGACGCCGAGCACGGCGACCTGCTCGAGTTGCTCGCCACCGACCCCGGTTCGCGCTCCGACGTCCCCAGCTGGTCCACGATCAGCGGCAACGAGCTGCTGGAGGCCGAGACCCTCGACGACGGGACGTTTCGGTACGTGGTCAGGAAAGCCTGAACATGGGCGCGACGACCGCGACCGAGCTGGAACTGGCGGATCTGTACGCACGCCTGGAGGCGCTGGAACAAGCCCAAGGCAAGCGCATCGAACAGAAGAACAAGCTGACGATCATCGCCTGGGGCGGCGACCTCGATCGCATCTGGCCGACGCTGATCCTGTCGACCACGGCCGCCGCGAGCGGGATGGAGGTCAGCGTCTTCTTCACGTTCTGGGGGCTCTTCGCGCTCGTGAAGGACGGCGTGCGCGTCACCGGGGACAACTGGATGCAGAAGGGTCTGTCGATCATGAACCCCGGCAACCCGGCCAAAGCCAAGCTCTCCAAGCTGCATTTCGCCGGTGCGGGCGACGCCATGATGAAGAAGCTCGCGAAGGACTACGGCACACCGCAACCGGTGGAGCTGCTGGAGACCGCGCGCGATCTCGGCGTGCGGCTCATCCCTTGTCAGATGACCATGGATCTGATGGGTCTCACCGCCGACGATCTGATCGACGGGCTCGAGGAGCCGATCGGCGCCGCCACCGCTCTCCTCGAGATGAAGGAAGCGTCCGTCTCGCTGTTCATCTAGACGACGGCCTAGGCGCGTCGTGCACGGATGTTCAGGCGAAGGCAGATCGTCGGCCTACTCCTCGTCGTCCAGACCGAGGTGTTCGAGATCTGGCAGCACGACCTCCAGGTCGGGCCGTGCCGGCAGGTCAGGGATCACGACGGGACGTTGACCCGATAGGCGCTCTTCGCGCAGCGCCTTGTACCAGGCAGGCTCGTAAGAGATCGTTCGGCACTCGGGACAGTCCGCCACGGTTCCCGGCTCATGGGTGGAGTGATCCACGGAACGACCCTACGCCCGACCTGGCCGGGTACCTACGACCCGCTCAGGGAAGGTACTGTTCCTCGATCGCCACGATCACGCCGTCGGCCACCTCGATCCAGTACTGGGTCGCCGTCCCGTGCAGAGCATCGGTCGGCGTCTTGAGCGAGGCGGCCCAATCCGTGTAGGGCACGTCGGTCAACTCGCAGCAGTTCGTCCAGTCGATCGCCCTGATGGTCACACCGGGCGCGAGGGGCATGGTCCTCAACTTCGGGTTGTCGTTCACGATGTAGTAGTCGTTCGGAGGTGGCGACTCGTCGCCATGCTCGGCCGCGGCCTGAGCGGCCTCCTCCCCGGTGAGGAACTCCGCCAGATCGAACTTCATGGTCGCCGTCGGGGGTGTGCCACTGAGCTTCTTCACGTACACGAAATGGCGGCCATCGGGCAGAGCCGGTGGTGGTGGCGAGGGGGTCTGGGTGGGCGAGGGCGTCTCTGCGGGGGCGGGCGAAGGGGCGCCCGAGCCGTTCGACGTGGCCGCGGCGCTCGGCGAGCCCTCGCCCCCGCCGCCGGGGTTGGCGAGCAACATCCCTGCCGTGAGGGCCAGCAGCGCGGCTCCGATCACGCCCGCGATCATCAGGGGGCGCCTCCGGCCGGGGGGCGGATGGGCGGCGTGCGACATCTCGCTCCCACCTTAGTCCTCTAGCTGAGGGCAGGCCGCCATCCGTGTCGAAGAGGGCTCCGTGACGATAGTTAGCCTAGTGAACTATCATCGAGGTATGCCCACCGCGCCGCCCACCGTCGACCTGGCCGAGCTCGCCTCACGGCTGCGTATCGGCGTGACCCGGCTGGCGCGCAGGCTCCGCCGAGAAGCCGACGTGAGCGTCACACCCACGCTCCTGTCGGCGATCGCCACCGTGGAACGGCACGGCCCATTGACGGCCAGCGACCTGGCGGCTCACGAACAGGTGCGCAAACCCACAGCGACACGCCTGATAGGTGTACTGGCGGCCAAGGACCTCGTCGTGCGCACGTCCGATCCGCTCGACGGGCGGCTCGTCTGGCTCCAGCTATCGGCGAATGGGCGACGCGTGCTGCATCGGGCACGTCGACGGAAGGATGAGTTCCTGGCCAAGCGGATCAAGCGCCTTCCCGCCGAGGACCAGGCCACTCTCGCGCGCGCGGTCGGCATATTGGAGCGGCTGATGGAGGTCAAGTCGTGACCCGCGTCGGCCTGGCCATGCACCGCACGTTCCATTCGATGAGTAACAGGAACTTCCGCCTCTACTTCATCGGACAGCTCGTTTCGGTCACCGGAACCTGGGTGAACGCCACGGCCTCGGCCTGGCTGGTGCTCACGATCACGAAGAGCGGGGTGGCCCTGGGCGTGAACACGGCGCTCACGTTCCTGCCGATCCTGCTGGTCGGGGCCTTCGGCGGCCTGATGGCCGACCGGTTCGACAAACGGAGGATCCTGGTCGGCACCCAGATCGCGTACGCGGTGCTCGCGCTCACGCTGTTCGCGCTGGTGCAGACCGACGTCGTCCAGCTCTGGATGGTCTACACGCTCTCGTTGGGAGCCGGCATCGTGACGGCCCTCGACAACCCCACGCGACAGAGCTTCTTCATGGAGCTGGTCGGTGAGAAGGACCTGACGAACGCGGTCAGCCTGAACGGCGCGGTGTTCACGGGGACGCGGATCCTGGGTCCGGCGCTCGCGGGCATCCTGATCGCGGCGGGCGGAACGGCCCTGTGCTTCCTGCTGGACGGGATCTCCTACATCGCGGTGATCGGCGCGTTGCTGGCCATGCGGACCCGCGACCTCCATCCGCAGGAGCGTGCGTCAGGAGATCGTGCCGGCATCAGCGAGGGGTTCCGTTACGTGTGGGAGTCCCCCGAGCTCCGCCGGCCGCTGCTGGTGATGACGATCGTCTTCACCCTGTCGTTCAACTTCGCCGTGCTGGTACCTCTGCTGGCCAAGCAGACGTTCGACGGCACCGCCGAGACGTTCGGGATCATGTCCGCCCTCGCCGGGCTGGGCTCGTTCGTCGGCGCACTCGTCATGGCGAACCGGGCAAGCGCACGAGGCAAGGCTCCGAACCTGCAACGTCTGGGGATCTTCGCGCTCGCATCGGGGGCCGCTTTGGCGCTCACGGCCATAGCCCCCACCCTCCTGTCGGCCTACGCGTCCATGGTGCCGCTCGGCCTCACGATCATGGTCTTCATCATCACCGGCAACTCCATGCTGCAGCTGGCATCCCGGTCTGAGATGAGAGGCCGGGTGATGGCCCTATACGGCATGGTCTTCCTGGGAAGCACCCCCGTGGGCGCGATCATCGTCGGATGGCTGGCCGAGCTATCGGGCGCCCGAGCGGGATTCGCGATGGGCGCTATCGCCGCGTGCCTCGCCGGCGCCGGTGCGTTGTGGTGGCAGCGGATGACAGAGGGCCGGCCGGTCGAGGCGTTCGCCGAGGCCGAGCTGGTGTCGCCGCTGAGTACCTAAGCTCGCGCGTCAACCATCTTGCGTCTAGGCGTGCGCCGCCGCCCCGTCCTCGGCCTCCCGGTCGATCTTCCAGTCGCCGTCGGGCTCGGTCTTCACCACGTCCAAGAGCGAGCCGTCCTGCAGCGCCAGTCGGAAGCGCGCCAGACGCACGCCGTCACGTTCCTCCCGCCAGGAACGCACCACGTCGACCGGCTCCTCTACCCCGCCCCAGACGACAGCTCTCGGCCACTCCTCAGCCTTGGCTCCCTCGTGGAAGCGGATCACGAGCGCCGGCGTTCGGCCGATCCATCTGGGAAGCACGGGCGCCCACAGCAGGAACACGATCCCGATCACTGCGAGCGAGCCGCCCACGCCCAAGAGTGGAAGCAACGGGATCGCGATCGCAGAGGCGATCAGTCGCGCCATGTTGTAGGCGACGTCGTAGGCGGCGAATACGCGGCCTCGGAACCCGTCTGGCAGGGCCTCCTGGACCATGGTGTCGATGGGGATCTTCTTCCAGGCGAACGTTAGCCCCACGGCGAAGCTTGCAAGCAGGACGCTCCATGCGGTGATAACGAACGAGACGGCGAGCACGGCCACGCCTCCGATCAGGAAGGCTCCGGACACGATCCGCTCCTTGGCGAAACGGTCCTCGAGCGGGCCGATCGTGAGTATCCCCAGGAACACGCCGACGCCGCCTGCCCCGATCAGGTTGGAGAACGAGCCCACGCCGCCTCCGAACCGATCCCGGAACACCACCAACGAGAGTGTGAGCATCACACCCTGCCCGATCTGGTCGAGCGTTATCGAGGTGATGGGTCCCACCGCGCGAGGTGCGTGCCACAGGCGGGAGATGCCGTCACGGAACTCCGAGGCCACGCGCCTCAGTTCGTGGTGGAGGAGCTCCGGATCTTCGGGCAGGGTGTGCGGAGCCAGGTCGGAGCCGATCCTCGAGCCGATGATCGAGACGATCATCCAGAGCGCTCCTGCACCGGCAACGGTCGCCAACGAGCCGAAGGCGTCGGCAACCTTCCCGCCCAGGAATATCCCCGAGAGCAGGGCTACGGTGCCGCCCACCGTCGCGATCGAGTTGGCCATCAGCAGGTCCTGGGCGGGGACCAGTCTGGGGACGACCGCCTGCGCCGTGGCCAGGTGGAACCGGTTCACGGACAGTACGAGCAGGGCTCCGACATAGAACGGGACCGGCAACCGCACCGCGTCGAACAGCACCAGCCAGACCAGAGCGGCCTTGATCAGTGGCGCGATCGTGAGGATCCTACGGCGCCGCCACCGGTCGATGAAGACGCCCGTGAACGGACCGATCACCGAGTAGGGAAGCGCCACGACCATGGTGGCTTTGAACAAGCCCGCCGTGGTGCTCCTCTCGTCCGGAGAGAATACGATCGACGCGATCAGCGACACCTGGAAGAGTCCGTCGCCGAACTGACCGAGCAGCCGTATCCAGAGCAGTCTCCTGAAGTCGGGACTGCGAAGAGCGCCCCGAGTGCGTTCGAGTGTTCCCGGCTGCGCCATGGTTGGCATCGTATGACCTGTCGGTCGAACGAGCTCTTGCACATTCGCGCACAGCACCAGACGCGAAGATCCACGCACGCCACAGTTCAGATCGGCGCCTACCCTCAGCTATCGAGCGACGGTGCAGATCGCACCGCAGGAGCTGAATGACCCGACTCGTTGGGGCGGCTGCGTCAAGTGCTAGTTGTGGACGTAGAGCGCACTCGTGTAGGCGACGCCGTGGCCGCTGCCGGCACCGAGGTTGTGCCAATCTGAATGGATGCTGGATACATCATCCGCGATGCCGCTCGTCTCGGGGCTTGGCCGGCGGACCTTGATGCACCCGTTGGAGTAGTAGTCGTTACTTGCAGTACTCCCACCTGGAGCTGCCGTGACATCCCAGCATTGCGGATCGTCTGGACTGCTCGTGCAGACCTGACCGTTGCTCGATGTCTGCTCAGAGTGGATGAAGAGCTCAGTCCGCAACGTCCCAGCGGAACATGCCTTGTCCTGCAACCGCCAGACTCGACCCCAGATCGCGGACCCTGAATAGGTGTTTTGGTGGTAGGAGGGCGCGAGATCGTACCAGCCAGTGGGCAGCCACCCGTGATTGGTCTGACAAGGATCCGTCGTGTCGCCTGATCCTGCTCGGTAGCTATGGGACAGAGTGCATTGCCCGAACGTGTTCACGTACTTCCAGGTGAGTGTCGAGTTGATGTTCGTGCCGCGGTCGAAGTCGAAGTACGCACAGGGTCGAGCGGCGATGGCCTGCGGGATGTTGAGGAAAGAGGAGGCCAGTAACACGCCAGCCAGGATCAGCAGGGAACGCGGCTGACGATGACGGAGCAGTTGCCGCCTCATTCAGCGCCGCCCGGACGACTCGGGTTGAAGGCAGCGTTCAGGATCTTGTCCCCGAGCTCTGCGCTCACCTGGCAGTCGAGGCTGCTGACGTCGCAGAGTGCGTACACGTACTCACGACCTTCGGCCTTGCCTCCGTGACCAGGAACAGGCAGCCAAAGGACGATCGTTTCCTCGTCGCCGACGAACCTCGGTTCGTGTGGGGGAAAGGGATACTCGCCCACGGGGAACTGGAGGATCCGTTTCACCGCGATGACCCCACTAGAGACAGAGAAGACGGTGAGGCCGCCGGCCGACTCGGCTACAACTGAGTTGCCCAGCCAGGATCCAGCGTAGGCCAATCGTTCAGCGGCAAGACCAGAGTTTCCGTCGGTTGCGACGGTGAGATCGAGAGAGGCGATCTCCTTTCCCGAAGAAACGTCCACGATGGAAGCAGTCGGAGGGTAGCTCGCAGTAGCAACGAAGGCTTGAGTTCCATCCGGATCGAGAGCAACAAGATCGGCGCCCTGGAGGAGAACCCGTGCGTCGTTGGGCCCGTCGATAGCGAGAAGGTCATGAGTCTCGCCCTCGAGCTCCTGGTAGGCCAGGAGCGTGTCTCCAGCCCAGGCCACTGCTACATAGCGCCCCGAGTCGGTCCACGCCTCCGTCTTACCACCACCTAAGTCCACGACGAGACGTCCGACGAAGGGGGTGTTTGCCCGATAGGCGGATCCGTCCCCCTGGAACCAGGCGAGAGCGCCGTCAGATCGCAACGCTACCGAGAAGGCGCCCTCGGCCACCAGAGTATCTCCGCCCGATAAGAGATCCAGTCGGCGAACCGAGGGAACGCCGAGCGCATCGCCCGTTTCGATGCCCTGCGCTGAGAACGACTCCGACCAATCGACCGACTTCAGCCAATCGAACGAGTTGTAGAACAGGCTTTGCCCGTCATTCGACGTCACCGCCAAAGGCGACAGCCAGCCCATGAGCGGCGCGGCCACTTCATGACTGACCGACGCCTGTTCCGCTTGGGATAGAAGTGATCCATCGGTGACGAACGGGGCGGGCGGCAGGAAGCTGCTCGTGCTGGTAGCGACGTTCCGATCTCTACTCCGGTTGGGAGCGACCTCGCTGGCCTTCTCTGGGTTGTTGGCACAGGAGGCCGAAAGCGTCATGACCGCCACGATCGAGAGGGTGCGCCATACTCTCGACTTCACTCGCGACGACATCATGGGAAGACCTAGGCTTCCGGGGAGGGCCTTGTCAAGGCCCCTCGATCCCGACGTTGATCCGTGTAGTCCGGTCGCACCCCGGACCAGATGGTCCTGGGGTCGATCCTACGCTCTGACGTCGAAGAAGGCCGTCCAGTCGGCGGTGGCGGACTCGCCCACCCCTTGGATGAACTCCTCGACCATCTCTCGCGCCGCGTCGTCTGAGAACTGCACCGGCGGCGACTTCATGAAGTAGGCGCTGGGTCCGATCAGCGGACCGGCGATCTTGCGGTCGAGCGCCAGCTTCACGCAGCGCACCGCATCGATCACGATGCCGGCCGAGTTCGGACTGTCCCACACCTCGAGCTTCATCTCGATGATGAGTGGCACGTCGCCGAACGACTGGCCCTCCAGACGGATCTGCGCCCATTTGCGGTCCTCGAGCCACGGAACGTAGTCAGACGGTCCGATGTGGATGTTCTCCTTGTTCAGCTCCCTGCGGAGCTGGGATTGCACCGACTGCGTCTTCGAGATCTTCTTCGAGGTCAGCCGATCGCGCTCCAGCATGTTCATGAAGTCCATGTTGCCGCCGAAGTTCAGCTGGTAGGTCCGGTTGAGTTTCACGCCGCGATCTTCGAACAGCTTCGTCAGGACCCTGTGCGTGATGGTCGCGCCGACCTGGCTCTTGATGTCATCGCCGATGATCGGCACACCTGCGTCGCCGAACTTCTTCGCCCACTCGCCCTCGGAGGCGATGAAGGCCGGCAGGCAGTTCACATATCCGACGCCGGCGTCGATCGCGCCCTGCGCGTAGTGCCTAGCAGCTTGCTCAGAGCCGACCGGAAGGTAGCTCACGACCACGTCGGCCTCCGCGTCGCGCAGCACCCGCGCCACGTCGACGGGCTCCTGCTCCGACTCCTGGATCGTCTCGCGGTAGTAGGTGCCCAGGCCGTCTAACGTGTGCCCGCGCTGCACCATGACGCCCGTCGGGGGAACGTCGTCCGCGAACCGGATCGTGTTGTTCGGCTCGGAGAAGATCGCCTCGGACACGTCCCTGCCGACCTTCTTAGCGTCGACGTCGAACGCCGCCACGACCTCCACGTCACCGACGTGGTAGCCGCCGAGGTCCACGTGCATCAGGCCCGGCACGCGGTCCTCGGGGTTCGCGTCCTTGTAGTACTCGAGCCCCTGCACCAGGGACGAGGCGCAGTTGCCCACGCCGACGATGGCCAAACGAACCTTGCTCATGAGGCGCGCTCCTTCCTGCGAAGCGTCGCTGGGTCTATACGCTTCGTCCCCCCCGGGATGTCTGCCGTGCGGTGGCGCTCGGCCTGGATCAAGCCGTCGAGCCACGCGATGTCGGATTCGGTGGCGCTCTGCCCGTGTTCCATGAGGGCGAGCGTGTAGTCGTCGACCCGCTCGCGCGTGGCGCGCAACGAGTCCTTGATGGTGGAGAGCCGATCCTCGAGCGATGCGCGTCGCCGTTCCAACAGGCGGATCCGCGTCTCGGGCGGCAGGTACTTGAAGAAGGCGAGGCGCACGCGGAAACGGGTGTCCTCGGTGGAGTTGTCGTGCGGCGTCTCCTGAAGCAGCTCGAAGAAGATCTTCTCGCCCTTCTCGGTGATGCGGTAGACGTTCTTCCGTCGTCCACCCTGGTCGCTGGGGACGCTCTCGACGGCGCCCTCCTTCTCCAGACGACGGAGCGATGGGTAGAGCGAGCCGTAGCTGACCCGCCAGAACCCGCCCAGCGATTCTCCGAGCTCCCGGGATAGCTGGTAGCCGTGCATGGGTTGCTCCTTGAGTAAGCCGAGGATCGCGAGTTCAAGCATGTGAGCTCTCGTACTCCTTCGTTGGAGGATGTCACGCGGCGGGAAAAGCCGCTCGCGTATATCGCTTCGATATATCTAACCGCGATGTCGAGCCGTCGTCAACTCCGGGGCGGAGTGGTGCCCAGCCCGAAGCGCGAGCGCCGCGCTGGCGAACCCCGCCACCCCGCACGCGACCCACAGCGCGTTCGGGCTCAGGTGGTAGATCGACGTTCCCGCGAGCGGGCCGACGACCGCGGCGCACGCGTACATCATGCCTAGAGCTCCCTGGTAGCGACCCCTGGCGTGCTCGGGGGCCCGATCGGCCACGAAGGCCGACGTTGCCGGCGATTCCACGATCTCGCCGAGCGTCCAGATCATCACCATGATCAACAATCCGGGGAGAGCCTTCACGAATGCGAGCTCAGCGAAGCCCAGGCCCACGAGCACCGCGCCGAGGGCGATCATGCGTGTGCGGGGTCGGTGCTGGGTCCAAGAGCTGATCGGCAACTCGAGCAGCGTGACCAGCACGCCGTTCATCGCCTGCAGCAGCCCGTACACCTTCGTGGAGTAACCCAAGTCGACCACGTGCAAGGCGAAAGTGCTGGCGTTCTGCATGTAGACGACGGCCGTCATGAACACCGCGGCCAGGAACAGGAGGAAGCCCCGATCCGCCGCCATGGAGCGACCGGCGCCGGTTAGGTGGCGCTCCTCGTGCCTGGTGGTCCTGGTGCCGTGGGGGAGCGCCACCAGCGCTATCACCCCGAAGGCCGCCGACGTCACGGCGTCGCCTATGAACAGCAGATGGTACGAGCGTGCCGCCAACAGGCCGCCGAGCGTGAGGCCGGCCGCGAACCCGATGTTCAAGGCCAGTCGGTTGGCGCTGAACGCGGCCACGCGCGCTTCCGGCCGGATCAGATCGGTGAGCAGCGCGCTCGACGCGGGTCGGTACAGCTCCGCGACGAAGCCGAGCAGCGTCACCACGACAACGATCGGGAGCAGACCATCTACCCAGACCAGGGAGAGGGTCAGCGCGGCGCCGCCGAACATCGACAGCGCGATCGTGTTCCGCCGGCCCAGCCGGTCGGCCAGCAAGCCGCCGACGCCCTGGGCGCCGATCGCTCCCAGCCCGTATGCCGCCAGACCCAGTCCGGCCTGCGGCACCGAATAGCCGCGGCTAGTGAGATAAAGCGTGATGAAGGGCAGGACGAACGTGCCCAGCCTGTTGACGAACGCCCCGGCGAACAGGATCCACACCGGCCGAGGGAGTCCCCGCAGGTTCTGCCGGAGAGTGGGACGTGCGGCCGGCTCGGGCGAGCTCACATCGTCGGGCCGCCGCGACGGTATCCCGTCACGTAGTCCGGGGTGTCGATGCCGGGCCCGAGTCGATCGTCGGGCTCCGGCTCGCCGGTCGCGAGACGCAATGGGAGCACGCCGGCCCAAACCGGTAGCGACAGATCTTCGTCCGGGTCACCGGGACCGCCGGTGCGGATCTTCGCCGAGGCCTCATCGAGCGAGATGGCGAAGATCGCGGTCTCTTTGAACTCCTTGTCCGTGGGCATGCGCGCGTCGGCGGTCCGGCCGGGGATCACATGTTCGACGAGGACGCGCTGCGCCAGGTCCATCTCGGCGCGATCGGTCACCTCGCGTGGCGCGCCGAACACCACGACGGATCTGTAGTTCATGGAGTGCATCGGCGTCGAACGGGCGAGCACCAGACCGTCCAGGATCGTCGCCTCCACGCAAACACACGCGCCCGCGCGGATCGCCCGGAGCGTCCGACTCGCCTGTGAGCCGTGGATGTAGAGGGTGTTGCCGTCTCGGGCGTGGATCGTGGGGATGATCCGCGGTTCCCCATCGGGTCCCACCCATGCCAGGTGGCAGATCAGAGCTTCGTCCAAGATCGCATGGATCGTCGCGCGGTCGTGGTCGCCGCGCTCCGGGTGGCGATGCAGGCGCGTTCGTTCGGTGGGGGCCTCGGCCATCCGACGATGCTACCGGTCGAGCCCGGCGGTACACTCCGCGCAACCGCATAGCTTCAAGCGTGCGCGAAGGGAAGCCGGTGAGAATCCGGCACGGTCGCGCCACTGTGACCGGGGAGCGATCCCGACAGTAGCCCACTGGGCCTAGTGCCTGGGAAGGGGTCGGGGGAGCGAGGATCCGGGAGTCAGGAGATCGGACCGCACGCTGGAGGCGTTCACCTTCGCACGAAAGGAGACGCTCGGATGCGTGCTCGATCTGTCGGTGGCATCGCCGCCGCATTGCTCTTCCTGACGGCCTGCTCAGGTTCGACTGCAGGCGGTGGGGCGACCGCCTCGAGTTCCCCTTCATCGGACTCGACAAGTGCTTTCCCGATCACCATCACCGATGACGACGGTCAACAGGTCACCATCGAATCACCGCCGCAGCGCATCGTGACCTTCGCCCCCTCCATGACGGAGACGGTCTATGCGCTCGGACTCGGCGATCGCCTGGTAGGAGTGTCGGGCAGCTACGACGACTACCCGGCTGCCGCTGAGGAAGTGCCGGAGATCGGCGGTGCGGGTGAATTCGGGGTCGATCCCAACATCGAGGAGGTCGTGTCGATCCAGCCGGATCTGTTCCTGACGATCTCGGGCGGGGATCAGTGGAAGCAGCGGCTGCGCGACCTGGACGTTCCCGTGGTCACGTTGAACGCGACCGACCTGCCCGATCTCCTCGACGACATCCGTTCCTTGGGCCGCATCACCGGAGCGACCGAGGCGGCCGACGCGCTGACCTCGGACATGCAGGCACGAGCGGATGCCGTCACGGCGGCGGTGACCGACGCCGGCGGCCCGGTCTCATGCTTCTTCGAGGTGTACTTCCCTCCCCTCACGACCATCGGTCCCGAAACGTTCATCTACGACCTGCTCGAGCGGGCCGGCTGCGATCCCGCGACGGCGAACGCGAAGAGTGACTACCCGACGTGGTCGGTGGAGAAGCTGATCGCGGGTCGGGTGGACGTGTACGTCGCGACACCGGAATCCGCGAAGAGCGCCGAGGCGGTGGCTAGCCGTCCCGGGTTCGAGGCGATCCCCGCCGTGGCCTCCGGCGCCGTGGTGATGGTGGACTCAGACCTGATCACGCGACCGGGTCCGCGGGTCATCGAGGGGCTCGAGGCGCTGGAAGCCGCTCTGCACCCGTCGGGCTGATGCCGCTCCCGGGCGCGCGACGGTACCGCCATGTCATGGTCGTGCTGTCGCTCGTCCTCGTCGGTTCGGTGCTCGTATCGGTGGCCGTGGGCGCCGTGTGGATCCCCCCGTGGTCGACGCTTCGGATCTTCGCCTGGAAGCTGTATCTAATCCAGGAGCCGGACGGCGTCTCACGGGCGGCCGAGGTCATCGTCCTGCAACTCCGGTTGCCGCGGGTGCTCCTGGCTGTACTGGTGGGCGCCGGCCTGGGCGCGTCCGGGATGATGTTTCAGGGGTTGTTCCGCAATCCGCTCGCCGATCCGGCCATCATCGGTGTGTCGTCCGGCGCGGCCTTGGCCGCCATCGTCGTGATCGTGGCCGGCGCAGGGGCTGCGGCGGGTGGCCTCCTGGTGTCGGCCGCCGCCTTCGCCGGCGCGCTCGTCACCGCGTTCCTGGTCTACCGCTTGGCCCGGATCGGTCCCGCGGTGCAGGTGGCGACGCTCCTTCTCGCGGGCATCGCTGTTGCCGCAGCGATCTCGAGCGTGATGTCACTTGTGATGTCGTTCTCGGGTGAGCAGATAAGGAGCATCTACTTCTGGCTCCTGGGTGGATTGAGCGCCAGGGGTTGGAACTCCGTGGGAGCCGTCGTTCCTTTCCTCGTGATCGGCATCGCCGCCGCCGTCTTCCTGGTACGTGACATGAACCTCATGGCACTCGGCGAAGAGCGAGCGGCGCAGCTCGGGGTAGACGTTGCGATATTCAAGCGGCGCGCGATCGCGGTAGGGGCACTGCTCGCCGCCGCCGCCGTCTCGGTGGCCGGCGTGATCGGCTTCGTCGGATTGATGACGCCGCACGTCTTACGCCTGTTCGTCGGAGCCGATCATCGTCGGCTGCTGCCTGCGGTGCTGCTCGGCGGAGCCATCTTCATGGTGCTGGCCGACCTGATCGCACGCGTCGCCGTGGAGCCCGAAGAGCTGCCGCTAGGCGTCGTCACGGCCCTGATCGGCGCGCCGTTCTTCCTCTGGCTGCTCCGGCGGGAGCAAGGGAGGAGCCTCCGTGGTGCTTGAGGCCACGCTGGAGCTGCGGGGTGTGCGCGCTGCGTATGGCTCGACAGAGGTGTTGCACGGGATCGACGTCTCGGCGAGCGCCGGCGAGGTCGTTGGGCTGGTCGGACCGAACGGATGTGGAAAGACCACCCTCGTCCGTGTGGTGTCGAGGACCCTGCCTCCCACCGCGGGCGAGGTCCGCGTGGCCGCGCGCGATCCGTACGCGATGAGCGGCCGCGAGGCCGCCAGGATGGTCGCGGTGGTCCCGCAGGACGTGCTGCCGGCGTTCGCGATCTCCGTGCTCGAGTTCGTGCTGATGGGGCGCACCCCTTACCTCTCCCGATGGGGATCGGGTTCGGAGCAGGACTGGAGGTCCGTACGCGAGGCGATGGAAGCCGTTGCCGTGCAGCATCTGGCGGATCGCTCGATATCCGAGCTCTCGGGCGGTGAGCGTCGACGGGTGGTGCTCGCACAGGCGTTGGCCCAGGAGACGCCGGTCCTGCTGCTGGATGAGCCGACGACCCACCTCGATATCCGCCATGTGATCGAGCTGCACCAGTTGATGCGCGAGTTGGCCGCATCGCGGGGAACCGCTGTGCTTGCTGTCTTACACGATCTCACCCTGGCGGTCGCTGCCTGCGACCGCCTGGTGGCGATGTCCGATGGTTCGATCGTTGCGGAGGGACGTCCCGAGGAGGTCGTGACCGTCGAGCTCCTCCGGACGGTGTACGGCGTCACCGCCGACGTCGTCACGAATCCCGCGACCGGGCGACCCGCCGTCTCGGTGGGTCCACCCGAGACGGCCGTCGCCGCGATCGCGGTGCGGGCGCTGGTGGTCGGCGGCGCCGGTCGCGCGGCGCCGCTGTTCCGGCTGCTCGCGGAGCGAGGCGTGCAAGTAACCGCCGGCGTCCTCCACGGAACGGACACCGACGACGTGGTTGCCGAACGCCTGGACCTGGAGCGTGTGTCTGTTCCTGCGTTCGCGGTCATCGATGACGAGAGCGCAATAACCTGGCGAGGGCTGGCCGCCGCGGCCGATGTCATCGTCGTCTGCGACGTCCCCTTCGGGCCGGGGAACGTGCGGAACCTCGAGCTGGCGCTGGAGTCGGCCATGAGCGGCCGGTCGATGGTCCTGTTGGACACGATGCCGATCACGGAGCGCGATTTCACGGGGGGGCGCGCCACGCAGATCTGGCGCGAGCTGGTCGATCATGGGCGATGCGTTACGAGCTACGAAGATGCTGTTGATGCGGTGCTGGCCGTCGTCACCGATCGCTGAAGGAACAACCGCGCTCCAGCGTCAGCGCCCCTCGAAGGACCCGCCCTCGTCCCCGGCATCACGGCCGGTCTCTGAGAGGAATCGCTCGATCTCCGAGGCGAGCTCGTCACCCGACGGTATGCGCTCGTCGCCAGCGATCGTCTCGAGCCGCTGCAGGTAGCCTGCGGCATCCGCATCCTCGGCAACGGCGGCATCCAGGCGATCGCGCTGCTCCTGAGCTTCGGTGACCAGCGCTCCTAGGGGGAGGTCGACGCCGAGGTGGCGTCCCAGGTGCTCTAGCAACGCGATCGATGCCGAGGCGTATGGCCCTCCGACGTAGTGAGGCACCTGCGCGTAGAACCCGACCGAGGGTATCCCGGTGCCGCTCACTGCCATCTCGATCGTGCTGAGCGCGGCGCCGGGGACCCGGAGCAAACCTGCTGGACCCTGGACCTCGTCATCTTGGAGCAGATCCGGGGCCGATGCCGTCGCGAGTACAGGTACCGGCCGGGTATGCGGAACCGCTGCCGGGAGCGCGCCCAGACTCGCCCATTGGACGACCCCTGCGCGCAAGCACAGGTCCAAGACATCGGTGCCCAGCTGGCGCCACCGGAAGTCGGGCTCGGGACCCGTCAAGATCAACAGGTGTCGCCCGCCCGATTCCATGCTCCGCAGCGTGAGCTCGGGCCATTCGAGCCGCGTGAGGGTCCCGTCGATCACGTCGAGTGCCGGCCTGCGGGCGCGGTAGTCGTACAGAGCGTCCGTGTCGAACCGCGCGATCACATCGCCGCGGTTTCCGAGCGTCGTTGCCGCGCTCGTCGATGCGCCCGATGCATCGATCCACCCGTCGAACGCGCCGATCATGACCGGCGCCGCGAACGAGATCTTCGAGGTCATCTCGTACAGGGACATGCGACCAGCATAGTCGGGTCGTTCGGGAGACCCCGGCGTAGGCTGCCGACATGGCCGGACCTCTCGCATTGGTCGGTGGTGACGAGCTGAACCCCGGCAATGAACCGCAGGACGAGTTGCTCGCAGCGGCAGCGGGTGACGGACCGGCGTACATCGTGGCCACGGCCGCCGCTCGGCACCGCCCCGAGCTCGCGGTCACACACGCCCGCGATTGGTTCGCCCGCTTCGGACTGGACGTGGAGGAGCTGCCGGTTCGAACGGCGAAGCAGGCGCGATCCGAGGAGGTGGCCGCCCGGGCGGCGGAAGGTCGGTTCTTCTACCTGGTCGGGGGCGATCCCGGGATCGTGGCCAACGTCCTGCGTGGATCGCCGGTGTGGGAGGCGATCATGGGTGCGTGGCTGGCCGGTGCCGCGCTCGCGGGATCGAGCGCGGGGGCCATGGCCATGGGGAGCTGGACGCTCACCCGGAGTCGCTTCCCCGGCGACCATGATCGCACCTACCTCGACGCGCTCGGCCTGGTGCCCGGGCTCGCCGTCCTGCCACATTTCGGGACGTTCGGACGGTCGTGGATCGGATCGGCCTTAGCAGGTCGTCCGTCCGAGAAGGTCGTGCTCGCCGGTATCGATGAACGTACGGCTGCCGCCTGGTCCGGCGACGGCTGGCGGGTCCTGGGCGAGGGCGCCGTCACGTTGGTCCGACCGGACGGGGAGCGCCGGTTCGGACAAGGCGAGCGGATCGAGGGGATTCCGGCGCCGCGCGCCTAACCCCCCGAGCACGTGGTCTTCCGGCGTGACGGTGAGCTTGCCTTTGCGTGAAGCCAGGAGTAACGTCCGTCACTCATCATCGGGCTTCCCCGCGGGAGGATGCGACGATGACTGATTTCCGGTCTGGCGGCCCCGATCGGAACGGAGGAACCGACCGACCGATACACCAGCCGAAGCATCGCCGCATCGCCATTATCCTGTGTCTCACGGCGGTTGCGCTTGTCCTGCAAGCGGTTCCGCGAGGGTCATTCCTGCCAGGTTTGACCCCGGAGGCGAAGGCAGACCCGCCGACCCTCTCAGATGCCGAACCTGCGTATCCGTTGAATCACACGTTCGATGGGAAAACCGAGGCACTAGCTTCGGCCTCGAACGCCGATTTCGAGGCCGCCTCGGAGGAGGTCGGCACCCCTCGGGAGAACTTCGATCTCGAGGACGACCCGGTGACCCAAGACACGCCTTCCAACGCAGACTTCGAGACTGGAACCTTCAGCGGCTGGACGATCACGAGCGACCCCTCGATCCAGACCGACAACGGCGACGACTGGGCGAAGCTCGGCTCGAGCGACACGCTGACGAGCTCTGCGCTCGACATCGACTCGGACGCGCAGGCGATCGTCTACAACGTGAACTACGTGACCACGTCCAGCTACAGCTGGGTCCGGGTCTATGCCCTCTCCGGCACCGGATTCTCGACCTCGACGCTCCTGAAGGACGACAGCTGCTACCAGTGCGGGTATTGGTCGACCTCATACGTGGATGTCAGCGCGTACCAAGACCAGCAGATCAAGCTCAAGTTCTCCCGGTATTCAGGCGAGGTCGGGGTCGACGATGTTTCGATCCAGGAGGTCTTCCCGGGTCACGTTCTCGCGGGCAACTTCCGCCGCGAGGTCGACGGTCAGGGAGACCACTATGTGAGCATCTCTACTTCGATCACCGTCACGACCGAGGCCTTCGCCGTCGATGAGATGGCTCAACAGGGCAGCGTGCAGATCAAGGGCACGGGCGGCAGCCCTCAGTACCGGATCAAGGTAGCCGTGGGGCCGAACTACTCGACCTACACGGATGTGAAGATCGGTTACGCCTCCACGTCCGCATGGGAAGACGTGCGCTTCGATATCTCACCGTACCTAGGCGAGGACATCAAGGTAAGGGTGACACAGATCACCGGCACGATCCACGCGGATGACATCGGGGTCCAGCTCGAGGAGATCCCCGACTGGTCGGTACCGGCATCCGCCGAACGCATCAGCGACGGTGCCGGGGGCCACTACGTCTCCACCAACGGGAACCTGATCTCAGGCGCGGTCGAGGTCGCCGATGACGCGCAGAACATCTCACTCCGGGTGCGCTCCAAGACGAGCTCCTCGGAGTACTTCTTCGTCGAGGTCCTGACGGGGACGAGCTTCGAGACCGTTGATCAGCTCGACTACACGTCCATCGGGTCGACGTGGACGACGCTCACGTACGGGATCGGGGCGCATACCGGGGAGACGGTGAAGCTCCGTATCCGACCGTGGTCCGGCCCGGGGTTGAACGTCGACGATGCCGGTCTGGTCACCTCCGTATTGCCGGGTTGGGCGGTCACGGGCACCGGAGGGATCGCGGTGGGCGAAGACACCCATGGGAGCTACGTCACGACGCCGGTCGACGCCACGTCCTACATCCGCTCGGCCTGGATCTCCCCAGGGATCGTCGACACGACGTACGTCCAGACCCGCTGGTTCACGCTCGCCTACGACATCGGGGCTGGCTCCGGTGCGGGGAGCACGTCGGTGACCTGGGAGAACGATCAGTCCCAGAGTTGGGTGATCCTCTCGACCGCGTCGAACGACCCGACCGGATACGTGACCGAACGTCTGCCCGTGAGCGACTTCATGGGCGATCGGGGGCGCTTCATCATCAAGATCCCCGGTCTGGGGCGCATGTATTCGCTGGGCGACAACGTCGCCCGCCAGCGGCTCTCCGAACCGTTCTCCAGCAGGGTGGGGATGGGTATCGACACCACGACCGGCTCGGTCGCCTTCGCGGAGCAGGACCTCTCGCTCCCCGGCACGGCGCCGCTCGCCTTCACCCGCTACTACAACGCCCACTCCGATCATCTCGGGACGCTCGGTTACCGCTGGTCACACACCTACGACACGCATCTCGAGTTCTCTGGGAGCGACGTCGCGGTCGTCTTCGGCCAGGGCCGGGAGGAGGGGTTCCTCCACCAGACGAACGGAACGTACCGCGTTGCCGATCCGCGCGTGCACTCGGCGCTCGTGGAAGAGACCGGCGGGGAGTTCACGCTCACCACGAAGAACAACCAGATCTACCGGTTCACCTCGGCCGGGCGCCTGGATTCGATCGAGGATCTGAACGGCAACGAGATCGCCCTCTCCTACGACGGCGGGGGCCTGCTCAGTAGCGTCGAGGCGCCGGGGGATCGGAGCATCACCCTCACCTACAGCTCCGGGCGTCTCCTCACCGTCACGGACCCGCTCGATGCGGTCTACACCTACGCCTACGACGGCTCGGACGACCTCGTCTCGGTGACTGACCCCGAGGACGGCGAGCGCACCTACACCTACGACCATCACCGCCTCGCAACAGTCACTGACCAAGAGCAGAACCAGGTCGTCGCCAACGTCTACGACGACTTCGGCCGGGTCGTATCGCAGACAGACGCCGCCGATCACACGATCGAACTCTCCTACGACACCCCCGGGAAAGGCGCGACGCTCGTCACCGATCCCGAGGGCGGGGAGTCCACTTTCTACTTCGACGGGTTTCACCGCACCCAGGCCGCGGTCGATCCGACGGATCACGTGATCTCCTACGTCTACGACGGCGTCGGGAACCTGGACGCAGTCATCGATCCCGAGTTCAACGAGTGGGACTTCGACTTCGATGACGACGGGGACCTGCTCGAGGCCCTGGACCCGCTCGCGAACCCCGTCTCGTTCACCTACAACGCCAAGCATCTGCCGACGACGGTGACCGACGGCAACGGCAACACGACGACGCTCGCCTACGACGGCGACGGGAACCTCATCTCCTCGACCGACCCGCTGGAGCGGGAGACGACGTTCACCTACGACGCCGACGGCAACATGCTCACGAAGACCGATCCGTTGGAGAACACCTGGACCTACACCTACGACGACGGAGGTCACAAGCTCACCGAGACCGACCCACTCGCACACACCTGGACCTACACCTACGACGGTGCCGGGCATCTGAAGACCGAGACCGACCCGCTCGATGCGACGACGACGTACTTCTACGACCTCCTCGGCCGGCTGATCCTGATCAGGGATCCCCTGGATCGCGATACCGAGTTCCTATACGACGCGGTCGGACACCTGATCCGGGTCACCGATCCCACCGGCGCCGAGACGCTCTGGGACTACGACGAACGCGGACTCGTCGAGGCCAAGACCGACGCCAACAACAACACGTCGACCTACACCTACGACGACAACGCTCGGATGACCTCGATGACTGATCCGCTGTCCCACACGACGTCCTGGGCCTACGACGACGCCGGCCGGCTCATCTCCGAGACCGACCCGCTTTCGAACACCACGAGCTGGGCCTACGACGAAGCCGGGCGCCTGGTCTCCGAGACCGACGCGATCGACCGCGAGACGACCTACGCCTACGACGACGCGGGACGCCTCACCTCGGCGACGCTGCCGAACGCCGCGACCGTCGGCTACACCTACGACGAGGCCGGGAACCTCACCACGACGACCGACGCCCTCGAGAACTCGACGGTGAGCACCTACGACGAGGCGAACCAGCTCGTCGCCGTGACCGATCCGCTGTCCAACACCACCTCCTACACCTACGACGACGCGGGCCGGAAGACTGACCGGTACCGATCCGCTCTCCAACACGACCGTCCTACTGCCTACGACGACGCCGGCCGGCTCGTCGGGGTCACCGACCCGCTCTGACAACACCACGACCTACACCCTCGACGCCGTCGGCCGAACCGTCGAGACCACGGATCCGACCGGGCGGACGACGACCTCGACGTTCGACGACGCTGGGCAGCTCGTCGCGACCGCCGATGGCCTGGAGAACGAAACGACCTACGGCTATGACCTCGCAGGACGGCTGGTCTCCGTCCTGCTCCCCTCCGGCGCCGAGACCACCTACGCCTACGACGACATGGGGAACCGCACGAGCGTCACCGACCCGCTCTCCAACGTCTCCACGTACGCCTACGACGACGCCGGGCGGCTCATCACCGAGACCGATCCGCTCTCCAACGCCACCACCTATGCCTACGACGCGGCCGGGCGGATGACCTCGCTCACCGATGCGCTCTCAGGCGTCGTGGGGTTCGGCTACGACGGCGCCGGCCAGCTCACGAGCCTCACGGACCCCAACGAGGAGACCTGGACCTACTCGTACGACGCCCTGGGCAACCGGGCGAGCGTCACGGATCCGCTCTCCAACGTAACCTCGTTCGTCTACGACGATCGCGGCCAGCTCGTGGAGCGGACCGACGGCCGCGGAGTCGAGACGGCCTGGACCTACGACGAGCGGGGCCTGCCCACCTCGGTCGCATTCCCCGGCGGAGATGTCACCTACGCTTACGACGACGCGGGGCGGCGGACCTCGATGGTCGACGACACCGGGACGACGACTTGGGCCTACGACGACGCCGGTCAGATGAGCTCGGTCGCGGCGCCGGCCGGGACGATCGCCTACGACTGGGACGAGGCCGGCCGCCGAACGTCGATGACGCTTCCCGGCGGCCGGGAGATCGGCTACGGCTACGACCTCGCGGGCCAGCTCGACTCGGTCACCGACCCATCGAACGACGAGACGACGTTCTCCTACGACGAGGACGGAAGACGCATCGAGATCGACCGGCCGAACGGGGTGGTGTCCACCTACACCTACGACGACGCGGGCAGGATCTCATCGATCGACCATGTGAAGGACGCGGCGACGCTCGCCTCCTTCGACTACACGTACGACGAACGCGGCATGCGAACCTCGATGACGACGCAGGCCGGGACCGAGACCTACACGCACGACGACCTGGGCCAGCTCATTGCCGTGGAGTACGCGGACAGCGAGGAGGTCACCTATACCTACGACGACGCCGGCAACCGGCTCACCGAAACCCGCGACTCGGTCACCACCACCTACACGTACGACGACGCGGGAAGGATCGTGAGCGTCGGGGCGACGTCGGCGACCTCCGACGACGCAGGGAACCTGACCGATCTCGGGACCGACGAATACAGCTACGACTACGGGAACCGGCTCGTCACGTCGGCCGCGAACGGCCACGACGCTACCCACACTTACGACGGTGACGGCGTTCGCGTCGGCTCCGAGGTCGACTCGACACCTGTCGACTACCTCGTCGATCGCGAAGGCGGGCTGCCGATGGTGGTGGACGACGGGAGCCGCTCGTACCTGCACGCCGACGGCCTGATCGAGGCGACCGGCGGGGGAGACCTTTACCCGTTGACGGACGCGCTTGGCTCGGTACGCGTGGTCACGAACGCGTCGGGGTCGGTCGTTGGGTCGAAGACCTACGAACTCTTCGGCGCCACGCGGTCCCAGTCGGGGACGGCAATCGGCTTCGGCTTCACCGGGGAGCCGACCGATGCGACCGGGGGCATCTACCTGCGGGCTCGCACGCTCGATCCGGCGCTCGGACGGTTCCTGCAATCGGACACGAAGCGTCCCGCGGGCGCTGGAAGTCTCGGCTACAACCTCTATGCGTACGCGAACAACGACCCGGCCACCTGGGTCGATCCATCAGGGAAGGAGGCCGTCGCCATCCCGCTCCCGGGTTCTGCGGCTTGGCCGGCGATCGGTGCCATGCTGATCGCCGTCATCAGGGCGATCCCCGGTTTGTGCGCGCTGGGGCCCGTAGCGATGGGGATATGCATCGGCGTCGCGATCGTGTCTGTCGGCCTAGTTGCGATGGCGCTGCTCAGCCTCGTGCTCGACTGCTCATCGGTCCCGGGGTGCCTTGACGAGCTTCTCGACGACTGGGGTCTGATCAAGAGGTTGGGGTCCGCGGCTCTTGCTGGGCTGACAATCTGGGCGGCATCTGCCCTCTTGGACGCAGTAGAAAGCCACCCGGCGCGACCTCGACCTGCAGATTCAGGTTGCACACAGGGCTACATACACATCGGCAATATCGCGCGCGCCCACGTGAAGCGCAACCATACATCGACTGGGGCAAACTCAGCTGGCAAGAGCGTCTTCTTCGACGGAGTCCCGTGGGAACTACTGGTCATAGAGGCACAGTCAGCAATCGCTGTGCCTGACAACACGGCCTGCGTGAGAGCAGTCTCCGCTGCGTCCGAGATTGGCGTTTGGAACGCGACTGGCCTCCCGACGTCGCTCTACGCGGTCATCACAACCCTGTCGGGTGAGCTCATCACAAGCTACCCGGGATCGCCGATATCCTGGAGTCCTGGTGATTGGATTCCGGGATGACGCAGGACTCACTTGAGAGTGCAATCACGGAGCTGACCAAGAGCTTCCGAACCTCACCGGGCCCCGGCTGGGTGGGTTTGCGGGCTGAACTCGTCCGACGGGGTTGGTCGCCGACCGACATGGCTGCGATCGTGAGGTGGCCAGAAGACTCGAATGAAGATCGGGGCTTCTTGCTGGATCGGGGCGGCACACTCATCCGCTACGCCATAAGGCCAAAGGGCAAGAAGGGGGAGAGGGGAGTTCTGACCACCGAATGGGAGGAAGGTTCCAGTGATGAGCTGGAAGGCATGGCGCGCCTCTTCGAAAACGAGATTGCGACCGCTCGGAATCTGCTCGATCTGCGTGAAATCTGATCGAACTGTTCCGCGTCAAGTTTCCTGGACACTTCTTGCCCCAGATAGGTTGGGTGCTGCGGGTTTCGGCAACGCTCCCGACCGAGCCGCTGAGCGTGACATCACCCACAACCCAGGCCAACGGGGGGTCCACTCCTATGCGTTCGGGCCAGTATCACGATCGGTCGCGCTCCACGTGGCGCTTGAGGGCACCCAAACGCTCGTCCCACTCACCGCCGACGTCGACAATCCAGCCCATGGCGTCGCTGAGCGGTTGCGGCGTCAGCCGGTAGTGTCGCCTGCGCGTGTCGCCCGACGCCGAAACCAACCCGGCGTCAGCCAGCACCACCAGATGCTTTGCCACGGCCTGACGCGTCACGGGAAGTCCGGCCGCGAGCTCGCCCACGGTGGATGGACCGCCTTCGGACAGTAATCGCATGACGTCGCGCCGCGTGGCGTCGGACAACGCCTGGAAGACCGCGTCTGCGTCATGCGGCCGTCCGGTCGTCATAGCCGCGACTCCGCCAACGCCGGTGGATCCGCGGCCAGCACACCGGGTGATTCCGTGACCGTGACGCGGGAACCCTCTCCGTCGGCCTCGACCAGGAACTCGACGACGGTCGCGTCGGATGTGGTCAGGCCGTCGTCCGTCGATCGGAGTTCGCGCCATCGCCACGCCAGCCGGCGAGGGGCGTCCAGATCCACGATCAGCCCCGGCGCTCGATGCCGTCGGGCCAGGTGAAGCGGACGGCGCCGCCGAGCCGAAGGTCGATCTGGGTCTCGGCGTCGAACCAAGCGGCCAGCTCCGCCGGTCCGGTGATCGCGTCCCACACGTCCCGGGGCGCGGCTACGATCGTCACCTCGCGTCGGATCGGCTCATCCGCGTGGTCTCCCTTGGCAACCGTTGGGTTGCCGAACTGCTAGGCTCGACCGGCAACCGTTCGGTTGCATCTTACCGGGGGGTGGCGACGATGCGGGAACCCCGGGTGCTGGTGCCCACGGTGGTCGAGGCGACGGATCGCGGCGAGCGGTCGTTCGACATCTACTCTCGGCTGCTGCGCGAACGCGTGGTGTTCTTCGGCAGCGTGCTGGACGACGACGTGGCCAACCTGATCGTGGCGCAGCTGCTCTTCTTGGAGGCCGAGGATCCGGACAAGGACATCGCCATGTACATCAACTCGCCCGGCGGTGCGGCGACGGCGATGCTCGCGATCTACGACACCATGCAGGCGATCCGTCCCGACGTGGCCACCTGGTGCATGGGGCAGGCGGCGTCGGCGGGGGCGACGCTCCTCGCCTCCGGTGCGCCGGGCAAGCGGTACGCGCTCCCCAACGCGCGTGTGCTGCTGCATCAGCCGCACGGTGGCGTCGAGGGACAGTCCACCGACATCGAGATCCACGCGCAGGAGATTGTGCGTCAGCGCCGCCGCCAGGAGGAGATCCTGGCCGAGCACACCGGCCAGCCGCTCGAGAAGGTGCGAGCGGACACCGACCGGGACTTCATCCTTACGGCCGAGGAGGCGAAGGCCTACGGCGTGGTGGACGAGGTCGTGACCGATCGCCGGCTGCGGTTCGCGGCCGTCGATGTAGGCACCAGCCGGTAACCGGGGCCGTCGCGCTCGGCTTCGCCGAGCGCGACCAGATCCTCGAAGGACGCGCGTGCTGCCGCGGCGCCGATGTGGAAGGCGTTGCCCAGATGGTTCGGCTGGGCCGTGATCATGGTGTCCAGGAAGGTCCGCGCGACGTTCAGTCGGGAGACCTCGGGGTCGCGTTTCGGGGGGATAGGGAAGGCCCTGGTGGTCAGCTCCAGGACGGCGCTTGGCCATCCTCCGCCCTCGTCCTCCGTGCCGAAGTTGGTTATGACCAGCGCGCGGCCCAGCTCGCCAACGGCTCGAGAGAATCGCTCAGCGCCCGCCCGGCCCTCGACGTCCAGCGCCTCCCTGAGAGCGGCCGTGGGTTGTGGCCCCGAGGTCAGCAGGATCCGCGCGATCCGCCGCGCGTCGTGGGAGAAGCTCACCTCCCCGAAGTCGTCGGGGCTGCCGCTGCGCGGGTACAGGTCGTTCAAGAGTGACTGCGACAGGAACGACTTGCGTCCCCGCACGAACTCGCCGTACCAGCACAGGCCGCGACGCGGGAGCTCGTCCTTCCACGTCCAGACCTTCTCCATGTCGGGACCCCAGTCGCTCTCGGCGGTGTGGATGGGCCGGTCGGTCGTCGCCTCCCACAGGGAGGGCAGCTCGATGCTCGCCTTGGGGAACAGCAACGCGAACCCGACGTCGTTCACGAACCGACCCGCGCGGTCGATCCGCCCGAGCGGTCTGCCCGACTGCCACCAGCGGCGCGCCCGTGCCCTTTGGATGTCGTCACCCGTCATGGTTGAACGATGTCACGCGACGCCCACGCCCACCTCCCTAAACTGCGGGGATGGACGGCGCCGCGCTCCGAACCTTGCTCGCAGGACGCCCGCTGATCGCAGACGGGGGCATGGGTACCGCGCTGATCGACTCCGGGGCTCCGGTGGGCGCCTGCATGGAGCTGTTGAGCGTCGAGGATGCCGGTCGCGTGCTGGGTATCCATCGTGGTTTCGTGGATGCCGGCGCCCAGCTGGTGCTTGCGAACACGTTCGGGACGAACCGCTTCCGGCTGGAGCCGCACGGCCTGGACGTACGCGTCGAGGAGTTGAACCGCGCGGGGGTTCGGGTGGCCCGGAAGAGCGGCGCCAAGTTCGTTGCGGGATCGATGGGACCGCTCGGCGTGCGGCTGGCCCCCTACGGCCGGGTCCGGCCCGAGGTCGCGTTCGCCGCATACCGGGAACAGGCGGCGGCCCTTGCCTCAGAAGGCGTGGACCTATTCGTGATCGAGACCCAGAGCGATCTGCGGGAGATGGAGCAGGCGGTGGCGGCCGCGCGCGATGCCGACCCGGATGTCGCGGTCGTGGTGACCGCCACCTTCACGAAGGACGATCGAACGCTACTAGGCTCTTCCCCAGAGCACGTCGCGTCTTCTCTGTTAGCCATGGGCGTGGACGGTCTGGGCGCGAACTGCGGTGAGGGTCCGGCGCAGTTGCTCCGCGTGATCCGCGCCATGCGAGCCGTGGCGGGCGATATCCCCCTCGTGGCGCGTCCCAACGCCGGGGGACCGGCGCAGGTCGGCGGACGCTTCGTGTATCCCGCCACACCGGAGTACGTGGCCGAGCACGCGGTGGCGTTCGCGGACCAGGGCGCCGCGGTGATCGGCGGATGCTGTGGGACGGGCCCGGCGCACACCACAGCGATCGCGAGTGCGCTCGAGGGTAGAGGCGTCGCCCCGGCGATCGCGATCGCGACGACGCCCTATGAGACCGGAAACCCGTCCCGTCCCGCAGCCACGCCCACGGCACTTGAGGCGTGCCTTGCGGCCGGCCGGTTCGTGATCGCGGTCGAGGTGGAGCCGCCACGGTCATTCGACATCGGCACGCTGGTGGCCGGGGCCGAGACGCTTGCGACAGCGGGGGCCGACGTGATCGACGTGGCCGACAGTCCGATGGCGAAGATGCGGATGAGCGCCTGGGCCGCTTGCCGGTTGATCCAGGAACGCGTCGGTGTGGAGACGGTGCTTCACTTCCCAACGCGCGGCCGGAACCTCCTCCGGCTGCAGGGCGACCTGCTCGGCGCTGCTGCGCTCGGCATCCGCAACCTGTTCGTGTGCGTGGGCGATCCGGTGTCGATCGGCGATTTCCCCCAGGGGTCGAACAACGTCGATGTGACTGCCACGGGGCTGTTGGCGCTCGTCAACCAGGGCTTCAACCTGGGGCGAGACCGTGGGGGAACCTCTATCGGCGAGCCCACCTCGTTCTTCGCGGGGGCGGCCGTCGCGCCCAACGCCCGGGATCTGGACCGCGAGTGTCGCCTGCTAGAGAAGAAGATCGCGGCCGGCGCTCGGTTCCTCCTGTCGCAGCCGGTGTACGAGACCCATGCGATCGGGCGCTTGCGCGAGACCTACGAACGAGTGACGGGCGCACCGCTCACGACCCCGCTGCTGGCCGGAGTGCTGCCGCTCGTGACCGCCAGGCACGCCGAGTTCCTTCACAACGAGGTGCCGGGGATCGTGATCCCCGGGCCCGTGCGGGAGCGGCTGGCCGCCGCGGGCGACCAGGCGGAGCGCGAGGGGCTCGCCATGGCTGGAGAGCTGATCGCCCAGCTCAGCCAAGTGGATGTCGCCGGGATCTATCTCATGCCTCAGTTCGGCCGCTTCGACCTGGCGGCGGAGGTCGTGGAATCTGCCAGGCAGGCAGCGCCCCGCTGACGCTCGTTCCGACCTACACCGTGGGCTCGAGCGCCATGATCCCGGTCCGGTAGGCCTCGGACGCGGCGTCGCCTTCGCCTCCGTCGTTCAACAGGTCGCCGAGAGCGCGATAGGTGAGTGCGATCTCGAACGACTGCCCCGAGCGATCGTAGAGCTCGATCGCCACTCGGAGGTGCTTCTCCGCGTCCACAGGATCGAGGTCCGCCAACGCGAGGCCGAGTTCACGATGCGAACCCGCCACGACCGGAGTGTCGCGCCCACCCAACAATGACAGCGACCGCTCCAGATGCGATCGAGCTCGATCCGAGGACCCCTCCAGGCGCTCCACCCTGGCAAGCTCGTTCAGCGCGCTTGCCAGGTCCAGTTCGTTGGCGGTGTCTTCGAAGATGTCGATCGCATGTTCGAGCTCGAAGCGTGCCTTCGACAGGTCGCCCTCCCGGCTGGCGACGTAGCCCAGAGCCAGGTGTGCGCCGCCCATCTCCGTGCGGAGATTGAGGTGTCGATAGGCGTCCTCGGCGCGGCGGAGGGATCGCTCCGCGTCGTTGATGCGCCCGTCCTGCAGGAACAGCCGCGCCACGTTCATGTGCATCTGGGCGATCCGGATCGGGTCTTGCATCCGGGGGGCCAGAGCCTCCAGTTCTGCTGCGGATTCTGCGGCCTTCCGATGGATGCCGGCGTCCAGATACGCGAACACCAGGGACGAGTGCAGTCTGGCCAGGGCATCGGGGTCGCGCAGCCGGGCGCGGTCCAGACGATCGAGCAGGCTCTCCAGTATGAAGATGGCGTAACGGACGTCCCCCATGGCCTCGAAGCTGCGAGCCATGCCCGCTACCGCATCCACCCACTCGGTGGCTGGCTCGTCGCGGAGGAGCTCCTCGGAGCGCTGGTAGTGCTCCAGTGCCGCCTCCGGCTCTGCCCGGCGTTCGCACGCCAGACCCAGGCCCTCCTCGGTCTTGGCCATCACTCGAACGAGGTGGTAGCGCTTGGCCTCCTTGGCTATCGCGGCCAGCTCATCGGCGGCCTGGTCGAGGTGGCCCTCGGACATAGCGACGCGCGCCTCGTGGAGTCTGAGCTCCAACCGAGGGCCAAGGTCCGCGGGGGTGCCGGTGGCCAGCTCGTCGGCCGTGATCCCCAGCTTCGAGGCGAAGTGTTCGATCGCCTCCTTGGAGGGGTTGCGCCGCCCGGCCTCGATCGTGCTCACGTAGGCGTAGCTGTACTTCGGATCGGCCAGCTCCTTCTGGGTCATGCCCCTAACTAGCCGCAGCCGCTTCATCCTGGTTCCGAGCAAGGCTCTCCCTCCCATCATCGTTCGTTGGACAACCTGTCGCGGCGGAGTCTAGCCCCGAGTCAAGGCAAGCACGAATCAGCCACCCCAGCCACCCGCCCAGATGAGGGCACGCCGTGACGCGATGCTTGACAGTTATAGACCCCCAAGGTTAAGTCCCGAGTTACCTGGGCGGAACTCCTCCGCCCGGAGAAGGAGGTCCGGAACCATGGGAGGGAAGCTGCGATCCACGTTGAGGCGACTGCTGTACGCAGGCGCGGCTGTGGCACTGATGATCGCCGGCACCGCAGAGTGGCCTAGGCACTGAAACAGGACCCAGGCGAGATCTCGGGAGCCCTTTCGGGGAGTCCGAGCGAGACCGATCCGGACCGGCCCATACATGAGGCGCCGGACCACCCCATGCCGGGGGACGTCGTGATGTTCCAGGGCAAAGGGTGGGTGCCGTGGGCCATCCGCCGGTTCGACGAGTGCGACGTCGACCGCACCGCGATCGTGGTGGATCCGGAGACGGTGGTGTCGACCACCGTCTCCGGTGTCCGCCTGGCTCCGCTGAAGGCGGGGCTCGCCCAAAGCGTCTTCGCCGACGTCCGTCGGCCCACCAGAACGACCGACATCGCCCCCGTCGTCTCTGCCGCCCGTCGCTTCGCGACGGACGGCCCCAACTGGGTGCACGAGCCGGTCGTGATGCTCGCGATGCTCGGGTTGATGCGGCGTCTTCCGTTGCACGAGGCGACGCTTCGTCAGCTGTTGGTGGCCGTCCTGGATCGAGCCGCGACCGTCGTGTCGAGACTCGCAGTCGGCGAAGCGAGACTGATCAGCGACGCCGAGTTCGTCAGACGCTGCTACGCCGCGGGGGGAGCAGACGCCACGATCGAGGTTCTGTTCTCCTCACCGATGACCGCTCCAAAGCCGGATCGTCTGGCGCTCCTACAGGCGGGAGGCGATGCCATCCTCTGGGACTGGGCGGCGGGCCTTGCCGATCCATCGCAGCAGGCAGTGTTGGCGGCGCCGAGGGACCTCGACCCGCTGATCGCATCGTTCGCTCGGGTGGACTCGCCTGCCTCTGCCATCCTTGGGTCGCCCTCGACCCACGAAGAGGTCGCCCCGCCGATCCCGGTGACCGATGAGGAGCTCCTAGGCTCCACCGTTCGCTTCCGCGACCAGATCTTGGCCATCCACGGCTGGCCCTCCCTGGGTGTCGATCCGTGGGGAGCCTTGAGAGACGTCGCCGTCCAGTTCACGCCGGCGGACCTCCGGTACAGCCCGTCGCTCGGTAGCGCGGGGATCCTTCGGCCCTCGACCGCTGCTACCTAGTCCTCCGTCGGTTCCTTGCCGGCCAGGATCGTCCGCAGGGTGGACATGGCGTTCATGGCGGGCGGGAAGCCCGCGAGCGTCGCGGTCTGGAGGATCACCTCGCGTAGCTCCTCCTCGGTGACCCCCGCTCGCAGCGCCGCGCGCAGGTGTGCGGGGAGTTGCGAGGAACGGCCGAGCGCAACGAGCGACGCCACGGCGGCCAGCTCCCTGTCCCGCGTTGACAGGCCCGGTCGGGAGTAGACGTCGCCGTAGACGGTCTCGATGATCAGCCGCCCGAGGTCGTCCAGCCCCTCCACCGAGCGGAGTGCCTTCGGATCGTGGACCTCGAGGAACCTCTCGCGTCCACGTCGATACCGCTCGTCGTCATCCCACCCCATGTCGATCGCGATGCTAGCTGTTGGCCGACGCTCGGTCCGCTTGTCCACGCCAGCGGCCCTGCGACGAGGAGACCGAGACCGGGATCCCGAAACACGCGGAGACTCGCTCGTCGGTAAGCACCGCCTGGATCTCACCGACGGCCACGGCCTTTCCCGCGCGCAAGAGCGCCGCGTGGGTCGTGGTTGCGGGGATCTCCTCCAGGTGGTGGGTAACCAAGATCGTGGGCGGGGCCGCGTCGGCGGTGGTAGAGAGCGCGTCCAGCAGCAGCTCGCGTCCAGGCAGATCAAGGCCCGCCATGGGTTCGTCTAGCAGAAGAAGCTCCGGTCGGCCGAAGAGCGCCCGGGCGAGCATCACCCGCTGACGTTCTCCCTGGCTACACGAGGCCAAAGACCGCTCGGCCATCGGCGTACAACCCACCCGCTCCAGCAGCTCCGCTGCCGCGAGTCGGTCCTCCTCGTCGAAGGGCTGCATCCACGGGACAAGGGTTGAACGCTTGCCAGTGAGCACGATGTCGATGGCCGACAGGTGCGACGGGATGGCGTCGGCGACGTGGTGCCCGACGAAGCCGATCCGCGATCGGAGCGCGCGCACGTCAGTGGTCCCCAGCCGGGAGCCCAAGACCTCAACGGTTCCCGACGTGGGGTGACGGAGGGCGCCGGCCAGGTCGAGCAGAGTGGTCTTGCCGGAGCCGTTAGGCCCCAACACCACCCACCACTCGCCGGAGTGGACCGTCAGCGATACCGGCCCAAGGATCACGGTCGACGCGATCGTGATAGTAGCGTCGTCGATCCGTACGACCTCCGCCGCAGGCTTCAGCTCCATGGGTCCCCAGTATGCGGAGCCGACGCCGACCTGGACGGACGTCAGGCGCGTTGGTGCATGGCGGGAATGACGGCCTGCCCTCTGATCAGGTAACCGTGAAGGTCGAGCGCATCCCCTCTTGGTAGTGGGATTCCTGCTCGCTCTCGTCCCAGATATTGCAGATGAAGACGTAGTTGCCAGCTTCCAACGCCAGGGTCACGCTCTGGCTGTCCCCGACCGCGATGTCCTCGATCTCCCCGATGAGCTCCACACCGTCGCCCGTCTCGACGACGGCGCCGGTCTCATCGGTTGGAAGGTCTGCCGCGCCGAGGTCGGTTCGGAAGACCACGAACTCGTGCACGTCATCGGGGCCATCGTTCGTGGCCTCGAAGACCACGTCGCCGGCACCCAGTGTTCCCGTGTCAGTTGCGATCGAGAACTCCTGTAGCGTCACGCCTACCGTGCCACCCGCGCCGCCGCCATCGTCGTCACTACTGCAAGCCGGAACGACGAGCGCGACGATCGCGACCGCCAAGAACAGACGCTTGATCATGGATCCCCCTTACTTGAGATCTGGACCTCTTGAGATCTGCCTTCGTGAACCTAGTGAGCGCTCCATGCGTGAAGGGCCCGCATGACGGCCGTATCACGAAACCGTCATCCAGCCGTCATCGGGAATACGTACACGGATGACGGTTCCGTCATGACCCCTGGTCTCAACGCCCCTCCGGACCTAGGATTCGCCTCATGACCAGGGTCCTCGTGGTGGACGACGAGCCGCGGATCGTGAGCTTCATCGCCCGGGCGCTCACGGCCGACGGGTTCCTGGTGGACGGCGCGCCCGACGGAGTCCGTGGATTCGACCTCGCCAGGACCGGCCGCTACGAGCTTGTCGTCCTAGACCTGCTCCTGCCAGGGATGGACGGGGTCACCGTCCTCAAGCGGCTGATCGAGGAGCGACCGCAGCAACGCGTGCTGGTCCTCTCCGCTCTTTCCGACGTGAAGGAGAAGGTCCAATGCCTGGAGCTGGGCGCCTCTGACTACCTCTCCAAGCCGTTCGCGTTGGCCGAGCTGGTGGCCCGGGTCCGGGCGCGACTGCGTCAGGCGGCGTCGGGGCCGGAGGAGCGCTTTCTGAGGGTGGGCGACGTGGTCCTCGACCGCCTGAGGCGGGTCGCAGATGCGGGTTCAGGGCCGATCGCCCTGACGGAGCGTGAGTGCGCCTTGTTGGAGCACCTGATGCGCCGCGAGGGTGACGTCTGTTCGCGGGCCCGGCTCCTGGCTGACGTTTGGGGATTCGACTTCGATCCGGGTAGCAACGTTGTGGACGTGTGCATCGGGCGCTTGCGGAGCAAGCTCGGTGCCGAGCTGATCGAGACGGTGCGCAATGTCGGGTATCGGTTCAACGCTGCGTAGGTACTGGCTGGAGATCGCCTGGGGCGTCTTCGGCGCTCTGAACGTAGTCGCCATCTTCGCGATCACCGGTTGGGAGACGGTGCCGTTCCACTTCATATGGGTGAGCCTGACGCTGCTGTACGGGTTCCGGGTGTGGCGTCGAACGACGACCGCGCTCGTGTTGGGCGCCGTGATCGCAACCACGGGCGCGGCGCTCGTTTGGGTGGTGGTGCAAGGAGACAAGGGCCTGGAGGAGGTCACCGAGGTACCGCTCATGGCCGCGATGTTCCTGGTCATGGCCTGGCACGCGGAGCGGCGTCAGCGGGCGGTCGAGGAAGCGGAACGGGCCGCTGAGACCGAGCATCGCGTGCTCGACCGGCAGCGGGAGTTCGTGCGCGATGCGTCTCACGAGCTGCGGACGCCGATCACGGTGGCGCGCGGGCATGCTGAGCTGATCAAGGCCGCCGTCGACGGCAGGGGGCAGACGGCCCGCGACGTCGACGTGATCCTCGATGAACTCGGCCGGCTCTCGAAGCTCTCAGATCGGTTGCTCACCCTGGCCGGCGCCGATCATCCGGGGTTCCTGTTGTTCAAAGACGTCCCGGTCGAGCCTCTCGTGACCGACACCGTCCGGCGGTGGGGACCCGCGGTGGCGCGCGAGTGGGTCACGGTCCTGGATGCTCCGGGATCGGTCACGGCCGATCGCGATCGGATGGAGGCGGCTCTCGACGCGTTGATCGAGAACGCCGTGAACGCCACGGAGGTCGGGGACCGGATCACGCTCGGCGCGAGGGTGGAGGGCTCCGCGCTCGCCCTCGAGGTGGCCGACGAAGGCCGAGGCATCGAGGCCGAGGATCTCCCCCATGTGTTCGAGAGGTTCTCGCGCAGAGAGCCCGACCGAGGCCGCAGGAGCGGGGGAACGGGACTCGGTCTGGCGATCGTGGAAGCGATCGTCGAGGCACACGGGGGTTCCGTGAAGGTTCGGAGCCGACCCGGGATCGGGACCTCGTTCGTCATACGGTTCCCGCGCTACGTGGTCGCGAGCCCGGATGCCGAAGAGGCCGTGACGCCGACCCCGATCAGGTCGGCGACCTGATCGTGCTCAGTACCGGCTGCCGGCGGCCTCCGGGAGCGAGTCCAGCTCCGTCAGATCCTGGTCCGTGAGCCGGATGGCCGCCGCCGCTGCGTTCTCCTCCACATAGCGCATCCGCCGGGTCCCAGGGATCGGGATCACGTGGGGGCCCTGCGCCAGGGTCCAGGCGATCGCGATCTGCGCCGGCGTAGCGCGGTGTCGGTCGGCAACCGCGCGGATCTGCTCAACGATCGCTAGGTTCGCGTCTATCGACGCCTGGCTGAACCGCGGGTTCTTGGCGCGGAAATCGACATCGTCGAACGACGCAGCGGTGATCGCGCCGGTGAGGAACCCTCGACCCAGTGGCGAGAAAGGGATGAAGGCTACGCCGTTCGCGGCGCACCAGGGGATGACCTCGGCCAGGTGATCGCGTGTCCAAAGCGACAGCTCCGATTGCACGCTCGCCACCGGGTGGATCGCCTGAGCCCGCCGGATCTCGTCGACGTTGGCCTCGGATAGCCCGAGCGCTCGCACCTTGCCGGCCTGGACCAGCTCGGCCATGGCTCCCCAGGACTCCTCGAGCGGAACGGCCGGATCGATCCGATGCAGCTGGTACAGATCGACCACCTCGGTTCGCAAACGCTGGAGCGACCCGTCGATCGCGGAACGGATGTGCTCCGGGCGGCCTGCGTTGGACAGCGGATAGCCGCCGTTGGGCCCGACCGTCAGACCGACCTTGGTCGCCAGTACCACTTGGTCGCGGCGTCCTTCCAGCGCGCGTCCCACCAGGTCTTCGTTGGTGAACGGGCCGTAGACGTCGGCGGTGTCAAGCAGGGTTACGCCCAGGTCGATCGCCCGGTGGATGGCGCGGAACGCCTCGTCCTCAGAGGTCTCACCGCTGTACGCCCAGTTCATGGGCATGCATCCCAGGCCGACCGCTCCCACGGATGGACCGCCCGAACCAAGGATGCGCTCGTCCATCCTCATCACGGCTCGTTGCCGAGGCGCCACTTGATGCTGCAGCCGACGCTAGGCCGTTGATCGGGATCGACGGGCACGCCGGCGAGCACAGCTTCGATGGCGGCTCGCAGGTCCTCAGCTGTGACGGGCACGCCGTTCCCCGGCCGGCTCGAGTCCATCTGTCCTCGGTAGGCGAGGCGCATGTCGGCATCGAACAGGAAGAAGTCGGGCGTGCACGCGGCGGTGTATGCCTTCGCCACTTCTTGGGTCTCGTCGAAGAGGTAGGGAAAGGCATAGCCGGCCTCTCGAGCCTCCTCCGCCAGGCTCCCGGGTGCGTCTTCTGGATACGTCTGTGGGTCGTTCGCGCTGATCGCGACGATCGCGAGGTCTGAGTCCAGGTGATCGCGGCCGAGTTGCGCGAGCGCCGGCCGAACGTGGGCGACGTACGGACAGTGACGGCAGATGAACATGACGAGCAAGGCATCCGCCCCCGCGAAGTCGGTGCGACGGACGATCTCACCGGTCGTGACGTCGGGGAGGGCGAAGTCGGGTGCCTCCGTACCCAAAGCGAGCATGGTGGACGTGGCGGACACGCGAGCCTCCTTCGTGGACCGGAAGCCATGGTAACGGCGAGCGCGCGGGGGGGCCCTCGGCGGGCTTTCCGCCAAGTGCTTAGCTGTTCCAAAGGTGCATCACGGCGTAGGCCCGGAAGGGCCGCCATCGCTCGGCGTACTCAGCGATGGCCGACGCCGTGGTGGGTAGCCCCAGCCTTTGGAAGCCTTCACGAACCCCGAGGTCGCTCGCAGGGAAAGCATCGGGATCGCGAAGCGCACGCATCGAGATGTAGGCGACGGTCCAGGGGCCGATGCCCGGCACCGCGAGCAACGCCTCGCGGCCCGCCTCGCGGTCGGACCGCTCTGCGAGCACCAGGTCGCCGACCGTCACCAGCTCGGCCAGACGGCGGATGGTCTCCACGCGCCTTCGGGTGATACCCAGCCCCTCGAGTGAGGCGGCGCCTACCTGCTCCGGCGTCGGGAACAGATGCGTCACGCCTTCGATCGCCCGATCGCGATCCAACTCGGTCCCGGCTCGGATCACGATGCGCCCGGCCAGGGTACGGGCGGCGCGGACGGAGATCTGCTGTCCCAAGATCGCGCGCACCGCAAGCTCGAACCCGTCGATCGCCCCGGGCAGCCGCAAACCCGGCGCGGCGCGTACCAACGGTTCCAGCGTCGGGTCGGTCGACAGGACGGCGTCGATCGAGACGGGATCCGCGTCAAGGTCGAGCAGGCGGCGCGACGCCCGAACCGCATCGGCCAGCTCGGTCGGGTCGTCGATCTCCGCCTCCAGCATCACGTGGGAACGCGTGGGGTTTGGCGTCAGTCCGACCACGACCGCGCGATCGCCGTGGGTTCGGATCGAACGCCGGAAGGTGACGCCGTCGAACCCCTCGACGCCGGGGGTCGCACGGTCGGATAGGAACCTCATGAGAGGGGCGGCGGCGAACGGTGGCTGGGCGTCTAGGCGAACGGTGTCACGCACGCCACACATACTGCCGCGTCAGCTCTCCTATCATCCGTAACGGTTCAGGGGGACGGAAGGAGTGACGATGGCTGCTGTCAAGGGATCGGGGACGCGCGAAGACCCGTGGGTGCTGAAGACGCCGCCGGGGAGCTCGGAGTTCGAGATGTGGAAGGACGAGGCTGCGGATCCACCCACGCTCGTGTGCCAGGTGGGCAAGACGACGCTCGGCTATCAGCTGCGGTGCATCGAGGATCTGAGCGCCATGCTCAAGGAGCATGGCAACTGGATGCCTCTCGGCAGTGCGGACGAGCAGAAAGCGGCAGCCGAAGGAACCGTCGAGGCATGGGGACGCTCGGCAGACAACCCTGTCGGGGGCTGGTACGGCGTGAAGAAGGGCCTCAGGGGTCGCTTCGGTATGTACCTCCCGCCGTTGTTGGAGGCGCTGGGCCTGGCCGAGCTGGAGCACAACGCCCGCAACAACCGGATGCGAGCGATCTGACGAGCTGTCGTACCCACGATGAGGCGTCCCGAAGGATCCAGGCCAGGGTGCCCTACGCGCGCCGAGTTCCTGCCGCTTGTATGTCTGCGGAAGGAGGGGAAGAGATGGACACCAAGGAGATGGATCTTGTTGACACCATCGGGCGGTTCGAGGAGTCGATGACCGTTCGGCGCGTGTTCGGTGAGCCGTACGAGAAGAACGGTATGACGGTGATACCGGCGGCTCGCGTGCAAGGAGCCGGAGGCGGCGGAGGAGGAGAGGGTCCAGGAGGCGAGGGCGGCACGGGCACCGGATTCGGGTTGAGTGCGAGGCCGTTCGGAGTCTTCCTCATGAAGGACGACGATGTCGTGTGGCGTCCGGCGATCGACGTGAACCGCGCGATCTTGGGCGGACAGCTCGTCGCGATCGCGGCGCTGCTGCTCCTTCGGACGGTCGTCAAAGCTCGCGCGAAGTGCGAGTGAGCTCGCAAAGCGGTCGTCCGGCCTGGGACTGTCCGGTCGCGTAGCGTCGCTCGATCAGGGGCCGAGCGTGATCACGCTGCCGTTGTTCGGGGTGGGGTTCCCGGTGCGGGCGACGGTCCCGCTCCACACCACCAGGTCGGTGCCGGTCCAAACGATGGCGCTCCCCTCCCACGAGTTGAAGGGTGAGGTGCCGGCCACGACGACCTCCCACGAGTCCGAGCCGGCGTCGTAGATCTGCAGTCGGTCCTTGCCGCAAGGGGTCACATAGCGATCGCCGAGCCAGGCGGTTTGTCCGTAGCCGGCCGGATCGAACCCGCAGGGCGCTTCGGCTCCCGATCGCCACCCATCGGTCGCTGGGTTGAAGAACCTGACCCCGAGACTGGCGCCCTCGCTCGTCGCTAGCACGACCTCGTTCCCGTCCCAGCCCACGGGCACGAACGACGAGCGGAGGGTCGCGTCCGTCAGGTCGATCTCATCGACCTGGTCGGAAGCAGGGTCGTAGGCCAGAAGGATCGCCCGCTGATCCGTGCATCCCGATCCCTGCTCCGGGCACAGGTACAGCGATCCCGCCACGAACACGCGCTGCCCGTCCCACACCGCGCCAGACGCGATGAGTCCGGGGAAGTCGTCGAGCGCGTTGAGGAGCCGCCATGAGCCTTGGGTCGGATCCACGGCCGCGGCCACCGGGTAGACGAACCCATCGCCGAGGGTTCCGGCGATGATGAGGAGTTCCCTGCCGGTCCAGACGGAGACGTAGCCCTCGCGGGGCCCAAGCGGTCTCGGTCCGTTCGGCAGGCGCTCCCAGCTGTCGGTCGCGGGGTCGTACACGGCGCCCCCGGCCGGCCCGTCCGGCGAGTTGCCGGCCCAGAACAGCGCGACTTCACCGGTCCAGGCCGCCGCGTATCCACCACCGCCCAGCACGCCGGATGGTGCGGGCATCATCTCTCGCCAGGAGTCATCGGCCGGGTCATAGATGGCGCCGTCTCCGACCGCTTCGATGCTCCGCCCTCGGGAGACGCCACCCCACACGATCACTTCATCGCCGGTCCACACGACGTTGGCCGCTATCCGGCCGACGATCGGCGCTTTCGGCATCGCTCGCCAAGTGGGCGGCGGCGGTGCTGTGGAGGTAGGCGCCGAGCTGGAGGTCGCGGTAGGCGACGTGGGCGTCGACGCGGATGGACCAGGGCGCGAACACGCCGCGGCCAGACTGAGGAAAGCTGTGAGCCAGACCGCCGCGCGTGCGGTTCGTATGCGCAGGCCGCGACTCAGTCGGTCCTGATCTCTCCGTCGTGCCACTCCGGATCGTCTTCCATGAGGGCGCGGTACGCCACGTATCGCTCGTGCTGTGCCGGGTCGTCGGCGTTTCGGTCGTAGGACTCCTTGTCCTTGAACACAGCGAACAGCCACGCCGTATCGCTGTCGTCCTCGAAGAGCATGTACGCGGCCACGTATCCCGGCACTGCTGCTTCGTCCTGTCGAGCCATGGCTTCGCCGAGCTTCTGGCGGTTCTCGGGCTTGACGCGTGTCCTGGCTACCGTTCCGTACATCTTGACCTCCTCTTCGGTTGACTTCGTTCGGCGAGCATAGACCGCGGCGCCTGACGAGGTTGCGCCCCACCGGGCATGCGTTCAGGCTGAAGCTCCGACGAAGGGGGGGACATGAGCGCAAACACGATCGATGAGCTACGGGAAAAGGTCCGAGGGCCGATCATCGGCCCGCAGGACGACGGCTACGACCAGGCACGCGCGGTCCACAACGCGATGATCGACCGCCGGCCGGCCGTCGTTGTTCGGGCCGCCAACGCGGGCGACGTCATGTCGGCCGTGAACTTCGCGCGCGAGGCCGGTGTCGACCTGGCCGTCCGTGGCGGTGGGCACAGCGTGCCCGGGTTCGGCACCTGCGACGACGGCGTGGTGATCGACTTGTCCGGCATGCGCGGCGTCCGTGTCGACCCCGGGGCGCGGACGGCGCGCGCCGAGGGCGGAGCCACCTGGGGCGACTTCAACGCCGCCACCGGTGCGTTCGGCCTGGCGACCACGGGTGGGATCATCTCGACCACCGGTGTCGCCGGACTCACGCTCGGCGGCGGCATCGGCTATCTCTCGCGCGGCCACGGCCTGTCGCTCGACAACCTGATCTCGGTCGACGTGGTCACCGCGGACGGCCGATTCCTGATCGCGAGCGACCGCGAGAACCAGGACCTCTTCTGGGCGATCCGCGGCGGCGGCGGGAACTTCGGCGTGGTCACGGCGCTCGAGTACAAGCTGCACCCGGTCAGCGATATCTACGGCGGGCCTATGTTCTTCGAACTGTCGGCGGTCGGCGACCTGCTCCGCTGGTACCGGGAGTTCATCGCCGACGCGCCTCGGGAGTTCGGCGGGTTCCCCGCGTTCCAGATCGCGCCGCCTCTGCCCTTCATCCCTGAGGAGCGACACGGTGACACATTGATCGCTTTCGTGGCGTGCTGGGCGGGTCCTGTCGATAAGGGCGAGGGCATGCTGAAGTCGCTGCACGACGTCGCGCCTGTAGTTGCCGAGCACGTCGGCGTCATGCCGTACCCGGCTCTCAATAGCGCGTTCGATGCGCTGGTGCCGCCCGGTCTGCAGCACTACTGGAAGGCGAGCTTCGTCACCGAGCTCAGCGACGACATCATCGACGCGCATGTGCAGCACGGACCCGCGGTGCCGGTCGTGAACTCCACCGTGCACATCTACCCGATCAACGGCGCGTGCCACGATGTGGCGGCCGACGCGACGGCCTTCTCCTACAGGAACGCGAACTTCGCAACGGTGATCGCGGGGATGTGGCCGGATCCCGCGCAGAACGACGCGAACACCAAGTGGGTGCGCGACTACTACGACGCCACGGCGCCTCACTCCGAGGAAGGCGGCTACATCAACTTCATGGCAGGCGATGACCAGGAGCGGATCAAGGCCAATTACGGCCCGAACTACGAGCGGCTGGTCGAGGTCAAGCGGACCTACGATCCGGGCAACCTGTTCCACCTGAATCAGAACATCGTGCCCTGAGCTTCGGTTACTGCCTCGCGGCGGATCGACTTGCCGGCGGCCCGCTGACTAGTGTCGCTCGCCCTCCCTGTGCCCGCACGCACCGGGCGGCGGATTCACTCACGGTCACGGATCGAGGGAGGGTGGCGATGTTGGATCGCGTCTATGCGAAGGGCCAAGGGTCGAAGCGCACGATCAAGGCGGCGAGGCTGACCGCCGCACTCGGTGTGGTGGCAACGCTCGTGGTCACTGCGCCCCCAGCCATCGCCCTCACTCCGTTCATCGCCTCGCTGTCCCCTGACAACGGTGCGCCCGGAACCCCGGTGACGATCACCGGGAGCAACTTCGACAACCCGCCCGTGACGATCGTCGAGTTCCGAAGCGCAGCGGTCGACGTGAGCGCCCCGTTCGTGATCGTGAGCAACACCACGATCACGACCGCTGTGCCCTGCGGGGCGCAGACGGGCAACGTGACGGTCATCAACGCGACATCGGGCGGTTCGAAAGACTTCACGGTCGCTCTGGCCGGAGCCCCGACCGTAGCGTCGTTCAGCCCAACGCTGGGAGCTATGGGTGTGACGGATGTGGTGATCACAGGCACCAACTTCTGCAACGCGACGGGGGTCACGTTCAACTCGACGTCGGCTACGTCGTTCGCGGTCGACTCGGGCACGCAGATCACGGTCACGGTCCCGTCGGGTGCGACGACCGGAAAGATCGCGGTCACCACGCCCGTGAGCACCGGCATCAGCTCCACCGACTTCACGGTCCTCGCGGAGCCCGACGTCACTGCGTTCGCACCGACCAGAGGCGTCGTGGGTTCCTTGGTGGCCGTCAGTGGCTCTGGGTTCACGGGAGCGACGGCGGTCAGATTCGGCGCGATCCCGGCGACGACGTTCATGGTCGTTTCCGATGCACAGATCACCGTGACGGTCCCCGATGGCGCAGGCACCGGCCCGATCTCGGTAGTGGGGCCCGCCGGTACGTCGGTGAGCTCCGCCGACTTCACGGTGAAACATGCGCGCGAAGTGTCGCTCACGCTCACCGGGAAGAAGGGCAAGGGCAAGATCCGGGTCGTCGACGGGTTCGCGGGGTGTGCATCTGAGGTCCCCGTTCGCCTCCAGCATCTCGAGGATCACCAGTGGCACGCAGTAGCCGTACTCCTGACCAGGGTCAACGGTTCGTTCAGGGCCGGAGGTCTCGTCGATCCGGGCAAGTACCGGGCGATCGCGAGGAAGGCCACCCTCCTCTCGGGCGATGTCTGCCTGAAGAGGATCTCTCACGTCGCGAAGAAGTAGTGAACGTGGTCCTCCGCCTCCGTGGCGCTTGATCGACCCGGGACGACGCCGGGGTGTCCGCTTCAGGGTCTGCGGCCCTCGACCGATGAGGTTCCTAAGGCGGAGGTTGCTGGCATGTCGGCGTCCCGATCCAGGTTGGTCCCCAGGTTCGCGCTCGCGGGCCTGGCGGCGTTCGTCGTCACGGCGTTGGCGGTCGGCCTGGTCACGACCCGTATCGCGACCTCCCGCGCGGAGGACGTCGCCACCTTCCACGCCATGTTCATCGCCCGCGTGGTCCTCTGGCCTTCGATCGGTGACACACCCCTAACTGGACCGCTCCCGGCCGACGTAGCCTCCAATCTGGATGACTTGGCCGGCGTTATCCGGGCGCAGGGCCGCGACGTGCGCATCAAGATCTGGACCGTCGACGGAGAAGTCCTGTGGGCCGACGAACCGACCCTGATCGGCCGTCGGTTCACCGACCAGATCCCAGACCTCCGCATCGCCTTCGACGGTGAGATCAGCAGCAACGTCGCCGACCTCTCGGGTCCCGCCAACGCCACGGAACTTGGGATCGAGGAGAACCTTTTCCGGACCTATGTGCCGATCCTCCGGGGCGACGAGGTCGCTGTGGTAGTGGAGGTATTCCAGCGGTACTCGGTGATCCAAGGGGACATCGATGGCATCCTGCGAGGGCTGGCCGTGACCTTCGGGATCGGCCTCCTCCTGCTGTACGCCGTGCTGCTCCCCATCGTCCGCGGTGTCTCGCGAACCCTGCGCGATCGCAACCGAGAGCTGGGGGCTCAAGCGGAGCAGCTCCAACGCCTCCTGGCGCAGGAGCAGGAGACCGTGAAGGAACTCACGACCCTGAACAGGATGAAGGACGATTTCGTCGCGGCTGCCTCTCACGAGCTGCGGACGCCGCTCACCACCATGATCGGCAACCTCCGGACCTTGGAGCAGCCAGACGTCCTGGACGATCTCGCACTACGGGTCGAGTTCGCGCGCTCGGCGCGGCAGCAATCCGAGCGCCTGTTCCGGCTTACGCGGAACCTCCTGCGCGCGGCGCATCTGGAGGACGAATCCTGGCCCGTGAGCGTCGGCACGGTCGACGTCGCCGAGACGATCGGGGGAGTGGTGGCTGGGTTGCCGGACGGACCGGATCGCGTGGATCTGGTCGGACTGGACGACATCGGTCCGATCCGAACCGATGGGGAGCGTCTCGACGTGATGATGTCGAACCTGATCGAGAACGCGTTGAAGTACTCGGATCCGAGCTCCCGCGTCGAGGTCGAGGCAAGGGTCTCGGCGGGCGAGCTCGAACTGTCCGTCAGGGACGAGGGCGTCGGTATCGCGTCAACCGACGTGATGGCGATCTTCGACCGATTCCACCAGCTCGATCAGAGCTCGACCCGCAGGGTAGGCGGGGTCGGACTCGGCCTTCATCTGTGCCGAGAGCTTGCCGCGGAGTTGGGCGGGTCGATCGACGTCGAGAGCCGCCCCGACGTCGGTAGCGTCTTCACCGTTCGTCTCCCGGTGTCCGAGCGAACCGGTTCGCCGGTCAGCGCTCCATGAGCGACTTCAATCTCGCCAGATCTCGTGAGATCGACCGATGCACCTGTTTGCGCATCAGCGGACCGGCCACGCGGTATACCTTCCCCGGATCGCCCTGTACGCGGATCCTGGCGATCGTCGTCTCGTCGCCTCCGTCGGCGAAAGCGTACGTCACCCGCATGGGGAAAGGACTCTTCACCGAATGCATCTCGAGCAGCGTGCCTGGATCCAGGCTGTCGACCTCGTTGATGTACTCGATCCGTTTGCCCAAGAACGAGGCCACGCGACGGACGCGCGATCCCACCCGGATCGGCGGTTCCCCCTGAAGCTCCGACTCGGAGATACCGCCGATCCAGATCGGATCGTTCCTGTTGTCGAAGACGTAGGCCGCCACACCGTGGCGCGGCCGGGCGATCACCGTCTTCGCGGTTACGTCGAGGTTCACGACAAGGCGGGGTTGGGTGTGCCGCCCGATTCCACGACTTCCTTCAGCCGCGCGACGATAGTTCCCCACGTCAGGCTGACGCTGCCGAAGTCGTACTCGGACTGCTCGTCGGAGAACCCTGCGTGACGGAATAGGACCTTTGTGCCGTGCTCGCTCGGTTCGAGCGCCCACGACACCGTCGTGCCTTCCCAGAACGGGTACCCGGCGGGGCAGTCCCAGGCGACCTGGTTCGGCGCATCCAACCGGGCGACGTGTATCGGCATCCGGATCGGTGCGCCGGTGAATCCGAAAGTCAACTCCCCGCCTTCTGACTCGTCGCCCTCTACGTCGGGTGTCCAGAACGCAGCGAGGCCCGAACGTGTGGCGATCGTGTCGTAGACGGTCTTCGGCTCGGAGTGGATCTCGATCCCGTGGATGATGTCTCTGCTCATCTCCTGCTCCCTCCAGATAGGCGTTGGGAGTATTTAAGACATCTCTAAACCTTCTGTCAACCTGAAGGATGTGCTTAACTACCCAGCGTGCAGGCCGTGATCGACGCCATATCCAGCCCCCGTCGCCGCGAGATCCTGCGGCTGGTTTGGGAGAGCGAACTCTCTGCGGGAGATATCGCCTCGCGGTTCGACGTGAGCTTCCCGGCGATATCGCAGAACCTCGCGGTCCTGCGCAAGGCCGGTCTCCTCGTGGAACGACGCGATGCGAACCGTCGCTACTATCGCGCGGATCCTCAGGCTCTCGGTTCGCTGCGAGCAGTGCTGGAGGAGATGTGGGCGCAGGATCTGGATAGGTTGCGGCGCGTCGTGGAGGAACGATGACATCGGATCCGGCGAGGGTCGTAGAGCTCCAGGTGCTGCTCGGCGCGCCGCCCGACGAGGTCTTCCTCTTCCTGACCGACGCCGAGCGGTACGTCCGATGGCAGGGAGTGAAGGCCGAACTCGACCCGCGCCCGGGGGGTATCTACCGGGTGTGGATGGACGCGAACACGGTCGCCCGAGGCGAATACGTGGAGGTCAAGTCACCTGAACGATTGGTCTTCACATGGGGATGGGAGGGGAACGACGATGTCCCACCCGGATCGACGACGGTGGAACTCACGCTCGAGGCCGACGGCGAGGGGACGGTGCTCTCGCTCCGTCACACAGGGCTCCCGGATGGGCAGGCGGCTGCCATGCACGAGGAAGGGTGGCGCTTCTTCACCGGACGGCTGACGGCCTTGGCCGCCGGTGAGGATCCCGGCCCGCTGCCGGATCATCCTCCGGTGGGCTAGAGCTCACCTGACGGCTCGAGCTCGTGCGGCCGGATGACGTGACTCGATATCCTTGGCTGGTGCGCTCACGACGCCGACAGCTGCCGGTCGCTCTCTTCATAGTCATCTCGCTCTCGGCGTTGGCCGCGCCCCTGTCGTCGGGCGCGGCCGGAACGAACCCCCACTGGATCGGGGTGCGCTCGCGGGACGGTGGTCGCGAACTCTTCGATCGCAGGACGGGGGACACGTTCGTCCCGCGCGGTTCCAACCTGCTCATGAAGGTGCGCGAGGGGGATCATGTGGCGAGTGGCCTCTTCCGGCCGCGTGATTGGGACCCGAAGGCGGTGGATCGCGAGCTCGGCCGGATGCAGGCCCTCGGCTACAACACGGTTCGGGTCTTCATCGACCTGTGCCAGGTGGACTGCATCTCGACGAAGGGCGGGTCGATCCGACCGACCTACGCGGCGAACATCTCTCGCTTCCTGAAGATCGCCAAGTCTCATGGGCTCGTGGTGCTTCTCGCCTCCGTCGATGTCCCCGATCGCGGGTACTCGAACAGGTTGCCTTGCTGCTCGCCGTTCGGTGGGTACCGCAACTCTTTGTGGCTCACGAAGGCGGGACTCGCACTCTTGCGGGAGTACTGGACCGAGGTGGTGCGGGCGCTGAAGGCGCGGGGGGCGCCGCTCGAAGTGATCTTGGCCTACGAGCTTCAACAGGAGCAGTTCGTGCTCGCCGACGTGGAGCCGCTGTCGCTCGACTCGGGGTCGGTTACGACGGCGGACGGCGAGACCTACGACATGGCGGTCCCGGCCGATCGAGCTGCCATGGTCGAGTCGAACACGCGCCTGGGCGCCTCACGGACCCGCGTCGCCATACGTCAACTGGATCCGGGTGCGCTCGTCACGATGGGATTCTTCGCGTCGTTCCCCGGTGATGCCCGGGTGGTTCCGTCGCGGGCATTGATGGAGCGGTCGTCGTTGGACCTGGTCGATCTGCACATGTACCCGGGCGTGGGATATGACCTGGCGGCACAGGTCGCCTTGATCGGACTCACCGACGCGGTCAGCAAGCCCGTGATGATGGGGGAGTTCGGGGCGTTCCGGTTCGCCTACCCCAACCCGCGGGTCGGTGCGTGGGAGCTCGCGCAGTGGCAGGCCGACTCCTGTGCATTCGGCTTCCGGGGGTGGCTGTCTTGGCTCTGGGCGAACAAGGACGATGAGGTCTTCGGAACGCGTGAGGGTGGCGACGCGATCGCCCGGGTCCTCTCGCCCGCCGAGCGTTCGGACCCGTGCTCCGAGGCGAACATCCCTTCGAACGTGGCGATGTCCGGCACCGCGACCGCGTCCACCTCGCTCCCGGGGGAGCCACCGTCGAACGCGATCGATGGCCTGGTCGAGACGCAGTGGGGCGCGGGGGCCGATCCTCCGCAGTGGATCCAGATCGACCTGGGTGGTGTGAAGAGCGCGCAGGAGATCGATCTGCTGGTCGGTCAATTCCCCGAAGGTGAGACCCACCACCGATTACTGGTCGCCGGCAACGACGGCGTGTTCACGCTCGTGAAGGAGTTCGAACGGTTCACGGCGCAAGGGGACGTCCTGCGGTTCGCGCCGGGCGCGCCGATCCAGGTGCGGTTCGTCAGGGTCGAGACGATCTTCGGACCATCATGGGTCGCCTGGCCCGAGATCCGCGTCTACGCCTGATCCGCGATCCGGTCGGTGACGCGCGAGATCTGCCAAACGCCGGGCACGCCTTTCAGGTCGCGCTCCCCGACGTCTTCGAACGCGATGCCGGAGCCCGCGGTGAGGTCTCGTACCGTCTGGGACACGAGCACCTCGGACCCCTCCGCCTGCGCCCCGATCCGAGCGCCGATCATCACAGCGAGTCCGCCGGCCTTGCCGTTGATCGTCTCGACCTCCCCCGTGTGGATCCCAGCTCTGACCTGGATACCCAGCGACGCCACGGAACGGATGATCGACTGCGCGCAATGGATCGCTCGCCCCGGACCGTCGAACGTGGCGAAGAACCCGTCGCCGGCGGTGTCCACCTCGTGGCCGCGGAACCGGCCGAGGAGGGCACGCGTCCGGGCATGGTGCTGCTCCACGAGGTCCTTCCACTCGCGATCCCCGGATGCCGCAGCTCGGTCGGTCGACGCCACGATGTCGGTGAACAACACCGTCGCGAGGACCCTGTCGAAGACGGCCTGCTCCTCGCGGATCGATGCGATGAACCGTCCGACCGCCTGAGCGACCTCGGTCACGTCTCCTAGGTAGGGGTCGTCCTCGTCCCCGTGGAGCCGCACGAGCTGCGCGCCCGGGATCTGGTCAGCGGTCCACGTGCTCTCCTCGATCAGGTCCTGAGCCCAGTCCTCGCGCACGACCACGAGTGCGGGAACCTGGATCGCCGGAAGCGCGCTCCTCGCATCGGTCGAGAACCACACGCGGCTGAAAGTGACCAGGTCCCCGGGAGCGGCGCCATATCGCTGGATCTTGACCAGCCAATCGACGAACGAGGGGTCCTCGGCCAACCGTTCTCCGATCGTTAGGAAGGTCATGCGCGTGGTTTCCACAGCCCGCGCGGCGTCGCCCCACAGCTCGGTCCGCGTGCGGAGGCGCTCCTCGAAGCGTTCCTCGGTCATCCCCCACGGATAGTCGGCGGCCCACGCCATGCGCACGGTGCCGCCCCAAAGCAGCAGACCGAGCGTCCGCTCCGGGTAGGTCGCCGCGAACATGGCGGCGAGCGCTCCGCCGTCGCCGTCGCCGACGAGCAGCGGCCGCTCCGATCCGGCGGCATCGAGTACGGCACGCAGATCGTCCATCCGCGCCTCGAGCGTCGGGATGCTCGAGAGCCGATCTGAAAGACCGACGCCTCGTTTGTCGAACAGGATCACGCGAGCGTTCGAGCTCAACGCCCGGACGAAGCGCTCGAACGAGGGAAGCTCCCAGAAGAGCTCCACGTGAGAGACGAAAGCGTGGACGAACACGATGTCCACCGGCCCGTCGCCCACGGTCTGGTAGGCGATGTGCACGCCATCGTCGGTTACCGCGTAGCGCGTCTGTGGGATCACCCGGGTAGTCTCCCCCGCCGTCGAGGGGGCGGGCAAACGATCCGCCGAATAGGACCCTGGATGAGCGGGCACCTCGTCCACGGTACGAGCGCGCGATCCCATCGATGATGGAGGCGTGATTCCGGCGGCAGCGCTCGGTTCGTTGGCCAGCGTCCCCTATCGGACGTGGCCGTCCTTCTCGGTCGGACCGCTCCCCATCCGCATGTTCGGCGTCTTCGTTGCGGTCGGCATCCTGGTGGGGGTCTGGGGTTTCCTGCGATACGCGCGCGACCACGACCTGGATCCCGAGATGCTCTCGCGCTTGGCGGTGTGGGTGGTCTTCTTAGGGATCGTCGGGTCGCGTCTGCTCTACGTGGTCACGCGGTGGGGTGAGTTCCGCGATCAGCCGCTCACTGTGTTCGCCGTGTGGGAGGGCGGCCTGCAGTTCTCGGGCGCGTTCCTTGTCGCGATCGCCGTGATCTGGTGGTTCGCCCGGCGACACCCCGATCTGGGGGGTCTGCGGTTGTCCGACGGCATCGTCATCGGGCTCGCCCCGGGGCTGGCCATCGGGCGCCTGGGCTGCATGGCGGTCGGGGAGCACCTGGGTACTCAGACCACGTTCTTCCTGGGCTGGAAGTACCTGGGCGGAGAGACCCGCGAGGCCGTCGCCGGTGGGGTCGGCGCCGTCATCCACAACACCGCGCTGTACGAGCTGCTCCTGCTCCTGCCGCTGGTCGCTCTGCTCTGGTGGCTCGAACGCCGTCGGGTGCCGGCCGGATGGCTCACGGTCGCGTTCCTGCTCTGGTACGGGACGCAGCGGTTCCTGACGGACTTCCTCCGCGCCTACGACCGGACCGTCGCAGGTCTCACCGGCGCGCAGTACCTCTGCCTGGGGATGGTGATCGCGGGGGTCGCGCTGGCCATCCGACTGCGAGGTCGGGTCGGCCCGTCGCGCGTCGCACCGCGCAGTACCCGATCCACCGGGTAGGGGCGACGCGAGCTAGGTGTTCAGACTCGACCGAGGGGGCGGCGATCAGGTTCGAACGGATGATTGCGCTCGCCCGCTCGATACGCGCCGACCCCGATGCCGATCTCTCCCAGGATCACCAACGGAGCGACGATCCCGACTCCTCGACGCATCTTCGACCTCCTTGTCTCGCGTCTGTCTCAACGTTGGCGCGCAGATGTGAAGCGGTCGTGAAGGAGTCGAGGAGGTTCGTCGAGCTAAGTCATCGGACTACGACGACGGGCACACCGATCAAGAGCTCTGCCCATCGCGGGTCGGTGGTCACCGCGGCGCCCTCGAGTGAGCGAGCTAGCGCCAGGCAGGCGCGGTCGCCGAGGGAAAGACCTCGTCTCCGGGTGCTGGGCCACAGGTCCGCGGCATCGTGAGCCGTTCGGCTGTCGAAGTCGTAGAGACGAACGCCCAAGGCTTGGATGTCTATCTCCAGTCCGTCGGTGTCGACGCCGTGCTGCCTCGCCTTCTGCAGCACCTCCGACAGGTTCACGCAGGACATGGCCGCGCCCTCGAGCGAGGCCTCGACCTGGTCGGCACCGGGCTCCCCGTGGAGCAACGCGAGCACGGCCGACGCATCGAGGACGTTCACCGTTGGCCGGTCGCTCCGTCCCGCTGAGCTTCTTCCAGACGGTCCGCGACGAGCTCGTCCGCCAGGTCGGTGGGAGACGGGACCCCCAAGAACCGCTCTCGGAGCCGTCCGAGCACTATGGATCGGGGTTCGAGGACCAGTCGGCCGCCCTCGGTGGTGGCGGTCATAGTGGATCCCTCGTCCAGCCCCAGTTCTCGCCGGAGCTCCGCAGGCACGACGATCCTCCCCTGCGGTCCCATCCGAACCACAATCTTGTCTGCCATAGTTGGAGTATGCCACAGATATAGAAGGTGGCATATCAAGGGACATGCCACATCCGCCCGGGACCCGTAGGGTCATCCACGCGCTCAGGTCATCCGTTGGCGGCGTCCTCCAGCCCCCGGACGTCGGTCCTTCCGTTAGGGATCAGTGGTTCGCGACGAGCTTGGCGAGCAGGTCGTCGAGGCGTTCGTAGCCCTCGTTCATGCCGTCGGCCATGCCGTGATCGACCATCGCGTCTCGGGCTTCGACCGACTGGTAGACCGTGTTGGTATGGACCGTGGTCTTGCCGTCGTGCTCCTCGTACGTGGCCGTGTCCATGGAGACGTGGCCGGGCGCGCCCTCGAACTCGAACGTCTGCACCATGCCGTCCGGCGAGGGTGTGCCGTGGAAGACGCCGTGGAACCCGAACGCGTTGCCGGCGTCGTCGGCGTGGACGTAGCGCCAAGTGCCTCCGTCGCGCAGGTCGTAACGGTCGATCGTCATGGTGTACTTCCGTGGTCCTAGCCACTGCACCAGCAACTCCGGCTCGGTGAAGGCGCGGTAGACCAGTTCGCGCGACGCGTCGAACTCTCGGCTGGTCAGGACCTGCGGGACGCCCGGCTCCGCGGTGATCTTCATCTCTGTCATGACTCGCTCCTTCCTTCTGGGTCGTGCGGTCGCGATCCGTCGGTCTCTTTGTCTTGCAGGGTCGCGAGCAGCTCGTCGAGCCGCTCGTAACTCTCTTCCCAGAACGCCCGATATCCGGCCAGCCAGACCGTCGCCTGTCGGAGCGGCTCTGCTCGCAGGTGACTGAGGCGGGCGGTTGCCCGGCGCGTGCGGGAGATCAGGCCGGCGCGCTCGAGCACCTTGAGGTGTTGCGAGATGGCCGGCTGGGAGATCTGGAAGGGTGCGGCGAGCTCCAGGACGGACGCCTCGCCTCGGGTGAGGCGCGTCAGGATCGCCCGCCGCGTGGGATCCGCGAGCGCCCCGAACACCGCATCGAGCTGGTCGGTTACCATCCATAACCTTTTTCTTCTAGAATGGTCAGGTTATAGAAGGGGGTGATACATGTCAAGTGAACCGTCCGACTATCGCAACGTGGCTCGGTAGTCTCCAGGTGTCACCGCGCCGACGGTGAGCCTAGAAGGGGGCAGCTATGGACAAGGTGGTGCATTTCGAGATCCCGACCGACGATCTGGCCAGGGCGAAGGAGTTCTACGGCTCGATCTTCGGATGGCAGCTCCAGGACGTGGAGGGCATGGACTACACCATGGTCGTGACCACACCGGTCGACCAGAAGACGCAGATGGCGACGGAGCCCGGCGGGATAAACGGCGGCATGATGCAGCGCAACGCGGAGACCCCCGCGCCGGTCCTCGTCATCGGCGTCGACTCGATCGACGATGCCTTGAAGAAGGTCGAGGCGAACCGCGGCAGCGTCGTGACGCCCAAGACACCGATCCCGGGCATGGGTGCGTTCGCGTACTTCAAGGACAGCGAGGGGAACGTGCTCGGCGTGTTCGAGACCGCCTAGCCAGTTCTGCCGGGGCTTTCAACGGCTCCTGCGTGCAGCGTTCTCCTGGAGCCGCGCCTTGACGATCTTCTTCACGACCGCGACGGGGAGGGGCTTGCCCATCTCGAAGCGGAGCGTTCCCTTCCCCGAGACGTAAGGCTTCAGCTCTTCTGCGAACGTCCCTAGGATCGTTCCGCTCGCTGCGAAAAGGCTGTAGTGATCTTTGAACGCGGCGTAGTACACGAGGACCCGGCCGTGGTCCTTGAACGCCGGCATCTGGTAGCTGATCGCTTCGGTGGCCTCGGGCGCGGCGGCCTTGATCGTCTGTCGGAGCTTCTCCAGAGCGGCGCGCGATCCCTTGGGAAGCGTGGCCATGTAGTCCTCGACACTGGTTGGTGCGGCCATGTCAGTCTCCCTGCGTGAGTCAACACCGTCAGGGTCTCAGTTCGCGGAAGCCGGCGGCGGAGGAAGGTCCACGACTCACCTCGAACGTGGCCGACGTGACCATAGGTCTCTCTAGGGACCCGCTAAGTGGCTGTCTGTGAGCTGCGTCATTCTGGTCGGGGTTCGCGGGGTCGAGCAACATCGCGACCGATAGATCCGCTCGCGACATAGACTGCGCCCCGTGAACACACCGAACGAGATGCTGGTGCTCGGGCGCGAGGAGCTGGCCGGACTCGGCATCACCTGGGCCGACGTGGTCGACGTGCTCGAGGACGCCTTCGCGCAGAAGGCGCGCGGCCTGGTGCAGAACCCCCCGAAGCCCGCGATCCGACCGCGCTCCGATGCGTTCATCAACGCGATGCCCGCCTACCTGGGCGGCTCGGACCGAGCCGGGATCAAGTGGGTGGCCGGCTTCGAGCAGAACCGGACCAAGGGCCTGCCGTATATCTACGGGGTCTTCCTCCTAACGGACGCCGATACCGGCCGGCCGCTGGCGCTGATGGACGGCGGGTGGATCACCGAGATGCGGACGGCGGGCGTCTCAGGGGTCGTGCTCAGGAACGTGCCGATGCAGGCTCAGACCGTGGCGATCGTGGGAGCGGGCGTGCAGGGTCGCAGGCACCTCGAGCTCATCCTTGAGCTCCATCCGGAGGTCGAGGAGGTGCGGGCCTTCGACGCCGTACCCGCCGCGAGCGAGGAGCTCGTGGGGATCGCGGCCGGACGCCGAGGGATCGTCGCATCCTCAGCCGAGGATGCGGTGGCGGGCGCCGACCTCGTCGTCACCGCCCTGACCGTGGCGCTGGATCCGCGACTGAGCTGTGCCGAGGCCCACGATGATGCGGTGCTGTTGCCGATCGATTACGACGACGCGATGGGTCCTTCTGCCGCGAACGCCACCTCCCTGTACGCGGTGGATGACCTCGCCCAGTACGCCTCGTTCGAGCACTTCGACGGGTTCCGGGAGCCGGACGGCGAGCTGGCCGATGTGGTTGCGGGCTCGCTGACGGTCCCGGAGTCGGGTCGCCGGATGTTCCTGAACATGGGCATCGCGATGGACGACGTGGCCCTGGGGGCGCTCTGCTACGACCGCGCGCTCGAGCGAGGCATCGGACGCACGATCGCGTTCCCCTAACGGCCCCGAGCGGTGGACCGGAACGGTCAAGCGGGTGAAGCCGGCATCGTTAGCTCGGTGAGGTCGTTCACAGGTAGCCCTCCGGCACCGGTCCGATCACCTCGAGGGAGTGTCGGGTCGCGATATCCGACAGACGCTCCGGATCAGCCTCGCCCTTCTTCATGGCGTCGCTCAGATCATCGAAGTAGCCGACCATCGATGCTGGCAGGTAGAGGTTGAGCTTGCGGCTCGCCACTTCGCCCACCCTGAACCCGTGAGGCATCTCGGGGGGTATGAAGATGAATGAACCGGCCGGGCACCGGACCTCTTCCTCGTCGAGGAAGATGATGTACTCACCCTCCAGGACGTAGAACGCCTCCGCGATGCCGTGGTGGATGTGAAGTGGCGGGCCGAACCCGGGTGGCTCCTCTGCCTCGAGCAGCGTGAACATGCCGTTCGTGTCGTCGTCGGTCGCCTTGACGCGCATGGAGAATCCGCTGAGGTCGATCAGCCTCCCTTCTCCTGGCTGGAGGACGTATCCCTTGCCATCACCGGTCATCGTGGCCTCCCTTCCTCAGCCCCGCGCAGCTTGTCGGGCGATGATAGGGGTAGGACGCTGGCCCTTTGAGCTGGCGGAGCGGTCAGGACTTCGGCGGAACATCGACGACATCGAGGAGCGAACGGCTCACGATGGATCACGCGCCCAGACGGCCGGATCGTGCGCGAAGTGGACGCGGATCGGGTCGAACGAGCGGAGACGCTCCACGGAGCTCGGGTAGGCGGGATCGGGCGCGGCCGATGCGCCGGACGCCGAGGGTTCCGTCGCACCCTCCCACTCGGCCCGCGACTGCACCGCCTGCCCCGCGAGCACGACCGTCCCGTCCTCTGCGTCCAGCACGAGCGACTGATGGCCCGCCGTGTGCCCGGGGGTTGGGAGCAACCGCAACCCCGGCGCCACCTCGATCTCGCCGTCCAGGACCTCATAGGTCAGGCCCGGTGCATCGATCCACTCGGGGACGGTGTAGTCGGGCTCGTGCACCTTGGCCCATTCAGCTCGCTGGACGAAGATCGGCACGTCCTTCGGGATCCGGACGTTCTGGCCACTGTGGTCGAAGTGCAGGTGGCAGTTCGCCACGCCGGTGACGTCGGCGAGCGAGATCCCGTTCGCGGCGAGTGCGTCCTCGATCGCCGTCACCCTCGGTGAGAACGTCGACTCGATCTCGGCGTTGCCGAAGCCGACCCCGTTGTCGAACAGGAAGACGCCGTCCCGATGCACGACGGCGTGGGCGTAGGACGGCCACCACTCGCGCTGGAGCAGCTCCTGCTCGTCCGGCTCCAATCGCAGCTCGGAGACCAGGAACGGGATCACACGGACGTCCGTCATGCCCTCAATCTACGATGGGGGCGTGGACGCCGGCGTGACGATCTCCCGCGACGTCGCGCGCCGATTCCTGGCTATCCATCACTTCCTGGCTCCGCCACGATCGCTGCCCACCGGGCCGGACGGCGTGCTGGCGGTGTTCGAACGTCTCGGCTCGATCCAGTTCGACCCGATCGAGATCGCGGGGCGGAACCACGACCTGGTGCTCCTTGCGCGCGTGGCCGGCTACCGGCGGGAGATGGCGGAGCGCCTCCTGTACGAGGAGCGGTCCCTGTTCGAGACATTCAACAAAGGTCTCTCTCTCGTCCCTACCGCTGAGCTTCCTTGGTACCGGATCGCCTGGGACCGGGCGCGGGTCAGGCTGGAGGAGCGCGTGCTCGACGAGCATGCGACCCTCGTCCAGGAACTGCTCGATCGGATCCGGACTACGGGCCCGATGTCCTCGACCGACATCGCACCTCGGGGCCAGATCGACTGGTACTGGCGTCCGACGAACCAGGTCCGGGCACTCCTGGAGGCGCTGGCCGAGGCCGGGATCCTTGGGATCTCTCGGCGTGAGGGCAACCGGCGGGTCTACGACCTGGTCGAGCGGCTATTTCCGGCCGAGCTCCTGGAACGGGTCGTTCCTCCTCGCGAGCGGTTCCGGCACAAGTTGCTGTCGCGCTACAGGGCCCACGGCCTCCTGGGGCGAACAGGTTCAGCGGAGCTGTGGCTGGGGACGTCCCCGCGGGTCGGCGCGATCTACGGGTTGGAGGGTGACCTTCCGGTCGCGACCGCCGGACGCCGGATACTGCATGCGGAGCTCCTCGAGGCCGGCGCGCTGGTCCCCGTCACGATCGAGGACTTGCGCGGCGAGCGATACCTCCCGGCCGAGGCCGTGCCGCTGCTCGACCAGGCCGAGCGGGAGGTCGCAGCCGGCGACCCGCCTGGCGGCTCCGCACCCGGCGTGGCGTTCCTAGGGGCGCTCGACCCGCTCATCTGGGACCGGGAGTTCTTGCGAACCCTGTTCGACTTCGACTATGTCTGGGAGGTCTACGTTCCGGCGGCGAAGCGGCGCTGGGGCTACTACGTCCTGCCGGTCCTGTTCGGGGATCGGCTCGTCGGGCGGATCGAGCCACGCATCGAACGCAAGACGAACGAGCTCAGGATCGTCGGCCTCTGGTGGGAGGACGGGTTCGACCCGTTGGCCGCGGACGGCTTCGTTCCGGCGTTCGCCGCGGCCATCGAAGCCCATCGAGCGTTCGGTGGCGTCGATCGCGTGGCGTGGCCGCGAACGGTTCGCCATCGGCCCCTCGTGCGGGCCGCCCGGGCGATCCTTACGCCGCACCCGGCGAAGACCGGTAGAGATCGATGATGAGGAGCGAACCCACCGTCGACCAGGTGCTCGCCATGCTCGCGGAGTTGCCACCGGGGCTGGCTGGTCTGACAGCTGGACTTACGCCCGTCGAGCTGAAGACCAGGCCCGCTCCCGATGAGTGGTCCGCGAACGACGTGCTCGCCCATCTCCGGGCATGCTCCGACATGTGGGGCGGCAGCATCGCGAGGATGCTGAGCGAGGATCATCCGACGATCAGCGCCGTCAACCCCACGACGTGGATCGGCAACACGGACTATCCCGAACGCGCGTTCCGGCCGTCGCTCCGCGCATATACGCGGCAACGCGACGAGCTCTTGGGGATCCTCGAGCCGCTGACGACGGGCGGCTGGGCCCGCGGGGCGACGTTCACGGGGGCGGGGAAGCCGCTCGAACGGACCGTGCTCTCCCAGGCCTGGCGGATCGCGCGTCACGAACGGCCACACCTGAAGCAGATCGCGCGACTCACTGGCGCGATGCGCGGGTAGGCGTGGTATCGCTATGCCCCGGGGGCGTGCGCATTCGCTACGTCGCCGATGATCTGGGCAACCTCCTGTCGACGCGACCACATCGGCCAGTGGCTCGTCGGCAGGTCGATCCAGGAAACGTCGCGGAGCTCGGTGAGACCCGCGAGCCAGGCGTAGCCCTCCTTGACCGCGTCCTTGTACTGCTCGGACGTGTACCCAGTGCAGATCATCGTGCTCGGGATGTCGAGCCGGGCGTCGTTGGTCAGCTCGATCGCCTCACGTAGCACGGCGCCCGGCTCGGGCACGGCGCGACGTCGGAACGTCTCGAGCTGCTCCTCCGTGAGCCCCTCGAGGTTCTCCTCCGCAGCGAGCTCCTCCCAGTTCAGGGGCTTCTCGTCGGCGTCGAACCCGGGATCCAGGGGGCTGACGCCGGGGGCGGAGTCGACGTAGACCATGGCCGCTATCTGGTCCGGAACGCGATCGCTCGCCGCGTAACCGGAGAACCCCGCGCCGCTGTGGACGGCGAGCAGGACCGGAACACTCGCCGCCTGAACTGCCTGGCAGATCGCGTCGACGTGGTCGGACAGCGTGATCGCGGACCGGTCCTCATCGGGCGACTCGAGACCGGGCAGCGTCAACGCGGTGACGTCGTGGCCGTCTGCTCGCAACGTGGCCGCGACCTCGTCCCACGCCCACGCTCCTAGCCAGAACCCGGGGACCAAGATGAGCGGTGCACTCGTCATGCGCCGACCCTAGAGGCGGGCACCGACACGGCGAAACCGCCTGGATCCAGCAGGTAGCTCGGACTCGTCAGGTTCCAGGCGGTGAACCCGGAGGCACTGGTCGACGGCGAACCGGCGAAGTCCCCTTTGCTCCTTTACCGGCAGGTACGGCGCGGCCACGGCTGTTGGAACGAGCTCCGGCTGATCGATCAGCCACGTGTCCCCTTCGTTCACGATGTTGGCGGATCCGCTCGCGAGCACGTTCTTGAGCCAGTCCGTAGCCGACCCGTAGGGCAGTGCGATCACGAACCCGTCGTCGGTCGAGAAGGCCACCACCGGCGTTTCGTACGATCGTCCCGTCTTCCGGCCGACGTGTCGAATCACCGAGGCATACGCGCCCGGCGTCCCGGCTGTCTTCATCTGGTGCGGGTTCCCTATGGCCCGGTTGAAGCGGCGAACGGTGTTGAGCACGAGCGGGGTCTTCGTCCGCATCCCGAAGAAGAAGACGATCCCGATCGCCACGGCCACGATCACCAGGCCGACGACGAGCATCGCGATGGTTCTCCACATGACTAGCCACCTCCCTCGGAGGACGCATCCCCAGACTCGTTGATCTACCTCGGACCCGGCCAGGGGCGGACGGCTCGGAACTTGCTGACCAGAGGACCCTAGGGTGAGGGGCGCGGTCTCACGCCACGTTGATGACGACCTTGCCGCGCGCGTGCCCCTGTTCCACGTAGCCCAAACCCTCGGCCGTTTCCGCGAGCGGGTAGGCCTCATCGTCAAGGGTTCAAGACCTCTTCGCCTCTCCTGGCGAAACCCGTGTCTCCTTGGTGGATGGAGGTTCACCTGCTCGGGTTGTCCGTGTCGGGCAGTTCTTCCTCGACCCCGGCACCGCTCGGAGCCCGGCTTCGGCCGGGCTCCGATGTGCGAGCTGTTCGGGCGTGGAGTACGTCTCGTGCATCCCCTGTAGTGTGCGAAGCAACCGATGGAGCGGAGAGACTTATGGAAGCCATGGCCGTACCGATCAAACCGGGCAAGCTCGAGACGTGGAAGTCGTGGTGCGGCGAGCTGACCGGAGCCCGCAAGGCGGAGTTCGACGACATGAACCAGCGACTCGGGCTGACCACGCACGGCACGTGGCACCAGGCGAACCCGGACGGCTCTGACCTCGCGGTCGTCGTGATCGACGGTCCGGGGGCATCGACGTTCCTTGGCAAGGTGGCCACCTCGGACAACGAGTTCGACATGTGGTTCCGGTCGGCGATCGAGGACATCCATCCGATGGACTTCTCGGCGCCGCCCCCGCCCATGCCTGTCCGCCAGCTTTAGCGGGAGAGCGGAACCCGCCGCGAGCAGGGCGAGCGCGGCTACTCGCGGGACCGAGCGCCTGGGAACAGGTCGAGGTACCTCGTGTATCCGAACAACCGATTCCGTCGCTTTCCCGTTAGCTCGCGAAGCACCCCTATCCGGGTCAGCTCGCGCACCAAAGCAGCAGCGGTGGGTTGCGAAACGTGGAGGGCCGACTCCAGCAGCTTCGCGCTCACCACGGGCTGCCGGAAGAGATAGTCGAGGGCTCCGAGGGCGTTCGGGGTGCGCTTCCCGAGATTCGCTCGGATCAACTCTTCGTGCTCGCGACGGAGCTCGACGATGGCCACCGCTCGCTCGGTCGCCTCGGTGGCCACGTGGCGAACACCGTCCACGAAGAACGCCAACCAGGACTCCCAATCCCCGTCGTCGCGGATCGCCTGGAGCCGATCGATGTATTCATCGCGGTGCTCCTTGAAGAAGAGCGACGGATACAGGAGCGGTCGGCTCAGGATGCCCTGCTCCGTGAGCCAGAACGTGATCAGGAGCCTTCCGGTCCGACCGTTCCCGTCGAGGAATGGATGGATCGTTTCGAACTGCGCATGTGCGAGGCCGATCTTGATGAGGGACGGCATCGGTGTTGGATCGTGGAGGAAGCGCTCAAGGTCGCTGAAGGCTTCCTCGGCGGCCTTCCACGGTGGTGGAACGAACCGCGCGGTCGCGGGTGAGGCTCCACCGATCCAGTTCTGAGAACGGCGGAACTCTCCCGGCGTCTTGTCCGGTTCCCCTCCTCGCACTCCTTCCATCAGGACCGCGTGGACCTCGGAGATGAGTCGTCTGGACAAGGGAAGTTCGGCCAAGCGTGCGAGTCCGTAGTTCATGGCCGCCACGTAGTTGCTGATCTCGACGACGTCGACCCTTCGTTCCCCTTTCTCCATCGCCGCCTCGTACTCGAGGATGTCCATCAGGGAAGCCTGCGTTCCCTCGATCTGGCTCGACAGGACCGCCTCTCTCCGCACGTACATGAGGACGAACAGGTCAGGGTTGGGAACCAGCTTCACCGCACCGTCGAGCCGGCCGAGCGCTTGGTCCGCTTGGGAGAGCAAGGCCTGAAGAGACTCGTCGATCCGGAGATCCGCAGGTGGGAGCGGTGCAGGGACGAACGCCCGATAGCCCTCCGGCTGAAGCTCCGATCGACCTGCTCGGGTGCTCGGCATCGTTATCTATCCTCGACCGTTAGATAAGGGAACATGAGTTTCGCTATCTAGCAGTCTGCCACAGCCTCCAGCCTTCTCCAAGAGCTCGCCAAAAAGAATGGAAGGGCCGTTGGCCTATCTAAGAGAGGATGTCAGCCGGAACTTAGACGTGAGCCAGTAGCGTGTCCAGCGGCAGGGGCACGCGCGTGAGATCCAACGCATCGACCAGCGCGGACGCGGATCGGATCTTGCGGCCTCTGTATGTGCCGAAGAAACGCCGGAACCGTTCCTCATCGGTCCGTCCTCGCCATTCCGGCTGGCGTTGGAGGGTGCGGAAGGCGTCGAGCTCGCCTTGTGTCTCGACGACCCGCTCCACGGCGTCGGTACCGAGGGCCCGGATCAGCTCGTCCTCCAGGTCCTCGACGCATACGAAGAACCCGAGGGTCTCCATCTCTCCGCGGCTGAGGTTGGCGCCGAGGCCGGCCCGCTCGAGACCACGGCGGAAGTCCCCTTCCTCCGCGGCGTCACAGAGCCCTGCCAGGCCGACGTCTAGTCCGTGCGGACCGTAGTGGTCCAGGAAGCGTCCGATGTTCTTCGAGCCCCCGATCGGCACGACGGACACACCTGCGGCGGCGAGATCGCGGCCACCGCGCTCGGCCAGCGCCTCGAGCGCGCGCTGGTCACTCACCCCTTCGACGAGAACGACCGTCCGAGGCCTGGTGCTTTCTCCATACGCTCCACGGTACCGAGCGAGCCAGGACCGCGGATCCGCATGGGATGCTTCTCGGCATGGACAAGTCTGATCCGTCGTACAAGGGGCAGTCCGGGTACAACGCGGCGATGCTCGCGATCTACGACGTGTGGGTGCTGAAGTTCATGACGAAGGCGGTCTGGAAGGTTCCCGTAGCGCTGGGCGTCGACAGATATCGACAGCACATGGGGCACCGGCACCTCGACGTTGGGCCTGGGACCGGCTACTTCATCGAGAAGGCGGACCCGCCCCGCGACACGGAGATCACGCTGCTGGACCCCAATCAGACCGTGCTTCGCCACGTGGCGAAGCGACTCGAGGAACGGCATCCGATCACCGTTGAGGCCGACGTCATGAAGCCGCTCCCGGTCGACGGACCGTTCGACTCCGCGGCACTCAGCTTCGTACTTCACTGCCTTCGCGGGCCCGAGGAGAACAAGGCGGTCGCCGTGAGGAACATCGCGGATGTCCTCAGCCCGGAGGGGGTCCTCTTCGGTGGGACGGTCCTCGGCCTCCAGAGCAACCACACGAAGCCCGCGCGTGCGTTCCTGCGAGCAGCCAACAAGCAAGGGGGCTTCGACAACGTGGACGACACGGCTGAGGGGCTCCGCCGCATCCTGGAGATGTCCTTCAGCGCCGTGGATGTCGACGTCGTCGGTTCTGCGGCCCTCTTCGTCGCGGCCAGGCCACGGTCTCGCTCCTAACGCCGCCAGGTCGGAGCAGGGTTCGAACCAGGGCCGGCGGCGGGGCGGAAGGTCAGGCGGGCTGAGGAGCTGATCCTAGCGCTGGCCCGGGGCTCCGGGTCCACACAGGGCGGGACGAAGTTAGGCTAGCCGGTCTTCGACCGTTGCGTGTCACCGCAGGCTCGGTGTTTCTGCTCCGGATCAGGGAACGCCGGGACGACGAGGCGCGTCGACGACCGGCTCGGGCGCGTGCCACACGGCCTCGACGTTGTTCTGATGCAAGTCGTTGACGAATGCCGCGTAATACCGCTCGGAGTACTGCGTCCAGGCCCCGGGCTCGCCGCGGACGGTCGCGCCGTTGGCAACGGCGGCCGCGAAGAATGCATCCACGGCGTCGCGATCCTCGGCGGAGAACGCAACATGAGCCGCTGTGGTCATGGGCTCCCCTTGGCAGATCGTGAAGTCGTCCAGGTCCTCGGCCCCGTAGCTGACACAGTCATCCTGAACGTAGAGTTCCTCGTAACCGAGCGGTGCGAGGGCGGCTGTATAGAGCCCCCGGCTCGCGTCCAGGTCTGCCACGACGAAGAGCACGTGATCGACGACGACGCGGCGAACCGTCATCGGTTCACGCTATCAACTCCGGGCCTGGGTGTCGGAGATCCTGGTCACCACCACCCAGGCCCTTCAGTCATCGGCGGTGTGCGCGCGGGTCACGTACTCCAGCAGGTCGGCGTCGGAGGTTCCGCGTGAGGCTTCCTCCGGACCTTCCTCCCTGTATGCAGCCGAGGCTCTGGGTGATGCCGGTGCCGTGCTTCGAGCTCCGCGAGCTGTTCGGGCGAGTAGTACGTCTCGTGCATCTGAGTCAGCTCCATGATCTGCGTGAGCTCTGAGACCGATGGGTCGTCGGAGCGTTCCAGCACCTCGAGGATCCGCTCCAGGCGCCGTCGTAGGCGCCGCGCGTGAAGGAGCTAGGCGAGGAAGCCCCCGGGTCCCTTCGAGGAGGGCACCCGGGGGCTTCTGCGACTCAACGGAGATAGGTGCTACCTCCGTCGACGACGAGGGTCGTGCCGGTGATGAAGGACGCGTCCGGACCGCAGAGGAACGCCACCGCTCGGCCGGCGTCTCCCTCCGCGTCGCCCCACCTTCCAAGAGGGACCTGGGACAACACATGCTCCTCGATCCCCGGTGCGGACGAAAGGACGGCCTCCACCGACGGGCTCCTGACGAAGGGGACCAACACGTTGACGCGCACCCCTTCGGCCGCCCACTCCATCGCCGCGGCCCGTGACAGCGCTTCGATCGCAGCCTTCGCGGCTGCGTAGGCTCCCGTGCCCGCCGCGTCGCCATCGGACGTCACCCCCGATGAGACGTTCACCACCGCCCCGCCGTCCCGCAGGTGGGGGAGCGCCGCGCGCATCATGCGGAGGGTGCCCATCGGGCCGCTCTGCCACCCCTCCTCGACGGCCGACAGATCCATGTCTGCGACCCCGCCGAACGCGTACGTCTGGGCGTTGTTCACGACCACGTCGAGCGTTCCCAGATCGGCGACCGTTTCGGCCACAGCGGCCTCCACCTGAGCGACGTCGGTAACGTCGGAGACCACGCAGATGGCCTTCCCGCCCCGCTCGCCGATCTCGGAGGCCACCGCTTCCAGTGGTCCCCGGTTCCGTCCGATCAATGACACCATCGCCCCTTCGGCGGCGAGCGCCAGGGCGATCCCCCGGCCAACTCCTTGCCCGGCGCCTGTCACCAGCGCCACCTTCCCGTCGAGCGTTCCCATGATGGGTCCTCCCTTCAGTTAGTTTCCCATCTGGCTAAAGTTTAGCCGTACCGGAAACTAACGTCAAGGGGCGTCATCGGACTCGAAGGAACCTGCCAGCCCCGACAAGCGGTCCAGGACGTGGCCCCAACCGGCATCGACCATCTGCCGGTCCTCGACCGGGACCCCCACATGGGTGAGCACCAAACGGGTGCCGCCGGCTTCCGTAGAGAGCTCGTACGTCACCGTCGAGACGTCGGCGGCCACGTCCGTGGCGTCGGCCCACGTGTGGACGATGCGGCCGGGTGGTTCCAGATCGCGGAACGTGCCGTGGAGCGAGACGGTGTGACCGTCGGGCGAGTCCACATGGAACGCGATCCGTCCCCCCACGGTTACGTCCATCTCGGTGATGTGCACGGAACTTCCCTCGGGCCCCATCCAGCGCTCGAACAGGTCCGGCGTCGTGATCGCGCGGTAGACGGTCTCGATCGCCGCCGGGATCACCCGGTCGATCCGGATCACGCTGGCCGGGTTCGCCGTCATCGGCCGCCGGGACCCCGCTCGAGCTCCGAGGCCACATCGGCAAGGCGATCGACGCTCGCCTCCCAGAACGGGCGGTAGAACGCCATCCACTCGTCGGCCCGGTGAAGCGTCCCAGGTTCCAGGCGCAGCCAGTGACGGCGACCGTCGACGCGACGCGAGACCAGTCCGGCGCGCTCGAGGATCTTCACGTGCTTGGAGACCGACGGGAGCGCCATCCGCAAGGGAGCGGCCACCTCGCCGACCGTGGCCTCCCCGCCGGCGAGGTGAACGAGGATCGATCGCCTCGTCGGATCCGAGAGCGCGCCGTAGACGCGATCAAGCGTCTCTACATCGTTGTCCATATGGCTAAAGCTTAGCCGATGAGGCAATCGAAGTGGAGCACGCGGTGTCGGCGTGACTCGATCCTGGCTGGTGCTACGGACGTGTTCGTCGATCAGGGCCTCGCGGGAGCGACGATAGCCGACATCGCCAGGTCAGGGACGGAGCTCACGGAAGCCGGCTGACGAGAAGTCGCCGTCGAACGCGAGCGCGTCCTTGATCTTCATCGAGCGCATCAACGCGAAGCTCGTCGCGTCGACGAACGAGTACGAGCGCTCATCATGCTTGCCCAACCAAGACCACGCTCGCTCCTCGAGCTCGTCGTCGATCGGCACGACCTGGAGACGAGGCGAACGTCGAAGGAGATCCAGGAATCCCATCGCGCCCGCATGACCCACCTTGCGCCTGAGGAACGTCCATGTTTCTCCTCTGACATGGTTCGAGGTGATGAGCGGTTGATCCCCGATGACCGCGAGGAGGCTATCCGCCGTTGCGTGTTGGCCGTCCCGGTCGTTCCGAACCGCCACCCAGAACGACGTGTCGACGAAGATCACCGATAGACCACGTCGTCGATCGACTCAGGGCCGGGGTCGTAACTGTCGGCGCCGACCATCTCCCAGAGCGGGTCCTCTTCGATGGGGGGCATCGGGGCGACCCGCTCGCGGACGAACCGGCGGATCAGCGCGGCCTTCGACGTGCCCTCTTCCAGGGCCATCCGTTCGAGGATCTGGTCGAGATCCTGGTCGATCATGATCTGGAGTCGCTTCACATCCGACAGGTTACATCACTCCCTCTAGGTGATGTAAGAAGCCTGCACGATGCTAAGTGGTCGAGGGCTTCGCGTCTGTGAGCCGCGTCACTCTCCCGCCATCTGAGCGCGGGTCACGTACTCCAGCAGGTCGGCGTCGAAGGTGCCGCGGGAGGCCTTCTCCGGACCTTCCTCCTTGTACATGCGGCCGAGGCTCTCGGTGATGCCGGGATCGCCGCCGGTGAAGCCTGAGATCGTGCGTTCGGTGAGGTCTCCCCAGCGCTCCGCGAGCGCGCGCACCTCGGGATCGGACGGATCCGTGCCGGCGTCGCGGTGGGCCTTCATCTGCGCCGAGAGCTCGGCCCACTCGCGTTCGATGGCCGCGATCTGGTCCTCGCCGACCTCCTCGCGCCGTGCTTCGAGCTGCGCGAGCTGTTCGGGCGTGTAGTACGTCTCGTGCATCCTCATCACCTCCATGATCGGCGTGAGCTCTGAGACCGATGGGTCGTCGGAGCGTTCCAGCACCTCGAGGATCCGCTCCAGGCGCCGTCGCAGGCGCCGCGCGTGCAGGAGCTCGGCGTCGACCGCCTCCAGCTGGGCGGTGACCGCGTCCTTCAGCGTGAACCCGTCGCCCTCGAGCGCGCGGGCGATCCGCGCGAGCGGCACGCCGAGGGAGCGGAGCGCCACGACCTGGTACAGCCGGCGGACGTCGGCCTCGGAGTAGCGCCGGTGGCCGGCCTCCGTCCGCTCCGAGGCCCGCACGAGCCCGATCTGGTCGTAGTGGTGCAGCGTACGAACGGTGAGCCCGGCGCGCTCCGCGAGCTCGCCGATCCGCAGGTCGTCTTCGGTCGCGATCTGGTGCATGCAGCCACGGTACGGCCTGACGCTACGTTAGGTTCAATCGATTCTCAGTCAGGCGACACGAACTCAAACACGTGGCGGGGCGTGATTCCTTGAGTTGCAGATCTAGTCGTCCCGGGCTGAATCGTACTTGAGGGCAGTTGGAGTCCGTTCCTCAATCCATGGATGGATTTCTCAACGTCCAAGGAATTACGCAGAGGGCCGCAACGCGAGCGTCGACTTCGAGCTTTTTGATATCGGACAAGGGGAGCCAGATGGCAAGTACGGCGCCTCCCTGCCAATACTGCCCACGTTCGATTGTCTGCGGTGTCTCCCACCTCAACTCGCTCATGGCCCTTCTAGTGGCAGGGTCATATCCGGCGTTGCTTCGCGTAGGGCTCATGACGACTGGCGACCCACCATGGGCTTGTGTCCACTTGAGAACCCAGCTGAGGCCCGACCGAATCGAAGATGCTGGTGCCGTATTTGGAGGCACGAATGCCACCTCTGGCAGTTGCCGCTCACCTTGCACATCGGCAAGCGTAGCGCGTGCCGCTGACATGACTCTCACACGTCTCCTCCTTCCGGGGGATTCTGACCTTCGCTTCCATTGAGCTCGGCGGATCGATCCTGGATTGCCGTCACCCTGGTCGAGCAACAACTTCGAGCACAGGGTCAGTCCGCGATGCTTGAAGGAATTGGTCTGCCCACGGGAACTTGGTCTTCAGCCAAGTCACCGCTGCGATTACGTCTGTCTTGAAAGGGGCGGGGGCCAATTGCCACGCTCGTTCAAGCTGACGTCTATCTCCGATACCTGCACGGGCAAGCAGGAGTAGTGCACGAGCGCGCACAAAAGACCAGGTGCGATCTTCGCTATCAGCGACGCTGTTGAGGTACTCGATCAAAGGTTGGCTCAGCGGCAGAGCATTTGCCAGGGTTTCGTAGAGCCATACCTCCTGCCAGTCGTGACGGAACGTGCCTCTCGTGAGAGCCCGCTCAATGATGGCTTGGACCCGGTCGCGATTCTCGGGTGCCACCGCTGAGAGGTAGTGTGCCATCTCCTTTGTCTCGTCCGGAAGACGATAGAGAATCAATGGAGCATCATTCAAGGCTGCTGGTGATCTCACCGTCGTGAGATAGGTGAGCGAGCGCAACAAGCGACCGTGAAAGCTCTCTCTTCGGAGCTTGTTGGTGGACCACGGAGCTCGCTTCATTGTGTCAGCGAACAACTCCTCTGCCACCTCAGTCGACATCGGGCTCCAGGAGGGGCGACATTCGCCTGACAAGCTCTTCGACCTCGACCTCGCCGGAATATAGATTCCCAAAGGATCATCCCGTCAGAACTCCTTCAAGCTCTTCAATCGACTCGGCTGATTCGATCTGGTCCTGTAGAGCTTCCTGGCGCGCGGCGACCAGTCGGTCCTTGAGTGAGTCTCGTGCGTCGTCGAGCTCTGTCAGCTGGGTCTCATATGTTGACCGCTTCAGGACTTTGGTTTTGGGGCCATTGAGAGCGAGTCCCGCCTGCCGGAGCTCCCCCTCGAGACGTGCGACCGCCCGACGCCCTTCATCGAAGGAAGGAACTGCAATACGAATATCGTCACCAAATCTGAAGTAGTCGTATCCAGCGCGAAGCATGGCGCGATCGATAGGGTCGAGCAACAGAGTAGCGAGCGTATCCGACGCGCGACTTCCTTGGGGAATGCCGGATTGGGCTCCCATCGTTGCTGCCAAGTGCTCTCCAAGTGCCTCCGCACCGGTTGATCTCCCGTCGCAGCAACGATCCGATTCATCAATACGGCATGCGAAATGGATTGGTAGTAGCCAAAAACATCGGCCATCACGACATACTCCGGCGCGGCTGCAAGTGGAGCCCGCTCAAAGTCCCTCCAGTCACCCCGGGGAGTTGTTCCCGACCCGCGAAGACAACGCTCACCGGGAGAATCGTCCGTTCGATCCTTGGCGCGATCTGCCAACTAGAGCGTGGTACATGGTCCGGTCTGCAAGCGTCATTAGAGCGGCTGGTCTCGTGTCGAGCCCTCGCTTGGGAACCGAGATGATTACTGCCGGTTCTGTGAGGTGTAGCCCGCGATCAATTTCATAGCGAAGCGCCGCCAAGAAGCGTTGGCCAACTTCTCCCCCCGCTCCCTGGTCTGGACGGGGAGGGAGCATGTCCAAGCGCCTCGAAGCCTCAACGAGTGCGATCTCGAGATCCAGCGACGGCAGGATCTCTTGAAGCTTGCTCATCGATTGCCATGGTAGCCGCGGGCTCCCGGAGTACAAGGATGCATACAGCCTTGGAGGCTCCGTCCCGTTCGGTGTCAGTGAATCGGTCTACTCTTCATGTGTTGCACCCATTCGAGGGGGCGAGGCGTGGTCAATGGGCCTGAAGTTGGTGTAAGGGTTCCGCTCAAGCATGAGTACGGGAACCTCTTAGCAGTTCCATAGGATTCGTGGGTCGCGAAAGAGAGCTGGGGAGATTGACCCATGTACTTAGCCGACGACATGCGGCGACGGTGCTCGTGTCTGGCCATCGAGGCGTGGGGAAGAGTGCTCTCATCAGAGAGGCGCTGCGCCGCGCCGATGCGTCCGGTTCAGTAAAGCCAATTATCGTCGAGCTGACCTTGCCGCAGGTCTACACACGGAGTGAGGACCGGCAGGCCACCCGAGCGCGGGTTTTGTGGAGCGTTGGCTCGTGGCCTGCACTTCGCGGTTAAGGATTCCAAGAAGATCAAGGCACGGACGAAGGCGGCGATAGAGCAGACCTACGAGAAGACGTATCTTTCGGACCTCTCAGAGCATCGCGTGGCGGAAAGCTTGGTAAAGGCAGAGGCAGCACGGGAGAGTTCAGCCAGCAGGGTTACAACGTTCACGTTTTCCAGGGTCATTGCGTTGGTGTTTGGTCCGGCCCTCGCCCTACTGGCCGCTTCTGGCGCCACGGCAGTTGCGCTCCGCGTTGGAGACCAGCTTGGCACGCCATGGGGGGTGATCTCACGGGTCGTGCTGATTGCATTGGCAATCGCCTTTGGCATCACGATCAGGACAGAGACCAACACCAAGGAATCCGTTGCGGAGTCCGCTACCGCCAAGTCGTCCGCAACCCGGAATCGGGGTGTTCGAACCCCCTCGCCGGACTCGCTCGATTCGCTGAATTGCGAACGCTTATCAAAGAGCTCAGCGACCAAGGTTTCAGAGGAGTGTTTGTCACGACCAGCTCGATAAGCTGATCTGAACGGGTCATCTCAGATCGAAGCCGTGAGCTTGATTGTCTCCTCGCTCAAGAGCTTCTTTACCTTGGGGTCGGGGATCTTCTTCTTCGTTGCGAGCGAGGAGTTTGACGCATCCTTCGACGCCAAGCGTGGCGAATCGCTCTATCCTCCCGAGCACACCTGTTCTCCGATCGCATCTACATCCACGCACTCAACTACAGTGAAGTCGAACAGCTCCTGGACAGAGTGGAACGAATGAGTGCTCCGCAGTCTGACCCGGCGTACAGGATGTTGCGCAACTACCTGAGTTGGGAATCTGGGGACCACATATTCGATCTGCTCAATCTTGTTGACGAACTGGTTGAACACGATGGGACGGAGCCTGTCCTTGTAGCGCGTCAGTCAGGCGAAATTGGTAGTGAATTCCGCGAAGGGAATCCGCCAACCTGGTAGAACGACGGCTCGCCGGACTCCAAAAATTCGTCGGCGCAACCTTCGACGAGTCGGCCCGGCCTTCTTCGCGTGAAGCTCGTTACAACCAGGCGTTGTGGCTGTCCCGAGGGCTGTCGCGCGCAGGCTGTTGGAGGAGGGTAGTTTCGTGAGGCGGTCGACGACTATCGGATCCCCAACGCTGAGGAGTGGCCCTGGACCGCGCGCCTCGATGAGCGGGCCCCGAACTGACATCGCGGTGCGACCTCTGAGCGTCTTCTCGCTCGACTTGAGCGCCGACACTACACCCAGGTGTTTGCCCTGGAGGGTCCGCTGCTGAGGGGGGAAGGCGGAGGAACCTGAACGCGAGGAGTACCAACTCCTCGAAGAGCCGCCCTATCCGGATGCAGACGTCGCGAAGGATGGTGTGCTAACTCGTTTCGAGCAGGACTTTGTCGCGTTGGCGACCGTGTCCTAACGATGGTTGATAACGCGCTAGCGGCAGGTGCGGACTTGAGTGCTAGCGAGACACAGATTGAGGTGGTGCGGACTCTCAACTCGCAGGTCGAAAGCGTTCGATCGCGCACAGCAGTTCCACGCTTCGAAGTCGCCGAGGGCTACAAACGATTGCCCAATTGGGCGAGCACGTAACGGAAAGTGGCCATCGCTGTGGCTGTCGATTCGTGGATTGCCGAGAATGGGTATCGGAGCAGCGCGAACCTCGATGAGGCTGAAGAGAGAACAGGGAGCCCCTGGCGGACCTCCCTCGAGTCTGCTCCTAGTCTGTTGGCTGAACTTGAAGGGGTGCGCTTCCGTGTCATTGGGGGGCGAGTCCTCTGAGAACAAGCTCATTGTGCTCCTCGATCTTCGCGAGGACGCTCTTAGCCAGGTTCGCGACGCCTACTCAGAAAGCATGCAGGGTGAAAAGGGGGAAGGGAAGTAAGACGGATTCAGTTCCCCGTTGTCGCGGTTACCACCTTGGAGAATCCTGAATTGCTCGAAGATTCCGATGGAGACGATTCGAGAGGTCTACCAGAGAGGGGAGGTCCCGCGTTTCTTCGAGAAGCTCATCGCCATTACGAGGGGGAAGAAGAAGGTTGAAGTGAAGAGAGCGGAGCCTCTTGCTGGCTGGCATGTTTTTTCGCGGTTGAGGCAGAGCTACAGAATTTGGAAGGCGTAGCTGGGATTCTGACAGAAGCGTCATACCTATCTTGACGGCCTGAGGCGAGTGTCCAACGAGATCGCCAGGTCATTGCCGCGTGCAACGCAGACAGCATTGCAGCGGTGTTCTGCTCAATCGACCAGCCGACGGGTATCTGGGCAAGCACGACTGCCATGACGTTCCACGTCGGCATCGTCGTCGATTGGAGAGAGAGTTCGACCCCCACTCCGTTCGATAGACTCCGGGGCGTTCCCGACCTCGGAGACCGTCAAGCATGTCCAGAGTGATCCTGATCGCGTGGGATGGCGCCGATTGGCGCATCCTCGACCCGCTCCTCGAGCGCGGCGACCTGCCGAACCTGCAGGCGCTGATCGACCGGGGGCAGCAAGAGCGTCCTGAAGTCCACGATCCCCACGCACTCGTGGGCCGCGTGGCCGAGCTTCCTGACCGGCGTCGACCCGGCCGACCACGGCGTCTACGACATCCTCGAGACCGTCCCCGGCACCCACAAGGCGTACCCGGTCACCTACAAGTCGATCAAGGAGCGCACGTTCCTGGCCGACCTCACCGCGGCCGGCAAGCAGCAGCTCCTGCTGGACGTCCCGCTCACGTTCCCGCCGCCCGACATCACCGGGCACCTGATCGCCGGCGGCGTCCTGCCGAAGGGCCGCAGCGTCAGCTACCCCGCCGACCTCCTGGACACGCTGCAGAAGGCCGGGCTGGAGTGGCCGATCAACGGCATGAGCTGGACCACGTACCGCAACCGGCCCGACGCGTACCTGGACGAGGCGCTCGCGGTCACCGGCAAGCGGATCAAGGCCAGCGAGTGGCTGATGGACAACACCGACTGGGACCTGTTCGCCACGGTCTGGGTGAGCGTGGACCGCACGCAGCACTGCCTGTCGAACTACGTCGCCCCCGACCATCCCGACTTCGCGAAGAACACCACCACCGCGATCGGCGCCAAGACGCGCAGCATCTACAAGCAGCTCGACGACGCGATCGGCTCGTTCCTGTCGCGCGCCAAGCCCGACGACCTGGTCCTGTTCATCAGCGACCACGGGTTCCAGAGCTGCACGCGCGCGCTGCACATGGATCACCTGCTGAAGCAGTTCGGCTACCTGGAGTTCTCGGCCTCGAACGTGGTGTTCGGGCCCATGCAGTGGGGACCGGTGCGCAACGTCGCGCGCAAGGTGTACGACAAGCTCGGCCTGCACGGCAAGGTCTCGCTGCCGCAGTCGGTCAACTGGTCCAAGTCGCAGGCCTACACGTCGATCCGCTCCACGGGTGAGGGCGTGTCGATCAACCTGGCGGGGCGCGAGCCCGACGGCGTGGTGGACCCGGCGGACTACGAGGAGGTGCGCGCGAAGATCATGGATCGGCTGTCGTCGTTCGTGGATCCGAAGACGGGCCGCAGGCCGGTGAAGGCGATCTTCAAGCGCGAGGACGTGTTCAAGGGCAAGCACGCCGACACCGCGCCCGACATCTTGATGGAGCCGGCGGAGGGGTACTCGCTAACGCACGCGAAGTCCGCGATCGAGGACGCCGACTGGGTGAGCGGCGACCACCGCATGGACGGCGTGATCGTGGCGGCGGGACCGCGCGTGCAGCCGTTCGCGACCACGCCCCTGCTGATCGACATGGCCCCGACGATCCTGGCCGCGCTCGACGCGCCCGCCGGCATCAAGCACACCGGCTCGGTCCTGGCCGAGGTCGTCGGCTCGGAGGCCAGCGTGAAGTCCGAGGCCGTCGCCGGCACCGTGGAGGTCGCCGACCGAGGAGCCCACGGTCAGCGACACCGAGGCCGACGAGATGGAAGAGCACCTCCGCGGCCTGGGCTACCTGGAGTAGAGACGTGGTTGACCAGCCGGAGGAGTGGCTGACGCAGGACAGCGCCGTCGCCGGTCCTTGCATGACGTGCGCCCGCGCGGGCCTGGTGGTGGTCCTCTCAGCCGGAGGAGTGGCTGGTGCAAGACAGCGCCGAAGCCGGTCCGTGCATGACGTGCGGTCGCGCGGAAGGCCTGGTGGTTGTCCGCAACGCAGTCCGGCTCTGCTTCACTTGCGCGATCGAAGCGGGGAAGGCCACCGTGGTCGCGACCGGCTTCACCCGCCCGAAGGGGACGGGAGGGAGGTAGACATGCCAACGACGACTCAGGTGATCGCGTGGGCCGAGGCGTACCGGCAGGCGTGGGAGAACGCCGACACGCCGGCTGCGGTCGCGCTGTTCGCGGAGGACTCGTCCTACCGATCGAACATCTTCGAGGAGCCGTACCGCGGGCGGCAGGGCGTCGAGGAGTACTGGAGCACCGTCACCGCCGTGCAGTCCGACGTGAAGGTGTGGATGGGCCAGCCGGTGATCGAGGGCGACCGCGTGATCGTGGAGTTCTGGACGCGGATGCTGGCGGGCGGTGAGCCGTCACGCTGCCCGGCTGTCTCCTGATGCGGTTCGACGAGGACGGCCTGTGCACCGATCTGCGCGAGTACTGGCAGACGCTGCCGGAGCTCCGCGATCCGTGGCCGGGCTGGGGCGAGTAGCTCCGAGCCAGAACTTCGCCAGGGTGTGAGCCCCGTCACGGTCTCCGCCTGACCGCAGTGTTACGGTGCCCTCATGGTGGCTGCGACGTGGGGTGCGATCGCCCTTCTTGGGGCCCTCTCCGCTGATCGCCTTGTTCATTCTTGGTTCTCGCATCGACGCATTAGGGAACCGAATCGACACCCAGGGTGACACGCTCTCGGGCCGGATCGATGCTCTTGGCGCCAGGCTCGATGGCCGGATCGACGCCCTCGGGGGTCGTGTTGATTCGCTTTCCGGCCGTTTCGATTCGCTCGAGGCGAGGATGGACGCACGCTTCGATTCCGTCGATGGTCGACTCGACGCGCTGGGAGCCCGCATCGACGTGCACCTCGATCGCCACGCCGGCTAGTCGGGGCTGCCTGGTGGCCCTGGCGCAGTGACTTAGTCGGCGACTTCAGTCTATCCTTGAGATGTGACGAGCGTGAACATCCACGATGCGAAGACGCACTTCTCGAAGCTGATCGAGCGTGTGCTCCTCGGTGAGGAGGTCGTGATCGCGAAGGCAGGCAAGCCGGTCGCGAAGTTGGTCCCGATCACGCCGGAAGCTGGTGATAGACACCCGGGTAGCGCGCAAGGGATGTTCGTGGTGCCGACCGACTTCGACGAGCCGCTGCCCGAAGATGTCTTGGCCGAGTGGGGATGAGGGTCCTCCTCGATACCCACGCGCTCCTATGGTGGATCACAGACGACGAGCGGCTGTCCGCTCCGGCACGCGGTGCCATCGCTGCCGGCGACAACGAAGTGTTCGTCAGCGCCGCCTCCGCGTGGGAGATCGCCACCAAGTCACGGCTCGGACGCCTTCCGATCCCGGAGCCGTGGGACGAGTTCATCTCGACCCATCTAGAGAAGAACGCGTTCCAGCCACTCGCTATCACCATGCGCCACACGTTCGGGCTCACATCGCTTCCTGAGCTCCATCGCGATCCGTTCGATCGCATCCTGATCGCCCAGGCGTTGGCCGAAGACATGCCGCTAGTCAGCGGCGATCGGCAGGTCCGGTCGTACCCGGCGCCGACCATCTGGTGACGATGTTGCGAGGGGTCCGCAGACTGATGCCTCTCGTACTGATCCTGGCATCCGCGTGCAGCGGGGGATCACCCGACCCGAGCGGAGAGAGCGACGGGGTCTCGAACGCGTTCAGCGTCACCGACGCACTGCAGCCCGACGGACCCCTGCGAGGTATCGCCTTCACCGGTCACGTCAACCGGGAGAGCCCCAAGGTCCGTCCGACGCTGACCTTCACGACGCAGGACGCCGAGGTGACCGCGGTGATCGGGCTCGCAGACCTCGATGAAGGCTCCACGGTGGTCGTTTCGTGGTACCGGGTCGCGGGACTGGAGGAACGTGAGGCGCTCTTCACGCACGAGATCGCCGTTGGGCCGGGGGGCGGCCAGGCGTTCTCGCAGGCGGTGGCTCCGACCGGCCTCGCCCCGGGCATCTACGACACGGAGGCCACGATGGACGGGTATGTCGTCCACACGCCGTGGGTGGTGCGAGAGGCCGTGGGGTCGGAGACCGGCGCGACCGCCCAGGCTGCTTCCGGCGACGAAGATTGGAACGTGCCGGACGCGGGCGACAGCTGGTGGGACGAGTTCGGCGGTGAACCGCCCCCGCTGGAGGAAGGGCAGGCCGATACGTGCACGTTCGACATCATCTATCCGGGCACGGTCCCGTTGCAGGACGTGAAGGCGCGCGCGGTGTGGGTGGGCCCTTGCACGACGGGCACGCTCACGGCGACGGTCTCGGGGCCGCCGACGACGCTCGCGTCGTCCGACGATCTCGAAGCGTTGCACAACCACCTTTACGGCCAAGTCGATGTCTGCTCCCTCGCGGGTGGCACCGACATGCCGGGCACCGTTGTCCACTTCGAGGCGACCGGCAGCGCGAACGGGTCTGAGGACTTCACGCTGCCCGATCTGGGTGAGGTGCTGCTCGCCGACCTCGAGGGCATACCGGAGGCGGGGAGCCACGTCGAACCGGGCGATCGGATCGCCATCCACGCGATCGCTTTCGTGATGCCTCCGGCGCTCGGGGTTAGGACGCTCTACGTCGACGACGGGAGCGATCTGCTCGAGTCGGTCGGGAACCGCTCGGGGAGCGACCAGCCCGTGGCCTGCGATCCTCGTCGCATGCTCGCGGAGTTGGTCACCGAGTACATCGTTCCCGCCGACGCCCCGCCGGTGATCGAACTGTGCGCCACCGGCGTCGGCTTCGACGGCACGGAGTCGAAGAACTGCATCCGTTACTACACGGGCGAGGTCTGGGAAGGCACGATCGATAGCACCGTGACCACCCCGCCGCCGGGTGGCCCGTGCGGCAACCCGGTCGACGTCCGGGGCACGGTTCAGCTAGTCGTCGCGGAGGATGGATCGGTTACCGGCACCTACGACGTCACCGGGTGCGGCGTCTCGGAACCACACGCAGAGTTCACCGGAACGGTGACGGACGCGGGCTTCCTGTTCCCGCAGCTCGTGGTCACCACCAACGGGAGCCCTATCCCCAAGACGAGCCCGACGCATGCGGAAGCGACGCTCACGAATATGCAGGGCCCCTCCGTGACGTGGGTAACCACTTGGGATCTGACATGCGTGACGTGCGAAGGGTGACCACTGGGTCGTCGACCGCATCCTGGTCGCTCAGGCGCTTGCCGAGGAGATGCCTCTGGTGAGCGGCCTCAGCCGATCAGCGGAAGCCGCGGATCGTCGTGCGGCGCGCGACCCGACGCCGCTCGCACCCAGGCCAGATCGTCCGACAGGTCAGAAGGCCGCTCTCCCACGGTCCGGCGCCGTAGCAGCTCGTCCATGACCCCGGCGGTGAACGCGACGCCTTCCGGGGTCGCGATCGTCTCGCGCCCGAGCGCGTCGGTAAGGTCGAACCCGTGCACGACCGCCTCGACGATCCGGCTGGGCGCGAACTCGCCGAGCTCCATCAGCGCGTAGTACCCCGAGCCGACGAACGTAGGTGGGTTCGCGCGCGATCCCTCGACCGCCTTGGCGAACGTCTCCCGGAGCACGCCCGGCATGTCCGCCGGTGCTTTCCCCTCGACCATGGTGTAGGCGTAGTCGTAGACCACGGGTGCAACCTCCGAGCGGGGGAAGATGAAGAAGCTCACGCGGTCGCGGCCGACCTGTCCGTCGCTGGGCTGGTCGATCAGCATCGACGTGAGCCCGATCGAGATGTCGAAGTGTCCGGCCAGCTCGAACACCGTCCAGTGGGGTGCGCTCGGGTCCAGCGGCTCGAGCATGGTGTGCTTGCCCCAGTCATCGCCCGAGACACCTTCGAAGACTTCGAGCACACCCTGGAGCTCGCGCTCGAGAAGATCGATCTCGTTCTCGTAGGCACCCATCCACCCTCCTTCCTGAACGGCTTACCGCTCGCCGTGCGGGCCATGTCCGTCGTGGCCGTCACGTCCCACGACGAGCCAGATCCCGTGCACCGGTTCCTCGCCCAGGTTCCAGAGGCGGTGCGGCTGGGTCGAGTCGAACGCGATCGAGTCGCCCGGCCCCAGTTTGTGCTCCTCGAATCCGAGCTGGACGCCAAGGTAGCCCGAGAGCACGTATCCGTACTCCCGCCCGGGGTGGCGCATCATCACGGTGTCTCCCGCGGAGGAACCCCCGACGTCGTAGATCACGTGGAGGAAGTCGACGTCCTCATGCTGGTGGCTGGTGAGGCGTTCCCATCGCACGCCCGATGCCAGGTCGATCACGTGGCGCTCCTCGGGACGGACCACCGGATCGTGCTCCGCCTCTTCGGACGGTCCGCCGACGCTCGTCCGCTCGACCGACGCGTGGCCTTCGGTTCCGCGGAAGACGTCGTCCAGGGAGACCCCGAGCTCGGTGACGATCGCGTACAGCGTGCTGACGGACGGTTTCGATTGCCCCGACTCCAGCTGCGAGATCATGCTGGCCGACAACCCGATACGGCGGGCCAGCTCTCGCTGGCTGATGCCCACGCGATCGCGCTCCTCGCGCAACCTGGTCCCGATGTCCTCAAGCTCGCCGGCCATCCCGCCCTCAGTTCCGCTCGACGCAGGCAGGATAGACGCTTGACACTCTCCTTGCGCGGGCATCAGTGAGACTGCTAGTCGTGGTTCGTGTGTGCAGCATGGCTGAATCGCACCCTAGGCGCTTCCTCCTTATCTGGCAAAACCGCGGCAAGGTATGTAGTGTCCCTGAACGGTGAGGGGGCACTCGTTCAACAGTGGCAGTGATCGGGGCGGGTCGCGTCGCCGGCGCGATGGCGCTTGGGGCCGATCGTGACGTCGAAGATCCTGCTGAGCGGTGGGTGCGTCCTCACCCTGGGGGCGAAGACTCCCAACTTCACCAAGGCCGACGTCCTGATCGACGGAGACGTGGTGGCCGAGGTCGGCCCCGGGCTCCGGGACCGCGACGCCGAGCAGGTGGACGCGACCGACACCATCGTCATGCCCGGGTTCGTCGACACTCACCGTCATGCCTGGACGTCGTTGTTCCGAAACCTCGGTGAGCCGGCCTGGAGGGGGGAGGCGTCGATGCCCGCATCGGCGCTCGGCGATCACTATCAGCCCGAGGACGTCTATGCCGCCACGCTGATCGGCTTGCTGGGAGCGGCCGAGGCGGGGATAACGACCGTCGTCGACTGGTCACTCGTCCGATCCGAGGAGGGCTTCGCTGAAGCCGCGCTCCAAGCCCACGCCGATGCCGCGCTGCGCACCGTGTTCGTCCAAGACGCTCACGACCGGGGCCTCGCCGAGGCGGCCGGACCGTCGACCAGCATCGCGTTCGGGTCCGTCCTGCCTGGGTCGATGGATCTCGACAGGGTCGCCGGCCAGTGGGCGATCGCCCGGGAGCAGGGCCTGCGCATCCACGTCCACGCCGATCCGGGGAGCTCCGGGCGGGGTGTGGTCTCCGATCTCGCCCACAAAGCGCTCCTGGGTGAAGACGTCACGCTCGTGCACCCGTCGGGCCTCGACGACGCGGATGTCGATGCCATCGCCGCATCTGGAGTCAGCGGTGTCCCTCTCGCCTTCGAGTCAGATGGCCGCAGGTCTCGGACGGCCTCCGATCCAGCAGCTGATCGACCGCGACATCCGTCCGGGTCTGGGGATCGACGACGAACGAGCGGCTCCGGGCGACATGTTCGCCCAGATGCGGGAGACGATCTCGCTGCAGCATGCCGTCGTCTTCGATCTCAAGCTTGCCGGGAAGGCCGGCCTCCCTCGGCTGATGAGCACGCGCGACGCGATCCGCTTCGCGACGGTGGACGGAGCGCGGGTGGCCGGACTGGGCCGGGTGACCGGATCCCTGGAGCCGGGTATGCAGGCGGACGTCGTCATGCTTCGGACCGACCGCCCCAACATCTTCCCGGTCAACGACCCGATCGGCGCTGTGGTGTGGGGTATGGACACCTCGAACGTCGATCGGGTGTTCGTCGGCGGACGCGTCGTGATGCGCGACGGCGTCCTGGAAGCAGATGTGCAGCGCGCACGAAGCCTGGCGACCGCGGCGCGGCAGCGGGTGGCCGTCTCCTCCGGACTGGTCGTCGGCGCCGCGTCGGGAGGTCAGGGATGAGCGCGTCCCGGGCTCCTTCGTCGGCGCTCACGTCGTTCGTGGTGGCCTCCCGCTACCTGCCCGTCTACATCGCGATCGCGCTGCTCGTCGTCGTCGCAACGATCTGGGCACCGGCCACGCTGCGCGGGCCCGCGCTGAGCTCCATCGCGCCCTTCGGCACGTTCCTGGCCATCACGGCGCTCGGCCAGATGCTGGTGATCATGACCGGCGGCATCGACCTCAGCGTTCCCGGAACATTCACGCTGGCCGCGGTGGTCACCGTGGGGGTCGGGCAGGGGTCCGACGATCGCATATGGACCGCGATCGGCGTCGCCTTGGTCCTGGCGGCATTGGTCGGGTTGGTCAACGGGATCCTCATCGGTGGGCTGGGGCTCAACGCTCTCATCGTCACGCTGGCCGTGGGCCAGATCGTGATCGGCATCGCCATCCGCTATTACACGAGTTCCGCGATCCAGACCCCGGTACCGGAGGGCCTCTCCGCATGGACGTCGACGCGGTTCCTGGGAGTAACGCGGACCTTCTGGGTCGGCGCGATCCTCACGCTCGCGCTGATCGTCATCTTCCGGTTCACCACGCCTGGGCGGAAGTTCCAGGTCGTGGGCGCCAACCCAACCGCGTCGCGGATCTCCGGTCTGCGGGTCAACTTGAACCAGGTTTCCGCCTACGTGGTGGCGGCGGTCCTCTACGCGGTGGCGGGGATCCTGCTGGCGTCGTTCCTGCGGACGATCAGCATCACGATCGGGGCTCCCTACCTGCTGGGTCCGATCGCCGCCGTGGTGATCGGGGGCGCATCGCTCACGGGTGGGTTGGCCAGCCCCTTGTCCACCTGGGCGGCGGCGTTCTTCCTAGCCGGGCTCACCCAGATGATGCGGGTCATGGGCCTGCCCACGGCGCTGCAATTCGTGGTCTTCGGTCTGGTCATCGTCGGGGGCATGTTGGTCTCGGGTGATCGGATCATCCGAGGCGTGGAGCAGGTACTTCGAGAGCGGAAGCGACTGGATGTCGTGGAGGCACGGACCGTCGATCCCAGCGATCGAGCGTGATGAGAAAGGAGGCATGTATCAGCCAGTCCCATCGACCAAGGATGGCGAGTGCCATCGATCAGAACGGGAGGAGGAACATGCAACGGATCAAGATCATCGGCATCGTCGTGTGCCTCGCGGTTGTGGCAGCGGCATGCAGCAGTGGTGGTGACGGGGAGGCGAGCCCGACCGGAGCCGCCACCAGCGAACCGTCGGCCACCGAGAGCGCAGGACCGTTGGCGGAGTTCGGTGAGAGCACGGATGCCGACCCGGCGTTGGTTGAGAAAGCCATGGGAACCGTCACGGGCGTGCCGGACATCGTCCTGGCATCGATCGCCCGTGCCAGCCAGGACCTCGATCAGGCCACCATCGACAAGGCGATGGAGTGCTGGGCCGCGACCAAGTGCGACACCGGCACCGATGGCGACGTCGTCATGGGGTACGCCGACGGCGGAGGGCTGAACGTCTGGCGTCAGGTGACCCGCATGGAGGCCATCCTCCAGGCGCTCACCTACCCGGAGATCGGCAAGATGCTCTTCCGTGACGCTCAGTGGAACCCGGACCCTGCGGTCGCCGCCGGCGACATCAGGTTCCTGATCCAGGCCGGAGCCACCTTCATCATCGGCTATCCCGACCAGGGCACGAACATCGCCGATGCCATCCTGGAGACCCAGGCGGCCGGCATCCCGTACACCACTTATTCGGCGGGCTGGGTTGGCCTTCCCGGCCAGGAAGGGGCGCTCGTCCCCGGTGAGGACTACCTCACCGTCGTCGGGGAGGACCTCTGCGCACTGGGTGAGAGCTTCGCCCAGGTGATCAACGACGGGGTCGGCTCCGGCAAGGTGGGAGTCATGGGTGGCACACCGGGCAACGCCCTCTCCCTCGGTTGGGAGCAGTGCTTCAGCCCGGCGCTGGGCAGCGGGATCAAGGAGCTCGGTCCCGCGGACACGTACTGGTCGAACGACGTAGCGCTCCAGACGGTCAACGGGTGGCTCTCGACAGACCCCGACATCGCCGGGTACGCGTACGAGTACGCGGACGGGCTGAACACCGCCATGCAGGCGTACGACGACCTCGGGATCCCGGTGAAGGATCTCACGGTCGCGCTGAGGACCGATGAGCAGACCCTGTTCTGCACGTGGAAGAAGATGAACAACCCGAACTTCCACATCTGGTACTCGGCGGGGGGCAACTTCCAGTCACGGACCGCGGTCACGGCCTCGATGATGTCCCTCCAGGGTGCGGAGATCCCCGCCGAGATCGTGGTCCCGCACGTCATGCGGGAGGTCACGGCGTCGGACTGCAACCCGGACCGGGTGACGCCGACCGTGTCGGGGACTTCCCTGGTTCCGGACGCGGTGCTCGCCCTGATGTACCCAACCGGATAACGATGCCGATCCCCGAGGAGGGTCGGTGACCGAGGACCTGGTCCTCGAGCTGCGTGGGGTCTCCCGGCAGTTCGGTGCGGTTCGAGCGCTGACCGATGTCAGCTTCGACTGCCGCGCCGGGGAGATCCACGCCCTCGTGGGCGAGAACGGCTCGGGCAAATCGACCCTCCTCGGGATCGCGAGCGGGATCGTGGACCCCGATCTGGGAACGATCCAGATCGGGGGCCACCCCCTGCGCCGGGACTCCCCGGCGGAGGCCCGGAAGCTGGGGTTGGCCATGGCCTACCAGGACACGTCGCTGATCTTGGCCCAGCCGGTCAAGAACAACCTCTACCTGGCGGCGCCGCCGGACCAACGACCTCACTTCTGGCGGAGGAAGCGGTGGGCGCGCCGCGTGCTGGCGGAGTTCGATCTGGACCTGGAGCTCTTCCCCGACGCCCCGGCCGGGTTCCTCACCCTGGCCGACCGCCAGCTCTTCGAGGTGGCCAAGGCTCTCGTCACCGATCCGAAGGTCCTCCTGCTGGACGAGCCGACCACGGCTCTGGGACCCACCGAGGTGGAGGCGCTTCACAGGACCGTCGCCGCCTGTCGGAGCCGCGGCGTAGGAGTCGTCTATGTGAGTCATCGCCTGCCCGAGGTCCTGGAGGTCGCGGATCGGATCACGGTCCTTCGCGATGGTCGGAACCAGGGCACCTTCGATGCCGGCGATACCTCCGAGTCCGCGTTGGTCGAGCTGATCGTCGGACGCCCGCTCGAGACTGCGTTCCCACCACCGGCACATGAGGGCGGCGAGGCGGGCGAGGTGCTGGTCGTCGACGGTCTGCAAGGCCAGTCCTTCGGTCCCGTCAGCTTCACGCTGGAGGGTGGGGAGATCGTCGGCATCGCCGGCGCCGAGGGGAACGGCCAGCCTCAGCTCTTCGACTGCCTGGCGGGCAGGCAGCCGCCCAGAGCAGGCCGCGTGGTCTGCGCCGGGAAGGAGCTGAACCTGATCTCGACCCACGAGGCGGTGCGGTCCGGGATCATGCTGCTGCCGGGTGACCGCAAGCACGAGGCCCTGATGCCCGTACTCGGGGTCCGGGTCAACGCGACCGTCCAAACGCTGCGCCGGTTCAGCGTGCTCGGCTTCCTGCGCCGGCGACTGGAACGCAAGACCGTAGGGCAATTGGTTGAGCGGCTCGAGATCCGCACCCCATCGCTCGAGCAGCCGGTCGAGTTCCTGTCGGGGGGTAACCAACAGAAGGTCGCGGTCTCGCGATCGTTCCTGAAGGAGCCGACCGTGATCCTGGCCTACGAGCCCACGCAGGGCGTCGACGTCGGCTCCCGCTTCGACATCTATACGGCGCTGCGTTCCCGGACCGACGCCGGTACGGCCATGCTCGTCAAGTCGAGCGATCCCCTGGAGCTCGCCGGTCTGTGCGACCGGGTCCTCGTGATGTCCCGCGGCCAGATCATCGAGGAGATCCCCGGCGACGAGCTCGACGAGCTACGCATAGTCGAGGCCATAGTCCGTGGGCCCGGCCTGTCCAAAGCGGGGCGTTCACCGCTGGGCGTCGCCATGCCCCGGGGCCCCTCCCCGCAGAGCATGACGTGACACGGATCGACTCCGCGCGGCTGGCGGTACGCAAGGTCATCCGCGATGCCCGCGACAAGAACAAGTGGCGCAAGATCGTCCGGTTCCGCCTGTGGATGCCTGTGGTGCTTCAGCTCCTGCTGATCGTCCTCGTCGCCTGGTACACCAGCTCGCGGTTCCCGGGGTTCATCAACCGGTCGAACGTGACCTACATCCTCCTGCTCGCCGCGCCGCTGGCTGTCGCGGCGATGGGCCAGACCCATGCGCTACTGGTCGGCTACCTCGACCTATCCGTGGGGGCGATGGTGACCCTCGGCGTCGTGATCGCTTCGTACCTGATCGGTCCCGACTCCACCACCAGCGAGATCCTGCTCGGGGTCGGCGCCATCTTCGCGTGCGGACTGGCTCTGGGGCTGGTCAATGCCGGTCTGGTTCTCTGGCTCAAGATCCCGTCGATCATCGCCACGTTGGCCACGCTCAGCATCCTCAGCGGGATATCGCTGACCTTGCGGGACACTCCGGGTGGCGTCATCGATCGCGACTTCACCGGCTGGCTGGCGAATGGGTTCGGAGCGGTCCCCATCGTCTTCGTCGTGGTCTTGGTCGGGGCCGCCCTGCTCGACTATTGGCTCCACGCCAGCGGCTCGGGGCTCCAGCTGCGCTCGGTCGGGTTCGACGAGCGGTCGGCGAAGCGAAGCGGAGTCCGCACGACGTGGGTGCGAGCAAGGGCTTTGGTGCTCTCGGCCCTGTTCGCGACGATCGCTTCCTTCTTGGTCATGACCCGATCCGGGATCGGTAACGCACAGATCGGTGACAGCTACGCCCTCGCCAGCATCACGGCGGCGGTGCTCGGTGGGGCTGCGCTCTCGGGCGGAAGGGCGACGTTCCTGGGTGCAACGGTGGCGTCTGTGCTCCTGGCGCTCATCCTGAGCGCGCTTCCGTTCCTCGAACTGAGTACCGAGCACGGCCAGATGATCACCGGCGTGCTGGTGCTGCTGGGGATCGTGCTCTTCCAGGCGGGCGACATCAAAGAGCTCGTCAAGCGCAACTACAAGCGAGCCCGGCGCCTGATGATCGGGAGCCGACCCCCGAGGTTGGCCGAGATCCCCGATCTGTACCCCTCGGGACCCGACTTCAAGGTCGTGCCGACGGGAAGGACACTCATACGGGGCGGCACCGTGCTCAGCCTGGACCCGAACGTGGGTGACTTCACGACCGCAGACGTCCTCATCGACGAGGACCAGATCGTCGAGGTCGGCCCCGGTCTGGCAGCTGCGGACGCCGAGGTGATCGACGCATCGGACATGATCGTCATGCCGGGCTTCGTCGACAGCCATCGCCATATCTGGGAGGGCCTCCTGCGCAACATCGGAACCGATGTTCCGTTGGAGGGAAGGTCGAGCTACATCTCGTTCGTGTTGCACAAGTTGGCGCCCGCGTTCCGGCCGGAGGATGCGTACATCGGCGATCTGCTCTCGGCGCTGGGCGCCATCGACGCAGGGATCACCACGCTCCTGGATTGGTCGCATATCCAGGCCTCACCGGCCCATACGGACGCGGTTGTCCAAGCGCTGAAGGACTCGGGCCTGAGGGCGGTGTTCGCCTACGGGTTCCCGTGGTGGGGCAAGTGGGAGGAGCGTCAGCCCAGCTGGTTCGTTCGGGCGGCGACAGAGCACTTCTCTTCGAACGATCAGATGCTCACGCTCGCTCTGGCCGCTCCCGGTCCAGAATTCACGGACTTCGAGGTGTCGCGAGATCACTGGAAGCTGGCGCGCGAGGCCGGAGCGCGGATCACGACCCATGTGGGTGTGGGCAGCTACGGACAGGATGCGAAGGTCCAAGAGATGGGGGAGGCCGGGCTCCTGGGCCCAGACACGACATACATCCACTGCACCACGCTGAACGACACCGAGATCCAGATGATCGTCGACACCGGGGGGACCGTTTCGCTCGCCTCGCCGGTGGAGATGATGATGGGCCACGGGATGCCCCCGATCCAGAAGTTCCTGGATCGAGGTCTTCGCCCGAGCCTGAGCGTCGACGTTGAGACGAACGTGCCGGGCGACATGTTCAACCAGATGCGCTCGGTGCTGGCCCTGCAGCGGGCGTCGGCGACCTCGTCGGGCAAGCCCATGCTCCCCACGAGAGAGGTCCTGGCCTGCGCCACGATCGAGGGAGCCAAGGCGAACGGGCTCGACTCGAAGGTAGGGACCCTCACACCCGGCAAGCAGGCGGATCTCATCATGCTGCGGACCGATCGGATCAACGTCACCCCGCTGAACGACCCGGTGACCGCGGTCGTGACCGGGATGGACACGGGGAACGTCGACACGGTCCTGATCGCAGGTCGGGTGATGAAACGTCATGGCGAGCTGCTCTACGTCGACTGGCCGGCGGTGAAACGGATGGCCGCCGAGTCCAGGGACTTCGTCGTGAACAAATCGGGCTTCAAACCCCCATCTATCTGAGGAGGAGAACGTCATGAGACAAGCGGGACTGGACACCGTGGATGCACTTCGCGACCGACCCGTACAGTGGGGCTGTCAAGAGGGTGGTCACCGCTCCCAAGGGTCGAGGAGGGCAGGCCGATGACGACGAACGGGTTCCCGGTCGCGACCACCCCCGCTCCCGGCATCGCCGGCGTCGACTGGGAGGTCCGCGTCGACTTCGAGCGGCTCCGAACGTACCGGCTGAAGCGCACTCGTGAGGCGCTCGAGGCCTCCGACCTGGGCGCGCTCCTCCTGTTCGACACGAGCAACATCCGCTACGTAACGGCAACGCAGATCGGCTACTGGGCTTTCAACAAGGGCGAACGCTACGCGCTCCTCACGCGGACGGGACGGCCACGGATATTCGACTTCGGATCCGCGGCGAAGGCGCACCGGCTGCAGCTGCCCCACCTGTACGACGAGACGAACTCGGTCGCCGGCAACACCGGGCTCCAGGGTGCGATCCACCCGCGCGTCGGCCTGCAAGCGCGCGCCGTGCAGGAGATCCACTCGATCATGGTCGAAGAGGGTGTGGGCGACATGCCGCTCGGTGTGGACGTCGCCGAGACGTCGATCTTCCTCGAGCTCGCGAACGCCGGGATCGTTGTGCGCGACGGCCAGCAGGTGATGGCCGATGCGCGTGAGATCAAGAGCCAGGACGAGATCATGTTGTTGACGCAGGCTTGCGCGATGGTCGACGGGGTCTATCAGGACATCTTCGAGGCCCTGAAGCCGGGGGTCCGCGAGAGCGACATCGTGGCCCTCGCGCATGCGCGCCTGTTCGAGATGGGGTCGGAGTTCGTGGAGGCGATCAACTCGATCGCCGGCGAGCGGTGCAGCCCGCACCCGCACGTCTTCACCGACCGGCTGATCCGTCCCGGCGATCAGGCGTACTTCGACATCATCCACGTCTTCAACGGATACCGGACCTGCTATTACCGGACGTTCGTCGTCGGTCGCGCCACCACGGCGCAGCGCGACGCGTTCAAGCGCTCGCGCGAATGGATGGACGCCGCCATCGACCTCGTCAAGCCGGGGGTCTCGACGGACCAGATCGCGGCCGTGTGGCCCAGGGCCGAGGAGTTCGGGTTCCAAGACGAGATGGACGCGTTCGGGCTTCAGTTCGGCCATGGGGTCGGGGTCAGCCTGCACGAGCGCCCGATCATCACGCGTCTGAATTCCTTCGTGGATCCCCTGGAGATCAAGGAAGGGATGCTGTTCGCGCTGGAGACGTACTGTCCGGCCACGGACGGACGCTCGGCTGCGCGGATCGAGGAAGAGGTCGTCGTCACCCCGGACGGCTGCCGCGTGATCACGCTGTTCCCGTGCGAAGAGCTCATGGTCGCGAACGAGTACTGAGCATGGTCGCTGACGAACGCCGAGGAGGACGATGACTGAGACGGCGACGGTGCCGGGCCTGGAGGTCCGGCTCGACATCTACCGGAAGATGCAGGAAGGGCGCCTGTTCGAGAAGCGGGCGCACGACCTGTTCCTAGAGGGCCTGGTCAAGGGGACCTCGCACCTGGGTCTGGGCCAGGAGGCTGTCGCCGCCGGGTTCGCCGCCGCCCTGGAGCCGAAGGACCTGGTGTTCTGCACGTACCGCGGCCACGTTCACACGCTGCTTCGCGGGGCGCCGATGGGCGGCCTCATGGCCGAGCTCATGGGCCGAGGGACCGGCGTGTGCGGCGGCAAGGGCGGGTCGATGCACCTGACCGACGTCGAGCACGGCGCGATGGGGTCCTACGCGATCGTCGGCGCGCACATGCCCATCGCGGCGGGGGCGGCTTGGGCGGCGCAAGCCCGCGGCACCGGACAGGTCGCGGTCTGTTTCTTCGGCGACGGGACCACGAACATCGGTGCGTTCCACGAGGCGCTGAACCTGGCGGTGGTCTGGAACCTGCCGGTCGTCTACGTCTGCGAGAACAACCTATATATGGAGTACACGGCGATCGGCGACGTTACTGCGGTGGAGCATCCGGCGGCCGACCGGGCCTCCGCCTACGGCCTGGAGTCGATCCTCGTCGACGGCAACGATCCAGACGAGGTGCACGAGGTGGCCCGGCGCGCCGTCGATCGAGCTCGGGCGGGCGAGGGCCCTTCGCTGGTTGAGGCCGTGACGTACCGTCACGGCGGCCACTCGCGCGCCGATCCCGGGAAGTACCGGCCCGACGACGAGGTCGCCGAGTGGATGGGGCGGGATCCCATCCCCATGTACCGCGAGCGCCTGGTGGGCGAGGGCGTGGAGGCCGGCGTGCTTGACGCGATCGACGTCGATGTCCTTGCTGCCGTAGACCGCGCGACCGAGGAAGCGAAGGCCGCGCCGCTGCCCGACCCGGCCTCGCTCGACACCGAGCTGTGGGCCGATGGGGGGTCCGCATGGCGGAGCTGACCTACCGCGAGGCCGTCGCGCGCGCTATCGCCCAGGAGATGGAGCACGACCCGACCGTCTACTTCATAGGCGAGGACATCGCGGCGGCAGGCGGTGTGTTCAAGACGACCGAGGGGTTGCTCGATCGGTTCGGCCCCGAGCGGGTGCGCGACACACCGATCAGCGAGCAGGCCATCATCGGCGCGGCGATGGGAGCGGCCATGAACGGTCTGCGCCCGATCGCCGAGCTGATGTTCAGCGACTTCTTCGCCGTCTGCTGGGACATCGTGGCTAACCAGATCGCGAAGACCCGCTATATGACGAACGGACAGGTCGCCCTGCCGCTCGTGATCCGGACCGCGAACGGCGGCGGCGTGCGGTTCGGCGCGCAGCACTCCCAGAGCGTGGAGTCCTGGATGATGGCGATCCCGGGCCTGAAGGTAGTGGTCCCATCCACACCGGTCGACATGATCGGGTTGTTCGCCGCGGCGGTCCGTGACCCGGATCCCGTGATCGTCATCGAGCCGAAGGTGCTCTACTCGACGAAGGGTGATGTTCCCGACGGAGAGATCGTGGATAGTCTCGGGACCGCTCGGGTGCTCCGTTCCGGTGGCGACGTCACGATCTGCGCGCTGGGCGCGATGGTCCCGAAGGCGCTGGATGCGGCCGATCGGCTGGACGGTGACGGCGTGTCGGTCGAGGTGATCGACGTCCGTTCACTGGTGCCGCTCGACGTAAGCACGATCTTGGACTCCGTGGGCAGGACCAGCCACCTCGTCACGGTCGAGGAGAATCCGCGTCTATGCGGCTGGGGCGCGGAGATCTCGTCGATCGTTGCGGAGGAAGGATTCTTCGCGCTCGACGGACCTATCGTTCGCGTGACGACGCCGCACCTGCCGCTGCCATCCGCCGACGTGCTCGAGGATGCCGCGATCCCGTCCGTCGATCGGATCGTCGAGGGCGTCCTGCGCGCCGTGAAGTGAGCCGACAGGGATCGAGGGGAGGAGGGGGAAGAGATGGCGGATCGGATCTTGTTGCGAGGGGGTCATGTGCTCACGGTCGACCCCGGGTTGGGTGACATCGCGGGAGGCGACGTCCTGATCGAGGGAGACACCATCGCGCAGGTCGGCAAGGACATCTCAGCCGACGCGCAGGTGATCGACTGCACGGGGAGCATCGTGATCCCCGGGTTCGTGGACACGCATCGTCACACGTGGGAGGCGGCGATCCGCAGCTGCGCGCCGAACGCCACGCTGGACGACTACTTCGTCGAGGTGCTCGACAGCTTCGCTCCGCTGTACCGGCCCGAGGACGTCTACGCGAGCGACCTGGCGGGCGCGATGGAGTGCCTGAACGCCGGCATCACGACGCTCGTCGATTGGTCGCACATCAACAACACGCCCGATCATCCGGACGCGGCGATCCAGGGCCTGAAGGAAGCCGGGATCCGCGCGCTCTACGCCTACGGCAGCGCCAACACTTCGCTCGCCGACTACTGGTTCAACAGCTCGATCGTGATCCCGCGTGACGACGTTGAGCGGATCCACTCGACCTACTTCTCCTCCAACGACGGGCTGCTCACGATGGGCCTCGCGACGCGTGGTCCCGGGTTCTGCCAAGACGACGTCGTGAAGGCTGAGTGGGGGATGGCCCGCGATCTGGGCATCCCGATCACGGTGCACATCGCGATGGGGAAGCTCGCCGGCAAGTGGGGGATGGTCAAGCAACTCGACGGGCTGGGCTTGCTCGGCGCGGATACCACCTACATCCACTGCTGCTACTTCACCGATGAGGAATGGGAACTCGTGGCCAAGAGCAAAGGCACGATCTCGATCGCTCCTCAGGTGGAGATGCAGATGGGCCACGGCTGGCCGCCGTTCATGAAGGCGAAGGCCGTCGGGCTGCGCCCTAGCCTGTCGATCGACGTCGTGACCACGGTGCCCGGCGACATGTTCACCGAGATGCGGTGCGCCTTCGCCGAGGAGCGTTGGAGGTCGAACGATTCCGTCTGGGAGAGCGAGGACCCGTTGCCTTCGAACGCGCTCACAGCGCGCGACATGCTCACGATGGCGACTCTCGACGGCGCGCATGTTGCCGGGCTCGAGGATCGGGTCGGTTCGCTGACGCCGGGCAAGCAGGCCGATGTGGTCGTGATCGACGGGACCGCTCCCGGGACGGCTCCCGTGATCGACCCGGTCGGGACGGTGGTGCTCGCTGCCGACACCTCCAACGTCGACACCGTGATCGTCGGGGGCGCCACCCGCAAGCGGGACGGCAAGCTCACGGGGGATTGGGACTCCGCGCGGAAGAGGGTCGAGACATCGAGCGCCTACCTGTTGGAGGCGCTCGCCAAGAAGAAGCAAGAGTCGGCGGGATCATGAGCTCCCGTCACCTGGTCCGGCGGGGTGGCGAGATCGATCTCGCCGTCCCGCCGGGTTCCACCGCGTCGGGCTTCCGTCGGTGGTCCGTGGTGGACGAGGACACGCCCGGGGCCGTCCACACGACGTTCGCGATCGCCGAGCTGGCCCCCGGCGGCGCGATCCCGGCGCACGTTCACAGCTTCGAGGACAGTCTCTTCGTGCTGGAGGGCGAGGTGGTCCTGGACACCGCCGACGGCGCGTTCCTGCTCGGTGCGGGCGACTATGGCGTGACGTCGATCGGCGCGCCTCACGGGCTCCGCAACGTGTCGGAAGCGCCCGCTCGGTGGGCGACGATGTGGGCGCCGCAGCAGCGGGCTCGCGTCGCCGGCGACACGTATCCGGTGCCGGCGCTTCCCATCCGCGACCCGGCGCCGATCGACGTGCGCGATCCTCGTACTCGTTCGTTCGGCCACATCGACCCGCAGAACATGGAGGTCGGCAAGCAGACCCAGGACATGCTCGCGGTCTCGGCCAGCATGCGGACGGCGTTGCTCGTCTACAGCGGCATCACGGTGAAGATGATGATCGATCGCGAGCTGGGGGCCGAGAGCCTCACGATGTTCATGGTGCAGTACGAACCTCGCGGGCTTGCGGGCGCACACGATCACCCGTTCGAAGAGACGTACCTGATCCTCGATGGAGCGGTGGACGCGGCGTTCGACGGCGAGGCCTATCGACTGGAGGTCGGCGACATCGCCTGGGCGGGGGTGGGCTGCGTCCATTCGTTCGACAACCCGGGACCGGGTGCGGTGCGGTGGCTCGAAACCCAAGCCCCGCAACCACCTTCGCGTCACTCGTACCGGTTCGCCCGGGATTGGGACTACCTGCGACAGGCGACATCCGAAGGATGACTGGAGGCTCGATGACAGACGAACGAACCGTGGTCGTGATCGGCGGGACCCAGGGGCTCGGGCGTGACCTCGCGCGGCACTACACCGAGGCGGGGCGCCAGGTCGTCGTAACGGGCCGCGACGCGGAGCGTGCCGCCGCCGCCGCCCGGGAGCTGGGCGAGAACGTGGGAAGCGCGGCGTTCGACCTGTCCGAGCCCGAGACGATCGCCCCGGGGCTCGCGGGGATCGGCACCGTCGACCGGCTCGCCCTGGCGGCCCTCGACCGCGACCTCAACAGCGTCGCCGACTACGACGTCGTGAAGGCGATCCGCCTGGTCACCCTGAAGCTCGTGGGCTACACCGAAACGGTCCACGCGCTGCTCGGGCGGCTCACGCCCGACGCGTCGATCGTCATCTATGGGGGCCTCGCGAAGCTGCGCCCGTATCCGGGCTCCACGACGATCACGACGATCAACCACGGGGTGGACGGACTGGTCCGGACGATGGCCGCGGAGCTCCCTCCGATCCGAGTGAACGCGCTGCATCCCGGGATCGTGGCGGACAGCCCGTTCTGGGCGCCGAAGACCGAGGCGCTCGAGGCAACGCGCGCGAAGACCCCAACCGGACGTCTGGTCGAGATGCGCGACGTGACCGACGCAGCCGTGTTCCTGCTGGAGAATCCGTCGATGCACGGGACGGAGCTGCGGATCGACGGAGGTTGGTCGCTGACATGACGACGCCGATGGCGGTGGCCGTCGTCGGTATGGGGCGCATGGGTGGCGCGATGGCGGCGACGCTCCGGCGAGCCGGGTTCCCCGTGCGCGTGTGGAACCGAACGGCCGCCGCCGCCCAGGAGGTCGCCGAACGCACCGGCTCGGAAGTGGCGGACACCGCCGGGGACGCGGTAGCCGGAGTGGACGTGGTGATCTCGAGCTTGGCCGACGACGCGGCGGTGCTCGAGACGTACGAGGGGCCTGCCGGCGTCCTCGCCGGCCTGCACGAAGGGCAGATCGTCCTGGAGATGAGCACGATCGCGCCCGCGACGGTTCGCCGTGTCGCGTCGCTGGTCCAAGAGCAGGGCGCGACATTGCTCGACGCTCCGGTCTCGGGCAGCGTGCCCGCGGTGGAGAAGGGCAAGCTCACGATCATGGTGGGCGGCGACGGCGCGGCGCTAGAGCGCGCGCGGCCCGTCCTAGGCGCGCTCGCTGCCGATGTATTCCACGTCGGTGCGCTCGGCGCGGGAGCCACCGTCAAGCTCGCCGTGAACGCGCTGATCCACGCGATCGACGTCGGGCTCTCGGAGGCGCTCGTGCTCGCCGAGAAGGCCGGGGTCGATCGGAGCGCCGCGTACGACGTGTTCGCCGCCGGCGCCGCCGCTGCGCCGTTCGTGCTGTACAAGCGAGCGGCGTTCGAGCATCCCGATGAGACGCCGCCCGCGTTCCTCTTGGAGCTGATGGCGAAGGATCTCGATCTGATCCTCGATCTCGCGCGGGAGGTTGGCGCCCGGATGGATCAGGCGATCCAGAACCGGGAGACGGTCGGCCTGGCGCTCGAGGCCGGGTTCGCGGGTCGCGACCTGAGCGCCGTCGCCCAGTACCTCCGCGAGCTTTAGCGGCGGCCGACGAGCAGCCAGGTCGGCGAAGTCGGTCGGAGCGGGGGCCCGGCAGGTGGTGCGAGGGGGCGGGTGTCCACCGGTTGACGCGACGACGATGGACTTTCCACGGCGGACGTCCACATGTTGACAAGAGAAACCGCAGGTCGCACGTGTGAATCTGTGGACACCCGGTGGTGGGGCGCCCGCCCGTTCGTGTCAACCGGTTGACGGGTCGAACGGGTGGCCGAAGAACCGAACCCTGAACGCGGATCGCGTCACGTGCAGGGGCCAAGCGGACGACCGGTCCCGCCTCCCTCGGGTAGGGTCGGAAGCCATGTCCGATGGATCCGACGCCACCGACCCCGCGGAACTCGAGCGGGCGGCCGATGCCGCGTGGTGGGTCGGCGAGCTCGACGAGGCGCTCGCCCTGCGCCAACGCGCCCACTCCGGCTACTCGGCAGCGGGTGATGGTCCGTCCGCCGCGTCCGTCGCGGTCCGCCTCTGCTTCGAACACTTCGATCGGGGCGAGCCCTCGATCGGGATGGGCTGGCTCAAGCGCGCGGAACGCGATCTACAGGACGTCGCACCGTGCGTTCAGCACGGCTACGTCTCCATGGCGCAGGGCTACGTCGCGCTGGAGATGGGCGAGCACGAGACCGCGCTGCGGCTCGCGGAGAGCGCGACGGAGATCGGGCAGCGCTTCGGCGATCCAGACCTGACCGCGATGTCAATCCACGCGCAGGGTCGCATCACGATCGGTGGCGGCCAGATCGGTGCAGGGTTGGCCCTCCTGGATGAGGCGATGATCTCCGTGATCGCCGGCGAGCTGGGCTCGCACTTCACCGGGGTTATCTACTGCAGTGTCCTCGAGGCGTGCCTAGGCCTCTCCGACGTCGGTCGGGCCGGGGAGTGGAGCGACGCCGCCGTTGCCTGGTGCTCGACCATGCCGCCGGATGCGCCATTCACGGCGCTCTGTCGGATCAACCGCGCAGAGGTCGCCGGCCTTCGCGGGGCGTGGTTAGAGGCGGAGACCGAGGCCTCCATGGTCGCCGAGGGTGTGGTGTACGACCCGATGATCGCCGGCCGAGCTCTGTACGAGGCAGGGGAGATCCGCCGCCGGATCGGAAACCTCGAGGGTGCGCGGGAGTGCTTCGATCGCGCGCGTGAGATCGGGTTCGATCCCCAGCCCGGCCTTGCCCTCCTGCGCGTGACGCAAGGCAAGGCGGACGCCGCGCTGCATGCGCTGCGTGTTTCGCTGGAAGCCGGAACGGACGGGATAGCCAGACGCGCGCGGCTCCTTGCCGCACAGGTCGACATCGCGAGCTCCATGAGTGACCTCGACGTCGCGCGCCAGGCCGTATCCGAGCTCGAAGCGATCGCCGCTGAGGCGAAGGTGCCGGCCCTGGACGCGGCCGCTGCCGCGGCTCGAGGGACGCTCCGTCTGGTCGAGGGCGACGTGCAAGGGGCGATCGAACGGTTGCGGCATGCATGCACCGTCTGGCAGGAACTCAGGCTCCCGTACGAGGCCGCGCTGGCTCGGAAGGCCTACGGACTGGCCCTGCGGGCCGCCGGCGACGATGACGACGCGGCGATGGAGCTCCGTGCGGCGCTGTCAGCGTTCGAACGACTGGGCGCGGTGCCCGACGCCACGACGGTCCGCGAGCTCCTGGCTAATCCTTCGGATCTGCCGCGCGGGCTCACGGCGCGTGAGGCGGAAGTGCTCCGCCTCGTGGCCACGGGGCGCACGAACCGCGACATCGCCGTGGAACTGGTGATCAGCGAACACACCGTCGCCCGGCACCTGCAGAACATCTTCGCGAAGCTCGACGTCTCATCCCGTGCGGCCGCTACGGCGTTCGCGTTCGAGCACGGTCTGGCCTGACGCCCGCTCCTGGCGTGGTCAATCTTCACCACGACAGGTGTTTCCGAGGTTGGTTGGTTCCGGCGATGAGCGCGCATGACCTGCACGCCTAGGGTCGACCGTCAGAACGACGAACGGAGGCGAACGATGAGCAGCAACGGTGTGGAATGGGTCGACACGATCGTCATCGGAGGGGGACAGGCCGGGCTCGCCGCAAGCTACCACCTGAGGAAGGTCGAACGGCGTTTCGTGATACTGGATGCCGAGTCGAGGGTCGGAGATGCGTGGCGGAAGCGGTGGGACTCGCTCCTGCTGTTCACGCCCGCTCGATACGCCGGGTTACCGGGGGGGCGTTTCCCCGCGCCCGGCTCGAGCTTCGCTTCGAAGGATCAGATGGCCGACTACCTGGAGTCCTACTCCGAGGGGTTCGACCTCCCGGTTCGCAGCAACGTCCATGTCGATCGGCTCTGGAAGGAGGATGGACGGTTCATCGTGTCGGCGGGAGAGGATCGGTTCGAGGCCGACAGCGTGATCGTGGCCACGGGCGCCAACCGCACGCCGCGGACCCCGGTGTTCGCCGACCGGCTGGATCCCTCGATAGTGCAGTTGCATTCCAGCCACTACCGGGGCCCAGCCCAGCTCCGTGAAGGCGGCGTGCTGGTGGTGGGCGCCGGCAACTCCGGTGCCGATATCTCGATGGAAGTCATCCGCGATCATCCAACGTGGCTCTCGGGACCTGACACAGGCCACGTGCCGTTCCGGATAGAGACGTTCGTGTCGCGGCACCTCTTGATCCGGATCGTTCGGTTCGCGGGGCAACACGTGCTAACGCTGCGAACGCCCCTTGGGCGGAAGATGCAGAGGCACGACGCGATGCACGGCGACATCCTGGTGCGCGTGAAGCCGAAGGACATCCTGGCCGCCGGGATCGAGCGGGTCCCAAAGGTGACGGACGTGCGAGACGGCCGGCCGGTCCTGGAGGACGGCCGCGTGCTGGACGTGACCAACGTGATCTGGTGCACGGGGTTCCGACGCGACTTCTCCTGGATAGACCTGCCTATCTTCGACGAGTCGGGCGAGGTCGTGCACCGGCGCGGCCTGGTGCCGGCGGAGCCGGGCCTCGGCTTCATGGGGCTGCAGTTCCAGTTCGCGGCGACCTCCGACACGCTGCCCGGCGTCGGCCGCGACGCCGCGTTCGTGGTCAAGCACCTCCACGGCCGGTCGGGGAGCCGTCGAGCCGGCGAGACGATGGCGGTCGGCGTTTGATCTGCCGAAGCTCAGTTCACGTCGCGGGCGCGGAAGAGCACCAGGGCAGCGATCAACAGGATCCCCGCGTACACGAGCATCGTGATCAGGGCGCGCTCCACCGAGAGCACTGACCCATTACCGGGATCGCCCGGCTGCCCGTCCACGAATACCCCGATCGCGGAGCTCAACATGTTCGGCGTCCAATCCGTGGCGAGGCCGCGTAGGAAGCCTTCAACCACGGCCAGATAGACGAACACGGCGCCGAGCGCGGCGGCCGTGTGCCGACCGATCGACGCGATCGACGCACCGATGACTGCGACGACGGCCGATGTGATGCCGATCCGCGCCGCGGTGCCCACAACAGACCGCAACCATGCGTCCGGGATGTCGGCGGTCGAGCCTCGCCAGGCCGAGCCCGCAGCGATCGTCAGCCCGAGAAGTGCTTCCAGCAGCATCGAGAGCGCGAACACGACGACGATGATCACGCACACTCGGATGAGCAGGATCCGCGCGCGCCTCGGTTCCCAAACGAGCAGCGTCCCGAACGTTGCCCGCTGCCAGTCGGCACCCACCGATGACGCGCCGATCATCAGCCCGATCACCACCAGGAAGAACGCGACCCCTTTGAAGAAGTCCGGAAGCTGCGACAGGAGTAGCGGGCTGCTAGGGCGGGAGTTCACCGCCGCGATCACGCTCCCGACCACGAAGCCGATCGCGGCGATGACCGCCAGCACTCGTACGATCCTGCGCGACAGCAGACGGAGGAACTCGGAGCGGACGAGGCGCATCAACCGTCCGACCTCTCGGCAGGATCCGGGTCGCGGGTCAGCTCCAGGAACACGGTCTCCAGGTCGACCTCCTCGGGTCGGAGCTCGGTCACGTAGAGGCCCTGCTCGGCGAGCGTGCGTGAGATCCGCTCGGATTGCTCGGGCGGGGCCGTCACCCTGAGCGAGTCGCCCGACACCGCAGCGGGCAAGCCCGCGGCGGCGAGAGCTTGTCGCCCCGCTTCAAGATCCCGCAGCCGGACGATCAGGCCATCCCCGGCACCAGCGGCGAGCACCTCGCGCACGGGCCCGGCCTTCACGCACCGTCCGCGCGACAAGATCGCCACCCGATCCGCCGTCTGTTGGATCTCGGACAAGATGTGGCTGGAGACGAAGACGGTGCGCCCTTCCGCGCCGAGGCTTCGAAGCAGCTCGCGTACCTCCACGATCCCCGCCGGGTCGAGCCCGTTCGCGGGCTCGTCGAGCACCAGGACCTCGGGGTCCTTCAGCAGCGCGGCGGCCAGGGCCAGGCGCTGCTTCATGCCCAGTGAGTAGGTCTTCACCATGTCGTCGGCGCGGTCCGAGAGGCCGACGCGCTCGAGCGCAGCATCGATCGCGGCCCTACCGATCCCGTCCAGCCGCGCGAGTATCTCCAGGTTCCGGCGCCCGGTGAAGCGGGCGAACATCGCGGGTTCCTCAACGATCGAACCCACGCGCGGGAGCACGCCGGCGAGTCCTCGAGGAACGTCGGCACCTAGTAGCCGGAGGTTGCCCGCCGAGGGTCGCACCAGCCCGAGCAGGCAGCGGATAGTTGTCGTCTTCCCGGCGCCGTTGGGTCCGAGGAACCCGTACACGCCGCCTTCTGGGATCTCCAGGTCGAGTCCGTCGACGGCGAGGGTCGATCCACCGCGGAGCCGCCGGTACTCCTTGCGGAGTCCTTCGATCTGGATCACGCCGGACACGCAGCACACGGTACGGCCCGGGAAGGCCGCGTGCTCACGGCGCCGGGGGCCGGTACCAGTCGCTCGTGTTGGACCAGTCGGTGTGACCGGCTTCACCCGGGGCGGCGCCGATCCGAGCTACGGGTCCCGCGGCGCGCTTGGTCCTGCCCGAGGCCGGGTCGAAACTCAACAGGAGAAGGGCGCCGTCGGAGGTCGGTTCGATGCCCCGCCGCACCACCAAGAGGAACCGGCCGTCGGCGGACCACCGGGCCGTCTCGAAGGCTGCGTTGCCGGGTCCGGTCAGCCGCGCGCGATGATCGCCGTCGGTGGCGAGTAACCACAGGGCTCGTATCCCGCGCCCCGGCGTCGATTCTGGGCGGTTCGGGGTAGCCGTCGCGACGACCCACCGGCCGTCGGGCGAGCAAGCCGGCCAGATCCAGCTTCGAGTGAAGTCCTTGGACAGGTTGCGGTAACGCCAGTCGGGCGGAGCCGATACGAGGATCTGGTTCCCAGCGCTCGGCGACCGTTCCGCGCCGCCGGATAGGGCCACGCTCCGTCCACACCAGCTGATGAAGTCGTCGTAGGGCAGCACGGGGTCGAACACGTTCACCCAGTCGCCGCCGTCGGCGGGGGCGGCGTTCAACGGGACGCTCGCCCGCCCGGGGAACCTGGAGAAGAACAACAACCAACGACCGTCCGGCGACCAGCCGGTCACCTGTGGTGGGGCCTTCGCTCCGGGCGACACCCTGTAGAGGGTCTTCGTGGCACCGTCGATCACGTCGACGACAACGACCCGATCTCCGCCGGTGTCCACGCCGAGCGAGCCGCCGTCGGGGCTGAACGCGACGTGACCCACGTCGGACCCGTCCTCTAGAAGGACCCGCCGGACCTCGTCTGGACCACCGACCACCATCCCGCCTCCGGCCGTCGCTCCGGCCAGCACGTCGTCGGTGGGTGACCACGCCCAGTCGTCCAGAGACCCGACAGGGCTCTGGACCTCGCCACCGCCCGCCGGAACCATCGCGCCGTCGCCGAACGCGACCCAGGAGCCGTCATAGCTGAACCGGATCGGGGGAGCCGCCCCGCTCTCGACCAGGATCCGTTCGTCGCACGTGTCCAGATCCAGCAGGTGGAGGACCTCGCCATCGACCCAGACGACGGACCCGAGTGCAGCCTCGCCGGCGAAGCGAGCCGACGGGCATGAGGGAGCTGCCGCGATGGGCGAAGGGGTCGGTTCCGTGGATCGCGACCGGAGCCATGACGGAACTAGGATCACCGCGGCCACGCTTACTGCGGCCACCGCAACCAGCGACAGGCCGCGGACAGCCAGCCGAGAGCTGCGACGTCCGCGAGCGAACATGTGACGGCCAGAGTGCGGCATCCCTGCCAAGGACCGTACCGCGCCCCGGCCGTCCCTCTCCGGAAGCGCCGGTGAATGCCATATGGCGATAACGTGTTCCGGGGAGGAGGTCACGTATGCCGCAGCCGCAGGACGCGCCGAAGAAGATCCGCCCGAAAGGACTCGCCGACTACCTCGACGTGTTGACGCGTGCGGTCTTCCAGTCAGGCATCAGCTGGCGGGTCGTCGAGGCAAAGTGGCAAGGGACCACCGAAGCTTTCGGCGGCTTCGACCCCGAGCACGTCGCGAACCTGACTCCCGCCGACGTTGACGCGTTGGTGACCGACACGCGCCTGATCCGCAACCGGGCGAAGATCACGGCCACCGTGCAGAACGCCGAAGCGATGCTGTCGCTCGATCGCGAGCACGGGTCGTTCAAGAAGTACCTGCGCTCGTTCCCTGCGTACGACGCGCTGCAGAAGGATCTGGTGAAGCGGTTCAAGTTCCTGGGGCAACTCGGCGCCTACTGGTTCCTCTACGTCGTGGGCGAGCAGACGCCGGCCCACGACGAATGGGTGGCGACCTACAAACCTGAGGGCATGGGTGGAAAGGCCCGGCCGCCTCGGCGTCGGAGTGCCTGATCTCTAGCCAGAAGGGAGCAGCGAGATGAACGTCCTGGTCGCCTACGCCAGCAAGCACGGAGCGACGCAGGGGGTAGCGGAGGCGATCGCCGAGCAGCTCCGAGCGCGCGGGCTGAGTGCCGATGCGGTCTCGGCGGCTGCGGCTCCGGGTCTGGATGGCGTGGACGCTGTGGTTCTGGGGAGTGCGGTCTACGCCGGTTCGTGGCGGGATGAAGCGGTCGAGTTCGCGCGAGCGAACAAGGATGTCCTGGCCGCCCTACCGGTCTGGCTGTTCAGCAGCGGGCCGCTCGGCGAGCAGGTCGAGGATGACGAGCAGCAGCCGAAACAGTTGGAGGCGCTCACGAGCGACCTCCAGCCGAACGAGCACCGGATCTTCTTCGGAGCTCTCGATCGGGGCAAGCTGGGGTTCGGCGAGCGGATGATGGTCAAGGCCGTGAAGGCGCCCGATGGTGACTTCCGTGATTGGGATGCTATCCGCGCCTGGGCCGACCAGATCGCTTCCGCACTCGAGCTGGGTGGAGATAGCGCCACGTAGGTGTCAACCTGTTGACTCCAAAGCGAGGGCCGATCCCGGTCGGGCGTCCACCTGTTGACGACAGGAACCGCAGGTCGCACCTGTGAACCCGTGGACAGCAGAAGGTGGGGCACTCGTCCGCTCGCGTCCACTGGTGGACACCGTCGGTGACGCGCTAGCTCGGTGCGTCCGGGCGGTGCCACGGGAATCGCCGGTAGTACCGCCAGCGGCGCCAACGGAACCGTGCTTGTCGGATAGCTTTGGTTGGGCTCATAGACCTATCCTGCACCCCGCATGTGCCGAAGTGGCGCAGGACGTGTGCTGAAGCCGTGACGAGATCTGTGGGAAGGTTCTTCCTTGTGAGCGACTTCGCTATCCGCACCGAGGGGCTCGAGAAGCGATACGGCGACCTGGAAGCGTTGGGCGGCATAGACCTCGAGGTCCCGATCGGGTCTGTCTTCGGCCTCCTAGGGCCGAACGGGGCCGGCAAGACCACGGCCGTCAGGATCCTGGCCACGATCTTGAAGCCTGATGGCGGTCGCGCAGAGGTGCTGGGGCACGATGTGGTCCGCGATGCCGCCGCCGTCAGGCGCCGGATCGGTCTTGCCGGGCAGAACGCCGCCGTCGATCCCAATCTCACCGGGCGCGAGAACCTCCGGATGGTTGGGGTCCTTGGCCAGCTCCCCGGCTCTGAGGTGGCGCCACGGGCGGCCGAGCTGCTGGAGCGGTTCGAGTTGACGGATGCTGCGGACCGGCCGCTGCGAACCTACTCGGGCGGCATGCGCAGGCGCCTAGATGTCGCAGCCTCTCTCGTGGCCCATCCTCCTGTCCTGTTCCTGGACGAGCCCACGACAGGTCTCGACCTCTCCAGTCGCAACACGTTGTGGGAGACGATCGAGCGGCTGGTCGCCGACGGTACGACCGTCATGTTGACGACCCAGTACCTGGAGGAGGCCGACCGGCTGGCCGAGCGGATCGCGGTCGTCGACGGTGGCAAGGTCATCGCGAACGACACGCCCTCGAACCTCAAGTCTCAGCTGGGCACCACGGTCGTCGAGATGCGGTTCGATCGGGATGGCGGTTCGGAGCGGGCCCTCGGCTTGCTGACCGGGCACGTCAACGGACAGGTCGAGCGCGAAGACGAGATCGTCCGCATCACGTCGAACGACGGCGCCCGCATCTTGATCGACGCCCTGCGGACCCTGGACGCCAACGGCGCGGAGCCGGACACCCTCACGGTTCGCGAGCCGAGTCTGGACGACGTGTTCCTCTCCCTCACCGGTCATCACGCCGAGTCGGATGAGGCGATGGTCACCGATGAGAAGCCGACCTCGCGCCGGCGAGGAGGTGCCGCATGAGCTCCACTCCGGTGTTGACCGCGCTCGATGACATCGATCGACGGATCCCGCTCGGAAGCGTCCGCGACACGCTCGCCGTCATGAGGCGTAACCTGACGCTGTATCTCCGAGTCCCGCAGTTGCTGGTGTTCTCCACGATCCAGCCGATCGTGTTCGTGCTGATGTTCCGCTACGTCTTCGGCGGCTCGATCGACACGGGTCCGATCCCCTACGTGGATTACCTGATGCCGGGGATCTTCCTTCAAGTGGTGGTCTTCGGGTCTTTGGCCACGGCGGTGGGCCTGGCGACGGACCTGAAGTCGGGTCTGATGGAACGGTTCCACGCTCTCCCGATGTGGACGCCGGCCGTCTTGGTGGGCCGAACGCTGGCGGACCTCGTCCGGAACGTCTTCGTCGTGATCCTCATGATGATCGTGGGATTCCTTGTCGGCTGGAGGATCCACACGAACGTCCTCGGCGTAATCGAGGGCGCCCTGCTGGTGCTGCTGTTCGGCTACGCGATGTCGTGGATCTTCGCGACCGTCGGGTTGGCGGTGAAGGATCCGGAGACGGCGCAGGCGGCCGCCTTCCCCGTGCTGGCGCCGCTGGTGTTCGCTTCGGCCGCGTTCGTCCCTGTGGCGAACATGCCTGGATGGCTGCAGCCGTGGGCCAGGAACCAACCGGTGTCGGTGACCGCGGACGCGGTGCGTGCGCTCACGCTCGGGACACCCGCCGGATCGTTCGTACTCAAGTCGGTCCTGTGGTCGGTCGTGATCCTGGCCATCTTCGCGCCGATCGCCGTGCGCCTATACCGCAAGGCCGTCTAGGGAGCTCTGAGCGAGATCGACAGAACCGAGGGCCTGTTGACGACACGCCGCAGAGCTGGACTCTTCGCCATCAAGTCGGTCCACACCGTCATCTTCTTCGGGCTGGGGGCTTCGCTCGCCTACTTCTTCTGGTCTGGGCTGCGCGGTCGCTCGGATCGGCGTGCGGCGATCGCCGGAGCGGCGGTCGCGGCGGAGGCGCTGATCTTCGTCGGGAACGGGTGGCGCTGCCCGCTGACGAGCGTGGCCGAGGACCTGGGCGCGGAGTCGGGCTCGGTGAGCGACATCTACCTGCCTCGTCCGGTGAGAGAGAACCTTCCGTTCATCACCGGTCCGATCTTCGCCGTCGCCTTGTTGCTGCACGCGAGGAACCTGTGGCGAGACACCGCGAGGTCCAGGCGCTAGCACCCTGAAGACCGCACGAAGGGGGCTGGCCGTCGGTCGGCGATACTCTGGCCGACCATGACCACGCCCAGCGATCACCGGATCATCCTCGGGAACACCGGTCAGAACGTTCTCGGTTTGGGTGTCGGGGCCATCGCCACGTTCGCCGCTCAGGTGCTTATGACCAACGCGCTGGGCGACCAAGCCTTTGGGGTGGTGACGCTGACGACCCAGTTCGCGTTCATCGCCGCCGCCGCCACGCGGTTCGGGATGGATGTCGCCGACGTGCGGTTGGTGGCCATCCTGGTCGGTCGCGGGCAGTCGGGACGCACGAAGGGGCTCGTTTCCCGGTCCGTGTTGATCGCCGCGGCCGTGAGCATCCCGTTCGCCGCGCTCGCATTCGTCTTCGCCGGACCGCTCGCGGATGCGTTCTCGGCCCTCCCCGCCGCAGAGCCGGCGTTCCAAGCGGCCGCATTCACCATCCCGCTCGCCGCGCTCGCTTTCACCTACATGGGCGCGACCCGAGGGCTGAAGGTGATGCGGACCACGCTCTTCGCGCAATGGGTCGCGCAGCCGCTCGGTTGGATCGCGCTCGCGCTGGGCCTGTGGACGTACTCGCAGACCGCCGGCATGACCACGTTCGCGTTCGGGCTCTCGTGGGCGCTGGCCCTCGCGATCGCGTGGCGCGGATGGACGGTCCGCTCGCGTCCGCTGGCCGGCGGGGCGGATCGCGAGGGGATACCCGAGGAGCGGACCGGGGCGTTGATCCGGTTCGGGGGCCTGCGAGCCCCTGCAACGTTGTTCTCGCAGCTGATCTTCTGGGGAGACTTCTTCGTCTTGTCCATGCTGTCCAGCTCGCAGGGGAGCCAGGGCGCCGCGAGCGTCGGGGTCTACGGCGCAGCACTGCGCGCCGCGCAGTCGCTCTTCTTGTTCCTGACGAGCATGTCGCTCACCTTCAGCCCGTTCGTTGCCGACCTGCACCATCGCGACGAGCGGGAGCACCTGGACTCGCTCTACAAGTCGGTCACGCGCTGGACGCTCGCGGCGACGATCCCCGTCCTTCTGGTGCTCGCGATCCTGCCCGGCCTCGTTCTGCGCGTGTTCGGTGGGGAGTTCGTTCAGGGCGAGTCGGCGCTCCGCATCCTGACCGTCGGGATGATCATGCCGGTGATGGTCGGCACCGTCGGGTTCATCCTGATCATGGCAGGGCGGACCGGTTGGGACCTGTTGGTGTATCTGGGGGCTTTCGCGCTCGACATCGGCGTGGCTTTCGCGCTCGCGCGGCCGGAGGTGCTCGGGATCCGCGGGGCCGCCATCGCGCAGGCGCTGACCTTGACGATCAGCGCGATCGCCCGGCTGCTGCTCGTGTGGAGGTTCCTGAAGATCTGGCCGTTCGACAGGTTGTATCTGCGGCTCCTCGTTCCGACCGTGGTGGGCGGGCTGGCCATATGGATCACTCATACGGTGCTTCCACCGGAGAAGTGGTTCGCCGACCTGGTGATCTCGTCCATCGTCGGGTGTGCCGTCTACGTCCTCGCCCTGGTCGCGATCGGGTTGAAGCCGGGGGAGAGGGCGGCTGTCCTGCGGATCGCCCACATCAGCCGATGATCGATGGGTCTAACAGGAACCCCGGCTATCGTGATCGATAGGAGGCCACCGATATGGACGAGAAGAAGTCACCGGATCCGGTCAGCGATCCGAAGGGATACCAGGAACACCTGCTCGGATGGCTCGGCGAGGATGATCCCGCGGCCGTGCAGGCCGCGACGCCCGCCACGCTCCGCCAGCAGGCGGGTGAGGCCGGGCCGCACCTGTCGCTTCGCCCAGAGGCCGGCGAATGGTCGGCGCTGGAGTGCATGGCCCACATCGTGGACGCCGAGATCGTGATGTCGGGGCGGTACCGGTGGGTGCTGGCCCACGATGAGCCGCCGCTGATCGGCTACGACCAGGACCTGTGGGTCGACCGGCTCCACGCGGGCGAGACCGATACCGAGGGATTGCTCGAGCTGTTCGACGCGCTCCGCTTGGCCAACGTCACGCTCTGGCAGCGCACCCCGGCGGAGCTCCGGCAGCGGGTGGGGATCCACGGCGAGCGCGGCCCCGAGAGCTACGACCTGGCGTTCCGCATGATCGCCGGGCACGATCGGTTCCACATCGCGCAGGCTCGGCGTGCGCTGGAGGCTCTCCGCCGCTGACGGGATCCGGCGAACGGGCCGGGCTCAGCCCCAGCGTTCGCCCAGGATGGCGGCCAGCAGGGCGGCGGCGCCTTGCTTGTCGAGTGGCTCGTTGCCGTTCCCGCACTTCGGTGACTGCACGCACGACGGGCATCCCCGGGAGCACGGGCACTGACGGATCGCCTCCAGTGTTGCCAGGAGCCACCGCTCCGCCGTGTGGAACCCGCGCTCGGCGATCCCCGCCCCACCCGGGTATCCGTCGTAGATGAAGATCGTGCACAACCCGGTATCGGGGTGAAGAGGCGTGGACACGCCACCTACGTCCCACCGGTCGCAGGTCGCCACGAGCGGCAGCAAGCCGATCGCGGCGTGCTCAGCAGCGTGGACGGCGCCGGGGAGTGCGCGGTGCGAGACCGCTGCGCGATCGATCACCGTCTGCGGGATCGTCCACCACACCGCCTTCGTCTCCAGGTGCTGGGGCGGGAGCGGGAGCGGGATCTCGTCGACCACGTCGTTGGTCGACACAAGCTTCTTCACGTAGCTCACGACCTGGTTGGTGACGCGCACGGTGCCGAAGAGCGCCGCTGCGTCGCCGGTCGTCCCGCCCTCGGAGACGTCGACGACCTCGATGTCGGTGATATCACGTGACTGCGTGTAGAAGTCGGGGTCGGCCTCGTCCACGACCGCCACACGCGAGACCAGGTCCAGTTCGCGCACCAGGTACTGGTCGCCTTGATGCAGGTAGACGGCACCAGGGTGCAGGGTGTTGTAGGCGCGATGCTCGTCTGCCGTGCCGAGCAGCTCGCCGGTGTCGCCGATCACGATCGAGTAGATGTGGCCCGCTCCGGCCCGGATGTCGACGGAGCGATGCGGATCGTCCCGACCGCGATCATGCCAGGACTCCCTGCGCCGCACCAGCTCTCCGCGATCCGTCATCCGCTCCACGGCGGCCGTCACGTCCTCGGCCTCACCGAAGAACGCTAGCTCGCTGTCCCGGAGCGGGATCTCACGGGCCGCGCACCGCAGGTGCGGCTCCAACACGTAGGGGTTCGTCGGATCGATAACCGCGGCCTCGGCCGGCTTGTCGAACAGATCCTCCGGGTGATGCACGAGGTACTGGTCGAGCGGGTCGTCCTGGGCTACCAACACGGCGAGCGAATCGGTGTCGCGCCGGCCCGCCCTCCCGGCCTGCTGCCACATCGACGCGCGCGTGCCCGGGTAGCCGGTGAGCACCGCGGCGTCGAGCGAGCCGATGTCGATGCCCAGCTCGAGCGCGCTGGTGGAGGCGATGGCCAGCAGCTCGCCGTCCGCGAGCTGTCGCTCGATCCGGCGCCGGTCCTCGGCGAGGTAGCCGGCGCGGTAGGACTTGATCTGTTCGCGCAGCTGTGCATCGCCCACGTCGCGTCGTGCGAACTCCGCCAGCAGCTCCGCGCCGCGCCGGGACCGGGTGAAGCCGATCGTGCGGACCCCGGCCTGGACCAGTCGCGACATGATCCCCGACGCCTCGGAGAGCGCGCTGCGACGAGCGCCCGAGTCCTCGTCCACGATCGGCGGATTCCACAGCGCGAACGTCTTCTCACCCGACGGCGAGGCATCGTCGGTGACCTCCCGGAACTCGAGACCGGTCAAGCGGTTGGCGAGCTCAGCCGGGTTGCCGATCGTGGCGCTCGCGAGCATCCACCGCGGGGATCCTCCGTAGTGAGCCACCGTGCGCCTGAGTCGTCGCAGAGCCATCGCGACATGCGAGCCGAACACGCCGCGGCACACGTGCGCCTCATCCACCACCACGAGCGACAGGCGGAAGAAGAAGTCGGCCCACCGGGCGTGGTCGGCCAGGAGTGCCAGGTGCAGCATGTCGGGGTTGGTCATGACCAGGTTCGCGTTCTTGCGTATCAGCGGACGTTCGGCTCGCGGGGTGTCGCCGTCGTAGACCGCGGCCTTCACCTGCGGGATCTTCAGAGCGCGCACCGCCCGGAGCTGGTCCCTCGCGAGCGCTTTCGTGGGGAACAGATAGAGCGCGGTCGATGTCGGACGTTCCACGGCCTCGGCCGCGAACGCCAGGTTGTACACGAGCGTCTTCCCGCTGGCGGTGCCCGTGGCCATGATCAGGTTCCGGTCGGCGGCCAGGACCTCGAGGCCGTCCGCCTGGTGCGGATAGAGGCCGCGTACACCCACCATCTCCACCCGATCTCGCACGAGCGGCGGGATCCAGCTGGGGAACGGCGAGATCTGAGGACGTCGGGCCGGCAACTCGCGGACGTGGACGAGCGAGCGCGCGGCATCCTCGTCGGCCGTGATCGAGGCTAGGAACTCTCGGGGATCCACGGGCGCGATGCTAGCCGGGCGCGTCCTCCGGCTGGTCGTCGGCCGCCGCAAGCTCCGCGAACGGCGCGCGGAACCCGTCCCGGAGCAACCGAGGCATCCGCCGCCGGTCCCCCAGGAAGATCCGGAGCCCGAGCACCATGTAGACGAAGGACACGGTTATCCGCTCCGCTCCGTGGAGGGACTCCGGGACGACCGCGCCAAGGACGAACTGTGCCCAGAAGAGGCCGAACAAGAGCCAGGCCTCCTTGAGCGACATCGATAGGTTCGACAAGACCGCGACCGCGAAGAACGACTGCGCGGCGGTGAGGAGCAGCTCCTCTCTCTGCACCGCGTCGATCGGCAGCCCGTGCAGCCCGCCCGCGGCGATCGAGAACACGATCGGGAGTGTTCCGACCAGCAAGGTCCATTGGTTCACCTTCGACGAGACGAGGGTCCCCAGACCCGCGTTCGTGTTGAGTCGCCACGCGTACAGACCGGCCACCAGCAGCTCGGGCGCCTCCGAGGCCAACGGGGCGAGCCACTGGACCAGGAAGAACTCGCTGATCCCCACGTCGGCTCCGGTCTCGACCAGGGCATGGGCGAACGGTTCGGCGCAGGCGAGGATCACGCCGCCGGCGAACAGGAACATCACCACGAGGGAGGTGCGCCGGCCGACGGTGGAGAACGTCCCCAGGTAGCGAGCGGGCCCTACCAGGTGCGGCTCTTCCGCGGGGGCGCGGGACACGCGGATCGTGTACAGCACGAAGATCGTGACCAACACGACGGCGTCCAACGGGGTGATCGAGTGCTTCAGCGGGAGCGTGAGCGAGTAGATCGTCGCAGCGGCCAGATACGCCAACTCGATCGAGTGTTCGCGGTCGAGCCTGACGCCCTCCCATCGCTTGGTCGCGGCCTTACCGTCGCGCTTGCGGAGCCGGTGCCAGGCGATGAACACGACCATGGTCCAACCGATCCCGATCAACAGACGGTTCGCCCCGGTCATGTTCGCGAGCGCCAAGGAGCAGGGAGATTCCGTTCCCGTTCCCTGGATCGGCAGACAGGCGGGGCCGGTCGCCTCGAACGATTTCCCTCCCTGCCATGCGAAAACGAAGTCCACGGCGTACTCCGGCAGCACCGCGATCAGCGCCAGGATCGCTATGGCCAGACCCGCGGAGACGTCGAGCTGAGCCGCCTCAGCCGCCCACGACAGGATGAACGCCGAGCCTACGATGCCGAGCCCGAAGACGAGTGCCTGGACCGGGTGAGGGAGTGAGGCGTTAGACACGGCCAGCGTCAGTCCGGGAACGGTCACCGCCACCGCGGCTGCCAGTACCAGCACCTGGCGACGCGGATGGACGTCGATGAGATCGTCGCTCGTCTTCAGCCCAAGCCTCCAGCCTTCCGGCCGAAGGTCTCGTCCCCGCCGCCGCGGGAGGTCGCCGGGTCGCGTCGCGCGACCGTGCTGACGGCGGGCCTCTGTCGGACTACTCCCCTTCGACCGGTCACCGTAGCAGAGCAGGTGGGACTATCCATGCGACGGCGTCAGCTTCGTAGCAACAGGATCACGTCTCCGTTGGAGAGCGTCGCCGTTAGCTCGGGCATGGGTGTCACGGCGCCGTCCGCGTGATGGATCGCGAGCACGGGGCCCGGTGCATCGGCGACCGTGTGGCCCTCTAGATCCGAACCCCTTTCGATGGCGCGTTCTTCGACGTCTATGAATCGTGTCTGCGATCCAAGCTCGAGTACGTCGACCAGGCCGGGGTCGACGACCATGCGCGCCATGTGCCGGCCGCTGGTCGTGAACGGTGAGACGACGCGCTCCGCGCCCGCCCGCTGCAAGCGCTCTGGTGACCCCGGCTCGCTCGCCCGAGCGACGATCAGGAGATCCGGGTTCAGAGATCGAGCCATCAGTGTGATGTAGACGTTCGTCGCGTCAGAGTCCACCGCACAAACGAGGCCGCGTGCTCGGTCGACCCCCGCACGGCGGAGCACCGGCTCCAGGCTGGGGTCTTCGATCATGTAGAGGACCCCGTCGGTTTCGAGTCTTACTCGAAGATCTTCTAGCCGCTCGATCACGATGAACGGAACGTGCATCGCATCCAACTCACGAGCTGCGGCGCGACCCACGCGACCGTATGCGCAAACGATGAAATGGTCGCGGAGCTCCTCGATCCTTCGGTCCATGCGCCTCCTCCTACGTCCGGCTCCCAGCTCACCTTCGACGATAAGGGCCGCGATCAACGTGACCGTGATCAGGGCAAGGCCCACCCCCAGCACGACGAGCGTGATCGTGAAGATGCGGCCGCTCGCGTCGAGCGGCCTTGCCTCCTCGAACCCCACCGTCGTTAGCGCGATCGTCGTCATGTAGAGCGCGTCCAAGAACGACCACCGCTCGAGCACCACGTAACCCACCACCCCGTAAGTCACGATCAGCCCAAGTGCGAGGCCGGCCCAAAGTAGCCGCTTGGACATGGGGTTCGTCACTACGTCACCGTACTCCTCAGCCGGTTGCTGAGTCCTGGGCTGACTCGTCTTTGGCTCGGAGCGGATCGACCTGAGGCGCGACTAGCTCTCGTTCTCCGTAGGGCTCGGTGGGATGTTCTTCCTCAACAGGAGTCCGTCGCCCTTCACGTCGGCGAAGATCACGTCCTTCTCCTGGGAGAGGAACACTACGGAGAGCGTTCCTTGGAACCCGGTCGATCCGGGGAGCACGACGTTGGTCACGCCCTTCGGGTTGATGTGCGAGGCCGTGTAGGCGAGCGCCACGACCTCGTCGAACGGCACCGACGTCTCAACGTTGCGCATGCCCGACGCGATCCAGGCGAACAGCGCGCTCTGATCCACTTGGAACTCACGGCGGAACTCCGCGAGCGACGCGAGCAGCACTCGGCCGCCGTTCTCCGAGCGCGCGAAGTCCCCGCCCGACAGGCTGTGCCGGTCGCGAGTGAACGCCAGCACCTGCTTGCCGTCGAGCGTCTGCACCCCCGGCTCGAAGTCCGAACCCGAGTACGAGTCCTGCATGGCGAACGGAACGTCCATCGTTAGACCGCCGAGGTTGTCGTATAGCTGAGACACGCCCCAGAAGGTGGTGAGCGCGTAGTAGTCGATGGTGAGGCCGGACAGGCTCTCGACCGTCTGGATCAACACGTCGGGACCGCCGTCCACCATCGACGCGTTGATCTTGCTGCTGCCGTAGCCCGGGATCTCGACCCAAGAATCGCGCGGGATGCCGATGATCGTCGCCTTGTGGTTGTCGGGGTTGATCGTCAGCACGTGGATCGAATCGGCGAGCGAGTGGGTCACGTCGTCGCCCAGGCGGGCGCCGCTGCCCACCACCAGGAGCACGATCGGTTCGCTGCCGGTGAGCGAGGGCGCGTATCCGGCGTGAGCCTTGCCGATCACGATCCCCGTCTGAGCGGCGGCCGGGGCCACGCCACCGAGCGCACCCAAGGCGGAACCGGCCACCCACGCCACCAGCACGGAGACGGCGATCATCGCTCGTCGCCGTACGCTCACACCGAACTCCCGGACGGGCTCGGAGAGCGACGCACCCGCATCTCGTCGTCTCGCAACACCTTGAAAGAGACCACCTTCCACGAGCCATCGACCCTCTGGAACACGTACTGCCCGCTGCTCATGATCTCGACGTCCTGGCCGTCCAGGCCGCTGCCCCTGGCCTTGAACCTCACGATCGCGATCACGGAGTAGGGCTCGTCCTGGGGATCGAACAGGACCTTCGCGCTGAGGGTCGAGTCTCCTATCGGCACGATCGAGTCGAAGACGGCGCCGGCGCCCGTTCCCGCGGTGACGACCTCGATCTGAGCCTGCGCCTCGGTCCCCGATCCCGGATCGAACAAGGTCCAGACGTCGTCGTAGGTGCCGTCCTGCCAGTTGACCGGATCCAGGAATGCGCTGGTGTACAAGGCGTCCATGGCCTTGGTGACCTCGCCGGCCGGTGCCTCGGCTCTGGTCTGCAACGCGGCCTCATCGGCATCAGGACTGGTCGGGACCGAGAGGACCTTCGCCGTCACGAACTCGAACGGAGGGGTCTCGGGATCGTGCTTGAAGGGTCCCTCGCTACCCCCGCCTCCGTTGGGTACGAAGGCAAGGATCACCGCGGCGACGACCACGACCCCGCCGATGGCGAGGATCGCGAGCTTGATGCGGGAGGATGAGGAAACGTGACGGCCCTGTGCCAAAACGCCGACAGCCTACGGGTGCGGCATGGGTCCCACAACCATCCGGGTCATCCGAGGCCGCGGCGACGGCTATCCTGTCGCCCGGTGCGCCGGGAAGACTGGTCGGCAGAAGGGTGAGGTGACCATGGTCGACACCGGCCCCCCGAGCGAAGGGCTGCGCACCCCGTTCGCCAGTTCCGACCGTCTCGTTCCTCGAGTGGTTCTCCGTCCGCTGCAGGAGTTCATGCGGACGTCCACGGCCGGCAGCCTCCTCATGCTCGTGGCCGTGGTCGTAGCCCTGGTCTGGGCGAATTCCCCGTGGCGTGAGGGCTACGCGCAGCTGTGGCACACGGAGGCGTCTCTTCGGATCGGGTCATGGGTCGTAGTGGAGGATCTGCGCGGATGGGTCAACGACGGTCTCATGACCTTCTTCTTCCTGCTCGTGGGCCTTGAGATCAAGCGCGAATTGACGACCGGCGAGCTCCGAGAGTGGCGGGCCGCCGCGCTGCCGATGATCGCGGCCCTGGGCGGGATGGTCGTGCCGGCGCTGCTGTACCTGGCTGTCAACGCGGGAGGGCCCGGTGCCGAGGGGTGGGGCGTCCCTATGGCGACCGACGTTGCCTTCGCCTTGGGCGCGCTTACCCTTGCGGCCAGGTTCGCGCCTCCTTCTCTCAAGCCGTTCCTGCTCACCCTCGCGATCGTGGACGATATCGGTGCGATCATGGTCATCGCCCTGTTCTATTCGGGCGGGGTGAAACCGGTCTCGCTGCTGATCGCCGTGATGCTGGTCCTGTTGATCGCAGCCTTGGGCAACCTCCACGTCCGTGCGACGACTGTCTACGTCATCCTCGGGGTCCTGCTCTGGTTCGCGATCCTGAGGTCCGGCATCCATCCAACCATCGCCGGCGTGATCCTCGGCCTGCTCGCGCCCGCCGTGCCGTTCCAGCGCCCGAAGGCCGTGAGCGAGGAGGCGCACCGAACCGCGGACGAAACGGTCGATGACCCGTCTCCCCCCGACGCGGACGCGCACTGGTGGCTGCGGCTCGCGCAACTGTCCAAGGAGGCTGTGTCGCCTCTCGCACGGGTCGAACACTTCCTCCTTCCGTGGTCGAGCTTCTTGATCCTGCCGCTGTTCGCCCTGTCGAACGCCGGCGTCGAGCTGTCTGCGGCCGCGTTGCGCGAGGCGGCGAGCAGCCGTATCGCGCTGGGGATCGTTCTGGGGCTCGTGGTCGGCAAGTTCCTCGGTGTTTGGCTGGCGAGCCTAGCCGCCGTCAAGCTCGGCTTGGGCAAGTTGCCCGAAGGGGTGGGGTGGGGGGCGCTGGCCGGACTCGCCACCACGGCAGGGATCGGATTCGCGGTGTCGTTGTTCGTTGCCGATCTGGCGTTCGGCCAGTCGCCGCTCCTGGCAGAGGCGAAGGTTGCGATCCTGGTGGCCTCGATCCTTGCCGCCGCGATCGGCTACATGCTGTTCCGCTGGGCGGGAGAGACGAACGCCCGCCGAGGTCTAGTCTGATACGGACTAGATGTGGCTCGCTACTCCTGGATCTCGGCCTCGGCCTGCATCTCGACCATCGCGATCCCGCGCGGCCGGCCGAGGCGGTCCCACTGCCAGAAGAACACGCCAGAGATCGCCAGCCCCGCCGCGAGCGAGGCCAGTGGGTACCCGCGCTGGAGGTTCACGAGGATCGTGAAGGCCACCACGCCGGCGCCGATGATATTGATCACCACGTGGAGGCGGTCGCGCTCCTGGTGTGAGAACCGCGCCATCGACAGCAGCCCCGCCAGGAAGCTGACGAACACCGCGACGGCGTAGAAGAGCACGAGCTCCTGGTCGCGTCCCCCCGCGGCCACGACCACGATCCCCGCGATCACGAGGTAGACGGTGACGCTCCAGTAGGGCGTGTGGTGGCGGTTCGTCCGCCCTAGCGGAGGGGCCAGGATCCCGACCTCCTCGCCGTTGTCCCGCGTGTGCCGGGCGAGCGCCTTCAGCAGGCCCGGACCAGCCTGGAAGGACGATGCGGCGGCCGCGAGCAGCAGCAGCGAGCTGGTCAGCTGGAAGAACGCGAACAAGACACCGTTGCCCGTGGCCGTCTTCGCTACGTCGGCGATCATGGTGCTGCCCTCGGCCGGTACCCCGACGTGGAGCTTCAAGGCCAGGCCCGCGATCGCGAGCGTTATGGCGGAGGTGGTCAGCACCGTCAGGTAGAGGGTCCGGTGGCCGAACCGTTCCTTCTGCACGTCGTCCAACTGGCCCAGCTGCGCGATCGCGGACGCGGGCGCCTCGACCCCGGTCGCCAGAGCCATCGCCACCGGGAAGGCCAGGAGCACGAGCAGGATGGAAGACCCGCTGCCGGTCCCTTGCAAAGGCGCATCGCCCATCGAGTGCGGCGCCAGGTACCCGAACAGCACGATCGGTACGACGGCGAGGATGAACAGCACTGTCATCGCCGCGAACACGCTCCGTCCGATGTGGCCGAACCACGTCAGCCCAGCGACGAAGCAGAGGAGGGCGAGCGCGATGATCGTCCGCGCACCCTGGAGCGAGGGGAAGTACGCGATGACGGCCGAGGAGGCCGCCGCCACGCTGATCGCGATCGTGAGCACGAAGTCGACGATCAGCGCTCCCAGCGGCAGGAACGCCCAGCCCTCGCCGAACGCCGCGCCGGTCGCGGCCACCGCGCCTCCGCCCTCGGGGAACCGGTGGATCAGCTGGTCGTAGTTGACCTTGACCAGGTAGATGATCGCGAGGACGAGCACCATGGTCGGGAGGAGAAGGGTCAGGTTGCCCTTCAATGCGCGAAGCGCCGCTTCGATCGCATAGGCGACCGAGGACACCGGATCGGCCATCACCGCGAAAGAGAACGCGAACAACAAGACGCCGATCCTGGTCGCTCGCCTCGTCTTCATGGTCTCCTTGGAACACAGAAAAGGGGTACCGGAACGTCCTGCCGACCCGGCTTCCCGGCACCCCATCGTGCGTTGCTTCGTTCGGATGCTAGGGGTTCGCCCACGAGGCGGCAAAGGGTCAGATGGCCCGGAGGATGACGGCTTCCCGGCTCTTCCTCGCAGGTCGGGGCGTCAAGCCATTCCCTATACTTCCCGGGTTCCCGGCCGGGTTGCCGGGCGGATGAGACTTCGCTCCCCTAGTTCGAGGAGGTTCGATGCACGGCGTCTTGGCCCAGGAAAGCGGCCCGATCCAGGCGGTATTCGGGTCGTTCGAGGATACGTTCTTGTGGGTGATCCTGGGCGTGTCGCTCATCGCGCTCGTGTTCGCCTACTACCTGGTGCGCGAGGTCCTGGCGGCCCCCGAGGGCACCCCCAAGATGAAGGAGATCGCGACAGCGATCCAAGAGGGCGCCAAGGCCTACCTGTCGCGTCAGTTCCGAACGTTGGGCATCTTCCTCGGCATCCTGACGGTGGTGCTCTTCTTCATCTTGCCTGCTCCCGATGACGCGGTGCATTCGGAGTTCTCTATCAAGTTCGGGCGATCCCTCGCGTTCATCTTGGGTGCCGTCTTCAGCGCGACCACGGGCTATGTGGGCATGTGGCTCGCGGTCCGAGCGAACGTCCGAACCGCGAACGCCGCCCGTGAGTCGGGCCTGAAGAGCGCGATGCGGATCGCCTTCCGCTCCGGTGGCGTGGCGGGCATGTTCACCGTCGGCCTGGGCCTGCTGGGCGCCACGCTGATCCTGATCATCTACAAGCAGGACGCCACGAGCGTGTTGCTCGGCTTCGGGTTCGGCGGCGCGCTCCTGGCCATGTTCATGAGGGTGGGCGGCGGGATCTTCACGAAGGCGGCCGACGTGGGCGCCGACCTGGTGGGCAAGGTCGAGCAGGGCATCCCCGAGGACGACCCGCGCAACGCCGCGACGATCGCCGACAACGTGGGTGACAACGTCGGCGACTGCGCCGGGATGGCCGCGGACCTCTTCGAGTCCTACGAGGTCACGCTCGTCGCATCGCTGATCCTGGGTGCCGCGGCGTACTCCCAGTCAGAGATCGGCGCGATCGCCGGCGTGATGTTCCCGCTGTTCGTGCGAGCCGTCGGGGTTGTCACGTCAATCATCGGGATCCTGGCCGTGGCGCCGCGGAGCGAGGACGAGCACGGCATGAAGGCGATCAACCGTGGATTCTTCATCTCCGCCTTGGTCTCTGCGGCGGCCACCTTCGTGATCTCGAAGGCGTACATGGACTCCTATCGACCTGGCCTGGCGGTCGCGATCGGGCTCGTCCTCGCGAGCGTGATCCAGGTCCTCACGCAGCACTTCACCGATACCAAGCACCGCCCGGTGCAGGAGATCGCCGAGTCCACGGTGACGGGGCCGGCCACCACGATCCTCTCCGGCTTCTCCTCGGGACTGGAGTCGACCGTCTGGTCGATCATCGTGATCGCCGGGGCCATGATGTCGGCCTTCCTGCTGGGGAACTCCACGGCCGAGCGGCTCTACTTCATCGCGCTCACAGGTATGGGGATGCTGACGACCGTCGGTGTGATCGTGTCCATGGACACCTTCGGGCCGATCTCGGACAACGCGCAGGGCATCGCGGAGATGTCCGGCGAGTTCGAGGGCAGACCTGCCGAGATCCTGGGGGGCCTGGACGCCATCGGGAACTCGACCAAGGCCATCACGAAGGGCATGGCGATCGCCACGGCCGTGATCGCGGCGACATCGTCTGTTCGGGTCGTTCGAGGAGGCCCTGAAGGCCGCCGGTTTCGACTTCCAGGGCATCCGTGTCGACCGTCCCAACGTGCTCGTCGGCCTGCTGCTCGGGGGCTCGGTCGCGTTCCTGTTCTCATCACTCGCGATCCGCGCGGTGGGTCGTGCGGCCGCGCAGGTCGTTGTCGAGGTGCGGAGGCAGTTCCGCGAACACCCGGGGATCATGGACTACACGGAGAAGCCCGAGTACAGCCGCGTGGTCGACATCTGCACCAAGACCTCGCTCCGCGAGCTGACGACGCCGGGCCTGCTCGCCGTCCTCGCGCCCGTGATCGCCGGCTTCTTGTTAGAGGCGGAGGCGTTAGGCGCATTCCTGGCGGGCGCCATCCTGACCGGACAGCTGCTCGCCGTCATGCTCTCCAACTCCGGCGGAGCCTGGGACAACGCCAAGAAGTACATCGAGGAGGGGCACTTCGGTGGCAAGGGGAGCGAGGCCCATAAGGCTGCGGTGATCGGTGACACCGTGGGCGACCCGTTCAAGGACACGGCCGGGCCGGCGCTGAACCCGCTGATCAAGGTCATGAACCTGGTGGCCCTGTTGATCGCGCCGCTGGTGGTGACGCACGCCGCGGATACGGCGTTGCGGATCGCCATAGCGGGGGTCTCCACGGTGATCCTGGGCGTCATGATCTACATCTCGAAGTCGCGTAAGTCGGAGCTCGAGGACGAGATCCGGCAGGCGCGTGGCGTGAAAGCGTAGGCAGGAGTCGAGATGGGCGCGATCGGTCGCTTCCTGGACCGACTGGGCGAGAGCGACGAGGTGCGCCTGTCGGCCGAGATCCGCACTTGGGCCGAGAGCGTGCCGGGCACCACCGACATCGCACACGCGCCCATGCGCGAGCCCGTCAAGATCGCGGGCGTGATCAAGCGCATGACCGTCTTCCCTATGGAGGGCAAGGAGTCGCTCGAGGCCCTGGTCTCCGACGGGTCCGGCGAGGCCGTGGTCGTATTCATGGGCCGTCGAGGCATCGGCGGGCTCACGCTGGGGACGCGCGTGGTCGTCGAGGGCGTCCTGGGCGAGCAGCGGGGCGCCGTGAGGATGATCAACCCGAAGCTGGAGTTCAGCGCTTAGGACGACGCAGGGAACCGCGACTAGGCTTCGCTCGCCCCTGCCATGGGGTCCGACGGCGCTCCACCTGTGATGCCATCACCGACGACGGTGTTGCGAAGCTCCCCTTCCGACGCCGGGCTCGAGAGGGCCACGACCTCGTCTCCGGCGGAGAGCACCGTTTCGGGCTGCGGGATGACGACGTGCCCGTCGCGCAGGATCGCCACGATCGCCGAGTCGGGCGGCAAGCGTAGCTCGTAGAGGGGGCGGCCGACGGAGGGCGAGTCGCCGGGGAGCGTCATCTCCACGATCGAGATCCGGCCGCCCTCGAGCCTGATCAACCGAACCAGGTCGCCCACGGTCACGGCTTCTTCCACCATCGCGGTCAGGATGTGTGGAGGCGAGACGGCCGCGTCCACGCCCCATTGCTCGGTGAAGAGCCACTCGTTCTTGGGGTGATTGACGCGCGCCAGCACGCGTGGCACCCCGAATTCCTGCTTGGAGAGCAGCGAGGTCACCAGGTTGTCCTCGTCGTCACCGGTGACGGCCACGACGACGTCGGCGTGCTTCACGTCGGCCGCTTCGAGCACCCACGGTTCGCAGGCGTCACCGAGCACCACCGAGACGTTGGGAGCCCATTCCTGGATCTTTCCGGTGATCTCCGGGTCCTGGTCGATCAGGGTCACCTCGTGGCCGCGGTCCGCCAGGTCCGCGGCCAGGTGACGACCGACCGCTCCGGCTCCCGTCACTACGACCTTCATCAGTGATCCCCGGTCGGCTCGGCCATGACCTCGTCGAGGAGATCCATCCCGTCCTTGGCCATGATCACCGCCAGATAGTCGCCCGCCTGGAACGTGCTCTCGGCCGTCGGGATGAAGCCGCCGCCGCCTCGCGAGACTCCGGCGACCAGGATCTTGCCGTCCAGGTTGATCGCGGAGACGTTCTTGCCGACCAGGTGGGCCGGGACCGGCAGGCGCAGCCGCACGAGATCGCCGCCGCCGAGGCTCTCACGGACCTCCTGGTGATCGTGGAACAGCATCAGTTGGATCTGCTTGATCCCCCACGTGGTCGTGGCGACGGTGGGGATGTTCAGCCGTTGGTAGATCTCGGCCCGGCGTGGGTCGTAGATCCGGGCTATGACCTTGGGTACGTGGTAGTGCTCGAGCGCCACTCGGGCCGACAAGATGTTGGAGTTATCGCCACTGGAAACGGCCACGAAGGCATCGGCGTCCTTGATCCCGGCCGCCTCCAGAACGTCGCGATCGAACCCGAGTCCGACCAGGGTCTTCGCCTTGTCCCCCGGGGGGTACTTCACGAACGCAGAGGGCTTCTTGTCGATCACTGTGACGTCGTGGCCGCCCTCCAAGAGCTTCAAGGAGAGCTCGGAACCCACTCGTCCGCAACCCATGATGATGACGTGCACGACCGGTAAGCCTAGTCGACGCCCCAAGCCGCGACACGGCCCCCTACGCCGCCGCGCCACGGCGTTCGCGCCTTAGGATTGCGCCCGTGACCTCGACGCGGAACGAGACGGGCGCCGGTGGTTACTTGAAGCGCCTCTTCCTCGGGCGGGCGATCGCATCCAGCAAGGCCGAGCACCAGTTACTGCCCAAGATCCTGGCGCTGCCGGTGTTCTCGTCCGACCCGCTCTCCTCGGTCGCCTACGCGACCGAGGAGATGATGCTGGTGTTGATCCTGGCAGGTACCGGCGCCCTCAGCTACAAGATCCCGCTCTCCCTGGCGATCGGCGCCCTGCTCGTCATCGTGGTCACGTCGTACCGCCAGACCGTCAAGGCCTACCCGCGCGGCGGCGGCTCTTACATCGTCGCGAAGGAGAACCTGGGAACCCTCCCGGGTCTGATCGCCGCCGCCGCGATCCTCACGGACTACGTGTTGACGGTGGCCGTGAGCGTGACGGCGGGGACGATCGCGATCACCTCCGCGGCTCCCGGCCTGGCGGACCATCGAGTGTTGATGGCGGTGGGGCTCGTGCTTCTCCTCACCCTCGCGAACCTGCGCGGCGTCAAGGAGGCGGGCACCCTGTTCGCCATCCCCACGTACGGCTTCGTCGTGATCGTCGGGATCACCCTGGTCGTCGGACTCGCCGAATGCATCAGCGGATGTCCGCAAGCACCAACCGCCAACCTGGCGATCGAAGCCGAAGTCGACGCTGTCCTTGTTCCTTCTCCTCCGCGCGTTCGCGTCGGGGGCCACCGCCCTCACAGGCGTCGAGGCGATCGCCGACGGGGTGCAGGCCTTCCGGAGGCCCCAGGCCAAGAACGCCGCGGCGACCCTTTCGGTCATGGCCGCTCTGGCGGTGTCGATGTTCCTTGGGATAACGCTCCTGGCTGGGTTGTTCAACGTCCGGGTCGACGAGCAGATCGCGGCGACCAGTTCGGTGCTCTCCCAGATCGGCGAGACGGTCTTCGGCCGGGGGTTCGCGTTCATACTTCTTCAGGTCTTCACGGCGGGCATCCTGGTCCTGGCGGCGAACACGGCGTTCCAGGACTTCCCTCGGCTCTCCTCGATCTTGCCCGCGATCGGTTCATGCCGTCGCAGTTCCGTAACCGCGGCGACCGCCTCGTCTTCTCCAACGGCGTGCTCATGCTGGCCGGGTTCGCCTGCCTGCTGATCTGGCTGTTCGACGCGCAGCTGACGCACCTGATCCAGCTCTACGTCATCGGTGTCTTCACGGCGTTCACGCTGTCGCAGTCGGGCATGGTCCGGCGGTGGTTCAAGACACGCGGCGACAAGTGGCGTCGACGGGCGGTCATCAACGGGATCGGCGCGGTAACCACAGGCGTCGTTCTGATCATCGTGACGTTGACGAAGTTCACGAAGGGCGCATGGATCGTGATCGCCGCGATGCCGATCATCGTGCTGTTCTTCCTGAGCGTGTACCGGCACTACGCGCGCGTCGGGGCCAGGCTCCGGGCAGGGAAGCTGTTGGGCACCCAGCAGGCGCGGTCCACGTTCTTCCTACTCGTTCCCGATCTTGGTCCGGCGACGCTGGAGGCGATCGGCTACCTGCGGGCCATCCGTCCCGAGCGACTCGAGGCGCTATTCGTTGGGCCGCCCGGCGAGTTCGTGCGAACCGCAGAGCGTTGGGCGGAGGTGGCGCCACGCCTGGGCGAACTCCAGATGCTGGAGGGTGCCGACCGGCAACTCGTCCGCGCGGTTCGAGGCCTCGTTCGGTCGCGACCTCGGGAGCCGGAGGAGTACTTCGCGGTCGTGATCCCCGAGGTCCTCAGGGATCAGTCGTGGTGGCAGTTCCTTCGTCACCGAGGAACGCTCCTCCTGAAGGGGTCGCTGCTGTTCGAGACCGGTGTCGTCGTGACGGACGTGCCGTTCGTGGAAGGTCAGGAGCGCCTCGAAGCGCCCACCCGGCCGGTCGAACCGGAGCGGAGCGTCGTGCTGATCCCCGTCTCCGCTGTTCACGACGCGGTGGTGAGGGCCGTGACCTACGCCAAGTCACTCCATCCGACCATCGTGGAGGGCGTCTACTTCGTGACCGACCCCGAGGAGGTCCAGGGCGTGATCGACGCATGGCACGAGCGCCAGATGGATGTGCCGCTCCTGATCGAAGAGGCACCGTTCAGAGATATCGATGAGCCGCTGCTTGCCGCCGTGCGCGCCCATACCGGCAGAGGAGACACCGTGGTGACCGTGGTCCTACCCGAGCTCGTGCCGACCCACTGGTGGGAGAACCTGCTGCACAACCAGACCGCGTTCGCGCTGAAGCGCATGTTGCTGTTCGAGCCGATGGTCGTGGTGACGAGCGTGCCCTTCCACCTGCGCGAGCCCGAGATCCCCCAGCCCGAGACCACTCCCGCGAAAGGCTGACGATGGACCGAGACACCGCCATCGCGTTCTGCCGGGAGAAGTGCCTGAAGGACACCACCGTCCGGCACCTCATCTCCGTCGAGGGAGTCATGCGTGCGTTGGCGGGACGCTTGGGTGAGGACCAGGATCTCTGGGCGCTTACCGGGCTATTCCACGACCTGGATCAGGACCACACGGGCGACGACGGCGCGAGCCACGCCGTGATGGCGGCCGGATGGCTCCGCGAGGCGGGCGTCGACGAGCGGATAGTGAACGGCGTGCTCGCCCACGCCTACGCCGACCACCGCACCGATCTCATGTCTCGCGCGATCGTGCACGCCGACGCGGTAGCTGGGCTTCTGGTGGCCTCGGCGCTCGTCCGTCCCGAGAAGGCCGTGGGGATGAAGGTCTCTTCGCTCAAGAAGAAGCTCAAGGAGAAGGCCTTCGCGCCGGGCGTCAACCGCCAGGAGATCAGCCGATGTAGAGGACTCGATCGGCCTTCCACTCGACGAGTTCCTGGCGGTTTCCATCCAAGGCCTTCAGGCGGTTGCACCGGAGATAGGTCTTTCTCCCGATCCCGCCTAGCCTGACTCAGGCGACCTTGACGACCTGAACTCCTGCGTCGCCATGGCCCTCGCGCATCAACACGGAAGAAAGCTCGGCACCGTAGAGGAATATCCACATCGCCAGCCTGATGACCAACAAGAGACCGAAGATCCCGCCGATCGTGCCGTACAGCGAGGACCAATGCTCGATCGTCCGATCGACGAAGAACCCTCCCACGGCCTTCAACACGGCGAAGCCGAACGTCATCACGATCGCGCCCGGCAGGTGATCGCGCCATCGAAGCGCGCTGCTCGGCGTGAGGAGCTTGTACAGGAGCAGGAAATACCCGAACTCGACCGACAGGAGCAGGAAGCGGACAACGATCCAGGCGGGGATCACGATGAGTCCGTGCAGGTCCAGGCTCTGGAGCACGGCCCCAACGACGAGCCCGCCGATGACGACCGCTCCCAGCATGACCGTGATCAGCATCGCGCGGAACCGGTTCACGACGTTCCGGCGCTTCACTTTGAACACCTTGGCCAACGCGCGCTCCGCCCGGTTGGATAGCACCGATGCCGCCCACAACGCTCCGATCAGCCCGATGAAGCCGATGTCCGCTCGGGAGGTCAGCTGCTCCTGGAGCGAGCCGATCCCGGTCTCGGCGAGTCCGGGGACGCCGGCGATCAGATCCTGGAGCCAGGCCGTCTCAGAAACGTTCGCGATCACTGTGCCTGCGAGCGAGAATCCCACCAGGATGAGTGGGAGGAGCGAGAGGAAGGTGGCGTAGGTGAGCGCGGCCGCCTGTGTGCTCACGTCGTCGACCAGGCTCTTGACGTGAACCTCGACGGCCACTTGCACCGCCCGGACGATGCGCGTCTGCACCCTCGGAGTGAAGCGTCCGAGCCGGATGGAGACCCACTGGATCAGGCGGAGGATCCAAGTTTCGCCCACGTTCCGCAGTCGCCCGATCCACCGCTGTATTAGGTTGCCCATGCGAGCGAAGCTTCTCATTAGGCCTAGGAGGCCAGCGTGAACATCAGACCCGCCATCCAGGACGACGTCGAGTTCCTGCACAAGATGCTGTACGAGGCGACCCGCTGGAACCCCGACTGGCCGCTCAGACCGATGGAGGAGGTTCTGGCCGACCCTATGCTCACGCGCTACCACGAGGGATGGGGTCGCTCCGGTGACTCCGGAGTGATCGCCGAGCTCGACGATGTCCCCGTGGGGGCGGCGTGGTACCGGCTGTTCACCGAAGACGCCCCCGGTTACGGGTTCGTGGACGAGAAGATCCCGGAGCTGGGGATAGCGGTCGAGCCTTTGCACCGGCGCAAGGGGATCGGGGCCACGTTGCTCCGCGCGCTCATGGTGCAGGCGCGCGAGGAGGGCTACCAGGCGCTCTCGCTCTCGGTGGCGGTCCACAACCGCTCGCGGATGATGTACCAGCGGGTCGGGTTCGAACGGCTCTCCGAGGACGACACCGGCTCGTGGGTGATGTTGGTGAACCTCTGAGGCGTTAAGGCTCCGCGCGCTCGCGATCGAGCGCCGCGTACTCCTGGCGAACCTGACGCCAACGCCGAGCCACCCACCAGACACCCATCGCCAGGATCACCAGCGCGATCGCCCAGGCCAGGGGGCGGAGAACCTCTTCCGCCTTGGTCCAGTTCTGTCCCAGGAGGTAGCCCACCCAGGCCAGCGCGAACGTCCACGGCAGGCATCCCAGGACCGTGTAGATGGTGAACTTCGCGAAGTTCATGCGGGCCACACCAGCCGGAACGCTGATGAACGTCCGTACGACCGGAAGCAGCCGTGAGAAGAACACGGCCGCATCGCCGTGGCGTTCGAACCATTCGTGTGCGCGGTCGATCTCGTGTGGGCGTATCAATAGGTATCGCCCGAACCGATCGACGAGCGGTCGTCCACCCCAGGCCCCCGCTCCGTAGGCCAACCAGGAGCCGACGACGTTGCCTGCCGTGCCGGCCATGGCCACCCAGAACAGGCTGAGCTCCTGCTTCCCCACCAACGAACGCGGTGCTCGCGAGCGCTCCCCCGAAGAGCATCGTCACCTCGGAAGGGATCGGGATGCATGCCGACTCGAGCACCATCAGCACGAAGATCGCCAGGTACCCGTACCGCAGGATCTCGTTCGTGATGAAGTCGGTGAAGAGGGCGAGCACGGGCTCCACGATCGGTCGGGGGAGGTCCGAGCGTAGCATCAGCCACGGGAATATCGGCGCTTGGGTGGGCGTTCGGCAGGGCGTCCGGACCGTCCTTCCAGATGTGATGGTCCTTGTCGAGCCCGACCGCGGTGGTACCGTCGGCGCCGGGATCGTGCGTTTGACACCCCTTCCCCACTCCCAGTAGAGGTTCGCAGTTATGCCGAAAACCCTGGTCGTCGTCGAATCGCCCGCGAAGGCGAAGACGATCGAGAAGTACCTGGGCGGTGACTACACCGTCCGGGCTTCCTATGGGCACATCCGGGATCTGCCTAAGTCCAAGCTGGGTGTCGATCCCGAGCACGACTTCGAGCCCGAGTACGTCGTGCCCGAGGACTCCGAGCGGCACGTCCGCGAGCTGCGCTCGGTCTACAAGAGGTCCGATGACCTGGTGCTGGCCACTGACTACGATCGCGAGGGCGAGGCGATCGCCTTCCACGTGGCCGCTCTACTGGGCGTCGCGCCGGGTGGCGCCAAGCGCGTGACCTTCACCGAGATCACCAAGGACGCCATCTTGGAGGCGTTCGGCCGCCCGCGCGAGATCGACATGAAGCTGGTGGATGCGCAGCAGGCTCGGCGCGTGCTGGACAGATTGGTCGGCTACCGGATCTCTCCGCTGCTCTGGCGACGGGTCCGTCCGGGCCTGTCGGCCGGCCGGGTGCAATCGGTCGCGGTCCGTTTGATCGTCGAACGTGAGCGAGAGATCGCGGCGTTCGATCCGATCGAGTACTGGAGCGTGGATGTCCGGCTGACGCCCGACGATGGCCCGGAGCAGCCGTTCGTGGCTCGCCTGATCGAGGTCCCGGAGGGCAAGGTGGCTGCCTCGCCCGACAAGAAGGGCGTGCATCTCAGCGCGGAAGCGGACGCCGTGCAGCACGTGGAACGACTGAACCGCGCCGCGTACCGCGTGGCCAAGGTCGAGCAGAAGGAGCGCAAGCGCTCGCCGGCGCCGCCCTTCACGACCTCCACGTTGCAGCAGGAAGCAGCTCGCAAGCTGGGGTTCGGGGCGCGCAAGACCATGACCCTTGCGCAGCGGCTGTACGAGGGCATCAGTCTTCCCGGCGAAGGTTCGGTCGGGCTCATCACGTACATGCGGACCGACTCGGTGAACATCGCCGACACCGCGCTTCGCGAGATCGCCGAGCTGGTGACGACCGATTTCGGCCGGGAGTACGGCCTGGCGGAGCCCCGCCGGTACAAGACCCGGTCGCGCAACGCTCAGGAGGCGCACGAGGCGGTCCGCCCCACCTCCGTGCTGCGGACGCCCGACCTGATGTCTTCCGTGCTGGAGCACGATCAGCTCCGTCTGTATCGGCTGATCTGGCGGCGCACCGTCGCCACTCAGATGGCGGAGGCCCGGTTCAACCAGGTCGGCGTGGACGTCGAGGCGCGCGACGGAGAGGTGCGATACGGCCTGCGTGCGACCGGGCAGACGCTCGTGTTCGACGGGTTCATCCGCATCTATAAGGAGGGGCGCGACGAAGGTCCCGACGAGGACGCGGAATCCATGCTCCCGGCGCTCACGGCCGAGCAGCTGCTGCGGATGCTCGAGGTCCTGCCCGAGCAGCACTTCACGCAGCCACCTCCTCGCTACTCCGAGGCCTCATTGGTGAAGACCTTGGAGGAGCTGGGGATCGGCCGGCCATCCACCTACGCGTCGATCATCTCCACCATCCAGGACCGCGGTTACGTCCGCCTGGAGGAGAAGCGCTTCTATCCCGAGGACGTGGGCTCGGTCGTCACCGACAAGCTGATCGAGCACTTCCCCGACGTGGTGGATGTGAACTTCACCGCTCACCTGGAGGAGGAGCTCGACAACATCGCCGAAGGGCAGATCGGCTGGACCCAGGTCCTGCACGAGTTCAACGGACCGTTCGAGCGGGCGCTCGAGAAGGCGGAGCACTCGTTCGAGCGTTACGAGGAGGAGCTGGACGAGACCTGCCCGGTCTGTCCGACCGAGGGACGCGAACCGGGCCAGCTCCAGGTGAAGCTCGGTCGGTTCGGCAAGTTCGTCGGGTGCACCAACTACCCGGAGTGCCGTTACATCCGCAACATGGACGGCTCGGTCCGCCCTGAGCCGGTGCTGCTGGACGAGACCTGCCCGGAATGCGGGCGCCAGCTCCAGGAGCGCGTGGGCCGCTACGGTCCATTCGTGGGATGCAGCGGCTACCCCGAGTGCCGATTCATCAAGAAGGAGCCGCCCAAGACGACCGGCGTCACGTGTCCCGAATGCGCCAAGGGCGAGCTGGTCGAGCGCAAGAATCGGTTCGGGGCGCCGTTCTACAGCTGCGATCGGTATCCCGAGTGCACGCTCGCGGTGAGCAACCCACCCATCCCCGACCATCCGTGTCCGGAGTGCGGGTCGCTCCTGCTGCAGCGACCCAAGAGCGTGAAGTGCTGGAACTGCGGCGCGGAGATGGATCTGGAGTTCAAGGTCACCAAGACGGGTGACGTCGAGGCCGAGGCCGCCGTCCGCGCGGCCAAGGCGAAGGCCCGAGAGGCGAGGGCCGCTGCCAAAGCCAAGAAGAAGCCGGCGGCGCGCAAGAAGCCCACGGCGCGCAAGAAGTCGACCGCGAAGAAGAGCGGTGCTCGCAAGCCGGCCACCAAGGCACCGGCCGCGGTAACACCGGCCGCCGCGGCGACATCGGCCGTGGCCGAGGCCTCGCCGGAGGTCTAGAGCTCCGTGGCGAGCATCGCCGAAGAGGTCGCGGCGCTCCGCGGAACCCGTTCAGCCACCCTCAAGGACCTGTTGACCAACCCGGGGTTCACCCGGCTGCTCGCGGCGATGACCGTGTCGTCGCTCGGCGACTGGGTCGGCTTCGTGGCCGTGACCTCGCTGGCCGCGACCTTGTCCGGGACCGCCGCCACCGCCGGCCTCGCCGTCGGAGGCGTGATGACCGCGAGGATGCTGCCGGCGATCCTGTTCGGCCCGTTCGCCGGCGCGCTCGTCGACCGGTTCGACCGCAAGCAGATCATGATCGCGGCCGACGTCGTGCGCGGGGCGCTGTACGGCACGATGGCGTTCGTCCACAGCCTCGGGATCATCCTCCTGCTGTCGTTCGTGATCGAGTGCTTCTCGCTCCTGTGGACGCCCGCCCGCGACGCGTCGCTTCCCAACCTGGTGCCGCGGCGACAGCTCGCGAACGCCAACTCGATCGGGCTGGTCAGCACGTACGCGACGCTCCCGCTCGGGGGTGCCGTCTTCGCCGTGCTGGCCCTGATCAGCTCGGCGATCGGCCTCGCGCGGCCCGAAACGCTGGCGCTCCTGCTGGACGCGTGCACGTTCGCGTTCTCGGCCATCATGGTGAGCGGTGTGCCGCTCAGGGCACCCGCCTCGCGAGGGCTCGAGCGCTTCGACCTGTCCCGCATCTGGCGCGACGTCCTGGACGGGCTCCGCTTCCTCCGCGAGGACTCCATCGCCTCGGCCATGACCGCGGGCATCGTGATCGCGTTCGGGGCGGTTGGAGCGGTGCTGGCGCTCGGACCCATCTTCGTGAACACGACGCTGCACGCGAGCGCCGAGGGATGGGGCGTCATGGTCGTCGCGTTCGGGATAGGGATGGCGATCGGTATGGCCGGCTCCAACCAGGTCACGAAGTTCGTCGAGCGCGACCTGGTGTTCACCCGGTCGCTGCTCTCGGCGGCGGTGGCGCTCTTCGTGCTCGCCGCCATGCCCACGTTCTCGCTCGCGTCCGTGGTGACCGTGTGGCTCGGGCTGTTCTGTGGACTGGCGTGGGTGAGCGGCTACACGCTCCTGCAGGAGAACGTCGAGGATGAGTACCGAGGTCGGACGTTCGCCTCGCTCACCGTGATGTCTCGGCTCGGGCTCTTCTTGTCCCTCACCATCTTCCCTATCCTGTCGTCCGTCTATGACAAAGCTATCCATCCCGGCGACGAAGGGTTCGTGCTCTCCGGAACGCGGGTGGCGCTGTGGACCGCTGGGCTCCTGGTGCTCGCGGCCGGTCTCAACACGCGCCGGCTCCTGCGCAGGTATCGCCTCTCCCGCCCCCAACCCCTCACGCTCGTGCCGAAGCTGAAGCGCCCGCCCGCGACGGGGTTGTTCATCGCCTTCGAGGGCGTGGAAGGTGCAGGAAAGGGAACGCAGATCCGCCTGGCCGAGGAGCACCTGCGTTCCCTCGGGTTGGATGTGCTCGTCACGCGAGAGCCCGGTGGGACCGAGCTGGGTGAACGCGTCCGCGAGGTCCTGCTGGATCCGAGCACGGGCACGCTGGATGCCCGGGCCGAGGCGCTGCTGTTCGCCGCCTCGCGCGCGCAAACGGTGACCTCGGTTATCCGTCCGGCGCTGGCCGACGGCAAGATCGTGATCTGCGATCGCTACGTCGATTCGTCGCTCGCCTACCAGGGCTGGGGGCGTGGCCTCGGCGAACAGGATGTGTTGACGTTGAACGTCTGGGCCACGCAGGGACTCTTCCCGGACCTTGTGATCCTGCTGCACCTGGAGCCCGAACTAGGGCTGCTCCGATCGACCGAGAGCCCCGACCGCATGGAGCTGGAAGGCCAGGACTTCCACGCCAAGGTGTCCGACGCGTACCTGAAGATCGCCGAGGAGCACCCGGAGCGGTTCGTCGTGGTCGACGCCGACCACCCGCCCGCAGAGGTGTTCGAGGGTGTGAAGGACGCGCTGCACCGTGTGCTCAGAGATCGCGACGACAACGGCGGCGTCGCGCCACCGCCCGGATCCGGATCCGCCGACCCCGTCGGTCCACCCGGTTAGCATCCCGGCATGAGCGCGGTCCTCGATCGGGTCCCGGGACAGGACGCCGCTATGGCGTTCCTGTCCGGAGCTGCTGAACGCCCCCATCACGCGTACGTCTTCGCCGGCCCCGAGGGATCGGGCAAGTCCATCGCCGCGCGCGCGTTCACCGCCGCGCTCCTTTGTTCGCAGGGCGGTTGCGGCGCATGCCGCGCATGTCGACTGGCGCTCGAGGACCACCACCCGAACGAGTTCCTGGTGGAGCCCGAGGGTCGCGACATCCACGTGGACACCGTGCGAGAGGAGGTCTGGACGCCCGCGTTCCGAACGGCGCCCGAGCCTGGCCGCAAGGTGTTCGTGATCCGCGAGGCGGATCGGCTCTCGCCGGCGGCGGCCGACACGCTGCTCAAGGTCCTGGAGGAGCCGCCCGCCGACGCCGTCCTGCTGCTGATGTCCGCGCGCGCGCACGAACTGCCCGACACCGTCCTCTCCCGCTGTCACGTCGTCACGTTCACGGCCCTGTCGGAGAGCTTCGTGGTGGACGTGCTCATCGACGAGGGGGTCGATCTCGACGCGTGCACGTCTTGCCGCGCGACTGTCGGGTGGGAACCTGGGCCGGGCCCGCCGGCTGGCCACAGCCCCCGACGGCCTGCGCTTCCGCGAGGCGGCGGACCGTGCCGTTGAGCTCGCGGCCGAAGGCCCCGTGGGGGCGCTGGGAGCCGCCGATGTCGTGCTCGCCGCCGCCGCCGAGTACCGCAAGGGGCTGAAGGCCGAGCTGGAGGCCGAGCTCGGCCCGTTCCTGGATGAGAAGGGGCGGCCCGAGGACGCGTACCGCGGTGCGATCAAACGGATCGAGATCCGTTTCCAGCGCCGCGAACGCCGGGCCGAACGCGACTACGTGGACTGGGTGCTACTGGGTGTTTCCTCGCTCCTGCGCGATCGGATCGCCGCGGCGGTCGGCGGGGATGCGGATCTGATGATGAACCCCGACGTGGTCCCGGACGGCCGCTTGAGCGTGGTCCGCTCCGCGCGTGGCCTGGCAGGGATCGAAGAGGCCCGCGCCGAGCTGGCGGAGGATCTCAACCTGAATGTCCGGCTGGTGCTGGAACGTGCGTTCCTCCGTCTGGGTGAGCTCGCGGCGTAGCCGCGGCCCACGCCAAGAGTGGTGCTGGCACCACTGGCATCGGTGCATGACCGGTGGGACGCTTGTTGATGGAGGAGCAGCCCATGAGCGTTCGAGTGTTGATCGTCGATGATCAGGCGCCGTTCCGGATGGCCGCCCGCATGGTGGTCGATGCCACGGACGGCTTCGAGGTCGTGGGCGAGGCCGAAAGCGGCGAGGACTCCGTGACCATGGCTGCCGCCCTCCGCCCGGACCTCGTGCTGATGGACGTGAACCTACCGGGCATCAACGGGCTGGACGCCACCAGGCAGATCCTCTCGGACTCGGACGCAGTAGTGGTCCTGTTGCTGTCGACGTACGAGGAGGAGGAGTACGCGCCGCGTGCCGCCGAATGCGGCGCCGCCGCCTACATCCCCAAGGCTGTCTTCGGCCCAGACCGGCTGGAGTCGGCCTGGGCCGACGCGACCGGCGCCGCCTGAACGGCGGCACCGGTCGAGCAGGCTTCCTCTGGACTAGTCCGCGTCAGACTACTTGCCTCTGACCGACAGCTCCAGCATGTCCATGAACAGCGGATCGCCGTGGTTCGACAACATGGTGAACCGCACGAAGAGCACGTTCTTCGTCCCTGCCTTCGGCTTGAAGACCTTGAACTTGGCGTTGTTGTCTACCTTGCCAGTGAGCGCGGTCACCCAGCCGCCGCGCTTGCCCTTGGTCTCGATCCGGAACTTCTTGACGCCGGCTTCGGGACCGTCACCGCACGTGCCGTTCGACGCCACGGCGAAGCTCGTGACGCGGATGACCTTGGCAAGCTTCACCGTCACCTTGCGAGGACCCGTGTAGTTGCTGCCGACGTCGCTGCCGACCGCGTCGGATCCCCAGCCGGCGCCGAGCGACAGATCGAAGGCACTCCCGGGACCACATCCGTAAGTCGGTGTAGTCGGGTGGGCTGAACTTCTTGAGCTTGGCCCCGCCCTCGAGCGCGGCCCAGTCCCGGACCAGCTTGCCGTTCACGGTCTCGTCGCCGTCCACGACGACGTTCTTCAGGTTGATCGACTCGTATGCCTTCCGGGTCACCTGCAGGAGCGGGTACGTGTGGAACGGCACGTCGGCTATCGTGAAGCTCCCGTTGGAGCCGGTCGTGGCGGCCAGGTCCCACCCGAAGCCCGAGTTCAGACCCGCGACGCCAACGGCCACGCCGGACAGACCCTTGCCCGAGGACTTGTCGGTGATCTTGCCGCTGATCGTCCCGCAAGGCGAGCTGCCGCAATCGACCGGGGTGGAGAAGTCCTCGATCGGGGCGATACCGTCGCTCGTGCTGGACGCGAAGAACCCCATGCCGCGGTCGGCGAAGACGGTCCAGAGCGCGGTCTGGTTCGTTCCTGCGTTGTTCACCAGGTCCGCCTGCAGGATCGCGTTGCGCATATCCAGCATGGACGGCCCGGGCGGCGAAAGTTCCATGCCCCTCGTGACCAGGCTCTCCGTGGTGGAGGCCCCGAGCGTCTGCCGGATCTGCCAGAGGGTCTCCAGCCAGATCTCGCCGTCGGCGTGGACCTCGGGGAACCCGGCGACCCCGCCGAAGTCGCCGTAGGTGTAGCCCCCGGAACCGGTGCTGGCCCCGCCCGGGCACGTGCTGGGCGGGGCACCGCTGACCGGACAGTCGACGGGTTGTGACCGCAAGAGACCCGCGAACGTGATCTGACCCATGATCACGTCACCGATCGTTGCCGTGTCCGGCTTGATCCCCAGGTTGTTCAAGAAGTCCTCGGCGTACCAGTCGCTCCAACCCTCTCCCATCGAGTTCGCCTGCTGGGTCGTCAGGCCCGAGTTGCCGTCGGGGAACAGCACCAGGCGGTTGGACACGCCGTGGGTGTACTCGTGGTAGACGACCTCGGCGTCGTCGCCTCCGTTCACGCTCGGCAGTGGGAACCCGCTCTCGGCCGCGAACAGGTACATCTGCATGGTCGGGTAGAAGCCGTCCGGCGGCGTGCTCATGTTGGCGTTGTTGACGTGGAAGTCGTCCGGGAGCCCGCCGTCGGTGTTGGCTCCGTCATCGGTGTTGGCGACCACGGGGTCACCGTCCGCCAGCTCGAAGTTGCCGGCCGCCGCCGTGAAACCGTATGGCGAGCTCTCCAGGTGGTCGTGGAACCGGTTGAGGAAGTACATGACCTGCGCCGCGTTCTGCGCCATGTTGGTCTGCCAGCTGAACGGTGTACTGGAGCTCCAGGTGCAGGGACGGGCGGTCGAGCAGTTCTGCGACGCGGTGGTGGAGTCCAGAACGGCCGGGATCGACCAGTCGGTACCCGAGATCGCCGCGATCTCCTCGCCGGAGTCGGGCTCGTTGTTGTCGTTCACATCGGCGAACACCCATGCGTTGTCGCCGAAGAGACGGGTGCCATCATCCACGGGGAACGAGACCGGGTTGGCCACGTCGCCGCCCGGGGCCAGCGTGCTCGGGTAGAACTCCCAGGCGGTAGCGGTGCCGGTGGCATCGCTCGTGAGGCTCTGGCGGTAAAGGACCTCGCCGCTCAGGGCGTCCACTACCGACAGGTTCAGCCTCTGCGTGTTGGGCCAAGTTAGGGTGCGCCACGCCAGGCGCGCGCCGCGTCCGGTCGGGAACAGCGTGAGCGCGGCCGAGTCACCCTTCTGCGCCGCGCGCACCCGAGCACCGCCGTCTGCCCGTGCGGCGGCGATCGCCGCAGCCGAGGAGACCTGGGGTCGGATGGTGGAGGCCCGCAGTCCGTGGACCGGCGAGCCGGTCACGTTGACCAAACGTCCGTGCTTGGTTACGGCTGCGCGGAGTCCGTTGTGGAAGACCTTGATCCCGCGCCAGGACTGGGTCCACGAGATGTGATGGGTCCCGGCGATGTCCACGTAGTCCTGCCGGAGGTGGAAGGTTCGGAGGTCGGCTTCGGAGAGCCCGAACGCGCGCAGGTTCGAACGGACGAATCCCATCGCCACGTCACTCGCACGTCGCGAACTGGGTCCCGTCAGGTAACCGTCGAGACGGCCCACCATCCGGAGCGTGCCGGTGACGTCGTCGGAGACGATCAGCGACTGGGAACCTAAGCGCCGTGCTAGCGCGGTCCGCGCCTTGACGGCGCGTGAGCTCGGCCTGGCGGCCGTGCCTCGCGAACGGATGTCGAACGTCCCGTGCCTGTGCGCGGTCTGCGCCTGGCGCCGGACGTGACGATCGGCCGACCGGGCCGGAACGGTGAAAGCCAGGACCGCGACGAGCGTCATGACCGTCGTCGCTCCTGCCACGAACGCGCGACGACCATCTCGTCCGCGTCGGGTAGCACGCTGCATGCTGGAACCCCCTCTGCTCAAGTGGAAGCAACCTAGCATCCCGGATGGCGCCAAACATCGGACGGGCTGGGGAGTCCGTTCGCCGCCTACGTCGGTCCTTGGTCCGCGGTCGCCGGGATGTGCCCCAGTACCGTGGTCCCAGATCCCGGCTCGCTCGCGATCTCGAGGGTGCCGCCGACGGCGTCCAGGCGGTCGGCCATGCCCTGCAGGCCGCTTCCGCGGGGGGTGCCCTCCACATCGAAGCCGACCCCGTCGTCCGTCACCTCGAATCACGAGGACGCCATCGCGCTGGTCGAGCCGGATCGTGGCGCGCTGAGGCTCGCGCGTACTTCGCGATGTTCTGCATGGCTTCGAGGCAGCAGAAGTAGACGGTCGTCTCAACCTCGGGCGCGTACCTTCCGATCCCAGTCCGGCTCCACAGCTATCGGTGTGGTCGGATTTCCGAGCCTGCGCGGAGAGCGCGGCTGGGAGCCCCTTGTCGGCCAGGAGCGGGGGGTAGATACCCCTGGCCAGATCGCGGAGGTTGTCCAGAGCATCCGTGGCGTCACCCTGAAGCTCGCCCAGGATCGACTCCAGCCTTCTTCGGGTCGCGCTCGACGAGCTGCTGGGCCAGGCGGAGCTTGACCGAGAGCGCGACGAGCTGTTGCTGAGCGCCGTCGTGGATATTGCGCTCCAAGGTCTTCGCCCGTTCGTCCTGCGCCGCAACGATGCGACGGCGAGACTCGCGGAGATCCTGGACGAGCGCCACGTTTCGGAGCGCGAGCCCAGCCTGCGAGGCTAGGCCGGATACCAGACGTGCCTTCGCCGGGTCCATCGGGTCGTTCGGTGGCATCCGCAGCGTGATCGTCCCGAGCAACTCGCCTTGATGCGTTACGGCGAACGAGGTGAGTCCGTCCCCGAAGGACGGGAGCTGGTCGCCTTGCCCGAGCGCCGCGTCCGCCACGACGGGAGCATCCGACGGCGACGCGGCGACCGGGCTGAAACGGGAGCCGGATCGCAGCCAGACGCGGGCTTCCGTCGCCCCAGTGCTCCCGGTCAGCAGCTCGGTCATGCGGGGCAGGACGTCGTCGATCGAGTACGTCTCGCCCACCCGCTCGGAGAAGTCGCTCATCACCTCGAACGGTGTGGCGCGCTCGCCATAGACGATCCGGTCGGCCACCTTCCGAGCTCGTCGCCGGACCAAGTTGAACGTAAAGACGAAGACGAGCGCTCCCGCCATCGCCCCGACCCCGGACAAAGCCGCGAACGCCAGAGCCGCTATGTAGAGGCCAGTGAGGAATACCGCCACGATCGTGAACACGACCGTCTTCTTCACGACCAGGTCGAGGTCGTAGAGGTGGTACCGCAGGATCGCGACCGCGGTCGCGGCGGGGAGTCCGATCGTTGCGGCGGCCAACATGACATAGCCTGCGACGGCGCTCAGGATCCCGGTCACATCGGTTGGCGGCAGGAAGCCGATCGCGAGCGCAACGACACCCGCGACGCCGATGACCAGCACGGCGGCGGCCAGCCAACGGAGCTGCTGGCGCTGCTCTGCCTCGGACCTGCGGTATCGGATCATCACCGACGAGAGCGATCCCACGATCCCCACCAGCAGCAGGCCGATCAGCAGTGGCCAGAGACGATCGCCAGCTCCGGATCCGATGCTGAACGGGTTCCTCACGTACGCGGACTCGCCGACCTGAAACATGTCTTCGAAGAACGCCGACGCGAACGATCCCAGCACCGCCGCGGCGAACAGGGACCACAGGATCGGACGCCAGCGCCGAGAGAGGAGGTGGCCGTCGGGGAAGAGAACGAGCGCGATCGGGATGAGCGACATCGCGATCGGGGTGATGACCTGGTTCAACCAATAGACGTACGGAACGGCCGGCAGGTTGGTCAGGTCCTCGAGCCCTCGGATCGCGTACTGCTCCGCGCTCACGCTGAGGACCACGCCGAACGCGGCGAGCCCGTAGAGCCATCCGATCGGGTTCCTCGGTGCCTGGGTCGCGAGGACCGCGCCGATCGTGCCGAAGGCCAGCATGCCGACCCCCAAGCCGAGGGCGAACGGCAGGTCCTTCACCTCGTTCGCCGGGTCGCCGATCGACAGGATGACGGCGAGCAACAACAGGAGGAGCGTGACGAGCCAGATCCCAAGCGCCAGCCAACGGGTCCAGCGACTCCCTTTCATCGTTCCACCGCCTCCGGCACCGTGCCGGTGATCGTCGTCCCAGCTCCCGTTCGGCTGGCTACCGACAGCGTTCCGCCGATCGCATCGAGCCGATCCGCGATCCCCTGCAGCCCCGTTCCGTAGCCGTTGGCCTGCGTATCGAACCCCCGCCCGTCGTCCTTGACCACGAATGTGAGGTGGCCGTTGGCTTGGGTCAGTTCGATGGATGCGCTGGCCGCGTAGGCGTACTTCGCGACGTTGCTCATCGCCTCCAGACAGGAGAAGTAGACCGCGGCCTCCACGTCCTGCGAGTGCCGAGTCACGCCGTCGGCGACCACCGTTGTCGGCACGGCCGCCTTCCTGGCCTGGGCCTCGAGTGCGGCAGGCAATCCCTTGTCCGCGAGCAGCGGCGGATAGATCCCACGTGCGAGGTCGCGCAGATCCTCCAACGCATCGTGCGGTCTCTGCTTGCAGCTGCGTCATCAGCTCGTGGGCCTTCGTCGGGTCGCGTTCCATCAACGTGTCCGCTAACCGGAGCTTGACCGCGAGCGCGACCAGCTGCTGCTGCGCTCCGTCGTGGATGTTGCGCTCGAGCTTGCGCCGCTCCTCGTCCTGCGCGGTGACCAGTCGTTGTCGCGACGCCCGGAGCTCCTCTATCAGGCGTACGTTTCGGAGGACCAGTCCGGCTTGTGACGCTAGGTCGCGGACCAGCCTTTCCTTCCCGGGCGTCATCGGATCCGAGGCGGACATGGCCACGGAGAGCGCGCCCAAGAGCTCGCCCTGATCTCGCACCTCGGACGCGTGCTGATCGGAGATCGCTGGCAAAGCGTCTGCGGTCAGCCTCACCGGAGCCGGATCCGGCGCGCCGACCGGCCAGGTCATGGCGGGGCGGAGCTCGTTCCCGACCCGGAGCCACACCGTCGCCCCTTGTGCCCCGACTCCCTTCGCCAGCACCTGCGCCATCCGGGGCAAGATGTCGTCGGTCGAATATGTCTCCCCGACCCGTCCTGCGAACGAGGTCAGAACCTCGTAGGGCGTGGCTCGCCCCCCGTAGACGAGACGATCGGCGACCCTGACCGCGAGCTTGCGAAGCGGCCAGAACAACAGACCGATCGCCACACCCGCCAGCAGGTCCACCCTTCCGTTCGACGCAGCCGTCGAGGCGAACAGTCCGGTTATGAACCAGACGAACGCGATCCCGGTCCCGAGCAGCAGGAAGGCCAGTACCACATACACGATCGTCTTGCGCACCACGACGTCCAGCTCCCACAGCCCGTATCGGAAGATCGCGACCAGGTAGGCGCCGGGAACGCCGAACGCGATCACGACGGCCAGGAGGAGGAAGAGGACGGCGAAGATCGGCAAGCTTCCGAACACCGGGCCGATGACATCGCCGGGGACGGTGATCCCGAAGAGGATCGTGAACAAGATCCCGGCGGTCGTCGCTACGAACACGAGCCAGCGGAGCTGTTGGCGTTCCTCGCCCGTCGAGCGCTTGAAGCGACCTCGGACCGCGAAGACCGTGGAGAAGCCGGCGATGAGGCACAACACGACGCCGATCGTCGTCATCGCGTCGGACACGCCGGCGAACGCGGGGATCCCGATCGGGTTCTCGTACAGGATGCCGGAGTCGACGAGGTTGTTCAGTGGCCCCGGGGACAGCGTGAACCCCACGATGGCGATCGCGAGCCCCGCGAACAACGCACGCTCGGCCCAACGCCAGCGAGGCGTGGGCGGCCGCCCATCGGGGAAGAGCAGGAAGAGCAGGGGGAGCAGGACGACCGGAAGGGAGCTGTATTCGTTGACGACCGCCCAGAGACCGACCAGCGGCACCGAGGCGGCAACGGTCTTCACACCCGTCACGGCGAGCGTGGTGGCCATACCACTGAGAGGGAGGGCAACACCGATCGCGAGGAAGATCCAGCCCGCGGTGTTGCGCGGCTGGCGCGACACGATCAGCGACCCGGTGATCATCCAGAGCAGACCGACGACCAACCCGAGCACGATCTGCGGGTTGACCGCCGCGACAGTGAACGTCTCGCCCTCCGTCTGACGATCGATGAGCGCCTCGTGAACCAGCGGGCCGTCACCGACGGTCGCATCACCGACGATGAAGATGCGCCCCGGCTCTTGGTGCCTGGAGGACGTGATGCCGACGAAGAGCGAGATCGCGATCATCGCGAGTGCGACCGCGATGATCGCGCGCGAAAGGCGTTTCGCTGTCGCAGGACTCACGATGCGTGCTCCACTTCCACCGGAAGATGACGCATCCCGAGACGCTGCTCGCTCCGATCGATGAGCCTTCCGATGACCGAGCCTGTGACGGCGAGCGTCCAGGTCGGCCGACGCCGTCCCTCCATGGTCGTCGTCATAGCCGAGATTGTCGCCTCTTCGCAGCCGCGGCCGGAAGGGCGGTACCCGCCTTCGCTCGCGAGTGGAGACCACCGCCGGTGGGTGGTGCTACCCCCTGGGAACGGTGGTGGCGGCCGGGCTGTCCCCGCCTTCCCCCGAGCGTACGTTCGGGGCGACGAGTGAGGAGGCCCCAGATGAGCACCGTCTTGGTAGGAACGGATACATCCGCAGCGGCCGATCTGGCCGTAGAGAGCGCCGCCCGGCTAGCACGCGACCGTGGGGCCGAGCTATTGGTCCTGTACGTCCAGCCCGAGTCCGATCTGCGTGCGGTCATCGACCCCGATCGGGCGGCGGACCCCTCCGCGTACCTGGCTCGGATCGCGACGCGGTTCCCCGACGTCGCGGCCCGCACCCGCGTTGAGCAAGGAGAGCCCGCCGAGCGCATCTGCGAGGTGGCGGCCGAGGAGCTTGCCGACACGATCGTGGTGGGCAACCGAGGGGCGCAGGGCGGACGGTGGCACGTTCGCGACAGCGTCCCGAACATGATCCTGCGCCACGCGCCTTGCTCGGTGTTCATCGTGGATACGCGCCGAGCGCAGTGATGTCAGGCGTCGCCGGTCTCGCGGAGGAACGCGAGCACTGCCATCACCCGGCGGTGCACGTCGGGCTCCTCCGTGAGACCCAGCTTGTGGAAAAGGGAGTTGATGTGCTTCTCGACGGCGCGTTCGGTGAGGAAGAGCGACTTGGCGATCGCCGCGTTGTTCTCTCCTTGCGCCATGTGCGAGAGCACCTCGCGTTCGCGATCGGTCAGCTGCGCGAGCGGCGAGTGCGCCATGCGCTCCTTGGCCGAGACGAGCGCCTCGACGACCTTGGGGTCGAGCACGCTGCCTCCACGGGCGACCTCTCCCAGCGCCCTAACCAGCTCGTCCACGTCGGCGACCCGCTCCTTGAGCAGATAGCCGAGGCCGGCGGCGCCGTCCTTCAGCAGGTCGAACGCGTAGTCCTCCTCGACGAACTGCGACAACACGACCACACCGATCGCCGGGTGGGTGGAGCGGATCGTCTTCGCGGCCTCGATGCCCTCGTTGGTCCCGGTCGGGGGCATGCGGATGTCCGTGAGGACCGCGTCGGGGGAGTGCTCCTCGACGGCCGAGAGCAGCTCGTCGCGCGTGGTCGCGGTTCCGACCAGCTCGATCTGATCCGAGGTGGCCAGGAGGGCTGCCGTCCCCTCCCTGACCAGGTAGTTATCCTCGGCGAACACAACGCGGATCATGCGCGGATGGTACACGCGGGCATCGAGCGGTCGGAGGCAGCGGGATGAGCATCCGGGTCGTGCTTGGGGAGGACAACGTCCTCGTACGCGAAGGCGTCCGGGCGCTGCTGGATTCCTACGAAGACATCGAGGTGGTCGGGGTCGCGGTCGACGCGCCCTCGCTGCTGGAGACCGCCGCCGAGCATACGCCCGACGTCGTCGTGACCGACATCAAGATGCCGCCGTCGTTCCAGCTGGAGGGGATCGATTGCGCGCACGCGATCCGCTCTTCGCACCCCGATACCGGCGTCGTCGTCCTGTCTGCCCACGACGACGAGGCGTACGCGCTCGCCTTGCTCGGCGGCGGTCATAGCGGCCTGGCCTACCTCTTGAAGGACCGCATCTCCCAGGGCGACGAGCTCGCTCGTGCGATCCGAGAGGTACACGCGGGAGGCAGCACCGTGGATCCGACGATCGCCGAGCGCCTGTCGGGCCGCGGCGACACGGTCGAGCGTGAGCGCGAGTTGCTCGACATGATGGCCAAGGGTCTTGGCTACGCGGAGATCGCAGAGGCGCTGGGGACCACCCAAGAGGCCGTCGATTCGCAGGTCACCGCGTTGTTCAAGCGGATGGCCGGCGACGGTGCCGGTGCCGGGCTCGTCGACGAGTTCAAGCGCCTGCACGCAGCCGTCGTCGAGCAGACGACCTCCCGCAAGACGCTCGCGTCGTTCGTCCCACAACAGCTGGCCGATCGGCTCGCCGCGCACCCCGAGATCGCGATCGAGCCGCAGGAGGTCGAGGTGAGCGTCCTGTTCTCGGACATCCGAGGGTTCTCGACGCTCGCCGAACGCCTCCCCGCGCGAATCGTCGCGACGGTCGTCGGCAAGCACCTCACCGCGATGGCGGAGGTGGTCCTGTCGATGGGCGGCATGATCGACAAGTTCCAGGGGGATGCTGTGATGGTCGTCTTCGGAGCTCCTGAGCCCACATCCGATCACGCGGAGCGGGCGCTGTGCTGCGCGATCGCCATGCAAGAGCGCCAAGCGGAGCTGAACGCGCAGGGCTGGGACGCAGACGTTCCGGAGCTCGAGGTCGGGATCGGCGTGAACACCGGTCTGGTGATCGCCGGGACGGTCGGAGGGGGCGGCCGCCTCGAGTACACGGTGGTGGGCGACGCCGTGAACATCGCCCAGCGGTTGCAGTCCGAGGCAAAGGGCGGCGAGATCGTCGCGGCCGCGTCGACGGTCGCGGCGGCGCCGAAGGTCGAATGCGAGCCGGTCGGGTCGCGGTACGTGAAGGGCCGGGAGGAACCCGTGGAGGTCTTCCTTGTCGTCATCTCCTGAGTTGTCGTTGCGCCCCGCGCGGTGGCCCTGGGTGGCTTTCGCCGGTTTCCTTGTGGTGGCGACGGCCAGCATGGTCCTCGTCGAGCTCAACGGCGAGTCCCTTGCCGAGCAGATCCCGTACGTGATCGCTTTCTCGATGTTCGGCGCTGTGGGCGCGCTCATCGTGAGCCGCGACCGGCGGAACACCATCGGGCTTCTGCTCATGTGGTCGTCGTTCTTCACCGCTCTGTCCTTCCTCAGCGGAGAGTGGTTCACCTACGCGGTGACGCACGGCACCGAGGGATGGTTGGTCGTAGTGTGCGGCTTCCTGAACAGCGCCGGGTGGATGTTCGGGATCCTGCTGATGGTGTTCCTCCTGCCGCTGCTGTTCCCGGACGGCCGCCTTCCATCGAGGAGATGGCGCCCGTTGCTGTGGTTCATCGCCGCGTTCATCGTGATCTTGGCGATGAATCTCGCCTTCGGCCAAGAGGTCCTGACGGGTTCGGCCGACGTCGGGGTAAAGAACCCCTTCTACGTCGACGCTATCGGAGGTTTCCCCAACCTGGATCCGGTGATCGGCATCCTGTTCCCCGCCATCTTCGGGGCCTCGATCGTCTCGTTGGTCCTCCGTTTCCGGAGGTCGTCAGGCCTCGAACGCCAACAGATCAAGTGGGTCGTGTTCGGTCTCGTGGCTGCGCTCCTGGCGATCACCAGCACCAGCTTCTCCAGCCAGGACACGCTGTTGAGTTCGGTGATCGGCGGTGTTGCGTTCCTGATGTTCCCGCTGTCCATCGGCATCGCTGTCCTTCGGTTCCACCTGTACGACCTTGACGTCGTGATCAAGAAGACCGTGATCTTCGCTACGGTGGTCGTGGCGGTGACGGCCTTCTACCTGATGGTGGCGATCGCTCTGCCGACCATCGTGCTCGGACGCGGCTCAGGGTCGGGCGTAGATGCCTGGCAAGTGCTGATCGGCCTGGCGATCGGGTTACTGATCTTCCCGATACGCAGCCGCGCCGGTCGCTTCGCGAACCGTTTGGTGTACGGCAAGCGCGCGACACCGTACGAGGTCCTCTCCGAGTTCTCCGAGCGAGTGGGGGAGGCATACGCCGACGAAGACGTCCTGCCTCGTATGGCCCGCATCCTGGGCGAAGGGGTCGGCGCCGATCGGGCCGACGTCTGGCTCGCGGTCGACCGGGAGCTGCGCGATGTGGCGGCCTGGCCACCCGACGCGGGCGGCGCATCGGCGATACCTCTGGCGAACGGCGCGATGCCATCGATCGAGGGCGCCGACCGCGTCTATCCGGTCGAACAGGGCGGTGAGCTGCTGGGAGCGCTCGCGGTCCGCAAGTCGGCGAGCGATCCGGTCTCCGCAGCGGATGAGAAGCTGATCGCCGGCCTGGCGTCCCAGGCCGGGCTGGTGCTGAGGAACGTTCGCTTGACCGAAGAGCTCAAGGCCCGGCTCGAAGACCTGAAGGCGGCGCAGCGCCGGCTGGTCTCGGCCCAGGACGAGGAGCGTCGCAAGCTCGAGCGCAACATCCATGACGGCGCGCAGCAACAGTTGGTGGCCCTGTCGGTGAAGCTGCGGCTGGCGGATGGCCTGGTCGAACGCGATGCGACACAAGCTCACGAGTTGCTCGCTCAGCTCCAGGGTGAGACGAACTCCGCATTGGAGGACCTGCGGGACCTAGCGAGAGGCATCTACCCACCGCTCCTGGCCGACAAGGGTCTCGCCGCCGCACTCGCGGCGCAGGGCCGCAAGAGTGGGTTGCCGGTGCAGATCGAGGCCGACGGGATAGGTCGCTACCCGCAGGAGGTCGAGGCCGCCGTGTACTTCTCCTGCCTGGAGGCGCTTCAGAACGTGGCCAAGTACGCGGACGCGTCGTCGGTGACCGTGTCGCTCGCCGAACGCGATCGCGTGCTCACGTTCATCGTTGCGGACGATGGTCGCGGTTTCGATCCGGTATCCAGCGTCGGCGGTTCCGGGTTGCAGGGGATGGCCGACCGACTGGGCGCCCAGGACGGCGAGCTCGTGGTCACATCGTCGCCGGGACGCGGCACCACGATCGAGGGGCGACTCCGTCTGTCGGATGCCGAGGTGCCCGCGTGACCGGGCGCGTGACGACAAAGAAGCCGAAAGGGATCCGCCGGTTCGAACGCTGGGCCGTTGGCGTGATCATGGCGGTGATCGCCTTCGTGCTCGAGAAGGTCGTCATGCGCTCGGTGAGGAAGAAGGGCGGCGCCACGACGCCAGAACCCACGACGATCACCACGAAAGGGACGGAGGCGAAGCTCGACGAGCCGTGATCTTCGGCCGGCTGACTAGTCTGAGCTGGACTAGTCGCGCCGCCGGACCAGGTCGACGACCAGCGCCAGCGTGAGCAGGCCTGCCACGACCCCGAACGCCGCGGGTACCCAGCCGGCGACACGCGCGGACAAAGCCGAGAGCGACGTCGCCAGGATCGCGGCACCTGCAGTCAGGCCCAGGGCGAGGCGTCTTCCCGCGCGCCGGATCGTCGTCTCAAGCGTGGAAGCACGGAAGTTGACCTCGAGTTTCTGGCCCGGTCTGGCGCCGATAAGGCGCTCCACGGCCTCGACCACCCGCATCGCGCGCACCTTGAACTTCTGGGTCTGGTAGAAGATCGCCTTCAGGTCGAACTTGGTGCCCATGTCCTTCATCACGCTGCGCATCAGGAAGCTCCCTGCCACGTCGAACGGATCCAGCTCGGGATCCAGCTCGGCCGCGGCCAGCTGCATCTGGGCGAGCGCCTTGCCGGTCAACGTGAGCGATGCAGGCAGCGGCACCCCGTGTCGGAGCGAGATCTCGGTCATCTCTTGCAGCACGGGTCCCAGCTGGATGTCCTTGAGCGAGGCCGTGCGGTTCTTGGCCATCAGCTCGCCGATCTCCTCGCTGAACGCGTCGACGTCCAGATCACTGCGATCGATCGCGCCCGCGAGCATCAGAGATACGTCGGTCAGGAAACCCACGTCCTCCTGCCAGAAGGCCATGAGCAGCAGCATCATCTGCTCGCGCATCTCGGGGCCCACCTCGCCGACCATGCCCAGGTCCAAGAAGTAGAGGAGCTCTTCCTCGGGCTGCCACATGAGGTTCCCCGGATGCGGATCCGCGTGGAAGAAGCCGTCGACCAGGATCTGCTTGTAGAACGACTCCAGCAGCTGCCGCGCCGCCTCTCTGCGCGGGCCACCCTCAGGGGCCGACGAGAGGGGACCGCCGGCGACGTCGCGCATCACCAACAAGCGCGACGTGGAGTAATCACCGTGCACCTCGGGAACCCGCAGCCGGCTGAACGGCTCGATCACAGCCGCCAGGCGACGCATGTTCCCGGCCTCCTGGCGGAAGTCCAGCTCTCGGTGCAGCGATTCGGACAGATGGATGAACACCGCCTCCATGTCGATCACCTGCTTGAGCCCGGGGCGGTGGCTCACCTTCTCCGCGAAGACCTCGAGCAGTGCCAGGTCCTGCTCGATCTGCTCCTTGGCGTCGGGGCGCTGGACCTTGATCACGACTCGCTCGGCGTTGGCCAGCACCGCCCGGTGCACCTGCGCGATGGTTCCCGCGGCCAACGGCTGGGGTTCGATGTGATCGAAAACGTCCTCCCACGGCACTCCCAGCTCCTGCTCCATGACCCGGACCACCTGTTCCTCGGGGAGCGGTGGCACGTCGTCCTGCAGGGTGGCCAGCTCCTGGATGAACTCCGGGGGCAGCAGGTCTGGCCGCGTTGACAGGATCTGCCCGATCTTGGCGAACGTCGGTCCCAGCTCCTCCAGGGCCGAGCGCAAGCGCTTAGCCTGACGGACCTTGCCGACCGATCCCTCCTCGTCGGGCCGGCCGAACAGCTCCTTCAGTCCGTGCTTGGCGAAGACGCTCGCGATCTTGGTGCCGCGCGCGACCAGGTGCGGCTCGGTCTCGACCTCGACGGCGCTGGAGCGGATCGACGTCAGGTGCGCGTGCGACGCCGGTCGCTGCCGCCTGCCCGTCAGCCGCCGTGTTCACGATGATCACCGTGCAGCGCGCATTGTGGCTGATCCGGTTGGGGACGTTCCCCAGCAGGAACTCCTTGCGGCCCGCCATCCCCGCGTTGCCCACCACCAGGACGTCGATCGAGTGCTCCTCGGTGGCGTGCACGATGGCCATCGCGGGGTCGTCGTCGATCACCACGTGGGCCTTGCCGCGTTCGCCGGCGATCTGGGTGGCGTAGGTCTGAAGTTCGTCGGCAGCACCGCGAGCGCGTGTTGCCTCGGCGGCTCCGAACTCGGTGTCAGACGGGTGGCTCGGCAGGATCACCTGAACGATGTGGAGGTCCGCGGCGTACAGCTCCGCGAACGAGGCGGCCCACCGGACGGCGCGCTCGGCGGTCTCCGATCGGTCGGTTCCCACCATCACACGGCCGACCTGCCCCTGGGTGTTGACGCTTACGCCGGAGCTCATGGAGGGCATCATCGCTGATGGAGGCTCAACTCGACGACCGTGCAGACCGCCGCTCCTCCCGTGGTGCCAGCACCCGTTCGGTAGACTCGGCAGCCGCCGCCGGAGTAGCTCAGTGGTAGAGCAACCGCCTCGTAAGTGGTAGGTCCGGGGTTCGAATCCCCGCTCCGGCTCTGCGACGCTTCCGTATCGAGGTCCGGCTACGGGTTCGCGCTAGGAGGCGAGGGCCCCGTCGGCCGATCGGACGTCGATCGCGGTGACGGTCGTGTCCCAGTCCCACGGTTCGCACAAGGCTGCGCTCACATGGCTGTGGACGATGTCCCACGTGAGCGCGTCGGCTTCGTGCGGCGACTCGGCGGTTACCGGGATCCCCTGGATCAACGCCGTGCAGTCGCTCACCCGGCTGACCAGCAGGAAAGGGTTGCTCTGCGAGGCGAGCTCGCCGCCGATGCGTTCGAGCTGCTCGTCCGAGAGCTGGGGCACGATAGTTACAGCGGCCTCTCGAAGGAACGGGATCGGTTCTCTCATAGTGCAATGGTCGGCACGCAGGCCGCTCTTCATGAGTCGGGACTCTGGAGGTTTCGTTGTCCCAAAGGACATCGGCTCGTCAAGCTCATGGATGGCTCTATCTGACCATCCGAACGTAGCCCGTCGGAACGGTGGGATGCCCTGATCACTCGGGAGTCTGAGAAGCCGATCCTGCTCGCGCTACCCTCGCCACGTGGAACGGGCTGCTGGGGTCTCGCGTGGCGGGGATCCTGATGTGGGCCGGCGGCCCCTGGGGAAGATCGTGCTCTACATCGCGGCGAGCCTGGACGGTTTCATCGCCGATGCAAAGGGCGGCGTCGCTTGGCTCGAGCGCTTCAACGTCGAGGGCGAGGATCACGGCTTCGGACGGTTCATGTCGGAGGTCGACGCCGTGGTCATGGGGGCCACCACGTACCAACAGGACGTGGCGCGCGGCGAGTGGCCGTACGGGACGCGGCCGACCTGGGTCTTCACCCATCGGGAACTCCCGACTCCTGAGGGAGCGACCGTGCGCTTCGTCAGCGGCCCGGTGGCCGACGTGGTGGCGTCGATCAGGGAGTCGGAGCGCGAGATCTTCCTGGTCGGGGGTGCGCGGCTAGTGGCCCAGTTCCTAAGCGCCCAGGCGATCGACGAGCTGATCCTGTTCGTGGTGCCGGTCTTGCTGGGCGCCGGCGTCCGGCTCTTCAGCGACACGGGGCCGGCCGCGGCCGATCTGATCCACGCCAAGTCCTACTCAACGGGGCTCGTGGAGCTTCGCTACCGGCTGTCCCCGACCCTCTGATGATGTATCGGTGACGTCGAGATGCCCCTGCAGAACCGGGTCACGCCGCTCGGCGAGTTGATCGCCGATCCGGCGCGCGGACTCGTCTACGGGAACCGCGGTTGTCTGCACGACGAGGTCGCGCGCATACGACGCCGGTACAACGGCAAGCGCTGGATCACGTGCCGGCTGCGATTCCGAGGCTGGCATCGCCACCCCTTGATGCAGCCGGGTCGCTTCACCGAGCTGTTCTTCTTAGATGAGGCGACCGCGTTCGCTGCCGGGCATCGCCCCTGCGCCCAGTGCCGCAATGAGGACTACAAGAGGTTCGCCGAGATCTGGCGCCCTCTCCACGCCGGCCAGGTCGGCGCCGATGCGATCGACGCGCAGCTGCACGCCGAGCGGGTGGATCAGATGACGCGCGGACAGCGCCACCACGAGGCGCCTCTCGACGATCTGCCCGACGGGGTGTTCCTTCTTCGGGAGGGCGCGCCCTGGCTGGTGCTCGGTGAAGAGATGCTGAGGTGGACCGTCGCTGGCTATGTCGAGCGATCGCCACGGCCCAAGGGCCGACCGGTCGTCGTGGTCACGCCCCCCTCTCTCGTCGACGTCCTACGAACCAGCTGGGAACCGTCCGTGGAGTTCATGCATCCATCGGCGACCTCCCGGCGGACTCAGCAACCCGGCCCATCGGCCGGCTCAGAAGCGCCGCTCTGACCGCGCGGCCGGACGATGCGGTTGCCGCCCGGGCCTGGGGTTGCGAGAATCCGCCCGATGACGATCTTCCGCAGGCTTCCCGCCACGCTCGCAGGTTCGCTCGTCCTGATCATCGGCTCGGCACAGATGGCTGCCGCCCAGGTCAAGATCGACCCTTCGGCCACGCCGGTCGAAAACAACGGCGGGTGGGTGTTCAGCATGGCCTGGCTGCTCGCGATCATGGGCGTCATCACGGGTCTCTTCCTGATCGTGATGTATATGCGCTACGCGCCGAGGTTCTCGAAGGACGAGAGCGGCCTGAAGGTCGTGCGCGCCGATCGGGTGAGGCCAGGACAGGATCTGCCGCGTCGGGCCGTGGATCTCTCGCAGGCGGCTCCTGTGGTGGTGGCGCCCCCTGCCCTTCCGGTCCCGGCCGGAGTCGTGGCGAGCGCGCCTGCTCCCGCGACCGTCGCCGCAGCGCTTGCCCCCGCAGCGACCCCCCCCGCAGCGACCCCCCCCGCACCCGTCGTGGCCCCAGCCGCAGACGCGGCCCCAGCCGCAGGAGCTTCAGCACCGCCTGTGCCGGCGGCGGCTCCTGCCGAGCGCAAGGAGGTCGCCATGGACCAGGAGGTCTTCGACGCCAAGCTCGCCGAGTTGCTCGCGGCCGGCACCGACAAGCGCGTGGCCGAGGGCCAGGCACGCCGGGCCGGGATGATCGCCGCTCGGAAGAAGGCCGAAGAGGGCTAGTCGCCCTCCTCGCCTCATGGACGCCGCCAAGGTCGACTGGTCCATGGGTTCCTACTCGGCGCGCCTGGCCGATTGGAACACGGCCGTCGACATCGGCCGCCGCGTGTCCGGTCCCGGCGTTCCCGTGCCGAGCATCGAGCGGGCGCGGTTGCGCGAAGACCTGGCGGAGCTGGTCCCTCACGCCGAGGACCTGATCCGCGGGTTCACGGATATGGAGGTAACGGGGTTCCGTTCGCGTCCATGGGTGATGGCGCGTTCCGAATGGATACGCGCCAACCTGAACGGGTTGCAGCGCCTGCTGGAGCCGCTGGCCGAGCGGATCTTGGACGGACGTCCCGATCGCGCCGTGTACAAGCGCAAGGCGCTGGGTGCGCAGGCCGGGATCCTGATCGGCTACGTTTCGCGCAAGGTGCTCGGTCAGTACGACGTGTTCCTGCCGCCCGACGACGAGGGCCTGCTGTACTTCGTGGGTCCGAACGTGATCGAGGTGGAGCGACGGTTCTCGCTTCCTCCCAGGGACTTCCGGTTGTGGATCGCCATCCACGAGGTAACGCACCGCGTACAGTTCGGCTCGGCCTCGTGGCTCCAGGGCTACCTGTCGGGCATGGTGAACGAGTACCTGGACAGCGTTCAGCTGGACTCGCACGAGCTGATCAACCAGCTGCGTCGTGCTGCCGCCGAGGCGAAGGCCGGCGGCGACTGGCGCGGGATGGGAGGCGTGTTCCTGCTCCTCACGCCAGAGCAGCGCGAGATGTTCATGCGCATGCAAGCGCTGATGTCCTTGTTAGAGGGTCACGCCTCCTTCGTCATGAACGAGGTCGCCCGCGATCACGTCTCCGACGTCGACCGGATGAGGCGTGCTCTCTCGGCGCGTCGTCGCGCATCCAACGTCGAGCGCGGCTTCCAGAAGGCGATCGGGTTCGAGCAGAAGATCCGTCAGTACGACACCGGCGAACGGTTCGTCCGCGCCATCGTGGAGCGGGCGGGGATGTCCACGTTCAACCTGGTGTGGCGGAGCGCCGGCGACCTGCCTACGCTCGATGAGATCGGCGAGCCAGATCGCTGGCTGGCCAGGATCGGCGGCTAGGGCCGGCCCCATGCGTCGTCCACCCGCCGTCGCCCGAGTGTTGGAGCGGGTCACGGCGACCGCGCGGGGGCACAAGATGTTCCTTCCCGGTCAGACCGTCCTCGTCGCCGTGTCGGGAGGCCCCGACTCCGTATGCCTGCTGGAGTCGTTGGTTCGTCTTCGACGCCTCTTCAAGATCCGCCTGGAGGTCTTCCACCTGGACCACCGGCTGCACGACGGCTCGGCGGCCGACGCCACATACGTCCGACGGCTCGCGGAGCGTCACCGGCTGACCGCGCATCTTCACGTTGTCGAGTCGCGGCCGGCCAAGGGCGAGTCGGTGGAGGCCTGGGCGCGCGAACGCCGGATGGTGGCCATGGGCGAGGTCGCGCGCGAGATCGGCGCCGCCCGGATCGCGATCGGCCACACCATGGACGATCAGGCCGAGACCGTGCTGATGGCGCTCGTCACCGGGAGCGGGCTCCGGGGTCTCGGCGGCATCGCCCCCGTCCTGGGTCCGTGGGTGAACCCGCTGATCGACGTCACCCGCGAGGAGGTCGAGGCGTCCTGCCGCTCGCTGCATCTGCGTCCCCGCCTGGACCCCTCCAACCGCGACACCCGATTCCTGCGGAACGCGATCCGGTTGAAGGGTCTGCCGGCACTGGAGCGATCGGTCGGCCGGAGCCTTCGAGACCCGCTGGTGCGAACCGCGGCGGGGCTACGCGAAGACGCCGAGGAGCTGTCCCGGCAGACCTCGGCCGTCGTCGACGACATCGTGGAGGAGACCCCGGAAGGCGCCGACCTGGATGCGATCCGCCTGCTGGACCTGCCGCGCGCGATCTCGGGGCGCGTGGTAGCTCACGCCGTGTACGCCTGCGGGGTTCCGTGCTCCCGCGCGGACGTCTTGGCGGTGCTGGACCTGGCGGCGGGGCGCCCCGGCCGCCGTAGGGATCTGTCGTCGGGCTCGACGGCGCGGAGGGACCGGGGGTATGTTCACCTCTCTCGTCCTTCCCCCTAAGCCGACGGGAGCGATGGACCCCGACCGGGAAAGGGGAAGGACGTGACGCTCGATCTTGCCTCGCTCTCTACACTGAGCACTTACGTGGAGGCCTACGAACCCGACATCGATCGTGTCCTGATCTCGGCTGAGCAGATCCAGTCGAAGCTGGCCGAGATGGGGGAACGGATCGGCGCCGACTACGCTGGACGAAGGCTGCTCCTGGTGGGTGTGCTGAAGGGCGCCTTCGTGGTCATGGCCGATCTGGCGCGCTACATCCGACTGCCGCTCGAGTTCGACTTCATGGCGGTGTCTTCCTACGGCGCAGCGACCAAGACCTCGGGCGTGGTCCGCATCCTGAAGGACCTGGACCACGATCTGGAAGGACTCGACGTACTTGTGGTCGAGGACATCGTGGACTCCGGGCTCACGCTGAAATACCTGCTGAAGAACCTGGCGGGGCGCAAACCCGCATCGCTCGAGGTGGCCGCGCTCCTGCGGAAGGAGGGGATCCAGCAGGTGAAGCTGGACCTGCGGTACGTGGGCTTCGAGATCCCGAACGAGTTCGTGGTGGGGTATGGGCTGGACTTCGCGGAGCGTTATCGGAACCTGCCATACATAGCCACCCTCCGCCCCCAGGCCTACGGCGGCGAATGAGCCGCAGGAACCTTTGGGTGGCCGAGGCCGTCGAACGGCCATGTCGCCGCGATCCCTCACCCTGCTGGTCCTCGCCCTCCTGATAGCGGCGTGCGGAGGCGGCGGGGGCGCCGAGTTCGGCACTGGGGTCGAAGGGATCGTCAGCGTGGGGCCGCAGTGCCCGGTCGAGACCCCCGACAGCCCGTGCCCCGATCTCCCGTTCGTCGGCGACGTGCAGGCGACGGCTTCCGACGGCACCGTCACGACCGTCACGACGGATGGCGAGGGGAGGTTCATCATGGACCTGGTCCCAGACTCCTACACGTTGGCGGCCGTCATCCGTGGGGGCGGTGGCCCGCCAGCGCCGATCCCGCAGAGCGTGGTGGTCGAGCAAGGTTCGTACACCCAGGTCACCCTCGAAGTCGACTCGGGTATCCGCTGAGCGCGGACCCCGTGTCCGCGGCCGGTGCTACCATCGACAACGGGCCCTGACGCATACGGCGTCGGAGCCCTGCGGCATCTCCGCCCACCCTCAAGGAGCGCGTTCTGAGCCAACCCGAGAGCCCTATGCGCAAGGTCGCTCGGACGCCCACCCTCTGGATCGTCCTGATCACGGCGGGGTTCCTGTTGGCCCTGTCGCTGATGAACCAGCAGGAGGCGGGCACGGAGCTCACGCTGACGCAGTTCCAGCAGGGGATCGCTCAGGGAGACATCACGTCCGCGAACGTGCTCGAGGGCGATCAGGTGATCGCCGGCGACTACGCGGCGGGTGGAACCTACCGGGTCTCCTACCCAGCCGAGTCCGAGGACGAGCTGGTCCAGGAGTTGGCCGACGCCGGCGTGCCCACCACGGTCGACCCGCAGCTTCCCAACGGCCTGTTGACCACCCTCATCACCGTCTTCCTACCGGTTCTGCTGATAGGCGGGATCTTGATCTGGGTCATGAATCGGTCTCAGGGCGGCGGCGGGCGTGTCATGCAGTTCGGGCGCAGTCGGCACAAGACCGTGACGAAGGACCAACCCAAGACCACGTTCGCCGACGTGGCTGGGGTCGATGAGGCGATCGAGGAGCTCCAGGAGGTCAAGGACTACCTGGAAGCTCCCGCCAAGTTCCAAGCGATGGGGGCGAAGATCCCCCGCGGCGTGCTGCTGTTCGGGCCTCCCGGAACGGGCAAGACGCTATTGGCGCGCGCCGTCGCAGGCGAGGCCGGAGTGCCATTCTTCTCGATCAGCGGTTCGGACTTCGTGGAGATGTTCGTGGGCGTCGGCGCCGCGAGGGTCCGCGACCTGTTCGAACAGGCGAAGGCGAGCGCGCCCGCGATCGTGTTCATCGACGAGATCGACGCGGTTGGCCGTCATCGCGGCGCGGGCTTGGGCGGCGGTCACGACGAGCGTGAGCAGACCCTGAACCAGCTGCTGGTCGAGATGGACGGGTTCGACCAGCGTTCCACCGTCATCCTCATGGCCGCCACCAACCGACCCGACATCTTGGATCCGGCGCTGTTGCGGCCGGGCAGGTTCGATCGGCAAGTGGTTATCGATCGTCCGGATCTGGAGGGGCGCAAGGCGATCCTTAGGGTGCACGCGCGCGGTAAGCCGTTGGAGGCGAGCGTGGACCTGGACATCCTCGCTCGACGTACACCGGGGTTCACCGGCGCCGACCTGGCCAACGTGATCAACGAGGCGGCGCTCCTAGCGGCGCGCCGCAACAAGCGCGGGATCGCCATGGCCGAGATCGAAGAGGCCGTCGATCGCGTGATGGCAGGTCCCGAACGGAAGTCTCGCGTCATGGACGAGAAGGAGCGCCGGCTGATCGCGTACCACGAGGGTGGTCACGCCATGGTGGCCCACGTCCTGCCCAACACCGACGAGGTCCACAAGATCACCGTCATCCCGCGCGGCCGGGCGCTCGGCTACACGCTCACGCTGCCCGAGCAGGACAAGTTCATGATGACCCGCGAGCAGCTCCGCGACGAGCTCGCCATGTTGATGGGCGGGCGCGTGGCCGAAGAGATCGTGGCGGACGACGTCACCACCGGTGCGCAGAACGACATCGAGCGCGCCACCAAGGTCGCCCGCCAGATGGTGACCGAATACGGGATGTCCGACATGATCGGTCCGCGGACGCTCGGCCAGAAGCAGGGCGAGGTGTTCCTGGGGCGCGATTGGGGTTCCACCCCGGACTACTCCGACGCGGTGGCCTTCGAGATAGATCAGGAGGTCCGCCACCTGATCGACGAGGCTCACGACGTGGCGCTCGACATCCTCACCGAGAACCGGGACAAGCTGGACGCCCTCGCGACGTTGCTGTTGGACGTGGAGACCTTGAACCGCGAGGAGGTCGAGAAGTTCTTCGGCGACGTCGAACGGCGCTCGCCGCGTGAGCCCGAGGAACGGGGCGCCGGCCTGGCCGTCTCTCGTAAGGCACTGCGACAACAGCCGGATCCTCCCGGCACGCTCGGCCGCCCCGGACTCGCTCCGGCCTAGCGCGCCGTAGACTCGGCACGTGTCGTCGGATCGCTGGGCCACGTTCGACTGCTACGGAACGCTCATCGACTGGATGGGCGGGATCCGTTCGACCCTGGCCGCGCTTTGGCCCGATCACGACGCCGATCGGCTCCTGGATCGCTACCACGAGGTGGAGCCGTCCGTGCAGGCCGCTCGCGGGATCGCCTACCGCGCCGTGATGGCCCAGACGCTCGCGGGGGTCGCGGCGGCGGAGGAGCTGGTGATCCCGGCCGGCCGGGAGGATGCGCTAGGAGAGTCGTTGCCGTCCTGGCCGTACTTCCCCGAAGTTCCGGAGTCGCTCGCCGAGTTGCGGGCGCGCGGATGGAAGCTGGGGATCTTGTCCAACACCGACCCCGAGTTCCTGGACGCGTCGCTCGCCGCGATCGGAGTGCCTGTGGACGAGCGCGTCGTGGCGTCCGAGATCGGTTCGTACAAACCGTCGTTCAAGCACTGGCGGACGTTCTTCGCGCGGACGGACGCCGACCGCAGGCGCCACGTCCACGTGGCCGCCTCGTTGTTCCACGACGTGCAGCCATGCGCCACGCTCGGCCTGTCGTGCGTGTGGATCAACCGGGAGGACGAGACGAGCGAGCTCCCACGCGCGGGAGAGCTGGCCGATCTGACGGGGCTGCCCGACACGCTCGACGACCTGGTTCCCGCGACCTACGGGTAGCATCGAGGTCCGCATGGATGAAGACCGGTTCGACGACAGGAAGGTCGAAGAGGGCGTTCGGCTGATCCTCGAGGGGATCGGCGAGGATCCCGAGCGCGGTGGGTTGCGCGAGACGCCTGCGCGCGTGGCGCGCATGTACCGCGAGGTCTTCTCGGGGATCGGCCAGGACGCCGCCCGCCTGGTGACCGTCGTAGAGGGCGCCGACCACGACGAGATGATCATGGTCCGCGACATCCCCCTGTATTCGATGTGCGTCCCCTCGAAGGAGCGCCTGAATACTCCAACGGGCGTGATCCAGGCGTCACACGTTCGCGTCGGTCAAGAGTTGCTCACGTTCGACGAGGACGGAGTGCTCGCGACCACCCGAGTGGTTGACGCCGCATGGCGGAACGCACGGGAGATCGTTGAGATCCGCACACGGAACAACGTTGTTCGCCTCACGCCGGAGCACCCGATCTCCACTCCCGATGGGTGGGTCGAAGCAGGGGCGGTAGGAGTTGGTGACAAGGTCGAGGCGATCGAGACGAGGAAGCTCTCACAGGCGTGGTATCCGGTTCGCGAAGGGTACGAGCTGGGATACGTGATCGGCGCCGTCGGCAGCGACGCCAGTATCCAGGAGGGCCGGAGGGTCTCGCTCGTCGTTCGGGATCGCGGGTTCGCTGATCGATTCGCTGCGGCGCTGGAGATCGCTTTCGGAGCCGAGCGTCCCGTCGAGGAGCTGGATGTGCCGAGCGGCTTCCTGGGGAGAGATATCCCGATGCATCGGGTCCGCGTGGTCTCGCGCCGCATCGCCACTCTGCTCTTGGATTGGTACGGCGGCTCGAAGAAGACCAAGGCGTTCCACTTCCCATCGGTGGTGCTCCGATCCGAGGACATGATGCGTGGCTTCCTCGACGGGTACTGCGACGGCGACGGCTACACCATCAAGGGCGCGAACGGTGCTCGAACCATCATCACGGCGAACGACACCTTTGCCGCCGAGCTGAGCGGCATCCTTGGAACGATGCCGCAACGGACGCGCGCGGGGATATGGCAGATCTATGTTTCCGCGAGGTGGAACGTCCCCGGTTGGCATGGCAAGCCTGGTTTCCGACGGGTGAGCGTTCCACTCCTGCCCGCCGACAGCGACTGGTCTGAGGTGACGAACGTCCGCCGTATCGAGGCGGTGGGCACTCGGCCTTACCGCGTATACAGCTTCGAGTGTTCTCCCTATCCGACGTTCCTCGTCGGGGGCATCCAGACGCACAACTGTGAACACCACCTGATCCCGTTCAGCGGGAAGGCGCACGTCGCGTACATCCCGAACAAGGAGCAGCAGATCACCGGTCTGTCGAAGGTCGCGCGCGTCGTGGATCTACTGGCCAAGCGACCACAGGTCCAGGAACGTCTCACCACGCAGATCGCCGAGGCGCTGGACGAGGCGCTCTCGCCGCGTGGGGTGTTCGTGGTCATCGAGGCCGAGCACTTCTGCATGACCATGCGCGGCATCAAGAAGCCGGGTTCGGTGACCGTGACCTCCGCCGTGCGTGGCCTGTTCCGCACCGACGCGCGGACGCGCCAGGAGGCCATGTACCACATGGGCCACCGCTAGCCGCACTCTCCACAGCGGCGAGCGAGCTCCTCGCGACTCGGGCTACGATGCCCCCATGGCTGGGGAGGCGCTTTGGCGTTGCGGCCCGCACGCTATCCCTCTGCGTGAGCGCACCCTGGTTATGGGGATCGTGAACGTGACGCCCGATTCGTTCTCCGACGGTGGGTCGTATCTGAGCATCGATGACGCCGTGAAGCACGGGATCCAGATGGTGTCCGATGGCGCGGACCTGCTCGACGTAGGTGGTGAGTCCACCCGTCCGGGCTCCGATCCGGTCCCTGCCGTCGAAGAGCTCGCTCGGGTGGTCCCGGTGATCCAACTCCTGACACATGAGCTCCCCGACACGCCCGTGTCGGTCGACACGCGGAAGGCCGAAGTGGCGCGTTCGGCGCTGGATGCCGGCGCCACGATCGTCAACGACATCGCCGCCGGTGCCGATCCGGAAATGTTCGAGACCGTTCGCCAGGCGCACGCCGGCATGGTCCTGATGCATATGAAGGGCGAGCCGAAGACCATGCAGGAGGACCCGACCTACTACGACGTGGTCGCCGAGGTCCGCGGATGGCTAGGGGAGCGCCTGGAGGCGGCCGTCGCCGCTGGTATCGACATGGACCAGCTGTGCGTCGATCCGGGTCTGGGATTCGGAAAGACGCTCGAACACAACCTGGCCATCCTCCATGACATCGATGCGTTCCATCACCTGGAGGTGCCGGTGATCGTCGGGCCAAGCCGCAAGGGGTTCATCGGCGCGCTCACCGACACCGAGGTGGGAGATCGTCTCGAGGGCACCGCCGGCGTCGTGGCGTGGTGCGCGGCCCGCGGGGTCGACATCGTCCGGGTCCACGACGTGAAGGAGATGGTTCGGGTCGCTCGGGTCGTGGACGCGATCACCCGCGCGACCTGATGGACCCACGATCCGAGAGGCGGCGGGCGCCGACCTCGGGCGGCGAGCTCTCCTACACCGACTCGGGCGAGGGGCCACCGGTCCTGATGCTCCACGGCTTCCCCGAGTCCTCCTACGTCTGGCGCGATCTGGTGCCGCTCCTGGCCTCGCGCTTCCGGGTGATCGTCCCCGACATGCTCGGCACAGGAGAATCGGACAAGCCTGACGATCCGCCGCTGGGGTTGATCGCCCAGGCCGGCTACGCGCGAGAGCTGGTCGATGGCCTCGGGATCGAGCGGTTCGCGGTGATCGGTCATTCCGTGGGCGGTGGCGTGGCGCAGCTCCTCGCCATGGACGCGCCGGGTGTCGACGCCATGGTCCTCATCTCGTCCGCGGCCTTCAACGCCTGGCCTTCGGCGCTCACGCGGGAGATCCAGCGGACACCGCCGGAGCGGGAGTTGGAGCCCTTGGTTCATTCGGTGGTCCGCGCCGGGCTCCGCGCTGGGATGACGGAGCCCGACCGCATGAGTGAGGACCACATCGAGGCGTACCTGCGCCCGTGGTCGGGACCCGAAGGCGTCGCGGCGTTCTTCCGGTTCGCCAGGGCTATGGACGGTGATGGATTGGCAGGTCGCGAGGAGGACCTGGGGCGACTGGAGATACCCGTCCTGATCTTCTGGGGCGAGGACGACCCTTTCTACCCGTCCTCGATCGCCGAGCGGCTGAACGAAACGATCCCGACGTCCACCCTGGGACTCGTGCCGGGATCCGGCCATCTCCTGGTGGAAGACGCGATAGAGACGATCGGCCCCATGATCTACGAGTACCTACGCGCTCGGTACCTGGGTGCCCCGCACGGACACGCCGACCCGTCCGGGATCGTGACGATCCAGCTGGAGCGCCGACCACCGTGGGTCGATCTGGCCGAGGACGAGGAAGATGGATGGCACGACGTCGAGGACGAGGAGGACGACGGGTGAGCACGACGAGGCTGTTCCTGTCGGGGATCCGCGCCAGCGGGCATCACGGGGCCCGCCCAGGCGAGAAGGACGAGGTGCAACCGTTCGTGGTGGATCTGGACCTCGAAGTGAACGTCGGTGATGACGAGATCGACGGCACGGCCGACTACCGAGGGATCACCGACGCCGTGCGCGCCGTCGTCGAGGAGCGGTCGTTCGACCTGATCGAGTCCATGGCGACGGCGATCGCAGACCAGATCCTGTCCGTGGATCGGGTCCTGCGCGTGACCGCGGTGGTCCACAAGCCGAACGCCGCTGCAAGGCTGGAGATCGACGGCGTCGCGGCCGCCGCCACAGCGCCCGGGGGGTAGCCGCGCGTGGAGGCGTTCCTGGGGCTCGGCTCGAACCTGGGGGATCGCCTGGCCACGCTGCAGCGGGCCGTGGACAGGCTCGGCAACCAACCCGGGATCGAAGTGACCCGCTGCTCACGCGTCTGGGAGACCGATCCGCTGGGCGGGCCCGAACAACCTGAGTTCCTGAACGCCGTCATCGCCGTGACCACCGAGCTGGAGCCTCACGATCTCCTCGCCGCGTGCGGCCGCGTCGAAGTGGATCTGGGCCGGACCCGCGAGGTCCGATGGGGCGCCCGCACTATCGATATCGACATCTTGCTGATCGACGCGCTTGCTATCGACGACCCGACCCTGACCGTTCCCCACCCCCGTCTTCATCGGCGAGCCTTCGCCCTCATGCCCCTCCTGGAGCTCGTCTCCGACCCGGTGCTTCCGAACGGCACCCGCCTCCTCGACGCATCCCCCGAAGGCGAAGCCCACCCCTTCGCCCCTCCGCTGGTCGTCCCGGTTGACCCATGACCCCCAAGACCTGCTTCCGCTGCGATTGGCACGGCGAGACTAAGGAACCGAGGTGTCCGAACTGCGGAGAGCGCCTCTACGTTGCCGGTGTTTCCAATTCGGACCGGGTGCGGGTGCCGGAAGGGGGCCCTTCCGAGGAGCGCAGCCGCGGAACGGCGAGCACCGCAGGCACGGCCCGGCCCGGCATACGCACCCGTTCGCTAGACCCACCCCCGTCCCCGGCGAACCCCGTAGAGCCGTCCCGCCGATCCCGCCTATACGCGCTGGCGTTCGTCCTCGCTGCCCTGGTGCTGACCGTAGCCCTGGGCGCCTGGCTCACGGCCCACGAGGAACGACCCGCCCCCGCGGCCTCGACCCAGGTCGACCTGACGGGGACGCTCGTGTACGCGGTCCCCGACGGCGAGGGCTGGTCGCGGCTGTGGCGTTGGGATCTGGAGAGTGGTGTGGTGGCGGAGGGCCCGCGGGTGCGAACGGCCATCGAGCTGGTGAGCGCATCGGGGGCGAACGTCGGATGGGTGGGGGTGACCTCCGAGCTCGAAGATGGGTCGCTACGGGCGTCGGTCCTGCGGTCGCTCCGCGAGGACGATCGATCCGTGGCACTGCTGTCGGGGGATATCGTGAGCTGGGAATCACGAGGAACGGCCGTCGTCGCCGTGCGTCGAGGTCCTACGTCCGGCTGCGAGCGGCGCGTCACCATCCGGTGGGCGAGCCTCTTCGGGGCGACCCCTGAACAGAGGTTCGCCGATCCTGCGCTCTGCGGCGACGTGCTCTCCGTAGGGGTCGACGCAACGGCGGCCACGTACTTCACGCTGAGCCGGAGCGGGCACGTCGGGGTGTTCATAGCCGGCCCAGACCGCATCTACTCGATCCTGTCCGACCATGCTTTGATCGGGACCTCATCCGTGGGCGACATGCTGGTCGTACCGTCCACGTCGCTTCCCGGGGCCCCACTCGTCGCGGTCCGGCCTGCGCACATCAGTGCCGAGCTCGCCAACACTGAGCTCTACTTCCGTGCTCGTGCCTCCAACGTCCTCTCGCGCTACGGCGTGGGTGAGGAGCGCCTCGCGATCAACCGGGTACTGGCCTGGTCGCCGGACTCTTCGGCGGTCCTGGTCATCGGACGAGTGGGCGAACGACGTGGGGTGTTCGAGCTGCGTGCCGGTCCGGAGGACGAGCCTCGACCGCCCGTCCTCTTGGCCGGAGCGGAAGGCACGGCCTACGCGACCTACTCCCACGACGGCTCGGCGATCGTCCTGACACAGGCGGGGCTGGTCACCGTGATCGACGCGGTCGTCTCCAGGCTCGATCCACCGACGGGCGGCCCGGCTCCGACGGGCCCCATCGTGTGGATCAGCTGAGTTGGCATACTCGCGGCGATGAACATCTCCGTGGTAGGCGCGGGTCGCGCGGGGACCGCCGTGGCCGTGTTACTCGGCCGCGCGGGTCACGACATCGTGGCCGTCTCCGGGCGGGATCTAACCCGCGATCGCGCGAGCCGATATCTGCCGTCAGCGGCGTTCGTGGAGCAGGATGAAGCGGCCCGCCTCGGCGATCTGGTGATCGTGGCGGTCCCCGATGACCTGATCGCCGAGACCGTCGAAGGACTGGCCCACGAAGAGGCTTTCCGGCCGGGCCAGTGGGTGGCGCACCTGTCGGGGGCCGCGGGGCTAAGCGTCCTCGCTCCCGTGCGAGCGGCCGGTGCCCGGCCGCTCGCCATCCACCCGCTGCAGACCTTCCCTGACGTGGACGGCGGGATCGACCGGATCCCAGGGAGCTTCATGGCCGTCACGGCCGACGATCCCGAGGGGTATCTGATCGGCGAGCGTCTGGCAGACGATCTGATGACGCGTTCGTTCCGATTGGCCGACGAGGACCGCGGGCTCTACCACGCGGCCGCCGTGTTCGCGTCCAACTACCTGGTCGGTGTCTCGGCCATCGCTAAGGAGTTGTTCGCGCTGTCGGGCGTCCCAGATCCTGTGCTCGCCATGCTCCCGCTCCAGCGAGCCACCCTGGACAACGTCGAGCGGCTGGGGCCCGAGGAGGCGCTGACGGGGCCCGCCGTCCGGGGCGATGCCTCCACCGTCGATCGGAACCTCGCCGCGCTCCACGCGTCGGCTCCTCACGTCGTGCCCGCCTACATCGAGATGTGCCGCGTCGCGCTCGAACTGGGGGAGCGGGCAGGCCGCCTGAGCGCCGAACGCCGGGCGGGTGTGGAGGAGGTCTTGTCGCGGTGGAACTGATACGCGGCGCCGAGGAGCTGCGAGCCGGACTCGACGGTCGGCGTGCGGCAGGTGCAGAAGTGGGGTTCGTTGCCACCATGGGTGCCATACATGGCGGCCACGCGTCGTTGATCCGGCGGGCGCGGTCGGAGCGCGACCTGGTTGTCGTGTCGATCTTCGTGAACCCGCTGCAGTTCGCTCCCGGGGAAGACCTGTCGGGGTATCCACGCGACGAGGCCAAGGATGTGGCGCTCTGCGAGTCGTTCGGCGCCGACCTGGTGTGGGCGCCTCCGCTCGAGGAGGTCTATCCGCCCGGCATCGTCCTTCCCAGGCCCGATCCGGGACCTGTCGGGGAAACCTTCGAGGGCGCGGCGCGACCCGGCCATTTCGCCGGAGTCCTCACGGTCGTGAGCCGGCTCTTCGACGTCGTTGGGCCCTGCACCGCCTACTTCGGCGAGAAGGACGCGCAGCAGCTCTTCTTGATCGATCGGATGGTCCTGGCCCTTGGCCTCCCGATCCAGATCGTGGAGTGCCCCACGGTCCGCGAGCCCGACGGCTTGGCGTTGTCGTCACGCAACGTCTTCCTCGCGCCGGATGAGCGGGCACAGGCCGCGTGTCTGTTCCTGGCGCTGTCGGAGGCGGCCGAGCTTGCTGGAGCCGGCGAGCGTGACTCGGCCGTGATCATCGCGGCGATGGCTCGAGAGATCGGCGCTACGCCGCTCGCCCGGCTCGATTACGCGGCCTTGGTGGACGTGGAGACGTTCGAAGCGGTCCGAACGATCGAACTTCCCGCCCGCGCGGTGGTCGCGGCGCGGTTCCCCTCGGCCCGCCTGATCGACGATCTCCGGCTGCCGACCGCCCGGTAGGATTCCGCCAGTGCTCCTGGCAGCCGACGTCGGCAATACCGAGATCGTCCTCGGGGTCTTCCGCGGATCCGAGCTTGCGCACACATGGCGGGTCTCAACGCAAGCGGAGCGCACCGCCGACGAGCTCGCTCTGATGCTCTCCGGGTTCCTGTCCCAAGAGTCGATGTCATTCGCATCCCAGATAACGGGGCTGGTGGTCGCCTCGGTCGTTCCCGATGTAACCGCAGCCATCCGTGAGATGGCCGCCCGCTACTTCCCGGCACCTCCGGTGATCGTCGGACCGGGAACCAAGACCGGGGTGCCCATCCTCACCGACAACCCCCGCGAGGTTGGGGCCGACCGGGTGGTGAACGCACTGGCTGCGTTCGCGCGCTTCGGCGGTCCCGCGATCGTCGTTGACTTCGGCACCGCGACGAACTTCGACGTGGTGTCCGACAAGGGCGAGTTCCTGGGAGGGGTGATCGCGCCGGGGATGCAGGCTTCGGCCGCCAGCCTGTTCTCGCGGACGGCGCGCCTCACACGCGTGGAGCTGACAGCTCCCGCGTCGGTCGTCGGCAAGAGCACCGTCGAGGCCGTCCAGTCGGGGCTTATCTTCGGCACGGCGGGTGAGGTCGATGCCATCGTGGAGCGGATCCGCGGAGAGCTCGGGCCCGCCACGGTGATCGCCACCGGGGGTCTGGCGCCCGTCGTCATCCCACATTGCCATTCGATCGATCACCACGAGCCGTGGTTGACCCTCGAAGGCCTCCGTCTGGTCTTCGAACGGAACGTGGTGACCACGGATGAGTGAGTTCGAGTCCCAAGACGGCTCCTTCACGCGAGTCCGAGGTCCTGCGCGCCCGCCGCGAGTCGTTGGAACGCCTCCGCCAGAACCGGATCGAGCCGTTCGCGCTCACCTACGACGTCGATACGCACGCGGCCGACCTGCAGCACCGAGTTCGAGGGTCGCCTGGCGCCCGAAGAGCGGTCGGACCGCCGGGCGTCGCTCGCGGGCCGGGTCGTGTTGGCGCGCCGGCACGGAAAGCTCACCTTCCTGGTGATCCGCGACCGCTCTGGCGATCTGCAGCTCTTCTGCGAAGAGGCGACGCTCGGCTCCGAGCTCTACGCGCTGCTCGACGAGATCGATCTGGGGGACATCATCGGGGCGACCGGCGTGGCGTACCGCACCAGACGGGGCGAGCTCTCGCTCCTGGCCGACGGTCTCACCATGCTGACGAAGGCCCTCCGTCCGCTCCCCGAGAAGTGGCACGGGCTGCAGGACCCAGATATGCAGCAGCGTCGTCGATACGTCCACCTGATCGTCGACGAAGTCCCTCGGCGCCATGTGCTTGCCCGCGCGGTCGTCCTCAAGACCATCCGCCGTGTGCTCGACGATCGCGGGTTCACGGAGTTCGAGGGTCCTATGCTGCAGACGATCGCCGGCGGAGCCAACGCGCGCCCGTTCACCACGCACCACCACGCGCTGGACACGGACATGAAGCTCCGCATCTCGCTCGAGCTGTACCTCAAGCGTATGTTGGTGGGCGGGATCGAACGCGTCTACGAGCTAGGTCGCAACTTCCGCAACGAGGGTATCGACCGCGACCACAACCCCGAGTTCACGATGCTCGAGGCCTATCAGGCCTACGGCGACTACTCGACCATGATGGAGTTGTCGGAGACACTGATCGTCGAGTCGCTCGGGCTGTGAACCCGATCATGGGCCGCGATCTGGAAGACACGGCGTTCGAAACCCAAGGCCGGACGATCGATCTCGCGCCCCCGTTCCGACGGATCACGATCCTGGGCGCCGTATCGGACGCGGTTGGCGAGGAAGTCACGCTCCACCGCGACGACCTGCCCGCCCTTGCCGAGAAGCACGACGTCTCGATCGACCCGGCTTGGGGACCGGGGAAGATCGTTCAGGAACTGTTCGAGAAGTTGGTCGAGGGGACCATCGAGCAGCCGACGTTCGTCTGTGACTTCCCGCGCGAGGTCTCGCCGCTCGCGCGCCCTCACCGGGACGATCCGGGGCTCACCGAGCACTTCGATCTGGTGGTCGCCGGTCTCGAGCTGGTCACGGCCTTCTCCGAGCTCACCGACCCGATCGAACAGCGCGCCAAGTTCGAGCTCCAGCAGCAGATGCGCGAGGTCTTCGGCGAGGAGACCCATCCCATGGACGAGGACTTCCTGCGCGCCCTTGAGCACGGCATGCCCCCGGCGGGGGGTCTCGGCTTGGGCGTGGACCGACTCCTGATGCTGCTGACCGGGGCGGACAGCCTGCGCGACCTGATCATGTTCCCCGCGCACCGTCCTGAGGGTTCGACAGCGCCCGAGTAGCCGTATCCCCGGAACGGGGGTGACCCCTATACTTGGCCGCGCCCCGGGGCAGCCTGGGCTCGCATGAGGAGGGACGCGATGGAGGAGCAGGGAGCGATCGAGCGGATCCGGTCCGTGCCACTGTTCAGCGAGTTCGGCGACAAGGACCTCCAGCGGGTCGCCTCCATCGCCAAGGAGGTCGAGTTCCCGGCCGGTAGGGAGATCGCCAAGCAGGGCGAATCGGGAGTCGGGTTCCACATGATCGTTGAGGGCGAGGTCTCGGTCTCGGTCGACGGCACGACCCACGCCTCGCTCGGCCCCGGCTCCTACTTCGGCGAGATGTCGCTCCTCGACGGACGTCCCCGGTCGGCGACGGTTGCCGCCACGAGCGACCTCAAGACCATCTCGCTCACGTCTTGGGACTTCAACGCCTTGCTCGATCAGTACCCCGAGCTGGCGCGCAAGCTGTTGGTCGAGCTATGCAGGCGGCTGCGTTCGGTCGAGGGGTCTGTCTCGCAGTAGGCGAGCGCTCAGACGGGCGGCTCGGCCGCCTCGTGAAGCACCACCACGATGTCGTCCAACATGGTGCCCTTCGCTACGAAACCCGATGCCCCGGCGCGCCGCGCCTCGGCCTCCACGTCGGGATCGGCGTTCGCGGTCAAGATCACGATCGGCATGCTCGGATCGCGCGCGTGGATCCGCTCCATGGCGTCGAACCCCGATAGATCCGGCATGGACAGATCCATCAGCACCACGTCGGGATCGATGTGCTCGGCCTCACGGCAGGCTTCGAGCCCGCCCCCGGCCTCACCGGCGACCTCGATCTCATCCACCATCTCGAGTGCGCTCGTCAGTGCTTGTCGGAATGCCGGATGATCGTCGACGACCAGAACTCGCACGCTACGGACCTCCTCACACGACACGGACCTGCGGACCAGCGGCGGGGGGCACCACCGTGGGTGGGGAAGGTCTGTCGATCGTGTCACGCGATGTACGTGGCCACAACGGGCCAACGGGGGACTTCCGCTAGTCCGAATGGAGGGTTCTCGTATTCCATGTCTAGGAGCCTCATCCTTCGGCACGGAACTTCCGAATACCAAGGAGTGAGTGGATACGAAGCGAACGGAAGATGTGATGTGACGCTCAAGGCTTATCGGGGGCCACGGGTATACTTCCCTTCAGCGGACGCCGCGACCGACCCACGGGTGCGGCGTCCGGCGCACCTCGGGGGTAGGACGTGGTCCGCAGATCCCCGTGGCCGTGGAACATGCGGGTCGTTGCCCGGAGGACGCTGACATGTTCGAACGCTTCACAGACCGCGCCAGACGAGTGGTGGTCCTCGCGCAAGAAGAGGCGAGGATGCTCAACCACAATTACATCGGCACTGAACACATCCTGCTCGGGCTGATCCACGAGGGCGAAGGCGTTGCGGCCAAGGCGCTGGAGTCGCTCAACATCTCCCTCGAGGCGGTCCGTCAACAGGTCGAGGAGATCATCGGCCAGGGTCAGGCTGCTCCCACCGGGCACATCCCGTTCACGCCACGCGCCAAGAAGGTCCTTGAGCTCAGCCTCCGCGAGGCGTTGCAGCTCGGACACAACTACATCGGCACCGAGCACATCCTGCTCGGTCTCATCCGCGAAGGCGAAGGGGTCGCGGCTCAGGTGCTGCAGAAGCTGGGCGCCGACCTCAACCGGGTTCGTCAGACCGTCATCCAGCTGCTCTCCGGCTACACCGGCGGCAAGGGCGAGCAGACGCCGGCCGGGGGCGGCGAGGGCGGCCCTCAGGGCTCCATGGTCCTCGATCAGTTCGGCCGCAACCTCACACAGCTCGCCCGCGAGAACAAGCTCGATCCGGTGATCGGCCGCGAGAAGGAGATCGAGCGCGTCATGCAGGTCCTGTCACGGCGCACCAAGAACAACCCGGTGCTGATCGGCGAGCCGGGCGTGGGCAAGACCGCCGTCGTCGAGGGTCTCTCTCAGGACATCGTGAGAGGCGAGGTCCCCGAGACGCTCAAGGACAAGCAGATCTACACGCTCGACCTAGGCGCGCTCGTCGCCGGCTCGCGCTACCGCGGCGATTTCGAGGAGCGCCTGAAGAAGGTCCTCAAGGAGATCAAGACCCGCGGCGACATCATCCTGTTCATCGACGAGCTGCACACGCTCGTGGGCGCCGGCGCGGCCGAAGGCGCGATCGACGCCGCGAGCATCCTGAAGCCCATGCTCGCGCGTGGCGAATTGCAGACGATCGGCGCAACCACGCGCGACGAGTACCGCAAGCACCTCGAGAAGGACGCGGCTCTCGAACGCCGGTTCCAGCCGATCACGGTGAACGAGCCGACCGTGCCCCACACCATCGAGATCCTCAAGGGTCTGCGCGACCGTTACGAGGCGCATCACCGCGTGAACTACACGGACGACGCGCTGGTAGCGGCCGCGAACCTGGCAGACCGCTACATCAGCGACCGGTTCCTGCCCGACAAGGCGATCGACCTGATCGACGAGGCCGGCAGTCGCATGCGCATCCGTCGCATGACCGCCCCGCCCGATGTCCGCGAGATCGACGAGAAGATCGCCGAGGTCCGACTCAGGAAGGAATCGGCGATCGACGGTCAGGACTTCGAGCGCGCGGCATCGCTGCGCGACGAGGAGCGCCAGTTCCAGGAGGAGCGCACCCGCCGCGAGGCGGAGTGGAAGTCCGGCGAGATGGACATCCTGTCCGAGGTGGACGAGGAGGAGATAGCCGAGGTCCTTTCGATCTGGACCGGCATCCCGGTCTTCAAGCTCACCGAAGAGGAGACCGAGAAGCTCCTTCGCATGGAGGACGAGCTGCACAAGCGGATCGTCACCCAGAACGAGGCGATCTCGGCCGTCTCGCGCGCCATCCGCCGGACGCGCTCGGGTCTGAAGGACCCCCGGCGTCCCTCTGGCTCGTTCATCTTCCTCGGTCCTTCGGGTGTCGGGAAGACCGAGCTGTCGAAGGCGCTGGCCGAGTTCCTCTTCGGCGACGAGGACGCGCTGATCCAGCTGGACATGTCGGAGTACATGGAGAAGCACACGGTGTCGCGGCTGATCGGTTCGCCTCCGGGCTACGTCGGCTACGAAGAGGGCGGTCAGCTCACCGAGGCGGTCCGGCGCAAGCCGTTCAGCGTGGTGCTCTTCGACGAGATCGAGAAGGCGCACCCCGATGTGTTCAACACCCTGCTCCAGATCCTGGAGGACGGGCATCTGACGGACTCACAGGGACACAAGGTGGACTTCAAGAACACCATCATCATCATGACCTCCAACCTGGGTACCCGCGATATCCAGAAAGGCCCCGGCATCGGCTTCGCGGCCGCGGGGAACGAAGAGGTCACGTACGAGAAGATGCGCGACCGCGTGACCGAGGAGCTCAAGAAGAGCTTCCGCCCCGAGTTCCTGAACCGCATCGACGAGGTCATCGTCTTCCGTTCGCTGACGCAGGGAGACGTGGTGAACATCGTCGACCTGATGATGAAGCGCGTCCGCGAGCAGTTGAAGGCCAAGGACATCGATATCGAGCTGACCGACGGGGCCAAGGAACTCCTGGCCAAAGAGGGCTACGACGCGTCTCTCGGTGCTCGTCCGCTCCGCCGGACCATCCAGCGGCTGGTCGAGGACCCGCTCTCGGAGAAGCTCCTGTGGAAGGAGTTCCGGGCGGGCCAGACCATCATCTTGGACGCGCAGAACGGCGAGATCGTCTTCGACGGCGGCAACATCGTCCCGCCGGACGTTCCTCCCGTTGAGCTCGCAGGTTCCACCGAGTAGCGAACCCCGGGTCCTAGCCGCAGGGGGCGTTCGGGATCTCCTCGCACGCGAGCACGAAGACATCGTTCGCGTTGAGCGGCCGGTCATACAACCGGATCCGAGAGACGGCTCCCCCGGACTGCTCACCACCCATGATCGCGTCGTCTGTGAAGAATCGAAGGGCATCGCTCGTATCGATCAAGGCAAGCCCGCCGACGTCTTGGAAGGAGAACTGCCTATCGCCGTTGACGTACGCCGCGACCTTACCGGAGGCGGCCCGGGTCAGCACGACCTGTACGTAGGTATCTGCCTCGATCGTCGTCGGTGAAGGCGTTCCGACGTCGAAGAAGGTCAGCCGACCATCGAGGATGTACAGCCCGGAATCGTCCGAGGCGTTCTTGAGATCGATGATCTTCCGGTAGCCCTCGATGCTGTCGAGGCGGAACAGGAGCTCGATCGAGTATCGGTCTCCGTTGATCACCCCGGTGGTTGGGGAGAGAGACAAGCCGTTGCCCTCGGGGAACGCCAGCACGGTCCGCCTCTGCCTGAGCAAGATCTCGTCGATGAAGCTGTTCGAGCCCTGACCGATGTCTGTCAGGTCCGGGGCCGTCTCGACCGAGCTGGCGCGTGAGTTCCGGAAATCGTAGTCGGCTGCCAAAGCCGCGGTTGTGCGCAGATCGGGCTCGGCGAAGCGGATCGAGCCGATGATCTTCTGGACTTCCCGCTTCAGATCGGGATCGGCCTGCTTGCTCGTCGCGGCTTCGATGAACAAAGTCTTCCCGTCCACATCGACGATCCATACGTCGATCGTGGCGCCCAAGCCGGTGTGTGGCCAGAGCGCACCCCCAGACACGTCTTTCCACGTGTAGAAGAATCCCGGGTCGCACCCGACGTTCTCGCGAACAGTGAGCGCTACGTGCTTCGTGGCGCGCCGGCCCATGGTGACGTCCGAAGGGCCGGAGACGAGGACGGTGCCGGGCGCGGTAGCGACCGCGTCCGCGAGATCGGCGACCGATGGACCAACCGACGGCCCCAGCAGACGGGTGCAAGGGTCGGCGTAGTCGCCGTCGGGGAAGCTCGTCCAGAAGATGATGGCCTCTGCGCCCTGTGGCCCGACTATCGACTTGTTGATCGAGATCGGCCCTCCGGGGGACTCGGGAGTCCCGATGCTGCGGAAGCTCTCCCACCCACCCGTTGGCACCTTGAACGAGAGCGGAACGCCCATCTCGGAGACCGTGTGCCAGCGGAAGGGAGGAGGTGGCTCGTAGGGAGGGGCGTTCGCGGGCGTCGGTGAGGACTCGACGACCGGCGCAGGCGAGCCGTCGCTGGCGGGAGCCGCGGCGTCCGCCGGTGCTGCCGGGGACGTGCGTTCCTCGTGCGCCCTGAGCCAGGTGCCCAGGGTGACGGTCAGCACGAGGGCTGTCACGCCGAACACCACGGCTGAGCGGGCGGATCGGTCCGACGGTTCGACCGCATCCGTCGTGGACGGGGGTGTTTCGACCGGAGGGACCGGGCGCCGGACGGAAGTCACGCTTGCTGTGCTGGATGCTTTGTGGCTTTGCTCCTTGGGTCGGCTCTGTACCGGCACCCCCGCCTCCCCTGACGTGGGAGCACCGACGTTGTAAAGCGGCTGTTCTCCGCAGTTGGGGCACGCTCGTTCCTTCGTCTCGCCTTGCCAGTCACAGCGGAGGCAGGTC